>OZ244193.1:0-3527159 GCA_965216715.1 uncultured Pseudohongiella sp. | reverse complement strand
CACTGTGAGCATTGGCCGCCAGCAGGGCTCCACCACCGCCCATTGAGTGCCCCATGACCGCCATATTGTTATCGAGAATCTTGCCACGAATCGGGCTGCCACGGCGCACACCCTCACCACGAATGGTGTCGATGCCGGCCATCAGGGCATCGGCCCGTAATTGCGGATTGTCCTGGGGCGTATTGGTATCCAGGATCAACACCGCATAACCCCAGGAAGCCAGATGCTGTCCCCACCAGGCGATGTTTTCCTGAACTTCCGTATAGCCCGGCGAGATCACTACGCCTCCAAAATCCGTGCCCCGATTGGCCGGAAAATACAGGGTGGCGGCAGCGTATTCGTCTTTTGGCGGAAACTGGCTGTAATAGGCCACCTGATAGGAACCCCGCTTGCCGAGGGATTCCAGCGTGGGTTGAGCCAGAGCCGTGCTGGCCAGGCCAAAAAGGGTGATCGCCGCAAGCAAAAGGTGTCGAAGCTTTGTCATTATTCTTCCTGTGTTTTTTCAACAGTTGCAAAATCCGGAATCCACACTATACAGGGTCCGGCTTTGGAAAGTATCTTTAGCTGGCAGCCTAAGGCCGGCAAATCCCGTTTTCCGGGACGAATGCGTGCAAATTCCCGGCGACTGGCGGGTCACTGACGTCACCGCCAGTCAGGCCTGTTGCATAAGCTCCCCGAATGAGGAGGACTGAACCATGAATGCCAGGAAACGTCGTCAGCAAGAATGCCTGTCCCAGGAACAACTGGCCGAGAAAACCGGCCTCAGCCTGCGTACCATCCAGCGACTGGAGAGCGGCCAGCGAGTAGGCCGCAGTTCCCTGAAGAGACTGGCCGATTTTTTCGAAACCAATGTCGAAGAGTTGCAGGCAAGGCCCAGACTGAGCCTGACAGAAATCGCCGGCGTCGATGCCATGCGCAATATGAGCCGGCATCGGGCCATCCAACTGATACTGTTTGTGGTGACCTTTTTTGTCTGCAGCTTTCAGTGGCTGGCCTACTATGCCTGGCTCAATGAAGTTTCCAGCGATGCCTCCCTCTGGTACATACTCGGCATCGTCGCACAGATTGGTGTCGCCGCGGCACTGCTGGCCTGGCTCTTCAGCCTGGCCAGAGTGACTTTCGTGTGGAGTTACTATGGCACCACGGCAGCTTTTGTTGTCGCCGCCATCGTCCTGGGCATGATCAGCGAAGACCGGCAAAACTCACCTTCCGGTGCCCTGCTGTTTCCGGTTTTCTACAGCGCCATGTTACTGGCACAGATGCTGATTCATGTACTGCAGTTGGCCCGCTCCCTGAAAGGTGAGACTGTGGTTTTGCTGCAACACAGCTCATGAATCTGCGCTGAGATCAGTCAGCAATTCTTTATCTACCTATTATTGGTCAATCCACAAAGACAGAAGCCGTCATATTAGGGTGCAGCTTACAATAGTAAGCTGCCACCATCTCTGTATCGAAACTTAAAGTCTGACTTTCGGCCTGCTCAAGATCACGGGTACTCCAGGCTATTGAACCTGGAGCCATAGCAGCCGTTGCTGTGTGAGTTACAAAGTCATGATTTACGAATGTCACTTGATCACCCGGCCGGATATGCAATATCTCCGGGTAATACTTCATCCCGCGAATCTCCACTACATGCGTCTGAGTCGGCTGCGAAAAGTCATTCGCAGAACAGGCTGAAAGCACAAGCATCAGGAATATAAGCAACCGAATCATGGAAACAACCCTTATCGCAGGCTCTTGACCAGGTGGGCCGCATGTTCCTCATGGGCTTCAAATATCTGCAGGCCAGCCTCAAATAGCACGCGGACTCTCTCCAACTCGATATTTGGTATAAAAGAGTCACGCACAAGAGACACCACTGCCTGATGATAAGCCAGCTCATTCTCGGCATAGGCAAGGTCAAACTCATGCCCTCTCAGACGTGAAATTTTTTCAATGGTTTCCTCAGCCCCTTCTAACAGAGTACGACTGAGAAAATTGTCTTCCGGGCTTGCATTGAGTTCGGCCAAAAGTTTCAAAGCCTGATCATTCACACTGTTGTGATCACTGATCATGGTGTTAGCAAAACTCCTCACGTCTTCATTTGAGGATAGTGCCATCGCCAGATGAGCATAGCGAATATCGATATTGTCAGCCACATAGGCCACATGAGCGATCTGCAGGTCATTCAGATCTGCTGGCTCTTGTGTCAGCCCCAGTTGCGGCAACAGCAAATTCCCTACACTTACTATGGTTAAACCTATCTGTTTAAGCATGCTTTTCTCCTCTAATATTGATGAAAGTAATCACGAATGATCAGGTTCCTATTAAAAGCCAACATTTGAAGGAGTTTAATGATTGAACAGCTTCATTTTTTGATCATTAGTTCAAAGGGGGCACTCTGAAGTGAATTATCTGTATAGAATAAGGGCACGAAGATCGGAGGCATTATGGATATTCTTAGCGATGTACTTACTCAGATGCGCCTGCAGGGAACACTTTATTTCAGAACCGCGTTCACCAGCCCCTGGAGCGTTCGCGTTCCTCCCTATGAATCTGTCGCAAGATTTCACTACGCCCACAAAGGGCGC
Source organism: uncultured Pseudohongiella sp. (assembly GCA_965216715.1). GTDB lineage: Bacteria > Pseudomonadota > Gammaproteobacteria > Pseudomonadales > Pseudohongiellaceae > UBA9145. The sequence goes on along the minus strand of OZ244193.1, from coordinate 3,524,589 downwards.
TGCTTTGTTCGCATAAGCCCGGCTGAAGAACCAGTCGATCTGAATCAGGGCGATCTGGTCATTGTCAATCGCGGCGCCTCCCACGTTCTGTATTGCGATCCAACAACCGAAGGACAGGCTGAAAATCTTGAAGATGTGATTGAAAAATCCGGGTTCACTGGCAAGGGAACTCTGGTGTATGGGCCTACAGGAAGCCATCATGAGACACAGCTTATCTGCGGTCACTTTGCTTTTGACAAAAGAGCTCGACATCCCCTGATAGACCGACTGCCAGCCTATATTCATATCCGAAATTATGGAGAGATTGCTGGCCCATGGATGGAACACACTCTGAAGGTGATTGGCAGTGAGGCAGGTGGCGAGCAGCTGGGAAGCGAAATAATCAGCCTGAAGCTTTCAGAAATCATTTTTGCGCAAGCGATTCGAAGCTATCTGGCTTCAGACACCAATCTGGGCCCGGGTCTTAAAGGGTTCATTGACCCGAGAATCGGCGCTGTTCTCAATGCGATTCATGCAGATCCTGGACGCAATTGGGACCTCAGCCAACTAAGCCAGGTCGCAACATTATCCAGAACGTCGTTCGCTCTTACTTTCAATCGGCTCATGTCCCAAACACCAAATAGCTATATCACCCAATGGCGAATGCAACTGGCCAGAAGCATGTTGGAACAGAGTAATCGCTCCATCCTGGATATTGCTATTGAAGTCGGCTATGGCTCAGAAGCGGCCTTCGGCCGTGTATTCAAAAAGCACTTCAATTTGGCACCGGCGACTTACCGGCGACAGTATCAAGGTGAGTATGATGAGATTTCGCCTGGGCTTGCTTAATCAACCGGCCATAGCCAATGTGTCTTCATTGATATCACACACTCGAAGCAGTCGATATTTCCGACAGCTACTTCCCAATACCTGAACAATCAACTCACTGCAGCTCAGGAGGATCGCTATGCAAACTGCCATGACCACCGGGATAAAGTCGATGGATGACTCTCAACTGGCTTACCATATTGAGCAGAAAGACCCGGATGCAATCAGGCTTCTCATACAACGGAATAATCAGCAACTTTATCGAGCCGCAATGAGCATACTCAATGACAGCCTTGAAGCCGAGGATGTGGTGCAATCGACTTACCTTAAAGCGCTTGAGTCAATTGGTAGCTTTCAGGGACTTTCGGCGCTTTCAACATGGTTAACACGTATCGCAATAAATGAAGCTCTAGAAAGACAGAGAAAATTTTTGCGCCGCAAGGTTCGGCTCGACTCCCTGAGCCAGAACGCTCACCTTCACCCGTCTCAAGCCACTATCCAGGTACAGCCCGCAGACAGTCCTGATCATGCCATTGCAAGAAAAGAAATCAGAAACTCTCTGGAGCGGGCGATCGCGGAACTCCCTGAGGAGTTCCGCTCTGCCTTAATGCTTCGTGAAGTACAGTTGCTCAGTACCGAAGCGGTTGCCGATATTCTTGGCATATCAGAGCCAACTGTCAGAACACGCGTTCTAAGGGCCAGAAACAAATTGCGCACCCGACTCAGCGATGAGTACGAATCCCTGCTGTCTGACAGCTTTCCGTTTGGGGGCCGCCGCTGCGCCCGGATCACCAGCTTCATAATGAGCCAGGTACTTGCAGAACCGAAGCTGAAATGAATGCCTGATGCCGACTGCTGTCGCGACCCCATAGCAGGTAAAAGCATGACTCACAGCAGTCAACAAATGCGGCTTTCGATCACAATGACTTGAGATACTCTACCAGATCCCGCTTTTCACTTGTGCCTAGCCCGAGTGAGAAATGCTGGTCATAGTGTTCCACTACTTCGTCCAGAGACTGCGCGCTTCCATCGTGAAAGTAGGGCGCATGAAACTGCAGAGCGCGTAGCGGGGTAGTCCTGTAAAGACCCGTCGCACTCCTTTGGGCAGCCACTGGCTCCATACCCACAGATTCCGGACTGTGCAGGCGCGAAGCAGCGTCTGTAAAGTTCGAGCCCGAGTGGCAATCTGCACATGCTGCCTTGCCTTCAAACAGACTCTGACCGCGCTCGGCCGCCAGACTGTCAAAACTACCTGCAAGCGGTTCTGGCGCTTTCAGGCTCATTTGATACTCATACAAAGCGGGCAAGCTTGCAGTGACTCTATCGACAGGATCATTGACGAATACATCGATCCGGGGATCGTAGAAAGAACCCTGGCCACCCATTTGAGTAATCGCCACATAGGCATTCCAGTAGGAAACCGGGCCATCGCCGGTATAGGTCTCCAGCGCCACTCCTTGCAGTCCGTAAATCGGTGGAACCAGCAATGGCTCATTGATGCCATCCTGATTGAATCGGGCATCATACATGCCTGGCCCCCAGGAGTTATAGACCTCCTGAGCCTCAGTTCCTGCCAGAGTGGGTGAAAGCGCGATTATCGCACCAGGATTCAAGTCCCGGTTTGCATAGCCGTCCAGCCTCGAACCAATGCCCTCCATGACACTGTCGTCAACATCTGAATGGCAAAGCGCGCAGGTTATGCCAAGGCTGGTCAGTCGTCCATTTTCTACCCGACCCTTGACACCAACAACAGCCCCCATTTCCAGGAGCGCCACAGTCGTGGCCGGGTCGTTCAGATCGACACTTTCCAGAATGCCTGCAGGCAACACATCGGCATCTACTTTCAAGCCTACTTCCAGTGCGGTCAATGGAGACACTGCGGACTCAATGACCTCATGCATGCGTAGTTGGTCGGTCCAAAGCTGCTCATTTCCGAAAGTCTCATAGCGAAATACAGCCTGACCATGCCGCTCGGCAGAATCCACTATGAACAGGTTATCATCAGAGTCGTCTCTGCTCATACTCACAGAGACCTGATCAACAATCTGCATACCTTCCTGAATATCTACCAAGGGTATGTTCATGACTCCCGATACAGCGTCGAAGAGAGCTGAGGGAAAATCACTTTCCTCCACGGCTGCTGACCCCACAATCCGGAATGCAAAACCGGTCTGGCTTTCCGGGTTCTCTTCAAGGGCCATTGACAATTGCAATGTTTCTCCATCAATGCTGACCTCCGGGACAGTCAGACTCCAGCTTGGTAGATCGAAACTCGCCGCCGTGGTTTCTCCAGTTTCCAGCAGTGCAACGCCCTGCTCTTTAATGAGCGTAACTGCATCGAAAACCGCCTGGGTATCGGCGCAGCCATCACATTCTGCTTGCTGGGCCACAAGTAACCCAGGCAACGAAAAAAATGCTGTCAGGAATAACCAACATCCTGTTTTTCCACAAATTAACTTTTTCTGCATCAGTTGATCCTCTTAATTGAACAGTAATAGCCAACCGAAAAAGCAGCCCGGCGCCCCCTGGGCAATAGGAGCACCATGCCGGGCTGAATCTTCCGGACTCTGGACTTGGTAGCTATTAGATGGGATCAGAATTGACAGCGTTCCCGATCGGGAAACACAGACAGCAAGATCTGGGAGGTAGGGCTGGTGATGTCATTGCCTTGCCATCACCAGCGCCATTTATCAATCAGGGCAGTAGAATAACCCTGGCAGACATCGAGAAATTCACCGTAGCCAGGCCGGGCTCTGCCACGGGGGTTGCCACATCCATAGATTCCATGGCCATGGCGGCGTTGACGGACCTGAACATGGCGCCGCCGAAGTTATTATTCATTGTAATTTCCACAAATTCGACGCTGCGCTTGCCCATGGCCGCTGCTGCTGCTTCGGCGCGATTGCGCAGCCTGGCCAGGGCGGACTCCATGAGACTGTCGGAAACTTCTTCATGCCGCTCCGGTGACAGGGAATAATTAAGCCCGGACATGGTCAGTCCAAGCTCCTGTAACTGCGCCACCAGATCCAGCAGCGCGGCACTGTCCATGCTGTGCAGTTCCAGACCTTGCTGGGCTCGCCAAACCGGGTTATCAATTTCGCCCCGGGTAGGTCGACCGGATTGCAGCTGATAGACCCGATATTGCTGGGTGGAGTATTCCACCTCGCTCCCCGCAAGTATTTCCAGCGCCTCTGCCATCTTGCGATTGACTTCATCCTGCAGGGAGACCCGATCGCGCCCCTGACTGGAGAACGTCAGGTTGGCATGCAGGGTGTCCTGTTCCACCTCGGTTTGCTCATTGGCACTGAGGTTCAGCATGATTTCACCCTGACCCAGAATATCCAGATCGAAGTTGTTCTGGGCACCGGCCGACATAGCCACGACACTGAGAAAAACGAAGATGAACGCCCTGTTGAATCGCATGTTAGCTCTCCCGCAAACTGATAAAAGTCACAGTGATTGTTCCGTATTCTTGCTGAACACAATCTTAAGATCGACAGAATTACTCAACGCCCTGTCAGGCCAACAGCTCCGTCAGGGCATTGATGGCCCGGTCGATATGGGCCTCAGTGTTATAAATCGTTGGACTGAGCCGCAAGCCGCCGGTAGGCGCTGCCGCCAGACCGTAATCAGCGTAAAGCCGATTTACCAGCTCTCCACCCCCGCCCGCCACAGAGGTAATGCAAACGCCATGGCTCAGCTCCTCAGAAAAGGGCGTTACCAGTTCCAGTCCGGCATCAAGAATTCCCCTTTTCAATCGTTGGGATAGCGACACTATACGGTCCTCTATGCGTTGCAATCCGATCTGGTTATGCAGTTGTGCTGCCGTTGCCAGGGCAGCCAGGGCCGCATCATCCCGCTGCCCGAGTGATTCAAACTTGCGCGCGCCAATCGGGTCGGCCTCAGCGTCATTTCCCCAGCCAGGAGCAACCTCCGACGGCCAGACCCGGTCTATATTTTCTTCGGCCACATAGAGCAGCCCGACCTCCCTGGGTCCCATAAACCATTTATGGGCACTGGCCGAATAGGAGTCGGCCCCTATATCCTTGAGGTCCAGATTGAACGCTCCCCAGCTCTGGGCACCGTCCACATGCACATAAATACCCCGCTCATGGGCTGCCTCGATGATGGCCTTGACCGGCAGCTTGATGCCACTGACGTTGGAGACATGGGTCAGCGCCAGCACCCGGGTTTGTGGAGAGAATTCGCGGGTGAAGGCCTCTATCAATTGTTGTTGGGACTGCGGCTGTGCGGGCGTGGACAGGCGCCGGGTCTGAATCCCGAAGCGCGCCGCACGTACATCCCAGGCAACATTATTGGTGGGGTGATTCTGGTCCCAGATGAGCACTTCATCACCGGCCTGCAGATCAAGCCCGTTATTGATCATATTGTTCGCTTCACTGGTGTTACGCACCAGAGCGATCTCATCGGCGCTGACTTTGAGTTGCGCGGCGATCATTTCCCTGGCCTGCTCCAACAAAGTGGAATACTTGGCCCGGTTGTTAAAAGAACAATCGGCGTCAATATCAAAAGTGACGCGCTCGACAGTCTCGGCCACTGCCCGGAATGACGGGCACAGGTTTGCGGCGTTCATGGGAACCCGGGATTCGAGGAAGCTAAACTGTGCACGCACCTGTTCCCAAAAGTCTTCGTCATTTGCAGATGACGAAGCATGATCTGTCGCTTGTGCCTGGATGCTTTGCTGACTGGCCAGAGCACCAGCTGCAAGAAGGCTGTTCTGCAGAAACTGGCGACGATTGAACAAGCTTGTGTTGAGTGGCTGTTTGGATGTCATGATGATAATCCCGGGTTGGCTGTTTTTGTTCTGCTCCCATGCAAAAACGAATTATTGCAGGCATGCTATTTAACCTTGAATTGCATCGTATTTCACGTCTGTATCCGGTCCAGTCACCGCATCTGGGCCCGACCGCTTGGATTCAACCCGGTTGCAATGGAAGTGTTCGGGTACATGCTGTGTTTTTTAGGTTTGACCGGGAATTCTACCCACCAGGCATCCTCCATTCCTTCCTGCACGTCATGCTCGCTCCTTGCTGAGAGCACATCACTGCATTGATCTTGCCAGGATCGCTTGCAGATCACAGAACAGCAGACATTCATCGCAAGGGCCAGGCCATCGCCAGCCCTTGCCGTTCAATTCAATACCCTATAGGAGAACTCATGTCCTATCCCAGTAAACTCATATTGGCTTTAGCCTTTTCTCTTTTTGGCACAACACTGCTGGCCCAGCCGCAGCAGGTCGACCCCCAACAGCAGCAACTCTATATGCAGATGATGCAAGCCAGTCAGCAGATTCAACAGTTGCAACAGCAGGCCTTTGACCAGAGCGATGAGCTCTCGGCCCAGCGTGATGACCTGATCGCCATGATTGATGACCGGATGATTGAGATCGATCCGGCCGCCGAAGGCTTGATCAGCAAACGCGATGAACTGATTGAAACCCTGCAGGCAGTGGAAGCTGGCGATCAGAGCCAGGCTGTGCAGGACGCCAGTGCCGAGTACCAGACCACCATGCAGGAACTGCAGCAACTTCAGCAACAGGCCCTGCAGGACAGCGCCATCCAGACCAAACAGGCCGAAGTCCAGCAGTCTGCCATGCAGGTGATGGAAGAGATTGATCCCAATGTGGAAACCATCATTGCCCGCTTCAATGACGCGCGTATGCAGCTGATGCAAATGCAGCAGCAGTAATGCCAGGCGCAGACAGCGCTGAGAAGCAACATCTCAAGACTATCAGGGGGCTGCAAGCCCCCTTTTTTCTGCCCCGGGTTCAATCCAGACCCAATGCGAATTCGGTCAAAAATTAACCACATTCCCGGAATTCTTACCGCTTGCCTGTAGGAGTGCTCCCACAAACCGCGATTTATTCCCACAAATGGCCCGGAAAACCCGTCGCAGCCGGCTTCAGGCTTGGATATGATTAAAACAATCGAGTTTATGGCCGTATAACAAACAAGCAGCTAACAAGCATTTAATCCAAAAAGAGCGCAATCTGGGTGGTTCAGAGTTGTGCCACTATGCGGTCACCGGGTTATGGAGCAGGACACGTCGTTTGCAAGCACTGCAAAATCTCCCGAGCCGGGTGATCAGCCTATGCCAATAGAGTCAGTCGCAAATTCCAGTTTCACCGCCGATAGCAGTTATCTGGAATTGCTGGTTGAACTGTCACAAGCCTCAGAGCCCGAATTACTGAACGAATCCCTGCTGCTTGGGCTTGCCCGGCTGATGACGCTTTCATCAGTCAGTCTGGGCCTGCTCAATGAAGACAGCCAGAATTGCAGCTATGAACAGCTGTTGCAGCTCAATCTGAACGACGATGAAGAGCCCGGCAACAATAGCTGGAATCATATTCCCCAAACCCTTCCTCTGAGCGGCGAACAATTCACTGGCCTGAAAAACGCTCAGATGCAGGAAGACAGCAAGGACAATAACCACCGGCTGCTGGTTCCGGCTGGCCGACATGATATTGACCAGGCCATTCTCTGTCTGCTCAGCCCCGAACCCCTCAAACTCGAAGAATCCGGCCTGGCTACTGTGCTGCAGATTTACCAGAATCTGTATCGCAATCTGAATCAGGGCCAGCGAGACAAACTGACCGGTCTGTTAAACCGGCAGACTTTTGATTCCAAGTTGAATCGTATGCTGGAAAGACAACAGCAACTGGCTGCGGCCTATAGCGATTCCGAGTCAGACCGGCGCCGCTTGTCGGGACAAAACCTGCCCTGGCTGGCCATAATTGATATCGACCACTTCAAACGTGTCAACGACCGCTTCGGCCATGTGTTTGGTGATGAGGTGATTCTGACCATTGGGCAGCATATCCGTTCCTGCTTCCGTAAATCGGATCTGCTGTTTCGCTTTGGCGGTGAGGAGTTTGTGGTGGTGTTGGAACCGATCCCGGCAGAAAACGTCGTGGTCGCACTCGAACGCCTGCGCTCACTGGTGGCGCGCCAGCAGTTGCAGAATGTCGGCCAGGTTACGGTCAGTGTTGGCTATGCTGCATTCACTCCCAATGCCTTTCCCCCCAAGATTATCGACTGTGCCGACCAGGCGCTGTACTACGCCAAGGAACACGGCCGTAATCAGGTCGCCAGCTACGAAGACCTGATCGGGCGCGGTGAACTGACCGAGTCGCAGCAAGACGTTGGCGACATCGACCTGTTCTAGCTGCTGTAGCAGATTAACCGGGCATAAAAAAACGGCGACACCGAAGTGTCGCCGTTTTCTTTCATACAGACCGCTGTTTAACGACCCGCCATCATTTGACCACTGTCATTGTCTTCCAGATCGAAACGGTCCAGGGTCATCACCTTGGTCCAGGCATCGACGAAATCATTGACGAAGACTGCATCGGCGCCATCGGCTGCATAGTATTCAGCCACCGCACGCAGCTCCGAATTGGAACCGAAGATCAGATCCACCGGAGTGGCAGTCCACTTGATTGCGTTGCTGCCCCGATCACGGCCTACATAAATGCCTTCGTCTGAAGGTGAACGGGACCAGACCGTTGACATGTCGATCAGATTGACAAAGAAGTCATTGCTGAGAGTGCCCGGGTTGTCGGTGAACACACCATGCTCAACGCCATCAGTATTGGCATTCATGACGCGCAGTCCACCCACGAGCACAGTCATTTCCGGAATCGACAGATCCAGCAGAGCTGCTTTTTCCACCAGCATTTCAGCCGGGTTACGGGCGTTGTTGCTGGCGAAGAAATTGCGGAAACCATCAGCACTTGGCTCAAGCACGCTGAAGGATTCCACATCGGTCATTTCCTGACTGGCATCGGTTTGGCCAGGAATAAAAGGTACCGTCACATCGATACCGGCGCGATTGGCAGCCTGTTCAATGGCAGCAGCGCCACCCAGAACGATCATATCGGCCAGGGAAATCCGCTTGTTGCCACTGGCAGAGGCATTGAAGTCTTCCTGGATGCCTTCCAATACCGCCAGAACTCCCTCGAGTTCTTCCGGGCTGTTGGCTTCCCAGCTGATCTGCGGCTCAAGTCGAATGCGAGCGCCGTTAGCTCCACCGCGCATATCGGTGCCACGGTAACTTGAAGCTGAAGCCCAGGCGGTACGTACCAGTTGTGCGGTGGTCAGACCGGAATCGAGAATGTCATTCTTCAGTGCTGCAACATCCTGCGCGCTAACCAGGGTATGATCTACCTCGGGTACCGGGTCCTGCCAGACGAAAGTTTGCTCCGGCACATCGTCACCCAGATAACGCGAAGTCGGTCCCATGTCGCGATGGGTCAGTTTGAACCAGGCGCGGGCAAAGGCGTCTTCGAACTCTTCCGGGTTTTCCAGCCAGCGAGTGGTGATTTCACGGTAAATCGGATCCACTTTCAGGGCCAGGTCGGTGGTAAACATCATGGGCGCATGACGCTGGGAGGGGTCATGGGCATCGGGAACCATATTGGCCCCGGCACCGCCTGCAGGCTCCCACTGAATCGCACCGGCCGGGCTACGGGTCTGCACCCATTCAAAGTTATACAGATTTTCCAGGTAGTTGTGAGTCCAGGAAGCCGGATCAATGGTCCAGGCGCCTTCCAGGCCGCTGGTAATCGTATCGCCGGCGTTACCGCTACCATAGCTGCTTTGCCAGCCAAGGCCCTGGGCTTCAATACTCTCCGCTTCGGGGTCAGGTCCCACATATTCTGAAGGATCCGCCGCACCGTGAGCCTTGCCAAAGGTGTGGCCACCGGCAATTAGGGCTGCAGTTTCCTCATCATTCATGGCCATGCGGCCGAAAGCTTCCCGAATGGCATCGGCAGCCGCCTGCGGGTCGGGATTACCTCCCGGACCTTCCGGGTTTACATAGATCAAACCCATCTGGGTAGCTCCGAACGGTGCCTGCAACTCGCCAGCGGAATTACGACGATCCGCGCCAAGCCATTCTCCTTCCGGGCCCCAATTAACCTCTTCCGGTTGCCAGCCATCAATGCGGCCACCGGCAAAACCCAGTGTTTCAAAACCCATGGAATCCATAGCCTCGGTACCGGCCAGAATCATCAGGTCAGCCCAGGACAGTGCCGCACCATACTTGTTCTTGATGGGCTGGAGTAAATAGCGCGCCTTGTCGAGATTGGCGTTGTCGGGCCAGCTATTCAGTGGCGCAAAACGCTGCATGCCACCGTCGGCGCCACCGCGACCATCAATAGTGCGATAGGTACCGGCGCTGTGCCAGGCCATACGAATAAAGAACGGGCCATAATGACCGAAATCGGCGGGCCACCAGTCCTGTGGCGTGGTCATCAGCTCCCGCAGATCGGCTTTGACTTCTTCCAGATCGAGACTTTCGAAGGCTTCGGCGTAATCAAAATCAGCACCGAGGGGATTGGAGGCCGGCGAATCCTGGCGCAAGGGGTCAAGATCAAGACGATTGGGCCACCAGTAATTGTTGTCCGGCATGCCGTCCTGGGCATAAACCGGCAGGGCAGCAAGTGGGGACAAGCCCATTGCGGCCATGGTGATGACAGAAATTGTTCGTTTTAGCATTGCTCACCTCTATTGGGTTCAAAGATGCGTTTTAGGGGTCTGCGTTTGTTCCCGCAGCCAGAGCAGACGAAGCCCGCACACAGCCATCCGGCAGACCTCTCTGGAATCTACGCCTGCCCGGAAGTTTCGGGTTTGTCCGGGCAAGTGACTAAATCCTAGGAGTGAGGCTTTAAAAGGTAAAACGAATAATTTTTATGGAGTTAATCGGAAAATCCGATTTATGCCTCAGATCGATGCCCGGCAACCGGCCTGGCGTGACCCCCTGAAGGCAGCAAGGCACTTATTACAATTTTGTGTCATCTTGGTTACACTGCCAATTTTGCGGGAACATCTTGCTCTCCCGCCCAATCACACCCATCGCAGCAATCAGACAGTCACCGGGGGACAGGTTCTTCAGGGCCGGATCGTATTATGAATTCATTGAGGCTCCTCCTCGCCATTCTGCTCCTGCCTTCAATATTTCTCTCCCACAGTGCAAGTATCGAAAGCCCACTGTGGTTTGCCGTTCCCGGGGCACTGTCCGTGTTGCTGTTGATTGTGGTGATTACCGAAGTCTTTGCCCGGACACCGGCCGGCATTCTGCGCTTTACCGTGGGTTTTCTGCTGCTTACCCCCGTCGCCATCTACCTCTTCGCCCAGCTTCTCAGCTATGAACTTCAGGGCAGCTATTTCAATCAGCGCTTCTTTTTTCATTTCAACCTCAACACCCTCATTACCGCCGGCCAGGCTTTCACCCGGGTGATTGTGATTTTCGCGCTGTGGATGCTGAGCCTCTGGCTTATTCTGTGGCGTTATGCGCGCTACCCGTTTCAGTGCCAACGCATTTCGGCAGGCGTTGTCAGCTGCGCCCTTTTACTCGCCCTGGTCACAGACCCAGGACTGTTTGGCTCCACCCGCGACGTCATTGCCTTCAATCTGGCCACGGAAGAGTTCGTCCTAGAGAATACCGATTGGGAAGGGCTGAACCTTAATGCCGAAGCTCTGGACGATACCGCGCCTGCCGGCACAGCCGGCAAAAATCTGCTCCTGATTTATCTGGAAGGGCTGGAGAATATCTATACCGATGAGGCGCTCTTCCCCGGCCTCACACCCAATCTCGCCAGACTCAGTGAACAGGGGCAGCGGCTCAACAATGTCAGCCAAAAACTGGGAACGGGCTGGACCATTGCCGGCATGACCGCAAGCCATTGCGGCACTCCCCTGCTTTACTATGCCGATGTGAATGGTAATGAAGTGGATTTCTCTACTTTTCTTGCGGATGTGCGCTGTACCGGCGATCTGCTGCAGGCGGCGGGCTATCAACAGACCTATATGGGCGGTGCCGATATTGCTTTTGCCAACAAGGGCAGGTTTCTCTCCATGCACGGTTATGACCGGGTGCTGGGTCGTAATGAACTGGGTCCGCTGCTGGCCGATCCGGAAAAAATGGGTGGCTGGGGACTGTATGACGAGGACCTTTTTCATCTGGCCGTAGGCGAGTTCGATCGCCTGGCACAATCAGGGCAGCCCTTCGCCCTGACCCTGCTGACCGTCGACACCCACCATCCGGTGGGAGAGCCCTCCCCCTCCTGCACGCCCTATGAAAAGATCGACAACAGCATTCTCGATGCCGTGCATTGCAGCGACCAACTCATTGGCAAGTTTCTGGACAGTATCCAGAACCACCCTGCCTATGGGGAGACTGTCGTGGTGTTAATGTCTGATCACCTGGGAATGCGCAATGCAGCCTTTGAGCTGTTTCCACCGGACTATCCGCGCAAGCTGTTCTTTCTGGCCCTGAATCATGAGCGGCCCATTCTGGAGCAGGATGAAGTCAGCCATATGGACATCGCTGCAACGCTGCCGAGCCTGCTGGAAATGGAGCACAACCTGTCTTTCCTGGCTGGCTTCGATCTCACTGTTGGGCGCAAGCCAGCGCCCCTGGACAGCGTCGCCGGCCTGCAGCAAGAACATGCCATTGCTACCATCAACAGCAGTATCTTTTCACCCTGATCCAGACTGGCGCGGCGCATCACAAGGCCCGAAGCTGGGCCCGGTGCAGGCCTGACCGGACCACCTCCCGATGCAGCAGTTGCATGGCGCTGAGCAAATTCTGTCGAATGGCGGGATTGCTTAGCCGGCCCTTGTTCTCGTCAAAATTCTTGTCAAAGCTGGGCACCGACAAACTGGCAATCACCCTGGCGCCGGAATAGCCCGCCGAGTCGAGAGCGCCGGCCAGCACACTGGCTGCCCCGGAGGGTCCCGGTGAAGTGGACAGATAGACTGCCGGTTTGTCCTGAAACACGGCCTTGTTGATACATGAGGTCCAGTCAAACAGGTTCTTGTAGGCAGCCGTGTAACTGCCATTGTGTTCGGCAAAGGACAAGACCAGGGCATCGGCCTCGCCGATAGATTGGTAAAAACGCCTTGCCTGAACAGGAACCCCCAGTTGCTCTGCCCGTTCATCGCTGTACAGGGGCATCTCAAAATCGTTGAGATCAAGAGTCTGCACTGATGCCGCAGGCAACAAACTGGCCGCATGGCTTGCCAACAGGCGATTGATGGAATGCCGGTTGTTACTGGCTCCGATGGCTAGAATTTTCATATCAGATCTCCACTTTGGGCCATGCATTCATGCATCGAGATTGCGCTCTTCGGGCAAGTCACTGAGGTATTCCACGAATTCCACTTCGAAACCGGAGGGGTCGACGAAATACACGTTTTTGCGGAAAGGTTCTTCGTTCAACGGGATGGCAATCTCATAACCGGCATCAAGCATTCGCTTGATCAGGGCGTCCACGTTGTCCACCACAAAGGCGAAATGAGCCAGGCCCAGATCGAGACTTTTCAGGTCGCGGTTCTCCCCCTGACCGTTATCACTCATGGCCAGATACTGAATATCATCCCCGAAATGCAGCCAGTTGCGTGGCGTACCATACCAGTCGCCACTGCCCTGACTGCGGACTTTCCAGTGGGGGAAAGCGGCGCTGTAAAAATCCAGTGCCGATTGAATGTCTCTGACTACAATATTGACGTGCTCCAGATAAACCATAGTCATCTCCCTGATGTGATTTGTTGATATAGCCGGCATGCTAATACCTCAAGTTAACTTGAGGTAAAGCATTTTTTTGCCTAAACTCCAAAAAAATTTCTGACGGGTGAGAACGATGGCAGAGTGGTCAGTCGGACGGGTCGCCAAACGCTGTGGGGTCAGGGTCAGCACCCTGCACTTCTATGAAGAGAAAGGCTTGATCAGCAGTTTTCGAAACAGTGGCAACCAGCGCCGCTACAAGGCGGATGTGATCCGGCGCGTCTCGGTCATCAAGGCGGCCCAGAAGATGGGTATCAGCCTGGCATCAATCGCCGAAGCCTTCGCCACACTGCCGGATCAACGCACCCCAACACAGCGCGACTGGCAGCGCCTGTCATCGAAATGGCAGCAGGAACTCAATGCGCGGATTGCCTATCTGGAACGACTGCGGGACTCACTCACCGGCTGCATTGGCTGTGGCTGTCTGTCCATGAAGAACTGCCCGATCTACAACCATGAGGACAAGCTGGAGAGTGAGGGGCCTGGGCCGGTGCTGCTGGAACGAGCTGGCCGGTCCTGAGCACACAGCCAATCTGCCTGATTCCAGAAATCAAAGCACATCCCGCAGATCGCCTGCGACGCTCTCTGGCCCTGTGCTTACTGCCGATCTCCCGTTGAACGGCCCTTCGAGACGACGACAAAGTGTAATGTTGTTGCTAATCATTCTCATTTGCGTTAAATTCCCCCTCTTTTGCAACAACCGGAGATCAACAAGCAATGCACCGCCCATCTTTTACCCAGCTCACAAGCACTGCCCTGACGCTCAGCCTGGCAATACCCCTGGCTCAGGCCCAGACCAGTGAGGAAGAAACCATTGAGGAACTGGTAGTACGTGGACAGTATCTCTACCGGGACCAGGTCACCGCATTGCGTTCTCCCACCCCCATTATTGATGTTCCCCAGAGCCTTTCCATTGTCACTGCAGAGCAGATAGCCCAGCAGGGCTTTACCAGTATCGGCGACATCATCAACTACACTCCCGGTGTCTCCTCTTCTCAGGGAGAAGGCCATCGCGATGCCGTGGTTTTCCGCGGTGTGCGCTCTACTGCCGATTTCTTTATTGATGGCGCCAGGGACGATGTCCAGTACTACCGCCCACTGTACAATCTTCAGCAGGTTGAAGTACTGCGTGGACCCAATGCGCTGCTGTTTGGCCGCGGCGGTACTGGCGGTATTCTCAATCGCGTTACCAAGAAGGGTGTTATCGGAGAGACTTTTACCGGATATGAAGTGAGCACTGACTCCTTTGGCGAATTCGGTATTCAGATCGACAGCAATTTCGATACCGGCAACAACTCGGCGCTGCGCATCAATGCCTTCTACGAAGGTCTTAGCAATCACCGGGATTTCTATGACGGGGACCGTTATGGATTCAACCCCACTGCCCGCTTTGTCATCAGCCCGTCCACGACTCTCGATCTGTCCTATGAATATGCCGATCACCAGCGTTTTATCGATCGCGGCATCCCTACCGGTACTGATGGTCGTCCGGTGGAGGCATTGAAGGATATTGTATTTGCCGACCCTGAACTGAATACCACTGAGCTGCAGGCTCATCTGCTCCGGGCTACACTGTTGCACGAATTCTCGGACAATCTCAAAGGGACCTTCAACGCCTTCTATGGCGATTATGACAAGCTTTACCAGAATTTTTATGCGTCGGGATATGATCAATCGGCCAACCCCTTCGAAGTCACTCTGGATGGCTATCTGGATACTACCCAGCGCGAAAACCTGATTCTGTCAGGCAATCTGATCTGGGAGGCTTCTGCTGCCGGCTTCAACCATACGATTGTGGCGGGAGGCGAGTATATTGACACCTCTTCGAACCAGGACCGCTTTAACTCCTTCTGGGACACCACAGCCGATGATAATGAAGTGTTTGCCATCACCCGCCCACTGGCCCTCAATGGCGGTATCGGCCTGAATGCATCCGGTGCGGCCACAAGTAACAGCTTTGCCATGGATGTAAATGACGACACCCATGTGGGCATTGATGTGCACTCACTCTATGTCCAGGATGAAATTGAAATTTCCGAGAAGCTGGATCTGATTATCGGAGCCCGCTATGACCGCTTTGAAATCGATGTATTCAATGTGGTTGCCAACGAACAGCGAAGCCGTGAGGATGATGAAATTTCACCTCGCGCTGGTCTGGTGTTCAAACCGATTGAGAATATTTCTCTCTATGCCAGCTACAGTGAATCTTTCCTGCCTCGAAGTGGCGAGCAATTTGCCAATATCAATGGCAGCAACAATCAGCTGGACCCCAACACTTTCAGCAATACTGAAGCGGGCGTCAAATGGGATATCAACAGCAGCCTCAGTGTTACCGCTGCCGTGTTTGAGATCGAGCAGAGTTCACCCCAGGTCGCCGACAATGACCCGGAAACCCTGGATGTCATTGATTCGGAAATCACAGGCTTCGAGGCGCAGATTCAGGGTCAGCTGACAGACAGCTGGTACATCTCTGCCGGCTACAGCCAGCTGGACGGCGAACAGGTCGACCGCAACGGACCCACCGGACTGCGTCCCAGGGAACTGCCTGAGCAGATGTTGTCTCTGTGGAATACTTACCAGGTGTCCCCCAAACTCGGACTCGGTCTGGGCCTGACCCGGCAGGACGAAAGCTATATCAATAACAGCAACAGCGCCCTGCTGCCTGACTACACGCGAATCGATGCCGCTGCATTTTATGACTTGTCTGAAGATTTTCGCATTCAGCTAAATATCGAAAACCTGACTGACGAGTTGTATTTCCCTCACTCCCATAGCACCCATCAGGCTACGGTGGGTCGCCCCCTGGCAGCGCGTCTGACCATCAGAAAGCGTATCTAGGTGAATCTGATCTGCGGGATGCCAATAGTCAGATGACATTGGCATCCCGCAGCTGTTTCAGTCCTGGAAGCGGGATTGATCAGTGTATTTCCAGTCCACTGCCCCAAAGAACATTTCATCCCAGCTCTGCAAGCCCCAGGGTACGGAACGTGCCGGATCCGGGTTCATGGGATTCTGCTCGGAATTATCAAAAGCGCCGACCGCAGTAATCTTGGTACCACCCGGTACAAAGCGCGGCTCTTTCAGGGTATAGGCCAATTGCCAGTTGTAGTCGTAATTGGCGATGTTGAGCATTTCCTCCTCCGTGCCATCGGGAAAAGTGGCATAGAAACGCATGCGCTTGCCGCGGAAATGCATATGGGGAGTAAAACTGTAGATGTAGGCATCATCCTCGATGGTGATGGTCTGGGACATTTCATAATCGGGATCATAGGGCGGAATGTTTACCCAGGTTGGCGTGAAGTGACAGGCACATTCACCGCTCATGCGCTCTTCCGGCACGAAACCCTTTGGATAAAACCACACGCCGATACGACTGGCATCCACTGTTTCCCGACCATTGGTGGTGTAATGCATCTGCATGGCGATACGGGAACCAGCCTTGAGCAAACCACCAGTATTGGGTAGCTCCTCACGCGGGGCCTGACCGGGAATATAGGGCGCGATACCCGGTCGGTCCGGGTCTCCCCCCAGAAGCGAACCACCGCGGGTTTCACCGGGCGGAATAATGCTGTGGAGGGTGTGGTGCAGCACGCTGCGATCGCCGGGAATATACTGACTGGCACGTACCCAGCGATCTTCATCCAGATCCACATCCACAAGCACATTGTAATAGTCCAGAACTCCGGTGGCCGGCACTTCCTGGGGCGGCACATTGATCACCAGATCCGGCTCACCAAAGGCCCATTCAGATTCCGGCCAGCTCAGATTGGCCAGTGGATCACTGTCGCCGTCCTGTGGCGCTCCGGCATCGACCCAGTGCACCAGAGTCTGGGCATCGGCATCACTGAGTACCATGGCATTCTCGAATTCACCGACATGGGGATCAATCTGACCAGGGGGCATACGCTTGGTGAGCAGCACTTCCTTGATCATGGGCGACCAGCCCTTGAGCATGGTGTAGCTGTCCATGGCGAATGGCGCCACACCGCCTTCCCGATGACAGCTCGCACAGTTCTCGCTAATGATGGGCGCGACGTCCTCGGCATAGGATGGCACCGCTTCGGCATGGGCGAGTTTGGCCGGATAAGCAATCGGACTGCCTGCGTCTGCCGGCTGACTCTCGGGTAATGATTCGCCATTGATCAGCGCCTCCAGGGCAGCCTCCAGCGCAGTGCCGGTTTCACCACGCCAGATTACCTGAAAGGATTTTGGATCGTAGACAAGTACTTCGGCACTGCGCTGCACACCCAGGTTTTCCGATACCAGTTGGGTATCGTCCATGAGAACGGGCAGTTCAATACCCAGGCGCTGCATCTCGGCATGCACGGCATCCCGATTATGGGCGCCCATGGGATTCAAAAGAAAAAACTCGAGATTGCGGGCTTCGAAACGCGCCGCCAGTGCGCTGAAGCCAGGCAGTGCTGAATGGACCGCCGCATCGGCATTGGCCTGGACCATGAACACCAGAGCCTCATGATTGTCATACCAGCTCATGTGATGAAAATAGCCTTCGGCATCCAGAAGCGCGAAATCGCCGGCCCGCTCCTGGGCCTGGATCAGGCTGCCTGCCGGGACCGACAGGGCCAGCACAAGGACTTGAATCAGTTTGATTTTCATTATTATTCCCCCGCAGTATCGACATCGATTCGACCATTATGCGGCATCTGCCAGACTGCCACCACTGGCTTGCGACGAAGCGAATTGCTACAAGTAAGAAATGGGCAAGGCATAAATCGCCCGGGACTGCCAGCGAATCACTTGCAGCTGACAAGTCACTGGTCTAAGCTGCCCTGCATGAATAAGCCCGCCAGCAAACTGCCCCGCTCTACAGCAAAGCGCTCGCCCTGCCCGGTTGCCACCACACTGGATCTGGTGGGCGACAAGTGGAGCCTGCTGATCATCCGCGACATCGGTATCTTTAATCGCCATCGCAACAAGGATTTCCAGCAGGCCAAAGAAGGCATACCCAGTAATGTGCTGGCAGCACGCCTGAAATCCCTTCATGAAAACGGACTGATCAAAAAGATTCCCTACCAGGACAATCCGCCCCGATACGAATATCACCTCACCCCGGCCGGTGAAGACCTGCTGCCGCTGGTGAGGGAATTGGCCAACTGGAGCGTCAAGCACGTCTCCGGCATCAAGCTGCCGCGATAGACTGAAGCCGCAGAGCGGCGGGCCGAAAATTCTGCGACAAATTGTAACTTGCCTTTAACAAGTGACCAGCCCGTTCTACACTCTCCCAAAATCATAATCATGCCTGAGAATAATTATAATGACTCTCTCTGCCCGCTTCTGTTTTGCTGTGTTCTGCCTGTCACCAGTCGTTTCAGGTCTGGCCCAGGAAAGCTCCAATTCTGACTCTTCAGTCAGATACCCGGCCAACTACTTCGCCGAGTACACCCCACTTACCGTCAATGACATGCTCGATCGCGTGCCTGGCATTGACCTGATCCTCAATAGCGGCGGACCCAATGCCGACGGAGACCGGGGTCTTGGTGCCAGTGCCAATATTCTCATTGATGGCAAGCGCCTGGCCGGCAAGGCCAATGAAGCCCGCGCACAACTGGATCGCATCAGTGCCGACCAGGTGGACTATATCCAGATCGTGCGCGGTACTTCCGCTGAACTGGATGTGCAGAACACCGGCCAACTGGTCAATATTGTCCTGCTGGAAGCACAATCCCGGTCCAGCCTGTCCTCGGAACTCAGTGCCCGCCATTTTGAAGACGGCACCATCGAGCCTGGCCTGTCCCTGGCCTGGAATGGACAAAGCGGTGGCCTCAGCTATTTGTTCAGCGGGCAGATAGAGCCAGCCTATCAACACAGTTATTCGCTGGAGCAGTCCGTCAATGGAGACTTCTCGCCAAAAGAAGTCATTGCCTTCGATCGCTATACCGAACAAACCGACTATTCTCTGAACACCAATCTGGCCTGGACCCTGGGCAATGGTGACCGTCTGGCACTGAATGCCCTGTACAACAAGAACGACCCACCCAGCCATTTGCTGCGCAGTCTCACCAGCTTCAATGCGGGCAGCAGTTCGACTCGCTATGAACGTGAATCTGTGCCCGCCACCGCCAGCGACTGGGAACTGGGTGCGGATTATGAGCACGGCTTCGACAATAGCAATCGCTTCAAGGCTTTGTTGATTGTTAATGAGGAGAAATCAGCCAGTACCCGGGAGCGATTCCGCTCCGCCAGTATCGGTGGCGCTGAAACCAAGGACCTGTTTCTGGACACCACCAGCCGCTACCGTGAACGCATTGCCCGCTCGTCCTATACCATGAACCTCAATGAAGGGCAGGGGCTGGAGCTGGGTGCTGAAGTCGCCCAGACCATTCAGGACAACAGCCTGAAACTGGGAGTGCTGACACCTAACCCAGGCTCACCGGAATTTGGCGGCCTGACTCCTGTCAACTTTGGTAATGCCAACTCCTCGGTGGAGGAATTTCGCGTCGAACCCTTCGCCATTCACAACTGGCAGATCAATCCGCGCATGTCTCTGGAGAGTTCCCTGGTGGGGGAATATTCTGAAATCGAACAGAGCGGCGACCTCTCCGTAAAGCGCGATTCCAGCTTCATCAAACCCAAGTTTGACTGGCGATTCGATCTCAGCAATTCCCTGCAGCTACGTGCCACTCTGGAGAAATTTGTCTCGCAGTTGAGCTTCGCCGATTTCTCCCGGTCCAGCAATGATGAAGACGATGAGGAAAATACCAAGGCCGGCAATCCAACTCTCGAGCCCGAGGAAAGTATCCGCGTCGAACTGGGACTGGATTGGAGACTTCCCAATGATGGTGGCGCAATCAATACGCGCTATTTCCACTATCGCTGGGACAACAAGATCGGTGGAATCGATATTTCTACCGAAGATTTTCTCGACACCACCAATGGCAATATTGGCCGCGCCGATGCCTATGGTGTGCAGGTGAATGCCAGCCTGCGTCTGGGCATGCTGGGACTGGACAATGCGCTGGTAACCGGCTCGCTCACAGTGCAGGATTCCGACATCGAAGTGGATCCTTTTACCAATCGCGACGCTCACTTTTTCCCCTATGACCGGGGCGGCTATCGTCTGGGCTTCCGTCAGGATTTCCCCTCCAGGAATATCAATTGGGGTGTGAATTTCAATGAACGAATCGATGGTAATCGAATTCGTTTCGATATCGACAACAAGTTTGAACTGGCGGTGCCAAATAATCTGACTGCCTTTGTAGAAATTGTAGGCTGGTACGACCTCACCTACCGTCTCGAAGGCAGCAATCTGAAAGATGCCGGTCGTTGCTACAACCGTTTCCGCTACGCCGGTGATCGCCGTATTGCGCCACTGTCGGAAGTAGAGAATATCTGTTCCTCAACCGGCCCCGAGTACGCCATCAGTGTGCAGGGCAACTTCTAGTTGCCCTGCCTTACTGGCTAGCCAGTGCTTTGGGGGCAGAAGCCAGCAGCAACCACTCCACCAGCAGTATATTGGGCACCCAGCAAAGCCAGGCGATCACCGGATAGGCGGCCCCGAAAGACACTCCGGCAATCAGAAACAAGGGGATATAAAGCCGCAGGGTGAGAGCCGCCAGAGTCAGGGCATAGCTGCGCATCATCCAGGCCCGGTGGGCGGCGACATTGCCGGCACGAATCTCCAGAAAAGCCCGGCCGGTAGCAAACAACCAGCATAGCGCCAGCATGGCGAAGCCCACCCGGGCCACCAGACCGCCACTGGCGTTAAAGGCCATATACAGGCCTGCCACCCCACCCAGAGCAACGCCGAATACATACACCCGTCCGATCAGGCGATGCCAATGCAAATGCCTTTTTCTCAAGGTCTGGTTGAATTGCAGGATGCCAGCAAGGATGACCGTGGCACCGGCCAGAAAATGCAGCAGACTGCCCACCGATGAATAGGCCAGCATACCCAGTACCAGATCACCCCGACTGGCCGGCGAAAAGGCCTGAATCAAGGCATTGGCGGCAATGCCGCAGACCAGAATTGCCAGCAGCCACCAGGTCGCTCTCAGGGCCATAATTCCTCCTGAATCTTGTTGTTATTCATTGGACGCCCACCGAAGCCCGGAAGTTACAGGACAATTGCCCCGGCAGTGAATCTGGCCCATACTTTACCGCTATCCCGGTCAAAAACCACCAATAAACTGCGGGCCGCTGCCTCGCCTGGGAGCAGATACAATGACACAAGTACGCGTACTGGTAGGCACACGCAAAGGCGCTTTTATTCTCCACTCCGACTCGGCCCGCAAGAACTGGGAAGTGGACGGCCCTCATTTTGCCGGCTGGGAGGTCTATCATATGAAAGGCTCTCCGGTGGATCCGGACCGGCTCTATGCCTCACAAACTTCAGACTGGTTTGGTCAGATCATTCAACGCTCCAGCGATGGCGGCAAAACCTGGGAGCAACCCGGCACACCCAAAGGCGAACCCGTCACGGATGAGCAGGGCATGCCCAAAGGGGAAAGCAACAAGTTTGTCTATGACACTTCCGAGGAGACCGGCAAACCCCTGACTACCCACCAGTGGTACGACGGCAGTGCCCATCCCTGGGAATTCAAGCGGGTCTGGCATCTGGAGCCTGCCCTGGATGACCCGGACACTGTCTATGCCGGTGTCGAAGATGCGGCCCTGTTCCGTTCTAGCGATGGCGCCAAAACCTGGCAGGAGATGCCAGGCCTGCGTGGCCACGGCAGCGGCAAGGACTGGGCACCGGGAGCCGGCGGCATGTGTCTGCACACCATCTTGCTGGACCCTACTGACAAGCAACGCATGTATGTGGCGATCTCTGCCGCCGGCGCCTTTCGCAGCGATGATGCGGGCGAGACATGGCGCCCTATCAATAATGGCCTGGTGTCGGACTATATTCCCGATCCCACCGCCGAGATCGGTCATTGCGTGCATCGCATTGACATGCATCCGGCCAGGCCCAATGTGTTATATATGCAAAAACACTGGGATGTCATGCGCAGCGAAAACGGCGGTGAAAGCTGGACGGAAGTCAGCGGCGACCTGCCCTCGGATTTCGGCTTTCCCATCGCCGTGCATGCCCATGAACCGGAAACCATTTATGTTATTCCCATTACCAGTGATTCATTGCATTACCCGCCTGAGGGTAAATTGCGGGTCTACCGCTCCCGGGGCGGCGGCGATGACTGGGAAGCCCTCAGCAAGGGTTTGCCGCAGAAAGACTGTTATGTGAATGTGCTGCGCGATGCCATGTGCGTCGACACGCTGGATTCCTGCGGCATCTATTTTGGCACCACCGGCGGCCAGGTCTATTGCTCTGCTGACAGTGGCGACAACTGGCAGGCCATAGTCAGGGATCTGCCACCGGTGCTTTCGGTGGAAGTGCAGACCTTTGACTGACCGCCATCAGATCAGGGTGCAGATTCCCTTTCATCTGCAAACCCTGGCGCACTGTGACAAGGAAGTGGAATTGCAGGTACAGGGTAGGGTCTCGGTGCTGAGCAGCGTCCGTGCCCTGGAAAAACGCTATCCGATGCTGGCGGGCACGATCATCGATCACCACAGCGGCAAGCGCCAACCCAAAGTGCGCTTCTATGCCGACGGGGAAGATGTTTCCCTGCAGGCACTGGACAGTGAATTGCCCGAGGCCATTAGCCTGGGCGAGCAGCCACTGATGATCATCGGTGCCATCTCCGGCGGCTGATTAACCGGCCTTCTTGCTGGCCTATTCGACCACGAACTGTCCCATCATGCCATTGTCCTCATGTTCGAGAATATGACAGTGATACATATAGGCATGTTCCGGATCGGCATAGTGTAGAAATTCCATCACCACCTGCACCGTTTCCCCCGACGCTACTTTCACGGTGTCCTTGAATGCCCGCTCATGGGCATGGGCTGGCCGGCCATTGCGGGACCTCACCTGGAACTGCCCGTGATGAATATGAAAAGGATGCATCATCATCGTGCCGTTGTGAATCTCCCAGATCTCGGTAGAACCAAGGGGCACCCGTTCATTGATATTGACCATATGCATGCTCTGGCCATTGATGGAAAATTGCTGGCCATTGTTGCGTCCACCTCGCATGCCCATACCCATCACCATGCCCAGCTCGAAGCGGCGCTGACGATCGATGCCCACAGCTTCGTAATCCGGCACGTCGGTCAGAACCGGTGGAAGCTCAGCGGAAGGCTGCAAACTGGACTGCGGTTCGATGGCCAGTATATGGAATGCCTGGTCACTCAGGGCACCGTGCATACGCCCCATCATGCCGCGCATGCGGTAAGGTGAATTGGCCGGTAATGGCTTGCTGATCAGGTTCACCGGCGCCCCGTCACTGAAATCAACAACGATTTCGCAGCGCTCGGCGGAGGCCAGGGTTAGCTCTGTCATAGTCAATGGCTGGGCCAGAAAACCGCCATCACAGCCCAATTGCTGAAACGCTCGGCCGTCACTGAAGGCCAGGGTATAGGTCCGTGCATTGGAGGCATTCATCAGTCGGAACCGGACTTTGCGGGTGCGGGGTACAAACACCGGATCAACAGTACCATTCACCAGTATGGTATCGCCGTGCTTGCCAAACATGATGTCCCGATGGGAATTGATATAGCTGAAGCTGCCATCCTCGTTGAATTCACGATCCTGGATGATGAGGGGTATATCGTCCACGCCATAGTCAGAAGGAAGTTCATGGCTCTGGCTCTCTTCGTCTTCCACCAGCATCATGCCCGCCATGCCACGGTAGACCTGATCGCCGGTGCGGTCGATACGGTGGGAGTGATACCAGAATGGCCCGGCTCTCTGAATCACCTGGAATTCGGCCTGCCAGCGGCGCCCCGGCTCGATTACCTGGTGGGGACCACCGTCGGCTGCAGCCGGCAAGTGCAAGCCGTGCCAGTGCACCGTGGTATCCTCATCAAGTTGATTATCGATATTGATACTGACATCGTCGCCATTCTTGAGACGCAGGGTTGGCCCCAGAAAATTGCCATTGAAGCCGATCGTATCGGTGCTCAAGCCCGGCAGGAAACTGCTCTGGCCTGATTGCACAGTGAGATCGTAATGAACCACCCCTTCCCGTCTGCTGCCTTCCATCAAGGGAGGAATCTGCAAAGGCTGCCTGCCTGGCGACTGGGCAAACAAGGGCATGGACAGGCCAAAGGGCAGTGTAGCCAGAGCGGTAGTTTGAATAAAACGGCGACGAGACAGCATGACCAGTGCTCCTGCACAATTTCAGATCATCATGGCTACGCTACAGCCACTACGATTGATGAACAAATCCAGCGCAGCAAGCGCTGCTGCTCCTGAATAGTATGCCGGCAAGCATAGAGTTTTATTGATCTGCCGCATTATGGCCTCTTTTGACCGCCTATAACATGAAAGTATCAATCGTTTAGCCATACGGGAGTGCGCCATGAACATTGCACCTAAATCCATATTATTGCGAGCTACAGCCCTGGCCTTGCTGGCACTCCCATTTTCTGTAATGGGGCAGCAAGACCATAGCGGCCACGGGCAGAGCGATCATTCCTCCCAGGCAGGCCAGGACGCCATGCAGCATGGAGATGGCGGTGGCGGTTCCGGCATGATGCGTCGCATGCGCAGAATGGCGGGCAATATGGGTGGTATGGGAGGCGATGGCACGGGTGCCGATAACAGCAGCAGCTCGGGTCAGAGTGCCCTGGATGTCATCAGCGCCGTCATCAGCGAACTGCAGGCCAACTCTGACACCGACTGGAGCCGCATCAATATCGATGCACTCAGGCAACATCTGGTGGATATGGATCGGGTAGCACTTTATGCCCAGGCCGAAGCCCGGGATATCGAAGGCGGCAGCGAATTCACCGTCAGCGGCGATGATGAACGCACCGTACAGGCAATCAAACGCATGGTGCCAAGCCATGCCCTGCAGATCGAACGTGAGCTGGGCTGGGAAATCTCCAGCACCGAAACCCGAAATGGTATGGAACTACAGGTCAATGCCGGTGATGACGCGGCAATGATCCGGGCACTGGGCTTTTTCGGCTTTATGGTGCTGGGTGAGCACCATGACGACCATCACTTGATGATGGCCGGCGGTCAGCCTGCCGCTGATTCCGGTATGAACCATGGTGGTGGCGGAGGCCGCGGGAGTGGTAATGGTGGCGGTGGTGGTCACAGCGGCGGCAATGACGGCGGTGATGGCAATCATCAGCACTGAGCAGTGCAAGGGCAGATTTACAGATCGTATCCCATGGCCCGAATCAGATTTCGGGCCTGATTGGATTGCAGGAAATCCATGAATGCCGCACAGGCGGCACAATTCTCGGCCCGCTTCAGCAAGACCCCATCCTGCCGTATTGGCTCATGCAGATTACTGTCAACTGACCAGGCATTAAGCTGATCCTGCCTGTCTGCCAATTGCGAGGCCGCTACAAATCCCAACAAGGCATTGCCGGTCTCCACAAACTGAAAGGTCTGGGCAATGTTCTCTCCCAGCACCCAGTTGGCTTGCGTCGCCTGCGTCAGTTCAAGATTCTCCAGCACCTGCTCGGCAGCGCGCCCATAGGGGGCGAGTTCAGGATTGGCCAGCGCCAGTTTGCCATCCAGGTTTCGAAGCAGCTCGAGACCCGTGATCGCCCTGCTAGCACTCCACAACAGCAGGCGGCCCCTGGCATAGGTAATGCGCGAGCCGGGGACTGTCAGCCCCTGCTCTTCAAGCCGATCCGGTTTCTCTTCATCGGCTGACAGAAAAACCTGGTAGGGCGCGCCATTCACTATCTGGGCATAGAGGCGCCCGGAGGAGCCAAAGGCCAGTTGCAATTCATGGCCGGTCTGCTCCCTGAACATCTCTGCCAGTTCCTGCAAGGGCCGGGTGAAATTGGATGCCGCTGCCACCAGCACTTCTTCCCCGTAGAGCAGTGGCCCGGGCAGAGTCAGCAGGATCAGCAGTATTAGTCTGTGGCAGTGGTTTTTCATGAAAGTCTGCGGCTTGATTAATGCGCTATATAGTACGTTATATAGCGCATCCTCTCAAAGTGAGGCTCGGTATCTCAGCCCGTCTCATCCCGTGAAAACGGCAAGCGACCGCTCGATATGGACATAGTCATGGACCCCTGATTTAATGCCAGCAACAATAATCACAATAGCCAAAATAAAAGCGAGAAAGTCATGCCCAGAATCGCGCTTTACTCTCTACCTTCTTTTCTACCTTCCTTTCCAGCTTCCTTCCTGCCTTCCTTGCTCTCGTCCATCCTGGTCCCGGCCATGGTTTTGCTGCTTTCCAATCCAGCACTGGCGCAATCCTCAGCCACAAGACTGGACGACTATACGCCGGTGTCAGCACAACTGCTGGCCGCACCGCCGGAACAGGACTGGTTGATGTGGCGACAGGACTACCAGCTCGGTGGTCACAGCCCCCTCGATCAGATCAACAGAAGCTCTGTTGCCGATCTGAAACTGGCCTGGACTGCAGAGCTGGGCCAGGGCGGCAATATGACTACTCCCCTGGTCCATGATGGAGTCATGTTCATCGCCGATACCGGCAATGTTCTGCGGGTTCTGGATGCCGGTACGGGCGAAGAGCTCTGGCAATATACCCATGAGTCTGACAATTTCGATGGCCGCCGCATTGGCGTAGCGTTGCAGGATGACCTGGTGATTGTGCCCCATAACGATCTGGATGTGGTGGCACTGAATGTGCGCAGCGGCGAAGTCGTCTGGGATCACAGCATTCAGACACCGGATGTGGCACCCAATCGTGGTGGCTACTATTCCCTACGGGCGGCACCGGTCATTGCCGATGGCATGGTCATTCAGGGTGTGGGCGCCACCATCGTGCCCGAAGGCGGTTTTATTGTTGGCATAGATCTGCAGACTGGCCAGGAAAAATGGCGTTTTCACACCGTCGCCCGCCCTGACGGTCCGGGCGGCAATACCTGGAATGACATTCCCCTGTCTGAGCGCAGTGGCGGCTCCGTGTGGATTCCTGGCAGCTATGATCCGGAATTGAACCTGCTTTATTTTGGCTCTGCTCCTACCTATGATACCGAGCCACTGCGACTGGATGCCGGCATCGAAGGGCATAACAATGATGCCCTGTTCACCAATACAACCCTGGCACTGCGCCCGCAAACCGGGGAACTGGTCTGGTATTACCAGCATTTGGCCAACGACCAGTGGGACCTGGACTGGGTTTATGAGCGCCAGATTGTCGAGCTTGAGATCGACGGACAAATGCGCAAGGTGGTGCTTACTGCCGGCAAGATGGCGCTGTATGACGTTCTCGATGCCGCCAGCGGCGATTACCTGATGTCTCTGGATCTCGGCATCCAGAACATGATCGCCAGTATCGATCCGGAAACCGGCGCCAAAACCATGGCTGCTATCACTACCCCCAACGCGGAAATGGGCAATCTGCTCTGCCCCTATATGCTGGGCGGACGCAACTGGCAATCGGCCTCACTGGATAGCGACAACAACATGCTCTACCTGCCCCTGTCCGAGATGTGCATGATGGGTGGCCCCATCGGTGACGGCGGGCTGCTGTCATCCGGCGTGGAAGTATCGCCCCGCCCCCGCCCCGACAGCGATGGCAATTACGGGCGCCTGCAGGCCGTTAATCTGGACACCATGGAACTGGCCTGGCGACACCGGGAAATGGCACCACCTGGCATTGCCGCCCTGTCCACCGCGGGCGGTCTGGTGTTCACCGGCTTTCTGGATCAGTCATTCAAAGCCTTCGATGCCGCCAGTGGTGAAGTGCTCTGGCAAACAGATCTGGAGCACCTGCCTTCCTCCTTCCCGATCAGCTATGCGGTGGATGGCACCCAGTATATTGCCGTGATTCGCGGTCAACCCAGCCGCTTTATTGGCAGCCTTTATGGCATCATCAATGGCCTGCTGGCGGAACAGGGCAAGAGCCTGAAAACCCCCACGGTCAATCCGGCCATCATGGTTTATTCGGTGCAATAAAAAAGGCGCTCAATGAGCGCCTTTAGTGAATCAGAAAAGAGCCCGCTTTGGGCTCTTTTTTGATCTCTGATTTTCCTGCTGTGCTTGTTGCAGCCTGTCAGGGCATGCGCGCAGCGCGAATTTCGATTTCGATCAACCAGCCATCTACAACCAGGTCGGCAATTTCCACGAAAGAGCGCACCGGCTTCTGGGGATTTTCATCGGTACCAAAGAACTGTGAATAGCCTTCGTTGAAACCGGCAAAGTCCAGCTCGCCATCATCGCCTGCTACTGCAAAGGCACGGACCTGAACGATGTCGGACATGCTCCAGCCCTGGGATTCCAGAGTCTGCTGGAAGCGCTCGAAGGTATTGATGGTCTGCTGCTTCATGTCACCCCAGCTACCATCTTCCAGCGGACGGGCACCGGAGCCGCTCAGATACATGGTCTCGGCACCAGGCGGAATGGTAATGCTGGTATAGAAATAGGTGCCCTCGTTATTGCGGGTAATTTCCTGGGCAAACGTAGTGCCACACAGCAGAACCAATGCGGCGATTGTTGAGATTTTCAGTGTTTTCATAGTGTTCCTCATTGCAGGTTGATGTTCCCCGTTTTCAGTGTTCGGTTATTGTTTTAGCGGCCCAGGGTATTGATATAGCTGACCACATCCAGAATCGCCTGTTCATCATTCAGTGATGCCGCCATGGCACGCATTTGCTGGCCATAGCTGTCAGCACTCTGATCGCCACGCAGATTCGCTTTGAAGTTTTTCAGTTGGGTGACCAGATACCAGTCATTCTGGCCCGCCAGCTGTGGTGCTCCCATGGCCTCATTACCCATACCATCGGCACCATGACAAGTAGCGCAGCTGGCATACAACTGCTCGCCCCGACTGGCATTGCCTTCGATAGTGACAGGTGCCGGCACGTATTCCCAGCTGCCGACCCAGTCAACGATATCGTCAATACTCTCATCGCTGAGCTTGGTCGCCATGGGGCGCATGGCAACACCCTCGATATCTTCGGGATGAATGCCGCGCAGGTTGTCACGAAAGAGCTTCAGTTGCCTTTCCAGATACCAGTCTTCCATGCCCGCAAGACGAGGTGCCTGGACACCCACATTACCCACGCCGTCGATACCATGACAGGTCTGACAGTATCGATCATCAAAGGGCTCGCGCCCTTCCTGGGCCTGACTGGTAACACTGCTGCCAATCACGGCAAAGGCCATCACAAAATATTTCATCACTCGGTTCATTGCCTGTACTCCTCTATCCTGCAACTGTGCCGTTTGGCTGCCCATTCAGTGCCTGGTTCTGCTGCTGACCCAGCATGTCCTTGAGGGCCCAATGGGTCGACAGAATTGCGCTTTCCTGCCAGGCGGAATGCTGACTCACCTGATCACCAATGAAATAGTGACGACCATTCACGGATTGCTGCAGACGGTGGTACAGACTTTCTTCATGGTGGGTCCAGCCGCTGCGGAAATCTCTGGGCCAGCGTGCCGAGCAGCCCAGCATGTGATTCATGCGGTGCCAGGCGATAGTGATGCCCTTCTCTACCTGTTGACGATAGTTTGGGTGAATCTTCTCGCCCTGGGCCATGGCTGCTTCCAGACGCTCTTCCTGGCTCATATTGGTGAAGTGCATGCCACCGCCGTAGTCATAGGCTGCCAGTACCACACCCTTGGCCTTGTGAATGCCATGGGGTGGATACCAGACCTGACGAATAGGGGCATTGATCCAGGAGATGCCGCCATAGATGCCCTCTTTTTCCCAGAAACGGGTCTTGGCCTGGAACGCCGCCTTGTAGGCTTCACCGCGGCGAATATAGCTCATGGCCTCGAGATAATCTGAGGGAAAGTTATTGGGAATACCGGTCATCAAATGGGACGGGATACAGTTGAAACAGTAATCTGCTTCGATGTTGTGACGCTCACCGTTTTGCTCGTAAGCCACAGACACCCGGTCATTGCCTACCTGCACTGAACGCACCATGGCCCGGTACTGCACACGCTCGCCCAGAGGTCGCAGGAAGCCTTTGATGATCATGTCCATGCCGCCTACTGGCTGCATCAGAATCGGGCCGGTTTCACCCTCGTTAGCAGTCAGGGCTTCACGCATGAAACGACCCTGCACCAGTTCTTTCAGAGCAATAACCTCCTTCGGAGTGCCGTGCTCCAGAAAACCACCCTTGGCATAACCGGCACGCAGGCTGCCGGTGTATTTCATCTGCCCGTCCAGATCGCCGAAACTGCGCACCACCCCGATCAGGGTTTCCATCTCACTGCGGGAGAAAGACTGGGACAGTTCCGCTTCATTGAAATTCTTGGCAAACAGTTCCGCCAGGAAGCCCCGCACATGGGTGCTGAACTCGCCATTGCGGATGGGTTTGCCACCCAGCATATTGTCATCCTGGAAATAGGCTGATTTGTTCTCATTGACGAACACTTCCAGTTCCACGCCCAGTTCTTCGCAATAGTCCAGTACATGCTTGTGAGTACTGGGAATGCGGGCCGCTCCGGCATTGAAATACATATGCGGCTCATCATCGAACTCGCAGTACTGGCGATTGCCGATTTCGTCGATCAGGTCGCCATGGCGGACTGTCATCACTCGACCACCGGCACGATGAGAGGCTTCCAGGACAGTCACCTGGTAGCCGGCTTTCATCAGCTCATAGGCGGCGCAGAGACCGGAAATACCGGCGCCGAGAATCACGGCAGATTTGCCATTGCCACTGCCCACCGGCATGTTGAATTCGGCGGCCTGGGCGGCACCGGGCATCAGACCCAATGCGGTTCCCGCCTGTATGAGAGCACTGCTGCCACCCAGAGCGGCAATCAGATTCAGAAAATCACGGCGACTAACTTCATTTGACACAATTCGTCTCCATCTCCAGCTATTTCAATTCAGGCCAGCAACACTCGCTGACAGGCCCGGCAAGCAAAAAATGAAGGATGCGGCCCGGGCACCGTGCATGGACCGCATCCTTCCAGCAGTATCTGGGTCGCCATTAGAGCAAGGCGCGCAGACACTCTCGCCAGTGCAGCAATACCGCACGACACGGTTCAGAGTAGGTAGATTCTGCTGCTGTCACCGGCAAATTCCTGTTAACACCTATTCCGAAAAGGTTTTGCTGATACTCACGATATACGTGGGATATGCGCCAGCATTTCCGGAAATCAGGCTGCCAGTTAATACAGATCTGCCCGGGGCCAGAACGGTAAAACCGCAGAGCCATGGAGGGGGGCTGGGTCTGTCCCCGGGCCGACCTGTAGGGTAGGCATAGTCCCCCAGGGTCTGGCAAAAGTCCTCCTGAGGCCCTCCTATTTTTCTACCCGAACACTCCTTCGGCTAACAGCAGTGCTGATTCGGCAACTCGCTGGTTTAGTTTGAGAAATGCCGGGTATAATCGAGCGGAATTCGAATTCTGACCCCACCTGCCAGCCGACCACAGCTCGCCCCGGTACAGGCAAACTGGGGTTTTTTAGAGGTAATCCATGTCAGGCATTGATCCTGGTTCAGAATTTCGCCTGGGAGATTGGACGGTTTCGGCCGAAACCTGCACTCTCTCCCGCGAAGCTCATACTGCCAAGATTACTCCCCGCAGTATGGAGGTACTGTTGTACCTGGCCAGGAATTACGGGCGGGTGGTTAGCAGCCAGGAATTACTGGACGAGCTGTGGACCAATATCACCTCGGATCATGCCGTACACAAGGCAATCGCCGAGCTGCGCAGCGCCGTGGATGACAGCGGTAACCGCCAGTCCTTTATCGTCACGGTCCCCAAGCGGGGCTATAAGCTCAATCTCCCCCCTGAGGCTGTCAGCGATGACTCTGCCCCGATAATCGGCGCATCTCGCCTGGGCGAGTGGCTCGGCAAGGCGCCGGCCAGACCGGTAGCGGCCGCGGCCGCGATTATGCTGATGCTGGTAATCGCTGTGCTGACCTGGAGCGGTGGCACCATGCCCGGGCGAGACAGCAACGAACTGCGGGTGGCTGTGCTGCCTTTCCAGATAGAGAGCGATGCCGCCGCCGAGAATCAGTTCCTGGCCGATGGATTGACCAATTCCCTGCTTAACGGCATGGCCAAGCTCAATCAGCTCGCCATCATGTCCCTGCCCCATGACTCCCAGTATTCAACCAATGCTCGGCCGGCTGCCGAGATTGGCCAGGAATTGGGCATTGATTTCCTGCTGGAAGGCCAGCTTATGCTGATCAATGATCAAGCCAGGGTCAGCGTCAGGCTCACCCGCCTGGAAGATGGCGTGCAACTGTATGCCGAACAGTTTGACATGTCCGAGCAGAATATATTTTCCATTCAGGACAGCATTGCCTCCAGCATGGTGGATTCCCTGGCCATTCATCTGGATGAAGATGAGCGCAGCAATATGCTGGACTGGGGAACCACCGATGCCACCGCCTACCGCCATTTCATGCGGGGTGAGTTCTACAATAACCAGTTCAATCCCCGGGATTTCGAACTGGCCATCGACAACCATTCCCGGGCCATAGAACTGGATCCCGATTTCGAGAATGCCTATCTGGGCCTGGCTACCGCGGCCAATAATCTCGCGGTCTACAGCCGCATGGACAAGATTCGCGATCTGCAGCGGCTGGTGTCTGAAGTGCATCGCCGGGTTGCCAGTTTTAATCGCGACAGCCCGGTGCTGGATTCCATCCAGGCCATGGAAGCGCGCATGACCGGCATAAACCACCGGGAGCAGGAACAAACGCTGCGGGAAGAAATCCTGTCCGGCTCACCACCGGATTATGCCCTGGCCCACTATGCCCTGTTTCTGATCGGCGCAAGGCTGTTTGACGAGGCCGGCCAGTATCTTAACCTGGCTTCAGAGGTGGACCCTTTTGAGATTTCCCCCGATGAAATCTGGAGTTACCGGGCCGATATCGTCACGCCCTTCGAGGAAGTGGTGATTCGTAAACGCCAGCTTCAGGAACGCCCCAACCATGTAGGAATTCTTGGAACCGTCGGCCGCAATCTGGCGCTGGAAGGCCGTCTTGATGAGGCCCGGGAATACATTGATCGACAGGCTGCAATCGACACCGAAGGCATCTCCTCCCATTTGACCCAGGTTGTGGTGGCAGTGCTCACCGGCGAGATTACTGCCGAGTCCGAGCGCCTGCAGGAAGAATATGCGCTGGGGCCTGATTACAACTTCAGTAACGGCGTGCTGGCCTTCATGCTGGGTGATTTCGAAACCGGCAAGGAATTCTGGAGCGATCTGCAGCCAATACAGAAACGTCGCCTGCGCAATATCGCCTATGCCGTGGAGAAATTCTTCCCCCAGGAAATTCTCGATAGCGATTGCTATCAGGACATGCTGGAAGAGCTTGATGTTGGCAAGAGCTGGCAACACAGCCTGATGCGCGGCGTCATGGAAATGGAGGACGTCACCGGCGTCAGCCTGAGCGAGGAAGCCAGGCTGGCTCTGGAAGAAGACCGCCTGATGAGTCGCAACAATCTGTGGAGCGAGCAAACCTGGCAACGCATCCAGGACAGCCTGCCCTGATACCCCGGGCCAGTAAAGCCCTGCCCTCTGCCTGGCATGCCAGGCTCGTAATACGGTGAAATTCCGCCCTCCAGCCCCAACTTCGGCCCTGAAGCACCCGGAAATCAAATTAGGAGAAAAAAGGTATGTCTTTTTCAGGTCTTCGCTTCCTGCTGCGGGCATACTGCATTGTGTGGATTGGTGATTAGATTCGCACTGCAGACCAATCCATGGTGAAACATCCTGTTCTCTTGTGGGTATTTGGACGATGTCTCTCCTTTACACGTAGTTTAGCCCGGTGAGTGATTACTCACCGGGCTTTTTTATGACTGCCTCCCAGCCAGCAGCACCGGCCCTCTGATCTGGATCAGACAGGCGTGAAATTCCGGTAAAGCTGTGCGCCACTCCTGTCGTATCAAAACCTGTTGGCTATTCCCTGCAGCCGTAGTACTTACCGGATTCGACAATGCCGCAACCCCAGGACAACAATCATCAGCCAGCTGCCGGTCAATTTTTCGACGAATGGCAGGCTGAATCGCACAACCCGGGCCACACTGCCGAACAGGCTGATGCCGCCAAGCGTCTGGAACTGGCCCTGGAAGGGGGTTCACTGGGATTCTGGGACTGGAATGTGGCCACAGGCGTGGTGGACTATTCCGAACGCTGGTGTGCCATGGTGGGTTACAGCCAGAAAGAACTGGCGCCGGATTTTTCCACCTGGGAAAAGCTGGTGCATCCGGAGGACCTGCCCAAGGCAGCTGATGCCATCGAAAAATATTTTGCAGGCGAAACCGAGCAATATGCCATTGAATTCCGCATGCAGCACAAGAATGGCAACTGGCTCTGGATCGCCTCCCGTGGCCGCGTATTTGAAGTGGATGCCGAAGGCAATCCTCTGCGGGCTGTCGGAACCCATCAGGACGTTACTGATCGCAAACTGACCGAGCTGGCCCTGGCCCAGGAAAAAGACCAGTTCCAGTCAGCCATGGAATACTCCGCCATTGGCATGGCCCTGGTGTCTCTGAAGGGTGAATGGCTGATGGTGAACCCGGCCATTTGCCGAATCGTCGGCTACAGCATGGAAGAATTGCTGGCCACCGACTTCCAGAGCATCACTCATCCGGACGACCTGCAGTCGGACCTTGGTTATATCGAGAGGGTGCTGGCTGGGGAAATACCCAACTATGAGATGGAAAAACGTTATTTCCACAAGGACGGCAGGATTATCTGGGTGTTGCTGAGTGTGTCCCTGGCGCGTAATCCGGACGGCAGTCCCCGACATTTTATTTCCCAGATCCAGGATATTACCGAGCGCAAGAACGCCGAGATTCGGGCCAATATCTATTTGAAGGAACTGGAGCGCAGTAATCAGGAACTGGACGACTTCGCCTATATCGCCTCCCATGACCTGAAGGAGCCCTTGCGCGCCATCAACAACCATTCCCAGTCCCTGCTGGGCAACTATGAAGCCGAACTGGATGAGGCGGGCGGTCGCAAACTGAATCGCCTGGTTTTTCTCACCAGACGCATGGAAGTGCTCATTGATGACCTGCTGCAGTTTTCCCGTCTGGGCCGGCTCGATACCAGCCGGGAGGAAATCGATCTCAATGAACTGCTGGCCAATGAAGTGGCCACGGTCAGCAACGATGAAGAAAATCCGGAAATCAGGATCAATGTCTGTGGCCAGTTGCCATCGATTCGCGGCAATCGGGCCAGCACTGCCATTGTCTTCAGAAACCTCATAGGTAATGCCATCAAATATAACGATTCAGCGGAAAAAATTATCGAGATCGGGCTGCTGACCGAGATGCAGAGAAAAGAACAGACTCTGCGGAACGTCTACTATATTCGGGACAATGGCATTGGCATCGATCCCGATTTCCATGAACTGATTTTTGGCATGTTCAAACGCCTGAACAATGAAAAAGCTTACGGGCCCGGCACTGGTGCCGGTCTTGCCTTTGTGAAAAGAATAATTGATCAACTCAGCGGTGTCATTTTTGTACAGTCGCAACCCGGGGATGGGACAACTTTTTATTTCACACTGAGTAATGAACAATGAGTGAAACACAAGCCAGATATCTGCTGGTCGTTGAAGACAGCGATGATGATTTCGAATTTATCTCGGAGGTAATCGGCAAGGATCTACCCGAGGGGCTGCAATTGCGTCGCTGCGAAACCGGTACCGAAGCCGTGAAGTTCCTGCACACACAGGTCGATGAACTGGCCCCGGACAGCGTGAATCCCTGTCAGATGGTGCTGCTGGACCTGAATCTGCCTGGCAAGCATGGCACCGAAGTATTGCAGGATATCAAAGCCACGGAGCAGACCCGTTCGGTGCCGGTGATTATTCTCACCACATCCAGAAATGAAAAAGACGTCAGTCATTGCTATCGCCTGGGCGCCAATTCCTATGTGCAAAAACCGGTGGATCTGCTGCGCTTTACAGACACCCTGGAACAGATTCGGGATTACTGGCTGGGGCTTTCAGTATTGCCTGGCAACCACGATGTTGCCTCCATAGAGAGTATCCCTCTCGGTATCAACCGTTAGGCAGCTCTGCTTCAGGTATGGCTCCGGGTTCGCTGTTGTCTGACAGTGAATTCCACTATGATCTCTTTCTGCCAATCACAGCCGGAGAGAGTTCCATGCAGTACGAGCTAATCAATCTTTTTGCCGTGCCGGTTTATAAAGCCCGGCTTGAGCGTGCTTTCAGCGAACAGGAATTGGCCTTCTTCAATTCCCGCCTCGACCATGCCGTGCAGGCAATTTCCAATCAGGCCTCGGCTGACAAACAAATTCTCGATGCACCGGAAATGGCAGATCTGCGACAATTGATCAGCGGCCATCTGGACAGTTATTTTCAGCGCATTTACGACACGGCCAATCAGGTGAAGCTGGAAATCACCCAGTCCTGGCTGGCAGTCAGCAATCAGGGCGATGCTCATCACACCCACTCTCACCCCAACAGCATCGCCAGTGGCGTGGTCTATATCAATCTTGCCGAGCGCGATGGCATCAATTTCTACCGTGACGAAGACCGGCAATGGTTTGATCTGCAGCCCCGGGAGAACAATTATTACAACGCCTACAGTTACCATGTGGAAACCAAAGTCGGCGATATCGTCATTTTCCCTTCACAGATAAAACATGGCGTGCGACCGGTGCAGGAAAATATGCGGCGCCTCAGCCTGGCTTTCAACAGTTTCTTCTCCGGCGAGATAGGTCACCCGGAGTTTTCCAATAGACTGAAAATTCGAATAGAGCCCTAGTCCGGCAGCTTCACAGCGCCCATAAAAAAAGGCGATGCTCGCGCATCGCCTTTTTAGTCTTGCCTTTCTGGCTACTGGAACTGCCAGAGTACCCGGGCATACCAGCGTCGGCCGCGACCATCAAATACCACGGTGTCATGATCCAGATTGGATTCATCGTAGTAAGGCAGATCAGCGTCGAAGGCATCAAGGATACCCACGGTGAAGCGAGTAGCACCAAGATTGGTGTTGCTCCAGTTGTGAGTGTAGTTGTACTGCACATCAACTGTGTTGTAGCTGTCGATCTTGCGAGTCAACAGGCCACGGACAAAGTCGGAGGCGGTCTGGTAGGAATTGTCATAGTTCAGGTTCTGGTAGGAACCGATATGACGATTGATCACAGTCACCCCGTGATCACCATTGGACCAACTGAAAGTCACATTACCCTTGTTGTCCGGCAGTGAGCGTACCAGATTGTTGTCACCGGTAGTGCCTGCTGCATCGTATACGCCGGTATCTACCAGGCCTCGAGTCAGGCCCGGCACATCACTGAGCTCGTATTGACGAACGTGAGTGTAATCAGCGCTAACACGGAAGTTACCGAGATCATTACTCCAGTTATAGCCCGCCTGCAGATCGACTCCATCCGCTTCGATACGGCCGGCATTAATGGCACCCAGAGTCAAAGTGATCAAACTGGCATTGGTCACACCAAAGGCGCGCTGAATACCTGGCGCCGTATAGGCACGGGGATCAACCACACAATTCAGGCGTTCTTCGGAATCACGTCCATATTGAGCTTCCAGCGCTGCCGGATCACAGGGCGTGTAGGGCTGCGGTGAATCCGCCGGAATGGTGTCATTGAGGATGTAGTTACCCGGATCCTGAGAAGCCGCGATGAAGGCGTCGATCTCAGGCTGCAAGGCGCGAATTGGAGGTTCCGGCAGTACCCGGTCTTCCACTTCAAAGCGCCAGAAATCAGCCTGGAGACTGAAGCCATCCAGTACGCCTTCCGGAGTCCAGATAAAGCCAAAGCCGAAAGTATCTGCGTATTCATTGCCTACATCAGGAGCGGGTCCGCCCAGGGTATAGGTAAATTCAGGCTCGGCATGCTCATCCGTGGGCGGTACCAGACCGGCACGAACTTCCTGATTGGAAATCGGATCGCGGAAAGTCACAGAAGACGATTCCAGACCCTGCTTGATAATGGCGATATTCGGCGCCCGGAAAGACTGCGAGAATGAACCCCGCAACAGCAGGGTATCGATTGGTCGCCAGCTCAGGGCGATCTTGGGGGAAATCTCGTCACCAATATTGCCACCATAGTCTTCCCAACGAACGGCAATCTGACTTTCTACATTCTCCCAGAAGGGCAGAGACAGCTCTCCGAACAAGGCTGTGGTAGTCCGGTCATGATCATAGTTAAAGGAACACAATGAACACTCAAAGTTATTACTGACATAGTGGAATTCATTGGGCACACCGTTTTCATCATAGCCGAGAATCCTGTCCTGCAAACCGGGCTGATTCAGATGATTGGCGCGAGACAGAGTATTACGCTCACGATACTGACCACCTGCGGCAAACTGTGCCGTACCGCCACGCATCTCGAACAACTCACCGGCTATCACCGCATCGAATACACCCAGGCGATTACGCTTGTCAGTACGCAACACGGTTTCATTCATCCAGTCCATCAGCTCGCGTGTATTGGCAAGATCAGGATCGGTCAGGGACGTCAGGTAGGGGTTGTAGAACATACAACCATCTTGCCCGTGGTTATTACTGGTCAGGGCATAGGACAGCGACTCACGGGTAGTGAATACAAAACCCGGGAAAAAGGTCTGTACCAGGCCGGGGGCGTAGAAGTCCCAGGCCTGAGGCACGGCGCCGCCGAAGGGACCGGGTTGACCGGCAAAGTCGAAATCAGGCACCCCGTTAGGCGTACAGTTGGGACCACCCAGACCATTGGCAGCCAGCTCCGATCGCTCGCGATTGAAGGTCTTGTACTTCACCTCAATACTGGACTGACTGAAGGAATAGCTGACATCGTAATTGAATGCCCGGTCGCCAATATTGAAATCGCCCCGGAGGCCCACCTGGGCACTGGAAGCATTGGTCCAGGTTTCATTATTCTCCGACAGAGAACGCGGCAAACCATCACGAACACTCTGGTAACTGGCCACATTGGGGCCACCGTTGGCGGCAGAAACCGGAGAGTTGGGAATATCGGCCTCAGTCGGTCGGGTCAGACCCACTTCCGGTGCAAAGAAACCCAGTTCCAGAGTTTGGCCAATGGCATTGAAACCGAAAGCCGGGTTGCGCAGATAGGCACCGGGCTGGGCCAGAAAAACTGTCGGGCCGCGGGAGCTGTTGTAGCCGTCATCGGCTCGCAGTGTGGTGGCATCAGAATAGTGACCAAATGAATAGAATTCGGCCTGGTCGCTGAAGCTGTGGCCGAAGGAGGCTGCAAAGCTGGTGCGTTCGGTCTTGTTGGCGATGAAGTTGTAGGCCGAGGTGTCCTCGCGGCAGGTACCGCTCCTCTCACCCCGGGTTTCGCGCTTCTGGCCAATTATCAGTGGGCTACCGTCATTGGACGTCACGGTATAGCAACCCGGATCGGTATAAACCGGCTCGTCATCACCTCCATTCGCCACGTTGTAGGCACGCACTTCTTCATTCACCCAGCCGGGAGAGATGTTGCCGCCGAATGCCGGTGATTCGATCAGGGTGCCAGCCGAGCCAACCGTGCCCAGAAATTCCGAGTTTTCGTTATAAAAGTTGCCGGCACTCACTGGTACCGGATCACGCTCAAAGCGTTCGGCCGACAGTACCAGGTTGGTGCGTCCATCATCGCTTTCCCAACCCCAGATACCACTGGCGGTCATATCATACTTGCTGCTGGCACCTTCAATGCCCTGCACATCACCGTACAGTTCCAGACCCACGAATTCGGTCCGCATCAGCACGTTGACCACACCGGCAACAGCGTCAGCCCCGTAAAGTGCCGAACCACCATCGGTCAACACTTCTACCCGCTCGGTCATTACCAACGGGATGGTATTGATATCGACAAATTCGCCGCCGCTGCGGGTAGTACCGCCAGCCGGCGCCATGCGCTTGCCATTGATCAGGGTCAGGGTGGAGTTTTCGCCAAGGTTACGCAGGTTCACCATGGCGGTACCTTCCAGCTGGCTGTACTCACCCGTGGTGGCACCACCTTCTGCACCAGGATTGCCCAGCGAACCGGAGTTGATTTCCAGATTCTTGATGACGTCCCAGATCTGGGCTGCACCCTGGGCTTCAATGCTGTCCCGGTCAATTACCTGGACCGGAGACGGTGCATCCAGAGGTGTGCCACGGATATAGGAACCGGTAACCACCACCTCTTCGATATCGTCGGGATCTTGTTGCGCCTGGGTTTGGAAAGAGATACCGGCCAGAACTGCGAGGGTTATCGCGCGACGGGTACCCGGGAACTTCTTCTTCATCTTGTTCTCCCCTTGGTTTTTATTATGTGTCTTGGCTTCTTGTTTTAATTATCTGCGCAGATACACTGCGATTAACCCGGTGAAACCAGGACTGCAAAAGCATCTGTCGAGCCGAGTATATGACTATTTAGAGGCCTAAACCAAGTAAAAATCGAGCAAGCACTCGCTTCACTTTTACAACTCGCTACAGCCCAGTTTCTGGGGGCTGAAGAGGTGGCCCACGATTATCGTGAGCCCCAAAAATGAACAATGTTCACTTGAGTTATTAAGAGCGCAAAATACCGGCCGGATACAGCCAGTGACGCAAGCTTTTCAGGCTTCACAAATTGCCGTAATCCGTTACCATGCCCGCCCCGATTCCTGAAGAGCCAAGCCATGCCCGAAATTACCGTCTACACCCGCCGCTTTTGCAGTTACTGCACCGCAGCCAAGAGTCTGCTGCAGAGCAAAGGCTATGAGTTCGCCGAAGTGAATCTGGACCAGGACCCGAACCTGGCCATGCGGATTGTCGAAAAGTCCGGACAGCGCACCGTGCCGCAAATATTTGTCGGCGAGACTTCTGTGGGAGGCTTTCAGGAACTGCACGCCGCCATCAATAACGGCGATTTCGCCGATCTGGCGGAGGCTGACTAGGTTCATAGCTGCCAGGCAATCTCAACCGATTCCGCTTATTCAAGAGATTGTTCGGGGCTGTCGTAACACCTTTGGGGTCAACCAGTTATGGCCCGGAAACCTGTGGACAGTCACTGCCAATGGCATTAGTTATCAATACCAACATCGCGTCGATGAATGCGCGTCGCAATCTGGATAGCAACCAGTCGCAACTGGCTGTGTCCTTGCAACGGCTGTCATCCGGACTACGGGTCAATAGC
This sequence comes from uncultured Pseudohongiella sp., assembly GCA_965216715.1. Taxonomy (GTDB): domain Bacteria; phylum Pseudomonadota; class Gammaproteobacteria; order Pseudomonadales; family Pseudohongiellaceae; genus UBA9145. The sequence continues at coordinate 3,483,167 of OZ244193.1, read as the reverse complement.
GCCCGGGATGATGCCGCCGGATTAGCCATTTCCGAGCGCATGACCACGCAGATTCGTGGCATGTCCCAGTCCCGACGCAATATCAACGATGCCATCTCAATGGTTCAAACCAGTGAAGCAGCTCTGGGTGAAATGACTTCCCTGTTCCAGCGTGGCCGGGAACTGGCTGTGCAGGCTGCCAATGCGAGCAATTCCGCCAGTGACAAGACTGCGCTGCAAGCCGAGATGAGCCAACTGATTGCCGAAGTGGATCGAATTTCATCTTCAGCCGAATTTAATTCGGTCAAATTGTTCGATGGCGGCAGTCGCGCTGCCAGCTACGATACCAACGGCGGCGATCTGAGTGCCGAGCAGCAGGAAATTGTCGATTTTCTGCAAAACACCTGGCTGGCCCAGGGCGAAGACATGATAGAGCAATATTTCGGCATTAGCGGTGATGGCTCAGATCTGGATATTACTTTCGTTGAAGGTGAAAGCTACCTGGCTGCGGTGAGCTTCACCGGCTATGAAGTGGCAAGCGGCAAAGCCGTCGAGTTGAGCCTGAATATCGACCTTGAAGATTTCCTTCCCACTGACGGTGTCAACGGAGGTCCCAGCTTCGTTTCCAATGACCGCATTATCGCCCATGAACTGACCCATGCCGTTATGGCCCGCGCCATTAATATGCGCGATATGCCGCTGTGGTTTGTGGAGGGCACGGCTGAATTTATCCACGGTGCTGATGCCAGACTGAACAACGATCTTGCTGCAATGGCTGGTAGCAGCGATGCCGAGAAAGTAGAAAACCTCATGAATGGCTTTCTCGGCAATGACGGCAGCGTGGAACTATATTCTGCCGGCTATGCTGCCGTACGCTACCTGCACAGCTCCGTCATTGCTGCCGGAGGCACTGGTATCCGTGAGGTATTTGACTACCTGGAAGCCAATACCGGCTCCGATCTGGATGATGCTATTCAGGCCATGAAAGCCGCCCACAACAGTCTTGCCTATGCAAACCTGAGTGAGTTTGAAGGTATTTTTGACAGCGGTGAAGACGGCAACAACTATATTGTTAATCTTATGAGCAGCGGCTCGCTGAGCAATGCTGACACGGGGGCAGTGGGCGGCAATGACGCCGATGGCGGTGCGCGGGATACCAGTGCCGACGGCGTTGTACCGGACGTCTCTGCCAGCGGTGATCCTTTGACTTCCTTTAATGAGTCGCTGCCCAGCGGCCTGGCGTCACTGAATCTGGAGGTGACGGAAACTCTCTCATTTCAGGTTGGCGCCAATGGCGGTGAAACCATTGACATCAACCGGGTTGCCATCAACGCCGGAAATCTGGGCGTCGAATCAGTTGATCTCACAAGCAGCACCGACACCGCCATTCAAAAATTCGATCTGGCGCTTAATGCCGTTAATAGTGAGCGGGCCAGACTTGGGGCGATTCAGAACCGACTCGAATCCGCCTCCCGGGCCGTCGACACCGCCCGTGAGAACGCCAGCGCCAGCCGCTCCAGAATTCTTGATGCAGACTATGCGACTGAAACCGCTTCCATGGTGAAAGCGCAAATTCTGCAACAGGCCGCCACCGGTATCATCGCCCAGGCCAATGCCCTGCCGCAAAACGTACTCAGTCTGCTTCAGTAAACCCGCTGGTCCGGCAATAAAAAAGCCGGAACGGCTGGTACCGTTCCGGCTTTATCAAGCACTCAAGGACTGATCAGTCGCTGCCCTGCCCCAATTCCTCGGCTACTTCCTGACGACGGGCGCCGGCAAGAATACCCGGCAGAGCATAATTGCCTTCATGGCAGGCATATTCATACATGGGCTCTTCCTGGGGATAGTAGCTCAGCTCCGCAGTCCAGGCCTGGCTGTAGATATTGGGATCTTCCACCGTGAACTGATAGAGGATTTCATCCTCGGCGGTGCGGCTGAAGCGTTCAATAATGCGGCCATCACCGGTGATGGGAATAGAGCTTTCCGCCAGTTGCTGGGGATTGATATTGACGGTTTCCACTACCAGGGTGCCGTCTTCATACCAGCCTACGGAATCACCCAGCCACTGCTGCAGCACAGCCGGGCGACGATTGGCCCTGGCTTCTTCGGCGGAATCATAGGTGGGGATGATGCGGGCATCGTGCACCATTTCCACAGCAATCAGCACATAGTCATCGGTCTGAACGAATTCATAGGTGCTGTTGTACAGAGTGCCCATCATGCCTGGCCCGGCGGTATTGCCGAAACCCAGCAAGCAACGTTCCGCCAGCGGAATGGCTTCCGGACCACTGGCATCACCAATACCGGTGACATAACGGCTGCCGAAGCGCTTGGGCTCGAAATCCAGATTGGGATTCTCCAGTCGCGGCACCTGCCCGTTTTCCGGAATGACGATATAGGAGGAGCGATATTCCCCACCCACCTGGGCCAGGGTGTTTCCCGGGTCGATCCAGAATTCGTTATAACCCCGCAAACCGAAATCAAAACTGCCTTCCGGCGGTGCACCGGTTTCAGGGTCGATTTCTCCGTCAACTTCCCCCAGAGGCAAACCCGCTACAGAAGTACCGGCGATAATTTCGGCAGCCTCCTCGGCACTCACCACCAGTTTGTCCACTCCCTCAGGGCGGGTCAGTCCGGTCAATGACTTGTTGGACCAGGTGCCGGTCAGTTCGGGGCGCTCGGCATCCTGGGCATGGACGGCCGGTACTGCCAGCACGGCCGAAATGGCTGTCAGCAGTGTTAGTGAATTGTTCCGAATCATGGTTACCCCCTGTCGATGTCTGGTCTGCGGCCTTTGCTCAGGGCACTGGTCTCCCGATCCCGGCAAAAGCCACAATGTAGCCAAACATAATAGAAAGAAAGCTCGCCGCAGTAAATGGCAATGCGATTAATGGCAACACTTCGGGGTTTGCGGGCCGTGAAACATGGCCCGGGCGTGAATCCCGTGAATTTCGGGGTATTGAGAGCCCGGAAAGCCCAGGCTGGGCTAATTTTCCAGATCTTCCATCAGCAGCGACTTACATTTGGCGCAGATGCCGTGGCTCAGCTCCGGCAGCATGGGACGATTGAAAAGCTTCAGTCGTTCCACCGCCGCTTCCACTTCAAGCCAGTCATCGCCCACATTGACTTTCTTGCACCAGCCACACTGCAGCAAGATTTCATCCGAGCGCGGTGAATTCTGTTCCAGCAGGGCCACTCTCTCCCGTGGCTCGATGCGCTTCATAGTGCTGCAGAAATGCAGCAAGCCGTCTTCTGCGGGGCTGATTTTCAGCTCCTTAAAGCGACGCTCGGTGGGGCTGTCACAGCGGAATGGTACCGTGACGGGCCTGCCATCACTGCGCACCCGCTCAATCATTTGTCGATAGAGCTCCTCGGTATTCCGGTCACAGAGGAAAGCAAACAGGGATTTGCCGATCAGTGATTGCTGCGCCAGTTCCGGTGCTTCGTTTTCCAGCGCAAACTGTTTGAAGCTACTGTCTACCGAAACAATCAGACAATCGCCATCAATGAGGTAGCTGAAGGTCTCATCATTGCTGTTCACGCGATGTCCGCCGGGTTTGTCTGCCGAGTTACCGGCAATGTCGACGATCAGGGCAAGCTTGTCAATAAAGGCACATGGGCCCCTGCACCATGCAATAAGCTTGTGCAGCGCCCTAAAAGAAGCCGGAACCTCATGCTCTGATTGAGCTGAAATTCCGGCCAGGGAGAGTTTTACTGATGCTGGTGGTTCTGGCCCACCTTGCGGCGGGGCAGAACCGGGAGCTATTACTGGATACCGGCAATCTCTGCGGGCATGGCCATGCTGGCACTGATCAGTTTGTAATTCAGTGATGCATTGCGATCGCTGGAGTTGAACTCCAGGGCTTTTTCCAGATCGCTGCTGGCACCCGGCATGTCACCGCTCATCGCCCGGGCAACAGCCAGATTGGAGTAGATGGAAGCCTTGGCTGATTTCTCGGTACTCATTCCCAGCATCATGTCCTTTTCAACTTTCTCCAGCGCCAGGCTGCAGGACTCAATGGCCAGACTCAGCTCCTTGGCCAGAATCTGGGCAACGCAGAGATTGTTGGCCGCGATAAAATCCATCTTCGCCAGGTCCTTGCTGCCCAGTGCCTCCTTGGCGGACTCGGCATCCTTGGAAAGCAAAGAGCGGTAAGCAGTGGATTCACCAAAAGCAGTGACGTGATAATCGGCAGAAGCAGTGCTTGCTACCAGCAAAGACCCCAGGCTAACTGCAGCCATGGCCAGGTGTGATTTTTTAAAAATTTTCATGATCAATTCCTTAAATAAATAACCAATTTGTGTGCTGTTCATTAAGGCGATGCTTCCGGACACCGGCCTCAACTCCTGATGCAAATGTTAAGAACTGCCACGCCCGCTGACAAAGTATGATTCATCATGCGACAGATGAATTTGCTTCATCCATGTCAGGGGCGTACTGTTGCAGCTTACTGCTGATCCATTTCCGGAATATTTCCGCTTCATGAAGATTTTTTGACTCTTTCGACAAGGCCATCCAGTAGCAATCCTCGGTAACCAGATCGGCATCATGCAAAGGCACCAGGGCGCCGGAATCAAACCAGGATTTACTCACCGGCATGGGCACCAGGGCTATGCCCGCACTTCTTTCGGCAGCACGGGCAAGGGCAAACATGCTGTCTACAAAAATGATCTGCTTGGGTTTCATATTGCCGACGTCGGCATGACGCGCCCAGTTAGTCCAGGCATGGGGTCTGGCCTTATGCAGCAAGATCGTGGACACATTGATTGCATCCAGACTGCTATAGCCCCTGCGCATCCATTCACTGTAAAGGGCTCGGCTGCAGGCCGGGATGTAGCGAATCGGAAACAGCTTGTCCACCCGCGCTCCCTGGGGCTTGTTGCGGGTCAGCAGGATATTGATATCCGCCGCCTCATTGCAGTCGTCGCCAATGTCCATGGACTCGATTTTCAGGTCAATATCCGGGTAACGATCGGAGAAATCACTAATAACGGGCATTAATAATTCACTGGCAAAAAACTCCGGCATCTGCACCAGTAGAGGAACGCGCTCGGCGGTTTTCCCGACTCGCCTGGTGGCATCCTCAATAGCCAGTAATAGCGGATTAATCTCTTCAAAAAATTGCGCGCCGGCATCGGTCAGGGAAATGGCGCGGGTGCGACGGGCAAACAATTTGACCCCGAGCTCCTGTTCCAGATCACTGATCTGATGGCTGACTGCGCTGGCGGTCAGGCACAATTTGTCGGCGGCTTTTTTAAAACTGAGGGTCTGGGCTGCCAGACAAAATGTCCGCAAGCCTCGCAGTTGCTTCGGCATGGTTGTTCTCAAACTGATTCAGGGTTGGTAATACACTTCAGGGATAAGCCTGCATCCCGGTGCGGATGGCGAGTTGGCGCAATGCCGGCGGTTCACCACGATTCGATAACAGGCACTTGCTTGCAAGCGCTATCTGCAAAGTTGTTTGCAACTGCCATGCCAGTTCGAAACAGGCGCAAGGGGCGGAATCATGGGCCCTGCCCGGGTCTTTATGCACAGAAACGGTTCGCCCGGCGATTCCCTGCGCTGCTTCAGGTCATAGCCTGGCCCCGGCGTAAAAGTCAGGCATTGGGATTGATGGGGCTTAATAAATGCCGGCAGTAGCGAAGCAGGAATACTGGCCAGCAACAAAGCCAGACACTCTGGTAGGCAGGGAAGCAGTACGCAGGGAAAATCAGAATAGCAAAGACTGTCCGTGGTCGGCACCACAGACAGCCATCAGATTGATTCCGGTCAGGGATTAATCGCTGATGGTGACACGCTCTGTGCCACGCATCTTGATCAGCATCAGTTCGATTTTGTCGATATCAAAAGGCTTGGAAATATGTCCCACCATGGACAAATGCAGTCCCTGCCCCTGTATCTGGGTTAATTCTCGCTTGCGTCGCGATTTGCCGCTGATGATGACAATGCGGGCCTTGCACTTTTGCTCCGAGAGATAGCGCAAGACATCAAGGCCTTCGTCGCCGTAGCCTGATCCGTCTTCAATCAAACCCAGATCAAGAAAGATAACTGTCGGATTGAACTCCTGATAGATCTTCTGTACCTGATCCGGCTTGTGGGCACTCTGTACCGAGTAACCCGCGTCGAGGCCAACTTCTTCCAGAATGTCGGCGATATCTTCATTGTCATCAATGACCAGAAGTCGATCATCGTTCAGCACTCCTGAATCGAAGTCGATCATTGTGATGTTGTCCATTGCATAAGTCATGACTTGATTACGACACGATCACCCTGTTTGCTCCAGTGGCAGAAGGCAATTTTGTGAGCCGCCGCAAAAAATTAGGCCTAAAGCCCCTGTTTTCCCCCTAAACTGGGGATAAGTGTTGGCTCGCGCTGCACTCGAATTAGCCCAACACTGCGCTATTATGCGCCCATGCCCCTGTGGGTGACCACTTCAAGGGAATAATAATGCTCTACGCGCTGGAAACAATGCCGGAATACCTGGATCTGCAGACCGAGATGGTGCGCATGCAGAAATCCATTCACGAGGAAGGCCGCCGTCTGCTGATTATCTTCGAAGGAAGAGATGCTGCCGGCAAGGGTAGTACCATCATGCGCTTTGTGCGCTTTCTGAATCCTCGCCACTATCGCATCGTGGCTCTTTCCAAGCCTTCGGAACTGGAACAGGGGCAATGGTATTTCCAGCGATATATCAAGGAATTGCCTAACCCGGGAGAGATCGTGTTCTTCGACCGCAGCTGGTACAACCGGGCCGTGGTGGAGCCGGTACTGGGCTTTTGCAGCAACCGTGAATACAAGAACTTCCTGGAACAGGTGGTGCTGCTGGAGCGCATGCTGAAAATGGATGGCTTGCAGATGATCAAGTTCTGGTTCTCCATCGATGAAGAGGAGCAGGCCAAGCGCATGGAGGAGCGGCGCATCAATCCCCTCAAGCAGTGGAAACTGAGCACAGTGGATGCCCTGGCCCAGAAAAAATGGCATGAATACACCCGCTACAAGGAACAGATGTTTGCCAAGACTTCCACCACCGTCAGCCCCTGGCATGTGGTGCAGGGCAAGGACCGGGAGAAGGCCTGCCTGGAGTCCATGCGATTCGTGCTCAACAAGACCAAATACCGGCTCAAGGGCGAAACCGGAAGCAATCTGGAGCCGGATCCGGAGATCATTCAGCGCCTGCCCACATTCAAACTGGCCCATGTGCAATTTGAGGACCCCCAGGACTAGGCAAGCGCTGCCCGGCCAGCCCTGACGGCGCCCTCGCCCGCCTTCAAAGGCCCTGATTTTACTGAAGTTTTCTGGAGACTGAGCAGAGGTCGACAACGGCTTTGCATTGTGTAAATGTAAGGATTCACGCGGTCTCCGGGCAATTCCGGAGCCAGTTTTGGTCAATCAGTCGATGAGAGCACTCTATGTCCACCAACCAATCCAGCAGCCAGTTCAACAGTGGATTCAAACGTTCCCTGCAAATCAATGACAAGACCTTTCATTACTACTCGCTGGAGGCGCTGGCCGACGCCGGTCACCAGCAAATACGCCAGCTGCCCATGTCAATCAAGGTGTTGCTGGAGAATCAGCTGCGCAACTGCGACGGCAGCATCGTCAATGAGGATCATGTCCAGTCTCTGGTGAACTGGCAGGAATTTCAGCATAAGAATGCCGAGATCATGTTCATGCCGGTGCGGGTGTTGATGCAGGACTTCACCGGGGTTCCGGCAGTGGTGGATCTGGCGGCAATGCGCGATGCGGTGGCCGACCGTGGTAAGAATGCCGAACTCATTAATCCCATCAACCAGGTAGATCTGGTGATTGATCACTCGGTGACCGTGGACAAATTCGCCAATGCCACTGCCTATACCGACAATGTAAAAATAGAAATGGAGCGCAACCGTGAGCGCTACCAGTTTCTGCGCTGGGGACAAACCGCCTTCCGGAATTTCAATGTGGTGCCACCCGGCACCGGCATTTGTCATCAGGTCAATCTCGAATACCTCGGCCGGTCTGTCTGGCACAGTGAAGTGAATGGTGAACTGCTGGCCTACCCGGATACCCTGGTGGGCACTGACAGCCATACCACCATGATCAATGCCCTGGCCATTCTGGGCTGGGGTGTGGGTGGTATTGAGGCTGAAGCCGCCATGCTGGGCCAGCCTATCTCCATCAATATTCCGGAAGTGGTGGGCTTCAAACTCAGCGGCAAACTGGCCGAAGGCATCACTGCCACGGACCTGGTGCTCACCTGTGCGGAGATGTTGCGCCAGCATGGGGTGGTGGGCAAGTTCGTGGAATTCTACGGTGAAGGCCTGCAGGCACTGACCGTGGCTGACCGCGCTACCCTGGCCAATATGAGCCCGGAATATGGCGCCACCTGTTGCTATTTCGCCGTCGACGACAAGACCCTGGATTATCTGCGCCTGTCAGGCCGGGATGAAGAGACAGTGGCCCTGGTTGAACAGTACAGCAAGGCCCAGGGCCTGTGGCGACGCGAGGACGAAGCGGTGCAGTACAGCAGTTCCCTGGCTCTGGAACTGGACTCTGTTGTGCCCTCCATGGCGGGGCCCAAACGCCCCCAGGACCGGGTGGCAGTGAATCAGATGAAAGCAGCGATTGCCGACATTCTGGCTGACAAGAAAGCAGCTGAGGCGGAAGTCCCGGGCAAGGACTACACACTCAATGATGGCGATGTGGTGATCGCCGCCATCACCTCCTGTACCAATACCTCCAATCCGGCCGTCATGATGGCCGCCGGTCTGGTTGCCAAAAAAGCAGCAGAACTCGGACTGCAACGCCCCGACTGGGTCAAGACTTCACTGGCACCGGGTTCCAAAGTGGTTTCCGATTATCTTGCCAGCGCCGGACTGCAGCAATACCTGGATCAATTGGGCTTCAATCTGGTGGGCTATGGCTGCACCACCTGCATTGGTAATTCAGGCCCCCTGCCAGCGGAGATTGAAGCTGCTGTCGATGCCGGTGACCTGACTGTCTGCTCGGTGCTCTCCGGAAACCGCAACTTCGAAGGCCGCATTCATGCCAAGGTAAAAGCCAACTGGCTGGCTTCTCCACCACTGGTGGTGGCCTATGCCCTGGCCGGCACAGTAAACATCGACCTGAGCAAGGACGTCATCGGCAAGGGCAGCAATGGCGAGGATGTGTTCCTGAAGGACATCTGGCCCAGCAACGATGAAATCGCGCAAGCCGTGCACCTGGTTGAGCGGGACATGTTCGTGAAAAACTATGCCGAGGTGTTCGAGGGCGACGAAGAATGGAAGAGCCTGCCCTCCGGTTCCGGCAGTACCTATGACTGGGATGAGGAATCGACCTATATCCGCAAGCCCTCCTTCGTGGATCTGGAACGGCCCAGTGGCGATATCGAAAACGCCAATATACTGCTGTTGCTGGGCGATTCAGTCACCACCGATCATATTTCACCCGCCGGCAGCATTGCTGAAAACAGTCCGGCAGGCAGCTACCTGAAAGAACACGGTATCGAAAAAGCCGATTTCAATTCCTATGGTTCCCGCCGCGGCAATCATGAAGTGATGATGCGTGGCACTTTCGCCAATGTCCGTATTCGCAATGAAATGCTGGGTGGCATCGAGGGAGGCTATACCCGCATTGCCGGTCAGACCGAAGCCCTGTCGGTATTCGATGCCGCCATGCACTATCAGCAACAATCCACGCCCCTGGTGGTTATTGCCGGCAAGGAATACGGCACCGGTTCGAGTCGGGACTGGGCAGCCAAGGGTTCAAGATTACTGGGTATACGGGCAGTGATTGCCGAAAGTTTTGAGCGCATTCATCGCTCCAACCTGGCGGGCATGGGCGTCATGCCCCTGCAGTTTCCCGAAGGCACCACTCGACAGAGCCTGGAATTGACGGGCGATGAACAAATCAATCTGCGAGGCCTCGATGAAGTCAAAGCCGGCATGGAAGTGACAATGGAAATTCTTTATGCCGATGGCAAAACGGCCACTTGCACGCTCACCAGTCGCCTGGACACTGCCCTTGAAGTCGCTTACTTCCTGAGTGGTGGCATCATGCCATTTGTGGTGGACAAACTGACCCGGGACGAGACTGGCTGACACCGAGAAATCATGTCCGAGAATACACGCAAGGAAAAAGACAGCCTCGGTGAGGTAGAAATCGCTGGCGACAAGTTCTGGGGCGCGCAAAGTCAGCGTTCCCTGAAAAACTTCGCCATCGGCAGTGACCGTTTCCCTGCGGTATTTATCCATGATTTCGCCCTGCTGAAAAAGGCGGCGGCGCAGGCCAACGAAACCCTGGGTGATCTGACGACCGAACAGTCAAAGCTGATTCAGCAGGCCTGTGACCGCATCATGGCTGGCGACTACGACGATCAGTTTCCTTTGTCAGTCTGGCAGACCGGTAGCGGCACCCAGACCAATATGAACCTCAATGAGGTGATTGCCAATCTGGGCAATCAGGCAGCGGGCGCCGAGCTCGGCAGCAATGCTCCGCTGCATCCCAATGACCATGTCAATCGCTCCCAGTCATCCAATGACAGCTTCCCCACGGTGATGCATATCAGCGCCATGCGTCTGAGCCGGGAAACCCTGCTGCCGGCGCTGGCGGAGTTGATCTCGGAACTGGCTGCCAGGGAAGTGCAATTCAAGGACCACATCACCAGCGGCCGCACCCACATGATGGATGCAACCCCGGTGACTCTGGGTCAGGAATTCGGCGCCTTTCGGGCCCAACTGGAGTTCAGTCATCAACAGATCGAGATGGCGCTGACCGGAATCAGCGAACTGGCAATCGGGGGGACCGCTGTGGGTACCGGCCTAAACAGTCGCAAACAATGGGCGGTCACGGTGGTGGAGAAAATCAATCAGCTGTCCGGCATGAGTTTTACGCCTGCCAGTAACAAGTTCGCCCAGTTGTCAGCCCATGATGCCCTGCTGCATCTGCACGGTCAGTTGAATCTGCTGGCTACCGCCCTGATGAAGATGGCTAATGATATCCGCCTGATGAATTCCGGCCCGCGCTGCGGCCTGGCCGAGCTTAACCTGCCTGCCAACGAGCCCGGCAGTTCCATCATGCCCGGCAAGGTGAATCCAACCCAGATAGAAGCCCTCACCATGGTCTGTGTCCGGGTCATGGGCAATCACAGCAGCGTCAGCATCGCCGCCAGTCAGGGGCAATTTCAGCTCAATGTTTTCAAACCCCTGATCATTCACTGCCTGATGGAATCCACAAATTTGCTGGCAGACAGCATGCGCAGTTTCACCAGCAATTGCCTGTGCGGTTTGACTGTCAATGAAGAACGACTCAAACACTACACCGAACAATCCCTGATGCTGGTCACTGCCCTGAGCCCCCATATCGGCTATGACAATGCGGCCAGGGCGGCCAAGCATGCCCATGAACATGGCCTGTCCCTGCGTGAAGCGGTGGTAGCGCTGGAGCTGCTGAGCGAAGCAGACTATGATCGCCTGGTCAGACCAGAGGATATGCTGGGACCGGACTGAAATACAGCTTCTGATACCACAGCAAACTGGCTGTAGATCAACCCCGACAATAACAGGACTTCAACGCAGTCATGGCAAGATGCTTCAGGCTGCCAAACAAATAATATGAAAAGCCTTCTGGCCCGAATCTTCAAACCCCGTGGCTGGGTTAACAAAATTCTGGTGTTCCTGGCCCTGGTGACGATTCTGGTCTTCAATGCCAGCGGTGAGCTGCAAAGCGTGCGGGATTTCCTCGATTCCGAAAACCTCTCCCTGACCCTGGGTGAGCAGCAGATCAGCGCCTATCACATCATCAATGGCCTGCTTACCTTTGCCATCCTGATCTGGCTCAGCGCCCTTATTGTTGAGTTTGCCGAAAAACAGATTTCCCGCTTTCCCAATGTGCGCACCGCCAACAAGGAACTGTTCATCAAGATTGCCCAGATCACCATCTATATTTTGGCGGCATTGCTTGGTCTGGATCTGATTGGATTGGATTTGACTACCCTGACGGTATTCAGTGGCGCGGTAGGTATTGGCCTTGGCTTTGGCCTGCAAAAAATAGCCGCCAATTTCATTAGCGGACTGATTCTTCTGATGGAGAAATCCATTGAAGTGGAAGATCTGGTCGAGCTCAGTGATGGCACCTCCGGTTTCATCCGTAAAACCGGCGCCCGTTATACCCTGATCGAAACCTTCGACAACAAGGAAATCCTGATACCCAATGAGGATTTTATTACCAATCGGGTCACCAACTGGACCTTCTCCAATAATCGTGCCCGGGTTGAAATCAATATCGGCGTTGCCTACAGCTCGGACCTGAAACTGGTGCAGAAAATTTTACTGACCGCCGCCAAACAACATCCCCGTTGTGTCCATGAGCCGGAACCCAAAGTCTATCTCAGGAACTTTGGTGACAGCTCGGTAGACTTTGTCCTGCACTTCTGGGTTGACGATGTGCAGAACGGACGCTGGCAACCCCAGAGCGAAGTCATGATGGAAATCTGGGACCGCTTTGCCGAGCAGGGCATCAGCATTCCCTTCCCGCAGCGGGATCTGCACATCAAATCCGGCCAGCTGGAAGCAATGCCGCCACAGACTGACGGTGAAACCACCGACAATAAGAGTCAGGAACTATGACAGATTGTATTTTGCATGCCTTGCAATTCGACGGACAGGGAACTGGTCTTGCCATTGATCACAAGGATATTCAGCAGGCCCTGGGCGCCGAGGCAGTCAGTTGGGTGCACCTGGATGCCAATGTCCCCGGCTGTCGCGACTGGTTGCTGGAAAATCTCAAACTGCCCGATGAACTGATTATCGATGCCCTGCTGGCCGATGAAACCCGACCCCGCATCCTGAGCTATGATGAGGGTCTCATGGTGATACTGCGTGGTGTCAATCTCAATGACAATGCTCATCCTGAGGATATGGTATCGGTGCGCCTGTGGATCTACGGCAGCAATATCATCAGTGTCCGCCTGCGCAGACTGAAGGCCGTCATCGACATCAAGGAACGACTTGAAAGCGGGCGTGGCCCGAAAAATACCGGCGATTTTCTCACTACGCTGATCACTCGTCTGTTTGAACGCATGGAACCGGTGCTACGATCCCTGGATGATCAACTGGATACGCTGGAAGAACAGGTGATGGAGAATCCCGACGCCGAAGACCGCCAGGCCATAACTACCCTGCGCAAACAGGCCATCGTGTTCAAGCGTTATATCGCACCTCAGAGGGACGTCATTGCCAGTCTGCGCAATGCCGAAATCACTTGGCTGGACGCTGGCCACAAGCGCAAACTGATGGAATCCCTTGACCGGGTCACTCGCTATATCGAAGACCTGGACGCCACCCGGGAGAGAGGCCAGATTATCAAGGATGAGTTGGGCAATGCCCTGTCCGATCGCATGAATCGCAATCTTTATATGCTGTCGGTAATCGCGGCGATCTTTTTGCCGCTGGGTTTTCTTACCGGCCTGCTGGGCATTAATGTAGGTGGTATACCCGGCAGCGATGTTGCAGAGGCCTTTTTTATCTTCTGCGCCATACTGACCGTTGTGGTAATCGGTCAGGTCTATTTATTTAAACGCCTGAAGTGGTTCTAGCGTTCGACGCGATAGGTAAAATCAATACTCTGGTACTCACCGGATTCCGCCTGCAAGGTCAGACGGTCGGTGATCAGGTAGTCGACGGCCACCTTCGATGTATTGTCAAAAAGGCCTACCCCGTAGCGAATGAAGACATCGGGCGTCAGATATTTGCCCACCGTCAGGGTGCTGCTGTCAATGCTGCCGGTATTGGTGATGGCCACCGTATCGAGTCCGAAGCGGTCGGCAATCTGGTTGGTCAGTGACTGACTCTGCCGAATACCCAGGCTGGCAATGGCACCTACCATGGCATCGCTGTCCGAAGACTGTAGTTGGGAAAATGGTCTGCCGGTAACCAGCACCGCCAGTATTTCATTTTCCGGCAGGCTTGGTGTTGAGAACAGTTCGCTCTCAATATTCTTCAGGGTGCCATTCATCAACACGCCCACGGTGAGATCCTGTACTTCCCGAACAGCCCGGATATCCAGGGCCGGGTTACTGTAGTTGCCCAGAAACAGCAGCTTGCCATCGCTGAGACTCAGGGTTTGGCCATAAATACCGAAGCTGCCCTGGGTGATTTCCAGCTCCCCATAGGTGAGATTGTTGCCACTGGCCGCCTGCTGAATATTGAGGCTTCCCGCCAACGCGGCATCCAGTCCAAACCCCCGCAGATTCACCCGATCGCCCAGCACCAGATCCAGATTCAGGGCCAGCGGCAAATCAAAGATAGCGGTCTGGCCACTGCTGAAGGACATGGCCAGCTCGGGCCGGTCTTCCGGGTAATCCACTATCACCACATCACGGCTGATATCCACTGCCGACGCTGGCAACTCCCGCAGGGTCAGATCCAGAAGTGGTACATCCAGAGTGCCATTCAGGGCAATGCGCTGGCTGTTGGCGTCGAGACTCACCCGGGGTGACACATCCAACAACAGATCAGGCAAACTGGCTAACTGAAATTGTTCGCCTTCCATTTCGGCTTGCACGGTCCAGTCGCTGCTATTGATACCAGTGGCCTGACCATTAAAAGTGAGGAAGCCGGCGGTGGAGGCGACACTGCCTTCCAGACTCGCCCGCCGGGCATTTTCACTGAGCAGGCGAAATTCGAAATCGCTGTAGTCCACTCCCAATCGCTCAACATGGAATGCTCCGCTATTAACCCGCAACTCACCGGTTAGACTTGGTGCGTCCAGGCTGCCTTCGATTTGCAGATTGCTGTCCAGCACCCCACTGACATTACTTAATTCCGGGATGAAGGCAGCAACCCAACCCAGATCATCAAAACTCGCTTCGGCGCTGCCGCTCAGCTGTTGGTCTGGGTCGAGCTGCAGGCTGGCCTGCAAGTTGCCCGCCAGTTCCAGGTCCGAGTCCTGAATATGGTCGGTATTCAATTGTGCACGACTATTGAATTGCCAGCGCCCATCCTGAAAGCTTCCCTGCAAGGACAAACGCTGCCAGCGGTAATCCTGGGAGATCACTTCTTCGGCGGTGGTGGTGGCGCCAAATTCATCCAGTTGATTACTCAGCAGCGTGAGGACCGACCCTTCACTGGTCGCGGTAAAATCGAAGCGCGGCCCCTGATCACCACCAAATTCAGCAAACAGGCTGCTACTGGCTTCACCACTCAGGCTCACTCCTTCCGGCAAGCGGGGAATCTGGGCCAGAGCCAACAACGGTTCTTCATCGGCGGCAAGTGTATTGAATTCCTCCAGAGGAAAGTTGCTCAGGGAACCCTCGGCGATGTACCGGCCGGACTGCTCTGCAGGCTGCAGCTCCAGGCACAGCTGCAGCGGCTCATAGGACCAGCAACTGGACGGCACTGTGAATTGCTGGTTGATGTAGCTCAGATCGCTGGCGGCGAGCATCTGCCAACTACCAGCGTCACTGTTCAGATTTGCAGTCTCCAGGCGCCCTCGCCAATCCAGGGAATCAGCGTCAGCGAAACCACCACTGAGACTGAGCTCGGCAGTGGCGGGTTCGGTGTCGATCTGCAAGTCGAGCTCATGAGCCTGACGGTTACCGTTAAAGACGAGACTGGCCTGTTGCAGGGCGATATCAGCGCCTGCTGGCAACAGTCTGCCGGTCGCCAATTCCAACTCGGCCTGATAATTATCGGGGTTGCCATTGGCAGAGATGCTCACGCTGGCCAGCTCCGCCCATTCACTCACCACTTCCTCGAGGCTCAACTGCATCGCCACTACCGGCTCGGACAGGTCGCCGGACAGATTGCCAGTGCCCGTGGCCCGGGCCTGAATACCCGGAAGGAATTGTTCCAGTCTGGGGGCATCGAGAGAAAATTGCAGCTGAGCTTCCCCTTCAGCCAGGTTCCCATTCAAAGCCAGGGAGTTGGCATCACTTTGCAGCAGCAGGTTTTCCACGTTCAGCGCCGAATCCGCCCAGCTCACATTGCCACTGCTGCTGAGGGCGTAGTCATTCATGACGACACTGCTTTGCACCAGATCCAGCTCAATCCGGGCTTGATCGTTCTCCATACGCAGGGCGAAATTTCCTTCGGCACGCAAATCACTGAAACTGACCGGTGCAGAAAGATTCAGCACTTGTAATGGATTGGCTTCGTCAATAGTGAATTCAGCCTCGGCCTGCAATTCACCGGAGAAGTCCACACTCCCCTGCAACTGGCTTTCGCCACTGCCGCTCAGCAAACTCAGGGAATCGACGGACAAACGGCTGTCCGCCAGTGCAGCCTGCAGATCTATCTCCAGGGGCCCCCAGGGTTGCAACAGATTGCTTCGCAAGTCCAGAGCGAGATTGTCAGGGCGGCCGTTGGTGCCAAGTTGTAGCGACTCCAGTTCCAGCGTCATCGCCTCCAGTTCAAGCAGCAATTGTTCGGCGCTATGGGCGATATCCAGGCTCGGCCCCTGCTCGGTAAAAGGCTGTACCGACCCGCGGCTGCGGATTGCGAAGGGCGCAGTCAAAGCGTGGTCAATCTCCAGACTGGCCAGGCTACCAGCCAGTTGCAGACGGCCCGCGGCCGCGTCGAGCTGTAGCGGCAAAGACTCCTGATAGCGCCAGTGAAGATCCACATCCAGCGGCAGGTTCGCCGCCAGTTGCAATGTCATGGCCCCTTGAATCGAACCCTGCGGTGCCTCCAGATTAAGGCCTGTTATGCGCAGCTCACGGTCCTGCAGACTGACACTGCTGCCGAGCCGATCAATGACTAATTGCTGCTGCCCGGTATCAATGCTCAGGCGGTCTGCCGTCAGACTGGCCACTTCCACAGCCACCGGCAGTGCTGCAAAGTCAAAATTGGCAAGCGGGTTTGCTGTTGGGTTCACTGGCGCTGTCTGCTCTGTCGGCAGCAATCGTACAGCAGCTTGCCGGATACCGACTTGCGACATTTGCAGGCTGCCCGCCAGCAAGGACCAGGGATTCCAGGCCGCTGTCAGCTCTTGCAGCTGTACCTCGACACGATCATCGCTGTATTGCAGAGCTTGTAGTTGCAGTCCCTGCAACAAATTGCCGCGAATTTCATCCACTGTCAGGGACAAATTATCCTGCGCCGACACCTGCTCGATGGCGCGACGGGTCAGCCACTGGCTACCGGTTTCTGTTGCCAGAAAAGTACTTGCCACAGCCAGCAGGGTCATCAGCAGCAATAGCAGACTGATGAGGGACCAGGCCAGATAACGTAATGGTCGGGAAGCAATCACAGGTCCGGCCCCATGGTGATATGCAGTCGCAGTTCATTATCCATGTCCAGCGCAGAAGCCAGATCAACCCGAATTGGGCCTATGGGAGAAAGCCAGCGCAGGCCTACACCGGCACCGGTCTTGAATTCGAAGTCAGTGAAATCATTGAAGGCATTACCGGCGTCCGCAAAAACAGCAAGCTTCCAGTTATTGGCAATGGGAAAATCTGCTTCCAGGCTCAGGGCGATATTATGCTTGCCGCCGATCACTTCGCCCGCCTCGTTTTCCGGGCCCAGTGATTCATATTTATAGCCTCGCACCGACTGGTCACCACCAGTGAAATAGCGGATTGAGGTGGGCAGTTCGTCAATATTGTCCGTCATGGTAGTGCCCAGATCGAAACGAAACAGCAAGCGGCTGTTGGCAAATGACTCAATTGCCTTGCCGGACAGGTTTAACTGCAGAAAATTTTCCGAGGACAACAGGGTGTCGGAGGCACCTTTGAGCTCAGCAAACAGACGCCAACCCCGTGCCGGATACAGAGCATCATCAGCGCGGGTACGATCCAGACTGATACCGGGAATCACAAAATCAGCAACAACCGTTTCACCACTGATGTCCGACTCATCGTGCTGGTAACCCAGGAACAGTTGTTGTCGCCATTGCCAGTTATTGATGAAACTGTAGGTGGCCACCATTTTGCTGGAATTGCTGGTAAAGGTATCGGTGTCCTCAGCCAGAAAACCGGTAGAGAATTCCAGACTCTCGGTGGCGGGATTTCGCAGGGGAATGCGATAACTTATGTCCAGGTTCTGTTGCACCGGAGACAGGCCGGCATTGCCCTGCCAACTGTGGCCGCGCCGATTGACATAGCGATTTTCATAATCCAGTCGCAGTCGCGGACCAATATCAGTTGTGACGCCAGCACCGACGGCGTACATCAGTTTCGGCCGCATGGACAGGCCAATATGGATTGGCACCTGACGGTCCACTGCCTGACTGATCTGCGGTGTTACCGATACAGTGGAGAAGTAATGACTGCTATTGAGCGAATTGCGTATGCCAAGTACTGCTTCCGAAGAATAGTCATCGCCTGACTCGATACCAAAAAAGCGGGCTACGAAATCTGATGACAGGGCATCGATTTCCTCAATACTGATGGCACCAATCTGGTAGCGGGGCCCCGGCGAAAATTCCAGCAGCACATCAGCGCTGTTCTCCACCAGATCCATCTGCAACTCAGACTGCTTGTAACGGGCATCGAAAAAACCATGCTCTACCGCCACGGCACTGAGCTCTGTCTTGATCTGCTCGTAGGCACTCTGGTTCAGTTGCTCACCACTGCGCAGTGGCAAATCCTGAAGCACTGACTGAAACAGTTCGCTATTGCTGTCGATGCTGATATCGATCTGGTCCACGCGAACCGGTTCACCGGGCTCAACCTGCACCCTGAGCTGCCAGCAATCATCAAGACTTTCAAAGCGGCTGCTCTGTCGCAGTTGGTAATAACCCAGCGCCCTGCCGGCCCGAACCACACTCTGACGAATGCCCGGCAGAAACCGCGACAGACGCAGAGTATTGCTGCTGCATTCAAGCTCCGGCAGATTAACATGGGCACGGATATTGGCAGCCAGCGCATCCTCAGCACCTTCAATTTCAAGCGAGGGCTGTTGGGCCATGGCTACCAGAGGCAGCGCCAGAAATGACAGGAGCGTCAGGAAAGCCGGTAGTTTTGCGCCTGCAGCCCCCGCAGCCCTGCGTGAATAAACAGGCACAGCAGGCAGACAGCGTGATTGAAACTGACCTGGAAACAGCAACGGAGCGTGCAGCGATTGCCTTTTCAGCACCGTGCGCTTGGGAATTGATGGCATGCCCTAACTATAACAAATGCATCGCCAGACTTAAGCCGGCCGGATTGACCCCTGGCCCGAATACCAGGTTTCGGGGCCATCGGCGGGATTATGCCATGGAAAGACTGAGCGGAATGTGATTTCCTGTCATTTTGCTGGAGCCGGCCCCGTCCTGACAGAGGCCATGGACACCCTGCCAATGCGGCTGTGACAATTCCGGCTCCACCCAAAGGAACAGCAATGAGCATTTCACTGGAAGATATACAAGAAGCGGCCCGGCGTATTGGGGATACCGTGCTGGATACGGCGTTCGAACGGTCCCGAACCCTGTCGGAGATCATCGGTGCCGATATCTGGCTGAAGTTTGACAATCTTCAGTTCACTTCCTCTTTCAAGGAAAGAGGCGCCCTCAACAAACTACGGCAACTGGATGAAGCCGAGCGGCGTACTGGTGTCATCGCCATGTCGGCAGGCAATCATGCCAAGGCGGTGGCCTATCACGCTCAGGGCCTGGGTATTCCCGCGACCATTGTCATGCCCAGAAATACGCCCATCGTCAAGGTCCAGGACACGGAGAATTTCAATGCCCGGGTCATTCTCGAGGGAAGCAATTTTGATGAGGCCAGCAACAAGGCCAAACAGATAGCCGAACAGGAAGGACTGGTTTTTATCCACCCGTTCAATGATCCGGACATCATGGCCGGCCAGGGTACGGTGGCACTGGAAATGCTCAAGACCAATGCGGGTCTGGACACGCTGATTGTACCCATCGGTGGCGGTGGTCTGATCGCCGGTGTTGCCACCGCTGCCAAAGCGCTGAAACCGGATATTCGCATCATTGGCGTGGAAGTGGAGAACTATGCCAGCGCTTACAATCTGCTGCACAAATTGCCGCCACCTCCGGGTGGCTCAACCATTGCTGAAGGCATTGCGGTGAAACATCCGGGTGAGCTCACCATGGCGGTGATTGAGGAGCTCGTGGATGACATCATTCTGGTGAATGAAGAAATCATCGAGGAAGCCATCTATCTGTTGCTGACAATCGAGAAAACCGTTGCCGAAGGTGCCGGCGCTGCGGGCCTGGCGGCTGTAATGACTGCGCCTGAAAAATTCAGGGACGGCAACAATGGCATTATTCTCTGTGGCGCCAATATCGACTCCCGCATTCTGGCCTCAATTCTCATGCGCCGCCTGGCCCGCAAGGGCCGCATTGTCCGCTATCTGATCAAGATCGAGGACCTGCCGGGAACCCTGTCTGACGTGGCGGAAGTCATTGGCGATATGGGCGGCAATATCCTCGAAGTGTCACATCAACGCCTGTTTGGCACAGTACCGGTGCGCAAGGCAGATCTCTACGTGACTGTGGAAACCCGTGACGTCAAACAGAGCCAGGATATCCGCCAGAAGCTGCAGGAACTGGGCTACGACACTGAATTGCTCAAGGATTGACAGCGCCGCTGTGAGGCAGCTCCCTGAGTCGGCGAACGGCGGCTGGCAACTGTAAAAGACCACCCCAGTTAGGCTACACTAATAAGCCGGTCAAAGGGATGACCGGACTTGTCGGGCCCTGTGGGCCTGTGTCCCTGTAACAAGGGAGGGGGGGGAATACATTGAGTGTAGTCAGCTTGCAAAAATCCAGAGAAGCGGCTGAATCTCAGCTGGATCAAAATCCGTTCATTCGCTTCGTTACCGCAGCCAGCCTGTTCGATGGTCACGATGCGGCAATCAATATCATGCGCCGCATACTGCAGGCCAGTGGTGCCGAAGTCATCCATCTGGCCCACAACAGGTCAGTTCAGGAAATCGTCGAGGCGGCAGTTCAGGAAGACGCCGACGCTATCGCTATCAGTTCCTATCAGGGCGGCCACATCGAGTATTTCAAATATCTTGTGGACAAGCTGCGGGAACTGGGCGCCGGCCATATCAGGATTTTTGGTGGCGGTGGCGGCGTCATTATTCCGGCAGAAATCCAGGAATTGCACGATTACGGTGTCACCCGTATCTATTCACCCCAGGACGGTCAGCAACTCGGCCTGCAGGGAATGATTGACGATATGCTGCGACTTTGTGTCAGCGGTCAGCAGCGCCCTGCTCCGCCGGCACTGGAGGACTTGCAGAATCACGATCCGTTGCTGTTGACCCGAGCGATCACAGCCATTGAAAACGGGCAGTATAGCGAAGAACAACTGCAGCAATTGAACAAGCTCGCCAGACAGGGCAAGCATACTCCCATACTGGGAATCACTGGCACCGGCGGTGCCGGCAAGTCTTCATCCACCGATGAAATAGTGCGTCGCTTTCGCCAGGACTCTGCCGACGAACTGCGCATTGCCATCCTTGCCATCGATCCCACCCGAAAAAAGACAGGTGGCGCTCTTCTTGGTGACCGCATTCGCATGAATGCCATCGACCATCCGAATATTTTCATGCGCTCCCTGGCAACCAGGAATGCGGCAGTAGAAATTCCGGAACGTCTGAGCGAGATTCTGGCGGCCATGCAGGTGGCAGGCTTTGACCTGATTATTGTGGAGACCCCTGGTATCGGCCAGGGCGACGCCGGCATTGTGCCCTATGTAGATACTTCCCTGTATGTGATGACTCCCGAGTTTGGCGCTGCCAGCCAACTGGAAAAGATCGACATGCTGGACTTTGCCGATGTCTTTGCCATCAACAAGTTTGACCGCAAGGGCAGCGAAGATGCGCTGCGAGATGTCAGCAAACAGGTGCAGAGGAACCGGGAGGCCTTCGACAGGTCCCCGGAGGATATGCCGGTCTACGGTACCATCGCCTCGAAATTCAATGATGACGGCATCACCGCCCTGTATCAGTGCCTTCGCAGTGAACTGGAAAAACATGGTCTTGTCGACTTTGAGAGTCAACTGCCCAAAGTAAGCAACAAGGTCTCATCAGAAAAGACCCTGATTATTCCGGCCCAGCGGCAGCGCTATCTGGCAGAGATTGCCGAAACGGTGCGCGACTATCACCGCCAGATTGATGAGCAGGCGCGCCTTGCCAGAGAGCGCCAACAGCTCATGGCCAGCAAGGCCATGCTGGCGGCAGCGGGCGAAGATGAAAGCAAGGGCCTTGATGATCTGATCAGCAAGAAAGAGACAGCACTGGATGGCCGTTGCCGTCGCCTGCTGGAGGAGTGGCCAAAACTGGTGGCCGACTACAGCGGTGACCAGTACACCGTCAAGGTACGCGACCGGGAGATTCATACCCAACTGAAGCGCCAGTCATTATCCGGCACTCAGGTGCCACGGGTAGCCCTGCCCCGCTTCGAAGATCATGGTGAATTGCTGAAATGGTTGCTGCGAGAGAACGTGCCGGGCCGATTCCCCTATACCGCCGGCGTCTTTCAGTTCAAGCGTGATTCCGAAGATCCAACCCGCATGTTTGCCGGCGAGGGCGATGCCTTTCGCACCAATCGCCGCTTCAAGCAACTGTCCGAGCATTCTGACGCCAAACGCCTGTCCACCGCATTTGACTCGGTGACCCTGTACGGATTCGACCCGGCCATTCAGCCTGACATCTATGGCAAGGTTGGAAACTCCGGGGTTTCCATCGCCACCCTGGATGATATGAAGGCGCTGTATGATGGTTTTGACCTGTGCGATCCCGCCACCAGTGTATCCATGACCATCAATGGTCCGGCCCCCACGATTCTGGCCATGTTCCTCAACGCCGCCATCGATCAACAGGTGGCGCGCTTCGTTGCCGACAAGGGCCATGAGCCCGAAGGCGAAGAGCTGGAAGCCCTGCGTCAGCACACCCTGCGAAATGTGCGGGGCACGGTACAGGCAGATATTCTCAAGGAAGATCAGGGTCAGAACACCTGCATCTTTTCCACGGAATTCAGCCTCAAGGTGATGGGGGATATCCAGGAGTACTTTACCGCCAATGAAGTGCGCAATTTTTATTCGGTAAGCATTTCCGGCTATCACATTGCCGAGGCCGGCGCCAACCCCATTTCCCAGCTTGCCTTTACCCTGGCCAATGGCTTCACCTTCGTTGAAGCCTATCTTGCCAGAGGCATGGCCGTGGATGATTTTGCCCACAATCTGTCATTCTTTTTCTCCAATGGCATGGACCCGGAGTACACCGTCATGGGCCGGGTGGCGCGGCGCATCTGGGCCACCGCCATGCGCTTCCGCTATGGCGCCAATGAACGCAGCCAGAAGCTGAAATACCATATCCAGACCTCTGGCCGTTCCCTGCATGCCCAGGAGATGTCCTTCAATGATATTCGCACCACCCTGCAGGCCTTGATTGCCATCTATGACAATTGCAACAGCCTGCACACCAATGCCTATGATGAAGCCATCACAACCCCCACCGAAGAGTCGGTACGCCGTGCCATGGCGATCCAGTTGATCATCAACAAGGAATGGGGCCTGACCATGAATGAGAATGCCAATCAGGGCTCCTTCATTATCGAGGAGCTGACTGATCTGGTTGAAGAAGCGGTGCTCTGTGAATTCGAGCGCATCTCCGAGCGAGGGGGCGTGCTTGGCGCCATGGAGACCGGTTACCAGCGCGGCAAGATACAGGACGAATCCATGGTCTATGAACACCGCAAACATGATGGCAGCCTGCCAATTATCGGTGTCAATACCTTCGAAAATCCCGAGTCTGAACCGGAGATGGATATCGAGTTGGCGCGCTCAACCGAGGCGGAAAAGCAGAGCCAGATCGAGCGACTGAAAGCTTTCCAGACGCAGCACCAGGGAGACTCGGCCAAGGCCCTGCAGCGACTCAAGGAAGCGGCGGCCAGGGGCGACAATATCTTTGCCGAGCTGATGCAGGCGGTGCGCCATTGCTCATTGGGGCAGATCACCGAGGCTTTTTTCGAGGTGGGCGGGCAATACCGTCGCAGCATGTGACGGCGATGAGCTGGCCAGCGTCAGCTATAAAAAAAGGGCGGTTTATAAACCGCCCTTTTTATTTGCTACTGGTAAGGCCAAAAGCCTGGAGAGAACCAGTATCCAGTTGATACTCCCTGTTACCGTCTCAAGCAGGGACTACCATCCGAATCACTTCCCTAGTCAGCACCGCCGGCTACCAGTGTCGGATCCGATTCAGGGTCCTCTACCGGTGCTACCAATGGCGCGTTACAAAGCGGGCAACCAATGACGTGGTCATTGGGACCGAGATTCAATACCCGACGTCGCTCCGCCATTTCTTCAAAGAAATCCTCTTCTGACAGGGCCACCCGGATTCCCAGGTCGATGAACATATTGGTCACCGAACGGTTACCGGAACCTTGCCAGTTACGCGGATCAGGCACATTGGGGTTGGTCTCGGTATTGTTCATGTAGCCCACAATATGCAGGACTGTTCCCTTGGGCAGAAGCGGCGCAGCGTGGTCGGCATAGGGATATCCGCGCACCCAGTTGTGGTCATAGCCCACACAGGACAGGGTTTCCACGGTATAGCCCCAGATGGCTTCCAGACACATCCGCTCGCCGGGGGCATGCAGATGGGGTTCGAAAGTAATGATCTTGGTGTGCTGTTCCAGAACCGCATAGGCATGCAGCTCCTGGCCGTCTTCATTACCGGCGATACTGATATCCACACCGTTACCCAGGCTCACCCGGGCGCGATCATACTTGGGCTCGTAGTCCCGGGGGTGAAAGCGGAAGCCGATTTCCAGGTGACCCGTAGTATCGATACCGTTGGAGTGCAGATGCACAGAATCGGAGTACACATAGGAGCCGGCGCGCAGCAGTCGGCCTGCGTCCGGGTCAAAGATGTCCGGGTTACGACCTACTTCGTGCACCGGCCAGCTGGTAACAGAGTCTTCGATGCGATTGCCGTTTTCATCCAGCTCGGCAGTGGACCAGATCATGTGGTGGAAGATAAAGCGACCACCGACTGTGGCGCGGCCTGTGCCTTCGGTGGGCACATCGTTCACTTCCACGATTTCCACTGACTTCACATAGCGATCTTCTTCCAGGGGAATGCGAACCCGGGGGATATCACCCCACCAGTCGGGGCTGCCGCCTTCCATGGTCACTGATTCGGTCTTGACGATCAGATCGGGCTGGCCGGCTGTCCACTTCATGCTGTCATCGAATACCAGCGGCTCCGGGGCATCGGCAGGGTCACCCTTGGGGGTGCCACCGCGGGCCCAGGCAGAAATCTTGGCCAGCTCTTCATCAGACAGGGATGGATCGTTCTTGAAATCCTGGATGCCGATGTCTTTTTCCGCATACCAGGGCGGCATGGCACCGGCGCGGTCCCGCAGCTGGGTCTTGTACTCGATCAGACCGGCAAAGGGCGCGACTTCGTCATAAGTCACCAGTGACATGGGCGCTACACCGGCGGGACGGTGACAATTCTGGCAGCTGCGCTGCAGAATCGGCTCAATGTCTTTATGGAAGGTTACATCGGTAGTTTGTTGGGCTGCGGCCAGGCCGGGCACCAGCATCAGGGCTGCCGTGGCAAGAGCCTGGGCTACTGCAGGGCTCAGAATTCGCTTGTGCAGGGACATGCTGTCTCTCCTTGGGAGTTATATCCGATCTGATTGTCAGATTTCATCTTGGCAACGGGCAGGAAACCACGGTTTCTCAGCTGTTGATCCAGTTACAGCCTAATTCAAACAGAGTTGCGCTGCCAAGTCTTACATATTCCGAAAAATTGCTGACGATTTCTGGAAATCCCGCTCTCCGGTCAATGGCCTGAGGGCCACGGCCCATGCGGATTTCCGTCAATTTGATGGATTTTGGGGAATTTTGAGCCCTGATTTTCGTGATACGGCCTCTTATATTGCAAAGCCCTGGCCCCTGCACTATCTTCCCTGAATGCTCTGGACCAATGACATTATCGCAGCCTTGGCGTTTTCCCAGTTGGCCTTGCTCGGCGTGTATTTCCTCACCCACTACAAGGGTGTTTTACCCCGCCTGATGTCCCTGTTCAGCCTCTGTCTGGGGGCCTTTGTGCTGACCTCCATGACCTTCGTCCTGGCAGGCAGCCTCACCAGCTTTGTACTGTGGCGGCTGGCCACCCTGGCTCCCTTCCTGCTGTGGCTGATCGCCTTTCAGCTCTTCACCGACAGTGGCAAGGTACCCGTTATCGCCTGGGCTGCCATCGCCTATTTCATTGTCGTTCGGGGCATTGGCAATGCCCTGGCCCTGAATAATCCTGAACTGCTGGATAACCTGGCTTTCTATTTCCTGGTACAGGTCAGCACCCAGTTCATCATGCTGATCTTTTCCGTCCACGCCATCTATCTGGCCTATCAGGGTTATTCCACCGACCTGGTGGAACAGCGCCGCCGCCTGCGGGTTATTTTTGTGGTATTCCTCGGCATTCTCATCTCCATTATTGTGGGCATGGGCTTTATCACTACCCAGATCAATCCGGTGATTCCGACGGTGGCCTACAATCTGGCGCTGTTTCTGGGCGCCTTTCTGCTGAACCTGTTTATCTTCCGTCTCAGCAGTGAAGCCATGAGTCTGGTATCGGAGCGGGTGGTCAGCCCCAGGAGCACTGAGGCTGCCAGCGAAGCCCAGCCCAGAGTGGAACCGGAGCTGATGGGGCGAATCAGTGAATTGATGGAAAAGGATCGACTCTATGCCCAGCAGGGACTAACCATTTCCGACCTGGCCGATGCCCTGTCCATGCAGGAGTACCGCCTGCGACGGATCATCAATCAGGGCATGCAGTACCGGAATTTCAATCAATTTCTCAACAACTACCGCATAGACGAGGCCAGCCGCCTGCTAAGCGATTCCAGCATGCCTATTTCCAGCATTGCTCTGGATGTGGGTTATTCGTCCCTGTCGGTATTCAACAAGGCCTTCAAGGAGCGCTTTGGCATGACTCCTTCGGCCTGGCGACAGGCACGGCAGTCAGACACTTCGGCAATGGCAGAGGAGCTCGGCAAAGCGGGCATGGGCAGTGCCCCGGGCAGCCAGGCCTAAAGCAAAAACACAAGGCAATAAAAAAGCCCCGGAACCTGTAACAGGCCCGGGGCTTTTTATTGCTCGGCGGAACAGCCTTACTCAGCTTCGGCGTGTTCTGCTTTTTCTTCGTCGGTAATTTCCTTCATGCTCAGCTTGATGCGACCACGGGCATCCAGGTCTGTGCATTTCACTAGAACTTCCTGGCCTTCGGTCAGGTACTCGTTCACATCTTCAACACGATCCTTGGAGATCTGTGAAATGTGCACAAGGCCGTCCTTGCCGGGCAGGATGGTGACGAAGGCACCGAAGTCAACGATACGGGCAACCTTGCCGGTATAGAGTCGACCCACTTCGGCTTCGGCCGTGATGGCCTCTACAGCTGCCACAGCGGCATCGCGTGAGGCGGCATCTTCGCCGTAGATACGGACATTGCCATCGTCATCGATGTCGACAGAGGCGCCGGTGTCCTCGGTAATACCGCGGATGACAGCACCACCCTTACCGATCACATCACGGATCTTGTCCGGATCGATCTTCAGCATGGCCATGGAAGGCGCATTCTCGGAAACATCAGCGCGCGGCTCGGAGATGGCCTTGCTCATTTCGCCAAGAATATGCTGGCGCGCGGCATGAGCCTGCTCCAGAGCAATTTCCATGATTTCTTCGGTGATACCCTGAATTTTGATATCCATCTGCAGAGCAGTCACACCATTGGAAGTACCGGCCACCTTGAAGTCCATGTCGCCCAGGTGATCCTCATCACCCAGAATGTCGGTCAGCACCGCAAAACGCTCGCCTTCCTTGATCAGACCCATGGCAATACCAGCTACCGGTGCAGACACGGGCACACCCGCATCCATCAGCGCCAGTGAGGAACCACAGACACTGGCCATGGAGCTGGAACCATTGGATTCAGTAATTTCTGAAACCACGCGAATGGCATAGGGGAAATCTTCTTCCTTGGGCATGACCGCCATGACGCCACGCTTGGCAAGACGGCCGTGGCCGATCTCACGTCGCTTGGGGCCACCCATGAAGCCAGCTTCACCCACCGAGTACGGCGGGAAGTTGTAATGCAACATGAAGCCGTCCTTGTTGGTGCCGTCCAGGCCTTCGATCAACTGCGCTTCACGCAGTGGGCCGAGAGTGGTCACAACCAGAGCCTGGGTTTCGCCACGGGTAAACAGGGCGGAACCATGGGCCTTGGGCAGGACGCCCGTTTCCACTTCGATGGCACGGACAGTCTTGGTGTCGCGGCCGTCGATGCGGGGATTGCCGTCGAGGATACGGTTACGAACTGTGCTCTTCTCCAAAGCAGAGAAAACTTCCGCAACATCACCTTCGCTGATGCCAGCCTCTTCGTCGGCCAGCGTCTCGATAGCCTTGGCCTTGATTTCGCCGATGGCATCATAACGCTGCATCTTGTCGGAAATCTGATAGGCCTCGGTGACCTGAGCGGCAAATTCCGCAGCGACCTTGTCCTTCAGGGAAGTATTTTCTTCCGGGGGCTGCCAGTCCCAGGCCGGTTTGCCAGCCTCGGCTTTGAGCTCATTGATGGCATTGATTACCACCTGCATTTCCTGGTGGGCAAACAGTACCGCCCCCAGCATCTGGTCTTCAGAGAGCTGCTTGGCCTCTGATTCCACCATCAGTACCGCAGACTGGGTACCGGCCACAACCATGTCCAGCGCGGAAGACTCCAGCGTCTCATAGTCAGGATTGAGGATGTATCCCTTCTCGTGGTCATAGCCGACCCGGGCACAGCCAATGGGTTCGGCGAAGGGGATACCGGAGATGGCCAGCGCCGCTGAGGCGCCAATCATGGCGGCGATATCGGGATCGGTATCCTTGCCGCCGGAAATCACTGTACAGATAACCTGCACTTCATTCATGAAGCCCTTGGGAAACAAGGGACGAATGGGACGGTCGATCAGACGCGAAGTCAGAGTTTCCTTCTCGGTCGGACGACCTTCTCGCTTGAAAAAACCGCCGGGGATCTTGCCCGCTGCATAGGTTTTTTCCTGATAGTTCACAGTCAGGGGGAAGAAATCCTGACCGGGGTTTGCCTGCTTTCTTCCTACAACAGTTGCCAGCACCTTGGTATCACCCTGGGTGACAACAACGGCTCCAGTCGCTTGTCTTGCAATTTTGCCAGTCTCCAATGTGACTTCTTGATCGCCATACTGGAAAGTCTTGCTTACTGGATTAAACATATTTTATTTCCTAATCATTCCTCAGCGGGCACCAAATTCCTGCATCGGGTGCCCGCCCATCTACTTTAATTTACTCTTATCGACGCAGCCCAAGTCGCTTGATCAGCGAGGCATATCTCTCGACATTTTTGCGCTTGAGGTAATCAAGGAGCTTTCTTCTGCTGTTCACCATGCGGATCAGACCGCGACGTGAGTGGTGATCATGAATATGCTCTTTGAAATGGGACTGCAGATCATTAATGTTGGCAGTCAGCAGTGCCACCTGAACCTCAGGGGAACCGGTATCACCTTCGCCTTGTGCGTACTCTTTAATGATCTCTTCTTTACGTTCAGCCGATAAAGCCATTTTCGTTTCTCCAAATATGCAGTTAAACAATTCGATATGACATCTTCATTACGAAACTGTCAGACGAATTCAACTTCCTTTTAAATCAGAATAACCACGCATATTGATAGTTACCTGAATCAGTCCTGGTTAATAAAATCTGGCTGCCCGGACCTCACTGGTCGGCGTTGACAACCAAACGTTTTGGAGCAACCTTACCATCTTCGTCGATGACGCCGATGCCAATAAATTGCTCTTCTTCGTACAACCTCACCAGCCCTTCTGCCGGTAGATGTCGTACCAATACTGCCTGTCCGTGCTTGACGTGACTGGCGGTAATTTCCGGAAGCCTTACCTGTGGCAGGTTCGCAACTGCCATGTCCATGGGACACAGCAATCGGTCCAGGCCCTCCAGGCCATTGGCTTCCCTCTCCTGTATCAGTTCATCAAACTTGATACTGTCTTTGTCTGTAAAACTGCCGGCTCTGGTTCTGTGCAAAGCCACCACATGGGCGCCGCATCCCAAAGCCTGACCCAGGTCATCAGCGATGGCCCGAATATAGGTGCCCTTGCTGCATTCAATTTCGAGTTCCAGCTCATCATCGATGAAAGCCGTGAGCTCGATACTGTAGATGCTGACCTGTCGCGGTTCACGCTCTACTGTCTTGCCTTCGCGTGCCAGCTTGTAAAGCGGCACACCGTCTTTCTTCAGGGCTGAATACATCGGCGGTAATTGTTCAATCTCACCGCGAAAATTCTCCAGCGCCGATTCAATCTGTTCCCGGCTGACACCGATGCTGTCGTGATGTTCGATCACTTCGCCTTCGCTATCACCGCTGCTGGTTCTGACACCCAGCTTTATGCGCGTCCGGTAGCCCTTGTCCGAATCCAGCAGAAACTGCGACATTTTCGTCGCTTCTCCCAGACACAGTGGCAATACGCCAGTAGCCAGGGGATCGAGACTGCCTGTGTGCCCTGCCTTACGGGCATCATACAAGCGCTTTACTTCCTGCAGGGCAGCGTTGGAACTCAGTCCACTGGCCTTGTCGAGCACGACAATGCCATCAATACTTCTGCCCCGTTGTCTGCCCCTGCGCCTAGCCAAATCACTCTTGCCTGTCAGCCGAATCGAAACCCGGATCAGTCCTCACTGTCATCGCCATGCTGTTTACGGTCAGCCGCAAGCGCATTGTCAATCAGACTCGACAGGCGTTGGCCACGCTCAATACTGGCATCGTAATGAAACTGCAGCTTCGGTACCGAACGCGTATTCAGACGCTTCGCCAACAAGCTGCGAAGAAAACCGGCGGCCTTGTTCAGGGCCTTCAGGTTGTCCTCTATTTCCAGCTTGTCCAGCTCGCCTGGCTCGGACAGGGTGGAATCATTCACCTTGTGGTCGTCAGTCAGGCTGTTCATCACCGTGACATAGACCTTGGCGTGGGCGAGATCACGACTCACATCAACACCGGTCACAGAAACCATGCCCACCCGGGGGTCATTGACTTCCATTTGAATCAGGGTCGCCAGATCCCTCTGGATCTGATCAGCGACCCGCTGAACCCTGGATGATGCATCGCTCATAGTGACGTTCCGGCTCTGGCCTGGCTTTACAGGCTTCGCGCTACTTCGGTCTTCTCGTAGACTTCGATCTTGTCGCCAACGCGCACATCGTTATAGTTGCGCACACCGATACCGCATTCCATGCCATTTCGCACTTCATTGGCATCGTCCTTGAAGCGTCGCAGAGACTCCAGTTCGCCTTCGTAAATCACCACATTGTCACGTAGTACGCGAATTGGCTTGCTGCGATAGACTGTGCCTTCTATCACCATGGAGCCGGCAATCTGGCCGAACTTCGGTGAATTGAACACATCCCGTACTTCCGCGATACCAACAATCTCTTCGCGAATTTCCGGTGCCAGCATGCCACTCATGATGACCTTGGCATCATCGACAACATCATAGATGACATTGTAGTAGCGCAACTGCAGATTCTCGTTCTCAATAATGTCCTTGGCAGCCTTGTCGGCACGCACGTTAAAACCAATAACCATGGCCTTGGAAGTAGCAGCCAGGTGGGCGTCTGTCTCAGAAATACCACCCACGCCGGAGGCAATCACATTGACCTCGACTTCATCGGTATTCAGTTTCTGCAGTGAGCCGATAATGGCTTCCAGAGAGCCGCGCACATCAGCCTTGAGAATGACATTGAAAATCTTCTTCTCGTCCTTGCCGATGCCGGAGAACATGTTCTCCACCAGATCTTTCTGCTGCAGGGCCTGCAGATTGTCCTTGTGGCGAACCTGACGAAACTCGGAAACTTCCCGCGCTTTCTTCTCATCTGCCACGACAACGAATTCATCACCGGCTTCCGGCACACCATTGAGGCCCAGAATCTCTACCGGTATGGAGGGGCCCGCCGATTTCACCTGCTGACCATTTTCGTCCACCAAGGCACGTACGCGACCATATTCATGGCCCGCCAATACTGTATCGCCGGTTCTCAGGGTACCGTTCTGTACCAGCACCGAGGCCACAGAGCCACGCCCCTTGTCCAGGCGGGATTCAATGACCACGCCCTGTCCGGGAACATCGGTATAGGCCGTCAGCTCCAGCAACTCTGCCTGCAGCAGAATCGCTTCCAGCAAGGCTTCTATGCCCTGACCGGTAATGGCTGACACTTCGATAAACTGGGTGTCGCCGCCCCAGTCCTCGGGAATCACTTCCATGGCAGACAATTCGTTCTTGACGCGATCCGGATCGACGCCTTCCTTGTCGATCTTGTTGATCGCAACAACCATGGGTACACCGGCTGCCTTGGCATGCTGCACGGCCTCTTCGGTCTGCGGCTTGACGCCGTCGTCGGCGGCCACCACCAGCACAATAACGTCTGTCGCCTTGGCACCGCGGGAGCGCATGGCAGTGAATGCCGCGTGGCCCGGGGTATCAAGAAAGCTGACCATGCCATGCTCGGTATTCACATGGTAGGCACCAATGTGCTGGGTAATGCCGCCAGCCTCGCCTGAAGCTACCGACGCCTTGCGAATATAGTCCAGCAAAGAGGTTTTACCGTGGTCAACATGACCCATCACGGTCACCACCGGCGCACGGGTAACTTCGTCCTTGCCAACCTGGGCAGCAAGAGTCTCGGCCAGTTGTTCCTCAATTGCATCTTCGGAAACGAATTTCGCCTTGTGGCCCATCTCTTCCACCACCAGGGTGGCAGTATCCTGATCCAGTACCTGATTGATGGTGGCCATTACGCCCATGTTGAAGAGCACCTTGATAACCTCAGCACCCTTGACGGACATTTTCTGGGCCAGCTCGGAAACCGGATTGGTTTCACCGATTTTGATCTCACGGGAGATGAACTCGGTGGGCTTTTCGAAACCATGCTGTGAGTGGCGCTTGCCTTTGCGGCCACCACGTCGGCCCCGACCACCCATTTCGTCGTAGTCGTCGCCTTCCAGTACAAAATCATCATTGGCGTGCAGAGTCTTGGCCTGCCGCTTTGGACCCTGTTGAGCTTTCTGCTTGTTACGCAGGTGCTGGGACTTCTTCTTTTTCTTGTCTTCTTCGTCCTGCTCTTTCTGATGCTTGCGCTTGGCTGCAGCCGCCTTGGCAGCACGTGCCGCCTCCAACTCTTCCGGCGGAACCTCGGGCTCGACATCGGCAGATTTTTCTTCGGCATCAGCGCCGTCTTCTGCCGCTTCCTGCTCATCAGCCGCAACTGCTTCCTCAGGACTTTCCTGAGTCGCCTCGGCTTCAACTTCAGGGCTTGTTGCCTCTTCAGTTGCTGCCTCTACCGGTTCTTCAATTTCTTCTTCCGGTGCTTGTGGTTCCGGCTCTGGAGGTTGAGCGGTGCGCTTCACATAAGTGCGCTTCTTGCGCACTTCCACATTGACAGTCTTGCCCCGACCAGTAGTCGATGCAGATTTTAACGTGCCAAGTGTCTTACGCTTCAGAGTAATTTTCTTGGGTGCAGTAGACGACGCATCACCACCGTGACTGCTTCGCAGAAAGACCAGAAGCGTATTCTTGTCTTCATTTGAAATCAGGTCATCCGGCTTGGTGTGCGGTAGCCCTGCCTCTTTAATCTGAGACAGTAATTTTTCCTCTGTAACTCCGACAACTTTCGCCAGTTCACTGACTGTTGCATCTGCCATTCAATAACTCCCGTTTACGGCTGCTACCCTGGTTAATTTCGTTTGCTCTGGATTCGACAGGTTTGTATTTGATGGAACAAACCAGAACGCCGAATTCCTATTCGAACCAGGGAGCCCTCGCCGTCATAATCAGCTTTCCTGCACGTTCTTCTTCCATGTTTTCAATATCCATCAATTCATCGATAGATTGCTCGGCAAGGTCTTCCATGGAAAGAATACCTTTCTTGGAAAGGGCAAGTGCCAAAGTGTCATCCATGCCTTCCATATTGAGCAGGTCGTCGGCGATGTTGGCTGACGACAAGTCCTCTTCCGAGGCAATTGCCTGGGTCAGCAAGGCGTCCTTGGCCCGATTACGCAATTCATTGGCAATCTCTTCATCGAAGCCCTCAATCGCCAGGATTTCATCAAGAGGCACATAGGCGATTTCTTCCAGTGAAGTGAATCCTTCACCGACCAACACCTCGGCAACATCGTCATCCACGTCCAATTTCTCCTTGAACATTTCGATGAAGTTGCTGGCTTCCTGCTGCTGCTTGGCGGCCAGGTCTTCCTCACTCATGACGTTGATGGTCCAGCCAGTCAACTCACTGGACAAACGAACATTCTGACCATTGCGACCGATCGCCTGGGCGAGGTTGTCCTCTTCCACGGCGATATCCATGGTATGACTGTCCTCATCAACGATGATGGAGGCCACTTCAGCCGGAGCCATGGAGTTGATCACCAGCTGGGCCGGATTGTCATCCCAGAGAATGATATCAATGCGCTCATTGGCCAGTTCGTTGGAAACAACCTGAACGCGTGAGCCGCGCATACCTACACAGGCGCCTACCGGATCTATGCGACCGTCATTGGTGCTGACCACAATCTTGGCCCGTGAACCCGGATCCCGGGCCGCTGCCTTGATCTCGATGACTTCTTCAGAAATCTCGGGCACTTCGATCTTGAACAGCTCCATCAGCATTTGCGGAGACGTGCGGCTCAGAAAAAGCTGGGGGCCTCGCTGTTCAGAACTTACTTCCGTCAGGAGTGCACGCATGCGATCTCCCATCCGAAAAGTTTCGCGTGGGATCATTTGATCCCGTGGCAACAGGGCTTCAGCATTGTTGCCCAGATCCACAATAATATTGTCACGGGTGACTTTCTTGACGGTGCCTGCAACCAGTTCACCAACCCGATCCTTGTACTCGGAAATAACAATCTCGCGCTCGGCCTCGCGTACTTTCTGCACGATAACCTGCTTGGCAGTCTGGGCGGCGATACGACCGAATTCGACATTGTCGATCTTCTCTTCCCAGGTATCTCCAACGGCCAGACCGGAATCTTTCTCAGCTGCCTGTTCCAGCGTGAACTGCGAGCCTTCTTCCTCGAATTCTTCATCGTCCACTACATGCCAGACCCGAAAAGTCTCGTAGTCTCCGGTATCACGATCAATCGCCACCCGACAATCGATTTCCTCATCGTCGTAGAGCTTCTTGGTGGCCGTGGCCAACGCCGACTCAATGGCCTCGAAAATTACATCACGGGAAACGCCCTTCTCATTCGAGACGGCATCCGCAACCATTAAAATTTCTTTACTCATCATAATCGTGTCACCACTCTCCGGTTTCTGAGGTTTCATTTCTCAGTGCCCGGAGCACCTATTAACTGCCAGGAAACTGTTTTTTGTCTATCAATCTTCCGGATAGACCACTGTCGCCTTCTCGATATCTGCATGGGGCAACTGAAAAGACTCACCGTCAATTTCCAGCACCACAATATCATCTGTGACTTCAGTAATCCGTCCCTTGAATTTTCTTCGCCCGTCGATAGGGCCACGTGTTCTTATACTGACCAGCTCACCGTCATACATGTGGAACTGCTCAATACTGAAAAGCGGCCTGTCGATGCCCGGCGATGAAACCTCAAGGGTGTATTCACCGGAGATCGGGTCTTCAACATCCAGCAAGGCACTGACCTGACGACTGACTTTTTCACAGTCCTCGATACCGATGCCCTGCTCACTGTCGATATAAATTCGTAGCAGAGAAAATTTACCCTGCTTGCCGTGTTCAACTCCCCATAACTGAAGGCCCAGGGCCTCGATGGTGGGTTCAACCAGCTCTGCTATCAGGGTTTCGCTTTTTCTCACAATGCTCCTTGTCCGGAGTTAGCTCCAGTATCAGGATAAAATCCCCAGATACAAAAAATGGGCCCAAGGCCCACTCCAGAAATCTCCAATATCAACCATCGCGGCTGTTATGGAGCTTGTCATATCCACCGCAGCTCCGCCGCGATAAATAATAAAATCCAAGCCTTAGTATCGACTGGTCTGAACCAGTCAAATTGATTGGTAGCGGGGGCAGGATTTGAACCTACGACCTTCGGGTTATGAGCCCGACGAGCTGCCAGACTGCTCCACCCCGCAACTAATCAATACTAAGCCCTTGTATTATCAGGAGAATTTATCGGGTCATAAATCCCGGGCCATCCTCACAAGGGGGACGCATTATAAGGAGGACAGTGGCCGCAGGTCAAGAACCCATGCGGTCTGCGGGCAAATTTAGCTGCTTTTGACACCGCCCGTCCCACTTGATGCCTGAGAGGGGATATGGTGGCAGAATCAAGAACATCAAGGTGGCGCATAAAATCTCTTTATTAATCAATCGGATAAGTGAGTTTTGCTGCGAGGGACGATAGTCGCTTCCTGGCTGGGCTGGCCGGAATTGGGCTGGTACGGGCTGCACTCACTAATTTTTGGGACCCTGGTTGGGCTGTCCGCGCTGTGAGTGGCGCGTTTCTTTCTGAATATGGTTTCCAGAGAGCCCGGACTTGAACCGGCACGAGCTGGGCTCACTAGCCGGTGGGGCCTCGGTTGGTCTGTCCGCGCTGTGAGTGGCGCGCTTCTTTCTGAATATGGTGCCGAAGGCCGGACTTGAACCGGCAGGGGCTGGGCTCACTAATTTGTGGGGCCCTGGTTGGGATGTCCGCGCTGTGAGAAGCGCGCTTCTTTCTGAATATGGTGCCGAAGGCCGGACTTGAACCGGCACGAGCTAGGCTCACTAATTTGTGGGGCCCTGGTTAGCCTGTCCGCGCTGCGAGAAGCGCGCTTCTTTCTGAATATGGTGCCGAAGGCCGGACTTGAACCGGCACGAGCTAGGCTCACTAGTTTGTGGGGCCCTGGTTGGGCTGTCCGCGCTGTTAGAAGCGCGCTTCTTTCTGAATATGGTGCCGAAGGCCGGACTTGAACCGGCACGAGCTAGGCTCACTACCCCCTCAAGATAGCGTGTCTACCAATTCCACCACTTCGGCATAATTCTGTTTAACTCTTTCTATAGTTCCAGCCGAGAAAATCCAGGCTTCGATAAACTACGATCCCTCAAGATAGCGTGTCTACCAATTCCACCACTTCGGCATAATTCTGTAATTCTTTCGGGTGCCATTCGCAAATTTTGACATCCCTTCCAGCCAGCGAGCACAGCTCGCTGTCGTTCGTCCGGCGCTCGAAGCTCACGCTTCGAAAACGCTAGTCCTCACCCACCACTTCGGCATAATTCTGTAATTCTTTCAGGTGCCATTCGCAAATTTTGACATCCCTTCCAGCCAGCGAGCACAGCTCGCTGTCGTTCGTCCGGCGCTCGAAGCTCACGCTTCGAAAACGCTAGTCCTCACCCACCACTTCGGCATGTTCTTTCAATTCTTTCTACTCTGTCAGCCGATAAGTTCCGGCTTCGATCAATTCTGCAACAGCAACTTACCAATTATCCAACCAGAAGTTCTGGGTTAGAGCACCTACCAAGGGGAGTCCCCACCACTTCGGCAAATTCCTTTTGTGACTAATTACTGATTGTCACTGCCCGGTAGGGCTGGTACGTCGTTCTGGTCAGTTGTCGGGGCCTGGTCGCCCAGATCCGGGACGTCTGATTGGGCGTTGTTGGCTTCCTGCAACAGCGCCTCATTGACCACAGGTTGGCCCTGGGTCATGCTGCCGCCGGCCTGGCTGCGGGCGAAAATCGCCAGTGACAGGCTGGTCACGAAAAAAATTGTCGCGGCGATGGTGGTCGCCTTGACCAGAAAATTACCGCTGCCTGATGAACCAAACACGGTTTGGGATGCACCGGCACCAAATGAGGCGCCCGCATCTGCGCCTTTGCCCTGCTGCAACAGGACCAGGCCAACAATGATCACGGCGACAATGACATGCACTACTACAACTAGGGTTTCCATAATTCTTCAGTCCGCACTTTTACAAATGGCTATGAATTCATCCGCTGCAAGTGAAGCGCCACCTACCAGACCACCGTCAATATCCGCCTGGCTGAACAACTCTACAGCATTGCCGCTTTTAACACTGCCCCCATAAAGAAGCAGGGTATTGGCGGCTATCTCAGCATCTTTTTCCGCCAGTCGCTGGCGAATTGCGGCATGAACTTCCTGTGCCTGCTCCGGGCTTGCTGTCTTCCCGGTGCCTATGGCCCAAACCGGCTCATAAGCAATAACGGCCCGGGCAAATGCTTCGATACCCGCCGCTTCAATTACTGCATTCAACTGCCCCAGCACAACCTCGCTGGTAATACCTTTTTCACGCTCAGCCAGGGTTTCACCCAGGCAGAGTACCGGCTGCATGCCATGTTTTTGCACGGCCAGAAACTTGGCCGCCACATCGGCATCAGACTCGGCAAATAACTGACGTCGCTCGGAATGCCCTACGAGTACGTAGTCCAGCCCCATTTCCGCCAGCATGCCGGCAGCCACTTCGCCGGTATAGGCACCCTGCTCTTCGGCATGGGCGTTTTGGGCACCCAGGCTTACGGAACTGCCGGACAGTAACTCCCGGGCCAGGGGCAGGTGCACAAAACATGGACAAACGCCAATCCGGGTCGAACTCGCCATGCTTTCGGAATGGGCGAGGATAGCGGTCAGCAGCTGCCTGACGGAATCAAGCGAGCCGTGCATTTTCCAATTACCGATAATCAGACTGGGTCGCATGAATACTATCTTTTGGCTCAACCAAGCTTTGCGGCTCTACCTGGGGCCCGGACAAAACGGGCGCCAATACTAACCAAGTTGTTGGGGTGATGCAATAAACACCGGACAGGTACGGCCGGCCCTGCCTCAGGAGGCCGGATTGGCCAATTCTGCGGCTACCAGCTCCGAGAGCTCATTGGCCAGGCGATCCACGGTTTCCCGGTCTTCGCCTTCCACCATCACGCGCACCACCGGTTCGGTGCCGGAGGGCCGGAGCAGCACCCGGCCGTTGTCTCCCAGGGTTGATTCCACGTCGGCCACTGCGGATTGCACAGCTTCGTTCTTGCCAAGGTCCACTTTTTCCGCAATTTTCACGTTGACCATGGACTGGGGCAGTTTCTGCATCTTGCTGCGTAATTCGGCCAGGGTCTGCTCGCTGTTGGACAGCGCCGCCAGGGCCTGCAGGGCCGAGACGATTCCGTCGCCTGTGGAGGTGCTATCCAGACAGATGATATGGCCGGAAGACTCTCCCCCCAGCCGCCATTGGCGCTTCAGCATCTCCGCCATGACATAGCGATCACCTACCTTGGCCCGGGCAAATGGAATATCCAGGGCATCCAGTGCCAGTTCCAGACCGAGATTACTCATGGCGGTACCCACCACACCGCCGAAATCTATATTCTGGCGACGCCTGTCGCGGGCAATGATATAGAGAATCTCATCACCATCGACGATATTGCCCTGATGGTCCACCATGATCACCCGGTCACCGTCACCATCGAAGGCAATGCCCAGATCTGCCTTCTCCTCCACGACTGCCCGGGCCAGTGCCTCGGGGGATGTGGAGCCGCTATCCAGATTGATATTCAGGCCGTCGGGTGAAACACCAATGGCTTTTACCCGCGCCCCCAGTTCTTCGAATACCGCCGGGGCGATGTGATAAGTGGAACCATGGGCACAATCAACCACGATTTTCAAACCATTGAATTTCAGGTTTGAACCCACAGTAGATTTGCAAAATTCGATATAGCGACCGGCCGCATCGGTAATTCTCGAGGCCTTTCCCAAATCCTGGGAGGCGACAGTTGACACATTTTTCTGCAGTTGTTGCTCGATGGCCAATTCAACTTCATCGGGCAGCTTGGTGCCATCACCGGCAAAGAACTTGATACCGTTATCCTGAA
Source organism: uncultured Pseudohongiella sp. (assembly GCA_965216715.1). Classification (GTDB taxonomy): domain Bacteria; phylum Pseudomonadota; class Gammaproteobacteria; order Pseudomonadales; family Pseudohongiellaceae; genus UBA9145. Next base: position 3,443,390 of record OZ244193.1, on the reverse strand, counting down.
AGGCATTGTGCGAAGCACTGATAACAATACCAGCCTGAGCTCTCAGAGTTCGGGTCAGGTAGGCTATGGCCGGGGTTGGCATGGGACCACTCAGAATAATGTCGACGCCGGCTGCGGTCACACCAGCCTCCAGCGCTGCCTCGAACATATAGCCGGAAATGCGGGTGTCCTTGCCAATCAGTATTTTATTGCGGCCATTGCCCTGCTCAGCAAATACCCGACCGGCGGCCCAGCCCAGTTTGAGCATGAAATCCGGAGTAATGGGTGCCTTACCCACGGTGCCGCGAATACCGTCGGTACCGAAGTATTGTTTTTGTTTTGCTGACATAGGTTTTTGTCCTGGCTGTTTTTTTCGGAGCAACCTGCCGGGCGGGATCAGGCGTCCTGGTAGGCGCAGTGTACTCTAATTGCATCCATGGTTGCAGCCACGTCATGACTGCGGATGACATGAGCGCCATTGTGAAGCGCGAGGCTGGCAGCGGCGACGGAACCGGCAAGTCGCTGATCCAGGTCGCGACCGGTTGCTGCCCCAATCATGGATTTACGGGACATCCCCACCAGTAGCGGCAGCCCCAGGGACTGCAAGCTGGGCAGTTGTTTTAACAACTGAAAATTATGCTGCACAGTCTTGCCGAAGCCGAAACCCGGATCGACCAGCAAGCGGTTGTTTTCGATACCTGCGTCAAGGCAGGCCTTGATTCGCTGTTGCAGGGTATCCCGAACTTCCGCCACCACATCGCTGTAACTGACATTCTGCTGCATGGTTTGTGGCTGGCCCTGCATATGCATCAGGCAGATCGCTGCCTTGCTCGCGGCCGCTGCTTGCAGCGCATCATCACGAGTCAGGGCCCTGACATCGTTGATCAATTCTGCACCGGCTGCCACTGCCTCGCGCATGACGGTCGGATTGCTGGTATCCACTGAAATACAAATATCGAGGTTTCGCTGAATGGCTTCCACCACCGGAATAACCCGGTTCAGCTCTTCATCCACAGACACCGGCTCTGCCCCCGGACGCGTGGACTCTCCGCCAATGTCTACGAAGACAGCGCCTTCGCCCAACATGGCTTCCGCCCTGGCAAGGGCCAGATCGACATCCACGGCAAAACGCTCGCTGCCGGCCCGAGCCAGTTGCGCACCATCTGAGAAAGAATCGGGAGTGGTATTGAGTATGCCCATGCAAACCGGACGCGACAGATCAATCTGCCGCGCTCCGGCTTTCAGGGTAAAAGGCATGTCTTCAGGCAAGCTGGACTTGTGAAGCGGCGGGCTCTAGTGTTCGCCCGCCGGTCCACCGATCTTGCCTGAGCTGTCGGACTTGCTGTCCTTGCTATCTTTGCTGTTCTGTTCTGAATTCACAGCACCGGTACCGGAGTTGTTGTCGCTGCGGTCAGTCCAGTCAGCAGGAGGACGGGGCTTTTTGCCCGCCATGATGTCATCGATCTGATCGGTATCGATGGTTTCGTATTCCATCAGGGCATCTTTCATGAGTTCCAGCTTGTCACGGTTGGTCTCAAGAATTTCCTTGGCCCTGGCATAGCAGTCATCAATTATCTTGCGCACTTCACGGTCTATCGCCTTGGCAGTGTCACTGGATACAGACTTGGTCTGGCTCCCGGCCGAGCGGCCCAGAAAGACTTCGCCTTCATCCTCGGAGTACTGCAAGGGACCCAACTCATCCGACAGGCCCCACTTGGTGACCATATTGCGTGCCATTTCAGTGGCCCGCTGGATGTCGTTAGAGGCGCCAGTTGTCACACCCTCTTTGCCCAGGGTCATCTCTTCGGCAATTCGACCACCATAGAGACTGCAAATCTGACTGAGGATTGACTGCTTGCTCATGCTGTAGCGATCTTCCTCGGGCAGGAACATGGTGACACCGAGAGCTCGACCGCGAGGAATAATACTGACCTTGTAGACCGGGTCATGATCTGGCACCAGGCGACCAACAATGGCATGGCCGGATTCATGATAGGCCGTGTTGAGGCGTTCTTTTTCCGACATGACCATGGATTTGCGCTCGGCGCCCATCATGATCTTGTCCTTGGCTTTTTCAAATTCCTCCATGGTCACGAGGCGCTTGTTGGCACGGGCGGCGAAAAGAGATGCCTCGTTCACCAGATTGGCCAGATCGGCACCGGAGAAACCAGGGGTACCACGGGCAATTACGCTTGCCTTGACGCGATCGTCAATGGGCACCTTGCGCATATGCACCTTGAGAATTTGTTCACGGCCACGGATATCCGGCAGACCCACTACCACCTGACGGTCAAAACGACCGGGGCGCAGCAAGGCCGGATCCAGTACGTCGGGACGGTTGGTGGCAGCCATGACGATAACGCCATCGTTACCTTCAAAACCGTCCATTTCCACCAGCAACTGGTTCAGGGTCTGCTCACGCTCATCGTGCCCGCCACCCAGACCAGCGCCACGGTGACGACCCACGGCATCGATCTCGTCGATAAAGATAATGCAGGGCGACTGCTTTTTGGCCTGATCGAACATATCGCGTACCCGGGAGGCACCGACACCGACAAACATTTCCACAAAGTCTGAACCGGAAATAGAGAAGAATGGCACTTTGGCCTCGCCGGCAATGGCTTTGGCCAACAGGGTCTTACCGGTACCGGGCTGACCCACCATCAAGACGCCACGGGGGATACGGCCACCGAGACGCTGGAATTTGTCCGGTTCACGCAAAAACTCTACCAGTTCCTGAACATCTTCCTTGGCTTCGTCGACACCGGCCACATCGGCGAATGTCACCTTGATCTGGTCTTCGCCCAGCAGTTTGGCCTTGCTCTTGCCGAATGACATGGGGCCACCCTTGCCACCGGCGCCGCCACCCTGCATCTGCCGCATAAAGAAGAAAAACAGGGCAATAATGATCAATATGGGGAAGCTGGCCACCAGCAACTGGGTCCAGATACTCTGCTGCTCCGGCTCGCTGGCGATAATTTCGACATCGTTGTTAAACAGGTCGTCCATCAACTGGTCGTCACCAATCAGGGGCATCACGGTGCGGAACTGGGTATTGTCCGTGCGGATACCGGTAATATTGATGCCGGAGAGCTCCACGGCGCTGACGCGACCTGACCGTACTTCACGGATGAATTCAGAGTAATTGATGCTCTCTTCTCGAGTCTCCTGGTTGATATTGTTGAAAACCGTCAACAATACACCGGCGATGATCATCCAGAGAATCAGGTTTTTTGCCATATCGTTCAAGGGGTTATCTCCATAGGGGGAGTACCGGGGGTACTCGCTTCGACTGCTTTTGTAGCGTCAGACAGCCGGGCCTTGCCCGGCAAAATGGTGAGAATCCGTTCAGGATTGCTTTCAGGACCACTCTATATTTCAGGACCACTTTAACTTTCAGGTCCGCTCTGTCAATTCTAATGCCACAGCGAAAATTTGCACGATTTTTCAGTTCACTGCCTTGAAACCAGCGCCGAGCAGATAAATTTCCCGCGATCTTTGCCGGGACGCGCCTGGTTTTCGGGTCTTAACTGATTGAAAACACTCCTTTAATTGCCTGTGGAAGTCTTCAAAGCCTTCGCCCTGAAACACTTTCACAAGGAAATACGCTCCATCGTGCAATGTGGTTTTGGCCAAATCCAGCGCCAGTTCCGCCAGGTACATGGCACGGGGCTGATCCATTTCCTTCATTCCCGATAGATTGGGGGCCATATCGGAAATTACAAGGTCGGCGCCGTCATCACCCAGTCGTGCCAGAATCTCGTCCAGCACCGGCTGTTCGGTAAAATCCCCCTGGATAAACTCGACCCCGGCCAGACTGTCCATGGGCAATATGTCACTGGCCAGCACCTTGCCCTTTTCCCCCACCAGGGCCGCCGCCACCTGGGACCAGCCACCTGGCGCTGAACCCAGATCAATGACGGTCATACCCGGTCGAATCAGTTGATCCTTCTCCTGGATTTCCAGCAATTTGTAGCTGGCCCGGGAACGATAGCCATCCTCCTGACTACGCCGCACATAGCTGTCATCAAAGTGCTCCCGGAGCCATTGTTTGCTGCTTTTCGATCGCGCCATCGTTTACGCCTGTCTTCAAGGATTCCCCGTCGGCTGCGGATTCTGCATGCCCGGGTTTGCCTGCGGGAGGCAAGCTGTTAGAATCCGCCTCCCTGTCACTGCCGCCTCATTATACAAGGCAAAAGCATCCGACCCATGGCCCTGAACAACGCAGACAAGAAGCAGTTCCGTAAAATCGGACACAGCCTCAACCCCATCGTGACCATTGCCGAAAATGGCATCAATGACAATATCCGCAAGGAGATTGAGCGCGCACTGGAAGAACATGAGCTGATCAAGATCAAGCTGGTGAGCGACAGGGAAGGCAAGAAAGCGCTGACAGAAACGATCTGCGCGGAGTTCAAAGCCGAATGCGTGCAAAGCATCGGTCACATCATTCTGCTTTACCGGGCGGCTCGAAAGCCTAACCCGAAACTGTCCAATATCGCGCGCAACCAATCCCCCTGATTGCGCTGGCAATCAGAGATGTTCTACCGACTCGATCTCGTATTCCAGGTCACCGGCCGGTGCCTTCACTACGATCTCATCCCCTTCCTGCTTGCCCATGATCGCCCGGGCGATGGGTGAAGCCACGGAAATTTTGCCCTTGGGGACATCGGCTTCATCTTCGCCGACTATCTGGTATTTCACCGTTTCCTCGGTATCGAGATTGAACAGTGTCACCGTGGTACCAAAAATCACCTTGCCGGTCGCAGGAATCTTGCTGACATCAATCACTTCCGAGTCAGCCAGCTTGCTTTCAATTTCCTTGATGCGGCCTTCACAGAAGCTCTGCTGCTCACGTGCGGCATGATATTCGGCGTTCTCCTTGAGATCGCCGTGCTCCCGGGCCTCAGCAATAGCGGCCGAGATTTTCGGCCGCCGCACTGATTTCAGTTCATTCAATTCCGCGCGTAGCTGTTCAGCGCCAGCCACGGTCATAGGTACCTTTTGCATGGGTCTTCTTTCTCGCCCGTTTCGGGCTTTCCGGGGATCGGTCTACCGGGAACTGCTACAACTCGGCATGCAGTTCCTGAATGGTGTAGACAGACAGGTTATTACCAAACTCCAGGGCTTCACAAACAGCCAGAGCGCCAGCGATCGTGGTCGTGCAGAACACATTGTGGCGCAGTGCAGTTCTCCGGATGATGGAGGAATCAGCAATAGCCTGCTTGCCTTCGGTCGTGTTGAATACCACCTGAATCTCGTCATTTTTTAGCATATCAACTATGTGAGGTCTACCTTCAGCCACCTTGTTGACGGGCTTGACCTCAAGACCTGCCTCGCTGATGACCTCGGCGGTACCGCGCGTTGCCACCAGCTTGTAGCCCAGATCCACCAGCTTCTGCGCCACTTCCACCACATGGGGCTTGTCCGGGTCACGCACACTGATGAAGGCCGTGCCACTGTCCGGGATTACCGAACCGGCACCCATTTGCGACTTGGCATAGGCCTCGGCGAAAGATCGTCCGACCCCCATCACCTCACCAGTGGACTTCATTTCCGGTCCGAGAATGGGGTCCACGCCGGGGAATTTGTTGAAGGGGAATACTGCTTCCTTGACCGCATAGGTCTTGGGAATGGTTTCAGATGTAAAACCCTGATCCTTCAGTTTGGTGCCAACCATGCAGCGGGCCGCCACCTTGGCCAGCGAGGTGCCGATGCACTTGCTGACAAAAGGCACGGTGCGCGAAGCACGGGGATTCACCTCGATGATATAAACCTCGCCATCCTGATAGGCCAGCTGGGTATTCATCAGACCCACCACACCCAGCTCCAGGGCCAGGGACTTCACCTGTTCGCGAATATCATCCTGCACCTCGGCTGGCAGATTATAGGGTGGCAGGGAGCAGGCGGAGTCACCGGAGTGAATACCGGCCTGTTCAATATGCTGCATGATGGCGCCGACCACTACCTCTTCACCGTCACACACCAGATCCACATCTACCTCGATGGCAGAGGGCAGGAAGTAATCCAGCAGCACCGGGCTTTCATTGGAGACACGGACTGCTTCGTCCATATAGCGACGCAGCTCTTCCTCGTTGTAGACGATCTCCATGGCGCGGCCACCCAGTACATAGGACGGGCGCACTACCAGCGGATAGGAAATCCGGTTGGCTTCGGTGATGGCTTCATCGAGGCTGCGTACCGTGCAGTTGGCGGGCTGTTTCAGATTGAGCTTGTTGATAAGCTGCTGAAAACGCTCCCGGTCCTCAGCCCGGTCGATGGCATCCGGCGAAGTACCGATTACCGGTACCCCGGCTGCCTCCAGGCGCCGCACCAGATTGAGGGGCGTCTGGCCACCAAACTGGACGATAACGCCCTTGGGCTTTTCGATCTCGACGATTTCCAGCACGTCCTCGAAGGTCAGAGGCTCGAAATAGAGTCGGTCGGAAATATTGTAATCGGTGGATACTGTTTCCGGGTTGCAGTTCACCATGATGGTTTCATACCCATCTTCACCCATGGCCAGGGCGGCGTGGACACAACAATAATCGAATTCGATACCCTGACCGATGCGGTTGGGGCCACCGCCGAGCACCATGATCTTGTCCTTGTCGGACACATCCGCTTCGCATTCCTCTTCATAGGTGGAATACATATAGGCGGTGGTGGAAATAAATTCAGCAGCACAGGTATCAACCCGTTTGTAGACCGGCCGCACACCCAGCTTGTGGCGATGCTCCTGAACCTCCAGTTCACTGAGGTCAAGAATCTGCGCCAGACGCTCATCGGAAAAGCCCTTGCGCTTGAGCCGCAGCATGGCGTCCTTGTCGATCTCTTCCAGAGTCTGGGTGGCCACCATCAGTTCGGACTTGATAATGTCCTCGATCTGCACCAGGAACCAGGGGTCAATACCGGTCAGATCATAGACGGTGTTGATGGACCAGTCCTGGCGAAAAGCCTCAGCCACATACCACAGGCGCTGCGCACCAGCTTCGGTCAGCTCACGGGTCAGGGTTTGCTTGGCATTACTGACCTTGCTGTCCAGTACCGGGTCAAAACCGCACATGCCCACTTCCAGACCACGCAGAGCTTTCTGCAGGGATTCCTGGAAGGTCCGGCCTATGGCCATGACCTCGCCCACAGATTTCATCTGGGTAGTGATGCGGTCATTGGCTTCCGGAAATTTTTCGAAAGTGAAACGGGGAATCTTGGTAACCACATAGTCGATGGTGGGCTCGAAGGAAGCCGGGGTAACACCACCGGTGATTTCATTGCGCAGCTCATCCAGGGTGAAACCGATGGCCAGCTTGGCCGCGACCCGGGCGATAGGAAAGCCGGTGGCCTTGGAAGCCAGGGCCGAGGAACGGGATACCCGGGGATTCATTTCAATGATCACCAGGCGCCCGGTTTCGGGATTGACCGCGAACTGCACATTGGAGCCCCCGGTTTCCACGCCGATTTCCCGTAGTACGTCGATGGCCGCATTACGCAGGATCTGGTATTCCTTGTCGGTCAGGGTCTGGGCCGGCGCCACGGTGATGGAGTCACCGGTGTGCATACCCATGGCATCCAGGTTTTCAATGGCACAGACAATAATGCAGTTGTCATGCTTGTCGCGCACCACCTCAAGCTCGTATTCCTTCCAGCCAATCAGCGACTCATCGATCAGCAATTCATTGTTTGGCGAAAGTTCGAGACCCCGCGAACAGATCTCCTCAAACTCTTCCTTGTTGTAGGCGATACCACCGCCGGAGCCACCCAAAGTAAAAGACGGGCGAATAATGCAGGGGAAGCCGATTTCGTCCAGCGCCTCAAAAGCCTCTTCCATGCTGTGGGCAAGGCCGTGGGCGGGAGTCTCCAGACCAATGGAGCGCATGGCCCGGTCAAACAGTTCCCGGTTTTCCGCCTTGTCGATCGCTTCACATTTGGCGCCGATCAGTTCGACACCGTATTTGTCGAGCACGCCGTGTTTTTCCAGGTCCAGGGCACAGTTCAGTGCTGTCTGGCCACCCATGGTGGGCAGCACCGCATCGGGCTTTTCCTTGGCAATAATCTTCTCAACAATCTCCCACTTCACCGGCTCGATGTAGGTGGCGTCGGCCATGGCGGGGTCAGTCATGATGGTGGCCGGATTGGAGTTCACCAGGATGACCCGGTAGCCCTCTTCTTTCAGGGCCTGACAGGCCTGGGCACCTGAATAGTCAAATTCGCAAGCCTGACCAATGACGATGGGGCCGGCACCAAGGATGAGAATACTTTCTAGATCAGTTCTTCGTGGCATAGGTCTCTATGTTTTGTCCGTCTACTTCTTGATGGATTCGATGTTTGAACGTGTTTTCCAGAATCAGGAGGCACGGGCCTGCATCAGTTCGATGAAATGATCGAACAGCGGCGCTATATCATGCGGTCCTGGGCTGGCTTCCGGGTGCCCCTGAAAAGCAAAGGCTGGCTTGGTCTTGTGTTCGATGCCCTGCAGGGTGCCATCGAAAAGTGACTTGTGGGTCACCTCCAGATGGTCGGGCAAGTTATCCATGTCCACGGCGAAACCATGGTTCTGGCTACTGATCAGCACTTTGCCGCTGCGTAAGTCCTGGACCGGGTGGTTGGCACCATGATGGCCCAGCTGCATTTTCACTGTGCTGGCACCGCAGGCCAGGGCCATGAGCTGACAGCCCAGACAGATGCCAAACATGGGCATGTCCTTGTCCAGCAGTTGCTTGATCGCTTCGATGGCGTAATCACAGGGCTCCGGGTCGCCGGGACCATTGGACAGGAAAACCCCGTCGGGATTCATGGCCAGCACTTCTTCGGCAGGCGTCTGTGCCGGCACCACGGTAACCTTGCAGTCACGAGCTACCAGCATGCGCAGGATGTTGCGCTTCACACCGAAATCGTAAGCCACAACATTGTATTTACCGTCGCTGTTGGTGGGGTATCCCTTGCCCAACTCCCAAACCCCTTCGGTCCAGGGGTAATTCTCGGCAGTAGTCACCTTTTGGGCCAGATCCATACCCTTCAAGCCGGGGAAGTCCCTGGCCATCTGCACAGCGGCCTCTGCGCCTTTCTCTACCAGAGCGTAGCCGGCCATCAAACAGCCATTAAGCGGCCCCTTGTCGCGCAGCAGCCTGGTCAGGCGACGAGTATCAATGTCGGCGATGGCAACCACGTTGCGCAGGCGCAGAAATTCATTGAGGGAATATTCCTTGCGGAAGTTGCTGTCCAGTAGTGGTAAATCCCGGATCACGAGGCCGGTGCTCCAGACCTTGTCAGACTCATTGTCTTCTTCGTTGGTTCCGGTATTACCAATATGGGGATAAGTGAGGGTTACGATTTGTTGTGCATAGGATGGGTCAGTGAGAATTTCCTGATAGCCCGTCATGGAAGTGTTGAATACCACTTCTCCCACTGAGCTACCCTCGGCACCGATTGAGGTACCGTAAAAAATACTTCCATCTTCCAAAGCCAGTACAGCTGATCCGGTCACACTTACTCCTGTTTTCTTTACGTTTCTCGCAGGCAAAAAAAAGCGGAATGAACTCGATTCACTCCGCCTTTCGCTTGTTCTTAATCACATTTGATTGTTTCAGCATTAGTCATACTGAGAACGTATTCTATAAAAAAATTGCCCCGCTTGTCTATTCGAGATTAGCGTCTTGCGCTTTCAGCACTCCTGTGGCGACGGATTGCCTTGCTACAATTCCAGAACATCCTGCATGGAATAAACCCCGGCTGGCTTGCCGTCAATCCATGCCGCTGCTCGCACAGCGCCACTGGCAAAGGTCATACGGGAACTGGCCTTGTGGCTGATTTCGATACGCTCGCCCATGCCGGCAAACAGCACAGTGTGATCACCCACGATATCCCCACCTCGCACAGTGGCGAAGCCAATGGTCTTGTTGTCGCGCTCTTCAGAAATGCCTTCACGGCCATAGACGGCAACCTCATCCAGATCGCGCTCCAGGGTATCCGCCAGCACCTCACCCATCTTCAGGGCGGTGCCAGAAGGCGAGTCTTTCTTCATGCGGTGATGGGCCTCGACAATCTCCACATCAAAATCATCCCCCAGTACCTGGGCCGCCTGACGCAGCAGCTTCAGGCAAAGATTGACACCCACACTCATGTTCGGCGCAAACACCACCGGAATTTCATTCACACTATGGATCATGTCCTGCTGCTCGTTGGAGAAACCGGTAGTACCGATTACCATGGCCTTGCCATGCTCCCGGCAAAGCTGCAGATGCGCCAGGCTGGCCTCAGGCGAGGTAAAATCAATCAGCACATCGAAATCGTCAAGCTGACGGGCAAGATCGGCACTGGTTTGCACGCCGATGGCAGAACCCATGGCCAACAGCCCCACATCCACACCCAGACAGGGATCATCCGCCAGCACCGTGGCCACCGTCACCTCCACGCCCTCCTGACTCTGGCTCACCGCCGTCACCAGATTACGTCCCATTCGCCCGGCTGCCCCGGCTATCGCTACTCTTGTCATGACTCTTCCCAATGATTGCTCAATCCGCACCGCGGCAAGGCCGCCAAGTATACAGCCCCACCCCCACAAGCTGAACCAGCAGGAGCTTCTAACCAGCACCAGTCCCCTGCAGGGCGATGTACCGAACCCCTGCTCACCCTCTGAGGGGTGATGCTCCGAACATCCCGCCAACGCCAATGGCGACTTTTCAAACATCGGCGACATTTAAGGCGACATTTAAGGCATCCACAGTCGCCCAATGGAGGGTGATCAATCGAGCAGCGAGCGAGGTGGGCCCGAACGAGGCGCAGGGGAATCTGGGCCGAGGAGTTTACGAGTTGCTAAATGACTCGGCCCAGATTTCCCTGCAACGAAGTGCTGGCGCGCCGCAGCCGCTGCGTCCAGCGCACAGCAATCAAGACAGATAATGCCCACCCGGCTATACTCTCGACCGACAACCTCACTGCTGCCTGAAGCCGGCACTGAAATAAATACGCAAATAACCTGCCGAATTTGAAGAAGAATGAGTGATTCTCCGGTCTTACACGGTAGCAACAAACGCCAGCGCTACGAGTCCCTGGTAGAACAGCTCTACCAGGACGTCTTTCGCTATGCGCTGTGGGTGTGCAAAAACCAGCCCATGGCCGAAGACCTGGTGCAGGAGACCTTCCTGCGAGCCTGGCGATCGCTGGACAGTCTGGAGAATGACAAGGCCGCCAAGGCCTGGCTTTTCACCATATTGCGCCGCGAAAATGCGCGCCAGTATGAGCGTTACCGGCCTGATCTGGTGGACATTGAGGGCCAGTCCATAGCCGATGCCGACAATCAGGAACCGGATCAGCGCATGGAGCGGCAGCTATTGCTCAATGCCATCAAGAGGCTGGACCAGGAATACCGTGAACCCCTGCTGTTGCAGGTGATTGGCGGATTCAGCGGCAAGGAAATAGCCGAGATCATGGATCTGAACAACAATACTGTGATGACCCGCCTGTTTCGGGCACGCAGCAAGCTGAAGCAGGAATTTGGCGTCGATGCCGATGAAGTGGAATAACACAGCAGACAAGCGTTCAATATTGCCAAACATGAGTCACAAGTACGATGGATGAAATAGAGTTTCGCAAACGCGTCGATAGCGATCCCGACAATATCGATCAGGAACTTCTGGATGCCGCCGCCAGCAATCCGAAGCTGCAGGCTATTATCGAACGCTCTCGCCAATTGAACAGCAAGCTCCATAATCTGGCTCAGGCCACCACTGCCCCCGAGAGCCTGAAAGCACGGCTGCTTGAGATTCCGGAGCAGGAAGACGGGCAGGCCAGGACGCCGCGCCGCGCCGCATTTTTCCAATATTATGCGGCCGCCGCCTGCCTGTTACTGGCTGTCGCAGTGGGTCTTTTGATGTCAGGCGAGCAAGGCCCGACGGCCGCTGAAATGGCCTTCGGCGAACAGGTCATCGAACATCTGTATCATGAAGCAGCAGAGCTGGATGCCATTAATGCTGGCAATTTGCAGCGCAGTTTCGGGATGCCAGCCATCAATCAGGTGATGGCCAATTCCGGTTCACGTTTTGGTAGCGGTGAAATATTCAGCACTATGCCCGTGCGTTATGCCAACCCTTGTCTGGTGGCCAAGCCCTTCAACAGCTCTCATCTGATACTGCAGACCGAGCAGGGTGCCATTAATATCCTCACTATTGACAATCCGCCAGTCAGTCAGGAATTCAGCATCGGGGATGAGCGCTTCAGCGGCATCATTATTCCCATGAATGGCGGCAATCTGATTATCGTTGGTGAGAAAAACCAGAATCTGGACGGCTATCGAAGCAGCTTCGAAAACCAGCTTGAGTGGGTCATCTGACCCACTCAAGCAGAGCCCGTTACTGTTTCAGTGCCTGGATCAGCCCGACTGGAACTGTTCGGCACTCATGGCCATCAGGGTTTTGGCACCGGCACGGATTTCCGCCTCCAGAGCATCCGCTTTGGGCAGCATGCGACTGATGAAGAACTCGCCGGTCTTGAGCAGACCATCCAGATACTCCTCGTCGTAGCTGCCTGAACCCCGCGCCTCCAGCACTGCAGCCATGATGCGTTGCCACATGAAGCAATACAGGCTCAGTCCCAGCAATTCCATATAGGCGTAGGAAGCGGCACCGATTTCTTCCGGATTGCTGCTGGCATTCTCGATCACTTCGGCAGTTATGGTCTCAAGCCGCTGCTTGCAATCGGCAAGCGCGGGCAGGTACTCCTGCATCGCCGCATTGCCTTGCTGGGCCTGGATAAATTCATCGAACTCACCCAGCAGTACGGCCAGTAACTCGCCACGCGAGCGCACCGTCTTTCTGCCCATCAGGTCCAGCGCCTGGATACCATTGGCACCTTCATAGATCTGCGCGATGCGGGCATCACGGACGTTTTGCTCCAGCCCCCATTCGGCGACATAGCCGTGGCCACCCAACACCTGCTGACTCAGCACACAGGCCTCGAAGCCACGGTCGGTGCAATAGGCTTTCTGAACCGGGATTAGCAGAGCAACCAGTTGCTGCGCCTTTTTACGGGCCTCTTCATCGGGATGGAATTTGGCAATATCCAGTTGCAGGGCGGCAAACAGCGACAGCGCCCTGCCGGCATGCACATTGGCTCGCACGGTCAGCAGCATGCGCCGCACATCGGGATGCACAATAATCGGATCGGCCGCCTGGCTTTCGTTCACAGGACCATTGGGAGCACGACCCTGAATGCGTTCGCGGGCATAGTCGGAGGCGATCTGGTAAGAGCTGTCCGCCAGACCATTTCCCTGCAGCCCCATGGACAGACGCTCATAGTTCATCATGGTGAACATATTCGACAGCCCGTTGTTCTCTTCTCCCACCAGATAGCCTCGGGCCCCGTCAAAATTCATGACACAGGTGGCCGAGGCCTTGATACCCATCTTGTGCTCGATCGAGCCACATCGCACATTATTGCGCTCACCGGTCAGATTCCCATCTTCATCAACCAGCATTTTAGGAACCAGGAACAGGGAAATCCCCTTGGGACCATCGGGAGCATCCGGCAGCTTGGCCAGCACCAGATGAATAATATTGTCGGTCAGGTCATGCTCACCGGCGGTAATAAATATCTTGGTACCGGTCAAACTGTAGCTGCCATCAGCCTGGGGCTCGGCGCGAGTGCGAATCATGCCCAGATCAGTTCCTGCATGGGGCTCGGTCAGACACATGGTGCCAGACCAGCTTCCTTCATACATTTTCGGCAAATAACGCTGCTTAAGTTCCTCACTGGCGTGATAGCTCAGAGTGAGTGTGGCACCGGTGTTCAGGATGGTATAAAGCGCAAAGGAAGAGTTTGCGGCGAAATACATTTCCTCGATCAGCGCCGACAATACCTTGGGCATACCCTGCCCACCGTAGGCGACATCGCCCGTCAGCCCCGACCAGCCGCCTTCGGCATAGGCCTTGTAAGCTTCCTTGAAGCCCTCCGGCGTCGTTACCACGCCATCGTCGTAACGACAGCCAACTTCATCGCCGGACTGATTGATAGGTGCCAGCAAACTGTCGGCAATTTTGCCGGCTTCTTCGATGATTGCGTTGACCAGATCTTCGGTAACCTCGCTGGTTTCCGGCATCCGGGCGAACAAATCTTCTGCCTTGAATACGTCCCGTAGCAGAAATTTCATATCTGCCAGAGGCGCTCGATAATTGGCCATTCCAGGTTCCCCTTACTACTTTTCTAAAGTACCTCGATTATAGGTGATGCACTGGTGCTGAGATACCGACTCGAGGCGAATTCCTGCATTTCAGCGAGAAGCGCCTAAACTTGTTGGTATCGCAAAATTCAGTAATCGATTTCAACATGCCAGGCGAAAAGAGCTCGTTGCTGCATTGCCTGATTGATAGCCTGCCCTGCAATTGTCTGCTTTGCGGGCGCCTGCATGTGGGGCAGTTCGATCTTTGCCAGGAATGCGTCCGCGAACTGCCATACATAGAACGTGCCTGCGATCGCTGCGGATTACCCCTGCCGGGCCATTCCCGCATTTGCGGTGCCTGTATCAGCAGGCCGCCGGCAATGAGCCACAGCGTCAGCCTGTTCCACTACCGAAGCCCTGTGGACCGACTGATTGCCGGCCTCAAATTTCATGAACGCTTTGACTATGGCCGCTGCCTCGCCCGACTGCTTGGCCAGTTTATTCAGCAGCATTACAGCCACAGGGAACTTCCCCAGGTCCTGGTGCCGGTCCCCCTGCACTGGCGCCGGGCCCGACAGAGGGGCTTCAATCAGTCAGCTGTACTGGCGATCACCGTGGCTCGCGCGCTCGGCATTCCCTTGTTGCCGGAACTGCTCTGGCGTCGACGCAGGACCGCAGCCCAGACCAGCCTTTACTCAGCGGCTGCGCGACGTCGTAATGTTGCCAATGCCTTTGCTTGTCGTAGTGCCCTGCTGGAATCCGGCATCGACCATGTGGCGCTACTGGATGATGTAGTGACCACAGCAGCCACCCTCAATGCCGCGGCTCTGTGCCTGCGCCGTGCCGGCATTGAGCGCGTCGACGCCTGGAGCATCGCCCGTGCCAGCCGCTAGGGCGGCGGAACAGTTGTTCAACAATATCGATTTTGTGATCTGGGACACAGATTGCCGGCGGCAATGCTCTACATTGGAATTGTCCTCTGAATAGCGCTGTTGTGGCGACGGCGCTGAAGTCAGGAGCTTGACCCTTCAAGACCCTGAGCAGTAATCATGTAGAGATGAGCAGACCATTGATCCCCGCCCTGGCGGGGATTTTTTTGCCCACGGCAAAAAGACCGGAGTCCGGTTGTCTGGCGCAGGCAGAAAGATTGTCAGAACTGGTATTTGATGGAGCCGTAAGCGACGCGGCCGTTCTGATCCAGGATGCGGGTAGTGGAGTTGAGAATCTGGGCAGATTGCTCATTGAAGATGTTGCGGATACCGAATGTGATAATCGCCCGGTCCTTGTCACCGGTCTTCACACTGTAGCCGTATTCGAGATCCACCGTGGTGATGTTGTCCACCAGGGCATTCAGCTCGTCGATGTCGAGCTCACTGATGTCCTTGAATGAATCAAAGTAATTGGTGATGGCACTGGCGGTGTGATTGCCAAATTCCCAGGTCAGCATCAGGCTGCTTTGCAACTCCGGACTGATAATACGGTCTTGCGGATTACCCAGCTCGGAATTGACCAGTTCCAGCAGGCTGCCGTTATTCTCGAATTCCTGCACATAGGTAGTCTTGGTGCTCAGGGTAAACTGGCCAAAGCGGTTGGAATCCCAGACATAGGAGGCGCCGAGGTCGAAACCATTGGATTTGAGCTGATCACCAAGCAAGGGGTTGTCCAGATTGAATTCATTGATGGCGGAATCATCAAGATAGAGACTGGGAGCCTGGGCCTGAAAGCCGTTACTGGCAGTACTGGCCGGGCCCTCGGCTATTTCCTGACCCCAGGCGTCAGCGCGCAGATTCAATCCTTCCAGGGGGGACAGCGCCACACCCAGATTGAAATTCAGGGCGTTCTCAACCACATTGCCTTCCACGTCCCTGGCTTCGACACTGCGGGCAATGCTCAGCAGTGGCGTGTCGTCCACCAGACTGGAGCTGGGGGCGATACGAAAACTCACGGTGGCATCATCCGGTGATGCAACAGACACGGTGTCCTGGGCCTGGACAGCGGCCACTGACAACAGACCTGCGGCCAGGGCCAGCAAGCTTTTCAGTGGTTTATTGAGGGCTGCCGATGTCATCAGTTCTTGCTTGAATCTGTGTTGTCTGTTGTTGTGTGCTCTTCAAACGCCTTGGCTTATCGGCGTTCCTGTCCGGGCCAGGGCCCGATCCCTTGATTGGTCCGCGGCTGAAAAACCCGATCTGCAGGCAAACCCCGGACCCTCTTAGACTACCACTTTTGCCGCATTGTGAATATTGAAATCTGTAGCAAAACGTCACCCGACAGGGCCGGTTTGCCATAATTCTGCCACAAATGGGAGTTCGCGCTTTCTGCCACCAATCACCGCAAATACCGGCTTTTCAGGAGAAATAACGGCAAAAATCGCTTCAGCTTTGGCTTTCCGCCAGCAGTTGCTGCACTGACACAGTCATGCCTGGCAAGCGGTAATCCGGCAACAGCTCTGCCAGTGGCTCCAGCACGAAAGCCCGCTCTGCGGCCCGCGGATGGGGCAGTTGCAGTTGCTCGTCCTGCAACTGGCGACCACCAAAGGCAATGATATCCAGGTCCAGAGGCCGGGGCGCATTGACCGGCAGCGCCGCCTTGCGCTGGCGGCCATAGCGTTGCTCCAGGGCCTGCAGTTGATGAAGAAAATGCAGAGGCTCGGTGCCTGCCGGCAGCAGCATCAGGGTGACTGCATTGACGAATCCGGGGCTATCCGGCGGGCAGTTT
Organism: uncultured Pseudohongiella sp.; assembly: GCA_965216715.1. GTDB lineage: Bacteria > Pseudomonadota > Gammaproteobacteria > Pseudomonadales > Pseudohongiellaceae > UBA9145. Next base: position 3,426,541 of record OZ244193.1, on the reverse strand, counting down.
TCGGGGCTGGTGTGATAGAACGATGAGGTTCTCAGCGGCGCCTCAGCCAGACCTTGCAGATCAGCGAGCACTGCCTGCAAGGTGTCTGCCGGTGCGCCGGCCGGAGAATCCAGATTGGCGCCGAGGGCAACAATGACCAGCTCAGAGCCAGTCTCAGTTGTGGTATTGGCCGGACTGCTCATGGACCGCGTCAACAAAGGCGCTGACATGATCCGGATTCACTTCCGGCGTGATGCCATGCCCAAGATTAAAGACATGCCCTGAGCCATTGCCGAAGCGCGCCAGAATGCGGCCCACCTCGTCGCGAATGGCAGCTGGCGAAGCATAGAGAATGGATGGGTCCATATTGCCCTGCAGGGCAACTTTGTCACCAACCCGGGCCCGGGCGTCGCCGATGTCGGTGGTCCAGTCAAGGCCCAGGGCCTGACATTGGCTGTCAGCCATGCTCTCCAGCCACTGACCGCCATTCTTGGTAAACAGGATGCTGGGCACCTGCCGCCCTTCATTCTCCTTGATCAGGCCGCTGACTATCTTCTCCATATATTTCAGAGAGAACTCCTGATAGGCATTGGGGGTCAGAATGCCTCCCCAGGTATCAAAAATCTGCACCGCCTGGGCGCCGGCCCTGATCTGGGCATTGAGATAGTCAGTCACCGCACCGGCCAGGCGTGTCAGTAATTCATGCATGGCCTCGGGATGGTTGTACATGAACTGCTTGGCCTGACGAAAATCCTTGCTGCCGCTGCCTTCGATCATATAGGTCGCCAGGGTCCAGGGGCTACCGGAAAAGCCGATCAGGGGCACACTGCCGTTCAATTCTCTACGAATCAGGCTCACTGCATCGGTGACATAGGAAAGCTCGCAAGTGATATCCACATCCGGCAATTGCTCCACATCCCGGGGCTCACGAATAACCTTGCGAAATTTGGGGCCTTCACCGCTGACAAAATAAAGCCCCTGACCAAAGGCATCGGGAATGGTGAGAATGTCAGAAAACAGAATCGCTGCATCAAAGGCATAGCGACGCAGGGGCTGCATGGTGACTTCACAGGCCAGCTCGGGGGTTTGGCAAAGGGTCATGAAATCCCCCGCCTGCTGGCGCGTGGCACGGTATTCAGGCAAATAGCGCCCGGCCTGGCGCATCATCCATACAGGTGTTACATCCACCGGCTCGCGCAATAGTGCGCGCAGAAATCGGTCATTCTTTAAACTCAAACCATTCTCCTACAATCTGTTGGCCGTCACCGTCAAGCCGGTGCCGCGAAGGGCGCAATTCTACACGAGCCCGGCAGGCTCGGAAATGATAACGCCAGGAGCAAGGTGCTGGATTGCCCGCTTGGCTACCGGGGCAGACTGCGGATTGCCGACTGGATATCAGCAATACTGCGCACCCAGGGCTGCAGTTCGCGCAGGGCGGCGGGCAGTGTGTCAATGGCTTGCTGGGCCGACGCGCGTTCACTGTAGTTACCCGCCACTACGACAAACCAGGGCTCGCCCCGAAAGCGGCTCTCAAAATAACCGGCATCAGGGAGTTGCGGATAGCGGGCCAAAAATTCGCCAATTTGCCGGGCCGAGCTGGCGCCCATGATCTGAATGGCATAATTGCCGGAGGGATAGGACAGCAGGCCTTGCTCAAAGTCGCCATAGGCACGGTCTGACCCCTCAGGCGCGGGTGCCGACGGGGCAGTCTGTGCCGGTGCAGTTGTCAGCGCTTCGGTGGAGGTATCGGCGAGCGCTTCCTGTGCCGGCGCGGTTTCCTGCCGGTCCGCAGCAGCCGGCGCGGCATCAAGGGCCACCACTGAGGTGGACCCATCGGCAGATGATGAGTCCGGCGGATCCGTTTCCTGCGGGGATTGTCCGGCGGCCGACACGGCGATCTGGCGCTGCCGGGAAGCCTCGTTTACCGGTTCAGGCTCGGATGGTTGCACCAACAGCACCAGTATTAATAATCCTGCCAGGCCTCCGGCCAGTGCCCAGTAGTTTTTGCCAAGACGCCACAGCGAGCTGATTCCCTGCTTGCGGTCATCCTCCTCACCGGCAGTAGCCTCTCGCTCCAGAGCAGCACAGAATTTGGCATTCAATTGACCCGGCAGGCCGCCAGCGGCTTCATGTATTCGGCCCAGCTCCTCTCCACTCAGCGGCAGGGGCTTGCGGTAACCGGCCAGCGACAATTTGAAGCGCAGGTATTCAAAACTGTCCTCGCCACTGAATGCTGGCAGGGAAAAATCATGATGCAGCTTGCGCTGGGATTCAGGAAGATTCGCCAGCAACAGTTTTCTCAGCTGCTCTTCCCCCAGCAGCAAGGCGGCAAAGCCACCACCGGAGTTACGCCGCAGCAGGGTAAACAGAACCTTGTAGACTTCACTGGCCAGCTCATGGGCATCGTCCACCACCAGCACCAGAGAGCGCCCATCGAGGGCCAGGTCGTTGGCAAACTGGCAGAGGCTATCGATGGCCCGGGATGTTTCGGCGGCACTGACTTCGAGCCCCACAGCAGCCTGAATCTGTTCCAGGAATTGCTCGGGCCCCATGAACAGACTGCCCTGAATCTGCACACTGATGACATCCTTGCCGAAGGCTTCGGCCAGGGCTATTGCCAGACTGGTTTTACCAGAGCCCGGCGCAGCGCTTAGCGATAGCAATCCTCCACCGTGACTGGCCTGCTGGACCAGGGCGGACAACAGTTCCCCTCGCCCGGCGCCAGTAAAGAACTGCCGGTTGTCGGAATCCGGAGCAAAAGGATCGAAATCCAGTCCCAGCCTGTCGCTAGTATTTGTCATTGGGCCTGTGCAAATAGTTGCTGCTTACAGGCAGAGCTGGTCTTGCGCCTGCAAGGTTTCCTGTAAAAGTTGCGGATCGACTCCGCCTTCAATGACGGCTTCGCCGATAGCCTTGAGCAGAATGAAGCGGATCTGACCCTGCTCGGCTTTCTTGTCCGAGGCCATCAGATCCAGATACTGCTCAACTGATATATCGGCCGGTGGAATCACCGGCATACCGTAATTGTTTTCCAGCACCTCACGTACGCGCTGCGCATCGGCAGCATCAATCCAGCCCAGGCGCCTGGACAAATCACTGGCCATAACCATGCCCATGGCCACCGTTTCACCATGCAACCAGGTGCCATAGCCGGTGGCGGTCTCAATGGCATGACCGAAGGTATGCCCGAGATTCAGCAGAGCCCGCAGGCCCCCTTCCCGTTCATCCCGGGCTACCACCTCCGCCTTGATCTCACAGCATCGACGCACGGCCCGGGTTAATTCCGCCGGCGCCAGCTGGCTCACCGCGGCGGCATTTGCTTCGAGCCAGTCGAAGAACGGCGAATCGATAATCAGACCGTATTTCAGCACTTCCGCCAGCCCGGCCTTGATTTCCCGCTCCGGCAGACTCTTGAGAACATCGCTGTCAGCCAGCACACAGACCGGCTGATAAAAGGCACCGATCATGTTCTTGCCAAGCGCATGATTGACGCCGGTTTTGCCCCCTACCGAGGAATCTACTTGCGCCAGCAGGGTAGTAGGAATTTGCAGAAAGGGCACACCACGCTGGTAGGTGGCGGCTACAAAACCGGTAATATCACCAATCACACCACCACCGAGGGCCACCAGGGTGGTCTTGCGATCGTATTTTCCGGCCATCAGCCGATCATAAATACCGTTCACGGTTTCCAGATTCTTGTGGGCTTCACCATCGGGCAGAACGATGACTTCCGCCAGCTGATCTCCCAGCAGAGCCCGGGTCTTCTCCAGATAGAGCGGCGCCACCACATCGTTAGTGATGACGACTACCCGGCCCTTGCCCAGGTGCTCCCTGACCAATTCCGGACGGCTTAGCAGGCCGGCACCTATGTGAATGGGGTAACTTCTTTCACCCAGCTCTACCTTGACGGTTTCCATGTTCAACTCTCTTTGGCTTTCTCTGCTTTGGCTTTCTGTGCCTTGGCTTTCTGTGCTTTGGCTTTATGTGCCACCTGCTCCTCGCTCATGGCGGCAATGCGTTTACTGATATCTACGCTGACTGTACGCGGGTTTCGGCGATTGGTATCGATGATGATGTCCGCAACTTCTCGGTACAAAGGATCCCGCATCTTCATCAGTTCACGAATCTTTTTCTCCGGGTCGGGGGTCTGCAGCAGAGGCCGGTTCTTGTCGCGACTGGTTCGCTCTACCTGTTGTCGGATAGAAGCCTGTAAATAGACCACAACGCCGCGTTTGGCCAGGCGCTTGCGATTCTTCTCCGCCAGCACCGCCCCGCCGCCGGTAGCCAGGACAATTTTCTTGCGCCGACTGAGCTGGTCAATCATGCGAACTTCCCGGATACGAAAGCCGTCTTCACCCTCAACATCGAATATCCAGGGGATATCGGCGCCAGTGCTGGCCTCGATTTCCCGGTCAGAATCAAAGAACTGCAAGCCCATGATTTCTGCCAGTACCCGGCCGATGGTGGTTTTACCGACCCCCATGGGGCCAACCAGAAAGACCTTGTCCAAACGTTTCATAAGCGAGATTCATCAATAACGGGGGCACCTATTGTACTTGCAAACCGCAGGGAAGGCTTGCCCGGACAGCGAGATTTTCAGGGCATAAAAAAGCCGGATCGAGATTCAATCCCGATCCGGCCCGCTCTACTTCAATCGCTGCCTGACTGTGCAGTCGTTTCCTAGCGAATAGCAATGTCTGCAATGATCTTCGGTGTAATAAAGATCAGTAGCTCTGTGCGGCGACGCTCGCTGTTGGTGCGCTTGAACAAACGGCCCACATAGGGAATATCCCCCAGCAAGGGTGTCTTGGTTTCGATGGTGGTGTTTTCCTCGCGGAATACACCGCCAAGTACGATGGTTTCGCCATCATTCACCAGCGCACTGGTGGTCACCTCATTGGTATTGATGGCTGGCACATCACCAGAGCCTGCCGCCACTGAATCCTGCTGAATCTGCAGTTCCATATTGATGCGGCCGTCCGGAGTAATCTGCGGCGTCACCTGCAGGGACAGTACGGCATCCTCAAACTCGGTGGTTGAGCCACCGGCTGTGCCGCCTGCCTGGGACTGATAGGGAATGCGCACACCGGAGCGTATCTCGGCAGTCACCTTGTCCTGGGTTGTCACCTTGGGACGGGCAATCACCTCGCCGTTACCGCTGCTTTCCAGCGCCGACAATTCCAGCTCGATCAAACCACTGCTGCCGGTATAACCGATCGAGAAAGATGAAGCTTCCGTTGAGGCAACCCCCAGATCCACCGCCAGTGCATCAGGGAAATTAATTTCACCAGCCGGAATGGGCACACTGGCTATGGCCTGATTGACCAGAGTCTCGATGAGGCTCGGATCAGTACCAGACTGCAGACCTTCGACACGTGCCTGCTCACCGGCGATCAGGGCTTCCTGAATGGCGAGTTGTCGCTCAACCTGGTTATTGTGTTCCTGCACCGTACTCGCCTGGGAACCACCATAGCGCCAGTTGTCGCCTGTTGGCAGACTGCCACCGCCACCCCAGCGGATACCCAGGTCACGACCGAAATCTGTCGATACATTGACGATCCGTGCTTCGATCAGTACCTGGCGCACGGCCACGTCCAGACGCGCCAGCATGGCTCGCACTTCTTCCAGTTTGTCTTCGGTATCCCGGACAATAATGATATTGGTGCGCTCATCAACCGTCGCCGTACCCCGGGCAGACAGAATACCGCCACCGCCGCCAGCTACGGCTGTGGCGCCGCCGGCTTCACCACCGCCGCCGGGAGCCGGGGCGGCGGCACCGCCACCACTCTCACTGCCGGTCAGCAGCGCCATAATATCATTGGCATTGGCGTAGTTGACCTGCACAAATTCGGTATACAGCGGCGCCAGGGCCTGGGCCTGCTGCGCCTGTTGCAACTCCATCTGGTCCTGGGCCGCAATTTCGTCTGCCGGGGCCACGTACAGCACACTGCCTTCCAGCCGGCTGTCCAGATTCTGGGTGCGCAGCACCATTTCCAGAGCCTGATCCCAAGGCACGTTATTCATCTCGATGGTGATATTGCCGGTCACCGCATCGCCGGCCACCAGGTTGAATTCATAATAGTCAGCCAGAATCTGCAGCACCGAGCGTACCGGGATGTCCTGAAAAGACAGACCCGTCACTTCGCCTGTATACGCTGCAGTAGCATCGCCGCCGGTGATATCCAGTGCCGGAGGCCGCACACTGACCGTGTACTGGCTACCGGTCTGATAGGCCACATATTCGTAGGCGCCGTCGACATCAATTACCACGGTCGCACGGCCGGATTGTCCCAGCACGTCCACGGTGGACACACTGGTGGCAAAATCGCTCACATCGAAGCGGCGATTGAGATCATCCGGCACATCGGTGTTCATGAATTCCACATAGACGCGGGCGCCGACCTGCTCGACACTGCCGATTACTTCATCGCTGGACAGCTCGATTACCACCTGGCCTTCTTCTTCATCGCCGCGACGGAAATTGACATCGGTAATGGCATTCTGCTCGCCGCCACTGATTCCGGTGAATACTTCAGCAGAGCCAACCACGCCGCCGGAAGCACCACTGTCATTACCCACCTGAACAGTAATGGTGTTGCCGCTCAAATCGGTTTCATAGTTCACCAGCTGGTCGAGGTTAACCACCAGTCGGGTTCGCGAACCATCATCCAGAACCATGACGCTCTGGGCATTGTTGGAGTCAATATTGAAACGTTGCTGGCTCAGACCGCTGGCCACTCCCATCAGGTCAAGGGAGATGCGCGCTGGATTGTCCAGCACAAAACCGCTGGGCTCCGGTGGCTGACCATCAAAGCTCAATTGAATCTCAATACTGTCACCCGGCAGATTGGCAAAGCCGATACTGTCCAGGGTCACGGATTGCTGGGCGAACGCATTCGCCGACAGCAGACAGGCCAGCAGGAACTGACAGGCTGCCCCGACAGCTCGGCCCAGGGCCGGTGACTTTATTGTTAAATTGAGCGATCTATTATTCATAAACATGTTGGTAACCTCGGCTCACGCATTTATTGCAGCGTGAGGGTCTGTGGCCTTTCTACCCAGCCTCCACTGCCACTGGGTACAATTTCAATAAGACTGACCTGCGTTTCAGTTATTTCTTCTATACGTCCATGATTGCGGCCCATGTAGTTGCCGACAGCAACGCGATGGACTTCACCGTAGGAATCTTCGATCAGGGCCTGATAATTACCTCCGCGGACCAGCATCCCGACCATGTTCAGGCTGCTCAGGGCGTGGTTTTCAAGTGCTTCCCGGGGTCGATCGAAGTCCGGTTCCACATCCTGTGACATCAATGCCACCGATTCGCCATCCACGATCAGTGGCACCTCGAAGGGGCTGCGCATGGAAGCCGCACTGTAGATAAAGCCCTCGTAGGGAACGAACTCCGGCACTGGCTCTACTTCCGCCCCGGGCCTGGATTTCACTTCCACTACAAAGGACTGCAAATCCTGAAAATTATCCACCCGATTACAGGCAGCAAGCAGCAGGGTCAACCCCAGCAGGCCCAGAATTCGCAATGGCAGGCGCAGTGCTTGCATCTACTGAACACTCCCTTCTTCGTTCACATCGCGATAGCGATAAGTGCGTGCCTCAATATTCATATTGAGGAATGAATCCTGGCGGGTGGTGATAGCAAAATCATGCAGGGTCACAATTCGGTCCAGACTCGCCACACCGCTGACAAAAGTGCCGAAGTCATGGTAATCACCAATCACATCGATATCGATTGGCAGCTCGATGTAGAACTCCTGGGTGACCTCGTTCTCCAGGGCAATATTGTCAAACTCCAGACCGCTGCCGACGCCGGTTTCGGTGACGTCGTCTACCAGACCCGGCACCTCGGTTTCAGAAGGCAGTTGCAGCAACAGCTCCTCGAATGACTCTTCCATTTCCACCGTTTGAGCCCGATAGGCTTCAAGGTTGGAGGCCATAAAGGCCTTCTGCTCAAACTCGACCCTGAGCTGGGTTTCATCGGTTGCCACTGTCTGCAGCTCGGTTTGCAGGTTCTGGATATGAAAGAAAAATCCTGCTGCCAGCACCGCACCGAACACCACAATAGTGATCAGCACCTTGACCGCAACCGGCCATACACCGATGGTGTCGAGATCGGTCAGATCATTCCAGTCAAAGTTCTTTAAGTCGTCGGTTATGCCGCTAAATAAAGACATCTGTCACCTAGACTCCCTGATCTTCTTGCTGATTTGGAAGCTCCAGATTCAGCGAAAGAGAAAAAGTAAACGCATCAGCCAGGGTATCCTGGGATACTTCGGCAGCGGAGATATCACTCAGGTTTGCCGCCGTAAACCACTCGGAATCATCGAGCCGACGCATCAATTCGGTAATTCGGCCATAGGACTCTGCCACCCCTTCGATGGAAATGGCGTCTCCATTGCGCTCCAGCGTTTCGTAGTAAACGCCTTCCGGCAGTGTCCTCACCAGTTCGTCAAAGATGCGCACGATTACCGGGCGCGTACCCTGAAGGTCGGTAATGACGCTCATGCGCGCACGGATGTCTTCCTTTTGCTGCTGCAATTCACTGATTTCAGCTACCTGTGCATCCAGCACTGAAATTTCCTGACGCAGGAAATCATTGCGCGCCATCTGGGTACTGATTTCTCCATTGAAGTAACGGTCCACCAGGAACAACAGGCCGGCAGCAATGATGACGATCCCCGCCAGGACCGACAGGAATTCCCGCCGTCGTTCTTCCCGCAGGCGCTCGCGCCAGGGTAAAAGGTTGATTTGTGCCATCAGTATTCGCCTCGCATCGCCAGTCCGCAGGCTATCATCAGTGCCGGTGCATCATTGGCCAATTGCGCCTTGCTCACCTTGGAGCCGATAGACATGCCGGCAAAAGGATTGGCCACCGTCACCGGGGTGGACAGGCTTTCCTGACAAAGATCAGCAAGACCCTCAATGGCTGCCACGCCTCCGGCCAGCAGAATATGGTCCACTTCATTGTAGTGACTGGAAGAGAAAAAGAATTGCAGGGTCTGGCTGACCTGCTGCACCACAGTCTCTTTGAAGGGCCCAAGAATTTCCAGTTCATACTCATCCGGCAAGCCACCACGCTTCATGCCGGTTTCGGCTTCCACCGCTGTCAAACCGAAACGCCGCTGCACTTCTTCTGACAGGGCATTGCCGCCAAACATCTGTTCCCGTGTGTAAATGGTCCGGCCCTGCAGAATGACATTCAGTGTGGTCGTCATGGAGCCTACGTCGACAATGGCCACGGTCTGGTCATCATCAGAGCCAATCTGTTGCGCCAGCAGGGTGTAGGCGCGTTCGATGGCATAGGCTTCGATGTCCACCACCTTGGCTTCCAGACCACCGATTTCCAGTGCCGCCACCCGGGACTCGACGTTTTCCCGGCGACAGGCAGCCAGCAACACCTCGACCAGCTCCGGATTACGGTCCGAAAGCTTCTGGCGCTCGAAATCTATGGAAACCTCGTCCAGGGGATAGGGAATGTACTGGTCTGCTTCCACCACGATCTGATTTTCCATTTCCGAGTCGGTCAGATTGGCGCTCATCTCAATGGTCTTGGTGATTACCGCCGAACCTGCCACCGCTACTGCGGCGTCTTTCATGGTGGGCTTGAGCAGGCTGACAGCGGCACCGATACACTCGCCGACGGCGTCGGTATCACTGATGTTTTTCTCCACCACGGCATTGGCTGGCAAATTGCGAATCACGTAATTGTCCAGCTTGTAGCTGTTACCGGAGGGGCTCAGTTGCAGGATCTTGACCGCTGTCGAACTGATATCCACACCCAGCAAAGTGCTGGATTTTTTTACCCAATTTGGTAAATGCCGCGATGTCTTTTAATTTGTCCAGCACTGAATTAATCCCAAATTTTCTGCAATTTTTCTCCGAAACCAGGCCTCGGAGAGTCGTAAAACAGCCCTCCCGGATGCAGCAAATGCCTGCTACATGCCGGGTTCTCGTTGCATAATATCTTTAAAATACAACGATTTACCAATTTTTCCTAAGAAAGTTTCCCCTTCCAGATTTCAGTATCGGCCGCTTTGATATTTTATATAGTTTTCAATTAATTATCAGACTTTCACAACAAACAACTTCACCATTTAATAATGAACCATGCAAGGCCTCAAATCTTTGACTCGGTTCACGTTTGGCATCTGCCTGCATTGCCCGTCATTACTGGCCTTGCAAAGAACCATCTGGGCTCTGTGCCTGGGCCTGGCAAGCCCTATCAGGGCCAATTGAGGGCGGCAAAAAGGTCGCTAATGCCGGGTCATTCCAATGCGGCAAGTGTATAATCAGCCATTCAAATGAATCGAACTTTACCCCCTCAGGGCTGGCAATCCTCGTGCAAAGGCGTCTGAAATCCTTGTTAAAGTGGTGTCTGCTGCTGGGCAGTGCCGCCTTCTGTGGCGTCGTCATGGTGGCCATGGCGGCCTATCTGTACCTCGCTCCCCTGCTGCCTGCAGCGGAGACCTACCGCGATGTCCGGCTGGAAACACCACTGCGAATATTCACCGCAGACATGCGCCTGATCGATGAAATTGGCAATCGCCGTAATCCTGTCCAGTTCGAAGACATCCCGCCGGTGCTCACTGATGCCCTGATCGCCACCGAAGATGTGCGCTTCTACTCCCACCCCGGCGTGGACATCTGGTCCCTCGGCCGGGGCTTTTACGGCTTCATTACCGGCAATCGTATGGGCGGCGGCAGTACCATTACCATGCAACTGGCCAATAACCTGTCCTTCGACAGTGACAATGTCTACCTGCGCAAATTCAAGGAAATCCCCTTTGCCCTGCAGATCCAGCGGGAACTCAGCAAGGAAGAAATTCTGACTCTGTATCTCAATACCATCTATTTCGGTGCCGGCGCCGATGGCATCGGCGCCGCCGCCTTTGTCTATTACGGCAAGGAAGTGAGTGAACTGACCCTCGCCGAGTCAGCCATGATGATTTCTCTCCTGCCCTGCCCATCCACCTGCAATCCCCTGGCCAATCCGGAACGCGCCATCGCTCGCCGCGAAGTAAGGCTGCGCAATATGCTGAACGAAAACATGATCAGCCGCGCCGAGTACGAGCAGGCCAATGCCGAGCCGGTCACAGCCCGCCGTCGCAACCGCAATATCGAAGTGGAGGCACCCTATGTGGCGGAGATGGTGCGTCAGCAACTCTATGAACAATTCGGTGAGGAAACCTATTCCCGCGGCTTCGAGGTCATCACCAGCATAGACGGCGACAAACAACTGGCGGCGAACCGGGCGCTGGTCAACGGTCTGGAAACCTATTACGACAAACGCCACGGCTATCGGGGCCCCCAGGCTCATTACCCGCCAGATCTGCTGGATCCCCGCCAGGTCTGGCTGGAAGAATTGCAGTCGGTGTCAGAATACGGCAATCAGCAGCCGGCCATTGTCACCGCCGTGCAGGAGCGCTCCTTCACCGCCCTGCTGAAATCCGGCAACAGCATCCAGGTAGCCTGGGATGGTATTTCCTGGGCCTATGCTTTCCGCAGCCGCAATGAAGCCTGGCCACCACCGGAAGTGGCTGCCGATGTGGTGCAGGTAGGCGATCTGATTCGGGTCAAACAACGTGAGGACGGCTGGGAGCTTGGCCAGATTCCGGAAATCCAGGGCGCCCTGGTTTCCATGTCGCCCGATGACGGTTCAATTCTGGCACTGGTGGGGGGCTATGATTTTGGCCGCAGCCAGGTCAATCGTGTCACCACAGCAAGGCCACCGGGTTCGAATTTCAAACCCTTTCTGTACGGGGCAGCGCTGGAGCATGGCTATACCGTTGCTACTACAATCAATGATGCGCCCATTACCCGTGGTGACTATCGACCCAATAACTACGAGAACAATTTTCTTGGCCCCATTACCCTGCGCTATGCCCTGCAGGAGTCCCGCAACGTGCCCGCGGTGCGATTGTACGACCAACTGGGCTCAGACAAGGTTCTGCCCTTTGCCGCCAAATTCGGTTTTCAGACGCACAATTTTCCGCGTAATGATCTCACCGTGGCTCTTGGCAGCCAGGACGTGCAACCCCTGGAAATTGTCACCGGTTATTCAGCCATTGCCAATGGCGGCTACAAGGTGGACCCCTGGCTGATCAGGGAAATTCGCACTGCCGCTGACGGCGTTCTCTACCGGGCCGAACCGAAACTGGTTTGCGAACCCGATTGCCCGCCAGGCAATGGTGAAGACGGCAGCCAGTATCAGCCTGCCGAGCGCATTATCGATGCCCGGGTGGCCTTTATCCTGAACTCCATGCTGCGCTCGGTGATTACCGATGGTAGTGGTGCCAGGGTGCACCGTGAACTGAATCGGGGCGATCTGATGGGCAAGACCGGCACCACCAATGGTCCCCAGGAACTCTGGTTTTCAGGGTTTAACCGGGATATCGCCACGACAGTATTCGTTGGCCTGGATCAGCCCGAGCCGCTGGGCGAGCGGGAACAGGGTGCCACGGTGGCAGTGCCCATCTGGATAGATTATATGCGCGAGGCCCTGGAAGGCGCGCCCCTGAACACCATGAGCCGACCCGATGGCATCGTCGACCGGCTGATCGACAAGGATACCGGCGCTGCTGCCACACCGGGCGACCCCAATGCAGTATTTGAATATTTCCGGGTTGAGAATGCCCCGGATGAAGGCAATCCCCGACTGCCAGGCACGGAAACCGGCGGCGAGGCCGAGGAAGAAGTGTCTACAGAAACGATTTTCTGATGGCCACAGGGCCAGCGGCGGGGAGCCGGATTACAGCTCCCCGAATCAGGATCAGACGCGACGGTTGGCGAAACGCTTCTTGAAGCGATCTACACGACCACCACTGTCCAGAATCTTCTGCTTACCCGTATAGAAGGGGTGGCACTGGGAGCAAACGTCGATGAGGATATCCTTGCCCAGGGTGGACTTGGTCTCAATGACATTACCGCAGCTACAGGTAGCTTTGATCGGGCCGTACTTGGGATGAATGTCAGCTTTCATGGCAATTCCTTAGTCTCGATGTCGCTACAGGCCTTATTATTCGGGGCTCTGCACCACATCATCTTTAACAGGTTCCGGCAGGGCCACTGCCGAGGACCGCGCATTCTAGCAGAGTCCCGCCAGCACGCAAGTCATATCAGGGAGAATGCTGCTCCCGCAGCCGTTTATGGTTGCGCTTCACCTCTTCCATGATCTGGTCGAACAGGGCCGTGACCAGCACCGGGTTCAGGCCATTTTGCTGGCAAATGGCCTCGATCTCCGCCAGCTTCTCGGCTTCACGACCGGGGTCCAGAGCGTCCAGGGAATGGATGGCCTTCAATTCCCCAACCCGGTGCGTCAGCTGAAAACGCTGTGCCAGCAGAGCAATAATCTGCTGGTCTGTCTGGTCAATCTTTTCCCTGACTTCGAGAAGCTCCGCTGGCACTGACTCCGGGCCCATTATGTTCTGATTCCTCATTTGGGTTACTGCGACTGCCCTCGCCTTCCCGCCTTTGGCCGGGTTCGCTGTGAGGCGGCATTGAAGGCAGGCTCAGGGGCAGACTTGGGAGGCAAGAGTATAGACCAATCGAATGCGCGAATCAGCCGCCACTCTGGCTTGCCACTGGCAGAGCAATTGATCAGACCGCTCTTAACTCATACACTGCGGCGATTGTTTCACGCCAGGACCCCAACTCCCGCAGCCGATGCCAGAATCTGACCGCTATCTCTACCAGGGAATGATCCTGCGCATTGCTATCCCTTCACCGCTGCGCCGCCTGTTTGACTATCTGCCTGAGACTGAGCGCGACCCAGGCACTGACTATCAGCCCGGACAACGGGTGCTGGTCAGTTTCGGTCGCCGCAAACTGGTGGGGGTGATTCTGGAAATTGCCAATGGCTCGGAACTGCAAGCCGACCGCCTGAAACCCGTCGACCGCCTGCTGGACGCCGAACCGGTTTTCAGCCAGGGCCTGTTCCGCATGTTGCGCTGGGCAATCAACTACTATCAACACCCACCGGGAGAAGTGCTGAGTACCGCCCTGCCAGTAAAGTTAAGACAGGCTGCCTCGGTCCAGCAACTCATCGAAATCTGGCAAGTCGACCGCACAGCCAGCGCAGAGGCAGACGCGCTACTACAACGCGCCCCCCGGCAGAAAGCCCTGTTTGACTGGTTGCAGCAGCATGGCCCTGCTGCGCCGGACAACATCGTTGCCGCAGGCTTTACCCGGGCCTTGCTGCGCCAGCTTCAGGAAAAGGGGCTGATCCAGGCACTGCAACAGACTCTGTCCAATAAACCCTGGAAAACAGGAGATTGTGTCCGGCAGAGCGAGATCCGCCTGAATGATCACCAGCTTGATGCACTGGAAAAGATCAATGCCGATGATCAGGGCTTTAGCTGTTTCCTGCTGGAAGGGGTGACCGGCTCGGGCAAGACTGAAGTGTATATGCAGGCCATGGCGCAGGTACTCAAACAGGGCCGGCAATGTCTGGTGCTGGTGCCGGAGATTGGCCTGACACCACAAACCATCAGTCGCTTCGAAAAACGCTTCAAATGTCCGGTAGTGAACCTGCATTCAGGACTGAGCGATACAGAACGCCTGCAAGCCTGGCGGCAGGCCCATGCCGGAACCGCCGGTATTGTCATCGGCACCCGTTCCGCCGTATTCACCAGCCTGGCCCGACCGGGCCTGATTGTGATTGATGAAGAGCATGATGCCTCCTTCAAGCAGCAGGATGGTTTTCGCTATTCCGCCCGCGACCTGGCCGTCGTAAGAGCCCGGGAGGAAGGCATAGGCATCGTTCTCGGTTCTGCCACCCCCAGCCTGGAAAGCCTGTATAACGCCGACCGTGGCCGTTATCAGCATCTGCTCATGCCACAGCGCAGCGGCAGCGCCGCCACCGCCCCCATGCGCCTGGTTGATATCGAGAACCAGCCCCTGGAAGCGGGCTTTTCCGAAACCGCTCTGCTGACCATGGACAAACACTTGCAAGCCGGCAATCAGGTGCTGGTGTTTATCAACCGGCGCGGCTACGCACCGGTGTTGCATTGCCAGCAATGCGGCTGGACTGCCGAATGTGACAATTGCGTCGCCCAGCTCACTGTTCATGCCCAGCCTCCGGGTCTGCATTGTCACCACTGTGGCAAGCAGGAATCCCTGCCGCGTGCCTGCCCCAATTGTGCCAGTCGACAACTGGACACCATGGGATTGGGCACCCAACAGATTGAGAGCCGCCTGTGCGAGCGCTTCACTACGGTGCCGGTACTGCGTATTGACCGTGATTCCACCCGCAGCCGCAAGAAACTTCAGGCCATGCTGGATCAGGTCAACAGCGGCAAGCCCTGCCTGCTGTTGGGCACCCAGATGCTGGCCAAAGGCCATCATTTCCCCGGTATCACTCTGGTGGTAATTGTGGATGCCGACAGTGGCCTGTTCAGTGCTGATTTTCGCGGCCAGGAGTTGATGGCGCAAACAGTCACCCAGGTAGCGGGCCGGGCCGGGCGCTCGGATCAGGCCGGCGAAGTGCTGATTCAGTCCCGACATTGCGGCCACCAGACCCTGCAATCCCTGATTCAGCTCAGTTATGCCGATTTTTCCCGCCAGCTGCTGGCGGAACGCAAACTCACCGCCATGCCACCTTTTGCCTGGCTGGCCCTGCTGCGCTGCGAAGCCCGCAGTGCCGAGACTGGCCTGCAGTTTCTGCAGCAGATTGCCTTGCAGCAACAGCAGCTTTGTCAGCAGTTTGGTCTCGGGATTGACTGCCTGGGCCCACTGCCTGCCCCCATGGAGAAACGGGCCGGGCGCTTTCGCAGCCAGCTCAGCTTCAAGAGTGAACAGCGGGCCCAGCTTCATGAACTGCTGGCCCGGCTATTGCCGACCATCGAGGCGATGAAACTCCCCGCCGGCCTGCGCTGGTCCCTGGATATCGATCCGGTGGACATGATTTAGGCAGGCTTGCCTCAGCCGCCCCGGAAAATAGAACCTTCAGCTTCCGGCTGGCGGACCGATAAGACAGGAAGCTTGGCATTAAAGCAAAGATATTTTATTTTAAAACAACACGTTAGCCCCTAAAGCTCAGGAAAAGCCGCAGTGACGCAGGATTTCGCCAAAATTCGCCCGGAACCGCTTCTGGAAAAGAAGCCGGCGCAAGCGCCACCCGCCTGGTCCATGATGATCACCGGTATTGTGGTGGGCATGGCCTTGGGGGTCTTCGCCAGCGTTCTGGTTTATGTCGCCGGCTATGTCCCGCCCATCAGTAACGGTCCTCAGCCTGCCGCCATGGTGGCGGAGAGGGACAACAGTGCCGCGACAGGAACCGAGAACGTGGAGGCTGAAACACAGGAATTGCGTCTGGAGTTCTACCACGAACTGGCCAACTACGAAGTGCCGGTGGATGCCACCCCGGTGGAAATCAATGAGGCTTCCCTGGATGAACCCATGGCGGTCCAATATATGCTGCAGTCCGGCGCCTTTCAGCAACGGGAGCGCGCCACCCAGGAGATGCAGCGCCAGCAATCCCTGGGCCTGGAAGTGGCGGTGGTTGCCGAGCAATTGAACGGGCGCACCCTGTATCTGCTGCAATCCGGCCCCTACCAGACCCAGCGCCAGCTTGATACTGCCGAAAATCTGTTGCGCCGTAACAATATCAACACCCTGCGCACCCGAGTTCAGTAAACCTGCCCAGGACCGTCAAGCTTAAGCCCGTCAAGCCTTGAATTTTCGGCAAGTTCCCCAATAATCCCTCCTTCCCCGGGTCGTCTGTCGGCCACAGCAAGGAGAATCAGTTTGGATCAGTACCGAGGCACAACAATCGTATCCGTGCGCCGCGGCGACAAAGTCGTTATTGGCGGTGACGGCCAGGTTTCCCAGGGCAATACCGTCATGAAGGGCAATGCCCGCAAGGTCAGACGCCTGTACAAGGATCAGGTGCTGGCCGGTTTTGCCGGCGGCACCGCGGACGCCTTCACCCTGTTCGAACGTTTTGAGGAGCAATTGGAGAAGCATTCCGGCAAGCTCACCCGGGCAGCGGTAGAGCTGGCCAAGATGTGGCGCACCGAGAGAGCCCTGCGGCGTCTGGAAGCATTGCTGGTGGTGGCCGACAAGGAAGCTTCCCTGATCATCACCGGCAACGGCGATGTGATCGAACCGGAAGATGCCATCATGGCCATCGGCTCCGGCGGAACCTTTGCCCTCTCTGCAGCCCGCGCCCTGCTCCAGAATACCGATCTGGCTGCCCGCGACATCGTCGAGAAAAGCCTGACCATCGCTGGCGACATCTGCGTCTACACCAATATGAACCACACCATCGAAGAACTGGATTACACCCAGGCGGCCGGCTAACACCCTGCCCTGCTGATAATCCCTGCTACAGGATAAATTGCATGTCTCTGATGACACCGAGAGAAATTACCTCAGAGCTGGATAAGCATATCGTTGGCCAGCAACAGGCCAAGCGTGCCGTGGCGATTGCCCTGCGCAATCGCTGGCGTCGCATGAAGCTGGAAGAAAGCCTGCGCAATGAGATAACCCCCAAGAATATTCTGATGATCGGCCCCACCGGCGTCGGCAAGACCGAAATTGCCAGACGCCTGGCCAAGCTGGCCGAGGCTCCCTTTATCAAGGTGGAAGCCACCAAGTTTACCGAAGTCGGCTATGTGGGCCGGGACGTGGAGTCCATCATCCGTGACCTGATTGATGTATCGGTAAAGATGGTGCGGGAGAAGGAAATCGAGAAAGTGCAGCATCTGGCTGAAGACCGGGCCGAAGAACGCATTCTCGATGTGCTCCTGCCCCAGGCTCGCTCCGATGAATCCGAGGAAGACCAATCACAATCCAGTGCCCGCCAGGTGTTTCGCAAGAAACTGCGTCAGGGCGAACTGGATGAGCGTGAGATTGAAATCAAGATCTCCGAGGCACCCGCTGGCGTCGAAATCATGGCCCCTCCCGGCCTGGAAGACATGACCAGCCAACTGAAAAACATGTTTTCCAATATGAATACCGGACGCAAGCGCGCCCAGCGTATGACGGTCAAGGCCGCCCTCAAGGTAGTGAAGGACGAGGAAGCTGCCAAACTGATCAATGAAGAAGAGATCAAGAACCGCGCCGTGGAAGCAGCAGAGCAAACCGGCATTGTTTTTATCGACGAGATCGACAAGGTCACCAACCGCCATGACCAGGGTGGCGCCGGCGTGTCCCGCGAAGGCGTGCAGCGGGATCTGCTGCCCCTGATTGAGGGTTCCACCGTGTCCACCAAATTCGGCTCTATCAAGACCGACCATATTCTGTTTATTGCTTCCGGCGCTTTTCACCTGGCCAAGCCCAGTGATCTGATTCCGGAGCTACAGGGCCGCCTGCCCATTCGGGTGGAACTCAACGCTCTGACGGCAGAAGACTTTGAACGCATCCTGGAAGAACCGGATGCCTCCCTGACCGAACAATATGTGGCATTGCTGGCGACCGAAGGCCTGACGGTGAAATTCAGCAAAGACGGTATCGCCAAGATTGCCGAGACCGCCTGGCAGGTGAATGAACGCACCGAGAATATCGGCGCCCGCCGCCTGCACACAGTCATGGAGCGCCTGCTGGAAGAAGTGTCCTTTGCAGCCGCCGACATGGCCTCGGGTGATGAGAAAGAACTGCTGATTGACCGTGCCTATGTCGAGAAACAACTCGACGAACTGGCCAGCGACGATGACCTGAGCCGTTACATCCTCTGACCGGATCAAGGCCCATGGCAAACCCTCCCGAGTCAATCAAGCTGCACCGCAAGTCGGCCATACTTCAATTGCAGTGGCCGGGCGAGGCAAGCCATGAGCTCAGTGCCGAATTCCTGCGGGTGCATTCACCCTCGGCGGAGGTCCGGGGACATGGGCCAGGCCAGGAGGTGCTGCAGAGCGGTAAGCGCCAGGTGGCCATCAGGGATGTTACAGCTGTGGGCAATTATGCCATCCGCCTGGACTTCGACGACGGGCATAATAGCGGCATTTACAGCTGGGATTATCTGTATGAGCTCTGCAGCAATCGCGAGCAGCTCTGGCAGCAGTATCTGGACAAGCTGCAGGCCGCGGGACTGCGGCGTGATCCGTTGCCAGCCGATACCCAGGTGATTACAATCCACCCCTCACCCAGGGATTAGCCTGGCCCAGACGTTTCCCGCAATCCGGATTAACCCGACCATGACCGACTCCAGCGACAAGGACACCACCCATTTCGGCTATCAGCAGGTACCGATAGCCGAGAAAGCAGAACGGGTGGGACAGGTGTTCCGCTCCGTCGCTTCGCGCTATGACGTGATGAATGATGTCATGTCGCTGGGCTCACACCGATTGATCAAGCGCTATACCATCGAATTAAGCGCCATCCGACCGGGCCAGAAAGTGTTAGACCTGGCGGGCGGCACCGGAGACTTTTCACTGAAGTTCGCACCCCTGGTGGGCGAGACCGGTCACGTGGTCCTGGCTGATATCAATGAAGCCATGCTCAATGTTGGTCGCGACCGCTTGCTGGACAAGGGCATCGGCAACACCGTCAATATCGCTCAGGTGGATGCCGAGGAATTGCCTTTTGCCGACGACAGCTTTGATTGCATCTGTATTGCCTACGGCCTGCGCAATGTCACCAACAAGGAGCGGGCGCTGGCATCCATGCAGCGGGTACTGAAACCCGGTGGCCGGCTGCTGATTCTGGAGTTTTCCAAACCCAACAATCCGCTGGTGGGGCGCGCCTACGATGTCTATTCCAAACTCTGGCCGGTGGCCGGCAAGCTGATAACCGGTGACAGCGACAGCTACCGCTATCTTGTGGAGTCCATTCGCATGCATCCGGATCAGGACACCCTGCTGGGCATGATGCAGGAAGCAGGTCTCACTGATTGCCGCTATCACAATGTCATGGATGGTATTTGTGCCATTCATGTTGGCCACAAAGACGCCGCCTGACATGCTTACCTCACTGGCTTTATGGCCTCTGGAACAACTATTGAACGGACTGCTGTCCAGTGACCCGCACATCAGCAAACAGTTGCAGCGCTTCGCCGGAAAATCCCTGGCCATCAAGGGCCATTCGCCTGATTTCGAATTGCTGGTGCAGTTTGCCCCCGGCCGCATTCAACTGGCCGGACAATCGCCCCAGGCCCTGGGCATCACTGCCGATGCTGCTATTGAAGGCGAGGCTACCGAACTGGCAAAACTGCTGTTGAGCAAGGATAGCGACAGGGCCCTGGCCAATCCTGAACTGATCTTCAGTGGCGATGCCGGTCTGGTGCAGAATCTGTACAAGACCATGCAGAATCTCGACCTGCGCTGGGATGACTATCTGGCGCCGGTACTGGGGGATGTGTTGAGCCAACAGGCCAGCACAGTACAGAAAAAATCGAGCCAGTGGCTGCGCCATAGCGCCGAGCGTGGTAAACAGAATCTGGAGGATTTTCTCAAGGAGGAAACCCGCCTGCTGCCCCATCAGGAAGACCTGGCGCTGTTTCAGGAACAACTGGACGCTCTGCGCCTGCAGATCGACCGCGCCAGTGCCCGGCTGGATTTACTGAAGACCCGCACAGACAAGCTAAGCAATTGAAAAACTGACAGTTATTAGTAAAGCGCCTTGTTAGTAACAGGGACAGGTGGTATCTTAGCCAGCCCTCAAAACTGCGCACCCGAGACGCCCGGCAAAAGGCCCACTGACTGTGTCCCACCTTCCCCGCCTAATTCGCGTTATTGGCATTATTGCCAAGTACCGGCTGGACGACTTTCTTGTCGATCAGCCAGGTGGCAGCTTGTTGCGCGCCGCGCTGCTACCCGCGCGCCTGCCCTGGCTGTTCAGCAGCAAGGGCAAAGGCAGCCGCAATCAGCGCCTGCGTCTGGCCATGGAGGAACTGGGACCGATCTATATCAAGTTTGGCCAGCTACTTTCCACTCGCAGGGATTTTCTCGATCAGAAACTGGCAGATGAACTGCAATCCCTGCAGGACAATGTGCCGCCCTTCGAAAAGCCCGGCGTTGAGGAAATAATCGCCGAATCCCTGGGCCAGCCAGCCAGTGAAATCTTTCAGGAACTGGAAAGTCGCTCCTTTGCCTCTGCCTCCGTCGCCCAGGTGCACAAGGCGAAACTGATGAGTGGCGAAGAAGTGGTGGTGAAACTGCTGCGCCCCGGTATCCGGGAAGTGGTGACTGCTGATCTGAAATTGCTGAAATGGATCGCCCGTCTCATTGAAGAGCGCACCAGCCTCGGCAAGCGATTGCACCCGGTGGAAGTGGTGAATGACTATGAGAAGGTCATCATTGATGAGCTGAACCTGCAATCGGAAGGCGCCAATGCCAGCCAGTTGCGGCGCAACTTCGAAAACTCTCCCGAGCTTTATGTTCCCAAAATCTACTGGGATTACACCCGTCGTGACGTGCTGGTTATGGAGCGCATCCATGGCATTCCGGTTACCGACGTTGCGGCACTGGAGGAAGCGGGTGTCGATCTGAAGAAACTTGCCGAAACCGGAGTAGAAATATTCTTCACCCAGGTTTTCGAGCACAATTTTTTCCATGCTGATATGCACCCTGGCAATATTTTTGTGTCCAGGGACAATCCGCAAAACCCGCAATATATCGCCATCGACTGCGCCATCATCGGCACCCTGTCCGACGATGACCAGGAATACCTGGCCAAAAACCTGCTGGCTATTTTCAAACGCGACTACCGCAGAGTGGCAGAGCTGCATGTGGAATGTGGCTGGGTGCCGGCTGGCACACGCATTGGTGAATTCGAATCCGCCATGCGCAGTGTCTGTGAACCGATATTTGAAAAACCGCTGAAAGACATTTCCTTTGCCCACCTGCTGGTGCAATTGTTTCGTACCGCCGGTCGCTTCAACATGGAGGTTCAACCCTCCTTGGTACTTCTGCAAAAGACGCTGCTGAATATTGAAGGTCTCGGCCGCCAGCTTTACCCGGACCTGGATCTGTGGCAAACCGCCCTGCCCTATCTGGAAAGCTGGAACAGTAAACGGCTGAATCCTTTTACCCTCATCAACAAGATTGGCGAAGAACTGCCAAACTGGGTAGACCAGCTGCCGCATCTTCCGGTGATGGTTCTGGACGCCATCAATCAGTCCCGTCAACTGCAGCGTCTCAATGCCAATCTGGCCGAGCTGCAACAGCAGCAACAGGAACGGGAAAGCCGGCGGCGCAGGCGCGCTGTCACCGGCGGCATACTGGCCCTGCTACTGGCCGGTGCTAGCCTGGTTGAACCCCTGAGTTCCTGGGTTTCAGACACCCCTTTGATCACTGCCGCACTGGCGGTTACAGGCGTCCTTCTGCTAAGTAACCTTTTAAGTGACCTTTTGAGTTTTAAGCGCTGAGAGCGCATACTTGAGCCATGACTTCTTTCCTCGATCAGGTGCAATGGAACAAGGACGGCCTGGTGCCTGTCATCACCCAGGACGCCGCTTCAGGGCGAATCCTGATGCTGGCCTGGGCCAACCGGGAAGCACTCTCGGTCACCGTCAGGGAAGGCCGTGCCGTGTACTGGTCGCGCTCCCGATCCGCCCTGTGGCGCAAGGGTGAGGAATCCGGCAATGTGCAGAAGATTATCGATGTGTTTCTGGACTGCGATAACGACACGCTCTGCTACCAGGTTGAGCAGATCGGCGGCATCGCCTGCCACACCGGCCGGGAAAGCTGTTTTTTCCAGCGTCTTGAAGATGAAAGCTGGCAGGTGAATGAGCCGGTAATCAAGGATCCGGCCGCGATGTACGGCAACAACTGAGCTTGTTAGTCGCCAGCAACTGCAAGCAGGGAAAATGACACAAAACCATGAGTGATGTTCTTAAACAATTGACTGAAGTTCTGGAAGAGCGCAAGGGCGCTTCGCCTGACTCTTCCTATGTCGCCAGCCTGCATGACAAGGGAATCAACAAGATTCTCGAGAAACTGGGCGAGGAAGCCACAGAAACTATTTTGGCTGCTAAAGACATGGCAGCCGGTGCCGGTGAGGCCCGCGCCGCAGTTATTCATGAGACCGCCGATCTCTGGTTCCATTGTATGGTGATGCTCAGTCATCTGGGGCTTGACCAGGAGCAAGTGTTGGAGGAACTCAGAAAACGCTTTAACATATCCGGCCTTGACGAGAAGGCCTCTCGACAAAATTGATACTCCAGCCGACCGCTGCCCGGTCGCGTCTGGATTTGGAGGTTTATTATGGGTGTAGGTGGAATTGGTATTTGGCAGCTGCTGATCATATTGCTGATCGTGGTCATGCTGTTTGGCACCAAGAAATTGCGTAACCTCGGCTCCGACCTTGGCGGCGCCCTGAAAGGATTCAAGACAGCCATGAAGGATGAGGACGAGGATAATCCGGACAAATCCGAAGACGGCGACGACGACAAGGAAGGCGAAACCATCGATTCGACTGCCGAAAAAGTCGAAGACAAATAGCAAGGAGGGGACACTCGCAACTTGGCAACTTAACTGCCCGGACTTGTCAAACAAGGGCAGCGCCATACTTAAGTTGCTAAATTGCGAGTGTCCCCTTCCCGTTTTCTCCATTCTCCGCTTTCCTGACTATGTTTAATATCCATACCACCGAACTGATACTGGTTGCCATTGTGGCGCTGATTGTTATCGGTCCGGAAAAGTTGCCAGGCACCATCCGCACGGCCAGCTTGTGGATAGGCCGCTTTCGCCGCAGCTTTTATCGGGTCAAGGCGGATATTGAACGAGAGATCAATGCCGACGAAATTCGCCGACAGCTTCATAATGAATCGGTGATGGCAGAAATTGAGGAAGCCAAGGACAAGGTACAATCTGCCGCCGATCAGACCAGAGACTCGGTGAACAAGATCGTCAGCTCGGATAATTTCGACCCTGGCGCCTCGGAGCAAACCGCCCTGCAACAGGCCGAGCAACAGATTGATGAAGCCCGCCAGGAAATCGCTGAAGTGAGCGAAGAAATAAAGGATGCCGGCAGGCAGCTCTACGGCAGTGGCATAAACCCGAAACTGGCCTCGGCCGATAACAACGCGAGTTCTGAGGAAGAAAATTCCGAGACAGGGAATTCCGGGAAAGGGGTTTCTGACAAAGAGAGTTCTGACCAAGAGAGTTCTGCCAAAGAAGACAAGCAATGAGCTCCGCTGAAGAAGAAAAAGAACTCACCCTGATAGACCATCTGGTTGAACTGCGCGACCGCATCCTGAAATGCCTGGTTGCCGTGGTGGTATTGTTTCTGGCGCTGTTCTACTTTGCCAATGATATCTATACCTATGTGGCCGATCCCCTGATCGCGGCATTACCGGAGGGGGCCAGCATGATTGCCATCGACCCCACCTCGCCGTTTTTTGCCCCCTTCAAACTGACCTTTTATGTTTCAGTGCTGTTGGCAGCGCCCTATATTCTCTATCAGCTCTGGTCATTCATTGCGCCCGGTCTCTACAAGAATGAAAAAGCGGTGGCCATTCCCCTGTTCATCTCCAGCGTGATTCTCTTTTATGGGGGCATCGCCTTTGCCCGCTATATCCTGTTCGGTATTGTCTTTTCATTTTTTATCTCGGTGGCACCGGAAGGCATCCAGGTAGCCCCGGATATCAGCAGCTTCCTGAGCTTTGCACTGACCATCTTTTTTGCTTTCGGCATCGCTTTCGAAATTCCGGTAGCAGTGTTTCTCTGCATCTGGGCCGGCCTTGCCGAACCCGATTCCCTGGCGGAAAAACGCCCCTATGTTGTAGTGGGCTGTTTCGTCGTGGCCATGCTGCTGACACCACCCGACCCCTTCACCCAATCGATGCTGGCATTGCCCATGTGGGCCTTGTTTGAATTGGGGATTCTGGCGGGACGCATGATTCGCAAGCGTCAGGCCGAGGAAGAAAACCAGATCAGCGGTTCCTGAGCTGCTGGCTAGTTCATTTCCAGCAGGAAAGTCACCGGGCCATCATTCTCCAGACTGACCTTCATATCGGCAGCAAACTGGCCGCTGGCACAGTCTGCGTGTAATTGTGAGGCCCGCTCCACCATATAGTCATACAGCGCATTGGCCTCGGCGGGTGGCATGGCGGTAGAGAAGCCGGGACGCAGGCCCCGGTCAGTGGCAGCCGCCAGGGTGAACTGCGAAACCAGCAACAGGCCACCGCCAGTGTCACTGAGACTGAGATTCATTTTGCCATCCTGATCCGCAAGAATCCGGTAGGCCAGAATCCGTTCAAGCAGCTTGTCTGCCACCGTCTGATTGTCGTTCTTTTCAAGACCAACAAAGGCAAGAATGCCCGGGCCAATCTGGCCGACAATGTCGCCGTCAACCCTGACCTCGGCGTAATTCACTCGCTGCAACAAGGCTTTCATGTTTGCCGGCCCGATCAGGATGCGCCGTCGGCACCCAGTTCCCTGGCGATGTCCTCGGTGGCTCTGATCAGCGCATCGATATTGCCGGTTTCCGAGGCCGAGTGGCCGGCATCGCGGACAATATGCAGCTCGGCCGCGGGCCAGGCATTGGCAAGGGCGGTAGCATTATCCAGGGGACAAATCACATCATAGCGGCCATGGATAATGCGGCCCGGTATATCCTTGATGCGATCCATATTGTTCAGAATCTGGTTTTCTTCGATGAAACCCTTGTTGAGAAAGTAATGGGTTTCGATACGGGACAGGGCCAGTGCATTATGAGGCTTGGTGAACTTGGCCATGATCTCGGCACTGGGCCGCAGCCGCGAACAATTCCCTTCCCAGGCTGACCAGGATTTGGCGGCGGACATACGCGCCAGTTCATCATCACCGGTCAAGCGTCGATAATAGGCGCTGATCAGGTCATCGCGCTCAATCTCGGGAATGGGACGAATGAACTCGGCCCAGTAGTCCGGAAAGATGCGGTTGGCGCCATCGTTATAGAGCCAGTCCAGATCACATTGCCGGCAAAGAAATATGCCCCGCAGAATCATGGCTTCTACCCGCTCGGGATAGGCCTGGGCATAGAGCAGACTCAGGGTGGAACCCCAGGAACCTCCAAACAGCACCCACTTATCCACACCCAGATGCTTGCGGATGGCCTCGATGTCTTCAATCAGATCGGCACTGGTATTGTTTTCAAGCTCGCAGTGAGGCGTAGAACGGCCACAGCCCCGCTGGTCGAAGGTGACGATGCGGTACATGGTGGGGTCGTAGAATCGGCGTGAGCTGGCATCACAGGCAGCGCCGGGACCCCCATGTACAAACAACACCGGCAGCCCCTGCGGATTACCGGCTTCGTCCACATACAGCTCATGCTGGCCAGAGACCTGCAACTGATGGCGTTTGTAGGGTTTTATTTCCGGGTAGAGCACATGCATGTCAGAGATACCGCGTGGTTGTTTTCAACAGACTAATTCAGTCCCGCCTCTACTGGCAATCCGCTTTTACATTCAGCCCCGGGCTGCTGTACCCCGGCTCATGCGTTTGCGCTCATTCTCGGTCAGGTACTTCTTGCGCAGACGAATATGGTGCGGTGTCACCTCAACCAGTTCGTCGTCGGCAATAAATTCCATGGCCTGTTCCAGGCTATGCTCCACCGGCGGTGTCAGCAGTATGTTCTCGTCACTGCCAGAGGCGCGGATATTGGTCAGTTGCTTGGCTTTGGTTGGGTTCACCACCAGATCATTGTCGCGGCTGTGCAAGCCGATAATCATGCCTTCATAGACTTCGATATTGGGGCCAATGAACAGGCGGCCACGGTCCTGAAGATTAAACAGGGCATAGGCCAGAGACTTGCCCTTGACCATGGAAACCAGCACACCATTGTTGCGCGCACCCACTTCGGTTTCCTTGTAAGGCCCATAGTGATCAAACATATGGGTCATCAATCCGGAACCCGAAGTCAGGGACAGAAATAGCGAACGGAAGCCAATGAGTCCGCGGGTTGGGACGATGAATTGCAGGCGCACGCGGCCTTTACCGTCGGGCAACATATCCTGCATCTCGGCCCGGCGCAGACCCAATTCCTCAATGACCGAACCCTGGTGAGTATCATCACAATCAACTACCAGCAGCTCATAGGGTTCCTGCTTGACCCCATCCACTTCATGCACAATCACTTCGGGCCGGGATACCGCCAGTTCAAAGCCTTCCCGCCGCATGCTTTCAATCAGGACGGAAAGATGCAATTCACCGCGACCGGATACTGTGTATTTATCCGGCGTGTCGCCCTGTTCAACCCGCAGGGCAACGTTGTACAGCAATTCCCGGTCCAGTCGTTCCTTGAGATGCCGGGTGGTAATGAACTTGCCGTCCTGGCCTGCGAATGGTGAATCATTCACCTGAAAGGTCATACTGATGGTGGGCTCGTCTACGGTGAGCGGCGGCATGGCCTCCACCTTTTCGGGATCACAGAGAGTGTCTGAAATTTGCAGCGCATCAATGCCACTGATACAGATAATCTCTCCTGCCGTGGCCTGGTCTACGTCAATCCTCTCCAGCCCCAGATGACTTTTGACCTGAAGAATCTTGCCCTTGCGCTCATTGCCATCGCGGTCAACGATAATGACCTGTTGATTGTTTTTGACCGTACCACGTGTCACTCGCCCGATACCGATAACACCGACATAGCTGTTGTAGTCCAGGGCACTGATCTGCATCTGGAAAGGGGCATCGATAGTGACATCCGGTGACGGCACCTTTTCCACAATGGCCTCAAACAGAGGCTGCATATCATCAGCCATTTCATCGGCTTCCAGGCCGGCGATGCCGTTGATGGCTGAGGCGTAGATGATGGGGAAATCCAGTTGCTCGTCGGTGGCACCCAATTTGTCAAACAGATCAAAAACCTCGTCGATCACCCAGTCCGGGCGCGCCCCTTCCCGGTCCACCTTGTTGACAACCACAATGGGTTTCAGCCCCCGGGCGAATGCCTTCTGGGTGACGAAACGGGTTTGCGGCATGGGCCCATCGACGGCATCCACCAGCAGCAACACGCTGTCCACCATGGACAGGACCCGCTCCACCTCACCGCCGAAATCGGCGTGACCCGGTGTGTCCACAATATTGATGCGATAGTCCTGCCAGCTGATGGCGGTATTCTTGGCCAGGATGGTGATACCGCGCTCGCGCTCCTGATCATTGGAATCCATGACCCGCTCAAGCTGCTGACCGCGGGATTCAAGGGTTCCCGATTGCTGCAGCAATTTGTCCACCAGTGTCGTCTTGCCGTGGTCGACATGGGCAATGATGGCGATATTTCGAATATTCTCTATCAAGTCAGGATTCCTGTAAGTGCTTTGCCCGCCCTTTCGGACCGGCATTCAAAAAAGCGGCGAGTATACACGACTCACGGCGGCAGGACGATGTCAGTCGGCCTCAAGCGGGGGACTATTGTGTTTCTTCTGCCCGCCCAGGGTCAGCACCGCGATATTGCTGAAACCGTCATCCTGGAGATGGGCGGCGTGCAGACGGCTCATCATGCCGCGCTCACAGTAAAGCAGCAGTCTGTCGTTCCTGGCCCCGGCATCCAGCTGGCTGCGCAACTGATAAAAGGGTATACAGCGCAATTGCTCGGCGCTCACCGCAGTGAGGGGGCTGATCTCGATTTCATCGGGATGGCGGATATCAATAACCGTATCACCCGGGGCGACCTCGGTCACAATCTCCACTTCACTGGATACTTCACTGAAATCTTCAACTACTTCGGTAATGAGCTGGTAACGGGCATCACTGACCGCCTTGTCCAGAATGGAAAAATCGAAGCGGGCCTCCTCTCTTTCAATTCGCTCCCGGCGGGCACGGGTGGTGGGATTGCGAGAGATGACGGCACAGTATTCCGGAATATTTCGGGAGAACTCCTCGCTGCCGATCTTGCGAGCAATATCGATAATATCCTGCTTGTCGCTGCTGATCAGGGGGCGCAATACCAGCGCATCGGTGGCCTGGTCGATGACCGACAGATTGACCAGGGTCTGGCTGGAAACCTGGGCCACAGACTCACCGGTGCACAGGGCCTTGATGTCCATATGCTCTGCCACTTTCGATGCGGCCCTGAGCATCATGCGCTTGAGGATCACCCCCATCTGGGCATTGTCCACTCGCTCCAGAATTTCCTGCACCACACCCTCAAAGGGAACCGAAACGAATTTGACCCGGTGGGAACTGTGAAACTTCATCCACAGATACAGTGCCACTTCTTTTACCGCCAGTTCATGGTCCCTGCCACCCAGATTGAAAAAGACATAATGGGTTTGCAGACCGCGCTTGATGCAGAGATAGCTGGAGACCGAGGAATCAAAGCCACCGGAGATCAGGGACAGCACCGAATCCTGACAACCCAGGGGAAACCCACCCAGGCCCTGGTGGCTGGCGCGCACCAGAAACAGATCATCCTGATGCACTTCCAGGGCAACCCGCACATCAGGATCAGACAGGTTAACCCCGGCCGCATCCGTATGCTGCATCAGTCCGGCACCGACAAATCGTTCCACGTCAGTGGACTTGAAGGGGTGGCGACCCGCCCGTTTGCAACGCACTGCAAAGGTCTTGCCCTGCAGACGAGACTGAAAATGTTCAAGCGCCAGATCCAGCATACCCTGCAGATCCGGCAGCGGATATTTGACCACTTCGAGAAACAGCCCGATCCCCGGAGTACAGGCCAGGCGTTCACGCATGCGGGCGATTGTCTCCTCGTCTTCCTGGCTGGTCTCAACCTCGATACTGTCCCATTCGCCGGTGACTCGCACCTCACTGTCGATTTCGGCCAGTACCGAGCGAATATTCTTGCGCAACTGCCGGGTCTGGCGGCGGCGCACGGGACGGGATTTGATGGTGATTTCAGGAAAGAGTTTAACCAGGAACAACATGAGCGGGGATCGATTCCAAAAATGAAGCAGCCCGGCCCCGAGGAACGGGCCGGGATTAATAATCAGTAAAAATGGCCTCTGATGGTGCAAAACCACCTGCACCAGCAAGAATAACGCACTAATATGGTGCGCCCCAAGCAGTAACGCACCAATATAGCGCAATAATTGCAGCCCGCTAAAAGGCGGGCGCGCGTAAAGCCTGTAAATACAGGCATTGTAGCCTATCGCTGAATGGCATGCATTTTGCTCTCCTATATCCACACAAGGCAGACCGGGCTGATACAGACCCGGAATGTAGTACCACTTGCTCGCAATGCAGGTAGTGAGAGTGCCGACATGGTAAAGTCCATGTCGGGCAATCGGGATCAGCGTCCCGACCTGGAATGTTCGCAATGTGCTATTTCATGAATCATGATTCATGAAACCAAGTCATGAAAATCACACGTCGAAATCGATTAGGAGAAAGAGACAAAATGAAAGCTAAACTGGAATACATCTGGCTGGACGGATTTCAGCCCACCCAGAGCCTGCGCAGCAAGACCATGGTACGCGAAGACTTCGGTGGCACCCTCGAAGAGTGTCCCGTCTGGTCATTCGACGGCAGCTCCACGCTGCAAGCGACAGGCGATGATTCCGACTGTCTGCTCAAGCCTGTAGCCATCTTCCCGGACCCCGATCGTGTGAACGGCTTCCTGGTCATGACCGAAGTACTGAACGCTGACGGCTCTCCCCATGAGACCAATGGCCGCGCCACCATCGATGATGATGACGAGGACTTCTGGTTCGGTTTCGAACAGGAATATTTCCTCTGGGACATCAAGACCAATCTGCCCCCCGGTTTCCCCCGCGGCGGCTATCCCAGCCCCCAGGGCCCCTACTACTGCTCCGTAGGCGCCAAGAACGCCCACGGCCGAGACATTGTTGAAGAGCATCTGGACCTGTGTCTGGAAGCCGGTATCAACGTTGAAGGTATCAATGCCGAGGTTGCCGCCGGTCAGTGGGAATTCCAGGTATTTGCCAAAGGTGCACAGCGCGCCGGCGACGAGACCTGGGTAGCCCGCTACCTGCTGGAGCGCACTGCCGAGCGTTATGACCTGGCCATCAACTGGGAACCCAAGCCTCTCGGCAAGGACCTGGACTGGAATGGTTCCGGCATGCACGCCAACTTCTCCAATAGCGCCATGCGTGACAATGGTGACGAGTCGGTATTCACCAGGATCTGTGAGGCTTTCGGCAAAAACATCGAGCGTCACATCAGTGTCTACGGTGCCAACAATGACCAGCGTCTGACCGGCAAGCACGAAACCCAGTCCATTGACATGTTCAGCTACGGTGTTTCTGACCGTGGTGCGTCCATCCGTATTCCGGTTAGCACCGTGCAGGATGGCTGGAAAGGTCGCCTGGAAGACCGTCGTACTGCTTCTAACGCCGACCCTTACAAGGTGGCCGCTGCCATCATCAAGAGCACTAACGAAGGCCTGGCGTAACAAGTCAGAGCATTCAAGCTGGCTCACAAAGCCCGGGCATTGCCCGGGCTTTTTTGTGCATGACACTAAATTGGCGCAGAAGGTTTCATTGCTGACCAGATCAGCCAGATGCAGCCCTGACCAGTTTGCCATATGCACCATATTGGTGCACACTTTCCTCTGCCGCGCCCCAATCGTGCTCCATGAAATCCGGACTGCCGACAAGGGCCCGTATTTTCTGCCTCCTGGCCGGGCAAATTCTTCAATTAATTGGTTTATTTATTGCATACCAACTAGCGAGACGTGCAGGCGCCGGGCGCCTGACACGCATGGAATTTACTGTGAGCTTGGCGTGACCCTGGACAATGTACATAAGCGGTTGCTGGATACCCTGAAAACCGGGGTGGTACTGCTGGACGAAAACCTTTGCCTGCGCAGCATGAATATTGCCGCCGAGGCGCTGTTGGACATCAGTGAGCGCAAGGCCCAGGGCCTTTTTATTGGCGAGCTGTTGCTGAATGGAAAGAAGGACATCAGAGAAATGCGCAATGCGGTGGCTAACAACAGCAGCTACACCATGCGCCGGGCAGAACTGGAGCTGGTGCACGGCAAGACCCTGAGCGTGGACTACACCCTGAACACCTTTGAAGAGAACGGTAAAACCCAGGCCATTCTGGAAATCAGCTCTCTGGAACATGCCGCCCGCATTAACCGCGAGGAGAATTTGCAGCAGGCCCGGGAGACAACCCGCGAACTGGTGCGCGGTCTGGCTCATGAGATCAAGAACCCATTGGGTGGAATTCGCGGGGCGGCGCAATTGCTGTCGCGGGAGATCAATGATGATGATCTCAATGACTACACCAATGTCATCATCGAGGAAGCGGACCGACTGCACAATCTGGTGGACCGCATGCTGGGCTCCAGAAAACCTCTTGAGGTTGCCGCCACCAACATCCATGAAGTGCTGGAGCGGGTGCGCAATCTGGTGGAAACAGACGGGCTCGGCGATGACATCAAGATAGAAACCGACTACGACCCGAGCATTCCGACCATCCAGGGTGACCGGGAACAATTGATCCAGGCCACCCTGAATTTGCTGCGCAATGCCGTGCAGTCAATCGATGACAGCGAACTGGAAAACAGCAAGGGCCATATTCTGCTGCGCACGCGAATCCTGCGCAATGTCACCATCGGTCCGGATTTTCGCCGTCTGGCAGTCAGTGTGGAAATTATCGACAACGGCCCGGGCATACCACCGGGGCTGATGGACACCATGTTCTACCCAATGATCAGTGGCCGGCCGGATGGTTCCGGATTAGGTCTGCCGATTACCCACAGCATCATCAGTCAGCACAAGGGTTTGATCGAATGCGAAAGTAAACCCGGGGACACAAAATTTACAGTAATCCTGCCCATCGATCTTGAATCAGGCACGGACTAGCAATTATTCAGTGCAGCACTATGAAAAGGCATAACAGACCATGAACGCCTCTAATTCAGTTTGGATACTCGACGATGACCGCTCGATTCGCTGGGTACTGGAAAAGTCTCTGGGCAAGACCGGCCTTTCCACCACCAGTTTCGACAACGGCGAAGACTTGCTCAGACGCCTGTCGAAAGAATCGCCGGATGCCATAATCAGCGACATTCGCATGCCCGGCATCAATGGCCTGGAATTGCTTTCCACCATTCAGGAGCAGCATCCTGATCTGCCAGTTATTATCATGACGGCACACTCCGATCTGGAAAGCGCGGTGGCGTCCTACAGCCGCGGCGCCTTTGAATATCTGCCCAAGCCATTTGATATTGATGAAGCCGTGGCCATGACCCAGCGGGCCCTGGAACATGGCCGGGAAAAAGCCTTCGATGCCCAAGCCAGTATTGATGAAGACAATCAGGAAATTATTGGTGAGGCACCGGCCATGCAGGAGGTGTTCCGGGCCATTGGACGGCTCTCCAATTCCAATATTTCGGTACTTATCAATGGTGAATCCGGCACCGGTAAGGAACTGGTGGCCCGGGCACTGCACCAGCACAGCCCGAGACGCGACAAGCCTTTTGTGCCGCTTAATGTCGCCGCCATTCCCAAGGAACTGATCGAATCAGAACTGTTTGGCCATGAGAAAGGCGCCTTTACCGGTGCCACCCAGCAGCGTACCGGCCGCTTTGAACAGGCCAATGGCGGCACCCTGTTTCTGGATGAAATCGGAGACATGCCGGCCGATACCCAGACCCGATTACTACGGGTATTGTCAGACGGTGAGTTTTACCGTGTTGGCGGCATCACTTCCATCAAAGTGGATGTACGCATCATCGCTGCTACTCACCAGAATCTGGAAAAACTGGTGGAAGAACATCTGTTCCGCGAAGACCTGTTTCATCGCCTGAATGTCATCCGCATCCACATTCCGAAACTGGCGGATCGCCGCGAAGACATTCCCAAGCTGGCAGAGCATTTCCTCAAGTCCGCGGCTGAAGAGCTGGATGTAGAGCCCAAGATCCTGCGTCCGGAAACCGAGAAATATCTCGAAAGCCTGAGCTGGCCTGGCAATGTGCGACAGCTGGAAAATTTCTGCCGCTGGATAACCGTCATGGGTTCCAGCCGTGAGGTCCATCTGTCGGACCTGCCGCCAGAGTTTTCCGAGCAGGAAGTGGAAACTGCCCACACCGGCAGTTGGACCCAGGCCCTGCAAACCTGGGCAGACCAGCAACTCAGCATCGGTAACAGCAGCATCCTCGATGAAGCTACGCCACTGTTTGAG
Organism: uncultured Pseudohongiella sp.; assembly: GCA_965216715.1. GTDB lineage: Bacteria > Pseudomonadota > Gammaproteobacteria > Pseudomonadales > Pseudohongiellaceae > UBA9145. Next base: position 3,392,576 of record OZ244193.1, on the reverse strand, counting down.
CGCACCCTGATCGACATCGCTCTCAAACACACCGGCGGGCGCCGACGCGACGCCTCCAATCTGCTGGGCTGGGGCCGCAACACCCTGACCCGCAAAATCAAGGAACTGGGCACATCCTACGGCAAAAACACAGACGCTGACGAAGAGGTTTAAAACAGAGCAAGTGCCATGGCCTCACGCGCCTTCCAATCAGAGCCCACCGCGAATATAAATTAGCTCAGGCATAGCAAAGCCCTGCTGGAGGGTGACAACTCGAGGAGCGTCGCGAGCGCAGTCGAGTGCGAGGCGTGGAAAATTTTTGAGGCAGGATTTTACAATTGCTAAATGACTGCCTCAAAAATTTTCCACAACGAAGCAATCGCAAGCGCAGCAGCTCCGTCCCAGGCACTACTCAAAAAAGATCACCACCATCCTCAGTCTGGAGCGATGTAGATTTCTTGCCAGTTAATAACCCTGTCATGCCCGCGGTATGACCCAAACTGAATCAAGCCCCGCGGATTATCATCATAATCCCCGTCCTCATTGATATCTTCAGTCTCACCCACACCGCGCCAGTCATAGGACAGGAAATCCAGACTGAAGGGTAAATCAGGATTGTCCAGATCGAACTCCACCAGGGCACTGCCGTCGGCCCCATCTCCCGGTGCCGATGTAAAGAAGGGGCTGTCATCCTGAATATCGTCTGCGTCGCTGTCCACACCTGAGCGCAGAATCATGAGCCCTTCGAAGAAGCTGCTGACCACATCGGTATCGGCATTGATGGCTGCCAGCTCGATGAAGGTCTCACCAGGGTCTGGTGTATCGTCCAGATCTTCCACCAGGTTATCGGTGAAAGTGCCAGGGACAAACAGGATGCTGCGATTGGCCGAAACATCCTCGGAGGCATTGTAGAACAGGGTGGTACTGCTATCGTCAGTATTCACAACGAATTCGCTGCCATTCCAGTATTCAATGGTGAAGCCGATACCCAGAGGCTCAAGCTCCGAACCAACGGCATTATTGACCAACAAACGACCATAGCGGAATTCCTCGGTGTCGATGGTAGCAGCATCATTTCCACCGCCGTCGACATCCAGATCCAGCACGAATCCGACGTTGTCACTGTCAGTTGTGTTTACTGCAACAGTAATATCGTCATAGGGTCCATCTTCGGCGCCGGAGGCCTGACGATCGAAGATCAGATTGCCCGATAATGTGGCTTCACCACCATCGGTATTGGGATCACTGTTCCAGTTTATAGTCAGCGCGTTGGTGGCTGCGCTTAATCTGCTGCTGTAGTCATCAGGAGCACCCGTCTCGTCTACAGCGAAGAATTTGTCGATTCCGAAGTCCAGATCTTCCAGCTTGGCGAAAGCGCCTACATAGTTTCTGGTGATGGCTGGAGAACCAGCGCCATTTCTGGCCTGGATTACCGCGCTGATGCCAAACTCCTCTCCCATATAGGTCCAGTCTGAGGGCGAGATGCTCTTACCCTGGGCATTGGCCAGGGGTCTCGATGAAATGATGCCGCCAGTCAGTACAAAATCAGCAGGAATAAAACGGCCAACGTTCTTCACATTACCCTCGATATTGACGCCGGTCGTCATGAAGCCCACTGGCGTTGATCCATCGGCCGAATCGACCAGCTGGGCAGAGAGGTCGATGATTCCCACCTCATCAAACACCATGGTCTTGGTCTGCACACCGTTGGTAAAGCTGGTGAACAGGCTGTCGGACAGGGTTCCCACGCCACCCACAGGCCCTACAATCTGGTCCAGACTGACCAGTACATCATAGTCTGCAAAACTCGATTCATTACCGTAATTGGGGGTTATGGGATTGTCGTAGAGCGTGGCACCATCATCGGGCACACCGTCACTGTTCAAATCATCAGCCGCTTGCCAGGCAATGGCCGATACAGTGGTATCGAAGGGCACACCGGCGGTGGCAAAGACAGTGCCATCGGCATCTGCTGCATAGGAATCCCCGCCATTGCCGTTGTTCAGGCGGTCATCTGAAAAATCGATATCAAAACCAAAGGGCCTTACGATGAAAGGCAGGCTGCTACCGGTCAAATAGTCATTGGTGAGGGTGCCATTAATATCATCAGCAAGTGGCAGCTGATACTGCGCATGCAACTCGATTTCGCCCACATCGTCATAGTCGAAAACCAATTCACCGCCAACACGACCACCGCCCTGGTCCACCATCAGGATATCGATAGGCGTGTAGGATGCCGTTGTGCCGGCACCCCCGTTATTGCTTGCCGGCGTCATGGCTGTGCCATTGATAGTAAGCGGGTCAGTCAAACTGCCGGAGCAACTGGCCGGGTCCAGACACTCTCCGGCGAAACCGATGCTGAGAGTATTTCCAGCATCAAACAATGGAGTACAGGCCAGCGGATCATTGTCGGAACTGCGCACCGCCTCGATGGTAATCAGGCGCAAGTCCGGCGCCACATTGGAAGGCTTGCTGGCAATCTGAGTGGGTATGGGCGACAGCGATGTGGGATTGTCCGCAGTTTCGTTATAAAACAGCAGCCCTGCCTGCTGTACTGACAATGTCGGATCCTCTGTGGCTTTCACGCCATAGACAGTGTTGATGTTGAAATTGACCAACTCCGGATCAGTAGTGGGGTCGGTATAGTTGAACAGGAAGCTGGCACTGGTTTCACCAACACCAAAAGTATAGTTGGCTTCACCGTCTCCCAATCCGCCATTACTGAAACTGCCGGCACCCACCAACAGGGTCCAGTCACCTTTGCCAGTGGAGGTCTGCAGGACGATTGCCTCATTGGAGGCGGCAGGGAAGTCACCACCATCATGCCCGGTAATCGTTACCACACTGCCAGTACACTGCAGGCCAGGCACAATTGTGGAAGAGCTTCCGGTGGTTCCATCGATGCGGATTTCATAGTGGTTAATTGCACCGATGCCGCAATCGGTGGTACCGGTGGCCAGTTCGATGTTGTCGAAGAACATGCGGCTGGTTCCGGTGTAGCCACCTGCTATGCGGAAGCGGATTTCAGTCGTGTCGGTCCAGGCCGGGCTGCCCAGCGCCGTGGTCAGGTCCAGGCTCAGGGACTGGGGCGTGAGATTGGTCCCGCCAATACCTGAAAAACTTTGCACTGTGGTAAAGGCGTCACCGCTGTTGGCCCTTGCCTCGACTACGAGCACATCCGAGCCCGAGTTCAGGAACTGATAACGATAGTCAAAATTCAGGAATACTGTTTCAGTAACTGAATAAAGACTCAGATTGGCCACCCTGGAAATGGAGGGATTGGGATCACCGGCCGTGGCCGTCATTTCCAGTTCGGAATTGTCAGCCACGATATTGCCCGACAGCGGACCGGCACCCAGGCCATCGACTTCATTCCAGTCACTGGCCCAGAAGGTAGTACCGTCATTATTATCATAGCTGGCAGAAGACCATTCATCACGATAGGTGACATTGGTAATGACATTATTGTAGTCAAAATTCGGGTCTTCCGTGGCCCGCTCCGGTGTGAAGCCATTGGTCACATCAACATTGAGTGTGCTTTCGGTTTCCTCGGTAAGAAACAGCGTTACCTGACCGTTGTCACTGGGGACAAAGGTATAGACAGCAGCACCGTCATCGGCGGCGCCATTGTCCAGAGTGCCGTTGCCCACCGAAATACTCCAGTCGCCCTGACCGATATCAGTACTGATCAGAATAGAGCCACTGTAATCCGTATCAAGAGCGTGGGTCAGACCACGATGCTTGCTGATGGTAATCTCACCTGCCTGACAGGTACTGCCGGCTTGCGACTGGCTGATGGCGAAATGGCCAATATAGCCATCCTCAACGGTATGGATCGCATCGATAGTACGGTTGGCGTCACTGGTTTCAAAGATGCCCAATGGCTGATCACCAATGAACAGCAACTCGCTTGCCGGATTAGCACCAGTCAGGTCCAGCTGCACGATATCGTCGCGGCTGAGAGTGGTGCCAGCAGAAGGATCACAGGACCCACAGGCACCAATAGTTGTACTTGCCTCATCGACCGACAGGATAAAGACATCCTTGGTCAGATCCGGGTCACTGTCATCCACCCGAACATAGATGCCATCTACCTGAACTTCAGCCCCGAAAATATCCGCATCGCTGCCGTCAACCAGAATGGTCGCGGAACCATCGGCAGGATTGTATTCAACTATATCCCCCTGATTGAAGCTGACAGTGGTTGGCCCGGCAAAAGTGATACTGGCCGGTCCTTCAGTGGAGAAGACGATACGGCCATCGTCTTTCACATATACCGCATCGATATTCTGATTACTGGTAATAGGCCCATCAAAAATAGCCGATCCGTCAAACAACATGCTGGCAGTGCCCAGAATGGGGTCCCACACCACAATATCTTCCGGCTCAAAAGCCAGGGTGTTATCACCAATCGTGCTGCTGGTTTCGGCAGATACTGCAATATGGCCATTCTTGAACAGATGCACAGCATCGGCATCATTGACGCCGTAGCCTTCGCCACTATCGTCATAGAACAGTACTGCTTCATCGGTCAGCGGGTTATAGACGAAATAGTCATCGTTCTGGAAAGGGCCAAGACCGCCTATTTCCGTAGCATTGCCAGGTACAGAAACCGACAGCAGGAAACGCTCATTGGACGAGACAGGGGGTGCCACAATGGTGCTGATATCGGTGGAAGAATTATTGCCGGAAACCTGATCGAAATTGTAGGTGCCGGATGCCACAGCTGCGGTATTGGTGACGTTCTGTCCGGCTGTGCCCGTGACCGTGGCATCAACTGTAATCGTGGTGCTGGCACCGGAGGCCAGTATACCGGCATAGCTGCATGTCAGCGGACCAACACTGCAGGACCAGCCCGTGCCCGATGCTGCATCAAAACTGATACCGGCCGGTTCGGCATCGGTGACGGTAATAGTGCCGCCAGCGCCGCCGGTCGTATCGTCAGGGCCGAAGTTTGTCACAGTCAGCGTGTAGGTGGCTGACTCACCCACTTCCAGAATTCCAACCAGCTCCTTCTCGATGCCCAGATTGGTCTCAACACCCCTGACCTCGGTAACCACACTGTGAACGTTGTTGTTGCCACTGGTCTTGTCATCCAGGTCATTGATATCAATGGCGCCACCGTCCAGATCGTTGACATTGTCGAACTGGGGAGAGCGGTTACAGGAGGCAGGGTCCGGAATCACTCCGGCACTTAGCGGACCACAAGCGCCTCCGTTATGCTGCATGCGCACAGCATTTTTGACATTGGTACTCAGTGACGGGAAAAAGCTGGTATCACCTACAAGAATATTGGCCGTAATTACTGGTAACGATTCTGCAGTTTCCAACTGGCCTGGCGTCGAGCAACCCTCTGCCACACCACAATCCGAGGCAATATCGAATGTGCAGGTAAACCCACTGGCAGAAGTCAGACTGCAATCCCAGCCGCTACCTGACACGGAATCCAGGGTCATCCCGGTGGGCAGTACATTGGCCACAATAATCTGGCCCGTTGCCTCACCACCAGTCAGACCATTATTACCATTATTGACCACCTGATACTGATACTGTCCATTACCATTTACCTTGAAATCACCTGCACTCTCGGTAACGAAAACTTCGAGGTCGGCAAGGTCGAAGTTGGTCACGGTGATGATCTCGGAAATCAGCATCACCAGATCCTGACCCGAGCTGTAGCGAGTGGTGATCTGTTCCGCTTCGGCACCGGGTTGGGCAAAATCCCAGAGCACGCCACTTGAGTCATTGCCGGCGATGTAATGAGTATCGACGTCGAAGCCCCAGCTGGCGCCTATCTCGTAATTAGTGCGGCCTGCTTCCACTGCATCGGGCCCGGCCTGATCGATTTCGTAGCCATCACTGTTCAGGCCTGCAGTGCTGTCAAACTCATAGAAACCGGTACCGAAAGTGTCGGCAAATATAGGCCGGGTAACTGTAGAGTTAAAATCTGCGTTGGGTGGATTGAAGCTATTGGTCAGCGTTGTGAAAGTGGCTGCGCCGGGTGCGGTCTGAATACCAAGTGACTCATCACCATTAGACAGGGTTTCATCGCCCTCGATAGTGATATGGGTAATCTCGCCATTGGGCAAGAAGCCGGCACCCGGTGTATCGCCCGGATTATCAGTGGTGGCCATACGGAAATTTCTTGGTACCAGAGTAAAGGCATTATTCTGGAATGGCTGAAAGCCATGGAAGATATTGGCAACCCGAAATCGTTCCTTGGGATTTTGATACACCACCACCAGTGACCAACCGCCGGCACAACCCTGACCACTACTCCAGGGAAAACCGTTCTGAACCACCAGGTCTCTTAAAGTATAGGAGCCATTACCACTGATTTGTGCGGTTACGTTTTTATAGCCGGCGAAATAATCAAGGTTGGCCCCTCCGCCCGTACCTTCAATCTGGAATATTTCATCGGCAGTAATGGAAATCTCTGAGCCGGTGGGGCCGAACGTTACCGTATCGTCAATATCACCAGTATCACCGGAGCCGGCCCAGTACAGATAGGCTTCTCGAACGGTTGAGCCGGTGGGCATTGTCAGGGTAGCGGTGGTTCCTGTGCCAAATGGCACGAAGGAGCAGGCGCCACCATTGTCATTGGAATCTGTTCGCAGAGTATTACCAATAGCCTTGTAGGCGATATTTCCCGACAGAGTATCGAATAGCTCAACCGGCACATAGCCGGACACGATAGGCGGTCCGGCTACCAGAGGATTGAAACTGGCGGCAATATGGGCTGCACTGGATGTCGCATCCTGGGTATCGGTATCAGTGACAGTAAACAAGCCCGCGGTCGGCACAATACCAAAGCTGCCACCAGCGGTACCATTCGCTGGATTCTGGTCATTATTGCCAAAGAAGAACTGGTTCATCGGCGGCGAGGGATCCACTGCATTGAACCAGGTATTGGGTGATTGGGTGAAGTCACTCAGGCCCGCCGTCAACACCAGCACATTATTACCTGTTGTCGTAATTGTGGTGTCCATGTCCAATGGCGCCCCATCCGGCACATAGGTATTGGCGTTCACCTGACCCTGGGTAGGCACAGTCAAATTGGGCGCCGGAAAAACCTGTTCTACATTTTCGAATTCCACCATACACATGGAGGGTGAGTTGGCCGGCGCCGCATCGAAACTATAATTGCCAGCGTAGGAACCAGCAGTCGCTGGCAGGTCTGTATTGAGAATGCCCCACATTTCAATGGCAGTATTGCCACCACTGATTTCCATGATCTGGGTCATGGCGGCCCCATCAAAGGTGGCGCTGGTCACATCCTGAGGCGTGCCATCAATATGCCAGATCAGCATCACCACCATACGACCGGGATCATCACCGTTGATAGTCAGGTTCCCGGTGCCCGGACCGCTACCCGGGTAGCAGGCAGAATTGACTATATCGGGAATACAGCCAGTTACCGTCAGATTGGGGTCAAATGACCCGTCTTCGGAGATATCACCGGCCTCGGCGTTAATATTGACGGTTTCAACGTTGGCGTTAGTAAAACTGAATGTGGCAGAACCATTGTCTGCCGTTACGAAAGTATAGCTGGCATTGCCATCGCCGGCGGTAGTATCTGTCAAGGTACCGTTCAGACCACCTCCGTCTGCCCAGCTACCGTTCAGGGTATCTGTTGAAAGGGATACTGTTCCGGTAAAACCGGTGGCCAAAGCACCGCCGCTGTCATACACATCGATGGTAATCAGCTCGGCGGTACAGGCAGACATAGTGCCGTCATCCAGGCTGATACGGAACGTACAGGCCTGGACGTCCAGATTGGGATCGGCAGCGATGTTTGAGTCACTGCTCACACCATCGCTCACATTGAGGTTGATTGTCTCCACCACGAGGCTAGAGAAAAACAGATCCACAGTGCCATTGTCGGCCGGCACAAATTCGTAGGTGGCACTGCCGTCACCAGCCACCGGGTCCACCAGTGAACCGTTAGCGGAATCAATGGCCCAGCTACCGTTGCCGGAATCCGTGGAGAGATTGACTACACCTTCATAATCGGTGACCACATCCCCGTTGGAATTATAGACCGTGAAAGTGACCGATTCCTGGGTGCAAACATCCGCAGTGCCGCTATGGCTGATACGGAATTCACAACCATAGACCTGCAAGGTTTCGCTGGATGCTCCGGCATCAAAGCTGATGTAGGTAGATGAAGCGGAAAAATCCAGGGTTTCAGCCGTCTCAGTCGAAAACTCAAAAGTCACCACACCGCCATCGCTGGCATCAAATTCGTAGGTCGCCAGACCATCATCATCCAGGCCATTGTCCAGGGTGCCGGCGCCACTGGTAGAAATATAGTCACCGTTGTCAGTGTCTGTCTCCAATACAACAGTGCCAATGGTACCGGTCGGTACCCCGCCGTCACGATCCAGAATGCTCAGGCTGACTGTTTCGCTGACGCTGCAGACATTACTGGTGGGATTCACTGTTAACACCGCCGTACACTCAACGACCTCCAGCAAGGGATCATCAGCACCAGAGGGCGAAGCAATACCGGGTGTTGTCGTCGTTACCTCGAAATCAACCGCCGCGTTCGTACTCATAAGCTGGAAATCCAGCACAATTTCCCCATCATCGGCGGCGTCAAAAGTGTAATCCACCGAACCGGAACCGTTATCCACCAGGGCATTGGTGGCGTCATTGACTGTCCAGACGCCGGCTCCGGCACTATTACTGACGGTAATCGTACCGGTGAAATCAGTGGCCACAGCACCATCGTCATTGGTGATGGATATCGTAATTGACTCCACCGAGCAGACATCAGACTCACCATCATGGGCGAGCCGAATCTGGGTCGGCACGATAGAGATGGGAGGGAACGAGGCTACAACATGGCTATGTCGGTTCGGGTTACCACCGCCCCAGGTCTCAGTGACTGTTATGGAACCCTGGGAGGCGAGAATACCGGAACTACCTTCGAATTCCGCACCGCCACCCGGGTCAGGTGCATCAAATAATCTGGACATGGGTGGGCTGGGCGCCACGGCCGAATAATCGGAGCCACCGGAGCCATTGCCTACCAGGCTCAATATCAGGGCATTATCATCTGTAGTGGTAATGGTGGTCACAGCATTTTGCTGGTTTTGAGCCTGTGAGCCGTTGACTGCACCATTAGCCGGAGTACCGAGATCAGGTAAAGGAAAAGCCTGATTGGCATTGTCCAGGAAGATCAAGCACATTGACGGATTAGTGTCGGCAGTTGTAAAGCTGCCGTTGTATGTACCCGCCGCTGCCGGCAGATCTGCATCCAGAATCCCCCATAGCTCAGTGATATTGCCAGCACCATTGAGATTGATCTCTTCATAGATCTGGGTCATGGCAGTCCCGTCGAAGGACGCTGCCGTTACATCCTGCGTGCCCTCCAGCCCCACTGCCATCAATACCATTCGGCCGCGATCACCGACGGCGGCCGCCTGGGCTGGGATTGTGATGCTGGTGGAGGTCCCTGCCACACAGTTCTGGGCCAATACTTCCGGAACACATTCTGTGATGGTCAGATCAGGATCAAATGAAGGGTTTTCGACATCGGTGACGGTGCCGTAGTCAATATTGAAATTGGTGTTGCCGGTGTTTGGGTTGGTGAATGAAAACGTTGCCACGCCGTTATCAGCCGTTGAAAAAGTATAGGTGGCATCGCCATCACCCAGATCAGTCAGACTACCATTAAGACTGCCAGCATCGGCCCAATCGGCCCCTGTGGCATTGGAGGCGCTCAATGTGATGGTGCCCTGAAACCAGGTCATGGCGGTACCAAAGCGGTCCGTCACTGACACGGTCACATCCTGAGAGCTACATACCGAGGAGTTGCTGTCCGGCATGGAAATCCGAAACTCTATGGGATCCAGGGTCGCTGAAACAGTTGCCCACTGCTCACTGCTATTCGGGAAATTGGCGGTGCCGGTACTGCCCGCTGTTGCTTGAACCTGATACACAGCAGCACTCGTTACGGCGGCATTACTGTTGCGTGATCGGTCCTGGGTAATGGTGGTATAGCCGGCAATAATCGTGGCCGGGTCCACCGGCTGAGTACGCCGATCCCAGCCTGCAATGCGCAGTACAAGAGAATTGTCCACATTGGCTGTTACCGCCGGGGCCTGGGCAGCCCCGCCATTACCGGAATTGGTGCCAATATCACCCTGGCCACTGGCACCGGTAAAACGCATCATATAGGCATAGGCGTCTTCATTGCCGCCCCAGGTCCAGTTATAGCTGCCTGCCTCGGTACCGTCCGCAATGCGGGCATAGACACCCAGAAAACCGTCGTTGTTGTCTATGATCTCGGTTGCCACTGCCAACCAGCCAGCGGGGACGTTCATAGCATTATCATCATCTCGAGTCACGACCGTCAGCAGCACGTCGCCCGCGTTGACAGCGGCCGGTACCGACACAGAGACACTAGTGGTGCCGGTGGCCTTGGACTCGGTGCAACTGACCAGTTCAACTACATTGCCCAGGGGCGGAAACGACGGATTGGGGCAGGCCGCCTCAGCCTCCGGCGCCGCAAACAGGGACAAAAAGCTCAGACAGGCAAGCGCCGCAGCAGCTCGGCGGAGCCGCTTGCGCATGAGCTTTTGCTGGAGAATGATGAACATTTCGCGAATGAATCTGACTGGTTTTGCCAAGCCTAATAAAAGCACGCCCGGCATCACTTGTCTAAATATAAAACCCAATAATATGAAGCACTTAGCAGTTTCAGCCCTGATCTGAACGGAATTCTCTGGCAACGCTGTGCCAGGACTGGTCAGGGTCAGCAATACAAGCCAAAAATTACCCGTAAACAACGCAGCATTCGAGTCATTACACGGGACAAGCCGGGTAATCTCCGGGCATCAGATATTTGCATTAGCCGCCCGGACACCGGAGAATAAGCCCTGGTGGACTGGCACCGCCCCGTCTTCAATCACCAAATCAAAAAAATGATTACGGCTATGGATATCGAATATAAAATTGTTCAATCCCAGACCCCGCTGTTCAGCGACCCTGGCAAGATGCACGAAGTCCTGGAACAGGAAGCCCGGGCCGGATGGCAGCTGCTTGAAAAAGAAGACAACTACCGCCTGAAGTTACAGCGTAATATCAGCCACCGGGAGAACGACAAAAACCTCGACTTCGATGCCTATCGCAGCACCGTCGGCGTACCGGCAGTATTGACCTATGGCTTGACAGCGTTATTTACCATTGCGGTGGTTAGCGTAATCCTCTATCTGGCTATCTGGAGCCAGTGAGGCTGCCGAACATCAATAGGATGTCCTGACCTGAATGGTTCGCTCCAGATTCCCGCAACTCCCCTCACTCTCTATGGTGGCGTAATTCGTTCCACCGATAGTTACTTGCGTGCAAGTAACCGTTGCCGAACAATTATTCAGTCCCGGTACTGATAAATTATAGACTCTTGGACCAGCGGCACATTCCGATGTGCTACTGTAACCGGGAAACTCTTCCGGTGGATAAATGGTGTTCATGGCAAAACCCGCGCCAGACTCGGCCGCATAGAAGGCCCTGGTCAGATTGATTTCGTTCTCGTAGGTTTGGGCATTCTGTTGAACTAAAGCAGTAATGGCCACTACTGCAACCGCCATGAGAGTAATGACAAAGATCGCACCAGGCAGTCCGATTCCCGACTGGCGATACTGAGTGGAAGCAGAGATGTAGTCTTTTGACTTCAAGGCACACTCCTGGTCAATACCTCATGGGTTAAGCGCACTACATCTCCCTCTGACGCCAGATTGAGCTCAATGGAAACCAATGAATTCCTGGTGAGGGTCTGATTACCCACTGAAAATGCCGTAATACCGGTATTGTCGATGTTATCGGTAATGAGCATTTTATCCGGCGCTGCCGAATAATTGGGCAAACAAGCGTCACCGGAGGCAACGGCGCAGCCACTCACGCCTTCTTCGGTATCGGTCTGATTCTGAAAGAACCCGTAATTGGTATAGCGATAGAGTTTGTCACCCTTGATGCAATAGCTGATGGGCTCCTCCACCACGAAGAAACGCTCACTGCGTGAGCGTCTGTTGAAGCGATGAGTCTTCACCAGTTCCACCGTGGTCTGATCCGGCGAGCCACTGTCCGCCATGCTGCTGATTTCCTGAATACGCCCGCGGGCGGGAAAGTTGGGCCAACCGGCAGGAGGACCATTATCACCGTCGTACAGGCGATTGGTGCGATTGGGGAAAATAACCGCGAATCCATCAGTGGCACCGTGTTGACTGGGAATAAAATCTACAACTTCGAATGTGGTACCACCTAGCCCAGTAAACGGTGGATTGATGTAATTGGTCGCCGCCCTTACCGGGATGAATTCTATACATTGTTCTCCAGCGCCGGTGGCGCTGGTCGTGCGCATGGAATTGGGCAGAGCGTTATGAATTTCCATTGCCAGCCGGTCAATAGCTGTTCTACCTGCTGAGGCCAATTGGTTTCGATTTGCTGTGCTGACTAAACCATCTACTGATCTGCCAATATAGTCAGTTATGCCAATAGCCAAAATACCGCTTACGACGATCGCCACGATCATTTCTACTAAAGTAAATCCTTGAATCCTGTTGTGCATTTCAGACCTTTACAGTTCAAAAATTACTTTTATAAGCACTAAAAACTATACCATCAGCAAGATCTTGATGTGTGATCGTTACTGTAATCAGTTTCGCATCAAATTGATCATCCAGCTCATCACCCACACCCAGCGTTGCCTCTTCCTCTCCTGGGCCCAGATTCAGGTAGCGCACATCAACCTCAACAGTAAAATTGTCGTAACCAGTTCTATTATTCCCCTGCGCATCTTGCAACGCAGTAGCTTCGCCATTCCCCTCAGCAAGATTGTGATAGTCGTCAACATCGTCAAAAGTAGCTCTTGTTTCACCGCCATCAGGCCCAAACAAGACCTCTGCTGTGCACTGACGAGGTGGTGGCGCAGTCGCGCGGCAAGGAGGTATACCGGAATTACGAGTCTTTTCATCGAAGCGTTTTCCCAGAATTTCATCCAGGTAGGCCTGCCCCAGAGCCACAGTCCGGACCTCGAGCAGTGAATCCGCACTCCGCCGTAATCCATTGGAAAGCATCACAGTTAAAGCAGTAAATGCGATTGCCAAGATCACAATTGTAATAACCAGCTCAATCAGCGTGATTCCAGATTGCCGGAAATCAGACATCACAGTCACCGGCATATGCAAAACCCGATGGCGAGACGCAAACTGAATCAATTGCACTATTGTTCAAGCAAATACGTAATGATGAAACAACAGTCGTTCCCGCCCCGAAACCACTGTCCTCAAGGTTGCCAAGCTCGCCAAAACGAATATAGAAGGGATTAGCATTGCTGATTACGGATCCAGTTGATACAGAACAACTGGTAGTGACGTTAACATCACCGGTCAGACTGATTGAATCAATTTCAAAAACAATGCTGTCGATTATTTCAGCACCTGAATCGTAAGTGCTTTTAATTTCTACTGAGCCAACACCATCTGGCGTGATACTTAACTCAACATCATTTCTACCCAATGAAGTCTGCTGGGCGTTCCTTGTAATTGAAACAATTTGATCTCTGAGCACTAAAGCATCAATCGTATCGTTTCTCAAGATACGACTCATTGCGAATACACTAATAATTCCCAAGATAATGAGTGCGACCACAAATTCGATTAGCGTAAACGCTTTCTGGGAACGCACATCAGAACCCGTGCTGTGGTGTTGAAAAGAACTCATAGTCCATGCCCATAGACACAGAATTTGATATCGCAGTGAGAAAAAGGCCAAAGCAGCATTGCCACTTTGGCCTTTCATAAAACTTAATATTAAGCCAAATTAGATTTATGGAACAGTAACTTCAAAAATATTCCCGAAGTTACCAACATCAAGGACAAAGCCATCTGCAGAAGTTGCAGTAGAACTTGTTAGATAATAATACTCACACTCATCATTAGTATCATCATATAGTGCTATCCAGCTTTCACCTGCAGCAGTAACTGCACCCGTAATATCGCCAATGACCGTATTTAAAGCTCCAGCACCGTCCGCAGTTGGAGTACCAGTAGCAAGAGCCGGCCGACCGCCCTGGAGAACATCTTCCCAAATTTCATCACAATCTGCTTCAGCATCAAACGCTGCATCACTACCTACGATCACTCCATTAGCATCGGCATTGGCAGAACCGTCACCAAACCCAGTAACAACACCCGCCGCACCGCCGTTAGCAGTGAATTGAGCCCTGCCAAGAGCCATACCAGTTGAAAAGCCTCCCATCACACCCTCGAAAGCAGCAGCATGAGCTTCATCTGTCACGTCAATAAACCGAGGCAGTGCTGTCGCCGCCAGAATACCCAACAGCAAAATCACCACGATCAATTCAATAATCGTAAAACCTGATTGCCCACTGGCAACGGCCTTAGGCATATTTAGCGTTTTCATAATTTCCACCTTCTTAAAAAATAGTTGTAATTCAGCATGAAGCCAAATCTGCTCACCTGAGTGATACCATCACTTGATCACGGCTTTCGACTTCTAAACGATTCTGCCGCCAATTTACAAAAAGCACCCTGAACTTTGATAGTAATAGCGGCAATAAATTTAATAACTTAACGGCCACAGTTGATGCTAATCTTTCACTCTATCTGGGTCATATTGTTCGTGATTCCTGTTTCACTGTATAGTGCCAATTAGCGCTTTTTTCCCCTTTTTGTCCCCCCTGCTTTAAAATGTGGTTCTATCCACAGCTAAAATGTGATTCTGATCACATCTGCGAGCCTAACCCATTGTTTCAACTACTATTCACAGTAGATATATCGACCGAGCCAATGCTTTTCCACCTGAAAGGAACTACTGGCTTTAAGATGATACCCACGAATTCTTCCCTGGTATTCAGGTTTTCCGTGCCTTCACCTTCGGTATTTTCATCGCTTATCAGCATACCGGTCGCAGCATCCACGATGCGATACTCTGCTTCCAGATGAAGTCGAATTTGATTTGTGGGGCGCTCAACGCCATTTGCAAACAACACCGCATTGCCTCTATTTTCGATCAGATACACCAGCTCTCCAGCACGTCGGTCAAAATACCAGATTCTCCGGCCTAGCCTGGCCTCATCCACCGCGTCAAAAGCCCCAATGTAATTCGTGGGAGCCTCCAACAAGAATTCCATTGGATTTCTACCCGCCATTTTCTCGGCCGCTTCAGGGCGACCCTGACCCAGGCCCAGCATCATTTCCAGGTTTATGGCAGACTGCAACTGCGCCATCACTGCAGTGAAATTAGCCCTTTCAGCCTCTGCTGGAAACTGTGAGAATCGGTTGGCTGCTGTGGCGTATATTATTGCCACGGCAATAATGTAGACCACTAACTCAAAGAGCGAGAAGCCTGATGAGTTTTCTATCAATTTCCCCGTATTGTGAGGTCCTCGCTTAATCACGTTCCAGCGCCTTTAATTGGTGGCGATATAACAACACTTTATAGATAACCGCTTTAGTCACTGAAATATGCAGATAAAAAACCAGGCTAGCTGTTCATAGCCGTGCTCAAATCCCAGATAGGCAGGAAAACGCCCAGAGCCAGGATCAATACCAGGCCAGCGATAAAGACTATCAAGATGGGTTCAATGGCATCGCTCATCTGCTTGAGATCATACTCCACCTCAGCGTCGTAAAATTCTGCGACCTCAGCCAATAATTCATCCACTGCACCCGTCTCTTCGCCTACAGAAATCATTTGCAGGACCAAAGGCGTGAACATTTGACTATTCACAGCCGTACGATAAAGAGACTCCCCTCTCTCAACATTTTCGCGCATTTTGCTGATATTCCAGGCCACATAGGCATTACCCACTGCTCCGGCAACCACATTAAGTCCCTGAACTATGGGAAGTCCGGCCTTCAAAACCATTGATAACGTTCTGGAAAATCGTGACAAGGCAACTTTCTCGAAAACAGGGCCGGCTAGCGGAATTCGCATTTTCCGGCGATCCCAGCTTTGTCGGCCTTTTTCAGTACGCACCCAACGCTTGAACAAGACAATACTGCCCACAACAGATCCGATAATCACAGGCCAATAATTAATCACAAAATCTGAAATATTAATTAAAAGTACAGTTTGCCAAGGCAAATCCGCACCAAGTCGATCAAAAGTGTCGGAAAAAACCGGAATAACAAAAACAGTCAAAACGGCTAGAGCAGCAGCCATAGCTCCAACCACGAAAAGTGGATACCTTGTCGCACTTTTGACTTGCTTCCGCGTGTTCTTTTCCAATTCAAGGTAACGACCAACTTCCTGGAATGCGAGATCCAGGCGCCCGGTATTTTCGCCAACGTGAACCAGACTCAGAAATAACTGTGAAAAGATTTTTGGGTGATTCCCCATTGCTGTTGCGAGACTCTGACCGTTTTCCAGGCCATCAATAATGTCCTGCAATACCGATTTGAAAAACTGATTACTGAGAGAGGCTTCAAGCCCTTTAATAGCTCTGTCCAGCGGCAACCCTGCCCGGGTCAGACTGTGCATCTGCCGGGCAAACATGATCAGATCATCTACCTCTACCTTTTTGTTGGAAAGTAAGGCATTGAGGTTTTCCAGGGTAGAAGCGTTCTGGTCCATACCAGCAGCCTGGCGCTGCTTCTGCGCCCGGCGGGCCACTTCCCTGATCTCAATGGGAGTGACGGAATCACCAAACAGTTGGGCTGCCGCCTCGTCGGAACTACCCGCATTAACGGTGCCGGTTACAAGGGCACCGCTGCGGTCGCGTCCACTGTATTCAAAATGAGGCATAATTCAGAACAATCTCAAGGATCGCGGCAAACTTCAGGCCACGTCCATATAGTCTTCGGACTCATCAATCTGCTCGGCTACCCGCAGCACTTCTTCCAGGCTGGTAATGCCCTGGGCGGCATCCTTGAGGGCACTTACCACCAGAGGTTGATAACCGGGGGACTTTTTGGCGATTTTCACAAATTCTGCCGAATCGGCCCGGCGCAGGGCGTCGGCCAGATCACTGTTGATGATCAGCATTTCGAACACACCGATACGGCCGCGATAACCGGTATTGTTACAGCGGTGGCATCCCACCGCCTTCTTCAATTTGATACCTTCTGCTTCCTCTCCCAGCAAACTGCGAATCCAGGCCATATCCTTGGTATCCGGCTCGTGATCAACGTAGCAGTTGTCACACAAACGACGCACCAGTCGCTGGGCGACCACCGCGCGCAGGGCCGTGGCGGCCAAAAAGCCTTCGGCGCCCATGTCCACCAGGCGCATGGCACTGGACACTGCGTCATTGGTATGCAGAGTGGAGAGCACCATATGACCGGTCATGGCAGCGCGCAGGGCTATTTCTGCAGTTTCCTGGTCACGAATCTCACCCACCAGCAGAATGTCCGGATCCTGGCGCAAGGCGGAACGCAAGACGCGAGCAAAAGACAGTTCAATTTTGGGATTGATTTGCACCTGATTGATTCGATGCAGTCGATATTCCACCGGGTCTTCAACGGTGATGATCTTCTTGCCCACTACATTGAGTTCCTGCAGTGCACCATAGAGTGTCGTGGTTTTACCGCTACCGGTCGGGCCGGTAACCAGAATCAAACCGTGGGGCATTTGAATAAGGCGCCTGAAACGCGCCAGCATTGCCTCGGGCATACCCACTGCATTGAGGTCCTTGACACCACTGGTCTGGTCCAGCAAGCGCATGACCACCGATTCACCATATTCCAGCGGCATGGTGGACAAGCGCACATCGATATTACGATCACGAACCTTGAGACTGAAGCGACCATCCTGGGGCAAGCGCTTTTCGGATATATCCAGACCCGCCAAAAGCTTTAATCGCAGCACCAGCGCCGGCGCGATGCGGCGCTCTTTCATCACCTGTTCCTGAAGAATGCCGTCAACCCGCTGGCGTATGCGCAACACCGACTCATCCGGCTCAATATGAATATCGGAAGCCCGCACCTGCACTGCGTCCTCAAAAATGGATTGCAGCAACTTGACCACCGGGGCTTCACTGTCATCGGCATCCAGGCTCAGGGAATCCAGATCAAACTGGCTGTCAGTCAGCTCCTCATCCAGTTCCTCGGCGAAAGAGGCAATGTCCTCGGTACGTCGGTAAACAAGGTCCAGGGTATTGAGCAGTTCGGTTTCACGAACCACCGCCTGTCTAATAGGCTGCTGAAGAATGCGCTCCAACTCATCGAAGGCAAAAATATCCATGGGATCGGCCATGCCCACCACCAGGCCATTATTCTCTTCACTGAGCACAATGGCACGGTAGCGACGCGCATAGCTTTCAGGCAGCAGTTGCACCAGATTGACATCAAAGTTGTAACGGCGCAGATCGACGAAGGGAATATCCAACTGTTTGGAAAGAAAACCCAGAAACTGGTCTTCCTCCAAATATCCCATATCAATCAGGGTTCGACCGAGACGCTGACCGGTTTCCTTCTGGCGCTTCAGGCCATTCATCAATTGTTCTTCACTGATCACATGGTTCTGGACCAGCAAATCACCGATGCGGATTTTCTGTTTAGCTATAGCCATGGAATTATTGACTCAAGGCAGTCAGACGTTCCTGACTGCGGCGGCGCAGATTGGGGCTGAGATTGCCTTGTTGCAGGGCTCGACGATAGGCCTGGATTGCTGCATCGTTGTTGCCCATGGAGTCATGGGATGCGGCGAAACCATACCACCATTTGCCCTGGTTCTGATCCTGCTGCACCAGTGAAGTGTAGGACAGAGCCGCCCCTTCGAAATCACGGCTTGCCAGCAGGGCAGTGGCCAGAATCTCATGGTATTCCACATCCTGACTGATATCAGGCGCCCGACGGGACAGCAGACTGACCGCCTCGTTGATCTGGCCGTCGGCGATGAGAATGCGGGCTTTGACTTTCTTGTAGCCCGGATGGTTGGGGGCAAGCTGCATACCCGATTCAATCAGGTTATAGGCCGCCAGTAACTCACCATCATTCATCAGCAATTTGGCATAGGTTTCCCGGGACTGGTGGGCATAGCGGTTATTGATAATGTGCTGTTCGAGATGGGCATAGGCGCCAGTAACATTGTTATTGGCGATCATCCGCAGGGCTTCCTGCACCGCCAGGGTGTCCAGATCTTCCGGACTCATCTGCGCCTCATTTTTAACATTCTCAACCGCAGTCTGATTTCTTATATCCACTGTTTCAGCTTCAGTCTGACCAGGCTGGGAGATGTTTTCCCGGGTTGAGCCCGAACGGGCAGGAGCCACGGGTGCTTCCGAAGCGGGAGAGATGGCTTCCTCGTTGAGGACTGTGGAACTATTGGCGGCTACCGCCTGTTGCAAAATGCTGGCCGGGTCGGTGGCTGGCTCTTCAGTATTAATACCTGGACTCTGACTCGGTTGAGCAGTTGTCTCTGCTTCGGCCTCAAGCTCGGCCACAGCCTGCCCGGCGGGTATTTCTTCGGAAACTGATTCGGAGGTCACCGAATTCTCTGCCGGAACCGCGCTGCCATTGCTGACTACCCGCGGCTGGATATCCAGTTGCCGATCGGTCACTGTGGCTGTTTGCTGAAACCAGAACCAGGCCAGGGCGGCCACAATCACCACCAGACCCAGCAGCATAATCAGCAGGGACTTATTATTCTTCTCCACTTTGTGATCACTGGCCGGCATCAGTTTGACTGTCGCGCCGGCGCTATCAGACGACTTGCGTCGCTGATCCAGATCTCGCAGCATGTCGTTGACCAGGCTCACAGGTACATGCCTCCAAGATAGAACACCAGGGCTGCACCAATAGCGATCCCCCCCAGGGCAATGAATGCCGGGCGAAAATTAAAACCGGGAATTTCGACGCCTTCGGTATCCTGGGCTGCACTCTTCAAATTATCTGCCTGCACCGAGCGCTCACCCTTGCCAAAAGCAACCATCAGTGCCTTGTGGCAGAGAATATTCACCACTCGCGGTGTGCCACCGCTGGCTTTGTAAAGCAGGTCCAGGGCTTTCTTGGAAAACAGGGAGGGGCCGTTATAGCCAGCGGTTGCCAGACGATGCCCGACATAACGCTCTACTCCGTCTCTGTCCAGTGCTTCAATCTCAAAGGAAAAAGTAATGCGCTGACGCAGTTGCCGCAGAGAAGGCTGGGCCAGCAACTCATCCAGTTCCGGCTGGGCAAACAACACCACCTGAAACAGTTTTACCTGTTCGGTTTCAATATTGGTGAGCAGGCGCAGCGCTTCCAGAGTCTGTTCCGGCATGGCATGGGCTTCGTCAATAAACAGCACCACCTGTTTGTTCTCAGCCGAATATTCAACCAGGCGTTCGGTAATGGCTTTCAAAAGACGGTGATGTCCCACATCCTGATCGATACCGATTCCCAACTCTTCCGCAAAAGCCAGAAACAGGCCTTTGGGGCTCAGCACAGGATTTGGTATATAAGCGGTAACGTAGTTTTCCTTGTCTTCTTCAAGGGTATTCAACACTTTCCGGCAGAGCATGGTCTTGCCGGTTCCCACCTCACCAACAATCTTGATAAAGCCCTCGGCATTGGCCAGAGACACCATCAGCATATTGTAGGCCTTGTGGTAGCTGGCCATATTCAGGAAGAACTGGGTATTGGGCGTCAGCGAGAACGGGAGTTCTCTTAAGCCAAAATGTTGTAGATACATGAAGACTGATTCCCGATTAATTATTCGCGAAGGGGTCTATGGCCCGATTGATCTCACGAAAACGTTCATTGCTCTGCCGCAACACTTCACGATCGCCTTCCGCATCAGCAATGATCGGCTTTAACAGAATAATAAATTCACTTTTGACCGTTTGGGTCTGACGCTGCTCCAGGGCATCGCCAACAACCGGAATTCGGGATACACCCGGAATGCCGGCGGTATCATTGACACTGCGCTCGAAGGCCAGCCCGCCCAGCACGACGATGCGGCCATTCTGGGCCTTGATTACACTGTCCAGCTCACGGGTGGATGTGCGCGCCAGGGGCACGATCTGACCGGCGATACTCTTGGATTGTTCATCCACCGCACTGATTACCGGATGCACGTGCAGGGTAATCTCGCCATTGGCACTGATCTGCGGCGTTATGTCCATGGAGATACCGGAAAAGAATTGCTGAAGATTGTTATTGGCACTGGTGGTGGTGTTATCACCGGCTGCCACTGTAGTGGTATCCGCCTGGGTCTGGAAAAATTCCTGGTCACCATCCTGGAAGACCGCTTTCTGGTTGTTCAGAACCCGAAGCTGTGGGCTTGAAAGCACCTGGGTCGTACCCCTGGTCTGCAGTATGCGGAATACTGAATCGAAATCGGTAAAATTGGTGCTGAATTGAAATGAATTGGCAATACCTTCAATACCACCATCAGCGGAAATAAATTCTCCGGCCTGTTCATTATTGCTTCCCAATAAGCCATCGGCAGTGCCATCAAAGCTGCCACTTCCGCTTACAGGGTCATTGGCCTGTCGTCCAAAGGTATTGAAATCAAGAGCATACTGGAACCCCTTGTTCAAAATCACTTCAAGAAACTGCACCTGAATAATGACTTCACGACGCAGGGATTCCTGGGCTGCTTCGATAAACTGCTCAACCCGCTCAAGTTCGTGGGGATAGGCAGTCACAATAACAATGCCGGTCAAGGGCTGCACAAGGACACTCTTGCCGTCATCGGTGAGGTTAGCCTGATTACGGGCACCGGCATTACTGATACCGCCAAAGAGTCCACCCGACAAACCGGCACTCGAGTTGCTGTTGTTGCTTTGCGATTCAACACCGATCAGATTGGAAATAGCCGTTTCAAGATCGGACCAGAAATCTGTACTCGTCGATGTCTGAATTTGCCCGCCAGCGCCACCACCGATGCCACCCAGAGGATTCAGCCCTCCCAGGCCACCCAAACCATTATTGAGGCTATTGTTACTCAAGAGCTGAGATTGGGAAATGCCTCCCCCAAATCGACCCAGTCCGCCCAACCCACCATTGATGCCACCAATACCACCAGCACCAGTCTGATTATTATTACCCGCAGACACCTGAATACTGGAACTACCCTGACGCTGCACATTCAGATAATCAATGGAATACTGGCGTGTGCGCAGCCCGCCAGGACGTACTGTGAAAATATTGCCCCGCCGAGTGATATCCAGGCTGTACATCTCCGCCACCGTATCCATGGCTTCTTCGATAGTGACATTGGGCAGACTCAGATTGATATTGACGTCTACGTCTTCGCTGATCACAACACCATAGTCGGTATCCGCCACCAGACTGTTGAAAAACACGTCAGCCGGCAGATTCGGTGAGGAAATGGAGATTCGCTCTTCCACTGGTGCCAGCAATTCCTCATCCAGCGAGAGTGAGGGGATCAACTCGTTCAACAATTCACTGTCATCTTCACTGAGCTCAGCTTCGGCTTCCTCGCTGCTGCTTACTGCTTCATCCAGGGTGCCCTGGATGGCTTCCAGTACGGCTGTGTCCGGTACCGTGGCCGGTTGTGTCGCGCAGGCAGACAGCAGCGCCATAAGCATCGCCGCCGATAACCAGCGTGGATAGTCAAAACCTGTTACTTGCTTGTATTGCATTGCAATTCCAATTAACTCTAATTCATCGTTGCTGCACAGGCGCAGTAGCAGACCCCTGGGCGGATTTCACATCGGTGTCATAGAGACTGATGCGTTGCTCCTGGTTATTAATCCTCAAGGTGACGCTACTGCGATCAATGGCCACCACTTCGGCACCACCAATACTGTCACCTATGCCGACCCGCTGGTCGTTAATCACCGCCATGGCGCTATTGCCGCCGAGACGAATAAAACTCAAATCGAAACTGGACGGCAAAATCCTGTTAATCATTGCCGTCACCGCGCTGTCGCTGTCTGTGCTGCTGCGCTGGTTGTAGAACAGCGGTCTGGTTGGATCCACCAGCTCTTCACCATCAATCACCTCAGCACTCGCCGGGGCAGCGGCAAGCAGGACAAGCATCAGCAAGAACCCGACTTTCTCAGACACCGATAAACCCCTGGTCAGTACTCAAAGTATGTATTTCCAGCGTCACATGGGCATTGGGCCATTCCAGTTGGCGAAAGGAAATGGAATCCCAGAAAAAGCTGCCGGTAATCTCTTCCAGAAATCGCAGGTACTTCAGGGTGCTGAAATAGTCACCCTGAAACTCAATTACCAGACCATGCTCAAACACCTGCCCGGTCACTTGTTGCTCTGATACCTGGTCGAAATTCACGGTACCGGTTTCCGCAAGAATCTGTGCCGCATTATTGGCACCTGTCCGCAGTGGCACGGCCGGCTCATTACGAAAATAAACCAGTTCCAGACCAGACTGTCGCTCCAGCACCGTGGTCAGAATTTCCGTCATCTGATTCGGTGTTACCAGGTCACCGGCCAGGTCAGCGATTTCCTGATCCAGTTGCTGCTGCTCCCGGGAAATGGCCTGAAGCCGATCATTGGCAAAACGATTCGGATCCTGTTGGCTCAGCTCCACCATGGACGCATAGGCAGTTTGTTGCGCTGCAATCTGTCGCTCGGCACTGCTGATCTGATTGCGCAGAGACTGCTTCTCTGCCCGCATGGGATCAAACAGCAATTCCAGCCAGGCCAGCAGCAGCCCTGCCGCCACAATCACCAGGATCATGACTTTCTCGGAGCGCTTTCTGGCATTGATGTTGTTAGCCAGTTTGTTCACGCCTTGGCGAAACTGCTCATTCATTTTCTGAACTCAGGGTGGTCAAGGTGAAATTAAAAAACTGACTACTCACATCGTCACGACTGATAGACGGGCTGAAATGCAATTGGCGAATCGGGCTCTGGCCGCTTTCTATATTGCTGACATAGCGGGGTACCAATGCCGAATCCACAACCTGACCGGCCAGCTCCACTTTCTCGCCGCCTTCGGAAAAACTGAATTCGCTAATACTCATGCCCTGCAGGGCAGCCCGGGACAGATCCTTGAAGTACTCGGAAAAACCCGAGGTGTTTCCCAGCTTGGTTTCGCCGAGAAAATTACGAATCTGTCGGCTGGATTCCAGCCGGGCCTCTGCGGTCTCCAGCCGATTGGTCAGCTCGGAGTTTTCCGAACGTCGCGCCAGTAACTCGTCCAGCTCCTCGGTCTTGCGTGTTTCTTCTGTCAAAGTGGCCTGCAGGGTTTCCAGACGATTGGAAAGTCGCCAGTTATCAAAACTGTCATAGGCAAAATTCAGTAACATCAGCCCCAGCAAGGTGCCCAGCAGCATCACCATGTTGTTAAAATTCAGGGCGTCTTTCTTCTGCCGGAATTCAGGCAGATAGAGATTTATCTGCTGTTGCATCAGGCCGCCTCCTGCTTGCCGTCTTCGGCGGTTCCGGACTCGGCTTTCCTGAGTCCCCGCAGGGTGGCACCAATGGCCGTCAGGCCCAATTGCTGAAATTCAGAGGTCAGTTCTTCTTCACTGTCCAGTGACTCGGCCAAGTCCAGGCTGCTTACCTTGGCAGCCAGAAGCTGGTCCAGCTCTGCCGTTAGCTCGGCACTGTCGGTCTGACGCTGGGCAAGCACAATGCGATTGATCTGCGGTCGGCCCATCTGGCTCTCGTAGTAGTCAAGGGAGCGCTGAATTTCCAGCACCAGACGATCTTTCAGGGTTGACCAGTCAGCGGACTGCATCACTTCGGGATCCAACTGGGTGTTAATGCGCCTGGTCAGGTACAGGGTGCCATCGACAGAAATATTCATGGTGCTGCCAGTGCGACGCAGATCCATAAAGGCCACGCCATTACTGTCGTCGACAAAGCAACTGGTCACATTGTTCATGGCCAGTTCCGGGATATCGATAATGGCCAGCTCAAGGCCTGCCTCGCCAACCTGCTCCACCAACTGGCGAATACGGGATTTCAGCGAGGCCACCACATAAACCATTTTGCGACCGCGGTAGGCATCATCGGGCACCGGGAAGACATCGATGGCAGCCTCTTCCACTTTCATTTCCAGCAGATCCTTGATCTTCCAGCGCACCGCAGAACGCAGCTCGTCCGCCTCCACGTTGGGCGCTTCCACCAGATGCAGCTGGTAGTCCCTGGGTGCCAGCACGCAGGACACCTGTTTGCCATCGAGCTCCAGATCCCGCACCAGCTTGCCCAGCTCCTTGCCGGCATCCCGTGCCGATTCCACCGCCTTGTGACGACCCTGCAACAACACGGGTTGACCGCTGCGCACATCGAGATGGGCGAGTATCAACTGATCGGACTGCAAACTGAGTCCGACCCGGGTGCTGGATTTGGCCTTTCTTTTGAATAGCTGCATAGTGCTGGCGATGCCTCAATTGCAACGCATAAATTGCGAAAAATCCCTTTCTGCCTGGAACAGGCTCCGGTCAATGAAAAAAGCCGCTCTGACGCCCACGCGCAGGCGTGGCCAAACTCACTGGAAGCCCTATAGAAATATCGTTTAAGTGACTAAATTCTAAAACAAAGCCGGTGTTTGAGCGGGATAAACTAGGGTAAGTATGAATTTCACCCTCTGAAACTGTTTAAACAGTCACAAACTGGCGGGACAAAGCCGGGTAGAAATTGAAAAATCGGGCAATGTTTCCAGGCCTTTTAAAGAAATCTGGAAATGAATGGCGTTGATATTTTCCCCTGTTTTTACCGGCTTCAGCTTTGAAATCAGTGAATATCCTGCTTTTTGGGGGATTTTTCGGAGGCTGCATCCTCAGCTTCAGGCTTTGGCATGATCCTGTCGATACGTGCCTGTATCTCGGGATCAACCCCGCGACTGTCAGACTGCTGCTGAGCTGATTGCCGGCCCTTCTTGAGGAATTCCTCGAATTTGTTCAGTTTACCGGGCTGTTTGCCCGCCTTGTTGGCATCATTTTCATCAGACATCGGACACTCCTTCGGTTGCAGGGCTATTCTAATACGATTGCCGGACTTGTGCTGCATTAATTCCCCCTCAGACAGCCCTGTAACCGGCCTCAGCTGCTACCATCCCGGCTACAGCCAATTACTGACATCAAAGGGCAAAGGAAGCGCCGGAGGCACTGGGTAAAAATTGATCAATATCGTACTTTTTGAGCCAGAAATACCCCAAAATACAGGAAATATCATCCGTTTGGCGGCAAATACCGGTTCCAGCCTGCATCTGATTGAACCTCTGGGTTTTAGCCTGGAGGCCAAAAAATTGCGCCGCGCGGGCCTGGATTATCACGAATTTGCCGACATTCAAAGCTACCCGGACTGGCCCACTTTTCAGCAGAAAAACCCGGGGGCCAGGCTGTTTGGGCTGAGCACCAAAGGCAGGCGCAGCTATAGTCAGGCGAAATTTGAAAAGGGGGACTTTTTGCTGTTTGGGCCCGAAACAAGAGGCCTGCCGGCAGCGATCAGGGAGGAACTGGGGACTGAGCAGCTACTGCGCATTCCCATGCGGCCTGACAGCCGCAGCCTGAATTTGTCCAATGCAGTGGCAGTGCTGGTCTATGAAGCCTGGCGCCAGCTCGAATTCGAGTCTGGCGCCTGAAAGACGTCTTGTCTGCGCCTTACTGAACCGGCTCGGAGGGAGCGGCCTCGGCGGAACCGCCGTTTTCACCAGCCTGGCCGGCCTGCTGGGCCTTTTGCTGGGCATAGAGCGCATCAAAGTTGATGGGGGAAATCATCAGTGCCGGGAAGCTACCTTTGGTCACCAGATTATCGATGGCTTCACGGGCATAGGGGAACAGGATATTCGGGCAGACAGTGGCCAGCAGTTGCTCCAGCTGGGGGTCCTGAAAGTCCTTGACGGTAAAAATACCGGCCTGGTGTACTTCCACCAGAAAAGCAGCCTGCTCTTCCAGTTGTGCCTCTGCAGTCAGTACCAGCACTACTTCATAGACGTCGTCCTGAATCTTGTTGGTACGGGTCTTGATATCGAAGTTGATCTTGGGCTGCCACTGGCTCTGGAAAACCGCCGGGCTGCGGGGTGACTCAAAGGAGCAGTCCTTCAGATAGATACGCTGCAGGGCGAATTGTGGGCCCTGTGCCTGGGCGTTGCCGTCCTGTCCCGCGGCTGCGGTCTGATTGCTTTCTTGATTCTCTGCCATGATAGTTCCTGTCAGTTCTGGGTCTTGATGTTAACTGTTGCGCCGGGCGGTCAAGCCCGGCATCTGGATTTCCTGCTAAATTCTGTCAGCCTGCCCCGGCCACCTCGCTGCTAGCGGATTATTTCTGCACCAGTGGCAAGGACTGTGTCTTCCATTCGGTGATACCGCCACGCATGCGATAGACCTCGGCAAAGCCCTCTTCCTTGAGCATGCGCGTAGCTTCTCCGGAATGTTGGCCTAACTTGCACACCACAATCAGGGGTTTGCTCTTGTGCTTGTTCAGCTCCGTCAGGCGCTGTTTCAGCTTGCTGTGGGGAATATTGATCGAATCGACAATATGCCCGCTTTCAAATTCTTTCTTGTCCCGCACATCCACCACCACGGCATCCTTGCGATTAATCAGCATGACCGCCGCCTGCGGTCCCACGCTGTCGCCGGCGGATCGCTGGTGATACATGATGATAGCGACAACAGTAACCAGCCACAGTGTGGACAGCACCCAGTGATTTGCAATGAATTCGAGAAATTGAGCCATGTTGCGTGAGGTTAGACCGTTCCCTGGGCCTGAGCAGATTACTGCAGTGTAAAAATTCGCCGGTTTAAAAAGCCCGAAACCAGGCCCGTCGGGTATTGCCGCAGGTTCTGGCCTGTCAAAAAGGGGTGCAGTATACACGTCCCGGCTGCGCTAAAGAAGTAAGCAGGGCAGCCCGGGAGCAATTTGCCCGGGTGGCTCGCAGGGAATCCGCCTTTCAGGGATAATAGGCCCTGCACAATTCAGCAATCCCTCGATACGGAATCTCTCTGACAATGACTGCCAGGAAAACCGCGCTACTGCTTATTCTTGATGGCTGGGGCTACCGCGAAGCCACGAAACACAATGCCATTCACGCCGCCCACAGCCCCAACTGGGACCAGCTCTGGGCCAACAGACCCCACACCCTGATCGATACTTCCGGTCTATCCGTGGGTCTGCCGCGCGGACAGATGGGCAATTCCGAAGTGGGCCATATGAATCTGGGTGCCGGGCGGGTTGTCTACCAGTCACTGACCCGGATCGACAAGGATATCGAGGAAGGCCATTTCCGGACCAATCCGGTGCTCAGCGCCGCTGCCGAAAAGGCGGCCGAGGCTGAAACAGCCCTGCATGTCTTCGGGCTGTTATCGCCCGGCGGTATCCATAGCCACGAAGACCAGATACTGGCCATGCTGCAACTGGCCCTGGACAAGGGTGTGAGCCAGGTCTATATGCATGCCTTTCTGGACGGCCGGGATACGCCACCGCGCAGTGCCCTGCCCTCCCTGCAAAAGGCTGATACGCTGCTGCGGCAGTCTGGCAAGGGCCGGGTGGCCAGTCTCAGCGGACGCTTCTATGCCATGGACCGGGATAATCGCTGGGATCGGGTGCAACCGGTGTATGAGCTGCTGACCGAGGGCAAAGCCCAGTATTGTTACGATGATGCCACTGCTGCCCTGGAAGCGGCCTATCAACGGGATGAAGACGATGAATTTGTCCAGCCCAGTCTGGTCAAGGCGGCTGATGATGAGGCGGCGCTGGTGGATGATGGCGACGTGGTGGTGTTCATGAATTTTCGGGCCGACCGCGCCCGGGAAATTACCCGTGCCTTTGTCGATGATGACTTCGAGGGATTCGAGCGCAGCAGCCGTCCACTGCTCGGGGAATTCGTCATGCTGACCGAGTATGCCGCCGATATCGATACCGCCTGTGCCTACCCGCCGGAAAAACTGGCCAATGTCATGGGTTCCTGGCTGGCGGATCAGGGCAAGACACAGCTTCGTATTGCCGAGACGGAAAAATATGCCCATGTCACTTTCTTCTTCAATGGTGGCCGCGAAGAGCCTTTCGCCAAGGAAGACCGTATTCTTATCCCCTCGCCCCAGGTGAAAACCTATGATCTGAAACCGGAGATGTCCGCTTTTGAAGTGACTGACAAACTGGTAGAAGCCATTAATTCCGGCAAGTATGACGCCATTATCTGCAACTATGCCAATGGCGATATGGTAGGTCATACCGGCGATTTCGACGCCTCGGTAAAGGCGGTGGAAGCCGTCGATCAATGCCTGGGTAAAATCGTCGAGGCCATCGAAAACAATGATGGCGAACTATTGATCACGGCCGACCATGGCAATGTCGAACAAATGCTGGACCCGGAAACCGGCCAACCATTGACCTCCCACACCAATGGCCCCGTACCTCTGGTGTATGTCGGCAACAGTGGCCTGAATTTCCTCAGTGGAGGCAGTCTGTGCGACCTGGCCCCAACACTTCTGTCCCTGATCAATGTGCCGATCCCCGCGGAAATGACCGGCAAGGTTCTGCTCGGCGAGACTGGCACTGCCAGTCAGGCCGCCAGTCAGTAAACCCGGGCGCCAGGTGCAGCGAATAGTTTCCGGCAATTTGGCAGCACTGCTACTGTCAGGCTGCCTGGCAGTCTTGTTGGCAAAGCCACTGGCTGCACAGGATGAAGCCGCCCAGGCGCGTGGTGAGCTGGAAGCTGTCAGCTCGGCCATTGCCGACATCGAAAGCTGGCTGATTGATGCCAATCAGCAACAATCCGCCGCCCAACAACGGCTCAGGGAAGCAGAGCTGGCAATTAGTGACTTGCAACAGGCCATCGACAGTGTCGAAGCTGAGATTGCCAGCAGTGAAAGCGAACTGACAGAACTGCGCAGGGAGCAGGATCGCCTGGAACAACAACGCCAGACGCAGGAAGACCTGCTGGGTGAAATCCTGCGGGCGGCTTATATCAGTGGCGAGCACAATCAACTCAAATTGCTGCTGAGCGGCCAGGGCCCGTCTGAATCGGCTCGCATGCTGCATTATTCTGCGGTGCTGAGCGAATACCAGTTGGCCCGTATCGCCGAGTTCCGGCAAACCCTCGACAGCCTCGATTCGGTGGCGCAACAACTTGCTGCCACTGTGCAAAACCTGCAGTCCCGGCGCCAGCAACTGGCGCAGCAATCAGAGCAACTCAATCAAGCGCGCGATGAGCGCGAGCTGGCCTTGGCAAACCTGCGCAGCGACATCGCCAACCGCAATCAGGAACTGGAACAATTGGAGATTGACCAGGCCGAGCTGGAATCCCTGATCGCCGAAATCGCCCGGGCCATGGAAGGCATTCGTTCCTTCGATGACGTGCCGGATTTCGACGCCAGTCGCGGCCGTCTGCAGAATCCTCTGTCCGGCCCCTGGCTGTCCCGTTTCGGCAGCAGCTATGGCGGTGGCAATCTGCTGCGCCAGGGGATTGTGATTGGCGCCTCACCGGGCTCACCGGTGCGGGCGGTTCATCCGGGCCATGTGGTATTTGCCGATTGGCTCAGAGGAGCCGGTTTGCTGGTCATCGTCGACCATGGCAATGGATATATGAGCCTGTACGGACGCAATGAAGCCCTGTCCGCCAAGGCCGGTGACTGGGTGGATGCGGGTGACGTCCTTGCCACTTCGGGCCTTGGTGGCGACAACAACACCCCGGGTCTGTACTTCGAGATTCGCCGCAACGGTCAGGCCCTGGACCCCGCTGACTGGCTGCAGGACAGCTAATCAGCATCTTTTCGGCTCAAGCCACCGCTTTGCTGCCCTGGCAAGCTTGATTTCTCTCGCTCAAGCGCCATGTTCTCTTGTGTGGGCCGGTGTTTCCGGCTGCTTTTTCCAGCCCCTCTCATGATGCTGGAGTAATTGTAGTGTTTTGCAACAGCGCGAGCCCGGCCACAGCCTTATTTGCCAATCCTGGTATAAACTGAAACCATTGAGCCTAAATCACAGTCTGGTTGCATTTACCAAGCAGGAATTCCCACATGACGTTTAACCTGACCGTTTCCCGCCCCCTGGCAGCATTGCGTCTGCTTGGCTTGCTGGCATTTCCGGGCCTGGTCTTTGCGCCGCAGACCCAGGCCCAGCAAACTGAGCCTGAACTGTTGCCCCTTCCGCTGGAAGAAGTGCGCATGTTCACCGAGGCACTGGAACGTATTCGCCGCGCCTATGTGGAAGAAATTGACGACCGGACTCTGCTGGAAAACGCCATTCGCGGCATGCTCGGTGGCCTGGACCCCCATTCTTCCTACCTGTCTGACAGCGACTATGAAATACTGCAGGAAACCACCACCGGTGAATTCGGTGGTCTGGGCATCGAAGTGGGACGGGAAGACGGTTATATCAAGGTAATCAGCCCCATTGATGACACCCCGGCGGACCGGGCCGGTATCGAAGCCGGCGATCTGATTATAGCCATCGACAATCATCCCCTGCGGGAACTGCTGCCGGAAGAAGCTGCCAATATGATGCGGGGTGAACCGGGCACTTCAGTGACTGTCACCATTTCCCGTCAGGGTGTTGAGCCCTTCGACCTGACCATTGTCCGCGAAGTGATATCCATCGCCAGTGTGCGCAGCACCATGCTGGAGCCAGGCTATGCCTATTTGCGTATCGCCCAGTTCCGCGCCAATACCGGTACAGATCTGGAAGAGGAACTACAGGAAATCCTGGCCGAGCACGGCGATCTCAAGGGAATCGTACTGGACCTGCGCAACAACCCCGGCGGGGTTCTGCAGTCCTCGGTGAAAGTCGTGGATCTGTTTATCGATGAAGGCGATATCGTGTCCACCCGCGGACGCCTGGATGGTAATGACCTGTCGTTCTCCGCCACCCGGGGTGACACCCTGGCGGCCGATGTACCCATCGTGGTGCTGATCAACAATGGTTCGGCCTCGGCCTCGGAGATTGTGGCCGGAGCTTTGCAGGATCACGGTCGCGCCATCATCATGGGTACCCAGAGCTTCGGCAAGGGCTCGGTGCAAACTGTCCTGCCCCTGGATGAAACCCGGGCTCTGAAACTCACCACCTCCCGCTACTACACTCCCAGTGGTCGTTCCATTCAGGCCCAGGGCATCGTGCCGGATATCGAAGTGGATGATGCCTTTGTTACCCGCCGCTCACGCAGTGTCGGTCAGTACAGCGAGTCTGATCTGCAGGGGCATCTGCAAGCGGAGTCCGGTACCGAAGAAGTGGATAGCAATGCAGAAATGAGCGAGGCACTGATCTCGGCCGAAGAGGTATTGGTGACAGACTATCCGCTCAATGAAGCGCTTAATGTGCTCAAGGGCATTAATGCCTTCAAACCGGCCAGAAATCGTCCTGCTGGCTCATTTGCGCAGAATAACGATTAGCCTTTGCTGGCTGGCATCTGCCTGACTTCAATGCCCTTGTCTGCCATATAGGCCTTGGCCTCGGGAATCGTATATTCCTGAAAGTGGAAGATACTGGCAGCCAGCACCGCATCTGCCTCGCCTTCCAGAACTCCTTCGGCCAGATGCTCCAGATTGCCGACACCACCGGAGGCAATGATGGGCACCTGCACGGCGCGGCTGACAGCCCGGTTCAGTTCCAGGTCAAAACCCTGCTTGGTGCCATCGCGATCCATACTGGTGAGCAGAATTTCACCGGCACCGTAGTCCACCATACGCTTGACCCAGTCGATGGCATCCAGACCAGTGGGCTTGCGTCCGCCGTGGGTGAAGATTTCCCAACGCGGTGCTTCGCCCTCTTTATTGACCCGCTTGGCATCGACAGCCACCACAATGCACTGGGAGCCAAATCGCTCGGCCGCCTGACGCACAAATTCAGGGTTGGTTACCGCGGCAGTATTGATGGCCACCTTGTCGGCACCGGCATTGAGCATGGTGCGAATATCTTCGAGGCTGCGTATGCCACCGCCCACAGTCAGGGGAATGAACACCTGCCCGGCAATGGCGCTGACAGTATCGACGGTGGTGTCCCGCGCCTCATGGCTGGCGGTGATATCGAGAAAGGTTATTTCGTCGGCCCCGGCGTCACAATAGCGCTTGGACACCTCCACCGGATCACCGGCATCACGGATATCGACAAACTGCACCCCCTTGACCACCCGGCCCTTGTCGCAGTCCAG
This sequence comes from uncultured Pseudohongiella sp., assembly GCA_965216715.1. GTDB lineage: Bacteria > Pseudomonadota > Gammaproteobacteria > Pseudomonadales > Pseudohongiellaceae > UBA9145. The sequence goes on along the minus strand of OZ244193.1, from coordinate 3,359,627 downwards.
ACAGGGGATAATTCGTTTCGCCAGTGCCATAATCTTTACCCGGACTCCTAATCCTGATCGCAGTAGCGCTGGGCTTCGGCCAGATCGAGGCGACCCTCGTAAATCGCCCGCCCGGTTATCGCCCCCGTGATGCCACCGCCGCCGGTATTTTTTGCGGCTTCCTTGAGATCGACAATATCACCCAGTTTGGCGATGCCGCCGGAGGCAATCACCGGAATCGAGGACTGCTCCGCCAGATCGACTGTGGCTTCGATATTGGCGCCCTGCATCATGCCGTCACGATCGATGTCGGTATAAACGATAGCGCTTACGCCGGCATCGCTGAACATCCGGGCCAGCTCCACCGCCGATTGCTCGGACACATCTGCCCAACCCTCGGTGGCCACCATGCCACCCACGGCATCCAGACCAACGATGATCTTGCCAGGGAATTCCTTGCAGGCCTGCTTCACGAAGTCGGGATCCTTGACGGCGGCGGTGCCAATAATCACATAACTGACGCCGGCATCGAGATAGAATCTGATACTGTCCAGATTGCGAATACCACCGCCTATCTGTACCGGTAATTCCGGAAATTTCCGGGTGATGGCAGTGACGATCTCGGCATTCACCGGGGTTCCGGCAAAGGCGCCATTCAGGTCGACGATATGCAGGCGCCGGGCACCCTGCTGCAACCACTTTTCGGCCTGCAATACCGGATCATCACCGAATACGGTGGAGTCTTCCATACGGCCCTGACGCAGACGTACGCACTGGCCGTCCTTGATATCGATTGCGGGTATCACCAACATAGTTGTATCCGTTCTCTCCTGCCCGGTGGCGCTAGCGCGAACCATCCCAGGCCAAAAAATTACCCAGCAGAGTCAGACCCACGACCTGGCTTTTTTCCGGGTGAAACTGGGTAGCAAAAATATTATCCGCTGCCAGAGTGGCGACAAACTGCTTGCCGTATTCAGACACACCAGTGACCTTGTCGGCATCCACGTCATCCACATAGTAGCTGTGCACGAAGTAGAAGCGGCTGTTGTCAGGAATACCCTGCCAGAGCGGGTGCGCGGTCTGCTGGCGCACCTGATTCCAGCCCATATGGGGTACTTTCAGACGATGCCCTTTGGCGTCGGTCAAATCACTGCCAAAATATTTCACCTGCCCCTTCAGAAAACCCAGGCATTCCACCCCGCCGTTCTCCTCACTGTGCTCCATCAGGGCCTGCATGCCCACACAAATGGCCAGCACCGGCTTTGACTTCATGGCGTTCTCAACCATCTGTCCCACATCCAGACGCCGGATTTCCGCCATGCAATCGCGAATGGCACCAACACCGGGAAAGATCACCCGATCGGCCTCGGCTATTTTGGCGGGGTCGGCGGACACAGTGACTTCAACGGCCTGGCCGGATTCACGAGCGACATGCTCCACGGCCTTGGCAACAGAATGGAGATTGCCCATGCCGTAATCGATGATGGCGACTTTATTCATGCTTTGTCTGCACTATTACCTGCGTGACTACTTGCGTGAAGCCTGAAAATCAGAGCGTGCCCTTGGTGGAAGGGATAACACCCTGTTGACGCGGGTCGGCCTCGACAGCCATGCGCAGCGCACGACCGAAAGCCTTGAATACCGTTTCAATCTGGTGGTGGGCGTTCTTGCCACGAATATTATCGATATGCAGTGTCACCAGGGCGTGATTGACGAAACCCTGGAAGAACTCATGGAACAGGTCCACATCGAAATTGCCCACCGTGCCCTTGGCAAACTGGACATGGAAATCCAGGCCGGGACGCCCGGAGAAGTCGATAACTACCCGGGAAAGCGCCTCATCCAGAGGCACATAGGCATGGCCGTAACGGCAGATACCGGTCTTGTCCAGGGCCTTGTTCATGGCCTGACCCAGGGTGATACCGATATCTTCCACGGTGTGGTGAGCATCGATTTCCAGATCGCCGGTAGCCCTGATTTTCAGATCAATCAGGCCGTGGCGGGCAATCTGGTCCAGCATATGGTCGAGAAAGGGCAGACCGGTTTCCACGTCAAGCTCGCCGCTACCGTCGAGATTGAGGGAAATACTGATCTGGGTTTCCTTGGTGTTGCGCTCGACAGTGGCCGAACGGCCGCCTGTGGCAGGCGCTGAGGCGCTGCTGTTACTCATGGAGAGTCCCGGTTTGAGAAAAGCCCGCATTATAATGCCCGGCCACCCTTAGGAAAAGCCGCAGGATGCACCGTTTCCGGTGATCGGCTACACTTATGGCCGTTAACGACTATTTGCCGGGCCCTGTAGCCCGCCCCATCCCAAAAACCGGATTGTTACCCCAGGTTCTGACCACCGAAAAATGAAAATCCTGCTGAAAATCATTGCCCTGCTGGCTTTGTTCATTCTCATTGGCGCTGTTGGCGTTGTTTACTATGTCCGCAATGCCGATTACAGAAGCACTATTGAGGAGGCCGTGGCGGAGGCCACTGGCTATGACATCACTATTGCTGGCGATCTCGATGTGGAGTTCTTCCCAACCCTGGGTATTACCCTCAGTGACGTCAGACTAAGCAATCCCGGCCAGCGTCAGGAGCTGATGTCCACCTCGGAGGTCATCCTGCGGGTGGATTTCCGTGAGCTGTTCAATGAGCGGATTGTGGTGGAAGAACTCCTGGCCAGTGATTTCCATGTCAATTACTACATCACCGCCGACGGCAATTCCATCTGGCAGAGCGACAAGCTTAGCGAGATGGTCAGCGAAGACGGCAGCGAGAGCGGCGGTTCTTCAGATTTCAGCGAACTGGTCATTGACCGCATCAGCATCAACAACACTTCCATCGACTATCAGGACCTGAGCAGCGGCAGTCGCTATCAGGTTGCCAATTTCAATCTCGACAGCCGCGACACCAATATCAATGGCCGACCCTTCGATATCCAGCTGGATTTCGATTTTGAGAACGACGGCATGGGCGAGCCGGTGCCCATGAGCCTGCGCAGCAATGTCATTGTCGACCTGAATCAGGGCAACCTGAATTTCAACAATCTGGCATTCACCGTGACACCATTGCTGTTGCAGGGTGAAGTCAGCGTGGTCAATTTCAATAACAATCCGCAATTCAGCGGCAATCTTGCTGCCGACCCGTTTTCCCTGCCAGGCCTGCTGCAACGCCTGGGCATGCTGGAAGAATCCCGCTCCGGCGCACCAAGCCTGACCAATGAGCAACTCGCTGCTTTTCAGATGCAGTTCAGCGGCAACAGCAGCGAAGCCACCATGCCCAGTCTTACCCTGCGCCTCGGGGAAGCAGAAGTACAAGCCAGCGGCAGTGCGCGCTTTGCCACCGCCATGGCCCCCATGAACATCAGCTATTCAGTGATAGGTGGCGATATTGATCTGAGCCCCTACATCACAGCAGAGGAATCGCCTGAAGCAGAAGCCGAGCCGGAAACCGCAACTCCGGCCCCGGCCGAGTCTGACACTCCATTGCCCACCGGGCTGCTGTCCAGCATGAATCTCATCGGCTCGGTGTCTCTGGCCTCGGTCACCGTCAATGACATGCGCTTCGACAACATCAATCTCTATACCAATATTGAAGACAGCGTGCTGGACCTGGAATTGACCCCGGTCAGCGCCTTCGATGGCAGCCTGCAAGGCTCGCTACGCCTCGATGCCCGCAGCGATGAGCCGGCACTGAGCACCCGCTTTTCCACCGACTCCCTGAACCTGTTGCAACTGGCGCCCTCGATATCGCGCTTCAATACGGTGACAGGCAACCTCAATATGGAGTCGGAACACTCCGGCCGGGGCAGCAGCGTCAATGCCTTGCTGAACACCCTCTCCGGCTCCACGACTTTTAATATCTCTGACAATTCCGTGGACATCGGCCTGATCAAACAGGTATTCACAGCGATTGCCGCTCTCAGCCCCGATGGCGCCTCAATCCAGCAATGGCCGGACATCATCCGTTTCAGCGAAATGGGCGGCTATATCACCCTGGATGAAGGCCTGCAGGTGAACCAGAACATCAAGCTGCGCATGGACAATTTCGACATCACCGGTAGCGGCGGCATTGATCTGGCAGCAGGCAGCTTCGATTATGACCTGCTGTTCACGGTACTGGGTGACCCTTTTACCCAGACCATCCCCATTGGCGAGCTCTATCACGACATCTCCTGGCCGGTGCAATGCAGCGCCGCCTTTGATGATCCCGTAGGGCAGTATTGCCGCCCGGATTTCAATGCCGTAAGGGATATTTTTGCCCAGATCGGCACCAATGCTGTGCGTAACCGTCTGGAAGAAGTCATTTCCGACCAGTTGCCGGAAGAAGTGCAGGACAGCGCTCGCGGCCTGCTACGTAATCTGCTGAACCGCTAGCGCGGGAGCCATGACCGAATCCCTGAAGCTGGAACCGAATCACTTCGTCAGTCAGGTGCTGGACTGGTTTGACCAGCACGGTCGCCATGACCTGCCCTGGCAGAAAAACCCCGAGCCCTATCGGGTCTGGGTTTCAGAAATCATGCTGCAGCAGACCCAGGTCAGCACAGTCATCCCCTATTTCCAGCGCTTCATGGACCGTTTCCCCGGTGTTGAAGACCTGGCGGCTGCCGACACTGATCAGGTCCTGCATCTGTGGACCGGCCTCGGCTATTACGCCCGCGCCCGCAATCTGCACAAGGCCGCCCAAATAGTCAGCAGAGACTATCAGGGACGCTTCCCGGGCTCGGTGGACGAACTGCAGGCTCTACCTGGCATAGGCCGTTCCACCGCTGGCGCCATCGCAGCCCTTGCCATGAACATCCAGGCACCAATCCTGGATGGCAATGTGAAACGCGTGCTGACCCGCTATTTCGCCATTAACGGCTGGCCGGAAAAGACTACCGTCAAAAATCAGCTCTGGGAGATCGCCGAGCAGCTCACTCCCGCCAGACGCGTCGCCCACTACACCCAGGCCATGATGGATCTCGGCGCCACGGTCTGCCTGCGCAGCAAGCCCCTCTGCCAGCAATGCCCACTGGCGGCAGACTGCCAGGCTTTCAAACAGCAGCTGACGGCAGAAATACCGGGCAAGAAGCCCCGCAAGACCCTGCCGGTAAAAAGCACCCGCATGCATATAATTCGCAACAAGCAGGGCGAGGTGCTGCTGCAAAAGCGCCCGCCCCAGGGCATCTGGGGTTCGCTTTATTCCCTGCCCGAAGGAGAGCTGGCCAGCAAACAGCCTGCCGACGCCCTGCCCGCGGGAATTGAACTGGGCCAAGGCAAAATCCGGCCTCTGCCAGCACTGCGCCATACCTTCTCCCATTATCATCTGGATATTGAGCCCATGGAGCATGAAGCCATAGCCCGGAACCATGCACTTGCTGATTCCGACCGCTGGCTCTGGTACCCTCTGGACCATTCAATAGAGGTCGGCCTGGCCGCCCCGGTGAAGAAACTGCTCGGCAAACTGGCCGGGCCAAATCAGTAGAATTCAGCGATAAACGACATCAGAAGAGGACTTCCATGAGCCGCATGGTGCACTGCCGAAAATACAACAAGGAACTGCCGGGCCTGGCGGTACCCCCCTACCCCGGCGCCAAGGGCAAGGAGATCTACGAAACCGTCTCACAAAAGGCCTGGCAGGAATGGCAGGCCCAGCAGACCATGCTGATCAACGAAAAGCAGCTCAATATGATGGATCCGGACGCCCGCAAATACCTGATGGAGGAGATGGACAAATTCCTCAACAACGAGGAATTCGACCAGGCCGAAGGCTATGTGCCTCCGGAAGAGTAATTGCCCCGTGAGTCTTGACTAACAAGGCCCGGACGGGTTTAATACGCGGCTCGTTTGGCAGGCTCCAGGCAATCTGATAGCCAATTTAGTCAAGCAGACCGAAGTCCACGGTACCCAAATCAAGCACAGCTTTGGGCGTCGTGAGCGCAGCTAAGGCGAGGCGCGAGACGAATCTATTGAGGGAGCTTACACAAGTAAGTGACCGAAAGAGATATCGGCTCGCAACGAAGCTTTAGCAAGCGCAACAGGCCAAAGGGCCCAGGTAGCTCAGTCGGTAGAGCAGGGGACTGAAAATCCCCGTGTCGGTGGTTCGATTCCGCCCCTGGGCACCATCTCTCTTATTGCCTCACAGCTTGGCATCTATTTCAGCGATTCTTTTTTAACAGAGGGAATCGAACCACTGTGGTCCGATTTACTTCACAGCATCTGTCTACGCCCTGCCTAACGAAGATAGTATCCCCAAGCTCACAATCGATCCCCTGGGCACCATCTCTCTTATTGCCTCACAGCTTGGCATCTATTTCAGCGATTCTTTTTTAACAGAGGGAATCGAACCACTGTGGTCCGATTTACTTCACAGCATCTGTCTACGCCCTGCCTAACGAAGATAGTATCCCCAAGCTCACAATCGATCCCCTGGGCACCATCTCTCTTATTGCCTCACAGCTTGGCATCTATTTCAGCGATTCTTTTTTAACAGAGGGAATCGAACCACTGTGGTCCGATTTACTTCACAGCATCTGTCTACGCCCTGCCTAACGAAGATAGTATCCCCAAGCTCACAATCGATCCCCTGGGCACCATCTCTCTTATTGCCTCACAGCTTGGCATCTATTTCAGAATTTCTTTTTAAAGAAAAGGAATCGAACCACTGTGGTCCGATTTACTTCACAGCATCTGTCCACGCCCCGCCCAACGAAGATAGCGTCGCCAAGTTCAACATCGATCCCCTGGTCACCATCTTTTTTCTCAAATTATTACACTGGCATCAAACCCGTCGCATCTCTTAAATAGAGTTGGAATCGAACCACGTGGTCCGATTTACTCACAGCACCTGTTCACACCCCGCCTATCGAAGATATCATCACCAGAAACACTACCGATCCGCCGCGCAGTACTTGTTTCAATCTCATAATTTTTGACGAAGCAAAATCAAAGCACTTAAATTTCAAACGCCCCAACCCTCTGATCATATGAATCCCGAGACCCTGCCCTTACTCTATTCTTTTCGCCGCTGCCCCTATGCCATTCGCGCCCGCATGGCTATTTATTCGGCGGCAATACCGATTCAAATTGAAGAAGTCTCACTCAAGGACAAACCCCGAGCCTTGTTCGAGTACTCCAGCAAGGGCACCGTGCCGGTGCTGGTGGATGGCGATAAAGTGATAGACGAAAGTCTGGAGATCATGCAGTGGGCGCTAGAGCGAAATGACCCGGACAACTGGTATGTCTCGCTCTCACAAGAAGAGCTGAGCAATAGCCATAAATTGATTCGTGATAATGACGGTGAATTTAAAACCTGGCTCGATCGTTATAAATACGCCGACCGCCACCCTGAACACAGCCAGGAATATTACCGTGATCAATGCGACAGCTATCTGCAGCGGCTTGAGGCAGTTTTACAGCACAAACCCTGTCTCATAAAGCATGAAATTACATTTGCCGATATTGCGATCTTTCCCTTTGTTCGGCAGTTTTCCATGGTCGATCAGGAATGGTTCGCACAGGGCCCGTATCCGAATCTGAATCGCTGGCTGACATCCTTACTGGACTTGCCACTTTTTAGTCGGGTGATGGCAAAAAAGCCTGCAAAGCAAGCCGCGTCACAGCAATAGCCGCGCGCTCATTTCCGGCATCAATCCAGCTCTCGCCAGTGCTCAGGCCGCAAGCCGATCCCAATAGCCTGCGCAGGGATACGCCGCAACCAGGAAACCTTATTCAGCAACTTTATTACTGCTGGTGGGCGTGGCGGAGAATTGCTGTTCAAGGCAGGCACCAGAATGCGTTTATGAATCATCACCTGCGCTTTCTGGGTCATCCTGGCTGGCCAGGCCCGACGCTTTTGCACGCCAGCCAGCATTTCTGCTTCGACAGACTCAGTGAGTAGCGCTGGCCCCAGCATACGCGCTGCGGCCACCGCATCCTGGATAGCCAGATTTATCCCGACCCCACCTACCGGTGACATGGCATGCGCCGCATCGCCAATACAAAGAAAACCTTCTCGCCACCAAGTCGTAAGTCGGTTCACCTGCACAGTCAGCAATTTGACCTGATCCCAGGACCTGAGTTCGCCGGTCGCCTCAGTTAGCTCCGGGGCAATACCGGAAATTCGTTCACGAAATGCCTCCAGGCCCTGCGCACGAATCTCTTCGTCTGCGCCTTTCTTGAATGGCAGGGCGCACTGCCAGTAGTCGCCCCGATTGATTTGCACCAGAAATCCACCGGCAGCTATTTTGGCCAGGGATTCTGGCGCATTGGAGGGCGTTCTCGGCAATTTCATCCAGAACACATCAATTGGGGCGCCGATATTTTCAACGGCCAAACCGGAAACATCTCGCAATGTGGAGTCCCTGCCGTCAGCCGCAATAGTGAGATTCGCTCGAATAGTCAGTGGACCATCATCGTCACTTGCGCTAACGCCGACAATCTTCCCCTCACTTTCAAGCAGCTTCTCAGCTTCTGTGGATTGCAGGAGTTTGAAATTCGGATACTTGCTCGCTGCACTGGCCAGACAATCAAGGAAATCCCATTGCGGCATCATGGCGATGTACTTGCACTGTGTAGACAGCCGCCCAAACTCAGCAACATCAAATTGTTTTCCGGAAACTGTTACCGAAGCCATGCTGAGCTTCTGATGAGGGCGGCTGAGTAATTCATCCAGTAAGCCCAACTCATGGAATAACTCCAAAGTCGAAGGGTGCACTGTATCGCCACGGAAATCACGCAGGAAATCAGCGTGTTTCTCCAGAACGACAACCTCAACGCCCTGCCTTGCCAGCAGATAGCCCGCCATTAATCCAGCGGGACCGCCACCGGCAACAACACATTGGGTATTCAGTGATCGCATGAAATTCCTGTCTCGGCGATATCAACAGTTCGAATTGTTATACAGGCTAGAATAAAGCTGCATTGGCTCTGCGACAACGCCGATGTTTCTGCGCTTTTGAGCACTCTGTGGCACCAAAGTGGCAACACTTTGACCTGGTGAGGGATTGATCAGCAGGTCTACTGGGAAATCTCGTGTCGGCTTATACCTGGACTGCTATCCAAGGCCTAAAGGAAGGGACGCTCGTTCAAAACTAGTAGAACGCCAATCCTGTCACAATCGTTATTACGGGCACCCAATCTTCCACTTTTGTGAGTCAATCTGACTTTTAGAGTGACTCGAGGACCTCCCCTTTCCTGACATTATGAGCCTTGTTTCGAATTTCTCGCCAGCGGCGCCCTAACCTGCTTCAAATCCCGTCATTGCTGGCCTGCAGCAAGGTTAAAAAACGTTAAAGAGTCGATTTTTACTGGTTTTGAGCCAAGCACAGGTACAGTATTGCCGCTGCAATAATTCGAACAGTGGAGAATCAGGGCAACCATGGCAATTCAAACCAACACCAGCAAAATGATCATCAGCCTGCTAGGCAGCGCCTTGTCGCTCAATAGCCTCGCGGCAGAAGTCGAGGAGATTCTGGTCGAATCCCGCCGTTTGGAGGAGTCCATCCCTCTGGAACTGGCCCGTTACGGTAATCGGGTGGAGATCATTAGCGCTGAAGAAATCAAGGCGCATGGCTTTGTCGATATCACCCAAACCTTGCAAATGCTGGTGCCCGGGCTGCATATCGCCCCCAAGCATGGCCCTTTTGACTATTTCGACGCCTCCTTGCAGGGCTCTCGCAATGCTGAAATTCTTTGGCTGATTGATGGTGTAAGGATCACCAATCGCTTGTATAACGGCACCAGCCCCCTGGATACCGTGCCAGCTCATATGGTGGAGCGCATTGAAGTGCTGAAAGGTGGGCAAGGTATATTCTATGGCACGCAATCAGTAGGCGGCGTGGTCAACATAGTCACTAAAAGTTTTCAGAATGAAAGCGACGGCGCCATCGGCTCCGCCATCAACAGCAATGACGGTTACAACCTCAATGCCTATGCCCGGGGCAGCGTCGGCGACCACCAGTTTGTGGTCTATGCCTCAAAAGATGAGGCAGACGGATACACACCCTGGCGTGACAGCGCTATTCAGGCCAGTGCAACTGACCGTGAGCGCGGTTTTGATGTTGCCAGCCTGGGTGTGAAATATGCCTGGAACCCCAGTGATGAAACCCGCGTTTCCCTGCAATACCAGAACAGCGATGCAGACCTTGATTTTGCCCGCCCGTTTCTGAATAACACCACCACCAACGCTCGGGATGAAGAAATCATTACCCTGAAATTCGATCAACGCCTGAGTGAATCACTCGAGCTCTATGTCAAAGCCTATCAACACAGCTGGGATACAATTTATACCCGCATCTATAACAGCCTGGACGCCAACGGCAATCTCGATGGCGGTATCGTTTATCGCAACAATGGCGACTACTGGGGCTATGAAGACAGCGGCCTGAACGCCATGGCGAAAATCACTCCTGGCCAGAACTTTGAATACATTGTGGGTGTTGATCACCAGCGATTTTCCGGATCTGATGACGTCTGGCGAATTGGCGATCTCGAAGAAGAAGTGACAGCCCCCTTTCTGCAAATTCGCACTACGGAAAATCTGTTTGACAATACCTTGCTGGCCCTTGGTGTACGTAACAATCAGGCGTCCAATATGGAAGATTCAACTGTCTGGAATCTCACCGGCAGGCATCAACTCAACCAGAATTTCTATTTGCAGGGTAACGCGGGAACGTCCTTTCGCATGCCCGATGCCGAAGCACTGTTTCTGAATGAATACTATGACGATGATAATGACGGTGTGCCCGATGGCGGCTGGTTTGCGATTGGCAATCCCTCGCTACAGCCTGAAGAAAGCGAAAACCTTAATCTGGCACTGGGTGGTGAATTCGCCCGCTTCGCTTTTGAACTAACCTGGTTCAGCCGGGATATCAGCAATTATATTGATTCCTATGTACCGCTCACGATTGCCGGCGTGGTCGGGGAAAGTTTTGTAAACTCGGATGATGAAGTGAATATGGATGGCTTCGAACTTATTGTCAGTTATGACTTTAATGACAATCTCACCGGCAGCATTTCGCACACCAACACTGATGCTGTATTCAATAATACCGGCCCACAGCTGACCAGCATCCCGGAATCTGAAAGCAAACTGCGCCTTGCATATCAGCACAGCAACTTGCCATTTAGCCTGTCACTGACCGCCAATCATGTCGGCGATATCAATGGCCGGCGCAACACGCAACGGGGTGACTACACGCTGGTTGATCTTGCGGGCAGTTATTATTTTGGTGATGACGAGCAACACCAGTTTGTTTTACGCATCGAAAATGCCTTCAATGAGGAATATACTACCCGCATCGATGTGGGCACAGCCGATCTCACCGGCAAATCCTATCTCTATGAGAATCTCGGCATGCACCGCACCATGCATCTCTCCTATACATTGCGTTTTTGATTAGCAACAGACTTATTGCACTATGATCAGATTACTGTTCCTGGCCCATCGCTACCTGGGCATTGCTGTGGGCCTGATCATGCTGATCTGGACTGTGTCCGGCATCATCATGATGTACCAGGAATATCCGGAGCTGGATGACAAAGAGCGCCGCGCCTTGCTGGCTCCCTTGCAGCTGGAAGACTGCTGCGCCAGCCCCGTGGAGCCGGTCTTTTCTGAACTGGGATTTGATTCGGCAGTACTTGAAATGCTGGCCGGCTTCCCGGTATTGCGTGTCGATCCTGTTGAGCAGTTGCCAATCACCTACGATTTGCGCAGTGGTCGGCCACTGGATGGCGTTGATGCAGAATTCGCCGGGGAAATCGCCCGGGAATTTGCGGCGCGACAATTTGCCGGATTCGATATCACTCTGGATGCCACCATTCATAATGATCAGTGGACTGTCTACGGCGCTTATAACCCCCATCGGCCTCTGTATCGCTACCAGGTCAACGACCCGGCGAGCAGTCAGTTCTATCTCTCCACTCGCAGTGGTGAAGTCATTCAGCTCACCACTCGCCGCGAGCGGGTATGGGGCTATCTGGGCGCGGTGATTCACTGGCTCTATCCCACGGTATTACGTCAACACACAACTGTCTGGGCACAAACCGTAATATGGCTCACCGTGCTGGGAATATTCCTGACCAGTATTGGCCTGTATCTCGGTATTCGCCAGTTCCGAAGACGCCCTACCGGTCCGGCATCGCCCTACAAAGGATTTGCCTTCTGGCATCATTATAGTGGCCTGGTTTTTGGTCTGCTGACCCTGACCTGGGTAGTCAGCGGCCTGTTCTCCATGAATCCCTGGGGCTGGCTGGAAGGGGAAAGCGCAGCACCCGAAGCCCGTCGCCTGCAAGGACAAGCCCTCACCTGGCAGGACATTAGCAGCACCCTGAACACTGTTCAGAACGCACAATCCGGGCAGGCGATTTCCCGATATCGGATGTCAGCCTTCGATGGGGAGTTGCAACTGGTGGCCTTTCAGGGTGCTGATGTTGGTACACGCCTGAATACTGACAGCTTGCAAACTGCGCCCCTTGGCAGCGACCAATTGGCTGCGGCTGCCAGGGCCTTGCAACCCGGTCGCAATATTGCCTCGACAGCGATGCTGGAACAGGGTGATGCCTACTACTATGATCACCACGAAACGCGACAATTTCCTGTATTCAGGGTGATATATGGGGATGATGAAAACCGGCGCTATTACTTGAGCCCGGTAAATGGTGAGTTATTGCGAAAAGTCGATCAGGACGTTCGCTGGTATCGCTGGCTGCACTATGGACTCCATCGCGGCGACTTTACGGCGTTATTGCGTAGCCGGCCCTTCTGGGATGTCTTCATGGTAGTCTTTCTGCTGGGTGTCACGGCCGTCTGTGCCACTGGCTGTATCATGGCGTGGCGGCGTATTAAACGGGATTTTCAGCTTATGCGACACAGACCAGCCACTGGCAAGCAGCGAATGAATTCGGCCAGGGTAGCAGGCAAAATCGGCCTGTTCATGGTTCTTCTACCCGGATTGATTGCTTGCAGCAATGACAGTGAAGAACCAGAAGACTGGATTGAAGTCCCGCTCAGTGAGGCTACCTATTTCGGCAGCGATAGCGAATACCGGGAAGGAGAGTATGAAATTCTTGTGCTGCGCAATACGGCACTGGAATACAAGCTGGGCATGAACAAGGGGCAATCCCTGAGTTACCGATGGACTGTCGATATGGCGCGACCGGAATTACTGACTGCTGAATTTCATGGTCATACCCACCGTGTTGGCGAAGAACCCGGTACAGTGATGTTCTACAAAATTCATCAGGATGGCGAAGAGCAGGGTTCGCTGGTGGCTCCTTTCGATGGTATTCATGGCTGGTATTTCGATAATAACAGCGATGAAGACATCACCATCAATCTCAGGGCCGCCGGTTTTTTTGAAGTGCTTGAGTGAGCAGCTGACCGGTCTGGGACCACCGACGTGATGACTGATCCTTAGCTGCCAGTCTCCAGCCCCCAGCCTCATTCGCACTATTTTGGTGCAATTCTCTCAAATCCCAGTGATCTCAAGCGCTTGCGAGGACGTACTAACTCTTATAACGGGTATAAATGTCACAACTGGTCGACAATCCGTAACATTTATCTACTTGCAGTCCGGTGCGCAAATCAGCACTATTATGAGCTGTAATTCATACACATAGAGTCCCTTTTGAGAAAACACGCCCAGCGTCTCAAAATACCTTGCCCACAAGAGGATTTGGAAAATGGCGTATAAAAAAGCCCTAAGTGCACTACTGGTATCAGCAGTGCTGCCGGCTCTTGGCAATGCTCAGGAAGCCGATCATCCGCCGACTTATGCCAAGGAGGTGTCCCGGATAATTCAGGAGAATTGTCAGATCTGTCACCAGCCTGGCCAGATCGGTCCCATGTCATTCACCAGCTATGAAGAAGTACGCCCCTGGGCGCCGCTTATTCAGCTCAAGGTTGCCTCCCGTGAGATGCCTCCGTATCACTACGACACTCACACCGGTGTGCAAAACCTCAAGAATGACTGGCGTATGTCGGAAGAAGACATCAATACCATCGTAGAGTGGGTTAACGCCGGTTCTCCTTTCGGTAATGCCGAAGACCTGCCGCCACCGAAGCAATTCCCCAATATGGGTGAATGGCGTCTGGCCGCTGAGCTTGGACCACCGGATCACACCATCAAATCCACTGCCTGGGATGTGCCCGCCGAAGGTCAGGACCTGTGGTGGAAGCCGATTGTTGATTCCGGCATCACCGAGAGCCGCTGCATCAAGGCCGTAGAGACTTTGCCTTCCGCAGCTGCTATTGGTTCAACTCACCACGCCAACTCGCACTTCAAGGTTCTGAACGAAGAAGGTGAGTGGGTAAATGGTGACCGCCTGTCCGAGTTTGCTATCGGCAAACTGGGTGAGAAGGTACCCAAGGGCGCCTGCCGCCGTGTACCGGCAAACTCCAAGGTTGAGTGGGAAGTTCACTATTTCCCTGATGGCAATGCCGTACCCAACGACCAGGTAACTGTTGGTATCTGGTACTACGATGAAGAGGACGAGTTTAACGAGGAAGAAAGCTATCCTCAGGACCTGCGCGCCTACTTCCTGTCTGCCGGTGGCGACTACATGATTCCCCCTCATGGCAAGCTCATGACCCAGGGTTTCCGTTCTTTCGACCATCCGGTTCGCATCGACAGCTGGCAGCCTCATATGCACCTGCGTGGTGTGGCCATGTCACTGGAAGTGTTTGATCCCAAGACAGGCCGCAAGGAAGTGCTGAGCCAGGCTTCCAACTGGACATCTGCCTGGAACCACAGCCATACCTATGAGGAAGGCCACCAGCCGCTGATTCCTGCTGGCGCCACTCTGATCCTGACCGCCTGGTACGACAACACGGCTGACAATCCCATGAACCCTGATCCCGATCAGTGGGTGGGTGCTGGCCAGCGTACCACTGACGAAATGTCACATGCCTGGATCGCTATTTCTCACCTCGACCAGGAAGCTTACGAGAAGCTTCTGGCTGAGCGCGAAGAGCGAGACAACAACAGCGTTGCAAGTCTGGGTGGTGCGGATTGATGAGATTGTCGATAAAAACCAGACTTTTATTGCCAATGATGATGGGGCTGCTTGCAGCCCCTCTTCATGCTCAGTTGCCTGAAAACCGGCAAGAGTATCCACTGGCAGTACGCAGTACGGATGGTGAGTTTGTTGCCCCCATGTTCAATGGCTGGATTGAAAATGAAGACGGTTCCGTAACCATGATCTTCGGCTTCGCCAACCGCAACCGAACAGAGGTAATTGACATTCCGCTGGGGCCCAATAACAAGCTGGAACCCGAACAGTTTCAAGGTGCTCAACCGACACACTTCCCCGTCTACAACCGCGGCGGGTTTGTGGGCATCCAGGAACGTGGCGCCTTTGCCGTGACTGTACCTGCAGACATGGAAGGCACTGAAGTAATCTGGACGCTGACGTCACCTAATGGAACCAGCTGGTCTATCCCGGGCCGTGCCACGTCACCCGCCTATGAGATGAGCCCTGCCGGAATGGCCGCAGGCTCACAGAATCCGGCGATTCGTGTTGAAATGGACGGTGAAGAGTCGATTGATCCGGTAGGCATCTATGCCGAACGCAAGACAGTTTCCGTGGGTGAGCCACTTAATCTGTCCGCCTATATCAAGGACCGTGGTGTACGGCATCTAT
Organism: uncultured Pseudohongiella sp.; assembly: GCA_965216715.1. Taxonomy (GTDB): domain Bacteria; phylum Pseudomonadota; class Gammaproteobacteria; order Pseudomonadales; family Pseudohongiellaceae; genus UBA9145. Next base: position 3,344,037 of record OZ244193.1, on the reverse strand, counting down.
ATGTGGGCGACGATGAGCCTCTGTACTACCCGCTCGGCACCTACTGGGTTATGCATCAGGGCCCTGCCAAGCCTGAATTTGAAACCCAGTCGATTCGCGGCAGTGAGCGTGCAGAGACAGATCCTGTCGATCCCAACACAGCCGAATGGTCTGAAGTTGAGACCGATGTGACTTTCTCAGAGCCGGGTGATTATGTTATTCGCCTGCGTGTGGATAATTTTGAAGCACCTGACAGTCAGTTCGATAATGTTTGCTGCTGGTCCAACGCTTACTTTCCGGTAACCGTTACCCCGTAAACGTCACAATGGACAATGTGCAAGCTTCGCTGCTTGCACATTGTTGATTGAATCCCCCCTTCCCTGCGCAACTCTCTCCAGCTACAAATCCTTTAACAAAGCCTTTCCGCTTTGCCTCCTGCCCGGGCTTCGCAGCTGGCGCATCGCACTAGAATCGAATATTCACTCCACCATAGACATGACGCCCCGGAGCCGGTTCATAGGAACGGCCACCGAAAGCATTGATGCGTACGTTGGCAAAGTAGCCCTCATCGAACAAATTATTGATCCCGATAAAAGGTGATACTGTCTGCCGGCCATCATTGAATGCATAGTCGGAACCTACACGCAGATTGGAAACCAGATAACTATCCACTTGTTGCGTGCCCGCATTATTAGCTGTGAATTCACCCACATTGATCGCATCCCAGACCACATAGCCCCGGGAGCTGAAATCGTAGGCCAGTTCGGCAAAGATCTGATGCTCGGGAATTCCTGGCAGAGGCTGCCCCACCGCATCAGGCTGGGAGTCGAAGCTGTCGAATGCAAAATCGGAGTAGGTATAAGACAGCGTTAATTTCAGATTGTCAGTAAGGTCAGCCTGCAATTGGGCTTCCAAACCCTGACGGTCCGTACTGGCATTTTCGAAAAAAGCACGATTGGCAATAGAAACAACATTCACAATCTCATCGTCCACATCCATCGTGTATATCGCCAGATCGTAATAGAGACTGCCGGAGGCGTTACTGCCTTTTGCACCCAGTTCAATACTTTCTGCAGTCTGGGCATCCACATTGGCAAAGCCACCAAGATTCACATTCAGGCTTTGCGCAGGATTACCAAGCTCAGTGAAGGTGGGAGTTTCAAATGCGGTGGCATAGTTCATGTACAGACTCAGATTATCTGTAGCGTTCCAGAGCAGACCCACTGATGGGTTGAACTCACTAAACTCCAGACTACCGCTCTGATCGGCATTGGCCAGATACAAGTCATTGATAGAAAGATCGATTTTGTCGTAGCGGCCACCGATGCTTAGTGACACAGTATCGGTCAATGCTGTTTCATTTCGAAAGTACAGACCCAGAGCTTCCGCTTTCTCTTTTTGCTCCAGCGTCAGATCCCCTCTGATTCCGGCATTATTGATGAAACGCTGGCGATCATCTTTCTGAATATCCATATCGGCGCCCACCGTCAAAGTGTTCGGCAAGCCCCCCACTGTGCCCAGTTGGGTGTAGCGGGCACCACCCCCATAAAAAATACGATCGAGGGATAAACCACCGTCATCAGGTGCAAAAGGAATATGAGTACCAAATGGCAAGAATGCATCCAGGTCCTTCCAGGCCGAATAAGCACGTAGTGTAAAGTCGCGCTGGCTATCCATTCGCTTGTTATACACCAGGCCCAGACGCTGGGCATCAAATTCACCTCCAGCATTGGAACTTACGTTTCGCGGTTGTGCCTGACCGGGGTCAGCAAGTGCTTCAGCCAGTGTGATGGCCCCGGCACTTCGCGATTCCGGGGAACTCACCGCGTTGGCAATCAGTAACAAATCAGAGCTTGGGTCGATTTCATATCGAAATTTACTGTTGATGAGGCTTTGCTGACGTCGCGTGTAATCCCGGTAACCGGTCTTCTCCAGATGAGAAGCATTGATGAGAAAGCCCAGATTCCCGGCTTGTCCGCCGGTTTTAAGCTGGTAGTTCTGATGACCGTATTCATCAAAGATCAGCCTGCTCGCAATAAAGTTCTCCTGGGGTGGTTCTTCAGTAGTGACGCTAATAACGCCGCCTGACGCGGTTCCATACAATGCCGCAGAAGGACCGCGGACAACTTCGACACTCTGGGCCGAGCCCAGGTCAAGATCATCGGTACCGCTTTGGCCATCCGCAAGCGTTGCCGGGATGCCGTCGGAAAATACCTTGATACCCCGTATTCCGAAATTGGCACGTGAACCAAATCCGCGAATCGAAATGCGCAAATCATTGTAGCGATTCTGGGTAATGATGCCCGGTATGCGTGAGAGCGATTCGTCCAGGGCGATCTGCTGGCGACCGCGCTGAATAGTATCCTGACCCACAACGCTCACTGCCAGTGGTATCTGCCCGAGTCGTGCATCAGTACGCGTGCCAATGACAACGACTTCTTCCAAAGGGTTTGATGATTCTGCCTGATCCTGAGCGGAACCGGATAAAGGAACTGCCGAGATGGCAAACGCGATACCCAATGACAAGCAACTCTTATACTGCATAGAACTCTCCATATTCGATTATGAGTTGGGTTAGTGAAGAAATATCTGAATAGTGAGAAACCTGAAGGGAGCAAAAGCGCAAACTTCAGCTTTGGCTTGTAGCAACAATTAGTCCTCAAAGTAGTGCAGCATTCAGCTGTCTTGTTGTTATTTTCTGCCTTTTGGCCCGGAGGGAAGTACAACTGTTCTGCGGCGAATAGAAGTATGAAGAGTGCGCTACGGAACCTTAACCTTCACTGAATTGTGCAGGTATAGCGCTTTGGGAATTGAAATCCTCAATTGTTGGTGTGTAAGAACTGGCAAGGGGCTCTAGAGAATCGTGCAAAATTACAGTTTAACCCGGGCTTCTGCCGCGCAGAATAACGCGGTATCGCATCACCCTTGCCTTGAAAGCATCTTGACTTGGGCCCTTCATTCAACAGCCGATTGAATGAACGCTCGATGACTGTCTTGATAGGCTGGGCGGCACCGAAGCCGCTTCACATAGGCGCCAACTTTTTCCGTTTCCTCGATCAAACCGAAAGTCAGGGCCGAATCCAGCAACCCGCCATAGACAACATCCGCAGCACTAAAATGCTGACCAAGTACCCAGTCATTGCCAGGTGTAAGCACTTCGATTGTCTGCAGGATTCGACCCAAGTCTCCCCATGCTGCTGAAGCCGGTTGAGGGTGTTCAATATTCAGCACCGCCAGGGAGATCGCAGGTTCAAGTGTAGCGCCGGCAATAAACAGATAGCGATAATAAGTGCCCCGGGCGGATGTACCGGGTTCAGGCGCCAGTCCTTTATCAGGAAATTTGTCTGCCAGATAGGCACAGATGGCGGCTGTTTCAGTCACCACCGTTTCACCATCCACCAGGGCAGGCACTTTCTGCATCGGGTTGATTTGCTGATAGGCAGGCACTTTGTTCTCTCCTGTCGCGATATCCACAATAATTTGCTCACAGGATACGGCCAGCTCCTTTAGCATCCAGTCTGTGGTGGCTCCCCTGCTCATGGGATTGAAGTAGTGTTTCATAGTGCTGCTCCTGGCATGAATCTGCTCTAGTGTTTTCATGGCTGCCCAGGCGAATTCTTAAAAACTGATCAGTAATTTTGCTCAAATCTGGGCGACAAAAGCAGGATATAGCTATATATGTCGCTATATGGCATATTTGATCAATGGTGAAACCCAGCTTCGAACAACGACTGAACCGACGCGAACGCCTGATTGGTTTGCTTCGCTCTGAGGGTTACTGGACAAGCGCTCAACTGCGTGAGCTTCTCGGAGTCAGTCAGCGCACACTGATGCGGGATCTGGCGGAGTTAAGAGAAGCCGGTTACCCCATTGATTCAGAGCGAGGGCGCGGAGGTGGTGTGCGACTGCAAGGACGATGGGGAATCGACCGACTGCAGCTCAGTCATCAGGAAGTCATTGAACTGGTACTGGCCCTGGCAGTGGCGGAATCCATGGGATCACCGCTGCTCACCGACAATCTGCAAAGCCTGCGACAAAAATTGTTTCAGGCCTTCCCTCAGGAGCAGCGCCGCACGGTCAGCTCGATTCGCAAGCGCATCCTGCTGGGTGAGTCGGCCGCGGTTCATATTGCCTCAGCCTACAAGGCACCCGGGAAGAAAGTATCCGAAGCTATCTCGGAAGCATTTCTGAAGCAACATTGTCTTGAGATTGAATACCAGAGCGAAGCCAAAGAAAAAACCCGTCGTGTGATTGAAGCACACTACATCCTTCTGGTTTGGCCCATCTGGTATATCCTGGCCTGGGATCATTTGCGGGATGCCCCTCGGGTTTTTCGATTAGATAGAGTCAGAACAACCCGGCAAAGCCATAATAGCTTCAAGCTTCGTCCCAGGGACCTATACGTTGATCAATACACGCCCTTGATGCGGTCCATCTAGCGCAGATGCACAACGATCAAAATTCAGAAATACCCTGGCAGCAGCGTATTCGACAGGCGCCGTCAGACCAACACAAACTGCCCCATCATCCCCCGGTCCTCATGCTCCAGAATATGGCAGTGGTACATATAGGGATTGTTCTCGTCGGTGTAGTCGGTAAAGCGCATGATCAAGCGCAGCAGCTCACCGGGCTTTACTTGCACGGTGTCTTTCCAGCCCATTTCATGAGCTGGTGGTGGACTGCCGGCGCGGTCGAGGATCTGGAACTGGCCATTGTGGATATGAAAGGGATGCATCATGGGTGAGTTATTGCTCACTTCCCATATCTCGGTGGTGTTCAGCGGTACCCGTTCGTTGATGTAGTTCATATCCATTGCCCGGCCGTTAATGGCATAGTTGCCGCCCCCGGCGCCACCGCCGGTGCCATTGCGAGGGCCGTCACCAGGGCCCCGGTCTGCGCCGCTGCGCATGCCATTGCCCATATTGAGACGAAAAGTGCGGGTATTGCTGGCAGCCGATTCCGGCAACCGATAGATTTCGGTCAATGCCCCGGGCAATGGCGCACGGTCTTCCAGATTGGACTCGCAGTGCAAGGCCAGCAAATTAAAGGCTTCGCTGTTGAGTTGATTCAACATGCGCGGCATGGCACCGGGGAAAGAGACGGGCTGCACTTCCCTGCCCAGGCTCACCAGATTCACCGATTCACCGGGACTGAAACGCACAATGATCTCGGCCCGTTCGGCTGGTGCCAGAGACAACTCGGTCATGGGCACCGGGCTTTCCAGCAAGCCACCGTCACCGGCAATCATCTCGAACTGTCGCCCGTCACTGAGGGCCACACGGAAAGTTCGGGCATTGGCCGCGTTCAAGAGGCGAAACCGCACCAGTCGCGTGCTCGGCCGGAATTGCGGCCGCCAGCTACCGTTAACCAGAATCGTGTCGCCCATTTGCCCCATGACGATGTCTTCATAGCGGTTCAGATACTGAAACTGACCATCGCCGTCGAAGCGCCGGTCCTGAAGAATCAACGGAATATCATCAACGCCATATTCGCCCGGCAGATCAGCCGGGTGCTCTTCATCATCAACAATGATCATGCCGGCCAGGCCCTTGTACACCTGCTCGCCGGATTTATGCATCACATGGGAGTGATACCAGTAAGTGCCGCCGTACTGAATGACTTCAAAACCGGGGTTCCAGGTCTCACCACTGCCAATGGGTTGATGGGGCCCACCATCCTCGGTCGGGGGCAGATGGAAACCATGCCAGTGCAGGGAGGTCTCTTCCTGCAGGCTGTTGCTCACCGCAAAGGCAACCCGCTCGTAACGACTGAAACGCAGCGTGGGTCCGAGATAGCTGCCATTGATACCATAGGTGGCAGTCAGCTGACCGGGCAGAAATTCGGTCTCACCGGATTGCAGATTCAATCGGAAGCGCCGGGCTTCAGAATCAGGCTCGCCCGCATACAGCGGGGGAATTTTGAGAGAATTGCGGTCGCCCCCGCCATGCTGCGATCTGCCAATTAACGGGAGTCCGGCCAGGCCTGTGCCAATCAGTTGTAATGCTTGTCGACGGCTAATCATTCTCTTTCACTTGCTACTGCAGTTCTGATCTCTACTGCCAAGAACCAGGCAGGCCCGGGCGCTGATCAAAGCGGCGCTGCACGGGGCATCAAGACATTATCCGGAGTTTACACCCGTTATGGCTTTCTTCCCGGCTACCGTTACCACTTGTTGCAAAGCGACCAGGGTATCAGGACTGTCAGGTCGTTATGGCCAATGAACTGCCAGCCGCTGCACCCAGTTTGCCGCGAACCAGCAGGGCCACCACGATGGCACAGGCCAGATAGGGAAAAGCCGTGACTGTATACCAGCGCTCGGTCTCGGCCAGATTACTCAGCAAGGCGACGCTTGCGGTTACGTTGAACAGTAAATGCAATAACACTACATGCACCAGGGAATGGGGTGCCAGGGATTGGGCGGATGCCATCAACAGTGCATAGGCCATGACATGCACGACGAAGATCAGGAAAGGGATTTCGCTCTGGGGAGAGGCGATGGCCCACAGGGGCGCATGCCATACTGCCCAGATCAGCCCCACAGCAAGAGTCGCTGTTAACCAGCCAAACTTCGCTTCGAAAGCCGGCTGCAAAAAACCCCGCCAGCCCAGTTCCTCACCCAGGGGGCCAAGAAAAAGATTCAATGCCAACAACAGGAATACCAGGCCCGGGCTGAATTCCCGGAAACTGATTGTCTGCCAGTTGGGAATGAGTGCCGCGATCAGGATCAGCAGGGGGATGGCGACAATGGCCCAGCTCAAACCCAGTCCACGGAAAGCCAGCAAGCGTGAAAGCAAGGCAGACAGCTCGGCATTGGAGGCGGCCAGTATCATCGCCATGACACTGGGACTCCAGATTGCCAGCAACCAGACAGGCAAGCCGGGCAAGCCTTCAGGGCTCTGGGCACCGGGTATGGCAAACATCATGGCAAAGGCTAATCCGGACATCAAAAAGGTGCCTGCCAGGAATACAAACACAGGGTGGGATTGCATCATGCTTATTCTCCCTCTTGCTCAGGATTGTTCTTGTCGAATTGGCTCAGCAGGCCCTGCAGCTGTTCTTCAATTCCCAGCTGCCGGCCCAGAGTTTCTATGGCCGTGCGGTTGTAAGCCCGCAACTGCTGCCGATCGAGACTGCCCAGCACCGCACAGCGGTTACCGTGATCGTTCACCGCCATCACAATCTCTGCACTGGCGGCGCTATCCACTTTGCGAAACAGCTTTTTACTGATGCCAGACTCGATGATTTTGACTATCAGGGGCTTGAGCTGCAGGGCTAGCTGGCGTTCCAGTTCATCCAGATAAACGGATTTGGATGCAAATGATTCCAGGGTCGCCAGCACCCCTTCTTCCGCGCCCAGACTGGAAGAGCCTTGCAAGAACAGTTCGATGAGTGCGGCAACAGGATCCTCAGAGGCCAGGGAACCTTCCTTGTCCGTGGCTGCGGCGGTGGCTGAGATTTCTTCTGCCACAAGCTGGCGCAGGATGTCCTCGCGGGACTTGAAGTGATGGTAGAAACCACCCTTGGACAAAGCCGTCTCCGCCAGAATGTCATCAACCCTGACAGCGTCGAATCCACGTTCCCGAAACAAATGCATTGCGGCGTCCATAATCGCCTGGCGGCGAACTTCCGGGGCAACCCTGGGCATCTTCTGACCTCTCTATCGCTATAGCCTCTAAAGCCTCACTCCAAGGCATCAATCCGGCCTCAATTGACCATGTGACGAATTGAGCCATTTGCCGGAATCCTTACAGACCGACGTCGGTTTGTCAACTCCCCGGCTTTCCGCCCTGGCAGTGATGACTCACGGCAGCTGCACTCAAGCCAGACAATCCGTGGCTTTGCGCTGTCTCAGCGCTGATCCGGCTGATTCGAAACAGCCCCATATGTGACCAACAAGGCGCGGCTCCGTCCAAGTCATTGAAACCCGTCCATCATGCCATTCTATTTATGGAGCACTGCAAATGACCCTGCCCCCACGCCTGTCAATTCTGTTTCTTCTGAGCCTGTGTAAACTGGCGCTTGCCCAATCCCCCGAATTGCCAGCCGGCCTGAGCACCGACTTCAACCATGAAAGTCATGCGTTCAGCCGTGCTGAAATAGCCCGCATCAATGCAATTACCGCGCGCTCAAGCGAGGCTGTCAGAGATCTGCTCCCGGATTTGCCAGACAGGATTCACGTGAGTATTGCAACTATCGACCGTGACCTGACTGCAGTCGGTGGCGTTACCGGAATGGCCGATGATCCAAATACGGTGCTGGTATTCCTCTCTACCACTTTCGACGGCGGCATTGTTGCCGCTGCCAATACTGGCCTGGCCGCTGTGCTCTTTCACGAGTTTCATCATCTGGCCCGGGGCTGGACCATTAAAGACAACAAGTTCGGGCCCGGCATCACCACTGCTGCGGTCAATGAAGGTCTGGCCAATGTCTTTGCCGAGATCTACACCAATACCGCCTTTGCCGGAAATGCCTATCCGCCCCAGGTACGGGAATGGTGGGAGGAAATTGGCAGGCTACCGGTGGATGCCAATTACGGCAGCTGGATGGTGCAACACCCCGATGGACGGCAAGCCATTGGCTACAAGGCGGGCAGCTTTGTGATTCGCCAGATTCTGTCCCGGAGTGATTATTCCATCATCCAGCTCAGCGCCATGACAGTGGATGAAATCCTCATTCTGGCTGAGCAGGCCCTCAGCACAACACCCTGAGCCGCAGGACCGAAGATTCGGATAAGCCATGTGTTCCAACAGTGGATTCCCCGGCTTATTCGATGAGATGATCATGGTCAACGATCGCTGCGTTGCCACAAGCAGGATCGGATCGGGCCCCAGGGCTATAATCTTGCTGATCACTTTCTGAATTCTGTGGTTTCAGCAGCAACAGCCGGTAGCCCGGGGCTGTGGATTCTGCTGCGGTGTTCTGCAGTTTCATAATAAAAATCAGGATATTCCAATGCACAGTCCAGCCTCCCCTCTTCTCTCCAGTGCCCTGCTCGCCAGGGCCCTGCTCACCTTGCTCTTCGCAGTCACTCTGTTTGCCACCGCCAACCAGGTGCAAGCCCAGGGCAATCTGGCCGACGTGGAACTTTCCATCACGCCGGTAGCCGGCAATGTCTACATGGTGCAGCGACCCGGTGGCGGCGGCAATATTGGCGTACAGGTGGGTCCGGACGGTGTGCTGCTGGTGGATTCCCTGTTCGCCCCTCTGACAGAAAAACTCGTGGCCACGGTGGCACAAGTCAGCGACGAGGATATCCGCTTCCTGATCAATACCCATATTCACATTGACCATGTTGGTGGCAATGCCAACTTGGCCGAACAGGGAGTGCTCATCTTCGCCCATGACAATACGCGCCAGCGCTTTTTCGAACAGCGCAGTCGCTTTCCCCGTGCCGGTGGCAGTTTTGTTCCCCAGCAACCGCCCGCCGCCCGGCCGGTAATCAGTTTTAATGACAGCATGAGCTTTCATCTCAATGGAGAGGAAGTGCGTGCCTTTCTGGCGCCACCGGCCCATACCGACGGCGATGTCTTCGTCTATTTCCCTGAATCCGATGTCTTGCATCTGGGCGATGTATATCGCACCACCAGCTATCCCATTATCGATGTCTACAACGGTGGCACCCTGCGGGGAACCATTGCCGCCCTGGACAAGGCCATTGACCTGGCCGGACCAGATACCAGGATTATTCCCGGTCATGGTCTGGAAGTGGTGGGGCGCAATGAATTGGTCGAGTTTCGCGACATGATTCTCGACATCCAGGGCCGGGTTCTCAGCCTGATCAGGGAAGGCAAGAAACTGGAGGAAGTGATGGCTGCCCAGCCCACCGCCGACTACGATGCGCAGTGGACTGATGATCCTGGCTGGGGCCCGGAAGATTTTATCCCCACCGTTTATTATCAATTGGGCGGCTCGGGTCGCCTGGAAGACCGTCAGTAATTCATTGCTTACCCTTTAATCAGGCATCAGGAATCAGGAACCAGACATTCAGGTATGGATATGAAATTTTTGACCGCGGTAATGCAACTGCTGCTTATTACTGGCTGCTTACAAACAGCCCAGGCCCAGGATGATGATTTTGTTTTTTATTCGGATCTGGCGCGGCAATGGTATGAAGCTGGCGACTACTTCGAGTGGACTTCAACCACCGAAAACAATAACAACGCCAGGGTGAATGTCTTCTACCGAACCTGGGGTGATCCATCCAATCCCCAACTGCTGCTGGTTCATGGCTTCCCCAATTCCAGTTTCGATTACTACAAGCTTATCCCATTGCTCGAGGATGATTATTACATTGCCGCTCTCGATTTCCCTGGCTCTGGCTTTTCCGACAAACCCCTGGATGGCTACAACTATATGCTGGCGGAAAATGCAGAACTGCTTGATTACTTCCTGCACGAGATCGTCGAGTTTGATGACTTTGCCCTTTATACCCATGACCGGGGTGTCAGCATCGGTCTTGCCTTGCTCGGCAACTACCTGGACGACCCCGATCCGGGCTATCGCATCAACTACCATTTTCTGTCCAACAGCGGCATGTTCCTGCCACTGGCCAATCTTGTTCCTTTCCAGCTGACCCTGCTGGATGCCGAGGCTGGCGCCGGCTTCATCGAAGCGCGGCGCAATGCACCCCGTCTGACCGAAGGCGAGCCGGAAGCACTTGCCTATGCTGATATTTTTGCATTCAAGGATGGCAATATTTCCTTGCTTTATGTTGGACGCTATTTACTTGAAAGGCAGGCAAACGAGCTGCGCTGGCTGGACAATTTGCGTCGAAGCCCATTACCAACAGCCTATCTGTGGGGGCTTGCAGATAGCGTGAATCCCATCCGAATCGCCAATCATGTTTGGGATAACTATCTCAATGACCGTGCGGCGCCCAGCAGCTACTGGATCCTGCCCACTGCCGCCCATTATCCTCAACGAGAACAACCCGGGGCGGTAGCCAGGGTCATCAATATGGCCCTGGGCGGGGAACTTCCAGACCGTGAATCAGAAGATGAATTCATGCGCCGCTATGAAGCCAGTCGTGGTGCCAATGACGCTGTTTATGTCGGCCGTTCCGAAATCGAGCCACTGGATTTTCCCAGCTCTATTGAGTATTCACCGTCGGGGTACCGGCAGCTGACTGAACAGCCCTGAGACATCAGATTACCGCCACAACCCGATCTGTTTTCGGTAGCAGCGAAAATCTCTATGCCCTGTTACAATCCCTGCTGATTACAAGAGTGACAAAAGCCCCCTTTGGACTGACCGGGTAGCAGAGCAGTTTTCATGCGATGTCCAGGTCCTGAAAAACGAGCGATTCACCGATGTTCAACCGATATCTGATTATCGACGATTTCTACAGCAATCCCGAAGAAATCCTCGAAACCGCCCTCAAGTCGGACCGCGACGCAGCAACACCTGCCGGCCATGAACCCGGCATGCTTACCCGTAATTTCTTTCTCGGCCAGCCCATGCGAGAGCTGTTCCAGAAACTGACCCTGGAACCAGCGATTGTTTCCTCAGCCGAAGCCAATGGCAGAATATTATTCAACGAGACTAACCCCAATCCCGAGTTTCGAGTGCACTGTGATTCCAGAATGCACACCATGTGGACCGGGGTCATTTATCTTTCACCGGAGAATCCTGGTGTAGACGGAACCTGCTTCTGGCGGCACCTGAAAACCGGTCTTGATGTGGCACCCACCACCGACAAGGGTTTGAACAGATTCGGCTGGGAATCCTTCGAGGCGCTGGATGCTTTCATGGAGCGTGAAGGACGTGATGAGTCACTCTGGAAAAAAACCCTGACGGTGCCCTATAAATTTAACCGGCTGGTGTTGTTCCGGCCCTGGCAGTTTCACAGCCATGGTCCGGGTTTCGGTGATTCACCGGAAACCAGCAGGGTTGTACAAACCCTGTATTTTGCGACCCAGAATCCACAGCAGCAGTGGTAGCTGGCAAGCTGACAATCCCGGGCAGCATGCATGTGCCTGGACGTCCTGCAGCAAAACAGGCTGCGTAATTTATTCGACAAGGAACTGAGCCTTTCAGCTCAAGGCAAAGGGCCAATCAATGCAAAACAGATTCATAATCGTTGACGATTTTTATGGTGACCCCGACGGTCTGGTTGAAGCCGCCAGGGAATCCATCAGAAAAGAGGAACTTCCCCGGGGCGCCTATGCCGGCGTCATGACGACCCAGACATTTCTGGGCGAACCCCTGCGGGATGCTTTTCAGAAGTTGACGCTGGAGCCTTCCATCAATTCCTCCACCAATGCCAATGGCAGAATCCGCTTTACCCAGAAGGATGACCCCTTCCATTTTCATATTCATTACGATGTGGATGTAGAAACCCGGTGGGCTGGTGTGGTCTATCTCTCCAAAGATCATCCTGACACCGAAGGCACCAATTTCTGGCGCCACAAACGCACCGGCCTGGAAATAGCCCCCAACACCGTGGAAGGCTTTGCCAAATATGGCTGGAAAAATTTCTCAGACTTGCGTGCTTTTCTGGAGACTGAAGGCCTGGACGAATCCCTCTGGGAGAAGACACTGTCCATCCCTTATAAATATAACCGGCTGGTACTATTCCGGCCCTGGCTATTACATTCACCCGGACCGGCATTCGGTGATTCACTGGATAATGCCAGAATTATCCAGACCCTGTTTCTCGGAAACTGACCCTGGCGGTCTGGCTCTGTCAGTCACGGGGTGACTATTGACAAAACACCAGATCTCCGCGACGCACACTGATGGTTCCCCGTCCACTGGCTCCTGATAGCCTGGAAACAGTTGATGACGCGCCTCGATATTTCCCAACAGGGCCTCACTCCCAGTGCTCCGTTTGAGTTCTGCAGACAGTTCATTCGACACTTCACGAATCAATTCATACCGCCATTGCCAAGCAAAAACAGGAAGCCTGCTTGGTCAGAGCAACCAGCCTGATGTATTTGGCAGTGCCAACCACCTGCGGATTCTCTATTGAAACTCCAGAATATGTAGCCCGCTCATCAACCCCTGCAGCGATTGTGCTCGAAGCCAGCCTGTCCCGGTACCGGCACCGGTACTTGACCCAAATCAACACCTGAATTTTCAATACCCGCAGAATGATACTCAGCATTCGATGAATTCATTTCACTGCGATCAAATCCGGAGGTTTGGCAACATGATCAGGAATGAAAGTACTGATGACAGAATTATGCGGGTAGTTCTTGGCGTGGTATTGATTGGCCTGGGCGGTATTGGCTGGCTTTCCATACCCGGCGTAGTGGCGCTGGCTACAGGAACTGTCGGCTTCTGCCCACTGTATAAAGTACTGGGAATCAGTACCTGCCCGCAGACAGGAGGCCACTGATGACTATCGAACATCATGATTTGCTCCATGAATTCCCTCACTTGCGTGAGCGCATCCATGAGTTGAAAACCAGCGACCAGCACTTTCGCAGGTTATTCGATGAGTACCACGAACTCACCACCGAAATCGAAAACATGGAAAAGGAAACCACACCGGTTTCCACTCAGACAGAAGAAGCAAAGATGCGCCGGCTTCGATTGAAAGACGAACTCTACAAGATGCGCACTGCCTGAGCCGGGCTACTACCTTATCTACAGCGCTCGCTGCGGCCAGCAAAACACATCGCACAGGCCCTGCCAGCTCCCGGTCGTGTTTTTCCGGGAGCTTTCAGGGTTATAGATCTATGCCTCAATCAACCTTGGTAGTTCGCAGATAGGGGCGCACTTCATTCCAGCCCTGGGGAAAAATATCCTTTGCTTCTTCGTTGCTGATGGACGGCGGAATGATCACTTCATCACCCGGGCGCCAGTCGGCCGGGGTGGCAATGCGCTTGGCATCTCCCAGTTGCAGGGAATCGATCACCCTGAGAATCTCATCAAAATTACGGCCCACCTGCATGGGGTAGGTCATGGTAAGACGAATCTTCTTATTGGGGTCGATAATGAAAACCGTCCGCACTGCAGCGGTTTCACTCTCGCCGGGATGAATCATGCCATACAGCTCGGCGATCTTGTGATCGGCATCTGCCACAATGGGAAATTCCAGTGTGGTGTTCTGGGTGTCATTTACATCCAGAATCCACTTGTCGTGCTCGGCCACGGTGTCAGTGGACAGGCCCAGGGATTTGACATTGCGTTTGGCAAACTCATCTTTGAGCTGCGCTGTGCGTCCCATTTCAGTAGTGCAAACCGGCGTGAAGTCGGCCGGATGGCTGAAGAAGAATGCCCAGGAATCGCCCAGCCATTCATGGAAGCTGATCTTGCCTTTGGTTGTTTCTACGGTGAAATCCGGTGCGGTGTCGCCAAGTCTTAAACTCATTGCGCTCTCCTTTGTTGAAGTGAATGTTGACTGGATCAGAATAGTAGCAGCCAGCGAGAAAATACAGCCTCCTGGCATCGTCTGAAGCATCAATGGCAGTAAACGAAAAGACTGCCAAGAAATTATTGCTCCGGCCAGTGACTGGCCCTAAGCAGTGTTGCCGGCAAGCCAGTACGCCGGTTGAGTCGGGAATCTCAAATCCCCGGAATAAAAAAGGCCGGAGGATTAAATCACTCCGGCCTTTGTCATTCAATCCAGACCGAGGTCCGGTGAACTATTGGTAGCTAACTCTTAGTAGCCACCCATGGAAGCCTGGGCTTCGGGCAGTGCCATGGCAATCAGCTTGGCGCCTGCTTGCAGGATGATGTACTGATGACCATCGTGCATCCAGGAGCTCAGACCGTAGCGAACCTGGCCGTCGAATTCGACGCGACCCAGTTCTTCACCGGTTTGCTTGTCGATTGCATACAGCAGGCCAGTCTGGCCGTCGTGATCCACACCAGCATAAATCAGCATGTTGGCAGTGGTCACCATGGAGGAAGCACGGCCGCTACCGGTGTCACCAACATCCACGCCTTCCAGGGCAGGATTGTTGCGAATACGATCAGGCGTCTCACCAGCCGGAATACGGAAAGCAATCTCACCGGTATTCATGTTGTAGGCAGTGATGCTGCTGTACAGCGGCTTGACGTAGGGCAGACCGGAGCGCAGTCGGGGCGAACGGCCACGAGGACCATTGGCATAGGCTGCGAAAGTAGTACCGGTGGGCTTTTCGATGGCCGCATCGGCTTCTTCACCAGGAATGACCAGCTGCCAGCTACAGGCATTGGCGGAAGCCACATACAGGAAGCCGGTTGTAGGATCTGCTGTGGGCGGTGCATAGATATTGGCACCACCACCATCACCCGGACACATGGCTGCGCCCAATTTGCCTTCGGCGTTGCCATCATGAATCGGCGGGTTGAACAGCGGACCCAGATCATACTCGGCCATGACTTCCAGCGCTTCGCGGCGCAGCTCGGGAGTAAAGTCGATCAGATCGTCTTCGGTGAGTCCCTGCTGCTCAAACGGTGGTGGCTTGGTGGGGAAGGGCTGGGTTTCTGCCAGCTTCTCACCAGGTACCTCTGATTGAGGAACCGGACGCTCTTCCATGGGCCATACCGGCTCACCGGTAAAGCGGTCGAAGGTATAAACAAAGCCCTGCTTGGTCACTTCTGCAACAGCAGAGACAGTGCCACGGCCGGGAATGTTCAGATCCATCATGATCGGTGGTGACGGATTGTCGTAGTTCCACACATCATGCTTCACAGTCTGATAGTGCCAGATACGCTCACCGGTTTCGGAATTCAGTGCAATCACACTGGTACCAAACAGGTTGTCACCCGGACGGAAACCACCGTAGTAGTCGATTGTCGGCGGGTTGGTCGGCACGTAAACAATATTGTTTTCCGGATCGGCAGTCAGCGGCGCCCAGGAAGAAACGTCACCGGTATAGGACCAGGCATCGTTTTCCCAGGTTTCATGGCCATACTCGCCAGGACGGGGAATAACATTGAACTTCCACTTAAACTCACCGGTGTGCTTGTCATAGGCCAGAATATCGCCAGGCACGTTTTCAATACGGGCCTGCAGATAGCCTTGCTCGGCAGAGTTACCCACCACAACGGTGTCATTGATGACGATCGGTGGTGAAGAAGTGGTGATATAACCGGTTTCCAGCGGGATACCTTCATAGGGATCATAGGGGTGACCCAGGTCCGCCAGCATGTCTACCACACCGGTTTCCGGGAAACCTTCAACAGGAACCTGACCACCGAAGCCTTCCAGCGGCGCGCCGGTTTCGGCATCCAGGGCTACCAGGAAGAAACCCGGGGTAGAGATGTAAACAACACCTTTACCATTGATACGGGAGTAGGCAATACCCTTGCCGTAAGAAGCACGCATGGAGTATTCCCAGCGACCTGTATTCGGCAGACGGTAGGACCACAGGGTCTCACCGGTTTTGGGATCAAGGGCAACCACGTTACGGCGCGGGCCGGAAACGGTGAATACCTTGCCATCGACATAGGTAGGGGTGGAACGACCGGAGTAACCGCCGAAGCTGGAGCCGTCCCATTCCCAGGCCACTTCCAGTTCTTCAAAATTATCAGCGGTAATCTCGTCAGCCGGGGTATAACGGGTATGGGCGTAATCGCCACCCAGGGTATACCATTCAATGGTATCATCGGTTACCAGGTTTTGGCCTGAAACCGAACCAGACAGCATGAATGCCGCGGCTGCCGCGCCCAGCCCGAACTCCCTCATTCGGTTCTTCAACGCAATAGGGCTGAATTTACTCATCTTTTTACCTTCTTTTGTGAGTCTGATCTTTGTGATTACAGAGCAGGTTGAATTTCAACCTGCCGAGAATAACACGCATTCTCGAGCCCTGCCTAACCTGATGCTAACCCTGACCCCATAGAGCAGCTGCTCGGCCAGCTTGCCAACCCACAATGCTTTGAGCACTAAATAATAGATGCCAGCCCAGGCCATGTGCCTGCCACCCGGGCAAAGGCGCAGGCAACTGATTTATATGAGTTTATTACTATGGTCGGGGCACTGCCTTGGCTATGACAATATCTTGCGCCAATGGCCTTCCCTGCCACTTTCAGGGCCCGGATCTGAAAGCGCAACATTGTGTTACAGAGCTCCGGGAGAAGAAAAATCCCCGGGAATTTGCTGTCGCTTTAGGATTCTGCGCCGCCTGCCCCTATAATCGGGACTGCTTTACCAACCCGGCCCAGCCAGCAATGACACACCAGCTCCGCTTTTTCGCTTTTCTCTGTGCCCTGCCTTTTGGATTGCTGGCCTGGATTGTCCAGCCCCTGCATGCCGCAGAAATGCATGGCCGCCATTTGCCGGACAGCTTGCAACGCTTTGACAGCAACTTCAGTCTGGCCGGTTGCGGCCTCCGGGAATTCTTCTTCATCGATATCTATCTGCTGAGCCTGTATCTGCCAGACGAGGCTGCGGGCCCGGCCACAGTCCACAACAGCAACAGCCCCCGGGTGTTTGTGCTCGATGTGCTCTATAAAGGTGACATGCCTGATGATCTGCCCAATCTCTGGCGCGAGCCCCTGTCGCAACAGATTTCAGCAGAACTGCTGGAGATTTTGCAGGAACAATACGACCGGGTAGACACGGGTGATCGGGTCGAGTTGGCCTGGTACCCCGGTGAAGGCGAGCAATTGCGTATCAATGGTGAGCTTGTAGTACGTGAGCCCGGCAAGGAACTGATGCCGGCACTGACCGAGATGTGGCTGGGAGAGGATCCGGTATCCGGTAATCTCAAACGCCTGTTACTGCAAGGTGACTGCAGCTAGTCGCTGTTGACGGCAGGCTCACCACTGCACGCACCCGATCGCCTCAACTGACTGCAGCTTCCAGCAAGGTCAAGGTCCCTGCCCCGGCATCCATCCGCGCCCTCACAGCAAGAGGTACCACGGTCTTGTCGTCCACATGACCAATCATGGCACCACGCAAAGTTGGAATACCTAAAGGCTCGAACCGATCCCGCATCACTTGCTCCATGCTGAAGCTGTTGCCGTCATAGTCGGCATCGGTAAATTTGCCAAGTACCACCCCGGCCAGTTGCTCCAGCTTGCCGGCCATCCACAAATGGGTGAGCATGCGATCCACACTGTAGGGCGGCTCGGAAACATCCTCCAGAAACAGGATGGCATCTTGGAATGAGGGTTCAAATGGCGTACCCAGAAGAGTTACCAGCAAGGCCAGATTACCACCCACCAGAGCACCCTCAGCCACGCCGGGCACGATGGTCGCCAACCGGTTGTCCCAATCCACTACTCCGGGACGGCTGTCAAACTCAGGCAATTCGCCAATCAGGGTATTCGCCGCCGGCTCCACCAGTACCTTGTTGTATTGCTCATAGGTGTAGTCGGTGAAGTTGCTGCTGGCAATGGGACCATGAAAAGTCACCAGACCCG
The DNA here is from genome assembly GCA_965216715.1 of uncultured Pseudohongiella sp. Classification (GTDB taxonomy): domain Bacteria; phylum Pseudomonadota; class Gammaproteobacteria; order Pseudomonadales; family Pseudohongiellaceae; genus UBA9145. The sequence goes on along the minus strand of OZ244193.1, from coordinate 3,325,755 downwards.
TTCTCAGGGTAATGGCATTGAGGATTGCAGTGATGTCGCTATAGCCCATGAGAATTTTCGGGTTGGCGGCAATCATCTCGTAGTCCAGATAACGCAGCAGTCGGCCGGAACCATAACCGCCGCGCACACAGAAAATCGCATCCACCTCGGGATCAGCAAACATGGCATTGAGATCGCTGGCTCGTTGTTCGTCACTGCCAGCCAGGTATTGGCTACGACTGAAGAGATTGGGCGCCGCTTTGGGAATAAACCCCAGCGAGCGAACCAGGTCCATGGCGGTATGCAGGTCCTGGTCCTCCGGCACATTACTGGCCGGGGTCACCAGCCCCACAGTCATGCCCGCCTGCAAACGTCGTGGTTTGATCAACGGCAAATTGCTGGCTGCTGTCAGGGTTGAAGGCAGTGCCCAGGCTGCAAGACCCAGTGTGCCGCCAGCTTTTATCAGGGACCTTCGCGTCAAAGCCATCACTGCATTCCTGTCCGGATTTGCCAACAAGACTAGCGAGCCATTCTGTGCTTGTAAATAAAACAGGGTATGCTATCGGCCATGAAAGCCATCATAGAGATTACAGTTGTACTGCTCCTGGCACTGCTTGCCCTTGAAACTGCCCATGGCCAGGCATTGCCGGAACTTGAACCGGCCTCGCGACCTGACATCGTGATACTGCAGGGTGTTGAGCAAGCGCAGTCTTTTCTGGAGGCAGAATCCTGGTGGGGCGAGATGACACGTGGCGACCAGCTTGAAGCGCCGCGCATCCTGCTTACCGGCATCCCTGCAGGCTGGCAGGAAAGCTCCAGGGACCTGCCCCTGCACAGCAAAAAGGAATTTTTCTATCGCTTCACCCTGCCCCTGATTTTGCATGCCAATGAACTGATCCGTCAGCGGCGGGCAGAGCTTCGCGAGTTGCAGCAAAGCATTGCCGCAGGACTGGACTTCAATCAGCAGCAGCGGCAATGGCTGGCGCAGATCAGTGAGCCTCTGGAAGTAGCAGATCTGGATCAGTTGACGGTCATGAATAGCCAGGAGTTGGAAGAATTACTGTCAGAGCTACTCTACCGTATTGATGAAGTGCCCGCCGGTCTGGCCCTTGGACAGGCCGCTTTCGAAAGCGGCTACGGCACCTCCCGATTCGCTGTCGAGGGCAATGCCCTGTTTGGCCAATGGACCTTCGATGGTTCCGGACTGGAGCCAAGACAACAGAGGGAAGATCTGGGCGACTACAGTATAGCCACCTATAACTGGCCTTTCGAAAGCGTGAAGAGTTATATGCTGAATCTGAGCCGCCATCCGGCCTACGAAGAATTCCGCCAGTTGCGGGCCGAAGCCAGGGCTGCCAACCGGCCCCTCGATTCTCTGGAACTTGCCCCGGGACTCATCAACTATTCAGAACGGGGTCAGGAGTATGTGGACACCCTGATGGATATTATCGAGGTCAATGATTTGCAACTCACCGATGCGGCGCGCCTGCGGGATGAACCGATTCGTTATCTGATTGGCACCGACACGGATACTGAAACAGAACAGCTACGGGCACAACTGGAACAGTTGCAACAAACCGGCGAAATTCTCCGCTTCATCAATCGCATGCAACTGGACTGACTGAAACTTTCCATAGCCAACAGTCAGCCCTAGAGAGGTAACTGCAAGCCTTCATGGGCCACATTGTAGCCGGCCTCGATCACCCGCCGGTAGGCATCGCTGTTGCGGTCCAGCAGTGGATTGCTGTGGTTCATGTGAATAAACCAGATCTTGCTTCTTTCAGCTGTGGGCAAGGGATCAAACAGGGCCATGCTCTCCACCACAAAGGGATGGGGAATTTCACTCATATCCCGCCCGGGTAATTCGTCGCCGTCGAAGAAAGTCGCATCCAGCAGGGCATAGTCCACATTGCCGATTTCTTCACTGATGCTCCGCTCCCACAGCTCCCATTTGTTGATATCGGGTATGAACAGGGCCGAGTGGTTCGGACCACTGATACGATAGCCCACTGTCTCGGAAAATTCATCGCGATGGGGAACCTGCAAAGGCGTGACACGAATCGCGCCCAATATTTCAGGCCGTAAATTCTGCAAGGGCCTGAGCTGAATATTGTTCAGCTCAATCAACTGACTCCATGGGCCATTGCCGGACAGAAACTCCCCCATGCGGGGCATGGCGAACACATTAACGCCACTGGCGCCCATGGCCTCGCGGCCAAAATACATCAGGCCCGTATAATGACCGATATGAGCATGGCTGAGAAATACGCCTGCCAGTTCATAGTCCGTGTCCGGGGCCAACTGATTCAGGGCATACAATTGCCGGGGAAGATCCGGCGTGGCTTCAAACAGGTATTTACGGCCGGCGCCGGGATCCACCACGGCAATGGAAGTTGCTCCGCGCTGCAATCTCGCATCTTCCCAGCCGGGCATACAGTGAGGCTGATAACATCCGGCCTGGGGATAGCCGGCATCCTGCACCACCCCAAGCACCGTGAGCCAGGCCGACTCCTGGGCCGAAGCAGTTGCCATAAGAAGTAGTAACAATCCAGAAAGCAGCGAGCGATGAGGCATGGTTATTCCGCTTGGTCAGCAACAGGAATCCAGATAGTAAACCATCAACTCAGCCCGTGTATGCAACAGATTCGGGGCTGCCTAGACCAGCAGATACAAAAGCAGTGTGGCGGCCCCTGCTATCAGGGCATAGGGTAACTGGGTCAATACATGATCCATGTGATCACTGCCCGCCCCAACCGAGGACAACACAGAAGTATCCGATACCGGTGAGGAATGATCACCAAAGATACCGCCTCCCACTACCGCGGCAATGGCCTTGTAAACCAGTGGGTCCTGGGCTATGCCGCCACTGAAGTCGTAGGCGATGGGCAGCACAAAGGGAATCATCAGGGCATAGGCACCCCAGCTGGTGCCGGTGGAAAAGGAGATACAGGCGGTGACGAAAAACGTGGTGGCAACAAACAGCTCCGGCGTCATCAGGCCGCGGGTCGATTCCAGAATATAGTCTGCCGCACCCAGCGAACCGGTGACCGCATTGATGCAGTAGGCCAATCCCATCAGGACAATGGCGGGCATGACACTGTTTATTCCCCGCAGGGCAACAGTGGTCAATTCATTGGCACTGGCGAGCACACCATTACTGATCAGGCGCAATGACAAATACACCACGCCCAGCATGAAGGCCTCGGCGATACGCATATTGCCAAATACGAAATAGGACACCAACACCACTGAAAAAACGACGATGACCGGTACACCGAGATCCCAGACCAGGGAGGCTTCTTCCCGGCGTACCGCCAGCAAATCATCCCCTTCATCACTGACCATAGGCATGGCGCCGTCACGCAACACCTTGCCCTCTTCCCGGGCGCGACGCTCGGCACGGCGCATCAGGCCTACATCGGGGATTTTTTCCAGACTCACCAACAAAGCCAGCAACAATGCCAGCATGGGATAGAAGTTATAAAGGATGGCATTGGCGAACACCGACAGAGCCATATCCAGACCTTCCACCGGCCCCGCTTCCGCGGCAATCAGACCGGCCAGATAGGCACCCCAGGACATAAAGGGAATCAGCACACAAACCGAGGCGGTAGTGGAGTCCAGTATATAGGCCAGTTTCTCCCGGGAGATGCGCGCCTTGTCTGACAGGGGGCGCATAATCGGCCCGGTCATCAGCGGGCTGAAATAATCATCCACTATCAGGAAACCCATGGCCCAGGTGGTGGTTTTAACCTGCCGGGGTGTGTGGCAGCGCCGCGACATCCGCTCGGCAAAAAGGCCAATAACGCCAGCGAATTTGAACAACTCGAAAAGAATGCCAATAAAAATCACAATCAGGCTGACCCAGATGAAATCACCATCCAGAGCTGCCTGCAGGGTATCGCTGAAGGCATAGACCGGATTGAACAGCAGGCCCTGTTCTGTGAAGCCCACCATGGTGACACCCACAAAGCAGCCCACCAGCAGGGCAAAAATCGCGTTTCGGGTTTTGAAGGCTGTGGCCAGAGCCAGGGCCAGAGGCAACAGGGAAAATAGTCCGGGGGAAGTCTCTACGGGCATGGGTTTCTCTTTTTATTATAAGCTTGCTTGCAAGGGCCAGAGCCTACCGGGACCAGAGATTGCAATAGCGATTGATTTGCACTGTCTGTTTTCAGTTACACTTGGCGGCAGACAAATTAGCAGAGGTGGACCAGCTTGGCAAAAGCCACTCAGGCAGATCAGTTTCAGCATCGCATCGCCGGGTTTGATGACATGCCTGCCATCATGGAACTGATGCAACTGGCCATCGAAGAGAACATGAAAGCGTTTCTCTCCGCCGCTGAAATCGCCGCCGTCAAGCACTCCATGGGCCTCGACCAGACCCTGATCGAAGATGGCAGCTATTTTCTGATTGAAACAGAAAGCGAGGGCAAGACAGTGCTGGTAGGTTGTGGCGGCTGGGGCAGACGAAGAACATTGTATGGCGGTGATCAGAGCAGCGGCCGGGATGACAGCTTCTCGGATCCGCTTACCGAGCCGGCCCGCATACGTGCCATGTATACCCACCCGGAATGGACCCGGCGCGGCATAGGCAGATTACTACTGCGACTGGGTGAAGACGCGGCCCGCCAGGCAGGCTTCAAATCCATTGAGCTGGGCGCGACAGTCGCAGGCCTGCCGCTGTATGAGAATTGCGGCTATGTGGAATTTGACCGGGATCAGCATGTTGCCGCCGATGGCACAAAAAGTCTGGTCATCAAAATGAGAAAAAAGCTGTGAATAATTGGGTTCAGTCTGTAAACAATTGCTTCGACAAAGGAACTGCCTGACATGGAAGTTCAGACAATTACCGTGCTTGCGGACATTCTTGCGTCCATCACTTTTGCCGTTACCGGCGCCCTGGTGGCCTCGCGCAAGGGGCTCGACATCATTGCCTTTATGTGGCTGGCAGTTATTACCGGCGTGGGTGGTGGCACTTTTCGTGACCTGGTGCTGGGGGCACCGGTATTCTGGATCGAGAACACCATGTACCTGCAGGTTTGCCTGATTACCGCCGTGGGTGTATATCTGGTTGCCCCCTACATCGAATCCCGCCACAGACTGGTGCTCTGGTTCGATGCCCTGGGCCTGGCTTTCGTCACCATGGCGGGCACGGCCAAAGCACTGGATTACGGTACCGGCGCCCTGGTAGCGGTTGTTATGGGCGTGGTTACCGGCTCGGTTGGCGGCATTATTCGCGACCTTATCGGTCAGCAACCTTCCATTATTCTGCGCCAGGAAATCTATGTGACTGCCTCGGTGGCCGGGGCCTGTACCTATCTTGCTTTCAATGCCCTGGCCCTGCCCTGGCTCGATGCCACAGTTCTGGGCTTTATCGTCACCTTTGCCGTGCGTGGCCTGGCTATCGTCTTCAACTGGACCATGCCCGGCTACCGCAATCCATCCGAATAAATCCCGGGCGCCACTGGTTTTCGAGCACTTTCTCTGTGTATGCTCAGTGCAGGCAATGTTCGGAGACCGTCATGAAAACCCTGTTTACTTACTTCTGTCTGCTGGTTCTGGCTTCTTTCACGCTTCTGGCCCAGGGCCAGCAGGTGGACAGAGACACACCCTTTTATCCCCCAGAGATCACATTCGATCCCGATATTCCCCGACCTGAATCGGTGATCGGACATCCACTGGGCCACCGCATCGCCAGAAACGATTTGCTGGTGCAGTACATGCGCAGACTCGCCGAGTTGTCGCCACGCATCAGCGCGGAAGAGATTGCCTACACCCATGAAGGCAGACCGATTCTGGGACTGACCATTACCAGCCCTGCCAACCATGCCCGCATCGATGAGATTCGGGCTGCCCATGTGGCGCTGAGCGATCCACAAAGCAGTCAGGAAGTCAGCGAGGATATGCCCATAGTGACCTGGCTGAACTATGGCGTGCACGGAGCCGAGGTCAGCTCCACCGATTCATCCATGGCCGTTGCCTATCATCTGGCCGCCGCCCAGGGCCCGGCCATTGAAGAAACCCTGGAGAACAGTGTCATTCTGCTGATTGCGGTTTTCAATCCCGATGGCAACAGCCGCATGTCTGCCTGGAACCATATGAACGGTGCCTATGTACCGGTAACAGACCCGGAACACCGCCTGCACAATACCTTCTGGCCCGGTGGGCGCACCAATCACTACTGGTTTGACCTCAATCGTCAGTGGCTGATTCTGCAACACCCGGAACCCCGGGGCTGGGTAGCCAAGTTTCACCAGTGGCGCCCCAATATCACAGTGGACTACCACGAGATGGGCGCCAACAGCACTTACTATTTCCATCCCGGTGTACCGGAGCGCACCTTCCCCATGATTCCGGAGCAGTCCATGGAATTGCTGGACCGTGTTGCCGACAGGCCCCGCGCCTGGCTGGACAGTGAACAGCGCCTGTTCTTTAACGAAGAAGGTTTCGACAACTACTATATAGGCAAAGGTTCCACGTATCCCCATATGCATGCCAGCATGGGTATGCTGTTCGAACAGGCCAGTTCGGTGGGCCTGATCGAAACAGAGCATGGCGTCCTTTCCTTTCGCGACAATATCCGCACCCAGTACCGTACCTCGCTGGAGATGATTCGCGCCGGTCTCGAAATGAGAACTGAACTGCTGCAATACCAGCGTGACTTTTCCCGCCAGACCAGTGAACTGGCAGAGGCGGATGACATCAAGGCCTATGTTTTCTCATCCATTGGCGACAAGGCCCGAGCCTGGCATGCCATTGATATCCTCAACCGCCATCAGATTCAGGTCAGGGCCCTGAATGAGGATATCGAGGTGGATGCTCAGTCATTCCCCGCCTCGGATTCCTATATCGTTGAGACTGACCAGGCACAGTATCGAATGGTCAAGGCATTGTTTGAACTGATTACCGAGTTTGAAGATGAAACTTTTTATGATGTGTCCGCCTGGACCCTGCCCCTGGCTTTCGACTTCGATTTTGCTGCTCTGTCGGCACGACAGATCCGCGGTGATATTGTAGGTGAGCCGATTGCCGCGGAGTTTCCCCAGGCGGCGACGCCGCAAACGGCGTCCTATGCCTATCTGTTCGACTGGTCCAATTACTACGCACCCCGCGCGCTCTACCGATTGCTGGATGCTGACATCAAGGCCAAGGTGGCGACCCGGCCAATCAGCATCGAGAGCAATGGCGAGGTCATTGATCTGCCTGCCGGTGCCATTCTGGTGCCCCTGGGTTGGCAAGGCGGGGATGCCAGCGATGATGAAATCCATGCCCTGATGCGAAGCATTGCCAGCGAAGACGGAATTGAAGTGCATGCCGTGGACTCAGGCCATACTCCCCAGGCGGGCATGGATCTGGGCAGTCGCAATTTCGCCGACATTCCCAAACCAAAAATCTTGCTGCTGGTTGGCGAAGGCATCTCGGCCTATGACGCCGGCGAGGTCTGGCACCTGCTGGACGCCAGAATGCAGATGCCGGTGCATATGGTGAACAAACGGGATCTGGCCGGACTCGATCTTGATAACTACAGCCACCTGGTACTGGTAGGTGGCAGTCACAGTGACCTGGGCAATCGGACAGAACAGATCAATGACTGGGTCCGTGGTGGCGGCAGCCTGATTGGCATCAGACAGGGCGCCAGTTGGACCCATGACAATATCCTCTACCCCGACCAGAACAATGGGGCGGGAAATGATGAGGAAACAGAGAATGATCAGGAACGATTCGATTACGCCGACAAGGCTGATATTGAAGCCCAGGACATTATCGGCGGTGCTATCTTTGCCGGTGACCTGGATAACAGCCACCCCATCGGCTTCGGCTATTCCAATCGTTCACTGGCCAGTCAGCGCAATACCCTGATCGCCTTTGAGCCACCAGAGAACCCCTGGGCGACCGTGGTGAAGATTGCAGATCAGCCCTTACTGTCAGGCTTCGCCTCCGAGGAGAAACAACAGGAACTGGCGGGCAAGGCCATGGCTATTGCGGAGCGCCATGGTGCCGGCAGCGTCATGCTGTTTGCGGACAACCCGAATTTCCGGGCCTGGTTCTTTGGCAGTAACAAGCTGTTTATGAACAGTTTGTTTTTCTCCCTGGCCTTCGATCGTCCGCGTTAAGGGGCTAACTGAAAACACGCTGCTGCGGAAATATTGCCGGTACAGAGCCATTGGCAATATTTCCGCAGCCATAGCCTGCCTGATGGCAAAGCTATTCCAGGCCCAGCATGGCTGGCTGAATCTGTACTCGATCACTGCCCGGCACCGACACATAGATCGGACTGGTTTTTAACAACTCAGGATTGGCCTGCGCCGCCGCGATCAATGTGGGCGAACGGGCCTCATAACTGACAGTCAGTTCATGGCGTCCCCGCCGGTCATCGAGATTGATGATGAGATCACCGGGATAATTCACGGCGCCGGCGTCCACCCGGAAATAATCCCCCGTATCCCTGAGCCGCCCCACGGGCTGCAAATCCTGATCATAGACAATATTCACAGCACTGAGAAAATATCGACCCGGTTCAGCGTCACTGAATATGGGGTCCCGACTGTCACCGGTGGAGCGACCCCGTATGCGGGATTGACTCACCAACAGGGTTTCATCCGTGTCGACATTGGTAAATATCAATTGATAGTTGGTGAGGTTATTGTTGCTCTCAATACCCAGCAGCAATACGCCCTTGTTTTCGGCCGCCTTCAGCGACAGTGTGGCAAAGCCCATCAGACACAGAACATACCATCTGAGCTTCACCGGATTTCCTGTCTTGCAATGTCTCATATGCATACTCCCTGATATCCCTGCTCCTGTGCCGGGCCTGCCACAGTCCTGCTCCCGACCGATTTTGCATCGATTTTTTGCGATCCTGCTTGTCTGCCTGATGCGCTTCTGGTAACTGTATAGTCCGAATTATGTCAGGAATCGACAGCCATTGTCCCGGAGGAATTATGAAGAATTCTAACTGTTCATTCAGCTTACGCGGCAGCACTATCTTGGCCCTGCTCACTGCAGTGCTGATCTCAAGCCCGGTGCTAGCCCAGTCAGCACCACCGGAGCGCGCACCGGAACACTGGGGCCCGGTTTCCCTGAGCCTGGAAGAAATCGAATACCCTTTCCCGGTGAACTATATAAACTTCAGCGTCTACGGTGAGGATGTGCGCCTTGCCTATATGGATGTTGCTCCCACCGGCCCGGCCAATGGTCGTACGGTGATCTTTCATCATGGCGGACTTTACTACGGCTGGTATTGGGAAGATCAGATCAGAGCCCTGGCTGCCGAAGGCTACCGGGTCATCGCCAAGGATCGACTGGGCTGGGGCAAGTCATCCAAGCCCATGATCCCCTACAGTATTAATCTGTGGGCTTCCAACACGGCGCGACTGATGGATCATCTGGGTATCGAGCAGGCCGCACTGGTGGGTCACTCAATCGGTGGTCAGATGGTTACCCGCTTCGCCTTTCTCTATCCTGAGCGCATCACCCATCTGGTGACTGTCAATCAGGTTGGTCTCACCGACCGCCGTGCCGGTCGGGGCTTTCGACCGCTCAGTGGCGAGATCAATGCCAATCCCGACATGAATGAAGTTTACGAAGGGCTGCTGCGCTGGGGCCATGAAAACTATGTTAACTGGCAGCCGGAATTCCTGGAGCACATGCGCATTCGCTATGGCCAGCGCATGAGTGGCGACTGGCCGCGCCTGGCAGCGGTGAGCCAGTTAACCGGCCATATGCGCGCCATGGATACCGTCGTCAACGACTGGCAACATATTCAGACCAAAACCCTGATCATGGGCGGCGAAGAAGACTACCCGGGCTTTCCTGAAGAGGCACGCCATGCTGCCAGTGTATTTCCCAACGGTGAAGTCTTTCTGATTCCGGACATCGGTCACAATCCCCATGAGGAAGTACCGGACATCGTCAATGCGGAACTGATCCGCTTTCTCGGCAGTTAAGGTCTGATACCAGAATCAGCCAGGGTTGGATAGAAGACGACTCAATGCGCCGGGACGTGCATCAGCTATTCTCAGGCCCTGGCTAGCTCCGGTATCAAATATGCTGCTTGTTTACTGTGGCAATCTCGCGCAGCCCGAGTCAGCAACCATTGTCATCTTCTCTTCCCGGGAAACCCTTCAGGCCACAATCCATATTCCGGGACCTATATTCCAGGACAGCTATAACTCACCGCACATTTCAGTCAAACTTCATTGCGACCAATAAGCCTGACTCTAATCGGGAGTAACTGTCGGTACAGTTATTAATGCGCACTACTGACTGTGTCATCTGAATCATGGCCAATAGCCGCCAACCCGCAGTCTCAGCTGATATTCACCGCGACATAATCTCAGCAGCAACAAAGCCAGCAACATCACCACACTGATTCAATCCAGGACCAGGGTCGACAGAGGCAATGAAGGCTTGACTAATAAATGTTATGATATAACATTTATTTATGGAGCACAGCTCCACTCTCAATGGGTAACAGGCTTGGGTTTTTAAAGGGGGCTCAAGTTGTGGGCTGTCTGTGAGAGTGGACTTGCTCCATGCCACTAGCCATTAACAACGGAACTCGTCATGCAATTACAAAATCCGCTATCACAATCCGCTGACAAAGCTGCCATCGGTTTGTCTCTGCTGTGCACCTTGCACTGTCTGCTATTGCCGGTGGCAGTGGCTTTACTACCCTCGCTCGCACTATTTGGCCTCGAGGATGAACTGTTTCACCAGATACTTCTCGTTGTGGTGCTGCCAATCAGTGCCTTCGCCCTGTGGTCCGGACTGCGCAAACACAGCAATGGCAAGGTACTTGCGCTTGGCGTGGCGGGCATGGTGACTCTTGTTATCACGGCTGTGATTGGTCACGATGTCTTTGGAGAGAGCGGGGAACGCCTGATGACAGTGCTGGGTTCGCTATTGGTGGCCAGCAGTCATTTTCGTAACTATCAGCTCTGCCAGCTTCATTCCTCAAACCCTGCTTCCTGACGGGTGATCTGCTTCGCGCCCATCGTCAATACAAGCCATCTTGCCGGGCCGGGCTGGCAGCCCAGTCGCAGTGGCCGGCAAATAACCAGAATGGCCTGATTCACTGTAAACAATTGCTGCCCACTTGAGCCGGGCTCACTGTCAGGATATGTTATATCATTATTGTCCTGACGAGCCGTGAATAGCGAGCCGTTAACGCTGACGCTATCGGGTAATTTGTGGAGCCGGCTGATGAATCGCTGTAGCAGAATTTTCCGCACAATGGGCCGGGTTTCGACCCTGCTCACCTTCACTGTCGCAAGCCAGGGCGCAATGGCCCAGGGCCTTGATAGCCATGTGCATGGTGCTGCCGAATTGAACGTGGCATTACTGGGTGAACAACTGCAACTGGAGTTCATCAGTCCGGCCATGAACTTGCTGGGCTTCGAGCGGGCACCGGCCTCGGCAGAGGAATCCGCCCTGCTGGAACAGGTCACGGCCACTCTGCAAGATGGCGACTGGCTGATTGGGGATGCCCTGGCAGATTGTCAGATGATACTTTCCCTGTTCGAATCGCCGGAGTATGGCGCCGATTCCCATGATCACGATCATGAGCACGATGGCGACGGGCACGACCACAGCGAGGAAATCCATGCCGATTTCCATGTGCAGTATCTTTACGACTGCGCTGACTCGCCGGCAAACAGCTACAACATTACCGCCTTCAGTCACTTCACCGGCCTGGAGCAAATTACCGTACAATGGATCACTGCAGGTCAGCAGGGCCTGGCACAACTCACGGCTGACAACTCCGTTTTGAATCTGGAATAAAATCTTGGGAACTGATACTTCAAAAACTGCAATCGATACCCTGGACTTCGGCACTGAGCACAATCACGCATTGTGTATCGACGAAGCACTGCAACTGGCCAAACAGGTTTGCGAACAAGGTGGAGAGCGCTTCACAGATCTGCGCCAACAGGTGTTTGAACTGGTCTGGGCGGAGCACAAGCCGGTGAAAGCCTATGACCTGATGTCGGAACTGTCGGCCAAGCGCAGCGGTGTGGCGCCGGCAACGGTGTACAGAACACTGGATTTTCTGCAGGCCCAGGGGCTGGTGCACAAGCTGGAATCACTCAATGCCTATCTGGGCTGCACCCATCCACAAAAAGACCATCAGGGGCATTTTCTGATCTGCGAGGCTTGCGAAGAAGTGCGGGAGCTGGAATTTGCAGCCTTCAGCCAGTCAGTAAAAAAGGTAGAGAAAGAACAGCAGTTCAAGGTGAAGCACATGACCGTGGAACTGTTTGGACTCTGCAACAGTTGCCAGCAGGCAAACCCGGCTTCCAACTGACGCTGCGACGCTTAGTACGTATACATCTCCACATGTTCAGCCTTCAGACTGTAGGCTGACTCTGCAACGTCCAGCAGTACCGCCTGGCTGGTCAACTCACCCAGGATATAAAAAGCCTCGCTGTAATTGTCCAGGCGCAGACCCTGCTCATAGCTGACATGAATAATCTGGTTTGGTGGCGGCGGCGGCACATGGATACAGGCGCCGAAAAAAGGCACCAGGAAGAACTCGGTCACCAGGCGATCTTCATTGTAGGCGGTGGGCACCACAAAACCGGGCAGTAAAATGCGCTTGCCCAGCAATTCAGGATTCACATCGAAGGACTGCAGTGCCTTGGCAAAGGCCTCCTCGGCCCCGCTGTCCTGATTCACCTGCTCTTCCCAGCCATAGCCAGTGTGGGAGACCGGCGGCGCATTGAGGATGGCCTCCAGATCTTCCGGGCTCATCAGCTCTTCCCACTTGATGGCGAGCACTTCCTCCGGGTTCTCTATCTCAAAATCCACCGGCAGGTCCGCCTGGGCGAAAACCGTGGTGACCAGCAGGCCTGAGCTGAGGAAAATGGCCAGAAATGAGCTGAAAATCCGAGTAAACATGGTGTAAGCACCTGAATTCTGCATATAGAGTGAGTTTTCAGTATACAGTAGATTAAAAAGCGGGAAATGTGTCAATTTGTCTCAGTGGCACCAAAATCAGGGCCTGGCGACTGTTGCTGGCCCGGACAAGATGCTAGATTGCTCTGCCATAATCAGAACTAACACCGTCGTAAAGGAAACCCCCATGAATAAACTGCTCTACCGCCTTGCACTCAGTGCCCTGACGGCTGCCCTGGCATTGCCCGCTGCAGCGCAGGAGTATGAAATCATCCCCAGCCCCTATAACTATATTACCGACTCCTGGATGCAATCCTTCGCTGGCGAAGGCATGACCTGGGGTGGCACTTCTGGTGTGGTGGTCCAGAACAAGGGTCGCATCTTTTTCCTGCAGCGGGGAGAGACTCGCCTGCCCAACCCGGTTCCCGAAAGCTATGCCGGCTTCCCCGCTTCTCTGGGCTGGAACGTCCTGCAGGGCCGTGGCCGCATCTGGCAGAACGTCGTCTATGTGGTGAACAGCGAAGGCGAACTGCTGGAAGTCTGGGACCATTGGGATCATCTGTTCAAAGGCACCAATGGACCGGGCCCGCACCGTATTCGCATGAGCCCTTACGACCCCCAGAACCGACTGTGGCTGGTGGATGAAACCAACCACATTATTTATGTGTTCTCCAATGACGGTGGTCGCCTGCTGATGACCCTGGGTGAAAAAGGCATTGCCGGCAATGACGAATTCCATTACTCACTGCCCCAGGACGTAGCCTTCCTGCCCAATGGCATGTTCCTGGTAGCGGACGGACTCGGCGGTAATGACCGCGTGGTGGTCCGTAATGCCGATGGTTCCTATCACTCCGAGTTTGGTGAAGGCGGTGATGCCGACCATCAATTCGCCTCGGTTCACTCCCTCGCCATGGGTCCGGATGAAACCCTGTATGTACTGGACCGGGACAAGCGTGACGTGAAGGTGTTCCGCCAGACCGCGCAAGAAGGCACAGCCGCCTATCCGGTTTACGAATACGAAAACACCTGGACCGGCCTCGACCTGCCCCTGGACATCACAGTCAGCGAGGATGCCGCCTGGGTCACCGATATCCGTCCGCCCAAGATCGTCAAGTACAGTCTGGACGGCACGCCGGAATACAGCTGGCGGCTGCCGGTAGAAGGCGAACATATGTGGATCGAGATGCATTCCCTGGCAGTTGACGAGGAAGGCAATCTCTACGGCACCGATAACCAGGCCGGTCGCCCGCAAAAGATGACGCCTCGCAATGATGCTGATCCGGACATACTGGTGGGTCAGCCCTACTACCGACGCTAGGCATCAAACCTGGGTGGGCGAGGTCTGAGAACAGAACTCGCCCCCAGCCCAGGGCCCTTACAAGCCCGTTGCTATCTGCTTCAGCATTCGATTGCTGAGCCAGGCAGCAGCGGGCTTTTCTGTTTCCGGACTTTTTGTTGCCGAACTTTTCGTTTCCAGGATGTGTTTTTACGGATCCGTAATGGCCGGACCCGGCTGCCTGCGCTGGTAATACGCGGGCCGGCAAGCCAAAATACTGACTCTGAACAGAGGCCCAGCTGTAGCAGTGACAGGCCGGGAATCTGGCAACAACAATTCGCGGAGGAACAGCAATGAGATCAACTGTCGGCAGCCATTCACGCAGATCAGCAGCAAAGCTACTGCTTGCTCTCACCCTGACTGTGGCCAGCCTGGGCTTGTCAGTTGAAGCAGCCGAAACCCGGTATCGGGTGGATCTTTCCGAGCGCGATGTCCAACAGGTCACCATCGAAGCACGTTTCAGCGAAGTGCGCGGGCGCACTCTGGATTTTCATCTGCCTGCCTGGCGCTCCGGGCTTTATCTGATGCTGGATTTTGTGGGCACCCTGTCGGGTATTGAAGTCAGTGATGGCAATGGCCAGGCGCTGGAATTTGAACAGACTGCCAAGTCTTCCTGGCGTGTGCACCGGCCCAGCTCCCGAGCTGGCGAGGTGGTGGTTCGTTACCGAATCTATGCCGACAGCCTCACCGATCGCACCCGCCATGTGGATTCGGAACACGCTTTCCTGAATCCCGCTGCGGTATTCATTTATGCCGATGACCTGCGCGACGAACCGGTTACTGTGGAATTTGATTTGCCCAGCGGCTGGCGCGCGGCAAGCGGTATGGAACAACCGGAACCAGGCCGGTTTGTAGCGCCCCATTATGACCGTCTGGTGGACTCCCCGCTGGAGGCCGGGACTTTCGATCTGGTCAGTTTCGAAGCCGGCGGCATGGATATCGAGTTTTTGATTCACGGCACCTGGGATGGTGATGAGGAACGATTGGCCCATGATATTGGCGCCATCGTTGAAGCCACGGTAGATATCTTTGAATCGTCCAATCGACCGCTACCCACGGATCGTTATCTGTTCATGCTACACAGCGGGCCGGGGCTCGGCGGCGGCACCGAGTATTACAACAGCACCGTGGTGCACACCGATCCCCGCGCCTTCTGGGATGAAGACCGTTGGCAGGGTTTTCTGGGTTTGATGGCCCATGAGTTTTTCCATACCTGGAACGTCAAACGCTTCCGCCCGGCTGCCATCGACCGCTACGACTATCTGGATGTCAACTTCACTGAGTTGCTCTGGGTGGCCGAAGGTCTTACCAGTTATTACGATCAGTTGATTCCCGTGCGTGCCGGCCTGATCTCCGTGGCAGATTACCGTGATCAGTTGGCCGACAGCATCGGCAGCGTGGTAGACAGGCCGGGCTACAATCAGGACACACTGGCCCGGGCCAGTCTTGAAGCCTGGACCAAGGGCTATCATCGCGGTGCCGACCGGGCGGCTGACAAGGCCAATCGCACCATCTCCTTCTACAGCCAGGGTGGATTGCTGGGTCTGGTTCTGGATCTGGAAATTCGCCGCAGCAGCGGTGGTGCCCGCAGCCTGGATAATGTGATGGCTGCGCTCTATGATGATTTCCCGCTTGGTGAAGGTGGTTTTACCTATGCCGATTTTCGCCAGCGTCTGGCAACTGCTGGCGGTGATGCCCTGGCAGAAAAACTCGACCAGTGGGTTTATACCACCGAGCCTCTTCCGCTGGCCGAGGCACTGGAATCTGTCGGCTGGATTCTTGGACGGGAGGACACCAGCAAGGCACCGGTTCAAGTATCGATGGATGTGGCACTGCGTGGCAATCCACCGGTTGTGCAGTATGCACGTCTTGACGGCGCCGCCTGGAATGCCGGCATCAATGCCGGTGATGAATTGCTGGCCCTGGACGGTGCCCGCATCGGCAGTGGCCTGAATGCCTTGCTGCGTCGCTATCAACCCGGCGATGAAGTGGAGCTGACCTTTTTCCGTGACGGCGTTTTACAATCAGCCAATCTGATTCTGTCACCAGTGCTGGCCGACCACCAGGTAGAAGCCGAAGAGGATGCCGACCCTGAAAAGCTGTCCCTGCGCCTGGACTGGCTCGGCGGTTTCGATGAGGAAGAGGATGAGGAGTAAGCGCGTTATCAGGTTCCGGCACTGACTCAGGACGATTGCAGTGCATGTCCCAGGGAACGACGATAGGCAATAAACGCGGGAATCAGTATCAGCAGCGCCGTGGCCAGGATAGCACCGGCGATATACATCCAGGTGCCGGTTGACGAGGGCCAGGCATCGATCACCAGGGCATAGGATTCACTGAGCCAGTCCTGGGTCAGACTGAAGCCCAGCACCACCACCAGATAGCCCAGCAGCGTGGCCATGGCTACCATGGCCAGACCCTCCAGTTCGATCAGCCAGATAATAAATGAAGGGTGGGCGCCAATGGCACGATACAGGGCCAGTTCCCGGCGTCGTTCCCGCAGCGACGACAGCAACATGGTGCTGAGCCCCAACAGGGAAGCCGTCAGCACCAGGATGGAAATCACCTGCAAGAGATTTTCCAGGGTACCGATAATTTGCCAGAGCTCTCCCAGGGCCACCGCGGGCAATATCGCCGTCAGTGGTTCCGAAGGATAATTGTTAATGGCACGCTGCAAACCGAATACCGCCATGGGTGATTCCAGGCCCAACAGAATGGCGGTGATCTGGGTAGGCTGCAGTTCAGCCAGGCGCGGATCGTCCGCATCGGGACTGAAGGACGATACCTGCACGCCGTTCTGCCAGCCCAGATGAATCGCTTCTATGCCCTGCAAACTGACATGAATGGTGCGATCCACTGGCGTGCCTGTGGGTGCGAGAATGCCCACCACCGTAAACGGCAAGTTGTCGTGATTGACGAAACTGGTATTGCCAATGCCATGGGACAAGACAATCTCCTGCCCCAGTTCGTAGCCGAGGGTATTGACCACTTCACTGCCCAGCACGGCATGCAGGGGCGTGGTGAATTCTTCACCTTCAGCAAAGCGCAGGACTTCCTCATCACCGTAGCGAAAATGTTCGAAGTAGTCACCGGTGGTCCCCAGCACCCGGTAACCGCGGTGGGAATCCCCCAGTGAAAAAGGAATGCTCCAGGCCACTTCCGAGCGGGCATCGATATCTTCATAGCTTTGCCACTGAATATTATTGGTGGGATTGCCAATACGAAAAACCGAATAGAGCAGCAGATTGATCTGGCTGGTGCGCGCACCCACCAGCAAATCCACACCGGAAACCGTGCGCACAAAGCTGTTCTCTGCCTGGTCCCGCACATGTTCCACGCCGATGACGATGGCCATGCTGATAGTCAGAGAGGCCAGTGTCAGCATGACACTGCCACGGCGACTCCAGAGACTGCTCAGGGCGACTTCAAACATGGCTCAGCTCCCGGGCCTTGATCCTGTTGATATCGCTGAGCGCAACACGGCGCTCAAAAAAATCCGTCAGGGAATCATCATGGCTGGCAAAAACAATGGCACAACCGGTGCTCTCCCGAATCGACAATAGCAGCCGCACAAAATGATCCCGGGCATCGGCATCCAGGGCCGAGGTGGGCTCATCGGCAAGAATCAGATCCGGCTTGTTGATAAAGGCGCGGGCGATAGCCACCCGTTGCTGCTGACCGACACTGAGTCGGTCGGCTCTTTGCTCCAGCAAATCCGGATGCAGTTGCAGAGCCTGTACCAGGGATCTGGCCTGCTCTTCAGTTTCCTGATTGGCCTGACGGGCAAAGCGCGCTGCCAGGCGTAAATTGCCGCCGACGGTGAGAAAGGGAATAAGGTTGAATTGCTGAAAAACGATGCCGATGTGTTCGGCCCGAAAGCGATCCCGTTTGCGCACTGACAGCTCCGCCAGTTCCACATCCAGCACCTTCACACTGCCACTGGATGCAGCCAGTATGCCGGACATCAGGCTCAACAAGGTCGACTTGCCGCTTCCGGAGGCGCCGCGCAGGAACACTGACTCCCCTCGGGCAACCTCAAACTCCGGCACATCCAGCGTTGGCGTTGTGGCGCCGGGCCAGGTGTACTTCAGATTGCTGATACTGATGGCGGTCATGGTGTTTTTGCTGCTGATAATTCTGTTGGCCGTTCACAAACTGTGTGATACATCGGCTGCGCCATAATAACGTAAATCCGGCAGCGCGTCCGCCATGGACAGCCACGCCTGCTATCAGCTCTGAGTCATGCTGATTGAACAGAGTCTGTGATGAAATTTGCCAGGCTCCAGAACCGGAAGCGGGCACCGGGAACAGCGGACGGGGCGAATCAGCCTGTTAGCTACAATTCAGTCGGGATAACAGGCTGCTGCTTTGGGAGCTGCGTTTTCCACCCGGGAAAAACTCCAGCCCGGAAAGCGCTTCCAGTTCGGCCACGTCGATGGCTCTGGCGCAGATATCATCGTAACGGCCCATGTTTTCGGGAAACATAAAGGCCACCGTTCCGGTTTCATCGGAGATGATCTTGTAATAGGCCGAAGGATTCAGATTGGCTCTGGAGGGCGACAGGCTCAGGCTGTTAATCAGATACAGCGGCCCGGCAATCACAAAAGCCTCATCCCCGCCTGCCACCAGCCGGTTGATGCGCTGCTCCAGTTGCAGCCAGGGCCCCAGACGCAGGTCGGCCGGCATGGGAATCATATTGCTGAAGTTATTCAGATCAGACCAGTAGGGAGTATTGGCAAAACTGGTCATGGGTGCCAGGCGGGCACGATCCTCTGGCTCAACCAGTTCGGTACCGCTGCCGGCATAGGGATTGTTATTGCGGGCGATATTGTCCGACAGACGCAATTCGTCTTCGCCCGATTGCAGCACATCTTCCAGTGGCGAGAAACGCAGCAGCCGGTCCGGTTGCCAGGTACGTGGCAGCAGCGAGGCAACACCGATGGCCTCCTTGCTGAGACGATAGGCCACCCAATCCGGGAAAGATGTTTCGCCATTGATACCAGCGGCATAGAGATGATGGATAACGATATTACTCTGCTTCGCTGTCACCGGTGATTCATAGGCAGGACACTGGCCCTGACAATGGGTCACTGCAATCGATTGGCCCCTGGCAGCAGGCATCAGAACGCCCGCCAGTGCCAGCAACAAACCGGCAATAGCGAGTTTTTCCTGCAATCGGATTTTTCCACTGTTCACTGTCTGACCAAGCATAATCGAGCCTTCTTTTCTGGCGCCCAGGCACAAGTGCCCAAGCATAGCTGTCATCAGCCGGTGTTGATAGCTTCGCGCTTTACAAACATAACTGATCCAAACCCTTATTATACGTCATTTGTGGCAAAGTCAGTCCGGTCATTCCAGCCATCAGCAACTTTCTTGACCCGGCTCAAGGTTTGCAGGCAGAGCGAAGACAATCAAACGTGACGCTATTGCTATTAGGCAAGCCGATGCGCTTGACGGGCAGAATTGATTTGCTTTTGGACCGCCCTGAATGTAACTCCTGATACTTGATTATCGCCATTGGGGCTGGAACCATGTACGCTGCCAAGCAAGATTCACTTGACGGGAAGTGGCGATGATTAAACCAGTTCTGCTACTGCTAACAGGAATACTGATGACTACCACCACACTTAAAGCAGCCGAACCACGACCTGGCGTGCAGCGAACTCCAGATGACCGCTTCAGCGATTTACCAGGCTATGATTTTGCGCCGAACTATGTAGATATCGATGGCTACCGGGTCCACTATCTGGATGAAGGCCCGTCAGATGGCGAAGTGGTGCTGATGCTCCATGGCGAGCCCACCTGGTCCTATCTTTATCGCAAGATGATTCCTGTGATCACTGCGGCAGGTTTCCGGGCCATTGTGCCGGATCTGATCGGTTTCGGGCGCTCTGACAAACCCGTGGATATAGACGTACACAGCTATGCCTTTCATGTGGAAACGCAATCCCGGCTACTGGAAGCACTGGATCTTGAAAATATCACCTTCGTGGGCCAGGACTGGGGCGGACTGATTGGCCTGCGGGTGGTGGCAGAAAATGAGGCACGGTTCGCTCGCGTTGCCATTGCCAATACCGGCCTGCCGGCACCTACCGGTGATGAACCGCCGATGACCGAAGCCTTTATGGCCTGGAAAGCCGCCAATCAGCGCATGATCGATCGGGGTGATATGGAAGTTGGCCGCATGGTGGCGGGCAATGTAGGTGATCCGGCGCTGGTGGCTGCCTATGATGCGCCTTTCCCTGACGCCAGCTACAAGGCAGGCCCTCTGATCATGCCGCAACTGGTGCCCATTACTGCCGACTATCCCGGGGCTGCGGAAAATCGTGCCGCCTGGGAAGTATTCAGTCGCTGGGAAAAACCCTTCCTGACCTCATTCAGTGATGGTGACCCTATTACCCGTGGCGGTGAGCGGGTTTTTCAGCGGCGTATTCCCGGCGCTGCCGAACAGAACCACAGCATTATCGAAGGGGCTGGCCACTTCCTGCAGGAACAGAAAGGTGAGGAGTGGGCCCAATTGATTGTTGAGTTTATCGAAGCGAATCCTTGAAATTTACACGGAGTAGCTGCATTGACTGTACGAATTGATCAACGCATCCCGTCCCGGCCTGCGCTGCCAGCAACGCTGCTGTTTGCAGCTTGCTTCGCTCTGTCAGCCTGCCAGCCGGATTCAACACCGGCTGGTATTGCTCCTGAAACCACGCCCGACACAATACCGGCAGCAGAGTCTGAAGAGGCCAGCACCTGCCGGATGATGGCCAACTCCATGATGGCAATTGCCGAGCAAGCGGTGAATGCCCCTTCAAGCAGGCCGGAAAGACGCGCGGCTCGCCGCGCCCTGTACGAAGACTGGCAGGCACGGCTGGCCGCGGGCGAAGACCCCTGCAGCGTCTATGAATCCATCGCAGAGTCGGTCAATACTTTCTGAACCGCTGACATCTGTGGCAGTGTGAGCAGAACTCGCTGCTTCAAAGCTTAATAATCTTCCGGAGTAATACCGCTAACCATTCTTTCCAGAGCAGTTCAATTAGCGCGACACAAGTATTGCCTGGTCTTGACTTTCAATCCCCACAAGTTGTTTCTTCTCACTGATACAACTGCTGAAACTACTTTCAATCCGCTGCCTGTAGAGATGGATTCGCGCAACAAGCTTGAGGCAATGCTGACCTTTTAGTGAAATTGGACTAATACAATGATCTCGGTTTTAATGGGCCAGTCTCACGATAGCCAATAACAATATAAATCGTGTCAGGAGTGACCCATGATAAGAATAACAAGGCCTCTGTCCGCCTTACTCACCACTATCGGTGCCTGCAGCATCATCCCCTTCAGCCAGGCCCAGACCGGCACCAGCGTTGATAACGGCGACTGGCCGGTGTATCACGGCGGCGAATATTCCCAGCGCTACTCCCCCCTGGACCAGATCAATGCCGACAATGTGGCTGATCTGGAAATTGCCTGGACTTTCAACACCGCCCATTTTGGCCCGGGAACCGATTTCAACAATCCCTCCACGCCGCTGGAAATTGACGGCGTGCTGTATGCCAATGTTGGTGCTACCCGCAATGTCATGGCCCTGGATGCCACTTCCGGCCAGGTACTGTGGCTGTACCGCTATCAGGAAGGTGATCGTTATGACGAGGCACCCCGCAAGGGTGCCGGTCGCGGCGTTGCCTACTGGACCGATGGCGACAGTGAGCGGGTGATCGATGTCAGCCCTGGCTATCAACTGGTGTCACTGGATGCCGAGACCGGTATCCCTGACCCCGAGTTCGGTGATAATGGCAAAGTGGACCTGTTTGTTGGCCTGCGTAATGCTGATGATCCCCGCTTCCCCTACCCCGACATCGGTCTGTCTGCACCGCCCTATGTGCAAAACGATGTCATCGTGGTTGGCGCCGCTCATCGTACCGGTGGACGACCGCGTTCCAAATCCAATGTCAAAGGCGATATTCGCGGCTTCGATGTTCGAACCGGCGAGTTATTATGGACCTTTCATACCATTCCCGAACGCGGTGAGGTGGGCTATGAATCCTGGCTCGACGAGGGTGTGGAATTCACCGGTAACTCCGGTGTCTGGGCGCCCATGTCAGGCGACCCGGAACTGGGCCATGTCTATCTGCCGGTAGAAGATCCCACCGGCGACTATTTTGGCGGCGACCGTCCTGGTGACAATCTGTTCTCCAGCAGCCTGGTAGCACTGGATATTCGCACCGGCGAACGGCAATGGCACTACCAGTTTATTCATCATGATATCTGGGACTGGGACGTTCCGGCAGCGCCCGTGCTGGCGGACTTGCCCAATGGCCGGGAAATAGTCATGTCGGTAACCAAGCAAGCCTTTGTCTATACCTTCGACCGACATACTGGCGAACCGGTCTGGCCCATTGTCGAACAGCCGGTACCGGCGGGCGATGTGCCCGGTGAATGGTATTCACCCACCCAGCCCTTCCCCACTCATCCGGCTCCGTTTGATGTGCAGGGTTTCAGCGAAGACAATCTGATCGATTTCACGCCGGAACTGAAAGCCATGGCACTGGAAGCCATTGCCGATTTCCGTCTCAGCCCCAGTCTCTATACACCGCCCTCTCTGGCGGATGCGCCGGACGGTACCCGTGGATTACTGAGCCTGCCTTCTTCCACCGGCGGTGCCAATTGGGAAGGTTCAGCCATTGATCCCGAAACCGGTATTCTTTACATACCCTCACGAACTCAGCTGCAGGCCCTGGCGCTGGCCAAGAATCCGGACTCTGATCTGGACCTGAGCCAGGGATTCGGTGTGCGGGTGCCGCGTATCGAAGGCCTGGAAGTGATTAAACCGCCCTACGGTCGCATCACCGCCATTGATATGAACAGCGGCGATCATCTCTGGTGGGTTCCCAATGCTGACACCCCGGAGCGGGTAGCCAATCATCCTCTGCTGGAAGGCGTGGATCTGCCTCCCACCGGTGTGCCTACCCGGGCAGGAATCCTGCTTACCAAGACCCTGTTGTTTGTGGCCGAGGGTAATGGCAGTGCCTATGCCGGCCCTACCATGCGCGCCCTCAACAAGGAAACAGGCGAGATCATCGCCGAGCTGGAATTACCGGATAATCAAACCGGCCTGCCCTTCACCTATGAGCACGAAGGCAGGCAGTATCTGGCGCTGTTCGTCGGCGGCGGCAGTCGCGGCCCGGCACAGCTGGTAGCCTACGCCCTGCCCTGAGACCATGGACAGTGATCACCGGAGCGCCCTTGTAAAGGCGCTCCGGCCCTTTATCGTCTGACTGATACGCTGCTGTCTGTAGCGGCTCCACACAGTCACAAGCGAGCAACTCACCGGGAGAAATTCTGGCTATGCCACGACCACTGCTTCTTGTTTCCCTTTGTCTGTGCCTCCTGGCTCTTCCGGCGCAGTCCCAACCACGCGCCACCGTGTCTACCATGGACTTTGTAGCGATACTGAATGACAACCACGCCGAGGCACTGCACTACTATCAGAACAACTGGGCACGCATGCGTGAACGAGCCCTGGCCCACGGTTACATCGAAAACTTTCAGTTACTGCAAACTCCTTTCGATGAAGAGGCTCCCTTTCATCTTGTTCTCATTACCAGCTACCCCAGTCTCGAGCACTACCAAAACCGGGAAGCGAATTTCCAGCGCATCATGGATGAACTAAATGGTCCGGATTTTTTGAATGACAAACGCCCGGCCGATTTCCGCCAGTTACTGTTCAGCAAAGAAGCTGTTCGTCATCTGTCTCCGGCGAACTGATATATGGTATCCGGCAGCGGCTCACAGTGGCTGACTGTAAAGGTCAACCAGCATGGTGACGTAGTGCTTCTTGCACAAGGTTTGTTAGCCGCTCAACAGCTGTCGGAATTATTCCTGCATGCTGTAAGAGAAATACTACAGGTTTGACCACCAGCACTGTTCCCAATAGGCCATTCCAAAAGGCTGTGCTAGTCTTCAAACATTTGGGACAGGGAAGCTTTCATGTCAGCACAGGCCATTGACGAAAGAACTATAAACAGGGCGAAGATCGACAGTGTGGTCGGTAAATTGTCGCTGCTGGTTCTTCTCGAATTACTGGCGGCAACCCTGCTGTTCAATTTCGTTGTGCTGTTTGCCACGAATTATTCTTCATACACTTTCCTCTGGCTCAGCCTTACCGTCATGGCCAGCGTGGCCAGAATTCTTGTCGTCAAAAATTACATCGACAAGCCGGATTTCCAGGATAACTACCGCCTGAAAAGCTGCCTGATCTACACCAGCATCGCCGCTTCGGCTTTGGTCTGGGGCACCACCTGGGTCATGATGGATCTGGGCTCCATGGATCCCCCGCGGGGTGCATTGATTCTCTGGCCCTGTGCCATGATGGCTTTTGTTGCCAGCGTTATTTCCGCCAAAAAAAGTTATTTTTTTGCTTTTGCAGTGCCCATTGTCTTGCTGCATATTGCCGTGATTCTTCCCAATGGCGGCGACCTGGGGCTGCGATACAGTTTCGGCTTTGTGAGTGTCTTGTTGTTCTCAACCGTTTTGGCCATGCGGGCGCACAAGGAGATCAATGAGTCCATCAGCCTGAATCTGAGCAACAAGGCTCTGCAGAAATCTCTGGAAGAAGAAGAGAAAAAGCTGGAGGAACAAAGCAAAACCCTGCTTTCCCATATTGAAAGAGAGCGGGAACTGCTTGAAGAAAAGCAAAAGTCTGACCATCAGCTGGCCATGGCCAATGAAGAGAAGCTGCAACTACTGGATTCAGTAGGAGAAGGCATCTTCGGCACAAATTCCATGGGCCGCCTGACTTTTGTCAATAATATGGCCTTGAAACTGCTGGGTTACTCGGAAGAAGAAGTGTTGGGTGAGGATATTCTGGACCTGCTGTGCAAGAGCGACGGCAAGGAAGGGCCGGTGGCAGATACCCGCAAGGCCATACTCAACTGCTTTCATGGGCAGCAGGCCGTGAGCAGTATGAAGGGGCAATTCCAGGGCAATAACAAAGACATCCTGCCTGTGACATTCTCCTGCCAGCCCATTTATCAGGACGGCATACTCATCGGTACCGTCATCAGCTTTTTCGATATTTCCGAACAACTCAATATGGAATCCAAGCTGCTGCGGGCCCAGAAGATGGAAGCCATTGGTCGCATTACCGGTGGCGTCGCCCATGATTTCAACAACCTGCTGACCGTCCTGCAGGGCAATCTGCAGTTTCTCAGAAAGCGCATCACCCAGCGCGATCAGGACAACAGCACTGGCGAGCTGGACCTGATTGAGAACATGCTGACGGCCACCCGATCCGGGGCCGAACTGAACAACCGTCTGTTGACCTATTCGAGAGAACAGTCCCTGGAAAGCACAGCGCTGCAAATTAACGGCATTCTAGAAGACATGAACCGCTTCGTCGGCCGGGTACTGGGTGAAGATATTGTGCTCGAACTTGATCTTTGTGATCCCGAACCCACGGTGATGCTGGACCGGGCCCAGTTTGAAAACGTAATCCTGAATCTCTGCATGAACGCCCGCGATGCCATGCCCAATGGCGGCAAACTGTTGTTCCGGAGCCGGGTAGTGGAACTGGCCGAAGATCCGCACCGTCTGTCCGGGTTACCTGCCGGCCAGTATGTGGAGCTGGCGATCACCGATTCCGGCACCGGCATTCGCCCCGAGATTCAGGAAAAAATATTTGATCCTTTCTTCACCACCAAGCCTGATGGGGCCGGCTCCGGCTTCGGGCTGAGTACCGCCTATGGATTCATGCAGCAGTCCGGCGGCAGTATCTCGGTGCGCAGCCGCCTGGGAGAAGGCGCGACCTTTATTCTGCATATTCCTGTGCTGGAAGGTGCCCAGCTCAACAATGTTGATGAGACTGAAACAGCCATCGATGACAAGACCTACCAGGGCACTTTACTGGTGGTTGAAGATGATAATCAGGTCCGGGATATCGCCTCCATGGCATTGATGGAAGCCGGTTACAAAGTCATCCTGGCAGAGAATGGCCAGACCGGACTGGAAAAGCTGGAGGCTACGCCCGGCATCGATCTGGTGTTTTCAGACATCATCATGCCCGGCGGTATGACCGGTATCGAGATGGCACAGAAGATTCTCAACCAGCGCCCGGGCATGAAAATTCTGCTGGCCACCGGCTACACCGACAAGGCGCTCAAGGACAGTGTGCTGGGCAATGAAAATATACTCTGCATCTCAAAGCCCTATGATTTCAACGAGCTGCCGGAGCTCATCGACTCCCTCATCAACACCGCGGCCTGAGCGCTGGTGCCCTAGCCACTGGCATTGGTGGACAGGAAAGTCAGCAGCCTTACTTCAAGTGCCTCAGCCAGCCCCGGCACCAGCAGAATGATTGCTGCAGTCAACACAGCCACAGCCAGACAGCTTATTCCATAGTTCTTCCAACTCATCATTCGCTCCTTGGTGCCAGTCGAAAAGCCCAGGTTGAGCCGCTTTCGATCGCTGCACGTGAATTGGCGATGGCCTCGGGTGTTACCTGGGCTCCGGTGTATTTACGCAGCAGGGACTCCGCCACACCATCGAGTTCATCACCGGAACGAATGCGTTGCAACTGCCGTTCATAGCGCACGCCATCGATGCGGATGACGGCCTCACCACTGCCTTCATCGGCAACCACGGCCCAGTCTTTCCAGAGTCGACCCAGAAAGGTATTCATATAACCCGACACCACATAGGCATTGCCATCGGCATTGAGTATCCAGATCAGCCGGGATGAGCCGGTATCTTCCAGTTCCAGTTCGATGGTTTGAATATCACTGGTGAAATCCCAGTTCGGTTCGGGTCCGCTGTACAACTCACCGGAAACCAGTTCGCCTCCCGGGAACAGAATCGACGGACCGTCGTCATTGCGGTTTTCAAATCGTAGTGTGGCCATGGCCACGGCAGGTATCAGCAGCAGGATGCCAATTATTTGCAGACTTGTTCTGATTGCTTTCATGATCTGACCTCCGACAACCATGATAGGGCCAGGATACTTACAAGTCTATGGACAAGCATCAGGCAGCGCAGCCGGGAAAGGCGCATAAAGAAACCCCGGAGCACTGTCGTGATCCGGGGTTCTATTGCTATTGCCTTTACTGTATCAGGGCGAAACAGTCACCGGCACATAGGCATTGGACCAGCAGCAGACATAGTCGAAGCCACTGTCCGGCGCCGTGAAGTTATCCACGCGCAGGCGCACGACATAGTTGCCAGGCTCCCAGAAGGTGGCCTGGGTCTGCACCGGGGCCCAGCCATCGACTGAACCTTCGGCGCCCATCTCGGCACGCTCGCGCCCACTGATATGGCCGGGTTCGAATTCCGGTGCTGCCGGGCCCTGATGCATGATCCACTCGGTACCCAGAGGATAGAGCAGCATCTCGTTTTCCGGATATTGCTCCCGTTCTCCTCTGTCCTTGATATAGGCCGACAGAGTCACCGGTTGCCCTACCTTGGCTGCCACTGGGGCGGCATAGATACCTTCCTGGTCATTGCTTTCGGCACCATCCAGATCGAAACGGATAGCCGGCGCCAAGGAACCCAGAGCCCGGGGCTCCCGGCTCATTTCATAGGCGGAAGAAGTAGCCCGACCCGGTACTGACCAGGTTTCACCATTGGAGCTCAGGGTCCACACTACTTCGGTGTCGGCCTGCTCTGCCGGCACGGTGATGGCGAAAGCACCACGTTCGGAGATTCCCCGAAAACCGCCGCGATTGTAAATCGGGAAATGAGTAGGCTGGGCACCGTCAAATTCGGCAGGCTCAATAAAATTATTGGCTCCCAGCGGCACATCAACTACAGCCTCGCGATTCTGGTTGGCAAAGCCGAAGATCATGGTGACCGAACCATCGTCATTCTTGATCCAGCCATTGAAAAAAGGTGCTACTGACTCACCCTTGCTGGATCGGGCTGCTAGCGGATAGTCACGCAAATGTTCCGGCAATTGTGCCAGACTGATGCTGGCTGTCAGGCTCAGGGCCAGTGCTGCTGCAGCGGCCGCCAGTGTTTTACAAGTGCTCATCGACCACCTCCTGAACCGGCAACGGTTCGATTTTCACGTTCCTCGCGTTCGGCGAGCATTTTTTCATAACCCTCATCATCCAGATGGGTCACGGCTATCCAGGCATGGGACATCTCATCCGTCGTACGCTGACCGGCGCTGACCCACTGATCAGGATCGGGGTTGCGCGGATTGTCGGCGGTATTGTCATACCAGGCGTTCAAAATGATGATGGCGCCCGCCGGAATCAATGGCTGATAACCTTCTTCATAGGTATGACTGTGGTTCCAGCCGGCATTCCAGTTGGAGGCCTGGCTCAGCACTTCTCGGCGACCGGTCTCGGGATAGAACACTTCCATGGACATGGCCACACCGCGCAGATGAAGATGGGGCTGCCAGCTGTCGATGCGCACCGGATGATCGAAGGAATGGAATCCCTGGGTCATCAGTTTGCCATGGGGCGGAATCAGGTAATCACCGCCGCCGTCCAGATAGTAAAGGGTCAGATCCTGAGTGTAGGCTTCGGCTTCATTGAAGTTGTCTTCTTCATCGTGATACCAGATACCGACGGTCACCTGGTCATCGGGGACAGCCTTGCCATCGGGGTAGTAGTGAATACTCCAGCCAACCTTGGAATCCGCCGGGGCTGTTCGACAGGCACCTTCCGGGACTTTCTCTCCCAATTTGCCGTAGGCATATTCAGACAGACGGCCGGCAGGTACCCACTCGCCGTCTTCATTCTGGGCCAGAAAATGGGAATTGGCATGGTGGGTTGAACCATGGGCTTCGCGGGAAGGCAGGGTTTCCACCGCCTTGATACAGCGTGCCTCGGTAATACCGGAATCCACTTCCGGTTCCCACCACAAGTCCTGACCGGTGGCTGGCACGTCCCAGGGACTGGATTTGATCACATGGTCCGGCGGTCCCAGTTCGGCGGCCAAGCGCCATTCACCAATGGGTGGAAACTCCTTCGGTGGTGGCAGGTCTTCGGGATTACCCATTGGGGAGCCGGCATTGACCCAGGCAACGATGGTGTCAATGTCTTCCTGTTCCATGCGCCAGTCATTCTTCAGTTCCTGCACGCCAATATCCGTATCGTACTGATAGGGAGGCATTTCTCGCTGTTGCACTTTCAGTGAAATCAACGGTGCCCAGGGACGGACTTCGTCATAGCTCATAAAGGACATGGGACCGATCTGACCGGGCTGATGGCAGATCTGGCAATTATCCTGAATGATGCGGGAAACTTCCCTGGCATAGGTGGGATGGTCTGTGGCTTGATCGTCAGCGCTGGCTATGGCCGGGGCCAGAGCCAGGGCCGAGAATAGCCCGATAACTCTCGTTTTGTTCATGCTCCTCTCCAATATCGTAAGCAGGCAATGCTCTGATGACATTCTTGACCCGACGTACTATAAGCGCGAATCCGCGGCGCCTGCGACCTCGAAAATCGCCTTGATAGTGATTCTGCCTGTTGGCAGACAGAGGATTCTGATCTATGTCAATTTTTGCAGGAGAGTTTGTAACGGACTGTTACAGACAGTTAAACTGGAGTGTCGATTCTCACTTTCCGTTTGGACCCGAACAGAGGTGTGATTAGACGCCGCCAGGCCAACGCAAGGCCGGTATAAACCAGCAAGCAGGCTGCCAGAGAGGCCAGGCCAGCGATGGTTTGACCAAAGAATCCCCACCATTCTCCGGTATGACCAAAGCGGGCCAAATCCCAGGCTTGATCACCCCGGGTCCAGTCGCTGTGATGTTTGGCTTCAATCACAGCACCGGTGTTGATATCCATGGTCAGGCGATAGGCGTATTGAGGTCGCCGGCCGAGACTTCGGTCTATATAGAATTCTACTTCTTCAGGCCCGGTGCCAATCTGCATCCAGATCGAATGCCAGTCAGCGGCGCCATTATCGGCAGCATGGTTTTTTGCCATGGCCAGTAGATCGTCATACTCAATGGCCCCGTATTGAATCGATTCCAACTCCACTTCATCTTCCGCGTAATCCGGCACCTCTTCACCGAAGGCCCCGTAAAGCACCGTATTGGCCAGTGGGAAATAGAAAATCGTAGCTGAAAGAATAATAAAAACCAGTGGGACCAATGACCAGAAACTGAAGACATGATGCCAATTGAAGTCTCTGGCCCTGCTATTACGGTTATTGGGCTTGAAGAATATTTTGGCTTTGAGTCTGGGCCACTTCCAGATTTTCGGCAGCCATAAATAAACACCCGTCAGCGCCAGGAACAGAAACATCAAATTGCTGTAGTTTGTTATCGCACGCGCGATTGCAAATCCTTCGCCTTCGGCTGCGAGCCAGCGATGCAGGTTGGTAACAAAGTCAAAAAATTCATAGGCAACGCCTGGGCCCTGCCGAATAATTTCGCCGCTGTAAGGGTGGATCAGATAGGCATTCAAGCCTGCCCATACCGGTATCGCCGCTCCTGGCCGATTTACATAGCGTATATCGAAATGATGCTCGTCCGGGTGACGCGCCTGAAATTCCTCCAGAATTTTTTCAACAGAAACCAGGGATTGATCGGGTGCCAACTCTACGCTGTGGTTTCGCTCTGACCATTCAAGAATCTGGCGTTCATAAGTCAATAGTACACCGGTAGCCGACATAATCAGGATAAAAATGCCCGCGCCCAGGCCTACCACAAGGTGGGACCAGAAAATAATCGACCGGATGTTCATTTTTTAATGGCCCTGTCAGCAAACCGAGTCCGGGAAACAAGGAAAGGAAGTCATGGGAAGCAAGCCCCCATGACCTCCAGACAGCTCTTACGACTGAATCAGAAGCTGTACGATGCCGACAAGCGCACATCACGGCCCGCTTCCCAGGGGCCAACCACCAACTCATACCCAGGCACGGCACTATAGTCGCCTACGCTGGAATGGTCGCGATAGAGACGATCAAACAGATTGGTAATAGCAAGATTGAATACCAGACTACTGCTTGCTGTCCACTCGGCAAACACATCAAAGGTTCGGTAGGATGGCTTATCAAGCCTGTACAGCTCCGGCACCCAGCCAAGATCGTAATCCTGATGCAGGGTATCAATACTCAAAGAAGAAACATGGGTCATATTCAAACCCATGCGCAGAAATGCTGTAGGGGTATAGTCCAACCCGAGATTCCAGGTGTCACCACGGGAGTTACCAAGGCCGATGAACTCATAACCGTTCAGGTCCACCAGACCAAAATTGGCATTGTACAGCCCCGGCGCCGGATCCAGTTGTGAATCATGCTCGGCATAAGCCATGTAGAAATCGAAGTCTTCCCAGCGGTAGGCCAGATTTACTTCAAATCCATCACTTGCAATGCTACCGATATTTTCATAGAAGGAATCACCATAGAGCCTTTCAAAAATGACATCGTCAATTACAGATTCGAAGACCGCCAGCCTGGCGCTGAAGTTTTCGATACTGTACTCCACTGAGGCTTCACTATTCGAAACTTTCTCGGTTTCGAGCCCTGGAGCAACCACGGGCGCTTCACTGCCATCATACAGATACCCATCAAGCGTAAATCCGTCACCGATTTCTTTGCCACGGGAGGCTTCTGCATAACCAATCCCAAAACTCCAGTTTTCATTAAGCTCGTAGTTCAACCCGGCATTGACGCTGACTTCTGAGTTATCAGCGCTGGCGGGGGTATCAGTAATCGGGGAACCGTAGTAGTCGGCCAGCAGAATTTTTTGCTGGTAGTTATAGTCATCATAGCGCAGGCCATAACTTAGCAGCAGGGCATCACTTAATTGTGAGTGAGCCTGCACATACAGCCCCAACACACTACCCTCTTCGGCGTGATCTTCCTCCGGCTGGGGTATGGCATAACCTGACTCCACCTCATCTTCGCGGTAGTCAATGCCGTAGGTAAGGCTGTGTTCATTGATGCGACTTGTATTGCGCAGATCAAAACCGATTGTGCTGATATCCGCCAACCAGTCAAAGCGACCGCCCCGAAAGGATGATTCGGTCTGGTAGACAGTGCCTTGCAGATCTAGCAGTTGGCCACCCTGCAGCGCATAGTTGGCCACGAAGGTTTCTCGCTCGGCTTCACTGGTGTAGAGGCGGTCAGACTCTGCAACAACCCAGTTGGGCCGGGCACTGAACTGGCCTTCTTCATCACGGCGCTCATAGCTGATGGCTACTTGCTGGTTATTGCCGATGTTCCCGCTCAGCTTCAGGAATCCCATTTGCTGGTCAGCAGAGCTGCCATAGATTTCATTCCCGGCACCATCATCCATATTCTGTCGATTGACGTCGTTAAACGATGCCAGCAATCCCCAGTCTTCTGACAAACGGCCATACAGACTGGCGTTATAGCGACTTCCATCATTACTGAATTCATTGACTTTCAGTTTGCCACCAAAATCCTGCCCCTCACTCAGCAAGTCTTCAGCATCCTTGGTACGAAATCGAATGGCTCCGCCAATGGCACCGGGGCCGCTGGTCGCTTCACCCGCTCCGGCCTGAACTTCCACCTGCTGTAACAACTCGGGATCTATAGTAACTCGACCAATATGATGAAAGAGGGTTGAAGTCTGAGGAGCACCATCGACGGTGACGTAGATCAGAGAATCTTCCAGACCGCGGACATAAATTTTCTGGGCGATTCCCACCGAACCGCCAACAGAAATAGAGGGTGTCATTCGAAAAACATCCGCCAGATCATTGGCCTGAAAGGTTTCAAGATCAGCAGTAGTGACCACCGCATTTGTTGCCTCACCAACCACCCGGATAGTCTCTATCTCACCGGAGTCGGTGTTTTGCTGAGCCATTGCTGCATTGGCGACAGTAATCGCCAGACAGAGCAATCCTTGCTGTAAAGAATCACGCGCGCGCATTGTGCCTTCCTTCATCTTTGTTGCTAATGGGAATAAGAATTATTCTTATTTATATTTATTGAGTTGTCAACCACAGCCCTGATTCAATCCCAGATATTCAGGGCAGAGCAAAAGACTGCTTGCAAGGCAAAGGGGAAGGTTAGAACCGGGGCGATTCAGGCAATAATGGCTGACTGCGGCACAAGAGGAAGGAAAGATTGATCGGGAGCAGGGCCTGATTGCCGCCGTGATTCGACGGCAATCTGCTGTTTGGTCTTAAACAAACCCTGTTTTCAAGGGGCTAGCGCGGCGGAGCAATAGTCTGGCGCTGCTCACCCAGATTTTCGATTCCCAGACGGACCACGTCACCGGGGGTGAGGTAACTGGGGGGATCCATGCCATCACCCACACCGGCGGGGGTGCCGGTG
Organism: uncultured Pseudohongiella sp.; assembly: GCA_965216715.1. Lineage (GTDB taxonomy): Bacteria > Pseudomonadota > Gammaproteobacteria > Pseudomonadales > Pseudohongiellaceae > UBA9145. Next base: position 3,292,295 of record OZ244193.1, on the reverse strand, counting down.
TAGATCACATCACCCGGATGCAGGGTCATGAACTGACTCAGATGACTGACGATTTCCCGCACACCAAACACCATGTCAGCGGTGCTGCCCTGCTGGCGCATCTCGCCATTGATTTCTGACCAGATCGACAGATTCTGCACATCCTCGATCTGATCACGGCTTACCAGGTAAGGGCCCAGCGGCGCAAAGGTATCGGCACTCTTGCCTTTGGTGAACTGGCCACCACGCTCCCGCTGAAAGGCACGCTCACTGACATCATGACCGACACTGTAGCCGGCAATATAATCGAAGACTTCGTCCTCGGAGATGTACTGGGCACGGCGGCCGATCACCACCACCAGTTCCACTTCATAGTCCAGCTTGTGGCCATTGCGAGGCTGAATCACATCATCGAAGGGGCCGGTCAAGGCAGAGGTGGCCTTCATAAAAGTAAGCGGCTCTTCCGGCAAAGTCACTTCCATCTCGGCGGCGTGGTTTACATAGTTGAAACCAATGGCAATGATCTTGCCGATACCGGTTAGCGGCACACCCAGACGCGGATTACCTGGCACCAGCGGCAGGTCCTCGGTATCGAGCTCCGCCAGTTGCGCCATGGCCGCATCTGACAGGGTCTCGGGGGTAATCTCCTCGATGACCGAAGACAGATCACGCAGGCGGCCATCGGCATCCACCAGACCCGGTTTCTCTTCTCCGGCGGGGCCGAAGCGAACCAGGGTGACATCGGCGACGGCGAGGGTGTTTGCAAACAACAGAATAAGCCCGGCTGTCACCAGGCGAGCAATAATTGCGTGGGGCATAACAGTTCTCTACCAGCTTTTATTATCAATGTGAAAAGAGTCTGGAGTGTAGCCGAAACCGCCCTGAATGTCCGCCCTTGCTCCTGTTTGCGCCGGGCCTAAAAAAGCCTCGGCTCAAGCATTGAACCGGGGCTTTGTTTGTTCTGGCGACTGCCTATCAGATATCAGGCCAGGGGAAGATATCCGGCCGTGGTACGTCGAGATCAATCTCGTTGCCACGGGCCATCACAAAGCTGGGATAAAGCAAGGTATTGATGTCTTCCAGCGGATTGCCATCGTAAGCGACGATATCGGCATCCTTGCCGCTTTCGATGGTGCCGGTGATTTCACTGATACCAATCAGATCAGCCGCATTAACCGTGGCGGAGATCAGGATATCCCGCTCCGGCATGCCGGCCTGATGCATCAATACCGCTTCATAGGGATTGGTGCCATGGTCATTGACGCCGGCATCGGTGCCAAAGGCTATCTTGACGCCTTTCTCATGGGCGATGCGCAGGGCGTTGCGCATGATCGGCCCCACTTCCAGTGCCTTCTGCGCTACTTCCGGGGTATAGAAATTGGGGCGCTCAGAAGCAATGCGCTCCACCGTGTGGCCGGCAATCAGGGTCGGTACCAGATAGGCACCGGTTTGCACAAACAGGTCTGCCACTTCTTCATCCAGGTAGGAACCATGCTCAATGGAATCCACCCCGGCTCGCAGCGCCGCCATCATGCCGGTTTTGCCGTGGGCATGGGCTGCCACCTTGCGGCCCATGGCATGAGCGGCCTGAATCAGGGCCACCTGGGTTTCATCGGTAAACTGCTGCTCGGTGCCAGTGGCGGTCATACTCAAAACACCACCGGTGGCCACATACTTGATGTGATCGGCGCCGTATTTGATCTGGGTACGTACGGCCTTGCGGCATTCGGTGACACCATCACAGACGCCGGAGTGGGGATGGGGAAAAATATCATCGCGAAAACCACCACCATCACCATGACCTCCCGTGGGCGTAATGCCCTGCCCGGAAGCCCGGATGCGTGGCCCCATGACCAGGCCCTGATTGATGGCATCACGCAGGGCAAAGATGGCGTTGCGATTGGCCCCCACATTGCGCACCGTGGTGAAACCGGCGCGCAGGGTGCGCATACCGAATTCATAGCCCATCAGGGTGCTGAATTCCGGGGTACGGGTAACGGCGATTTCCCGGCGATTGGGTTCCTGCTGACCCAGCAAGTGAGTATGGGAATCGATCAGTCCGGCCATCACAAAATCGTCCCGCAGATCGATTACCCGGGCATTGGCAGTGCCACTGACCTGGCCGGGCTGCACATAGCCGTCCCGCACTTCGATAATCTGGTTGTTTCTGACGATGATGCTCTGTTCGCTGCGAGCCTCTTCCCGTGCATCCGCCAGCAAAGTACCGGCATGGATGATTTTCCACTCATTGGTGGACTGGGCAGCGGCATGGAAGCTTGCTGACAGCAGTGCCAGACAGAATATTGTTCTTAGCATGATTGCCTCGCTTGGGGGATCGAATTTCAATTGCCAATTATGCATCGATTGCCGCCAGAAAACACGGCTCCATATAGAGATACTCTGCTGGCAGACAAAACCGCTGACCCGGCCCCATTCTGCTGCAGGCCGGGCGCATACTAGCGCACCGGCCGGGCATGGGCGGCGCCCCTGAAGATGGCATTCATCAGGATCACATTGAGACCATCGAGATAGGCTCTTACGGTAGGGTCCTGGGTGAAGGCAATTACCTGTCCTGCACCGCGTTCTTCTGAAACGACAAAGGGTTTGAAGGCCAGCTGGCGACGGTTTTCATCCCAGAGATAACCGCTGGCCAACAACTCATCGGGGCCCTGAAAACGTGCTACATTGACGCCGTCGCCGATTCGCGCCGGCGTATAGATATCGGTGCCGCGCACCAGGACATTCAGCACCGGTGCAACGCCGGCACTGAGCCAGTGTTCAGGATGCACATCAGCACGCGCCAGCACGCCAGCCACAGGATAGGGATCGTCTTCCAGCGCAGTGATCTGCTCTTCATAGTCTTCGATGGAGGTCAGATACTGGCCTTCAACAGTGGCCGAATCCTCGTCAGTTTCAGGCTCCTCTTCCAGTTCCACAACGGCCTGCTCGCGGCGTATGGACAACAGGTCAACCTCAGGGTCAGCCAGAAAGCGCGTGGCATTGCCCAGTGATATAAGCACGCCACCCTGATCCACCCAGTTCCTGAGATTTTCAATGCCTGAATCTCCCAACTCCGCTGCATAGCCACGGCCGCTCATCAAGGGAAGAATCAATACCTGGTAACGGGACAGGTCCGCACTGCGCAGTCGGTCGCTGCGGATCACCGTGACGGGATAATTGAACTGCCGCTCAATGACGAAGCGGGTATTGCCGGCGCTGTAAGAGGAGGTGGGTTCATCCCAGGCCATGGCGATGCGGGGTGGATTCATACGCACGACATTGGCACTGCCGAAGCTGGGACCATCCGTAACCCAACTGTCATTGACAGCTACAACATTCGCACCGCTTTGCCGGGCGAGCTGCGAGACTGTCTGGTGCAAGTCCGCAGGATTGTCTGCCACATCGAGAATCAGGGTCCCCGCAGGATACTCCCTGCCCAGGTTGGTGAAGGTCAGATCATTGCTTTTCAGGGTCAGTCCTGCACGCATGGCTGCGGTCATGAAACGGGCTGCTGCAGCACTACCCCAGGGCACTATATAGGCAACCTCAGCTTCGCCACCTTCCACGGCGCCAGGGATTACCAGGTCGGTACCTGCAAGTTCTGAGTCCACATTGGGTGCCCGGTTACAGGAATTGCTTTCAATATTGAACATCAGGGGCAGAGACCAGCCGGTGACATCATAGATCTGGTCCGGCAGATTGGCCGCGCGTCGCCGCTCCTGTTCTTCCAGAAAATCCTCTTCCATAGGTACTACCGGATCCAGCAGAGTTCGGATAAAACGTTTGGCGGGCTGATCGGTACGAATGATATAACTGCCGCTGGCATAGTCTTCTCCACAGGCGCTGAATGATTCGGTTGCGCGCAACACATCAACACCCTGTCGGCTTAGCAGACCCGCCATTTTGTCAGCAGCAGACTGATCTGCCTGGGTTGGCACCAGAAACGCCCGAACATCTTCAGTTTCACCTTCTTCTATCGCACTGACCTGATAGTCCCGGAAATTCTGCAGAAACTGTTCCCGGTTCATCGCCACTGTCTCGGCAGTCGCCAGCGAGGTCACAAAATGATTGCGTACAGTTTCCCGATAATGAACTTCAACGCCGTCGTACTGGCGAAAGACAAGACCCCGGGTGGAGGCCTGCTCATAGGTCATGGCCACGCTGCCAAAATAAGAGGGCCAACTGGCACCATAGCCGGGATAGAAGGCGTCGTAGATTTCCCGCGTGAAGTAATCAATGCCAAACTCATCGAACCAGCGGGCATTATTGCGACCGAAAAGTTCAAGGCTGCTGCGCTGGTCTTCGGCCAGATGAGGATTGTAGGGAATGGCCTCCGGAGCAAAGAAATAGGTGCCGTCTGACCCCATCTCATGGGCATCAACGAAGGCCACCGGGTACCACTGCAGCAGGGCCTCTACCCTGCCCTGGGTTTCCGGTTGGGTCTGGATGAACCAATCCCGGTTCAGATCAAAAAGATAATGATTGGTTCGCCCACCCGGCCAGGGCTCGTCGTGCTCAGCCGCAAGACGATCGGAATCCGGCACCAGGCCTTCTGCCGTTTCAAAATTGTGCACGAAACGGTCACGACCATCGGGATTCTGCACCGGGTCAATGATTACCACTGAATTACTCATGATGTCATCGACCCGCGCGTCACCCCGCGATGCCAACAGATGGTAAGCCGTGAGCATGGCCGCGTCGGTTGATGATATCTCGTTGCCGTGGACGCCGTAGGATAGCCAGGTCACCGCGGGCTGACTGGCAATAATCCGCTCGGCTTCTGAATCGGAGATTTCCCGGGGGTCGGCCAGAGCCTGCATACCGGACTGGATCTCGGCAATCTGCGCCATGTTCTCTGGCGCACTGAGCACTGCATAGATCAGCTCCCTTCCTTCCCAGCTCTGTGCATACTCAGTGATGCTCATTCGCTCAGGCGCAGCCGCGGCCAATGCTTCGAAATAGCGGATAGCATCGTCATGCCAGGTAATACGCTCGCCGGGTTGATAACCCAGCACTTCCTCCACCGTCGGAATCGCCGGATCGTAGTCAGCATTGGGCCAGTATTCAAAATTGTTCTGGGCTGTTACTTGCGAAATGGGTACCAGCAGGACCAGCAAGATCGGAAGAACTTTGATGCTGTTATTTCCGGACAGCAAATTGACAAGCGAGTAATAGAGCATAGCGAATCCCTGAAGCCAGTAAGATAGGAGCATGTTAACCTGCAGGCACATAAATACAGGTAAACGTCCAGTATAGAAAGTATTGTGGCGAGAACCAATCCCGAATGACCTGACCAAAGCGATGCACAGACAGCGCTGCAGGATCCATGGAAATAGTGTCGGCGCTCCATCAAGGCGATCAGGCCTAAACTGGATTCTTGCCGATCGATGGGCCGTCCGGTCTGTGACGCAAATCCGGGAATTGCGCCCGGCGGCTGTATTTTAGTCCACCGGCACTTTATTCTAGGAACCGGTTTTTGCCGCTGCCAGCAGGCAGACTTTGCAGACCTTGTACATCAACTTGTGGAGTCAGGACTATGGATGATGAACTGAGTTGCCCGAAATGCAATGGAGAATTGGCGGAGAAGACGGTTGGCGAAACCATTGCCGTGCACCAATGCAGCAAATGTTATGGCATTCTTGTGCCTGCCGGGCTGACCAAAAAACTGAACGAGGCCTGGAGCCCGGAACACGATATCGATGTGGGCTCGGATAAACTTGGCAAGAAATACAATGCCATTGATGATATCAACTGTCCCAAATGCAAGATCAAAATGGACAAAATCCAGGACCAGGAGCAGCCTCACATCTGGATGGAAAACTGCGCTGCCTGCGGTGCCACATTCTATGATGCCGGTGAGCTGACGGATCTGCGGGAAAAGACCCTGTCGGACATTTTCAAGAGCCTGTTCCGAGGCAAGCGAGAGTAGCTGGCAGCAGGGCTAATCGCTGGAGCCAAACACCCGGTCAAGTCACAATAAAAACAGGAGATCGCCATGCAACGATGCCTGATACCGGCCCTGATACTGGCATTTGGACTGGCCACCGGACTGCAGGCCCAAACCGGCCTCTCAGTCGTTGTCACCCGTTTGGGTGACGGCCCCATAATTGAGCCCCATATGGATGCCCGCATGGGCAGCAATATTCAGGGCCCGTCCCTGATCAGGGTGCCTGACTGGGTGGACAATCCCCTGGGCCGCTACTATCTGTACTTTGCCGATCACCGCGGCAGCTATATCCGCCTGGCCTACGCCGATGATTTGCTTGGTCCCTGGACTATTCACAGTCCCGGCAGCCTGCAAATTGAAGATTCCCATTTTCCTGTCAGCTGCCCGCCCTGCTCCCAGACACCAGGCCGGGAAGGTTACCCGCTCTATGCCCACATCGCCTCACCGGATGTGCATGTGCGTGACGATCTTCAGCAAATCGTGATGTATCTGCATGGCCGTGATGTGGGCCGCCAGCTCACCCGCCTGGCAATCTCCAGCGACGGCATACACTTTGAGGGGCGGGAGGAAAATCTGGGCAGGCCCTATTTTCGCGTGGTTCAACACAATGACTGGTACTACGCCCTGGCCATGCCCGGCTATCTGTCTCGCTCGCGCGACGGCCTCAGCAATTTTGAAGAGGGCCCCCGCTTTTTCAATGACGACATGCGCCATTCCGCCCTGCTGATACGCGATAACGAGTTGCATGTGTTCTGGACCCAGGCCGGCCATGCCCCCGAACGCATTCTGCACACCCGCATCACCATGCAGGGCGACTGGATGCAGTGGCAAGCGTCAGAAACCCATGAGGTGCTGCGCCCGGAGACTGTCTGGGAGGGCGCCAACTTGCCTGTCAGGGCGTCTCGACGGGGTCACATCGACGAAGCTGTCAATCAATTGCGAGACCCGGCCATCTTTACGGAAAACGGCCAGACCTATCTACTCTACTCCGTGGCCGGCGAACGAGGCATTGCCATCGCAGAACTGCATCTCAACTGAATCTGGTCCTGCCAGATTGGTATTGCAGCAGGTCGAATTTACTTTACGAAATCCGAATAACATCGTAAATTGCAAATATGAACTGCATTGCCTTATTCCTGTCTGCCATTGCTGACACCTTTCTGACGCGGATTATTCGCGGGCTTGCAGCTGTCTTTCTTCTTGTTGGCGATTAAGAAGCAACGCCAGTCTTAATCGCCTTTTCCCGGCAAATCCATATTCAATAACGATCTATTTTTCTGCCTGCACTTTGAAGCATGGCAGTGAGGCATGTGCCATGAGCAAAACAAAGAACAAGGTTATTATCCGCAACAAAGACTATGACAAACTCTATTCCCTGACAGAGAAGAATCCTGGGGATATTGCCGACCTGTTGGAGACCGAGCTGAATCGGGCCAGAGTGGTAAGTGATGACAAATTGCCAACCGATGTCATTGCCATGGGCTCGACGGCTGTTTTCAAGCGCCGCGACTCCGATGAAATCACCCGGGTAACCCTGGTCTATCCCGCCGATGCCGATATGCAGGCAAGAAAAATATCTGTGCTGTCACCGGTAGGCGCGGCTTTAATCGGTTTGCGAGTAGGAGGCGAAATTGACTGGCCAATGCCCAATGGCAAACTGGCCCATCTGGAAGTCATGGAAGTTATACAGTGATTGATGATGCTAAAAAATGGAGGGGGCAAACCTGCCCCCCTCCCTGGCTCTCATAGAGAACCCTCAAGACAAGCTTTGCTAACTCGCTGCCAGTGCCTGATCCAGATCGGCGAGAATATCCTCGATGGCTTCGATGCCAACACAGATGCGAATCATCTCCGGCTTCACTCCCGCCTTCAGCTGCTCCTCTTCGGTGAGCTGGCGGTGAGTGGTGGATGCCGGATGACAGGCCAGAGTCTTGGCATCGCCAATATTCACCAGCCGCTTCACCAGTTGCAGCGCGTCGTAGAATTTCACCCCTGCCTCGAATCCGCCTTTTACACCGAAGGTCAACAGTGACGCCGCCTTGCCATCGCAATACTTCTTCGCCAGGGCATTGCCGGGGTCACCTTCCAGACCGGCAAAACTGACCCAGTCCACCTTGTCATGGGCCTGAAGATGTTTAGCCACGGCCAGGGCATTGTCGCAATGGCGCTCCATGCGCAGACCCAGGGTCTCCAGACCCTGCAAGATCAGAAAGGCATTGAGGGGCGCCAAAGCCGAGCCGGTGTTGCGCAGCGGTACGGTGCGAGCGCGACCGATAAAGGCTGCTTCTTCCAGAGCCTCGGTATAGACCACACCGTGATAGGAAGGCTCCGGCTCGTTCAGCAGAGCATAGCGCTGGGCATGTTCTTTCCAGGGGAATTTCCCGGAATCGATTATCATGCCGCCCAGTGAATTGCCGTGACCACCGATGTATTTGGTCAGGGCGTGCACGACGATATCTGCACCATGTTCAATCGGGCGACACAGGGCCGGCGTGGCCACCGTGTTGTCGACAATGACTGCCACTCCGTGTTTGTGAGCCTCATCGCAAATAGCCTTGAGATCAATAATATTGCCCGCCGGGTTGCCGATGGTTTCGCAATAGACCGCTTTGGTGTTGTCATCGATCAATTTGCCAATAGCTTCTGCCGAGTCATCTTCGGCGAAGCGCACTTCAATGCCCTGACTCGGCAACATATGAGCGAACAGCGTATAAGTACCCCCGTAGAGCTGAGGGGTGGTAACAATATTGTCGCCCGCTTTTGCCAGAGTCAGGATGGCATAATTGATGGCGGCCATGCCCGAGGCCAGGGCCAGGCCGGCAATACCACCTTCCATGGCGGCGACGCGCTTTTCCAGCACATCGTTAGTGGGATTCATAATGCGGGAATAGATATTCCCTGGCACCGCAAGATCAAACAGATCGGCGCCGTGTTGGGCACTGTCGAACTCATAGGCGACGGTCTGGTAAATTGGCACCGCAACGGATTTCGTTGTGGGATCGGTTTCGTACCCGGCGTGAATCGCCAGAGTGTCCAGTTTCATGCGTGACTTCTCCTAAGTTCCTGAATTTATTTCGAAAGTAGCATTGTTAAGCTCGATCGACACTAAACAAAGTGCATGCATGATACTAGCAGTACTGGCTCACTGTCTCGTACTGGCGATACTGGACGCCAATTGGGTTTTGAGTCTGGCTACATTCCAGACATGCTCCTGTTGCATCGTCACCAGGCGCTGCCTGAGTGAGTCTGATTCTAGCCGGGGGAGCAGGCTTTCCAATTGTTTAAGTACCCATTTCTGCCCTTTATTCAATAGCTCCATTCTTGGATAAAATTCAGGAATCGACAGGCATTTGTCGACGAAATCTCCCACTTCACTGTGTGGTTCCATCCCGAGCAAATGCATGCATTGCAATATCAACCGGCATGAATCCACCTCATCCCGATGAATTGACTTCAAGAATTCAAGCCAGGATTCATCCGGTGCCATTGCCATCGACAAGGCGCAAACCTTGGCACCTGCTCGTTCAGCAGCGAGCAAGGTATTCAGGGAATCTTTGATCTCTTCATAGTCAGCGAAGCCACCATAACTGCCACTCACTTCATGGGCGAAACAAGGATTGGACGCCAGTTCTTTTGAATCTGTAGCATCCGCTCTGCCCGAAAAACCCAGTTGTTGATAGATAATCTTTGCCTCATCGAGTATTGAACCAATGCGCCCTGCAACAGAGTTAATCGAATCAATTTGCGCACAAGATTGACCTGCATACATCGGCATCAGATCCAGGGCACCAGTTGCACCACGTAAGGGGGAATCGGTAGAAAACAGGTAAATTGGCTTGCCGTCTTGCTGCCCTATTTCGCGACAGCGGGCCTTTTTAACCCCTTCGTGCTCAACCACAATGCCGTCTGTGACTGCATTAGTCAGGACCCTGACAGGCGCTTTTTCAGGCCAATTGATACTGAACTTTTCGCTATAAACCGTATCTTCCGCGCCTGCTTGCACAACCTGGGTTTTGTGAATTTGATGTGCATTGGACTCTTCTGTAGCGAGCAGGGCAGTTCCAAGACAGATACCCTGGGCACCCAGCGAAAAGGCTGCCAAAAGCTGTGCCCCGGTTGCAATTCCACCCGCGGCCACTACCGGTATCGCACTATTACGACTAAGGACGGGTAGTAGATTTTGCAAGACGGTTTTCCCGCGAACATGCCCGCCAGCTTCGAAACCCTGGGCAATCAGAACATCCGCTCCAGCAGCTCTGGCTTTTATCCCGTCTTCCTCACTCCCCACCTGATGAATGACGATGAACGATTCATTCTTGAATCGTTCAATCAACTCAAAGTCCACATCCCAGAATAAGGTAACAATGGGTACGTCAAGTTCAACCAGACAATCGACTTGTTTAGCCAGAAGTTTTCTGTCAGTCGCTGAAGGAATCAGATTTACTGAAAAGGGTTTACTGCATAGACTACGCAACTGTTCTACTTGATCAAATATAAATTCCGGCTCTTCCCGGACCATCCCAAGTGTGCCCAGCCCTCCTTTATTGCTGACAGCAGCAGCAAGTTCGGCACGTGCGACTCCGCCCATACCAGCGCCAATCACCGGAATTTCGCAACCAATAATATCCAGCAACGGCGTGTGCAGATTCAGCTCTGCCCATAACAATGAAGAATCGATTGCGTTCACTATGCTTCAGCTCCACAAATATATGAGCCGTATCATAGCGCCGCTTGTCTTTCGAATTAATTGAATTATATTGCTGCCAGACTGCAATTAAATTGCATTGGAAACTATTGTTGGCTAGTCCCTGCAGACGATTTTTCCAGGTCCAGATCAAATAAAAGGTCAGTAGCTGTGTGAATCAGGGACTGCCCCGTCCCTGCTTGATAGACAATGTAAACAGGATAGCTGAACTCTGGAGCATCTTGCACCAGAGTCAGAGTATCATCCGCCAGCATCTGCTTTACTACGCCATATCGGAAATAGCCTCTTCCACCACGTTGCAGCAAGTAGTCCAGGGCAAGTGGTCCATGATCGAAAACTACGGCTTCGTCAATTAGCCCCGGAAACGATTGCAGATGCTTCTCAAAAAACTCATCCCCCCAATTCACAAAGACGTAATCATTGCTCGCACCAGGTGCTTCAACAAGAATCAGTTTCTCTTCCATGACTTGTCTGATTGGCATGTCATAGGCGTAATCAGCACGGTAAACCAATGCCGCATTGAGGGAACCTTCGCTCACCCGATCATAGAGCTCCTCAGTCCTGCCTGATGAAACACTCAGCTTCACATGAGGCAGACTTGCTCGCAACCTGAAACACCAAGCGAGGAGCAATGAAGATTGCAAGGCTGTTTCACTACCTATGAACAGACTCTCTTTTTCGGCATCAATAGTCGTGATTGACCGTTGTAATTTGTCCCATGCCTGCAGAGACTCACTCGCATAACTCGCAAAGATACGACCTTCCAAAGTAAGCTGAATACCCGCGCGACTGCGGATAAACAGCTTGCAATTGACGAGTTCCTCGAGATTCCTGACTCTGGCCGTTACTGCAGTTTGACTTATGTTCAGGTTCCTGGCCGCAGCCACGAAACTGCCCTGCCGCATGATTTCCAGAAATGTGCGCACAAGATCAAGATCCATCCCCTGCCTCCTGTTCCCCTGAAGTCTATGCTATTGCATAACAGCAGCATCATATCGAATCTGCAACCAAGATGTAGCAAGTGCTGAAGAATTGATTGCCTTGAATAATTAATAATGTATTTGACATACATTTTAACTGTATGTAAACATGCGCCTGAATTACATGTTATGTACATCTTCAGTTTGAAGGAGCAGGCAATGAAAGCAAAAACCATCGCATACGCTGGCATTCTGGCCGCGTCATTTCTGGCCGGGCAGGCATTAGCTGACACAGTGAAAGTCACTCTTGATGCCGTGGAAACTGATCTGGTTATCGACAATGTCGGAACCAAACAGGCCATGTGGACCTACGGCGGTACCGTCCCCGGACCTGTTGTACGAGTCAATCAGGGTGACACTGTGGAGTTTACACTTCAAAACCGGGCGGAGAATGAACAAAGTCATTCCATTGATTTCCATGCCGCCGTTGTCGATGTTCTGGATGAATTCGCCTCGGTTAATCCCGGCGAAACCAAGCAATTCAGCTTCGAAGCCAATCATCCAGGAATATTTATCTACCACTGCGGATCCGATTCCATGGCAGAACATATTTCGCGCGGTATGTACGGTGTCATTATTGTCGATCCTGCCGGGGGATATAGCGATGACTATCCCGCTCCAGACCGTGAATACGTGTTGGTGCAGGGCGATCTTTTCGAAGACGGCACCAGTGCCGAAGACCGGGCTAAAGGAGAGCGCTGGCAGAATGCCCTGATCAACGGCAAGGTTTTTCACTACGATCCCGTTCATGATTCCAATGCCAGCCTCACTCTTGAGGCTGAGCCCGGCGAAAGAGTCAGAATCTTTTTTGTGAACGCCATGATCAATGAAGCCGCAGCCTTTCATCCTATCGCCGGTATCTGGGATCGAGTCTGGGACAATGGCAATCCCAAAAATGTGCGCTACGGCCTGCAAACAGTCGAAGTGCCTCCAGCCCATGGCATGGTGTTCGATCTTGTCCCTCCTGCTGATCGCCCCACCAATAACGCACTGGTGGACCACAGGATGAAACATGCATTAAGCGGTGCAATCTCTGTCCTCATGACCTATGAGGGCGTCAGTGAAGAAAAAGGCCGCACCGAGTTGATCATTCGCTAACGCTGACAAAGGAGCCTGACAATGTTCATCTTGCGCAACATAGTGCTGCTGACCCTGACTGCCATACCGGCAAGCTTGTTGGCACAAGAGGCGTCAATACCAGCCATTGCTGAAGCTTGTGCCAGCTGCCATCAATTTGATCGCAATGAAAGCAGTACAGCTCATGCCGCACCGCCGCTTTTCTATGCAGGCAACAAATATCGACAAGAATGGCTCGAACAATGGCTGCAGGCACCATACCGCCTCAGGCCGGCCGGAGGGTTCTTCGCAGATCATGTCATCACGGAAGATGGAATCGATTCTGTAGACGAAGCGAGCCTGCAAGACCATATGGCAGTGGATAGCTCAAAGGCTGCTGACATTGCTGATTGGTTAATGAGCCTCACTCCCATGGACGACTTATTGGCAGCATCCAGCGACTACCAACCCGGTTCGGTCTCCCCGCGCATGGGTGCCATGGATTTCGTCAAGTTCAAAGGCTGCGGCGGTTGCCATCGGGACACGCCCGAGTACGGGGGCCTTTCAGGGCCTGAGTTGTATACCGCCTGGCAGCGCCTTCAGCCACAGTTCATCGTCTCTTTCATCAAGGACCCAAGGGCCTGGAATCCGGATTCCGCCATGCCCAATCGCGGATTGAATGACGGGCAGATCCACAAGTTGGCGGATTACCTGAAGATTCTGACTAATGAGGACTAACTGATGAATAAAGAAGCAAATATTTTCCTGAACTGTTTGCTGGGCCTCGTCCTGATCCTCACGCTGGGAATGAGCGCAGCTCTGGAAGCCGCCGATGCTGAACAGGGCCGTCTGCTCTATCGCGACAACTGCGCTCAGTGTCACGGACTGGAAGGATCGGGCAAAGGGATCAACGCCCCCCACCTGGAAGTAGCGCCACGCAATCATACAGACTACGAAGAGATGAATGCGCGTACCAACGAAGAGTTGTTCAAAGCGATTTCTGAAGGTGGCCAGGCAGTGAATAAATCGGTTCTGATGCCTAACTGGGGCCATACGCTCAGTGAAGAGGACATTAATAATCTGATTGCCTTTTTGCGCAAGCTCTGCTGCGAGCAGTAACTCTGCCCGAGGCAATCACTCAAACAACAGGAGTACAGCCATGCTGTCGTTCTACCGAAGCCTGCAATACCTGCTCATCGGGCTGGTTGCCACATCGGCCATTGCCGCCCATGCCGAGCTACACAAATTTGAGATGACTATTGAAGAAGTCACCCTCTCTATTGCCCCGGGATTTACCTCAAAGGTCTGGGCTTACGATGGCCAGGTTCCTGGACCACTACTGAGAGTCACCGAAGGCGACGAAGTCGAGTTGACACTGATCAACAATACCACTCTGAACCATACCATTCACTGGCATGGCTTTTATCAAACCGATAGCTGGCAATCCGATGGAGTACCGGACATTACGCAGAAAGCCGTGGAACCCGGGGAGAGTTTTACCTACCGGTTTATCGCCGACAAGAAAGGCAGTCTCTGGTATCACTGTCATGTGAATGTCGCCGAACATGTTGGCACACGCGGCATGTGGGGCGCCTTCATTGTGGACCCATTGCAACCTACTGAACTGGAAAAGTCTGTAACCAAAGATGCTGTCTTGATGTTTTCAGGCTGGAATCCTGACGTGGCAGACACTTACGGAGAGGGTGGGCATCCGGATGAGTCGATTTCATACTTCTCAATTAACGGAAAATCCTTCCCCGATACACAGCCGCTGCGTGTCAAGGAAGGGGATGTACTGCGACTCAGATTGTTTGCCGCCACCATACCGGTCGCATTCCACCTTCATGGACATGATGTTCTCGTTACCCATAAAGACGGATTACCTCTGGAAACAGTGGTACCGATGGATGTTCTTCCCATGCAACCCGGTGAACGCTATGACGTAATCGTAGAAATGAATAATCCAGGCCGCTGGATAGCCCATGACCACAACGAGCATCACACGACCAACAACGGCAAGATGCCAGGCGGGGCCGTCATGGTAGTTGAATATGAAAACATCCCCGCAGACGACTGGTATATCTGGTCAGAGAAAGACTATGACCCGAATTTCTACTTTAGCGAGTCACTGCAAAGTGGCGAATCGGGTATCTTCCGCCATGACAAATTCCTTGGCGAATTTGAAGATTTCAGACGCTAGGACTGGATATGAACAAGATTGAACTGGCAAGTGTCATAGCCTTCAAGCCGGCCAAAATTGACAGTCATGTTAGCTCCGCACATACTGGACACAAGAGGAGCGGCATGCAACTTTCCAGATTTACCGATTACAGCCTGCGCGTATTGTTGTACCTGGCCATCAATGATGGCCGACGGTCGACCCTGCATGAAATTGCAGATTTCTACCCGATTTCGGTAGAGCATTTGCGCAAGGTTGTACATGAATTATCGCGCAGTGGTTACATCAATACCTATCAGGGTAAAAATGGCGGAATGGAACTTGCCAAGGCCCCCAGGTCAATCGCTATTGGCGAGGTGATCAAGCACTTCGAAGGCCATAGCTCATTTATTGATTGTGACCGCCTCAGTTGCAAGCTGGCTTCTGTCTGTACTCTAAAGTCAGTACTCATGGTTGGCCAGGAAGCACTCTATGACAAACTCAACGAGTACTCGCTGGCTGACCTGCTGGAATCCAAACCCAAAATGGTGAAAGTGCTTGCCAATCCTCTCTGAGGCTCTGCGACACAAATCCACAACTCTTCGGCAACTGCTGACAAGCCATGTACTTCCCGGAATTCAAGACAACAGTATTGCTGTCATATGCCTTTCGGCCTCTCTTTTTCCTGCTGGTTATCCAGGCACTCGTGCATATACCGCTATGGTATTTGATGTGGCAGGGCTATCTGTCAGTTAACTGGCCAGTCAACCCCGCTCTCTGGCACGGCCATGAAATGTTGAGTGGATTTGCAGGTGCTGCAATCGGTGGTTTCCTGCTCACCGCCGTTGCTACCTGGACCGGTCGCAAAGCAGTTTCAGGCTGGCCGTTAATGCTTCTGTGCCTGTTCTGGCTTTTTGGCCGCGGTAGTCTGATCTTCCCGCTGACGGCAGCGACTGCCAGCATTGCCTATTGGCTGGGCTTGCTGATATTGATGGCCCGAGAAGTAGTGCTGGCAGGTAACAAGCGAAATTACAAGGTCGTACTGATCATCCTTATATTTCTGCTACTGGAGTCGGCTTTTCAGTATGCATTTTTGAATCAGGCTGACTGGATGCGCGAGATAGTCTGGATTCAACTATGGCTGATTGTCTTGCTCATCAATCTCATTGGTGGACGGATAATTCCTGCTTTTACCCGCAATTGGCTTAAACTTCATCGACCCGCGTTGACTGAAAGACAACTGCCAAGACCATTTGGTAAAGTTGATCTCATTGCAAGCTTCACTCTGCCCGTTTTTGCCATACTCAGTCTGATTCAGGTTGCTGAGTCATTGTTAATTGCCAGTGCATTGACTGCGGCTTTCTTCCAGATATGGAGACTGCTTCGCTGGCAGGGCTTGCGAGCAATTGCGGACCCCCTGGTGTGGATGATGCACCTGGCCTATGCGTGGATTCCTTTGGGCATAGTGCTTTTTGCCAGTGGCCTGACTGACATATTGCCCCTCTCTACAGGAGTCCATGCTCTGGGTATCGGAACTGTAGCCAGCATGATTGTCAGTGTGGCTTCCAGGGCAGCACTGGGGCATACCAATCGCCCTCTCATCGCCCATCCACTGCTTACGCTAGCAATCGTATTAATAAGCCTGGCAGCGATGTTTCGTATTCTTGCGTCATTCAGTACACACAACAGCCTGTTTCTATCAAGCGCCGTAGTTCTCTGGTGCATCGCGTTTGCAGCTTTCACCATTCGTTACCTGCCGATATTACTTTTTCCTGCGACGGAAAAGCAGAACCCGCTCTGAATCTGTTCTGGAGAAGGTCTGTCTTCGCACCCTGAAACCATAAAGGCCGACCAGCTCCTGATTATTTCCACTGATACTGCACGCTCCGATAAATACCGACTACAGCCTGAAGTATTAAAGATTGACGGGACAGCTCCTCTGTCATCCGGTCCAGACAAAGTGCATTCCCCGATAGAAACTCACATCGAGATCTGCATTCTCCCTTGCACAAAAGCGCAATGCCGGAAAAACAACGCACGCGCTAGGGTATCAGTGATGATTGCAGGCAGACCTTTCGATCACAGCAAAGTGTGGTCTTTAATTCTGCAAAAGAATGAGCGCCAAATTAACGGCCATCCGACTGGCGCGCATTCCTGCCGTAGAATTCAATGAAAAACCTGACCCCGCCAAGTGGTTCTACATGATGTAGCAGTTCAGGGGGAATAATGCCCGGCGTGTGCTTATCCAGCTCGATTGTCTGTGTCACAGGGGCCTGACAAACAAATAACATTCTGCCCTCGAGAAGAATGACTTTGCCCCAGGTTCCTGGCTTGGTGGCATGGTCTTTTTTCAGGCCTTCGGGAAAACTATCCTGATCAAATTCGTCTGTCTTGCGTAAGAACTCCAGATTCTCCGGCCACTCCAGGGCATCGCAGCGCACACAATTCAATTGATGCCCCAGCATGGAGTCACGCCCTTGCTGGCTTTGAGTCCACGGCCTGTTGAAGAACGGCGGCTGGTGGCGCACATGCTGATTGTGGCAGCAGTCCAGCTCTGCCACCCAATCATCTTCCTCGTCTTTGTGATAGCCGACGATGGCGCGTTGCATAACTGCTCCGTTGCAATGCAACCGGTCCTGCCTTCGGGTTGGGGCTCTACTGTTCCTGGGGCAAGGCAAAGGTTGCCATGACGTGTCCGGAAATCACCGAAATATACTGAACCCCGTCGACCGCGTAGCTTACAGGTGCCATTACTATTTGACCACCCAGACTGGCGCGCCAGAGCAGATCTCCGTTGCGGGCATCCAGCGCATGGAAGTGCCCCTCCCTGCCACCGGTGAACAGCAGGTCCGTCGCCGTAGTGAGCATGCCACTGTCGCTGACGTCGAACTGCTCGTACTCCCACACGGCTTCGCCGGTTTGCGGATCCATGGCCTTGAGAGACGCATGACCTACTTCGTCGGTCCAGGTATTGATGGGATCGGTACGGCCGATGCCGATGGTGGGCGCATCCGGCGCAGGCGCCACTACATCGAAGCCACCACCCAGAAAAGCACGGCCAGGTATATATTCTGATTCTTCCGGGCGATAGATGCTGCCGTAGTCTTCCCAGGAGGCAAAATAGAACAGGCCTGTACGGGGGCTAAAGGACGGTGGATACCAGTTGGTGCCACCCTGATTGCCCGGATAGGTTGGCGAACCTTCCGGTTGCGGCGTCTGAATGGGACGACAGTTATCATCGAGACCACTGGCCCAGTTGACCCGCACGTAATTGTTGCCCAGCAGGCATTCGCCGGTGGTTCGGTCCAGCACGTAGAAGAAGCCATTGCGGTTGGCCCACATCATGGCCTTGAGGGGTTGGCCATTGAATTCGATATCGGCCAGCACCGGCACCTGCACGGCATCGTAGTCATAGCCATCATTGGGGGTGAACTGGAAATGCCATTTCAGCTCCCCGGTATCGGCATCAAGGGCGATGACAGAATCGGAATAGAGATTATCGCCAGGACGCTGGGAGGGATTCCAGTCTGGCCCGGGATTACCGACGCCCCAGAAAGTCAGATTCTGCTCCACATCGAATGACCCGGTAATCCACACCGGCGCACCGCCATACATCCAGTCATCGCCTTCCCAGGTGTCATGCCCCGGTTCACCCGGCCCGGGGATGGTATAGGTTTTCCAGACTTCTTCACCGGTCTCGGCATCATAGGCGGCAACATAGCCGCGAATACCGAACTCACCACCTCCGACACCCACCAGAATTTTATCCTTCACCGCCAGTGGTGCCATGGTCACGGAATAGGCACGATCCACATCCCCCACTTCCACATTCCACAAGGGCTGGCCATTGATACGATCCACGGCAATCAGCCGGGCATCCAGCGTGCCCATATAAAGGGTATCGCCGAGAATGGCAACGCCACGGTTATTGGCACCACAGCAGACCCGGGCATTATCCGCAGGCGTGTAAACATACTTCCAGAATACCCGGCCAGTTACAGCATCCAGAGCCATGACCGTATTCGGGCGCTCGGTCAGGTACATGATGCCATCCACCACAATGGGATTGGATTGCCAGGCACCGAAGACCTGGTTCTGCAGCATCCACTTGAGCTCCAGGTCACCCACATTATCGCGATCAATCTGATCCAGCAGACTGAAACGCTGACTCATATAGTCACCGTTATAGGTCAGCCAGTTATGGGGCTCGGCTCTGGCATCGAGTATTCGTTCATAGGGCACCTGGGCCTGCAAATTGGTCGCCATCAGCAAGGCGGCAAGTACAGCAAACAGTCTGTTAATTGTTTTCATTATTGAACTCCTCGCAGGGTCAGAAGATAGGCCACCACGTCGGCGACTTCATCCGCATCGAACGGTGCCGGTGATTTGCTTGGCAGTTCGCTAATGGCATAGCTGGCCAGATCTTCCTTCTGCAATGATCTTAGCTGACCATTGGAATCAATTAGCTGAACGCTGTAGGTATCTTCATTCAAGCGCCGTCCGGTGATGACTTCTTCGTTGATTGTCACCAGCCGCACCGGCCGGTTAATGGGTAACAGGGCCGCCTGGGGGTCCACCAGGTTCAGTTGCAGATTGGCCGGGGTACGACGCAGACCAATATCGGAAAGATCCGGTGCCGTTCTCGGGCCTACACCGCCTACCCGGTGGCAGTCCGTGCAATTACCCTTGCCTTCGAAGAGTGCCTTGCCACGGGTCGCGTCACCCACTCTCACTGCCACTCCTTCCGGATCAAAGCCGGCCCGGATATAGGCAATCACCGCCGCCAGTTCCTCGGCATCGAAATCAAAGGCCGGCATTCGGCCTTCGGCAGCGCCGCCGCTCACGACAGCGCGAAGATCATCATCGGACTGTACATTGCGGAACTGGCCGAGACGCAGGTTGACCCCGTCCACCAGGTCTCCCTGGGGACCATGACAGAGAGCGCACTCCTGTGTGTATATCCGGAGGCCAGCCTGAATGGCTTCACTGGTATAACGATGATCGCCCAGTTCCTGCGCCTGGGCCAAAGAGTAGCCAGCCAAAAATAACAGACCAGACAGGGTGGTCTTGAGAGCTCTGCAAAGCATGGTTTTGAAATCTCCCCGCATTCTTGTTGTTATTACCATGAGATAGTGATTTTGAGCATATCGGCAAGCCTTGCAATGCTCAACCCGGAATTCGCAGCGGGCACTGATTTGAGTCTTGCAGCCATACTTCCGGGTGACTGATTCTGAAATACTCAGGCGCCACTGTATACTCTGGCAGCCGGCTCTTGTCGGTGCTGATCAGCATTCATTACCTGACTATTACCTGACCAATTTGGCATGTCATTATCACCGGCCCAGCAGTTTTTACAGGATTTCAGCAGGAAGGCCCAGTCGGAGACCTGGACAAGCTTCGATCCCCTGCTGGACAAAATGTCTGCCCTGCTGAAAAAACTGAATCCCGCCAGCCAGGAAGCCATTGTTCTGGCTTTCAGCCTGGCCAAAATCTATGACGATCTGGGTGACATCGATCAGAGCTTTGCGCTGCTGTCGCAATACAACCGGCATCACAAGCAGATCAAGACCGACACCATCGCCGATGCCCGGGCGACCGTGGCCACGGTCAGGCAATTATTTGAAGCGCAGTCACCAGCTCCCCTGAGCCAGAGGCCAAGTCCCCGGCCGATCTTTATCCTTGGGATGCCACGCTCGGGCACCAGCCTGGTGGAACAGATTCTGGCCAGCCACAGCCAGGTTCACGGTGGCGGCGAGCTGAAATTTCTCGGCCAGTGGAGCTATGGCTTCATCAAACTCTTTCGCAGCAATCCTGCCGGTATCAAGCTGGATGATTACCTGCCGGAGCTGTTCAGCCATTACCAGCAGGGCATTGCCAGTCTGGGGGACAGTCCTTTTCTGACGGACAAGATGCCGGTCAATTTTCTGTGGCTGGGTTTCATCAAGGCGGCCTTTCCCGACGCCCGCATCATCCACACCCAACGTGATCCCATGGCCACCTGCTGGTCCATCTATAAAACCGCCTTTGCCGGCAGCTCCAATGGCTATTCCTGTGATCTGGCGGATATTGGTGAATTTTACTGCCTGTACCAGGAGCTAATGGCATTCTGGCAGCAAAGCTATGAGCAACCTTTTTATTGTCTGGACTATGAACGGCTGACGGAAAACCAGGAATCACAAACGCGCCAGTTGCTGGATTATTGCCAGCTGCCCTGGGACCCGGCCTGTCTGGACTTTCATCGCAATTCCCGCCCGGTAAAGACGGTGAGTTGGGCCCAGGTCAAACGCCCTATGTATCAGGGCAGTTCCCAGGCCTGGCGCCGTTATGAGAAATACCTGGGGCCACTCAAAACCAGCCTTGGTCTGTCTGACAGCAACTGATGCCGGGTTAAGGCCCCAGGCCAGCGCGGCTGTAATCCTTACAGCCCCAAAGGGCAGGAAATACGCCGGAAACTGCTCAATTTTCACCGCCAATCAGTCGTAATCACAGTGCTCGCCCATGAAATTCATTATCTGGCTGCTTGACCAGTCAGTCTGCCGTGCTTTGCCGCCTATCAATGAGTTGGTTTCCAGTCAGTTTCAGTAAAAATTTCCCGGGAGATCTGCTAATCACAGGTAACTGGAACTATTTGCTGGTGGTGCTTTCGGTGCTGGTGGCCACCTATGCTTCCTTTATCGCCCTGCAGGTAACTGACCAGGCGCGCCGGGCCCGCAGCCCCAGGCGCCAGAAACTGACAATCCTGGCCGCCAGTCTGGCCCTCGGCGGTGGCATCTGGTCCATGCATTTCATCGGCATGCTGGCTTTCCGGCTGAATGCCGCCATCGACTACGACTTCCAGCTGACCCTGATCTCCATCACTCCCGGAGTGCTGGCATCCTGGCTCGCCCTGACCCTGATCGGCAGGGATCAGATCGGAAATCTGCAACTGCTGCTGGGTGGAGTCTTTGTCGGTGCCGGCATTGGCATCATGCACTACACCGGCATGGCCGCCATGGACATGACCATGTCGCTGCATTACGAGCCGCTGATATTCGCCCTGTCCATCGTGGTGGCAGTGATTCTGGCTATTATCTCCCTCGGCATTCGCTTCAGACTGAGCCACAGACTGGCCCAAAGAATCAGGCAATTGCACATTAATTTGCTCAGCAGCCTGGTGATGGGCCTGGCGATTTCCGGCATGCATTACACCGGCATGGCTGCCGCCCGCTTTACCCTGTCCCCGGAACTCATCGGCAGCACCGGAATTGCCGCTGGCTCCACCAGTCTTGCTCTCGGGATTACCGTGGTGGCCATTGCCATTTCCAGCCTGGTGCTCACCATCAATCTGCTCTACAAATACCGCGACGCCACCCTGCTTGCCCGCAAAAACGCCAGCCGCCTGCAAGCCACCATGGCCACCGCCATCGATGCCATTATCTCCTTCGACCGGGACGGCCATGTAATCCGTGCCAATCAGGCCATTACCACCATGCTTGACTGGGAAGGGGAGCAGATAAAAGGCAAGTCAATCAATCAGATTCTGCCATTCATACGCATAGAAGGTGAGAAGCTCTGCATTCACGATGATGGCCGCAATGAAGAAAAGCCACTGATCGATGCCGATTGTGAAACCGTGGCCATCAGCCAGGCTGGTGAATCCATTCCGGTTCGCCTGGCAGTGGGCTACAGCGAACTGGATGATGAATCCTTCTTCGTAGCCTTTATCTCCGACCTCAGCCAGCGGGTAGCCATGGAAAATGAATTACGCCAGGCCCGGGACAAGGCGGAGCGAGCCGCCAGGGTCAAGGAGATGTTCCTGGCCAGCATGAGTCATGAGATTCGCACCCCCATGAATGCCGTCATCGGCTTCAGTGACATCCTGCTTAAAGACAAGAACTTTCAGGGCCAGCAACAGAAGCATTTGGACACCATCAACAGTTCAGCCCGATCATTACTGCATTTGCTTGATGATATTCTCGATACCGCCAAGCTGGAGCAGGGAAAAGTGGAACTCAGCCTGGTGAATTTCTCCCTGAAAGAAGAAATCGGCGCGCTTATCTCCACTCTCTGGGTACAGGCTGACGCCAAAGGGCTGGACCTGATCAGCAACTGCGCTGCCACTCTGGAAGACTACTATTATGGCGCGCCGGACAAGCTGCGGCAGATACTCACCAATCTCATTGGCAATGCCATCAAATTCACCGAACGGGGCCAGGTGATCCTGTCTGTGCGCCCCACTCATGATAATCGTGTCTACTTTGAAGTCACCGATACCGGCATTGGCATACCCGCAGACCGACTGGATTCCATTTTCGATCCTTACAACCAGGCCGATTCCTCAGTCAGCCGCCGCTTTGGTGGCACCGGCCTGGGCACCTCCATCAGCAAGCAGCTGGTTGAATTAATGGGTGGCAAGATTCAGGTTCACAGTGAAGTTGGCGTGGGCAGCCAGTTTTACTTCGACATTCCCTTGCAAGTGGGCAGCAGAGTGGAGGTGCCAACGGTGGAGCATGTCTGTCAGCTGCCCGCACTCAACATCCTGGTGGCCGATGATGCGCCTTTTAATCTGGACCTGATGGAGGCCATCCTGCAGGAACAGGGGCATCGCATGATTCGCGCCTGTGACGGCTTTGAGGCCGTAAAACTGTTCAGGACAGAGCAACCCGATCTGATTCTCATGGACATTCAGATGCCCAATCTTGATGGCCTGGATGCCACGGCACAGATTCGGACTATCGAAGAGCAGCAGGCACTGGTCGCCACTCCCATCATTGCGCTGACCGCCGGCGTCTTCGCCCAGAATCGCGATGCCGCCATAGCGGCAGGCATGGATGGCTTTGTTAACAAGCCGGTGGATGCGCCCACTCTGAACCGGGAGATGGCCAGAGTACTCAATAGCGGCGAGGACACTGAGCCTTCCCTGTCAGCGGAGTTCACAGCACAGCAATCAGGAATCAGCCTGGGTCAACAATCAGCCCCTCAATAGTGCTAGAGTATAGCCACGATTCCTGTAAGCCCTGGCTATGCCCTTGCCCAGTATCTTGTCCAATATCTTGCCTGGAGCCCTGCTCCCCTGCCTCACTTGCGTCGTCATGGTCTGTTTGAACAGCCAGGGCAGTCTTGCCGCAGAAGATGAATTTACCCTGTTCCTCGATGACGGCCGTATCGGCCTTGATGAATCCCTGCCTGCGGACAGCTCCGCGGCTGAGCTGATCGAGCACTATTACGGCCTTATTCCCGTCGCAAAACGTGAGCGCTTACTTGATCTGCGGCAGCGACTGGCCCGTCTGATGCCTGATTATGAGGTGGCCTTCACAGCTGCCGATACCGCCGAGGTAAACGCCATTCTCAGTGCCGTGACCCGGCACTGGTCGGCAATTCTTGGCTTGCATGATGAATTATTCACGCCGGATCTGGCACTGCAGCTGCGAGACGCCTACGGCAAGCTCTACCCCCTGGTCGCTATCAACTGAGCCAAGCAGTTCACAGTTTTCAAAATGCAGAGACCTAAGTGCTGCAACTGTGTCCCAGGTCGCTAATTCACCCCCTGCCCCCTGCTAGTATCGCCGCTCAATTCTTTCATCATCAACCTGCAACTATCGTGAGTGCGCCATGACTGAAACCGAATTCACCTACGATATAGACCCACAGCAAAACCTTGTCGCCCAACACGCCGAGGGCAAACTGGATCTCGGCACGCTGGAGTCCGTGACCAGCCGGGTAACAGAAGACAAAAATTTCCAGCCGGGCATGAACTGCCTGACAGATATTCGCCAATCAACGCCCGCCGAATCGGGCCTGTCCCGTGAACAGTCAGAAAATTCGGGCAACAAGGTGGAATTTCACAAGCACGCCATTCTGGCCCGCACTCGCAGCCAGGTGGGCTTGGCCCGTAATTACGAAGCCCGTTGTCAGGCCAATCGCCTGGCTTGCCAGATCGTGGTATTCCGGGACGAAGCCGACGCACTGGACTGGCTGAAGGACTAGCAGATTCTCTATATAATGGCTGGCCTTGCTCTGACCTGACCGGACTCTCTTGCTCCCATGCATCGCCAGCTATCAAGTATCCGCCGCAGCGGTATCTGCACCAGCATAATCCTGATTCTCATCGGCAACACGCTGGCAGGCTGTGATATCCGCCCGGTGGCGGTGGGCCAATGGCAAGTGCAGATTGAGGATGCCAGCGGCAGCCGGCAGCAAAGCTGGCGCATTGATGATGAGCTGCAAATTGAGATGCAGGGAGCCGGACAAACCCTTCGCAGCCAAATAGACACAGCCGGCAGTCGCTTTTCCTGGACCCTGCCCGCAGAAGACAGTGAAGATGGCAATGCCATCAACTTTGGCGGAACTGTCAACGGCAATCGCTTTTCCGGCACCCTCTATGCCCAGTCGGGCAATGCCACCGTCACCGGCATCCGTCAGTAGTTCAGCCTGCAGCCGGGCATGAATATTTTTCACCAGCCACTGCAAATTTACCGATAAAGCCCGCCATTGCGGCTTCCTGACACACTGCCAATCACCTCAAAAGCGCCGCAACACACTGGTTTTCCGGTGTTTTTTGGGCAGCCATAATACCTTGGCATGGCGCTTGCTCCCTCTATGACTGATCGGCTCCGAATGGACGGAGCTGTGCAAGCAAAGAGGGAATTTGGATGAACCTGATCGCAAAACTTAGAAAAGTAACTGCCCTGCTAATGGCATTTTCATTGCTGAATATCAGCGGCCTGGCCCTGATTGCCAGCGCCCATGGTGATGCCATCTCCACCAGCGCTATTCAGCAACAGCTCAATGTCGATGAAAAACGCGACCAGTTGCGAACACTCATGGCGAGAGAGGATGTGCGTAGCGCCCTGCTTGAGCGTGGCGTGAGTGAAAACCAGATTGACGCACGCATTGAGATGCTAAGCGATGCGGAAGTACTGCAGATGCATGAGCAGATCGATGAGCTACCTGCCGGTGAAGGCTTTCTCGGTACGGTGATCGCCTTGCTGGTCATCTTTATGCTGCTGGATATTGGTGGCGTGACCGATATTTTCCCGGCGATCTAGATGATGAGATCAGTTCGCAGCCTGGGTCTGGGCCTGATGCTGCTTCTCGCCGCCTGCAGCAGCGCGCCGCAGGCGGTGCAACTCGCCAAGCAGCAAGCCTCAACCTTGCCGGAATCCACACTGGTGGCGGATCTACCCTTCTTCCCGCAGGACCGCTATCAATGTGGACCTGCGGCGCTGGCTACCCTGTTGAACCACCGTGGTATTGCGGTGAGTCCAGAGCAGCTGGTGGATCGGGTCTATATCCCGGCGCTTGAAGGCTCTTTGCAAGCCGAGATGAAAGCGGCGATTCGTAGCGAGCAATTGCTGCCCTATCAGTTGGAGGCTGAATTGCTGGCTGTGATGGCCGAGGTACAGGCAGGTAACCCGGTTCTGGTCATGCAGAATCTGGGACTCAAGGCCCTTCCCCAATGGCACTACGCAGTAATCAAGGGCTTTGACCAGCAGCAAGGCGAATTTATCCTCAATTCCGGCGAGATCGAAAATTACCGCCTGTCTTACAGAACCTTCGAGCATACCTGGCAACGGGGCGGGCACTGGGCCGTGCTGGCCATACCACCCGGACAACTGCCTGCTTCTGCCAATAGCCGCGAATATTTCAACACGGTGGCGGAGTTGGAAAATACTGATGCCGACTTTGACAGCTTGCACAGCGCATATCAGGCAGGCCTGCAACGCTGGCCTGAAGATCGGAATCTGCTGATGGCGCTGGCGAATCTGCTGCTCGGCGACGGCAACTACCAACTGGCCAGCCATTACTACCAGCGCCTGCTACAACATCATCCGGGCTACGGCCCGGCCTATAACAATCTGGCTATGGCGTTCCTGCACAGTGGCGAACTGGACAGGGCTGCCCGCTCAGTTAGCCAGGCCCTGGCAAGCGATGATGCCTTCACCGAAACCTATCGAGAAACTCACCAACAGATAATTCAAGCGAGACAATGATTAATCCGATTAGAACCATGCTGACTGTCACAGTGCTAAGCCTTGTGACGGCAATGAGCAACCAGGCCAATGCCCAGGACGGCAGCCAAACTAACGATATCCTCAGTGAGGCCAATATTCAGGACCTCATTACCACTCTGGAAAGTCAGACCGCCAGAGAGCAGTTCCTGGAACGGCTGCGTACCCTGCAGGCGGCACAACCGGAGGAGGAGCAGGACTGGTCGATCAGAGAGTGGCTCGATCTGGACAGCACCAGCAGTGATTTTGTTAACGGCTTTGTCAATCTGATCAATGAACTTGGATTGAGCAGTTCCATGGCTGGCAATCTGATTTCCTTGCTGCTGGTACTTATCCTCGCCGCTATCTTCGTCGCCATAAACAATCGACTGGCCAAGCTGTTCGATCGCCGCATGGATTCACTGCGCAAGAAATTCAGCACCGCTGAGTCCCGCTTTTCCCTGATATTCAGGGTGCAGAGACTGTTCGGCTATATCATTGCGGTCCTGTTGCTGCTGTATTCGGCCACCCGCTTCTTTCCGGATCTGGCCGGCATCATCGATTCACAGATGCTGAGTTCGATTATCGGTTTTTCCTTCTCTCTGGCCCTGCTGGGCCTGATGCTGGTGCTGGCCTGGGAGTTTATCAATGCCATGATGGAGTATGGCATGAGTGATCTCAGCCATACCGACTCCACCCGTATCAGGACCCTGCTGCCGGTAGTGCGCAATATTGCCTTCTTCGCCATTTGCGGCTTTGCGGCGCTGGTGCTGCTGTCGGAACTGGGCATTGATATTGTGCCACTGCTGGCTGGTGCCGGTGTCCTCGGTATTGCCATCGGCTTCGGTGCACAAACCCTGGTCAAGGACTATCTCAACGGCTTCATCATCATTCTGGAAAACCTGCTGAAAGTGGATGACGTGGTACGCATCGGCGACCGCATCGGTCAGGTGGAACTGATCACCCTGCGCAAGATTCAACTGCGCAATCTCGATGGCACGGTGCATACCATTCCCCATAGCGAGATCTCGGTGGTGGACAACCTCACCAAGGAATACACCTATTACCTCACCGATATTGGCGTCGCCTACAAGGAGGATGTTGATCAGGTCTTCGAGATCCTTGAGAACGTCGACAAGGAAATGCGCGAAGACGATGAGTTCAAGGACATGATGCTCGAGCCCATTCAGATCTTTGGTCTGGATGAGTTCGCCGACAGCGCCCTGAACATCAAGGTTCGCCTGAAAACCGATTCGCACAGCCGCTGGCCGGTGGGACGTGAGTTTAACCGACGGGTGAAGATCGCCTTTGACAAGGCGGGAATCGAGATACCCTTTCCCCACCGTACGGTTTTCATGAATCCGACCGAACCGGAACAAAGCAACTCGGTCAGCGAAGAGGAAAAGAGCTAGCCTGGCTCGGAACCTAACTCGCTTTAGGCAGCCCTTTCTTCTGACCAAGGCCGGCGCTCATGATCAGGTGTAATGCTTCACCGGGTGAGACGTCGGCCTTTTCCACCTGGCTGGCCGGCAGGATCAGCATATAACCGCCAGCCTGATAGCTCATGGGCAGATAGACGGCCACCTCATCTTCTTGCATCATTCCAGCCAATTTCGAGTCTTCAGCGTCACCCCGCTTGGTGACAATACCCATCAGCCTGGCATCACTGTTCGGCACTTTGACCCAGACCACTGACTGGTCCGAGAAGCTCTTGCCCGCCATCAGGTCGAGAAAATCCTTGATGGTGCTATAGACATAATTCACCACCGGAATCTTTTCCATCAGCCTGCCCGGAATCTGTACCAGCATGCGAATAAACCGCTGGCGAATGCTGTAACCAATGAGCGCTGCAATAACCACAAAACCAATCAGGGCTATACCCGGAAAGTAGTACTGCTCCGGCATCACCAGCAGCCAGACCGGTCGTAACCAGGCTTCGATGGAGCGTGCCAACCAGATTACAAGTTGAATGGAGAGCACAATCGGTAAAAGGATTGAAAGACCTATCAGTAAGGCTCGGGTAAATGACTTCATTGAATACTCCAGATGAACTTCCTGCAATTGGTATAGCAGCATTGAAAGACTTACAAACGCAGCGGCAAATATTTCGTCTGAGACCGCGTAGTCAAGCTAATGAAAAACCGCCCTGACTGGCGCATAGCCACGACCCATGCGGGCTGGCGGCATATTAGGCAATTCTGGCACGGTTCTCGCAACCTCTTCAGTGAACGCACGGGGAAATCATTCCCCGACATTCACAGTCATCGGCATCGTTAGCCGAGGAGTATTGAGATGCTTACATGGGCACTTACATTTTTGGTAATCGCCATCATTGCTGCTGTGTTCGGTTTCACCGGTATTGCCGGAACCGCATCCAGCATTGCACAAATCTTGTTCATTCTGTTTCTGGTGCTGTTCGTCATTTCAGTGGTAGCCCAGGCTACAAGAGGCCGTAAACCACCGGTGTAAATGCAGAACAGCCTGTCAGATCGAATTTTCAGGGATTTTTTAGAGAACAGTTTTCAGGAATCAAGGAGAACATCATGAATAGCAAGATACTGATCGCACTTTTTGTAATGGCTGGCATGACTGCCTGTGATGACGGCCCCGCCGAGAATCTTGGCGAGTCTATCGACAATGCTGCCTATGAAGCTGAACAGGCTGCCCGCGATGCAGCCGACCGACTCGATGATGCGGCTACTGATACGGCCAATGCAATCGAGGATGCCTGCGAAGACGCGACCGATCAAGACTGCTAACGCTACGCTCCCTGCGTAAACTCCCCTTGGAGGCACCTGATGGTGCCTCTTTTTTTTGCCCGGCCAAAGACAAAAAAATCCTGCAGCAATGCTTCTCGTCACTAGCCCGCTTCGTCAGCCTCCTGATCAGCACCATATTTTTCCAGCTTGTTATAAAGTGTTTTCACACTGATGCCCAACTGCTCTGCCGTTTCTTTTTTCTTGCCTCCGTTCTCGTCCAGGGTCTTGAGGATCACCTGCCTCTCAACTTCATCCAGAGGCATATTGGTGGGAATACCCCCATCGTCAGCTTTGGCATTCACATCGTCGAGCACAATGTGCTCAGCGCTGATGACCTGGTCAGCCAGAATATAGGCACGCTCAATACAGTGTTTTAACTCACGCACATTGCCAGGCCAGGCATAGGCCAGTATTTTGGCAACAGCATCCTCACTGAACTCCTTGCTGCTTCCTTCTTCCACATTGCGATGGGCGAGAAAGTGTCGTGCCAGACCTTCCAGATCATCGCCCCGCTTGCGCAGCGGTGGCACTCGCACCGGAAACTGCGCCAAGCGGAAATAAAGATCTTCCCTGAACATCTCTTCACTGATCGCCTCGGCGGGCTCGCGGTTGGTAGCAGCCAATACGCGCACATCACAGTGGCGCAGGCTGTCATCCCCCAGCTTCCGGTATTCGCCGGATTCCAGCACCCGCAGCAGTTTGACCTGTTGATCAATGGGCATTTCGGTCACTTCATCAAGAAACAAGGTACCGCCATCGGCCTGCTCAAACAGACCACTGCGATCATCACTGGCACCGGTGAAGGCTCCCTTGAGATGGCCAAACAATTCACTTTCGATCAACTCGGGACTGATGGCTCCACAGTTGATGGACAAAAAGGCCTGATCGCGCCGTGAGCTCATCAGATGCAGGGTGCGGGCAACCAGTTCCTTGCCGGAACCGCTCTCGCCGATAATCAGCACGCTGGCATTGGAGGCTGCTGCCTTGCGCACAATGCGGTAAAGCTTGCCCATGGGGCGCGAGGAACCCACCAACAGGCCAAACTGGTCCAGATCACTGGTCAACACTTCGCTTGATGGACTGCTGGCAGATTGCAGATCGAGATAAATTTCCTCCAGCAACTCCTGGACGAACTCCATATCCACCGGCAGGCGCCAGTGAAATGCGACACCTTTCATCATCGCCCGATCGATTGCCGGATTGGGTTCACCCCCGCTGACAAAAATTACTTCGGTATCGGCCAGCAGATCGCTGTTCTCCAGCTTTTCAAGCTCGCTTTCGTCAAAGCCGTCAACCTGCACCAGGACAAGCTCGACTCCAGCGGTAAGCGCCGTATCTATCCAGTGTTGATCACCAGCCTCAAGCAAATTGAATTGTTGCAGGACCGGGTTTTTTCTCAGTTGTTGGTCCAGATCGCTGTCGGCAACGGACAGCAGAAGCGTCGGTGCGGTCAAATTCCAGTTTCCTTCTCGTCAGGGAATCAATGCGGCCAGGCACCGCTTTGGTGGGTGCAGTTAGTGTAAACAAGTAAGAATGACAAGGGAACGGTAAATCTTTACCTGAGCGCTGACCGTGAGCTGATTCGCAGATTCCTGAAAGGCCCGTAAACAGTGGACTTGGGAGATTGGCACGAGGCTTGAATGTCATAAGGTAAGGCATTGGAAAACTGCCTTGAAAGCAACGAGCAAGCCATTCTGAAACCGGCAAAAGCAATGACACAGACAAGTGAAACTTTTCAGAGCACAAGGCCCAGACCGGACCTGGGTGTCGTCTTCGGACTGAGTAATCTTTGCAAGGAAAGTATCAATAGCCTGGAATACGCACGGGAAAGCACCCGGCAGGCACAACTGCGACAAACCCTTTCGTCAGTCATCCAGACCCGGCAGGGCATTATCGATCAGTTGATGGATGAGCAGCTGTACAAACTGCCGCGCTGCGACTGCAATACGCTTCAGAGCGCTACGGCCAGGTATCAGGAGCTTCGCCACGGCAGGGATGAGGATACCGCCAGTCTGCTCGCCCGTTTTCAGCAGGCGGATCAACTGGCACTGCAGGAGCTGCGCCGGGCCTTCAAGTCGATTGAGGATCTGGGCCTGGCCTGTCATCTGTCTTCTCTGCTGGCCACCTTTCAGATATCCAGTGACCAGATAGCCAACAGGCGCTGAGGCCACTGAATTCGTTTTAATTAATCGCCACACCGATCCATGGACCCAAGGAGGAAACATGTCAAAGACAATGTCACTCATCATCGCAATTCTGCTTCTGAACAGTTGCGCCAGCTCCGAGGTGGAATATGCCCCGGCTTCCGAGCCTGAAGCTGCTGGCTATACAGAACAGCAAATTGCCGATAATCGCTATCGGGTAGTGTTTACCGGCAATGATCGCAGCACCATGGAGACGGTGCAGAATTATGCGCTGCTGCGCGCCGCTGAGCTGACCATCCAGAAAGACTATGATTATTTCCGGGTGGCTGAGCGCAACACCATCACCATTCCCGACTCAGGCCCATCCACCTCGGTAGTGATGAGCACGGGCACACGCAGCCAGACTGATTGTGGACTATTGGGTTGTGAAACCAGTTATGCACCGGACTTTGCCTCCACCGAGATTCACAATGTGCCCGACGACAGTCGCTATTCCAGCAATCTGGAAATTGTCATGAGCAATAACAGCGATGGTGCCAGTGATGATCGCTATGATGCGCGGGAAGTGATCGACAATATTCGCGCCAGCATCTGAATATGTTGATCAATCTGAATAATTGAGCAATTCAGCGGAGCCTGCGATCCAGTCGCAGGCTCCGTTTATATAACGCTGAATACCGGGCTCCCCTTCTTAATCTGCAACCCCGATCTGCAGCCTGATTTTACAACTTACCCGATACAGGGAATTGTGAGATGATCATCGAGCTTTCAAGCGAATGGAAAGACAGGGGGAGAACAAAGTGTCTGATTCCAATTCCGGCTATCCCAAGCCAAGATTCCTGGCGGTGGTACTGGGCCTGTGCGGCCTGGGACTGGCACCACTGGGTTACCAACTGATCGCCGCTGGCGGTTCCTTTTATTATCTGATTGCTGCACTGGTCCTGTTGCTGTGCTGCGTATTGCTGCTTCGCGGCGACCAACGCGGCGCTCAACTCTATGGTGGATTCCTGGCCTTTACTTATCTGTGGGCTTTTTATGAAGTGGGCCTGGATGCCTGGGCACTGATGCCCAGAGTGGCCTTTTTTACCGTATTGGGGCTGTGGTTTTTACTGCCCCGGGTACGACGCGGTCTGCAACAGGGGCCAGTGGAACCGCTAATGCAGCAGCGGCCTGCACAGATTACTGCCGCTGGCTTCCTGCTTTTACTGGTCGCTGTCTATGTAGCCAACACCGACTATGAAGTAGGCACCCCCAGTGCTGCCGGCACCGGACAGGTACGCAATGAAAGCGGCGAATGGCGCCATTATGGCTCGTCAAAAACCGGCACCCGCTTTGCCGCAGCGGACCAGATCAATCTCGATAATGTTGATCAGCTTGAACGGGCCTGGGAAGTGCGCAGCGGCGTGCCGGGAGAATTCAAGGGCACACCAATTCAGGTTGGAGACGGCCTCTATCTTTGCACCGGCCGCAATATCATCCTCGCCCTGGATCCCGACAGCGGTGAAGAGCGCTGGCGTTATGATCCCCAAATCGATTCACCGCGCATTGGATTCTGGGATACCTGCCGGGGCGTGACTCACTATGCCATGCCGGATCCGGGTAATAGTGACTGCCCCGAACGCATCTTCACGGCCACCACAGATGCACGTCTGGTTGCAGTAAACAAGGACACGGGTCAGCCCTGTGCCGACTTTGGCGGTAACGGTGAGATCGATCTGCTGGAAGGCATGGGGGAAGTGGCTCCGGGCTTTTATTTTGTCACCTCGCCACCGAGCATCGCCAATGACGTGCTGGTGCTGGGCGGCTGGGTTCTGGACAATCAGGAAACCGAAGAGCCCTCCGGTGTGGTGCGAGGTTTCAATCCGGTTACCGGTGAACTGGTCTGGGCCTGGGACATGGGCCGTGAGGACCGCATCGGACTGCCGGAACCCGGCGAGTCCTATACCCGCGGAACCCCCAATGTCTGGAGCCTTACCAGTGTTGATGAAGAGCTGGGCCTGGTCTATGTACCCACCGGCAATGCCACTCCCGACTACTGGGGCGGGCACCGCAGTGAGGCCATGGAACGTTATGCCAGCTCGGTAGTAGCACTGGATGCCAGCAATGGCAGGGTCCGATGGCACTTCCAGACCACTCATCATGATATCTGGGATTACGATGTCCCTTCACAGCCGACACTGGTAGACATTCCCATCAATGGTGTCACCCGCAAGGCGGTGATTGTGCCCACCAAACGCGCCGAGATCTTTGTGCTCGACCGTGAAACCGGTGAACCACTGACGGAAGTGGCCGAGCTACCAACACCGCAGACTGATCTGCCCGATGAATCTACCTCACCCACCCAACCCTTCTCGGTGGGCATGCCGCAGCTACGCTTTGATGATCTGACCGAACATGACACCTGGGGTATCACGCCGTTTGATCATGCCGCCTGTCGGATACAGTTCAAGAACATGCGTTATGAGGGACCTTTGACCCCTCCTACCACCTACGGCTCGCTGTATTATCCCGGTGTCGGTGGTGGTCAGAACTGGGGCAGCGTGGCTGTGGATGAAATCAATCATCTGATGGTAGTCAACACCCTGCATATGCCATCGGTTGTGCGTCTGATTCCACGGGACGAGATTCAGCCAGGACAGGCATTCGGTATCGGCGGCGCGCAGCGGGGCACACCTTATGGCGTATTCTCCTTCTTTTTCCTGTCACCAATCTTTGCGCCCTGCCTGGCACCTCCCTACGGAGACATGGCCGTCATTGATCTGGCTTCACAGGAAATACTCTGGCGCCGCCCCTTGGGAACAGCCAGGGGCCAGGGGCCGCTGGGAATCCCCAGCCGCCTGCCTTTGACCATGGGCATGTTCTATAACGCCGGTTCCATCGTCACCGCTGGCAATCTGATCTTCATCGGCGGTGTTCAGGACAGCACCATGCGGGCCATCAATCTGATGAATGGCGAAGAAGTGTGGACCGACCGCCTGCCGGGCAGTTCCACTGCTACCCCCATGAGCTATGTCAGCCCGGAAACCGGCAAGCAATATGTGCTGGTAACCGTGCCCGAGGGTGGTGGCGGCCTGCAACTGGAGACGGCGGTCAATGAGGGCGCCGCGGAGGCCCAGGTTCCGGGAGGCTATATTATTGCCTACAGT
This sequence comes from uncultured Pseudohongiella sp., assembly GCA_965216715.1. Classification (GTDB taxonomy): domain Bacteria; phylum Pseudomonadota; class Gammaproteobacteria; order Pseudomonadales; family Pseudohongiellaceae; genus UBA9145. Next base: position 3,257,452 of record OZ244193.1, on the reverse strand, counting down.
TTGCCGGACTGATCTGCCTTGCGAAGCACTGAAGAAGCCGGCGCCATGCCGGCTTTTTCTTTTCCGAGTCTTTTACTGCAAGCGGGCCAATCAGACTCCGGTCATGTCGGCCAGATTGGCCAGGGCCTGCATGCTGGAGATCACCGCGCCTTCCTGCCAACCGGGCAGATAGCTCAGATGATCACCGGCAAAGAGGAACGGGCCATCGGCCTGCTGTAATACCGGAGCTGGATTGCTGACTGCCCAACCCCCGGCAGAGTAAGGCACTTTCTGCCAGGCCACAGACAGGCCACGGCTGAGATTGCTGCGGTACTGCGAATGTACCTGCTCGCCGTAGACCAGCGCCCGTTCGACACGCTGGGCGGGGCTCAGGGCAGCAAAGGTTTGGGCATCACTGCCGCCAAACAGATAAGAACCCACCAGTATGCCCTGGGCATTGCCGAAGCCACTGGAGGGATACCAGATCTGCAGAATTTCCGGGTCGGTCCAGCTGATGCCGCCATAGATATCATCCTCGCTTTCCCAGAATCGCGGCGACTGAAAGGCAATCTTGGTGGGCGTTGCTACCTGCACCTGACTGATCGCGGTGCGCACCGGGGCACTGAAATCATTATCGATACTGCGCAGCACCGTTGGCGGAATGGTGATAATGGCATAGTCCACCTCAATCGCCCCTTCTTCCTCACCGGCCCGACCTTCCAGACGCACCCGCTGGCCAGCACGGCGGATGGCGGTGATTTCAACACCGTAGAAAATTTCTTCCTGCAGTTGCTCGGCAAAGGCAGTGGCAATACGGTCCATGCCACCCACGGGCTGCATCATGGTGGCCGCCTGGTTATAGGTCTCCACGAAACTGGGTACATAGGGAATGTCCGGATGCAGAAAGATATCTTCATAGGCCAGGGGGTTGGCGGCCTGGGCTGGCGTCAGCCCGCCTGTTCCGGGCTGCAGGCCAGCGCGGGTAGAACCTTCAAAACGGTGAAAGGCGGACAGCGCGCCGTAGTCCCTCAAAACCGTCAAGACCTGGGCCCGTTCAGCAAAACTGATATCTGTATCCAGGGCACCGGCATTGATAGCCTTGGCCAACAACTCGGCGATAGTCCCGCGCATGGCGGTCACCAGTTCACGGGCCCGCACCGGTTGCCCGCCAAAAGCGCTGCGGCTATGCACATAGGCACCGCGATTGTCATTAATGAAGGCCTGCAAGGGCACATTCAGTTCACGGCAATAGGCCAGCAGGTTTTTGTGATGTTGGGAGATGCGTGCCGGCCCAGCATTGAAGTAGAGCTCCGGATCACTGTCGAACTCACACAGTTGTGAACTGTCGGTTTCAGTTAGTACATCGCCGGCACGCAGGGTATGATTGCGCCCACCGGCCCGGTTCCGGGCTTCAATGACATAACAGGGATAACCGGCCTTTTTCAGTTCATAGGCAGCACTGAGCCCGGCAATACCGGCACCCAGGACCGCCACGGTGGGCAGGGACGCATTCACCCCGTGCCGGCTCTGCTCCCGCCAGCGGGTCTGATTGGCTGCAGCCCGGGCATCACCCGGCACCAACAGACCCATGGAGATCATGGCTTGATACACCGCTGCTACACCACCGGCTTCGCCGATGCGATGCAGGAACTGGCGGCGGGTTTGTGTGCTACCCGGTACTTTTTTCTTCATCTTGAATCTGTAACAACTGGCCTGGTCATGCGCAGCTTACTTACGGTACAACACAACAAACTTACTGGTTTTGCCCTGGATTGATGGTGTGAACACACCGATATCCAGCGGGTCGTTTTCATTGATGTGTAAATTGGACTTTCGCAGCACTGTCAGTCCTGCTGCTTCTGCAAACTCCTGAATAATATCTTCACGGATCCGGTGCAGGGTGCCGCCGACGTCGACCGGTGAATCGGCTGCTGCGTGGTGGTCAATGGCCAGGAAGACACCGCCCGGTTTCAGGATGCGGGCGATCTCGGCGAAGCTTTGCGCCGGTACTCCAAGAGACTCACCATCGGGCATAAACCAAAGCTCATGGGGACCCAGAATCCAGGTCACCATGTCCATGGAATTATCCGGCGCGTCCAGTTCATCGAAATTGGTTTTGCTGAGTCTGACATTGGGCAGGCGAGCGACTCGCTGCTCCGGTGCATCGCCCACAAAGCTGTCGAAAGATGGCGGATTCTGCATCACCACCGAACCGGCCGGACCAACTGCTCGACTGAGAATTTCAGTGTAGTAGCCGCCGCCGGCTTCCATTTCAAAGACATGCATGCCCGCTTCGATACCCGCAAAGGCGAGTACTTCCAGGGGCATGCGGCGGGCATCATCGGCCGCATCTTCTGCGGGGCGGTCGCCATGAATGAGGGCATTGGCCACCAGCTCGGCTGAGCTGTCTGCCAGGGCAGTACCGGCGGTAAACAGACTGAGCATCGTCAGAAGCAGGCACGGACTGTTCAGGAACTTGTTGTTGCTGTTTTTCATGACATTCTCCTCTGGCTGTCACGGCATGGCCTGGCAGCACGGCGTTGCGTTCGAATTTCCATCATAGCAGTGTTATTCGCTGCGGGGCGATCCGGAAAAGCTCCTGATCCCGGCTGTGGCAGTGCGGCTGCAGCACTCTTACCCTTGCCCGTAAATAAGGATAGACTTGCCACAAGTTTTTTACCGGGAAGCCACGGCCCATCCATGTTTCGACGCCTGCAACACTGCCACAATGTTGAAGACCTGCGCCTGTTGGCCAAGCAGCGCCTGCCCGGGCCCATCTTCCATTACATCGATGGCGCCGCCGACGATGAGGTGACTTATCGCCGCAATACCTCCGCCTTTGAGGACTGCGATCTGGTACCCAATGTGCTGGCAGGCGTGGAAGAGATAGACATGTCGGTGGAAGTACTGGGACAGCGCCTGGCCATGCCCCTGTTTTGCTCCCCCACCGCCTTGCAGCGCCTGTTTCACAAGGACGGCGAGCGGGCTGTGGCCAGGGCAGCAGAGAAATTCGGCACCTATTTCGGTGTGTCAGCCCTTGGCACGGTGAGCCTGGCGGAAATCGGCGGCATGATCAGCACACCGAAAATGTTCCAGTTTTATTTTCACAAGGACCGGGGCCTGAATGATGCCATGGTGGAACGGGCCCAGGCAGCCGGCTTCGACGCCCTCGCCCTGACCGTCGATACCATTACCGGCGGCAATCGTGAACGGGATTTATACACCGGCTTTACCTCACCACCGCGTCTGACCCTGAAGAGTCTGCTCAGCTTTGCCATGCACCCCGGCTGGGCCAAAGACTATTTCTTTGGTGAAGCCTTTGAACTGGCGGAATTGAAAGACTTTGTCAGCAAGGGCTCCAATGTAGCAGTGTCGATCGGTGACTATTTTGCAGAGATGCTGGACCAGTCCATGGATTGGTCCGATGCCGAGGCCCTGCGCGCCAAATGGGGCGGCCCCTTTTGCCTGAAAGGCATCATGAGTGTGAGTGACGCCCGCAAGGCAGTGGACATCGGCGCCGATGCCATCATGGTATCCAATCATGGCGGCCGACAGCTTGACGGCTCCCGCTCACCTTTCGATCAGATTGCCGAGATTGCCGATGCCGTGGGTCATCACATCGAGATCATCTGTGATGGCGGTATCCGCCGTGGCAGCCATGTCCTGAAAGCCCTGGCCGCCGGGGCCAAAGCCTGTTCCGGGGGACGCCTCTACCTCTACGCCCTGGCCGCCGCCGGTCAACCGGGGGTGGAAAAGGCGCTGGGCAATCTGCGCGCCGAAATCGAGCGGGACATGAAGCTCATGGGTGTTACCCGTATCGATCAACTCAATCGCGACATGTTGCGCTATCGTCAGTAGGAATTCTTCCCATGGTTGATGCTCTTTCCAACAAGCTCTGTCCTTGCTGCTCCGGCAAGCAGTTCGAGCAATGCTGCCGCCCGTTTCTGAGCGGTAAAAAAGCCCCCAAAACCGTCAAGCAATTGATGCGTTCACGCTATACCGCCTATTTTCTTGGCGGCTGCGGGCAATATCTTTTTGTCACCTGGCATCCGGAAACCCGCAAAGGCGAGAGTGCGGGCAGCCTGTCCATGAAAACCGTGGACTGGCGAGGTCTGGAAATCCTGCTGTGCAAGCAACAGGGCGATGAAGGCATTGTTGAGTTCAAGGCCCATTTCATCGACCAGGAGGGTAATCCGGCGGTGCATCATGAGTACTCCCATTTCCTGCGCATCAAGGGATTGTGGTACTACGTGCAGCCGGTCAAACCGCAACTGGCCGCCAACGGCCAGGCCACTGGCCAACAATCCCCCGGCGCCGCCGCAGAATAAGCGCAACTGGTCGCAGCCAGTCCCGCCGATTGGGCCTGAAAATGGACGCAAACGTCGCGATTGTGTCAAACTTCGGCCCCTGTAACGCCTGATTAAAGCTTAACCAGAGGCTGCACAAGGATTGCTGCTGCTCCAACAGACTGCGGCGATCATACAGCCACGTTCTACTGTCCTGCGATCTCCTCGCTGGTACTGTAATTCAGATAAAAGGTGACTTTGCATGTCCATACGAAATTTGACCTGGGGAATGCTGATCATTGCCCTGCCCCTAAGCCTGACTGCCCAGCAGTCCGATTATCAGGCTGCCATTGACGCAGAGCGACTGGCCCAGGCTGATGAAGAAAACAGCGCCTGGCTAAGCTATGGCCGTACCTACGATGAGCAGCGCTTCAGCCCGCTGGACCAGATTAACCAGGAAACTGTCGCCGATCTGAGCCTGGCCTGGTATGCCGATATGACCACCAGCCGGGGTCAGGAAGCCACCCCCCTGGTGGTGGACGGTGCTATGTATATTTCCACCGCCTGGAGCCATGTGCATGCCTATGATGTGCGCACCGGCCAGCATCTGTGGAGCTATGACCCGCAGATCGATCCGGCCAAGGGCCGCGATGCCTGCTGTGACGTGGTCAATCGCGGCGTCGCTGCCTGGGATGGCAGCATTTTCGTCGGTACCCTCGATGGCCGCCTGGTCTCACTGGATTCCGAAACCGGCGAAGTGGAATGGGAAACTGTCACAGTGGATCAGGATCTGCCCTACACCATTACCGGTGCACCCAGGGTAGTGAAAGGCCTGGTGATGATCGGTAATGGCGGCGCCGAATACGGCGTGCGTGGCTATGTCGATGCCTACCATGCTGAAACCGGCGAGATGGCCTGGCGCTTCTATACCGTGCCCGGTAATCCGGCCGACGGCTTCGAGAACGACCTAATGGCCAATGCCGCCCAGACCTGGACCGGTCAGTGGTGGAACCTCGGAGGCGGCGGCACCGTCTGGGATGCCATGGCCTATGACCCGGAACTGGATCTGCTCTATATCGGTGTGGGCAATGGCTCCCCCTGGAACCAGGCTCTGAGAAGCCCCGAGGGTGGTGACAACCTGTTCCTGTCCTCCATTGTGGCACTGGACCCGGATGACGGCAGCTATGTCTGGCACTACCAAACTGTTCCCGGCGAGACCTGGGACTACACCGCCACCCAACACATCATGCTGGCGGATCTGGAAATCGAAGGTGAACCACGTCGAGTAGTCATGCAGGCGCCGAAGAACGGCTTCTTCTATGTGCTGGATGCTGCCACTGGCGAGCTGATTTCCGCCGAACCCTATACCCCGGTAACCTGGGCCACCGGCGTCGACTTGCAAACCGGACGCCCCATTGAAGTACCGGAAGCACGATTTGACAAGACCGGCCAGCCCGCAATTGTGTTACCTGGCCCCCTTGGTGGCCATAACTGGTATCCCATGGCCTATAGCCAGAACACTGGCCTGGTTTATATTCCGGTGACCGAGAATTTCATGGGCTATGTTGCCGATAATGAATTTGTCCCGGATCCCGATGGCTGGAATACCGGCGTCGACTTCCAGCGTGGTTTCCAACTGGTTATGTCTTCGCCCAATCCACCCACCAATGCTTCCCTGCTCAAGGCCTGGGATCCAATCGCCCAGGAAGCCGTGTGGCAGGTTCAGCATGAAGTGGGCACTGGTAATGCCGGCGTGCTGGCTACTGCCGGCGGTCTGGTATTCCAGGGCAATCGTTCCGGTGAATTCGTTGCCTACAACGACGCCACCGGCGAGCGCATCTGGTCCACCGACGTCCAGGGCGGCGTAATGGCAGCCCCGGCTACCTTCAATGTGGATGGCCAGCAGCATGTGGCCTTGCTGGTGGGCTCACCGGCCCTGCCCGAAGGCGTGGCGGCCACCACCACTGCCTCGACCAATAATTCCCGTCTGCTGGTTTTCCGCATCGGTGGTGAGGCAGAACTGCCCACCGGCCCGGCGGTCACCGCCACCGACGAAGATGAGTTTGTGCTGCCACAGATCGAGGCGACCCATGAACTGATCTCCCAGGGTGAGACTGCCTATAACGACAACTGTGCGGTCTGCCATGGCCCGTCGGCCTTCTCGACCCGCCCGGACACCTATCCGGACCTGCGCATGAGTCGCCGCCTGGAAACGGTCGAAACCTGGAACGCCGTGGTACTGGATGGCGAATTGCAGGATCGCGGCATGGTGTCTTTCGAAACAGTACTGGGTGAAGGCGATGCCGAGGCCATTCGTGCCTATGTCATCACCCAGGCCAGCCTGACCCAATAAGCTCAGCAGTCAGCTCCCTGCCCGGTCATCCACCGGGCAGGGGTCTGACCTCCCCCCAGACTCTGTCCAGACCCTCTCTCCAGAACACTCTCCATATCTCTCTCCAGACCACTCTCCAGATCTCTCTTTCCTGCTCGCTCTCCAGCGCTTCCTCCAAACCTCTCTCCAGACCCCCAACCGTGCCTTGACGCACTGAAACTGCTATCTTTCGCATTCACAAAAAAGGGGAGCCCGACCGTGAACAAGAGCATCCTTTCTGGCCTGTCGCTGGCCGTTTCTGCCACTTTGCTGGTGGCCTGCAGCGATTCCAATCAACCCGAAAACAACACCGCCGCCGCGCCTGCAGCCAGCCAGAGCACTGCTTGCCAGGCCGCTGATCTGGTGCTTTATAACACCACGGTGTACACCTCTGATGAGACGCAGTGGACAGCCGAGGCGGTGGCCAGTCTGGGTGACCGGATTGTGTTCGTCGGCAGCAATGAAGACGTTCAGGACTACCTCTGTGGTGATGCTCAGACCTTCGACCTGGCTGGCCATGCAGTCTATGCCGGCTTTACCGACAGCCATCAGCATCTGGAAGGCGTGGGCCGACGCACCAAGACCCTGAGCCTGTTTGGGATCCCTACCCTGCAGGAAACCGTGGCTGCCATCGCCGACTGGGCCGATACCATTGATGAGGGTGAATGGGTGCTGGGCCGCGGCTGGATCGAAAGAGAATGGACTGACGAACAGCGCTTTCTGACCAAGCACGATGTCGACCCCTTTACCGGCAACAAGCCACTGTACATGCCCCGTGCCGATGGAGTGTCGGCGCTGGTAAATTCCGCCGCTCTGGAACTGGCTGGCATCACCCGGGATACACCGGATCCGGAAGGAGGCCGCTTTGAACGGGATCTGGACGGCACACCTAACGGTTATGTGCTGGCCAATGCCATGAATGCCTTTCGCGGCATCATTCCCGCCGACAGTGATGAGTATCTCAAGGACAGCCTGGAGCGCGGTCTGGCGGCCAACGCCGCCATGGGCTGGACCCAGACCCATGATGCCGGCATGGCCTATCGCCAGGTGGAGATCATGCGCGAGATCGAAGCGGAAGGCGGCATGCTGCACCGTGTTTACGCTGCCATGCCGATTCAGGAAGCAGAGCAAATGCTGGCCATGGGTGTGCAAACCAGTCCCGACCGCCTGTTTGAGGTGCGCGGCATCAAGGTCTTTATCGACGGCACCCTGGGCTCGCGCGGTGCAGCTCTGATCGACAACTATTCCGACGCTGACCACAACGGTTTCATGAATCGCACCACCAAGGAAGAGCTGATGCCGGTGTTGTATCAGTCACTGCGCGATGGTGTGCAGATCTGGACCCATGTGATTGGCGACCGGGCCGTACGCTCACTGCTGGACTGGTATGAAGAAGCCTATAACGCGGTGCCACAAAGCGAATGGGCCAGCACCGACCTGCGCTGGCGCATGGAGCATGCCCAGATCATTCCTCCTGAAGATCAACAGCGTTTCGTGGAGCTCAATGTCATTCCCTCCATGCAACCCAGCCATGGCATTGGCGATCTGAATTTCGCCCCCGCCCGACTGGGTGCGGACCGACTGGGCTATGCCTATCCCTGGCGGCAACTGGTGGACCGTGGCCTGCGCATCATCGCCGGCTCTGATGCCCCGGTGGAAGCAGGCGATCCGCGCATCGAGTTTTATGCCGCCGTGGCGCGCAAGCGCCTCGATGGTACTTCCGGCCCGGGCTGGCATCCGGAGTTGGCTGTTTCCCGCGAAACTGCCCTGCTGATGCTGACCCTGTGGCCCGCCTGGGGCGCTTTCCAGGAACAGGATCGTGGCTCCATCGAAGTGGGCAAGCTGGCGGATTTTACCGTCTTCGACCGCGACTTGATGACTGTTGCCGAGGCCGAAATCCTCGACAGCGAAAATGTCATGACAGTGGTAGGTGGGCGAATCAGCTACCAGCGTCCTTAACATTCAGGGCGGGCCGGGATTCCTGTCCCGGCCTGTGCTTAAATGCGATTACCAGGCAACCCTGATCCACTTGTCAAAACAAAAAGGAGAAACCCTGTGCTGACCCGTCGACTCTCCCTGTTACTTTCCTCCTTGTCGATTCCCCTGTTGCTGTTGGCTCCGGCCAGCCAGGCGCAAATCACTGATGACCTCGAAGATGAGGCGGTGGCCTGGCTGCAGCAACTCATCCAGATCGATACCATTAATCCGCCGGGCAATGAAACCCGGGCGGTGGAATTCTTTGCCGACATTTTTGATGCCGAGGGCATCGCCTATGAGACTGCCGAAAGTGCACCGGGGCGAGGCAATATCTGGGCCCGCCTGGAAGGTGGCGACGAGCCTGCCCTGATTCTGTTGCAACACACCGATGTGGTGCCGGCCAATGAAGAATTCTGGACCATCCCGGTGTTGTCCGGTGCCATCCGCGACGGCCATATTCTGGGCCGCGGCGCGCGTGACATGAAGGGTCTGGGCACGATCCAGCTTGCCACCTTTCTGGCCCTGCACCGCAGCGGTGTGGAGTTGAACCGCGACATCATTTTTCTGGCCACTGCCGATGAGGAGGCCGGTGGATTCTACGGTGTGGGCTGGCTGATCGATAACCACCCGGAAATTTTCGAAGGCGCCGGTTTTGTACTCAATGAGGGCGGCGGCGCCAGTCACGATCACGAAGAAGGGGAAATTGTCTTCGGTGTGGAAGTGACCCAGAAAGTGCCGGTCTGGCTGCGTCTGACTTCCGTTGACACCCCGGGCCACGGCTCTTCGCCGCGACCGGATACGGCGGTTTCCCGCATCGTCGAGGCCCTGCACATCATTCAGAATAACCCCTTGCCACCCCGTGTCATTGGCCCGGTAGCCAATTACTTTGACGGCCTGGCGGTGGATATGAGCCCGGAATGGGCGCCTTTTTATGCCAATATCGAGCAGGCTATTGAAGATCCTGATTTCCTGGCCCGTCTGCATGCCGAGCGACCGGGGCACCACTCCCTGATCCGTGACACCTGCTCCCTTACCCGGATGCAGGGCTCCAGCAAGATCAATGTTATTCCGCCCACAGCCTGGGCCGAGATTGACTGCCGTATTCTGCCAGACAAGCCTTCCGGACAATTCATCTCGGAACTACAAACCCTGATCGCTGACACCGGCGTGGAGATTTCCACCATCATGGCTTTCACTCCGGCCATCTCCGAAACCAATACCCGCCTGTTCGAAGCCATCGAGTCGGTTACCCAGGAATTGCATCCTGGCTCCCGGGTGCAGGCCTCGGTCAGCACCGGTTTTACCGACAGCCATTTCACCCGCGATCTGGGTATTGTGAGCTACGGCTTCAACCCGCTTATTACCTCCACCGATGAGCATACCGGCGTCCATGGTAATGACGAGCAGGTGCCGGTGGACCGGTTTCGCCGCGCTGTCAGTGATTATTACGCGGTGGTGCGCAATGTCGTGATCGATTGACAGAAATTTCCCTTTCAAAGCTGCCAGCGACCCTGCTGGCAGCTATACTTAAGGCTGCATGACAGCCGCCATCGAAACAGTTCAGCACAGCCCGCAATCGATCCTGGAAACCGTCTTCGGTTTCGACCAGTTCCGACCTCCCCAGGATGCCATTATCGACACCCTCATGGCCGGCGGCGATGCCCTGGTCCTGATGCCCACCGGTGGCGGCAAATCACTGTGCTATCAGATCCCTGCCCTGGCACGGGAAGGCTGTGGCGTGGTGATATCGCCGCTGATTGCGCTGATGCAGGATCAGGTGGATGCCCTCAAGCTGTTGGGCGTGCGGGCCGCTTTCCTGAATTCCACCCTGGATTTCAGCGAAGTACAGGAAATCGAACAGGCTCTGCGCAGCGGCAATCTCGATCTTTTATACATTGCCCCGGAACGCCTCACCCAGGCGCGCAGCATCGAACTGCTGAAGGCCAGCAAGATTGCCCTGTTCGCCATTGACGAGGCTCATTGCGTGTCCCAGTGGGGCCATGACTTTCGTGCCGACTATCTGCAACTGACCCTGCTCCACGAACTGTTTCCGGACATACCCCGGGTAGCCCTGACGGCAACCGCCGATGCCCGCACCCGCCAGGAAATCGTGTCACGCCTGCAGCTGGATCAAGCCAGGCAGTTCATCGCCGGCTTCGACCGGCCCAATATCCGCTACCGCATCGGCCTGAAAAACAATGGCAAACAGCAACTGCTGAAGTTTCTCAAGGAAGAACATCCCCATGATGCCGGTATTGTCTATTGCCTGTCCCGGCGCAAGACCGAAGAAGTGGCCCAGTGGTTGCGCGACCAGGGTTTTACAGCGATGGCCTATCACGCCGGCCTCAGCGCCGAAATACGCGCCAGCAACCAGGCCCGTTTCCTGCGCGAGGAAGGCATCATCATTGTTGCCACCATTGCCTTCGGCATGGGCATCGACAAACCGGATGTACGCTTTGTGGCCCATCTGGACCTGCCCAAAACTGTGGAGTCCTATTATCAGGAAACCGGCCGTGCCGGTCGCGATGGCCTGCCCGCCGATGCCTGGCTGGTCTATGGCCTGCAGGATGTCATCAAACTGCGCCAGATGATGGAAGGCAGCCAGGGCAGCGAAGAACACAAACGTGCCGAGCAGCACCGCCTCAATGCCATGCTGGGTCTGTGCGAGATCACCTCCTGTCGCCGACAGGCCCTGCTGGCCTATTTTGGCGATGAACTGGAGCAGCCCTGCGGCAACTGCGATACCTGCCTGCAAGCGCCGGAGACCTGGAATGCCACTGAAGCAGCCCGCAAGGCACTCAGTGCCGCCTGGCGTACCGGTCAGCGCTTTGGCGTCAATCATCTGATTGACGTACTCCGGGGCAGCAACAGTGACAAGATCTTCCAGTTTGAGCACCAGAATTTGCCGGTCTACGGCATTGGCGATCAGTTGGATAACAACCAGTGGCGTTCGGTGTTCCGCCAATTGGTGGCACGGGGCTATATGAGTGTGGACATGGAACGCTATGGCGCCCTGCGCCTGGAAGAGAAATGCCGGCCGCTGCTGCGCGGGGAAGAAGCCATTGAACTGCGCAAGGACATCAAACTCAAGTCCTCAAAAGCAAAGAAGCCCAAGGTGGAACTGGCAAACGACGCCGATGTGGATCTATTTGAAGCCCTGCGGGCCTGTCGCAAACAGTTTGCCGACGAACTCAATGTGCCGCCCTATATGATCTTTCATGACAGCACCCTGCAGGAGATGTGCGTCAGCAAACCGCGCAACATGGAAGAGTTTGCCGAGATCAGCGGCGTTGGCGAGCAGAAACTGGAAAAATACGGTCCAGGCTTTCTGGCCGCCATCGCTGAGCATGAGGCCTGAATCAGGCGCTGGTTTGAACCTCAGCGAGCGTTGACCACCAGCACGTTGGCATCCACAGCATCCAGCACTTTTTCCGCGGTATTGCCGATTACTGCCGCCTTGGCTCCCTGCCGTGAGGCATTGCCAATGATCACCAGATCGGCCTTCACTCTTTCAGCCACTTCGGCAATGACCTTGGCGGGTTGACCCTCGATGGTATGGGCCTGCTTGACCGGCACATCGAGCTTGGCCGCCAGGTCTTCGGGATACACATAGCGCTCGGAGGAAGAATAGGCATTCACCGCGTGCAGGCTGGCATCGGTGATATTACTGCCCAGCGACTGACCAAATCCGATAACTCGCTCGTTCAGGGTGTTGTGCAGATCGTCTTCTTTCTTGATATCCAGCGCCACCAGGATGTTGGCCCCGGGTTCCAGCACTTTGCCCTTGGTCATATACACCGGGCAGTGGGCATTGCGCAGTAGCGTCCAGTCCGAGGTCTTGAGCAAACGACGGCCAGCGGCCCAATGGGAGCCGGCAGCCTTGACGATCAGGTTGGCGCCACAACGATCCGCCGCCGGTGCCAGGGCGTCACGCCACTGACTGGTCCACTCCACTTCTATGGCTACATCGGCATTGTCTACCTCAAGGGCAGTCACCATGGCTTCGATCCAGGCGCGATGACGGGCAATCTCCACACGCTTCAAGGCTTCGAGATCACCGGAGGTGGCGCTGCTGAACACTGCGCAATAAATATGCAGGCTCAGGGACTTGTTATGTTGCAGCATGTGCACCGCACGTTCCAGCGCGGCTTGTTGATCGGTGGTGGGGTCAATGACCACGAAGACTTTGCTGATCTGGGACATAAGCATTTCCTGCCAATAGAAACTGGATTTCCGGGTTCAAGGCTTATGTTAGAACAGCTTCCTGACCCCTGAATTGATTGGGATCAAGGCTGAGGCGAATGCCCCTGAAAAAGGTCGCGCAGTACCGGTTTTCTACTGCATTCGACTGCCATTGCTGACATCGATGCCGATTGCCTGCAACTGCTTTTCGATTACCGGATCCCGGGTCTGCATCCAGCGCTGATACAGGGCCAGGACTTCTTCGGTACCGAGGCGCTGGCTGCGGGAACAGGCATTGGCCACCATTTCCAGCATGCGGGTGAAGGTATTGGCCAACTCGGAAAATATATGCCGGTTGCTGACAGCATTGTCCGCCAGATAGTCGTAGGCGCCACCGCCCATGCCGATGAAATAATCCTGCTTGATGCCATGACGAGCCCATTTCTGTGGAAACAGTGCCCCCAGGAAAAGCGCCATGTCACCCAGTTGCTGCAGCAGCAGACAGCGCTCACGCTCATTACGCGCTTCCAAGGCATCACCATAGAGCAGTGCCAGCGGCCTCAGGGTCATGCGCCCGTCCTCATAGCTGAACAGCCGCTCCGAGCGTCCAAAACGGTCGAGCAGATTACCAAGATACCAGCAGGTATCGTCATGGGGAGGAGGTTGAAAGCGCCTGGCATAGCGCGTCAGACGTTCGCTGAAATAACAGGAAAGAGAAGTTTCAGTTACCGGAACTTGCTGCGGATCAAATCGCATGGACACCTCCAGACTTCGACCATAGCCAGAATATAGACCAGATTTTCCGGCCTGATCAATGCTCCCTGTTCTATTCCTTCGACCTGTTACGGAGGAATATTGAGGTATTTTTTGGCAGCACAGGCCTATGAACAAGCAATTTTCTGGGGCAATACCGGGCAGAACGACTCATTTTCGGGAGTCTATGCCTGATATAGTCAGTATTCGCGGCGTTCAGCCTTGTCTGCCCGTCGTCAATATTCGCCCTGACCATGAACCTGATTCAGCCATCAAAACACAAGGGCTTTACCATCGTCGAACTGGTGGTGGTCATTGCTACATTGGGCATTCTTGCCAGCGTCGCCCTGTCCCGCTTTGTCGATGTGGATGAGCAGGCCCAACTCGCGGTAGTCCAGCAAACTGCCGCCTCGTTTCAGCAAGCGGCACTGCAGGCCCGGATCAAGTGGCAATTGCAAGGCCGCCCGCAAGGGGCATCAGCCAACCAGGGTCCTCGTATCGATCTGGGTGGCACCCTGGTCAGAGTCGATCCCAATCTGGGATACCCGGTGGGCAATGGGGGACAGGACAGCGCCGATACCATGTCCCTGCAGGATTGCATTACTGCCTTCAATGACATTCTGCAGCACAGCTTCAGCCTGGAACGCCGCAATCAGGTAGACAATATCACCTTTAAGAACTTCGATTTCATCATCACCCGCCAGAACAGCAATCCCGATATTTGCAACTATTACTGGTCTGGCAGCACAGAAAATCGTCCGCCCAACGGCGCTCCCTCCACGGGCACAGGATTCCGCTACTTTACCGGCACCGGTGTTACCGAGGTTTTCGATTTCTAGGCAACAGCAATCCTTAGCAGGTCAAACCGCCCGACAAACAACCTCCAAAAATTTTGAAATTCAGGCCTTGAAATCGGAAATTCCAGACCCTATTTGCGTTTTTACCGCAGGGTGGGAGGCCGCGCCTGGACCTCTTTCCCCTACCGCACACCCTGCCCGTTAGCGGGCAACAGGCAGCGGTTTCCCACTTTGCCGGTCCAACAAGAATGCGGCATCAGCCAGCTGGCCGGGTTCGGCATCTGGTTTGGCCGTTGGTTACAACCTTGAGAGATTTGCTTCTGGAAGGAGGATTTTCTCATGTCATCAATTCGTCCACTCCAGGACCGCGTAGTCGTACGCCGCCTGGAATCTGAAACCACTACTGCCGGGGGTATAGTTATCCCGGACTCTGCTGCCGAAAAGCCCAATCAGGGTGAAGTCGTCTCGGTCGGCCCGGGAGCACGCCTTGAAAATGGCGAGACCCAGGCCGTGGCCGTCAAGCCCGGCGACCGTATCCTGTTCGGCAAATATTCACCCAATGAAATCACCGTCGACGGCGAAGAGCTTCTGATCATCAAAGAGGCCGATATCCTCGCCGTCATTGAGAATGAATCACTGGAGAAAGCAGCATGAGCGCCAAAGATATCCGTTTTTCCGACTCGGCCCGCGAGCGCATGCTCAAGGGCGTGAATGTGTTGGCTGATGCCGTCAAGGCTACCCTGGGCCCCAAGGGCCGCAATGTCGTTCTGGACAAATCCTTCGGTGCCCCCAAGGTCACCAAGGACGGTGTGTCCGTGGCCAAGGAAATCGAACTGGCCGACAAATTCGAAAACATGGGTGCCCAGATGGTGAAAGAAGTAGCGTCCAAAACCGCCGACGTGGCCGGTGATGGCACTACCACCGCCACCGTGCTGGCCCAGGCCATGGTGCGGGAAGGGCACAAGGCCATCGCCGCCGGCTTTAATCCCATGGATCTGAAGCGGGGCATCGATGCGGCGGTCAAGGCGGCTGCCGAGCAATTGCATAACTTGTCCAAACCCTGCGACGACAACAAGGCCATTGGCCAGGTGGCTACAGTCTCAGCCAACTGGAATACCGACATCGGTGACATCCTGGCCCAGGCCATGGAAAAGGTTGGCAAGGACGGTGTCATCACCGTGGAAGAAGGCAAGTCCCTGCAGAATGAACTGGACGTGGTTGAAGGGATGCAATTCGACCGCGGCTACCTGTCTCCCTATTTCGTAACCAATCAGGAAAAAATGCAGGTGGAACTGGATGAGCCCTGTGTGTTGTTGTTCGACAAGAAGATCAGCAATGTGCGGGACATCGTGCCGATCCTGGAAAATGTTGCCAAGGCCGGTAAGTCCCTGTTGATTGTAGCCGAAGACATTGAAGGCGAGGCCCTGGCGACGCTGGTGGTGAACAATCTGCGCGGCATTATCAAGGTTGCGGCGGTCAAGGCGCCTGGCTTCGGCGATCGTCGCAAGGCCATGTTGCAGGATCTGGCCATCCTCACCGGCGGCACTGTGATCTCCGAAGAAGTTGGCCTGAATCTGGAAGGCACCACCCTGGACGATCTGGGTAGCGCCAAGCGCGTGGTGATCAGCAAGGACAACACCACCGTGGTTGACGGTGCCGGCAAGAAAGCCGATATCGATGCCCGGGTCGCCCAGATCCGCAGCGAGATTGAAAACACCAGCTCTGACTATGACCGCGAGAAATTGCAGGAGCGCGTGGCAAAGTTGGCCGGTGGCGTCGCGGTGATCAAGGTGGGAGCCGCCACCGAAGTGGAGATGAAGGAAAAGAAAGACCTGGTCGACGATGCCCTGCATGCCACCCGCGCAGCCGTCGAGGAAGGCATCGTCCCTGGTGGTGGCGTGGCCCTCGTCCGGTCCGCAGACGCCATCCGCGACCAGGTCGTTACAGCCAACGAAGATCAGAAGATCGGCGTCAACATCGCTCTGCGCGCCATGGAAGAACCCTTCCGGCAAATCGTCAGCAACGCCGGAGTCGAACCCAGCGTGGTGCTGGATAAAGTCCGCAGCGAAGCTGGCAGCCAGGGTTCCAACTATGGCTACAATGCCCAGAGCAGTGACTATGGCGATATGCTGGAAGCTGGCATTATCGACCCCACCAAGGTGACCCGTTCGGCCTTGCAGAACGCAGGTTCCATTGCCGGCCTGATGCTCACCACGGAAGTGATGATCACCGACAAGGCTGAAGAGAAATCCGGCCACGGTCAGCACGCCGACATGTCCGGTATGGACTTCTAGGCCAAGCGCCAACCCCTCCGGCGCTATTATGCGAAGGCGCCTGGCGCCTTCGCATCTCTTCCTTTTCCGGGCTTTTCTTTACTCATCAAGCCAAGGGCTTTCAGGGAATTCGCCCCGTGACCCTGAAACTGGTGATAAATCCGTTTCCAACGGTAACACCTTGAATAAAAACCTGTTTTAGCCGTTGCAGGCAACTGGCTGGCTTGTTAAAAAGAGAACACTGGACCGATCAGGGGCTCAATATATCGCCTCTGCAGGTGGATCCAGATAATAATAATTAGCAGCACCTTGCTTATAACAACAACACAGAAAGACAAAGGGGCTATCGATGCTTGCAAAAAATGTGGCTTTTTATGCCTTCGCCATCGGCACCATCGCACTCATCGTGGTACTACCGGCGCTGTATACGGTCTGATTGAGTTCGGTGAACCAGGGCTTGTAAACAGAGTCTGATCGACGCGCTGCACTGAAGGAGTACAGCGATCCAGAGCTCTGAGTACTGGCATGGTACGGTCCTGCAAAAGAACCTATACATTGTAAAAACCAGCCTCAGCGCTGGCCTGCCTGGACCCTGCCTGCTGTCCCGGGCATGCACCCCCTCCAGCCATCACAGACTTTTGATCCCTCATTCCACTCCCGACGTATGGACCTGTCTATACCAGCCGTAGTTTGTCGCGTTCACACTGCGCTGAGCGCGGAATTTCGTTAGGGTTGTGGTTTTGAACAAATTCAACAGCAGCCAACAAGAACCCGAATTATGAAGTTGAAATACTTGCCAGGATTGCAGCTTTCCAGCCTGATCCTTCTGTTTGGCACTCAGCCCCTGTTTGCCCAACAAGGGGACGCCGAGGCGGATATTCGCAGCCCCGAACAACAGGAAGCTGAAAGCTCGGATTCCACCGTTGTCTACCATGCGGATTTTTTCGCCCAGTACAATCCGGTTTCAGCCAACGACATGCTGGATCGGATTCCGGGTCTGGATCTGGGTGGTGGCGGCCGTGGAGGTGGGGGTCGTGGTCTCGGCACCGGCGGTAACCTGCTGATCAATGGCCAGCGTATCGCCGGCAAGGAAAATTCCCCGCGCGACCAACTGGACCGTATTTCTGCCTCCGAAGTCGAACGCATTGAGATCATTCGCGACACCTCCGGGGCACTCAATGTGCGCGGCGCCAGCCAGGTTATCAATGTCGTTCTCACTGCGACCCAATCCCGCAGCAGCACAACGGTGGAGTTGGTGAACCGGCTCAACCACGATGACACTTTTGAAACCGGCGGTTCCCTTGCCTACTCCCGCCAACAGGGTAATTTCCAGGCTCTGGTCAATTTCGAAGCCCGACCCAATTACGAAAATCGCGATAACCGGGAACTGCAACTGGGCCCCGACGGTGAACTGATCGGCACCCTGTTTGAAACCAATATTCGCGACCAGGACGAATACACCCTGTCTGCCAATACCAGCTATGGCTTCGGTGCCCACCGCATGCAGTTTAATGCGCAGTACCAGCTTGGCGATTATCCGCGGCCCATCCGTCGCGACTTTGTGGACCTCAGTGGCAGCACTCCCATACCCGGCATTGAAGAAGAACTGACCGAGAACGATGAGAGCAACTGGGAAATCGGCGGCGACTACGAATACAGTTTTGCCAATGGTTCCCGCTTCCTGTTGCTGTTTGTGCTTAACGACGAAATCCGCGACAGTGTGCGCGAACGCTTCGAGGCGGATCCTGCCGACCAGCCGCTTGAGAAGAATTTGTTTATCGAATCCAACCGCCAGACCAGCGAAGCCATTGTCCAGGGTAACTACAGTTTTTCCCTGACTGATGCCCAGTCGCTGCGCCTCGGTCTGGAACGAGCCGATACGCGCCTGGATTCCAGTTTGTTTATTGGCAGCAGTTCCGGCTCCGAGCCCGCCTCGGACCGCTACGGCGGTCTGTCACCCCTGCCCTCGGTTTCCAATCCCGGTACTTCAGTCCAGGAGATTCGCTATGAAAGCTTTGCCTTTCACAACTGGACACTGAATGAGCGCATGACTCTGGAAAGCAGCCTGGTGTTCGAAACTTCGGAAATTTCCCAGACCGGGGTGGTGCAGAAAACCCGTGATTTTCAGTTCTGGCGTCCCAGCATGGATTACCGATTCAATCTCACTGATAATCTGCAGCTACGCGCGTCCATTGAGCGCCGGGTCTCACAACTCAGCTTCCGTAATTTCGCCGCCACCGCCAATGAAGATGACCGCGAATCCAATGCCGATGCTGGCAATCCTGAGCTGGTGCCGGAAAAAAGCTGGAACTATGAAGCCGAAGTGGAATATCGCCTGCCCGATGACGCTGGCGTCTTCAGTGCCCGGGTCTTCCATGCCGATATCGAGGACTATATTGGCAATATCAATGCCACCACAGACCCGGACCAGCCCCTCTCTGCCACCGGCAATGTAGGTCCTGCAGAACGCTGGGGCCTGTTTATCAATGCCAGCACCCGCCTTGGCTATTTCAATCTCAACGATGCCATCATCTCAGCCGACCTGGGTCTGTTTGATTCCAGTATTATCGATCCTTTCCTCGGTAACGAGCAGCGAATCGGTGGACGAGGTTTCGGCAGCATCGACTTCCGCCATGATGTTCCCGAGTGGGGCCTGAGTTACGGCATCGAATATCGCCACCCGATTCATGGCGGCGACTATGATATCGATATCACCACCATCACCCAGGAAAACGGTCGCCGTTCCTGGGATTTGTTCGTCTCCAAGGTTTTCTTCGACGATGTTACCTTTCGCCTGGAATCGGACAACACCCTGGGAGCATCCCGCTGCCGTGTGCGCCAGCGTTTTGATGGCACCACCATCGACGGCCAGCTGGCACTGGTGGAAGATTCCTGCAGCAGTCGCTACCGGCGCCTGACCCTGAGTATCCAGACCACCTTCTGATAGCGGGCAAAAACGGCAAGTCGAGCTTTTTATTTGCCCGGGCTTCTGGTTTCATAAGACTCCGGGCCAGCAAGAGCAATGGCAGCAGCGAGAATGCAGTATGGACAGCAAAGCCGACGAGGCCAGCAGCGACAATCTTGAAGAACTTCTGAGCCTGCTGGATCAGGCCCACCAGAGCCTGGCCAAACACTGGCTGGGCGATGACTTTATCATCGAGCTGTTGCTGGCCAGCATTATCGCCCGCGGTCATGTGCTGGTGGTTGACGTGCCCGGGGTCGGCAAAACCACCCTGGCCAAGGGCATGGCGCGGGTATTGGGACTGGATTTCAATCGCATTCAGTTCACCAATGACATTCTGCCCGCCGATGTACTCGGCGGAGCCGTTTACAAGCAGAATGAAGGAAAATTCGAGTTTTCCCCCGGCCCGATATTCACCGATTTTCTGTTAGCCGATGAAATCAATCGCGCGCCGACGCGCAGCCAATCCGCTTTCCTGCAGGCCATGGAAGAAGGTTTCGTGGCCGCCGATGGCAGCAATCATCCCCTGTCAGACCTGTTCACGGTGATCGCCACCCAGAACCCCATCGACTTTGACAGCACCAACCCCCTGCCGGAGGCCCAGCTCGACCGCTTTCTCACCTGCCTCAGTCTGGGCTATCCCAGCCTCGATGCCGAATTGCATTTGCTGGGGGATTACGGCGCCGTTGTAGAGGAAGAAGTCACAGCAGTGCTGAACAAGGATTCCATTCGCGCCCTGCGGGAAGCCTGCGAACAGGTATTCCTGCATGCCGACCTGGCGCGCTACATCATCGATCTGGCCAGGGCGAGCCGCGAGGACAGCGGCATCAAACTGGGTATCTCGCCCCGGGGCGCCATGCATCTGGCCACTGCCAGCAAGGCCTATGCCCTGGTGAAAGGCAGGCGCCAGGTCTCCCCTGATGACATCCAGGCTCTGATTGCCCCGGTTTGGGATCATCGTATTCTGCCGCGTCATGGCCGAGACAGCGACAGCAGCCATGCCCATGAATTGTTGCAGTCCATAGTCGACAGGGTGCCGGTGCCCCGATAATGAGCGCCGGGTTCAATCATGAGTGAACTGGCAGACCGTCCCCTCCGAGTGAAAAGTGAATCCCTCGCCCTGCACTGGTGGCGACTGCTGCGCTGGTTTGCCAATCTGCGCCTGGTACCACGCTGGCGAGAAATTGACAGCCACCTCCTGCTGCGGGCCCTGCGCCGCTATTTCTACGATGGTCTGACCCGGCCCGGAAAAATTCTTTTTATTGGCAGCTTGCTGACCTTTCTGTTCAGCTATCGCAGCAACAGCGATCTGTATATGGCCACGGCGGCACTGGGCCTTTCCCTGCTGGCCTGGAGTACTTTGCTGGGCTATCTCTACCGGCCACGCGTTACTGCCAGCCGGAGGGCTCCGCACTCCTGTCATGCCGGAGACAGTCTCAGCTCCACCATCAGCTTGCAGAATAAAGGCGGGCGCAGCCTCAATAACTTCACCGTTCGCGAACTGGTCGTTCCCTATGCCGGCTGGCCCAGAGAATGGCATCGCCTGCATCTGCCTTCCCTGGCAGCCGGACAGAGTCATTCCCTGGCCGTGAGTTTCACCCCCAGACGGCGGGGCAAATATGAACTGTCGGGAATTGCCGTGCAGTCCTACTTTCCCTTTTTCCTGACCCGCTTCACCCAACGCTTGCCGCTGCCGGCTGAGGTCTATGTTCTGCCCGAGGCCCTGAAGTCACCAATTCCGTCGCTGCGCAAAGTAGCGGAACAGGCCAGTAAAAAACTGAAAATGGGCAGCGACAACAGCCACAAGGGGCCCTCACTGGAATACGCCTATTCCCGCCCCTATCAAACCGGTGATTCCCTGCGCCGACTCGATCACCGGGCCGGCAGTCGTCTGGGCCAGGCCATGAGCAAGGTGTTCGAGGGGGTGGAGGAAATCCGCCGGGATCAGGTTTATCTGATGGTGGATTTAAGCCTGGCCGATTTTCTGCGCTGGCAACGCCGGCCAGTGGACGATAGCCCCCTGGATAAGCGTCTGGCCCTGGCCGTTGAGATTGGCTTGTCCGCCGGTAATGAAGGATTCAATCTGGTGGCGCTGGCCACCGGCACCAGGTGGCACAATCTGGAGAAGGCAGAGAAGTTCGAACAATTGATTGTCCAGTGTCAGGCCGAGAAAACACCGCAGCAGGCGCTACAGGATAATGCCCCCAATCTGCCTGACAGCCTGCCTGACGAGGATGGTCTGTATGTCCTGGTGCTGGGGCGCTGGAGCGAAGAAGCCCGGCAGAAAGTGGAACGCTGGCGCAAGGCAGGCATTCTGGTGCTGGTATTTCTGCTGGCGGAGCGCGATGCCGACCGGGGCAGTTTGCCGGCAGGCGATGAGTTCATTGAAATTCAAGCAACTGCCGAGACCGGTAAAAAGCGGAGCTGGTTCTGATGTCGTTTTCACACATCGGGTTGGGTTTATTGATTGCCCTGCTGTCCTGGCATTTCGCCCTGTCCATGGAGTTGCCTCTTATTGGCTGGCTCGGCAGCGGACTTGCAGCATTGGCCGGGGCCCGACTGCTGACGGTGGAGCGACCCACCGCCGGCCTGATCTTTGTTCTGTTTGCCACCGGTGCTCTTACCGGTAACCAGGTTCTGGAGAACTGGGCTGTGGAAGATTCCTGGCCCCAGGACAACGGCTTCGGAGCCGGTGTTCTCATCAGCCTGCTGCTTTATCTGCTGTGGCGCTATGCCTCGCGCGACCCTGCCGAAAGCCAGCAAATCATTGGCCGCGACAGTCAATCCATTATTGTCTGGGCTCTGTTGTCCCTGTTGATGATCAACCCGGCAGAGTCGACACTGCTTACTGTTTTTGGCCATACGGCGCCCGTACTGACACTGGCTGGTATGGTGCTGGCCTGTCTGATCATGCTGGCCGACCATGCCGGCAAGCAGTTCCTGCAATGCCTTGCCCTGCTGGCACCCGTGGCAATGCTGTTGCCATTGATGTTGACGAGTCTGAATTACGGACAGGGTCCGGTGATTGCCGCGCTGGGCAATATCATGCCCCGGGGCGGCGATTACACCCCCACCGGTTTCTCCCCCTATCAGACATTGCGTTCATCGGTATTCCTCAGGCCTTCCAATGATCCGGTGATGCGAATCCGCAGCGAGTCCATTCCCGGCCGCTATCTGGTGGGAAACCGGCTGAGCATTCTCAACAGTGAACTGGTATGGCTGCCTTCCGAACGTCCGGTGGTTTCCTGGGGCAGCTTCGATGCCGAATTGCTGCCCGGCGATGAGTGGCGCTATCCGGTAGCCAATCATCAATATGCGAGTCAGGCTCAGGTCAACTCGCAGATGAGCATTACCAGTCTGCAGGGCGATGACTACCTGTTTGTCCCGCCCGATGTCAGCGCCATTACCGGCCGCTTCAGCAGCATCAGCCGCAATGCAGCGGATGCCCTTACTCCCAATTATGAGCGCGGCAGCGATCCTCGCTGGCAGGTGGAAACCGGCGGCAATCTGCAAGCAGACAGTGAAAACCCCGACAACCTGCTGCTGCCCGGATTCTGGGACGAGGAATTGCAGGCCCATAGCGAGAGCCTGGCAGGCGAGGATCGTCAGGCCACTGCCGATCGCATTGGCAATTATTTTCTTGCCCGGGACTATGCCCTGCAGACCGACTTCGATCCGGACAAACCCTTTCACGACTTCTTTCTCAATGAGCGGGCGGCTTACTGTTTCTGGTTTGCTTCCGCCACCACCCTGGCTCTGCGCGCCAATGGCATACCCAGTCGCCTGGTAGGGGGCTATCTGCTGAATGAGCAACTGGCCGATGATCTCTGGCTGGTGCGGGAGCGCGATGCCCATAGCTGGGTGGAATGGCAGGATGAAGCAGGCTACTGGCACACCATGGACCCGACCCCCGGCAGCATCACCGCTTTTTTTGGCGGTTATCAATCCTCGCCCGCAAGCCAGTGGTATCACCGCCTGGCCAGTCAATGGCAGCTCATGATCGACCGTATTCTGGAGAACCAGTTAGCTGCTACCGCCATCACCTGGGGCGGCCTGCTGATCCTGGTTTTCCTGTTTGCCCGGGAATACCGGCGTCTGCGAAAACGCCGCGCCGCCTATAGCGACCTGGGCCTGCGTTGGAAAAAACTGTGGCAAGCCTTCCTGAAAGTGACCCAACTACCCAGCCAGCCACAATGGACGGCGAGCACCTATGCCAAGCAGCTGCCGAGCAACTGGGATCCACAATGGCAGGCTTCGGTGCGAGAGTTTCTGCAGCAATACCAGCAGTGGCGCTTCGCCGAAAACCAGCAGCAAGGCCTGCAACAGGCCGAGCAGGCCCTGATCGATCTCAAACGCCAGAGCTGAGCTTCGGCTCTTTTTTCTCCCCGGCGGATTTTGAGCCCCGGCGGATTGTATCTCCCCGGCCTGTTGCAGTAATTTGTCCCTATCCATAACAACAATAAAAGGTCGTCATGATGAAATCTGTCTTGTCTCGCTCCCTTGTCCTGATTTTCTGCTGGGCCCTGCTGCTCAGTACTGCCCGCGCCCAGGTGCTATCCGGCACCGAGGATGGACAATGGCGCTATCTGGGTGGACCTGCGGGCCACACTCGCTACTCTCCTCTGGATCAGATCAACCGCAATAATTTCGAAGAACTGGAACAGGCCTGGATCTGGCGCAGTGACAATTTCGGCCCCAATGTGGACTACTTTTCCCGGTCCACACCCATTTATGTAGACGGAATGCTCTATACCGTAGCCACCCCGCGCCGTCAGGTGGTGGCCATCGACCCGGCCACCGGCGAAAACCTGTGGACCTTTCGCGAGCCGGAAACCATTCGCCACCAGCGTTCACCTCGACAGGCCTATGGCAAGGGCGTGGCCTATGCCGAGGTCAATGGCCGTGGTGTTATCTATATCACCACGCCGGGCTTTTTCCTCTGGGCACTGGATGCCAAAACCGGTCGCCCGTTGGAAAACTGGGGCAGTGAATTCCCGGTGGGGGGATTCCCGGAAACCGGTTCCATTGATCTGATTCCCCATCTGGTTGAAGGCTGGGGTCCCTGGCAGGACCATCTGGTTGCCGGCGGTGAATACGACCCCAATTACGGCATTCCCCGCGAACTGGGTATGGTGACTGCATCTGCGCCACCCATCGTTGTCAATGGTGTAGTGGTGGTGCTGGTGGGACATCAGCCCAGCTATGGCCAGACCCGTATCGAGAATGTGCCCGGCGACATTATGGGCTTCGACGCCGAAACCGGTGAGCGGCTATGGAAATTCCATGTGATTCCCCGGCCCGGTGAAGTGGGCCATGAAACATGGCATAACGAGGCCTGGCGCTTCTCCGGTGATATGTCCACCTGGGCACCGGCCTCGGCCGACCCGGAACTGGGTCTGGTCTATCTGGTGACCAATGCTTCCACGGTGCAAACCTATGCCGGTCACCGGCCCGGCGACAATCTGTTCGGCGGCAGTGTGCTGGCGCTGGATGTGGCCACTGGCGAGCGCCGCTGGCATTTTCAGATCCACCGCAGTGATCAGTGGAACTACGACCTGCCCACGCCACCCATGCTGATGGATCTTGAGGTTAATGGCGACACGGTGCCGGCCCTGATTCAATACACCAAGCAGGGTCTGGTATTTGCCTTTAATCGCGCCACTGGCGAGCCCATCTGGCCTATTGTGGACCGCCCGGTCATGCAAACCGAAGTGCCCGGCAATTATACCGCCGCCACTCAGCCCTACCCCACCCATCCGGAACCGGTTGATCCAATTGTCTGGGATGGTATTACCGAAGAGTTCATCATGGACTACACCCCGGAGCTGAAGGAAAGGGCCACGGAGATACTTTCCAATTACCGCATCGGCGGATTGTATGTGCCGCCCCTGCCGGAGAATCATGGCCATGACTACATCAATAATGTTGGTTGCATCGGTTCAGGCAATGTCATCTCCCACCCGCCGGTGGCAGATCCGTCCACCGGCATGTTGTATGCGTCCCATCACCGCACCTGTTCGGCACCGCGCATGATGCGGGCCACCAATGGCGTGGATATTGACAATCCCAATTATCCGGAACCTGGAGAAGGCGGGGCCACTCCGAACAGCACCCCCACCACTGGCACCACAGTGTCCGCCTGGCTGCCGGGCAGACCGGCACCCCTGCAAAGCATCGACGGCCTGCCGGTGTACAAGCCCATGAACAATCAACTCACCGCCTATGACATGAACAGCGGCGACAAGCGCTGGTCTCTGCCGGTGGGGGAAACCCGGGATGCCATTGCCAACCACCCCTTGCTGGAAGGCGTGGACATTCCCAATTCCGGTGGCGTGGGTTATTCAATCCAGATGGTAACGGGCGATATCCTGGTGCAGACCCGGGCCCTGAGTGAGGGCACGGCACAACTGATTCCCGATGCACCCCTGATGCTCAATGCCCGTGACAAACAAAGCGGCGAAATACTCGGCAGCGTGGAACTGCCAGCACCAGCCCAATACGGCATGATGACCTATATGCACAATGGCCGGCAGTATATCGTGGTGCAGATAGGCAGCTTCCAGACAGACTTTCCCGGTGCACTGGTGGCCTATCGGCTACCGGACTGAGCAGGATCAAACAAAAAAAGTGAGGGGAAGGTAATAAACAGATTCCTGCCCGGCATTACCGGGCAGGAATCCGGTTTTACTGACTACAGTTCAAAGTCGACAGTCAGCGAGTACATACGACCGAAGTTGTCGTACAGGCGACTCTCGAAGCCACCGGTAACCGGCAACAGAATCGGCTGCCAGTCAAACAGGTTGTTAATACCAAGGGTCACACTGCCAGACGTATTAAACAGATCATTGAAGAAATACGTGTAGTTGGCATTGGCGATCCAGGAGTCAGGAATGACTTCCGGCGGAGTGGTACCTGTGGCAAACACCCCGTCAAAAGTTACCGCATCAGTGTACTTGGCCAGAATGGACGCGGCATGATCGCCCCGGTTCCAGCCCAGACGCAAATTGGCAACGATCTCCGGCAGCGGCGGTGACAAGGCGGTATCTGCATTGCGCTTGCCACGAGCATCTTTCAGCACCCCATCCAGACCGGCATATTCGTAGGTCACGTAATAGGACGCATTCAATGCCATATTGAAATTGCCCCAATCGTTCAGTTCGAAGTTATAGGTAGCGGTCAGGTCCAGGACATCCACAATATTGGTGTTGATGTTATCCGCGATGGAAACAATCTCGGTAATATTGCCGCCCGGCTCGCGGGTGATAGTGGTGGAAGGATTGGATGCAATCCAGTTCAGCACCGCCTCACGATCGGCCGAACCCGGAGTCGGGTCATAGCTGTCACGGTTGATACCCAGGGCATCAGTAGCCGAGAAGAACTGCTGATTGACCACGTCCTGCGATGACAGGGTCACAATGCGGTCGGTGTATTCGATTTCCTGGTAGTCCAGAGAAATACTCAGGTCTTCAATGCCTTCCCAGGTAAAACCCACACTCCAGATTTCAGAGTTTTCCGGTTGCAGGAAAGGGTTTTTCGAGGCACAGGCCAGCGTACCCAGCAGGTCATTGCCGGTGATTGGATCCTGCCCGGTGCGCACATTGGCGCAGGCAGAGCGGTCATAAGGTCCCACATCCGTAGCACTGGGTGCCAGGAAGCTCTCACCCCAGGAGCCGCGAATTGCCAGGTCTTCGGTGGGCTGCCAGCGCATGGCGACCTTGGGCGTGGTGGTTTCCAGACCCAGATCGGTAAAGTCCTCATAGCGAGCAGCAAGCTGCATGCTCAGATTTTCCAGAAGCGGGACCTGCAGTTCAGCGAACACCGCCTGGGTCATGGAGTTGTCCTCGGTTCTTACCCCCAACGGCGCGGCAATACCGGCGGAGTTGGAGAAATCCATACCCACCTTGGACAAGGGCGATGCGTCCGCCACATCGCTACGGTCGCGCATAGCAATACCAAAGGCAGCGCCGAGGGTGCCGGCGGGCATCTCAAACAGATCACCGGTCACAATGGCGTCAAAGATCAACAGACTGTCTTCCTGCTGATTGTAGTCGCCGGACTCAAACAACCAGTCAACCACTTCCTGGGTATTGTTGGTATACAGCCCGTCGCTGCGATCCGCATCATAATTGGGCGAGCGAATATCGCGAGAGGCAAAGGGGTTAAACCATTCATTGCCGTTCGGTCCACCGCGTCCATTCAGGGCAGCCTCCAGGCGAACGGCATTGCCGTCCATGGTGTCCACTCGCACCTCATAGGTTTGATAGCCCAACCAGGCTTCACCAAACCAGCCACTGTCACCAAATTCAAACTCGCTACCGAACTTGTAGGTGGCGGTGGTGTACTGATAGCGATCATTCTGAAATGAGGATTCACCCAGATAGCTGGGCTTGGTGCCCTCGCCTTGCTCCAGGCCATTCCACACTGTCCAGGTACCAATCCCGAATACGCCGGGGCGCACTGCCTGGCCTGTGGGGTTGGCCGGGTGATTGGCCGGAATGATGAAATTGTCATACCAGGCCGAAGCAATCGGCGTGACCGGTTCGGTGTGGAAAATGGATTCACGATAACTCAGAGTCATCTGCGCTTCCAGTGAGACATTGTCATTCAGAGGATAAGTGGCATTGGCATAGGACACATAGTCATTGGCTTCACGGTTGTAATCGGTCCACTGGGCATAGTGGAAACCGCAGAGCAAACCGCCGGCAATGGGATAGCCACTGGGAAAACTGCCATCAATGCCCTTGTCTTCCAGGCCTTCGTTATAGGCACCACAATCAGGATCCAGATAGGGGGCACCATTGGCCAGCTGATAGTGTCCAGGGGCGCCGATGAAGGTGGCATTATCCACCCGCAGATACTCCGGTCGCTCACCGCGCTGCAGAGGCGTCTTCTTGCCTACTTCCAGGGCGGCAACCACATTCAGGCCATTGCTGAAGTTATTACCCCAGAGCATACTCAGTTTGGGTTCTTCAAAATCGGCGTTTTCATCGCGGCCATAGAAGCTGCGGAAACGCAGGCCCTCAAATTCCTTGATAGGTATCAGGTTCACTACCCCGGCTACCGCATCGGAACCATAAAGAGCCGAACCACCATCCAGTACCACTTCGATCCGGTCAGTGGCGATATCGGGAAGAATGGCAGAGATTGCACCGGAATTGATATTGCGTCGGCCATCCAGCAGGGTCAGGGTACTGCTGACACCCAGACCGCGCAGATTGAACTGGGCCGAGTTGGAATCCTGCCCACCCCCGGCGCCACCCAGCACATTGGCCACGGTATCGACATTCTGGGTATAGGTGAGGTCACGGATGTACTGGCCGATATTGGCCGAACCGTAGGTCAGGAGCGTTTCCTGGTCGACGGTATCGACCGGGCTGGCGCCACTGAAGTCTGAGTTACGAATAAAGGAACCCGTAACAGTGATTTCTTCCAGTTCAGGCTGCTGCGCCTGAACCATTGTCGCGCTGCTGGCCAGGGCGATGCCAAGCCATAATGCAGAACGTTGCAGGGGGTTGTGGGTATTGGGCGTTATGCTTTTTCTACTTCTGTTTTTACTTCTTATCATAGATCTCGCCTTTCAAGCTGCTTTTTATTGAATGGTTATTTATTTCGAATGGCAAAATTCCTGTCGCATAAACTGAATTAAAACGGACTGTAGTCGAGAGTATCGGGTCTGCTAAACAGTCCGGAAAAACCGAACAATTGACAGAATCCGTAAGGTTATACTCCTGCCGAAAAGGCATGTGAATCAGAGATGCTGAGCAATTCCGAAAAGCTGCGCTTTTCAGAATCAATCAACTTTGTTAGCCATCTAAACAAGTTGGCTGAAGGGCTTTAATTTTCTGGATTCGCCGGGGCAGGGCGCCCCGACGACTGAGTACAGGCCGTGTTCAGTAATAGCTACCCAATTCAGGAATGGGTTTTTTGATAAGCCGTTCAATACCGCGCAGCTGTTTCTTTTCATCCTTGCTTACCAGAGATACCGCCTGACCGCTGGCGCCGGCACGACCGGTTCGGCCAATGCGGTGCACATAGTCTTCCGCCACCTGGGGCAGATCGTAATTGATCACCAGCCCCAACTGATCGATATCGATACCGCGGGCAGCGATGTCGGTCGCCACCAGCACCTGTATCTGATTACTCTTGAACTCGTTCAGGGCCCGGGTGCGCTGGTTTTGGCTGCGATTGCCGTGAATCGGCAGAGCCTGGATCTTCTGCCGGCTCAATTGCTTCACCAGCTTGTCGGCGCCATGCTTGGTGCGGGAGAACACCAGCACCTGTTCGCTGGTTTCCTGCAGCAACTCGGTCAGCAGGCTGGGTTTGTGCTGCTTCTCACACCACCACATGCCCTGCTCGATCTTGCGCACAGTGGAATTGCGCGGTGCCACATCAATTTCCACCGGCTGGTGGCAAATACTGCCGGCCAGCTTGCGAATTTCCGGAGAAAACGTCGCCGAAAACATCAGATTCTGACGCCTTTTGGGCAGAAGATTCAGTATCTTGCGGATATCGCGAATAAAGCCCATGTCCAGCATACGGTCAGCTTCATCCAGAATAAAGATTTCCAGATGATCGAATTTCACGGCCTTCTGCTGATACAGATCCAGCAAGCGGCCCGGGGTTGCCACCAGCAGATCGACACCCCGCTTGACCACACGCAGTTGCGGATTGATATTCACACCACCAAAAATCACGGCGGATTTCAGGTTCTGGTTAGCACCGTAAGTCTGGATACTTTCATAGACCTGGGCGGCAAGTTCGCGAGTGGGAGTAAGCACCAGCGCGCGGACCTGCCCGGCCGCGGCAGGCTTGCCGCCCTGCAGGCGTTGCAGGGTGGGCAGCACAAAACCGGCCGTCTTGCCGGTACCGGTCTGGGCGGCGGCCATGACGTCCTTGCCTTGCAGCACGGCGGGAATGGCCTGGGACTGGATTGGAGTGGGTGTGGTGTAACCTGTCTGGGCAACAGCACGCAGCAGGCCATCGGACAGGCCAAGATTGGCAAATGACATAGTAACTCTCTTAATTAAAAAGCTCGCGTGCGCAACAGCAATCGGTCTGCAAGACAGACAGCCCGCTGGCACTGGCGAATAAATTCTGTAGGCACCGGATTGACGCCCGGTTGCACGAATGTGCAATCGATAGAGAAGTTCTGAATCCGGCAGCAATGGATTGCTGTAGAATGCGGAGGGGCAGGTCTGGCCTGATGAGGCAATCCCTGTCACTAAAGAAATGCACGCGTAAGGCGCTCCAGCGACTTACGGAGTGGCACCTTAACACAGTTTCACCACAGAAGAGAGCAATACTTGTCTGTTACCGGACATCCGGCACAGCAGCCAGCTTGAAGCAACCATGGAATTGATTGCCCGTAGCAAAGCCTTTCTCGCCCGTCGCCCCTGGTGGATGAATGGCCTGCTGCTGTTCTGCCTGTACATGACCTTCATTTATGTGCCTTGGGACTTTTTCAGCAAGCCCGTGGCCGAGGCGGAAGAGGTGTGGTTTGGCTGGATGCTCACCGGGATGGCCGCCAAGGCCACAGAACCCCTGCACTGGCTGATCTATCTGGCAGGCAGCATTGGCTTCTGGCGAATGCGGCCCTGGATGCACCCCTGGGCAGGGCTGTACTGCCTGCAAGTTGCCATTGGCATGCTGGTGTGGAATCTGTTGTATGACAGTGGCGGTGGTTTGGTGGGCGGACTGCTCAGTGCCCTGCCCTTTGTGATCCTCAGCGCCTCCCTATGGCGCGCCCACTGGCACTTCCAGTTCGGCTGTGAGGCGCAGCGTTAATATTACAGACTGTCACCAATAGCATTGGTGGCACAGGCCTGATATCTGCTACAGTTTCTCTTCAGCCCCGCATTGAGCGCCCTTTTCTGATAGCCGCGGAGGCCAAGACAACAGCAAACCACCATGAACAAGAGCAAATACCGCATTACAGCCGCCCTGCCCCTGATACTGGCCCTTCTGAGCTTTAACAGCCTGCCCACCCATGCCCAATGGAGCGGCCCCACGGCCTGGCAGGACGATCTTGAACCCATCAGCGCCAGTCAGTGGAATACCGATGCCGCTGCCCATTTGCTGGAGCGGGCCGGATTCGGTGGCACGCCAGAGGAAATCGCTGCCCTGGCGGCACTGGGACCAGAGCAGGCAGTGGCCCAGTTGGTGGATTACGATCCCGCCAACCCGCAGTTGCCGCCTTTTGAGCATTCCGGAATCTTCGATGAAGGACTGGACCCCTTCCCGCCCAGCCGGCCTGCCACTACCGAACTGGCCAGAGCAAACGGTGAAGCACTGGGCATCAAGGTCAAGCCAGGCGGCAATCGTCCCCTGCAACCCATCGTTAACAAATTTTTCTACTGGTTAAGGGCTTCGTCCCTGGAAACCAATCGCGTGGCCTACTGGTGGGCCGATCGCATGGTGGCCACCGAGCAGCCCCTGCAGGAAAAACTGGCCCTGTTCTGGCACGGCCATTTTGCCGTGAATGAAGGCAAGGTACGTGACTACCGCAAACTGTTGCAGCAACTGGAGCTGTTCCATGCCCATGGTAATGGCAGTTTTCGGGACCTGATGGTAGCCGTGGCCCAGGATCCGGCCATGCTGGCTTTCCTCGACGCCGGGGTGAATGTCAAAGGCGCGCCCAATGAAAACTTCGCCCGGGAGATCATGGAACTGTTTACCATGGGCGTGGGCAATTACAGTGAACAGGATATCCGCGAGGCTGCCCGTGCCTTTACCGGCTGGAATTTCGACGGCCTGGAATTCGTCGTCAATGAAGATCAACACGATGCCGGCGAGAAGCAGTTTCTCGGTCAGCACGGCAACTTCGATGGCATTGAGGTCATCGACATCATCATGGATCAGCCGGTCACTGCCGAGTATATGGCCGCCAAACTCTATCGCTTTTTTGTCCGCCAGCAAATCAGCCCGGCGCTACAGGCAGAACTGGGCAATGTACTCAGAGATGCCGACTACGATGTTGCCAGTTTTCTTGAAACCCTGTTTCTGTCGCGGGATTTCTATAGCCCTGCTTCGGTAGGCACCCATATCAAGAGTCCGGTGGAGCTAGCTGTATCCACCTATCGCAAACTGGGCCTGGATGACGCGCCAGGTGTCCCGGATTTTAATCGAGCTACCGGCGCCCTGGGTCAGACCCTGTTGCGTCCGCCCACTGTCGCAGGATGGGGTGAAGGTCAATCCTGGATTACGCCGGGCCTGCTGCTGGAGCGTGGCAATTTCGCCCGCGACGTGCTGTTTCCTGATATCAATTTCATCCCCTTCGATCGCTACAACCCCAGCGGCGAGATTCGCAGTGTGGCCGATCGCATTCGCCAGGGCATGGATATTACCAATGCCACCCAGCCCTCAGGCGTAGGCGACGGTCAGATGCTGGCGGAATCCAATATGCTGGCCGACCGGGACGAAGACTTTAATACCCGCTACGGCAGCTTCCGTGGCTGGCAGATGGCAATCCAGCGGGTCAAACCCCTGTCACGCCATACCGCACAACTGGATCTCAGTGCCATGGTGATGGAGGCTGGTTTACAAAGCAGTGAAGAGGTCGTGGATTACTTTATTCATCGCTTCATGCGAGTGCCGCCGGCTCTGGAAAGCCGCGCCATGCTGGTGAATTTTCTGACTCAGCAATTGGGAACCAGTGATATCGCCCGGGCCGAAACCTATATGGAAGATGCCCTGCGCATGACCCTGCACCTGATCATGAGCCAACCGGAATATCAATTGGCCTAGGGCAGCGAGGAAAAACAAAGATGAGCAAAGCTGCAATGAAACGACGCGATCTTCTCAAGGCCGGCCTCGGACTGGGTGCCGGTGTGGCGGCCCTCGGTGGCAATACCTTCATGCCGGGAGTGCTGAACCGTGCGGCCCAGGCGGCTGCCCTGGATGCTGCCGCCCGCGGCAAGATTCTGGTGGTACTGGAATTATCCGGCGGCAATGATGGCCTCAATACCGTGGTGCCCTATGGTGATGATGCTTATTACCGTGCCCGCCCCAATATCGCCATTCCCGAAAACCAGGTGCGCAAGATCGACGACCATTTTGGCTTTAACCCCGGCATGGCCGGCTTCGAGCGGCTCTATAAAGACGGCAAAATGGCCATCGTCCACGGCTGCGGCTATGACAACCCCAGCTATTCCCATTTCACCTCCATGGCCTACTGGCATACCGCCGCCCCAAACAGCGGTGAAGATTATGGCTGGGTTGGCCGTCTGGCGGACACTGTGGCGCCGGATGCGCCGGCCAATTACATCGTTAATATCGCCGGCAGCCAGTCACTGGCGGTTCGCAGTGAACGGCATGTTCCCATCGTCTTCGATGACCCGGCCCGCTACCAGCGCGAGGCTTTCGCCGAGGAAAGAGAAGCGCTTGACCGGCGCCCGGATGTTGGCGAAGTGGATAACCCTTCACGGCGTTTTCTCATGGACATTGCCCGCAGTGCCACCGATTCCTCGGCACAGGTGCGCCAGGCCTGGTCCAACTACAATTCACCGGTGGACTATGGCATCAACCCCCTGGACCTGCCCAAGGTTGTATCCCTGATCGATGCCGGCATGCCAACCCGGCTCTACTACGTGTCCTACCGCAACAATGCCTTCGACACCCATGTTTTCCAGAATGCCCTGCATCAGCGCCTGCTCACCTATACCGCCGATGCGGTGGCGGCTTTCCAGCAGGACCTGGAACGGATTGGCCGGGCCGACGATGTGGTGATGATGATTTTCTCCGAGTTTGGCCGCCGTGTTCCGGAAAATGTGTCACTTGGCACCGACCATGGCGCAGCCAATACCATGTTTGTTGTTGGCAGCCAGGTAAAAGGCGGCCACTATGGCGATATTCCCAGCCTCACCGAGTTGAATGCCGAGGATAACCTGGCCTACACCACGGATTTCCGAAAGGTTTACCAGACCATGATTGAGAACTGGCTCGGTCACGGCCAATCGGCGCAGTTACTGGGCCGGGATTTCGGCAGCTTTGACTTGTTTGCCTGACAATCGAGACAGATTTAACAACAATCCGTTTGCAGAATAGCAGTCGCAAAATCGGAACCTGACTCCAGACCCGTCTCCGCTGGAGGCGAGTCAGAAAAGAACAATAACGGAGGGTTCGATGTTCGCGCGCGCTCGTGGATCCAGTTTGCTCAATGGCAGCCCGGCTTCCTGCCAGGGTCCGCTGTTGTCCGTTCTATCCCATTTGCCCCCTCTTGCCCTTCTGGCCTTCCTGTTACTGGCAACTCCCGCCGCTGCGGTCTTTGCCGCTGAGGTACCACGAGCACCGGTGATCGTCGATTCGGCGGAAGGCAAGTTATTACTCACTCCCATTGCCAATGACCTGGCCAATCCCTTCGCCATGGCTTTTCGCCGCAATGGTGATGTGCTGGTCACCGAACGCTATACCGGCCAGCTGCGACTTGTTCGTGACGGTAAATTGCTGCCACAACCCATCGCTGGCCTACCCGCGGTCTACGGGGAAATCTTTCGTGCCGGCCTGATGTCGGTAGCTGTTCACCCCGAAGATGACAGCCTGGTCTATCTGACTTACACCAAGGCCATCGAGGTGGACGGCGAGCCGGAACATACCGTGGCCCTGCTGCGGGGGCGCCTGCAGGAAATGACTCTGGTGGACAGCCAGGAAATCTTTGTGGCCAAAGGACTGGACCGGGGCATCGCTGCGGCCAAATTACTGTTCGCCCCTGATGGCAAATTGATGATGTCCATCGGCGGTGCCTATGTCTATGCCGGCTATGGTGACTATGCCCAGGACCCCGGCGTTCACTATGGCAAGCTGCTGCGCCTTGAGGATGACGGCCGCCCGGCGGCAGACAATCCGTTTATCGACAGCGGTGAATTTCTGCCGGAGGTCTACAGCGTCGGTCACCGCAACCAGATTGGTCTGGCCTGGCATCCCGACACAGGAGCACTCTGGGCCAGTGAGAATGGCCCCCAGGGCGGCGATGAGATCAATATTATTGAGCCCGGCGCCAATTATGGCTGGCCCACCGTGTCCTTCAGTCGCCAGTATCGGGGTGACTGGGTGGCTGGCCATCATGACGACAGCCTTTACCGACGCCCCGAAGTGATCTGGTGGCCTTCCATTGCACCGGCTGGCATGACTTTCTATGATGGCGACAGAATTGAGAAATGGCAGGGCAATCTGCTGGTGGGCTCCCTCATCGAAGGGCGCATCCCCGGCACCGGACACCTGGAACGACTGGTATTCAATAATCGCGGCGAGGAAATTCGGCGCGAGTCACTGCTGCAACAGTTCAAGGCCCGAATCAGCGATGTACAGCAAGGGCCCGATGGGCATCTCTATCTGCTGATGGATGAACAAGACGGCGCCCTGCTACGGCTTGAAGCTTTGCCGGAAGATCAAACTCAGCAGCACAACTGACAGAAGATACTAACAAAGACGAAAACAATAACCAGAGACGGAGCACGCCATGCACAGACAACTGAATCAGATTTGCAAATCCACCGGCCTGTTGGCCTGCTGCCTCAGTGCCAGCCTGGCAATGGCTCAGAACAGTGAACGCCCCGACCTTCAGGGCACCTGGACCAACGCTTCCCTCACCAATCTCAACCGGCCCGAAGGGGTGGAATCACTGGTGGTGGATGCCGAGCGGGCGCGGGAGATTGCCGCCGTTACCCCCATTGCCGGCATCGAAGGCGGCCTGGATGAAGGCGATAGCGTCAATGACCTGCCGGAAGAAGGTGCCGATGATTTCGGTGTGCGGGCCTACAATAATTTCTGGGTGGATCCTGGCTCCAACCTGGCCCTGGTCAAGGGGGAATACCGCACTTCCTATGTCACCATCCCGGAGAATGGTCGTGTGCCGTTTCGGCCCGACCCGCAGTTTGATTTTGAGCGGGCCAGCTACGGGGCGCGATATGCCACAGGAGTCGGTGATTTTCGCGGCCCGGAAGCCTTTCCCAATTCCGAGCGTTGCCTGCTGGGATTCGGCAACAAGGCCGGACCGGGCATGATGGGAGCGCTGTACAACAACACCTATGAATTCGTGCAAACCGACGACTACGTCGTGATCAATGTGGAAATGGTACACGATGCCCGCATTATTCCCATCTACGATTCACCCGAGGAGGCCCGGGCCAACCGGCGCCCTGCCGCCCACGAGCCCTGGTTCGGTGACTCGGTGGGCTGGTATGAAGGCGATGAACTGGTGGTGGAAACCGTCAATATCAATCCCACCCAACTGAGCCAGAGTTCGGTACCCATCACCAAACAAGGTCGCATCACCGAACGCTTCAGCCGCTACTCTGAGGATGAAATTTTCTACCAGTTCATTGTGGAGGACCCCAATATCTATACCCGCACCTGGACTGCAGAACTCAGCTTCTATGCCACTGACGATCGCCTCTATGAGTACGCCTGCCATGAAGGCAATTACTCCATGCCTGGTTCCCTGGCTGGCGCCCGACGCCTGGAAGTGGAAGCAGAGCTGGGCAATTGAGCCCGGCTCACACAGGCCGTTATTAGCAGCTAATCCTGTAGCCGGTGTCAGACGGTTTATAGAGGATACAGTTGTTCGAGGAATCAGATCCGGGTGTTGCTGCGGGTATAGGACTGGCTGATAAGCCCCGCAGCGATCAGCACATAGAGTGCACTGGAAAGAAACAGGGTAGCCGGACCCACGCCATAGTCGATGCAGAAACCATAGACTATCGGTGAGAGTGAAGTGGCAAAAACCATGATGGCCATATTCATGGAGCGGATGGTGCCGAGGTTTTCCACACCATAGACTTCCGGCCAGAGGCTACCTGTGATGGGTGGAATACTGCCAATGGTCAGGGCCAGCAGAATCATCAACAGCAGTGCCACCCACTGGCCTGACAGCAAGCTCAGCACCAGCAATCCCAGCGCCATGGGCAGCAAATAGAAAGGCAGCAGGCGGATGGCGCTGTAACGGTCCACCAGCAGGCCACTGGCCAGGGATGCCAGCCAGTGTACGGTGCCATAGACCACGAAGCACAGGGCGAACCAGGCTGGCGTCCAGCCTTTGCTGGCAATGACAAAATCCTGGTGGATGAATATCCCCGTGACAATAAACGGCGGTGCCATCAGCCCCGGCAGTGCCAGCCAGTAACGATAATCCCCCAGCATTACCCGCCGGGCCCGGCCCGGTGCTGCCGCCTGTGCTTCATCCCGGGTCCGGGGCACATGCAAGCCGGCAATCCGGATCAGCAGACGCATCATCGGCAAGGCAAACAGGACCATGAACAGGGCGATAAACAAAAAGGTCTGCTGCCAGCCCAACAAGGCAATCAGGGCAACTCCCAGCAGGGGCATGACAATCTCCCCCACCGGCACGCCAGAGCCGGCAATGCTGAGGCTCTTGCCGCGATGATCATCGAAACAACGGGCCATGGTGGTCATGCCGGTATGGGGCAAAAGCGCCTGGCCGAACAGACGCAGGCAATAAAAGCCCAGCGCCAGCACAATGACGCCGCTGGCCTGCCACATGAGTGTCGCCGCCAGGGCCAGACCCAGACAAAGCACTGTGGTGTAGCGGCGCAATGACACACGATCAATCAGGCTGCCCGCCCACACCACCGTCACTGCGCTGGCCAGGGTGGCCAGGGAATAAACCGCGCCATAGCGGCCAGCGCCCAGGCCCAGAGATTCCTGAATAGATGCACTGAAAACGCCGACAAAGAAAGTCTGGCCGAAATTGCCCCAAAACACTGCCAGGAAACCAAAAGCCAGGGCCGGCCAGCGCTCGCGCAGTAATCGAAGATAGCCTGTCATTCGTAGAACACTTACTCGATAGGGATAGAAAACTGTTTAAAACCGGGCCAGAGGCCCCAAATAAGCCCTTCAGGTAACAAAACATTGCCAAATGCACCGCTCAATGCGATGACTGGCAGTACAAGGGGCGTATAATGCGCCATAGTATCCTGTTATTAACGACCTTTGGTTTTGGAATTCCAGCCGGGGCGTGGGTAGCAGCCCGGGCAAGCTGCGGAGTAATCCGAATTGCCCATAAAAGAGCCAGGCGATAATAACTACAACAGCCAAGCAAGCTTTGATTTAACCATTGTTGAGCCCAGGGCTTAACAGTGCCCCTGCACTAGACTAAAAGGAGAACTCCATGATTCGTAGTCTGCTAAAACTCGCGGGTACCACATTGCTGGTGGCTGCTGCTTCCGCCGTCAGCGCGCAGCCCGATATGTACTATGCCTCGCACCACAATTATCGCGTGGTGCCGGTAGTCGAAGGCCTGGTCCAGCCCTGGTCCATGGCCTGGTTGCCCAATGGTGACATGCTGGTCACCGAAAAGCCGGGCCGTCTGCGCATTGTGCGCGATGGTCAATTGCTGCCGGAAGCCGTACCCGGCACTCCGGAAGTCTATTATGAAGGCCAGGGCGGTCTGTTCGAAGTTCTGCCCCACCCTGATTTCGAAAGCAATCGCTGGGTCTACCTGTCTTTCTCCAAGCCCGAAGGTGATGGTTCTACCACCGCCATTGTACGGGGTCGTCTTGAGAATGACCGTCTGAGCAATGTGGTGCAGATTTTCGCCGCCAGTGCTGAAGGGCGCGGTCACTACGGTGGCAAGCTGGCCTTCGACAACGATGGCCATCTGTTCCTGAGCCTGGGTGACCGTATGGCGCCCTCCACCGGTGACCTGAGTGCCCACCCGGCCCAGGACCTGAGCAATCACGCCGGTGTGATTGTCCGCCTGAATGATGACGGCAGCGTGCCCGATGACAATCCCTATGCCGGCGGCGGCGACCAGCTCCCCGAAGTCTGGAGTTACGGCCATCGCAGCCCCCAGGGCCTGGCAGTACACCCCATGACAGGTGATCTGTGGATGACCGAACATGGCCCCAATGGCGGTGACGAGCTCAACCGCATCCAGCCGGAAACCAACTACGGTTGGCCGGTGATTGGTTACGGTGTGAACTATGTGTCCGGCACCCCCATTCACGAGTCCATTTCCCGCATGGGTTTTGAAGATCCTGCCTGGGTCTGGGTTCCCTCCATCGCCACTTCCGGCCTGATGATCTATGACGGTGATGTCTTCCCCGAATGGCGCGGCAGCATCTTTGCCGGCGGCCTGGCTGGTGAGCAACTGGCCCGTCTGCATATGGACGAGTCCTACACCGAAGTGATTCTGGAAGAAACACTGGCCTATGACATGGGTCGTATCCGCGACGTACGTCAGGGTCCCGATGGTTATATCTATCTGGCCATCTCCGATCGCACCGGTGAGCCCACCGGCCTGTATCGCATGGAGCCGGTTGACTAGTTTCAACAGCGACAGCAGTTAAAGGAAGGGGCTCTTTTGAGCCCCTTTTTTGTGCTTGTCTGGCGCGAACTACTACGACCTGACGCTGTTACAAACAATCTGAACCTGATTTTTCCCCGTATGGCAGGCTAAAGACGCAAGGTAGTTATCATGAAAATCAAGCAATTAGGATTTTTGCTGGCCATCGCTCTGATACCAGCTCTGAAAGCATCGGCGCAGGACGGACAACAGCGCCCGACATTACAACTGGAACTGGGCAGTGCCTGGCAGGAGCGCAACAAGGTTCAGATTCCCAATACCCCGGCGGCAGACCGTTTTCAGCTGGACAGCCTCGCCGGCAATGGCCCCTGGACCAGTGGCCGGGTCACCGTGAACTGGCCGTTGAATGGTCCCCACGGCCTGCGTCTGGTGCTGGCACCGCTTGCCTATGAAGAGGAAGCTGGCTTGAGCGAAGACATTCGTTTCGCCGGCGGGACTTTCGACAGCAGCACGCCGATCCAGGCTGAGTACAAATTCAATTCCTGGCGCTTTGGCTATCACTACCAGTTCTATGCCGCCAACAACTGGCAGCTACGTATCGGCGCCACCGCCAAGATCCGCGATGCCAAAATTGAGTTGAGTCAGGCCGGAGTCACTGCCCAGGATGATGATGTGGGCTTTGTGCCACTGCTGCATCTCTCCGGCGATTACCAGTTCAATCCCCGTTGGTCGTTTCACTTCGACTTCGATGGCCTGGCGGGAGGGCCCGGTCGCGCCTTTGATCTGGGTCTGCGCCTGAGCTATGCGCTGGATGACAACTGGCGCCTCGGTATTGGCTATCGCGGCCTTGAAGGTGGCGTTGACAATGACGATGTCTACAACTTCGCCTGGTTCAACTCGGCCCTGATCAGCGCCGAGTACCGCTTCTGAGCGTCGGGTGAGAGTCGGGTGAGAGCAAGGTGAGAGCCAGGTGAGAGCCAGGTGAAAGCCGGGCTGAATCAGGCCTTGCCGACTTGCCGTTTTAACCAATCCAGCAAGTCGGCAATCACCCGTTCGCTGTTGCGTTCATTCAGCATCTCATGGCGACCCTTGTTGTAGATATTGCGATCCACCTTCAGTCCGGCCGCCTGGTAAAGTTTGATCTGGCGTTCCAGGTTTTTCAGACCATTGTGCATGGGATCTTCCAGGCCGGAAAACAGATACAGCGGCAGATCCTTGCGAATGCTGTCGATGGCTGATTGCTTCAAGGCCTTGCGGTAGCTGGCAAACCAGCTCACCACACTGCCACAGGTCGGAGTCGCACCACAGAGTGGGTCCTCGGCGTATTTTTGTACCTCCGCCATGACCCGTGTGAGCCATTCAAAGCCGGTATCCCCCTCGGTTTCAAAGCGACGATTGGCCGTGCCGAAGATAAGCTTGCGCAGCAGTTTCGATTCACCGTCACGGCCAAGGCGCAAGCATTCAAACCGTGCCAGTGTTAGCAAGGCCGAGATTTGCAGGCCTGAGGCGAAACCCGGGCTGCCACTGAGAATGACTCCGTCCACTTCATCCGAATGCCTTGTCATGAACTGGTGGGTCAGCATGGATCCCATGCTGTGGCCCAATACAAATACCGGCCCCGCTTGCTCGGTCCGGACCTTCTGAACCATGACCCGCAAGTCCTCCAGCATGGCTGGCCAGCCAGCATTGCCGAAGTCACCGAGTTTGCTGGCCCCTTCACCATGGCCGCGCTGGTCCCAGGCAAACAGGGCAAAGCCTTCCCGGTTAAGCGCTTCTGCCACATGGGCATAGCGGCGCGCATGTTCACCCAGACCATGAACGATAATGATGCTGCCCAGTTGCTCACCAGCGGGCATCCAGGCATAGGCCTGCAAGGTCTGGCCCTGGCTTGCTTGAAGATCAAGAAAATGAACGGCTCCCTTGCCTGCGTCTACTGCTTCCATGAGATTAATTCCCTAATTAGCCGTGCCCGGCAGTATTTCGAAAGCTGGCTCAAATGTCACCAGTGCAGCGCCCAGTTGCAGCAATACCCCCACATCCCCTTGCACCGTACCAACACCGGCCTGCAATTGTTCCGGCAAACTGGTTTGCCCCATAATGACCCGATCCAGATCGCTACGATTGATCTCAATGGTGGCATCGGCATTGTCCGCCTGGTAGCCGGCTATATTGGTAAGAGTGCCGCCGCTCATTTCCACCACGAACTCCTCACCATTGTCCGGTGTGCGGAAATTAATGATGAAGTCATTGCCATCGGCGACCCGACTATCCACCCGGGTGGCCACGGCATCCCACCACTGGCTGGTGGTCATGGCCCGGGCCAGACTGGGACTGGTGCCCCGGGCGCCGGGAATGGCGGGCGTGCCATTGCGCAGTTCCTGGGCGGCACTGAGAAAGACATTGCGCATACTGGCGCTCTCATACTGATAGCCCAGTTGTTCAAACACCGCAGCCAACAGATCCTTGGCGGTCTGGTTGTCCGGTTCGGCATAAACCAGCTTGTTGAGTATCTCCATGG
Source organism: uncultured Pseudohongiella sp. (assembly GCA_965216715.1). Taxonomy (GTDB): domain Bacteria; phylum Pseudomonadota; class Gammaproteobacteria; order Pseudomonadales; family Pseudohongiellaceae; genus UBA9145. The sequence goes on along the minus strand of OZ244193.1, from coordinate 3,215,097 downwards.
CCAGGCGGTAATCGCCGGCCTCATGCAATTCCCGGGCGCGAGCCAGGATCGGGCCGGCACCGCCCATCATCTCCACATACAGCGGCGCCGATTCATCGGGTGACAAAGGCGCCAGGGTGGCGGGATTGGCATCCCAGTAGCCGAGATAGCGATTCAGCACCGCACGGGAATTGTGAAACTCACTGCCATGATACTGACGCACGCTCCATTGCTGCTGCAGGCTTTCCGGCACCTGGTATTCATTATGAATCTCGTTGATGGTGACTCCCTGGTTGGCCAGAAACAGCACCTGGTTATTGAGGTTGGCATAGGCGTCACGCTGGGCCCGCATCACTTCCTGAATTCGGGCATTACCCCAGCGGGGCCAGTTATGGGAAGACACCAGCACCTCGGCCTCTCGGCCAAAGCGATACAGGGCTTCATTGATCTGCCGTGACCATTGCAGGGCATCGCGCACCAGGGCACCGCGCAGGGTATAGATATTATGCACGGTGGCACTGATATTTTCGGCAGCCCAGAACACCTTGTGTTCCGGAAACCAGGTATTCATTTCTGCCGGCGCTTCAGTGCCAGGTGTATTCTGAAACACCATGTTGACACCGTCGATGCGATGGCTTTCATAGTCGTCTTCGATAACCAAGGTCGGCGCGATCAAACCGGTCGTACCCGCCGACAGGCCCTTGCCGATGGCAGAATCCACCTGGCCGAAAGGCCCGGATGGAATAAAGCGCCCGTACTGAAATCCGGCCCGGCGTGACATGGCATTACCGGCATAAACATTTTCGGCAATGGCCTCAGCCATAAATCCGGAAGGGGCAATGACTTGCACCTCACCGGCCTGCACCTGTTCTGCCGAGGTGACGCCCAACACACCACCGAAATGATCGATATGGGAATGGGAATACACCACAGCCTTGACCGGCAATTCGCCCAGATGCTCATTGGCCAGGGCCAGGGCGGCGGCCGCGGTTTCACTGCTGAGCAGGACATCGAATATGATCCAACCGGTCTCGCCCCGCACAAGAGTCATATTGGCCAGATCAAAGCCCCGCAGCTGATACATGAAATCCGGCACTACCTCGTAGAGGCCATAATTCATATTCAGGGTCGCCTGGCGTTGCAGGGAGGGATGGATGCTGTCGTAATCCTGATCTTCCAGCAGAAAATCGTAGCGACTCATGTCCCAGACCAGATTACCGGCGGCGCCGCGTATCTGCTGATAGTCCGGCGCGGCGATAAATCCCCGTCGGGATTCCTGGAAATCCCGCTCGTCCTCAAAGGGAAGACTCTGGCGCAATGAGTCCTGCAGTGCCGAGGTGGCCGCGCTGGGCCCGGCCCCTTTCTCATTGAAATGGCCATTGAAATGGCTGTCGTTGGATGGCTCCTGGGCCTGAACCGGCAGGGCCAGGCCCGCAAGCGCAAAGCCCAGCAAGCCAGCCGCACGTGCAGCCCGGTGAAAACGATTGATTCCTGCCATGGTGGTACCCCCTTTTTACCCCCCGGTTTGATCGCAGTTGTAATAGAAGCAGACAGCCGGGCGCTTGCCAAGTACCGCGGGGAGATTAAAAGCTCGCAGCCAGCTTGCGACGGGAAGACAAGAGACCAGCCTGCAAAATCCCCTGCCAGCTTGTTATGCTCTGCCCTTGCCTAAAGAGGAGTAAAGAGGAGAGATTGCCATGCAAGACAAGTTTGGGACGCGTTCGGTCTGGGCCGGTGAGCAGGATGGATTCCCCGAGGGCTCATCACAGGTACCGGTCTATCATACCGTCACCTACGGCTATGAGGATCTGGACCACTGGTATGACGTCGCCCTGGGCAAGGCCCCTGGCCATATCTACAGCCGCAACACCAATCCCACGGTGAAGGTGCTTGAGGACAAGATGAAGGATCTGGAGGGCGCCGAGGCGGCGACCTGTTTCGCCACCGGCATGGCGGCCATCTCCAATACTCTCTTTACCTTTCTCAAGCCCGGCGACCGGGTGGTGAGCATCAAGGATTCCTATGGTGGCACCAGCAAGCTGTTTCTGGATTTTCTGCCGGACATCAATGTGGAAGTAACCCTGGTGGAAACCGGCGACCATGAGCAAATGGAAGCCGAGATCGCCAGGGGTTGTCAGCTTGTTTATCTGGAGACTCCCACCAACCCGACCCTGAAGCTGGTAGATATCGAGCGCCTGTGCAAGGCCGCCAGAGCCCAGCAAGCAATTTCGGTGGTGGACAATACCTTTGCCACTCCGGTCAATCAAAACCCCCTGGCCCTGGGTGCCGATCTGGTGGTGCACAGCGCCACCAAATTTCTGGGCGGCCATTCTGATGCCATGGGCGGCGTACTCTGTGGCAGCAAGGAGCTGGTGGACAAGGTTTACCACTATCGTGAAATCACCGGCGCCACCCTGCATCCCATGTCAGCCTATTTGCTCATTCGCGGCATCAAGACTCTGGAACTGCGTATCGCCCGCCACAATGAGTCGGCCATGAAGATCGCCGAGTTTCTGAATAGTCAGGACAAGGTCAGTGGTGTCTTCTACCCGGGCCTGGCGGACCACCCCCATCACGAGGTCGCAAAAAGGCAGATGCGTGGCTTTGGCGGCATGCTGAGTTTCTCGCTACATGGTGGCTATGATGCGGTGAAGGCCTTGCTGCCCAAACTCAATTACGCCCATCTGGCTGCCCACTTGGGTTCGGTGGACACCCTGGCTGGCCCACCCAAGGTAACCAGCCATGTGGAGACTACCCCAGAGGAAAGAAAACAGTTGGGTATTCCGGAGGGGCTGATTCGCTATTCCGTGGGCATCGAAAATGTCGAGGATCTTATTGCAGATTTGCAGCAGGCACTGGATTCCCTGGGCTGAGGAACAGCGGAATCAGGCTTGGACCTGATCGCTTTCGCTGGCTAAACCGTTAATGGCCGCCACCAGCGACAGATACACCTGCACGCCGGAAGGAATCAGGGCGTCGGGGAAATCGTAGTATTCATTGTGAAGCTGGGGCTGATCGACGCCGGAGCCGAGGCCGAAAAAGGCGCCGGGCCAGCGCTGCAGATAGTGACTGAAGTCTTCACTCCAGCGCATGGGCTCGGCCAGCTCTTTCAGTTCCAGGCCGGCCTCGCGGGCCGCGTCTCGCAGAATCACCATGGCGTCATCATGACTGACCGTGGCGGGGAAAGCCTCGTGCCAGGACAGTTCCCAGTCCAGCGCCTCAGCTTCACTCACCTGTTCGGTTAAGTTCGTCAGGGCCGCTTTCAGGCCCTCCAGTTCGGCCTGCTGATGAGCGCGTACAGTCCCGCAGATCTCCGCCACCCCGGGCGCGACGCCGAAATCCATCTTCGGGCCTTTCTCACCCAGCAGCGCCTGGGTCAGGGTCAACATCAGCAATTCATCGGACTTCGAGATCTTGTCCGGCAAGGCCGGTAACTCGGCCAGTAATCTGGCCACCGCCGCCGCGGGACTCTTGCCATGCTCGGGATAACTGGAATGGGAAAAGGCGCCAGTAAGCTGGATACGAAAGCCTTCCGAGGCCGATGCAAAAGTGCCATTGCGCACACATACGCTATGCAGTGGCTCCCGGGGCAGATTATGAAAGCCGAACACATAGTCCGGCTCCAACTTCAGAAAACGTTCATCGGCCACTACCGCAGGAGCGCCTTCACCGGTTTCCTCCGCCGGTTGAAACAGCAATACCACCTTGCCGATAGCGGGGCCCTGCCTGCCAAGCATTTTCGCCACGCCGCAAAGCACCGCCATATGACCGTCGTGGCCACATTTGTGGGAGACGCCATGATTGCTGGAACGATAGGCAATACCCATGTCTTCCGGCTCGGTGACCGGCAGGGCGTCCAGTTCACAGCGCAGCACCAGCACCGGACCGGGCTTGCCGGAATCGAATAACCCCAACACACCGGTACCACCCACTTCAGTGATCACTTCATCGGCACCGGCCGCCGTCAGCTCTGTGGCAATCATGCCGGCGGTCTGCATTTCCAGCATGGACAATTCCGGCTGCTGATGCAGGCGATGACGCAACTGTTCGAGCTCGGCCAGTTGGAAATTCTGCTGCTGGAATAGGGTTTTCATGGCGCCCAAGATAAGGCTTGCAGCACCGGCTGTCCAATATGGGAGCGTTATGGTGGGGGTGAATCGGAGTGTGTGAATCAGAGTGCCAGCAGGCGCTCCAGCCAGGGCAGGAGAACTGCCGCCATCATGATACTGGACATCACATAGAGAGTGCGGAACCTGCCGTCGAAGTCTTCCCGTAGAGTTTCCAGACGGGCATCAATCTCGGCGAAGCGCTTGTCGAACTTCGCATCCTGCTCCGCAAATCGGGTATCCATGTAGGCCCGCTGCTCGGCCATTTGAGCGGCAAGGTAGTCTTTGCTTACCAGCGATTCCGGATTCATTCGATCTACTCCCGGCCATAACGGTTACAGGAAATGCCCTAGATGGTCAGTATTCGCTCCAGATAGGGCAAGATGACTGCCGCCATCATGATACTGAACATCACATAGAGAGTGCGGAATTTGCCGTCAAAGTCAGCCCGTATAGTTTCCAAACGGGTATCGATTTCAGCGAAGCGCCGGTCAAATTTTGCATTCTGTTCTGCAAAGCGTTTATCGAATTTAGCATCCTGCTCCGCAAATCGCTTATCGAACTTAGCGCCCTGCTCCGCAAAGCGCTTGTCGAAGTTCGCATCCTGCTCCGCAAATCGCGTATCCATATAAGCCCGCTGCTCGGCCATTTGAGCGGCAAGGTAGTCTTTGGTTACCAGCGATTCCAGATTCACGTTGAATGCCTCCGTCAGCACTTCGGCCTGAATCTCTGCCTGATCCACGGGCATTCCCGCTTCCTGCAGTCGGCGGACGTATTTCAGTGTGTCAAACGTGGTTATTGGCATTATACACCCCGGAATTCTACTGAATAGACTAGTCAACAAAGCCCTGCGGCGCCAGAATCCGGGAAATTCGGCTACAATGGCTGTGATTTTTCTGTTGATTCAAATTTGGCTGATGTTTTGCTGCGCGATCTGCTCCTGACACTATCCAGCCCCCGGCGAATCCTGCTGCTATTGCTGTTGGGATTGTTCCCAATGGCTCTGGTCGCTGCCGATGGGGATCGACTTGCCGCACTGGCCGGCGATGGCGGCGTGCTGCTGCACAGCCCCGATGGTGAAGCCGTCATCAGCCTCAATGCCGATGCCGCCCTGATTCCGGCTTCAGTGTTGAAGATTCCCCTGAGCCAGGTGGCACTGCATGAGCTGGGTGAAGATTTTCGGTTCGAGACCCTGTTTTACCGCAACGCCGCTGGCGATCTGTTAATCCGTGGGCTGGGCGACCCCTTTCTGGTCTCTGAAGAGATCGAAGCCATCGCCGGTATTCTGGAGGAGCTTGGCCTGACGGAGATCAATCGCCTGGTGATGGATGATTCCGCTTTTGCCCCGCAACTGGATCTGCCTTTTGAGTCGGACACCCTGCAACCTTATGGGGCCCGCAACGGCGCCCTGGCGGTCAATTTCAACACCGTCAACCTGGCCTGGTCAGGCAGTGGTGAGCTGCAATCGGCTGAAGAACAAACACCCTTGACGCCCCTGGCCAGACAGCTTGCCAGACAACTGCAAGCGGGCCAGACCCAGCGCATTAATGTGGGCGACGATCCGGTGACGGGATTGCAGCAGGCCCAACAGCTGTTTCGCATTTTTCTTGAACGTCAGGGCATTGCTGTCATGGACGAGACTTTCTATCGCGAATCTGTCAATGAGAGTTGGGAGCTCTTCTACCGCCACCGCAGCAGCCGCAGCCTGCGGGATAATCTTGAGGGGCTGCTGCGCTACTCCAATAACTTCATCGCCAATCAGGTCTTTTTGATTATGGGGGCGCAGGTCCATGGCTTTCCCGCCACCGCCGAGGCCGCCCGGCAGGTGCTGCAAGATGCCCTCGAGGATGCCTATGGTGAAGGCTTCGGCACCGATCCGGACACCCTGCTGATGCGCGAAGGCTCGGGTCTGGACCGACGTCAACGCAGCAGTGCCAGGGCGATGATGCGCATTCTGGAAAGCTTCAAACCCCATGCCAGCCTGCTCACCGAAGTGGATGGCGCCCTGCGCAAGAGTGGCACCCTCACCGGTGTGTACAATTTCGCCGGTTATATTCCCGGCGATGAAGGGCTCTATCCCTTTGTGATTCTCACCAACCAGGCCCGCAATCACCGCGCCGAAATCCTGCAACTGCTGCAACAGACGGTTGCGGCACAGGAAAACTGATTCCGGCTTCATGACTACAACAACTGCCCCCGAGACCAACACCCTCAAACAACTCAATCTTGAGCTGACCAGGCTGTTATTACTCGGGCTTGCAAGCCTGAGCATTGCAGCGCTGCTGTTGAGTCAGGTCTGGCAGCCAGTGAACGCTATACAATGGCTGCTGCAGGCCCTGGCATTCTGGCTGTTTATCTATTTTCAGGCCCGACGCCGCTTGCCCCTGAACAGACCCGGGCAAAGTGATTCTCTCTATAGCGACCTGGGTTGGGCAAACCGGCTTACCCTGCTGCGTGCCTGCCTGATCGCTGCCACCGGCGGCTTTTTGTTTCAGGACTGGCCGGCAGGCCCCTTGCTGGCCTGGCTACCGGGTACGGTGTATTTCTTTGGTGCGATTCTGGATCGTGTCGATGGCTATGTGGCGAGAAAGACCAATCACAGCAGCCTGTTTGGCAATGATCTGGATATAGTGTCCGATGCTTTGGGCCTTGCTATCGCTTCACTACTGGCCTGGGCCTGGGGGCAGGTGCACTGGACCTACTTATTGTTCGGGGCTGCCTATTATGTCTTTCACGGCGGCCTGCTCTGGCGAAAGTATCGGCAATTGCCAGTCTATCCCCTGCCACCGGCCATGCATCGGCGTGCCTGGGCCGGTTTTCAGATGGGCTTTCTGGTGGTGGCCCTGTGGCCCTGGTTCTATCCCCCTACCACCACCCTGGCTGGCTTCGCCTTTATGCTGCCGGCACTGATTGGTTTCGCCATCGACTGGCTGTTTGTCAGTGGCCGCCTGGCTCCGGATGGGCCTTTTATGAACCGGGTCATGCTGCCGCTGATCCGTTTCAGCGCCGCTGTTATACAACCCCTGATGCGGCTGGCCATTGTGGTCTTGCTGGCAGTCTCTCTACAACAGTCGGGCTTTCAGCCGGGCTGGTTCATGACTGCCGGCTTCATTGTGGCCCCGGGCATGATTGTGCTGGGCATTGCTGGCCGCGCTGCCTGTCTCGCCATGATTGGGCTGCTGGCAAGCTACTACGCCCGGATTGACAGCGGATCAGTGGAAGCCCTGCTGTTCTGTTTTATTGTCTGGGTAATGCTGCTGGGCACTGGTCGCTTCAGCCTGTGGCAGCCGGATCAACAATGGTTGCACCGGTACGACGGCGCGTGAAATCCCTGTCCAACAAATTACATTACCTGAGCTGGCCCCTGGCCCTGGGCCTGCTGTGGTGGGTGCTTAGCCTGCTACCCGGAGCCCAACTGCTGCAGGCCATCACCGGCCTGTCTCTGGCCAACTGGCTGTTATGGATCGCACTGAATGGTCTCATCATTCTGCTGTTGGCGGCACGCTGGCAGGTACTCAGCCGCGCCATGGGTGCAGCCCTCTCGCTTGGCAATTTGCTGCGGGTACGCCAGGCCGGACAGTTGATCAGTTTTGTGACACCAGGCCCGCAATTCGGAGGCGAGCCTCTGCAGGTTTACTGGTTGTGGAAATGCTATGGCTTGTTCGGCTACCGGGCATTTCTGGCAGTGGGTCTGGATCGTTTCTATGAGTTATGGGTTAACTTCACTATTTTGCTGCTGGCCATTGTGGTTTTGGCAACCACGGCCAGTAGTGCGGGCAACAGTCTGTTTGACTGGCGCCTGCCGTCATTTGTGCTGTTGTTACTGGTGGGGATCCTGGTGGCGGCAGCCTGGTTTCTGATCAAGCATCCGGCTCGCATCGAAGCATGGATCGAAAAAATCAGCCGCCCCTGGCAGGGTCATCCGCGGCTTGGCACCCTGGCCGCTCAGGGGCCAGAACAATGGACGAAACTGCATAATGCCTTGCAGGCACTGATCGAGGGTCAACGACCGGCGCTGGGCCTGGCTTTGCTGCTGTCATTGCTGGCTTGGGTGGGCATGATTGCCGAGTTCTGGATACTGCTGCGTTTTGCCGGGCTGGAGGTGGATGGGGCTGAGTTTGTGTTGCTGTTTACGGTATTGCGCCTGGCCTTTCTGTTGCCCCTGCCCGGTGGTATCGGCAGCGTGGAGGCAGGCCTGTTACTGGCCTTTCAGGCCCTGGCCCTGCCTTTGTCGGCGGCGGCCGCTTTGATTGCCCTGATGCGCTTGCGAGATGTGCTGGTATTGATTCTCGGAGCCCTGCTGCTACCAGGACTTTCAAGACCCAAGTCCACGGCCAGCGATAGTCCGGCCACTAATGCCTAACTACCAAAGTCTTTCCCATAGGAAGCCCAACACTCCTCGTTCTCCCACAAGCGCACGGTGAAACGACCTGAGCCCGGCGGGGCAATGGCGGTCAGTAATTTTTCGCAGCAGATGCGGGAAAAATGTTCGAGGCTGGGATTCAGGCCCTCAAACTCCGGCAACTCATTGAGCATCTTGTCACCGAAATAGGCAATAGTGTTTGCCATTTCCTCTTCGATCTTGACGATGTCCACCAGATAGCCGTGCTGATCCAGCTCCGCCGCCTCCAGTCTTACCTGCAGCACATAGTGATGGGAGTGGGGATCATTCTCGGCACCCCAGTCGCCCCCGACCAGATAGTGCTGGGCAATGAAATCCTTTTTTACGGCTAGGCAGTACATGGTCAATTCCTCGGGTCTCTCTGGCTACTTAATCTTCTCGTATTAGTCTTACTGATAGTCAAACACAATCTGCATAACCTCGTCACCGCCTTTATCCAGCATGGCATAGGCCTCGGCGGCCTGGTCCAGCGGCAGGCGGTGACTGATAAACTGTTCGGGCTGGCACTTTCTGATCATGTCCCAGGCTACCTCAAAACGTCGCGCCTTGTCCCAACGCCCGCTCAGGGCCGGGGCGATGCTGCTGACCTGGCTACTGACCAGCTCAATGCGATTGCGGTGAAAGCGCTCACCCAGGGCCAGGTCGGCAGTTTTGCTGCCATACCAGCTTCCCACCACCAGGCGCCCGCTATAGGCACACAGGGATAGCGCCTGGTTCAATGCTGCCGGGACGCCACTCAATTCCAGGACGATATCGGCCCCGGCGGATTCCTCTGGCTGCAATAACTGTTGCAGGCGTTTCCGGTCATCGTCGTCATTGGGATCGAAGCTGGCAGTGGCACCGACGGTTTCAGCCAGGCGCCGACGCTGTGCCAGCGGGTCTGCCACGCAGAGTTCAGCCAGGGGAAACTGGGCAAGAATCTGCGTCACCAGCAAACCCACGATGCCCTGCCCCATCACCAGTACCTTGTCTCCCAGTTGCGGCCTGGCATCCTGCAGCAGGTTCACCGCTGTTTCCATATTGGCCAGAAACACCGCCGCCTCGGCAGAGATGTCATCGGGCAACGGAATCAAGGAATCGGCTGTGGCCAGAAAATGGCTGCCGTGGGGCTGAAAACAGAAGGCCTTGCGACCCAGCCATGCCGAGTCAATGTCACTGCCGACCTGCTCGACACAGCCGACACTGGCATAGCCGTATTGCAGGGGGTAGCTGATCTGCTCATCACCCAGCGCAGCCAGGCTGGCATCCAGGGAAAGAGTCTCCGGTATCTGTCCGCGGTAAACCAGCAACTCGGTACCGGCACTGATGCCGGAGCAGAGAGTGCGCAGCAGCAATTGGTCCGCCTGTGGTTCCGGCAGTGTCTGCTCACGCAGCTCTACCGTGCCGGGCTTACTGAACCAGAGTCGCCGGGCAGTGATGGCACTCATGTTGCCTGCCCATCGTAATTCAGTTCACCCCAGACAATCATGTCGCGGCCCGCCTGGCCGGAATACAGGGGATTAATATCCAGCACCCGATTACTGTGGGCCGGCTGCAGATCGCCCACTGCCTTGTAGCCACCCAGCAGCTTCGGTGCAATGGTCAGCACCAGGGCATCCACCAGACGCGCCTGCAGGAAGGCGGTAATGACATTAGCGCCCCCTTCCACCATCAGGCTGCGGATACCCCGGTCGTACAAAATCTGCATGGCCGCCTCCAGCGGGACTTCCTGGGGATCATGCTCGGCACTGGGCACAGTGAGCACTTCGGCCCGGCCGGGGGCACAGTGGGATTTGTCTTTTACGGTAAGTATCCAACAGGGTTTATCGGGGTGACTGCAGAGCCTGGCTCCTTCCGGAGTGCGTAATTGACTGTCCAGTACAATTGGCTGAGGATTAGGACCATCCCATTGCCGCACCGTGAGCTGAGGATCATCACTGAGCACGGTACCGATACCTATGAGGATACCGTCATGCAGACTGCGCAGCTGATGAGTCAATTGCATTGATTCTTCACCACTGATGCACAGCGGCTCACCACAGTGGGCGGTCAGGCTGCCATCGAAACTCTGGGCCCAGGCCAGGGTAATAAAAGGGCGTGATCGGGATTGAAAGGCTGCACTGCGCTGGCGCAGCCAGTCTTCAATCTGCTGATTGAGGTTCGACGAGTTCACTGTCGGCGGTCGGAACAAGCTGGCCGGGCACATTCAACATATGATTCATGCGTCGGGCTTTGGTCAGCAGGTAGTGGGAATTTTCCGGATGCACATCGGCGGGCAAGGCCACCCGGTCATTGACCTTGATGCCATCGGCCTCAAGGGCCGTAATCTTGTCCGGGTTATTGGTAATCAGACGTACTGACTTCACCCCCAGCTCTTCAAGAATACGGGCCGCCAGTTCATAGCTGCGCTCATCGGCGCCGTGGCCCAGCATCAGATTGGCATCGACGGTGTCATGGCCTTCATCCTGCAGATTATAGGCATGGATCTTCTCCAGCAGGCCAATGCCTCGGCCTTCCTGGCGCAGATACACCAGCACGCCGCGTCCCTCCTGGGCAATTAGTTGCAGGGCACGGTCCAGTTGCTCACCGCAGTCGCAGCGGCGCGAGCCAAACACATCACCGGTGAGGCATTCCGAGTGGACTCGCACCAGCACATCGTCGCCGGTCAGGTCTTCGCCCATGCAGAAGGCCAGATGGTCTTTTTCATCCTGGGTGTTGTTGTAGTAAACCAGCCTGAACTCACCGTAATCGGTAGGTATGCGGGCACTGCTGACGCGTGTTACAGAAACATTGGACATAACAACTCATCTTACGTTTTTGTCATAAAAGGGTAAAGCGGCGATCCGCAATTGAGTTCAGGGTTAAAAATTATTTAGAAGGGTAAACAAAAGGCCCGGCCAGCGCAGCAAGCTCAACGAGTAGCTGGCCGGCCTTGAATTGCTTTTGTTTTACTGGCGAATACCTTCCAGCTCAAAGCGCAGGTCCACTTCGTCGCCCACCAGCCCATCGGCAACCCCATAATCCATGCCCCAGCGGCTGCGCAGCAGGGTGGTTTCGGCAGAAATACCCAGAGTCTCACGGCGGTGACCAAAGGGGTAATCAGCACGCTTGTTAATAGTGACATTCAGCTCTACCGGATGGGTCTGACCCAACAGGGTCAGGTCGCCTCGCAGCACACCCTGATCGGCATTGTCGGCCGCGGGGACAAACTCAGTGGCTTCGAAGACGATGCTGGGATTACGCCGGGCATTGAGAAAATCCCGACCCCGTAAATGATCATCCCGGTCTTCATGATTGCTGAACACACTGTCGGCCTGCACTTCTACCCGGCCGGAAAAGAATTCCCGGGTGTCAGGGTCGTAACGGAAATTGCCTTCTGCTTCCAGGAACATACCCAGTTGTTGCTGATAATCAATATGGGCCACGGCAAAGACGATGGAGAAATGCTCGGCATCGATCTGCCAGTCTGCCGGCTCTGCCTTTACAGGGCTGGCGAGCAATACAGCGGTGGCCAGCAAAACGAGTGGTGAATGCCGGAATCGATTGATCATTCGTTGAATGACTGTCATGGGTCCTCCTGTAAGAATTCGTGAATGCCTATTGTGAAGCGCATTCGGGGCCGGCCTCAAATGTGCCGACTATAGCCGGCACGTGATTGACTTATACGCCTGCCAGGCTGGGCCAGATCAAAGAGTATGGGGTCAACCTCTCATCAAGACCGGCTGCAAGTCAGATTTATTGCTTGCCCGGTTTGATCGCACCCTGCCCCTGGCTTCAGCCAGACATTCAATCGTCAAGCGGCAAGGCCAACAGGTCCATGTGTCCCACAATACACAAACCACTGGCCACATGTGCCTGCCTGAAGTTGTGCCAATCCTGCAGGGCCAGTTTGTCTATCTGTTCGTCATTGACCACGGCGGCGGCAATGCCATCGATCAATGCCGAGGCCAACAGGCTGTCACCAACCTGGCCGTTGTCACCGCCAAATTCCGTGCCGCCGATTGCGGCAGTGCTGTTGCGGTTAATCTCATCATCCATCAGCCCCCTGCCACCCAGGCGCCAGTGGCTGCTGGCCAATTCTACGGTGTAACCTGCCTGCGCACATTGCTCGGCCAGATGAGCGGTGGCGGCCGGTCCCAGCGCTTTGCCAAAGCCCTTGTCGCGTTGCTGATCACGATTGAAGGCCGCCAGCACCTGATCATCGAGAGGATGTTCCGGCGACCACTGGGTAGTGCCATCGTAATTCAGAGCACAATAAAGCGCCGGTTTTTGCTCTGATCTGCCCAAGGCCTGTAACAGAGCATCGATAAAATCCGCCGAGACCAGATCAAACAGTGCCGAGGCAGTAATCATCTGTGCGCCTGCCAATGGCAGCGAGTCCACCGCAGCCAGATCCTGTTGGCAGCCTTGCAGTGCCTGCAAACTGCCATGGCGCCGCGCCGCCTCGGCCAACAAGCCGGCATCGGCATCCACCAGGCGCCAGTCCCATTGATTGATATCCGCACAGGCCGCAAAAGCTCGCAGGGTAGAACCACTGCCACTACCCAGATCTATGATACAGGGCCTGTCAACGCCGCCCTGCTGTACCAGCCAATCCCGGGCCCGCAGCAACAGCCCGTCATCACGGGCACGGTGATCCGCCGTCTCGCGCAGATCCAGCCAGTCGAGACTGAAACCACTCATGGGCTTTCTCTCCTGTTTGAGTCTGATCGCCAGGCTGGCATTTTCTGACACTTGCCAATCAACATGTGTTTATTGTTTTTCACTAATCAGCATCCCGCACAAGCCTGTCCAGTTCAGTGGCCACCAGGGCAGCAGTATCCGACCAGGTGGGTAGTCGTCCGGCGGCGCGTCTGGCAGCCAGTTGATAATGTTGCCTGATGGCACTGTCACTCAGCAATTCCCGCAGTGCCTCGGCCAGTGCCGCGCTGTCTTCCGGGTCCACCAGAATGCCAGCGGTGGAATCACCGTCCTGTAACACATCCGGCACCGCCCCGGCCCGGCCTGCCACCACCGGCAGCCCCGCCGCCAGCGCTTCGGCAAACACCATGCCGTAGCCTTCAAAGCGCGAGGGCAAGACAAACACATCGGCGCGTTGATACTCCGGCAATACATCACTTACGGCGCCGGCAAAACAAATGCGCTGCTCAAGACCCGCCGCCTCAACCTGGGCTCGCAAACCCGCTGCCCACTGCGGTGCAAATTCATCACCACCCACCAGGCGGGCCTGCCAGGGCAAATCCGCCAGGCTTGCCAGAGCCCTGATCAACACATCATGACCCTTGCGAGGAATCAGGGAAGCGATACAAAGCAGCAATGGCGGTTCACCATTACAGGGTGCAAAGGAAACTGCCTCCGTACCCGGCAGCGCCACGCAAATCTTTTCGGCCGGCAACCCAAACTGCGCCATCAGGATCCGTTTGGTATGACCACTGGTCACAATCACCCCTCGGCAACAGGCCAGGGCGGCGGTTTCACTGGCAAGCAACTGCGCCTCCAGATCCGCACTCAGCCCCGCTTCCAGTCCCAGGGGATGATGGCACAGGGCCACCAGTCGCAGCCGCTTCGCTTCTCGTTGCGCCAGTTTATCCAGCACCCCCAGAGCCAGGCCATCCACAAGCAACAGGGCGCCGTCGGGCAAAGCCGCAACCATCTCATCAATGCGAGTCAGGGCTTCGGGCTCCGGGCTTGGAGCCACTGCAGGCAATGACAGCAGTTCAACCCTCATGCCCTGCTCCCGCAGGCCTTCAATCAGGCGGCGGTCATAATGGTAGCCACCGGTGAGAGTATTGAGGTCGCCGGGGTAGGCGAAATAGACGCTGGGTTGAGCCATGACCTATCTCATCATATTCGCCGACAAGCGGCAAACCATGGGCTGGTGCTGGTACTGGCAATGCTGATCCAGCATAGATTGGCGGGCGTTAGCAAAAGCAGCAACTCTTTGGAAACATCCCGTTCATGCCAGAGCGCAGTCATGCCTGAAAACCGAATCAATCAACAACGTGCCCGCGCCGCCCTGCAAAGCCTGTTTGTTGGCGATGCTCTGGCCATGCCTGTGCACTGGTATTACAACCCCATGGATATCTACCGGCAGTTTCGCGGTGGTATTCAGAAAATGGAAGCGGCCCCGGCTCATCACCCCTCTTCCATCATGTCCCTGCATTCCACCAGCCAGGGCGGGCGCAGCAGCGCCAGGGGAAGTAATCCGGGTCGGGAAATTGTTGGCGAGGTGATTCTCAAGGGACGACGACAATACTGGGGCAAAGCCAACAGTCATTACCATCATGGCATGCAAGCCGGAGAGAACACTCTGAATGCCCATTGCGTGCGAGTGTTAATGCGTTGCCTGGCAGAGAACGGCGGCCACTATGACAAGGACAGATTTCTCGCAGCCTATATCGAACTGATGACCGCCGAGCCCGCCCGTCATCCTGACACCTATGCCGAATCCTGGCACCGGGGTTTCTTCGCCAATCTCGAAGCCGGCAAGCCGGCAGACCAATGCGGAGCCGTCACCCACGATACCGCCTCCATCGGCGGCCTGGTGAGTATCGCGCCTGTTGTTATTGCCGAACGCCTGGCCGGTACTTCTCTCGAGGATGTGCAGACCATTTGCCGGCAGCATTTGTATCTGACCCATCCCGATGACTACCTGGCCAAGGTCTGTCGCGACTATGTGGGGCTGCTGGATGCCCTGCTGTTTATGGAAGAAGATAAAGAGCCCGCCACCCTGATCAGTGCCTGGAGCAAACGCAGTATCAGCCTGCAGCTGTCGGAGATCATGCCAAAGATTCACATCGACAATGACGTGGTGGGCAAGCTCTTTTCCTCGGCCTGTTACATCAAAGATTCCTGGCCCAGTGTGCTCTACCTGGCCTACAAATACTGCCATGATCTGGAAGCGGGCCTGCTGTCCAATACCAATCTGGGTGGCGACAATGTTCACCGCGGTGCGGTTCTCGGGGTGATTCTGGGTCTGGCGATGGCTGGGACAAGTGACGCCTTGTATGAACAACTCAGGGACAGACAAGAACTCGATGGAGAGATCACTGCGCTGATGGATGCCGTCGGCGCCTGACTGTCTTTAATGGTGGGTGAAATAGTGAGTCGGGCCGCGTCGCAGCCTGAACCTATTGATCGGATTGATCTGAATTGAATTCCTCGCCTTTATTCGAATACCGCTTTCTGACTGTTGCGAGCAGGCCGCAGAAAGCAATGTGGCCGACCGAGGCAATTATGGTCACATCAATAAAGGTCGGTACGAACCAGCTGACGGCCGTATCGTAGACGAAGTTCCAGTTGGTACCACTCGAGTCACGAAATATCCCGCCTGGATTCTCCAGCCAGTCCCACACCGTGAATATCGCCGCCGCCAGAGAAGCAATACCCAAGCCCATGAGCGGACCGAATAACCAGAATTTCTTTAACATGGCTCTTCTTATAATTCCTATGGGCCGAAGACAAACTTCTCACTTACATATTTAAGGCGCTCTCAATAATCCATCTCAAAAGGCTCTCACAAAAAGAACCCCCTACGCATTGATTTGATCCTTATGCAGCAGATTCCTGCTCGATATCCCAGCCAGGAAATACCAGAACTGCCGGGTGGCAGTGCAAGGCTCTGGCCAGAACTTTGGCCCGCTCAACGCCAAGCTGTACTCTGTCGTTTTCTATTGCTGAAATTGTTGATTGGGGAATCCCGGAAATTTGGGCCAGCTCATTCTGGCTGAATTCCTGCAACTCGCGCAATATTTTCACGGATTCTCCGACTGATACTTCAATATTTCGTTTGGCCAGTCTGTAGTCTTTCATGTCACGGTCTCCGATAGTCATGTGGGGTTACGTTTTCTACCTGGACGAGTACCCTGTCTTTTTCAACTTTATAGATGACCCGATACTGGCTATTCAGCCTCGAAGATCGATAGCCTTTCCATTTCCCTGCCAGGGATTCATCGCGGAAGCCTTTAATCGATCTGAGGCCAACAGGCCCCGATATTGAGACAATATCCTTCCATTTCTCATATCGCTTCAGCACGTCTACGGGAGCTGAAGCCAGGCTCTTGGATACTCGTCTGTGTTCGTACACTAGCCACATATCAAAAATAGTATATATACCAAATATGATATGTCAATCCAATTCCGATGACCCCAATCCATTCACCACACCCCATTCACCACAACAACATGCGCATCGGCAGAAGCACCCATGGACTGATCCAGCACACAGGCAGAGACGTTGTAATAGCGAACCCTCTATTTCAAGGTACACCATGACTATCTACCAACGCATTACGGCCGACCACAAGCGCCATCGCGAGCTGCTGGACAAGATCGAATCCACTGAAGGGGATTCCGAGGATCGCCGTCAATGCTGGGAAACCTTCTTCTATGATGTCAAAGCTCACGCTGCCGCCGAAGAAGAAACCCTCTATGCCAAACTGATCGCCACTGAAGACGGCCAGCCCGATGCCCGGCATTCGGTGCACGAACATCAGGAACTGGATCACATCATGGATGAGCTGGACGAGATGGACATGTCCAGCCCCGGCTGGCTGCAGCGCTTCAAGACCCTGAAGCATGACTACCTGCACCATATTGAAGAAGAGGAAGAAGATATCTTCAAACGTGCCCGCCAGGAGATCGACTCGGAGGTGGCTGACAAACTGGCCGACAACTTCGAGCAGCGCAAGGACAAGGAACGCGAACTGGTGGACAAGAAGGCCGAAGAGGCCCTGGAACACTGAGGCTCCCGCGGCATCAGGTCATGAGCAAGCTATTGAGTAACCACAACTAGTCCTCAGCAGCAAAAGCCGCCGCTTCGCGTACCGCCTCAATATCCTGGTCAAACTCCATGGCCTGCTCTGCCCGCCCCAGCGCCTCGCGCGCCATGGCACGAGCCTGTTTCCTGATGTCCTCATCTTCACAATGGGTCAGGGAATTCAGTGCTTTCAACAGCCGCAGCATCACCTCCACCGTAGCAGCCCCGTCCCGGGCGATAGACCCGAAGGCATCGGTGAAAATATCTTCCGTACACAGACTGTTCACCGCCAGGCGATCATAGAGCAGTTCCCGCTGTTCTTCTTCCGGCACCGGCTGGCACCAGTTCACCAGCAGGCGCAGCAAGGTGCCAATGACATCGATGGCGGTGCCGGGATCATTCACCGCCGGTGACAGGGCCCGGCTGGCAATTTCCGACAGGGTGATAAGACCAAAACGCGGGTCATCATCAAAGGTGCGGTCGTGACCGATAACAAAAGCGGCGCGAATAGTAGCAAGAGCCTTGTCGTCCAGCTTACTTTCATCACATTCGATCTCCGCCAGCACTTTGCCCGGTGAGATATAACTACCCGGCGTCGCTACCACCTGAATACGGCAATCCAGCGCCTCTGCCGCCTCCTGCAACTCAGGCAGATCCACCCGCTGCAGATAACCCACTTCCAGGCCCTCAACCGAACGCGTCTCACCCAGATCTTCAAACCCGGCATGGGCACAGAGGTTCGGTGCCCGGCGCCGGCGCTGCAAAGACTGGGCCGCTGCCGCTTCCACCTTGTCCACGGTATTGCCCATGCGCCCCAGGCGGGCGATCTTGTCCACCCAGCGCACAAAGGTAATCACCACAATGGCAAAGGCCAGCACCGTGAACACAAATAGAGTGAAGCGCCCGGTGATGTCGTAATAGCCATTCTCCATGGCCACCAGACCAACAATGCTGAAGATAAAACTACCAATAAAGGCCGACAGGGCATTCTGGGATACATCATCGGCCACGATCACCGGAAAGGAACGCGGCGTGGCGGTATTGCTGGCGGAGGAATAGGCCGACACCATGGAGCCCACGGCAAAGGTGGCAATCACCAGCATGCTGCTGGACATCACCCGCAGCAAGGTGGTGACCGACTCGGAAGTAAGATCCGGCACCAGATGCCCAATGCCCCAGTCATCGGTGGCCCGGGCCAGAAACGCCGCCGCCACCGAAAGAATGCAGAACAACAGCGGCCGCACCCAGAGCCGTTCCTGGAGACGATTGAAGTAGAAGCGCAGGCGGTCGAGCATGGGTCAGATTCCTGTCGGGCCAGTGGTAACTGCCATTCTAGTGCAATCTGGCGCCGCTGGCTTGGACAGGCGCTCACATGACTAATATGAGCGCAACAAGAGAGCAACGGGAGATTAACCGGGGCTAATCAGGCAAGCAGACCAAGCGACTTACTTCCTGGGCTTACCCCGCTTCTTCGGCTTGCTGCTCTTGCCGGCTTTGGCTTTCGGCTTCTGCTTCGACTTGTCTTTTGATTTGGCTTTGGACCCGGATTTGCGGCGCACAGGCCGATCACCGAAGTCCTTACGCTTGGCAGAACCGGCATCAGTGCCTGCCTCATCACTGAAGCGGGTGATATTCAGTTTCTTCTTGGCCACCCAGGTATTTTTCAGATCCCGGAAAATATCGTCCGGCATCCCTACGGGCAGATCCACGGTACTGTATTTATCGAAGATATTGATGCGGCCAATGTCCTTGCTGTCCAGGCCTGCCTCATTGGCAATGGCGCCGACGATATTACCGGGCATCACCTGATCGCTATGGCCCACTTCGATGCGAAAGCGCTCCATGCCTTCGGGCGGAGGCAAGTGTTTTTGCCGGGCGCCTCTTTTCTCTGCGCGACTATCAAAAGGATCATCTCTGCGCCCGGCCTTGTCGCGCCGGCCTTTGCCCCGCGGCTGGCCGGACTCGTCACCAGCAAAAGGCGTTTCACATCGGGGCGTGGGTTTGTTCTTTAATAGCAGTGGCGAATCACCCTGGGCAATTTGCGCCAGGGCCGCGGCAATCTCGATAGCGGGCACATTGTGCTCGGCCTGGTACTGCTCCACCAATTGACTGTAAAAACCCAGATCTCCGGCAGCCAGGGTATCGCTGATACTTTGTTTGAAGGCAGCGATGCGCTTGTCATTGATCATCTCGGTGGAGGGCAATGCCATCTGCTCGATCTTTGAACCGGTGGCCCGCTCGATGGCCGCCAGCATGCGTCGCTCCCGCGGCGCCACAAACAAAATGGCATCACCCTTGCGCCCGGCGCGGCCAGTGCGGCCAATGCGGTGAATATAGGCCTCGGTATCATGGGGAATATCGTAGTTGATCACATGGCTGATGCGATCCACATCCAGGCCCCGGGCCGCCACATCGGTGGCCACCAGAATATCCAGCTTGCCCTTCTTTAACTTGTCGACGGTACGCTCGCGCTGGGCCTGGGCAATATCGCCATTGAGGGCTGTGGCGGCAAAGCCCCGGGCCGACAGCTTCTCGGCCAGATCAGTCGTTACCAGGCGTGTGCGCACAAACACGATCATGGCATCGAAGGTTTCCGCCTCCAGAATGCGCGTCAGGGCATCCAGCTTGTGGGTGCCGCTCACCGGCCAGTAGCGCTGGCGAATCAGCTCGGTGGTGGCTTGCCTGGCCTTGATGGTGACCTGCTCGGGATTACGCAAATGGCTATTGGCAATGCGCCGCACTTCCGCTGGCATGGTGGCCGAGAACAGGGCAATCTGACGGCTGGGCGGGGTCTGCTCCAGAATCCATTCCACATCATCAATAAAACCCATGCGCAACATCTCATCGGCTTCATCCAGCACCAGGGTTTTGAGGCCATCCAGCTTCAGGGTGCCACGGCGCATATGGTCCATCACCCGCCCCGGCGTGCCCACCACCACATGGGCGCCGCGCTTGAGCCCGCGCATCTGGCCGCTGTAGTCCTGACCACCATAGATAGGCAGCACATGAAAGCCTTCAAGATGGGCGGCATAGGTCTGAAAGGCCTCGGCCACCTGAATAGCCAGCTCCCGGGTGGGCGCCAGCACCAGCACCTGAGGCTGCTTCTGCGACAAATCCAGGCCAGACAGGGCCGGCAAGGCAAAGGCAGCAGTTTTACCGGTGCCGGTCTGGGCCTGGCCCAGCACATCGCGGCCCGCCAGCAGCAAGGGGATGGTTTGCGCCTGAATGGGCGAGGGCTTTTCGTAGCCGATGGCTTCGAGGGCCTGAAGCAGGGGGGCAGCAAGCTCTAGCTGGGCAAAGGTGTTTGCCGCTTGGTTGGTCATAGTGATCTCAGAAAGTAGCTAATAAACGGGGGCAGTCAGGACTCAGCCTGATGATGAGCGGCGAGCGGGCGCGGAGTGTAGCACGCCTGAGGCGGAAAAGATGGTGAAATATCGGCAATCGGACGCAATCCTGCCTCCTGCACGAGCCTTAATCAATAACTCGGCGGCATTTGCGAATCCCGTCTCATTCGCGGTGCTATACTCTGGCCGACCAGTCCCTACTATGGGAACTTACTCCTCAAACTCGCCAGAATAGTATTCAGGGAAATCAGTCTTTATGAATCAGGACAGCAAGAAAATCGCCGTGTTCATCGACGCCGATAATGCCCCGGCCAAGAAGTTTGAGGATGTGCTTAGCGAAGCGGCCAAATATGGTGAGGTGACCATCCGCAAGGCCTATGGCAACTGGAAGTCGCCAAACCTGAAAGCCTGGGAAGAGATACTGCACGAATACAGCATTCAGCCCATCCAGCAATTCGACCTGACCAAGGGCAAAAATGCTTCCGACATCGCTCTGGTAATCGATGCTATGGATGTGATGTACACAAGGAACATTGATGTAATGTGTTTTGTCACCTCCGACTGTGACTTTAGCCCTTTGGTTACTCGCGCCGTGGCCGAAGGCAAGATCGTACTGGGCTTTGGTGAGCGAAAAACACCCTCGGCTTTCAGCAGTGCCTGCTCAAAGTTTCTCTACCTGGATGAAGAAAAGAGCGACAACAAGAAAGATGCCAAACCCCAAAACCTGAAGGCTGATACCAAGCTTATCAATCTGTTGAGAAAAGCCATCGAGGCCGCAGAAGATGATGACGGCTGGGCAGCGCTCGGTCCTGTTGGTCAGCACATCTCCAACACCACCTCATTTGACAGTCGCAACTATGGGCATAAAAACCTCAGCAGCCTGCTGATGGCTATCGACCTGTTCGAGGTAAAACGGGGATCAGGCAATGCCTTTTTAGTGAGGGATGTGCGCAAAAAATAGTTGCCAGAGAACACGCCTCTGTTCATCGTCTTTTAGTCCACCGGCCCAAGCCATCTACCCGCCGACGCCAGCTTGAGCCCCCTGAAGAATCCCACTAAGATGCATTAAGCAATCGAGCAGCCAGGAATAACGAGACTCGCCATGCTGCACGTACTCTCAAACAAGAAAACCAACAAGAATTCGAGCCCAATCATGACCAATCGCGCCCTGCACAAAACCGCCACCGCCCTGCTCAGCCTGATTCTCAGCCTGGGCATAGCCGCCAGTACCCAGGCCCAATCCTGGCCCCAAACCGAAGATGGCGCCGAAGCCGCCGGTTTCAGCTCAGAAGGCATTGAAGAGCTGGACGCCGCCATGCGCGAAGTGGTCGCCAATCAGGATGTGGCGGGCATGGTGTGGCTGCTGGCCAAAGACGGCAAGATCGCCACCTATGAACACGCCGGCATTGCCAGACTCAATGACAATGCGCCCATGACCAAAGACTCCCTGTTCCGCATCTACTCCATGACCAAGCCCGTCACCGGCGTGGCCCTGATGATGCTGTGGGAAGAAGGCAAGTGGGACTTCGATGACCCCGTCAGCAAGTTCGTGCCCCAGTTCGAAAACCTGCAGGTAATGAGCAGCTATGACGCCAACGGCAATGTGGAACTGGAACCGCTCAAGCGCCAGCCCACCATGCGCGAACTGCTCAATCACACCGCCGGTTTCGGCTATGGCCTGGGCGGCGATGACCCGGTGAACACCGCCTTCCGCGACAAAGAAGTGCTGGCCTCGGCCAATCTGGATGAACTCATCGACAAGGTGGCCGACATCCCCCTGCTCTACCAGCCCGGTGAGCAATGGGTCTACTCCATCGCCGTGGACATCCAGGGCTATATCGTGCAGCAAATCAGCGGCATGCCCTACGGCGAATTCCTGCGCACCCGCATCTTCGAACCCCTGGACATGATGGACACCAGATTCTATGTGAAGGAAGAAGACCAGCACCGCTTCGCCGAGGTGCACTACTGGGACACCGAACGCAATCAACTGGCGCAACAACCCCACCGCACCGACCGGCCCAGCTATCTCGATCCCAACCGCCTGGAATCCGGTGGCGGCGGCCTGGTGTCATCCACCCATGACTACGCCAGATTCGTGCAGATGCTGGTGAACGAAGGCGAACTGGAAGGCACCAGAATCCTCAGCCCTGAATCCGTCAGAATCATGCGCACCGACAGCCTCACCGGCGAAGAAAACCTGCAATACGCCATTGGCGGCGTGGGCCAGCCTGGTGTGGGTTTCGGAGTGGACTTTGCGGTGACCTATGACCCCCAGGCGGCAGGTACGCCACAGGGACCCGGGACTTATAACTGGGGTGGTGCTGCTGGTACTACGTTCTGGATTGATCCGGTGAATGATATTTTCTGGTTGTCTATGATTCAGGCGCAGGGGCAGAGGCGACCTGGGGCGGCTAACGCGAATGGTATTGCTAGAGATTTAATCTATCATAGTTTATCGGAGTAATTCTCAGCGCTTAAGACAAGAATATTGAACTCCTGTGCCAGTCTAAAAATTCTTTTTGCCCATCGGAAACCAGCCCGATATTCGAAGGAGCACCCCTACCGATTACACCAATTCTCTCTAAAGCATCACGATTAGCAACATCCGCTAACAAGATTGAGCCGCTGTTTTCGAAACTTATAAATCCCTTGTCAAAAAGGTGATCAATAGATGGCGTAAGCATAAATCCATTTTCAGGATGTAGACGCTCTTCGTTATTTGCACTTCGCCAGGGCTTTATATGACTTGCTACTAAGTGCTCTGGCCCGTCAACGCCCGTAATTCGACATCGTTTTTCACGGCCTAATATAGATTCGCGGAATTGACCCTGTCCACGACGCGCTTTCACCAGGACTATCTTCTCGGTCTCTGCAATATCTGAAGAGGAAAGGATTTCTTCCTCAATTCTGTCCTCCCAATGCTCTATATGAATATCTATTGTATTCGATTCTCCAGAATTCTCAGATACATAGTTTCCGTTTACCAAGTCAACAGAGTGAGAATCGATATAGTGAGCTAGAGCTAGAGCAAATGATTTATCAATCTTAAACAGATAGGCTTGGTTTGCTTTTCCAGTGGCATGTTGTATTGGAGATTTAGTAGCTGGTAGTAGATTACGAAGTGACTGTATATGGTCCATAGTGCGCACTGGATTGACGAGCTTCCGGTAATTCACATCAACTTTCCAGCCTTCTTCTGACCAATTAAAACCAGCTTGACTAAACTCGGCTGGCTTAGGAAATGAATAGCAATGAGTGCGTGCCACACCAATGGCAATGATAGCTGCGTTAGCGTACGAAAATATGATGTCGCCAGGTTGAATATGCTTCATGAATTCATACGAGAAATGCCGATTTCCATCTTGCTGCAGTTTGGGTGACCACATGTATCCCTCGCCAACTTCCTGGCGATGAGTTTGTTTTTGATTTACCCACCAGTAGTGCAACAACTTACCCTACCCTTTAGTCACCATCGAAGAACTCAATGAAAGCACTTGCGAATATAAACGAATTATTTCCTTCAATCGCCGCTTTCGATTCAGCTATTGAAACGGATCTCCCAGATAAGGCGATACCTATGACTTGTTGAAATGCATTGATAACAGGTCCACCACTATTTCCGCCTGCTATTTCCACGTCCACCTCACCCATATGGAGGGCTGATTTCGTGTAGGTATTCACGATATTGCAGGGGAGCACCGTAACCGACCTGTGGCCTGGTTGAAGTTGTGGGAACCCTACCACAGACACTTTGAATCCAGGCTTAGGGTCTCGTGCTGTTGATATTTTTAGATAATCATATATCTGCTGCTCTTCTTCATCTTCGATTCGCAACAATGCGATATCGAGCTCCGAATTGCGGCTGAGCAAAATCGCTTTGCGCCTTTTATGTGGTTCAAATATTCGAAATACAACACACTGTCTAGGGTCTCCTGCCATTGTAAACAAATGGTCCGCAGTAACTAGTTTCTGCCCCTTCACCATAAACGCAGACCCTTGAACAAGCTGCTGATCGACATCAAGCCCGGGAACGGAATCAAACTCGATAACCCAAACCGACCTCTCCAAAAGCTTTCTGTCTTCATTTTCGTAAAAGCTTAGTTTTCTTGCGAACCTTTCAGCCCCAGATTTTGGTTCAGTCCTAAGCTTCTCGCGAAAGTTTAGTGCATTATATTTCCGAGCAATTGTTTGATAGACAGTCGAGTCAATTCCCTTAACCATCCCTATGAAATTAACTCTACCCGCGACAACATGGTGTAGCTTCTTAGTCGATTGAGGGTTTTTTGCAAGATATTTAATCTGTGCAATTTGAGGATTCAGCTCAAGAGCATGTAACATAGCTCTAGTTGTCCGCACATATCTACGGTCTACATTTACTTTTCTATTTACTTTTAAGCCAGTTACTATCTGCCTTTCATTGAAGAACTGAATTCTTACTTTCTCGTCGTTTAAGTCGAATCCATTCTTTTGAACTGTTTCTTTAATCTCATCACCAACTCTATAATTCCCGTCTATTTTATAGTAGATGCAATTATCTGAGATTGACGTGAAGGAAAATGTAATATCATCCGCATATCTCGTGTAAAAAGAATTTTCCTTTTTGGCAATTAGGCTTAGCTCCCTGTCGAGCTTTTTGCAAATCATATTTGAAATTATTGGTGACGTAGGAGCTCCTTGCGGCAAAACCCCATCCACGCAACAAATGTGTGAAATTATCCTAGCAACATCGTCAGATAGTGAGTAAGGCTTCGCTGTTAGAAGGCCTTTTACTCTGCCGAAATGGATCTGATCGTAGAAATCTCGAAGATCGATATTGAATACACAAGCTTTTCGAGTATGTTGACGCGCATTGAAAACTATTCCCCTACCTTCAACAAAAGCGGTGGCTGCTCGATGCGGCACATACAGATTTGAAAGCAACCCCAACATACGGCGTTGGATTGTTTTTAACTGAGGATTCGGGGTTCGGATTATTCGAGATCCACCATTCTTCTTTGCAATCTCGAATGTAGTGTAATAGTCACTTATTTGTTTAGCATAGATTGCATAGCACAGCTTTGAATAATCGGTTCTCAGTAAATGCGCTAGATCTTTTGGAGTCGAGTTTTCATTCAACATAGGATATTAGTGCTCGCCCCCGAATTCACTTTTCGCCCTCCAGTGCGTCCATAAGCTATAATCACTTGTGCGCTGTAGAGGCGTTTAGTAGGTACATCTTTGTCATTAAGCAGCATTTGAACCGCCTAGATAAATCAGGGGCGAGCCATAAACAAATAACGAATTCAGTGGGACTTGTCAATCAAATGCGGTTCAATGTATTAGTTAATGACAATTAATATGCCTTTTCATACCACTTAATTGCGATGCTTAACACGCATTGGCAAACTCAAACGCTAATTGGTATTTACTCAATTCCTTAGTTGCCTCCGACTCAGTCGACATATCCCATCATGCCATCTACGTCCATGGATTTAATGTAGCGCGCCGGATTCTTTTTCTTCTCTGCAATTTCTTCAAAATGCCGTTCTCCACACTTGATCTTAGCTCCTTCAAGGTGGCGCAGATCGTCCCACCATGTGCTGCCCTTTGTTTCGACGACGAAGTAGAGCTTTTCCTCGCCATCGTTTTCCACGACAACCGCCCAATCGGGGTTGTACGAACCAAGTGGCGTTGGCACTTTGAACCACGCGGGCAACTTGGCATAGACCTTCACTTTTTCATTCTTCTCCAGGTCCTCGGCGAATGACTTTTCCACGCCTCCTGAGTCGTACACAACATGGGTGTAGACGGACTTTTGAACTTCCAGCGTATTCTTTAAATAGCCTTTCAGCTCTTCCTGCTCGAAAAGCTCCTGGGCGTAAAAGTGGTCGTCACCAATTTTCGTGTACTTGATTCCATCCACCAGCGCTAACCGCTTTGTGCGGTTGATTGCTTCAGAGCAGTAGTCGATAAACTGCTGGGGATTGCGAAGGAAGTCTTGTAATCTACGGCTCTCTCTGAGTATCTGAACAATACTCTTTCGAGTGAGTTGAGTTCTATCCTGCAGGTCCGTAATTATATCCGGTAGCTCAATGTCCGTTTCATAAATCCTGGCTGACTCACCGACTTTTGTTTCCTTGGCTTCAACTCCTCCCTTTCCTATAGCTATGTCTGCTATTCTGAATCTGGCTCTTGTTGTGGTAATAGGTGGGCAGTCCCTTATTGCTTTGGCACAATCTTCTAAGAGCTTGAGATTGTCAAATTCAACGCGATAAGTGGTCTTGTACTTGATCCGCTCCCAAAGCAGGCGGAAGTCATCAGACTCAAGAACAGCTTCCCGCGTTCGAATAATCTTCCGATCATCGGCGTTCTTGATATCCAGCTTGCCTGCCAGCTTACGGAGAACACCCTGAATGTCCGACGCGATAATGCCTGCCTGTTCCTCTCCGTGATCCTTGATAAGCTCCTGCTTAATCTCTTCCGGCAGCTCAAAGTTTCCATCTTTCAATACTGCGCGGAGACGATCCTGGACCTTGCCTTTGGCATCCACAAATTGCTGATCCTTGAGGAACCGCCAAATCTTCTCCGACTGCTCTACGCCCAAGGGCGCAACCTCGCCTTGATCGTTGAGGGTTTGGATGGTTGCGAATTGGTGTGGCTCAACAATGCCAAAGCGAATACCCGTGTCCTGCTCGATCTCTTTTTGCAAGTTCTCGGCAAACTTCTCGTAGTTCTCCGTCGCAATCACGGTCAACGTATTTACATCATTACCGCGAAGCCTTTCACCGTTTTGGTTGACACAGAGACGCAGACCACGACCAAGTGTCTGACGGCGCTCCCGCTCACTGCCCATGTCACGAAGCGTGCAAATCTGGAATACGTTCGGATTGTCCCAACCTTCCTTTAGGGCGGAGTGAGAGAAAATGAACTTCAGCTTGGTATCAAAGCTTAGCAGCTTCTCCTTCTCCTTCATAATCAGGTTGTATGCCCGCTCGGCATTGTCGCGGTTTGCCTGATTATTCTCGGCGGTCTCTACGGATCGACCTTTCTTGTCGATGGAGAAATAGCCGTTGTGCACTTCGTCCGCATCGGCCTCCAGATCAATCTCCTTGAAGAGACTTTGATACTCAGCTGACTTTGCCAGCTTGCGGTATTCTTCCTCGAACATCCGAGCGTATTTACCCTTCACTGCTTTACCGTCTTCGTCGTACTGGCGGTAGTGCTCGACGCTATCAATAAAGAACAGGCTCAGCACCTTGATCGGCTTTTTGTTCGCAGCGAACATCAGTTCCTTGTCGAAGTGCTCTTTGATTGTGCGCCGGATCATCAGACGCTTGATCTGGTCTGGATCAACACCACCAATTGCATCGCCCGGCCTCAGTAGTTGATCGAACCCATCACCTTTCACTTCGATGGATTCGTTATCTTTTCCGCAGGTAATG
This sequence comes from uncultured Pseudohongiella sp., assembly GCA_965216715.1. Classification (GTDB taxonomy): domain Bacteria; phylum Pseudomonadota; class Gammaproteobacteria; order Pseudomonadales; family Pseudohongiellaceae; genus UBA9145. The sequence goes on along the minus strand of OZ244193.1, from coordinate 3,187,105 downwards.
GTTCCGATCTGCATATTCTCGTAGATGGATCGACCAGTGATTTGCTCCAGGTCGTCACCATCCTCTACGGTCAAGAATTCTCGCCGTACATTCTTGCCACGCTGCACATCCACTTCGACCTTTGCAGTGATTGATCCTTTCCGATTATGGGTAGAGTCTAACCGGATATAGGGTTTGTTGTGTCCACTGTCGATCTGGAGCGAAGCCACCTCAATCTGCTTAACCAGCCCGCGCTCATAGGCGTCCACAGCATCCAATCGGAAAGTCATATGATGCTTGTCAACATGGGTAGCGGAATAACGCAGGGTGCACAGCGGGTTCATCGCCGTGAGCGCTTCTTTGCCTTTACCCGTCAGGCCACCGTCAACACTCTGTGGCTCATCGACGATAATGATCGGATTCGTGGCGCGAACAAGGTCAATCGGCTTTTCACCACCTGTGTTCTCGTTCTCCTTATAAAGATTATTTACATCCTTCTTGTTGATCGCACCGACCGTCGTGACCATGATCTGGATATTGCTACTGGTCGCAAAGTTACGTACCTGACCGAGCTTTGAAGAATCGTAGAGAAAGTATTCGTAGCCCTTGGCCTTTGGATACAAGCCTTCGAAGTGCTCCTGCGTGATTTGCAGCGTTTTGTATGTACCTTCCTTAATCGCAACGGACGGCACGACAATTACAAATTTGGTGAAGCCGTAGTTCTTGTTCAACTCGAAGATCGTGCGCAAATACACATAGGTCTTGCCCGTTCCGGTCTCCATTTCAACGGTGAAGTCCCCACTGGCTAGTTTCTCAGTGGGGCGCAAGCCGTTCTGGAGCTGCACCTTGCGTAGGTTCTCTTCAATTTCTTCATCCACTAGCACCAGCCTGTTACCGATACCGAGCTGGCTTTCTTCCATACCCAATGACAAATTGGGGCTGCCCTTCATGTAAGAGTGGGGCTGGAACGTCACGGTGAATTCAGAGCGGGATATTTCCTGCCCCTTAAACAGACTAACAACCGAGTCTACGGCGGCTTTTTGGTAATCCAGATCGTCTTCAAAATGCAGCTTCATCAGGTACTCTCCCTACAAGCTGCGTACATGGTTTATGCCGTTCTGCTCAAGAATGGCAACCATGTTGGTTTTTGAAACATCATCGCTGAACGCGCTATCACGGAAGAAGACGTGGGTATCAGAGCTGGGTGCAAGCTTTTGATGCCAATCGATTATGGCTTGTCCTATTTCTTCGACCTGATCCTTGTTAATGGACTCATCAAGGCAGGCGAACAACACACCGTAGCCAATGCTGTAAATATTTTTGCCAGATACTTCGCGGATCTCGATTGGAACAGATAGATCAACTCCTCGTTTCAAAAGAAGCTCATACAGGATATCTTGTTCGGTGCGTCCTGAAACAAGATGGTCAACGCTATTAAGTAGAGATGCTTCTATGTCGTCGGTTTGAGGTAACCATGAGGTAATATTGCTACTGTGCAATTTAAATACCTTAAAGCCATAATCTTGAGCATAACCAGCTTCTTCTTTGATTAGGTTTGCTGAACGGCGAATCCGCTCCATCGCTAATTTAGACAGAGTTGAAAATCCTAGCTCTTTAGCTTTCTTTTTTTCGTCAATAGGTTCTGGTAGCTGGACCAACAAGTATCGACGGTGCCCTCCATCCTTAGTATTCGCTGTCATGACAGCTTGCGCCGTTGTACCGGAGCCCGCAAAAAAATCTAAAACTATGTCATCTACTGACACTCTGGCTATCTCAATCAGATATTGAATTAACGTAGAGGGTTTTGAAAAGTCAAATGGAATGCCAAGTTTGTTGATTTCATGAGACCCAACTTGATTAATATGATTTTCGATAAGACTATTCGGCTTCGCAGAAGCATTCTCAATTACATCGTTTAAATATGTTTTTGTGTAGACATTCCATTTGGCAGGACTCCCATCTTCAGTTATGAGATTTGAAGACTTTACCTTTTTTACGACCACACTGTCAGGGTCTTGCTCCATTTTCTTTCGTGTCCACCTCCATATGCCATCCCCCAGCTTTGGCCGCTCCGGTGGAAAGGTATCGCCAGGCGGGATTACACGCGTACCATCCGGACAATCTATAAAAAAGCGTTGTTCCGGGTTGCGATTTTCAAGGCTGGACATATACATGCGCACGAGCTGATATTTTTCACCAGCCCGCGGCCCATCGTCATCAACTTCCTTGTACGCATCGTAGTTAACTCCGCCAAAAAACTTTTCTGTTTGGTTTATATCTTTGGCATATGTAAGAACGTAGTCAAAATTCGGCGCCCAAAAATCTCCTTTATTGTTGCTTTTCTTAGTTATACGCCCTGCACATCCAAGAAAATTCGATTCTCCGAAAATCTCATCGCACATTTTCTTAAGGTTGGCCTGCTCGTTATCATCAATCGATATGAAGATAACGCCATTTCCTGACAATAAATTTCTAGCAAGCCGAATGCGTGGGTACATCATATTCAGCCAATTTGTATGCTTACGACCAGTTGACTCAGTATTGGATGAGAGCTTCATTCCTTCATCATCAACCTGACCGGTGTACTTTAGATAGGTATCCAGATTTTCCTGAAACTTGTCGGGATAAATGAATTCTTTTCCGGTGTTGTAAGGCGGATCGATATAAATCATCTTGACCTTATTGGCATAGCTTTTTTGAAGCAGCTTGAGAACTTCGAGGTTGTCTCCCTCGATGAATAGATTCTTGGTTGTGTCCCAATCAACGCTTTCTTCAGGGCAAGGCAGGAGCGTTCCTGTCGATGGTGTCAGCGCTATCTGGCGAGCCTTTTTCTTGCCATGCCAATTGAGGCCATACTTTTCCTCGCCTTCGTCTAATACGTTGGCGTCTCCAAGCAATTGACGGAGCGCGTCAAAATCGACACCGCCCTCACTGAACGCATCGGGGATCAGTTCTTTCAATCGTTCAATGTTCTCTGAAACAATGTCGGCGCTTTCGCCTTCTTCTGGTTGTACTTTCTTCATTCTGCTTCCCATGATTTAGCGTTCACACTTTCTTTCATATATAGGGTTTAAAGGCTGCCTTTGATTTCAGCAATCCTGTCGTTAATATTTTTTACCTTGGTATTCAGATCGACCTGCCTGCCCATTTGCTTTTCTTTCTTTAGCTTGTTGGCAATCTCGGCCTTCTGCGTATCCAGCTTTTCAAGTTCACGTAACTTCTCTAATCGGCCATTACCCTGATTTAAGGTGCCCCCATATGTAGAGAGCGCATTCAGCTTGAAGTTACCGCTATGGATCGCACAGTTGATCGCGATTACGCGCTCCATGAGCGCTTGATAGAAACGCCAGAAGTCTGTGAATGGCAAAGCCGTAACTTTAAGGCTATTCAGAAACTCGTTTTCTGACGCGGACTGAGCGGAGAAGTTGAGCCAGCCGGAATTCACGGAATCTTCCAGTACCCATTTTTCTTTGTCCGCCTGATTGATCCGCTTATCCGCCAAACTAATAGACATACTGGTGTGACCATCTATCTCTGCCGTAAAGAGCAGGACAAGGGGATATGGGATCGAGCGGTTGATAAAGTGCGCAATCCGCGCAGCGCGGCTGGCATTGCTTAACTCGACATGCAGAACGGCCACCTCTGGGTATTCGCGCATGTCGTCACCGTAAGCCGCGATATTGATCGTGCTGGGTTTGAGCGTGTAGAGCCATCGCACCCGCGAGATATCGTCTTTCAGGCATTTCTTATCCGTGGCATCGAGTACGCCGTTGTCCAGAAACAGTTTCTTAAAGACAGGCTTATCGAGCCTGCAAGAACTTGGGATATCCAGATGCTCAAGGAAGTCATCGAAGGATTGAATCATCCGGTCGCCTCCTTGCTATCGTTTGGTAGAGTGGGCACCGCGTCGTCTTGGTCAACGAGTATCAGGTAGGAAATCACGGCAAAGTCTTCAATTCCCTGACTGCTTGTCGCAGTGAGCACCGTGCCACCTTTGGTGAACAGGCTTTCGACGCCTTTCTCTTCACTCTTACCCGCGATGCTATCCACTGCAACGGCGAGCAGGTGTTGATAGTGCTCCATGTTGCGGCCTTGCTTGGTCTCATCATTCACGTAGTTCGCCGCACCCTCGTCTATGTCCGAATGACTGAAGGCTTGACGCTTGAGAAGATCGAGTACCTTTTTGCTTTGGGTGAAGTTCAGCTCAATCACAGCATCGTCGGAGACATAGACGAGAAAATAAGGAGCCAGCGGATAGTTTTCGTCCACCTGAACGGCCTGCGAACCTGTTCGGATATTCTTCAGACAGAAAATCACGCCGGACTTCAGCCCCTCTTCAGAGAGCGATTCATCAAGAGTCACGGCGGCATATAGACCGATGGGCGCTTGCTCCAGCGCATGGAGATTCTGACTCTTAGCGTTTGCTTCGGGACGATTACGGTTCATGTAGTCCGACAAATCCATCCGAAAGTCATTGAGCGTAAGGTCGGTAATGGAGACGCCGCCCGCCATGTCTTCCAGATCGACAACGGCATCTTTCAATTTCTGGAGCTGCTTACGGCGATACTCAAGGTCATTCATTTCCTTGGCGTTCTCGTCGATGACGTTTTCTTCGCCAGTCGCCGAAATATCCAGTAACACCATACGGCCTGATACACGCGCCTCCAGATTGATGTATTCATCCAGCTCCATGTTCGGCCAGAAGTTTATGAGCTGGATTTTCTGATTCTTGGAACCAAGTCGATCCACACGACCAAAGCGTTGGATAATCCTGACCGGATTCCAGTGAATGTCGTAGTTAATCAGCGTGTCACAATCTTGAAGGTTTTGACCTTCGCTGATACAGTCAGTAGCGATGAGCAGATCAATCTCTGCGGTCGCGTTCGGGTCAATCTTGTCTCGCTCCTTCGAAACTGGTGAGAACGCGGTGAGAATGCTGTTCAACTCGGAGCCGATTCCAGTGACCGTCGTTTTGTTTGTGCCGCCGCCCGTAACCAAAGCGCTGTCTATATTCATATCCTGCTTTGCCCATTGCGCCAAGTGGCTATAGAGGTACTGCGCAGTGTCTGCAAAGGCCGTAAAAACGATGACTTTCCTGTTGTCGGCGTTGAGTGGGTTATTGACTTTTTCTGCAATGGTGGCCTTGAGTTGATCCAGTTTCGCATCACGCTCTGCCGATACCTCTTTGGCTGCCTCCGCGATGCTGGTCAGCAACACACGATCCGCTTCAAGTTCCTGCTTGAAGTGAATCAAGTCCATGTCCTGCAAGAGCACCTTGGTCTTGTTGCCGATCATGTACGGTTCCAATTCAGGAGAATCCAGCTCGAAATCATGAATATCTTCGATACTGAGAGCATCAATATCGCTTGCCTCATGCTCTTCAATCTTTGAAAGAAGCACTTCGATCTGGTTATTGAGCTTGTCAACGGTGAGCCGGAATGAGCGGATAGAGCTTTCCATACGCTTGAGCAAGTTCACCCGCATGAGGTGAACCAGACTTTCTTCACGGTCTATCTGCTTGAAAACGCTGGCACCCGCGCCAACAGCCTTGTCGTAGCGCCGTGCGTATTCATCCTTCTTGTCATTGCGAACAAACTTGAGTGGCGAATAACCAGCCAGCGAGAGTCTGCGAATGGTTTTATTGACCTCCCGTAGTGGTGGGAATTCGTCGGACAGGTCTATATCCGCATAGATATTCTTCGATGGCAGCCTCGTAGGAAACTCACCAATATCGGCAGTGCCGTAGTATTTTTCGATGTGCTTCCGCGACCGAGCGATGGTGACAACATCAAGTAGCTTGAAGTAGTCGAAGCTCATGCTATCCAGAAGGCTCGCCGTTGTCCGGCTTTCGACGGGTTGCTTGACCCACTGGTTAAACTGCTTTTGAGCCAGTCGGAGTGTGCTGTCGATACTCCGAATACCGACATCACCAAAAGCATCGTCGCGTCCTTCAGTGATGAATGCGACCTGATTCTTCAGGTCATTCATCCGGTTGTTCACGGGCGTTGCCGATAGCATCAAAACCTTTGTCCTGACGCCGGAACGAATAATGTCATTGAGAAGCCGTTCGTATCGGGTCTTTCCGTCTGCCCTGTTCGGGTTGTTGCGGAAATTGTGCGACTCGTCGATAACGATCAGGTCGTAGTTACTCCAGTTAAGCGTTTCGAGATTGATTTCGCCGGAGAAGCCTTTTAGTCGGCTCAGGTCGGTGTGATTCAGAACATCGAAGTTGAACCGATCACTGGCAAGCAAGTTCCGCTTGTCGTTGATGGTGTACATCGTCCAGTTGTCACGCAGTTTTTTCGGGCATAAAACCAACACACGGTCATTGCGTAGCTCGTAATATTTGATGATCGCCAGCGCTTCGAATGTCTTACCCAGGCCAACGCTATCGGCGATGATGCAGCCGTTGTGTTTTTCGAGCTTGTCGATAGCTCCCAGCACGCCATCTTTCTGAAACTTGTAGAGTTTATTCCAGACCAATGTGTCCTTGAAGCCCGTCTTACTGCGAATAATATTTTCCTCGTCGATGTCTTCGAGGAAGTCTTTGAAGATGTTGTAGAGCGTCAGGAAGTAGACAAAGCTGGCAGGCTGATCGGCGGCAATAAAATCGAGCCGTTCTAGCACGTCGTTGCGAATATCAGTTGCACTTGAATCGTCCGACCAGATGCCATCGAACCAAGCCAATAGCTGCTGGGTGGTTTCGGCATCGGAAGTACCCGTGTTCATTTGCAAGCCATTCGCCCGAACTTCACCCAGCCCCGTAGGCGTCAATGTGGCACTGCCATGAACGGCAAAATGATCTCCACTCCCGTTTGCCATCAGATGAATGAGGTTTTGACTGGATTGGTGCGGCTCGCGACTGGCCTTGACCTCGACATTCCCCCTGATCCACTTGGCACACTCTCTGGCAATCCGGCGCTGGTTGAGTTGATTGGTCAGGCGCACTTCGGCCTCGGTGCCGACGAGCGATTGAAGGGTCTGGTGTTGCCAGTCCGTGAGAAGCAAACGGCTATTGGAAAGCTTGCCCAGCTCTTTATTCAGGGCTGCATAGCCATAGATGGTGAACAAGCTCGAAAGAACGGCCAGCTTTGAGCCTTCGAACGAGCGCTTCTTCAGTTCATACCCGACATAGCCGTTATTCCTGTTATCTAGTAACACTTTAGCTCACTATCTCTTGAGATTTTTATGCGTTAATTGGCCAAAAATTGCTGTTCAGGGTATCTGAAATGCTGCTACCAACTGAAACCAGGTTTGGGTCTATCCGATTTTGGTGAACTAAATTAAATCAGCTAGCACGGGGTATTTTACGCTTAAACCCACGCAATCAACATGGCTAACACCAACTAGCCGCCCCCACATACGGCGACCTGAGCAGCTCCTTAATATTCGCCTCAATCACCCCATACCCCACATTGCCATACAACTTCTGCCGACCATCGTTCAGCACATAGGTAGGGCTGCCGGAAATATTCTGCAGTTCCTTCTCCCGCATATCCGCTTCCAACAGGGCATGGGCCTGGCCTGAGCAGATCAGAGCATTGACCTCGTCTACCGGCACACCTACTTCTTCAAGTATTTGTTCCAGCTCGTCACTGTCAGCAATATCCCTCGCCTCTTTGAAGAAAGCCTTTCTCAATGCGATGGTGATTGACAGGCATTTCTCTGGCGCGACCTTCTGTACAGCTTTGATAATCAGGTGTGCCGGGGTGGATGAGGCGGGGCGGGTTTTTCGCCAGATGTCGTCGTGCAGCTCAATGTGGTCGTATTGCCTGGCCACCTCATGCAAGTGCTCGGCAAAGCCTTCATAGCCGCCTTTGGCTTTCCAGGTGGTTTGCATTTTGTAGTCGACATCGGCAAAGACTTTGCAGACGCAATAATTGATTTCTACCTGATCGCCAAACTGTCTTTTGATTTCATCGACCCGAGCCTGGGCGATGTAAGCCCAGATGCAGAGGACGTCACTATAGTAGTCGATAGAGATGGTCTGGTTTACTGCTGTCACTTCCCTGACCCTGTTTCTTGTTTTTATTCGTTAGTTTTTGTGTTCTGTTTTAATTCTTACTGCCGGGCATTAACAATCCTGGCCGCACGAAAAAGCGGATCCGCCGCCTGTAGAATCTTCATCCGAAGCTGGGCATTGTACTCCGGTCGTTCCCGAAGAAAACTGCGCACCGTGTGAACTGCCGCTTCGCTGCGATAATTGCCCAGGCTCGCGGCCAGCCAGCGGGCCGGGAAGAAGATGTCGCCGGTTTGCTGGATCTCCTGCAGCAGTTCCAGGCTGGCTTGCAGGTACTTTTCGGATTGTGCGGTTCTCAGCGGATGATGCAAGGCGTTCAGGCCGTCCAATACCCAGGGTTCTCTGGCGCGGTTGGCCTCGATTTTGAGTGATTCGAAGAACTTGTCTCTTTCGGCCTGGTCGCTGGACAGGGCTGGCATGACGAATTCGAAGCGGCGTTTGCGGTCGGGGTTTTCGATGCGTTCAAGTTGTTGATTGCTGATGGCTTCTGCCTGGTCTGGACGTTTAATGGCCAGGTTGCTGGCCAGATCAATGTAGTCGGTCTCGGACAGGTTCAGGCCTTCGATGATGGCCTCTTCGCTCCATACCGCTAGCAAGCGGTTAAGGGCTTCTTCGCTCAGGGCGATGTTGGCCCAGGCATCGAAATAGAGTTTCTTCTTGCTGCTGTCCTCTGCCGCCTGCATGGCCAGCCATAACTGGTTTTCCGTGGTGGGGGTGAGGGCCTGGCGCTGGCTTTCGCTCAGGAAGGACCAGTAGATGTTGCTCATATAGCCCAGGGCGCGGTTGAGCAGGAGCTGGTTGTCTTCGGCGGTGGCGATGTTGAGCAGTTCGCTGGCGTATTGCTGCGGGCTGATGACTTCGCCTTCCAGCATGTTTTCATAGAGGGCGATGAGCAGAGAGCCGCGTTCTACTTCATTTAACTGTTGCCATTGCTGCAGGGAGTCCGGGCGGGCCGGGAACAGGCCGTAGCCGAAGCCGTCGGCGTTGATGATGGACAGCTCGCCCTCGGCGGTCTGGGCAATGGCGGCAGTTTGCAGGCTGTAGACATTGCTGCTGTTGGCTTGCTGGTTGGCGTCCTGGCTCTCTCCTTCCTCTCCCCTGAAACTGATACTGAAACGCTGGGGCCAGACGCGGCTGGCGCCGGTCAGGTCCTGTTGCACCACACTGAGGGTAGTGCCGCTGGGGAAGGCATGCACCTGCATATGGGGGCGGCCCGGGGTGTTGACCCAGACCTGGCTCCATTGCTGGAGATCTTCTTCGCTTTTGCCATCCAGTATCTCAATCAGGTCTGGCCAGCTGGCATTGCCATTGGCGTATTGGCTGAGATAGTCGCGCAGGCCTTCGCGGAAGGTGTCCTCGCCTACTAATGCTTCAAGCTGGCGCATCATCACCGGGGCCTTGTTGTAGATGATGTTGCCATAGAGGGTGCCGGCCTCGTTGAGGTTGGGCAGGTTCTGGCGAATGGGGTTGGCGCCTTCAGTTCGGTCTACGGCATAGGCGCTGGGATAGTGGCGCAGCAGAAAGCCCAGCTCGTGGTTGATGTCCGGGAAGCTGGGATTGACCGCCTTGGCGGCGATGAAGTTGGCGAATACTTCCTTCATCCACACATCGTTGAACCATTCCATGGTGACCAGATCGCCGAACCACATATGGGCGGTTTCATGGGCGATGAGGCTGGCGCGGGACAGGAGCTGGTTCTGGGACGGGGATTCATCCAGGAAGATGCTGTCGGCCCGGTATTGAATGGCCCCCACATGCTCCATGCCGCCGTACTGAAAACCGGGAATCAGGGCGAAGTCGAATTTCTGGAAGGGATAGGCAATGCCGGTGTAGTCCTCGAGAAAGTTCAGCGCTGCGCCGTGCAGCTCGAAGGCGGCATCCAGATTGCGGGCCACTTTTTCTTCATCGCTTTCCCGGTGCAGCAGGCTGATCTCTCTGCCATTGATTTCCCGCGTGACCTTTTCAAACTCGCCGGCCACGAAGGAGAACAGATAGGAGCTGATGAGATCGGAACGGGCGAATTGAATGGTCTTGCGCCCGCCCTGCTCGCTCTCTATCAACTCCGTCTCCGCCACCGGCGCATTGGCAATGGCTTCCCAGTGGGCGGGGATTTCCAGGGTCAGTTCCCAGGTGGCCTTGAGGTCGGGCTGGTCGAACAGGGGGAAGGCGGTGCGGGCCCGGTCGGGGACGAACAGGGTGTAGAGAAATTCCGGGTTGCGGTTGAGGGAGCTGTCGCCGGCGGTGAAGTCGATCTCGATGCTGTTGCGGCCGCTTTGCAGCTTACTCGTCGGGATGATCAGATGTTCCTGTTCGAAGCGGTAATCGGATTCACTGCCATTGCTGCGGACGCTGTGCAACTTGTCGGCGCTTTCGCGAAAATCCAGCTGCAAGGGCGCGCTGGCATTTCGCAGGTTAAAGCTGATGGTGGCCGAGGCGGTTATGGCTTCGTTTTCATCGGCGGGGATGTCGAAGCGCAGGCTGTAATTGATGTCCGAGAGGATGGCGCGGCGGGCGATGGCCAGGTCCTGGCTGACGCCGGCTTCGATGGCGACGTTTTGAGCCTGGGTGCTGCTGCTCATGCTCATTGCCAACCCCATGCCCAGCAACAGGCTGATGCCTTGCAAATACAAACTCCGGGCAGTCATGGGCAATCCTCATCAGGGTGTGGGCACCTACTGTACCCGCCCCGTTGGCGGGGTGCAATGGCGCGGTCCTGCCCTGTTGTCCTGCTGCCCTGATGAGCAATTGCAGCTTGCCCGGCGTTTATGGCGGTTGGATTTTTACCGGCAGGCGGATTAGTCTGCCAGGACGGCTGACAGAATAATCAATAACAGAGGGTCGCCATGAAACTATTCCCGAAGACTGCTATTTACTCCTCTTCCTGTCTCTTCGCCAGCCTGGCTTTGCTGGCGGGTCTGCAACTGCCTGCCCAGGCGCAGGACAATCCCTTTGGTGGCGTCACCAATGAGCCACGCCCGTCGGAATACCTGCACTGGGATGCCGAGGCGGTGGCCAATATCAAGGCGGAGCTGGCCCAGGGCCTGGCCGATGGTGAAGGTATCTGGGATACCGGCTTTATCTTCAAACGTGTGTTGCAGGCGGCCGATCATCGGCCCCACAGTATGTCCATCGTTCATCGCAGCGGCTATACCCAGCCGGAAATCCACGAGACCAAGTGGGATATGTATATCATTCTGGATGGCAGCGGTTCCGTGCGCATGGGTGGTGAGCGCGTGGGCTGGGTCGACGGCCTGCCGCCTTCGCAGCAGCGGCCTGATCTGGTGGGCTATGAGGAATTCCAGGTGACAGCCGGGGATATCCTGCATGTACCGGCGCGGGTCTGGCACCAGTTACTAACTGAAGAAGGCACAAGCGTCACTTATGCCTTGATCAATATCTTCGAATAGCCTGGGAACTGCTCGCCTCAGGTGGATGGCAGGCGGCTTACCTCTACCATGGCTTCGTTGCGGCGCATGAAGGGCAGGGAAAATGGTGAGTTGTAGGCGGCACTGATGACTTCACCAAGCGGCTCCACACCATGCCGGTTTACTGCCTCCAGCAATTCCTGCTTGTGGCGGCTCTGATTGCGCTCGGTCCAGCGGCCGGAGTAGCGCAGCACTGCCATCAGCTTGCCCGGTACTGGGCGCAGGCTGACGTCGTCACTGCTGGGTCGCGGTGCGGTGTCGGCGTTGTATTTGGAGGGCACCACAAAGCTCACCAGCCAGCCGTCTTCGGTGGCGGCCTGCTGCACCGGCGCAGTCATATCAATCTTTGTGCCCGCCGCTTGCTGCTGCACCGGGGCGGTCATGGCAATTTTCTCATCGCCGGTATTCTCACCGGAAATATAGTCAAACAGGCGCCGGAAACCGATATTACTGGCGCGGCTGCGCTGCTCTTCGCCGGTGACCACCGTTTCAACCAGCAGATAGGGTGCGTACTGGCGATATTCGATATCGCCCACGGTAGCAACTACTTCGTAATCGGGTTCTTCAAGCGCCATCAAGGGACTTCCCGGAATCAATAGGATCAGGGGCAGCAATAGTCTGGTCATGGTGTGTTTCCTGCAGTGACTGATGTCCTGATTACGCAGGCCGGGGGTTTTTGGATGTGCGGTCAGATGGTGGAGCGGCAGACAAGCCAGTGCTAACTGCTTGTCGGCTTTATGCCTGCTCGCCACCTGGTGGGCCGTAGAAAAAAACCCAGGTGGCGAAATCTGCTGAAAAGTCTTCGAATCGGTGCTCAATGCCGGCGGCGACGAACAGCACTTCGCCTGGCTCGAAGGGTTGTCTGTTTTTCCCGTTCACGAAAAAGCCTGTTCCCGATGCCACCACATAGATCTCATCCCGGTCATGGGGAGTTTGCAGGTCTACCTTGTCGGGCTTGTAGAACTCCACTGACAGAGAGCCGTGTTTGAACAACTCCTTGAACGGTTCATCGTGGGCTTCAAGGGCAGCGGTGGCACCCTGTATGGTGAGTCTGTTCATCGCGGAAATCTTAGTGGGTTTGGCCGCGCCGGGCTGTGAATCCGGCTCGATCAGCCAGGGTCTTGTTTAGCGCCCCGGCCCACAACGCTCCGGATTCACCCGCCGGGGAATCTCCAGCGGATCGGCTGTCACCCTGCCCTCGCTTTGCAATTGCTCGAATGCCGCCTGCTGCAGCATCCTCACTTCATTACGAGACATGCCCAGTTCATAACCGGAGCATTCGTTCTCGCCAAGCGAGCGCGGGTCTTTGCCGGTGAGGTTGCCAAAAACCACCAGGGCTTCCAGATAATAGCCGTAGTCGCTGGCGTGGTAGTGATCCCAGGTCCACAGGTCTACCTTGCCCAGTTCAATGCCATCGTAGGGATTGGGATCGGCGATGCCCAGTTCCATGGCTTTCTGCCAGGCCTCACCCACCGGATTGACTGCCACCACACCGGGCGCTGCCGCGGCCTGGTCGTAACCGGCGCGGATATCGGCTGCCATGGCATCCAGTGACTGGCCAGTCCAGGGGCGATCATCCACATAGACCTGATCGGCCCGGGCCCAGGTGGCGGTTAAATAGACTTCTACCTGCGGGTTTTTGCTGCGCAGGAATTCAGCCATCTCACGGGTGCTGGCCACCAGTTTGGCCGGGTTGCCGGGATCATCGGCATCCAGAGTGCTGTAACCATGCATGACGACCTGATCCCAGGGTCGGCGACCGATGACACCCAGCTTGTTTTCTAGATGAAAATCGATATTGCTGCCACCGCGGGTTTCCAGATAGACGTCGTAATCCAGCCCGGCCTGATCGGCAAAGGATTTGAACAGGGCCGGCACACCGCCGATGCCTTCGTTGTTCAGGTCAGTGACGGTGTCGGCGCGGTAAAAGCGCGAAGCAGAGCCATAGCCATAGGTGAAGCTGTTGCCGATAAACAGCACGCTGGTGTCGGCCTGGGCGGTGAATGTGGTGAGCAACAGCAACAGGCTGCTGAGAAGTGTGTTGGACGCTTTCATTATTATCCTTGTTGTTTATGTTCTGATTCTTGAATGGCAGCAGGCCAATACAAGATGCTTTTAGTGCATCGCATTTTAACTTACTGTAACCGCGCCACCTACGGCGCGCAATGGCAGAGGCAAGGCGATTCCTTATCTGATCAGGCTGATTCGGTCACACAGCGCGCCGGGTCAGATTCCGCCAACACCCCGGGTCGATGACCCGTATGGATATAGTCCGCCACCAGCTTGCCCGCCATGGGGCCACGGCCGAAGCCTGAGGAGGCCAGGCCGCTGACGATGTAGAGATTATCCCGCAGGGGAATCTTGCCGATGATGGGGGAACCATCGAGGGCGAATGGCATCAGGCCGGACCAGGTTCTGGCGATGGGCAGGCTGGCCACCAGAGGAATCACTTCGGCGGCGTGGCCACGATTGACGGCGATACCGTCGGGGTCGGTGCCAGTAACATAGCCGAGGCTTTCCCGATCGCCACCGAAAATAATCTCGCCGTTCTTGCGCTGGCGACCATATAAATGCCGTGTGGTACGGCGGCCGTTCTTGTGGGTGCAGTTGGGTGGTGTGACTGCATCGGCGCCGTTATCGATACTCCAGTCATAGGGCGATTCTGAAGAACCAATGGTGCTGAACACCCGCATGGGCAGGCTTTCTGTGGCCCACATCTGCCCGCGTACTGGAACTATCGGTATGCTAATGCCCAGCAAATTGCCCACCGGGCCGCACCAGGCCCCGGTGGCCAGCACCAGGGTCTGGCAGCGATATTCGCTATTGTCGGTGCGTATGGCGTATCCATTGGTTTGCGGGTCGATTGAAACCACATTCTCACCGGTGTGAATGGCGGCACCGGCCACTTCAGCGGCATGGGCGAAGGCGCGGGTGGATTTCACCGGATCCGCCTGGCCGCGCTGGGGCGAATGGACAAAGCCCAGCAAATCCGGGTTGGCTTCCGGCTCGAGGGCGCGGGCATCCCGGGTGGACAAGAGATGCACATCGTAACCACCGGCCTGCAGGGCGGCCACGCGGTCCTGCTGGAATTCGTATTCAGCCTCGGTGGCAATGGCGGTCATGGTGCCGGAGAGGCGAAACTCCATGTCATAGCCCAGGTCCAGCTGCATGCGCTTGTAAATTTCCACACCGCCGGCGGTGAGGTAGGACAATAAATCCGGATTATTGCCCCAACCATTGCCGCCCACGCCACCCATGTTCTGGCCCGAGGCTTCCGAGGCAATCTCGCCCCGCTCCAGCAGGATGACATCGTGGCCCTGTTCGGCCAGATGAAAGGCAGTGGACGAACCGGCAATACCACCACCGATCACGATTACCTCGGCTTCAGTGCGCCGGGCCTGGGCATTAAGCGTGCCGGGCAACAGACTGGCCGCGGCAAGGGCGCTGGCACCGGTGAGCAGTCGACGACGGCTGAAACTGCTGTGCTTGTCGCCCGGGTTTGTTTGTCCGCTGTGGTTTTTGTTGTTTGTTGTCATGACCAGCCCCCTGTTGAGTCTCAGCTTGAGAGTAAAACGAAGGCCGGACTTACGCAAACTCAAGAGCCGTTGGATAGCGCCGCTGCGGCCAGGCTCGGATTACCGTAGCCCTGGCCCCGCCAACAGTGCTACCGTAATCAGATAAATGGATTCAATGACTGGCAACCAGCACTGCAGAGGAATACACCATGAACCCGAAACTATTTATTGGCGTTTTCGCCCTGGCTTTTATGGTCATCTTTGTGTTGCAGAATATGGAGGTGGTAAGCGTCCAGTTTCTGATCTGGAGCATCGAGGCGTCGCGGGTGATTATCTATCTGTCGGTGTTTCTGATTGGCTTTGGCATTGGCTGGCTGGCCAAATCCTTCAAGCGTCGATAAGTCATGGAAGGAATACCTCGTAAATAAAAAAGCGCGGAGGAATCAGCAAATTTTATCTGCGTCTTCCTCCGCGCTTTCTCCCTTGAGATCGTTGATGCCTTGCCCTTTTTGGGCGAGGACTTTGCAGGACTAAGGAGAATCAAAGCCATGGATCTGTTGCAAATACTCAGCCTGGGCCTGGCAGGCTATGGCGGCTGGGGCCTGGTTACGGGCCGGATCTATGCCAAAGACGGTATTTCCTCGCGGTTGATCGAGAAAACCGAGCAGCCGACTTATTTTCTGATTGTCTGCCTGTGTTACATCGGCATCGGTATCTTGCTGTATTTTGCCGCTGGCCAGCGCGGAGGCTGAGCTGCTTTCTAGCCGACTATTGTTGATTTTATTTTTCCTGTTCCTTTTCATACTCCAGAATATCCCCGGGCTGGCAGTCCAGAAAATCGCAGATTTTCTCCAGGGTATTGAAACGAATCCCTTTTACCCGGCCGGTTTTTAACAGAGAAATATTCTGCTCAGTGATGCCCACATATTCCGCCAGTTCCTTCGAGCGTTTTTTGCGCGCCACCAGCATGGCATCCAGATTCACCTTGATAGCCATTCAGACAAAGGCCTCGTTTTCCTGACTAAGGCGATAGCCCTCGCGCAGGGTCCAGGTGATGGCAAACAGTGCGCCGGCGATAAAGAGCTGACCGAAGTCATTACTGCCAAGGCTAATGACCAGCGCCTTCTCCCCCGGCGGATTGTTCATGGTGAGCACCAGGCTCAACAAAGCGCTGACCACCGGCGCCATCAGCATGGTAATCAACAGCATCCAGGCGAAGGCATGGAGGTGATCGGCGCCTGCTTCACTGAACAGCCGCCCCTGACGAAACTGTTCGAACAATTTACGCAGGCGCCACACACCGTACATCAGCAGCGCCAGGGGAATGGTGGTAATCAGGGCACCCAGCAGTTTATTGGTCAGGCCCACATACTGTGGCTGGATCGGCAATTGTGACAGGGTCTGCCACTGGGGACCCAATTGCTCGAAGTTAAGCCAAATGGCGGCCAGCAGCAGCGGCGCCACCAGCAGGTAGGCATCGCAGGCCAGCTTCAGCAGGGTACTCACGCGGCGGATACGGGCCGGGTTATTCATGGCTGAATCTCTCTTAATAATCCTGTTGAAACGAATGGTCTTGGCAGATGCCCGACAGCGCTGTGCATCAGTCTGTCAGCATGCCATTATTGACATCGTAAAACATGAATGTTTTATTGTAAAACAATAATTATTGCTAAGCGCCAAAAACAGGAATCAGAGACATGAAGAACAAACCGGGAATCAGAAAAACCCTGCAGGCCTGCCTGGCCGGCCTGTTAACTGCCCTGCTGGCCGCGCCCTTGCAGGCCATGAACTGGGCCGAGCTGGAAGCGGAGATCAATTCCGTGGAGAGCGGCAATGCGCCGAACTCGGCCATTATTGTGCGCTTTTCAGAACTGGTGAATATGATGGTGAGCTATACCCGCGAGCTGCATGAGCAGCAACTGAGCCCCCTGTTCTGTCCGCCCCAGGGGGTGCCCATGCACAGCGATCAACTGGTTTCCATGGTGCGGGCCGAGGCCCGGAAGCAGGATGCCGGGCCTCAGGTGATGGTGCAGGATCTGCTGCTGGATGCCTTTCGCGCCGAGTTTCCCTGCAGCCTGGCGCGCTGATCAGACCTGGCTCTGGTTTTTGGCCTTGGGCATTACCAGCACCAGGCCTTCATTGCTCTGCTCGGTGTAAACACCCACTTCGTTTACATCTCCCGGCAGATCAAAGCGGCGGTTGAACTGGCTGGAAGAAACAAACTGGCTGGACAGGCCATTGCCGGTCTGACTGCGATTACTGCTGATGCTGCCGCGCACGATCACTTCCCGGTCTTCCACTTCGGTTTGCAGGTCGATCTCGTGCTGCTCCGGCACCTTGATCAGCAGGCGATAGTCATCTTCGGTTTCCTCAAGTTGAAAATCCGGTGACTGCAGGCTGAAACTCATGCCGCTGGACGGCCCTATACCCGCCATCAATGAATCCATGCGTTGACGCATCTGCTCAAAGGAAGCGAAGGGGTCACTGGAGAAAAGACTGCCGCCAAACAGACTGTTGGCGCCCGGCGAAAGCTGACCCGGGGACCTGCGCGGTTGGGGATCTTTGGCCTCCAGCCGGGCCAGGATTTTTTCTTCCAGAGGAGTCAGTTCCTGCTCGCTTGCTTGCTCCCGCATCTCCAGGCCGGGGTCCAGTGCCGCCACTTGTTGCCGGGTCTGCCAGAGCAGAACCCCCTGAATGACCAGTGCTATCGCCAGCAACACACTCAAGCCGATAGCCCATCTGAATTTTGCCTCAGAACGCATGATGCTACCCTCGTTAAAGTCACTCATCGAAGTCAGAGTTTTTGCGATAAACCGAAAACCATGACCGGGGCGGCGGCTGAGATCGAGACAGCCTGAAGCCGGCCATGGTCAATCACTTAATAGCGGAAATAGGGTCCGCCGGGCGATTTTCAAGGCCGGTGCTAACGGCGAAAACTCAGCAACTTGCCCTTGTAATTCCCGGCGTCGGTAAAGGGTTTGAGTGGCGGCAGTTCTTCATGGCTGAATCCCAGTGCGGTGAGGCTGCGAATGAATGCATTGCGGTAGCCGCGGCCGGCATCGGCGAGGATGATCTGGCAGTTTGGCCTGGCATAACTTTGCAGAAAGGCCACCAGTTGCCCGGCATGGTCCGGCTCGAACATCACATCACTGGCGATGATGACATCGAAGCTGCCAAAGGACTCTTCGGCCTGGTCTTGCCAGGCACTGCGCAGAAAGGGAATCTTGCGGTCGCCGTTGAGCGCGCTGTTGTAGTCCAGATGGGCCTCGGCACTGGGGTGATAGTCGGTGGCGGAAATGTCGGCGCCACGCTTGTTCAGCACCAGACTGGCCAGACCCACGCCACAACCCACTTCCAGTATGCGCTGGCCGCTCAGTTCGAAGTCGGCCATATACAGGGCCAGCACTTCACCGGCCTGCCACAGCATGCCAAACATCGGCCAACTGGCCGGTGACACGCCCAGCTTCTCTGCAGCCTGGTCTTCATCGCCGAACTGATTGCGGTCCCGCAGGGTACGGTAGTGAATATCCAGGTCGCCGAATTCACGGGTGTGAAAGCGATAACGCAGGGTGGAGCCGGGCTTGTTGCTGCTCATTGATCTAGGCTGCTGCCAGCCGAGGCTGGCGGAAGTAGGGCCGGGAATGCAGGCCGGGCTGGCCAGGGATAGTATTGTTCTGGCCGCGCATGCAGAAGTCGGGGCCAAGAAGCGGGTTGTAAGGGGGTGTGGTGGCGCCGGTGATACTGATTTGAAGCGCGACACCCCGGGCCGCTTGGTACAGGCTAGAGCACAAGCCATCATAGCAGTTTCCCTGCAGTTAAGTAGCAGTAGCGTACTGGCGGGGTATTTGCGTTAAGATAGCGCCGCTTTCACTCACCCGCTTGCGACCCGCGCCTATGCCCCTGCTCAAACTCAGTAACGCCGCCCTCAATTTTGGCACCCATGTGCTGCTGGACCATGTGGAATTCACTATCCACAAGGGTGAGCGCATTGGCCTGCTGGGCCGCAACGGAGCCGGCAAGACCACTTTGATGAAGATTATTGCCGGGGCCATGCAATTGGAAAGCGGCGAACGCTGGTTGCGCCCCAATACCCGCCTGGCCTGGCTGGAACAATCCCTGCCCGAGGGCGATGACAGAACTGTCTATGATCTGGTGGCCGAGGGCCTGGCGGAAGTGGGCGAGCTTTTAAGTCAGTATCACCATCTGATCGCTGACTATGAGAATGCCGACAGCGCCGAGCTGGAACGGGTGCAGAATGCCCTGGAAGCCAAACAGGGCTGGAGCCTGGGCACCAAGGTGGACACCGTGATCAGTCAGCTCGATCTGCCCGCCGATGCCAAACTGTCGGAGTTGTCCGGGGGCTGGCGCAAGCGTGTGGCCCTGGCCCGGGCCCTGGTGCGGGAACCGGAACTGCTGTTGCTGGACGAGCCCACCAACCATCTGGATATCGTGGCCATTGAGTGGCTGGAAAAACAGTTGCAGGACTATAACGGTGCCCTGCTGTTAGTTACCCACGACCGGAGTTTTCTGGAAAAGGTGGCCAACAAGATCGTGGAAGTGGACCGCGGTCATTTGCGGGAATTCGAAGGCAGCTATCAACGTTTTCTGCGCTTTCGGGAAGAACAGCTGGCCGCCGAGGAAACCGCCAACAAGCTGTTCGACAAAAAGCTGGCGGAAGAGGAAGTGTGGATTCGTCAGGGCATCAAGGCACGGCGTACCCGCAATGAAGGAAGGGTGCGAGCATTGGAAGCCATGCGCGCAGAACGCAGCCAGCGCCGGGAAAAACAGGGCAAGGCCAGTTTTGCTGCCAGCCAGGGTGAACGCTCGGGCAAACTGGTGGCGGAACTGACCGATATCACTCAGCGCTTTGATGACAAGACCGTGATCCGGAATTTTTCCACCACCGTGATGCGCGGCGATCGCATTGGCCTGGTAGGTGTAAATGGCTCCGGCAAGACCACCCTGCTGCGCATTTTACTGGGCGACCTGACACCTACCGAAGGCAAGGTGAAACTGGGTACGAATCTGCAGCTGGCCTATTTCGATCAGTTGCGGGCCCATCTGGATCCGGACAAGAATCTGATCGACAACATCTGTGGCGGCCAGGAATTTATCGAGATCAATGGCAAGCGCAAACATGCCATCAGCTATCTTGGAGATTTTCTGTTTGCCCCGGACCGGGTGCGCACCCGGGCCAAGGCTTTGTCGGGCGGTGAACAGAACCGGGCCATACTGGCCAAGGTGTTTTCCAAGCCAGCCAATATTCTGGTGCTGGATGAGCCCACCAATGATCTGGATATCGAGACGCTGGAGCTGCTGGAAGAGATTCTGCTGCAGTTTGAAGGCACAGTGTTGCTGGTGAGCCACGACCGTCAGTTCATGGATAACGTCGTGACCAATCTGATGATCTTCGAAGGCAATGGCCATATTGATGAGTTTGTAGGCAGCTACAGCGACTGGCAACGCGAGGGTGGCAGTCTGGCGGCACTGGAAGCGGCCTCTCAGTCAACGCCAGAGGCGGCAGAACAGAAAGCCGCCGAGCCTGCGCCAGAGCAAAAATCCGCGCAGACCAAAAGCGGCGATAACAAACAGAATCACCAGGCTGCCCGGGAACGCAAGAAGGCCCTGGACAAGCAGATGCGCCTGATCGAGAAGCTGGAAGCCAGGCAGCAGGAACTGGAAAGCCTGATGGCTGACGCTGCTTTCTACGACAAGGACCAGTCCGAGATCGATACCGTGTTGAAGGAATCCGGCGAGCTGCAGGGCAAGCTGGAACAGGCCTATGCCGACTGGGAAGCGCTGGAACAGGGTGACTGACCCCCGGCAGCTTCCTGACCGCCCACAGCAGCAGTTCCTCCTCTGCTGACTTTCTGACCCCCACACTTATCCGGGCGATCTTGTCCTCGCTTTACTTGATCGACATCAAACTCTGGTGAGTTAAAGCCCCAAAACGCCCAGCCTGCGACATTATGCCGCGCATGCTTTGACTTGGCTTCCAGTAGACTTGCCACCAACTATCAATACCCACAGTCGTAAAACTGGAATGCCCACGTGAAACTGAGAAATGCCTGTTTATTACCTCTCTGCGCCCTGGCGGCCGGGTTTGCTACCGCCCAGGAGAACCGGGTGCAGGAGATCATTGTCACCGGCGTGCGCGACACCCACACCGTGCGCACCGATGACACCCTGGTGGCCCCGCCGGATACTGCCCAATTGCTGCGCAAGATGCCCGGCGCCAACATCAACAAGAACGGTGAGCTCACCGGTATTGCCCAGTATCGCGGCATGTTCGGTGACCGCATTCGGGTCTCCGTCGATGGTGCGCCCATTGCCGGTGCCGGCCCCAATGCCATGGATGCGCCGCTGCACTATGCACCGGTGGCACTGCTGGAGTCTCTCACCATCAACCGGGGTATTTCTCCGGTCAGCGCCGGCCAGGAAACCATCGGCGGCTATGTGGAAGCACAGACTTACTCCGGCGAGTATGGTAATTCCGGCGATTTCGAGTTTGCCGGTCGCACCTATTTTGGCCTGCAGTCAGTCAATGAAGGCAGTGTCGCCAGCGGATTCTTCTCCGCCGCCAACCGCAGCCATATCTTCCGCGGCTTTGTGATGCAGGAACAGGCCGATGACCTGGAATTCCCGGATGGCGAGATCCGCCCCTCGGAATATGATCGCGAGCGCTTCGATCTGGGTTACAGCTTCCGAACTGGCGATCACGAGTTCAGCATCGACTTCGCCCGTAACAACACCAAGGATGCCGGTACCGCTTCTCTGCCCATGGACATTTTGTCCGTGGACAGCGACCTGTTCCGCTCCCGCTATCAGTGGAGTGGTTCAGACCGCACCCTGACCCTGAAGCTGTCCGCCAGTGACAACGAACACTGGATGACCAATTACCATCTGCGTCGTCCGCCCCAGGATAATATGATGAACGCGGGCACCATGCGCTATCGTCGCAACTGGGCCGTGAGTGAAAACTATGCCTTCACCCTGGACATGGAACAGTTCGTGGCCAATGGCAGCTGGAAGTACGGCATCGACGGTCACCGCTCCATTCACCGTTCCACCATCACCAATCCCAATGCCGGCGCCTTCTACATCGCCAATTTTCAGGATGTAGAGCGGGAAATTCTCGGCGCCTTTGTTGAGCGCAGTGTGTCCCTGTCGGATCGTACCGGTCTGGATCTGGGTGCCCGGGTGAATCGCGTGGAGATGAGTTCCGACCCGGTGTCGGCCAATCTCAACCCCATGAACATGATGATGGGCATGCCTGTCATGATGAACAATATGGCGGGCATGCTGTCCACGGCGTTTAACAACAGCGAGCTGTCCCGGACCGATACCAACTTCGACTGGTTTGCCCGTTTCAGCATCGATAGCGGCAATGATTTCATCTGGTATGTGGGCGCTGCCCGCAAGTCACGCGCGCCGTCCTATCAGGAACGTTATCTGTGGCTGCCGCTGGAAGCCACCGGCGGCATGGCCGATGGCAAGACCTATGTGGGTTCACCGAATCTGGAACCAGAAGTAGCCCATGAACTGGAACTGGGTTTCGACCTGGACCGGGATGGCTATTACATCTATCCGCGCCTGTTCTACAAGGATGTGTCTGACTATATCCAGGGCACACCGTCTACCAATATGGTGGTGAACAATTTCGCCCAGATGATGGCCAATATGGGAATGGGGCGACCTGACCCTTTGATGTTCAGCAATGTGGATGCCACCTTCTACGGCTTTGACGTGGAATCTGCCTTCCAGCTCAACAGCCGCCTGACCCTGCGCGCCATCGCCAGCGTGGTGCGGGCCGAGCGTGATGACATCAATGACAATCTCTATCGGGTGTCTCCGGACAACCTGATCCTGGCGCTGGATTATCTGTTCGGCGACTGGATTGGCAGTATCGAGTCCATCCACTATGCCGATCAGGACCGGGTGTCCAATACCAATCTGGAACTGCCCACCGACGGTTACTCACTGCTGAACCTGACCGGCCGGGTGAATATCACTTCGGATCTGGAAGTGGTGCTGGGTGTGGAAAATGTGCTGGATGAAGACTACTTCGATCATCTGGCCGCCTATAACCGCGCCTATAATCCTGACATCGCCATGCGCGCTCGCATGCCGGGACTGGGCCGCAACTTCTATGGTCGCCTGATGTGGTATTTCTAGTCAGCTACGCTTGAATGGAAAAGGCCGGAGTGGTGATCCACTCCGGCCTTTTTTATGGCGCCTGAATACAGCAGCTCTTTATCAGGATGATGCTAGCCACCCTTCAGCTTTTTGGACTCTTTTTGAGTGCGCTTGTAAAACTTGCCAAGGGCCTTGTCGGCCGAACGGCGCTGCGCCACCGTGGCTTCAAAGTTGGCCTGTTCACGCTTTAACTTGTGGTAATTGCGCAAGCGGCGCGGGTCCAGTTCTTCAGACTCGATAGCCTGGCGCACGGCACAGCCCGGTTCACTGTCATGCTGACAATCAGCAAACTTGCACTGTCTTGCCAGTTCCTCGATATCGGCAAAGGTGGTGGCAATGCCGGCGTCGAAATCAGAGATCTGCAATTCCCGCAGCCCAGGCGTGTCCAGCAGCAAACCTCCGTCGGGCATTAACAACAGCGAACGCCCGGTGGTGGTGTGACGACCTTTGCTGTCGTCCTCGCGGATGCTGCCGGTGGCCTGCATCGGCTCA
This sequence comes from uncultured Pseudohongiella sp., assembly GCA_965216715.1. Classification (GTDB taxonomy): domain Bacteria; phylum Pseudomonadota; class Gammaproteobacteria; order Pseudomonadales; family Pseudohongiellaceae; genus UBA9145. The sequence goes on along the minus strand of OZ244193.1, from coordinate 3,163,478 downwards.
CCCAACAGGGTATTGGCCAGGGTGGATTTGCCCACGCCGGAAGAACCCAACAGGGCAACCGTCTGCCCGGCCTTGCACCAGGGCCGCAGTTTGTCGACGCTGGCGGCATCCAGGGCATTGATGCTTTCTACACAAAGCAGGGAGTCCAGAGCCTGAACCTGTTGCTGATAAATCTCGGGCTGGTCACACAAGTCCGCCTTGCTCAGCACCACTACCGGTTCGGCACCGGCCTCATGCACCAGTGCCAGATAGCGCTCGATACGATTGAGATTGAAGTCGGCATTGAGGGAGCTGAGGATAAAGGCCGTGTCCACATTGGCCGCCATTAATTGCTCGCGGGCCTCGGGCCCGGCGGCGCGGCGACGGAAACAGGACTTTCGTTCCAGTACCCGCTGCAGAGTTTCGTCTGCATTCAGCAACAGCCAGTCGCCCACAGTGACCGGCGGAGTGTTGGCTGTGACCGAAATTGTGATTATGCCCCTGACGGAATTGCAGACCAGACGATTGCGGTGCTGCTCGAACACCCGCGCAGGCAGTGTGTCGTTCAGTTCTTCGAGGGAAAGTTGTTGTTGGAAAAACGGCACCCAACCCAGTTGAGTGTGAGAATAGGAGTTTGTCATTGATTGCCCCTGGCGCCAGAGCGCCTGGTAGATCGAGCCTGCGCCAGGCGCAAGCAAACAGGGGGCGAAAGCCCCGGTTCAGTACCGGGTATGTGTGTACGCGTGTCGCTGTTAAAAAGGCCGTTTCTGACCTGGACTATCAGTGTGACTGGGCTATCTATTACCCCAGTAAACCCACTATGCCTCGACTACGCGTCTGCCCGGCAGGGCTTGCTTACAATCATGAAAACTCCTGTCCGCCTGAATCAATGAACTGTGCTGAATAACAGCGCCATGATACGGGGACTGCCTGGCAAAAGGAAGGATTCGCCAGGATAGGCTGGCTGTAGGCCAGAGCCTGTGCCGACTGGCGACGGATGCCTGGGGGAGAGCTGAATGGCAATTCCGCCTACGTCGACGAGGCCTGCATAATGGTGTAGATTTTCACTACTACCCGCCCAGCAGTCCCCGGCCGGTTTGTCCGAAATCCCGAAAGTCTCGCAGCCCTCACGGTTGCCTCAGAGAACAACACAGGAGATTGCCATGGACCGCCGTAAGTTCCTCAGTAATATGAGCGCCGCCAGCCTTGCGTCTATTGCCGGTGCCGCCACCCTCAGCCAGAAGGCCGATGCCCTGGAAGAAGCCATGAGCGATGAGCTGGACAAGCGCATCGCCACACCCTGGATGTGTAATATCCAGCCCATGCCGGAAGAAGTGGCCGCCGATGCGCCCTACTACCAGCATGAAGACCCGCGCCTGCCGCCGATGCCGGAAGCGCCCACCCTGATCGATTTCTTCAAATACCGTTTCGCCCCGGCCAACCATGTGTTGCAAAGCGCCCGGCTGGCCAGAATTAACGGCATGGATGAGAAAGTGATCCTGGCCTGTCTGCTGCACGACATTTGTGTCAGCAACCTGATCCGCACCGATCACGGCTACTGGTGTGCCCAGATGGTGGCACCCTATGTGGATGAAGAAGTAGCCTGGGCCATCGAGAAACACCAGGCCCTGCGATTCTTTGCCGATGACTCGGTCGGTTATGAATACCCCGAGGCCTATATTCGCTTCTTTGGTGCCGACTACAAACCCGAGCCCTACCTCGTCAAGGCCTGGGAAGAAGCGCGCAATCACCGCTGGTACATGACCTCACGCCTGATTACCCTGAACGATCTCTATTCCTTTGAGGAAGGGGTAGTGGTGGATGTGGAGGATTTCACCGACATTATTGGTCGTAACTTCCGCCAGCCGAAGGAAGGTCTGGGCTTCGATGGCAGCCCTGTGGCCCATATGTGGCGTTCCATTATCTGGCCAAACAACTTCCTCTAATTGCTTTGGCAGTCCCGGCGCCCGGCTCAGGCATCCTGCTGCAGGCCGGGCCGGAATCTGCGGGGCAGTATCGAAGATTTGACTGGCACTGCGCCCCTAATCCTCACTGGTGGTGCCGGCCCGGACCGGCTCCGGCAGGCGCCAGATATTCCAGGACACCGCCAGGCCAATCAGGCCCAGCAGCAGATAGACCATGGGGCGCTGCAGCATCAGGCTGGAAGCGGTCATGCTGATCCAGATGAGCACAATGGCGCGCACCTTGATGCGCCGCTCCACGCCACGCCCTGCCTCGAAATCCCGAATAATGCGGCCGAAAACCCGGTGGTTCAGCAGCCAATGATGCAGGCGCTCGGAGGAGCGGGCAAAGCAAAAGGCCGACAGCAAAACCAGAGGCACCGTGGGCAAGAGCGGCAGAAAGGCACCCAGTATCCCCAGCGCCAGGGAAACGACGCCGGCAATCACCAGCAGGGATTTTTTCACAGACAGCAACATGGCTTGTTATCGTAGCCTCATCAGACCGATCTCCCTACCAGGGGTTCAGCAGAGCCCATTGTACAGACAGCGGCCGGACTTCGCTGCCGGGGTTTAAGCCGGCCCCGTTCCGGCCGACTGGCATGGAAGGCACGGCTGCAATAACAAACAGGGAACAAGCAGATCACCATGATTGATTTTTTCAGTGAGCAATGGACCTTGCTGGTGGCGGGAGACCGGCAGGCGGTATTTTTCTGGATCTCGCTCTATTGTTTCCTGATCCTGGGCTACTCTTCGGTCAGGCAATTGCGTTGCCGGCGCTGGCCCAGCGTCTGGGGCAGGCTGGAGAAATCGGGCCTGCGCAAGGTGGGTGGCACGGCCTGGTCCAGGTCGGATCAGGAATACGCCACTGATGCGCTCTACCACTATGAAGTGGACAACGAGCACTATGAGGGCAAACGGGTTTCTCCCTGGGTAGTGATTGCCTCCCACAATGCCCGCTTTGTGCTGGAAAAGCAGATGGCAAAGATCCACACCCGCGGCGAAGATGAAGTGCGGGTGTTCTATAACCCCCGCAATCCCCGCAAAAGCTTTCTGATTCTGCCGGGCTGGTTTGGCCTGGCCGTCTGTCTGGGCGGGGCGCTGTTGCCGGGTTTTTTCTGGCTGCGCGCCAACCTGTTCTAGGCCCGGTTTTCACAGCCCGCAAGGGGCCTTGCAAGTCGTCTCAGCAATCCCCATATCCGTGGCTGCCTGAACGGCATATTCAGGTAAGGTTCAGGTAACTCAAGGCAGTGTTCATGCTGCATTTCGGCAGGTGAACCGCCGCTGACGAATTGCACAGAATTTGCGGGAAAGAGCCAGCGATTTTGCCCCTCGGGCAGAAGCGAAAACTCATAAAAAGAAACGAAAGTTGGCAAGATTGCGGCGATATGGCGTGATCTTGTTGCTATTTGTTCACGTAAGGCTCATCCAGCACAATCAAAAACAGCAGTCACACAGAAGTCATACAAGGGAGACTCGAATGACCCACAGGAATTGTTTAGCCGCCAGCATTGCCCTGGCAGTCGCTGGAATGGCCAGCCCCACAATGGCCCAGGATCAGGAATCCACCAGCCGCCTGGAAGAATTGGTAGTAGTAGGTACCCGTAGCGAGCAGCAACTGGGCTCCATCCCCGCCGGCGTCAGCGTCGTCAATATGGATGATCTGCAATTGGGCCGCCAGGAATTGGGCCTGGATGAGTCCCTGGCCAGGGTACCCGGCCTGATCATGCAAAATCGCTATAACTTTTCCCAGGACCTGCGGGTTTCCATCCGCGGATTCGGTGCCCGTGCCAATTTTGGTATGCGTGGCATCAAGGTCTATTCCGACGGGATTCCGGTCACCCTGGCCGACGGCCAGAGCGGCACCGATGACCTGGACATCGGCTCGGCCCAGAGTGTTGAAGTAGTACGCGGCCCCTCGGCGGCACTGTACGGGACTGCTTCCGGCGGTGTGATCAGCATTACCACTGAAGAGCCCACCGAAGAGCCCTTCATCGACACCAAGATTACCGCCGGTGAATACGGCCATCAGAAGCTGCAGGTGAAAGCCGGTGGCCAGACTGGTCGACTGGGTTATCTGGTGAATGTCTCCCATCTGGAGATGGACGGCTACCGTGATTACTCCGGTGTGCAGCACAGCCTGCTCAACAGCAAGTTCCGCTATGACCTGGATGCCGATTCCAACATTCAGTTGATTGCCAATGCCGTCAACTCACCCTATGCCGAGGATGCCGGTGGCGTCACCCTGGCAAACATAGCCGCCGATCGTACCGGCGCCCAGGCCCGGAACCTGAGCTCCAATGCCGGTGAGACCTTTGATGCCCAGCGTCTGGGTCTGGTGTACAACCGCCAGTTGGATGCCAGCTCTGATCTGACTGTGCGCACCTATACCTCCTGGAAGGAATTTTCTGCCTTCCTGCCTATTGGTACTCACATCCCCTTCGTGGGTGACGATGGCTCCATTGCCTATGATCGTCACTTCTTTGGTGGCGGTTTCCGTTATACCCGCCGTGGCGAACTGGGTGGCCTGGACAACAGCTTCACCATCGGTGCCGATGCCGATTACCAGCGCGATGACCGTCAGCGTTATCTGAACAATGCCGGTGTACGCGGTGATCTGACTTTCAACCAGGAAGAGGAAGCCGAAGCCCGGGGTATTTATTTCCGCAATGAAACCGCGCTGAATGACACCATCTCCCTGAGCGTGGGCGGCCGTTATGACAATATTGACCTGTCGGTCAATGACCTCTACCTGGCCAATGAAGACCAGAGCGCTTCGTTGAGTTTCAATGAGTTCAGTCCTTCTGTCGGACTGCTGATTCAGGCCAATGACCAGACCAGCCTGTACGCCAACTACTCTTCTTCCTTTGAGACACCGTCTTTCACGGAACTGGGTGGACCGGCACAGGACTTCACTGTCAGCCTGGGTGGTTTTTCCAATGTGAATGCCCAGACCGCAGACAGCTTTGAAGTGGGTGCCAAAGGTACTTTCGCCGATGGTGATGTCTACTACGACCTGGCGCTGTACACCATGGACGTGGAAGATGAGATTGTGAATGTCTCCAGCATCTCCAACCGCGCCTTCTTTGAAAACGCCGATACTGATCGACGTGGACTGGAAGCCCAGGTACAGGCACAACTGACTGACCGATTTGAAGCGGTAGTTAGCTATACCTACTCAGACTTCGAGTTTGAATCTTTCGCCGGTAATGCCGCAGCCGTCGGCCAGCCGATTCCGGGCATTCCCGAGCATCAGTTCTACGCCGAGCTGTCCTATAACCTGCCCTCCGGTGCCTATGTGGTACTGGATGCGCTGAATGTAGGCGAGTTCACCATCAACAATGCCGGCACCACCAAGGTGGATGACTACCTGGTTTCCAATCTGCGTCTGGGTTCTTCCTATGACTGGGGCGATGCCAATTTTGCGCCTTTCATTGGTGTGAATAATCTGTTCGATGAAGAATACTTCTCCAACGTTCGCATCAATGCCTTCGGTGGCCGCGCCTACGAGCCTGCCCCGGAGCGGCATATCTATGGCGGTTTCAATATCCGCTTCTGATAGCCAGCGGCAGCACGCGCTTGAACAGAAAGGCGGTGGGCATAACCCACCGCCTTTTTTCATGCTCGATAAAAAGCGGCACAGACCAGCCAGACTGGCCCCGGAAGAGTGATGGCGCCAGAAATGTTTAGAGTTGTGACTTTTTATGGCGGAAAGTGGGCGCGTGGCAGATATGGGGGCATAATTGGCCTCTTGTGCGGACATCAAGCCCCGCCTTAATCACAACCAATTGATAATAAAAGAGATTTGCCTGTCATGAACCCACGCCGCAGTATTCGTGCGCCCCTTGCCGTTGCCATTTTATCTGCCAGTTTGCTGACTGCCCCTGCGCTGCAGGCCCAGGATGCCTCTGCCGATGAAACCACGGTTACCTATCCCGCCAGCTATTTCGCCCAGTACGCGCCGGTCAGCGCCAAGGATATGATCGACCGTATTCCTGGTGTTGGCAGCACCACCGGGGGCGGCCCGCCCACCGGCGGAGGCGGCTTCCGTGGCGGCGGTGGCGGTGGCGGTGGTCGCGGCTTTGGCAGCGGCTCCGGCGGCAGTGAGATTCTCATCAATGGCAAGCGCACCGCCGGCAAGAACAACCAGACCAGTGCCGTGCTGGATCGCATCACCGCCGATCAGGTGGACTATATTGAACTGATTCGCGGCACCGGCGGTGAGCTGGATGTGCGTGGTTCCGGGCAGGTGGTGAACGTGGTGTTGTTTGAAGAACTGGATGCCTCCAGTCTGGCCTGGGAGATCAACTCCGACTACCACCGCGACGGCAATGTACAACCCGGCGCCAATGCCTCCTATACCAATCGCATCGGCAACCTCGACATGGTGCTGAGCGCCGTGGCCGAGCCCCGTTACAATCACCAGGAGGTGGTGGAAAGCAGTGTGCTGGGGGATTTCTCACCCAATGACTTCATTACCGAAGACCGCATCACTGACCAGACCACCTATGAACTGTCAGCCAATCTGGCCTATGAGTTCAGTGCCAGCAGCAGTGCCCGCTTCAATGCCCTGTATTCGCAATACGACAACCCCACCGATGTCTTTCGCACTATCAGAGACTTCACCCAGGACCCCAGTGTTCTGACCATCGAACGGGAAGACATTCCGGGTGAGAGAGACAACTGGGAAATCGGTGGCGACTATGAATTGCTGTTGCCCAACAATTCGCGCTTCAAGATTCTGTTTGTTCTGAATGAAGCCAATGAAGACATTGTGCGGGAACGCTATGAGATGCTCACTCCGGACACGGAAGAAAAGAATCTCTATCTGCGCAACCGCAGTGTGACTGAAGAAGAAATCGTACGGGGCTCCTATACCTTCAACCTGACCGATAGCCAGGACCTGGAGATGGGCGTGGAACGGGCTATCACAACACTGGATTCCAAACTGGATCTGGGCGTGCTTTCTGATAACGGCACCCCCTCTGACAGCGTAGGCGGTCTGGTGCCGCAAAACGTAAGCAATGCCTACTCGGTGGTGCAGGAAACCCGCTACGAGCCTTTTCTTTTCTACAACTGGAGCATCAACCCTCGCACTACTCTGGAAACTTCCCTGCTGTATGAGTATTCCGAGATTGAACAGTGGGGTGATGTGAACAAGAAGCGTGACTTTGATTTCGTCAAACCGAAAGTCGATTTACGCTATGACCTGACCCCTTCCCTGCAGCTGCGTGGCATCATCGAGAAGCGGGTTCTGCAATTGCGCTTTTCTGATTTCGTGGCCGCCACGGACAATGAAGACGAGGATTCCAACACCTTCGCCGGTAATGCCGACCTGACCCAGGAATGGCTCTGGGATTACAACGTCAATGTGGAATACCGCCTGCCCAATGATGCCGGTGTGATCGATGGCAATATTTTCTATCACGAGCATATGGACCGCATCGCCCGCATCGATGTCTCCACCTCGGAAGACAATCTGCAGTCCGCCCGCGGCAACATCGGTGATGGCACGGTACTGGGTGCACGTCTGAACGCCAGTGTGCGCATGGGCATGATCAATCTGCCTAATCTGCTGGTGACTTCCAATCTGAGTGTGGTGGATTCAGAAGTAGTCGATCCCTTCCTGGGCATCGAGCGTCGTTTCACCCAGATGGGCCGCGGTCGCTGGACCCTGAGCTTCCGTCACGATATACCCCAGTGGAGTGTCAACTGGGGTGCCAGCTGGAGTAACCGTTTCGACGGCAACCAGTACACCTATGATATCGATGACTACTTCACCACCCTGGGCGAACCCACTACCAATCTGTTCGCCGAGTACATCACCAATGGCGGCATCAGCTTCCGCTTCGATGCCCGCGACGCCACCAGTAACGAGCAATGCCGGGAACGTCGCCGCTTCGTTGGCCGACTCTCTGCCGGTATTCTGGAAGAGATCGAGGATCGCTGCTGGACGCGGGGAATTGTCACTTCGCTGAAGATTAGCGGTTCGTTCTAGTAAATAGTTCGGAATCAAAAAGGGCGACAGTGGTTTCACTGTCGCCCTTTTTTGTATCAAGGCTTGTTCTTGATAAGCCGGTAAGCGGTGCGCAGAAAAAGCAAGCTTAATAGAGAACTGATAAGCAGGAATGTTCCCGATACGAACCGCTCTCCGTAATCATAGTTGAACAGGTCAATGATAAATGCCCTGCCGATAAAGGCAGTAGCAAAGAGGCATAGCAATCCTACGGCACCGATTGCATGCCCCATCGGTATTCTGATCCAGGGTTCCAATTCCTGATTCAGAAAATCCTCAAGACCTTTCATACGCGAAGCCACCCAAAGCTCTACTGATAGAACCTCCCGTTGCTGCTTCAATACCAGTACCTATTGCAAATCCTGCCCGGTATCCAACGTCAACGGCACCGACAACACCCAATCCACCAGTAATCATTCTCGTGGTAGATATATAGCGGCCTCCACCCAGCGCAAATCCATCGCCACCGGCCACCATCTCCATTTCCTTCTCATTTAACTCACGCATAATCCTTCCTCCGAATGTTCCTACAAGAAACGAGACAAAAACTGCCTCTTCAAAGAAAGGTTTAGGCGACTTTTGACCAGAATGCCAAAAACCGGGGAAATTGCAATACGGTGTGAAGGTTGCGAGCTAGATTACGCCCTGCTGGCGCAGCCACTGCTGTAGTTGCGGGCCCGGCAGAGCACCGGAGACCCGGGCTGCTTCCTGGCCATCCTTGAACAGAATCAGGGTGGGGATGGAGCGAATCTGCCAGCGGGCGGCCACTTGCTGATTGGCTTCGGTATCCAGCTTGGCGAAGCGCAGTTTGGGTTCGAATTCTGCCGCCGCCTTTTCAAACACCGGCGCAAAACTGCGACAGGGCCCGCACCAGCTGGCCCAACAATCCACCAGTACCGGTATCTCATTCTGCTTCAGGGTTGCTGCCACATTGGCCGCAGTCAGCTGCATGGGTTTGCCGCTGAACAGGGGCTTTTTGCAGTTACCACATTTGGGGCCATCACCCAGACGTTCGGAAGGAACCCGATTGGTTTTCTGGCAATGGGGACAACTGATAGCGGTGACTGACATGATTGATTATCCCTGAGTAGCTGACACTGGTTTTATTGGGCTGACGAAATACCGTTTCAAGCCGCGGCGGCCAGGCGGAAGGACTGCAGGCGCTTGTTATGGTCATGGATAGCCGAGACGCACATCAACTCATCGGCGCCGGTCTGCTCCACAAAGGCTTCCATCTGCTGCCTGACCGATTGGGCTGTGCCCACTGCGGAACACACTGTCCAATTATCGATCATGGCTTTTTCCTGGGGGCTCAGGCTGGCTTCGAAATTTTCCACCGGAGGCGGCAACTGAATCGGTTTGCCGGCACGCAGGGCCAGCACCGCCTGCAAGCCCGATGAACGCAAGTACTTCGCTTCTTCTTCGCTGTCGGCCACACAGATGTTATAGCCCAGCATGACATAAGGTTTGTCCAGTTGCTCCGAGGGCTTGAAGCGTTCACGGTAAATCCGGATGGCTTCCATCATTTGCTGCGGCGCAAAATGAGAGGCGAAGGCATAGGGCAAGCCCAGAGCTGCCGCCAGTTGCGCGCCAAACAGGCTGGAACCCAGTATCCAGATGGGCACTTTGGTACCGGCACCGGGGGTGGCCACCACCGCCTGCCCTTCTTCCGGGTCGTCCAGATAATGCTGCAACTCCACCACATCATTGGGAAAGTCATCCACATTGCCGCTGAGATTACGGCGCAGGGCATGGGCGGTAAGCTGATCGGTACCGGGCGCCCGACCCAGACCCAACTCAATGCGATCGGGGAACAATTCCGCCAGGGTGCCAAACTGTTCAGCAATCACCAGCGGCGCATGGTTGGGCAGCATAATGCCACCGGAGCCCACCTTGATGGACTGGGTGGCGGCAGCGATCTGGCCAATGAGTACCGAAGTAGCAGAACTGGCAATGCCGGACATATTGTGATGCTCGGCCACCCAGAAGCGCCGATAACCCCAGCCTTCGGCGTGTTTGGCCAGATCAATGGAATTACGCAGGGCCACACCGGGCCGACTGCCCTGGGTGACATTGGCAAGATCGAGAATGGACAGGGGTACCATGATGAAAAAGTTCTCTGCTGCACAGGAGTGATCGGTGGCTGCGGTCCATAATGGGGCTGGCAATTGCCTGAACGGGCAGCGCTTCACCTAGTAAGTGGGGTGTCTGCGCCGGATTTAAACCCCCGGCATTGAAGCTTCCAACTCAGCTTGCCCCGTCAAGTACGGAAAAATCGAGAGTATGAGACTTGCCCAGCCATAGAGTCAGCTCGCTATGATCCTTGAGATCATCACCGCTCAGACCATGGACCAGTACGTCCAGCCCCTGCCTGTTGTGGAGCAACCATTGAACCACAGCTGCAAATTGATTCTCGTGAAAGATCACCTGGAACATGGGCTTGGGATGCGGACCGATGGGAACCGCAAAGATCCTGCCCATTTGCACCGGAAAAAGCCGCGCCAGCTCCCTATGGAGCCGGCGGGCAATATCGAGCTGCGATGCTTCGAAATAAACATGGGCATGGTAATGCCTGCTGCTTATTGCGCCCATGCCGGAGTCTCTTGCAGTTGCGGAATTTGCAGACGCAGGGCACCGGGGCCCAACAGGAATTGCACTGCACTGCTTACCGCCAGGAACAGCGGATACTCAAATCCACCGCCCTCATTGGTGAACAACCAGCCCGCGCCAAGATGCGCCCAGGTGGCGCCCAATGACACGGCAAACAGCACTGCCGCCACGGGCCGTACGGCCACTCCCAGTATCAGCAAGACACCGCCAATAATTTCAGCCGCCAGGGTGCCATAGGCCAGCAGCGCCGGCAGTCCCAGTGATTCGAAGAAACCAACTGTACCCGGCACGGTGAATACCATCACCTTGAGATAGGCACTGTGGGCCAGAAAGATAATACCCAGGCTGATGCGCAGCAGGGTCGGACCATAAATTGCGTAACGATTCATAAAGCCTCCCGTTCATTAAAACAGTGAATTGTGAAAACGGGCTCAGATTAACGCTTGCCTTAATGCAACAGAATCCCCAATAATGGCAATATTCATTTGCAATATTGCAAGGACTGATTTGAACTGGAATCACCTGCCCACCTTTCTGGCAATCGCCGAACAGGGCAGCCTCGCCGGGGCTGCCAGGCAATTGGGCCAGAATCATTCCACCGTGTTCCGCAGGCTCAACGCACTGGAACAGGACATGGGCGTGCGTCTGTTTGAGCGTTTGCAGGAAGGCTATGTGCCGACAGCAGCGGGAGAACGGCTCATTGAGCTGGCCCGGGAAGCAGACCTGTCCATCCAGAAAATCGAAAGGGAGCTGGTGGGCCGGGACCTGGCGCCTTCCGGCAAGGTACGGGTTACTGCCGCTGCCAATATCGCCCGTACCGTGCTTCCCCCGGTGTTCGCCAAACTGAAAAAGGACTACCCGCAGATCAGCATCGAACTGGTGGTAGGGGATTCAGACTATGACCTCAATCGCCGGGAGGCGGATATCGCCGTGCGGGCCACCAGTTCTCCGCCGGAACATCTGGTAGGTCGACAGATCATGCAACTGGACTGGTGGCTATGCCGACGCAAGGGTTCGCGCGCACAACAGCCGACATCCATCGAACAACTGGCGGACATTCCCCTGATCGGGGCGGATTCATCGCTGATGCGACTCAAGGTATTTCAGTGGCTGGAGGCGAATTTCAGCCAACAGATTGTTGCCCGCTCCAATGACCTGTCCACCATGGCGGCGCTGGCCAGTGCCGGTCTTGGCTATGCCATTCTGCCTTCGGATCAACAGGAGGACAGCCTGAATCGACTGCTGCGAATACCCGAATCAGAAGGTGCCCTGTGGCTGCTCACTCACCCGGACCTGCGACATGTCACCCGCATCAAGGTGGTTTGGGATGCACTGGCACAAGGCTGTCAGGGGAAAAATGCGTGAGAGATCAGGACACCGAACGGCGAATCCTGGCTGACAACCACTCCGAGACCACCACCGTGGCGAAGATCAATACAAACACCGTGGCCACCTGACCCCAGGCCAGATTATTGATGGCGGCATTCATTTGCAGGCCAATGCCACCGGCGCCCACCAGTCCCAGTACTGTGGATTCGCGGATATTAATATCCCAGCGGTAGACCGCCGTGCCCACAAAAGCTGGCAGGATTTGCGGCCACACCGACCAGGCCAGCACCTGGGTGTTGGCAGCGCCGCTGGCGGTAATGGCTTCTACCGGTTCCGGATTGATTTCCTCGATGGCTTCATACAGCAGCTTGCCAATAAAACCGATGGATCTGAGAGCGATGGCAATAATGCCGGCAAAGACACCAGGGCCTACAATGGTCACCAGCAACATGGCCCAGATCAGGGCATTGATGGAGCGGGAGCTGACGATTACTGTCAGGGCCAGGCCACGCATCAAGGGGTGAGGCGAGGTGTTGCGAGCGGCGAGAAAGGCCAGGGGAAAAGCAATGGCCACACCCAGAGCCGTGCCCACAGTGGCGATATTAAGCGTATCCCAGAGCGGCCCCATGAGTGAGCCGGTGATGGACCAGTCCGGCGGCACCATGCGATCGATAAGACTCAGGCCCTGTACCCCGGCGTCCTCGAGAAATTCCCAGATGGTGTTATCGGAAATCACCTTCCAGCAAATCAGGAATAGCAGGATGCCCACAAACCAGCAGGCCCAGATTGCCAGTTGCTGTTTGCGTTCGCGCCGTTGCCAGCGGTACTGATTATCGGCCGTCGTTAATGGCATCTATTGCACCCACTTGCGGACATAGCCGGAGAAATATTCACTGGCCAGCACCACGGCAATGATAATCAGCAGAATGGCCGCCGAGGTGTCATAGTCGTAACGGTTGATCGAGGTATTGAGAGTGGCACCGATACCCCCGGCGCCGACAATGCCGATCACTGCCGATTCCCGAAAATTGATATCCAGGCGGTACAGGGAAAGACCAATCAGGCGCGGCATCACCTGGGGCTGCACGGCGTAATTGATCCACTGCAGCCAGCTGGCGCCGGTAGAGCGCACCGCTTCCATCTGATCGGCTCGGGAATCCTCGATATCCTCGGCCAGCAACTTGGCCATGAAGCCGATGGTGGCAAAGGCCAGGGTGATCACGCCCGCCAGGGGACCGAAGCCCACCATGGCCACGAAGAAAATGGCGATGATGATTTCCTGGAAAGTGCGCGACAGGGCAATTATCGTGCGGCAGAACAGATACACCGGCAACGGTGCAATATTGCGCGCCGCACCCAGGCCGATGGGTACTGAGAGAATGACGCCGATTACCGTGGAGGTGAAGGTCATGGTGAGGCTTTCACGGATGCCGAGAACTATTTCGTCTGTACGACTTATGAAATCGGGGCTGGCGAAGGAGGCAATAAAGTTCAGGCCCCGCTCCATGCCCTCGGCCACCCGGCCCCAGTTCACCTCGACACTGAAATACACCAGTATCAGATAAACCAGCACAGCGATATTCAGCCCCCAGCGAAGACGCTGATCACTGATAAAGGGCAAGGGTTTCCAGTGTCCCTTTTTTGCGAGTTGTATTCGTGAAGCCGTGGCATTCATATCAGGATAATTCGTTCAGCTTGAAGTCTGCTCAGATTGGTTACGCTGTCAGTTAGTCACTCAGGGGTGAGCGCCACGGGCTATGGTATCCACGGGATCGGCCTCAACTTCTTCTTCCTCGCCATCGGCCTCTGCCGTTGACCAATCCTCCTCACCATAGATAAGAGTCAGAGTCTCTTCTGTGAGTTCGTCAGGCTTGCCGTCGAAGACGATCTGACCGGCGGCCAGGCCAACCACGCGATCCACAAACTGCTGGGCCAGGGCTACATCGTGGATATTGATTATCACCGCCAGGTTCTGTTCGCGGCATAGCTCCACAATCAAGCGCATGATCTGGCGTGAGGTTTTGGGATCGAGGCTGGCGGTGGGTTCATCCACCAGCAGCAGTTTCGGTTTCTGCATCAGGGCCCGGGCAATACCGACCCGCTGTTTCTGGCCGCCACTGAGGGCATCGCCGCGCTTGTCCAGCATTTCCAGAAGACCCACCCGCTCCAGCAGCTCACAGGCCTTTTGCACATCTTCGCTGTCGAAGCGGCGCAGCAGGCTGCGCCAGAAACCCAGATAGCCCAGGCGACCGGACAGCACGTTTTCCATGACACTGAGTCGATCCACCAGGGCATAGCTCTGGAAGATCATGCCGATTTCCCGGCGTGCCAGTTTTAACTTTTTGCCACGCAGCTTGGTCAGCTCCTGTCCGTCCAGGCTGACCTGCCCGGCGCTGGGCTCCACCAGGCGATTGATACAACGAATCAGGGTGCTCTTGCCGGCGCCACTGGGCCCGATCAGTGCCAGTACCTGGCCGGCGGGGACTTCCAGATCGACGTCATTGAGGGCGAGGTCACCGGTGGCATAGCGTTTGGTCAGGCCTTGCAGTTTCAGCATCGGGGATTCCGTTTCTTGATCCTGTTTTTCAGTCGCAATTGTAGACCGTGTTATTGGCCTCATCGATGGTGCGAATCACCTGCCAGTGTTCCTGATAGTTAATAGGCAGAAACTGATTCATGCCCGCCTCGGAAAACTCTTCCTGCAGGGCGGTGCCTTCCCAGTCGAAACTGAAGAAGGCCTGGCGTATTTTCTCCTGCAAGTCAGGGTGCAGGGTATTGGCCAGACCATAGGCGGTGGTGGGAAAGGTCAGGGAGGTATAGATGGTACGGTACTGATCTGCCGATACCACGCCCCGGGCTTCCATGCGATGCAACACCTCATTGGCCACGGCGGCCACTTCATAGTCACCATTGACTACCCCCAGAATGGAGTTGTCATGGCTGCCGGAATAGGTGGTGCTGTAGTCACGCTCCGGGCGCAAACCGAATTCTGACTCCAGCAGGGTAGAAGGTGCCTTGAATCCCGAATTGGAGGTGGGCGAGGTGAAAGCCAACTGCCGGCCGGCAATATCCGCTGGCGATTCAATGCCACTGCCGGGAAAGGTAATGAGTTCCATCTGGTAACCGAAACTGCCATCTTCGGCGGCCATCAGGGTAAAGGGGACAAAGCCGGTGCAGTTCACCGCCACCGGTGTGGACCCGGTATTGAATCCCGCCACATGCAGACGCCCTGCCCGCATGGCTTCCAGTTGGGCGGCATTGGATTGCACCGGGAAGAAACGCACTTCCTTGCCGGTAAGTGCAGACAGATGGGCAATAAATTCGTCCCAGACCCGGGAGTACAGTGCCGGGTCTTCCACCGGAGTATAGGCGAAGATAAGAATGCCAGGGTCGCGCCAGTCCTCAGGATCGGCAGGCAGGTCCGCCACCAAATCACCGTCGGCATCGTTATAGCGCGGGGAGAGCTGAGCCGATGCTGTGCTTGCCAGTGACAGGAACAGCAACAGGCTCAAAAAACAGCGAATCAGACTGATGCGAGTGGGGTTTACTGACTGGCTCAGGAAATTCTGCACTTCTTATTACTTTTATTCTTACAAATTCTACAGACTTGTCCCACAGGGAGTGGGCCAATTGTGACTGCATTATGATCAATATCGACAATATGTAACAGTTTGTCTTGATATTGCAACTCGCGAAAGCTATTCACAACAATTTCAATTGCTTAGCCCTTGCCGCGATAATTCGACCCCTCCAGATTACTGGGATACTGTGTTCCCTGCCCGGCAACAATACACCCTTTAAAAAGTGCCGCCGGGCATCCTTAATGCAGTCGCGTGCTAAACGCCTCCAGGCAGTAGCAACGCTTTTAAGGCGCTAATAATAAAAACCTATAAGGAGAAGCACCTTGAAGAAAATGAAACACTGCAGTCCCCCGGTAAACTCCAAAACTCTTTCTCTGGCAATATCACTGGCACTGACGGCTGGCACCGGCCATAGTCTTGCCCAGGACGATGGCATTGAAGAGGTTGTAGTCACCGGGTCCTATATTCGCAATTCCGCCTTTGCCGAAAACTCCCCCGTGGACACTGTCACCCAGGCTGACCTGTTTGAATCAGGTGCACCAGGCATGGGTCAGTACATTCGCGATCTATCCTACACACAGAACACCAATGTGATGAACATTGTTCTAGGAAGTTCCGATGGCGCGCAGAATGCGGTAAATACCAGTTTTAATCTGCGTGGTCTAGGTGAGAATTCCACCCTCACCCTGGTAGATTCGACGCGCTCCGTTAGCCCGGGCGTGCAAGCCAGTATCCCGGAGATCGCTATCGAGCGCCTGGAACTGGTACTGGATGGTGGCTCAGCGTTGTACGGCTCCGATGCCGTTGCGGGTGTCGTCAATCTGGTACCAATCAAGGAGTTTGATGGCTTTCGCATGCGCTCCTACTACCAGACTACCCAGGACCGGGCCATGGAAGAAATGACCCTGTCTACACTCTGGGGCCGCGCCTTCAGCAACGGGATCGATTATGTCGGTTCGCTGGAGTTCAAGAATCGCACCAGCTTGATGATGTACGAGCGCACCCGGGAATGGAAGAACTCCAATAATGCCTCCAACTCGGGCCCGATTGGTGCCTACCGGGAAATAGAAGGAGCCGATCCCGGAATCAATCTGTTGGCGCCCCATGGCGGCACTCATGTTGGTGATGTGCTACGTGACCCCTCTTGCCAGACTTTCAACGAAGGCTTTCCGGCACACGGCGAGGGACCCAACTCCAATCCTTCAGGCACCTTCGCTACTGGCAATCGCTGTACTTATGAATACAGCATCCAGCACCCATATATGCCCCATGAACAGGCTTATACGCTTTACAACAGCCTGAGCTACAACTTCAATGGCGTCGATCTGAACGCTACGCTCTACAACCACTACCGCTTCAATAATCGGCAAACGACTGGCTCATCACCCAATGGCGGTAATGATCGCGCCGTGATGAAAGTACCAGCGAACCATCCTGCCAATCCCTGGGGTGTAGATCTGACGCCCTGGGCCTGGCGGGTATTTGGCAATACCGGCGCGACACTGCCGACGGTATTCAATGCTGATTCTTCCAAGGCAGCACGCTATGACTACGCCTTGAATCGCTTCAAGGTGCAGGCGGAATACGATTTCAGCGGTAGCTGGACAGGTTATACCTACTACTCCGGTCAGGATGACAAGAGCATGAACGATCAGCATGTGATCAGTTCTTCGCGATTACAGTTGGCCATGTCCGGCATGGGCGGACCCAATGGCGATGAATGGTTCAACCCTTTTGGGTCTGCCTCACCTCTGTCGCCCTATTATGTTGAAGGCGTGACCGGCAATTCCCAGGAGTTGATTGACTGGTTGATGCTGCACAATGACAACCAGATCACCTCCCGTAACCGCCTGCAAATTCTGGAAACCGTAGCCACTGGCGAGCTCTTTGACCTGCCCCATGGCGCAGTACAGATGGCCATTGGTGCACAGATTCGGGATCTGGAACAGGAGGTGGTTGAAGACCCCTTCGACTATCTTGGTGAAGACTACGCCAATAGCCAGATTCTCGGTGCCCGCCAGGAAAACGCGACCTTCGAGTCGTTTACTTCGGCTGTGTTCATGGAAATGGAAATACCTATCCTTGAGAATCTCGATGCACAGCTTGCTGTTCGCACGGAGGAATTTGTGGATTTCGGCTTGAATGCCACCACACCCAAAGTGGCATTGCGCTATGAAGCAAGTCCCAGCGTGGCTTTGCGTGCCTCCTGGGGTGAGAGCTTCCTGGCGCCCTCACCTTATCAGGCCAGGCCTTTTGTCGAGGATGACACCTGCGCCGATATGTACAGTGGTATCGATGAGATCTCCGGCGACACCCTGATCGGCGGAATCTGGTGTCAGTCTGGCAATCCCAATCTGCGACCGGAAACATCCACCATCCAGAACCTGGGGCTGACCTGGCAACCGGAAGGGCAACTGGATGGGCTGACGGTGTCATTGGACTATCAAGAGATCGAATACACCGACCGTATTCGCACTCTCAGTCAACAGGACACTGTGGGCAAAGAGTTCACGGAGTTTCTGAACGACACTGGCATCGCCCGCGAAAACTATGATCCTACCCCCGGCTCTGCCACGCGTGCGGCAGCCGATGCCTGGCTGGCTGAAAAAGCCACAATTCCGGGCTATCCGATTCGCCGTTATCCCAATGGCTCGGTCTCTCGGTTGTTTGTGCAATCGGCCAATATCTCATCGGTGTGGGTAGATCTGATTGATGCCAATGTCGAGTACAACTTCCTGACCGACAACTACGGAAGTTTTGCAGTGACATTGCAGGCAACCAATTATCTGACCTATGACTACGAAGGCCTGTTGGGCGGACGCCAGGAGGCGCTTGGTAATCAGAACGGGCGCACTGGTATTGTGCCTCCCATACCTGAAACCAAGGCGAACCTGCGCCTCAACTGGTTCCGTGGGAACCACAGCGCATCCTTGTCCACCAACTACTGGTCCACCATCAACTTCGACGACCAGGTGGTTGATCTGTATCCGGCCGATGGTGACAACACCATGAACGAACTCAATCCGGACAAGATCAAGGGTGAGACTATCGTTGATGCACGCTATGCCATGGTGCTGGAAGACTTCCTGCTGGACGGGAGTTTTACTGTCAGCCTTGGCGTCAATAATTTGTTCGACAAAAGGCCCCAGGTACTGGGCATCATTGGTGGCTTCGAGTCGCGACTCTCCACCAATTTTGGTCGCCAGTACTGGATGTCACTGGACTGGACGCCTGGTGGCTAATCAGCAAAGGCTGATCGTGGGCGGCTCATCAAGAGCCGCCCATGTGTCAGTCACTAGGGATCAAGCGCCGTTCAGGCTACACTTGGCCCATGGAAAACTCTCTTTTTGCCGATCAAAACCCCCAGCCTTACCAACCTCTGGCGGCCCGTCTGCGGCCGAGAAACATAGAGGAGTTTACCGGCCAGAGCCATTTGCTGGCGCCGGGCAAATCCATCTTTGAAGCCATCACCCATAATCAGCCCCATTCCATGGTGCTGTGGGGACCGCCGGGGGTGGGCAAGACCACACTGGCGCGGATTATTGCGGCCGCCTGCGACTGTCATTTCGAAACTCTGTCGGCGGTGCTGGCGGGGGTCAAGGAAATCCGCGCCGCCATCGAGCAGGCCCGCTTTCACCAGGCCAACGGTGCCCGCAAGACCATTGTCTTCGTGGATGAGGTGCATCGCTTTAACAAGGCCCAGCAGGATGCCTTCCTGCCCCATATCGAAGACGGCACTATTCTGTTTATTGGTGCCACCACCGAGAACCCGTCTTTCGAGTTGAACAATGCCCTGCTGTCACGGGCCCGGGTGTATCTGCTCAAATCCCTCAGCGAAGAAGACTTGTTGTCAGTGATCAATCATGCCTTGAGCGATACCGAACGGGGTATCGGCAAGCTGCATCTGCAAATGACCGAGTCGCAGAAACAGGCTCTGGCCCGGGCCGCCGATGGCGACGCTCGACGCAGCCTCAACTATCTGGAAGTGCTCAGTGACATGGCCGAGGATATGGATGGTCAGCGTCTGGTGAAGGATGAACATCTGGAGCAGGTGCTGGCGGAGAGCTATCGCCGTTTTGACAAGGGCGGCGATGCCTTCTATGACCAGATTTCGGCCCTGCACAAAGCCGTGCGCGGTTCTTCGCCCGATGGTGCGCTGTACTGGCTGACCCGCATGCTGGATGGCGGTTGCGATCCCATATACCTGGCCCGGCGATTGACCCGCATGGCCACTGAAGACATTGGCCTGGCCGACCCGCGGGCCCTGCAGGTCTGTCTGGATTGCTGGGACAGCTATACCCGCCTGGGCAGTCCCGAGGGTGACCTGGCCCTGGCCCAGGCCGCGGTGTATATGGCCAGTGCCCCCAAGAGTAATGCCCTGTATACCGCCTTCGGCGCCGTTAAACAGAGCATTGCCGAGCAGGGTTCACTGGAAGTGCCGGTGCATCTGCGTAACGCTCCCACCAAACTGGCCAAAGAGCTGGGCCACGGCGCCGAATACCGCTATGCCCATGATGAGGAAGGCGGTTTCGCCGCCGGAGAGAACTATCTGCCGGAGGCAATTCAGGACAGTCAGTTCTACCATCCCCTGGAGCAGGGCCTGGAGAGTCGCATTCGCGAGAAGATGGCGCATTTCCGCCAGCTCAACCAGCAGGCCAGTAACAAACGCTATAAATAACAGGCTTGCATGCCACCAAGGCTGCCGGGTTATAGTTGGTTGTACTGCAAGCGCCTGAGCCAACAATAAAAACAGCAAGGAGCCTCAATGTTCTCCATCACCCCCTTCTTTCCCCTCGCCAGACCCAAACTTGCCAGCCATCTCACAGCAACTCACTGCCGGCAGTGGCTCATTGGCCTGCTGCTGATGGCGGTGATTCCCGGTCTGGTTGCCCAACAGACTTCGACACTGACAGTGCCCGGACTGGAGCAGCCGGTGGAGATCCTCAAGGATAGATGGGGCATCTCCCATATCTATGCCGAGACCGAGCACGATCTGTTCTTCGCCCAGGGCTACAGTGCCGCCCGCGACCGGCTTTTCCAGTTCGAGATCTGGCGTGCCCAGGCCACTGGCACCACGGCAGAAATACTGGGGCCACGTGCTATTGAGCGGGACCATGGCAGGCGCCTGTTCAAATTTCGCGGCGACATGATTGATGAGATGAATCACTACCATCCCCGTGGCGCCAGCATCATCACCGCATTCGTGGACGGAGTGAATGCCTATATTGCCGAAGCCATGGAAGAGCCGGATGAACTGCCCCTGCCCTTTCAGTTGCTGGGTATAGAACCCAAACCCTGGACACCGGAGGTCATCATTTCCCGGCATCAGGGCTTGCTGGGCAATATCGGCGAGGAATTACGTACCGGCCGGGCGGTGTGTGAAATCGGCGAGGAAGCGGTCAAGGCAACCCAGTACTACCATCCCCATGAACCGGACCTGAGTCTGGATCCCATGATCAATTGCCAGTCCCTGCTGGAGAACGACATTCTGCATTTGTACAACGCCTACCGCAGCAGCATCGATTTCCGGCCCGAGGATATCCAGCTTGCCGCCAACCGGAATGAAGCTGGAGCCTTCGCAGAAATCGCCGCGGTAATGGCCGCCGAGCAGGCGGAGCTGGAAAAGCGCAGTATCGACGACATCGGCAGTAATAACTGGGTGGTCAGCGGTGATCTGACCCAGGACGGCTGGCCGCTGATGATCAATGACCCGCACCGTGCCCAGGCGGTGCCTTCACTGCGCTATTGGGCGCATCTGGTGGGCCCGGGCTGGAATGTGATTGGCGGCGGCGAACCCACCATCCCCGGTATCTCCATCGGCCATAACGAATACGGTGCCTGGGGACTGACCGTGTTCCGCACCGATGGCGAAGACCTCTACGTGTATGAAACCAATCCCGCCAATCCCGATCAGTATCGCTATCAGGGCCAGTGGGAAGACATGGAAATCATTGTTGAAACCATCAATGTCAAAGGCGCAGATCCGGTAACGGTGGAATTGAAATACACCCGGCACGGTCCCGTGGCCTTCGAGGACAGTGACAACAATCTGGCCTATGCCCTGCGTCCGGCCTGGATGGAAATCGGGGGCGCTCCCTATCTTGCCTCCCTGCGTATGGACCAGGCCAGGACCTGGGAAGAGTTTCGCGACGCCTCCAACTACAGCCATATCCCCGGCGAAAACATGATCTGGGCTGACCGTGACGGCAATATTGGCTGGCAGGCGGTGGGCATCGCCCCCATTCGCCGCAACTTCAGCGGTATGGTTCCGGTACCCGGCGATGGCCGCTATGAATGGGACGGCTATCTGGAGATTCGCAACAAGCCCCATGAGTTCAATCCGGAACGCGGCTATATCGAAACCTCCAACAGCAATCACACGCCCCCGGACTTTCCCCATCTGGACGCCATTGCCTACACCTGGACCGACCCGTTTCGCTGGGCCCGTGGCAGCGAGGTACTGGGCTCCGGACGCAAGTTCAACATGATGGACATGATCGCTTTGCAGCATGATTATCTGTCTATTCCGGCCCGGACCCTGGTGCCGATGCTGGCGCCCCTTGAAGCAGATAACTCGCAGGTGGAAGAGGCACGGCAACGCCTGCTGGACTGGGATTTCGTGCTGGACAAGGATTCTGTCGAAGCCGGTATCTATGTGGCCTTTGAGCGACAACTGCTGGATAACATCGAACTGCTGAAGATTCCGGAGCCGGCGCGGGACTACCTGTCCATTGGCATGAAAACCACCATCGATATGCTGTTGGCACCGGATGGTGATTTTGGCGCTGATCCCATCAATGGTCGGGACCAGTTTCTGCTGCGCACCCTCGCTGAAGCGGTAGAAAATCTCAGTGACAAGCTGGGCCGCAATCCCGATAACTGGGTTTATGGGCAGACTGATTACAAACATGTGATCCTGCGCCACCCCTTGAGTCCGGCCGTTAATGATGATCTGCGCCAGCGCCTGGAAGTGGGGCCGGCACCCCGCGGTGGCAATGGCTTCACCCTGGGCAATACCGGCAGTGGTGACAATCAGACCAGTGGCGCCTCCTTTCGCATCTTTGTGGATACCCGCGACTGGGACAATACCCTGGGCATGAATACCCCGGGCCAGGTGGGCGATCCGGATCACCCGCTTTACGATAATCTGTTTGAGCTCTGGGCCAATGACCGCGTCTTTCCCGCCTTTTACTCCCGGGACAAGATTGAGTCGGTATTGTTCGAGACAGTCATCCTGCAACCACGCTAGTGGGCAGAGCAGAGACGGCTGCATTGGCTCTGCCAATCGGGTTACACTCCTGAAGGCACTAGTAACCAGTTAAAGGAAAAGGGGAATTATGTTTTCACATGTCATGGTCGGCTCCAACGACCTGGAGAAAGCCAAAACGTTTTACGATGCTTGCCTCGGTGCCCTCGGTCACAAGCCGGGTGTACAGGATGACAAGGGGCGAGTGTTCTATTTCAGTCAGTACGGCACCTTTGCCCTGACCAGGCCCATCGACGGCAATCCTGCCTGTCACGCCAATGGCGGCACCATCGGCTTTCGCGCCGAGAGTGAAGAACAGGCCGATGCCTGGCATGCCGCCGGTCTGGCTGCCGGTGGCACCGCCATTGAAGAGCCACCGGGGGTGCGCGAGGGTCCAAACCGCAAACTCTATCTGGCCTATTTGCGCGACCCCGATGGCAACAAGGTTTGCGCCATGTACCCCATCAAGGGCTGAATTCAGCAGCCTCTGAACTCTGCAAAGCGGGCCCCTGGCTCGCTTTGTGCTCAGGTTTGTGATTCAGGTTTGTACTTAAGGTTTTTACTTCGGGTTTGTGCTTCAGTCCCTGACAGGCAGACAAGCATGGCAACCCTGCCGCGCAAGACGTACAATCCCCGCCTGCAAAATTCACCACTGACAAAATTCCCGCCCGGGAATGCAGGATTGTTATGACCGCCACGCAACTCACGCAGAAAATCGCCACCGAACTCAATATCAAGGCTAGCCAGGTGGATGCCGCCATTGCCCTGCTGGACGAGGGCGCCACCGTGCCCTTCATCTCTCGTTATCGCAAGGAAGTCACCGGCGGGCTGGATGATCTGCAACTGCGGGATCTGGAAAATCGCCTGCGCTATTTACGGGAGATGGGCGAGCGCATGGAGGCCATCCTGGACAGCATCAAGGAGCAGGACAAACTGACTCCGGCGCTGGAAAAACAGATACGCGCCGCCGAGACCAAGACCGAGCTGGAAGACCTCTACCTGCCCTATAAACCCAAGCGTCGCACCAAGGCCATGATAGCCATCGAAGCGGGCCTGGAACCCCTGGCCGATGCCCTGTTTGAAGACCCGAAGCTTGACCCCGAAGCCGAGGCGCAATCCTATATCGACAGCGACAAGGGCGTGGAAGACAGCAAAGCCGCGCTGGAAGGCGCCCGCTTTATTCTGATGGAGCGATTCGCCGAAGATGCGGCCCTGGTGGGCAGCCTGCGCAAGCATCTGTGGGAGAAAGGTGAGCTGCGGGCCCGGGTCATGACGGGCAAGGAAAACGATGCCGCCAAATACCGTGACTACTTTGATTATGACGAGCCTCTGAACAAGATTCCCTCCCACCGCGCCCTGGCCATTTTCCGCGGCCGCAAGGAAGGCTTTCTCAGTGCCGAGGTGGGCAGTGCCGGCCTGGAAGAAGGGCAGACTGATCCCTGCGAAGGCATGATCGCCCGGCACTTTGGTATCGAAGACAAGGGCCGTGCGGCAGATGACTTTCTGAAAGATGTGGTGCACTGGACCTGGCAGGTCAAACTGCAGCTGCGTCTGCAAACCGATCTGCTGGGTCAACTGCGCGAGAATGCCGAGGATGAAGCCATCCGCGTATTCGGCGAAAACATGAAGGCCATCCTGCTGGCCTCCCCTGCCGGCAATCGGGTAACCCTGGGTCTGGACCCGGGCCTGCGCACCGGTTGCAAGGTCTGCATTGTGGATCGCACCGGCAAGTTTCTGGAAGACACTGCCATCTATCCCCATGCGCCGCGCAATCAATGGGATGAATCCATCGCCGTGCTGGCCAAACTCTGTGCCAAACATGACGTGGAGCTGATTGCCATTGGCAATGGCACCGCTTCGCGGGAAACCGACAAGCTGGCGGCCGACCTCATCAAACGCCATCCGGAACTGAAACTGGACAAGGTTATGGTGAATGAGTCTGGCGCCTCGGTCTATTCCGCCTCCGATGCGGCCCGGGAAGAATTTCCCGATCTGGACGTAACAGTGCGCGGTGCCATTTCCATCGCCCGCCGCCTGCAGGATCCACTGGCCGAACTGGTGAAGATCGACCCCAAGTCTATTGGTGTGGGCCAGTACCAGCATGATGTCAGCCAACTGAAGCTTGGCCAGTCTCTGGATGCGGTAGTGGAAGACTGTGTGAATGCCGTGGGCGTGGATGTGAATATGGCCTCGGCCGCCCTGCTTAAAAAAGTATCAGGTCTCACTCCTTCCATCGCCAGCAATATTGTCAATTTTCGCAACGAGCATGGCGCCTATGCCGACCGCGACGCCCTCAAGGCCGTGCCGCGATTTGGTGAAAAGAGTTTTGAACAGGCTGCAGGCTTTTTACGCATCGCCAATGGCAGTAATCCGCTGGATGCCTCGGCTGTACACCCGGAGTCCTACAAGGTAGTGCAACGGATTCTGGAGCGCCATGGCCGCAAGATTCAGGATGTCATTGGTGACGTCAGCTTTCTGCGCAGCCTCAACCCGGCGGACTACACTGATGAGCAGGTGGGTGTGCCCACGGTGACCGACATTATTGCCGAACTGGAAAAACCCGGCCGCGATCCCCGGCCGGAGTTCAAAACCGCCAGCTTCAAGGAAGGGGTGGAAAAACTTTCGGACCTGGAAGCCGGAATGGTGCTTGAAGGCGTGGTGACCAATGTCACCAATTTCGGCGCCTTTGTGGATATCGGTGTACACCAGGATGGTCTGGTACATATCTCCGCCCTGGCAGACCACTTCGTCAAGGACCCCCATAGCGTGGTGAAGAGCGGCGAAGTGGTGAAGGTCAAGGTGATGGAAGTGGATGAGAAGCGCAAACGCATCGGCCTGTCCATGCGCCTCAATGACGAGGCTTCCCCGGCGACAGGCGGCAAGGGGGCATCAAAACCGGAGCGGAGCAACAAGCGCGGACAGAGACAGCCGAAAGCTGCAGCCCCGGCCAGGACCACCGGCAGTTTCGGTGATCTGCTCAAACAGGCGGTGGCGGAGAAAGAACGCCGCTAGCAGACTTCTGACTCAGGCGCCGGCCGGCCGGCGCTTGTACATGACGATGGGCTTGAACTGCATCACCACTTCGTCTTTCTGATTCAGCACTTCGTTTTCCATGAACACCGTGCCCATATCGGGCCGTGAGCGGGATTCCCGTTTGCCCACTATGGTGCTGCGTACCCGCAGAACATCACCGGGGAACACCGGTTTTTTCCAGCGCAGTTCATCGATGCCCGGCGAACCCAGTGAGCCGGATCCTTCGGGCATATTGTCCACTGTCATGCGCATGGACATGGCACAGGTGTGCCAGCCCGAGGCGCAAAGCCCGCCAAAATGCATGGCCTGGCCCGCCTCTTCAGACAGGTGAAAAGGCTGGGGATCGTACTTCGATGCAAAGTCGATGATTTCCTCGGCAGTGACTTCGTAACTGCCGTATTCCTGCACTGCACCTTCTTCGAAATCTTCGAAATAAACCGGACTGCTCATGATTCATTCTCCTGAAAAAACAATTGTAGCAGGGGAAACAGGGCAAACAGAATCTGTCCTGCCAGGCCCAGCAACCGGTTGGCAGTGGCAAAGCCGGCCAGATACTCCGCTGTGGACTCAGCAAACATAAAGCGTGCCAGCAGAAACTCGGCCAGCATCAACAACACAAACGCTACCGCGCCCATCAGCAAACGGGCCCGGGGCTGCGCCGCCAGTTGCGCCTTGTGGATTGCCCGGGCACAGAGCAACCAGCTCAGGCCAAGGATCACCGGCAGCTCAATCAGTACCGCCAGTAATTCACCCAGCGCTGGCACCAGCAGGATCAGGCGCATGCCGCCCAGTGCAAAGCCCAGGGCGAAGACGCCAAGAAAATACAATAGCCCCGCCTTGAGGGCAGCGCGAGTGCTTGATTGTGAAACGGCCATGGGCTTGCGCGATTGCTCAGGACAGAACTTCGCTGCGCATCCAGTCTGCAATGGCCCGACCTATGGCGTGAGCTGAGGTTTCCTGCACATAATGAGTACCGAAGATGCCCACTTCGGTCTGGTTCGGCAAAGCCCTTACCCACTCCAACAGTGCCGCATCCTCAGGCGAGGTGGACAGCAGTGCACCAGGACTGGCGCGCAGAAACAGCTTGGGCACATCGCTTTCGGCCAGGGCATCGCTATAGCTCTGAACCAGTGCCGTGGTTTCCGCCGGTCCGCCGCTGAAGGGCAGTTCCCGGGGCCAGGTCAGGGTGGGCCTGCGGCTCTCGCCCGGCTGCAGAAAGGGTCGGCGATATTCCATCTTGTCAGCCTCGGACAGGAAATAGCCCAGCCCGCCGATCAGTATCTGCTCCACAAACACATTGTTTTGCAACACCGCCGCTTCACCCCGGTCCGAGCGGAACAGAGCAAAGATTCCCTGCTCCGGTTCCGCTGGCAATGGCAAGGCCGAGGGCCGCAGGATGGCCTCCATATAGGCGATGCCCTTGATGCGCTCCGGATAACGCTCTGCCAGTGCCAGACCAATGCCGGAGCCCCAGTCGTGAATCACCAGGGTAATGTTTTCAGTGACGCCAATACTTTCCAGCAGTTCGAACAGATAGTCGCGATGGGTGGCAAATTTATAGACCCCGGGCCCGGATTCGGGCAAGGGATCAGAATCTCCCATGCCAATCATGTCCGGCGCAATGCAGCGGCCCAGGTGTTGCACATGGGGAATGATATTGCGCCAGAGATAGGAGGAAGTGGGGTTACCGTGGAGGAAAACAATGGGATCGCCCTGGCCTGCTTCATACCAGGCCATATTGACATCACGCACCCGGCGACGCCGCTTGCGCTCTGCCCAGGCCGGATGAGACTGGGCCAGGGCAGCGGGCAAGCTCAGACCGGCTGTGGCGGCCAGGGAGAGTTGCAGTAATTGACGTCGATTGAATCTGTGCATCTGCTTCTCTCCCGCTATCGTTTATTGTTCGGCGATTTCCTTCATGCTGGCCAGTGCCCGCTCGAAGGTAGTGCGGCGCCGTTCAATGTCGGCATCCTTGGCGGCCTGGTCTTCCAGGTTGGACACATCCAGCATCAGGGTATAGAGCAATCTGGAATTGTTGGCATCCACCGGCCGTGCTTCCAGAAAACCGTGGTAGAGGTTGTAAAACTCACCGGGAACATTGGGCATGGTATAGCCATAGGAAAGTTCGGTTTGACCTACCAGGACTTCGGTGATGCGGCCACCCAGCAGGGAGCGCACTGTACCGATACCACCATCGCCTGATGTGATTTCACAGTCCAGGCCCAGCCATTCACTGATGTCACAGAATCCACCCACCGCCGCCCAGGTGTCCTCGGCAGACGCAGCAACGTCGATTTCCATATCAATGCTTACATATTCCTGTGCTGACAGCGCCGCTGAAGTCAGCATGGCGGTTGCAGCAGTCAGTGCGATCAGGTGTTTCTTCATAGGTATTTCCTGTTTGTGGTTTTTGTTTTTAATGACTCAGTGAGCCGACTGGTCTGCCAGTTCACTGCAAAGGCCCTGGATGAGTGATCTGACCACCAACTCAAAATTCTCGCGGGCGTTTTCGGCAGTGGTAAAAATAGCACTCAGGTTGGGTAGTTTGTCCATCAGCTGCGGGTCAGGATCACTGAATTGCAGGATATTCACCTCTTCATCGATGAGACCGATGATGGCCAGTGAGCTGGCACCGGAGGCTCGCCGGGCAGCGGCTTCGGACAGACCACTGCGCAGCCAGCAGGCACGCCAGCGTTCGATCAGGTCGAACATGCCCGGCAGCCAGATTTGATGAGCCCGGCGCAATTGCGCCACGGCCGGGTGAGAAAGGGTGGATTCCCGTATCCACAGGGACAGGGCCAGCAGATCGTCACGCCAGTCAGCTTGCTCGGCCGGCATCGGATGTTCACTCATGACCGCTTCCAGAGTCAGGCTGGCGAGCGCATCCTTGTCAGCCACATAGTGATACAAGGCCATGGGGGTGACATCCAGTTGCTTGGCCACAGCCCGCATTGAAAAACCCTTGAAACCGGATTCATCAATGACCCTCAGGGCCGCCCGGGCTATGCGTTCTCTGTCCAGATCTGCCAATCTATTTTCCGCCCACTGCGAGGCTCCGGTGATTGTCTCCGCTGGAGGATTCACCGGAGCAGTTGAAGCTGTTCCTGAAGCCAGGTTGCAAGCACTTTACCAGTTGCCAGGACACTTGCAAACTCGCCTGACAGCGGCCCTGCAGTGACTGCCAGACATTGCCCTGCCGCCCCGGTCCGGGCACAATTCGTCTTCCTGCTGCTCTGTTAATCCGGACAAAGTGGCCTGCTTACTGACATAGAATTGACCGAGGTAACCATGATTCTCAAAGCCCTGCGCCTGCCACTGACCAGCCTTGCCCTGCTTGGCAGCAGCCTGCTGCTGAACCCGGTTCTGGCCGACGACAAACTTGCACAACTGACTGAAGCTGCACATCGCAGCGAAGCCAATATCAATCGCAATGTCTGGCGTAATCCGGTCGAGACTCTCGGCTTTTTCGGCATTGAACCGGACATGACCGTGATCGAAATCGGCCCTTCCGGCGGCTGGTATACCGAGATCCTGGCGCCCTATCTGCACGATGAAGGCCACTACTTCGGCGCCCATTTCTCACCCAACTCCCCGGTGGGCTATCACCGCTCCAACCTGGAGTCCTTCGAGCGCAAGATCCGTCAGTACCCTGAAGTCTACGGTCGCGCCACCATTCGTCATTTCCTGCCGCCCAATGAAACTGTGATCGGGCCGGCGGAAGGGGCCGATATGGCACTGACCTTTCGCAATGTGCACAACTGGATCATGGCAGACCAGGAGCGGGAATACTTTGCGGCCTTTTTCGCCGCCCTCAAGCCCGGCGGCACTCTGGGTGTGGTTGAACACCGCGCGCCTGCCGATGCCAGCATGGAATTCATGCGCACCAGTGGCTATGTCACCGAGACCTATGTCAAACAGCTTGCGGCAGAGGCCGGTTTCGAATTTGTGGACAGTTCGGAAATCAATGCCAATAGCCGCGACAGTAAAGACTACGAGGATGGGGTCTGGACCCTGCCCCCCAGTCTGCAACGGGGCGATGTCGAGCGCGAGCGTTATCTGGCCATCGGTGAAAGTGACCGCATGACTCTCAAATTCCGCAAGCCGGAATAAAAGCCTTAATCCCGACTGCGGCCGATACCGTCATTGTAGTGTCGGCCGTAATCCAGCACCCCCAATGCCAGGTCGGCATTGGCCCGGGCATTATAAATCTGTTGCAGGGTATTGCAGCGTCGTTTGCGGATATAGCTGGAAGTGGTTTGTTCTTCCAGACAGATCACCTGCTGCATCAGTGGCTGCTGCAAATTCCAGGCATGCAATTCTTCCTCACTCATGCTGGCAAAATTGGGTGGGATGGAACCACAGGCAAACAGCGCCAGGCTCATGCCAGCGATGGCAAGCAGCCGGATCGGGAATAACTGCGATAAAAGGGTTTTGATGGTGTTCATGACGCCCCCTGTATTCGTCACTCGCGGTCTCTACTATCTTGGTAGCAAGGGCCGGGATTTTCAAGAACTTTGCAGTTGGCGAAAATCAGGGGGCGAATATGCCGGTATTTGCGCCTATTCGCGCTTATTCGCTATATCCCGGCACGGAATTCAACACGCCCAGCTGGTCTGCCTGGGCGGCTGAACCATACATTGCCTCTACGGTGGCACAGACAGTGCGCCGCACCCGGCTGAAAGAACGGTCATCTTCCACGCAGACAATCATCTGGGACAGGGGCCGGCCATTATTGTATTCGGCAAGCTCCGCCTCGCTCATGCGTTCAAAATTGGGAATGCCGTCATCCACCGCACAGGCGGCACTGGTGAGGGCGACAAAGGCTGAAAACAGGACAATGCGATACATCTCGGCGGAATCTCCTTTATAATTTGAACTTTTACCGAGCCATCAGGCGAGAGCAAGATTAGTCCGATTGTCAGGATGGTGGTAGCTTTTTTTGACCAGCAGATCATAAATACGGATCAAACGACTGGCAGCAGATCAGCCACCGTTTCAATGGAGCAGTAATGGGACAAGCCACATTCTGGAACCTGATTGCCAAACGATATTCAAAAGCCAGCATTGCCGACCAGGAAAGCTATGAGAAAAAGCTGGCGATTACCCGGGAATATCTCACGCCGGAATCAGAAGTGCTGGAGTTTGGTTGCGGCACCGGTTCAACGGCCCTGCTCCATGCACCCCATGTAAAACATATTCTGGCCACTGACGTGGCAACAAAGATGATCAGCATCGCCGAGGAAAAGCGCGTCCAGGGCGGCGTTGACAATGTCAGCTTCGAGGTCAATGATCTGGACGGCCTGGTGGCCGGGGGCGGGCAATATGACGTGGTGCTGGGTTTGAATATCCTGCACTTGCTGGATGATCTCGATGCCGCCCTGGCCCAGGTGGCAGCCTTGACCAGAGAGGGCGGTGTATTTATCAGCAGCACCGCCTGCCTGCAGGGCAAATACAAGACTGTGCGCACAATTGGTGCCTTCTTTCGTTTGCTGGGGCTGTTTCCAAGCCTCAATGCCTTTAGCGAGAATCAACTGCTGGAAGCACACCGGCGTGCCGGCTTTAGCATCGAAGTCCAGTGGGCACCGGAGGATGGTGATGTGGTTTTTGTGGTCGCCCGCAAACAGGAAAAACCGGACTGAGATTCTGATTGCCAATGAGCCTGCGTATACTTCGTCAGACCGGCCTGACCCTCGGGACCCTGTTGGTCATTGCCGCCCTGCTCGGCTACTGGATTTTGCCCCCCACACCGGGGCGCTTGTTGCCCTCCGCCTATCCGGCTGTTATTCCCGATGATGACAGCAGTTTCAGCGCCTATGTATCAGAGAACCGCAACCGCATTCGTAATGTGTTGCGGGCACACTATTTCCAGCCTGATCAGGAACCTTTTCTGGGCCTTTACACTATCGACGAAGTAACCGAAATGCGGGCACCTTTTGAATTGCTGCCAGCCAGTCATTGCGAGGACGAGGATTATCAGCCTGGCATCCTGATGGTGCATGGGCTCACCGACTCTCCCTATCTGCTGCGGGCAGTGGCCAATGCCTTGAAGTTTCGGTTTCCCTGCGCCCTGATTCGCGCGCTACTTACCCCCGGCCATGGCACTGTGCCCGGCGATCTGCTCACCGTGAGCGCCGACGACTGGCGCGATGCTTTTGATTTCGGCGTGAACAGTTTTGCCGGGGAAAACCTGGATGAGGTCATGGCCCTGGGTTATTCCAATGGCAGCGCGCTGATTCTGGATTATCTGAATCGTAACCCTGATCAGGAAATCCTAAGCAAGATGCTGCTGGTGTCACCGGGTCTGCAATCCACCAATGACAATGCGGCCCTGGCCGGAGTATTACGCTTTGTCTGGCCCTGGCTCTATGAACGCCGGGACGAGGACGCAGTAAAGTATGAGTCCTTTCCCACCCGGGCCGCTGCCGAGTTCTATCGTCTCACTGCCGACGTTTTGGCACAGACCGCAAGCTCCCCCGAGATTCCCGCACTGGTACTCACCAGTGCCGACGATACCACCACCCGCAGTGATCGGGTGCAGGAGTACTATTGTCAGTGGCTTAACAGCGGCAGCAGTTATCTGTACTGGTTCAGCGCCCGGAATGATGAAAGTCTGCCCTGTGACAATAGCGAAGTGATCACGGTGCCGCCGGAGAATGAACGCTTTGTCAGTTATTCCCATGTGGCGTTGCTGATCCCGCCTGGCGATGCTCACTACGGCGTGGCAGGCAATTACCCGGTCTGTGGGGCCTATGTGGACAATGATGCCCGCTATCAACAGTGCATGAGCGATGAAGCCAGCACTGTTTATGGGGAGACATCATTGATGGATGCAGAGGGACTGTATCAGGGCAAGCTGGTAAGACGCAGCAGCTTCAACCCTCGCTTCGATGAAATGCTGGAAAGTATGGCCTGCTTTATCGAGCCGGAATGTGAGCCCGGCGATAGCTGAGGCAGTCCGCTTCAGGCTGCCAGTGCTTCCTGAATGGCCTGGCGGATCTCATCCAGAGTGAGGGGCTTGTTAAGAAAGCTTTTGACACCCATGGCCAGAACATTTTCCCGATCCACTACATCACTGTAGCCGGTACAGAGAATGACCGGTTGTTCGGGGTCGAGCTCGAATATCGCACGAATCAGTTTGTCGCCATTCATGCGCGGCATGGTCTGATCGGTGATCACCAGATCATATTTTTCGCGATTGGCCTGGTACAGGTCCAGCCCTTCCTGCCCGTCCCTGGCCAGTTCAACTTCGTAGCCAAGTGATTCCAGCAACTCCGGAAACATCTCGGCCAGCATTTCATTGTCTTCAACCAACAGGATTTGCTCAGCCCTGCCCACAACGCCCACCTCGTGTTTTTGTTGTTTTTCTGAGTTTGGTATAGCCGCGCCGTCGTACAATGGCAGGTCGATCACAAACCTGGCACCTTGCCCGGAGTTCTCGGCCTTGATCTTGCCTCCATGGCTATTGACGATAGAGTGTACCATCGCCAGGCCGATGCCTGTACCCTCGCCCTGCTCCTTGGTGGTGAAATAGGGTTCAAAAATACGCGGCAGAATTGAATCGGGGATACCGGGCCCGGTGTCTTCCACCACAATGCGCACCCTGCTCTTGCTCCTTCTTACCATAGCGGAGGACTGGGCACTGTTGACAACGTCCATACTTAAACGGATTTCTCCGGGCTCATTCTTCAGCGCGCCTGCGGCATTGGTGAACAGGTTCATCAGCACTTGATGCATCATGGACTCATCACCGAACACCGGATATTCCTCTGCACCCAGGTCAGCACTGACCTGGATGCTGGCAGGAATGGTCTGACGAACCAGATCGACACATTCACTGGCCACATCTGCCAGGTTGAACAACTGGCGATTTTCTTTCTGTTTGCGACTGAAGGTCAGGATCCGCTGCACCAGTTGTGCAGCCTTGTTGGAGGCCCGCAGAATTTGATTGATGTTTTTCTCGGTAGATTTACCCTGCTGTTCATTCACCAGTGCCAGTTCAGCGAATCCGTTAATGCCTGCAAGAATATTATTGAAGTCATGGGCGATACCGCCGGCCAGGGTACCGATGGCCTCCATCTTCTGGGATTGTCTTAGCTGTTCTTCCAGCTCATGGCGTTGCCGTTCCACTTCTTCCTGTTCGGACATATCGCGAATGGTCCACAGAGTCTGGTCCAGGCGCTGGGCGGTAAAAGGTGACACCGACAGCTCCACCAGAAAACTTGAACCATTGGTCCGGCTGGCCTGACAACGCAATCCGGTTTGTGCGTGCCGTGATACGTCCATCAGCAACTCGC
Source organism: uncultured Pseudohongiella sp. (assembly GCA_965216715.1). GTDB lineage: Bacteria > Pseudomonadota > Gammaproteobacteria > Pseudomonadales > Pseudohongiellaceae > UBA9145. Next base: position 3,129,432 of record OZ244193.1, on the reverse strand, counting down.
CGTAATCTGCATAACCGGCTTTCTGTACCAGTGTTGGCAAATACAGGCCTTCGAACTGTTCTGGATCGTAGCCAAACATGGCTTCTGCGGCCTTGTTGCTTTCAACCACCCGGCCATCACGATCTACCAACAAAACGCCTTCCAACAGGTTATCGAGGATGTTTTGCAGGCGCTTGCCGCTTTGCTCCAGTTCCTGCTGGTATTCATAGGCGGCACCGAGATATTTATTGGCGGAGTCGGCCAGCAGACCCAGTTCATCGTTGGCATGGTGGGAATCCACTGCCAGCTTTGATTCTGAACCGGGCTCGGTGGCTGCCAGTTTGGCCGCCAGTTGGGACAGCGGTGTGGTCACCAGATAGACCACCACCAGAAAGATAATAATGGCCAATACAACCGCCATCAGTATCTGGGCGCTGGCGGTCAGGATGGACTGGTTATAGAAACTACTGAGGCCCTGCTGAATATCCACCTGGGCAACCAGCCTGCCACTTTGATTGTCGTTATTGTCCAGCGGCAACTCATAACTGAATTCCCGGACCGGTACATTAATCAGATTTTCCAGAGGTGGCTGACTGGGCCGGCCAGGCCTGCTGATACTGGCCAGTTCCCCGCCCAGCTCATCGAATAGCGTCACCTGCACAAACAGCGGGTATTGCATGAGACCTGTGAGCACATTGTCGGCCAGTTCCGGATCCAGCTGGAATACTGCCGAGCGGGCCGAATCGAGGGTGAGTTCCAGCAATTGCGAAGCGGTGTTTTCCAACTGGCTGACGGTACGGGAGTAGTTCACGTAGATGGTAATCGTGGAAACCAATGCTCCTATCACGATGGCCAGCAGGATCGTGTAGACAGCAAGTCTTGTGGCGAGATTTCGCTTCAAGTGAATTCCATTCGTTTCAGTTCGACACAGCAGGCTATTTTTCGCTACCTGAGGGTATACTGTACCCCTGTTTTACGCTCTCTGGATAAAAATTGCCACTGCCAGCCGTCCCTGACATGTCCAAGCCGCCGACCCACAACATTGCAGAGAAACTGATAGCAGGCTTGCTCATGAGCCTGCTAAGCATTACGGCATTGGCACAGAACCCCTTACCGAAACTCAGGATATTTACTGAAGTTCGTGATGCCGCTGAAACCCGTGCTGACGATCAGGGCAATGTCTGGATTGATAACCCCGCCTCGCGCTTGCTTGAAACCATGTTAGTGGAAGCCGGTCTGGACTATGAAGTGTCCATCGTGCCCTGGACCCGCCTGATTCAGAACCTGGAAAACCAGACCAATACCATTGGCTATCCCCTGGTTCGCACGCCAGAACGGGAGAGTCGCTTTTTATGGCTGGGTCTGATCAGACCCATCGACAATTACCTGTATGGCCTGCGTGACAATGCCGGGCAATTGCCTTCAACTCTTGTTGAGCTGGACAGCTATTCTATCGGCAGCATTCGTGGGGATGTCTTCGATCAGTACTTTCAGTCCCTGGGCCTGAGCAATGTCGTCCGTTTTGGCAATAGCACGCCCTGGCTGCAAATGATGGAAAGGGGGCGAATTGATTTGATGCCCTTTGGAGAACACGGCATCAGAGACTATCTTCAACGCCAGGGTCAGCCTGTTGACAAACTCGTCCCGGCAATTAGATTAGATTCCCTGTCCACCGGCCTGTATTTCGTGATGCACCCGGACAGTGACGAAATTCTGGTGCAGCGACTTCAGCAAGCCCATGCCAGCTTGCTTGACGATGGCCGCTACTATGAAATCATGGGCCTGACCGCCCTCGTAACAGAACAATAAGACCGGCTGGCAGCCTGGAGCAGAAGAATAATGACAAGACCCACTTACCGCAGGCCACTGGCTGGCGGACCAGCATTGCCATTCATCAGGAGCATCAACATGGTGCTATGCCTGCTGCTGTCCTTGCTGGTCATACAAAACAGCCAGGCCCAACAGGAATCGATTTTTGTGCAGGTCTATTCCGGGCCGCGCTCTCTGGATGGTTCCCCGGCGGTAGAAACCGGCAGTGAACCCAGAGACAGCACCGCCCAACTTGCCGCCGCCATTCTTGAAAAGGCAGGCGTGGCCTTTGATATCAGTATTATTCCCTGGTCCCGAGCCATCCAGTCTCTGCAATCGAGCCCCAATGTCATGGTGTATTCCATGATCCGGTATCCGGAGCGGGAGTCACTATATGAATGGATCGGGCTGATCGAGCCGGTGGAAACCTGGCTCTACTCTTTCAGAGGCAAACTGCAGCCACCGCCGCTGGACCTCAATGAGGCACGGAGGTACCGAATCGGTCTGGCGCGCAGAAGTGCGGCCGACAATTATCTGCGCTCGCTGGGTTTTGAGCATCTCGTTTATCTGGGTGATGCCAATCGTGCGCCCATGATGCTGGAGCGTGACCGGATTGATCTTGGTGCCTTTACTGTCAATGAAGTCCAGGGCATGGAGCAGCGCTTCGGTCTGGAGCCAGGACTGCTGGAACCTCTGGTGAAGCTGGATCCGATCTCTACCGCCAGCTATTTTGTGATGAGCAAGGATACCGATCCAAATCTGCTAGCACGCATCCGGGGCGCCTATGAGGAGCTGGAGGAATCCGGCGTGGTGGCGGAGATCATGGGAAGAAATCCCTGATTTTGCCGGCGCCGGCCTTCCAAAGAATGCGTCCTGACCCTGTTTGGGCCTGATTGGTGGATATCAGGCCTGATCCGGCCGGCGCTGCATTTTTAATTGTCGACCACCAGACTCCTGTTATACTCGCGCAGGACGGCATTTTTACACTTGGGGGAAAGTATGCCTTTACCAGCCTGTATGCAGGGACGACTGAGCCTGCCTGTGGTGGGTGCACCACTGTTTATTATCTCCAATCCTGAGCTGGTGATCGCCCAGTGCAAGGCCGGGGTGGTAGGCGCTTTTCCTGCCCTCAATGCCCGCCCTGCCGAGATGCTGGATGAATGGCTTGGCCGCATCAAGCAGGAACTAGCGGACTACGATGCCGCCAATCCGGACAAACCCTCGGCCCCTTTTGCCGTCAATCAGATCGTGCACAATTCCAATGACCGGCTCATGCATGATGTGGAGCTCTGTGTAAAACACGAAGTGCCCATTGTCATCACTTCCCTGGGTGCCCGCCCGGAAGTGTTCGAGGCGATTCATTCCTATGGCGGCATTTGCCTGCATGATGTCATCAATAATCGCTTTGCACACAAGGCCATCGAGAAAGGTGCCGACGGACTGATCTGTGTGGCAGCCGGCGCCGGCGGCCATGCCGGGACCCTGTCGCCCATGGCCTTCGTGCAGGAAGTCAGGGAATGGTTTGACGGGCCTTTGCTGTTGTCTGGCGCCATGTCCACCGGAAGCGGAATACTGGCGGCCGAGGCCATGGGTGCGGATCTGGCCTATCTGGGCTCAGCTTTTATCGCCACCGATGAGGCCAATGCCGATCCGGCCTACAAGCAGGCCCTGGTGGACTATGCCGCCAGTGATATTGTCTATACCAATCTGTTTACCGGTGTCCACGGCAACTATCTGCGCCCGTCGATTGAGGCCGCCGGCCTGGATCCTGACAATTTGCCGGAAAGTGATCCCTCAAAGATGAGTTTTTCCTCCGGGGGCAGCAGCAAGTCCAAGGCCTGGCGAGATATCTGGGGTTGCGGTCAGGGCATCAATGCCATCAAGGATGTTCGCCCCACAGCGGAGCTGGTCGCCCGACTGCAACAGGAATATGTCGAGGCCAAACAACGACTCTGTCAAAACTGACGAGCTGCGGCGCCCCATATAAACACTGTTAAGATTGGATCAGGATCAGTGCCAGGCACTGGCGATCAATGCCGGGCGATCAGCAGAGTGCGTTGAACTGGCAGGTACCGCCTTCAACCCACTGGATCGGTGGCGTGATGCTTTGCGCCGTGAGGGTATAGCTGATGCCGTCCAGAGTACTGCCATCATCACGCCAATTGACGATGATCTGCCCTTCATGGACATGAATGCCGTGGCTGTCGGCCGATCGAACCTGGGCCGCCGGAATACCGTTGCTGCCTTCCTGCACATCCAGCATGCTGTCAAAGCGCTCGGCATTGGCACCCACAATAATGGCATTGCGGTAAACACTGGTGGCCAACACGGCTTCGGCAAAGCGGGCACGATTGCTGTACTGCTGATAGGCAGGCAGTGCAACACTGGCCAGCACACCAATGATGGCCACCACCGCCAGGGATTCAATCAGGGTAAAGCCTTTATTCTTGTTCATCACTCTAACTTTGACTGCCTTCAATCATCGTTACATCATGGGACTGGCTGTTTACTGACAGCTCCAACAGGCCCAACTGGGCAGGATTCGGATGGGAAACCCGCACGGTGTTGCCAGTGCGGTTGATGATATTGGGGATATTGGTCCCTTCACATCGCATGGACGGGTCAGGCATTTCGCCCCGTGCCAGCAGGTAGCCGATTTCCTCGAAGACCAGGCGACATTGTTCGCGGTCCATGAGCATGTCCTGTCGGGCCAGGGTTTCGCCATCGGTCAACAAATTGGGAAAGGCATACAGGCCGAGCGCCACGCACAGCATGGTCATGGCAGTACCAACGCCACCCCAGATATACAGCTTGTCCTGATCCCTGGCCTTGGCGATGGATTCTTTTTCGGCCGTGGTCTCGCCGATACTGGCATGGGCAGCTTCGGCTTCGCGGTGTTCCATCTCCCGGGACCGGGATTTCATATAGGCATCGGCTTCAGCTACCACTGCGCATTTTTCGCAGTACTCACCGGAGTCGAGAAATTTGGTACACATTCCGCACAGCTCAACGCCACAGGATTTGCAGGTGGCTGCGGTAGGTGCATTTGGGTGGTTTTGACAAGCCAACTGGGCAGTCCTTACCTAGTCGAAAGACACTCTTGTTAAAAAATTTCGAATTCGAACGAACGAATTTCAGGCTGGAAATGTTCCTACATTTACCTCGCATTGGCAAAGGGTAAAAACGCGAATTTTTCCCGGCGACTTTCTGAAACTGTGACGCTGGCAACACTCTGCCCAACAAGCCTGTGGCATTCCACAGTTTTAATCGGGCATGGCTTCCGTTACCAGGGAACACTGCGATAGCAGGCCGAAATGTCTCAACTATCCCCGGCTTCCAGTTGTTCTTCCACCCGGGCACCCCGCAAAATATTAACCATGCCGTAATTTCCTTCGTGGCAGGCATATTCATACAATTGCCCGGCTACCTTGGTCATTGGCACGATGCCGGTGAAGTGGTCGGTATAGGTGGCGGGATCGTCCACCGTAAACTCGTAGTTCACCGTATCGAAACTGACCCGGGTAAAGCGTTCGGTCAGTACTTTTTCGGCCGAGGTTCCGGAGGAGCCAAAACTGGCGGCCAGGCCGTTAAAATTGCGGGTTATCACCACCAGCGTGTCACCATCCCAATATCCTTTGGAGTCACCGGTGTAGAAACCCAGGTCCTCATGCAATTCGGGTAGGGCCTCGCGGGATTCATACAGCGGGACGATGCGGGCATCGTGGATCATTTCGGTGAGGATGACCGCCGTATCCCGGCTCTGAAAGATCTGCACATTGTTGTTGTACAGGCTCGGGGTAAAGGGCGGGCCGGCATTGAAACCTACCAGACAGCGTTCTGACAGCCCGCGGTCTTCCGGGCCATCGGTACCAATACCTCCGGCGCCGATGCGAACGGGTCGGCTTTCACCGGTGGTTCCACCGCCGTAGACACCCTGATCGGCAATGGCGCCGTCCTGCAACGGAGGCAGGCGACCGTTTTCCGGGTAGACGATATGGGATGTGCGCACGGTGTCACCGATGCCGGCGTTTTCAATCCAGAAGTCATTGTAGGATTCATCAACGCCACCGATAGCCAGGGCTGCATCAGAGCTGGCATCGCGGGCGGCCCGGGCGGCCTGGATCTCGGCGATTTCTTCTTCAGTCAGGAACTGGCGATTGCCGTAACGGGCGGGTCTCTGCATGGGCACATCGGAGGAGAAGTTCCACACTCCCTGCAAGTCCGGTTGGCCCCATTCGGTGCGCGGTACTTCGTAATCCTGGGCAGACATGCTTGGTGATAACAGCAAAGCGGCCAGCAGGGTCAGACAAGAGCTTGTAGTTTTCATGAATTGCTCCGTGAGTCGATGTGCAAATGACAATCTGAGTGCCAAACGGTAGCGCAAATCCCTGCCCCAAGCAAAACCGGCAGTCCTGCCGCGGCTGCAGTCAGTCTCAGTCTTTGCTTTTGGGCGGGGCCAGGCCACCGAAGGCGGTAAACAGGGCCTTGAAGAAGTTGCTCAGCTCCATACTCATGAGGGCAAATTCCTGATCAAACTTCTGGGCTGCGCTTTCTTCCGTAAAACTGTCAGATTCCTCGCGCATTTCCTCGAAGCGCAGCCGCTTGATACTCAGGTCATCGTGGATGATGCAGCTGAGCAGGCTGTTCCAGGACACCCCCAGGCTTTTCACCTGTTTGCCGGCTTCCAGATGGGCACTGATTTCCTCACTTTCCAGATCCTGGCCCTTGCAGCGCACCACATTGCTGCCATCCAGTGGGTTGTAGAGTTCACAGTCTTCTTCCAGGAAAAAATTGTCGGTGGCCTTGTGCTTGCGAAGCCAGTGGGTCATGACATCAGCCGGTGAGCGCACACTGTCGGGCAGGGATACGGGGAAGGAACCGAGGGTATCCCGCAGCAGGTTGACGAATTCCTCCGCCTTGGGCGCTGAAGCGGCGTCCACCACCAGCAGATTGTCTTTCGGTGCCAGATAGGCATAGGTGCGCTGATTGCGAGTGAAGGCCCGGGGCAGAAGCTGGGCGAACATGTCTTCCTGTATTTGTTTCTTTTCCTTGCGATAGATCTTGCGGGCCTGACGTTCTTCCAGTTCGGCCACTTTCTCTTCCGTGGCTTCCCTTACCACAGAAGCTGGCAGCAGCCGGTCCTGGGTCTGGGCACAGAGCATGATGTAGTCCCCCACCACATGGGTGAGCAGAGGTCCTTCAAGAGCTCCTTCAACGAGCGTTGCCTCTTCGCTGTCTGCGGCTTGTCCTGCCTCGTCATCGCCGTTCACCTCCCCGGCTGGCGCAGTGGCGGCCTGGGGGATGGGCGGGACCCAGCCCATGCGGGTTTTCTCATAACTGCTGCAGGGCGCAAAATGAAATTCGGCGAGTTGTTTTTCGAGTTCTTCCTGACTGAGGGAAAAGGCCTGATTCAGACAATACAGGCGAAGATTCTTAAACCACATGAAAGCGTTCCGCTGTGCTTGGATCAACAAAGCAGGCGATTATGCAGCAATGGTCATGGATTGAAAAATGCTTTCGGGCCCGGGGCCTGATTCGGCCGCTGCATGCCGAAAAAAAAGCGTAGCCCCGTGCAGGGGCTACGCTCGCTCAAGGAGCCATTGACTGATCCCTGTCCTCAGGTCAGTACGCTCCGAAAAACCTCAATGGCTTTGCTCATCTCTTCCCGGCTGCCCAGGGAGATTCGGCTGTGGGTATTTTCCATGGGGGGAAAATCGCGCCCCACCAGAATATTGCGCTCCAGACAGGCTTCGCGGAATTCACGGGCCGGCCGGCGCAGATTGACGAACAGGTGATTGGTCTGGGAGTCCGGCACGGTAAAACCCATCTCCCGGAATGCGCCGGTGACCATGGCACGAATCTCGGCATTTTCCTGCCGTTCCCATTCCAGATGGGCCGTGTCTTCAAAGGCGGTCAGGGCGGCAATGGCACCCAGCATATTCACATCCCCCATGCCCCAGGCCCGGTCGATGGCATCCAGGGTGTCGGCATGACCCAGACCATAGCCCACTCTGAGACCGGCAATGCCATGGGCCTTGGAGAAGGATCGGGTAATGAATACGTTGGGGAATTCCTTCACCAGGGGGAGCGCGCTTTGCATCAGGGCCGGATCGGCATAATTGATATAGGCCTCATCGATGAGGATGCGGGTGGCAGGCGAGGCCGCCATGATACGACGTACGAAGTTTTCCACCGCCGCCGGGCCATGCACGGTACCGGAAGGATTATTGGGATTGCAGAAGTACACCAGACCCGCTCCGGTGGAAGCATTGATCATGGCCTCCAGATCAATCGACAGCTTGTCGTCCAGCACCACATCAACCACCGGAATGCCATGGCGTCTGGCGGTATTGGCAGACGTGGCATAGGTAGGGGTGGCGGTAACCAGAGGCTTGCCCCGGGAGCAGAATGCATGCACTGCACCTTCCAGCAAGGGCGTGCTGCCAGTGGCCAGCAGCACACCATCGCGGCTCAATCCATAGTAATCCGCCAGGGCATCGCGCAGCTCGTTAACATGGTCGGGGGAATAGCCGCGACCGACCCGTTTGGAAGTGTACTGACGAATCGTTTCCAGCACTTTCTCCCCGGGGCCCCGGGCACTCTCATTCTGGTTCAACTGCATGACACCGTTATCGAACACGCCACTGGCATGGGCGGCACGACTCTGGGCAGTGGCCTTGTTCAGCACCAAGGATTGCCCGAGCATGCCCATGGCAGTGCCAAGGGACAGGGTTTTCACGAAGCCGCGTCTTGTTGTTTTCATTATTTACTCCTTGATTGGCAAGACATTCATGGAAAATCGGTTCACACCTGGCGCAGGGCTCCTGCCATGGCATCCAGCGCTTCCTTCACTACAATCCTGGCCGAGGCGATGTTCATGCGCATATAGCCGGCGCCGCCGCTGCCATAATTGGAACCGGGATTGAGCAGAACCCCGGAGTGCTCCACCAACCAGTCCTGGAAATAATGTTCCGGCGATTCCAGGCCATGCATGGCGGCCATCTCTTTGGCGTTGATTGCCTCCAGCACCGCCGAGAAATCCAGCCAGGCCAGGAAGGTTCCCTCGGCCGGGGTATAGCCCACCATGGGTAATTGCTCGCGCAGGTAGTTCTCGGTGAATGCATGATTGGCATCCAGATAGGGCAGCACCTGATCAAACCATGCGCCCCCTTGCTTGTAGGCAGCTTCATTGGCCACCACGCCCAGGGTATTCAGATCTGCCCGGTGATTCTGCTTGACCCGATTGAGCAGTACCGCATTGGGTGAATAGAAATAGGCGTTTTTCATACCGGCCAAATTGAAGGTTTTGCTGATGGCATTGAAACTGACACTGTTGTTCACCACTGCCTGGTCCGGCAGGCTGGCAAAGGGCACATAGCGGTGGCCCGGGCGAACGATGTCGGAGTGAATCTCATCCGCCAGTACTACGATTTGCTTGTCCAGGCAGAGCCGGCCAATGCGCAGCAACTCCTCTTCGGTCCAGACATTGCCGGTGGGATTCTGGGGATTGCAGACGATCATGGCATTGACGTCCGGAGTCATCTTCGACTCCAGATCCTGCCAGTCAATCTCATAGCGGCCATTGCGGAAGACCAGGGGGCTGTCCACCGCATCCACGCGGGTGTGGTCACAATGGTAGTAAAAGCCGGAATAAATAGGCGACAGCATCAAGACTTTTGTACCGGCCGGCACAAATGTCCGCAGGGCGGCAATGATGCCCGGATAAACACCGGCGGAAATTTCGATCTGGGCGGGACTGAGATCCACACCATGGCGCTCGCCATTCCAGGCAATAATGCCCTCTTTGAGACCGGCGGTGCTGCTGAGATAGCCCCAGCTTTCATGCTCGCAGCGCTCCGCCAGGGCTTCGGCGATACAGGGCGGGGCCTGAAAATCCATGGAAGCGATGCCCATGCCATAGCGAAATTTGTCGCCATAACGGCGCACTGGTGAATCCCAGCGGGAACAATTGCTGCCGCGACGGTCATAGGGAGTATCAAGGTCAAAGGCATCACCGCGCAGTCTTGCGCTGTCTGCCGGGGCAGCCTGGAGTGAAGCGGTGCTCAAGCCGGCTCCGGCCAGGGCGGTTGCACCGGCGCCTTTCACCACTGAGCCAAGGAAGTTTCTGCGAGCGGGACTGTCGATCGTAGCCATCGGCGTCTCCTGTTATTGGTCTTGTGAGACTGTGTATGTGACAACCTGAGGCCGGGGCTGCACTGCGTAACAGTGTTGCCTGGCGCGCTCCCCGGATCGAAACGAACAACTGAACTACGAACTACTCGCTACTGCTAATCCGTGCGGGAGGATTGATGTCGCCAGAGGATTGCAGGGTATGGCGGCACGGAATCAGGTCAGTAGCCTGAGGATATGCCTTCTGGAGCCTTTGCGCAAAAAAAATCCGGTAAATTCCGGGCCGCCGGACCGCGCAGCCGCCCGGAAATTCATTACAAGTTGTAACAAAGTAGCCACGGAGGCACAGATTAACGTACAATTCGCCGCTTGGGTTTCGGGCAAGCGATTGAAATCTCAAAGAAAACATCGCTGGCCCGGGGCGACGGGAGGGGTCGTCCTGCAACCCAGCTACATTCAAGCTTGAAAGCAAATTGAAAAGGCCGTTTCAGATGTCATTACGCGTATTTCTGCTGTGCGTTGTGCTCAGCACACACTCCTCCATTTCACAGGCCCAACAGGCCGGTGAAAACGACTCCACCGTTGTTTATCCCGCTGACTATTTTACCGAATGGGCGCCCATTACCGCCCAGGACATGTTGGCCCGCATTCCCGGGCAGGAAGATTCCGGCCCTCGCGGTGGCGGCGGTGGCCCCGGTGGCAGCCCCGCTTCCGGCGGTCGTGGTCTGGGCAGTGGCTCGGGCGGCACCGAAATCCTGGTTAACGGCAAGCGCACCGCGGGCAAGAACAATGCCACCAGCAGCCTGCTGAGCAGCATCGCCGCCAGCCAGGTGCGCGAGATCCAGATTATTCGCGGTACCTCTGCCGAGCTGGACGTGCGCGGCAGCGCCCAGGTGGTCAATGTCGTGCTGTTTGAGGAATTGGCCTCCAGCAGCATTGCCTATGAAGCGCGCATGGAATACGTCCATGACGACACTATCCAGCCCAATGCCTCCCTGTCACTGAGTGGCCAGGATGGCGGATTTAACTATCTGTTGGGCTATGAGCGCCGTTCCGGCTATCGCCACTCCCTGGCCAATGAGAGCAGTGTGCTGGGCGATTTCTCACCCAATGACCAGGTGCTGGAAAACCGCACCCAGGATCAGCCCACGGATGAACTCACTGCCAATCTGGGTTTTGAGCTGGGCAGCAACAGCTCTGTTCGCCTCAATGCCCTGTATGCCGTCAACGACGGTGACACCAATGTGGACCGGGTCACCACCGACCTCACCACCACACCTCCTTCCTATCTGGTAGAGAATGAAGTGATTCCCCAGGACCGGACCAACTGGGAACTGGGCGGTGACTATGAGCTGAGCCTGAGTAACGGTGATCGCTTCAAACTGCTGGCCATTGCCAATGAAGATGACCGCGTCAACACCCGGCGCCGCTTCCAAATCTTCCCGGACGACAGCCGTGAACTGAATCTCTATCTGAATACCGACTCAGTGACCCAGGAGCGCATCGTCCGAAGCTCTTACACTACGGACCTGTTTGACAGCCAGAGTATTGAGTTTGGTATTGAGCGGGCCCAGACCATTCTTGATTCCCGGCTGCGCCTTGGCACTCTGAGCAGCACCGGCACCCCATCAGCCGAGCACGGTGGACTGACACCGGTGAATGTAGCCAATGCCAACTCCCGGGTGGAAGAGATACGCTACGAGCCTTTTGCGATTCATAACTGGCAGATCAATCCGCAAATGACCCTGGAAACCACCCTGGTCTATGAGACCTCGGAAATCACCCAGACCGGTGATGTGTCAAACCAGCGGGATTTCGATTTCGTGAAACCGAAATTTGATCTGCGATACGACGTGACCCAGGCCTTTCAGGTACGCGGCACCATTGAGCATATCGTCAATCAGCTTTCCTTCTCCGACTTCGTCGCCTCCAATGACGAGGAAGACGAAGACTCCAACACCATCGCCGGCAACAAGAACCTGCGTCAGCAGACCCAGTGGCGCTATTCGCTCAATACCGAATACCGTTTTGCCGATGACATTGGCGTGGTCAATGCCGAGTTCTTCTACGCCGACCATTCCGATGTGATTGATTTTATCGACCTGTCCACCGGGCCCGATGACTTGCGCTCGGCCCGCGGCAATATCGGCGATGGCACCGAGTACGGCACCAACATCAATGCCAGCATCCGCATGGACATGATTGGCATGCCCAATCTGCTGGTTTCTCCCGGCCTGAATCTGCAGGTGTCGGAAGTAACCGATCCTTTCCTGGGCATTGAGCGACGTTTTCGCTTTTATCAGCGTGGCCGTTTTACCTTTACCTTCCGCCATGACATTCCCCAGTGGCGTGCCAACTGGGGCATGCAGTATTTCGACCGCACCGACGGCGGCATGTTTGCCTTTGATGTCACCGACTTTGAATTTGCCGTGGGCGAGCCCCGGGTGAATTTCTTTGCCGAGCATATCGACAGCCGCGGCCTGACCTATCGCCTGGATATTGGCGCCATTACCGATGGCACCCAGTGTCGTGAACGCTGGCGCTATGAGGGTCATATTGCCAGCACTCCCCTAAAGGAACTGGAATACCGCTGCACCCATACCGGCGTTGAAACCAGCCTGCGCATCAACGGCACCTTCTGATCGCAGCATTGGCAAGATGGACAAGAAAAGACGAGATCTTCCGGGATCTCGCCTTTTTTGTGGCTGCTGCTTGCTGGAGGAGGCGCTAGCCCCTGACTACCGTCCCCGGGCAGAATCGGTAATAATGCCGGAACCGACTGAGTAATCCCGCCCCAGGGAAGAATGCGCGGGTCGGAGTCAAGCCATGTCCAAATTAGCCCAGTTGCCTATCGCCAGTCCCGGTGCAGGCTGGCCTGTGCTGCCTTCAATATTGGTCCTGAGCCTGCTTTGTTTGCTGCCGGCAGGTAGTCAGGCCCAGCAAGCCCCGGACAGCGTCGCCGCCCTGCAGCAGGCGATTTCGGAGCTGGACGGCAGTTATCGCCCGGAAAGTATTGAACTGTATCAGTCCCTGGCCCGGGCACAGCTGGACAATAATGACTATGCCGGGGCCGCCCAGGCCTGGCAGGAAGCCCTGCAGGCCCTGCGGGTCAATGAAGGCCTGGCCTCGGAAACACAACTACAACTGCTGCAGCCCTATAACGAGGTGCTGTTTGAACTGGAGCAGTGGCAGCAACTGGACACCAATTACCACCTGGCACTGAGCATGGCCGAGCGACTCTATGGCCGTGAAGATCCGCGCAGCATTGCAGCCGCCACTACCCTGGCCAGCTGGAAAATACGGGCCTGGCAGGCGGGAGTGTTTCGGCCCCGGGGTGACCGCTCGATCCAGGAAGCGGCCGAGATCTATCGGCAACTGCTAAGGGATATGGAAGAGCAGGGTAATGATAATCCGGCCCTGCGCGCCAGCTGGTTGTCCGCCCGTGGCCTGGCCTATTTCTACAGCGCCCGCCATGTGGCCAATATCCCGGTCCATGAGTTTCAGCGCACTGCCTCACCCAATGCTTCCTTTCAACAGTGTGTGCCGCTGGTCCTGTCCGTGGACGGCGCCCAGCCTTCCGCCAATGCCTGCCATGCCAACCAGAATCTGGATCCGGAGTTTCATGCCTCCCAGCAACGGGAAAAGAACAATCAGGTACGTCGCCATCTGGGCAATATGCGCCAGAGTTTTCAACTGGCCATCGAAGCGGTCAATGCCGACCCCAGAGCCACTCTGGAACAGAAGGTTCAGGCGGTACTGAATCTGGGTGATGCCAATCTGCTGGCGGAGGATTATCAACGTGCCCGCAGCCAGTATGCTCTGGCCTGGGAAATGTTGAGCCAGGATCCGGAAGACCAGGCTCTCAGGCAAAGACTTATGGGCCAGGCCATGCCGGCCCTGAAGGATATTTTCGACACCCTGCCCTTTGACAGCCATTTGCAAGGCACCGCGCCTCTGGGCACGGTGGCCTTCGATGTCACGGCACGGGGCGAGATTGAAAATATCAATATTGGCGGCTCACAAGCAGCTCTCAGCCGGGAGAACATTGGCGAGATTGCCATCAAACTGGATCAGACCGTGTTTCGTCCTCGGATCGAAGCGGGACGGCCGGTGGCCAGCCGCCTGCAAATTGCCGCAGGAGAGCTTTGAAGCAGTCCTGCCTCAGGTCACCTTCTGGCGTTTCTGGAACTGTGCTGCCAGAAACATTTCACTGGCCATGATTCGGTCCAGTACTTTGACACTTTCCTCAATATCCCGATAACGCAGAATCAGTGGCGAGAAGCCAAAGCGCAACAAATCCGGACTGCGAAAATCGGCAATCACCCCATCAGCAATCAATGCCTGACAGATGGCATAGGCCTCGGGGTGGGCGAAGGCCAGCTGGCTGCCACGGCGGCTTTCCTGGCGCGGGCTACGCAATTGCAAGGACTCAAGGGCCGGATACTCCTGCAGCAGTTCAATAAAAAGATTACTCAGGGCCAGGGACTTGTCCCTGAGCTGTTGCATCGAAACATTGGCAAACAGCGACAGGGCTTCGTCCAGTACCGCCAGGGAAAGAATCGGTGGCGTGCCGGTCAGAAAGCTGGCCATGCCGCTTGCGGCCTGATACTCCGGTGAGAACTCGAAAGGTGCCCGGTGTCCCATCCAACCCTGTAGGGGCTGCTGAAACTGCCCATGGTGACGCTTGTTGGCATAAACAAAGGCCGGTGCTCCGGGGCCGCCATTAAGAAACTTGTAACCACAGCCAAGGGCAAAATCCACCTGCCAGTCATCCACCGCCAGCGGCAGGACACCCGCACTATGGGCCAGATCCCAGATCACCAGAGCCCCCTGCTCGTGGGCCTGGGCGGTGAGGCGCGCTATATCATGCACACTGCCATCGCGAAAATTCACCTGGCTAAGCAGCAATACCGCCACCTCGTCGGTCAGGGCCGACGGCAAGGCAGACTCCTCCACCATTCTCAATTCACAACGGGACTGGCCCAACAGGCGGGACAGGCCCTGCCCCATATAAAGATCAGTGGGGAAATTGTCCTGTTGCGACAGAATCACATGGCGACCTGGCCGCAGCTGCAAGGCTACAGCCAGCAGTTTGAACAGATTCACCGAAATGGAATCACAGCAAATAACTTGCCCGGGCCCGGCACCGATGAGGGGGGCAATTTTCTCACCGGTTGTAACCGGCAGGTCTATCCAGCCATGACTGTTCCAACTGGCGATAAGATCCATGGCCCATTGCTGTTCCACCGTAGTTCGGGCCCGCTCGGCTGCAGCCCGCGGCAAGGGTCCCAGGGAATTTCCGTCCAGATAGATGGTATTGCCAGGCAGCAGAAATTCAGCCCGCAGCGAAGCCAGAGGGTCATTACTGTCCAGTGCTTCAATATCCCGGCGCATTTACAGTCGGTCCGCCAACACTTGCAGTAATTGATTGAATGCCGCCGTGCCCGGGTGGGTCCAATCAAAATGCCCGGCTCCGGGACTAAGCAGTAATTCGGCATCAAGCAGCTCGGCCTGCTGCAGAGGCACGATGGCATCCCTGTCGCCGTGTAACAGCACAGTGCCTTCGTGCAAGCCGTGACTGGCCGGATTGGCCTGATGGTAGTCTGCCTGGCGCTGCTCGGGGCTTCCCCCCATAAAACCTGCAGTCGCCTGCTGGCAGCTATTGTCGCCGCCAGCATAGGCAATCACATCGGTGATGGCGGCCAAGCCAAGCACCAGATCCAGCTCCACTGCCAGCTCGTCCTGTCGGGCGCCGGCCAGCAGTGCCAGGTGTCCTCCTGCGGAATGCCCCAGCAGGGCAATGCGCTGCAGAGAAGTATCGCCAATCTGGCGAAGATGATTGATGCCGGCCTGCACATCCTCAAAACTGCCGGGCCAGCCGCCACCCTCATCGCCGCTGCGACGGTATTCCAGTGACCAGACTGTGTAACCGGCTTCGGCCAGCGCCGTGGCCAGGGCATAGCTGTGGCGCATATCGAAGGAATTAAGCCAGCAGCCACCGTGTATCAAAACCACTGTGGCTGCCGCGTCTTTGGCTGCCGCCGGCCGCCAGAGTCTGCCGAACTGGAAAGGATCCTGCCCATAACTGTGCCGGCTGTCGCTGTCCCGCCAGGGCAGCGCCAGTACCTCGTCATAGCTCACATCAGCGCCAACTTCCGGATAGCTGTATTCTGCCGCCCATACACTTGCGGGGATCAGCAGCATCAGCAGCACTCCTGGCAAATCCCTGAATTCCATCAGTCCTGTCACCTTTATTTGCTCCATAGCCGTCAATAAGCACGGGGATTTGGCCTCTTTTGGGCCGATTCATGGTCACTGTCGTCGATTTGTGTCAGCATTGCCCTTCGACAAATCTGACTAGAGACTATTATGACTTTAATGATTGGTAAAAACAGTGTGGTGTCTATTCACTACACGCTCAAGGATGACGATGGTCAGGTGGTGGACAGCTCCGAAGGCAAACCGCCCCTGCAGTATCTGCACGGCAATAACAATCTGATTCCTGGCCTGGAAAACGAACTGGCCGGCAAGACCACTGGCGCCAAGTTTGAGGCCACCATTGCACCGGAAGACGCCTATGGCGAGCGCCGTGATGATTTCATCCAGGTGATTGGCAAGGACATGTTTCAGGGTGTTGAAAATGTCGAGCCCGGCATGACTTTCGTCGCCCAGGGCGAGGGCGGTGCCCAGCGCCAGGTTCGCGTTACCGAAGTGGAAGGCGATGACGTCACCATCGATGCCAATCACCCCATGGCAGGCATGACCCTGCACTTCGAAGTCGAGATCGTTGATGTGCGTGAAGGCACAGAGCAGGAAATCGAACATGGCCACGTCCATCAGGACGGTGCCGACCACTAGGCTCGCCGCTAGCCGGCCAGCGGCTTAACGGGGCGGGTCAATCTGTTCATTCACCGAACCATTGACCCGATACCACCCGGCCACGGCAAATCGCTCCCGCCGGGTAGGCCTCACTTCATGGGGAAACTCCTCACTGAGAAACAAGACCAGGGTGGCAAAGCCCGGCTGCACGGTCAGCAATTCCTTTTCACGCTCTTGCGCTTTACCTTCCCCCTTGCCGTCTCCATCTCCCTCTCCACCTCCGTCCCCATAAATCACTAACTCGCCGCCCTGATCAGGCTCCCAGCCCCGGTTCAGATAGGTCACCAGTGACAGCACACGATTGGATTCGCCCCGAAAGGCATCCAGATGCGTCTTGTAAAAATCCCCTGGCTGATAGAAAGAGAAGTGGCTCTCGAAGGAGAACAGCCCCAGAAACAGTCGACGATTGAGATAAAGCCGCAGAGCATTGGCCCATTGCAGCCAGGTCTGGCTGCCTGCCTCCCCTTCCTCGATCCAGCGGATGCGGTCACGGCGGACGAAGCTGTTGCGCATTTCATCAAGGCCGCGACCAATGGCCGCGCGATGAAAGTCGGCCTGTTCCTGCTCGGCCAGATAATCCAGCAGACTGTTGGCGACTTTCCCGGGCAAAGCACCGGGCAGTACCACATAGCCATCCCGCTCCAGACCACTGGCAATTTGTTCATAGAGCTCGAAATCCGCCGGCGAGACGCCGGGCGGCGATAAAGTTGAGGCTACAATCTGGCTCATGGACAGGCTCCGCTGATGTCATGCCCCCGGGGCTTAGGAATTGAGGGTTTGCACATTCTGGGTGGTGAATTGAGGGCGGCGAATTATGCCAGCAAACTCTCCAGGCCGGATACTGATTTTTTGACGTCAGAACAGCCGTTTACCGGACGCTTGCTCGAAACTGTCAGTAACCGCTGGACGGGATAAAGGCTTTTGAATCCGGGCAGCTTATCTGAAATACTTGAGCGCTCTGAGCAATTTACCAACAAGAACAAGTCACACGCTTCATTCACAACAATAAACTCAAACAAAGCCAACGGGTAAGCATCCTATGCCTAAACTGAAACACAGAGTCCTCACGCTCGCCACTATTCTGAGTCTGGGTCTTTCCGGCACTGTCCTGTCCCAGGACTGGCCCGCCGAACCCCCTGCCGAGGCACCCGCCGACTGGGGCCCGGTATCCGCCAATTTTGAAGAAATCCAATACCCCTATCCGGTGCATTTTCTGGAGCTGGAACGCTTTGGCGAGGAAATGCGGATGGCCTATATGGACGTGCCCCCGGAGGGTCCGGCCAATGGTCAGGTGGTATTCTGGCAACACGGCATGAATTTCTATTCCGAAGCCTATACCCCAACGCTGAAGGTGCTGTCAGAGAACGGCTTTCGCGTCATCGCAGTGGACCGCATCGGCTATGGCAAGTCTTCCAAGCCGGTGATTCCCTACAACTTCAATTTCGTTGCTGCCAATATGAAGGCACTGCTGGATGAGCTGGGTATCGACGAAGTAGCCATCGTTGGTCACTCCATGGGCGGCATGGTGGTGTCCCGCTTCGCCATGCTCTACCCCGATATCACCACCCATGTGGTGATGGTGAACCAGATTGGCCTGACTGATCAGCGCCAGGGCCGACCCTGGACCGATCCCTTCGCCAGCCCCACCGGCGTCAGCAGCTATCAGTCAATCCTGGCGGGTCACCGTCGCTATTTCCCCGAGGCCTGGCCACCGGCCCATCTGGAATTCGTGCGTCGCCAATATGGCCAGACCATGAGTGGTGAATGGCCGCGCCTGGCAATGGTTCGTCGCCTGCAGGGGCAAATGCTGTATAACGACCCGGTGGTCTATGACTGGCAGCATATCGACACCAAGGCTCTGGTGCTGGCCGGTGAGGAAGACGGCCTGATTGCCGACTTTCCCCGCTATGCGCGCCATGTAGCCAGTGAACTGCAGAACAGCGCCATCCTGCTCTACCCCGGTATCGGTCACGCACCGCAGATCGAAATTCCCGATCGCTTCCACGCTGACCTGATGCGCTTCCTGCGCTCGGACCCGGATACGCCGGCCAGTGAATGGGAATAGGCATTCAGTCAATCTGCACTGTCACTATGTACTATCAATATGGACTACGAGAAAGGCCGGGAATTCCCGGCCTTTTTTTGTCCGCTGAGTTGAACCCGGTTCGAGCCTAGCGCAGAAATTCGATGCCCAGGCCCCAGCTATTGGTGTAGTCGTAGTAATCCACCAGATCACTGTTATAGCCAGCCCTGCCCCAGAGATGGATCGGCAGGCCGGCAATATTGGTAGTCAGCTCAAGGCTGGTGGTGTTGTTGCTAAAGGGGCTGGCATAACCGGTGCGATGCACCACCTGCACTTTTTCAAAACAGAAGAAGCCACAGCCTTCACTGTTCAATACATAACTCAGTGAAAGCCGCAGACCGTCAAAGTAGTCCCGGGTCTTCGCACTTTCCCCCGGAGCCTCCCAGGCATTGAACTCTTCCGGAGCACCCTGGAACAAACCATCCTCGAGATAGTGGCGATACTCCACCAGAGTCTCGGTCTGACCGGGCAGATTGGGCAGGAAACCGGTATTCCATTGCTTGTGCCAGTCCACCGAGACGTAATCCCAGCCCCGGGAGATATTGTCCCGCGCGAATTGCCGCGATTCACCATTGCCCAGGTAGTAGTTTTCCACCTCCCGGTAAAGGGCTTCGCTATTGACCTGTTGGCCATTGGATTCGTGACCATAGCCAAAATCCCAGTAACTGGGGTCGGTTCGGCCGACACCACCATCGCGCCAGACCCGCAGGAACAACTCCGGGTTGTAGCGCCGGGCGATGACCGGCGATGAATTGCGGCTTCCCAGATACTGGGAAAAACGGGTGCTGAAGGCCAGGTAGAGGCGCGGCAGGTTGCGACTGCGGTCGATATCCAGCAGGGATGACACTACATCCACCACCGGATTCAGCACCGGATGCTTGACCGAGAGATTGGCATCCATATACAGGCGACTGATGTCATTCTTGTCCATGCGCGCCAGCAGTTTATTGGGCTCGTGATTGGTAAGCCCGTCGATACCGGAACCGAACAGGCCCTGCTCCATGTCTATAAGGAGAGATTCCTCCAGCGCCTGCTGGCCACTGCCTGGCAGGGACTCACTGTAGCGGTCGAAACAGGCCAGTCGCTCACTGTCATTGGCCAGTTGCGGGCAGACCCGATAGGCTTCTCCGGGTGTAGCTGTTGCCATCGCTGTGAATAGCAACAGGCTGAGCAGGAGCGACATTTGAAATGCGCCCGACATTCTATTTAACATGGGGGTCTTCTCTCGGCTGAAAATTCCAATAATAAGGAGTGTAACCAAGCTGAGCAGGTGAAAGTAGCCCTGCCACAGCGGGTTCCGCTCCCGCCATTGACCGCAGCGCTGCTTGCTTGCCGGAACAGAAGTGCAGACGCTGACCTTGATGCTGAAAAAGCACTGTTCCCGGGCGGGTGTTTGCCTTATGCTGCGCGCCGCCACCAGGCCACGGATTTGTTCACTGATTATTGCCGATGATTAATTCAATCCTAAGACTGTCGTCATTACTGCTGGGAGTTGCCCTGTTGCTGACCGGCCATGGCCTGCAACTGGCACTGGTGCCCATGCGGGCCCAGATCAATGGCTGGAACAGTGCCGATGTGGGCTACCTCAGTTCCATGTATTTCATCGGCTTCATCATCGGCTGTTTTACCATCCCCCGTCTGGTAAGCCGCATCGGTCATATTCGGGCCTTCGCCGCCCTCACCGCCGTTATGACCACCGCCATACTGGCTCTGAGTCTGGGGGACAATATGTTGTTCTGGTTCCTGCTGCGCCTGGCCGCCGGCTTTTCCATTGTCGGCCTCTATCTGGTGATTGAAAGCTGGCTGAACTCCCAGGTTGAAAATGAGGTGCGCGGCAGCGTGCTGTCTGCCTATACGGCCATCGTCCTGGCCGGTCTGGCAGTGGGGCAGCTACTGCTCAATGCAGCTCCCCCGGAAGGTGAGCGCCTGTTTGTGATTGCCGGCATCCTGTTGGTGCTGGCGGCCATACCTGTCTGCATTACCCGTTCCCGCCAGCCCCCGGAAATACCTACGGCAAGCTTTTCACCCATGCTGGTGATCAATACTTCCCGGGCCGCTACGGTGGGCTCGTTTGTCTCCGGCTGTGTTACCGGTTCCTTTTATGGCCTGGCCCCGGTATTTGGCCTGGAAATTGACATGTCGGTGGCGCAAATCTCCCTGATGATGGCACTGGGGGTGGTTGGCGGCGCGGTCATGCAATTGCCCCTGGGTAAACTGTCAGACCGCATTGACCGCCGCCGGGTAATCTTTGCCGCCATGCTGGCCGGCACAGCGGTGGCGGCCGCCGGGGTGATGCTGCCTGCCGCTTTGATTCCCGGGCTGATGTTCGTATTCGGCGCCTGCGCCATGCCGCTGTATGCCCTGAGCCTGGCCCATGCCAGCGACTTCGTGGAAAACGATGGCTTTCTGGAAGTGGGAACCGGCCTGCTGATGATCAATGCTCTGGGCTCCATTGTCGGTCCCCTGATCACCTCCCAACTCATGTACCGCCTGGGCCCGAGCACTTATTTCGCCTCCCTGTGCGTGTGGCTGCTGCTGGGCTCGGTATTGGTGCTGATCTTTATCCGTACCCGGGATCGCCAGGCCACCAACTTCCATGAATTCTCTCCGGCCACCTCTGCGGCAGCCCAGGGCGCACTGCAGATGGACCCGCGACTGGAGGAGGAAGAGCCCGAGCCTGTGATGGAGGGTGAAGTAATCACTGAGGACGACACGGAAAACAGTGGCTGATTGGCCTATCCTTTGATTTGGCACAGGGATTTGGCACAGGAATTTTGCCTTCAGCTCTGTGTCATTGGCCGGTAACAGACTATAATCGCTGCAAACAGGCAATTCAGGCTCGGGCCTGTACTGGATACCAGGTGGATCAGATTCGTCACGGCAACAGCTTTCCCAATCCCTAGTTCTCCCCCATGAAGTGTCATAATCACCCTAACGCTGCGGCCATAGGCCAGTGCACGAGTTGCGAACTCGCACTGTGTGGCATGTGCGCCAGCTTTGTTGACGACGCCATACTTTGCGAGAAATGTGAGGAGAATTATCAGTCTGAACAATTTGTAGCCCGCCAGAGCGAAGGTCTGGAGCGCCAGGAGAGCAATGTTCAGGTAGACCGGGAAGATGAAGAGCCCACTTTCCAACCCCCTACCCGCAAGATAAATACGGTGGCCATACAGGTCAGTATCATTGGCCTGTGCCTGGTAATTCTGGCTGCTCGCGCGCTGTTCTTCAGGGGGCCAGCTTCCAGCGCCTCCACATCAGAGCAGGATCTGGTCAATCAGCAAATGACCTCTCTTGCCCAGTGCCTGATCGTTTTTCGCCAGATCGGCGTGGAACTGGCAGAGACCGGCGCAGCACCGGCACTGAGCTGCCCGGATGCAGCCGGACCCAACCGGATTCAACAGAGCAATGGCGATATCGTGGTATCCCACCCGGCACCGCAGCTTTATGGTTTCAGCAGCATCGAAGTCAGCCGACTTGATCCGGAGCCCCGCTTGATCGAATAATTGATAGCCTGGAACACTGTCCGATCAAACGAAGAAGCAAAAAACAAAGTCCGGGGCTGACAAGCCACCGCTGTAAGGATCGCCCATGTCCATAGCCTATAACGTCGTGCGCAGTGCCATGACTGGTATTTACAATACCTTCATCAAGACGCCTCCGGTGCTGGATACCCGGCAGTATTTTCCGGGCGCCGGCGCTTTTACGGACAACTGGCAGGCCATTCAGGGCGAAGCCATGAGCCTGATTGATGAAATTGATTCGGTGCCCCGCTTCCATGAACTGATGCCGGAACAATACAAGCTGTCCAGTCATGGCGAAAAGGAATGGCGCATGTTTATCCTGCGTGCCTACAGCCTGGATATCAGCGAGAACATGGCCAAGTGCCCCACTTTGGCGGCGCTGGTAAAGGCTGACCCATCAATCAAATCAGCTTCGATTTCCTTCCTGGCGCCGGGCAAACAGGTGCCTACCCATACCGGCCCGTTTCGCGGCATTACCCGCTTCTATATGGGACTCCAGGTACCTTTGGCTGATGACGGCAAGCCGGGGGTCAAACTGACTATTGCCGATGAGGCCTACCGGCTGGGCAATGGCGATGCCCTGCTCTGGGACGACACCTACCCGCATAGCGTTGAGAACAATACCGGGCAGTGGCGTATTGCGCTGCTGCTTGATGTCTATCGCGCCAATATGCCCGGTCCCCTGCGTGCCTTTACCAATACCATCATCAGCCTGGCCAGGGTCTCGATCAAATGGCGGGGAATTTTCCCGAAAGAATTTGCCTGAGACGGCTCAAACAGGAATTCCAGGCATAAAAAAAGCAGGCCCAGGGCCTGCTTTTTTGTTACTGCGATCTGTTTTTAGACGACAGTAATGTTTTCAGCTTGCGGGCCTTTCTGACCGGAAGTGACAACAAATTCTACTTGCTGACCTTCTTCCAGTGTCTTGAAGCCGCTGCCCTGAATGGCGGAGAAATGTGCGAACACATCGGGACCACCTTCACGGGAGATAAAGCCAAAACCTTTGTTTTCGTTGAACCACTTGACGGTTCCGGAAATTCTATCAGACATATTATGTCCTCCTAACTCACAAATAATTTGAACCTGCGACTAAAGCCGAGGCTCACGAACTGGAAATCGAACTTGTACTTATTTGCGTCGAGACGAGTTTGGAAGGAACTTCGCGAGGAAATAAATAGTGCGTAGACTTACAGGTAGTCTCAACGATACGCTGCTAAACTGTCCGCGTCAATGTTTTTCTCACAAGATTCCCGGCGCCGTAGCTGGCACTCAGGCACTTTCCGGTTTTTGAATGGACGCCCAAAGATAGGCCGGCAAGGCACAGGACAGACCGATACAGAGGTTCAGCACAACAAAAGGCAGCGGTCTGGGCCCTTGCCCCCGACGCGAGAAGATGTAGATCCAGAACACCAGCGAGCTGATCAACAGGTCGCTTGTGAACATCGCCACTGAACCATTGGCAAACAGCACGGCAACGAAGCGAATCGGGTCGAAGCCTTCATTGATCACAAAGTCCACGAGGAACCAGTAGGGAATCAGGGCGCCGGCAATGGCCAGCCATAAGTAAGTGCTTTTCAGAGTCACGCTTGGTCTCCTGTCTCTTTCGGGTAGGGGTCGTTTTGGCATTATGCCCGCCCGGGGCATGGCTTCAATTACCCGCCAGGTAAGCAATTTCATGGCATTGCCCGGCATGTTCAGCGCATCGACAATGACCGGCCGCCCGCAGCATGCTAAACAGATCTGTGAATGACTGACAGATTGCAGGAGAGCCCCATGATCAAAGCCATGTCCCTTGTCGCCAGCCTTGCTGTTGGCGCCCTGCTGACGGCCTGCGCCGTATCGCCGGAGACCCAGGCGCTGATGGATGAATACGAGCGCAGCATTCCCACTTGCAGCAACAGCCTGGAATGCCAGAGCAAATGGGCAGCAGCACGCAGCTGGGCCATCGAAAATGCGGACTTCCCGATATACACCGAAAGCGAGACCCGCATTCGGGCCACCAGCACCCTCACTACTACTTCGGGAATTGGCGTAGTGGTGCACCGCGAAGGCAGCGGCAACAACTATCGCTTTCTGGTGGATGTGGAGTGCTTCAACGCCTATGGTTGCCCCAACATCTGGGAAGCCAAGGTGGATTTCAATCGCAGCCTCAATGCCATCGGCAGTTAGCCGCCCCAGGCCCTTGCGGCCCTGGTATCAGATCAGGGTCAGACCGGCGCCAGCGCCGGTAAAGTCGCCGCCAGCTCGCTGAGGGCCACACTGCACTCGGCATTGTGCTTGAGCGTGTACAGGGCATCAGCCCGGGTCAGACCCTTGTTGATACAGATGATGGGAATACCCTGCTGCTGGGCAAATTTGCAGAAGCGGAAACTGGAATAAACCATCAGGGATGAACCGATTACCAGCAAGGCGGCGGATTCGGCCAGTCGCTTCTGCAGATGCTGTACCGTCTGTTTGTGCACGGAACTGCCGTAAAACACCACATTGGGTTTGAGGATTCCCTGGCAGCGAACACAGTCCGGCACCACCACCTGATCGATCAGTTGTTGCTGTACCTCGGCATCCCCGTCCGGGGCCAGCACTGACAGCTCCTGCTCCAGCGCCTCGAAATGGGGATTGAGCTGCCACAGTAATTCCTGAATCGCCTCCCTTTCTGTCAGGGCGCCGCAGTCCATACACAGAACTTCATCGAGCCGGCCATGCAGGTCGATGACTTTGCGATGCCCGGCTTTCTGATGCAGGCGGTCAATGTTCTGGGTCACCAGGGTAGACACATAGCCCTTGTCTTCCAGTGCCACCAGAGACCGATGGGCCGCATTGGGCAAGGCCTTGCGCACATTGGGCCAGCCCTTGAAGCTGCGCGCCCAGTAGCGTTTGCGGGTGGCTTCGCTGCGCATGAAGTCGGCATGTTGGATAGGCGTATTGCTTTTCCAGGTGCCAATCTCATCACGATAGGTGGGAATGCCGGAGGCATGGCTGATGCCAGCCCCGGTAATCACAAACAGACCCGGGTGGGCCAGTACGAATTCCGCCAGTTCGGCAAGACTGCCGTGGCGATGATTGATCAGCTTCTGATCGAGATGTGAATGGGACAAAGGTTGCATGGCTGTCAGGGATTCTGCCGACATTGCCTGGCGAGTGTAAACCGGAAAATTGTCAGTACTGTGGCAATTCTCTGGTGAGATTCGCCAAACTCTGGCAACAATTGCGCCAATCCCGCCCAAGCCCTCGGGCTATCCCTCTGAATCTAATGGGCTTTCTGCTCTGGCACAGTTCTGGCAAGGCTTCTATACCCACGGCTCAAGTGCCGTGCCAGTGCCCGGCCAGCCCCTGGCCTGCAAATAGTCGTAACCGTTCCGCAGCAGGGGCGTCTATACAAAGGAGCCAGGCAGTCAAAACAGAACAGAAAAGGACCAAAGCAGTGATCAAACTTCAGAATCTCAGCAAGGCCTACCGCACCGCCTATATGGAAACCACGGCCCTGAACCAGATCAATATCCATATCGCCAGGGGCGAGTTTGTCGCCGTCATGGGCCCCTCCGGTTGTGGCAAGTCCACCTTGTTGAACGTGGTGGGCATGATCGACAGCCCCAGCAGTGGCGAGTATTACTTTGATGGTGAGGAAGTGGGGCAGCGCAGCGAAAACGAACTGGTGGACCTGCGCAAACGCAACATCGGTTTTATCTTCCAGAATTTCAATCTGATCGATGATCTCAGTGTGCAGGAAAACATCGACCTGCCCCTGCTCTATATGGGCCTGCCCAAGGCTGAACGCCGGCGCCGGGTGGACGAAGCGCTGGAACTGGTCGGTCTTGCCAGCCGGGCCCGCCACCGACCCCAGGAACTGTCCGGCGGTCAACAGCAGCGGGTGGCGGTAGCGCGCTCCGTGGTTGGCGACCCCAAACTGATTCTGGCGGACGAGCCTACCGGTAATCTGGACACCAAGAATGGTGATGACGTCATGAACATGCTGGCCACCCTCAAGGACAAGGGTGTGACCATTCTGATGGTGACGCACTCGCCGGAGCATGGTCAGCGCGCCGACCGGATTATCGAGATGCTGGATGGTCAGGTAGTGGGTGGCGATGCCAATGCCCATGTTTCAGTGGTGGCGGACAACAGCAGCGCGCAGGCTCAAGCCAGCCAGATCGACTAGGGAGAGCCTCATGATTGCCCACTTCACCCGCATGGCTCTGAAGGCCTTGCTGCGTTTCAAACTGCACACGGCCATCGGCATGTTGAGTCTGGTGATCGGCTTCACCTGCTTCATCACCGCCATTCTCCTGGCTAATTACTCTGCCAGTTTTGACAAGGGATTCGAAAACGCCGATCGCATCTATAACGTCATCATTCGAGCCCGCGGTGACAGTCCGTTACCAGATCGCTTTCCTATTGTTAACGAGCCCACTGCCCGCTATATGCGTAGCTACTTCCCGGACATTCCCAATATCGCCATGGGTTCTTCGGGCTTTCCGCAAACAGTCACCGTCGACGACCGTTCCATTGCCCTGGACACCAAATACGTCGAGGAGCGCTTCTTCGACATCTTTCCGCTGGAAACCCTGTACGGCATCGGCAGCGGTGAAAGCCTGCCACCGAACTCGGTGATGCTCACCGAAACCGGGGCCCAAAAATTGTTCGGGCGCACTGACGTAGTGGGCGAGCGCCTGCTGGTGGAAAACCGTTACGATGTGGTGGTGGCCGGTGTTGCCAGGACCCTGGATTTCCCTTCCCATCTGGAATCCTCCATCGCCTTCTTTCGCACCGAACTGTATATGCCCATGGCCATGCAACAAGAGTTTCAGCGCCAGGCCAGAATCGAGGCGGGGGTAGATCCCGATGCCGACCAGTGGGGCAACCAGTCCAATTTCGTCTATGTGGAAATCCCCGAAGACATGCCCTTTGACCTTGCGGACTTTAATCGCCAGCTCGATGAGTTTGTGGAGGCGGTCATGCCCGCCGAGCGAGCCGCGGTCCAGAGCTTCGACCTGCTGCCCACCAATCAGCTTATCGCCACACAGATGGCCTTTATCACTGGCGGCTTTAATCTTACCGATATTCTGATCGTGGCTGGCGCGCTGGTGCTGCTGATCGGCTGTCTGAATTATTCCAATCTGGTGATTGCCCAACTGTCCCTGCGCAGCCAGGAAATAGGCGTGCAGAAAATACTCGGCAGCAAGCGCAGCATGCTGCTGTTGCAGTATTGCTATGAGAGCCTGCTGTTCATGCTTATCGCCCTGCTGCTGACCCTGCTGATAATCGCTTTCGCCATCACCCAACTGGCCGCTGCCGGGGTGGTGGGCGTCAGTCTCGGCATGTTGCTGGACCCCAGCCTGTGGCTGGCAATCCTGCTGGTGCTGGTAGTGATTGTGGCCATCGCCGGTGGCTACCCCGCCATTCGCACCGCCTGGGTACCCCTGGTGACCATGATGCGGCCCAAGGGCAGCAATGGCTATTCCGGTCGCATGCGGGCTGCCATGGTGGGCATCCAGTTTTTTATTTCCGGCACCCTGATGATTCTGGCGGTGGTGATGTTCCAGCAGAACGGCGCCATGACCCAACAACTGGATGCCAATACCAATGACGTGAAAATTGTCGCTATGGTTTCCACCGACACTTTCACCACGGAGCCTGAGTTGCTCATCAATGAATTGATGCAACACCCTTCAGTCTTGTCAGTCACCCAGGTAAGCAATGTGCCCTGGGAAATCAGCAACTCTTCCAGCGGCTTCTCCCGCAGCCCCGACAGCAATGCCACCCGCTTCGAGCTGTCGCGTCATACCGTGGGCTACGACTATGCCGAAACCATGAACCAGCCACTCATTGCCGGGCGGGATTTCGAACGGCAACGGGCCCTGGACATGATGCCCAATATCGCCAGGGTGGACCCGGCCTCGGGACCCTATTCGGTGCTGATTAATGACAAGGCAGCGCGCAGCATGGGCTGGAGCGATGCCACCGAAGCCATTGGCGAGTTAATCCATATGTATGTGGGACCACCCGTCACTGAGCAGGAGTTCATGCTGGCACTGCGCATTGTGGGTGCCATGAGTGAGCACAAGTATCAGTTTATCGACTTCGCTGCCTTTGGCAGCGAGGGTGATATCTACATGCTTCGCCCCGAGTCTGCCGACAGGCTGGTGATTCGTGTTTCCCGGGAGAATCTTAACGAGGCCTTGCAACATATCGAGACCACCTGGGCCCGCTTGATGCCTGATATACCCCTGCAGCGGGAATTTGTCGATGATCTGTTTTATCAAAGCTATGGCATGTTTCTCGGAGTGAGTGTTTCCATTGGCGCGCTGTCGATCTTCGGATTCTTCGTCGCCAGCATAGGCTTGTTAGGCAATGCCACTTTCATAACCAATATCCGCAAGAAGGAAGTGGGTATTCGCAAGGTGATGGGTGCCAGCAGTAATCGGCTTCTGCGCATGCTGTTGCTGGATTTCGCCAAGCCCATTCTGATCGCCAATGCCCTGGCCTGGCCTCTGGGTTATGTGCTTGCCAATGCTTATACCAGCCTGTTTGCCGCTCACCTGGACATTACAGTCTGGCCTTTCCTGCTGAGCCTGGGCCTGTCGGCGCTGATCGCCTTCGCTGCCGTATTTTCCCAATCCTGGAAAAGTGCCCGGGTCAGACCGGCAATGGTTTTGCGCTACGAATAAAACAGAATGGCAGCGGCGGCTGCACCGTCTCATGCCCCGCAAGAGGGTCAAGGGAGAGAGCGGGATCAACGGTTTTTCTGTGGGCCGTTGGTCCCGTTTTTTTATGCCCGGTATTGCTGCAATAAAAAACGGGGTCGGCATAACAACACCGACCCCGTGCCATGGCATGTTTCAATGGATCAGGAGTTGGGCAGAACGACCTGATCAATAACATGAATCACGCCATTGGACGCTTCGATATCAGCCATTATTACGGTGGCCGCATCAACAGAGACGCCATCGGTGGCATCCACAGACAACTCGCTACCTTCGACGCTGGCCACTTGCAGGCTCTGACCGGCGATATCAGCAGACATCACCTTGCCCGGCACAACATGGAAGGTGAGCACTGCGACCAGTTGATCACGATTTTCCGGCAGCAGCAGATTTTCAACCGTGCCTGCCGGTAGAGCAGTAAAGGCTTCATCGGTGGGAGCAAATACAGTAAACGGGCCATCGCCCTTCAAGGTGTCTACCAGTCCGGCTGCATCGACGGCAGCAACCAGTGTAGTGAATTGACCGGCATCGATGGCAGTATCAACGATATCCTTGCTTGCCATCTCGGCATGGTTATCGGCATAGGCGGTGTAGCTGCCAAGAATAACAAGTAGTAGCGCTATGGCGGCTTGACGAATTTTCATTTGGGACTCCAGTTTTGCAAATTGAACAAGCGTTTCAGTGTGACGTTCATTCGCAAATACGGGAGTGTTGTTCAATGCGGATCACAGAATAAAAAACAATTTTTCCGATTGAACCGGCAGGTCAAAGAAAGCGTAATGCTCCGTTAGTGTCAGTGCTTGCGTGCCAGCAGTAATTGTTCGGCCAGGTCGCTCAATACCCATTCTCGGGCAATTTTGCCTTCCCGAAATTCACTGCACACCATGTCTCGCCAACACAGGCTTTTACCGGAAGCCGGGAAACCCTTGCAGGCAGCTTGATGTACGGCAGTAAAGGTACGCTGCCAGCAAACACGGCTGTCCGCTGCCAGGAATATTTCCAGCTCCACATGTAAGTCGGAAAAACTGTGCTGCAATTGCTGCAGGATTTTTTCAATGCCCTTGTGGCCGCCTTTCAGGGTTTTACCGGTCAACTCCACACAGTAGTCGCTGCAGAAGAAAGCCTCGATCTTGTCCAGCTCGCCTTGATTGATAAGCTCCTCGTTAGCCTTGCTGATAATTTCGATGTAATTAGTCATCGCGCCTCCACTTGTCGCAATCCCGATTCGGGACAAGCTCCTTGATGCCGTCCTGCAAAACCCGCTTCAGGGTATTGGCAGTCCTGTCAATCTGTTGTTATCTTCCCATGGCGATCAGAGCCAACAACAGTTGGCCAACGCTGCTTGATCCATTAAATCATTTTCAAACAAGGAAACCACGTCATGATGCAACGCTTTTTCTCTGCTGCCTTGCTTTTTCTCAGCCTGTCAGGCACCAGCCTGGCCCAGGACGCCCCTGCCACTGTTCTGAACTATGAGATGGCGGAACGCGCCATGGCCGCCGCCCTGGCTGAGGCGCGCAGCAATAACTGGAATCTCACTATCCTGATTGCCGACCACGAAGGCACACCGGTGATGATCCATCGCATGGACGGTGCTTCCGCGCGCACCTATGAGATTGCCCTGGCCAAGGCCAAGGTCGTGACAGAAACCGGTTTGTTCTCCGGCGAATACGGCCGTCGCCTGGAAGCCGGCGAGATTGAGGAGATCGAAGGCGGCATTCACTATGCCGGCGGGGTGCCAGTGATGCTCAATGGTGAACAGATCGGTGCGGTGACTTCCAGCGGTGCCCGTGGCATTGAAGACGAGCAGGTCTCTCTGGCAGGAGCGGCCGCGATTGGTGACTAAGCCAGTCTGATTGATCGCTGTGGTGCCTGCAGAAGCGAAATCGGCTCTGCGGGCATTGCCAGCGTCTAGCTACTGAAACCCTTTTTCTGCAGCTTTCTGATCCTCGCTTTGACCGAAGCGGCCTCATCCCGCATCGCCATGTCAAAAAACTGCTGCACTTGCTCATGATATTCAGGGTAGTCACAGGCCAGTTCAAACCAACCGTTGTAGCACCAGGCACGAACAAACTTGTTCTCTGCGCTCAAGTGCTGCCGTAGAAAATTTTCCACCGTGCTCTTTGTTTTAGCTGACACCTTCAGATAGGGCAGACACTGCAACACATGCAGTTTCGACTGCCAGTCTTCCAGCTGAGGCAGGCTGCCAAGAATGGCATCGCTTTGTGCCTGATCAGCGGAATGATTTTGCTCCAGCCAGGCCTTGAGACACCAGCTTGCCCCTGACTGACAATCCTCGCGCTGTAACAGGCTGATTAGTTCATCCTCAAAACCGGCTGTGTCGCAGGCGCTGCGATAAATACTGCCGATGGCGTCGGCGGATTTACCATCCCATTGCTTTAACTGAGCCATCAGACTCATGTCTGTTTCACTCCCATGATGCTGACAGTGGCAGTGCTTGTCATTACCCGCTCTGCTCCAGCCACTTGTACATCACCAGCGCATCCACCAGCCCCTGCTCCGGATGCCGGAAGGCACGGGGCAGGCGCCCTACAGTCTCGAAACCCAACTTGGTCCAGACCCTGACGGCGGCAGTATTACTGGCAGCCACGAAATTAAACTGCATGGCCTGATAGCCCAGTTCAAGCGCCCGGGCCTGGGAGTGTTCACACAAAATAGTGGCCAGCCCCCGACCACGGGCCTGACTCGCAACCATATAACCGCAGTTACAGACATGGGCCCCGGGTCCTTCCTGATTGCTCTTCAGATAATAAGTCCCCAGCACTTCACCACCTTCCTCGGCCACATAAGTCTGCCGTGGGGAACGCATCCACAGGCTCCAGGCTTCCTCCTTGCTGGTATCGGGTCGGTAGCCATAACTGTCACCGGCCAGCACCA
Source organism: uncultured Pseudohongiella sp. (assembly GCA_965216715.1). Classification (GTDB taxonomy): domain Bacteria; phylum Pseudomonadota; class Gammaproteobacteria; order Pseudomonadales; family Pseudohongiellaceae; genus UBA9145. Next base: position 3,097,432 of record OZ244193.1, on the reverse strand, counting down.
CCTCATGAAAGATCGGCCAGATCTGATCGAAGTCTTGTTCAGTCGCTTGCCGGATATTCATGCATTGTCCTCTGCCAGGCCATGGGAATATCGGCCTCAACACTGCCATCGGGATTTTTGATACGTCCCTCCAGACGCCCCTCTTTGACAAAACCCAGAGACTCATAAAAGGCCAGAGCGTGGCTATTGGATTCCCGGGCTATGAGTTCCACTCGCTTGATATGGGGCGTACGACTGTCCAGTTCGGCAAAAAATTGAGTGAACAGGGCACGGGCAATGCCCTGTTTTTGATGCTGCGGACTAACCGCCACCGTCAGATCAGTCAGCACATGGGAAAAGCAATAGATTCCAGGGGAACTGGCATGCAGCTCTCCGACAATGGCGCCATTCGCTGCCTCGGCTACCAGAGCCAGCCCACAGGCGAGGGACCGCTGCAAAAATCCGTTAACATAGTCCTGATTGATTTCGCTTTTCAGGCGGGCCAGTCCGCCGGGAGTTGTGGCCACGTCCAGATAGAGTTGGAAAATGGCCTGACTGTCGGCGGCTGCTGCCGGTCTTATGTCCACTGTCGGTTACCTCGCCTCATTGTTCACTCCCTTGCTGTACTGCAGTCATTCAATCCCAGGCTGGCGGGTCAGTGAACTGCCCTGCCATAAAATCAACGAAGGCCCTAACCTTTGGACTCAAGTGACGGCGCTGCGGATACAGAAGAAACAGTGAAACTTCCAGGGTTTGTAATGTCGGAAAAAGCTTCACCAGTGCTCCCTGCCGAATTGCATCAGCTACTGCGAAAGTCGGCATCCGTGCGATACCCATGCCTGCTATTACTGCCTCGCGGATGGCAAGACTGTTGTTGATGCGAGTATGTCCATCAATCTGAATGTTTTCCACCCGCTGGTCCGGATGACGGAAATCCCAGTTGATGCTGGATTCCTGATAGCGGTAGGTGACAATACGGTGCGACTGCAGGTCTGCCGGCGAATTCGGCTTGCCCATAGTTTCCAGATAGGAAGGTGCCGCGACGATGGCATGACGGCAGCGACAAAGCCGCCGTGCCACCAGGGATGAGTCCGGTAGCTCGGATATTCGCAAGGACAGATCAAAGCCCGCTTCGATGACGTCCAGTTTGCGATCATCCAGATTCAGATCAACGCGGACTTCAGGATACTGCGCATGAAAAGCACCCAGCAGCGGCGAGAGATGCAGTATGCCAAATGACATCGGCGCATTGAGGCGCAGCACTCCCCGTGGCTGGCCTTGCAAACGGCTCACCTCATTTTCCGCTTCTTCGAGGTCCTGCAGGGCCATGCGGCTCTTGTGGTAAAAGGCCTGCCCCACTTCCGTCAGACTCAATTTGCGGGTGCTGCGATTCAGCAGTCTTGCCCCAAGATTGTTCTCCAGGCGTGATACATATTTGCTGATCACGGATTTGGACAGGTCCAGCCGATCCGCCGCCGCCGTGAAGCTGCCGCTCTCCACAACCTGCACAAAGATGGCGATATCGCTGATATTGTCCATGCCAATCGGCTTATTAGTTCATATTTGTGAACAATATTATTCCATAAAGCCCGATTATTAAACCAAAAAGAATCATTACAGTAGCGACTCCTGACCCAATATGGAGTACAGCACTGATGAATACCCAGCCCTCTGCGGCACCCCTGGCCCATGCCGGCATGTTACTGCGGACCCTGATCGTGGGCCTGTCTTTTCCCCTGGTATCTGCTCTGGGTGACGATCTGCCCCTGAACCTGCTTACGGCCCTGCGTTTTTTCGTAGCGCTGCTGGCTACCCTGCCATTTCTGCCCAGACGCACAAACACCTGGCAGCCCGTGGTCCAGGCTTATGTCCTTTACTGGCTGATGGGCGCCTGTCTGGCGGCATTCTTCGCCACGCAGTTCTGGGTAGCCCAATCCATCAGTTCGGTTTCCATGGCCTCGCTGTTCGTCAGTGCGCCTCTGTTCACTTTCGTCATTGCCAGTTTTTTCAGGCTGGAACGTATCAACTTCAGACTACTCAGTCTGTTAGTGGCCGGCGCTACCGGCGCCCTGTTGCTGGTGCGCGTCGAAGCCAGTGCAGGAGCCTTTACAGTCGGTGCAGTCGAATCTGCCTACTTGCTCGGATGTGTGGCCCTGGCACTGCATCCGGTGCTCAGTAACTGGGGGCTCAGCAAGGGCTGGTTGAGTAGCGATGCCGCCACGCGCTCGGCCTGGAGCCTGCTCACTGCTGCGGTGCTGATGACCATAGTCGGGCTGCTGCAGGAATCGCCAGTTGAATTGCTGCGCCTTTCCGGCAGTGACCTGCTGATCCTGTTCTATCTCGGTGTCTTTTCCAGCGGCCTCACCTTCTGGTTGTCCCAGCGTGCTGTGCCGACTCTGAGCCCTACCGAAATCATGGCCTACAGCTATCTGGTACCGCTGGTTTCTCTGCTGCTGTTGCTCGCAAGCGAGCCCTCTCGCCTTTCCTGGCACTGGCTGCCCGGCATTGCCCTGGTCCTGTACTGCACTTGCACCTTGCTTACCGGTAATCACGGCAATCACCCAGTCAGTAAAGCAGAGCTGATTCAGAGCAGCTCCTCAAAACTTCGAAACTAAACTGCAAAGAGGATTTTCTATGCGAATCACAATTCTGGGCGCCAACGGCAATATGGGCCGGCGCATTACCAAAGAAGCCATCGATCGTGGACATGTAGTCACCGCTGTTGTTCGGCATGGCAGCGAAATGCCGGCAATGGATCTCCCGGTTAAAACACTCCAGGCCGACGCCACCGATGCTGATGAAATCCAACGCCTGTGCTGCAACTGCGATGTGCTTGTCACTGCCACCAGGCCCCAAGCTGGCCATGAACACGAACTGGTAAAAACCACGGCCTTGCTCTTGAAGGCATTGGCCAACAGCAGTATTCGACTGCTGATCAGTGGCGGCGCAGCCAGCCTGCAAGTTCCGGATCGTGACAATCGCTTGTTGCTGGACGACGAGCGTTATATGCCCCGCTCGGTGTTACCTATCGGCCGGGCCTGTCTGCAACAGTATGAATTGTGCCTGGCCAATGAGTCGGTTGACTGGACCTATGTGAGCCCCTCGGCCTTGCTGGTGGCTGGCGAACGCAGCAGCAGGTTCCGCATCGGTACTGATGAGTTGCTGATCGATGCAACCGGCCGCTCCCATATATCCATGGAAGATCTTGCTGTTGCCTTGCTGGACGAGATCGAAATTCCGCGTTACATCCGCCGGCGTTTCACCGTCGGCTATTAACCCTGAACCCGAATAATTACCAAACTGGAGAAAGTCATGAAGAAACTGTTAGCTGAATTATTGTTGCTGATCACACTCGCCTCTTTGCTCGCCAATGCCGGTTATGGGGCAGAGCGCAGGGTTGGTGTGAGTCCCTGGGGACCTGACGACGAGATTGGACGATTGAACCTGATGACACCAGAGTCCCAGGCCAGGATTTTGTCCCGGATTGCTGGCGGTGAAGCCTATGATCTGTCAGTGGAGTATTTCATTGGCATGCCCAGCTGGCAGGCTGCCGGCGACCCGCAATACCGTCTCTGGCTGACCCACACGCCCAGAGGCACGGTGATAGATGATCCCATGCATGTCGGCCATGAAATGAATTCCCATGTCAGCTATACAGGCACGGCTGTTTCCATGTACACCCATATGGGCACCCATATTGATGCCCTCAGTCATTTCGGTCTGGATGGGAAAATCTGGAATGGTTTTGCGGCAGACGATCATCTGGGCGATCGCGGCTGGCGGGTAGCGGGCGCGGAAAAAATACCCCCGATCATCGCCCGCGCTGTGCTCATTGATGTTCCTGGCAATATGGGCATGGATCATCTGCCTGATGGCTATCGCATTTCAAAAGAGGACCTGCAGGCGGCCCTGCTGGCGCAATCAGTACATATTGAAGTGGGTGACGTGGTACTTATACGCACCGGCCGCATGCAACTCTATAATGATGCCATCGCCTATATGGACAATCCGCCCGGCCTGGGTCTGGACGCGGCCCGTTATCTGATAGAAGAGAAAGGTGCAATGATGCTGGGTGCTGATAACCTGAGCTTCGAGGCCTTCCCTTCAGAGCTGGAAGACGACTATGTGCCACTGCATACCTATTTGCTGGCCGAGCAGGGTGCACCGATCATGGAACTGGTCTTTCTTGAAGAGCTGGCCAGGGATGGCGTTTATGAATTTGCCTTCATTGCCGGTTCACTAAAATTGCGAGGCGCAGATGCTGCGCCACTGCGACCGCTGGCATTTCCGGTTAACTGAAAATTGTCTGAAGACAATGATCCGGGTCCTGGCAGATACCAGGTCCCGGGTCGGTCATTAGCTTTCCGGCAATGCTTCAAATTCCTGCTTGCGCTGTTCGAACCAGCTGGCCATGGCCTCGGGATCTTGCATGAGATGTTGCATTTTCTGCATGGCTTGCAGATGCGCAGCGTCCTGTTGCTGGAACATGTCCATACCATGCTGCTTGCTCAGTTCTGCTATTTCCTCAAAGGTCTCGGCGCTGAATGTTTCATCGCAGGCGCCGCCCAATTGTTTACAGCTCATGGTTTTCATACTTTCTCCTTGTTGTGCCTTGTCCGGCCGGGGAATTTTTTAAAACAGCTCGCAAATTGTCTCCAGTTGTTTTCAATGGTCGTCCACGTCAAAGCGGACAAATCGGGTGATGGAAATCGTAGTGTTCAGGACTTGCGAAGTTTCTTCGATTAATTCGGACACAGTTATTTCGGGATTCTTGATAAAAGCCTGTTGCAATAGAGCTCGCTCCTCCACATCAGTGGCATCGGGCCTCAGGGCAAGCGGAATTGCCCGCAGCATCTTCTCCCGATCGATTCCCAGCGGGTTGGTGGCGACGATGTGCATGGCAATATCATGAGCCATGGTCTGGAAGACATCAGATTGCACGGTAATGCTATAGGGCGTTTCGAATTCCACCAGCACACCGATTCTGCGTTGATGGAGATAGGATTCAATATAGCGCATGACCGCTATCCTGTTAATGACTTGAGAAAAGCAGTTGGTTCTGTTTCAACGACAATCTGTTTGCGCTTGCAGCGCTGCCGGCATGCTGGTCAGACCTGTTGGGGGATTGCCTGCTTCAAGTGCTGCGAAATCGAAATCACCACCGACCCCGAGGACCATTTCGCCTGAATTGGTTCTGGCTTTGGCGCTGCCATTGTAGACTGCCGCCAGAGCTGCTGAGCCGGCTTCCTGATACAGAGCCAGATCAGAACCGGCGTTCTCGAAGGACAGCAGGCCTGCACTGGTTCTCAAATAATGCATACCAGCACCCCGGTCGCCAGTAACAAGTCGCAAATGACCACGACGAAGATTCAGGAAATCAAACTGATCTGCACCTGCCCTGCTACCCGGATCCAATTGCAGCAATGAACTACAACCCAGTGACAGCAGCAGCCCATTGTCGAAGCGAATCTGAACTTGTCCGTCAGTACCAGTTTCCAGTGCATCACTGATACGGATTGACTGGCCCCTGGACGGCCGGCTTCGTTGACCACTGGCCGACAGTAGCGCAACCTCACCCTGGCTGGAGATTACCCTGCCGGTCAGGGCTTGCTGGGCTGCTGCCTGCCGGGTCATCAAAGCAAGGCTTGAAAGCATGCACAGCAGTACAGCAAAAAACAGGGTCTGTCTTTTCATTGCTACAGCTCCCGGTAGCAGAAAAATTATGGGCGCTCAGGCCAGGGCGTAGATACAGGTTTGCACACTGCTGCCATCGCTCAACCTGGCAGTGGTGGTGACTCGCTTGTAGGCTTCGCCCTCGAAGGCATCGAGGCTGTCCCAATGGGATGCCAGTTGCCCGGATTCAAAAACAAAGCCTTCGACCTCCTGACAGTCAGCCTTGTCGGCTGGTTCGAGCTGGATTCCCGGAAAGCCTAACTCAGCTCCCCAGCCTTTGTGGACCAGTTTGCCAACAGCAGTGGCTTTTGACCAGTGCCCGCCAATGGCTTCGAGAATATGTGCATTGGGCCGGCCAGGGCCGAGAGAGCCGTAGACGAATAGGCGGTTAGAAACCATCGAATCTCGCCTGCCTGGAAATTCAATCTTTGTTGTACATTTCATCATCGTCAATCAGTTCTACATAATACTCAAGCCGTTATGCTCTCATACCTTCTAGTTCAGATTTCTGAAATATTACCGCATAGCTGATCACAATCAATTTGCCCCAAACTCAATAGACGACCTTCAATGTCCAATAATTAGCGACCCGAACTTTGGTCACCTAAACATTGCGAAGTGAATGACTTTTGGAGCTTTTTGGCGGAGGCTGTATCGGCTCACATTGGGTCTCAGGCCGCCGAACGACTAAACCTTAAAAGCACAATATGATGGATTCTTTATCATATACAAATACAGCTTTTCTAATGGTTGGAGTACATCAAGAAGAATTGACAATTAGCAGGAGTCACTATAAATATCGATAAAACAGTAAGTTACAGCGCTCTACCGCTATAAATGTGCGTTCGATCAAATTGACGCAGAACGTGAAATCGTTAATAATCTCCTTCGGATTTACCGACATTATTGCCCACCCGCCAGCTCGCGATAGCGTCCGGAACAAGGCTTAGTATGCCATACAGATTTGCAGAGCTAATATCTCCCGACGAAGTCCAACTTCTGAGCACGGCCCCGATTAGAGAAGCAATCTTACAGATCCGCTTCGACGCCATTGAAGACGTAGATTTAGAGAAGCTGTCTGCTATCAGGGAATCCTTGCCTAAGGATTTTAGTGATTTTACAAAGAATAGAACTGCCCAACTTAGCTTCAATTTGACCGTCGGTGACGATAAGGCTGAATCTCAGGCTGTCCATAGTCTTGCTGGCTATTCCGCACGAACTGCAGATGGAAAATTCAATGCAATATTTCGAAGCGAAGACTTTACTTTCAGCATGCTTCAACCCTACTCAAGTTGGCAAGATTTCAGGGAGAGGGCTCTTAATATCTGGAAGATTTATAAGAGCCACCTACCTCCGATTGAATTTTCAAGGGTAGCCCTCCGATATATAAATGAGCTTTCTATACCAATTGAGAATGAAGAATTCGACTTTGAGACATATCTTGTGATGCCTCCGAAACTTCCTGAAAAGCTGGGTGAAACTATTGATTCTTACTTCAGCAGGATTGTAATTCCTTTCCCTGAGCACCATACTAAAGTAGTAGCAATTAATTCTTTTGATTCAATAGTCGATAACTGTGTGAAGATTATTTTGGATAACGATGCCTTTAGAACCGAGGTATCGGAATTCAGCGACAGTGACGTTTGGGAGTTCTTTGATTCCCTCAGGTTAATCAAAGACACTGTCTTTTTTAGATCATTGACCAACAAAGCTATAGAGTTATTCAAATGAGTACACTTGCTCTAGATCCCAATCCACATGACCCTTTCCGTCTGGGTCGCTTTATTCAGCGTACTCCCGGGTTTAGTAGAGAAGCGGCTACCACCGACGAAAGAGCGGTAATTGCTGATGAGCATTTCTCACAAAGTGAGTTCGCGACAAGCCCTCGTGACAAATTTAATAACGATATAGAGAGAATCCTGCTGGATTGCCAGTGTGAAGATTGGGATGGTAATGGTGCAGTAGCTGTATCCATACAGGCTCTCGCGCATGCATTGCGATTTTATTTTCGTGAGCTTGATGATTCTGCGCCACTTCCTGAAGTTACCCCTGAGCCTGATGGTGAGGTAGCGATTGAGTGGTACGGATTAGATGGAAGTTCGTTTTCGATCAGCTTCAACGACGAGGGAAATATTAGTTACGCCTCTGTAATGAAGGATGGGTCTACTCATGGTTCTGGATCAGCTAGGACAGCAGATACGAAAATTATCCGCAGGCATATTCAAAATGTTCTCCAAGCCAAAGCCGATAAGGGGCGACGAGGTAATTGCAAGGTTCGTTTTTGACCCAAATCAAATAAAAACGAATACAGGAACCGTTAAAGCAGGCGCGTTTCTTCCGAATCCCAAGGCTAATTGGAAAACTTCTGTGTTCCGGAAATCACGGATGGAGGATTACTATTACGCATCAGTAAAACGACAGATTGCTGATAAGAGAAAGCGATCAATCAAAGGCATAGCATTAATTAGTGTACCAGACGTGCTTGAAACCGGGCTAAACTTAATCCCCGAAGAGTCAGATTTTCGGTGGCATGCAGATATATGCGGATGGCCGCCAGGTAAAGCTAGGAAATCGGAGCAAAAACTACTCGCAGGAAAACTAGCAATGAAAGCTTGGATCGAATAGAGAGCAATCCAAGCACTCTGTAATTTCTTTGAGAACACAATTGGATTGTTACTGAGCAGCACGTCAGTACTGAGTCGCAATAGAGCAGCTCTGTCGGCCTAAATTCTTTGTGATCGAAATAGAGGAATCCTCATTCGACATTCGTGCCTATTACCCAATTGGAATTTGACCCCATACTTACTCAGTGACTACGTTCAAGTCCTTTGTATTGTTGCTTAATCTCATCAACCTCTTCCACTACTCACTCTTATGGATTTCTGAGAGCTCTTCAGTTCCATGACGGCGGAATCTGAAGCTGATTGAAAACATTCAATGCGCATATTTAGTCTAGATGATTTTAGCCAATAAGGGTTCAGTTCTGATCAATTCCCTTGATTTTTGGTCGGAGTGAGAGGATTTGAACCTCCGGCCCCTGCCTCCCGAAGGCAGTGCTCTACCAGGCTGAGCTACACTCCGATATACCTGTTTTCTGGTGAACCAATCTTAATGGTTTACCTGCTTTCCTCAAGTCGCTTCCCTGGCAGGAAGCTTGGAGGAGAGAAAGCCCGCTCGCCGGTTGACGAACGGGCTCCCTATCAAGGTCGCGTATTTTATAGCCTTGAGCGCGTGAGTTCCACGTCTGCGTTGCGCCATTGGCCTTCGAACTGTCGGTGCACCAGTTCAGCTTCCTGATCTTTCCCCTGGGCGTCCAGAGCCTGATAGAGACCGAAGGTGGCCCAGCCATTCTGCTGGTTCCATTCCAGGTCCTTGCGGTAGACCGCTTCGGCTTCCGCAGCGCGACCGGCATCCAGCAGCACGGCACCGAGATAAAGGCGCATGGACTGGGACCAGTCCGGTGGCTCGGTGTAGTTGAGATTGTCATAGTAAGCAACGGCATGGCCATAGTGCAGGATGGCACCGTCCAGATTGCCCTTGGCTTCTTCGATCTCACCCAGCAAGGCATGCATGGCCAGATTCAGGACATGACTGGCGGGTGTTGGGCCAACACCGTGCTCATCCACGTCGTCGGCGGCAATTTGATCACGGATGTTCTGCAGTTCAGCTTCTGCCGGACCAATATGGCCCATGGCGGCATGGGCACTACCCATAACATAGCTCCACATACCCTTCAGGTAGGGGTTGTCGGCGGCCGCAGCGTTTTCGGCATTCTCGGCGTGGATCTTGTCCCACTTGCCGAACACCTTGTCCATCATCCATTCGTGGGCAATGGTCTTGACGCTGCGCTGGCCGGCATTTTGCGCGGCCGCCGTAGAGGCTCCTTCATAGTTGCCTTGCAACATATTGGCATAGCGCACGAAATCCAGGGCATGGGGCTTGTGAATCTTGTGTGACAACGGATAGGTGCCGATCATGGGGAAATTGGTGTCGCCCCAGATTTCCGCAAACTGGTCATCCACAATCTGGCTGCGCTCATTGGTACGCACGGCCTTTTCATATTCACCCACGCGCAGATAGATATGACCGGGCATATGCACCATATGACCGGAAATAGGCACCGTGCCTTCCAGTTTTTGGGCCGCAGCCATGGCCAGTTCCGGCTGTGGGCTGGCTTCCATCAAATGGATATAGAGGTGATTGGCGCCGGGATGGTCGTGCTCGACCCGCATGGCCTGCTCCAGCGCCGCCTGGGCCTCGGCAGTGCCGGGCTTGGCATTACCCTCGGCATCCCAGTAATCCCAACGTGTGGTGTTCATATAGGATTCGGCGAAAACCGAGGCGATATCGGCATCATCGGGGTATTTCTCATGCAACTCGCGCATGGCATCCATATAGGCAAAATCCCGCTCACGGTCGTCACTGATAGCATCCTTGTTGTAGAGCACAAACAAGGCATTGACCATGTCTCGCTCTTTCGCGGTGCCGTTGTTGGCCAGTTCCAGTGCTCGCCGAATAGCAGCCAGGCCGGCACCCTGAGGGTCATCCGGCATATTGGAGTAGCGGCTGTTGGGGTTGGGTCCAGCGGCATGGGCAATGCCCCAGTAGGGCATGGGGCTGTCCGGGTCCAGGCGCGCCGCTTCCTGATAGGAGGCGATGGACTCCGGAAAATAGAAGCTCCAGGCCATACGCAGGCCCTGGTCAAAAAAGGCCTGGGCCTGATCATTGTCGATCGAGGTAGGCCGGCTGTACGTGCCGCCACCCGGGACCAGAATGGCCAGGGCTTCATCATCCTGGGCCAGTAGCGGGCTGCCAGGAATCAGCATGCTGGCGGCAAGCAGAATCGTGAGTAATCGGGCCATGGAGCTCTCCTTTGTTATTTACCTTTGTTTTTGCCTTTGTTCTTTGCCCTTGTTCTTTACACAGGACGAGTCAGCGATTTTGCTGACGCCCAGGGCTATTGGACGCCGGTTTGCAGAGCCTGCAGGCCTCGCGAACGGGCAGATGCGCCAGTATAGCGCAGCGAGCAAGCGATCGAATACCGCCTCACGATTTGCTACATTTGATCTTTCTCAAGCCTTGTTCAGCTTTTTTGCCTTTTTGGAGCCCTATGAGTCTGGTACTGGACGTTTACAGCGACTATATCTGACCCTGGTGTTATCTCAGTACCGTGAGTATTGACCGTCTGCGCCAGAACTACCCCATCGACATTCGCTGGGTCCAGTTTCCCCTGCACCCGGATACCCCCGAGGCTGGCCTGAGTCTGGAGCAATTGTTCCCCGGGCGGGATCTGACTCCCATGCGGGAACAGATGCGCGGATTAATGGCCGAGGCGGGCCTGCCCTATGGCAATCGCAGCCATACCTATAATTCCCGCCGCGCCCAGGAGCTGGGCAAATGGGCCGATACTCAGGCCGGCGGTGAAGCCCTGCACCAGGCACTGTTCAAAGCCTATTTCGTGGATGGCATCAATATTGCCCTGCCTGAGGCATTGTTGGATATCGTCGCCGCGGCCGGTCTGGATCGGCAACAGGCGGCACAGGTATTGGCTGAAGGGTCTTTTGCCGGGGCCGTGGATACAGACTGGGCCCAGGCGCGTGCGTCCGGTATTACCGGTGTGCCCACTTTCGTGCACGGCGATCTGATGGTGGTGGGCTGTCAGCCCTATGAAATACTGGAGCGCTTTGTCCAGCACCTGCTGCAACAGCAATCCTGAAACAGCGACTCTTCAAGCCTGGCGCGATGCACTGCTCAAGGTGCCACACGTCCCATTAATTCAATATTGCCACCGGCGCGAGTAGTGTCATTGCAAACATGCCGTTCGTGGAAAAAACTCACCAGGGAGCTATCGGCCTGTATCAGGCGCACCACAGGGCCAGTACGCCCGGCCAGGACCTGTCGCAACTCCCGGCTCAAGCGGCTCTGCCACCACCAGCAGACCGCCTCTAGCTGATCAAGCGCAGCCACTTCGCTGGCATCCGGATTACAACTGATTAACTCCACCGGCGCACCCAGCTTCTTCAGCTGAGCGATGCTGTCCTGCAAGGCAGTATCGGCGGGACAGGCCAGCAGCACAGCAGAACCGGCAGTCAGTGCCAGCATGGCTTGCTCCAGGGCATGTTCCGGCATGGGCCCCAGACAGAGAACCTTGTTCAGGGCTTGTAGTGAGTAACGATTACGCTCACCGGTGGGACCTGGCATGATCATCGGGCCGGTATGAGGCAGCTTTTCCAACACATTAGTATCAAGTCTCACTTTTTGGAGCAGCTGCAGGCGCTCGTGGTTTTCCAGCCATTGCCGGTTGTCCAGCTTCGACCAGGCCTCACCCAGAGATGTCGATCCCGGCTCTGTGCTCTCTGAAACCACGGCAAACAAAGCCCTGTCCTCACGCGGCTGGCGCACAAACGCAGACAGATAATTAGGACCGCCGGCTTTGGGGCCGGTTCCGGAAAGCCCCTCACCACCGAAGGGCTGTGATTGCACCACGGCACCGATCTGATTGCGATTAATATACACATTACCGATACGCAGGCGAGCCACGCTCCGTTCGGTGCGTTCCACCAGTCGTGAATGCATGGCAAAGGTGAGCCCGTAGCCACTGGCGTTGATGTCATCAAGAACCCGGGAAAGCTCACTGGCCTTGTAGCGGGCAACAAACAGTACCGGACCGAAAATTTCCTCCTGCACATCCGCTATACCCCCCACTTCCAGCAATCGGGGTGCAAAGAAATATCCTTCCTTGGGAGCAGCCAGTTGATGCACTGTAGGGTATTGCTCGCTGGCCTTGCTGATAGCCTGCAGCGCTTCCCCGTCGATCAGGGGGCCGACATCACAAACCGGGTCCCAGGGATCAGTGACAGTCAAACTCTCCATGGCACCACGCAACATCGTTAGCATGCCGTCGGCAATATCGTCCTGCAAATAGAGGATGCGCAGTGCCGAGCAGCGCTGCCCGGCACTGGCGAAGGCGGATTGCAGAATATCTTCCACGGCCTGCTCCGGCAGAGCAGTACTGTCCACGATCATGGCATTGATGCCACCCGTCTCGGCAATCAGGCAGGCATCGGGGGAAAGATGAGCCGCCATACTGCGATTGATGCGCTGGGCGGTTTTCAGGGAGCCGGTAAAACAGACGCCATTGACCCGGGAATCCCGGCACAGAGCGGCACCTGTGGTTTCGCCATCACCCGGCAGCAATTGCAAAACCTGCCTGGGTATTCCGGCGCGATAAAAGATTTCGGTCATGCGCCCGGCAATCAGAGGCGTTTGTTCGGCGGGCTTGGCAATGACGGTATTGCCGCTAACCAGGGCGGCGGCGATTTGTCCGGTGAAAATGGCCAGGGGAAAATTCCAGGGCGAAATACACAGGAATAATCCCCGCGCCTGGCCTTCAAGCTCTTCAGCACTCTCGGCATAGAAGCGCAGGAAATCGATGGCTTCGCGCCATTCGGAAATAGCATCAGGGAGGGTCTTGCCCGCCTCCAGACAGAGCAATGCCAGAATTTCCCCGTAGTGGTTTTCCAGCTCTGCGGCAGCGGCGCGTAACAGACCGCTGCGCCGGGCCCGGGTCACTTCTGCCCATTGCTGCTTGCAGCTATCGGCGATGGCCAGTGCTGCTTCCACCTCGTCGGAACTGGCCCATTGTACATAGCCTGTGATCTGCTCCGGCCGGGCCGGATTGACGACTTGCTGTAATTCCCCCTCGACCGAGGATTCTACTATCAGGGGACGGGTCTCCCAACTGTGCTGTTGCCAATGGCTGCGCGCTTGCAGCAAGTGATCCAGATGCTCAGCGCGGCCCAGCTCCCACCCCCTGGAGTTCAGCCGCTTGCCATACAGGGCCGAGGGCAAGACGATTCTGGCGCGATCCTGACTCAGGGATTCCTGGGCCTGCAGGAAGGGATCAGCCACAATGGTCTGCACCGGCACCCGGGCATCAGTGATCTGGTGGACGAAGGATGAGTTGGCGCCATTTTCCAGGAGCCGGCGCACCAGATAGGCCAGCAGGTCTTCATGCTGTCCCACCGGCGCATAGATGCGATGCCGGCTACCGGCCTGCTTGTGCAGCAGTTCATGCAGGGTGGCTCCCATGCCATAGAGTCGCTGAAACTCCCAATCCCGATGGCCCTGTTGCTGTGCCATATGCAGGATGGCCGCCATGCTGTGGGCATTATGGGTGGCAAACTGGGGATAGACCCGCGGGCCCATTTGCAACAGCTGCCGGGCACAGGCCAGGAAACTCACATCGGTGTCACATTTGCGGGTGAATACCGGATAGTTGGGCAGACCCATGGCCTGGGCATGCTTGATCTCGGTATCCCAGTAAGCCCCTTTCACCAGCCTTACCATGAAGCGGCAATCAAGCTCATCGGCCAGGTCTTTCAATTCATCCAGCAGCATCGGGGTGTAGCGGCTATAAGCCTGAACCACAGCCCCCAGCCCCTGCCACGATTGGCCCTGCATATACCGGGCCAGAGCCCGGAACAGGGCCAGGCCAAAATCCTGGCGGCGCATTTCCTCCGCATCGATACTGAGCCCGATATTGGCTGCGGCGGCCTGTTCAGCCAACAGAATCAATCGTTCCAGCAAGGGCTTGAAGCTGACTGCCTGCTGGCTCAATTCAAAGCGTGGATGCAGGGCCGACAGCTTGACCGAAATCCCCGGATTGCTGAGCAGATCATCACCGGCTTCGCCAGCCAGGGCGGCTATAGCCTCTTGATAGGATTGCAGATAGCGGGCGGCATCGGCTTCTGTATGTGCAGCCTCACCCAGCATGTCATAGGAAAAATAACTGCCCTGGTGTTTTCGCTGCCCGGCCCGGCGCAGGGCCTGCCGGATATCTTCACCAATCACGAAATGATCACCCATGCGCTGCATGGCTTCCGTCATGGCCCGGCGCACCACCGGTTCACCCAGGCGTCTCAACAGTGACTGCAAGTTATCCGACAGGGAACGTGCCTGGCCGCTTGAGAGCAAACGACCGGTGATCATCAATGCCCAGGTGGACGCATTGACCAGAAACGAGGAAGCATGGCCGGAATGGGATTGCCAATCGGAGCCGGTGAGCTTTTCCCGTAGCAGATGATCGAGAGTGTTTGCATCGGGAATGCGCAGGAAGGCTTCCGCCATGGACAGCAATGCCACGCCTTCATCATTACTGAGTCCATACTCTGCCAGGAAGGCATCGAGAAAAGACAGGGAGTCATCATCGCGAATGGCAGTGACCAATTGTGCCGCATGATCGCCAATGGCTGCCCGGGCAGACTGATCCAGTTCTGCGCGATCAATCAGCCGCCGCAACAGTTCGGCGTCGTCCAGGGCATCGATCTCATCCACTGCTATGCCTTTGAGGTACTGCACTGACATGAAGAACTCCGTTTAGGCCGTGTCTTTTCCTGCACCAGCATCATCTTCAGGCATTCCGGCGGCGGTGGCAAATCCGCCAGTGCTATGATGCAATGCCAACAAACCGGCAAGCCACAGGAGCGAAGCATGACCCAGACTACGGCATTGATCAGCTGTGCGGATCGTTATATGGGCCCGGCCATCATGAAGAAATTCAGCGAGCTGGACTATCGGGTGCTGGGCGACAACCGGCCTCTGCTTAATGAAACCGACTGCAGCGCCCTGATCCGGGAGAGCGGCAATATCGATATTCTGGTTGCCAACCTGGCGGAGCCGCCCAGACTGAGCCCGGTGCAGGACATCGACAATGAAGACTGGCAGAGTCTGTTTCGGGCCATGGTGGATCCACTGATGTATCTGGTAAGGGCAGTGGTACCGCAGATGCTGGAACGGGGCGCCGGCAAGATCATCGCCGTGACCAGTGCCGCGCCTTTAAAGGGTATCGCCAACGGTTCTGCCTATTGTGCCGCCCGCGGTGCCCAGAATGCCTTTATCAAAGCGGTTGGTCTGGAGCTGGCGCGCAGTAATATTCAGGTCAATGCCATCGCCCAGAACTACATCAACAACAATACCTATTACCCCGATAAACTGCTTGAAGATGAAAAATTCCTCGACCATGTCAAACGCAACGTACCGCGGCGAGCCGTGGGCAGCGCTGAAGAAACGGCGGAGTTGGCAGCCTATCTGGCCCAGCCCCACAGCAAACACATGGTGGCCCAGGTGATTCCGCTGGCTGGCGGCTGGGTCTGAGGATTAAGTTTAAGGTTCAGGATTGAGGCTTGAGCCTTGAGGCAGCGGCCCACTAACTAGTCGCTACCAGCAACAATGCCCTGATCATGGAGGCGGCCGATCTCGGCACTGCTCAGGCCCAGTTCTTCCGCCAGAATTTCATCGGTATGTTGCCCCAGTAACGGCGCCGGGCGATTCTCCTGGCGCGCCAGGCCGGTGAAGGCCAGAGGCTGGGAAGGCGTCAGGTATTCGCCAATGCCCGGTTGGGCGATGCGCTGAAACAAGGGATTGTCTTCGGAACAATCGGGGTCTGTCGCCACCAGTTCGGCTATCGTCTGATAAGGCCCCCAACAGGCCCCCGCTGCATCCAGCAGCCGCGCCACTTCGCCATAATCACGGGCGGCAAACCAGGGGCTGAGAATCCCGACGATGGCCTCCCTGGCCCGAAAACGGTCACCTTCTATGTCCAGGTTCAGGTCCTGCCCGGCTTCCAGTTCGGCCAGTTTGTCAGCGCTGCCGGTCACCTGCACTATGGCCTGCCACTGATTGGGGCTGACCCCCACAAGCATGATGCGGTGCCCGTCGCGGCAAACAAAATCATGGCCGAAAGTGCCGAAGATATGATTGCCAAGTGGCTGCCGCGGTTTACCATTCAGTTCTGCCTCGGCCAGATAGCCCAGATGTCCCATGGTGGCCAGAGCCACATCCGCCAGCGCCAGTTTGATCAATTGACCTTCACCCCTGAGCCGGCGATGCCGTTCGGCGGCCAGTAGACCAATGGCAATCTGTTGCCCGGCGATTACATCCCAGGCCGGAAAAGGATTATTGACTGGTTCTGAACCCTCACCATCGCCGGTAATATAAGGCAGGCCCACCTTGCTGTTCACGGTATAGTCCAGGGCCGTGCCGCCATGACGGTCACCGGTCAGATTGAGGTAAATCAGGTCTTCGCGCTTGCTGCGCAAGTGCTCGTAGGCGAGCCAGGATTTGGCCGGAAAGTTGGTGAGGAACATGCCCCGGTCCGGACCCGGTGCGGTAATCAGTGCCGTGAGCAATTCGCGGCCGGCGGGCTGACGAAAGTCCACGGCGATGGAGCGCTTGCCCTTGTTGAGGCTATGCCAGTAAAGACTGGCGCCACTGTCAGTGACAGGCCAGCGGCCATAGTCGATACCGCCACCAATCAAATCAAAACGAATCACATCGGCCCCCAGTTGGGCCAGGGTCATGCCGCCGGAAGGGGCCGCCACAAAGGCGCTGCCTTCCACCAGTCGCATGCCTTTGAGGATTGATTGCATGCCGTCTCCGCTTGCTCAGGCAGAAATCTTCAAATAACCGTTATTGATGACCACCTTGTCCTGCTCCACCGAGCGGGCGCGAAAAGCGATATGTTCCGCCTCCTGCCAGATTTCCGTACGAATGGTTTCACCAGGATAGACCGGCGCAGAGAAACGCAGACGGATATGCTGAAAGCGATCCGGGTCGTAATCACAGCAGCTCTTCAACAGAGCATGGGTCACCACGCCCATGGTGCAAAGACCATGAACAGGTGGACGCTCGAAGCCCACTTCTCTAGCCACTTCAGGCAAAGCATGCAGGGGATTGAAATCACCGGAAAGGCGATAGATCAAGGCCTGCTGCGGCAAGGTATCCAGGTCACACACAAAATCGGGCTCACGGGTCGGAATGGAATCCTGACGGGGCTTGGTGCTGCGTTGCCCACCGAAGCCTCCATTACCGCGAGCCAACACAGTGGTGATCAGGGTACAGATGTCCTCGCCGCTATCGACATCGCGCACGGTACGCTCGGACACAATCAGGGCACCGAGGCGGGCGCCGCGATCGGTGCATTCAGTGAGCCGGTTGGTGGCTTCCACTGTGGCTGCCGCTGGCAAGGGTTTGTGGAATATGACTTCCTGTGCGGTGTGCACAATCTTGATCCAGTCGATATTGAGATCTTCCTGATCGGCCCAGAAACCCGGGTGAGCCAGCATCACTGATTGACTGGGAACCACTTTCAGATTTTCTTCATAGACAAAACGCAGAGTCTGTTGATCCAGCGGGTCGATGCCAAATCCCACGCCAAGTGCGTACAGGATGCAGTCTTTCTCGTTGTAAGTCTGGCGTACGGTGGGGAACTCACGCCTCAGCAGGTAGTCGGGGTCAAATGCCATAGATCAGTCGTGTTCTTTCGCTTTTTCAATTAAATCGCGGGCTATCACCTTGATAGCCAGCACTTCTTCCGCCCCTTCAAAGATAGAGAGTACCCGGGCATCGACAAAATAGCGACTCACGGCAGTCTCTTCAGCATAGCCCATACCGCCGTGTAGCTGCATGGCTTCCCGGGTGATCCACTCGGCCGCCCGACAGGCAAACAGCTTCACCAGACTGGCCTGCATCTGTCCTGCTCCGCGGTCCAGTTCTCTGGCCACGGCATGACTCAACAGGCGACTGGCACTGATGCTGGCCTGCATGCGGGCCAGCTTGATGCGGGAAAGCTGGTAGTCGGCCAGGGGCTGGCCAAATACCTGACGCTGGGCACAGTACTCAAGGGCTTGCTCATAGGCCGCCTGCATGACGCCATTGGCCCGGGCGGCGGTCTGTATGCGCCCGCCGGCAAAACCGGCCATGGTGTAATAAAAACCTTTGCCCCGGCCCGCTTCTCCGCCCACCAGCATGTCGGCCGGAACGAAATAATCCTCAAAGCTTAATTCAAAAGAGTGCATGCCCCGGTAGCCGATCGTGGCGATGGCACGACCCTGCAATACGCCACCCTCTGTTTGCTGGTGACGAAAGTGGTGACCGGTAAAGGCGGGTTTTTCCAGCAGAAACAGACTCAGGCCCCGATGGCCGCTCTGTTCCGCCTCGCTGCGGGCCAGCACCAGGAGCAACTCGGAACGCCCGGCAAAGGTAGACCAGGTCTTACTGCCGCTTAACAGCCAGCCATTGTCCGTGGCCCGGGCCCGCAAACGCACAGCCGCCACATCGGAGCCGGTATCCGGCTCGGTGATAGCAATGGCGCACAGGCGTTGTCCACTGGCCAGAGCCGGCAGCCAGTGTTGCTGTTGTTCTTGCGTACCCCCGGCCAGCAGCGCCCGGGCTGCAATTTCCGGACGTGTTACCAGCGAACCGGCGGCGCCAAGCGAGGCCCGGGAAAGCTCTTCGGTTACCACAATCATGGCCAGACTGTCGGCCCCATCATCGGGCTGGAAACCACCAAAACGCTGCGGGATACAACTGCCGAAGCAACCCAGGTCTGCTGCCTTGCCCAGCAGGGATTCAGGAATATCCAGGTCTTGACGATGAATGGCTTCCGCCAGGGGAGCGACTTCCTCATCGGCAAAGCGGGCAAAGCTTTGCTGCATGGTCAGTTTGTCAGCATCCAGGCCGACGCCCAGGGATTTGATTTGCCCCGCGCTCAGAGCCTGGCCCACGGCAGCCCGGAATTCCGGGTTCTGGCCTTTATCCAGCAGATCAGTGAATGATTGCCGCTGCAGCAGCGCCAGAACCTGCTGGCGGATTGCGGCCAGACCGCAGGCCATCAGGCGCTGGCTGATGCTGTGCATGACCTCGGTCACAAACAGCAGGCAAATATCGCTCAACAGGGGCCCATTGCCCTGCCCGATTGCGTGTTCGAGCAAGGCCCGGGCGGCGGACAGCTCGGCCTGGCACAGTGCCAGGTCATAGGCCGGTTGCTGCCAGTTATCCAGCAGGGCTGCATCGAATTTGCCCTGTGAACAACAGCGCTGATACAGCTCACGGGCCAAACTGCCCAGACACTGTTCCAATTGCTCCAGTTCACTACCTAACTCGGGCAGGAAGGATTGGCTTGAATTGGCTGAGACTGGCTTCACGGCTGGCTTCGACAAATAGATTCAGTGGCAGGGTCTTTGTATGTCAGAAACTCAGGGTATTGCAAACGAATTGTCTGACAAATGATTGCGGTGGACTTTGCTGCGATGAATACGCTAATTTCAGCGAGCCCGCGCTGGCGACGAATTCTAGAGTAATTCCTGAGCCAAAGCGATGTTGCCACAGCTTCCACAGCCGGATTCCAGAATGAACAACAAGCAAGAAAGACAGCCCAAACCTGCCAGCCAGACCCGGCGGCCCAAGCCGCGCAAGAAAAAAGCCAGAAAAGAAAAACCCGATTCCCTGCGCTGTTTCTTTGGCCTGGCCTTTCCGCTACATGAGGCGCTGGCTGGTCTGCAAAAGGAATTGCAGGAACTGTCTGTCGCCGGGACCGCCGGTTTACGAATCGCCCCCGCGGCCAATCTCCATGTCACCCTGAAGTTTCTGGGCAGTATCAAACAGGAGCAGCTCAGCGAGATTGAGTTGCTGGCCAGCAGCATTTGTATGAGGACTTCCACACTCAAGCTGCAGTGCCAGGGAACGGGTATGTTCAAGAATTCCCTCTGGGTGGGCGTCGAGCAGGATGAGGCTTTGCGGAAACTGGCGGTCAACTTCGATCTGGCCGCCCAGGGAGTCGGTATCGCCCGAGAGCTGAGAGATTATCAGCCCCATGTGACAGTGGCCCGCTTCAGACCTGGCGCCCGTGACAGCCTCAAGCCTCTGCTGGAAAAATACAGCGACAAACTCTGGGGTGAGTTCGAATGTCGGGAAGTGCATCTCTATCTTTCAGAAACTCTACAGGAAGGGGCCAGGTATTCCATTCTGCGCAGCTTCCCCTTGGAGGATGAATCGGCCGCCGGGAAAAACGACTAGCAGTTTCTGTATTTGTCGTTAAGGCCCTGCCCCGCCGCGATCATGGGAGTGATCTTTTCCAGCCGACTGAGCCTGGTGGCCTGCCGTTTGGCAGAGGCGATATGCTCGGCATATTCCCGCTGCTTGCCGGCAGTCAGGCTGGCAAACTGTTTCGCCAGGGTCTTGTTTTTATCCAGGGCCTGACGCAGCTCTTCCGGTATCTGCAATTTTTTTACTTCAGGTTTCAGTGCTTTTCCGGCCCGCTGATTTTCTATGGCTTCCCTGATATAGGCTTTAACCAGGGGCAATTCAATCTTCTGATCTGCCTGCCAGCGCCATTGCCGCAGGGCTTTGGTCTTGCCGTCCTGGGCATTGACCAGTTTCTTGCCGGCGTCCTGCAAAAACACCCCCTGATGGAACCAGAGCCCGCAGTGGTTCTTGAAGGCAGCCAGACTGATGACATTCTTGCCTTGAAGCGTATAGGTGGGACTGCCCCACTTCACCGTCTCGGTCAATTCGGTGGACAGCAGGATGTCTCGCAGTTTGCTCAGTTGTGCCTGCCACTGCTGATGCTTTTCCAGCCAGGCGGCTACCCTGACGGCGTCATTCTGAATGGTTTTGCTCATTGGCGTGGCCTGTAGTCCGGATTGATTAATGAGTTCAACACATGATCTTCCCAACGCCCGGCAATCATCAGGTAGTCCCGGGCATAGCCCTCGCGCTCAAAGCCGAGGCTCTTGAGCAGGGATTCGCTGCGGGAATTATTGGGCATATGGTTGGCCATGATGCGATGCAGGTTCATTTCATTAAAGGCGTATTCGATGGTATGGGTCACAATCTTGCGCATATAGCCCTGCCCCTCATAGCGACTGGAAACGGAATAGCCCATGTGACAGGACTGGAAAACTCCGCGCACGATATTGCTCAGGGAACAGGAGCCGATGATATGGGACTCTTCCGCATCGGTGCCGATAAAATGCACCGAACTGCCCTGCTGGAATTCATCTTCCCGGTCGGCCAGTCGCTTGCGCCAGGCACTGATGGAATAGTGGCCTGCAGGAACCCGCGGAGCCCAGGGCTCGAAATGCGCTTCATTCACGGCATAGTAGTTTGCCAGTATGGTTTCGTGCCCCGGTCGGGTCCGGATAATCTTCACGTCTTGATCCGCTGCTGGTTTGCGTCGGGTGTTATCCCGCTTACAGTTCCCTGATCATAAGCAATGTCCGCTCACCGCGGTAGTCGAATTCTTGCAGAGCCCGCCAGCCCAACCGGGCATAAAGCCCGCCATCGGTCTTGATGGTTTGCAGATGCAAATGGGGCAGGCCCCGTTGCCGGGCCAGTTCCACAATATGCTCGGCAAGTTCCGAGGCCAGGCCGGCACCCCGGCAGGCGGAATCCACAAAGACCGAACCGAGCCAGTACTGGCGATCGGGATAGCGCTCTGCCAGTTCCTGCAATTTCAGTGCGGCAGTGCCAACGGCCTGCCCGTCGCGGGTGGCCAGGACATGGATGGGCAGGTCTTGCTTGTTGAGAGAAGCAGCAAGCTGACGGGCAGCCTCGTCCTTGCTGCCCATGCGATCGGCCCAGACGGTATACCACCAGTCAATAACAGTGGAGACATCCTGGGGACGATCAGCGAGGTATTCAAACTGGAAGGTCAAAACTGACAGGCCTCTGATGCTTTTGCAGCAGTGTACTGTTGTAGCCCTGTCAAAGTGAAGCAAGAAAAGCTATTTAGTCCGTCAATTGAATGCGTTCCATATCCTGCATCTGACCATAGCCGGAAGTAATTACCTGATCGCCTTGCTGCAAGCCTGAAATGACTTCGACGAAGCGGTTGTTGCGGCGGCCCACCCGGATATCCCGGCGCAGGGCAGAATCACCGCTGGCATCCAAAACAAAAACCCAGTTGCCGCCGGTATCCTGAATAAAACCACCTACAGGCAGCAGTAGTGATTCAACCGGATTACCCAGGGTCAGCTCCATCTGCAGGGTCTGGCCACGGCGAATATTGGCCGGCTCTGAACCTTCAAACACCAGATCCACCTCGAAGGTGCCTGCGCTAATCTCCGGATAGACCTTGATTACCCGGGTCTGAAATTCCTGCCCGGCGAGATTGAATGTAGCCATCTGCCCGGCACTGACGCGGGACACATAGTACTCATCAATCTGGGCCACCACCTTGTACTGATCCACCACATCAATCTGTCCGAGGCGTTCGCCACTCATCTTGCTCTCGCCGATTTCCACCGGCAGGGAAGTGAGTTGCCCGGCAATAGGTGCCCGCACCAGCAGTGATTCAAAACTGCTCTGGGAGACTTCCAGATTCTCCTCCAGCTTATCAATCTGGGTGGCGATCTGGATCATGCGCTCGTCACGAATCTTGTCTTCCAGCGTCTGCCTGGCTTCGGTGTTGGCCAATAGCCTGCGCTGGTATTCCAGTTCATCCAGCACCGCCTCGTATTCCTCTTCGGAAATCAGGCTGTCGTCCACCAGTTGCTCAAAGCGTCGTTTCTGCCGCTCCAGCACGGTGATGCGATATTCGATATCGATCAATTCCCGCTCGGTGCGCAGCTTCTCCGTTTCCAGATTATTGGAAATATTGCCAAGAAAATTCAGCTGCTCGGTGATCTGGGTATCGTTCTGGGCGGCGCTCAGACGCAGATTGGTATTGCTCAGTTGCAACAGGGGCTGGCCGGCCTCGACAAAGCTGCCCTCCTCCACAAAGACCTCTTCCACCACACCGCCGTTAATGGCATCCAGGTAAACACTGTTGAAGGGCTGAATAGTGCCGCGGATTGGAATCAGGTCCTCGAATGCCCCGTATTCCACAGTGGAAATAATCAACTGCTCCTGGGGCACCCGGTAGCTGCGAATAGAGGCATCCGCCAACAGACGGTAGACCAGCCACAGACCCGCCAGCAGCAACAGGGCAAACAGGGCGAATTGCCAGGCGGGTCTTTTGGGCTTTTCTATGACGCGATCCATGGCCATGGGATCAACAAACTCCTTTACGCTCACATTTGGTAGCGAGTCTTGTAGAAGTTAAGACGCCCGCAGGATGAAATTGGTTACAAATAAATACCGGGAGTTTCAAAGCCTCCCGGCATTCTCAGTCGTCCTTTATTTCATAATGCAGAAAACTGCCGCGCCGATGAAGCAGCCAGAGCACTATGCTGGCTACTGAAATGCCAACTACCAGAGTTAACAAGGAAATTGCCAAAGTACTTCTGTCTATACTGCCGGATTCCAACAGACTTTGCGCAGGCAGTATGGCCGCCCCTGTCACACACATCAGAGTGACAAAGACAATTTTGCTCTTTTTGATTTTGGCAGGCATTGAACACTCCAAATCATCTGTTGGCAAAATCAGATTAATGTACTTTAGTCACGCAAGCTCTCATTACAACTGTTAAGTATCGCTGCAGTACAGCACAACAGAATTGCTTCTGGAAATGTGGAACAGACTGAACTAACGCCGCTCCACAATTGCCGCATCCACCAGGGTCTTGAAGTTCTCGCGGAAGCCACCGCCGCTGGAGGGTGAGACCTGGGCCATGATGACCATGATCATGTCCTGCTGTGGGTCAATGAAATAGCGGGTGCCCGCCGAGCCGTCCCACCAGATGGTGCCTTCTGAGACGGGATAGCTGTAGGTGTCGGGGTCCATGACCAGATTGAAACCGCCCAGGGTCCAGCCAGAACCTCGCCAGTAGCCACGCTCACCAATGGGCATGGCCTGATCGGGAACGGCATTTTCATACATCAGATCCGCCACTTCCGCTGAGAGAATCTGATTGCCAAACAGGCTGCCGCGATTAAGAACCATCTGGGAAAAGTGCATAAAGTCCATCACCGAGGACAACAAACCCACGCCGCCTTCGATCAGACGCGGACGCATGGTCCAGGGCACCGATTCAATCTGGTAGGGCAGCAGGCGCCCGTCGGTGGGCCGGTAAAGACTGGCCAGGCGCTGCGCATCCTCGCCTTCGGCCCAGAACATGGTGCTGTTCATGGCCAGGGGCTGAAACAGTTCATCGGCCAGATATTCCTCAAAAGGCCGACCGGACCAGACCTCGATCAATTTACCCAGAATAGTGGCATGAATGCCGTAATTAAACTGTGTGCCAGGATCGTAAAAAAGTGGGACACGTGCTGCGTTGGAAACCATCTGATCCAGAGTGATATTGCGATCCCGTACATTATTCTCACGATAAAGCCGTGAACTACGGCTGCCCAGGCCGGAAGTGTGGGTCAATAGCTGGGCTACGGTGATATCACCATTGCGTTCCCGTACCGGCCATCCCCCGTCGCCATCGGCATTGGGGTCCACCAGAACCATTTGTTCCTCAAATTCCGGCAGATACATCTTGATGGGATCATCAAGCTGGAAGGCGCCCTCTTGATAAAGCTGCAACACAGCGACACTGGTGATTTCCCGCGCCATGGAATAGATGCGGAACAAGGCATCTTCACGCATGGGTTTGCGCTGTTCGATATCCATCAGGCCCAGGGCCTCGAAATAGACCACCTTGCCATCACGGGCCACGGCCGCCACCACCCCGGCGATATCCCCTTCGTCCACATGCTGCTGCAATCGTTGTG
Source organism: uncultured Pseudohongiella sp. (assembly GCA_965216715.1). Lineage (GTDB taxonomy): Bacteria > Pseudomonadota > Gammaproteobacteria > Pseudomonadales > Pseudohongiellaceae > UBA9145. The sequence goes on along the minus strand of OZ244193.1, from coordinate 3,072,340 downwards.
TTACTGCATCCAGGCCCTCATCGGAAAGTCCGACACTGGACGCTGAGGCGAATTCGAGGGACTGCCCCTGCACCGCCAGGGGCAGCAGACAGAGCAGGGACAGGAACAGCGAAACCTTGTTGTTGTTTTTCATCTTCAATTTAATCCTCTGCAGACAGACTTTCTTCGATCCAGCGGTCGACCCGCTCTTGCATCATGGGCATGGGAACACCGCCCGCCCCCAGGATCACATCATGGAAGCCACGAATGTCGAATTCGCTTCCCATGCGCTCTTCCGCCCGGGCCCGCGCCTGTTGAATATTCATCATGCCGATCTTGTAGGCAGTGGCCTGTCCCGGATTGGCGAAATAGCGTTGTACTTCCGAGCGCACCGCCGACTCGGGAATGGGTGAGTTCTGCAGGAAGTAGTCTACTGCCTGTTCTTCAGTCCACTGCTTGGCATGAATGCCGGTGTCCACCACCAGGCGTATCGCACGCCACATCTCACCGGTCAGACGCCCGAAGTTTGAATAGGGGTCTTCATAACCACCCATTTCCAGGGCCAGCCATTCAGAATAGAGACCCCAGCCTTCCACATAGGCGGTGGTGAAATACTGGGTTCTGAAACGGGGAATATCGGTCAGCTCCTGCTGGATGGAAATCTGCATGTGATGACCGGGATTGCCTTCATGGTAGGCAATATTCTCGATCTGCCATTTGGCCAGGGAAGACATATCGGACATATGGGAATAGAAAATGCCGGGCCTGGAACCGTCGGGAGAGCCTGGAAAATAATGTTGGGCCGCGCCATCTTGTTCACGGAAGGCCTCAACCCGGCGCACTACCAGCGGTGCCTGGGGCAAGCGCCCGAAGAACTGCGGCAGCTGCTCATTGATATTGTCGAGATACTGGTTGTTGATATCGAGGTAGTCCTGGCGCCCCTGTTCGGTGTTGGGGTAATAGAACTGCTCGTCCTCGCGGATAAAAACGAAAAATTCCTGCAGACTGCCAGTGAAACCGGTCTGTTGTTTGACTGCCTCCATCTCGCCCAACAGGCGTTCTACCTCCGCCAGACCAATGTCATGAATTTCATCAGCGGTCAGCGGCAAGGTAGTCATGCGACTCAGACGGTGCTCATAATAAACATCACCCATCGGCAAGGCCCAGACGCCGCGTGACTGCTCATCGGCAAACTGCTGATCTTGTTCCAGCCACTGACGCACTGCCTGATAGGCATTCATCACTTCGCCCGCCAACACCTCCCGGGCCTCGCCCAGATAGCTCTGCAACTGCTCATCAGTCAGTTCCCCGGCCTCCACCAGCGCTTCGGCCTTGCCCTGAAAATCTGCCCACAGGGGAGAGTTCGGTGTGCCGTCATTGCTGTTAAACGGAACTCCGGAAGTGACTCTATTGATTTCCTCCAGGGCAAAACCATAGGCAAAGCCCGGCTGGCGAATTCCGTCGGCAGCGGATTGCTGAGCCCGGTCCAGTAACTGATAGAGCACATCATCCATCTGCCGCAAACGGGACACATAATCTGCCAGGTCCTGTTCAGTCTCTACCCCATGGTAGGTAATCATGAAAGTGGGCAGGGATGCATGGGGCCCACCACGACCAAAGATATAGGCATGCTCGCGCCAGGGCAGCGCCGCCTCAGCCTGCTCAAGAGTGTACAACCACATGTCCCAGGACAACTTGCCATCTTCGGTGAGGCGGTCGTATTCGAATTGCTCGCGCATACTGGCGACACTGCTTTGCAGCCACTCCAGCTCTTCATCCAGGGCCGCCAGGGACTGATCATCCAGTTCCCCGTAATCGGTCTTGTCCCCCAGAGTGGTGCGGGTCTGGGGGCTGAATGCCAGTTGCTGCTCATACTGCTCATCCAGCCAGGCAGTGAGATTGGCGGTCTCTTCATCCTGGGTGGGTTCCGGGGCTTCGACCGGCGCCTGCTCCACGGCATTATTCGGGGCCTCGGCGGGGCCGGCAGATTGATTGGAAGACTGGTTGTCACAGGCTGCCAGCAAAACGATGGACAGCAATACTAGAACGCGCATGAGTAGACTCCTGGGCACTTCGCGGAATTGGCAAAACGCTAACCCTTTTATCTGGGCAAGTCCAGAAATGGCCGCCCGGGCGGCAAGCAGGCTCAGGTGAACAGCGGACTCAAGAGGTCGGACCAGGGATAGCTGGGATCAGCCAGGCCCAGAAAATGGGGATTGAGGATGTCCGCTTTCTGATTGTAATGCAGTGCCTTGAAATCGGTGTCAGTGATTTCGCCTCCGGCTGCCAGCAATACCGCATGGGCCGCGGCTGTATCCCACTCGCTGGTGGGGGCCAGACGTGGATAAAGATCGGCTTTCCCCTCGGCCAGCAGGCAGATTTTCAGGGAACTGCCCATGCTTACCACCTCCACGGCATCGAATTTGTTTTCCAGCAAGTCAATCAGACTGTCCAGCAATTCACCCCGGTGACTGCGGCTGGCCACCACTCGCACCGGTCGGCTGCTGTCCAGATTGTTGCTGCAGATGGCTTGCAGCTCGCCGTCGGCAGACTGCTTCCAGGCACCCAGGCCCTGTTTGCCAAGATAACTGTCACCACTGACCGGCACATGGACTACGCCCGCCACCGCCACGCCATTGTCCACCAGGGCAATATTGACCGTGAATTCGCCATTGCGTTTAACAAATTCCTTGGTGCCGTCCAGAGGGTCCACCAGCCAGTAGCGACGCCAGGAAAGGCGCTGTTCGTTGCTGATCGCCTCGGACTCCTCCGAGAGCACCGGTGTGTCAGGATCGAACTCCTGCAAGCGGGCGACAATGGTTTCATGGGCCCGGCGATCGGCGTCGGTCAGGGGCGAATTATCAGCCTTGAGGGTGACATCCGGCTGGTTCTGGTTGTTATAGACTTCCAGGATCTCCCGCCCCGCCTCCCGGGCGATGGTCTGCATCATTTCAAGCTGTGCATCCGCTTGTTTACCGTGCTGCTCGCTGTTCACACTAGCTTCCTCTTTACCGCCTTGCTCTTCACTGCCTTCGCCTTAGTGGCCAGCGCCCGTTTCAATCGCCCGCCAGCTTCAGTAAGCTAATCACCACAAGGCCGGTCCCCTGACCACAGAGTCCGGCAGTGTGCCCCAGCAACGGCCACAAGCCAAGCCCGAATTGGGTGAGGCCGGACAAAGTCGAGCCTTAAGAAGTGGAGCTGGCCAGTGACAACGAGCAGACAGATAACAGCAGAGTAAACAGCATGATTCCCTGGACTGAAATAGACACCATCATGTTCGACATGGACGGCACCTTGCTGGATCTGCATTTCGACAATTACTTCTGGCAGACCCTGGTGCCCCAGATGTACAGCCAGACCCATGGCCTGGAAGAGCAGGCCGCCCTGGAACTGGTGATGCGCAAGAATGCCGAGGCGAAGGGCCGGCTGGACTGGTATTGCCTGGACTACTGGGAGCAGGAGCTGAAGCTGGACATCAAGGGCCTCAAGGCCACCATCACCCACAAGATCTGTATTCGCCCCAATGTGGAACAATTGCTGAAGGAATTGCATCTGCATAATAAAAGGTTGCTGTTGATCACCAATGCCCATCCCGCCAGCCTGGCCATCAAGATGGAGCACACTGGCATCGCCGATTATTTTCACGAGCGTATCTCCTCCCATGAGCTGAAACTGGCCAAGGAGCATCACGGGTTCTGGGAAATGCTGAAACAACAGGCGCCCTATGATCCCGAGCGCACGATACTGTTCGATGACTCACTGCCGGTACTGCGTCAGGCCCAGCGCGAGGGTATCCGCCACCTCTATGCCATCAAGCAACCGGACAGCAAGCGGCCCGGGCTGGAGGCGGAAGACTTCCCCCAGATCGAGGACTTCCGCCACATCATGCCCTCGGAACTGGCCAGGCTGGACAAGTAATGAGTAAAGCTGAATGTCCGGCCATGCTGCGCCTGCGAATCGACAAATGGCTCTGGGCCGCCCGCTTCTACAAGACCCGCGCCATCGCCAAACAGGCCATCGAGGGTGGCAAGGTGCAGGTGGATGGCAATCGCGTCAAACCCGGCAAGGAAATTGAAGTGGGCTGCGAAATTCGCCTGCGCCAGGGCCATGATGAAAAAACCGTCCAGGTGCTGGCCCTGTCCGACCAGCGCCGGGGAGCACCCGAGGCCCAGCAACTCTACAGTGAAACCGAAGCCAGCATCGAGCAGCGCCAGCGCCTGGCCGAGATGCGCAAGGCCCAGCCCAAACACTGGCCCACGCCGGGGCGCCCCACCAAGAAACAGCGCCGCCAGATTCATCGCTTCAAGAAGGGGGAAGAGTGAGTATGCCGCGCCAGTGCTGGTCGCCATGGCTGGGCATATTTGCCATAATGCAGCCCCGTGGCGCCCGCGCTACCTTTAATAACAAGGCGAGCCCCCAGGCAGGGAGTGACTTTGACCAAGCAATACAGTGATTGCCTGCAGCGCTATCAATTAACGGAATTCCCGCGCCATTGGGGCAGAATTCACCGGGGCATCGAAAAAGAGAGCCTGCGGGTTACCGGCACCGGCAAGATATCCCAGGCCAGCCATCCGCAAGCCCTGGGTTCGGCCCTCACCAATCCCTATATCACTACCGATTTTTCCGAGGCCTTGCTGGAATTCATCACCCCGGTGCATGAAGACATCGACAGCTGCCTTACGGAACTGGAAGAGATTCACCGCTTCACCCTGCAGCATCTGGAAGACGATGAACTGCTGTGGATGGCCAGCATGCCCTGCCCGCTGGAGGAAGAATCCATTCCCATTGCCCGCTATGGCAGCTCCAATATCGGCCGCATGAAGACCCTGTATCGCCGGGGTCTGACCCTGCGCTATGGCAGCCTGATGCAGGTGATTTCCGGCATTCACTACAATTTCTCCATGCCGGAAGCTTTCTGGCCGGAGTTCCAGCAACTCAAGGGTCACCCCGGTTCCCTGCAGCAATTTCGAACCGACAGCTATCTGCATCTGATTCGTAATTTCCACCGCTATTCCTGGCTGCTGATCTTCCTCTTCGGTGCCTCCCCGGCGGCCTGCAAATGCTTTGCCCGGGGCCGCCAGCACGCCCTTGAGGACTTTGATGAAAGCAGTCTCTATCTGCCCAATGCCACCTGCCTGCGCATGGGCAATCTTGGCTACAAGAGCGAGGCCCAGGATTCCCTTTTCGTTTGTTATAACGAACTGGACACCTATATCGAATGCCTGCACGAGGCCATTCATACTCCCTATGCCGAGTACGAAAAACTGGGACAGAAAAAAGATGGTGAGTATCAGCAGATCAACACCAACCTTTTGCAACTGGAAAACGAGTTCTACAGCACTATTCGCCCCAAACCCAGCCTCAAGTCCGGCCAGCGACCACTGGATGCACTGCGCAGCAGCGGCATCGAATACATCGAAGTCAGAGCTCTGGATCTGAACCCCTATCTGCCGCTGGGCATCGATGCCGAGCAGATTCGCTTTCTTGATACCTTCCTGTTGCACTGCCTGCTGGCCGACAGTCCGGTCTGTGACCAGCGTGAATTCTTCGAGGTAGCCAGCAATATTGGCAAGGTGGTGGAACAGGGTCGCGACCTTGAACTGCAACTGAAGGAAGCTGACCAGCCGCGCACATTACAGGACTGGGCCAGTGAATTGCTGACAGATCTGGAACACACCGCAGCCCTTCTGGATGCCGACAAAGGCGATGGCGCCTATGGCGCAGCACTGAAGGCCCAGCAGGCCAAACTGGCCAATCCGGACCTGACCCCTTCTGGCCGCATGCTGCGGGAAATGAAAGAAAACAATATGACCTTTTTCGAACTGGCCATGGACAAGTCCCGCCAGCATCAACAACTGCTGGCCAACAATGGCCTGGACCAGACGACCCTGGACAGGCTGGAAACCGCGGGCCGGGAGTCACTGGAAAAACAGCGGCAGATAGAGGCCGCGGACGAAATCAGCTTCGATGAGTTCCTCAGGCAGTGGAACGACCGCTGAGCCGCGGCGGCCAGGCTTGAAATCTCACCGGCGATTGCCGCTATAATACCGCGCCTGCCCGGCCGAACTGCTTCGCAATGAACCGACAAGACAATGACTTAACGGCCTGATACAGGTCTTAACTGGAGAGCCCCATGGCAATGACAATACCTGGCAATCGCGTAATCAATCTGGCCGTGTTTCTGGTCTGTGTGATTACTATTGGTATCGTCTTGTACATGGAACATGTGATGCTGCTGTCCCCCTGTGGCCTGTGCATCACCCAGCGGGTGTTTGTCATTCTCTGTGGTCTGACCTGCCTGGCGGCGGCGATTCATAATCCTGCGTCGGTGAAGGGCCAGAAAATCTATGCCCTGGTGGCGGCAGCCATGCCGGTCATCGGCAGCTATTTTGCCGGCCGCCAGATTTGGCTGCAGCATCTGCCGGAGGATCAGGTACCCGCCTGTGGCCCGGGTCTGAGCTATATCTACGAAAATTTTCCCTTCATCGAAACCCTGAATTTCCTGCTCAAGGGCGATGGTAACTGCGCTGAAGTGCAATTCCGCTTTCTGGGCCTGTCCATTCCGGAGATGTCCATGGTGGCCTTCGTGATCCTGTTTGCTACCTGTCTGTACATGGCCTTTCGCTATCAGCCCCAGACAGCCTGATCTGTTAACCCCTTGCCGCGCTGACTGCCCTAGCTGCGCCGCCAGCGAAAGAAGCGTTCCATCCAGGGAAAATATTTCTCTGGCAGGCGGGCACTGCGCCAGGCATTGGCGCTGAACTTGTTGGCTTCCAGCCAGGTGGGATAGATGTGGGTGACCGCGGCGATTTTTTTCAGGCCCATGTTGTGGGTCATGGCGAAGACGAACTCGCCGATCAGCTCACCAGCATGGGAGCCGACAATGGTGGCCCCCAGTATCCTGTCCTTGCCGGGAACGGTCAGCACTTTGACGAAACCTCTCGCTTCTCCGTCCGCCAGGGCACGGTCGTGATGATCCAGCTCATAGCGGGTGAGTTCATACTTGACGCCTTTTTCTCTGGCTTCCTGTTCACTGAGGCCCACTCTTGCCACTTCCGGGTCAGTAAAGGTGGCCCAGGGCACTACCCGGTAATTGGCACGCAAACGCCACAGGCCACCCAGCATGGCATTGGCAGCGGCAAAGAACGCCTGGAATGAGGCCATGTGGGTGAACTGGTAGGGACCGGCCACATCGCCGCAGGCATAGATATTGGGATAGGCGGTCTGCATGAAGGGATTAACGTTGACCGTGCCGTTGTCATTCAGCGGCATGTCCAGTTCTTCAAGGCCAATGCCCTCGGTATTGGCCTTGCGGCCGATGGCCAGCAGGACCTGATCGAAGGCAACTCGTACCGTTTTGCCTTCATGTTCGGCTTCCATGATTTTTTCGCCGTCTTCCTGCACAAAGCGGGTCAGTTTGTGACTGGTCAAAATCCGGATGCCCTGTTCGGCAAATTGTCTGGCCACCAGTTCCGACACTTCCTCGTCTTCCCTTGGCATGATGCGCTCGGCCATATCCACCTGGGTCACTTCGCTGCCGAGACTGGAAAAGGCCTGGGCCAACTCGCAACCGATTGGCCCGCCGCCAATAACCAGCAGACGCCCGGGCAGTTCCTGCAATTCCCAGATGCTGTCGGATGTCAGATAGCCCACCTCATCGAGCCCATCGATGGGCGGCACCAGCGGGCGAGCGCCGGTAGCGAGGATAATGGAACGGGTGGTAATTTCCCGGCCATCCACTTCGACGCTATAAGGCGAGGTGATTCTGGCCTCGCCCTGCACGCAGTCCACCCCCAGGGAAGTGAAACGTTCTACCGAATCATGGGGCTCGATGGTCTTGATTACCCCCTGCACTCTGCCCATGACACTGGCGAAGTTGACTTTGCCACTGGCGTCTTCGATACCGAACTCGGCAGCCTGGCGAATGGTGGACATGACCTTGGCACTGCGAATCAGGGACTTGCTGGGCACACAGCCGGTATTGAGGCAATCGCCGCCCATCTTGTGTTTTTCCACCAGTGTGACTTTGGCCTTGGCCCCGGCCACGATCAGGGAAGCAACTAGTCCAGCGGAACCCGCGCCCAGCACCACCACATTGGCATCGAAACGGGAAGGTTTTTTAAACTTGCGCAGCACCTTGTTGCGTTGTACAGAATTGACAATCCAGCGGGCCACCAGCGGCATCAGACCCAGCAGCACCAGGGAAAAAAGCACCGATGCGCTCACCAGTCCGGACAGGGATGTAATCTGCCCCAGTTCGGAGCCGGCGTTTACATAGACAACAGTGCCCAACAACATGCCAAGCTGGCTGACCCAGTAAAAAGACCAGGCCTTGATAGGGGTCAGGCCCATCAGCAGATTGATCACAAAGAAGGGGAACAGCGGCACCATGCGCATGCTGAACAGATAGAAATTGCCATCGCGCTCCATGCCCCGATTCACCGGCGCCAGGTAGTCGCCAAATTTGCTTTGCACCCAATCCTTGAGCAGAGTGCGGGAAACCAGAAAAGCCAGCGTGGCACCGATGCTGCTGGCAAACGACACCAGCAGGGTGCCCCAGAACAGGCCAAAGATGGCACCACCTAACAGAGTGATAATGAGGGCACCGGGAATCGACAGGGCCGTGATCAGCACATAGAGACAGAAGTAGAGGCCGGCGGTGAGAGCGAAGTTTTGATCCCGAAACCGCTCCGCCTCACCCAGGCGGGACTGCACGAATTCCAATGTCAGGTATTGGTCGAGCCCCAGAAAAAAATAGCTGCCCAGCAGGGCAGCGATAACCATGACAATTCCGATTCGTTTCTTACTCACACAGCACTCCCTTGGCGCCCGGTTTCGCTTAAACAGTTTCGCTTGAACAGTTTGACGGTTCTTTTAACGTCCCTCAGGGACCCGCGGATTAAATTTGCAGGCCGAATTCGTTATGCTATAACCCCTGTGCTGCGCCAGACCACGCAGCACAGGCGACTATACCCACTCACCTGCAAGAATCCTATCACCCGGTCATTCACACAAGCTGGAGAGTTTCCGTGCCAATTTCCCTGGTGAATCGCAATTTCCCTGACAGCCGACCCCGACGTATGCGCCGTGACGAATTCAGTCGCCGCCTGATGCGGGAAACCCGATTGACGACAGATGACCTGATCTTTCCGGTTTTTATTGTCGAGGGCGACAATCAACGTCAGGAAATTCCTTCCATGCCCGGCATGGCCCGACTGAGTATAGACAATTTACTGGCCGAGGCGGAACAATTGCTGGCCCTGGGCATTCCGGCCATTGCCCTGTTTCCGGCTCCGGATGCCGATGCCAAAAGCCTGGATGGCCGCGAGGCCTATAACCCCGAAGGCCTGGTGCAGCGTGCAGTTCGGGCCCTGAAAGCCGGCTTTCCGGAACTGGGGGTTATTACCGATGTGGCCCTGGACCCCTATACCACCCACGGACAGGACGGCATCATCGACGAGGCCGGCTATGTCCTCAATGATGAAACCGTGGAGGTACTGAGCCGCCAGGCACTGTCCCATGCCGAGGCTGGCGCCGATATCGTCGCGCCTTCGGACATGATGGATGGTCGGGTGGCTGCCATTCGCCGCTTACTGGAAGAAAACCAGCAGATTTACACCCGCATCCTGGCCTATTCGGCCAAATATGCCTCCAGCTATTACGGCCCCTTCCGGGATGCAGTAGGTTCCAGTGGCAATCTCGGTGGCGGCAATAAATACAGCTACCAGATGGACGTGGCCAACAGCGACGAAGCGATCCAGGAAGTGGCCATGGATATTGCCGAGGGTGCCGATATGGTGATGGTGAAGCCCGGCATGCCCTATCTGGACATCGTCTACCGGGTCAAACAGGAACTGGCAGTGCCAACCTTTGTCTATCAGGTCAGTGGTGAGTACGCCATGCATATGGCGGCCGCCGAGAAGGGCTGGCTGGATGAGGATGCGGTGGCGCTGGAATCCCTGGTGGCAATCAAACGTGCCGGTGCCGATGCTATCCTCACTTATTTTGCCAAGAAGGCCGCTGCCCTGCTGAATGATCAGGGCTGAGGGCGAAAAGCTTGAATCCTGATATTTTGCCCTTATCATGCGTCTAAGCAGTCAGAATTTTCGTAATTATCAATCTCCTGATACCGACACATGCCAGCGGCGAGAATCTGGCCTCCTGAATTCACCCCCAATTAAACAAGGAAATTACGCATGAGCGATAACATCGTGCACGTTTCAGACAGCAGTTTTGAACAGGATGTACTCAAGGCCGAAGGCCCGGTACTTGTAGATTTCTGGGCCGAATGGTGCGGCCCCTGCAAAATGATCGCCCCGGTACTGGAAGAGTTGGCCGAGGAATATCAGGGCAAACTGAAAGTGTGCAAGATGGATGTGGACGCCAATACCGAAACAGCACCCAAATTCGGTATCCGTGGTATCCCCACCCTGATCGTCTTCAATAACGGCGATGTGGCCGGCACCAAAGTTGGCGCCCTGTCCAAATCCCAGCTTTCTGCCTTTATTGACAGCGTTATTTAAATTGCGTTTAATGTGGTGACCCGCTACCTGCGGGACACCACAGGACGTGGAACCAGCCCAACTTCCCTATTCAGTGATTTTCCCAACACATTCGTGTCTGTGTTGCGAGCACATTGCTAAATCTTCGATTCGGAACTACAGCTGGGGCTGGCGCGACGAATCTCTGTCAGCGCTGAGCAGGGAAAGCGGTAATTAGGTAATTAGGTAATTAAAAGCGCAAAGACAAAAGCACAACGCAAAAGTACGAAGACACCGAAGTACAGAGTCTGCTCAAGGACTCCGCGGCGTCAGTCCCGCCAGCCAGAAGTGCTGCCGGTCTGACTGATCAGATACAAAGTCGCAAAGATAATTACTTTACAGCGACCTCAGGTAGGTCTATAGTGAAATCCGCTGTTGGCACAAGAATAAAAAGAACCAGTCCAGCCAACCGCGTATCCCATTTCGCTTTAAGCTTACCCTGCGTAATAAAAACAGAATTTTAATTTTTTGGCGCAACACGCCATCAGAATTTTTAGCAGGCATTGATTGATCATAGAGGCTATAAAACCCGGAAATCCAGCCGATACCTTGATTTGAGTGTTTCGTCGTCACCGACGGCCATGATCTGTCCAGCCCAAGAATAATTTTAGATCCTTTTTCTTTTTATCTTTTTTAGAAAACCAACCTCCTGAATCCAAGTTAATTTCTTACAACCCAAGATACCTATATCCAAGACACCTTGAAGTGGATGCCGAGTTTGTTCGAGGCTGTCCGTTAATCATCAAAGGACCGTCACAAAACTCTCACTGGAAGAAATCTCACCATGAATCTGACTGAACTCAAGCAAAAACCAATAGCCGAACTATTGGAAACTGCCCAGCAAATGGGTCTCGACAATGTTTCTCGCTCACGCAAGCAGGACATCATTTTCGTCATACTGAAAAAACACGCGAAGAATGGCGAAGACATTTATGGTGACGGTGTTCTGGAGATCTTGCAGGACGGTTTTGGTTTCCTGCGCTCGGCCGACTCTTCCTACCTGGCCGGCCCCGATGATATTTATGTTTCACCCAGTCAAATTCGCCGCTTCAATCTGCGTACCGGTGATACCGTAGCCGGAAAAATCCGCCCTCCCAAGGACGGTGAACGTTACTTCGCCCTGCTGAAGATTGCCGAAATCAATTTCAGCAAGCCGGATAATTCCAAGAACAAGATTCTGTTTGAAAATCTGACTCCCCTGTTTCCCCAGGAGCGTCTGCATCTGGAAGTGGGCAACGGCAGTACCGAAGATCTCAGCGCCCGAATCATTGATTTGGTGGCGCCCATCGGCAAGGGTCAGCGCGGTCTGATCGTGTCACCACCGAAGGCCGGTAAAACCCTGATTCTGCAAAACATCGCCCAGTCCATTACCCGCAACAATCCCGAATGTCGACTCATCGTTCTGCTGATCGATGAGCGACCGGAAGAGGTGACCGAAATGCAGCGCTCGGTACGCGGCGAAGTGGTTGCCAGTACTTTTGACGAACCCCCTTCACGCCATGTGCAGGTTGCGGAAATGGTCATTGAAAAAGCCAAGCGCCTGACCGAGCACAAGGAAGATGTAGTAATTCTGCTGGACTCCATTACCCGTCTGGCCCGCGCCTATAACACCATTATCCCGTCCTCCGGCAAGGTACTTACCGGTGGTGTCGACGCCCATGCCCTGGAGCGGCCCAAGCGTTTCTTCGGTGCTGCACGAAACCTGGAAGAAGGCGGTAGCCTGACCATTATTGCCACGGCCCTGATTGAAACCGGCTCGAAGATGGACGAAGTCATCTACGAAGAGTTCAAGGGCACCGGTAACATGGAATTGCATCTGGATCGCAAGATCGCCGAGAAGCGTACCTACCCGGCCATCAATGTCCGCCGTTCCGGTACCCGTCGCGAGGATTTGCTGACCACCGAAGAAGAACTGCAGCGCATGTGGATCCTGCGCAAATTGCTGGCTTCCATGGAAGATGTACAGGCCACCGAGTTTATTCTCGACAAGCTGAAAGACACCAAGACCAACGACGAATTTTTCAATTCCATGAAGCGCAAGTAAGTCACTGCGGTAACTGCGGTATCTTTGTGCCAGGGGCCTGCGCCCCTGCCGAGGCAAGCGGAGCTTATTATGTCCTTCACAGATCTGCGCGATTTCATTGAGCTGCTGGAAAAAGAAGGCGAGCTCAAGCGCATCAGCACCGAGGTAGATCCCTACCTGGAAATCACTGAGATTGCCGACCGCACCCTGCGTCGTGGCGGGCCGGCCCTGCTGTTCGAAAATCCGAAGGGCTCCGATATTCCCCTGCTGGCCAATCTGTTTGGCAATACCCGCCGCATCGCTCTGGCGATGGGTCAGGAAGATATTGAGGGACTCAGGGATGTGGGCAAACTGCTGGCCTTTCTCAAGGAGCCCACACCGCCCAAGGGCTGGAAAGATCTCTGGGAGAATCTCCCCAGTTTCAAAAATGTATTAAACCTGGCACCTAATGTTAAGAAATCGGCGCCCTGCCAGGAAGTGGTGATCGAAGGTGACGAGGTTGATCTGGGCATGTTACCGGTTCAAACCTGCTGGCCCGGCGATGCCGGACCTTTGGTTACCTGGCCTCTGGTCATAACCCGCGGTCCGGAGAAAGAACGCCAGAACCTGGGCATTTATCGTATGCAGGTTATCGGTCGCAACAAACTGATCATGCGCTGGCTATCCCATCGCGGTGGCGCGCTGGACTATCGCGACTGGCAGCAGCGCCATCCTGATAAGCCTTTCCCGGTGTCTATTGCCATTGGCGCCGACCCGGCCACCATCCTGGCTACGGTGACACCGGTGCCCGATACCCTGTCCGAATACGGCTTTGCCGGCCTGCTGCGCAATGGCAAGACCGACGTGGTGAAATCCATCGGTAATGATCTGCAGGTGCCGGCCAGCGCCGAATTTGTACTCGAAGGTGAACTGACTCCCGGAGAAGAAGCCGACGAAGGCCCCTTTGGCGATCACACCGGCTATTACAATGAAGTGGAGCGCTTTCCGGTTTTTACCGTCAAGCGTATTACCCACCGCAAGGATCCCATCTACCACAGCACCTACACCGGTCGACCACCGGATGAGCCTGCCATGTTGGGTGTGGCGCTGAACGAGGTATTCGTGCCCCTGTTCCAGAAGCAATTTCCCGAAGTGGTGGATTTTTACCTGCCGCCGGAGGGCTGCTCCTACCGCATGGCGGTAGTGAGTATGCGCAAACAATATCCCGGTCATGCCAAACGGGTGATGATGGGAGTCTGGTCATTCCTGCGTCAGTTCATGTACACCAAGTTTGTCATTGTGGTGGATGAAGATGTGAATATTCGCGAATGGGAGGATGTGATCTGGGCCATCACCACCCGCATGGATCCGATTCGTGACACTGTGATGATGGACAATACCCCCATCGATTATCTGGACTTCGCCTCACCGGTTTCCGGTCTTGGCTCGAAGATGGGCCTGGATGCCACCAACAAGTGGCCGGGGGAAACCGAGCGTGAATGGGGCTCCCCCATTACCATGACTGAGGAAGTGAAGAGCCGGGTTGACTCTCTCTGGAAAGATCTGGGGATCGACGACTAGGCCGATTTGCCGGGTGGCAGGGCTTCGCCAATAGCTGGTTCCGGCAGCGGCAGGCTGGGTAATTCATCTGCGTGCATGGCCTGGTAGGCCTCCAGGCATTGTTCCGCTTCCTTTTCCTGTCCCAGTCCGCGCAGCAGTCTGGCCAGTTCACCATAGGCAGTGGCACTGGCAGCTATCTTGATGCTGGCGCGATAATACTCCCTGGCCTTGCCCCAGAGCTGGTTGCGCATGGCCAGGCGCGCCGCACAGAGCAACAGGTCGGCATCTGCCGGTCGCGACTTGATCCAGTGTTCCGCCACCAGTAATTGACTGGAGGCATGGCCGAAATCCAGCTCGCCATAACGGCTCACCAGTTGTTTGCTCCAGTGATTATTCAGGGCCTGCTCGATGAGCTTGGCCGCTTCTTCCCGGGCCCCCAGTTCAAACAGCAGTTGCGAGTATTCGCTGACCACTGCTGCATCAGCCTTCTGCTGGTTGCTGGCCTTCTTCCAGCGTTTATGCAATTTCTTCAACAGGGCCGCTTCGTCTTCGCCTTCATCCCGGGCGGCGAGGTCGCGCAATTGTTGGCTGAGAATTCGCTTCTCAATCTGCTCCCGTTGTTCTGCACTGATAATGCCCTGATTGAACAGCGCCGGCAGGATCTCTTCCAGCTTCTGCCATTCTTCCAGTTCCAGATACACCTCTTTCAGCAGGCGCAGCAAGGGCTCATCATTGAGGGCGGTGCGACGCAGCATCTCCAGTACCGCCAGGCATTGCTCCAGTTGTCCGGAGCGGAACAGCAATTGCGCCTTGAGGGTGTCAATGGTGGAATGGGCAGAGGGATATTCCTGCTCGGCCTTGTTCAGGCAGTGGACCCAGGCCTCACGTTCACCCATTTCAAAGGCGGCCAGAGCCGCACCCAGATAATTCACCACACTGGAATCGGCATCCCGGCTGGCACGTAACAGGGTCTGGTGCGCCAGTTTCCAGTTACGCCGGGTCAGGTATAACAGGCCTTCCACCGTGCGACTGCGTTGTCCGGAGCGACGCCGATTGGCCAGACGCTTGCCGGCCCGGAACCAGCGCAGGGGATTGATCAGACGAAACAGCAACATGGCCAAACGCAGCAGCAAATACAACACAGCCACTGCCACCAACAGGGCAAACAGGCTGGTTTCAAAGGTAGTGTCGCCGAAGGCGATCAGCAGATATCCGGGATCACTGGGGAAGCCCAGGTAGAGACTTACCCACAGTGCCACCACAATGGCCAGCAAGCTGAAGATGAAGAGCCTTACCATGCCCTAGCGCTCACTCTCGGCCAGTTGGCGAATGCGGTTGAGAGACTCTGTCAGTGGCGGCAGGGGTGGATTGATATTCAGGCCCTGCAGACTCTGCAGCTCATTGCTGAGTACCCGTCCGCCCTCGGAATCAGTGACGGCATAGCGTCTTAGAATTTCACCGGTCTCGGCAAGGGCTTGCTGAAAGCCGGCCTGGTCCCCGTCCATCAGAGCCAGCTGTGCCTGTTTCAACTGCAGACGCAGATTCAGTTTAATCAGGGTCTCCTGACCCGGTGCCAGCATGGCTTCGGGACGTTCCTCCCAGCGCCGCCAGACAAACACTTCGCCGAGAAATTCCAGGCCGGCACTCCACCAGGCAGAGTCAAGTTCAGCCAGTGGCAGGGGCACGGAATCGCGGGCCCGTTGGTTTTCGAAGTTTTCCCGCATGGAACTCAGCAGATCCAGATTGGCGACATTGTTCACCATATTGTCCAGACGCAGGTACAGGCCTTCCCGGTCCACGGTTTCCGTGGCCCTGAGTATTGCCATGTCATCGGCCACCGCCTGACGCACCGCAAAGGCCCCACTGTGACCGGAGGCCAGCAAGGCAGCATCGGCCTGTTGCAACAATAACAGGGCAGAATCGAGATCGGCTTCCAGTTGCAGTTTCTGGGCAGCCTGGGCAATCAGATATTCGGCTTCGAAGATCTTCCAGTTGAAATCCGGCGCTGCGGCGGCACCGGTCTGGTTGGTCTGCAGATCAGCCAGTTGCTGTCGGAGGCGCTGAATCTCGGCATTCAGATTGGCCGACAACTGCTCCAGTGCCGCCGTATTGTCAGGAATCTCAAGCGCCGGCGCCTGCAACAATTCCTGTAATTGACTGTCCTGGCTCGCCAGGCGGCTCTGCAGGGTCTGGTTCTCCTGAGAGAGGTTCGCCAGTGACTGCTGTAACTGCAATTGTTGCCAGGCCAGATAGACCAATGCCGCCATCAGGGGCGCAATCAGCAGCAACAAAGCCAGCAGTCGGCCAATACCGGGCTTGTTCTGCTGGCGCTTGCCCGCGCCGGCCGCCCTGGCGCCCTTGGCAGAGGTGGATTTGGAAATATCGTCCAGTATTTTTGGCGTCGCCGGCTTGGCGGAAGATTTGGCCTCGCCTGCACTGGCGGACTTGTCTTTCACGCCCTTGTCCGGCCCGGAATTATCAGATTGTTTGTTTTCTTCACTCATGTCTTGTTGTCGGCTCTGGCGGGCAGTTTCTGCAGGCAGTGCAGCAAGGCTTCATTATTGGCGCCCCCGGCATTGTGAACCTGATTGAATCCCAGTTGCAGTGCCAGTTCGGCGATTCGCTCTGAGGGCACAATCAATGGTAGCAAAAGCAAGCCGCTGTTGTTGCCCAGCATTTGCCGAAGCATTTTCAGACTTTCGCCACTGCTTACTGTTAACACATTGACGTCTTCTGCAGTGATCAGGTTAACAGCCGCATCGGCCGCGTAAGGCACCGCCTCACGTCGATAGACTTCAATATAGTCCACCCGGGCGCCACGCTCGCGCAGGGTTTGCGCCAGCAACTCCCGACCTCCCTGCCCCCGAAAAATGGCAATACGGGCACCGGCCACATCCTGCAGCAGGGGCAGCGCCAGCAGAGCTTCTGAATCCATGCCGGAACGGGAACAGGCCACCTCACAGCCCAGCCGGCGAGAGACTTCCTCCGCCGTGGCCGGGCCCACGGCCAACACAGACACGTCCAGAGGGAATTGGGGCCAGTAGCTGTCAACCAACTCGCCACCGAAGCGGGCGGCATTGCTGCTGATAAAAATCAGCAGGCGGTAGTTATCCAGTTCCTGGATCTGCTGTCGCAGCAGGGCCTGTTGTTTATTGTCTTCGATGGGCTCGATGGCAATCAGTGGCATACTGACCGCCTGACCACCGGCTGCGGCGATGGCCTCAATCAATGCCTGCTGTTGTGCTTCGGGCCGTGTCACCAGCACCCGCAAGCCCTGTAGCGAAGCAGCTTCAGTGCTCAAGCAGTTCCTCCAGTATTTCGCCGGCACCCTGGCTCAGCAAATCATCAGCCACTGCCAGACCCAGTTGCCCGGCTTCGCTGCGATCGGCCCTGGCCTCGGCGCGAATAATGCGACTGCCGTCTACGGTGCCCACCAGGGCACGCAAATACAGGCTGTCCCCTTCCAGTTCACTGAAGCTGGCAATGGGCACCTGACAACCACCCTGCAAACGGGCAACCACCGCCCGTTCCGCCATGACCCGATCGGCCGTATCCTGATGATGCAGACTGGCCAGCAGCTCATGTACCGGTTCATCATCTACCCGGCATTCAATTCCCACGGCGCCCTGACCACCGGCGGGCAGGGAAATGCCATAGTCCAGTCTTGATCTGATTCGCTCCGGCATCTCCAGCCGTATCAGACCGGCGGCGGCCAGGATAATGGCATCGTATTCGCCCCCATCCAGCTTGCCCAGACGGGTCCCCACATTGCCTCGCAGGTCTCTGACCTGCAGATCCGGCCGCCGGGCTCGTAACTGACACTGGCGGCGAAAACTGGAAGTGCCCAGCACGGCGCCCTCGGGCAGGCTGTCAAAATCGGCATAGTCATTGGAGACAAAGGCATCGGCGGGGTCTTCCCGCACACAGATGCAGCTCAGGCCCAGGCCTTCGGGGAATTCCATGGGCACGTCTTTCATGGAGTGCACCGCCAGATCAGCCTCACCGTCAAGCATGGCCCGCTCCAGCTCTTTCACGAACAGGCCCTTGCCACCCACCTTGGCCAGGGGAGAATCCAGTATCTGGTCTCCCCGGGTGGTCATGGCCAGCAACTCGATTTCCAGGTCTGGCCAGGCCGCCTGCAGGGCATCCCGCACATAGTGGGCCTGCCACAGGGCCAGGGGGGATTTGCGGGTTGCGATTTTCAGAGGTCTGCCTAGCTTGCTCATGCCTTCTCTTTCCATGACAGCGTCTATCAATGACTGCGATTGATCAAAGCTCTGCATTTTACGGTATCAAAGGCTGTTTGTCCGACCGGAATAGGCGGGGCGAGGGGCCACCGGCTGATTACAGGCAATTGGCCCTGATCCTGTTATAATCTGCGGCCCACAAATGCCGACCCACAGACAGGCCCCACAGGAATAAGGTCACCGACCATGACTGACAAGGACAACTCATCTGCCAAGCTATGGGGTGGTCGCTTCAGCGAAGCCACCGATGCTTTCGTTGAACGCTTCACCGCTTCCGTGCAATTCGACCAGCGCATGGCCAATCATGATATTGATGGTTCCATCGCCCATGCCAAAATGCTGGCCCGGGTTGGCGTGCTCAGTGAGGATGAAAGCCGGCAGATCATCGACGGTCTGGAAGCCATTCGTGAAGAGATCCAGGCAGGCAAGTTTGAGTGGTCTGTGGCGCTTGAAGACGTGCACATGAATATCGAGGCGGCCCTGACTGCCCGCATTGGTGCCGTGGGCAAGAAACTGCATACCGGGCGTTCACGCAATGACCAGGTGGCCACCGATATTCGCCTGTATGTGCGCGGCGAGATCGATCAGATTGCCGGCCTGTTGAACTCCCTGCAATCTGCTCTGGTTGATCTGGCCGAGCGGGAAGCCGACACCATCATGCCCGGGTTCACACACCTGCAGACTGCCCAGCCCACCACCTTCGGCCATCACATGCTGGCCTGGAACGAAATGCTGGAGCGCGACTTTGGTCGGCTCATGGATTGCCGTAAAAGAGTCAACCTGTCACCTTTGGGTGCAGCGGCACTGGCTGGCACCAGTTTCCCTATCGATAGAAACTACACTGCAGAGCTACTGGGATTCGATGCGCCAACCGAAAACTCGCTGGATTCCGTGAGTGACCGGGATTTCGCCATTGAACTGGCGGCCTTCGCCAGTCTGGTGATGACTCATTTGTCACGCTTTTCCGAAGAACTGGTGTTGTGGACCTCGGCCCAGTTTGAATTTATCGAATTGCCGGATCGATTCTGTACCGGCTCTTCCATCATGCCACAGAAAAAGAATCCTGATGTGCCGGAACTGGTACGGGGCAAGACCGGCCGTGTCCATGGCCACCTGATGTCACTGCTGACCCTGATGAAGTCCCAGCCACTGGCCTACAACAAGGATAATCAGGAAGACAAGGAACCCCTGTTTGATTTGCTGGATACCATCAAGGACTGTCTGTTCGCCTACAGTGAAATGATGCCGGCCATCCAATGCCGGGCAGAGAATATGCGCAGTGCCACCCTCAAGGGCTATGCCACCGCCACCGACCTGGCAGATTATCTGGTTAACAAGGGCTTGCCCTTCCGGGATGCCCATGAAGTAGTGGGCAAGGCCGTGGCCAGTGCCATTGGCGCCGGCGTCGACCTGTCTGAATTGTCTTTGCAGCAATTGCAGGAATTCAGCGAGGTGATCGAGCAGGACGTGTTTGAGGTTTTGAGCCTGGAAGGCTCGCTGCAGGCCCGCGATCATCTCGGTGGTACCGCCCCGGCCCAGGTACGCTCGGCCGCAGCACGCGCCCGCCAGCGACTGGAAAAACGCCAGCAGGCTAACTAGCGTCTTGGTGCCTGCAGTTCGATCTCGTATTCCAGCAGGCGATTGTCACGCATGGTTTTGACGGATACCACATCACCGGGCTCGTATTGCTCGATGATGTCGGCATAGTCTTCCTCATTGCGCACCGGCTGGTCCTCGATCTCCACGATCACATCGCCCAGGCGAATCCGGCCCCGCTCTACCCGGGTCAGTCCGCGCATGCCAAGCCGCTCAGGGTCAGTACCCTCCACCGTATCCAGTACGATCACCCCATCGATGCCCCAGAGGCGGCGGTAGTATTCAGGCTGGGGCAGACGGGTAATACCCAGAATTGGCGTTTGCACGCGGCCATACATAATCAGTTCCGGGACGATACGCTTGACCGTATTGACCGGGATGGCGAAGCCGATGCCGGAGCTGGCACCGCTGGGGCTGTAGATTGCCGTATTGACCCCCACCAGCTCACCGAGAGAATTCAGCAGGGGGCCACCGGAATTGCCAGGATTGATAGCGGCATCGGTCTGGATAACATCACGAATCTTGCGTCGACTGACGGAATCGATTTCCCGGCCCAGGGCACTCACCACACCAACGGTCATGGTGGTGTCGAGGCCAAAGGGGTTGCCGATTGCAATCACCTTGCGTCCGACTTCCAGCAGTCCCGAGTCTCCGGGAGTAATGGGCACCAGTTCCTCTTCCGGGGCGTCGATTTTCACCACCGCCAGATCCTTGTCAGGATCCACTCCGATCGGGCGGGCATCATAGGTGGTGCCATTCTGCAGGGTCACCATGACCCGGTCGGCCTGCTGCACAACATGAAAATTGGTGACGATATAGCCCTCATTATTCCAGATGAATCCGGTGCCACTGCCCTGGGGCACTTCCTGGGGATTCAGGGAGTAGAAGGAACGCACGAGCCGTGAGTTGGTGATATTAACCACCGAGGGGCTGGCGCGATTGAAGACTTCAATATTGTTGCGCTCGTCATTGGTGCTGAACTCTTCATAGGATTGGGCCTGGCCCAGAGCGCCGGCAGTCAGGGTGGAGAGAATCACCCCCAGTATCAGTACAAGTGTTTGTCTCATGGTCGCTGATCTCCCGCCTGGGAACTGAATTTTACCGCTTAACAATGCATAGATGGGCCTGAATCCGGCTGTTTCAAGGATGAGCCGGGCCCCGACTGCTACCGAGATCAATCCTGATCCGCGGCAACGACCCGTTCTCAGACCTCTGCTTCGCTCAGCTGCTCCTGAAGTTCCAGCCAGCGCTCTTCGGCTTCAGCCAGTGCCGATTTCAGCTGCCCCTGCTCCTGCAGCAGTTCGGTAAGCCTGGCCTTGGCATTGTCTTCATAGAGCGACTGCTCCGCCAGCTTCTCTTCGATACGGTCCAGGCCGGCCTGACTCTTTTCCATCTGCTTTTCCAGCTGCTTCACTTCCTTGCGCAGAGGGGCCAGTTCTTCTCTTTTAGCAGCGGCGAGTTGACGTTGGCGTTTCTTGTCCAGCTTGGGGGCCTGCTCACTGGCCTTGCCTGCTGACTGTCCCGCCTCGTCCTTGTCGCTGTCATTGCTGCGCAACCAGCTCTCGTAGTCAGACAGGGAACCCTTGAACTCACTGAACTGACCCTGATGAATCGAGTAGAACTCATCCACGGTATTGGCCAGCAAATGGCGGTCATGGCTGACAATAATCAGGGCACCTTCAAACTCCTGCAGGGCCACTGTCAGGGCATGGACCATTTCCAGGTCAAGGTGGTTGGTGGGCTCATCCAGCAAGAGCAGATTGGGTTTCTGCCAGGCCACCCGGGCCAGGGCCAGGCGAGCTTTCTCGCCACCGGAAAAATGCTCGATGGTTTCGTCCACGCGGCTGCCGCGGAAGTCATAGCCCCCCAGGTAATTGCGAATCTCCTGCTCGCTCACCGCTGCCGGGTTTTCAGTGACGGCCAGAATGGACTGGACCGGAGTGGCAGTGGGATCGAGCTCGTCGATTTGGTGCTGGGCGTAGTAGCCGAGTCGCAGTTTGCGTGCCCTGTCAATCTCACCTGCCAGTGCATCCAGTTTGCCCGCCAGGGTTTTCAGCAAGGTGGATTTGCCACTGCCGTTATAGCCCAACAGACCGATGCGTGAATCGCTACGGATACCCAGCTTGATATTGCTGGCCAGCGCTGCGTCGAAGCCGATGGCCAGCTCATTGGCCTGCATCAGAAAGTCCGGCAGATAGTCCAGGGACGGAAACCGGAACTGAAAGGGCGAATCCACATGGGCCGGTGCGATCTCCTGCATGCGATTCAATTCATTGAGCCGGCTCTGGGCCTGTTTCGCCTTGGAAGCCTTGGCCCGGAAACGGCGCACAAAGTTTTCAATTTCGGCGCGACGTCGCTGTTGCTTCTCGAACATGGCCTGTTGCAGGGCCAGACGCTCGGCCCGCTGTTTTTCAAAAGCCGAATAATTGCCCTTGTAGTATTGCAGACTGCCAAGCTCGAAGCTGATTACATGGTCGATGACCGAGTCCAGAAAAGTCCGGTCATGGGAAATCATCAGCAGGGTGCCGGGATACTGTTGCAACCACTGCTCCAGCCAGACAGTGGCTTCCAGATCCAGGTGGTTGGTGGGCTCATCCAGCAATAACAGGTCCGAGGGGCACATCAGCGCCGCCGCCAGATTCAGACGCACACGCCAGCCACCGGAAAACTCGTTCACCTGGCGAGCAAACTGTTCGGTCGCAAAGCCCAGACCAGAGAGCAAACGTTCGGCCCGGTGACTGATATCATAGCCCTGGATCAGTTCCATCTGGCTGTGCAGGCGCACCAGGGCCTGATCATCGCCTTTGTCCTCGGCATCCAGCAGCGCTTTTTCCAGTTGCCGATACTCCTGGTGGGCATCGATAACAAAATCCAGGGCCGAACGGCTCAGACCAGGCGTTTCCTGCGCCATGGTGGACAGGCGCAGGCCTGAAGGCTTTTTGATCTCACCCTGCTCCAGGGGTATTTCCTCCGCCAGAGCCCGGAACAGGCTGGTTTTGCCGCAGCCATTACGCCCGATCACGCCAATACGCTCCCCTTCGTTAAAGGCCAGGCTGGCGTCACGAATCAGGAATTGCTGGCCCCGCATGAGGCTGATGTTATTAAGACTGATCAAGGAGTGTACCAGCTGCCGGTGAATCGAGGCGGGCCATCATACTACAGGAGCCGGTTGTGAATTAAGCCGCAGGGCACCGCAGTTTGATTGATTTAAGTGAGGCGAATTCGTACTATTGCCGGACCCGAACAATAAAAATCCGATTTTCCCCAGAGCCGACATGAAGCAGATACTGATTATTGATGACGATGAGAAACTGGGTCAGTTATTGACTCAGTATCTTGAGCGTTATGATATGAAAGTTCATGTCGCCATGACCCCCAGCAAGGGCTTTGAACTGCTCAAAAAGGTCAAGCCTGATCTGCTGATTCTGGACGTGATGCTGCCGGAGAAAGACGGCTTTGAAATCTGCCGGGAGATTCGTGCCAAATCCTCCATATACGGTCAGTTACCCATTCTGATGCTCACCGCCCACGCCGAAGTCACTGACAGAATTGTCGGACTTGAACTGGGTGCCGATGACTATCTGCCCAAGCCCTTTGAGCCCCGCGAGCTGGTGGCCCGGATTCATAACATCCTGCGCCGATCCAGCGATGATAACGGTGTGCGGGATATCAAACCGATTCAGGGTCTGGAAGTGGATGTTGCACGCCGTGAGGTCAAACTGGACGGCGAAGTCCTCGACCTGACAACCATGGAGTACGAGCTGCTGATTCTGTTCATGCAGTATCCCAACAAAACCTTCACCCGAGACGAATTGATGAACCGCTTGCGCGGCATCGATGCGGAACTGTTTTCCCGCGCCGTCGACACACTGGTCAGCCGCTTGCGACACAAGTTGAAAGACACCTCCAAAACACCCCGTTTTATCAAGACGGTGTGGGGACGTGGCTATACTTTTGTCGGTGAGCAGGCATGACGCCGCTGCTTCAACACGTTAAACGCTCCTTATTCCTTCGCCTGCTGCTGATCTTCGGCTTCACGGTAATCTGCTTTTTTCTGATTATCTCTATCTCCTTGCAGACACTGAATGAAGACAGTGGCGCCATTGAGACCATTCCCGATTTCTTTACCCGTAATGTGGAATCCATTATCGAAGACATTGGCACACCGCCCAATCTGAGTAATGCCATGCGTCTGGCGGAAGAACTGGACTGGACCATCAATATCCGCAATCCCATCATGCGCTGGAGCTCCGACCCCGATAACCGCCTGGATGTGGACTCTTCAACCTATAACCGCACTCTCACCAATGATGCCGAAGTGAGAACCATCGACAGTGAAGACATCATCATGGTTCGCCGTGGTGGCTATGACTTCTATATGTACCAGCGTTCGCGGGTCGAAGACACGATCAACTACGTAGTGCTGTATGTGGGAATGGCCCTGGCTGCCATCGTCCTGTTTCTGAACTATTTCATGGTCAACAAACTGTTGGACCCGGTACGTTTGCTGCGGCGAGGTGCCGAACGTATTCGCCGTGGTGATCTCAGCTTCCGCGTGAAATCCAATCGCCAGGACGAACTGGGGGAACTCACCGAGAGCATCAATCACATGGCGGACTCCCTGCAGTCCATGCTGGAGGCCAAGCGTCAGCTATTGCTGGCCATCAGCCATGAGCTGCGCACGCCTATCACCAAGGCCAAGTTGCGCATGGAGTTCATGCCCGACAGCGAGGAGAAGGAGCAGCTCAAGGAAGACATCAGTGAAATTGACTTGCTGATCTCCGATCTGATCGAGGCCGAGCGCCTCAATAATGAACACGCCGTACTCACCGAAGAATGGGTGCATTTTGCCGAATTCGTGGAAGGCATTTGTGCCACCTATGAGGAGTACGAAGGTGGCATCAAACTCAGTATTCCCGAGCAGGATCAGGAATTCGAGATCGACCGCCTGCGGGTGAGGCTGCTGATAACCAATCTGATCAACAATGCCATTCGCCACGGCGAGAACAACCCCATTACGGTGCGGGTCAATCTTCGCAACGAGCAGGCCGTACTGGAAGTGATTGATGAAGGTGAAGGCATTGCCGCCGAACATCTGCCCCAGATCAGCGAGCCTTTCTACCGCGCCGACAGTTCCCGGCAGCGCAATACCGGTGGCTTTGGCCTCGGCCTCTATCTTTGTCGCCTGATTGCCCAGGCCCACGGCGGCGAACTGGCTATCGAGAGCGAGCTTGGCAAGGGAACGCATATCACAGTTACGCTCCCTCGCCATCCGCCGCGCCTGGAATCAGATCAGGAAAGCGACGCCGACCTGTGATCAGGCCCTGCCTCGCCGGCGGGTTCTGCTGAAATGTGCCACCAGCATCAGAATGGTCAGCAAGGCCGGAATCAGGGCCGTATTGATGGCTTTCAGATTGGAACCCAGGCGTTCGATATCTTCCGTTAGCTGATATTGCACATCCCGCAAGCGACGCCGGGTATCCACCAGCTCGGCATTGAAGCGGTCGATCTCCGCCTGGATTTCCGGCGTGACCTGGCCGATGGGGTTACCCTCTTCATCGCTATTGAGCTCGGCCAGAGCCTGCTCGGTTTCTGCCATCCGGTCCAGCAGTTCTGCCTCTTCCACCCGCAGGCGGTCATCGGCTTCTCGCTGCAGCTCCAGCACCCGGGTGAAGGGCCGGGAATAGCGACCGCGGCTGCGAATGCTCACCAGATCTGCACCACCACTGAGGTTGTCGAGGCTGTTGATGATCAGATCGCCATTATTGGCAAAGGGTTGGGGTATGCGCTGCCCGAGAAACTGGGCGACCTGCACCCACATGCGATCGGTCAGCAGATCAGTGTCGGCAAACAGCAGAATATTAGCCATACCCTGAGACTGGGAAATATGGGCCGGTAGTGGCTCCTCTTCCTCGGCCGCTTCATCTGCGGCGCTGCTGTCCGCATCGGCGGTTTCCAGCGGCTGTGCCGGGTTGGCACTGTTGTCGGCCACATCTTCCTGGTTTTCCCCGCTGGCAGCGGTATCCTCGGCAGCCACTTCAGCTGAGCTTTCTTCCGCTGCCTCTTCTGAGGTTTCCGCGGTCGATTCTTCTGATGCTTCCGATTCCTCTTCTTCCGGCTGCGGACGTCCATCGGGGAAAGCCGAATCGATCACACCACTGACCCTGGCCGCCATGACATAGCTTTCAGGCGTGGCAGTGAACTCATCAAACAGCACCGAGGGATCCATCACGTCTTCCAGCAGGGCCCGGTCCATGAGCATGGAATTGCTGGAGGATTGCATCAATGGCTCAAAGCTGGTGCTGGCTCCTTCTGTCGGTGCCAGTACACCGCTGGTGGCGATATTGATGGTTTCCAGACGGTTGGTGATGATGTCGTCCTGGGCAAGATTGGCACGCTGGATTCCCTGCATACCGAGGTGCGGCATGGGTCGCTGGTTCTGTCCCATACGTACCCGCAGAGCCAGATCACTATCAGCCAGAATCTTGCTGCTGTCATAGCTCACGCCCCAGCTCTCCAGCAGACGCGGCAAATCTGAACTCATGCCGGCCGGTACCAGATTGCCCTGATTGGTACGACTGATTCGGGATTCTGCATTGGGGTCAAGGAAGACCACAATTTCTCCGCCGCGCATGACATGTTGATCCACTGCATAGAGTGTCTGTTCCGACAGATTATTGGGGTGGATCAGCATCAGGATGTCCACGTCTTCCTCGATACTTTCAACATCCACTGGCAGACGTCGCACTTCGTAGAGCTGGCGAATCGTATCCATGATCAACCAGGGGGGCGTGGCCTGGCCGGAGGTCGGATCGAAACCGCCATCGATGTCCAGGCCGGTAATCAGGCCGATGACCGACAACTCTGGGTCTTCAACCTTGGTGATCAGTTTCATGAATTCATATTCAAGAAACTGTTCCTGGTCCGGACGAATAAGCGGCATGGATTCATAGAGAGCCGCCTCCAGCGGGTTATCCGATTGCTGCTGCGGCCGCACCACCAGACCGAAATAGATGCCCGGCGCACCCTGGCTCACCGGCACGGCCTGGATGCCATACTGGGTCGCCAGGTCCTCGTCTTCCGAGAACGGTTCCGGGTCTATCATGGTGAGGCTGAGATTGCCGTCACTGGCAATCACCATCTCTTCCAGTAACTCCTGCACCCGGGTCGCATAGCTGCGAATCTGCGGGGCATCTTCGGTGGCACTGTCAGAGTAGAAAAACATCAGCTCCAGCGGCTCGCTCAGATTACTGACAATATTCTCGGTTCCCTCCGACAGGGTATAAAGATCATCTTCGGTCAGGTCCACGCGCCAGCCGGGCAGGACACTGATGATGGCAACGCTGGCAATCAGGCCAAGGGCAATGGCAATGAGGCCAACAGTTGAAAACAGTGATTTCTTGTTCATGTCTGCTCGCCTCCCTAGTTCGCTTTCTTCATTTCAATGACGATGGCGCTGGCCAGTAACCAGGCTCCGATGAACACCGTGAAGAACAACAGATCACGGATATCCAGCACACCCTTGGAAATGGAATCAAAGTGAGTCAGGAATCCCAGTGCCGAGAACGCATCCACCAGTCCCTGGGGTACCCAGTCAGGGAAGGCGTTCAGCAGTATCGGTGAGCCAATAATCACAAAGCTGAAACAGATGGCCACGGTAAGAATGAAGGCGATAACCGAGTTACGGGTACAGGCCGACATGCAACTGCCAATGGCCAGGAAACCACCGGCCATCAGCCAGCTTCCCAGATAGGCAGCGAGAATGACGCCATTGTCCGGGTCACCCAGATAGTTCACCGTAATCCAGATGGGAAAGGTCAGCAGCAAGGCGATGCCGGTCAGAACCCAGGCTGCCAGAAACTTGCCCAGCACAGCTTCAGACAAACGAATGGGCAGGGTCAGGAGTAACTCGATGGTGCCGGTCTTGCGCTCATCGGCCCAGAGGGTCATGGCAATGGCGGGCACCATGAACAGATAGAGCCAGGGATGAAAGCCAAAGAAGGGCAACAAATCGGCCTGGCCACGGACATAAAACCCACCAAGGTCAAAGGTAAAAATGCCATTTGTGATAAGAAAGATGACTATAAAAATATAGGCGAGCGGCGTGGCGAAATAACCCAGCAGCTCACGTTTGAAAATGATACCGAGATTGCTCATGCCGCATCCTCCTGTACTGCTTCAAGTGGCTGCGCTTTTTGGGTAATGCTGCGGAACACATCTTCCAGTTGTCCGCGCTGTACATGAAATTCCTCCAGCGGCCAGTTCCTGTTCTTGGCAATTTCCGATACCTCGGCATAAATCGCCTCGCCGCCCTCGGCAAGAATGGTAAAGCTGAGGGGGTCGGCCGGGTCCTGCTCGATTGAGGCAACGCCTTTGTGGCCGGCCAGATCGGCTTGCAGATCATGGGCCTCACTGAGGCGAACACTCACTGCATGGTGATAGCGGGAGCGGGCTTCCAGTTCAGCCGGCTTGCCGTCGGCCACTATGCGGCCCTGGGAAATAATAATGGCCCGGGTACACACAGCGGTGACTTCTTCCAGAATGTGAGTGGAGATAATGACAATCTTGTCCCGCGCCAGGTTTTTGATGAGCTCGCGAACATGGTGTTTCTGATTCGGATCCAGGCCGTCGGTGGGCTCGTCAAGAATCAGCACCTTGGGATCATGCATGATGGCCTGGGCCAGACCGACACGGCGCTTGAAACCCTTGGACAGGGTATCGATGGTCTGATGCCTGACCGACTCCAGATCCACCTCTTCAATCACCCTGTCCACACGCTGGCCCAGGTCGTCGCCACTGAAGCCCCGGACACTGGCGATAAAGCGCAGAAATTCCTGGGTGGTCATATCCCCGTAGGAGGGGGCCCCTTCCGGTAAATAGCCAATTAGTGCCTTGGCGGCGATGGCATCATGGCTGATATCGTGATCATCGATAGTGACCGTTCCCGCCGAAGGTGCCAGAAAGCCCGTAATGACTTTCATGGTTGTGGATTTACCGGCACCATTCGGTCCCAGAAAACCCAACACTTCACCTTCCTGGACAGTGAAACTCAAGTCATCCACGGCGGTAAACTGGTCGAATTTTTTTGTCAGATTTTTTACGGCAATCATTGTTCTACCGGCCTCTTTAACGTCGTAAGCTCGAGCAACGGCAAACCCGGGTCTGCCGTCGACTGTACAAAAATGAGACCGAGAATATAGGGGCGTACCCGGGCTTTTTCAAGAACAGCCATGCGGCTGTCGGAGGCCCGAATAAGCCCGTCAACACTGTGTTTATGGGCCCCACAGAGTTATAATCGCGGCCTTTTCAGCAATGTCGCAAGCCGGGGCCCTGATCGATGCGAGTCAATTCCAGGATAATTTTGCCTCTGTTGCTGCTGATCGCCATCAGCAGCCTCACTGCCTGTGGCCAAAAAGGCGGCCTGACCCGGCCTGAGCCGGCGCCATTCAGCAGTCAGACACACTGATTGCTGACCAGCCTGACAAGACAAATTCGCGGTCGCGAGCGGAACCCCTGAACTATGGACTATTTCAACTACAAAGGCGACACACTCTGTGCTGAAGACGTGGCAGTGGAGGACATTGCCCGGGAATTTGGCACCCCCTGCTTCGTCTATTCCCGCGCCACCCTGGAACGGCATTTCCGTGTCTACGAGCAAGCGCTCGCCGATTTGCCCCATCTGGTCTGTTATGCCGTAAAAGCCAACTCCAATCTCGCCGTGCTGAACCTGCTGGCAAGACTGGGCTCCGGTTTTGACATTGTCTCCGGCGGCGAACTGGAACGGGTCCGGCGCGCCGGGGGAGATACCCGCAAGGTGATTTTTTCCGGCCTGGGTAAAACCCACGCCGAGATCGAGCTGGCCCTGGAGCACAATATCCACTGTTTCAATGTGGAATCGCCGGCGGAACTGGAGCGCATCAATGAGGTGGCATTGTCACTGGGCAAAAAGGCGCCCATTTCCCTGCGGGTCAATCCCGATGTGGATGCCGGCACCCACCCCTATATCTCCACCGGCCTGAAAGAGAACAAGTTTGGTATCGCCGCCGAAGAAGCGCTGGACTGCTATCGCCGGGCGGCCATTATGCCGGGCCTGGAACTGGTGGGCATTGACTGTCATATCGGGTCCCAGCTCACCAGCGTGGCGCCTTTTCTGGATGCCATCGACAAACTGCTGGATCTGGTGGACACCCTCGCCAGCGAGGGTATTCAGCTCAGCCATTTCGATATGGGCGGGGGCCTCGGCGTCACCTATGAACAGGAGCAGCCGCCCCACCCTTCGGAATTGCTGGCTGAAGTGAAGGATATCTTCAAGGACCGGAAGCTGACCTTGCTGGTGGAACCGGGTCGCTCCATTGCCGCCAATGCCGGTATCTTCCTGACCCGGATTGAATATCTGAAGTGCAATGAGCACAAGAATTTTGCCATTGTGGATGGCGCCATGAACGATCTGCTCAGGCCGGCCCTGTATGGCGCCTGGCAGGAAATTATTCCGGCCCGCAAGCGCATCAGTGGTCAGAAGCAATACGATGTTGTGGGTCCGGTTTGTGAGTCCGGTGATTTTCTCGGCAAGGATCGCAAACTCAGCGTTGAGGCCGGCGATCTGCTGGCGGTGCGCTCTGCCGGTGCCTATGGTTTCGTCATGAGCTCCAATTACAATACCCGACCAAGGGCGGCGGAAGTCATGGTGGATGGCAATCAAAGCCATCTGATCCGGCAACGGGAAACCGTGGATGAGCTATTGGCTCTGGAATCCTGCCTGCCGGAGACCGCCGAGCAAGAGCAACTGTCATGAAGATTCCGTTTACCAAGATGCACGGGCTGGGCAATGACTTCGTGGTCATTGACCGGGTCAGCAATTCATTCAATCTTGGCGCCGAGCAGATTCGCTATCTGTCCGATCGCCATTTCGGCATTGGTTGTGACCAGGTGCTGCTGATTGATCCGCCCAGTGATCCTGCAGTGGAGTTTGACTACCGCATTTTCAATATTGATGGCGAGGAAGTGGAGCACTGTGGCAATGGCGCGCGCTGCTTTGCCAGTTATGTCCATGACAAGGGCCTGACCCGGAGTAATCCGGTACTGGTCAAAACTGTGAATCGCATTCTGGAGCTGGCCATCGATGAGCAGGGCGAAGTCAGTGTGGACATGGGACCGCCGGACTTTAGCCCGGCCATGATTCCCTTCAAGTCCGATTCCCGGGAGCTACAGTACAGCCGCCAGCTGGAAATCAATGGCGAATCACTCACTGTCAGCTTCAGTGCCCTGACCATGGGCAACCCCCATGCGGTGCTGCTGGTTGAAGACCTGGACAAGTCGGCCGTAACAGATATTGGAAGGGCACTGGGTTCACATCCGGATTTCCCCGCTGGCGTCAATGTTGGCTTCATGCAGATTCTGGCTGAAGACGAGATCGCCCTGCGGGTCTTTGAGCGTGGCTCCGGCGAGACCCTGGCCTGTGGAACCGGCGCCTGTGCGGCGGTCGCCACCGGTTGCCTGCTGGGACGATTAGGTGATACCGTCAAAGTGCATCTGCCGGGCGGCCAACTGAAGATTCACTGGCCCCGCCAACAGCAGGACGACGGGCCCGACGAGCAAGCCTCGATCATCATGACCGGGCCAACCACCACTGTGTATGAGGGGACAATCGAGTTATGAGCAATGAGCAATCCGATACTGGCCAGACTGCCGGTGAGCAAATCACCGCCGATCAGGTAGCGGACTATCTGCGCGAACACCCCGACTTCTTCATCGGCCAGGATGCATTGCTGGCCGAATTGTCTCTGCCCCATGCCAGTGGCAAAGCCATTTCCCTGCTGGAACGTCAGGTTACTATTCTTCGGGAGCGGGGTATCGAAGCCCGGCAGAAACTCAATAATCTGCTGGAAAATGCCCGTAACAATGACCAGCTCTTCGACACCACCCGTAATCTGGTGCTGGCCCTTTTGCGTGCCGCCAATGTTACCGAGATTGCCGAGGTGACCCAGGATCAACTGGCCAACCATGCCAATATCGATGCCTGTGAATTTATTCTGATCGAGCATCCTGAACTGAGCACCTCGGCCAATACCCGGGTGGAGTCTCTGGCCAGCCTGCGCAAGGACTTCAGCGATGTCTTTCGGCTCAAGCGCACCCACTGCGGCCCGCTGAGCGAGGAGCAGATCGCCCGCTTGTTCCCGGGCAATGAACAGGAAGTGCGTTCCACCGCCCTGTGCCCGGTGATTCATAACAGCGAAGTGCTGGCCCTGCTGGCCTTTGGCAACAAGCAGGACAACTACTTCAACGTCAATCTGGACACCCTGTTCCTGGATTTCATAGGCCGGGTAGTTGGCTCCGTGCTGGATCGCCAGTTGGCTGCCGAAGCCAAAGCCTCTGCCTGAATAGCAGTCGGGAAGCAGCAATGCGCTTGGCATTGCTGACTCCTGCCCAATAAAAACGCCCATGCCTGCCAACAAGAACCAGGACAATTTGACTGTCTCCATTATCTGCCGCAGCACCGGCCGTGCCGAATTGCAGCAGGCGCTGGATTCTGTTGCCGGGCAGAGCTATCCGGCGCTGGAGCTGGTGTTGGTGGATGCCCTTGGCAGTGGCCTTGAGGCCCCACCGGAGAGTCAGTCCGGCATCGACAAGCTGCAGATCGTCAACCGCGGTCAGGCCATGAGTCGGCCGGTGGCGGCCAATGCCGGACTCGATGCGGCAAGCGGACAGTTACTGATGTTCCTCGATGAGGATGACTGGATTGCCAGCGATCATGTTGCCAATCTGGTCGCCTGTCTGCGGGCCAACCCTGATGTGCAGGCGGCCTACAGCAGTACCCGCAAAACCGACCCCCGGGGCCAGGAGCTGGAAACTGTATTCAGGGAAGCCTATCAGCCGCTGTTATTGATGCGGGATAACTATATCCCCATTCATGCCATGTTGTTCTCCGCCGACCTGATCGCCAAAGGCTGCCGCTTCGATGAAGCCTTCGATATCTATGAAGACTGGGATTTCTGGCTGCAGCTGAATCAGCATACTGCCTTTATTCATGTGGACCAGATCACCGCCTTCTATCGGCAAGGGGGAGAGTCCGAGACTGCCACCGAGGACACTGCCAATCGCTATCGCCAGGGCCATCCCCTGTCTGAGGCACGGGCCAGATTGTTCGACAAGTGGCTGCCCCAGTGGCAGGGCCAGCAGCTCAATGCCCTGATTGGCGATATGGACAAGAGCCAGGAATTGGCCGACCTGGCGAGGCTGCTGGACAGCGAGCACCAGGCCAATCTGGATCATCAGGAGCAGATCAGGCAGCAGCTACAGGAGCTGGAGTCCTTGCAGCACCGATTAAATATCAGTGAACAACAGCGACAAGAAGAACAGAGTGCAGCATCGGAGGAAATCAGCAACCTGAAGAATCATCTACAACTGATCCAGAACTCCCTGAGCTGGAAGATAAGCAAACCATTGCGAGCGGTTCGCCGCTTATGGAAGAAACAGTAACCTCCGGATTAATGGAAGTAGTATGAGTGAAGAGCCAGCCAGTTACCTGACAAACCGGGAGTCCTTTCGCTGCACAATCATCATTCCTACACGAGACAAACTGGAATTTCTCCAGCCTTGCCTGGAAGGAATTTTTTCATCGAATTTGTACGACAAAACAGAAATTCTGGTTGTCGATAACAAGAGTGAAGAACAGGCCACCCTGGATTTTCTGGCAGAGCTCGCAGGCAAACCCAATTGCCGTGTTTTAAAGTGGGAAGAACCATTCAACTATTCTGCGATCAATAATTTCGCTGTCAACCAGGCAAGCTCAGCGATAATTTGCTTTTTGAACAATGACATCGAAATTATCCAGCCCGACTGGCTCGAAAGGCAGCTGGCTCTTGCCGAACGGGAGGATGTGGGTGCAGCTGGCTGTTTATTGCTCTATCCCGATGCGAGTATTCAGCACGCTGGTATCGCCCTGGATGAACTGGCAATTGCTCGCCATATCGCCCACGGCGAATCCGAAGATTATCTGTCACGACAATCACTACTACACCCATTCGCTGTAGATGCAGCTACAGCGGCTTGCCTGTTCGTTCGTAAAGAGCTTTTCCAGAAACTGGGGGGGTTTAATGAGAATGAGTTGGCGGTGGCGTTTAATGACGTTGACCTTTGTCTGCGGATGAAGGACAAGGGATTCCCGGTCCTGTTAAACCCGGCAGTCAAACTTCTGCATCACGAATCCGTTTCTCGCAAGAGCGATGTATTGCCCGCCAACCGTGGCCGGGCCCAACAAGAATATCAATACATGTTGCAACGATGGCAGCATCGCTTGTCAGGAAAACGCTTTACTGGAGGCCTGCCACCGACCTTGCCGCAGGCCGAGAATTTAACTGATGGCGCTATTGCGGCACTTGTCATCAGCCTGCAAGAGCAACTTTATCAGGATCAGGGAATTGATCTGTCCAATTCCGTCAGAGCAAAAGCTTCTGTTGTAACGACCAGTGGTGATGCTAATTTCTGGCGCCAGGAATACAACGAACTCACCGGTCATCATGAAGCCTTGAAACAGCATGTGTCTGACTTACAGGATCTCAACGACCGATTGTTGTCCTCACCCTTGCTGCGCCTCACAAGGCCAATACAAAAATTGAAACAGTTTCTGGCCCCCAAACAGGAATCAAGTTCCACGCCTTCGACAAGGTCAGCGCAAGAAGCAGATTTCAAGGAAGAGTTCAGAGACGAAGCCAATGACCGGCTGCGACGCTTTCTGGCAAGTGGCAAGAAACTGGAGTTCGATGATGCGGAACAGGCTGAGCTGACGATACTTCTTGTCTTCTATAACCAGGCGCCCCTGAGCTTTCTCTGCCTGGAATCCCTGCTCGAGTACGCTGAAATTCCGTTTCGTTTACTGATTATAGATAACGACTCCAGTGACGAGACCGCCGAGTTGCTGGACAGAATCCGCGGCGCCAGGATTATCCGAAACGATGAGAACCTCGGATTCGTCAAAGCCGTTAATCAGGGAGCCGCCCTGGCGTCGAGCAGCTATCTGATGTTGCTCAACAATGATGCCATGATCAGTGAAGGTTGCCTCGAAGCAGCGATCTCTATGCTGAAATCCGATCAGAGCATCGGTGCCGTAGGGGGGCGTATTGACCTACTGGATGGCAGTCTGCAGGAGGCCGGCAGCATCATCTGGAGCGATGGAGCTTGTCTGGGATACGGGCGGGGCGACAATCCCCAGGCCCCGGCATACCAGTTTCAGCGCGATGTGGATTACTGCTCCGGCGCCTGTCTTGTATTTCGTACCAGTCAATTCCTGGAAATGGGTGGCTTCGATGAAGACTACGCACCCGCCTATTATGAAGAGTCTGATTTTTGTGTGCGATTGCACGAGAAAGGTTTGCGCGTCGTCTATAACCCCAAAGTGCAGATCACCCATTTCGAGTTCGCCAGTTCAGCGGGCTTCGAAGGGGCTTCCCGCTTGCAAGCTGAACATCGAGACTTACTTTGCCAGAAGCATCCACAGTTCCTCGCCAGTCGTCTGGAAAATGACCCGGCCAATGCTTTCCGTGCCAGAAACTACCAGCACGGACGTCCCAATGTATTGATACTGGATGACCGTGTGCCGTATCCATCCCTCGGCGCTGGCTACCCCAGAGCGGCAAACCTGCTTACCGAGTTGAGTAAAATGCCACTAAACATCACCTTGTTTCCCATGCTGTTCCCAAGCGGTGATTGGCAGGAAGTTTATGAAACATTGCCTGCGACGGTAGAAGTGATTCTCGGCAGGGGTGAAGATCAACTAGCGCAGTTTCTCGAAGAACGGCAATCGTATTACGACACCATCGTCGTCAGTCGCGAACACAACATGGCAAGTTTTAATCGCATCATGGCGGAACACAGTGAACTGCTGGCCGGTGTTGAATTGATCTATGATGCCGAGGCAGTTACGGCACCCCGGGAGATACTGAAGCGCCGCCTGCAGGGAGAACAGATCAGCAGCGAACAGGAACAGCAGGCCATCGATGCCGAGCTGGAACTGGCACGGGGAGCCGATCGCATTGTGGCGGTGTCGGCCCAGGAAGCGGCCTATTTCAAGTCGGCCGGCTTTGCTTGCACATCGGTCCTGGGACATACCATGCACAACCGCAGCGACAGTCCCGGCTTTTCACAGCGAAGCGGTCTGTTGTTTGTTGGCGCATTGCGAGATGAGGGCTCACCCAATGTGGACTCGCTGCTGTGGTTTATCATCAATGTCTGGCCCCTGCTTGAGCAGGCCCTGCCCGATGTCCAGTTAACCGTGGTGGGCGATAACCAGGCTCCTTCCCTGGCCACCATCGACAAGGCCAATATCGTTTTCACCGGCCGAGTAGAATCGATCGAAGAATTCTATGACAGCAGTCGGTTATTCATCGCCCCGACCCGCTTTGCGGCGGGCATCCCCCACAAGATCCATGAAGCCAGTGGCCACGGCCTGCCCACGGTCAGCACCAGCCTGCTGGCTCAGCAATTGTCCTGGCGTGATGGTGAAGAGCTACTGGTAGCCGATGAGGCAGCCGACTTTGCCAGGCAATGCCTGCGCCTGCTCAAGGATGAAAGCCTGTGGAACAAAATTCGCCAGTCAGGTCTGGCGGCAGTAGAACGGGATTGTTCACAGCAGGGCTTCCGCGCCGCTATAGAAGAAATCTTTAGCTTCGGGTCGGATAGCGATACTAGAAGCGCCGCGCCAGACGATACATAGCCCGTTGCACAAAACCGATGCGGGTGGCCATCAGGGTATTGAAGGTCAGGGCCAGACGATTGCGCTTGTCCAGCTCTGCGGCGAACTGCTTCCGAAAGGCCCGTGCCTGTAGCGCCACCTCATAGAGATGCTCATTGGCGGCGGGGCCAAACAGCTTGCGCCAGAAACTGATACTGCCAGGACCCTGGCTTTCCTTCTGCTTGGCTCCGATGGTATTGGCACCATGCTGACGATAGTGAATCAGCGGAGTATCCAGGTAGACCACTTTACCAAAAGCCGAAGCTATCAGAGCCATCCACCAGTCATGCATGATAGCGGCCTTTGGCACCGGCAGGGCACGCCGGGCCAGGGCTTCATTGAACAGTGCCGTACAACCGGTCACCAGGTTGCTGATTACCATATTCGGGAAACTGTTGCGCTCGGTCTCCAGCCCCTGATAGGCGGCCAGTGATTCGGCGATCGGCTGACCATCCTCCGCCACTACCTGCAAATCAGTGTGAATCAGAATCGGTACCGAGTGATCATCAGCCAGTTCATCTTCGGTGGCCAGCATGGCATTCATCTGGCGGGCAACCTTGTCCTCATACCAGACATCATCCTGATCACAGAACATCATATACAGCCGATCCAGCCCCAGCTCCTGCTTGTGGTCCAGTGCGTAATTCACCAACCAGGCGAAACTGCCACAGGCACCCAGATTTCCTGCCTCGTCGCGCAGGAAATGAAAGCGTTCCGGATAACGAATACTGTAATCAGCGAGAATCTTGCGACTGTTATCGGAAGAGCCGTCATCACGCACCAAAATCATGATCTCCGGCCAGGACTGGTCCAGCAGGGACTTTAATTGCTCATCGAGATAGCGCTCTCCGTTATAGGTGGAAAGCAGGATTAGCACTTTGCTCTGGTGACTCATAAAGGGATGTGCGGCTGAAAATCAGCTCAGGGTCCTGGCGTCACGAATGCCGCTGCGAATATTCTGCCAGTACTGACGACGTTCGTTGGATGTCAGCAATAACCAGCTTGCCTTGATAGTGAAACGTATCATGTCTCTCAGTTTCCAGCCCAGCGGTGAATAAGCCACGCTGTAGAGATGGATCCTGTTGCGGCTCGAATAATAGGTGCGGGACGGATTGTGCTGCGCCATGATGCCCGCCCGGACCAGGGGATTCAAGCTGCGCTCGCCAATGGCATGGTAGAGCACGGCATCATCGGTGCCGATCAGATCAAAGCCCAGGGACTTGGCACGAAAGCACCACTCCAGATCCACATTATCAATGAAGTAACTCTCTTTCATGGGGCCGATGGCCTGAATATGTTTGAGCACAAGCAGGGTGCCGGAAGTGATCAGAAAATCGGCGAGGTAATGGGAATCACTGCCGGCAAAATGCCGATCGCTGCGCAGCCACAGTCGATTGAAGAGTTTGAAGGGCGTCTGGCGCAGAGTCTGGGGATTGATGATCCTGGGACCGACCGCGGCAATGCCACGTCGGGAATACTGCTCGGCGTCGCGACCGGCGCGGATCATGCGTGAGACAAACAGATCACAGAGACTGCTGTCCTGATCAAACAGGAACAGATATTCAAAGCCCCGGTCCTGGGCCCACTGGATCCCGATATTCAGAGCCCTGGCCAGACCCTGATTATTATCCAGACGAATCAGTTCGCGGCAGCGCTGATAGACGGTGATGGACTCTTCCAGCCGCTCGATTTCTTCCGAGCCATTGTCGATAACGACGAAATCCGTTTCCTTGTTGAGCTGGCCCAGCAATTTCAGCAGGGCCGTCAGCTCCGGTCGATAGGTTACCACCACGGCGCAACTGACATTATCCCCGGCAGGGTTTTTGCCAGCGCCAGCTTTGGATGGATGGTCGGGGGCTGAAGTCATGAGCTCAACAGCGAGGAATCATCGGGAAAGCCGGGAGAAATACCATTGCTGCTGTCACCCCGCCATTCCATGATGACGAAATAGCAGATGGAAAGAATGCCCATGGCAAGTCCCACCACCACGCCCACATCAATGATGCCGCGCCAGGGCTGCGGCAACATCGGTACCAGGATGACAAAGCTGATGATCATCAGGGTCAGGGCATAGGTGGCAATCAGACGGGGGCGGGTGGCATGGAAATAGCCCATGCAGAATAGCGGTGCCAGCAACAACTCATGTGGCCGGGAGCGACTGCCGAGAAAACTGGCGCGTCGTACTACCCGGGGTGAGAATTGCAGATAGAAACCCCGGTAGCCTTCCGAATAGGCCATGAAGCAAATACTGAACAGCAATGCCAGCCAGTGCAGCGGCGTCAGGCTGGCCAGTTCCATTTCCAGGGCATAGCGGGACAGACGGACCACGGCAAAGCTCAACAGGGCAATCACGCCGCCTATTCCCCATAAAAATGCCAGTTTTTTCACTACCCTTTCCATCAGTCTCTGCAATTGTGCTCCTGCCGATCTCCGGCGGGGACGCTATTATAAACACTTTGCCCGGTCAGAGAGACTGCAATCCGGCCTGGGTGGGCTGGCGGAGTCGGCCCATTTCACTGTTTCCACTCGTTTGGGCTACTATCAGCGCCTGTTCCGCAGGGCTTTGCCGGGAAACCGGGGCTGACCGCCAGCGGCGTGATGCAGGGCCCAGGCCAGCGATTTCCTGTCACCACCGGGTATTTCATCCCCGGAAAAGGTCGATAAACTTCCTATCCGGCCCTTTTCCTGGCACTGATTTGAACAAGGGCGCAGTTTTACAAGAGAGTAGCGAATGAGCATCAAGCTGGGGGTCGTGATGGACCCCATCGATTCCATCACCGTCAAGAAAGACACCACGCTGGCCATGTTACTGGCAGCACAGAAACGTGGCTGGCAGCTGCATTACATGCTGCAGTCCGACCTCTATCTGGATCAGGGCAAGGCCCGGGCCAACAGTCGGGGCCTGACCGTGCGCGACGATCCCGAGGACTGGTTTTCCCTGCAGGCGACCGAGGACATCTCCCTGGCGGAGCTGGATGTGATCCTGATGCGCAAGGACCCACCCTTCGATATCGATTATGTCTACTGCAGCTATATGCTGGAACAAGCCCAGCGCGAGGGGGCGCTTGTCGTCAACCGGCCCCAGAGCCTGAGGGACTGCAATGAAAAGGTATTCGCCACCCAGTTTCCCCAGTGCTGCCCGCCTTTTATTGTGGCCAGTGCGGCCGAACAGCTGAAGTCTTTTCATCGCCAGCACGAAGATGTCATCTACAAGCCCCTGGACGGCATGGGTGGCAGCTCCATTTTTCGCATCGGCAAGAATGACCCCAATCTCAGTGTTGTGATTGAAACCCTGACCCTGGAAGGCAAGCGCCCCATCATGGCGCAGAAATACATTCCCGAAATCAGCAACGGCGACAAGCGCATCCTGGTGATTGATGGCAAACCGGTACCCTATGCCCTGGCCCGGATCCCGGCCGTGGGCGAAAGCCGTGGCAATCTGGCTGCCGGTGGCAGCGGCGTGGTGCAGGAATTGAGTGAGCGCGATCGCTGGATTTGTGAACAAGTCAGCCCCGCGCTGAAAGAAAGAGGTTTACTCTTTGTGGGACTGGATGTGATTGGTGATTATCTGACTGAAATCAACGTCACCAGCCCCACCTGTGTGCGTGAAATCGACGCCGAAACCGGGCTGGATATCGCCTCCGAGCTGATGGCCTGCATCGAAGAGAAATTGCAGGCTGCCTGAGTCCCGTGAGACAGTAGTGCCTATGAACCCCGATGATGATCTGTCAAAAGAGCGATTTGGCTTCACCGTGTTTCTCTCACTGTGTGCCCACGCCATCGTCATCCTGGGCATAGGCTTTACCTATCTGGGTGAAAGTGAATCGGAGCCGGTGCTGGAAGTCACCATGGCCCAGTACCGTTCGGAAGTGGCGCCCGATGATGCTGATTTTCTGGCTCAGGAAAACCAGCTTGGCAGTGGTGTGCTCGATGAAGTAGCAGCTCCCAGCACGCCATTTGAGGCAGATTTCAGCGCCGAGACCATCAATGAAGTGGTGCCGGTTCCGCAGGCGCCACGGGTAGTCAATGATATGCCGGTGCAGAATACCGCGGTGATCTCCACCTTTCAGGACGGCCGTGACATCAGCCAGCAATTGGAAGAACTGGAGCCGGAACAGGAGCAGCCGGTGAATGAGAGCAGCAGCGCCGAGGAAATCAGCCTGGCCATTGCCAGCCTGCAGGCCAGGCTCGACCGGCGCCGCCAGGAATATGCCAGTCGCCCGCGCCGCTATACCATCTCTTCGGCTTCCACCCGGAAAAGCCACGATGCACTCTATCTGGATAACTGGCGCCGTCGTATCGAAGCAGTAGGCAATATCAACTATCCGGAACAGGCACGACGCAACCGCATTTACGGCAGTCTGCGCATGCTGGTATCCATCCTGCCTGATGGTCAGGTGGATGACATCCAGATTCTGGAATCATCCGGTCATAATCTGCTGGACCAGGCAGCGGTAGAGATTGTAAACCTCGCCGCCCCCTTCGAGCCTTTCCCTGAGGCAATGCGTGAAGAAGCTGATATACTGGA
Organism: uncultured Pseudohongiella sp.; assembly: GCA_965216715.1. GTDB lineage: Bacteria > Pseudomonadota > Gammaproteobacteria > Pseudomonadales > Pseudohongiellaceae > UBA9145. The sequence continues at coordinate 3,031,161 of OZ244193.1, read as the reverse complement.
AATTATCCGGACCTGGCGTTTTCACGAAGGCAATTCCCTGACGAGCTATTAATGAGCGAAAGCAGCAACACAGGCTATCTCGAAGATCAGTTTCTGATTGCCATGCCGCAATTGGCAGACCCCTACTTCGCCAATACCGTCACCTATTTGTGGCGGCATAACGAAGAAGGCGCCCTGGGCATTGTCATCAACAAACCCCTGCAGGCCAGTGTCGCTGATATTTTTGAAGAGCTGGATATTGTCTGTTCGGTGGGTGAAATGCTGTTCAAGCATGAGCATGTGCTGGCCGGCGGCCCGGTGGAAAGAGACAAGGGTTTTATCATCCATGATGCCGGTCGCAACTGGGACTCATCCATCGAAGTGACTCCGGAGATAAGCATCTGCACCTCCCGCACCATTCTTCAGGATATTGCCCAGGGCAAGGGCCCGGACAATTATCTGGTAGCGCTGGGCTGCGCCGGTTGGGAAGCCGGCCAACTGGAGCAGGAAATCAGTCAGAATGCCTGGCTTACTGCACCGGCCAACAGCGACCTGCTGTTTTCCAGAGACTATGCCCACAAGGCCGAAGCCGCCGCCGCGACTCTGGGTATTGATCTGCAACAACTGTCACCGGAAGCCGGCCACTCCTGATCGGCATGTCACTGCCCAGTTTTCCTGCCAAAAACGACAAGCCCCTCACGGCCCTGGGTTTTGATTTCGGAACCCAGCGTATCGGCATGGCCTTTGGCCAGAGTGTCAGTGGCAGCGCCCGGGGCGTGGCAGTGATCAAGGCCCGGGACGGCATTCCTGATTGGGAAAGCCTGGCACGCCATATTGAACAGTGGCATCCGGATGTCTTTGTTGTGGGCCTGCCTTACAACATGGATGGCAGTGAGAGTGAACTGCTGGTAAGAGCAAGGAAGTTTGCCAATCGCCTGCACGGACGTTTTCATCGTCCGGTTTATGGCATGGATGAGCGACTCTCATCCAAAGAGGCGCTGGAGCAGGTTCTGGAACAGGGTGGCAAGCGGGACGAGGCGATTGATCATATCGCCGCGCAGATCATACTGGAGAACTGGTTTACCGGGCTGAAGCAACAAGCTCCGGCCCGGTAGCTGATCAGCCAGAGTTAGCTGGCCTAGAAGTTTTCCGGCATCTTGGCCTTGGTGCGGGCATCCTCGCGGGTAACCATGCCCTTGGCCAACAGGTCTTTCAGACACTGATCCAGGGTCTGCATACCGGAACCGGCGCCGGTCTGGATGGCTGAATACATCTGCGCCACCTTGTCTTCACGAATCAGGTTTCGAATCGCCGGCGTGCCGATCATGATTTCATGGGCAGCGACCCGACCGCCGCCCGGTTTCTTCAGCAGCGTCTGGGAAATTACTGCCTGCAGGGATTCAGACAGCATCGAGCGTACCATGTCTTTTTCCGCTGCCGGGAAGACGTCGATTACCCGGTCAATGGTCTTGGCGGCAGAGGTGGTGTGCAGGGTGCCGAATACCAGGTGACCGGTTTCGGCGGCAGTCAGGGCCAGTCGAATCGTCTCCAGGTCACGCAGCTCACCCACCAGGATAATATCCGGGTCTTCACGCAGTGCCGAGCGCAGTGCTTCGTTAAAGCCATGGGTATCGCGATGCACCTCACGCTGGTTTACCAGGCACTTCTTGCTCTGGTGCACAAATTCGATGGGGTCCTCGATGGTGAGGATATGCTCATACTTGTTGTCATTGATGTAGTCGATCATCGCCGCCAGGGTTGTGGACTTACCGGAACCTGTAGGTCCGGTTACCGCCACCAGGCCCCGGGGCACGTCAGCAATCTTGCGAAAGACTTCGCCCATGCCCAGTTGTTCCATGGACAATACTTTGGAAGGAATGGTACGAAATACTGCTGCGGCACCGCGATTCTGAATGAAGGCATTGACACGAAAACGGGCCAGGTTGGGCACTTCAAATGAGAAGTCAGTTTCCAGGAACTCTTCATAGTCCTTGCGCTGCTTGTCATTCATGATTTCATAAATCAGTGCATGCACTTCCTTATGATCCATTTCCGGTACATTGATGCGGCGAATATCACCGTCCACTCGAATCAGTGGCGGCATGCCGGCGGTGATATGTAAATCGGAGGCGCCCTGTTTGACGCTGAAACCCAGTAATTCTGTAATATCCATTATCGACTTACCTGTTAGGTGCCCGGCTCAGGGATAAGATTGCTTGCGATCGTCAGCCGACCTGTTATTGATTGTTAGCCTGATGCTTGTTTGAACCGCGATTTGTCTGCAAGGCCAGCTCAAAGTAAAGGCTTGTTGACGCTAGCCATTCGCTCAGGCCTTGCCTATAGTACCTGTCCTGCAGGCAATATCACAGACCCGATACCGCTAAAACCGTGACCACCGTAGCAGAAAATCTGGCCGCTATCCGGCAACAAATCCGCGCACTGGAGAGCCAATACCAACGAAGCCCCGGTTCGGTAAAGCTGTTGGCGGTGAGCAAGCGCCACAACAGTGCCGCCATCAGGGAAGCGGCAGCAGCCGGTGCCCGGGATTTTGGCGAAAACTATCTGCAGGAAGCTCAGGATAAAATGGCTGAACTGGAGGATCTGGATCTGTGCTGGCATTTTATTGGTCCGATCCAGAGCAACAAGACCCGGGGTATTGCCGAAGCCTTCCACTGGGCCCACAGTGTCGACCGCCTGAAAATCGCCCGTCGCCTGTCGGAACAGCGGCCTGACCCGGCGAATCCCCTCAACATCTGCCTGCAGGTCAATCTGTCCGCCGAAGACAGCAAATCCGGTGTTTCCCTGGCGGCGGTGCCGGATCTGGCCGCTGAGATCGTCGATTTACCGGGTCTGACCCTGAGGGGCCTGATGGCGATTCCGGCTCCGGTTCAGACCCTGGCCGAGCAGCGCCGACAATTTGCGCCCCTGGCGGCCTGTTTCCGGACACTCAAGGCGCAGTATCCCAGCCTTGATACCCTGTCCATGGGCATGAGCAATGATTTCGAGGCGGCCATTGCCGAGGGTTCTACCCTGCTGCGCCTGGGCACCGCCCTGTTTGGGCCACGTGACTGAAGCCAGCCCGGCAGCAATACTCAGCCGGGCCTGATTAAGCTAGAATAGCGCCCTCGCTCGGCCAGCCAATCAGTCAGGAGATATTTTGCACGCATCCACACATTCCCAGACCATCGCCTTTATCGGCGCCGGCAATATGGCCTCGGCTTTGATCCAGGGCCTGATCCGACAAGGCAGTGCTGCCGGGAATCTGCTGGTGGCCGATATCGATACCGATAAACTGCAATCCCTGGCCCATGACTATGGTATTCGGCCGGCCAGTGAAGATGAGATTGCTGCCGAGTCAGAAATCATTGTGCTGGCGGTGAAACCCCAGGTCATGGAATCGGTCTGTGCAAGCCTGGGGGAAAAGATCAATCAGGCTGGCAGGCAACCGCTGATAATCTCGGTGGCGGCGGGTATTACCCTGGCCAGCCTCGATCAGTGGCTGGGTGGTAATGCCGCCCTGGTGCGTTGCATGCCCAATACGCCGGCCCTGATCGGCAAAGGAGCCAGTGGTCTTTATGCCAATGCCCGGGTTGATACCATGCAACGCCAGGCCAGCAGCGCTATCATGGAAGCGGTGGGCCTCAGCGTCTGGGTCAAGAAGGAAACCGATCTGGATGCAGTAACCGCAGTCTCCGGCAGTGGCCCGGCCTATTTTTTCCTGTTTATGGAAGCCATGCAGGATGCAGCCCGTGACATGGGGCTGGAAGCAGACCTGGCCCGGTCACTGGTGTTGCAAACCGCCATGGGTGCCGCCGAACTGGCAGCCCAGAGCAAGGAGGAACTGGCAGAATTACGCCGCCGGGTGACTTCACCGGGTGGCACCACCGAACAGGCCATCAAGAGTTTCCAGGCCGACAAGCTGGAGGCCATCGTAGCCCGGGCATTGCAAGCTGCCCGGCGTCGCTCCGAAGAACTGGCAGCTCAGGGCAGCGATTAAGGTCTGCAGATTGATTCAACCACCACGCAAGCCGAACAAGAGATAGAGATATGGGTGTTTTAGGAAGTTCCGCAGCTATGATTTTCAATGCGCTGGCAGGTCTGTATCTGCTTGCGGTGTTGCTGCGTTTTCTGCTGCAACTGGCCAAAGCCGATTTTTACAATCCGCTGTCACAGGCTGTGTTTCGCATCACCGATCCCATGGTCAGAATCTTCCGCAGTTTCATTCCTGGCTATCGCGGGGTGGATTTTTCCAGTCTGATTCTGGCGCTGGTGATACAGGCCATTGCCATTGCCGTGTTGATTGCGCTGTATGGCTACAGCATGCCTTCGGTGGGTTTTATTGTGACCTGGGCGTTTGTGGGCGTGCTTTATTTCATTATCAATATTTACTACTTCGCCATTATTGCCTCGATCATCATGTCTTTCGTGATGCTGTTTTCCGGCAATATGAATCCGCATCCAATCCTGCAGGTGATCTGGCAGTTGACCGAGCCGGTGATGGCGCCGGTTCGAAAAATCATTCCACCCATGGGTGGGCTGGATTTCTCACCCATATTTATTTTTATTGCCATCGGACTTATCCAGAATATTCTGGTGCAGACTTTCGGCATCAATCAACAGATTGCCCAGGTTGTCATAGGCATCTAGACACTGGCATCTGGTATCGAGGCAGCTGACTGGTTTTGGACAAGCCACTGCGCAAATCCGGCAACAGGCTGCTTCTGGAATGCTCAGTCATTCCCAAATCCAGAGAAGAGAAAATCACCGGCCTCATGGCCGGCACAGTCAAGGTCAAGCTGACCGCAGCGCCAACGGACGGTAAAGCCAACAAGCAACTTATTGCAGTACTGGCCAGGGAGTTCGACCTGAAACCCGCCGATATCAGCCTCGTCCGTGGCGCCAGCAGTCGCCGCAAGACCCTCAGCTTGCCAGCCAGGACACGACTTCCGGACTGGCTTGCCGACACAATGAATGATCAGGAAAAGGAATAGACAAACCGCAGTCAGTTTTCCTGCAGAAGGTTTACAATAGCGAGCAATGCATAATTCAGCCAAACCAGATTCAGTAGGGATCGTTACCCCGACGTCCTACCATTTCGATGAGGCGCTCACCCTGCGCAGCGGCAAGGTACTGGCCGGCTTCGATCTGATGGTGGAAACCTATGGTGAGCTCAACGCCGAGCGCAGTAACGCAGTGCTGATCTGCCATGCTCTCAGCGGTGATCATCATGCCGCGGGCTACCACAGTGAAGAAGATGACAAACCGGGCTGGTGGGACAGCTGTATTGGTCCGGGCAAGGCTATCGATACCAACAAGTTCTTTGTGGTCTGCTTGAATAACCTCGGCGGCTGCTCTGGCAGTACCGGGCCGGTGTCCATCAATCCCGAAACCGGCAAGCACTATGGCCCTGATTTTCCGGTGGTGACGGTCAGGGACTGGGTGAAGAGCCAGGTCATGCTGTCTGACCGTCTGGGAATCGAAAAATGGGCCGCCGTGGTCGGTGGCAGTCTTGGCGGCATGCAGGTATTGCGCTGGGCCATCAGTTATCCCGAACGACTGGGCCATGCGGTCTGTATTGCAGCCGCACCCAAATTGTCAGCCCAGAATATCGCCTTCAATGAGGTGGCCAGACATTCCATCATCAGCGATCCCAATTTCCATAACGGCCACTATCTGGAACATGGCACCTATCCCAAGCAAGGGCTGATGCTGGCCCGCATGGTGGGTCATATCACCTACCTGTCAGACAGTGCCATGCGCGCCAAATTCGGTACCGACGTCAGTGATTTCGGCGGCAATTTTGGCCGCGACCTGCGCTCGGGCAAACTGAGCTTTGGCTTTAATGTGGATTTTCAGGTGGAGAGCTACCTGCGTTATCAGGGTGAGCGCTTTTCTGAAAACTTCGACGCCAATACCTATTTGCTGATGACCAAGGCACTGGACTATTTCGATCCCTCGGTAGATTTCGACGGCGATCTGAGCAAGGCCTTTGAGAACAGCAACTGCAAATTCATGCTCATGTCTTTTTCCACCGACTGGCGCTTTCCGCCGGAACGCTCGCGGGAGATCGTCGAGCATCTGCTGGATGCCAAACGCCATGTCAGCTATCTGGAAATCGAAGCCGATCAGGGCCACGATGCCTTCCTGCTGCCCGTCCCGCGCTACATCAGGGCCTTTTCCAAGTATATGAACCGGATTCACAGGGAGCTGAGTGACCATGCGTCCTGATCTGGCCATTATTGCCAAACTGATTGCGCCGAAAAGCAATGTACTCGATCTGGGTTGCGGTGACGGTGCCCTGCTGGACTACCTGCAAAAGGAAAAAGCTGTCACCGGTATTGGCCTGGAGATCGATGCAGACAACATCGAGAGCTGCATCGACAAGGGTGTCAATGTGATTGAGCAGAACCTCGACCAGGGTCTGGCCAATTTCAAGGACGACAGCTTCGATACGGTCCTGCTGGCACAAACAATCCAGGCCCTGAGCAAGCCCGAGCAATTGCTGGATGATATGTTGCGCATTGGACGCCGGGGCATTGTCACCTTTCCCAACTTTGGCAACTGGAAAGCCCGCAGCTACCTGGCAAGCCGCGGGCGCATGCCGGTGTCCAAATTCATGCCCTATGAATGGTATGACACCCCGAATATCCATTTCTGTACCGTCAAGGATTTCGATGCCCTGTGCCGCGAGAAAAACATCCAGGTACTGGGACGCACCGTGGTTGATTCCGAACACCAGGGCAACTGGGCCATGCGCACCTGGCCTAATCTGTTGGGCGAGATCGCCATCTATCACCTGAGCAGGACCGACTGATGTCAGACCAGAAAACCGTGATTCTTGCCAGCGGTAACCAGGGCAAGCTACGTGAACTGCAGGCTGTACTGTCAGACCTGGGAGTCAAGCTGTTGCCGCAATCCGAATACGATGTCAGCGATGTGGCAGAAACCGGACTCAGCTTTGTGGAGAATGCCCTGATCAAGGCACGCCACGCCTGCCAGGAAACCGGACTGCCCAGTATCGCCGATGATTCCGGTCTGGAAGTGGACGCCCTGGGCGGCGAGCCCGGCATCTATTCAGCCCGTTATGCCGGCAGTCATGGCGCCAGCGCCGATGCCGACAACAACGCCAAATTACTGGCCGAACTGGAACAGGTTCCCGAGTCTGAACGCACTGCCCGCTTTCAGTGTGTCATCGTTTATATGCGCCATGCCAAAGACCCGACGCCCCTGATCTGTCAGGGTAGCTGGGAAGGGCGCATTCTGTTTGCCGAACAGGGCGAGAACGGTTTCGGCTATGACCCCCTGTTCTACGTGCCGGAGCATGACTGTTCCTCAGCACAACTGGATCCGGATCTCAAAAACTCCCTGAGCCATCGTGGCCAGGCACTGAAGCAGCTGCTTGAATGCTGGAACTCCCGCCCCTAAGTCTCTACGTCCATATTCCCTGGTGCGTACGCAAATGCCCCTATTGTGATTTCAATTCCCATGAGCAACAGGGTCCGCTACCTCAGGCGGAGTATATCCAGGCACTGTGCGAAGACCTGGACAGCGATCTTGACTGGGTTCAGGGTCGCCGCCTGAACTCGATTTTCATCGGCGGTGGCACCCCCAGTCTGTTCGATGCCGCTGCCCTGTCGGAACTGCTGCAACATATTGACCGGCGCATTGGCATTTCGCCCATGGCGGAAATAACTCTGGAGGCCAATCCTGGTACCGCCGAGGCTGGCCGATTCAGGGACTATTATCTCAGTGGCATCAACCGGCTTTCCATCGGCATCCAGTCATTCAACGATGACAGCCTGCAGCGCCTGGGGCGTATCCATGACAGTGGCCAGGCCCGCAAAGCAGTAGACCTGGCACGGCAAGCCGGCTTTGACAATTTCAATCTGGATCTCATGCATGGCCTGCCCGAGCAGGAGGCGCCCGCCGCCATGGCCGATCTGGATCAGGCCATTGCCTTCGAACCGGAGCATATCTCCTGGTATCAACTTACCATTGAGCCCAACACCCTGTTCTATCGTCACCGACCTCCCTTGCCGGAAGACAATATACTGGAGTCGATTCAGGACCTTGGCAGCGACAGACTGACGCAGGCCGGCTACAGCCAGTATGAGGTGTCGGCCTTCAGTCGCGGCGCCAGGCAATCCATGCATAATCTGAATTACTGGTGCTTCGGCGACTATCTCGGTATCGGTGCCGGCGCCCATGGCAAAATCACCCTGCCGGAAAGCGATCGCATTCTGCGCAGTCGCAAGGTGAAACAGCCCCGACATTATCTGGCCAGCCAACTGGGCAGGAAGGCCGAGTCTGTGGAGGTGGAAGGCGAAGAACGGGCCCTGGAGTTTCTGCTCAATACCCTGCGCCAACCCGATGGTTTCCCGATCAGTCAGTTTGAGGCTCGCACCGGCCTGCCTTTTAGCCATATTGGAAAGCGAGTAGAATATCTGCAGCAACAGGGCCTGCTAAGCAGTGAGGACGGCTTTATTCGTACCACAAGCCGTGGTTATCAGCTGCTGAACACCGTGCTGGAAAAATTTATCGACGGGCCCATTGACTGAATCCTGAATCCAGGTGGAGTCTGCATGGAAGAATTACATAAACGCCGCTGTGAAGCCTGCAAGATGGGTGCACCGGTGGTGACAGAAGAACAGGCCAACGAGCTCATCGTCAATATCCCATCCTGGAAACGTTTGTTCCACGACGGCGTGGACAAATTGATGCGTGAGTTTTACTTCGTGGAATTCAAGGACGCATTCGATTTCACCTACAAGATCGCCAGTCTGGCCGAGCGGGAACAGCATCACCCGACAATCATTACCGAATGGGGCAAGGTCACCATTTACTGGTGGACACACAAGATCAATGGCCTGCATGTGAATGACTTCATCATGGCTGCCAAAACTGACCTCATCGCCAAAATGTCAGTCAAAAGCTGACGCGGCGGATTAGCCATGTCCATCGACAACAAAACACTGCTGCAACGACTGGAACGGGTGGTCGGCATTCCCAGTGTCAGTTCCACCAATCCTGCCCTGGATACCAGCAACAAGGCCATTATTGACTATCTGGCCAATGAGTTTTCCGATCTTGGCTTTGAATGCGAACTGATACCTTACGCCGATGACAGCAAGTTTAATCTGATTGCCAGCTTTGGCAGTGGTCCCGGTGGTCTGGTGCTGGCCGGTCACACTGACACCGTACCCTATGATGAGGAACTCTGGACCGTCGACCCCTTCAAACTGAACCAGCGGGACAATAAATTTTTTGGCCTGGGTGTCACCGACATGAAGGGCTTTTTTCCTTTGGTGATGGAAGCGGTCACGCCCCTGCTGGACAAGCCGTTTCGGGAACCGCTGATCGTACTGGCGACTGCCGATGAGGAAACCTCCATGGAAGGTGCGCGCTGTCTGGCGGAAATGGGTCGGCCCAGGGCTCGCTCGGCGGTCATTGGCGAACCCACGGGCCTGCAGCCGGTACGCAGTCACAAGGGCATGATCATGGACTCGATTCGCCTGCTGGGCCAAAGCGGTCATTCCTCCGACCCTGCTCTTGGCAACAATGCCCTGGATGCCATGCATCTGGTCATAGCTGAATTGATGCGCTATCGCCAGGAACTCAAGCAGCAGTTTCATAACGAGCTGTTTGATATCCCCTACCCGACCCTGAATCTCGGCTGCATCCACGGCGGCGATAATCCCAACCGCATCTGTGGCCATTGTGAACTGGAGTTTGATCTCAGGTTAATGCCCGGCATGTATATTGATGATGTCAGGGCCGACATCAAGGCCAGAGTGTCCCGAATCACCGAGCCCCTGGGAATCCGGTTTGAAATGAAACCCCTGTTCACCGGCATACCGGCTTTTTTTACCGATGAGCACAGCCAATTGCTGAAAACCGCCGAACGGCTCAGCGGCCACTCCGGGATCAGTGTCGGTTTTGGCACCGAAGGGCCTTTCCTGCAGGAACTGGGTATGGACACCATCATTATGGGGCCGGGTAATATCGATCAGGCCCATCAGCCCGATGAATACGTCAGCCAGGACATGATAGAGCCCTGTATTACTGTGCTGCGCCAGCTGATCAGCGAACATTGTCTTGAAGAGAAAGAATAATGAGTGATAAGCCCCATCTCATCGACTGGTTCCGGTCATCAAGTACCTATATCAATGCCCATCGTGGCAAAACCTTTGTGGTGCTGCTGAGCGGTGAAGCGCTGGAAGATGACAATCTGTCCAATATTATCTTTGACCTGTCACTGCTGCGCAGTCTGGGCATCAAGCTGGTGCTGGTGCATGGTTCCCGGCCCCAGATCAGCGACAGCCTCAAGGCGGCCGGTCTGGCATCCCATTATCACCGCGACCTGCGCATTACCGAGCCGCAAAGTATGGAAACCATCAAGCAGGTGGTGGCGGGTCTGAGTATCAAACTACAAGCGCTGTTTACCATGGGCCTCAGCAATTCGCCCATGCATGGTGCCGATGTGCGTGTGGTGCAGGGTAATTTCGTCACTGCCCGGCCGGTGGGTGTACACGATGGTGTCGATTATCACTTCACCGGCAAGGTACGACGCATTCATCAGCAGGCCATACGCCAGCAACTGGATGGCGATAATCTGGTGCTGGTATCCAATCTTGGCTATTCGGTAACCGGTGAGGTTTTCAATCTGTCAGCCGAGGAAGTGGCCACCGCGCTGGCCATTGCCCTGCAGGCAGAAAAACTGATTCTGATGCTGCCTACCCTGGGGGTGATGGACAGTGAAGGCCAACTGGTCAGTTCCCTCAGTGAGAGTGATGCCCAGCACTATATGGAGCAGGCCAGGGGCCGGGATGACAATGAGGCCTATTGTGTCGCCCATGCCCTGCAGGCAGCACTGCATGCCTATGCCAGCGGCGTCAAACGCCTGCATCTGATCTCCTTCCGGGAAAACGGGGCGCTGTTGCAGGAACTGTTTAGCCGCCAGGGTTCCGGTTCCCTGTTGAGCAAGGACAGTTTTGATTTGCTGCGCGCCGCCAATATCAGCGATGTGCCCGGCATTCTAGCCCTGATCAAACCTTTGGAGCAGGCCGGGACACTGGTGGAGCGTTCAAGAGAATTGCTGGAAAACGAGATCAGTAATTTTCAGGTGATTGAACTGGAAGGTTCCATCGTCGCCTGCGCCGCCCTCTATCCCATCAGCGACAGCGCCGGGGAACTGGCCTGTATTGCCATCGACCCTGCCTATCAACGCAATGACATGGGCAGCCGATTGCTGCAGAATCTGGAGAAGCTGGCCCAGCGCAAGGGTCTGGACACGCTGTTTGTGTTGACCACGGTAGCGGCACACTGGTTCCAGGAACATGGCTTCAGCCCCTGCAGTCCCGATGCCCTGCCGGAGCAGCGTCAAAGACTCTACAATTTGCAGCGCAATTCAAAGGTCTTCAGCAAACAGCTTTAAAGCACTGAGGGATCAGAGCTCCCTGCGCTGTAACTTGCAGATACTGTAGTTGTAGGGATTGGTTTCGTTGCGCTCGAAATCCTGTCGCCAGACTTCCTGCCAGCGGGACTCATCGAAGTCATCCAGACGGGTGTCGCCTTCTACCTCGGCATGCACCCGGGTCAGATGAAAACAGTCCGCTTCCGGCAGAGCCAGCCGATAGAGCTCCGCACCTCCAATCACAAAGGCCTCTTCAGAGCCGTCTATCAGAGCGATACTTTCGGCCAGACTGATGGCGGCCGGCAGGGACTCCACCACTTTGGCGCCTTCGGCCTGATAGTCCTTGTTGCGGGTCACTACAATATTGCTGCGTCCGGGCAAGGGCCTGCCGATGGATTCCCAGGTTTTACGACCCATGATAATGGGACTGCCCATGGTGACTCGCTTGAAGTATTTCAGGTCTTCAGAAAGGTGCCAGGGCAAACTGTTATTTCGGCCAATGACACGATTCTCGGCCATGGCACAAATCAGGGATAACTTCATAAAAAACTCGGGCAGTATGGTTTCAGAGCTGAGAGATCAGGGTTCAGGGTCAAGAATTCAGACAGAAAATGGATAGGCAATCGGCTCATGATGCTGATAACCCTCGACACTGAAGTCATCCAGGCTCACCCAAGTTTCGAGATCTTCCAGTGACTTGATGTCGGGATTGATATGCAACTGCGGCGGATCAAAAGGATCCCGCTTTAATTGCACAGAGCGCATCAGTTCCAGCTGGTCTTCATAGATATGGGCATTGACCACCTTGTGGTAGGCGGTGCCTGCCTGCTTGCCGGTAATCTGTGCCATCAGCGCCAGCAGGGTGAACACCTGGATCTGATTGAAGTTCAGCCCCAAAGGCACATCACAACTACGCTGATAGCTGGTGAGATAGAGCGTGTCTCCCAGCAGGGAGAAATTGTGGGTGTGCATACAGGGCCTGAGGCAACCCAGTTCAAACTCGCCGGGATTATAGAAAGTCAGAATCTCGCCCCGGTCATCGAGGCCCTTGTCGAGGTTGTCGACGATCTTGCGCAACTGATCCAGGCTGCTGCCGTCGGGCTTGCGCCAGCGTCGGCCCTGCACACCATAGACCCGGCCCATGTCATCCTCGCCCTTGCGCACCGGATTAGCCAGCCAGGCCTCATTGAGATTGGCATTGGCATCCCAGCTTTTGGTACCCAGCGCCCGGAAATCGGCAGCGTTGTCATAGCCTCGCAAATAGCCCAGCAGCTCTGCGATAGCAGCTTTCCAGTAACTTTTGCGGGTGGTAATGATGGGAAACTGGTTACCGGCCACATCGTATTCGAGGTCGGCATTGATGACCGTCAGACATTTCTTGCCGGTACGCTCGTTCTCTACCCAGACTCCTTCGTCAATGATGCGTTGGCAAAGTGCCAGGTATTGATGCATAACGTCAGTCGGTCTCTCGTTGATTGGCTCAGGTTCAGGATCGATTGAAACTGAAGCGCCCCTGATTGTTGTAGGCAAGGCCCAGAAATACAGCGCCTGCAATAATCATTGGCAAGGACAGCAATTGTCCCATTGTGAGCCAGTTGAAGGCAATAAAGCCGAGTTGCTCATCCGGCTGGCGGAAAAACTCCACAAAGAAGCGGAAACTGCCATAGCACAGGGCGAACAGGCCGGAAACCGCCAGCCGGGGCCTGGGTTTGGCGGAAAACAGCCAGACGATGGTGAACAGCAACAGTCCTTCCAGCAGGGCCTGATAAAGCTGCGAAGGATGTCTGGCCAGGCTGTCGACATGGGGAAAGACCATGCCCCAGGGCATCTCTGTGGGCCGGCCCCAGAGCTCACCACCGATAAAATTGCCAATCCGCCCGGCCCCCAGACCGAAGGGCACCATGGGGGCAATAAAATCCATGGTAGACCAGAAATCACGCTTGATGGAGCGGCTGTAAAGGTACATGGCCAGCAACACACCCAGGAAGCCGCCATGGAAAGACATGCCACCTTCCCAGACCCGCAGCAGCCACAGGGGGTCGGCCAGGAAGCGGTCGAAATTATAGAAAACCACCGAACCGAAACGGCCGCCTAGCACGGCGCCCAGGGCACCATAGAAAACCAGGTCTGATACCTGCTCACTGCTCCAGGGCGGTTCGCAGCGCTTGCCCCGGTAACTGGCCAGCGCCCAGGCACCGGCAAAAGCCACGATATACATGATGCCGTACCAGTGCACGGTCAGGGGGCCGATGGCAAAGGCAACGGGATCTATATCCGGGTAGGTCAACATGAAGGCCTGGTCCTGGCAGTAAAAATTCTGTGGCCCAGTATAAGGAAAGTAATGTCGAAGTCTATTGGCAGCAAAGACCGGCTGGCGACTTCTCTGCTGCTTCGCGACAGGCTAACATTGCCGCGATGTGTCTTATCGTTTTTGCCCATCAACTGCTGCCCGGGCTTCCTCTGGTTCTCAGCGCCAATCGTGATGAGTTCTACACGCGCCCGACAGCGGAAGCGGCTTTCTGGCAGGAAGATCACCCGCAGATTCTGGCGGGTCGTGATCTGATCGCGGGCGGTACCTGGCTGGGAATCACCCGCCAGGGTCGCTTTGCTGCCGTCACCAATATCCGTGATCCCTCCCAGCCGGAGTTACGACCTCGCTCGCGCGGCGACCTGACCCGTGAATTCCTGGCCTCCGATCGCTCCGCGGCCGGGTTCTGTCAGGAACTGCGCAGCCACTTTGCCGATTTTGCCGGTTTTAATCTGCTGGTCAGCGATGGTCGTGAGATGGTCTATGCCAATAATTTGCTGGACCGGATCGAAACTCTAAAACCGGGCCTTTACGGCCTGTCCAATGGCGAGCTCAATAGCGACTGGCCCAAGGTGAATACGGCGCGCCAGCGGCTGCAGCGCCTGCTGGCGATGCCCGACAAGCTGAGCAGCGATGCCCTGCTTGATCTGCTCTTCGATCGACAACAGGCGGCCGACTCTCAACTACCAGACACCGGCGTTTCTCTGGAACTGGAGCGCAAACTGTCCTCGGCATTTATTCATAACCCCGAACGGCTCTACGGCACCCGCTGCTCCACAGGCCTGATTCTTGCCGCCGATGGACAGCATCGATTTGGCGAACGTAATTTTAATGAGCAGGCAGAGCTGCAAAGCTGTCACTATTTCCAGTTGCCAGCCAGGATCCCGGCTGCATCGCAATGAACCCGGTATTCACATAGAATTGTCAGCAAATCGGCCCTGATACAGGAGAGCACCATGGCGAATGAAGGCTATCATGAACCCATCGAAGAACTCAGCGATGAAACACGGGACATGCACCGTGCCATCACTTCCCTGATGGAAGAACTGGAAGCAGTGGACTGGTACAATCAGCGTGTCGATGCTTGCAAGGATGAGGAACTGAAAAAAATCCTGATTCACAATCGCGATGAGGAAAAGGAACATGCAGCCATGGTGCTGGAATGGATACGTCGTCGTGATCCGGTACTCAATGATGAGCTAAAAGACACTCTATTTACCAAAGGACCCATAGACCATCATCATGATTAATGCAGAACAGGCGCTGGCCCGCCTCAAACAGGGTAATCAGGATTTTGTTGAACAGAATCCCGTCAACATTGAAATAGACGCCAAACGGCGAAACGAACTCACTGATACCCAGAGCCCCTTTGCTATCATTCTGGGTTGCTCTGACTCACGTGCTCCGGCTGAGTTGATTTTTCAGCAAGGCCTGGGAGATCTGTTTGTTATTCGTGTGGCTGGAAATATCGTTGCGCCTTCCCAGATTGGGAGTATCGAGTTCGCCACTGAAGCATTTGGCACGCGCCTCGTAGTGGTCATGGGTCACAGTCGTTGCGGTGCTGTCGGTGCTGCCATCAATCAGCTACAACAACCCTCGGAACAACGGTCCCCCAACCTGCATTCCATCGTGAGCCGAATCAGCCCTCATATCAAACCGCTACTGCGTGGCTCAGATCAGGATCCTGATACATTGTACAAGGCGGCCGTGCGCGCCAACATCGACGCTTCGGTACTGAGATTAAAACATGGCTCTGACATTCTTTACCACCAGATCAAAAATGAAGAATTAAAAATCGTCGGTGCTGAATATGATCTGGAGAGCGGCGTCGTGAATTTTTTTGACGACTGATTGGCTGACCCTGCCGCCCCATGAACGCTGCCACTGAACTGGAAACCGAACGCTTGATTCTGCGACAGTGGCAGGAATCAGACTTACCGGCTTTCGCTGCTCTCAATGCCGATGCCGAAGTGATGGCGCATTTTCCGGCCACACTGTCGATATCAGAAAGCGATAGACTGGCAGATAAGCTGAGCCGGCAGATTCTTGAGCAGGGATGGGGTCTTTGGGCGCTGGAACGCAAGAGCGACGGCGCCTTTATCGGTTTCACCGGTTTGCAAAATTTTAGCGACATGCCCTTTTTGCCAAAGGGTGAATCAGCAGTAGAAATCGGCTGGCGCCTGGCCCGCAGTGCCTGGGGTCAGGGCCTGGCCAGCGAAGCCGCCAGAGCTGCCACGGACTTTGCCTTTACCCGTCTGGCGCTGACAGACTTGTATTCCTTCACTGCCTGTCAGAACAGCCGCTCTATCGCCGTGATGATCCGGCTTGGCATGCAGCCATGCCCAGAGACTTTTCGCCATCCACGCCTGCCCGAGGACAGCCCCTTGTCCGAGCATGTCCTTTATCGCCTGAAAAAAGAGGATTGCTTGCCCGATTGAGCCCGGGCTGTAACTAGTTGGTGCGGGAAGAGCGCAGCAGGCGGTCGACGCCAGCATTATAAAGCGTCAGGTCCACGGCACTGCGAATGGTCTGGGCATCGTCCATCTGCATCACCTGATCCAGCAAATCCTGGGCAGCATCCAGAGAGATGGAGCGGATAACCGACTTCACCTTCAGCAGGGTCATGGCGTTCATGGACAACACATCAAAGCCCATGGCCACCAGCAATACTGCGGCGCCGGGATCACCGGCCATCTCCCCGCAAATACTCACCGGCTTGCCCTCTTCCTGGGCCTGACTGACCACCTGATAGAGCGCATTCAGTACCGCCGGATGAAAGGCACTGTAGAGATGGGCAACCCGGGGATTATTGCGATCCACCGCCAGCAGATATTGGGTGAGGTCATTACTGCCCACCGAAACGAAATCCACCAGCCTGGCCAGTGCCCTGGTCTGGTAAACCGCTGCCGGTAATTCAATCATCACACCAATTGGCGGGAAGCGTACATCCAGTCCTTCCTGCAGCAATTCCCGGTGGGCACGTTTGATCAATTGCAGGGCCGAACTGACTTCATAGATGTTGCTGATCATGGGCAGCATAATCTGCAAATTCTCAAGACCAATACTGGCCCGCAACATGGCTCGCACCTGGGCCATGAAAATCTCCGGATGGTCCAGTGTCACCCTGATTCCGCGCCAACCGAGGAAGGGGTTGGCTTCATCGATGGGAAAATAGGAAAGGGCCTTGTCGCCACCGATATCCAGAGTACGCATGGTGACAACCTTGGGCGCAAAGGCCTGTAGCTGTTCCCGGTATATGGCCGTTTGCTCCTGCTCCGAGGGAAAGCGTTCCGCCAGCAGGAAAGGCACTTCAGTTCGGAACAGGCCAATACCCTCGGCCCCCTGATCGATGGAATGCATGACATCGGACATCAGACCGGTATTGACCCAGAGATGTACCCGGTGTTCATCGGCTGTCTGACAGACCTCATCCTTGAGATTTTCCAGACCGGCGATCAGTTCATCCTGCTCCTTGATGGTGCTGAGATAACGGTCCCTCAACTCATCGGATGGATTGGAGATCACTTCACCCTTATAACCGTCGACGATGACTTCCCTGCCATCGAGCTGACTGAAGGGCAGATCCAGCACACCCATGACCGTGGGAATACCCATGGTCCGTGCCAGAATTGCTACATGTGAGTTACCTGACCCCTTCACCGAGATCAGGCCCTTGAGTTTATCCTTGGGAACCTCTGCCAGCATGGCAGCGGTGAGTTCTTCACTGACCAGAATGGTATCGTCGTTGTATTCGGTTTCCACCTTGCCTCTGTCCTGCAGATAGAACAGGACCCGCGAGCAGAGTTCCTTGATATCTACCGCCCGCTCACTGAGGTAGTCATCGTTCATGGACTCAAAACGGCGCACATGTTCATTGGCGACCCAGGCCAGGGCGCCCTGGGCCCAGTGACCCTGACGGATGCGCTCCACGACTTCATTACCCAATGCCGAATCGTCCAGCATATGCAGGTAGGCGTCGAAGAGCTGACGCTCTTCCTCGGCGACTCGACCGGCCAGCTTGCCATGCAGTTCTCCAATGTCATGGCGCACGGCATCCAGGGCGGTTTTGAAGTATTCGATTTCCTGATCGATATCAGCGGCTGGCCGATCCGGTATCTGACTCAGATCGGCGTGGGGAAAAACCACTACCACCCTGCCGATGGCAACGCCTGAGGAACCGGAAACACCGGCAAAGGCAGTATCCGAGGTCTTGTGACCGGAGGGGCTGACACCCTCGATAGCGCCGGTGGCTTCAGCATGGGCAATGACCGCGGCAAGCTGGGCAGAAAGCGTGACCAGGAACGCTTCCTCCGCCTCATCGAAGCGGCGTTTTTCTTCATGCTGAACCACCAGCACGCCGAGCACCGCCCGGTGATGAATAATGGGCACACCCAGAAAGGCATGGAATTCTTCTTCGCCGGTTTCCTGCAAGTAATGGAAACTGGGATGCAAAGAGGCATCCTGCAAATTGATCGGTTCGGCATGCTTGGCGACCAGGCCAACCAGACCCTCACCGACTTCCAGGCTGACATGGCCGATGGATTCCTGACGCAGGCCCTCGGAGGCCATCAGCACATGACTGTTGATATCCTTGTCGAATAGAAAGATGGAACACACCTGCGTGCCGAGGGTTCTGCGAACCCGGCCGACAATAATGTCCAGAGCCGACTGCAGGTCTCGGGCCGCGTTGACTTCCTGAACAATGCTGCGCAGTTGTTCTAGCATGCTCTTCTCTCAGACTTGATTGCCAGGCCAGCAGCCTGTGCTTCGTGGTCTTATGGGAATCCCGGCGCCCACGACGGCGGTACTCGTTCAGTATCCGAACAAGTGCATTTGCACATCGAAAAGGAAACCGGGACTATCTTCAGGCTTGTGCCAGATCTTTTATAATTTTTTAACGTACTCTTTCAGCGGATCTGCCATTTCTTCCAGAGCCCGGCGGTACACCTCACGCTTGAATTCAATCACCTGTTCGACAGGGTACCAGTAGTTCACCCAGCGCCAGTCATCGAATTCCGGTTCACCGGACTTGCTCAGTTCAACTTTGCTGTCATCGCTCTCCAGGCTGAGCAGAAACCACTTCTGTTTTTGCCCGATACACAGCGGATCGCGATGATAACGAATATAGTTTTCCGGCAGGCGGTAATGCAGCCAGTCACTGGTCTTGTGTAACACCCGAACATCGTCCGGGCCCAGACCAACCTCTTCATCCAGCTCCCGGTACAAGGCGTCCTCAAGGGACTCATTGACCTTGATACCGCCCTGGGGAAACTGCCAGGCCCGCTGCCCGATCCGTTTGGCCCATAGCAATTCGCCCTGCGTGTTGCAGATCACTATGCCGACATTCGGTCGGTAGCCCTCTGAATCAATCATTTCTTTCTATCAACTGAATTGGTTAGACAAATATACCCCAGAATTGTTTCCCGGCGCCATGCGCGACGACTTCGGGCAGAGCCGTCCAACAGATCATTTATTCCGAATAATCAACAAGATAGCAAGTAATCGGGCGATTCAGGCATTTCCCTTGCCAGATCCCGTTGGCGGCCTTCGTCGGTCCTGCCGGGCTATCAGGCCCATGAGCCTGAATTTCCATCACCCGCAGTAGGCTATAATGCGGCTTTTTGAAAGATTAATTCCATGTCCCGAAAACTTGCACTGTTTGACCTCGACAATACCCTGCTGGCTGGCGACAGCGATCATGCCTGGGGTGAATTCCTCATCGACAAGGGTCTGGTGGATGCCGAAAAGCACCGCGCCAGCAATGATGCGTTCTATCAGAGTTATGTCGAGGCCAGGCTGGATATTGACGCCTATGTGGCTTTCACCATGGGGCCGGTGGTGGCCCTGTCGGCCGCCGAACAGTGCCAGTTGCGGGAAGAGTATTTTGACAACAGGATTCGTGGCCTGATGAGCCCGGCTTCCATTGAACTGTTCAATAGCCATAAAAATGCCGGTGACTATTGCCTGATTATCACCGCTACCAATTCCTTTCTCACCAGCCCCATTGCTGCTGCCTATGGCGCCGACCTGCTGATCGCCACCGACCTGCACTATGAAGATGGGCGGGCTACCGGTCGCATCAAGGGCACACCCTGCTATCAACAGGGCAAGGTCACTCGCCTGCAGGATTGGCTGGCCGCCGCTCCGGTGGCCGAGGAGGACGGACTGAGCCTGCAGAACAGTATTTTCTACAGTGATTCCAGCAATGACCTGCCCCTGCTGGAAAAAGTCAGCGAAGCCATTGCCGTGGATGCCGACGAAAAACTGGAACAGATCGCCTGTGACCGCAACTGGAAACGAATCAGCCTGAGGACATGAGCTGGTGACATCGGCTGAGGAGATGGCCTGAGGAGATGAGCTGAGAACATGAAAGGCACCGGCACTGTGAAGCGATATCTGTTGCAGGCGCTGCTGCTGTCCCTGGCACTTGGCCTGGGGCGCTGCTCGGAACCCGACAGGCCGGAACCTGCCAGCCCCACCAGCATCGAACAAGCCGGCATGGAAACTGCCAACTCGCTGAACCGTGCCCAGCAGGCACAGATCCGGGAGCTGAGTGCTGACTATTTGCGCCAGGCTCAACAGGACTACAGTGAAGCCGATCAGGCCATCACAGCACTGCTGCAAGCCATTGATGTGCTGCTGGCAAACAGTAGCGAAGTTAATCTGCAAGCGGCCCGGCAGGCCTGGCTGACCGCCCACTCTGCCTATGAACGGCGCCTGTTACATCAATACTATGCCGGGGAATTTGCCAGTGCCGAGCTGAGCCTGCAGTTACAGGCCCTGGACTACAGCATTAACCACTGGCCGATTCTGCCCGGCTATGTGGATTCAGTTCCGGACTTTGTCGGCAGCGGTATTGTCAATGACATGACTGTGTTGCTGACAGCGGACAGTCTGCGCCAGATCCACGGCCAGTTTGATCTGTCGGAGGCCGCCCTGGGCTTTCATGTGCTGGAGTTTCTGCTATGGGGCGCTGATCCACAGCAGCCCCGCTCGGCGTCAGCCTTTGCCGCCAGCAGCAGTCTCAGCCAGCAGCAACTGGAGGACGGCCTGTCACCGGAGCAATTGCCCAATAACAGACGAAGGCGCTATCTGAAACTGCTGGTGGATTTGTTGTACGCGGATTTTCAGCAGAATCGCGAGCTCATTTCCCAGGCCATCGTCCAGAGACAGGCCACTGTAGCTGACTCGCCACCGACACTGCTTTTAAGCCAGGCGCTGGGGGCGGTCACCAGTCTGCTCAGAGAGGAGTTTCTGGTGCGTTCACTCTATCCCCTGCTCAATGGTGACTACCATGACAGCATCCATGCACCCTACAGCCGCAGCAGTCAGAATGTTGTGGTCAGCCAACTGGCCAGTATTGAAGAGCTGTTGCTGGGTGAGGCCGGCTTTGAGGACCGCAGCCTGGATACCCTGCTGACGGACTTGTCAGCAGATTTTGAGGCATTGTTCTATCCAAACCTGGCGGCCAGCAAGGAATGTCTGGTGTTGCTGTATAGTGATATTCAGGCGCCGCAATCACCGGAGGCTGCCATGGCGGCGGAATTCGAGATTGTCGAGTGCATCAATTTGCTGACCAATCTGATCGATCATCTGCAGCAGATTCAGCAAAACCTGAGTGCCCTGCCCCGGGCCTGAAGACCCGCGTCTGTCAATCGGGATCGCCCAGTTCCACCATCAGATCATCGGCCAGCTTTTCCAGTGCCTGCTGCAGCCGTTCCAGTTCCAGGCCAGCGGGGGTCTGCAGACTGGCTTTTGCCTTGAACAGGATTTCACTGCTCATGGGTGCCGGGGCGCATTCGGTATTCAATTGCTCAACATTGACACCCAGTGAAGCCAGCACATGGGAAATTTCGCGTACGATACCGGGCCTGTCGTTCCCCACCAGAGAAAGAGACACGGCAGTGGCGGCGGCCGCCTGCTGGTCTTCATCTACTCGCTCGATTACCAGTTTCAGGCGGTCATCCAACTGGCCCAGTGCTTTAACAAGCTCATCGGCCCGCTCATCGCTGACACTGACTCTGAGAATACCGGCAAATTTGCCAGCCAGTTGAGACATGCTGCTTTCCTGCCAGTTGCCGCCATGGTCAGCCACAACCTGGGACAGGGATTCCACCAGACCGGGCTTGTCGTCTCCGATCACTGTCAGTACCAGATAAGTTGTCATACTACTTTGCCTCCTGTGGCGATTGGCGTTTCCGGCAGCTCGCTGGCTGACAGGGAATGGTTTATTCAGAACAGACCAATCTGTTGCGTCAGTACCTTTTCCATCGACTGGCCTTCGAATACCAGAATAGCATCGGCAATGGGTGCCAGCTGTTTTTCTATGTAGAAATCATAGTCGATAGCTGATTGCCGGTACTGGCGTGGTTCGGGTCCGCTACTGGTCATCAGGTATTCTATCCAAGCTCCGGACTCATACAAACCGGGCAGACCCTTTTCACGCCGGATCGCCTCGGCCTTGCGGGCAGCCTGCACATGGGGCGGAACATTTTTCACATAATCCTGCAGTTTGCGTCGCAGGCGTTTGCGCAATACCAGTTCATCCTCGAATTTACCGGCGCGTAAATCCTGCACCAGATCCTGGATATAGCTTCGATACTCCTGGCCGGTAAAGATTTTCTCATACAAGCGCTGCTGAAATTGTCGGGCCAGCAGGGACCAGTCGCTGCGCACCGATTCGAGCCCCTTGAACTGCAAGGCGCCATCGCCGGTCATGCCGGCATAACGCTTCTTGCTGCCGGCATCGGAACCGCGAATAGTAGGCATCAGAAAACGGGTATAGAGGGTTTCGAATTCCATCTCCAGAAAGCTCTCTATCTGATAGTCAGCCGCCAGTTTGTCCTGCCAGTACTGGTTCAGCTTGTCGGCCAGCTTGCGGGCAATGGCTTGTGCAGCTTCCGGGGAATCGGCTTTATCGCTGCCGATGAGGACAAACACCGAATCGGTATCTCCGTAAATGACCTGATAGCCCTGCTTTTCTATCTGTTGTTTGCTTTCAATAATGATCTGATGACCACGTTTGGTGATGGAACTGACCAGCCTTGCATCAAGAAAGCGACAGGCGCGGGTGCCAAGTACACCATAAAAGGAATTCATGATGATCTTGATGACCTGGGACAGTTCCTGATTGTTCTGTTGCTTGGCCCGATCCCTTGCCGCCCACAAGGTTTCAATCAGCCCCGGCAGAATGGCTTCGCCCCTGGCGAAAACGCCACCGTCATAACCGGGTATTGCGTCGTCAGATTGCTGGCCTCTGACCAGAGCCAGAGGGTCGACCCTGAAGGTGCGTATGATGCTGGGATACAGACTCTTGAAATCCAGCACCGCCACATTGTCATGGATGCCGGGGATGGACTGCATGACATAGCCACCGGGGCTGATATTGTCACTCTGCTGTTGGCCAATGGCCGGTGCCACATATCCCTGACGATGCAATCTGGGCAGGTAAAGAAAATCCAGGGCGGCCACCGATCCGCCATAACGGTCCAGCTCCAGCCCGGTGAGCAGGCTGCGCTCAATGGCAAATTCCTGCAGATTCTCCTGCTGGAATATATCCCAGACCAGACGACAGTCTTCCAGGTTATAGGCTGCCAGGGCCGGTTTGTCCTGCTGAAACTGTTCGGTGATCTCATGGCCCCGCTGATCCACATCTGTCACCAGCTTGCCCCGGTTCAGCAATTGCCTGGACACATGCTCCAGCGAGAAATTTTCGAAACTGTAGGTGGCCGAGCGCAATAACTCGATGCCATCCAGCACTGCCCGACCCGGGATCAAAACATAATGGCGATCCTTGTTATCCCGGGCCTGCCGCCATTGCATTTTCTGCGTCGCCCGCCCCAGAGGCAGGCTCATGCCGGCCCGGTCAGCGAAATCCTGCAGACAGCGCAGATCGAAGTTCACCACATTCCAGCCCATGATCAGGTCCGGATCATAGTCGGCTAGCAGTTCCACAAAGGCCTGTAGCAGCTCTGCCTCATTGGCATAGTAGTCGAGCCTGAAGCTTTCACCCTTGTCGTCTTTCAGGGTCTGGCTGCTGCCGGCCTCGGGTGCGGAGCTGATCATGCAGACCCGGGCCAGACCATCGCCAAAGCAGGCGATGGAATAGAGCTGACTGGCGTAGAGGTCGGTTTCAATATCGATAGACAGGGCTTTGAGTCGGGGCCGGTATTCGAGCGCTTGCAGACGGGCGTTTCTGGCTTCCAGATAGCCCTTGCGCTGCCGCAGGGCAGCGCTTAGCTGCACACCACCGGTGATGAAGCGCTCCATCAGGAAGCGGTCGGTGGGCTTGATGTCTGCTTCCAGTACCGCAATGCCTGCCTGTTGCAGGCGATCGCGGGCGTCCAGCAATTGCCGCTGGCTGCGGAAATACAGGGTATCTACCGGCTGGCGGGAAAAGTCCTTGAGGCTGCTGGGCTGTGAGCGCCAGTTGCCGAGCGCTTGCAGTTGCTGCTTGAAGGTCTGGCGATGCTGGCTGGGGACAAAGCAGACTGCTTCCTGGGCATCAACTTGCAGGCGCAGTGGTCCACGCTCGGTGGCAAGCCAGAAGTTGAGGATTATTCCCCGGTCGCTCTCCTGCCATTGCCTGGTAATGATAAAGCCGGCAATGACAGATTCCTGTTCCTCAGCCAAAACGTCCTTTACTGCGTGACGGCCTCAGTGCCTAGACACGGACGGTGCGGGTGAACTGGCCGAAGTCTTCCCAGTAGCTGACCTTCTCAGGCAACTCTTCCTGGGTAGCCTGCACGTTGCCATTCACATCAATGACACGGGAGACAATGCTGTGTTCACCGGGGGCGGGATCATCCCAATCCAGATGAAACAGCTTCCAGGAATAGCGGGTATTGTTGGGATCCATTTGTGCCCGCTGCCAGGGGCCACCGTCGATGCTGATTTCCACCCGATCCAGTTCAGTGCCATCGTTCAGGGCGAATCCGGTGATGCGGTAGTTGCCACCCAGTTCGGTCACGCGAATCACTGCCGATTTCAGGTTCATGGTGGTTACCGAGTTTTCCACCCAGCGCTCTACACCGCCGATATTTTCCTTTTTCAGGGTCACATAGTCCCGGCCCATGAAGCGGCCCATATAACGGGTATCCTGCACATGAATCTGGGTCAGCCATTTGACATTGGCGACGCCATACCAGCCCGGCACCAGCAGGCGCACCGGCTTGCCGTGATAATGGGGCAAGGGCTCACCATTCATGGCCCAGGCCAGCATGTTTTCCTCGCGCATGGCGTCGGGCACAGACAGGCTGCGGGCGAAGGCCTTGTCCACTTCCTGGCCACGAATCTCTTCGCTGCCAATATCAGCGCCGAAAAAGACCACCTCCTTGGCACCTTCCTGAATACCGGCTTCCCGCAGCAGTGAAGCCAGGGACGTACCTCGCCAGTTGGCATTGCCAATCAGGCCGTGAAACAGGCGCTGGCCGTTGCCGCCACATTCAAAGCCAATGATTTCTTCCCTGGCCTGGCGATCCATGAGATCAGCCAGAGACAGCTCAATCTCATTGTCTACCATGCCGGTGATCCGCAGCCGCCAGTCGGCGTTGTCGATCTCGGGCTGGCCATAGTGCTGAACCAGATAGAAGTCCTCATTGTCGGTCAGGAAGCTGTCGATCTCGCGGGTATCCAGATAATGGGTCGAGTTAGGGCGCACGTCCCGCACCTGAAACGTGTCCGGCACATCTGTAAAAGGCAGCAAACGCTCCCCCTGGGCCAGGGCTGGCAGAATAAAACCCGGCGACGATACTGCCGCCAATACACCGGTGCCCAGGGCACCTTTGAGGACCTTGCGTCGACCTTCATCTTCTGGATTCATGATATTGTCTCTCTTATTGTCGGTATTCATGGGCAATGCGGGTTTGATCAGCGCGGCCAGGGGTCCGTTCGGCTGAGTTCGGCCAGTAGCAAATGCAGCTATCAGGAAACCCGCACACTGCGGCAGGCTGAGGCCCCCGCAAGCAAATCTTACAATAGCATATCAGGACCTCGCTGGCCTGCCAGCCTTGCGCCCGCAATCGCGCTCTGCAATCCGGTCAAGGCAGCCTGGCGAAATTCTGGCTCAAGCCGATGATCATCACCATGAGAACCAGGGCCCAGGCATGAACCCCGAGACTGTCAAACTGCAATCAGATCAGGCCGGCGGCGAACCTGCCCTGCTCAGCCTGAGCCTCGGTCCCCGGCCTGACTGTGCCTCACTGGTCTGGCAGCGGCTCAGTGACTTTGAGCACTGGCCTACATGGTGCAGTGCAATCCGCTCCCTGCAACAACTGGATAGTGGCGCTGCTGGCCGCGGCAGCAAGCTGCAACTGAATTATCGGGGTGAGTATCAGATCTGGGAAATCCTTTACTGGGAGCCGCAGCGCAGGCTGGATTTCGAAATCAACGATCGGGGCCTGCGCTGCGGCCTGAGTTTTCAGCTCAAGGATCAGCAAAACAGCAGCCAACAGCCCGACTGTATCGACCTGCAGCTCTATGCTGAATTCATCAATACCGGCACCAATCTGCCTGGTTATTTCCGGCGGGGCAAAATGCTGCGGCTGGCCAAGCTTTTTATGCGGGATTTTTCCCGCAATTTCCCGTCATCAGACAAAGCGCCGGAATAAACCCAATATCTTGTAGTTCGGCCTCCACCCCGGCCCCAGTTCTGGTAGCCGTTTGCCCCAGCAATATTTTTCACGGCCAATTCTCAAGCTGCTGATTTTTAAGTATTTTCTATATAATGTGCCAGTGGTCACAAATTAATAGTCCGTTTCTGGTATTGTCAGTTCAGATTCCAATAATGCGATACAGTTCAAGCTTTAACGGCTCCGTATTGGGAGTAGAACAATAATAAGCAATGGCAAACGCTCCCGATGACTTCCTCTAGAGAACGCAGTTTGTTTGAAAGTACCGAGCAGGAATTCTCGCTGCAGATTTCCAGCGACTCCCTGTCGCGGGGTATCGACAACTACCATATTGATGTTCGCCTCAGCCGCCGTTTTACTTCCGACACCCGCAAACTGGCACAGTTGCTGGTTTCCCAACTCGCTGTTCCCAGACCCAAGCAGTGGGACAATTCCAAACTCTATGACAAATTCCGGGAGAAGTATCTCGACCTGATGACGGTGCTGGTACATCGGGTGCAAACAGATCTGGCCAATCAGGAAATCTATCTGCTGCAGTTTGCTCCGATCAAATACCTGCTGATGACCGTGAGAGCCAGGCTGGACAATGAAATTCGTCTGGTATCCGCCCGCCTGGCCGAGCACCGCAACAAGGGATCCTCGGAGGCCCTCGCCACCCAGCAGCGACTGTTCTGGCTACGCAAGAATTACGATGCCATTTTGTACAGTGTGAACAAGACGCTGTTCGGCCAGCTGGCCAAAGTCGAGGAAAGGCAGCTCAAGGCAATTCGTGAACAATACCAGGATCAGCACAGCAGCCTGTTTACCGAAGCCCTGCTTAACCCGCTGCTCTATGTCTCCGAACTCAGTGCCCTGCCGCTGCTGATCAATGAATTCTCCATGTTCAGCTCCAGCAGCGATGACCAGGGTTTCATCAGCATCAATGAAAAACTCGAGCAACTTTTTAACAAGCGCCTCAAAGGCCTGCAAATCAGCCCTGTCAAAGATCAGAGAAGCAAGGAAATCTCCGCCAGTGAGATTCATGATGAGTTGGGTGGCCTATTGCTGACCCAGCCCTTTCTCGGTCCGGCCTACGACAGCAAATCGGAGATCGCCGAAAACTTCTGCTGGTTTGACGACCCGGCCACCGTGGCCAGACTGTTTGACAACAAGACCAACCAACAATGGTATGGGCAAGTACGCAAGGATCTGAACTTCAGGGAACGCTGGACAGTCAGGGGGGAAATCAGAACCCAGCGAAAATTGTTAACTGCTTTCGCGCGCCTGTTGAAAAAGGAGAAGCGACTGTCACAGATGCTGGCTTCCCACTACATGCGACGCAGCTTGAGCACTGCCATCACTGAACACGTGGATCTGAAAGCATTGTGCCAGTATCTGTCGGGCCAGATAAACCTCGACAAACTCACCGAAGGGCTGAATCCGGGCACTGGCCTGAATGTGGAACAGGTTCGTACTCTCGAGAATCTGCGCAGCGAAATTGAGGAGAAAGTGGCTCGCGCCAATAGTGAGGACATACTGGGCTTGCTTCAGGATGTGTCCTCCTACCGCCGCAAGCTTAAATTTTTCCGCTTTGCCCACCGCGCTTTCAACAGACTCAGTATTCTCACTACCGAGGATGATATCCGGCTGTCCAGATCGGCCGGCACACTCTATCAGTTGCCCACCAGTAACGAGATAGAGCAGGACGATGCTCGCATCTGCCACCACACCATTCTCAAGGCGGATGTCAGGGGCTCCACCACGGTCACCGACGAGTTACAGGCCAAGGGCCTTAACCCTGCCTCCTATTTCAGCATGCGCTTTTTCAATCCCATCAATAAAATCCTTGAGACCTATGGTGCCAACAAGGTTTTTATCGAAGGGGATGCCATTATTCTCAGTTTCCTCGAGCACGAAAATGCACCCCAGCAATGGTACTCCGTCGCCCGAGCCTGTGGTTATGCCCGGGATATGATCAAGATTACCAGTTCCAATAATCGCTACTCTACACAGATGGGTCTGCCCTTGCTGGAACTGGGTGTGGGTATCTGCTATTCCGATGAAGCCCCGCGCTTTCTTTACGATGGTGATCACCCCATCATGATTTCCGGCGCCATCGGTCTGGCAGACCGGATGTCAGGCTGTTCCTGGAATCTCCGTGCAGCACTCAAGAAAGGCCTGTTCAATGTCGACGTGCTGAGGATAGCCGAGGGTGACAGTCAAAAGGGCGAAAAAGGCCAGCACTACCTGCGCTATAACGTCAATGGCATTAACCTCGATGATGCAGCCTTCAGCAAACTGCAGAAAGAAATCAGTTTGAAGAGCCTGCGAATGAAGTTGAACAACGAAAGCTACCTGTTCCATGTTGGTCAGTACCCCGATGCCAAGGGTCGCAAGAAAGATCTGGTGATCCGCGAAGGCAAGATTGGTTTGTGGAAGGACGACAGCATCCATGAAGACCCGGACAGCAATGAAAGCTATTATGAAGTTGTGGTAAATCGCAAAGTGCTGCCGGTAGTTCTGGAAGCAGCCAGCAACAAGCAAGAACATAGCGACAGCTGATCCTTGCCGTGGACACACTTCTATGAGCACTGCAAGAGTACTGCATGAGTACTGAAAGCCCCTCGGACCCTGAAACCCCCAAGGCCCCGGTCACCTTGCCGCAGCTACCGGCGCTGCATGAGTCCAGGCAAAGTTATACCGACCGGCTCAGTCGCTATCTGCGCCTGGGATTGTCCTTTCCGGAACGCAGCGCCCGCGCCTTGAGTGCCCTGATCGGGGGTTCCACCATGCTGCTGAGTCAAACCCTGCTTCCTACTGCCTTGCAAAGCACCAGCAGTTATCGCTTCACCCTGGGCATGTTTCAGGCTTTCCTGATTCGCAATATCGCCGGACTTGAGGCCGAACATAGCGATCAGGAACTCAAGGAACGTTTTGTTCAACGCAAGATGCTCGGCACCAGTCTCGAAACAGCCGGACTACTGACCATGCACCTCAGTCCGGTCTGGGTGTTTGCCATTGCATCCGATACTGCCCGTGGTGGTCAGGTGTTTTTAAATCGACTGGTTCACTATCTGAAGGAAAATTCGGTGATTCCTGAAGACGCCAATCCGGAATCTCTGGAGCAGGTACTGCAGGCCGTTCATGATATGGGCCGACAGGGTGCCACGGCTATCGACACCCCACCGCTTTCGCGGGAAGAGATCAAACAACTGGCCGATGAACTGCGCGCCACCACTTCCCGTCTGGCTGAACATTCCAATAATCTCATGCCCCGTTTTGAGGCACTGTGGAACCAGATCAATCTGGTGGCCAGAAAGCAGGGCCTGTCTGTCAGCGAGGTACTGGGTATTCTTTCTGTTCACGCAGCTACAGCGACACAACTCAGTGCCGGCACCGTCGGCGCCATGGGCAAGACTGGCTATCATTTTCTTGATGAGATCATTCTGACAGACTACAAAAATACCCTGGCGGGCATTTCCGAAGCCGGCGCCTTGACCTATATCAGGCAGCACATGGCCCCTTTTATGAATAATGCGGCCATGCATTTCGATTTCAGCCGTGAAACCGCCACCGAACGCTGGCTAAAAAGGGGCTTTGACAGGTTGCTGGCGAAATTGAAGTCCGGCCAGTGAATTTCTGTTTTGAAATTTGCAGCTTGAATTGACTAGATTATTGAATAGCAGCGAGGCTTCCCGGCAATTTCAAGAATCCATTAGAAATTGGCAGACCCTGTGATACCGTGAATTTGCTGGTGTTTTTTGTCGTAGCACCTGATGATCAGGAACCAGAGGTTCCTGCTACACCTACAGGACCACAAGATTAGAGGGATAAACCGGGCTTGGCCGAGAAAGACCGGCCCCGGGGGTATAAATATTATGAACCATCCACAATTCTCAAAGTTTTCACCAATCACCGTTACCGTGAAAAAGAATATCCGCCAATTGCGCCTCGATGCAGGTTATTCCATGAATGAAGGCGCACGCCTGCTTGGCATCTCCCGCAAGCAGCTGGAGGACATCGAAACGGTTCGCAACTATGGCTGCCATCTGGATCTGGAACTGCTGGCCAAGATGAAAGTCATTTATAAAACATCGCTGGATGAGATGGTCGGCGAATTGCCCGAAGACTACTATTCCGAATACTTCATTCGCCCGCGCAAACGCCTTGGTTCCAAAACCCGCTAAATCGGTGAAGCTGCGTTGACCGGACACTGGGTCCCGTCAATTGAATAGCCCGGTCAGGCCTCTTCGTGTATAATGAGGAGTTTTGACCGTTCGAGAAAAGGTAGTTATGGCGAATAAAGCAAAAAAGGACGCACCGGTCAGCAACCGAGCTGATCTTGAAGAGCATGTCGAAGCGTTTTTGAAAGCCGGTGGCAAGGTGCAACAAATCCCTTCCGGCGTCAGTGGTCAGACTTCGACAAGTGGTCCCAGGCAGATCGTCCTGAGCCACAAAACCAGTTCCTGACAGCCCGGAATTGCAACATCAAAAAAGGAGACCCTGGGTCTCCTTTTTTGTGCCTGTTTCAAGCCATTGGCTTGGGAGGGACAGGCACTCAGAGCTGTTCCACCTCATAGCCAGCCGCTGCCAGCATGGCCAGCAATCCGTCCTCTCCCACCAGATGGGCTGCCCCCACCAGCACGAACTCGGTATTGGCATCCGCCAGCATGGACTCTATCTGCGGCATCCAGGCCAGATTGCGGCTGCGCAGCAGGGATTCGTAAATCTCCGGCGCCTGCTCACGCATATCATCAACAAACATGTCAGACAGTTGTCGGGTGTTGCCTTCACGCCAGGCACTGATCATGTCTTCCATCATGGCGTCAGACTCTTCCAGGTCTGACAATGACAACAGGATAAATTCGCTTTCATTGCCCTCGCCCATGGCGGCCAGGAAACCAATCTGTTCCTGCACGGTTTCCAGAGCTGCAAGTGCCTTGCCGTCACCCAGGGCGCGGCCGTTAAAATGCGCATCCACTCCTTCCGGGGTGAAGCCCATGCGTTGAAACTGCATCACCTGCAGGGTGCTGATCACCATGCCTGGCTTGAACTTCTGCATCATGCTGATGGGCAGACCTACGGACGCGGTGTATTCCTCAAGGGCAGAATAGGCTTGTTCATTAAGCACCGATTGCAGGGTTCTCTCGTCGTTATAGGTCAGTTCCGCCAGCATCTGTGCCTGGGTCGCCAGATCACCCATGGAGCCGAGGCCGGTTTCAAACACCAGTTCATCAGCGGCCTCATAGGCTGTCTCAAACTCCTCCGGCAAGGGATAATCACTCGGCCGCAGCAAGTGCACAGTGCCCCCCAGATACAGGGTGCTGGCCCCCGCGCTCACACGCCAGACCGAACTGTCTGCCGAAGCGGGATTTGCCACAACAGCCAGCAGCAGCCATGCCATGCCTGCGGCTGAGGTTTTCAGAAACTCTCCCATAAGCTGATCCTGTTTTTCAGTTTGCTGTGCTGCCTGAATGCTCTGCCCGGGCCTGATTTACAGCCCGGCACTGTATCGGTAGGATGCACCTGATTGGCAAAAATGTCACCCTCACCTTCCATCAACCACTCAAGCGAAGTGTTCTCCAATGTCCAGGCTGCTGTTTCGACTGCGCGACGTCCCCGATGATGAGGCCGAAGAAGTAAGGCAGCTACTGGATGATCACGATATCGGCTATTTTGAGACTTCGCCGGGGAACTGGGGTATTTCCATGCCAGCCCTCTGGATTAACAATGATGAGGATTTTTCCAGAGCCCGTGACTTGCTGGATGACTATCAGCAGCAGCGGGCTGTGCGAATACGTGAACAATATCTGCAAAGTAAGCAGAGGGGCGAGGCACACAGTAGCTGGGATTATTTTCGGGAAAGTCCTTTCCGGTTTATCAGCTATCTGGCAATGGTGGCGGTGGTCCTTTATCTGTCCCTGGTTTATTTCCTGAGTTTTGACTAGCTATCGAGCCCGATCGATTCAGGCCCGCAACTGGATATCATCTGTTTCGGCGAGGGTAAAACCAAACTCTGCCTCACTACCCATGCCATAGCTGTCCTCAGACTCATCTATGAAGCGAAGTGCCACTTCTCTTTGATTAACCCGAACAACCTGGACTACCAGTGCCGGCATGGTGTCGTCCCAGCCATCGCCATGAATGTGCACGTCCAGCTCCATCATGACGAAGAAGTTCACGTCTTCATCCAGTTCAATGGCCAGGCCGCTTAATGAAAGATCCCTGACGCTTCCGGTCATGGTGCCAAGCAGCGGATGCTTGAGACTGGCCCAGTAATCCACTTCGACCCTTCGATGTTCTCGTCTTTCGATCATTGCCCATCCCCTCCTTGATACAGCTTTGAGTAGAAACAACGAAGCTACTCAGGGCATTGCACCAGGCTTTCCATTGTTAAAGTGCTTCCTGGCGCTACAGGCTTCCAGAATACGAAAATCTTTAATTATTAATGTGACCTCGTACTCATTCCTGGCAATGATTTTTTACTGTAAATCCAAGCTATTGGGTGGGATTGGGCAGGCTGATTCTTCGGGATTTCTTTCTTTACAGTGCTGTAAAGCTGGGGTATAAAAATCACAGGTATATGTTAGTGGTTCCAACAGGGGGGACCTCCTGGCATTCAATGCTACCCTGGATGAAAAGGAGGTGATCCCATCAATAGTCAATCTATTAGGGGAGCCTCCGGTTATTCCGCCTGATCGAATTCATTCCAACCGGTTTGAGTCGTTTCGAGTAGGTTTGGACTAACTGGAGGAGAACAGTTCGCTGTTCTGTTGCTCCCATACGTAGAGGATCCCGTCGGCCAGGCCTTGGGCGACGGGATTTTTTTATGCCTGTTGAAACCGGACTGGCAACGCTCAAGATTCCCGGCGAGCTGATCAATGCTTGCCGATATAGCTGCGCAGGGCGGGCGGATAGACCCGTTTCAGCAACATTTGCTGCAATGACCACTGCTCCTCACTCGCCACTTTCCTGAGAAAATGCACTTCGCCGCCCTCCAGCATGGCCACCGGAATGCCTCCCTGATAGAGGACCCGATTGCCCGCCAGCCGCGGCAGTTTGCGGCCCGGCAATAACAGATTAACCAGGTTGACCGGGTCCACTGCGGCAATACAGTAATAAGGCCGGTCAGAATTTTGCTGCTCCCGGTTGAGTTTGCGCAGCGCCTCCACGGTTTCCTGTTCAGCAAATTGCTCACCACCGATACCGGCGATAAACCGGCCGCCCCGCAGGCTGCCTTGCAACTCCATGCGCCGCAGCACCGGCAACAAAACGCGCCAGGGCGGCGCCAGACTCTCACGGTCAATCACTGCCCGACTCAGCACTCCCCAGCGTTGCAGATAGATGCCAAGCAGGCGCCTGAGCTGCTCCTCATCCAGCGGTTGATGCGCTGATTTACCGGCAGCAGCCTGATCATTTTCCTGCTGCTCAAAGGTATTCAACAGACTCCAGCGACCGGCATCTTCAAGGCCAAACATGGCACGCCCGCCGCGTCGCCGTTGGGCTCGCTGTTTGTGTTTGCTGGACATCAGCAAGGCCCGCAGACCGGTAAAGCTGTCACTGCTGACCCGCCCCAGACTCACCAGCTCTGCCAGTGCTTCCTCCAGTTGGGCCCGCAACAAACCACTGTGCCGCAGCAATTCATCGAAGAAACTGGCGCCCATTTGCTGCAGTACCTGCTCCACCTTGCTTGCCAGTTCACTCATTTGCAGGGATGGTGATTCACTGCATTGCTCCCGGGCCAGTGCCTGCCAGATATCCAGATTACTGCGCTGACTCAGGGTGATCGGCGTGCTGCGCACCGGGCCGGCACTGCGCTTGCGTTGCAGATTGCGTCGATTTGCCAGCGGCAGGGAATAGCGCCCCCAGCTGGCCCGGCCACTGATACAGAGCATGTCCAGCCAGTTGGGATCATAATTGCGGATGCGGGCCGGATAGAGATCAGCCTCCCAGCTCACGGCCGGTACCGCCACACCATCCAGCAGGGCAAAGCAGGACATCAGGCGTGTTTGTCCATCCAGGCCGCCTGCCCCGCTGCCCTGCCCGCTGTCGACTGCCTGTAACTGATGACGCTGAAACAGAAACTCAGTATAGGTTTGCAGGGAAACCGGCTTGATGGCGCGGCGATGGGCATCGATGGTGTAACGGTGAATTCGCTGCAGCAAGCGGCGTTCACACCACTGCACAGGGGGCTGCTGCCCGGCGCTGCCATGTGTGAAATGTCCCTGAAAGGCAAAGCCTTCCACTTCCAGGGCAATCAGTGCCGCATCGCAGGCCGCCAGCTCCACACCAAGTGCGGCTGCCAACTCTGCAGCAGTTACCGGCCCCAGACCTTCCAGGCGGCAGCGGATGATTTCCCGCATGGCCGTTTCTGCTGATTCATCACAATGACGCAGGGCCTGGGGCAAACTGTCGGGTAATTCAAAGTCGGGAAACAGCAGCTTGAAACGGGCTGCCTGCTCGGCGGCGATCCACAGGCTCTGCTTACCGTTGTCCACTCGCAGGGCACGGTTTTCTTTCTGCAGGCTGGTCATGAAAGCATCCCAGCTCTGCTGCCTGAATTCCTCATCATTGACGAAGGCCAGGCTTAACAGCGCATCATGAAGTTCCTCACTGCGAGTCACCGTGGGCCAGGCCTCTTCTTTTACCCGGGCGATGGCCTCCGGATCGAGCTGGCTGTAGTCCCTGGCCTCATCGGGGTCAGTCCAGCGTCGGTGACGAATAGCATTGGTACGCCTTTCTTCAAAGGGCGCATCATCGAGAAAGGCATAGGGCCGGGCATTAATGATTTCCTGGGCAAAGGGCGAGGGCTCACGCAGGTCTTTGGCCACCAGATCCTTTTCATTGGCCTCGATTGCTGCCACCAGACTTTCAAGCTCATCGATATCCATGGCTTCGGTCAGGCAATCATGCACGGTCTGGTCCACCAGGGGGTGGCTCGGAACTTCCCGTTTACCGGTAATATTTTCCTGGCAGGCAATCTGGTCCGGGAAGACATGGGCCACCAGGTCTTCGGCATCCATGCGCTGGAACTGCGGAGGAACCCGCTTGCCACTGCGATTGCGCTGGATTGCCAATGAGCGGGTGGCATTCCAGCGCCAGCGCACTTCAAACATGGGCGCATCCAGCATGGCCTGAATCAGCACCTCGCGCACCGACGCGCTCTGCAGGTAGCGAAACACTTCATCCAGCACAAAGCTGTGCACCGAGCCCAGTGAGATGACAATGCTGTCTTCATTGGCCGCTGCCTGTAATTCGAAATTGAATGAGCGACAAAAGCGTTTGCGCAGGGCCAGACCCCAGCCGCGATTGAGGCGGCTGCCGAAGGGGGAATGAATCACCACATGCATGTCGCCCACTTCATCGAAGAAACGCTCCATCACCAGGGTATCCCGCGTGGGCATCACACCCAGGGCCTGCATGCCTGTCTGCAGGTATTCCACCATCTGGGTGGCGGCCGAGCGCGGCAGACCAATGGCGTCCACACAGAACTGCACCGCGGCATTGGCCGAATCATTGATCAGCAGTTCGGCGATGCTGGCCTTGAGTCTGGACACCGATTCGGACAACTCACGGCTGCGACCCGGGCCTTCACCGAACCAGAACGGAATCGTGGGCGGCATGCCTTCGGCATCCCGCACCCTCACTTTCAGACCATCGATACGCAATAACTGCCAGGAGTGAGTACCGAGGGTGAAGACATCACCCGGCAGGGCTTCCAGGGCAAAATCCTCATTGAGCGTGCCCACCACGGTGTCCTCCGGGTCCAGTACCACCTGGTAATCAAACATATCCGGGATGGCCCCGCCATTGGTCAGGGCAATGAGATTGGCACCGCGACGGGCACGAATGCGCTTGTTGACCGCATCGAGGTGCAAATGAGCGCCACGTCTCCCACGTCGACTGCTATAGCCTTCGGCCAGCATGGCGATAATACTGTCGAACTCATCTCTGCCCAGATTACGGTAGGGGTAGGCTCGGCGCAGCAGGGCATAAATTTCATCCAGTGCCCAGCCTTCATCGCTGGCCGAAGGCGAGGACACTTCGGCGACGATTTGCTGGGCGAGAATATCCGCCGGCTTTTCCGGCATGACAATGGCATCCAGTTCGCCACTGCGAATGCTGTGAATCAGGGCCGCCGATTCCACCAGGTCATCCCGGGTCAGGGGAAACAGCACGCCTTTGGGGGTGCCTTTGACGGAGTGACCGGAGCGGCCCACCCGCTGCAAAAACGTGGCAATGCTTTTCGGTGATGAAAACTGCACCACCAGATCCACCGAACCGACATCGATACCCAGTTCCATGGAGGCGGTGGCCACCAGAACCTTGAGCTTGCCCTGCTTGAGATTCTGCTCGGCACTGTGGCGGTGATCCTTGCTCATACTGCCGTGGTGAGCCGAGACAGCCCCTTCCCCGAGGCGGTCGGTCAGGGCCAGGGCCAGGCGTTCCGACAGTCGCCGGGTATTGACGAATACCAGGGTTGTCTCATGATTATTAATGAGCGTTACCAGACGCTCGTAGAGCTCCTCCCACACTTCATTGCTCATCAGGGCGGTCAAAGGCGAGCCCGGAACCTCCAGATTGATCTCCATGGCGCGGCGAAACCCTGTGTCTACAATGACACAATCGGCCTGTTGCGACTCTGTAGGGTTTCCCACCAGATAATTTGCCACCATTTCGATGGGTTTCTGGGTGGCTGACAAACCAATGCGCTGCAGATGCTGGCCACTCTCGCGGGCCACCAGATGGGCCAGCCGTTCCACCGACAGGGCTAGATGGGAGCCCCGCTTGTCCCCCAGCAAGGCATGGATTTCATCAATAATCAGGCTGCTGACCGAGGCCAGCATGGCCCGGCCACTGGCGCTGCTAAGGAGCAGATACAGGGATTCCGGCGTAGTTACCAGAATATGGGGCGGGTTTTTCGCCATTTTCTGACGTTCATTGGCCGGCGTATCTCCGGTGCGCACCGCCACACGGATATCCACCGGTGGCGAGCCCACCAAGTGCAGGTGCTCGGCAATGCCATCCAGGGGCTGCTCAAGGTTCTTCCGGATATCGTTACTCAGGGCTTTCAGCGGTGAGACATAAAGCAGCTGAACCCCGTCCTGCAATTGATTGTTCAGGCCTTTCTTCACCAGTTCATCAATGGCGGCATAGAAGGCGGCCAGAGTCTTGCCGCTGCCGGTGGGCGCTGAAATCAGGGTATGTTTGCCCGCCTGGATGGCGGGCCAGGCCTGGGCCTGTGCCGGTGTGGGCTCGCCGAAGCGGGACCGGAACCAGTTCTGGCAGGCGGGATGGAAATTGGCAAGTGACATAGATGGTGACAGCTCGGCAGGCACTGTACGGGTATACAGGTTATTGAAGGCGCTGGCGCTTTGCAAGCCACATCAGCTGCATCTACAGGCACATTTACGAGCACACAGGCACAGGCCGGGCCAGGTCCGGCTGATTGCCGGATGCTGCGGTGAGCAGCAATTGACATGCCCTGCCGGCAAGGCTAATTTGATTCTTTATCCGCATGACCTGTTTGATAGGCGATTTATGCACGATCCCGCAAAGCTTCCCCTCGGCCAACGCCTGCTGTCTTCCCTCAATCATTTCTGGAAAGACAACCGGCAGTTTATCTTTTTGCTTTGTTCCATCGTCTTCTTCAAGAGTGCCATAGCCGATCTCAGCTCCATTTCCGGTGCCTCCATGCAACCCACCCTGCTGGACGGCGACAAGGTCTGGGTCAACAAGCTGGCCTATGACGTCAAGATTCCCTTTACCGAGATTTCCCTGGCCGAAATCGGAGACCCCGAGCGTGGTGATGTGGTCATTATTGACAGCAAACGGGCGGGCAAGCGTTTGGTGAAACGCATTGTGGGGCTGCCCGGCGACACCATCTATATGCAGAACAATGCCCTGGTGATTAACGGTGAGGCGGCTCATTATGAGGTACTGGACCGGGAAGGCGATGCCATCATCCTGATTGAGGAACTGGAAGAGCGCAGCCATCAGGCCCAGGTTCTCAGCGGTTTCGTGAATCGCTCCAGCCGCTCCTATGGCCCCACCATCGTGCCGGATGACCAGTATTTTGTGCTGGGGGACAATCGTGACAACAGCGCCGACAGCCGTGTTTACAGTTTTATTCCCAGGGAAGAAATCATCGGTCGCTCCAGCTCGGTGGTGTTCTCCCTGGACAGCCACAACAACTATCTGCCCCGGGGCGAACGTTTCCTGGCGGCGATCGAGTAATCCTCTTTTCCTGAAAGCGCCGGCAATCGGCTGAAAGAAAATCCGCTCGATGCGGGTTTACTAAGGACAATTCCAAACCTAGGGAGCCGCGATGGGCAAAAAAACCAATAAACTGTTAATGCTGCTGTTCAGTGCCGGCCTGTGGGCCTGCTCGCAGCTGGCGCTGGCCCAGGACTTTGTCTGGGCGCCGGATTATCCGGTAGGAGCCGCCCTGCCGGAACTGTCGGCCCAGGACCAGAATGGCGACTTACGCCAGTTCGAGGATCTGGTGGGTGAGAATGGACTGTTGTTCATGCTCAGCCGCTCTTTCGACTGGTGACCCTTCTGTACTGCTCAGCTCGTGCAGCTGATAGAGATTAGCGACCAGTTCGAGGAACTGGGCATCAATGTCGCCGCCATGACTTACGATCCGGTGGACTTCCTCAAGGAAGTGGAACTGGACCGGGGGGTGGAATTCACCCTGCTTCATGACGAGGACATCAGCCATGTGAATCGTCTCGGGATACTGAACACCGAATACGAACCCGGTAGTCGTGCCTATGGTGTGCCCTACCCGGGGATATTCCTGATCAGCCCTGACGGGATCATTCGCTACAAATTCGCCGAAGAGAGCTATCGTGATCGGCCCGACTTCGACTTCATTGTGGAGGCCGCCGCAGAAATGGCAGGGCAATAGCATAGCCACCTGGCGTCAATAAACAGAAACGGGAGCCTGGCTCCCGTTTTTTTTGCCTGCCATTTGCATTGCAACCTTTGCATCCCGGCGGGCGTCAAAGTAGCAGAAAGCACCGGTTTGCCTGAAATGGGCGGGTCTGCCAAAATTGCGGCGCCGCCACATCGGCATCATTACAACAAGAACAGTATTTATGAATTTTTCTCCCTGCTCCAGATTGACCCGTTCAGTCCTGTGTCTCTGTCTGCTTTTTCCAGGCCTGGCCCATACACAGGATTACAATTACGAAATTCCCCGCATCGGTACTGCGCCGGATATTGATGGCAATGTCGAGGCGGCGGAGTGGCAACAGGCCACCGTCATTGACGTCAATATTGAATTCCAGCCCGGCGATTCCATCGAAGCGGCAGTATCGGCCCGCGGACTGTTGATGGAAGACGGTGAAGTGCTGTACGTGGCCTTCATTGCCGACGACCCTGAGCCTGATCAGATTCGCGCCTTCTATCGCGACCGCGATACAGTCTGGGACGATGACTGGGTAGGTATCGTGCTGGACACCTTCAATGACGAACGTCGGGCCTATGAATTTCTGGTGAATCCATTGGGTGTGCAAACCGACGCCATCCAGGACGACATCAATGGCAACGAAGATGATTCCTGGAACGCGATCTGGGACAGTGCCGGCCAGATTACCGACAGCGGTTATATGGTGGAGATGGCCATTCCCCTGAAGCAATTGCGCTTCACCCGTTCCGAAGGAGCCCAGACCTGGGGCATCGATCTGGTACGACATTATCCCCGTGACCGCCGCAACCGCATTGCCAGCAAACCCCGTGATCGTGACATTGCCTGCTATCTCTGCCAGATCGGCAAGGCACAGGGCTTCGCCGATCTCGAACGCAGTCGCAATCTGGAAATCATCCCCACCATCACCGCCAGCGCCATAGAGACCCGCGACCCAGCCAGTGGCACTGGCTGGCAGAGTGAAGATATCGATCCGGACGGAGGTGTCGATGTGCGCTGGGGCATCAATCAGGATCTGTACCTGAATGCCACCCTCAATCCCGATTTTTCCCAGGTGGAAGCCGATAGCGCACAGCTCGATATCAACAATACCTTCAGTCTCTATTTTCCCGAGCGGCGCACCTTTTTCCTCGACGGTGCCGACTATTTCGACACGGCCCAGAACCTGGTGCATACCCGTAATATTGCCGATCCCGAATACGGCGCCAAACTCACCGGCAAGAGCGGCCGGCATTCCTTCGGCCTGCTCAGTGCCCGGGATGAGCAGACCAGCTTTCTGATGCCAGGCAGCCTCAGTTCCAGGCTGGCATCGCTGGGTGACATGCAAAGCGATGTTTCCATTGCACGCTATCGCTACGATGTGTTCGGCGCATCCAGCATCGGTGCCCTGGTTACGGACCGTCGCGGTGACGGCTATAACAATACCGTCACCAGTATCGATGCCGTGCTC
This sequence comes from uncultured Pseudohongiella sp., assembly GCA_965216715.1. Classification (GTDB taxonomy): domain Bacteria; phylum Pseudomonadota; class Gammaproteobacteria; order Pseudomonadales; family Pseudohongiellaceae; genus UBA9145. The sequence goes on along the minus strand of OZ244193.1, from coordinate 2,990,469 downwards.
AGGCCTACCGATGCCGATGTGTTTACCCTGCAAACCATGCGCTCGGAAACCGATTATCCCCAGCAGATTCAGAACAATTTCAACCAGGCCGCCAGTCTCAGTGACAGCTTCAATTTCATTGAATACCGCCACAATGACCGGCGCTGGGATGTATGGATGGCCTACACCGATGTGGGCGCCGACTTCCGTGCCGATCTGGGTTTCATCTCACGGGTGGACTACAGCTATTTCGTGACCCGGGTTGGGCATAGCTGGCGCCGCGACGGCGACAGTTTTCTCAGCCGGGTGCGCGTCGCCCTGGACTATGACATCACCCACGACCAGTCCGGTTTCGAACTGGAAGAAGAATTCGAGGTTTTCGTCAATATCGACGGTCCTCTGCAGTCCCGGCTTGACGGCTTGTTCGGCGGCAGCCGTACTTACTGGAATGGCCAGTACTTCGATGAGCAATTCAATCAACTCTCTTTCAGCTTTTCACCCTCCGCCGGTCTGGAACTGGGCATGTATGCCAGGGTTGAAGACATCGTCGATTTCGCCAATACCCGCCTTGGCCGTTCCACCCGTCTGGGGCCGGAAATCAGCTTCCGCTGGGGTCGCCATCTGGAGGTCGATCTGGAATACGTGAAACAGAAGTTCGATGTGGATGGCGGACGCCTGTTCAATGCCGCCCTGAGCGATGCGGAACTGACCTACCAGTTCAACAATCGGGCCTTTGTGCGCTTCACCGCCCAGTACATCGACAATGATCGCAACCCCGATCTCTATCTGCGCCCGGTACAAAGCCGCAGCAAGGAACTGACCACCCAGCTGCTGTACAGCTACAAGGTCAATGCCGCGACCCGCTTCTTTATCGGCTACTCCGATGCCGGTTTCCAGGACGACAATTTTGACTCCATAGAACAGACCAACCGCACCCTGTTTGCCAAGTTCAGCTATGCCTGGCAGCCCTGAGGCAGGCCGGAGCTGGCCGGAACAGGGCTGTGCCCGCCCTGACACATCATCCTCAATTGGCTGCCAAGAGCCTGTAGAACTGCCAAGAGCTCAGAAAATCAGCTGAAGCACAAAAAAATCCTGCAAACCTTTCCAGACAGTATCCGTCTGACCATTAAAGGGGCAAGATTCAGGATTATGGACACCGCCAGTATTCATTCCATCAAGGACCGCCAGAGCGATCGGCAATTGGCGCTGAAGGCCGACCGCCAGTTGGCCAGGGCCGCAGCCAGAGGTGACCGGCAGGCCTTTCAGCAGATCGTCGACGCCAACAAGCAAAAGATGTTCACGGTGGCACGCTCGGTCATCGGCGAAGCCTCCCTGGCGGAAGATATTGTGCAGGAAGCCTTTATCAAGGCCTACCGGGCACTGCCGGATTTCCGCGGCGACTGTCTGCTGTCCACCTGGCTCTATCGCATCAGCTATCTCGCCGCCATCGATGTCCAGCGCCAGCAGAAGCGGCATCTGCATTTGGCGCGGGAATCTGACCCGGGCGCCGAGGTGGTGGATAGCAATCCTGGCCGTCGCAGTGACGGTGAATTGCAGAACAGTCAATTGGGGCAGGATATCCAGCGGGCACTGAATTGCCTCAGTCCCTTTGAAAAAACCGTATTCACCCTGCGCCATATGCAGAATTTCAAGCTGCGCGAAATTGCCCTGGTGGTGGACCGCTCCGAGGGCACAGTAAAAAACATTCTGTTTCGCGCCATTCGTAAACTTCGTGAGCGGCTCGACAGCAGCTACCTGATTCGGGAGATCGAAACATGTTGAGTTGTGAAGCCAGCCAGTTGCTGATTGCCGACGGCCTGTACGGAGATTTGCCCGCCGGACAGCAGCAGGCATTACAGCAGCATATTGAACATTGCCAGCATTGCCGGGAACTGCTTGATGACTTGCAGGCGGGCAAGAACTATCTCGAAGCCCAGGGCCTGGCCAGTGGTAATTTCGATGATATACCGGAGCGGGTACAACTGGACTCACTCTGGGAAAACATTGAGCCGGCACTGGACAGCATCGACGCCGATCGCTATCGCAATCAGGCGCGACGCTTTCGCCCGGCACCCTGGCTTGCGACCGGCATGGTCATGGCAGCCTGCCTGCTGTTGTTTATTTCCATACTGCCCATTGGCCCCCAGACTGAAACCGGTGGCGGGGCAGGCGTCAGCGAGCTCGCCAGCAATCAGGCTATTGCTCCGGAGCTGCTGGACTACCTGAACCGGGTAGAAACATTGCTGATGACCGTGGCCAATACCGAAGCCAACAATACCGCCATGGTGCCGGTACAGCAGACCTTTGCCCGCGACATGGCCCTGCAGGCCAATTTCATGAGCAATGATATGAATGACAGTTTCAATTCCGGACAGTCACGTCTTTTGAGAGATATCGAATTCATGTTGTTGCAGATTGCCAATCTGGATGAATCCAATATGGAAGAAGGCGTGCAGTTACTGCAGCAATATATGGAAGACAACAGTGTGCTTCTGAAAATCAGACTGATGGAAATGCGCAATCAGCCACAAGTGATCTAGCGCATTTACAAAGACGAGGTAAACCCATGAAAAAACGACTCCTGGCACTTTCCATAGGCCTGTTGTCAGCTACAGCACTGCCTGTTCTCTCCCAGGAGGACAATGACAGTTATCGGCAGGGCTACCAGCTGATTCTGCAGCAGCAGTGGCAACAGGCAAACGATCACTTCGCTGATTTTCAACAGCAGTTTGCCGACAGCGCCTGGGCCGATGATGCGGCATTCTGGAATTGCTATGCCCTGGAGCAACTCAGTAGCGATCAGCAGGCACAGTTCGAATGCTACCAACAGTTCATGAACAACTGGCCCCAGAGCTCCTGGACTTCCGATGCCCGGGCCAAGCTGCTGTTGCTTGCTTCCAGCCTTGCCGACAGGGGTAATCCGGAATTTCTGTCACAGCTGGAGTTTCTGGCCGTGGGCGATCCCGAGCTGGATTTTGATTTCGATTTTGACTTCGACGATCAGGATATCAGCGAGACGGTAGCCCGGGCCCTGGACCGGGCCGAGTTGGCCATGGAGCGGGTCAGGGAATTTCGTGAAGACATCAATGTCCCCGAGATTCCGCCCCTGCCCCCCGGGGTCTTTATTGCTGCCGATGGCGAGATAGAGATTGATCTGGATGAGGCGATGGATCCTGACATGCTGCGAGAGTCGGTGGAAAACGCCCGCCGTATTGCTGAAAGCGTCCGTGAAAGTTTTGAAGACCGGGCCCGATTTCGTAGTCGCAGTTCCGTGGACGATGAATTGCTGACTGTGCTTGCTGCCCTGCGCTATGACCAGCGAGCTGCAGACCTGCTGATCCAGCGCCTGGACAGCAGTGATGACCCGCAACTGCGCAGTCGCATCGTGCTGTTACTGGAAGATATCCCCGGAGCTGCCGTCACCGACAGATTACTGGAACTGGCAGACGGCGATCCCAGTGAAGAAGTCCGCAATAATGCGGTGATTGTATTGCTGGACCGCAATGATGATGCTGCCCGGGAAGCATTGCTGGCCATCGCCCGGGATGAGGAAGCAGCAGTCGCCATTCGCGCCGAGATTGTAGACGAGATGGATCGTTGGGACCCGGAGCAGACCCTGCCGGTCTTGCAGACCCTGTTGGAAACCACGGAACCGGCGTTGCTGGAAGAAGTGGCAGATACCCTGGCCGATATCGGCAGCCGCGAGTCCATCGATATATTGCTGGCAGCCTATCAGGCCCAGAATGACCCCGGTCTGCAATACCTCCTGCTGGAAGAGATCGCCGATGCCGAATCCCCGGCGGTAATGAGTTTCCTGTCGGACCTGGCCTTGCAGGCTGAGGACGACGAACTGGCCAGCATTGCCATCGAAGGCATTGCCGACCGGGAAGACAATATTGGCGTCGCCGCACTGGAGCATATCTACCTGAGCACTGACAATCCACGTCGCCGCATGGCTGCCCTGAGTGGTATCGGCGAGGCTGAGAGTGCCCAGTCACTGGCCGTGATTAGCCAGCTCATAGCCACCGAGACCAATCCCGCAATACTGGCCACGGCAGCAGGGGCACTGGGTGACAGTGAACAGGAGGGGGCCATCGAGGAGCTGATGCGACTCTATGACTCAAGCGAGGATGAAAGCATCGAAAGAGCCGTGATTCGCGCCCTGCGACAGCTCGATGAATACCCTGCCGCAACCGAAGCGCTGCTTGGTATTCTTGAGGATCGCCTGAGCGCAGCAGGCAATCGCTGAACAAGCGCTGACAAGCACCAGGGCCGCACCGCCTGCGGCCCTGACCCTCACCCCGCCGCTAATCAAGCATCAATTGTAAACCTCGCGATCTAGTCGGTAGAATGGCTGCCTGTTTTGGCAAATCACAAGGTTTATCGTGGGACAACGCACCGCTCTCTATCAGAAACATCTGGACGCTGGCGCCAAGATGGTGGACTTTTCCGGCTGGGACATGCCCATCAACTATGGCTCCCAAATCGAGGAACATCAGCAGGTAAGAACTGCCGCCGGAGTCTTCGATGTCTCGCACATGACCGTGGTGGATGTTTCCGGCGACGACGCCCAGGCCTACCTGCGCTATTTGCTGGCCAATGATGTGGCCAAGCTCGATACCCCTGGCCGGGCACTCTATAGCGCCATGCTGAACCTCGACGGTGGCGTGGTGGATGACCTCATCGTCTACCGGATGCAGGAGGGCTACCGCCTGGTGGTGAATTGCGCCACCCGCATGAAGGATCTGAAGTGGATGGCCAATCACAGCCCGGGCTTCGCCGTGGCCATTGAAGAGCGCCCGAAACTGGCAATCCTGGCCGTGCATGGCCCCGAATCAATCGACAAATTCTGTTCTGTAATCAGTACCAAGCGGGCAGCGGCGGTGCGTGAGCTGGGCAATTTCCGCGGCTTTGAATCCGGAGACTGGTTTATCGCCCGTACCGGCTATACCGGTGAAAAAGGCATCGAAGTTATTTTCCCGGAAAGTGAGGCAGCCAATCTCTGGGACCAGTTACTGTCGGCCGGAGTCAAACCGGTGGGACTGGGGGCCAGGGATACCCTGCGCCTGGAAGCGGGCATGAATCTCTATGGCCAGGACATGGATGAAAATACCTCGGCCATCGCCGCCAATATGGAGCAAACCATTGCCTGGGAGCCTGAGGACCGGGAATTTATAGGTCGTGATCAGGTCAATCTGCACCGCAAACTGCTGGCCGATGGCATGTTTCCCTGCCTCACCGGGCTGGTACTTGAAGAGCGAGGCGTGCTGCGCGCTGGCCAGAAAGTGGTCACCGATCAGGGTGAGGGCGTCATCACCAGCGGCAGCTTTTCTCCTACATTGAAGCATTCCATTGCTTTAGCTAGAATCCCCGTCAATAGCAATTCCTGCCAGGTCGACATCCGCGGCAAGCTGACTCCAGTCAGAATCGTCAGACCGAATTTCGTCCGTTTTGGCAAAAAAGTTTTTGAGTAGGCCACTGGGCCAACACTGATGGAGATCAGGCTGTGAGCAATATTCCGGACGATTTGAAGTATGCCCAATCCCACGAGTGGGTAAGAGTAGACGAAGATGGCGTGGCCACTGTCGGCATCAGTGACCATGCCCAGGATGCCCTGGGCGATATTGTCTTTGTGGAATTACCCGAGCCAGGCACCACAGTGAATGCCAAAGATGAGGTTGCCGTGGTGGAATCCGTGAAAGCGGCTTCAGACATCTACAGTCCGGTGTCCGGCGAGATTGTGGCAATCAATGACGCCCTGGTGGATGCACCGGAAACCGTAAACTCTGTTCCCTATGACGATGGCTGGTTTTTCAAGGTTCGTATCAGTGATGAAGCCGAACTCGGTGAACTCATGGATGCCGAAGCCTACGCCGACCACCTCGAAAACGAATAGAGTATTCACTACCAGACTCTTTTCAGGCAGGGCCGCTTGTAGCGTTGACCCTGCCGTTGGCCGTTGTGGAGCCAGACCGGCACCGGACAGCCAGGCCAGGCAATCCACGGCGGACTGTCGGCCGTAACATTACCAGTAATCAATACCTAGCAAAGGTTCAGGAAAACCAGCCTAATGCAGCAGAAATCAGCAGTGAGTTCGCAGCAAACCAATAGCCAATCAGAGCAGGATTCGGTCTTGTCGCTTTCAGCGCTTCAATATGATTCCGAATTCGTGGATCGCCACATCGGGCCCGATGCCGACGAAGTCAGCCGCATGCTGGAAACCCTGCAGCTCGATTCACTGGAAAGCCTGGTGGAGAAGACCGTGCCCCGGTCTATCGCCCTGGAGTCAGCACTGCAATTGCCAGACCCGATGACCGAGGAACAGGCCCTGAACAAACTGAAGGCCATGGGCCAACGCAATGCCAATAAGCGTTCCTTTATCGGACTGGGCTATTACGACACTCGCATTCCCAATGTGATTCTGAGAAACGTGCTGGAAAATCCCGGCTGGTACACCGCCTATACGCCCTATCAGCCAGAGATATCCCAGGGCCGTCTGGAATGTCTACTGAATTTTCAGCAAATGGTTCTCGACTTCACCGCCATGGACCTGGCCAATGCCTCCCTGCTGGACGAAGCAACTGCGGCGGCCGAGGCCATGTCACTGGCGAAACGGGTCAGCAAGAACCGCTCGGCCAATAAATTCTTCGTCCATGAGAACTGTTTCCCCCAGACTATTGATGTACTGAAAACCCGCGCCGAACGTTTTGGTTTTGAGCTGGTCACAGGCAGCCTTGCGGACCTTCAATATGAAGAAGTATTCGGAGCCTTGTTCCAATACCCGGACGTCAATGGCGAAGTTACTGATTTCAGCGATGTCTTCGCGCAATTGCATGAGCACAAGGCTATTGCCATTGTTGCCGCCGATCTGATGAGTCTTGCCCTGCTGAAGCCCCCCGGCGAGATGGGTGCCGATGTTGTGCTGGGCAACAGCCAACGCCTCGGAGTACCCATGGGTTATGGCGGACCACACGCGGCTTACTTTGCCACCCGTGACGAATACAAACGTGCCGTGCCAGGTCGCATCATCGGGGTATCGGTGGACAGCCGCGGCAAGCAGGCCTATCGCATGGCGCTGCAAACAAGGGAGCAACATATTCGCCGGGAAAAGGCCAACAGCAATATCTGTACTGCCCAGGTGCTGCTGGCCAATATCGCGGCGCTCTATTGCATGTATCATGGCCCCGCCGGTATTCGCCGTATTGCCGAACGCATTCACCGCCTCACCAGCATCCTGGCTACTGAGCTCAGGCATCAAGGCCTGAAACTGAAAAGCGAAAACTATTTCGACACCCTGACACTGGAACTGGACAGCGACGCAGAACAACAGATTCTGGACCGGGCAGCGGCAGCCGGCATCAATCTGCGCGCAGGGCAGTTGAGCGCACCCGGCACTATTGGCATCAGTCTGGATGAATGCAGCACTGATGAGGATGTGCTCACACTCTGGCAGGTGATACTGGGCAAGGAAATCCCCAGAGACCGACTGCAAACCCTCGATGAGGAAATTGCGACAGGCAAGCAGGCTAGTGCAATACCCGCAGCCCTGCAGCGTCAGTCAGACTATCTGAGCCATCCGGTGTTCAATCGCTTTCACAGCGAAACAGAAATGATGCGTTATCTGAAGCGCCTGGAGAATCGGGACATCTCCCTGACCCATTCCATGATTCCCCTGGGCTCCTGTACCATGAAACTCAATGCCGCTGCAGAAATGATTCCGGTGAGCTGGCCCGAGTTCGCCAAGCCCCACCCTTTCACACCGGTGGAGCAGATGACTGGCTACCAGCAAATGATCCGTGAACTGGAAGCCATGCTGGCGGAAATTACCGGCTTTGATGCAGTCAGTATGCAACCCAATTCCGGTGCCCAGGGTGAATACGCCGGTCTGTTGGCGATCCGAAATTACCTCGACAGCAATGACGGCAAACATCGCGATGTCTGCCTGATTCCCACCTCGGCCCATGGCACCAACCCTGCCAGCGCGCAGATGATAGGCATGAAGGTGGTGCTGGTGGCCTGTGACGAGGACGGCAATATCGATGTTGAGGATCTCAAGGCCAAGGCCGAGAAACATGCAGACACCCTGGCTGCCCTGATGATTACCTATCCCTCAACCCATGGTGTCTATGAGGAAGCGGTCAAGGAGATCTGTCAGATCATTCATGACCATGGCGGCCAGGTTTATATGGATGGTGCCAATCTGAATGCACAGGTTGGACTGGCCAAACCCGCTGATATTGGCGCCGATGTCTCCCATGTGAATCTGCACAAGACTTTTTGTATCCCCCACGGCGGTGGAGGCCCCGGCATGGGCCCTATCGGTGTCAAGGAACACCTGACCCCGTTTCTGGCGAATCATAGCCTGATCAAGATTGACGGGCCCGATGCCAACAACTCGGCCGTGTCGGCAGCGCCCTGGGGTAGCTGCGGGATTCTGCCTATCTCCTGGATGTATATCGCCATGATGGGCGGTAGCGGTTTGTTAAAAGCCACCCAGATAGCGATTCTTAATGCCAACTATATTGCCAGTCGCCTGAAGGATCACTACCCGGTTCTCTATACCGGCCGCAATGGCATGGTGGCCCATGAATGCATCATCGACATGCGACCCCTGAAACAGGCCAGTGGAATCACCGAGGAAGACGTGGCCAAGCGCCTCATGGATTTCGGCTTTCATGCGCCAACCATGTCCTTCCCGGTGGCAGGCACCTTGATGATTGAACCAACGGAAAGCGAGAGCAAGGAAGAGCTGGACAAGTTCGTAGCGGCCATGATCCAGATTCGCCAGGAAATCGCCCAGGTTGAAGCCGGCGATATCGACCCCGAGAACAATCCCCTGCGCAATGCGCCCCATACCATTGAAGACATGCTGGATGCCGGCTGGGATCGACCCTACTCAAAGGAAGAAGCGGTCTACCCCGGTGGCAAGCGCAGTGAAAGCAAATACTGGCCTGCGGTAAACCGTATCGATAATGTCTATGGGGACCGGAATCTTTTCTGTGCCTGCCCGGCAATAGACGCCTACGAGGAATAATTCGGCGATTGCCGTCGATCAGGAATTTTTTCTGAAATCCAGCAGTGAACTGCCCATGTGCTGCAGTTTTTCCATCTGCTGGTGGATGCTGTTCAGACGGTCCTGCAAGGCTCGCTTGCTGGCGATGATTTCCTCATCGTCGGCCTGCTCAAACTCCTTGTAGGAAGTGTAGACTTCGGCGCGCTCCTTCTTCAGCTCTTCCTGCTTGCGCTGCTTGAATTCATCCACCTGACGGCGCACTGCCAGTCCGGGAATCAGCACGATGGAGATGGCCAGCACAAAGGGCATGGCCAGCCAGAACAGGAACAGAACCCGGCCCAGGCTGCTCTGCACATTGGTCCACTCGGCATTGAACATATAGATCGCCACCAGCAGGCCAACCAGAAATAGCAGACTGGCGAATACCCACAAGGAATCCCCCAGGGCCTTGATGCCACCCTTGCCATCCGGATTATCAGGATCCAGTGTGTACTGCAGGTTGGGCGCCAGACGAACATACAGGGCGATGATGGAAAAAATTCCCCACAGTCCCATACCCGATGCAAAACCGGTGAGCATGCAGCCAAGATAGTAGGACAGAAATGGCAGACGTGCCTCGGCCAAAGATTCCGGAATACCCAGAGCCTGGGAAACGGCACAGGTCATCAAGCCAAAGATCAGACCGAAGGCGACATAATTGCGGTTGGTCATGATGCGCCGGAGGAATTGCTCGGTAGAACCGGAGGGGTCATCGTGAGTCAGCATGACAGACAGGCTGTTTCGGAACACTGCAGTTGCCATATACAGGGCCAGCAAACTGGTGCTGATGATAATACTCAACACCCAGGCATACTGTTCGAAAAATACCGCCTTGTTGTACAGATTCAGAAACTGGAACAGGCTGTAGGCAGCACCCACGGCAATGGACAGGCTCAGCTTTTGAGCCCAGCTCAGTGGCTTGCCGTCCCGACAAGGATCAAAAAAAGGATGATAGCTGATGGTATTCTTATTCATAACTGCTGCCAGAGTTCCCCCTGCTGACAAACCAATATTACTCGAATTGCCCGCCCCTGCTCCAGTGTATCAATGCTTTATTTGAAATTGACATGGCGCCTTTGGGCCAGCAATTTTCTGCCAGAATGACGGAAAATGTGTCAGCTAAATTTACCAGGCTGATAAATTCTACAAGGGAGAAACCGATGCAAAGCGCGTAAAGCGGGGCTTGCCGGCCATTTCAATTTTGAAATTGTTATCCTGGCGCTTTGCAACAGGCCCGCTCAGGCAAACCAGCTATCTTTCTTACGCAGATTGGCGGTCAGAAACGGAGCCCGGTTGAGCTGCTTGTCGAGCCAGGCCAGTCGTGCTGTGCTGAATCCTTCGGCGAGCCATTGCCTGTATCTGACATGACGGCTCTGCTGTTGGCTCAAATAAATCGCTAAAGCCCGATGCCTGACCAATCCCCTGGTTTGCCCACCAAAGGCATTGGCATTGTAGCTACTCCAGTGCCAGGCACCGGGATGTTGCAGATTCAACTCGCGGCAGGCTTGTGTTTCCACATATTTCTGGGCTTCCAGCACACTGGCATCATCCAGCAAAGCGCAGCGCTGGATACTGCCGCAAAAGCGACGCAGATGTCGGCTAAAACGCAGATTGAAGTAGTCACGGTAGCTGCTATCGAGGCTGCCGAGCAAGGCAGCCGTCGCACCGCTGTTGACCGCAGTCGCCAACAGCAGAATTTCCTTTTGCATAATGCAGTAGGCGTGCAAGCGTATCCCGTAGGGCCGGCAGCGCTGCAACAGTCGGGTGATATAGAATTCAAAACAGGCCCCGTCCACAAAGGCATCACCGCACAGATGAGTAGCGATGCGGTAATAATACGCCCGGCCACTTTCCTGTATGCGCACAGATTTTTTCATGCCTGCCCTGCTCCCTCGGGACCAGTCAGCCTGGCGGTAACAGCCGGGCTGCTTGCGCTTGCCTGGCTGCATGGCATGGCAATTTCCCGGTCAGCCTCGGCGATAACCTGGGGGTCATGACTGACTATGATGACCGTGGCCCCGCTCAGACGTAGTTCTCTGATAATGTCCCTGGCGGCACCCTGGCCGAGATGGGTCAGGGTTTCATCCAGCACCAGCAGCCTGGCCTGGCGATAGAATGCCCGTGCCAGCAGAATCCTGCGCACCTGACCGGCGGAGAACTGGCTACCCATTTCCCCTATTCGCGTGGCAAAGCCCATGGGCAGCTGCTCCACCAGTGCCAGTATGCCAGCCTGCTCACAGGCCCGGCGCAGGCGCTGCTGATTGGCAACATCAACATCCAGATTGATATTGTAGGCGATACTACCCGCCATCAGACTTTCGTCATGGAGTATGGCCGCCAGTTGTTCCCGCAGGCGCCGGGGGCTTCGCTGCTGATGAGTCAGGCCGTCAATTTCCAGGCTGCCTGCGCTGGCATCCTGAAGGCCCAGAATCAGTTTCAGCAGGCTGGACTTGCCACTACCCGAGGGCCCGGTAATCACCGTGACCTCACCGGCATGAATATGAAAGTCGAAATTGCTGAACACCGCTGCCGCAGCACCCGGATAGCAGAAACACAATTGCCTGCCGACAATGTCACCTTGCAGGGGCGGATTGAACAGGGACGCAGCACTGTCATCCTGTTCCGGCCTGGCCAGTAATATATCCGACACCCGGCCCAGCTCGATCTTCACCAGGCGCATTTCGGCAAGCTTCGGAATCATGGCCAGCACCGAATTGAGAAAATGCTGTTTGAGAAATACAAAAGTCATCAACTGGCCCAGGCTAAGCTCAGCCTGGCTGACATACTGACTGCCCAGATAGATGATGAGGATATTTTCCAGGCCCAGACACAATGTCTCTGCCGAGGACAGGCGTAGCTGCAGATTGCCCAGCCGATAGCCGCCATTAACAAACTGGGCATAGCGGTCCAGCCAGTCAGCTTCTCTTTCGCTTTCCATACCATTGATTTTTACGGTACTGATACAGCGAATGTTTTCCATGAACCGGGTCTGCTGCCGGGCTTCCAGCTCAATGGTCTGGGTGCGCAGATCTTTTTCGAATCCCAGGGTCAAAAGCCGCAGGCCAGCAATAGCAGTTACCGTTGCCAGGCTGATCAGCGCCAGAGTGGGTTGATACACAAACAACAGCAGCACAGTCAGCAGGGAAAACAGGCCATCGACAATGACCGTGACCATTTCCCGGGTTACCAGCTGCTTGATGTTCTCCAGGGCCGAAAACCGGGAAACCACGTCTCCCATCTCCCGTCGTTCAAACCAGGAAAGGGGCAGTCGAAACAACTGGTGCACGGCATCGGAGACCAGTTGAAAACCCAATTGATTGGTACTGCCCAGGAGCAACAGACCCCGCATATGACTGACCAGGGTGCGTACCAGCATCAACAGGGCAAACAGCAAAGCCAGCATGCTCACCAGCGCCATGTCCCCACGGCTGATCCCCTGATCGATCACCAGTTGCAGATACATGGGGGCCAGCAGGGCCAGTAGCTGCACCAGTACTGACAGCACCAGCACCTGCAACAGGGCCAGGGGCAAACCCTTGCCGCTACGCAGCAGCTGGCGCAGACTGATGTTTTCGGCCCCGGCAGTTTTACCGGCAACAAAACCGGATGCCGGGCTGAGCTCCACCGCCACACCGGTAAAATGCCGCCCCAGATCTGCGGCACGATAGCGCCGCACACCGATGGCCGGATCATGAATGGTGAGATGACGCCAACCCACTTTCTTCAGCACCACAAAGTGATCCATATCCCAGTGCAACACGGCCGGCAAACTGAGCCGGGCCAGATCCTCCGGCTCCAGACGCAAGGCTCGACCCCGCATCTGCATGCGTTCAGCGGCTTGTAGCAGGTCCTTTACCGAAGCGCCGCGGCTGGATAAACCCGACAGCTGTCGCAGCAGCTGCATGCCCAGACGCTTGCCGTGGTAGGCAGCCAGCATGGCCAGGCAGGCGAGACCGCATTCGCTGTTTTCCCGCTGGTAAATCATCGGTAATCGACGATGGAGCCAGGCAGCGATCATCCCAAACGCCCCCGCAGATCCAGTACCGGCTTGAGAATAAATCCGATCAGGCTCAACTCGGCGCTTACAAAATCCGCAGACAACAACAAGCCCGATTGCAGGGGATAGATATCGGGCCCCTCAACATAATGCTGCTCAAGACTGGCGGTCAGACGAAACACCGGCTCGCTCACACCGGGCACCGGCAGCAACTGTTGACGGGGATCTATGGGAAAACGACCAATAGTCTCGATGCGTGCCGGATAACGACCATAGTCCATATGACTGAAAGCATCGAAACTCAGCAGCAGCTCCTGACCCGGAACCAGTTTGCCGACTACACTGGACGGCACATAGGCCACCGCCTGCAAGCCCGAACCCGGCTCATGAATCTGCATAAGCGGCTGGTTGGCCCTGAGAGCTTCCCCGGCCGCGACAGTCACCCCGGTCACCACACCATCCTGCTCGGCCACCAGGGTCAGCGATTCCTGTTGCAGCAGTCGCTCACGCTGGAAAGCCAGTTCCTCCAGCTGCCCCTCTCCTTTCAGGCGCAACAGATCCTTTTCCAGTTGCAGGGCTTGCAGCTGGACCTGCAGCCTGATGATTTCCTGCTGTAATTGGTCGATGTCACGGCTTTGCTCGTTGAATTGTCGGGCAATGTTCAGATGGGCCAGGCGCTGGCGCCGGTACTCAGCCCGGGACAGCGATGCCTGCTCCAGCAAGGTCCCCATGGCATCCAGTTGCTCTTGACTGAGACTGAGCTGTTCCCGGGCCAGTTGCTGATCGCTGTAAAGCGCTTCCAGCAATTGGTCCCTGGCCTGCAATTGTGTCTGCAATTGCTGCAGTTCTGCCGATTTGAATTGCTCGCTCAGGCGCAGTTCATTTTCCAGCAAGGTCTGTTGTTGCTGTAGCTGCTGCATTTCCACCCGGGAATAGGGCCTGCCCTGCTGATCGAACAGTCGCCGGCTCAGTATCGCCAGAGCCTGCCCCTTGCTGACCTGTTGCCCCTGTGCCACCAGTATTTTTTCCAGCCGCAGATCGGCCGGTGCGGTGACTGTCTGAACAGAACCGGCCGCCTGCAACACACCCCGCGCCTGGATGGTCTCCTTGTAGCGAGTCATCAGCAGCAAATACAGCAGCAGAAGAAACAGCAGTGCCGCCGCCAGGCTGAACCATTTCAGCGACAGGGTCTGGTTGATCACCGTGCCCCGCTCGGAAGCTTGCTGCAGCAGCAATACTTGCTGACGAAACAGGGCTGGCTCCTGACTCATTTGCTGCACCGCTGTGCTGTGGAGAAATAACGAGGCATAAGGGACAGGTAGCGCCATTGCTCCGGGTGGCGTTTCAGGAAGCCAGCGAAAAAATCCAGCAGCGACTGACTGATCCCGGCAATGGCGTCTTTGCGCGACAGCCTGTCAGTATCCGGCTCCAGTTGTTTGCCCAGCAGGATGCGATGACGGCCCTGACTGTAGACACAGATCACCGGCAGAACAGGAACCTGATTGCGCACCGCCAGACAGGCGATGCCCCGGGGAAAACGGGCCTGACGTCCCATAAAATTGACCACGCCCGTGGCACCGAAGTCCGGAGGCAGGTCTGCAAACATGACCAGATTGCAGGGCGATGCCTTCAGCAGATGTGACAGGGCCCCGGGCTTGTTGTCAGAGACCGGAAGCTGCCGGCTGGCATCGGCGCGCCGGTCGGCAAACAGGCGCTGCATATTGTCGAAGTAGGCTGGCTGACTGGTTTCCAGGGTTTGTACATAGCTGCAACGCTGGCTGCCATCATGACGCAGCAAGCTATTGATGCCATAGACAAAATCTCCGAAATGAAAGCTGGCGACGATGCGGGAACGCAGGTCGAGCCTGGCCAGATCTTCAAAGGCCGCCAGTTGCGGGCAATCAAATTGTTGCAGATGATGTCGCAGGGCCGACAGGGATTGCCGCTTGTTGCGACGCTTCTCAACCGCCTGCAGAAAACGCCGGTTACGTCTTAACAGGGGTTTAATTTCCGGAAGCGGACAACGCAGACAGGTGGCCAGTTGCCACTGGAACTCTCTGCTGAGCTGCAGGCGTTCTTGTCGTTGCTGCAAAATTGCTGCCAGTTGCAGCAGCGGCCAGGGCCGCATGGCATTGAATGGATGCATCGCACTGTCTTCCCTGACTGGCAATGAACAAGGCTGTCACGGGCTTGACGCCCTTGCCAACAGTCTAGGTCAGGATTCAGACAAGTGCGAATCGGCGGCGATTATTTGACTTTGACGGCCGTCCCGCTGACGCTGACCATCATCATGCCACCTTTCATACCGATGACTTCGTAATCTATGTCGATGCCAACAATGGCATTGGCCCCCATGGCCCGAGCCTCGGTTTCGAGTTCCTGGAAGGCGATATCTCTGGCCCGGCCCAGTTCTTCTTCATAGGCACCGGCCCGACCCCCGACGATATCTCGCACTGCGCCAAAGATATCCTTGAAGATATTGGCGCCCAGAATGGCTTCCCCTACTACCACTCCCTTGTACTCAGTAATTTCGCGCCCCTGCAAGATAGGTGTTGTAGACCTGATCATAATATTTCCCCTGTTTATCCGGACCGGTCCAGCCAGGCCCGAGCCTTTTTCTCATCACCAAAAAAGCGTATGCGACTATGGTTTCTGTGCTCCGCCACCAGATCCAGAAAATGCTTGCTGTAGATACGGGGATCAGGCACCACCAGCGCCAGTTTTTGACCATAATTATTGAAAAGCTGAAACAGCTCTCCGGCTATTCCACTTCTCAGATTGAAAAACTCTGCACCCAGCTCCCGCTCATGCAGCAATAGCCCTGAGCTGGCAAAACTTTCCTCAAGCAATGGTCTGATGTCTTCGCGACCAAGCAACTTCATGAGAACTGCATCCTGTGACTTCTGCAGCTGCCAGACAGCTCGGGCCGCCTTCCAGCTTGTAATCAGAAGAGAAAACTAGTTTCGGGGCGGCAAGCCATTGACCAGGGTCAGGCTCTTCAACTCGGTACCGGCGCGGCGAAATTCCGACAGAGTCTGATATTCCTCATCGGCATACCATTGCCGGGCGATTTCCGCAGATGGAAATTTGAACAGAATCACCCGGCCCGGCAGGGGATCACTCCCTTCCAGACACTCACTGTTGTCATCAAAGGTAATGAATTCACCCTGGTATTTTTTCAGGATGGGGAAGAAGCCCTTCTCGTATTTACGATATTCCTGCGCATCTGTTACGACCAGATTTGCGACTACATAGGCAGGTATATCCGCCATGCTGATTCTCCTTGTTACAGCGTTAAATATCAGCCACTGGCTGTCATGATGATGCTGACCCACATTGCCAGCACACAGAGATTACCAATGGCAAACACCAGCAATCGGTGCAGGATATTGTTATAGCCCAGATGAATACAGGTATGAATTATGCGCGAGACAACAAATGCCCAGGCACAATTGATGACAAAGGGCTGGTTGATGTCCATAGCGATGTAGAGCAATCCGGCCACATAAAATAACACCGGCATCTCGAAGAGGTTATCGAAATGGCGATTGGTCTTGTGCACCATGTCCGGAATATTGTCGCCCTGAAAAATACTGAAATAGCTGATAGGCACTTCGCCCTTACGCACAGACGAGGTTCGTACCCGAACGGTGATCAGCATGACCACATAGGTCAGCATCACCATCATGAACATAGGATAAAGCACAGCAATCCCCCCTGATGTGGATTCTGATTGACTGAAGATACTTTTTACACAAGTCAGTATAATTGCATTACCAGTCACTGCACAGACAAAATTCGTCGGGATTGCGCGTGTCAAAAGCCCTCTTTCAGCAACACATTCAACATCTTCAATCTGTCTATGAGGCAGCAATGCAGGCGGATAGCGCCAGCGCCACCGAAGCAGTGCTGATTCACAGCGGACAGGAGCAGTATTATTTTGCCGACGACCGGGCCGTGCCATTTCAGGCCTTTGGTCATTTCTGTCACTGGCTGCCAGTCAACAGACCCGATCAGTTCCTGCTCATTCGCGCCGGCTGCAAACCCCGGTATTTCCAGTTTTTACCGCAGGATTTCTGGCACGATCAGACTATCGACAATGAGCCCTGGTGGGCCGACTGTGTAGATATCACGGTTGTGCAGACTCTGGCGGAACTGACACAGCATTTGCAGGGTCTTGAGTTCAGCTTTCTGGGTGAATCAGCACAGGCCATTGTTGAACTCGGTATTGAACCCGCTGCCATCAATCCCGAAGCCCTGTGTCATCATCTGGATTACCAGCGTGCCTTCAAGACAGACTATGAGCTGTTGCAACTGCAACAGGCAGTGGATCTCGCCCTGCAGGGACATGAGGCGGCAAGGCAGGCCTTTCTGGAAGGCGCCAGCGAATATGGCATTCACATGGCCTATCTGAACCGTTGCCAGATTCTGGAGCATGAAACACCCTACACCAATATCGTCGCCCTCAATGAGAAATCCGCCATACTCCATTACCAGCACAAGCGGGTCCGGGCCTGTGACAGCAACAGGGTGCTCTTGATCGATGCCGGCTGCCGGGTTCACAACTATGGCTCGGATATCACCCGCACCTGGTTGGGGGAGGAGGTTCATCCGGTTTTTGCCGAATTGCACCAAGGCATGGAAACCCTGCAGGCCGAGCTGGTAGCCACGGTGGCACCGGGCAAAAATTATGCGGATCTCCACGAAGCCACGATCGCTGCCCTGGCTCAGCTGCTGCTGGATCTGGATATTATTCGGGCTAATGGCGAGCTGGCCCGGACCCTGGAACTGGCGCGATTATTCATGCCACATGGCGTGGGGCATTTACTGGGTATCCAGGTTCATGATGTGGGCGGGCATCAGCGCGACAGCAGCGGCCAATTACAGCCCCCGCCAGCCCATGCGCCGGCCCTGCGCAATACCCGGCCAATCGAGAAGGATATGGTATTTACCTTTGAGCCGGGCTGCTATTTCATTCCCATGCTACTGGAACCCCAACGGCAAACGGAGCTGGGCAAAAGCATCAACTGGTCACTGCTGGAGGAACTCTATCCCCTGGGCGGTATTCGTATCGAGGATAATATCCGGGTCACTGCCGACGGCTATGAAAACCTGAGCCGGCCCGGCTGATTACTGCAGCAGATCCTGCAGCAGGGCGAGATGGCGTGGCAGGGCCTGCTGATTTTCAGCCACCAGAGCCTTGCCTGCGGTACCCATGTTCAAACGCCGCGATTCATCCTGCAGCAATTCAATACAACACTCGGCCAGCATGGATTCATCACGGACTGTAATCAAGGCACCCGACTGTTCCAGCTGCCGGCAGATGCTGGCGAAATTGAACTGGGAAGGCCCGGTCAATACCGCAATCCCCCGGGCGGCCGGCTCCAGTACATTCTGGCAACCGGTGTCCACCAGTGAACCGCCCACAAATGCCAGAGTGGCACAGTCGTAGTAATTGGACATTTCACCCATGGAGTCACCCAGCAATACCTGACGGTCCTTGCTGAACTCCCTGTTACTGCTGCGCAGGGCATAGTGGAATTCCCGTGCTTTCAGCATGCCTGCCACTTCTTCAAATCGTTCAGGGTGTCTGGGTACCAGCAGCAGCACCAGCTCCGGTATGCGCTGCAGCATTCGAGTAAAGGCAGTCAGCACTTTTTCCTCTTCGCCTTCACGGGTACTGGCGGCTATTAATACAGGGCGACCCGACCCCTTCAGTGAATTCAGGGGAAGGATGGATTTATTGTCCACCGCAGTGATGGAAACATTGAACTTCAGACTACCGGTTACGCCAATTCTGTCGGCATCTGCCCCGAGTTTTTCAAAGCGCGCTGCATCGTCGGCAGATTGGGCGGCGATACAGTCTATTTGCTGTAACATGTTTCTGCTCAATCCTGGCAGGCGGCCATAGCCCCGGGCAGATTTTTCAGACAGGCGGCCGTTGGCCAGCATCACCTTCACATTCTGTCGGGCGCAGCAATGCAGCAGATTGGGCCAGAGCTCGGTCTCCATCAGCAGCAGCAGATCCGGAGCCAGGCGTCGGATAAAGGGTGTCAGCAAAAACGGGAGATCGTAGGGTATATAGCAGTGCTCAAGCCTGTCCCCCGCCATGGCTCTTGCCCGGTCTGATCCGGTCGGTGTCATGGTAGTAAGCAGAATCTTCAGACCCGGTGCCTGAGCCAATAAACTGCGAATCAGTGGTTCGGCGGCAGCCACTTCGCCTACAGAAACTGCATGGATCCAGATCAGCTTGTCCCGTTCGGCGAGACCCGGCATGGGAGCCGGACGGAATCGTTCCCCGATTCGCCGTCGATAGGCCGGCGCTTTGAGAGAACGGAGATAAAGACGCACCACCAGAACCGGCAGGGCCAAAGTCAGCAAGATACTGTAAAGCAAGCGCATAAAATGTGGGAGCTAAGCCGCCTCTGCAGTGGATTGAATCAGCTTGGCACCGGCGTCGTTGGGAAATTGACTTTGATGTCGATATACTTTGTGAGTGCCGCTTCCGGCATGCACTGGGCCCTGAAATTCCTGCTTAAGGTAACCAATGACTTCAAGCTATTCAACTGACATCGTCATCTTTGGCGGTGGCATCGCCGGCCTCTGGTTACTCAATCGTCTCAAGCAACAGGGCTATGCTTGCGTATTGCTGGACAAGGGCCCCCTCGGTGGCGGCCAGACCCTCTGCTCACAGGGCATCATCCATGGCGGCCTCAAGTATGCCCTGGCAGGCAGCCTCAGTACTGCCAGCCAGACCATTGCCGACATGCCGGCACGCTGGCGGCAATTGCTGGCGGGCGAGGCAGAGCTCGATCTCACTGACGTGAAGGTGCTTAGCGAACACTATTATATGTGGTCCGGTGCCGGTATGCGCTCCAAGCTCAAGACCTTTCTGGGCAGCAAAAGTCTGCGGGGCAGAATCGATCCGGTGCCAGAGGCGGAGTACCCGGAGTTTTTCCGTCAGGCTACCGTCAAGGGCCGTCTTTATCGCCTCCCTGATTTCGTCATTGACAGTCAGAGTCTGATCCAGTGCCTGCACGCCAAAACCGCCGACGCTACATTCAACATAGACGGCTTTGATATTCATTTTGAAAGGGACGAGAGTGGTGTCGTCCGCAATTGCCGCTTGCGCCATTCGGAGCAAACCCTGCAGATAAATGCCCAGCGTTTTCTGTTCACCGCCGGCAGCGGCAATGAAGTCCTGCTTGAAGCCAGCGGCTGCAGCCGCACCAAGGCCCAGCGCCGCCCCCTCAATATGGTGTATCTGACTTCGGACTCTTTGCCGGAATTGTTTGTGCACTGTATTGGCAGTGATTTCAGCCTGACACCACGCCTCACTGTCACCTCACACCGCTCAGCCGATGGACCTGTTACCTGGTACCTCGGCGGTGAGTTGGCCGAATCCGGAGTCGGACTTGACGATGCCCGGCAGATCCAGCGAGCCAGAGCAGAACTGGCCAGTCTGTTTCCCTGGGTGGACAGCAGCAATGCCACATGGCACTGTCTGCCTGTCGATCGAGCCGAAGCCAGCACTGCCAGCAATGCGCGACCGGATGATGCTTTTTTTCAGCAGGAAAACCATACCCTGGTAATCTGGCCAACCAAATTCACCCTCGCACCGGCGCTGGCCGACAGGGTAGTAGATTTTCTGGGCGAACAGGCGCTGCAGCGAAATAGTGCAGCGGATCTGTCCCCAATCCGGAATCTTCTGCCCGCGGCTGTTCCCGGTGTTTGCCCCTGGAATAACTGATCGCCCATGCAATTACCCACTCGCGCTTTAGGCAGCACCGGAATCAATGTCTCCTGTCTCGGTCTTGGCACCGTCAAGTTTGGCCGCAATCAGGATGTCAAATATCCCCAGGGATTTACGCTGCCGGAGGATACCGAGATCGAACATCTGCTGGGACAGGCACGTGATCTCGGAATTAATCTGCTGGACACCGCTCCTGCCTATGGCAGTAGTGAACAACGACTGGGGCGCTTGCTGCGCGAACGGGAAAAATGGGTTATTGCCACCAAGGTGGGTGAGCAGTTTTTGAGTGGCAAGTCGGTCTTCGATTTCAACGCCGATCAGGTTCAACTCAGTATCGAACGCAGTCTGCGTAATCTGGCCACTGACTATCTTGACCTGGTGCTGATCCATTCCGATGGCAATGATCTGGCTATTCTGGAATCCAGCGATTGTCTTGAAACCCTGCTAAAGCTGAAAGACAAAGGCCTGCTGCGTGCCATCGGCATGTCCACCAAGACCGTGGAAGGCGGTATTCGCGCGGCCGAATTAAGCGATGCAGTGATGGTGACCTATAATCCGGGGCATCGGGAAGAGGAGTCGGTTATCGACAAGGCGGCAGAGCTGGGCAAGGGTGTGCTGATCAAGAAGGCCCTCAACAGTGGTCATCTTTCAGCGGGGGGAAGTCATAGCGCCGCTGACGATCTGGCCTTTTCCCTGAACAAGCAAGGTGTCAGCAGCGTCATCGTTGGCACCATCAATCCTGGCCACCTGCAGGCCAATGCCGAAGCGGCACTGGCGGCCGGGGAAAAAAGCCAGGGCTGAGCTCAGTCTCCCACTTCCTTCATCTTGTCAACGATGGCCGAGGTGGAACAGTTGTCGAGAAATTCCAGAACCTTGACCTCGCCGCCATAGGACTGCACAAACTCACCACCCACAACCTGATCAATACTGTAATCTCCGCCCTTCACCAGCACTTCCGGTCGCAGGGCCTGCAGCAGGCCTTCGGGCGTGTCTTCACTGAAGCAAACTACCCAGTCCACCGCCTCCAGTCCGGCCAGCACAGCCATGCGCCGCTCTACCGGATTAATTGGGCGCCCTGACCCCTTTAGTCGGCGTACCGAATCATCGTCATTGATGGCAACGATCAATCTGTCGCCGTGTTTGCGTGCCTCGGCCAGATAACCCACATGCCCGGCATGAATAATGTCAAAGCAACCATTGGTGAAGACAATCTTCTCACCATGGTCCCGCGCGTCCTGCACGGCTATCTGTAATTGCTCGGCGCTCATGACGCCTCGGCCCGAGCCCTGTTCAGCCAGTATGGCCCGGCGCAGTTCCGGTCCACTGATGGCGGCCGTACCCAGTTTGCCAACCACCAGCCCGGCCGCCAGATTGGCCAGGGCTGTGGCATCGGCCAGATCGTCGCCAGCCGCCAGGGAAGCGGCGAGCACCGAGATCACTGTGTCACCGGCACCGGTCACATCAAAGACTTCCTGGGCACGGGCAGGTAAATGCAATTCCGGAGAATCCGGCCTGATCAGGGTCATGCCATGCTCACCCCGGGTTACCAGCAGCGCTTCCAGTTGCAGATCACTGAGCATCTTCAGGCCCTTGTTGACCAGGTCATCCTCGTGCTCACAGGGACCGACTACTGCTTCCAGTTCATTGAGATTGGGAGTAATCAGGGTAGCGCCCCGATAGCGGCTGAAATCGGTACCCTTGGGGTCGACGATCACCGGAATACTTTTGCTACGGGCAAGTTGTATCAGTGATTGCACGTCCTGCAGGGCACCTTTGGCATAGTCAGAGAGAATCACTGCCCCGACTCCGTCCATCAGGGCTTCGGAACGAGCCTGCAAATCCCTGACGTCGTTGGCATCAAAGGTTTGTTCAAAATCCACCCGGATCAATTGCTGATGCTGGGCAATTACCCTGAGTTTGGTAATGGTGGGCTTGTCAGGGGAGACCAGAAAATCACAAAAGACCCCCGCCGCATTGAGCCGGGAAAGCAGATCCCGGCCGGTATCATCATCACCCACCACACCCAGCAGACTGGTGGCGCTGCCCAGGGCAGCCAGATTAAGGGCCACGTTACCCGCCCCGCCAGGCCGGTCTTCCCTGTTGCTGACCTTGACCACCGGAACCGGCGCCTCGGGAGAGACCCGGTTTGCCGCGCCATGCCAGTATCGGTCCAGCATCACGTCTCCGATGACCAGTAATCGGGCATCCTGAAACGGCGGCATCTCTAATTTCATTGTCTTCTCCCTGGACTGAGCGACTCCTGCCTTCAGGCAGGGTCATTGGCGCAGAATCATATCACAGCGCCAGAGCACTGTTGATGGCAGGCTCACCATGAGCCAGAACCGGGATTCTGCTACAATGCCACCGCCCTGAATAATTGACCCGATAAGAATTCCGAGCCCCGAGCAGATTGTGCCAGCAAGCAAATCCGAATTGATTCCCCTGCGCCAGTTCTGGGCGCCCCGCTACTGGTTGACCTGGCTCGGCATCGGCAGTATGTGGCTCGTGGCACAACTGCCCTATTCCTGGCAGCTGGCAATTGGCAAACAGCTGGGCCTGCTTTCCTATCACCTGGCTCGGGGCCGCCGCCATGTTTGCGAGGTCAATCTGGCCCTGTGTTTTCCGGAGCTCAACAGTGAAGAGCACCGGCAACTGGTGCGCAAGACTTTCATCGCCAATGGTATCGGCTTCATCGAGATTGCCATCGCCTGGTGCGGCAATCCTGAGCGCTACCGACACCGGGTCAGGATTCACGGTCAGGAGAATATCGAAGCAGCCCTCGCCCAGGGCAAGGGCATTTTACTGTTGGGATTGCACCTGAGCTGTTTCGAGATTGCCGGCTTCCTGTTCAGCATGTACGGCGATATCAATGTGACCTACCGGGCCAATGACAAGAACCCCTTGTTCGATGCCTTCATGTTCAATGGTCGCCGCCGGCTCTACGAAGGCGTCTATGAACGCAAGAATATTCGCGGCGCCATGCGCTGTCTGAAACAGAACAAGATGCTCTGGTACGCCCCCGACCAGGACTACGGCGCCCAGCACTCGGTATTCGCCCCCTTCTTCGGCCGGCCCGCCGCCACCATCACGGCCGGCAGTCGCTACGCTGCTTTCAATGACTCGCCGGTATTGTTCTTCAGTCATTACCGCCGTGAAGACAATTCCGGCTATGATCTGTATTTCAGCGAGCAGCTGGAAGACTATCCAAGCGGCGATGATGAACAGGACGGTGTTATCATCAACCGGCTGGTGGAACAGGCCATCCGCAAGCAACCCGATCAGTACCTGTGGCTGCACAAGCGCTTCAAGACACCGCCACCCGGTCAGGAACGGAACCCCTATTAGTGATGACAAACAGGCGCTGGCAAGACATCGATATCCGCTGGCTGGCGGTCCTGGCCTCACTGGCTGTTTCCCTCTATACCCTGCTATTACCGGAAATTCCCAATGACGATGCCTATGTCTATATGCGCACGGCAGAGATCTATCTGGCCGAGGGACTTGCAGCCGCACTGGAGCACTACAGCTGGCCTGCCTATCCGGTTCTGATCGCCGAGGTTTCCAGGCTGGGCTTGTCCACGCTTAACAGCGCCCTGCTGATCAATGCACTGTTTTTTGCTCTGCTGGTTTACGCCTTTCTCAGTATTGTTCAGGAACTGGACGATCGGCGCAGCATCGCCATTCTGGCCGCCCTCACAATTCTGCTTTATCCGGAGTTGAATGAGTTCCGCTATATGGTCATTCGGGATGTGGGCTTTTGGGCTCTGGGCCTGCTGGCCATCTGGCAATACCTGAAGTTTACTGCCGATCCTCACAGCCGCTACGCGGCAGGATTTACCCTGGCTCTGATCCTGGCCACAGTATTTCGCGTCGAGGCCATTGCCTGGCTGGCCTTGATGCCTCTGGCCCTGTTTCTGGACAGTCGCTTTGATCGTCAACAGGCCCTTGGCCTGTTCCTGCGCTTTGGCTTGATCACCTATGGCAGCCTGATACTGGTGTTGCTGCTCTGCCTGCTGGCCGGGTTCAATCCCATAATGCTTGGTCTGAATTTTCTCTCGGTGTACCTGCCTTTTATCGAGAGCACCTTCAATCCGGATCCGGCCACCACCACGGAGCTCGGGCGGCTGCTGTTCGGAGAACATGGCGCTGCCTTTTCAGCCGAGTATATGAGCGCTGTCATCATGACCGGTCTGTTGGTTATTCTGGCCATGACGATTTTCTATGGGATAAGTGGCGCCTATTTCTGGTTGCTGGCCTATGGCGCCTGGAAGCGTTACTGGAATATGTCCCATCCGGGCATCCGGGCCCTGTTCTGTTTTGCGGCGATCAATTTTCTTATCCTGTTTGTTTTTCTCTATTTTACGCGGTTCCTGTCCAGTCGCTATGCAATCCCGCTCTGCCTGATTGTGGTGACCCAGCTGCCCTTTGTTATTTCCCGCATTCTCGACTATGGCAAGCAACACAACAGGGACAAGCTGGTGCACAGACTGCTGCTGTTGTTTTTCGTTTTCTGTGCCTTCGATGCCTATATCAGTTTCGGGCGCTCCAAGGACTATCTGCAGGATTCGGTAGATTATGTCATGGTGCATCGCAGCGGTGATGAAGGATTATTGACCAATAATCACAATATTGCCTGGCAAAGCGGAATGATCGATGCCTATGATGAGGTTCCCAGGCTATTGACTGCCCGGCAACTGCTGGACAGCGAGGCCGGGGATTTTCTCGCGCTGGAAATGATTCACGAGATAGAACAGCTTCTGCAGATGGAGGAAGTGGCTGCAGGGCTGGAGTTTGTCACAGCCTTCCCCAGCGAAAGCGAACAGCGAGTAGCCATCTACCGGCGATTGCCCTGAAACCCCGACTACCAGCTGTCTGATTCGGCCCGCTTGGTTACCAGAACATCTTCCATGATCATGTAATCAAGGTCGGTGCCCATGAACATGTTGACCGCATCTTCCGGGCTGCAAATCAGGGCCTCACCGGGTCGGCTCAGGGTGGCATTGATCAACATGCCCTCGCCGGTTCTGGCCTTGAAGGCTTCCAGCAGCTGGTGGAAATCCGGATTGCTTTCCTTGCGCACCACATGGGCCCGGGTTCTGCCGTCGCGGGTGACCAGAGCCGGGTATTTCTCGCCCCAGTATTCAGGCACCGGGGCGCTCATGCACATGTATTCATCCTGGTATTCCCGGGGCAGAAACTCATCAGCAGTGCTGTCGAGAATGCTGGGCGAGAAAGGCCGCCAGTGTTCACGAAATTTCACCTGCTGATTGATGGCGTCGATAATGCCGGTCTGCAGCGGGCTGGCGAGAATACTGCGATTGCCCAGGCCCCGTGGGCCAAATTCCATGGCGCCGCGAAACCAGGCCACCAGTTGACCATTGGCCAGCAGTTCCGCCGCTTTCTGATGGGGCTGATCGAGGATCTCCCACTCCGGCTTGTCCCGGTGATTCATGCAGGCATCAATACATTCTTCGCTGATATAACGCGGCCCCAGGTAAACATGTTTCAGTGGTTCCAGCTTGATGCCGGCCTGGCGAATTGCATAACTGGCGGCGCCGAGCGCCGTGCCCGAATCGGCACAGGCCGGATGCACAATCAGTTTCTTCACCTTTGACATGGCATTGAGGCGCTGGTTGAGACGAATATTCATGGCCCCGGTTCCCGCCACCACCAGGCGGCCGGATTCGGCCAGCACATCACCCAGATAATGGTCCACCAGACCTACGGCAATATCCTCATAGAGTTTCTGGATGGCGGCGGCATAGTGCACATAGGGGTCCTGCAGCAAATTACCTGCCCGCCTCGGCCCCAGTTTCTCCACCAGTTGTCTGCTGAAATAGTGGCCCCTGGACTTGGCCTTGTAACGTCGCAGGCCGACGGTGGTAATGAGGCGGGTGTTCACCCGGAAGTTCTTGCCGTCAAAACGGGCCAGTTCCGACAGGTCATATTTTTCCGGATCACCATGGGGTGAGATACCCATGACCTTGAACTCGCCATCCAGAATCTCGAATCCCAGATAGTCAGTCAGGGCGGCATACATCCCGGAAAGTGAGTCCGGGTTGTGAAAAGCCTTGATCTTGTGGATCCGTCCGCCTTCCCCGTAGCCCAGAAACATATTGGAATACTCAGCCTTGGAGTCGATGCAGAAGATGGCGGTTTTCTCATCGGTTTCACTCAGGTGATAGCCGCTGCTGGCATGGGCCAGCAGATGTTTTACCGGCACCAGAGTAATCTTTGAATAGGGAATATGCAGCTTTTCCAGCAGAGCCCGCAGTTCCTTCAGATGACGACGATAGCGTCGATTGCCATTGAACAGGGAATCAAGGGCACGGTCCGGTGCATACCAGTGTCGGTAGGCATAATGCCAGCGGGCCCGGGAGAACAGGGAAATGGGCGCGAAGGGAATGGCCACATGGGTGACATCGCTGGCGCGAATACCGGCAATGCGAAGACATTGCCTGGCGGCCAGATAAGGCATTTCGCCCTTGGCATGTTTGCGCCGGCTCAGGCGCTCCTCTTCCACCGCCGCGATCAGCTTGCCATCCACAAACAGGGCTGCCGCTGGGTCGTGTCCTATGGCACCGGCCAGTCCCAGAGTAATCATGGTCATGACTGCGAGCCTCCCGCCGGCTGTTGCGCAACCCAGCCTTCGATGATGTCCGCTACCTGCTGTGGCATGCGGTAGAGTCGATCCTGTTTTCCGAATGCCAGGCCATTGGCTGACCAGGGGGCATGTGGTAATTGCTGCAACATGTCTTCGAGGGCGCTATCAAGTTCAGTCTGGCGGAAAGGCTCCGGGCAAACATGGCCGAGCTTTTCCTGTTCGATATAACTGGCATAGCCACAGCTTGCGGTAGTCAGTACCGGCAAGCCGGCGATGGCAGCTTCCAGTAAAACATATCCGGCGCTCTCCTGATAAGCCGGGTGCAGCAGAATATCCGCTGCCGCGAAAAAGCGCGGTACATCGTCCCTGCCCGGCAGAATCATGACTTGCTCATGGATGCCCAGTCCTTTGGCCTGCCAGAGAAAGCGACGGGCCCGGTCCTGACCCACCAGCACATAGCGGACTCGCTGACGCAATTCTTCAGGCAGAGAAGCCACGGCTCTGAGGGAGCGGTCTACGCCCTTGATACGAAAACCCGAGCCCACCTGCAATACCAGCAACTCTTCCTCATCAATGGCAAGCTCGCGTCGCAACTCGCTGCGGACTTCCGGGTCGCGGCACTCAACCCGGCGATCGGCGGAAATGCCCGGCGGCAACATCTCAAGGCGTTCGGCACAATGGGGATAGTGTTTGAGATAGGCCTGTCGCTGCAAGTCTGACAACAGCAAGGACAGGGACTGGCTGTTGTTGCCGAAGACTGCCTCTTCATAGCGACTGAAATGGCGGAAACGGGGGGTGAATCTGTAGTAACCACCGCGCTGGGTTTCCGCCTTTTCAAGGAAGCAGGAGTCCGCGGCGAAATAGATATCCAGATGCGGCATCTTGTTGAAACCGATGACACAGTCCGGACCCATGTCTGCCAACTGCCTGCCCACCACATCGGTGTAATTGCGATACCGGGCCAGACGAGACCAGCCCTTTATCGGCACAGTATGAAGATTGACTCCTGTGGGAATTTCACCTTCCCATCGAAAAGCAAAGACATGAATCTCATGGCCCCGCTGCAGACATTCCCTGACGATGCGCATGAAGTCCCGTTGCTGCCCGCCATAGGGAAAATAGGAGTAGATCAGGAAAGCAAGTTTCATCACCTAGCCTTGCAGTAATTCCGAGAAGCGGGTCCAGACCTGCTCCGGTTTGTGGGATGAGAAGCAGGGTGGAATGACAGCAAAGGCCTGATCACCAAATTCGTCGGTGACTCCCGGCCCGGAATAGCCGCAGACTTTTTTGACACAGGGGGCACAGTTCAGATTGCTGTTGAGATGCAGTTGTCGTTCACCGCAGGTACCCGACAGACCGGGATCAGTCGGACCGTAGAGGGACACGGTTGGCTTGTTCAGCGCGGCCGCGAGATGTCCCAGGCCGGTATCCACAGCCACTACACCACGACAACTGTTGATCTGTTTCGCCAGGCCGGTCAGGTCAAGTTTGTCGAGTACCCTGGCCGAGGCAATGTCTGCCGCGATAAATTCCGCCCGACGCTTCTCCTGCTCGTCGCCCCAGGGCAGCAGGATTTCAAAACCATCCTCGGCGGCAATATGTGCCAGGTGGCGCCAATAATGTTCCGGCCAGTGTTTGGTGGTCCAGGTAGTGCCATGGAGGAACATCACCCGCCTGGCATCATCGGAGTTCGCCTCGGGATCGATGCGATTGAGGTCCAGCCCGTAATCGACACTGTGCTTGTCATAATTGTATTTCAGGGCTCTGGAAAACAACTGCCGCACCCGATCCACGGCGTGCTCACTCCAGGGCACCGAATACATCTTGTTGTAGAACAGGGTCGCCATGGGTTCGCGAATTGTGTGATTGCTGAGCCCGATAGTCAGTCCCTTGGACAGACGCGAGATGATGCCACTTTTGATCAGACCCTGGGCATCGATGACGAGATCATAGTGCACCTTCTGCAATTCCTGCTTGAAGGCTTTCACCTCGCTTTTCATATAGGTGCGCATCAGGTTGCGACGCCAGCGTCTGATGGCCACCGGGATAACCCGGTTCACGGCCGGATGCCAGGAGGGAACCTCGACAAAGTTTTCCTCCACCACCCAGTCAAACTCCAGATCGCGGTGGGCCCGGCAGGCATCGGTAACCGCTGGCAAGGTGTGGATAATGTCCCCCAGTGAGGAAACTTTGACTATAAGTACTCGCATGATTAACTCGCCGCCGAATTCAGATCCTTGACTGCCTGTATGGCCTTCTCGGGCAGCAACTCGGTAAGGCAGCGGCGATGACCGTAGGGACAAACACGTTTGAAACAGGGACGGCATTCGATATCCGTCGCCAGCAATTCTACCTGTTCAGCCAGCGGAGGGGTAAATTCTGATGAGGTTGAACCGTATATAGCCACCAGGCGCCGTTGCAAAGCGCTGGCAATATGCATCAGGCCGGAGTCGTTGCTGACCACAGTTGCGGCGAGCGACAACAGATCGATGGCCTCGCCCAGGCTGGTGGCCCCCGTCAGATTATGGCACTGGGGCAGAAATTGCGGTTCGATGTCGGCAAGAATCGATTCGGCGGCCAGGGCATCATTGGCCGAGCCGAATATCCACACCTGCCAGCCCTGCAGCAACATGGCATTGGCGAGGCTGGCAAAATGCTCCGGTGGCCACTGCTTGGAGTCACCAAACTCCGCCCCTGGCGCCAGGGCCAGTATTGGCCGATCCTGTTGCAGCTGAAATTTCTGCAGACTGGCCTGAAGATTATCCCCATCAATGGCCAGCGCCGGGGCCGGAAAATCCTCGGGCGCAGCAGCACCAGCTTCAAAGGCCAGGGCCGCAAAACGCTGCACCATCAATGGCAATGCGCTTTTGTCCAGGCGCCGACAATCAGTCAGCAGCAGGTCTCTTAACTCGCCTCGCCAGCCAATGCGCCTGGGAATCCTGGCATGGAAGGGAATCAGGGCCGATTTGAAGGAATTGGGCAAGACGATGGCATTATCAAATTGCCGCTCTCTGAGGGAACGGCCAATGGCCCGCCTTTTCCCCAGGGCCAGTTCACCATGGGCCAGGGGCAAGTCCATGATTTCATCCACTTCCGGCATGCGATTGAGCAGTGGCCGACTCCAGTCCGGCGCCATAACGGCCAGGGTTTGCGAACCCGGTTTTTCCTTGATCAGTTTGAACAGGGACTGGGCCATGACCATATCCCCCACCCAGGAGGGGCCGATGATCAGTGTTTTCTCTTCCGGGGCAGCCATTGCGGATCAATTCCTGCGCAAATCTGGCTGAAGTCGAAAAGGCACAGGCGAGATAGTAGCCAGCATTAAAACTCAGTTTTTGTTGTCCGGTGTCACCCGCAACACTTCATTGACTGTGGTCAGACCGGCTGCCACTTTCTGGGCGCCGCTGAGGCGCAGACTCAGCATCCCCTCCTTGTAGGCCTGGCGGCGCAAATCGGGAAGCGCCGATTTGTCATCGGCATGGGATTGCAGGGTTTCGGTAAAGGGCATGACTTCATAAATGCCCTCGCGGCCAAGAAATCCGGTTTCGCGGCATTCCAGACAGCCGGGGGCATGGTTGGCCTTGCTGGGCAATTTCACTTTCCAGGGCTTGGTCAGGGTTTCCCAGGCTTCCTTGTCCACCTCTGCCGGCTCCTTGCAATGGGGGCATAAAACCCGCACCAGACGCTGGGCCATAATGCCCACCACGGTTGCCTTGATCAGATAGGGAGGCACACCCAATTCCAGCAGGCGGGTGACCGCTGAGGGCGCATCATTGGTATGCAGGGTGGTAAACACCAGATGGCCGGTGAGGGCCGCCTGGATCGCCATTTCGGCAGTGGCCAGGTCTCTCACCTCGCCAATCATGATGATATCCGGATCCTGTCGCAGCAAGGCTTTGACGCCATCGGCAAAATTCAGGTCGATGTTTTCCTGCACCTGCATCTGGTTAAAACTGTCTTCAACCATTTCGATGGGATCTTCAATGGTGCAAACATTCACCTCTTCGGTGGCCAGGCTCTTCAGGGTTGAATACAGGGTGGTGGTTTTACCGCTTCCGGTGGGGCCGGTAATGATAACAATGCCGTGATTATTGGCAGTGATGTCCTGCCAACGCCGGAGGTCCTCATTGATCAGACCCAGTTCCGAAAACGGCTTCAGCAGTACTTCCGGATCGAAGATCCGCATTACCAGCTTTTCACCAAACGCCGTCGGCAAGGTGGACAAACGCAATTCCACCTCGTCGCCATTGGGGCTCTTGGTCTTGATGCGACCATCCTGGGGCTTGCGCTTCTCCGCCACATTCATGCGGCCGAGAATTTTCAATCGGCTGGTTACTGCGCTCATGGCCTGCATGGGCAGTGAATAGACGGTATGCAATACCCCGTCGATACGAAAACGGATACTGCCCTGCTCACGACGAGGTTCGATATGAATATCGCTGGCTCTCTGTTCGAAGGCGTACTGCAACAGCCAGTCCACCACATTGACGATGTGCTGGTCGTTGGCCTCCGGGTCCTTGAGCTTGCCCAACTCCAGCATCTGTTCCAGATTGCCGATGCCTTTCTTGTGAACAGTGCCGGCGGTAGCCCCACGAATGGATCTGGAGACGCTGTAAAACTCTGTGGTGAGCCGTTTGATGTCCAGCGGGTTTGAAACAACCCGGCGCAGGTTTTTCTGGGATGTGTGTTCCAGTACTGATTCCCAGGAATTCAGAAAGGGTTCGGCACTGGCGATAACCACTTCATTGTCATTGTCTTCCACCGCCAGAATATGATGACGCTGGGAGAACTTGTGATCCATGACCTGGGTCACCGCGGCCACATCGATTTTCAGCGGGTCGATGCGATAGTAGTCCTGCCCGCATTGCTCACTCAGGGCCCGGGTCAGGGCTTCGATATCCAGAGTCTTGCCGGAGCCGGCCTTGTCGGTGAGTTCCAGATCGGCGACATACTGCAAAACGTGCTTGCCACGATGATCGGCGGCATGGCGATCCTTGACGGCCAGATCATAGTCCTGCTGGTCGATACGACCGGCTGCCAGCAGACCATCGAGAAAGAACCGCAGATCCAGCGGTTCATTGGGCCGATGCTGACCCTGTGTCTGAGATTCCATTGCCGTCATTATTGCCGTTTCCTGTGTTTCCCGGCTTGTTCCCTGCCAGCCCGCCAATTTCCTGCAAGCAAGTGTAACCCTGCGCCCTGTAAAAACAAAATGGGGCAGCAGCAGAGAAATTGAGCCTGGGGATTCGGCCGGATCAGGGCCCTACTCGACCAGCTTGATCCATTCGCCCGCTTCGGGCTGCCCACTGGGATAATAGCCATTGAGAAGGCGCAGCATGGGCTCGGCATTGGGGCCCAGTGGGCTGCTCTGGGCGACTACCGCGAAGTCGAAGTGTTCGCTGGCCTGAACATAGCGGATACGGGGCTCCCGGCTGTTACCCGCTTCTCCGGCCTGAATCGGCCGAAAGGTCCGGATTGAGGCCAGCAACAGGTCATCGATTTCATCGACGGCACTGTTGTCCAGAATCTCGCCACGCAGAATATAGGCCCGGGGTCCGAAGTAGATCACCGCCACTCGCTCGGCTTTGCCACTGGCATTGCTGGTCATGCCGGTATGGCCGATCAGACGATACTGTTGCAGGGGCTCGGATTTCTGCAAGCCCTCGATGCCCAGCACGTCTCTTATGAAGACACGTGGCTCTATGTTCTGCTGCAGACGCTGCACCTCAATCCTGAGATTGCCCATTTCCGGATTCCCGGCGGTGGCCGTGGTGGTAGTCTCATTAATGGTCCAGTCATCGGGAAACACCAGGGTGTATCCCAGCAGGGTCTGGTAATAGCGATTGCGGGTATCCATCTGCCGGGCAGCATTGCTCTCACCCAGAATCAGACCGTCGATGTGCTTGCGAAATTCTGCATCGTCGGTCTCGGCCAACTCACTTTCATCCAGATCCCCCACGGCAGCAATGGCCTGCTGCAGGCGGGTGTCATTGCGCGGGTGGGTGGCAAAAACACCGTGGTAGCTACCACGGTTACCCTGCACACGACGATTGAAGTCTTCCTGGTTTTTCAGCACGGTGATGACATCGATCATATTGGCTGGATCATAGCCCGCCCGGAGCAGGTACTCTGCCCCCAGGCTGTCCGCCTCCAGTTCGCCTTCACGACCGAAACCGCTGAGACCGGTCTGGGCCCAGATTGACGTTACCTGGCTGATCTGGGATCCAACATAGCCACTGCCGGTTGCCACGGCTGTGACGAAACCGCCGACGGTGGAAGCCGCATTGGCCAACGCGCCCCGGGCATGTTGCTGCACGGCGTGGCGGGCGGTGATATGACCAATCTCATGGGCCAGAACGGCAGCCAGTTCTGCTTCCTCATTCATGAAGGTAAGCAGGCCGCGATTCACATAAACATATCCGCCAGGCAATGCCATGGCATTGATGTCCGGGCTGTCGATAATGAAAAACTGGTAATCCAGGTCGGGCCGGTGGCTGACTGCAGCCACCCGCTGACCTACCTTGTTGACATAGGCCAGCAGTTCCTCGTCTTCATACATGGGCATGCTGGCGAGGATTTTTTCATGCTCTTCGGCGCCGATTTCCTTTTCCCGGCTCTCCGACATGAACACCATATTGGCATCGCCGGTGGCGGGATTCACCGCGCAGCCCTGAAGCAACAACAGGGCAAGACCCGAGGCCAGGGCTGCCCGGCCGAACCTGGCCAGCATGCGGGTAGGACTAATCACCGGACTGAGAATTCCTGAATACAACATATTGCCACCTTCAGGGCAGCCAGGAACGGGAACCTGTCTAACTGCCGTTTACAAACTGTTTGAGTTGGGTTGCCAGACGATTACAGGCATTGGCCTCTACTCTGGCAATCAATGGTATGGGTACGACCAGGGCCGGCAGATAGGATTGCCCTGAAGCATCGGTATTGATAGTGCCAACATTGGTCAGGGAACCCACATCCCAGACCCGGGCATCAAAATTGGCGTCGTCTTCCCAGGTACCAAAACCAAAGCAGCCACCGCCGCCGGGGCCAATGGTACAGGAGATAGAGCCCGCTCTGTCTGTGGTTTCTGTTTGTCCGTCTACCCAGACAATGTAGCGAATACCGAATTCGTTCATCTTGTTGGCCACCACGTCCTCGGCCATGAGCTGTTCCAGATCACGGGTGCGCAGCGGCGCCGTGCGCGGTTCGAACCAGGGGAACATGGCGTCGATAAACTCCTGCTCCGGCACCACACTGAGGGCATTGTCACCCCTTGCCATGCGGTCCCCGACACATTCCACAAACTCCGAACGGGTTTCATAGTCGCTGGCCTGGCGGCGGCCCAGAATCACCACTGACTCATGGCTTTCGATACCCGTCTCGCCCTGGCGAAACTCATCCACGGTTGTGCTGGTACAGGCGGTCAGGCCGACCAGAACGGCGGCCAGTAACAGTTTCAAATTTTTGAACTCAACAGGCGCAGTCATCACTCACCTCACATCAAGTCCGTATCCCACGGCTAGTTAACCAGTCTCGTACTTCCGGTACCTGGGTAAAGCTCAGGGAGAAGCTGGATGCCAGATCACGCAGCGCCACGATGGCGGCGTCGTTGATGGCAGCTTCTTCCGAGCGGAAAGTAGCAGTCGGTGTCTTGCCATAGGAGGTCAGTACCCAGTCGGCGATAGATTCGCCATCGGCAGACACCAGGCGCATATTGTATTTGATCCACACTTCATAAACGTCAAGCTTGGTTTTGGCTGGAAGTGCCAGTTGAAACTCTTCAATGGCGGGTGCGAAAACGGCATCCACCTCGGCACTGCGGGCCTCTTCCAGGGAATTGACTACAAGCACCTCGCTGAACATGGCTGGCAGGATGGCGTCGAACAGGGCGATATGGGAGACCCCGCTCTCGATATTGTATTCCTCCTGGCCAGTCTCGGAATATTCGATATAACTGAACTGGCGCAGGGCATCATCGTAGTACACTGCCACCGTCATCGGTAAAGGTTCGATATTGGGGGTCGGAAAGCTGCCTTCGATTACAACATTATTCACACCACAGGCAGCAAGCAGTGCCAGAGGCAGCAGCAACATCGCCCGCAACCAGCCTGTGTATGTAGTCTTGCCTGTCAATCTGTTCATTGTCATTGCCTGATAATCCCGTTCGCCCTGAGAGTTGCGAAACCGTTCAGCGAAAGTCGTTCAGCCCTACAAATGTACCACCATTTCTTTGTGTCATCTCGCGCATCAGTGTTGAGTAGCGATAAACACTCTGCTGGAAGCGCTGGGGCCCCGCGAAAATGGTCGGAAAGCCTATGCCATGGATACGTACCAGGCGATTGCCGTCCGCATCCTCCACATTGATGCGGTCAATGGTATTCAGCACTTCCTCGATGGAGCCACCGGGCTGAAAATCATCGCCCAGTACGTAGATACTAATTTTCCTGTCCGGGGAATAAAAGGTATTTATTGCCCGTGTCACACCTTCTACGGGGCTACTGTTGCTGTAGGGATTCCAGCTGCGCAGGGTATTCAGTATCTGGGTGCGCCGCCCCGGTGTATCCGGGATCCAGTCCCCCCGGTAACTGTCGAACATATAGTCGCCCATGTCATTCATTACCTGGATTCCCTTCACTTCAGGATAGACATTGAGCGTATCGTCGATGACC
This sequence comes from uncultured Pseudohongiella sp., assembly GCA_965216715.1. Lineage (GTDB taxonomy): Bacteria > Pseudomonadota > Gammaproteobacteria > Pseudomonadales > Pseudohongiellaceae > UBA9145. Next base: position 2,954,418 of record OZ244193.1, on the reverse strand, counting down.
CCCAGCATTTTGCCCCAGCTGGGGTTGTTGAACATACTGCCGGAGGTATCAATCACGAAGATGATGTACTCGCTGTCCACCGGCACCCCGCCAATGGCATTGTTCTCCGGCGCCACGGTATTGGCCAGCAGACGCTGCATCTCCTCGGTCAGGGACTGACGGGCGATGGCCAGCTGGCCATATTCTTCGGAATTCTCCTCGGAAAGCTGGGCGGTGGCCTCATAACGGCCCCGCACATCATTCAGATCCCGGCGCAGACGGGCAATTCGCTCATCCAGAGCCGAAAGCTGCTCCTGCTTGGCATTCAGTTCCCGGTTGAGAATGCGGGTTTCACCGCGGATGGCAAACAGCTCCTCCTGCAACTCACTGACGGTGGCCTCCGGCGTCACTTCCGAGAACTCCAGGGTAATGGGTGCCTGGGATTTGGTGATCATCAGCAGAATGATCATGGCACCAAAACCACAGGAAGCCACGTCCAGAAAGGACACGGTAAATGAATCTGTTTCCCGGTTCTTGCGTCGCATCAATCTGTTCTCTAGGGCCAGTCCTTTGAAGGAGTCAAAAAGGAACCTTGCGAGTATTGTGCCAATTGCCAGTAGGCGGCGGCCGCACTGGGATCTCCTTCCAGGGGCATCAGTATTATATTGACCGGAATTCCCTCGGGAAGTACTTCAACTGCGTCTTCAAACAGCTCCAGCCGGCGTCTTGGGGTGATTACGCTGTCTGAGCTGTTGCGCCCGTTAAGAGTGGGCAAGCCGTCGGTAATCAGGAATATATTGTCAGGCAAGGGGCTCATGCCGGCCACCGCCGCGAATACCTGCTCCAGATTGGTGCCATCGTCGGGTACCAGCTGGCGGACTTCTTCAATAGCTTCATTGAGCAGGTCCCGGTCCGCCACCTCCAGCCAGCGGTCGGCCGGGCCATCGATCACACTGCTGTAGTCATCATCGAAGCGCCACAGCTGATACTGGCTGGTAATAGGCAATTGGGTGGTGATCCAGTCCACGGTTTTGACAACACGCTGCCATTTTGGAGCATTGCGTTTGCGCTCAGCGTTCATATTGCGGGTGCGGATGATATTGACCAGAGTGCTGTCCAGCATGCTGGCGGAGCTATCCACCAGCAAGAGAATGCGCTGGCCACCCAGAAACAGGCCGGACAGGTACTGGCGATTGCCGTCGCCGATAAACTGCCGCACATTATTGCCTACCTGCTGTTCCGCCTCGGCCCTGAGGCGCCGCAGTTCCTCTTCCAGTTGCTGAATATCCGAACGCAATTGCTCGACACTGTCCTCACTGGCAATACTGGAATTTTCCAGCGCCGCCAGTTCCTGCAGGAAGTCGTCGATCTGCTCCTGGATCTGTGTCGCCAGACCCTGGGCCGTGACCACTTCAAGATCCAGATCCGACAGGGTATTGCGCAGGCGCACCAGGCCCTCCTCCCCTTCCTGAACCTCTTCGCGCAGCAAATTCACTTCCGCAGTCAGTACCGGGTTGGATTCCGATTCGGCGATGGTGCTGGTGTGATCGAGAATCAGGAAAATCAGGATCACCGCGCCGAAGCCACAGAACATCACGTCCAGAAAAGCCAGACTGAGAGGATTGACGCGACGGCGCTTGTTCTTGGTGTCAGACATTGTGTACCCGAATCAGATCCAGGCTCAGGGACTGTCCCTCGAAACTGAGTGTGTCGCCCGCTTTCAGGCTGACCTGCGGCTCTGCCGGTGCGGCGTTCAGCCGCAATTGCTCACAGGCTTCACTGAGCACCAGGGCCGAACCGCGACGTTCCAGTCTGGCCAGCACTTCCGGCAGGCCCGGCAGGTTCAGGGCCAGGCTGCCAGCCGCCTGGCCCTGGCCGGATCTGGCGCTGGACAACAGGGTCAGATCAGCCGCAGCCCAGGCCTGACTGTTTAGCAGCACATGGGTTGGCAGTTGGGCCTTGTCCGGCTGGCTGTCCAGTTTCAGCTTCAGCTCATCATGTACCGGCAGACGTTTGATACGGCGAATACCCGCATCACCCAGGGCAATATGCTGCTTGCTGCGCAGACTGCCCTGCAGCACCGCCTGATCATCCACCACCACCAGATCGGCATGGTGATTGAACGCCCGGTTCAAACCGGGCAAGGCTGCCATGTTTGGATTCAACAACAGCTGGGCATCGTGGTCCCCCAGCAAAGCCTGGATCTGCTGATCAATCTTGCGGTAATGGCCGGAAAGAGAAGCCACCAGTTCTTCCCGGGGCAGTTTGGCGGTATGCACATTGCCACCACTGTTCAGTTCCACCACCAGCGAGCCCTGCTCGTTCTCCTCCTGCCGCAGCCAGGCTGGCAGGGCATTGTAGAGTTGCTGTTCCGACTCGGCATTATGCTGGGGATTGAAGCGGCACTGCTGAATAAACAGATCGGTGCTCAGCTGCATCAGCAAGTCCATGAAATTCTGACTGCCGACACCGGGAATCTGGATCACCTCCTCGCTTTCCAGTTCCTCATCCCGCAGCAGCAGGCGTGTCAGCACCACCTGATGCAATTGCATATCCACATAGATAATTCTTTCGGCGGTGGCACTGACAATGGCGGCGGCCAGGGCCGAGTCCACCACTCCCACCGGTTGCAGGGGAGTCTGCTGTGCAATACCCAGCAGGATGGCCAGTTGCTGTTGGGAGAAACTGCCCGGCACGGCGAAGATCACTTCACCCTCGCTGCCACTGTGTTCAGCCAGGTGCATGAGCTGGGCGTGGGCGATATCCGCGTAATGGCGAAAACTGCCGGCGCCGGAATAGGGCTCGAGGCTCAGTTCATGCCAGTATTTGTTGAAACTGCTGGTGGGTTTGAGTCGTGCCTGCCGCTCCGCCTCCTCGCCCAGATGGATGATCTTGTCATCGGCCAGGGCAAAGCCGGGGCTGCTGATGAGCACACCGCTTTCATCACCAAGCTTGATGGCGCTGTCATTGAGCTCAATGACCCGGGTGCTCATGCTTCACTATCCCGCTCCGGCACCTGCAGATGACGAATGAGCTTCTCATCGCAATAGTTCTGACTGTCCAGCACCAGACGATCCTGCAGAAGCTGTAACTGGTGCAACAGAAACATCAGCAAGATGCTCACCACCAGGGCCACAAAAGTTGAATTGAAGGCGACCCCCAGGCTGACGGTGACGCCGACAATATCGCCGCTCACGGCCTGATAGGCCTGCCCCAGGGCAGTACCGATACCCCGTACCGTGCCCAAAAAGCCAATGGATGGAATCGCCCAAGCGATATAGCGGACGATGGTGAGTTCCGTTTCCATGCGGTCGGCTTCAGTCTCACAGACATCCTTGACCGTATTGGAGACGTCCTGAATATTGCGGGTGCTTTGAAAACGATGCAGGCCAGCGAGCAGGGCTCGGGGCAGCAGGTATTCCCTTTCTTTTTCTGGCAGGGCCTGGACCGGCCTGGCGTAATTGCGCGCATCTTCCGGCAAGATACTCATGCCATCGGAAACCTGTATCAGGGTGCGGTCCAGCAGCGATCGCTGGCGCAGGGTGTGGCCTGCCTTCATGCCGATAATGGACATGGCCCAGAGCATCAGAATAATGCAGGTCTCCTGCTCGAAATCTCGCAGAATAATAAAGACTGAGCGTTCCGGAACAAAGTTCTCATCAGTCTGCTGCAGGACATTCTGCTGCTCCTGAATCAATTCGGCATTGGGCCGGATCACGGTCACATAGGTAGCATGGACGATGATAATGGCGAATATCAGCGTGCCGATCTGGAACAATGTTTCGTATAAAGAACCCTGCCTCATAATACTTCCTTTGCTAGTCTTTCTCTTTCAGCCTTTTACAGCCCGGCCCGGGAGCCGGGGCTGAGTCTAGATATCAACCGGAAATGCCACCCCTAGATCCTGGGAGATTTCCTCGGTGGGAATAAAACGTTCGGGCGACTCTTCCTCATCTTCAGCTTCAGCTTCTGTGTCGTCGAGAATCAATTCTGACTCTGCCGCATTGGTCTGCGCCTGATCGGTCTCATTCTGCTCAGCGCTGACTTCCTGCGCTGCCAGGGGCAGGGCAAGCAAACTCATCAGAATCAGGATGGCACAACGCATGGCTTATTCCAGATAGCGGGCGATTCGAAAGCCCAGATCGTTACGTGGCTCGGCGCCGAAATCGCGAAATGACAGGCGCATCTCGGTGATTGCACCATGGGCCCAGCTACTGCCACGAATGGTGTGAAATTCTCCATTGGCAGGCCCCAGAGGATCCACTTCCACGCCGCCGAAGCTGCCCACCGACCCATAGAAATCATGGACCCACTCGGCCACGTTGCCGGCCAGGTCATAGATGCCATGGTAATTGGGCGCGTAGGAGGCAACCGGCGCCGTGGCGAACACACCATCGTCGTAGTCGAACATCACTTCACCCAGATAATTGCGAGCGGTGACGTCACCGAAGTTGCCGGCGTTTTCCGGCGGTGGCAAGGTATCACCCCAACTGTATTTGAGCACATTGCCACTGCCATCGGTGCGCGCCACCCAGGCCCATTCGGCCTCGGTGGGCAATCGATAGCCGGTAGCTTCAGGATTGATGCCGGTAATCTGGCCATCGCTGACCTGATAGAACAGGGGCAGTGATTCCTGCTCACTGAGCCAGTTGCAGTACAGGGCTGCCTGGGTCCAGCTCACCCGTACCACCGGCTGGGCTTCGTTGTTGAGGGTCAGCCCTGCCACGGTACCGGAATTATGTTCGGGATCAAACAGGCGAAACTCGGCATTGGTGACTTCCCGCTCGGCCAGGTAGAAAGGCTTTTCAAGCTGAATATCGCGCAGGGTTTCATTGGCGCGGCGACCCGGCTCACGTCGGGATGCACCCATGGTGAAGGCACCGGGATAGAACAGTTTCAGTTGTTGGCCGGCTGCCGTGGTAATCACCGGTTCGATCTGTTCCAGTCGGGCCTGCTCCAGGGACTTCAGATTCACCTCGATACGCTGGTCCAGGCCCGGGCGAGCAGTAAACTCGGTTACATAGGGCACATAGCCGTCGCGGCGTATTTCCAGTTGCTGACTTACCGCCATCAATTCGATGGTCTGATTGGCCGGCCCCCGTGGCTCACCATTGATGTAGAGTTCGGCATCATTGGGCTCTACGGCAATCTGCACCGCCGCCGTCACCGGCTCGAGTGCTACCCGTAATTCCGTTTCCTGATCCGCTTCGGTACGAATGCTGCGCTTGATGGACTCGTAGCCGCTCTTGAAAAAGGTCAGTTCATGGCTCTGGCCGGGCGCCAGGGCAACTTCAAGTGGAGTCAGACCCTTGAATTCACCACTGACGGTGACACTGGCGCCGCTGGGGTTGCTTTGCAGAAACACCAGGCCATCCGCCGGCTCCAACTCCACAGCAGGCAGGGAAAAATCCTCGCCAGCGATAACATCCAACTCATCCTGCCAGGCCTTGTGACCTGCCAGTTTCAGGGTGACTTCATGGCTGCCCTGCAGGATCTCGGCAGCCAGTGGCGTACTGCCCATCAGCTCACCATCCACCAACACTTCCGCCCCGGGAGGGCTGGTATTGAAATTCACCACCGCCCAGGCCGGTTGCAATTCGGCACTGAAACTCTGCTGCACTTCCCGCCCTTCAATGTCGATGGTCTGACTATGATTCAGATAGCGATCCATGGTCAGGGTCAGATTATGCTGGCCCGGTTCCACCGGGATGTCCCGCAGTGGGGTCAGGCCTACATCGACACCGTCGATCTGTGCTCGCGCTCCGGTCAGCCCTTCACTGTCGATGCTTACCAGACCCGGCAGTTTGCGCATCTCAAAATTGTGAATCTGGTTCTGCCGGGAATCCACCAGAAGCTGGGTATTGGAATCGTGATAGCCCGGATTGCTCAGACGCAGATCATAGGAGCCGCTACGAATCAGATAGCGCTGGCCGAGCTGGAAATGCAGGCCGCCCTCGATTTCGATCTCGGCGGTGATGGGTTCAACCTGAATGGCCACAGAACGCGCTGTCAAAACGAACCAGACAGCGACTGCAACAAAGATGGAGGCGGTCGCCAGTATCAGGTGTAGCCAACGGAATTGATAACTGAAGTGCCGCGTGCTTTCTTCCTGCGGCGTAAAATCAATTGGCACAATGGGGTCAGTTGCCCCATGATCGATTGTGTTGTCGTCTTCGCGTTCGGCCATATTCTGCTTACCTGCTCGTCGCGACAACGCGTTCTTCACATTGCACCACTACCTGTTCCGGGGTCTGGCCAAAACCCACCACAAATTCCTCGCGCACTTCGCGATAACCGGCACGGCGGCCGATGGCCACATAGCGGCCGGGCTTGAGAGACAGGGTGGTTTGTTCAAACAGGCCCAGTTCGGCTTCACGCAGCAGGGTCACATCAGTGAGATTGTCAGAAACCAGAGTAACCTCGATGGGCACCTGGGAATTTTCCAGCAGGACCTGCAATTCATCGAGTTGCCCTTGAAGCCTTGGACCGGGGTTTTCAATATCTCGGCCGGTGTAATACACATCCACTGTTTCCTGGAAAACACCTTCATCGGCGAAGCGTTCCGGATTGTTGATGGCATTGACCAGCAACTGATCCAGAAGTGCCCGTTTCTCCGCGTAATCGCGGCCACTGAGGGCAAAGGTCAGGTTCGGATCAATAGCCAGCACTTCATCATATTCATCCACTGCAGTTTGCCATTGCTCATCAGCCTCGGCGGCCTCAATGCGTTGTCTTGCCGCATTGATACGGGCATTGGCCACTTCGGTCTCGGTCTGCAGGATGGCTGCCCTGGCCTGCTCTTCATTGACTCCCAGCGCTGCTGCCTGTTCAAAGGCAGTGATTGCCTGCTCAGGCTGACCCTGTTCCAGCCGGGCGTAGCCTTCGGACATAATGCGTGAAAACTCGGCCTGGGCGATGGCGGCATCCAGCTCCGGGATACGCGCTATGGCGGTTTCGTTATAGCTGTCCAGGGACTGAATCTGGCTGTAGATCTCGCGCGCTTCACGCAGCTCACCAGTCTCGGCCAGGTCTTCGGCCTGTTCAATCAATGCAAGGACTTCATCAAGGCTGCGTGCCCGTTGCAGTCCAATACCGGCGGCTTCACTTTGCGGGTCCAGCAGGCGGGCCAGGGAAAAACGATCCTCCGCCACTGTGCTGTCCCCTGCTGCCAGGGCCTCATTACCTTCCTCGAGCAGTCGCTGTTGTACCTGGGGCACTGACTCCAGCAAGGCCTGCAACTCATCCCTGGCCTCGCTGTAAGCCGCGGTGGCCTGCAGGAATTCCTGGGCCCGGTAGGCCTCGTCACCACTGCTGGCCCGCTCCAGGGCTGCCTGATACTGCGAATCTGCCCAGGCTGTCACTTCCAGGCCATCCAGTTCATTCTGGTTTTCCAGCAATTCAGCCAGCACATCCTGGGCTTGTTTGCGCTGGTTGGCACGCTGCGCTTCCTCGAATGGGGACACCGCCGGTGCTTCGGGCTCGGTTGAGCTGGCCGGTGCAGCAAGCGGTGTTTCTACCCTTCTTTCCAGGGGCAATTCGTATTCACTGACAATGCCGGGCAGAACAAACACCACAAACAGGGCCAGCACCGCCAACACGCCCACACCGATCCACAACCAGACCGGGGGCTGGTTTCTGGGGCTGGCGGGCGGGGGGTTCAGCGGCAGATCGTCAGCATTGCCTGCTGCCTCTGCGGCATTTTCAACTTCTCGTTCTGACATAGGCTTTGACGGACCCGATTACTGCCAGGACTCGCCCATCTCTGCAGCATAGATATCTGCCAGAATTTCACGCCACTGTGAATACTGCTCTTCGACAGTACCGGTGAGCGTGATTGTGCGATCTTCCAGATTGATAACGCGCGGGGCCACTTCGTTTTCCAGTGACTGGCCCAGCTCTTCGAGAGACTCCATATGCATGCGCGCTTCGGCCTGTTTGTCGAAGCCGCTCTTGATCAGATAGGCACCGGCACCAACACCCACGGCACCACCGGCCTGGGTGGCATAGTTGCCACCACTGGTGGCGGCTGCCAGTCCGCCAATCACCGCCGCTGTACCGGCAATGAACCGGCGCCGGGCAGAATCGCGCAGTTCCCGCAGGGCAATGGTCTCGTGATAGCTCTGCTCACGCCAGGAGTCATAGGGCAGACGCATCTGCCGGGTAAAGGTGGCGTAATAGTCCTGCACCGTATCGATAAACATGAAGTCACGTTCACGAATCTGACGAATGCGCTGCAGCAGTGGATCATTCTCTGCCGGCAGGGAGGCAATCTGGTAATGACCATTGCGATCCCTGGTCAGGTATTCGTCAAAGGCCTGCTCCGAAAAACGCTGGGCAAACAGCATTTCCGACACCGTGCGAATGGCCAGAATGCGCTGGCTGTCCAGATTGCGCTGGCGCCAGGCAAGCAGATCGTTGGCGATATTGTTATACAGCACCTGAAAGGGATCATTCTGCTGGCGCTGGGCCGGGTCATAACTGAACTGGCTGATGACTTCTTCGTATTCCTTGCTGTACCACTGCCGGCCGGTGGAATCACTGACATCCACCCGCAAGGCCATGGTCTCGCCATTGGAACGCAAAATGGTGGCATCAACCTGCACATCCATGGGGCTGGAATCATTGGGCATCACCCGCACAATGCCCCAGTTGCCTGATCGCTGCAGGGTGCTGGCCAACAGGTAGGGGGCGTAGCGGGATTCAGCCACGCGAATCTGACCATTGGTCACTTCCTCGTCGGCATCTTCCAACTCATCCAGGCCCGGATCGAAAATGGAGACACCCACATCGAGCAGCAACTCTTCCGGAATGTTTTCGCTGCTTTGAATCACCGGAGTATAGGTTGTGGTCTTGACGGTATGCGTCGAACAGGCCGTGGCCAGAATGGCCAACAGCATGAGACTGAAAACCTGTCTGCTTGCTCTCAACATATGCTTCACCTTACTCCTTCATTAAATGCATTAACGCGAATACTCTTTGCCTGCTTCTCTACTGGCTTTGCTGTTGCTCTGTCTAACGATCTGTCTATTGGTCTGTCTATTGGTCTGTACTGAGGCCGGTATAGTTTCGATACTCCTCCCACAGAGCTTCCCGTAATTCGGGGTCTGGCTCGGTCATGGCGGCTTCCCGAATCTGGCGAGCCACCACATCGTCATCCCGGCCACTGGGAATATCCTCCGGTGGCGGGAAGGTTTCAGCCGGTGCTGAAGAAGAGGCCACGGGCTGGCTGGCAGCAATGACCCCTCCGGGGACGGTGGCGCCGCCGTCATTCAGAATCTGGGGCTGGCCGGCACTACCGCCACTGCCACCCCGACTGCCGGAATCTTCGCCGGGGATCTCCATGCTGCCGGCCTGGTTGCTTTCCTGCTGGGCCCGGGATCTTTCACCCAGAATAAAGCCATCAAAGGTTTCATAACCCCGCTGCAGAGCTTCATCCAGGGCGGCGGTACGCTCGGCTGCGGTCATGGCGCCAGTGCCACCGGGCTGCTGCGAGCCACCGTTCTGGCCAGGGCTATTGGCAGTGCTGCCGCCGCCGGTGGTGCTGCCGTTGTTATTGCCAGCACCATTATTGCTGCTATCGCCTCTAGTACCGCTGTCACCCCGATTCAGGCCACCGCCTGGCAGGGTATCAAGGCTGTAATCCCCACTTGATGATCTGGAAATACCGCTTAATTCACCTGAATCCCCACTTTGGCCTCCTCCGAGGTCTCCTGTTGAGGTATCTCTCCCACTTGATCCGCTATTTCCGCCATCTGGCAGACGAGACTGGGAGCCTGCAGACTGAGTGGGAGAATTTCCCGAATTGGACTGGCTGGAGCCGGCTGAAGTGGAGCTTTGACCCTGGCTGGACCCACTGTCGCCTGGAAATGAGCTATCCCGTGACGAGGGGCTGCTGCTCTGGCTGCCGGACGAGGAACTGCTACTGATACTGGGCTGGGGAGAGCCGGCAGAACTGCTGGAACTGGCCGAGGGCAGGCTCGACGAGGAGCTTGAGGAGCTCGAGCTGGGCGATGGCATGCTGCTGGAGCTACTGCTGGACGAAGAGCTGGAAGACGGCATGGCCGGCGAACTGCTGGAGCTGCTGGATGAGGAACTGGCCGAAGGCATGGACGGCATACTGCTGCTGGAGGAGCTCTGGCTGGTGGACTCACAGGCCCAAAGCACCGTGCTCAGGGCGCTGAGCATAAGCAGACGACCAGCCTTTTTACCCAGACCGGTCTGGACAGCGTATTTGATCTTGTCTGAAGCGGTTCTCATAAAGGCCTCACCGGAAACTGTCTGGCAATCCCTGCCAGGGATATTACCCACAGCATCATGAATTTTAACGACATATCATGGCAATTAAGCCAGGTTTTCGCACCGGAGCCGAGTTTCACTGCACTCGCTCCACGGGCCATTCTGCACTCTACGCGGCAGGCGCTTAATCGTGCCTGAATGCGCCGGTCCTTGTATGCCCGCTATTCCGGCCTGTACCGGCATTGTCCGAACTGAGCCGGGCGCGGCATGGCTGGCAATCATGCCTTGATGCTAACGCTAAGTTATTACTATTAGTACTACAATCGCTGCCAGACAGTTTCACTGCGCCCGGCAATGACCAAAACCCAGGGTCAACCGCGCTCAAAACCAGTAGCGATAGCGAAAAACATGCCCGCTGCTCTCGCGAATTTCGCCGTCAACAATAAGCGGACGAAAGACGGTATCACGCACTTCCCGTCGCAGGCGTGACAGCTGCCTGTCATTGGCCTCGTTTTCCTCGGTAATCACCTCGACTCGCCGCGGTGCACCATCCTGGCCCACATCCATGCGCACATCTGCGTAATCATGCTGCAATCCCAGTTTGTCCTGGCTATCCGAGGCACCCAGCAACAGATTGGTAGGCAGCTGTGCGAACGTGGGTATGGGTATTACTTGACCAAATAAACGCTCAAGAAGTTCCTCACTATTTTCCTGTTCGGCGAGAATTTTCCACGCCTCACCGTAGAGCTCCTCGGCGCGGCGATAACGCTCGAAAATCAGATTCCAGTCCGCCAGGTTGGCTACCGCCTCGGCCAGCTCATACTCTGCCCCCGGCTGAACCTGAAAGTATTCCACCACCTCCAGCAAGGCTTCACGGCCGGCACCGAAACCGCGGGGATTGCGCAGGCGATCGAAGCCCAGCTGCCGCCCTAAATCCTGCTGACTGGCCCGGTATTCGGGCCCGTCTACCTCGCGCATATAGTCCGGATACTGGGAAACCAGATAGGCGGACCTGGCAATATTGCGCAAATAGGGCACCAGCCGCTCATCTTCCGATCCAAAATACGTGCCAACCATGCGCGCCGCCGAGGCAAACAGTAGCTGGGCTGTACTGAGGCGAATTCCCAGAGGCTCACCAAAACCCAGATTGAAGGCTTCGATATTCCACAGGCCAAGCGTATTCAGCACCGGAATCAGCCGCGGGTCATTGCCACCATAGGCCCGGTGCTGCACGTAATAGAGGTAATTCTGATACAGGTCGACATTGGCCCAGTCCCCAAGCGCCAGGTAGCTTTCGATTAACTGCTCAACCACCGGCACCTGGTCGATGGCATGTAAACCACTGTTGATGCGATTCACATGCAGGGCCCTGGTCAGGGTTTCGGTTGCCTGAAGATGCTGCCCCTGTTGCTGCTGCAAGGCGCCAAGTGCCGTTAATTCTTCCACCAGCAACTGGTCCCAGGCTCCACCCTGCCGTTCAATGTCGTTGATTGCCGAGGCATAGTCTTCAATGATTCGGGCCTGGTCCTGTAACGCTGCCGATTGCGCTGCGCCACTGGTGAATTGCGCCTGGGGAAACTCCGGCTCCTGGCCGGGAATCACCGGCACCGGAACATCGATATAGAGGATGCGGCTGCGATCACGCAGTTGCACCGGCTCAGTGTTGGCGCTATCACTGCCGCTTTCATCTGCCGGGTCTGACTGGGCCCACAGGGGCAAGGCCAGGCTCATGAGGATGCCCAGCAGACTCAGTTTTGTCATGTTGCAGACGGCGGCTCGCATTTCAGTCGATCAACCCTGTTTTACCAGCACCCTTTTTACCCAATACCTTTTGACCCAAGACCTTTTGACCCAATACCCTGTTTTATCGATAGCAGACCCGTGTTGGCTGGCGACAGGCAACTCCTGTTGAAACTACGGCGCACGGCGCCTGCGGGATTCATTCGCCTGCTCGCTTTGTGCATTTCTTATATCACCAGAAAATTTACCCTGTAAACTCACTGGCACGCAGTTTCCTGTTCACCAGTGCGGCGTTGCAAACGTAAATTGCCAATCCCGTCACGATACAGCTGCCAGCCTGGCGCCACATAGGTGGTGGCCGCATATTCAGTAATGATCAGAGGCCCTGCCAGCAATTCATCCACCGCCAGCGAATCACGTTCGCGCACCTTAACCGCAGACTCACAACCATAGACCCTGACGGGCGCAATCTCATTGCCAGGCTGTTGCTCTATTTGCGGCAGGTCGAACTCCTGACGCCGGGCATGCACATTCACACGCAGATTGACGATCTCTGTGTCACTGCTCAAACAATAGCCATATCGCTGCTTATGGAGCTTTGCAAAGCTTTCTGATGCGCCCGTCAGGTTTTCAAAGGGCACGTTCAGACTGTAGGACTGGCCACAGTAACGCATTTCGGCACGCCACTCGGCTGTTAACTGCTCCGGTCTCAGTCCTTCCTGTTCCAGTTGCGCTTCCGCCTCGGCCTGCAGTTCCTCATACCAGGCTAGCAAGCGTGATTCCTCGGCAGCGTCGAGGCGGTAGTTGACAGTACGGGTGAACTGTCGGCCCTGACTGGCTGCCAGCATACCCAGGGCCGATAACAAACCGCCATGCACTGGCACAATGGCCTCATGCATTTGCATCAGTTCGGCGATGGCACAAACATGCAGGGCACCGGCGCCACCAAAACTGGCCAACAGAAATTCCTGAGGATCGAATCCGCGATTAACGGAAATAAAACGAATCGCCCGTGCCATGTGTTCATTGGCAATCTCCACAATGCCCTCGGCCACTTCCTCAAGACTGAGCCCGGTTTGTTCGGCCAGGGGCGCCATGGCCTGGCGCGCCGCTTCCAGATCCAGTTGCAACTCCCCGGCCAGACGAGCTGTCGGCAACAGCCGCCCCAATAACAGATTGGCATCGGTCACCGTGGCTTCGCGGCCGCCACGCCCGTAGCAGGCCGGGCCCGGGTCGGCACCGGCAGAGCGGGGCCCAACCTGCAACATGCCACCGCCGTCCACAAAGGCGATGGAGCCGCCGCCAGCACCAATGGTGTGCATATCCACCATGGGCACGGCCACCGGATAACGATCTATATGACCTTCGCTGGTGGTGCTGATAGCAGCATCAATCAGGGCGACATCGGTGGAGGTGCCACCCATGTCGAAACTGATAAAGCGTTTGCAGCCAATTCTCTGGCCGAGAAACTGCAGGGCCGTCAGGCCTCCCGCCGGGCCGGAGAGCAACAGGTTGACAGCCAACTCGGCTGCACTGCTGGCGGACATGGTTTCGGCATTGGATTGCATGACCTGCAGCGAAGCCTTGCCCAGTTGTGATTGCAGGCGTGACAGATAACCATGGACCACCGGCCCCAGGGCCGCATTGAGCCAGGTGGCGATGCCTCTCTCATATTCCTTGTACACAGGCAGTACCGATGAAGAGGCAGACACAAACAAATCAGGGCGAGCTGCGCGAATAGCCGCAGCCAGGCGTTGCTCATGGCTGTCATCCAGAAAGGAAAACAACAGATTGATGGCCACGGCGCTGACATCTGTATCACCCAGCTGGTCCACCAATTGCGCGATATCTGCGTCATTCAGGGCTTCTGTTTCCTGCCCGTCGGCGCCGATGCGCCCGGGTACCGGCAGACACAAAGACTCCGGCACCGGGGCTTGTCGGGGTGGAAATTCCAGACTGTAAAGTGCCGGCCGGGTCTGACGGGCCAGGCTCAGGACATCAGTCAGGCCCTCATTGCAGAGCAGGGCGGTTTTGGCCAGCTTGCCTTCCAGCACGGCATTGGTGGCTACCGTGCTGCCGTGAATAATGTGCAACCTGGTACTTTCAGGAAGATCGTCAAGACCCAGCGCGGTAATACCATCAAGAATGGCCTGTTCAGGATTGACCGGATTGGAAAGGGTTTTGTGGACTCGCAGCCGAGGGGTGTCTTGCAACTCCAGACAGACAAAATCCGTGAAGGTCCCTCCGGCATCAACTCCCAGTATTATCTCGTCAGTCAAAGTCTGCTCACTGCTTTAAATCGGCGCACAAAAAGATTATAACTGCCTTCCCGATTCAGTGCCCGATCCCAGACCAGGTTACCAGTTTGCCTGAACTCCCAGAAGTTGAAACCACTCGCAGGGGCATCCTGCCCCATGTTTGCCAACGACCAATCAAATCGGTGGTCATACGCCAGCCCAGGCTGCGCTGGCCGGTCAGCTCGGAAATCAGCCGGCTGCTGCCCGGCAGGCAGTTCGAGGATGTAAGTCGCCGCGGCAAATATCTGTTGCTCCGCAGCGAGCCAGGCAGCCTCCTGATTCATCTCGGCATGTCCGGCAGTTTGCGCATCGTCAGGGCGGGCACCGCTGCTCAGAAACACGATCATGTCGATGTGGAATTTGGCGACGGCACGGTACTACGATTTACCGATCCGCGGCGCTTTGGTTGTGTGTTGTGGCTGGCAGGGCAGGGGAGCAGTCATGCCCTGCTGGACAGCCTCGGCCCCGAACCCCTGGGTGACAGCTTTGACGGTGACATCCTGTTTGCCCGCAGCCGCGGCAGAAAGCAGCCGGTCAAGTTATTCATCATGGACAGCAAGACCGTTGTAGGGGTGGGGAATATCTATGCCAATGAGGCCTTGTTCGCCGCCGGGATCAATCCCAATCGCAGTGCCGGGCGCATATCCAGACAGCGCTATCAGCGCCTGGCCGAGACCATACGTCAGGTACTGGAACAAGCCATCACGGCCGGCGGTACTACCTTGCGGGATTTCACCAACAGCGAAGGCAAGCCTGGTTATTTCAAACAGTCCCTCAAGGTTTACGGGCGCGCCGGACAGCCCTGCCTGCAATGTCAGACTGAACTGAAAGAAACCCGTCTGGGTGGACGCAGCACGGTCTACTGCAAGACTTGTCAGCGTTAGGGCAGCTTTATTTGCGGTGCATGGCCTCGGCCACCACCGGATGCACGAATTTGCTGATATCGCCGCCATAGGAAGCGATTTCCCGTACCAGGGTGGAGGAGATATAGGACAGATGCTCTGCCGGGGCCAGAAAAACCGTCTCGATGTCCGGCTCCAACACCCGGTTCATGCCCACCAGCTGAAACTCGTATTCAAAGTCAGCCACGGTGCGCAGGCCGCGCAGGATGATATTGGCGCCACGGGATTTGACGAATTCCGTCAGCAGGGTGTCGAAGTAGGTGACTTCCACATTATCCAGATGGCCCAGTACCTGCTCGATCAACTCCACCCGCACATCGCCTGACATGGTTTCGGATTTTTGTTTGTTGGTACCGACCGCGACGATGATCTGGTCAAACAGACGCGCTGCGCGCTCCACCAGATCAGTATGGCCATTGGTGATGGGATTGAAGGTGCCGGGATAAACCGCAATTTTCATAGTCTGGCCTGTCTGTGGCCATTGTTGGCCTCGGAGTCGCCTGCATTCTAGCGAATCGGGCAGGGCGCCACAATTGCCCGCCGGCCGCTCATTACAAGGCGCTGATATGGCGGCTGATAGTGTCTTCCAGCCAGTCCGGCCGACGACTGTCCACGAAGCCGACATGGCCGCCGCGGTCGGTGAGTAGCAACTGCAAATGATCACCAAGCTGCGTCACGGCGGGCATGACATGGCGGGGGATCAACGGGTCATCACCACTCTGGATCAACAAAGTATTGTTGCCGATACCGCTGAGATAGGCGGCGCTGCTGCAACGGTTATAGTAGTCTTGGGCATCACGAAAACCATGCAGGGGTGCCGTGACCCGGTCATCGAAGTCCCAGATATTGGCGAATTTCGGAGGCAATTGCAGAGCTTCGAGCCGGGCCAGTTCATGGCGCTGCCCGGTTTCCGACAGGTATTGCTGTTTCTCCACCAGCGCCTGTTGCAGGCGATTGACGAAATAGCGCCCGTACAGGCGGCTGAAGCCGCCAAGCATGGCGCGGGAGCAATCGGCCAGTTGGAAGGGGGTAGACACTGCCACCGCCAGCTTCAGATGAGGCTGCAAGCCGCTTTCCCCCAGCCACTTCAACAGGATATTGGCGCCCAGGGAATAGCCGATGATAACGAACTCCTTGTCCGGAAACTGCTGCCTGAGACTGCCGTAAACCTCATCCAGATCCTCGGAGGCACCGGAGTGGTAGCTCCTTGCCAGACGGTTGCTCTGGCCGCTGCAAGCTCGCAGATTCATGGCCACATTGGGGTAGCCATCCTGGTTCAGGCGCGTCTGCATGGCGGCAATATAGGGCGAAGCCGAACAGCCACAGAGGCCGTGGACTAGCAACACAACAGGCTTGTTCTGCTGGTCGCCCGACAGCGACGCCGCCGACCAATCCAGATCAATGAAGTCGCCGTCGGCCAATTCCAGGCGCTCGCGCCGGTGCGGAACCACAGCCGAGGCTTTGAATTTTCGGTACAGGGTTTGTGCATGACCACTGCGCAGCCACCAGGCCGGCAACAGATCTGACTGTGCCGGGTGGTCCTGTGGCAGGATTGGGCGGATCGGTTGCATCTCGGTCATCAAAACTACTCAGCTTCTCGCTTGAACAAATAATAATAGACCTGACCCGCCTTTTTGGATCTGGATTGTTGCCAGTTGTCGGGCAATGAAGCCTCAGCCAGAGGCTTGTCCTGCTCAATATAGATCAGACAATTGTCGTCCAGCAGCCCTGTGTCCTCAAGCCGGGCACAGTTTGCCGGTAAGTCCTTGTCCTTGAAAGGCGGGTCCAGAAAGACAATCTGGTAGTGTCGCTCATTGGCCTGCTCCAGCCAGTGCTCGGCCCGGCATTGGCTGACCCTGGCATTGCTGATTCCCAGACTTGCCAGATTCTCTTGCAGTGCCCGGGCAACCAGTGGATTGGCTTCCACCAGATCCAGCCAGGCTGCACCGCGGGAGATTGCCTCAATACCCAATGCGCCGCTGCCGGCGTAGAGATCGAGGCAGTTGGCATTGAGACAGGCATGCTGTAACCAGTTGAACAGGGTTTCCCTGATCCGGTCCCCGGTAGGCCTGAGTCCCTCTGCATCCGGAAACTGCAATTGCCGGCGACGCAAATCCCCGGCGATGAGGCGAACTGTGTTGGCTGTGTTACGGACTCTTGGCATGTCGGCTTCTCTTGCGAGCTGCCGAGTCTAACCGCAGATTGGCGCAGCAACCAGTAAACGCGCACAATTGGCATGGCAATGATGTATGCCTGCCGTGCAGGTGGTAGCATAGCTGCCCGCGCCCAGCGAGCGCCCATTCAGACAATTGACTCAAGCCACACAGCAAGTAGTAGTGACCATGTTTGGTTTCGGAAAAAAATCCAAAGACGACAAACAGGACCAGGCCACCGAAGCCGGCAGCAAACCGGCTGCCGAGACTGGCCAGGACCAGGGCCTGTTTGGTCGCCTCAAGGCCGGCCTGGGCAAGACCCGCGCCCGCCTCAATGAAGGCATTGGCAATCTGGTATTGGGGGAGAAGACCGTCGATGCCGACTTGCTGGATGATATTGAAAGCCAATTGCTGGCAGCGGATGTTGGCCTGGAAGCCACCGATCGCATAATCGACAATCTGAAGAAACAACTGGACCGCAAGCAACTGGCCGATCCGCAGCAGTTTCTGGCGGCCCTGCGCCAGGAAATGCGCGATATTCTCACTCCCTGTGATGCCCCGCTGCAGGTGGACAGCAGTAACGGACCTTTTGTCATTCTCATTGTGGGCGTCAATGGTGTCGGCAAAACCACCACCATCGGCAAACTCGCCAAGCGCCTGCAGGGCGAAGGCCAGCAGGTGATGCTGGCGGCTGGAGATACCTTCCGGGCAGCCGCCGTTGAGCAATTACAGGTCTGGGGTGAACGCAATGCCGTTCCGGTCGTAGCCCAGGCCACCGGTGCCGACAGTGCCTCGGTTATTTTCGATGCCTATCAATCTGCCAAGGCGCGCAAGATGGATGTGCTGATTGCCGATACTGCCGGGCGTTTACATACCAAGGACAATCTCATGAACGAGCTTGAGAAAATTGTCCGGGTATTGAAGAAACTGGATGAGCGCCTGCCCAATGAGATTCTGCTGGTACTGGATGCCACCACCGGCCAGAACGCGCTCAGCCAGGCCGACAAATTCCATGCCGCGGTGCAATTGAGCGGTTTGGCCCTGACCAAACTGGACGGTACCGCCAAAGGCGGCGTGGTGTTTGCCCTGGCCCAGCGCCTGGGGTTGCCAATTCGCTTTATTGGTGTGGGTGAACAGGTCGACGACCTGCGCCCCTTTGCCGCCGAACAATTCGTGGATGCCCTGTTCGCCGAATGATCGCCTTCGATCGGGTCAGCAAACGCTACGCCACCGGGCAAACCGCCCTGACCAATATCAGTTTCGAGCTGCAAAAAGGCGAACTTGCCTTCCTGACCGGACACTCCGGCGCGGGCAAAAGCACCTTGTTGAAGCTGATCCTGGCCATGGAGCCCATCAGTGGTGGTCGCCTGCAAATCAATGGGCGCGACATGAAGTCCCTCAAGGCTCGGCAGATTCCCGAGCATCGACAACATATTGGCACTGTCTTCCAGGATCATCAGCTGCTGATGGATCGCAGTGTGGCCGACAATATTGCCCTGCCACTGCGGGTGTCCGCCTATGGGGAACAGGAAATCCGTCGCCGGGTGCGGGCAGCCCTGGACAAGGTGGGCTTGCTGAGCAAGGAAAAGCTGAATCCGGCCCGACTGTCCGGGGGCGAGCAGCAGCGGGTCGGCATTGCCCGGGCCATTGTTAACCGGCCACGGATTATTCTCGCCGATGAGCCCACCGGTAATCTGGATCCGGCCCTCTCGGCAGAGATCATGGAATTGTTCCGGCAGTTTCGCCAGATTGGTGTCTGCCTGCTTATTGCCTCTCACGATGCCAGCCTGATTGGCTCTCTCGGTGAGCGAGTGCTCACACTCGATCACGGTCGCCTGGTCAGTGACTCGGGAGCCAGCAGTCATGGCTAAGCAGGCAAAAAACGCAAAATACGCCAGTTTGCTGATAAATCACCGCGAAGATGCGCGATCGAGCTGGAAAAGGCTGGTTGCGGCACCTGTGTCCAGTGTCATGACCGTGACCGTGATTGCCATTGCCCTGTTACTGCCCAGTTTTCTCATGGTGTTGAACGCCAATCTCGAAGCAGTGGTGGACAGCTTTCGCCAGTCGGCCCGAATCACCCTCTATCTGGAACCTGCCGTGAGCCATGAAAGAGCGGAAGAAGTAAGTAGTAACTTACTTCAGAGAGAGGATATAGTGCAGGCCGAATATATTTCCCGGCAACAGGCCCTGGCTGACTTTTCACGCCGCAGCGGCCTCGATTCACTGCTGGGACAGTTCTCTGAAAACCCGCTGCCCGCTACCATTGTGCTGACCCCCGCCAGCACCGACCTGAGCCTGGTGAACAGCCTGGCGGAACAATTGTCTGCCCTGCCGGAGGTAGACCAACTGCAACTGGACGCTGACTGGATTCGCCGAGCCGATGCCCTGGCCACAGCCCTGGCGATCCTGGCCCGTGGCCTCGGCGCCATCTTCCTGCTGGGGGTTTGCTTCATCATCGGCAATACCATCAAGTTGGGAGTGGAACACCGCCGCGATGAAATTCGTGTGATCAAGCTGGTGGGTGGCAGCCATAGTTTTATCGCCAGACCCTTCCTCTACACCGGCTTCTATCTGGGCGGCCTCGGCGGTTTTACTGCCCTGCTGCTGTTGCTGGCCCTGCTGGCGGCGGTACAGGGGCCTGTGGCCGCCTTTGCCGGCAGTGACAGCTTCCAGCGCCCGGGCCTTGCTGCCCTGTTGCTACTGATTCTCGGGGGCGCTCTGGCAGGCTGGCTGTCTGCCCTGTTGGCCAGCTGGCATCATATCCGCCAGATCGACCCCTGAAGCGGGCCCTGGAGCGGGCTTCAGGATGCGTTTTTGCGCGACTTCTTGCCCTTCAGGGCTTGAAATACTGCGCTCTTGACCCCACCTTTAGCAGCGCTCGAAGAAACTTTTTGGCGCTTTCCGGGGTCTTGTCCGGGAGCCGACAAAATACACAGAATACAGCGACCAGGCCCCGAAATATCGGGCCCGGGAGTCATCCGGATAATGGAAAAAAGCGTATTTATGTGTATACTTGATCGGCTCGACGAACCCAATCAGCGTCGAGCCAAACACAATGCTGAATGTGAAGATCTTTTTGACAAGATTGCTTTTAACAAGATTGATCAATCAGTGAGGAAACAAACACGTCAATGAGCACAATGAATACTGGTTTAGAAACGGGTAAAAGTTTACAGGTGTTCGACCCCTCAACGCCGGGTCGCGACCTGACTGCCTATATTGCCTCGGTCAACAGCATCGCTGTACTGAGCCCGGAGCAGGAGCTTGAGCTTGCCAAACAGTATTACTATGACAACAACGTCGATGCCGCCCGCCAGTTGGTGATGGCGCATCTGCGTTTTGTTGTGCATCTGGCCAAGACCTATTCGGGCTACGGACTGCCCCAGGCCGACCTGATACAGGAAGGCAATGTGGGCCTGATGAAAGCCGTCAAGCGCTTCAACCCGGAAGTGGGTGTGCGCCTGGTGTCATTTGCCGTGCACTGGATCAAGGCAGAAATGCATGAGTACATTCTGCGTAACTGGCGCATCGTCAAGATTGCCACTACCAAGGCTCAGCGCAAACTGTTCTTCAATCTGCGCAGCTCCAAAAAACGCCTTGGCTGGCTGAACAACGAAGAGGCTCAGGATCTGGCTAATGACCTGGGTGTCGATGCCAAGGTGGTCAGACAGATGGAAGGCCGCATGAGTGCCTATGACATGGCCTTTGATGCGGAACCGGAAGGCGATGAAGACGCCGCCTACAAGGCCCCGGCCTATTATCTGGAAGACCAGGGTTCCAATCTGGCGGAGCAACTTGAAGAGGCTGAATGGGAAGAAGTCACCAACAACAGCCTGCATCTGGCCATGTCGGAACTGGATGATCGCAGCAAGGACATCCTCAAGAGCCGCTGGCTCAGCGATGACAAGGCAACCTTGCATGAGCTGGCTGACAAGTATGGTGTGTCTGCCGAGCGCATTCGCCAGCTTGAAAAAAACGCCATGAACAAGATCAAGGCCAGCATGGAAGCCTGAACCGGCTGAGATGCAAACCCGATCAAACACAAAGCCGCGACCTGGTTCGCGGCTTTTTCATTTCCGCTTGTTAGCGGGCTGAATTCAATGAGCGCTTTGACTTGAATAGCAGCCCCAAGCTCAGGACAATGCTTCTGCCATGTCAGCAGTAATTCTAGTCATCGCCGCAATCAACGGTTTCCTGGTGGTCGCCATCGGCGCCTTCGGTGCCCATGGCTTGCAGGCCCGTCTGCAGGAAACCGGCTACCTGGCCACCTTTGAAACCGGTGTGCAGTATCACATGTTTCATACCCTTGCCCTGTTGGGCCTGGCGCTGCTGGCCATGCAGGCACCGGAGTCGCGGCTTTTGTCTTCAGCCGCCTGGCTGTTCCTGGCGGGGATCATTCTGTTTTCCGGCAGCCTCTATGTGCTGGCCATCAGTGGAACAAGCTGGCTCGGTGCCATTACGCCGTTGGGCGGCCTGGGCTTTCTGGCGGGCTGGGGCTGCCTGATCTGGTTCGCTGCCAGCAGTGGCGGCTGAGAGAATCAATTCAACACTATGCAAATCATCGTAAACGGCGAAGCCCGTTCCCTGGCGGGCGACATGACAGTGCAGGCACTGCTGCAGACTCTGGATCTGGGCAAGGGGCGTATTGCTGTCGAACACAATGGCGAGATCGTACCCCGCAGTGAATTCAATACCCGCCAGCTTGGCGACGGCGATAAAATCGAAATAGTGCAGGCCATCGGTGGCGGCTGACACAGACCGGAATTCAAGGACCTAGCAAGAGCAGTAAACATGAGCACGAAAACAGATCAGCCGCTGGTGATCGCCGGCAAGACCTACCAGTCTCGTCTGATTATCGGCAGCGGCAAATACAAGGATTTCGCCGAGAATCTGGCGGCATTGCAAGCCAGTGAAGCCCAGATCATTACCGTGGCGATTCGCCGCGTAAACCTTGGCCAGGACAAAAACGAAGCCAGTCTGCTGGATGTCATCTCCCCCGAGACCTACACCATCCTGCCCAATACCGCCGGCTGTTATAACGCCGAAGATGCGGTGCGAACCTGTCGCATGGCCAGGGAATTGCTGGACGGCCACAAGCTGGTCAAGCTGGAAGTGCTTGGCGATGAGAAAACTCTCTATCCCGATGTCACCGAGACGCTCAAGGCGGCCGAGACTCTGGTGGCAGACGGCTTTGATGTCATGGTCTATACCAGTGATGATCCGCTGGTTGCCAAACGTCTGGAAGAGATTGGCTGTGTTGCCGTGATGCCCCTGGGTGCGCCTATCGGTTCCGGTCTGGGTATTCGCAACCCCTATAACATCCGCATGATTCTGGAGAATGCAAAAGTCCCCATTATTGTCGATGCCGGCGTCGGTACAGCTTCCGATGCCAGCATTGCCATGGAACTGGGCTGTGATGGGGTACTGATGAACACCGCCATTGCCGAAGCCCAGGACCCGGTGCTGATGGCCAGCGCCATGTGCAAGGCCGTGCAATCCGGCCGTGAAGCCTGGCTGGCCGGGCGCATGCCCAGGCGCCTCTATGCCAGCGCATCTTCGCCCATCGATGGCAGCTTTTTCTGAGCCATTGGCAGGCAAGGCATTGAACAGCAAACCCGAGCAAAACCATCGCCCGATTCGCTCCTATGTGATTCGCGGCGGACGCCTGACCGACTCCCAGCGCAAGGCCATTGAGCAGTATTGGGGCGACTTCGTCATTGAGTTTACCGGCCAGTCACTGGACCCCGGCTCGCTATTTCCCGCTGACGCGCCACTGACCGTGGAAATCGGTTTCGGCATGGGGGATTCCCTGCTGGCCATGGCGGCCAGTAATCCGGGTCAAAACTTTCTCGGTATCGAAGTGCACAAGCCAGGCGTGGGCAAACTGCTACATGGCATCGCCGAGCAGGGCCTGAGCAATCTCAAAATCATCTGCCACGATGCCAAGGAAGTGATCGAGCAAGGCCTGGGCAATGCCAGCGTGGACCGCTTTCTGGTTTTCTTCCCCGACCCCTGGCACAAGAAAAAACACCACAAACGCCGCATCATCCAGCCCCAGTTCAGCAAACTGCTAAGCGAGCGCCTCAAAACCGGCGGCAAGCTCCACCTGGCCACCGACTGGCAAGCCTATGCCGAACACATGCTGGAAGTCCTGGAAGCCGAACCCAGCCTCTCAAACGCCAATGGCCCCGGCCAATACTGGCTCGAGCCCGACCGCCCAGAAACCAAATTCCAACGCCGCGGCCAACGCCTCGGCCACGGCGTCTGGGATCTCCTCTACGAAAAAAACCCAAGCTGAACCTTCAATCAAAAGCCCATTGAAAGCTTGTACCGTGTAGTACCTCGGCGAAGGTATCGAGAATGCATGCTCAATCTACCCGGGATGCCAGTAAGCCACCATTGAAAAGAACCGGGAGCCAGGGGTGAGGGGTGCCGTTCGTAGCGAGGGTGTTCCAGAGTGAGTGATTCGGCGTTTTCGCGACCGAGGAACGCGCAGGTGTACGCCTGTCCATTGAGCATTCCGACCGAGTGAAAACGCCGAAGCGCTTGCTCTGGGGCAGCCGCAGTAGAACGGCACCTCTCACCCCTGGCGACGAATTTAGAACCAGAATCGGTGTTCGTGGGCCTGTAGCCAGTCAATATAGCGCTCGTACTCCGGACACACCGACTCCACCAGATTCCAGAAGCGGCGGGAGTGGTCCATGTGCACCAGATGGCAGACTTCATGGGCGATCATGTAATCGATAATGCTGTAGGGCGCCAGCATGATCAGCCAGTTGTACTGCAGCACTCCGCGGGAGGTGCAGTGACCCCATTTGGATTTGGTCTTGCGCAGGCGAATTTCGCTGATCTTGTGCTCCACTCCCAGATAACGCGCCAGACCTCGCGCCCGTGGCAGAATATAGTCGCTGGCCTTGTCGATGAGGAAGTCTTCCACCTGCACCCGGGCACGGGCGGTGGTGAGTTTGTGGCCCTGGATGATAAAGCGGTCGCCATTGATCAGGATTCGTTCCTTGCGCCCTTCCTTGAACTCAATACGACGTTCCCGGGCCCGGTAAAAAATCCTCGCGCCCCGTTCAATACGCAAACTTTCCCGATAGCGCTGGGCTTCATCAACCAGGCGCTTTTCAATCCAGTCGCGATTATCCTGCACGAACTCCTGAATCAGCTTCTGACTGGCACGCAGGGGAGAGCGGACTTCGACCCGCTTGTGAGTAACATGCAAAGACAGGGTCTTGCGTTTGCTGCGGGTAACAACGCAGTCAAACTGCCTGGCGGTTTGCTGCCGGCCGGCACCGAAATTCAGGGGTAGAATTTTTGCGTCGCTCATTCTGCTTCGGGTCTCCTGACAATCAGTCTGGCTACGGCTCGCGCCGGGGAACTGAGTACCGTCTCTTCGCTATGTAAAATTTGCCAATCCTGAAAATACGACCGTAATTCACCGGCCTTCAGCAGAAAATCCGGATTGCGTGGCCGGCCGAATTCCCGTTGCGCCTCGGTAAAGGTTTCATACATCAGCAGCCCGCCAGGTCGCAGCGCTGATCGCAGCGCCGGCATGAGGGGCCGGTGCAAATAATTGAATACCACAATCGCATCAAACTGCCGATCTGCCAGGGGCTCAGTCCCGGGCACTTCCAGATCCACCTGCCAGAGTTCGCTACCGGATTCAGTAAATGCTGCCTGGCTGGCTATTCCGGTCAGCTTTTCCTGATCCCGGTCAGCAAAACAGACCCGCCAACCCCGGCTTGCCAGCAGCAAACCATTACGACCATTCCCGCAGGCCAGATCCAGTACACCAGGAGCTCGTGACCCTGACTCGGCCAGGCTGGCAAACAAGGACAGGTTCTCAACCAGAAGCGCTGCAGCGCTGGTGTTAGAATGCCTCATGATCAGATCGGACTTGTGAGGTCATGCCCCGGGTATTTCGCGTAAAATAAGTGAATCACCTGGCTGACACAACCAGCTTCTCGATTATTTATCGTTGCCACAGCGATTAACTTGCGGCGTCAGACTCAATTAATTTTTTAACGTGAATTTTGCTCAGGTCTCAGGAGCAAGCAGGACCAGACCAGCCATGTCAGACAAGCAAAAAGACGTCGATCGCCTGTTTCGGCTGGACCAGCTGCCGGGGGATTTTGTCTTCGATGAAAATGTCACCCGCGTGTTCGAGGATATGATTAACCGCTCGGTGCCGGGTTACAGCACCATAGTTGCCATGATCGGTGTGCTGGCAGATCGTTATCTGCAGGCGGGCTCCAGGGTCTATGATCTGGGCTGCAGTCTCGGCGGGGCCAGCTTTGCCATCTGCGAATCGGTGTCCCGGTCCGATTATGATCTGATCGCCATCGACAATTCCCCGGCCATGATTGAAAAGCTCAATGAGCGTCTGGCCGCAGGCCAGTTTCCCCATGACCGCATTGAGACACGCCTGGAAGACATCAACCAGAGCGAGATCGAGGATGCTTCGGTGGTGGTGCTTAATTTCACCCTGCAGTTTCTGGATCCGGCCCAGCGCCAGGCCCTGATTCAACGCATCTACGATGGCATGCGCGACGGGGGGATTTTACTGATCTCGGAAAAAATCCTGTTTCCTGACGCCAAACTCAATGAGCTGTTTATCGAGCTCTACCACGGATTCAAGGAAAGCATGGGCTATTCCAAACTGGAAATCAGCCGCAAGCGCACTGCCCTGGAAAATGTGCTGATTCCCGAATCCCTGGACAGCCATCGCCAGCGGCTGGCTAGCGCCGGCTTCAGTTCCGTGGATGTCTGGTTCCAGTGTTTCAATTTCGCCTCCCTGGTAGCCTTCAAACAGCAAGCAAGCCCCTAGAGCATTCACTACGGATTCAGCCATGGATTATTCGGCCTTAAGCGAACACATTGGCAGCGGCCCACTTGCTGCCCTGCAACCCTATTTGCAGGAGGACTTTCTGGCCACGCTAAGACATGGAGATTTTCCCCGTTGGCGGCGCCTGATCAGTGACTTGCCCGTCATCCCCACCGACCGGGTCGAACTGGGGGAGGTAATCCGTATCGGCCGGGAGACGGATTGCGACCCGCGAACCCGCGGCCTGCTCGAGGAACAATTGCGGCAATTGATTCCCTGGCGCAAGGGGCCCTTCAATCTGTACGGCATTCACATTGACAGCGAATGGCAGTCGCAACTGAAATGGGACCGTCTCAAGCACCATATCAAACCCCTGGGCGGCAAGACCGTCCTGGATGTGGGCAGTGGCAATGGCTATTTCAGTCTGCGCATGCACGGCGCCGGTGCCGCCCTGACTATCGGTCTGGATCCCCATCTTCCCTATGTCGGCCAGTTCGGTGCCATCAAACATTTCATTCCACAACTGCCGGTTCATGTGCTGCCGCTGGGACTGGAACAATGGCCTGAGACAAAAGAAGCCTTCGACACAGTATTCTCCATGGGAGTGCTCTACCACCGTCGTTCGCCAGTCGATCACCTGCTGGATATGAAGGACTGCCTCAAGCCCGGGGGAGAACTGGTTCTGGAATCGATTGTTGT
Organism: uncultured Pseudohongiella sp.; assembly: GCA_965216715.1. Taxonomy (GTDB): domain Bacteria; phylum Pseudomonadota; class Gammaproteobacteria; order Pseudomonadales; family Pseudohongiellaceae; genus UBA9145. The sequence continues at coordinate 2,927,582 of OZ244193.1, read as the reverse complement.
GGATGGCGACTGTGGCTACAGCCTGATTCCCGAGGCGCGCTATGCACGAATGAACAACGTCTGGTTCGTGCCCAGTCTGGCGACACTGGAGCGCTGGCTGGGGCGCTGTGGCTTTGCCAATATCAGGCTCGTAAATGAATGCATGACAGACAGTGTCGAACAGCGCAAAACCGACTGGATGCCTTTTGATTCATTCACGGATTCACTGGACAGTGACAATCCTGCTCTGACTATTGAAGGCTATCCGGCGCCAAAACGCGCTATTTTCATCGCCGAAAAACCCTCGGCTTGAATAGTAAAGGGGTCAAGCCTCGCATTAAAAGCCTGCCATTTTTTGTCACGAGCATTGTAATTGCAGTGACACAGTGAGCCTGTCGGCTCAGGCTATCGGAAACTGTCGGTAAATGACCCTGCTTTGCCCGCTCTTTTATTGACGCATCCCGGTAATTACGTTAACTATTAAGCATCCCTGGGACAGGGTCAGCTCTAATACTATTCAATCAACAATAAATAGAGAATTAACCATGGCCAGACCTCTGCGAATTGAGTATCCGGACGCGGTTTATCATGTCTCCAACTATGGAGCTGACAATCAGCGTGTATTCCCTTCCGCGAAATATTTCGAAGCCTTTCTCGAGGGCCTCGGCGAAACCTGCTCAAGACTTAATGTCGAAGTTCATGCCTATTGCCTGTTAAGGGATGAATATCATCTGGTGGTTAAAACACCGGAAGCGAATCTCAGCCGTTTCATGCGCCAGGTTGATGGTCTTTACACGCAACACTATCAGCGTTTGAAGAAGAGCGATGGCTCACTATTCCGCGGCCGCTACAAGGCCGTCCTGATTCAGGAAGAAAAATACCTGCTGCCCCTGAGCCGCTTTATCCATAGCAAGGTCAAAGCGTCAGAACTCACCAATTATCCCTGGTCGAGCTTCACCTATTTCACTCGCAAGGCCAAGCCGCCGGCCTGGTTCAATCGCGACGACACCCTCAAGCAACTTGCTGGTCCCGCGGCCAAGCGCCCTGCCAACTATCGCAAGTATGTGAAGGAAGGGGTCGATGAGGAAATGGCCCATTTCTATGGCAAGAAAAATCTTTCTTCCATCATGGGCGATGACAAGTTTCGCAAGGCGGCCCAGAAAAAACGCGCCGCCACCAAGGTCAGAGGCGTCTCCAGGGGAGCCAATGCCAAATGGCGTCCCTCCTGCAAGAGCATCATCAGCGCGGTGGCCAAACAGTTCAAGGTCACCGAGGCCAGCATTTACAATGCCGCCAGAGGTCCGGGCTCGAAGAATGTGCCGCGCTGGGTGGCCATGTATCTCTGCCAGGAGTTATCTGCCAATACCCTGCAGTCCATCGCCAAGCTGTTCAAGCTCAAGCGTTATGGCACTGTTTCCACCACGGTGGGCAAATTGCGCAAGGAGTTTGCAGAAGATCCCAAGCTGCTGGCCACCACCGAGCGCCTGGCCAAGCGCCTGAGCAAGGGCAAATAGACGAAATCTGCTGTCAGCAGACACAAAAAAGCCGGTTGCCTTGCGGGAACCGGCTTTTTTTATACTGAAATCAGCAGCACTTACTTGATCTTGGATTCCTTGTAGATCACGTGCTTGCGGACTACGGGATCGTACTTCTTGATCTCCATCTTGTCCGGCATGGTGCGCTTGTTCTTGTCAGTGGTGTAGTAGTGTCCAGTACCTGCACTGGAAACCAGTTTGATCTTGTCTCTCATAGCGATTACCTGTGTGCAGTCTTAAACGTGAACGCCACGCTTGCGGATATCACTCAGTACCGAATCGATACCCAGCTTGTCGATGATACGCATACCCTTGGTGGAAACGCGCAGTTTAACGAAGCGCTTTTCCGACTCTACCCAGAAACGGTGGGAGTGAATATTCGGTGAAAAGCGACGACGTGTCTTGTTGTGTGCGTGAGACACGTTATTTCCAGTAACGGGCTTCTTGCCGGTTACCATGCAAACCCTGGACATTATAAAACCTCGCCTAAAGGTGGAATTCGTTGGGCCTGACCGGCGCGGATCTCATACCCTGGAGCGCGGTCTGTTTTGAGGCCAAAAAAAGAGCTGCGTTTTATACCAGAAGGACCATGCAATAGCAAGGTAAAAAGGCCTTTACAGCAGGTCCCGCTCAGCCATCGACACCACCGTGTCGGTTCCGATCACCAGATGGTCCAGCACCCGCACCTCAATGGTACCCAGAGCCGACCTCAGCTTGCCGGTAATGGCGATGTCGGCCTGGCTGGGCTCCGCCACGCCGGAGGGGTGATTGTGGGCGAAAATGACCGCGGCAGCATTGTGGTAAAGACAGCGCTTTACCACTTCGCGGGGATAGACTGCGGCTCCGTCAATAGTGCCGGTAAACAGCTCTTCCAGTTTGACGATATGGTGCTGGTTGGTAAGAAACAGGCAGCTGAATACCTCGCGCTGGCAATGGCGGTAGCGGGCCCGTAGATATTCCCGGGTCGCGGCGGAGTTAGTAAGTACATCCTTACGCTCTATGCGCTGGGCTAACTGCCTTAGCGAGATTTCCTGCATGGCATCGAGGAGGGCCAGTTTGCCCGGCCCGAGACCGGGTCTGGCCAGCAATGTCTGCCGGTCGGCGGCGGCCAGACCGGCCAGATTGCCGAACTCCCGCAGCAGCTCACGGGCCAGATCCATGGCCGAGCGACCAGCAATACCGGTGCGCAGCAGGATTGCCAACAACTCCGCATCCGACAGGTTTTCGGCGCCGTGGTGAAGCAGCTTTTCCCGCGGCCGCTCTGTCAGCGGCCAATCGGTAATGGTCATGGCTCTGGTCCAGCTGGGAATGATTAAAGGCTGGTTTTCAGTGTAGGCCGGGGCGGAGAAATTACCCAGAAACGCGGCAAATTTATGCGCTGAGATGCCATTTTGCGCTAAATTGCGTCTTGCACGGCTAACTGCTAGTCTAGCGCTCCTTTCTCCTCAGGCCTCCCCAGGCCAGGCTCTGCATTCTTCAGGCCACGTGACACAAGGTGTTCCATGTTAAGCCTTACTAACAAACGCATTCTACTTGGTATTACCGGCGGCATTGCTGCCTACAAGAGTGCCGAGTTGTGCCGGCTGCTTATCAAGGCCGGTGCCGAAGTGCGGGTTGTCATGACCCGGGCGGCCACCGAGTTCATCACGCCACTGACCATGCAGGCCCTGAGCGGTAACCGGGTACACCTGGAATTACTGGATACCGAAGCCGAAGCGGCCATGGGCCATATCGAACTGGCACGCTGGGCCGATCTGGTGGTGGTCGCCCCGGCCACGGCGGATTTTCTGGCCCGCATGACCCAGTCCCAGGCTGACGATATTCTCACTACTCTTATTCTTGCCACTCCGGCCACCATTGCCATTGCCCCGGCCATGAACCAGGGCATGTGGGCCGATGCCGGTGTCCAGGACAATGTCGGCAAGCTGGCAGAGCGCGGCTATCACATTCTCGGGCCGGGCTCTGGTGATCAGGCCTGTGGCGATGTGGGTCTGGGACGCATGCTGGAGCCGGAGCAAATAGTCACTGCCTGCGCTGAATTGTTTCCCGCCGGCCTGCTGGCTGGCAGGCATTTTCTGATCACCGGCGGGCCCACGCGAGAAGCCATTGATCCGGTGCGTTATATCAGCAATCACAGCTCCGGCAAGATGGCCTATGCCCTGGCAGCAGAAGCTGCCGCCGCCGGTGCCCGTGTCACCCTGATCAGCGGCCCGGTGAATCTGCCCTGCCCGGAGCGGGTTCGGCGCATCGATGTGGTCAGTGCCCAGGATATGTATCAGGCGGTGATGGCTGAAGTCGAACAGGCCGATGTGTTTGTGGGCGTGGCGGCGGTGGCCGATTATCGCCCGGAACAGATCGCCAGCGAGAAGATCAAGAAGCATGACGATGCCATGCAAATGAAGCTGGTTCGCAATCCCGACATCATCAGCGCCGTGGCCGAGCTTGAAAAGCGCCCCCTGGTGGTGGGATTTGCCGCGGAAACAGAAAACCTTATTGGCAATGCCGAGCACAAGCTGAGCAAAAAGCGGCTCGATCTGCTGTTTGCCAATGATGCGGCTTCCACTTTCAATAGTGACTCCATCGCCGTCACCGCCGTCAGCAAAACCGGCAATGAAGACATTGAGCCTGGCAGCAAGAGTGCCGTCGCCAGAGCCATGCTGGCAATGATTGCCGAGCAACTGAAGGCCTGAACTGCCAGGCCAGGATGCGCCGATTATGGGAACAAGCCATGAGTCACTCCCCTGACAGTTCCCCAACAGCAGCCGGGGAGGAAAAGCCACTGGTCCCGGCCTCCATATTTCGGGCTTACGATATCCGCGGCATTGTTGATGAAGAACTGGATGAACGAAGCCTGTATCTGATCAGCAGGGCGGTGGCCAGTGAAGCCATCGATCAGGGCATCACACAACTATTGATGGGCTATGATGGACGCCTTTCCAGCCCGAAGCTGTCAGCCGTGCTGCGCCAGGGTTTGCTGGACAGCGGCTGTGATGTCATCGATCTCGGACTGATACCGACACCACTTCTGTATTTCGCCGCCCATCACACTGACAGCAGCTCCGGCGTGATGCTCACTGCCAGTCATAACCCGGCCAATTACAATGGCCTGAAGATGCTGTTCCGGCGAAGCAGTCTGGCTGATGACCAGATTCAACGAATTCACCAGCGCTGTCTGCATCAGGAATTCAGTGAGGGTCAGGGCCAACTCAGCCAACTGGATATCCTGCCGGAGTATTTACAGACCGTCTGTTCCGGAATCAACCTGGCCAGAGGACTTAAAGTGGTGGTGGATTGCGGCAATGCGGTGCCCGGCAGCGTAGCCCCGGCACTGTTCAGCGGCCTGAATTGTGAAGTGATTCCACTGTACTGCGAACTGGATGGCCGCTTTCCCAATCACCACCCGGACCCCACCGTGGTGGCGAACCTGACGGCACTGGCCGAGCGGGTCAGGGCAGAACAGGCCGATCTGGGCCTGGCCTTCGATGGTGATGGCGACCGGCTTGGTCTGGTGACCGAACAGGGCGAGGCCATCGAGGCAGACCGCCTGCTGATGTTGCTGGCAGAAAATATCCTGCCTGATTATCCCGGTGCGCCGGTGGTTTTCGATGTCAAATGCAGTCGTCATCTGGCACGCCTCATTGAAGCCAGTGGCGGCAAGCCGGTCATGCACCGCAGTGGCCATTCCTTTATGAAGCAGCGCATGCAGGAAACCGGCGCACCCCTGGGGGGTGAGTTTGCCGCCCATGTCTTTATCAGGGATCGTTGGTACGGCTATGACGATGGCATGTATGCCGCCGCCCGCCTGCTGGAAATCCTCAGCCAGCAATCGGGGCCGGCCAGCCAGGCTTTTGGCAAATACGAAACCGGCATCTGCACGCCCGAGCTGAAATTGCCCATGGCGGAGGATAAAAAATTCGCCTTCATGGACAGGCTGCTCGAGCTGGCCCGCTTTGACGATGCCCAGGTGATCACTCTGGATGGTTTGCGGGTTGAGTTTGATCAGGGCTGGGGACTGATCAGGGCCTCCAATACCAGCCCGGCCCTGTTACTTCGCTTCGAGGCCGATAATGAACAGAGCCTGGCGGCCATCAAGTCACGCTTTAAAGCTTTAATCCACCGTGCAGATACAAGCATTGATCTGGATTTTTTCTAATACCACCTGCCTGACAGGTGGTGAATTTCGCAGCAGTAAAAGGATTAACGAGACATGTCCCTCAGCCTAGACAGCGCCAAGAATATTGCCAAGGTATTGACCGAGGCGCTGCCCTATATCCAAAAATTCACCGGCCGCACCATCGTCGTGAAATATGGTGGCAATGCCATGGTGGACGATGTGCTCAAGAACAGCTTTGCCAGGGATATTGTGCTGATGAAACTGGTGGGCATGAATCCCATCGTTGTCCACGGCGGTGGGCCACAGATTGGCCAGGTGCTGGAACAGCTCAATATCGAGTCCAGTTTTGTGGATGGTCTGCGGGTTACCGACAGCCGCACCATGGATGTGGTGGAAATGGTTCTGGGTGGCCTGGTCAATAAAGAAATCGTCAATCTGCTCAACAAGAACCAGGGCAAGGCGGTGGGGGTCACCGGCAAGGATGGCAACCTGATCCGGGCCCGCAAACTGACCCTCAAACGCAAAAGCGAGTCCAGCGATGACGAGGAAAGTATCGATATCGGCCAGGTCGGGGAAGTAGCCGCCATCAATACCGAAGTGCTGGAAATCATGAAGGACAGTGATTTTATTCCGGTGATCGCGCCCATTGGCACCGATGAAGCCGGCGCCAGCTACAATATCAATGCCGATTCTGTAGCCGGAGAAATTGCCAGTATTCTGGGGGCTGAAAAACTCATGCTGCTTACCAATGTAGCGGGGGTTCAGGACAAGCAGGGCAATGTCCTTACGGGTCTAAGCGTAGGACAAGTTGATGGGCTTATTGCCGATAAAACCATACATGGAGGCATGCTGCCCAAAATCGAGTGTGCCCTGTCGGCAGTGAAGGCCGGCGTCCAGAGTGCCCATATCGTCGACGGGCGCGTCGAACACGCGGTACTGCTGGAAATTTTTACCGATGAGGGGGTCGGAACCCTCATCACCCAGAATGGCTTGAACAAGACAAAGGTCTGACAGACTCATGGACAACAGCAACAAGCTGTCCCGCAAGGACCAGATTCTTCAGTCCCTGGCACGTATGCTGGAGACTTCGCCCGGACAACGGATCACCACGGCCGCACTGGCCAAAGAGGTCGGTGTTTCCGAGGCCGCCCTGTATCGGCATTTTCCCAGCAAGGCGCGCATGTTCGAGGGCCTGATCAAGTTCATTGAAGACACCCTGTTCATTCGCATCTCCAAGGTGCTGAAAGAAGAGAGCAGTGCAGAGGCGCGCTGCCAGAAGATCCTCACCCTGCTGCTCACCTTTGCCGACAAGAATCCCGGCATGACCCGGCTGTTGACCGGCGATGCCCTGTCGGGAGAAACGGAGCGACTGCGGGAGAGAATCGCGCAATTTTTTGATCGCCTGGAAGCGCAGCTGAAACAGATTTTGCGCGAGGCACAGATTCGCGAGTCGAAAAAGCCGGCTATTTCCGCCGCCGCCCTGGCCAATTTGCTGCTGGCCACTTGTGAGGGTCGCCTGGTGCAGTTTGTACGCAGCGAATTCAAGGCCTCGCCTCTGGAGCACTGGGACCTGCAATGGGAATTTCTGCGCCAGCAGTTATTGCTGCCCTATACGCCGGAGAACCAGCAGGCTGCCAGTCCCGCCCTCTGATCAAACCTTCAGTAGCTGTAGAGCTTACACACCATAGGTCTGCCGGTAGGCATTGACGCTATCGAGGTGCTGGGCCAGTTGTGGGTCGTCACTGGATTCCAGATAGCTGATGATGTCCGACAGGCCGATGATACTCACCACCTTGAGTTCATACTCGGCTTCGATTTCCTGAATGGCCGAGAGCTCACCATTACCTTTTTCCTGCCGGTCCATGGCCACGGCGATGCCCGCCAGGCTGGCGCCATTGGCCTGGATAATGGCGGCCGCCTCGCGAATGGCGGTACCGGCGGTAATCACATCATCGATGATCATCACCTTGCCGCTGAGTTCGGCACCCACAATACTGCCACCCTCGCCGTGGTCCTTGGCTTCCTTGCGATTGAAACACCAGGGTTTGTTGAGATTCTGTTCGCTGGCCAGCGCCACCGAGGTCGCTGCAGCCAGGGGAATACCCTTGTAGGCCGGACCGAACAGCACATCAAAGCTGATACCGGAGTCGGCGATGGCAGCAGCATAACAGCGTGACAGGAAGGCCAGCTTCTCGCCGGTATTGAACAGCCCGGCATTGAAAAAATAAGGGCTCTTGCGCCCGGATTTCAGCGTGAATTCGCCGAAACGAAGAATGTCATTGGCAATGACAAAGTGAAGAAACTCCAATTGATAGGGCTGCATGTCCGGTCCTTTTTTGCTGTGATTCTTGTGACTGTCAGGCGATCAGGCCAGGGCCTGCTTCTGGGCTGCAACCAGATTCTGGATGCCAGCCTCGGCCAGGCCAATCATGTCCAGCAACTGCTGGTGAGAAAAATCACCGTCTTCACCAGTGCCCTGGACTTCGATAAAGCCACCGCTGTCGGTCATCACCACATTCATATCCGTTTCGGCGCTGGAGTCTTCGGCATAATCCAGATCCAGCACTGCCTGACCCTGATGAATACCTACAGACACCGAAGCCACCATTTGCTTGAGCGGGTTAGTGGCCAGCTTCTTGTTGTCCAGCAGATAGCTGATGGCATCCACCAGCGCGACACATCCGCCGGTAATGGAAGCAGTGCGGGTACCGCCGTCAGCCTGGATCACATCACAGTCAATCTTGATGGTGTGTTCGCCCAGGGCTTTCAGATCCACCGCCGCCCGCAGGGCGCGGCCGATCAGCCGCTGAATTTCCTGGGTGCGTCCGGACTGTTTGCCGCGGGCAGCTTCCCGGTCCATGCGCGAACCGGTGGAACGGGGCAGCATGCCGTATTCCGCCGTCACCCAACCCTGGCCACTGCCCTTGAGGAAACGGGGTACCGAATCTTCCACCGAGGCATTGCACAGAACCTTGGTATCGCCAAAGGCAACCAGAACCGAGCCCTCCGCATGCTTGGTGTAGTGACGAGTGAGGCTGATGTCCCGAAGCTGGTCGGGTTGGCGTCCACTGGGACGGCTGATGGCTGACATAGGAAATCCGTGTTACTGAGAATGAAGGCGGGATTATGCTTGATTCTCAAAAGGCATGCGACCCGCTTGCCCGGGCCAGGGCCCGACATGTGATCTGGCAACTGTGAATAGCAGGCCAATGCGCTAGAATAGCCCCTCATTGCAGACGATTCCGAGTGATTATGATGTTGAGTATGACCGCCTTCTCCCGACAGCAGTTGGAGGGGGACTGGGGCTCCCTGACCTGGGAGATTCGATCCGTTAACCACCGCTACCTTGAAGCCAGTGTGCGCCTGCCCGAAAGCCTGCGCAGTCTTGAGGCGTCAGCGCGGGACAGGCTGCGCAAGCGCCTGGCCCGGGGCAAGGTGGAATGTCAGTTGCGCTTCATTGCGGCGGCACCGGAGCAGGGCGACCTGGCCCTGAATGAAGCCCTTATCGAGCGCCTGCTGGAAGCCAACAAGTCCATCTCGGCCAAGCTTGGTGGGCCAACCGATCTGAACAGCATCGATATTTTGCGCTGGCCCGGGGTAGTCAGTGAGCAAAACCTCGATACAGACAAGCTCGAATCCCAGGCTTTGGACCTGTTCGACAAAGCCCTGGATGACTTGATCGCCAACCGCCAGCGGGAAGGCGAGGCCATGCAGGCCATGCTGCTGGAACGACTTGAAGGCATCGATGAAATCGTCAAGGCGGTGCGCACCCGCATGCCGGAGATTCTGGCGGCACAACGCCAGAACCTGGAAGACAAGATCGCCGATCTGAAGGCCGAGGTGGATGCCAGCCGGTTGGAAGCGGAAGTGGCCTTGCTGGCCCAGAAGGCGGATGTGGCCGAAGAACTGGACCGTCTGGACTCCCATCTGGCCGAATGCGCCCGGGTGATTGCGGCAAAAGGCCCCAAGGGGCGGCGTCTGGATTTTCTGATGCAGGAACTGAACCGGGAAGCCAACACCTTGTCATCCAAATCCATCGTCGCCGACACCACCCTGTCAGCGGTGGAGCTGAAAGTGTTGATCGAGCAGATGCGTGAACAAATTCAGAATATTGAGTAATTGAAGGAAGCTATTACATGGAAGCCAAACCCAAGGGAAAACTGTTTATCGTCACCGCGCCTTCCGGCGCCGGCAAGACAACCCTGGTGGATGCGCTGGTCAAGAGCGAAGACAGCCTGAAGGTTTCCATCTCCCATACCACCCGACCCAAACGCAGCAAGGAAGAGGACGGGGTGAACTACCATTTTGTGGACAAGGGCAAGTTCCTGGACATGCTGCAGGACGGCGCCTTCCTGGAAAGTGCCGAGGTCTATGGCCATCACTACGGCACGTCCCATGCCTGGGTCGAAGAGCAATTGATGCAGCAGCTGGATGTAATCCTGGAGATCGACTGGCAGGGTGCCGCCCAGGTGCGCAATCTGATGCCGGAAGCCTGCTTTATCTTCATTCTGCCACCGTCTCTGGAAACCCTGACCGAGCGCCTCAAACACCGGGCCCAGGATGACGAGGACACCATCGACAAGCGCATGCAGCAGGCCAGGGGTGTCATCGAGCATGTGGCGGAGGCGGATTACATCGTCGTCAACGACGATTTCGACACCGCCCTGGGGGATCTGCAGGCCATTGTTCGCTCCCAGCGCCTCACGACCCGGCATCAACAACGCAACCTGGCCAAACTGCTGGACAGCCTGACCCGGGGCTAGGGAGTTTTTGTTCAAAAAACATGCAATTGCAGGAGTTTTTCAGTAGAATTGCCGGTCCTTTTTACGGAGGGTTTCGGGATGGCCAGGCAATGCGCAATCCCGGGCCGGAAGTGGCAACTCTCTGCTAAGTTTTATTGACTTGAAAAACTATTGAAACAAGGGCGCTGTGGCCCAATTTAATTGTTAAGGAATTTAAATGGCACGTATTACGGTTGAAGATTGTTTGGACAAAGTGGATAACCGCTTTGAACTGGTTATGGTGTCGAGCAAGCGAGCCCGACAGATCCAGATTGAGGGCAAAGACCCCATGCTGCCAGTGGATAATGACAAGCCGACGGTAATCGCCCTGCGTGAAATCGCCGAGGGTCTGGTGGATGCCGAAATCCTGGTAGAGAAGCCCAGCGTTGATCTGGAAGAGGAATTTGCCAGCGAAGAGTCCGAATCCGAGACTGCCCAGGCAGCCGATTCGGAAGAAGCGGAGGCCGCAGCAACAGCGGAGGCCACTGAAGCCACACAGGATGAAGAGTCAGAAGACAAGTAATCGTAAAACCTGCACAGATGATTTAGTCCGGGAGTCGAGTCATGCAAGTTGCCGTAGATAACAGCATCGACTCCCTGGCGGACAACCTGTCCAGTTATCTGGGCAAGGATCAGGTCAATAGCGTCCGCCGCGCTTTCTATTACGCCGAACAGGCCCATGACGGCCAGATGCGTCGCAGTGGTGACGCCTATGTCACCCATCCCCTCGCCGTAGCCGGCATCCTCAGTGAAATGCATATGGACCATCAATCCCTGATGGCTGCCATGTTGCATGATGTGATCGAAGACACCGGCATTACCAAGACCGCTATCAAGACCCAGTTCGGTAATACCGTGGCCGATCTGGTGGACGGTGTCAGCAAACTGAACAAGATGCGATTCTCCAGCCGGGCTGAAGCCCAGGCGGAGAACTTCCAGAAAATGGCCATGGCCATGGCCAAGGACCTGCGGGTCATTCTGGTGAAGATCGCCGACCGCCTGCACAATATGCGCACCCTGGGCGTCTTGCCTCCTGACAAGCGCCGACGCATTGCCCGGGAAACCCTGGATATCTATGCCCCCATTGCCAACCGCCTGGGCATGAACAATGTGCGCATTGAATTCGAGGATCTGGGCTTTGCTGCCCTGCATCCCATGCGAGCCCGGCGCATCTCGGCAGCCATCAAGCGGGTGCGCGGTAACCGCAAGGAAATCGTGTCCCAGATCCAGACCTCCCTGGAAGCCTGTCTGGAAAGAGAAGGCCTGCCGGGCCGCACCATCGGTCGCGAGAAACACCTGTACAGTATCTATGAAAAAATGCGCGCCAAGCGCAAATCCTTTTCCGAGATCATGGATGTCTACGCTTTTCGCATCATTGTCGACAGTGTAGACACCTGTTATCGCGTACTGGGCGCCGTACACAATCTCTACAAACCGGTGCCGGGCCGCTTCAAGGATTACATTGCTATTCCCAAGGCCAATGGCTACCAGTCACTGCATACAGTGCTGTTCGGCATGCACGGGGTTCCCATCGAAATTCAGATTCGCACCGAAGAGATGGAAGCCATGGCCAATAACGGTATCGCCGCCCACTGGCTGTACAAATCCAGTGAAGATCTGCCCAGCAATGCTCATCTGCGGGCCCGTGAATGGGTCAATGGACTGCTGGAAATGCAGAAGCATGCTGGTAATTCCCTCGAATTTATCGAACATGTGAAGATCGATCTGTTCCCCGACGAGATCTATGTGTTCAGTCCCAAGGGCCAGATTTTCGAGCTGCCCGCCGGTTCCACCGCCGTGGATTTCGCCTATGCCGTGCACACCGATGTGGGTAACTCCTGCGTGGCCTGCCGCATCAGCCGGCGCCTGGCACCCCTGAGTGAGCCCCTGCAGAGTGGCCAGACCGTGGAGATTATTACCGCGCCCGGCACCCAGCCCAATCCGGCCTGGTTGAGTTTCGTGGTCACCGGCAAGGCGCGCAGCAATATCCGCCACTTCCTCAAGAACCAGAAACATTCCGAGTCAGTGGCTCTGGGCCGGCGCCTTTTGAACAAGGCCCTGGCCGGCTTTGGTGCCACCCTGGAGCAGGTGCCCCAGGAAAATATCAGCAGCCTGCTGGAACAAACCAGTCTCAAGTCCCTGGATAATCTGCTGGAAGAAATTGGCCTGGGTAATCGTATGTCCTATATGGTGGCGCAGCGACTGACTGCCACTCCCAGTGCCGGCGTGGAAGATGAGCGTCGCCATGAAGAGAAGGGCACGCTTGCCATTCGCGGCTCCGAAGGCATGGTGATGAATTATGCCAAGTGCTGCCATCCCATTCCCGGCGATCCCATCGTTGGTCATATCAGCTCGGGCCGCGGCATGGTGATTCACACCGACGATTGCAACAACATCGCCGAGATTCGCGATAATCCGGAAAAATGTGTGGCGGTCAGCTGGGATGAAGGTGTGGAGGGTGAGTTCTCGGTGGAGCTGCGGGTTGAGATTGAAAACCAGCGCGGCCTGATCGCTACCCTGGCAACCACCATTACCGGCACCGAAGCCAATATCGAAAAGATCAGCACCGTGGAGCGGGATGCCCGTTTCAGCATTGTGAATCTGGCTCTCAATGTACGTAACAGGGTACACCTGGCACGGGTGATGAAACGCCTGCGCTTGATTCCTGCTGTCACAAAAGTCACGCGGGTCAAATCCCGTCGCGTACGCAAGGCCATTCGCAATCAACTGGGATCCAATCTGCATTGATCAGCGGCAACTAATGAGCGGCACCTTATGAGTGGCACTTTATGAGTGGTAAGAGCATAATCCAGACCGATGACGCACCGGCGGCTATCGGCCCCTATTCCCAGGCAGTTCGCAGTGGCGAACTGATCTTCCTGTCCGGCCAGATACCACTGGACCCGGAAACCATGCAGATCGTGGCCGACGATCTCGAGACCCAGGCGCGTCAGGTGTTCAGCAATCTGCAAGCCGTGGCCGCCGCTGCCGACAGCAGTCTCGAGCGGGCCGTAAAGCTGACCATCTACATGACCGATCTGGGTCACTTCAGCACGGTCAATGAAATCATGGCTGAAATGCTGAAACCGCCTTATCCGGCGCGGGCCACCATTGAGGTCAGTGCCCTGCCCAAAGGGGCACTGGTGGAGATAGACGCCATTCTGGCGGGCTAGGCCCTTAAGCCCTATACTGATTGTCAGTATTGATGCTCGTGTTCAGCGAGAGGATGGATTTTCTGCCCCGCCGCTTTCGGTTCGGGCAAACCCGACAGCCCAGCAATGTCCGCGCCCGCTACCAGCCAAGCTCTCACCAGCCTCAAAGGCGTCGGCCCTGCCCTGCAGAAAAAGCTCAATCAACTGGGGCTGTTCAACACCCGCGATTTATTATTCCATCTGCCGCTGCGTTATGAAGATCGCACCCGCCTGCATGCCATTGGCAAGGTAAGTCTGGGTGAGATGGTGCAGATCGAAGGTGAGGTACTGGGTACCTCAATTCAGTTCGGCCGACGACGCAGTCTGCTGTGTATGGTGCAGGATACCAGCGGCGTTATCAGCCTGCGCTTTTTTCATTTCAGCGCCGCCCAGAAGAAAGCCCTGGATGCTGCCACGCGAATTCGCTGTTTCGGCGAGGTACGCCGGGGGCGCAGCGGCTTTGAACTCTATCATCCGGAATACCAGATTCTTCAGGCCGATGAAGTTCAGGCCACAGACCAGACCCTGACCCCGGTGTATCCCACCACCGAGGGACTGCAACAGGGCAGACTGCGTAAACTCATCAATCAGTCCCTGGCCCTGTTGCAGAGCCGGCCGCCCCGGGATCTGTTGCCCAAGTCCCTGCTGGAGCCCCTGAACCTGCCCAGCCTGGCTGAAGCGATCCAGGTTGTACATCAGCCGCCCGCCGATGCGCCGGCCTCATGGCTGGGCCATGGCGACAATCCCGGGCAAAAGCGACTGGCCTTCGAAGAATTACTGGCACATCGCCTGTGTATGCGTCGCTACCGACTGGAGAGCGATAGCAAGACCGCTCCGGTACTCAGGGCCAACAGTGAGCTTGAACAGGGGCTGCTGCAGCAATTGGGCTTTGAGCTTACCGCTGCCCAGCAGCGGGCCTTTGCCGAGATCTCTGCCAATCTTGCCAGTGGCCACCCCATGCTGCGCCTGTTACAGGGAGATGTGGGCTCCGGCAAAACTGTTGTTGCCGCACTGGCAGCACTGCAGGCCATTGCCAGCGGTTTTCAGGTGGCCATCATGGCACCGACGGAAATTCTTGCCGAGCAGCATTTACTGAATTTTCAGCAGTGGCTGAGCCCACTGGATATCCAGGTGGGCTGGCTCAGTGGCAAGAGCAAGGGCAAACAACGGAGCCAGACCCTGGCGGCTTTGGCCGGGGGTGATTGCCAGCTCATCGTTGGCACCCATGCCCTGTTCCAGGATGAGGTGCACTATCAGCAATTGGGTCTGGTGATTATTGATGAGCAACATCGCTTCGGCGTGCATCAGCGTCTGGCGCTGCGGGACAAGGCCGGTCTGGGTGCCCTCAATCCCCATCAACTGGTGATGACCGCCACGCCTATACCCCGCACGCTGGCCATGAGTGCCTATGCCGACCTGGACAGTTCCGTGCTGGATGAATTGCCACCGGGGCGCACGCCAGTGAATACCGCCCTGATCTCTGCCGAACGTCGCGATGAAGTGGTGGCCCGCATCGACACTGCCTGCCGTGGCGGCGACCAGGCCTATTGGGTCTGTACCCTGATCGAAGAATCCGAAGCACTGCAGGCCCAGGCTGCCGAGGCCACCGCCCAGACCCTGGCCGAGCAGTTACCGGGCCTTGCCATTGCCCTCATTCACGGGCGCATGAAACCGAAAGAAAAAGCCGAAGTCATGGCCCGCTTCAAGGCCGGTGAAATCAAACTGCTGGTGGCTACAACCGTGATCGAAGTGGGTGTGGATGTACCCAATGCCAGCCTCATGGTGATCGAAAACCCCGAGCGCCTGGGCCTGGCACAATTGCACCAGTTGCGCGGTCGTGTCGGCCGCGGCAAAAAAGCCAGTCACTGTATTCTGCTCTACGCCACCCCCCTGTCCAATACCGGCAAGTCCCGCCTGAAAGTCATGCGGGAATCCACCGACGGTTTCTATATTGCCGAGCAGGACCTGGCGATTCGGGGCCCCGGTCAGGTGCTGGGCACCCAGCAAACCGGCCTGATGACCTTCCGTATTGCCGATATCAGCCGTGACGCTGCCATGCTGGATGACGTTAAACAGGCTTCGGAAACTATCATGCGTGACTATCCCGAACTGGTTGATCCGCTGATACAACGCTGGCTGGGGGATCGCGTCAATTATATGAACGTGTAGACAAGGCTTGCCTGTGCGGCTGTCACTGGCCGCGCAAATCTTTTATGCTAGCCGCCTGCCGCAAAGCCACGGACGCGCCAAGACCATGAAATCCAGTCAGTCAGTTCTGCAGCTAATCAAGGCCCGCCTGCAGTCCCGATTTCCCGGGCTGATGGCGAAACTGCCGGCCTTTATCGATCTGACCCGGGCCAATCGCCCCATCGGGATATTGCTGCTGCTGTGGCCGACTATCTCGGCGCTGTGGATTGCCGCCGAAGGCCTGCCCGATCTGGACCTGTTGCTGATCTTTATTCTCGGCACCGCCGTCATGCGTTCGGCCGGTTGCTGTATCAATGACTACGCCGATCACAATATCGATGGTCGGGTAGGGCGGACCGAGAAACGCCCCCTGGCGACCGGCGCATTGAAGCGCCAGGACGCACTTTATTGCTTTGCCTTTCTGTCGGCCATTGGTTTTGTGCTGGTGCTGTTAACCAACCGCTTCACCATCTTGTTGTCCTTTGGTGCCATTGCCGTTGCTTCCATCTATCCCTTCATGAAGCGTTTCACCAATTTACCCCAGGTGGTTCTGGGCCTGGCTTTTTCCTGGGGCATACTGATGGCCTTTTCTGCCCAGACCAACACCTTGCCGGTAGTGGCCTGGTTGCTGTTCTTTGCCAATGCCATCTGGACGGTGGCCTATGACACCGAATATGCCATGGTGGACCGGGAATTCGACAAGCAGATCGGGGTGAAGTCCACTGCTATTCTGTTTGGCGATGCCGACCGGTTTTTCATTGGCATGCTGCAAGTGATGTTTCTGTTTGCCCTGTGGCTGGCGGGTCGACAATTACAGTTGGGGATGGCCTTCAACCTGGGGCTGCTGGCGGCGGCGGCATTACTCATCTGGCAGCAAGTGTTGATCAAGGACCGCCTGCCCGGGCCCTGCTTTAAAGCATTCCTAAATAATAACTGGGTGGGTGCCGTAATATTCACCGGCATACTGTTGAGCTATCTCTAGCTCTTATCCGGCCCTGACAATCAGCCAATGCGCAATCTGTCACAGGCTTTGGTATGCAAGCCGGCCGGCACGCGGGGCCGGGTGGCGCTACTCGGGACAGCCCGGAGCAGGATGCCGTGATACGCCTATAGGGATGTAAGTTGAAGGACGACGATCCAGGGATGTGAGACCGACTGTCTGGAGTGGCGCCACCCGGCCCCGGGTGACGCTGCAAGGCCAGGGCCTTGATGGAACTGCCCCGACCTTGCGCTTCGGTTCCGGCTCAGGCCCCGGTAAAGGCCTGAATGCCTGTCTGGGAACGCCCCAGAATCAGGGCATGAATGTCCTGTGTGCCTTCATAGGTATTCACCACTTCCAGATTTTGCATATGCCGCATCACCGGGTACTCAT
Source organism: uncultured Pseudohongiella sp. (assembly GCA_965216715.1). Classification (GTDB taxonomy): domain Bacteria; phylum Pseudomonadota; class Gammaproteobacteria; order Pseudomonadales; family Pseudohongiellaceae; genus UBA9145. The sequence goes on along the minus strand of OZ244193.1, from coordinate 2,910,423 downwards.
CGGAGATGCCATTGCCACCCAGCATATCGCGGGCCTCACGGGCCACTTCCAGCGCTTTGACACAGGAATTGCGCTTGAGCAGGGAAATCAGTGGCGGTGCCAGTTTACCCTCGTCCCGCAGGCGACAAGCCTGCAGACAGCCCTGCAGTCCCAGGGAGATCTCGGTCTGCATAATGGCCAGCTTTTTCTGGATCAACTGATTGGCCGCCAGCGGACGACCAAACTGTTTGCGATCCATGGTGTATTCAAGGGCCGTGTGCCAGCAGGTTTCCGCCGCGCCCAGAGCACCCCAGGCAATACCCAGGCGGGCCGAATTGAGGCAACTGAAAGGACCATTGAGTCCGCGGGCGCCAGGCAGTTTGTTCTCTTCCGGCACAAAGACCTCGTCCATGACGATTTCGCCGGTGGGTGAAGCCCTCAAGCCCAGCTTGCCTTCAATCTTGGGCGCGCTGAGCCCCTTCATACCCTTGTCCAGAATAAAGCCGCGAATCACGCCTTCATCATCCTTGGCCCAGACCACAAAGACATCGGCGAAGGGCGAGTTGCTGATCCAGTTCTTGGCACCGGAGAGGGAATAGCCTCCATCCACGCTGCGGGCCCGGGTCACCATGCCACCGGGATCGGAGCCATGGTCCGGCTCGGTCAATCCGAAACAGCCGATGTATTCTCCCGTGGCCAGTTTGGGCAGGTATTTCTGCTTCTGCTCTTCACTGCCGAAGACATTGATGGGGTGCATCACCAGGGATGACTGCACGCTCATCATGGAGCGATAGCCGGAATCCACAGCCTCCACTTCCCGGGCAGCCAGACCGTAGCAGACATAATTAACCCCGGCACAGTCATAGCCCTCAATGGTAGAGCCCAGCAAACCCATGGCACCCATTTCCCGAAAGATTTCCGGCTCGACGGTTTCATTGCGATAAGCCTCGCGCACCCTCGGCAGCAGTTTCTCCCGGGCATACTGGCGGGCAGTATCCCGAACCAGACGCTCTTCTTCAGTCAGTTGCTCTTCCAGGCGGAAGGGGTCTTTCCAGTCAAAGGCGACTTCGTCGGCCTTGATAGACATGTCATTCATGTCACTCTCCTAAAACAGATTTCGGATTGCCCTGACACTGCATTGCCCGGGCCTGCGGTGCTGGCGGGAAGTTCAGGTTCGCTGCTTCGGCTCCGCCTGTCCTTGTCGGGGCCGAATTTCAAAGTCTAGCAGAATCACCTTCGCAGGTAAGACAAAGTCCTGTCAATAGACTGCTGGCGGGGACTGATGGGAAGCAAGGCCTGGCTGACAAATAACTGGTTTTACTTACAGTATCTGCTGTTCAGTTTGCTAGAATAGGCGCCCATGGATGTTTCCCACATACTCGACTCCCTCAATGATGAACAGCGCGGCGCAGTAGCCAGCCCGGCGGCCAATCTGCTGGTGCTGGCCGGAGCCGGCAGCGGCAAAACCCGGGTGCTGGTGCACCGCATCGCCTGGCTGATGCAGGCCGAACAGGTGTCGCCTTTTGGCATTCTGGCGGTCACCTTCACCAACAAGGCAGCACGGGAAATGCGCGGCCGCATCGAGGAACTGGTGGGCCAGTCCTTCGGTGGCATGTGGGTCGGCACCTTTCACGGCCTGGCCCATCGCCTGCTGCGGGCGCACTGGTCCGAGGCCGGGCTGCCGGAGGATTTCCATATCCTCGATGCCGATGACCAACTGCGCCTGATCAAGCGACTGAATCGCAGCCTCAATATTGACGAAGAACGCTGGCCCGCCAAGCAATGCCAGTGGTACATCAATGCCCAGAAGGACGAGGGTCTGCGCGCGGCCAATATCGAGCATTACGACGACGAATACACCCGCGTCATGCTGAAGATCTACGCCGCCTATGAGCAGGCCTGTGAGCGGGGCGGCATGATCGACTTCGGGGAGATTCTGCTACGTGCCCATGAGCTGTGGCTGAAGAATCCGCAGATCCTGGATCATTACCAGCGCCGCTTCCAGCATATTCTGGTGGATGAGTTTCAGGATACCAATGCCATTCAGTATGCCTGGCTCAGGGTACTGGCGGGCAAGAACAATCATCTGATGGTGGTGGGGGATGACGACCAGTCCATTTACGGCTGGCGCGGGGCCCGCATCGAAAACATTCAGCAGTTCAACAGCGATTTCCCCGGCGCCGAAATCATGCGTCTGGAACAGAACTATCGTTCCACCTCCACCATCCTCAAGGCGGCCAATGAACTGATCGCCAATAACCAGGGGCGCCTCGGCAAGAACCTCTGGACCGAGGGCGCTGAAGGTGAACCCATCAGTGTCTATGAGGCCTTTAACGAACAGGACGAGGCCCGCTTCATCGTCGACCGCCTGACGGACTGGTCCAATGCCGGCAATCATCGCCGCGATGCGGCGGTGCTCTATCGCAGCAATGCCCAGTCCCGCGAGCTTGAAGAGGCCTTGCTGCGGGTCGGCATGCCCTACCGGATCTATGGGGGCCACCGTTTCTATGAGCGGCTGGAAATCAAGAACGCCCTGGCCTACCTGCGGCTGCTGCTGAACCGGGATGATGATACTGCCATGGAGCGGGTCATTAATGTGCCGGCACGGGGTATTGGCGGGCGTACCATTGACAATTTGCGCCAACTGGCCCGGGAAGACGGCAGCTCCCTGTGGCGGGCCTGTATCAAGAGCGTCAATGAAAAATTACTGAGCTCCCGGGCCGCCAATGCGGTGCTGGCCTTTCTGCAGCTCATTGATGAATTTGACGAGGCCAGCAGCGCTCTGGAACTGCATGAAAAGGCCGATTATGTGATTCGCCACAGCGGCCTGATTGGCCATCATGAAAAAGAGGGTGGCGAGAAAGCCAGGGGCCGCCTGGAAAACCTCGAGGAACTGGTCAATGCCGCCGCCAACTTCGAGCACCCCGAGCCGGGTGAAGAGGTGGATGTGAAATCCCGCGACATGCTGGCGGCCTTTCTGGATCAGGCTTCTCTGGACGCCGGTGATACCCAGGCAGATGAAGCCGATGACGCGGTGCAGTTGATGACCCTGCATACGGCCAAGGGCCTGGAGTTTGATCTGGTGTTTATGGCCGGCATGGAAGAAGGGTTGTTTCCCCACAAAATGTCCATGGACAATATCACCGGCCTGGAAGAAGAACGCCGCCTTTGCTATGTCGGCATCACCCGCGCCAAGTCCAAACTCTATCTTTGCCATGCCGAATCAAGACGCATGCATGGCGATGTGAACATCTGCCGGCCCTCACGCTTCATCAAGGAGATACCCAAATCCCTGGTGGATGAAATACGCCTGAAGACCACCATCAGCCGTGGTGGCATGCCCGGTCTCAATGGCCAGCGCAAGAAATCAGCGCTGGGTGCCGATGCCGAAGTGCCTGATACCGGACTCAGTCTTGGCCAGCGAGTGGCCCATGGCAAGTTCGGTGAAGGCGTGGTGCTCAATTATGAAGGACAGGGCTCCAGCGCCCGCGTGCAGGTCAATTTTGATGCCGTAGGCAGCAAATGGCTGGTGCTGTCCTATGCCAATCTGGAAGTACTGGGCTGACCGGCCCGACTGGAGACTGCAATGCCAATCAAACAATCCTGTCGAATTGTTTTACTCGCTGCTTTTGCCCTGCTGCTGCTTGCCTGTGGTGGCGAAACCAGCACCGCCAGTAGTGATGCGCCGGCGCAAAGCCAGCAACGTTATCAATGGAAGATGATCACTTCCTGGCCCCGCAATCTGCCGGCCCTAGGCACCAACCCCCTGTATTTTGCCGACATTGTGGAACAGATGAGTGGCGGGCGTATGCAGATCGAGGTATTCGGTGCCAACGAACTGGTGGGCGGTCTGGAAGTCTTTGATGCTGTCTCCCAGGGTGTGGCAGAAATCGGCAATGCCACCCCCTATTACTGGCAAGGAAAGATACCTGGCGCTTCATTTTTCTCCACAGTCCCCTTTGGCATGACTGCCAAGGAAATGAATGCCTGGCTGGAATTCGGCGGTGGCAATGAACTGTGGCGTGAACTGTATGAACCCTTCAACCTGATTCCGGTGCGCGGCGGCAATTCAGGCACCCAGATGTTTGGCTGGTTTAACAAACAGATCAATTCCCTGGATGATCTGCGTGGTCTGCGCATGCGCATTCCCGGTCTGGGAGGCGAGGTATTGAGCCGCGCCGGTGCCACCACCGTGACCATGCAGGCAAGTGACGTCTTTACAGCCTTGCAGACCGGGGCCCTGGACGCCACTGAATTTGTCAGCCCCTACAATGACCTGGCCGCCGGCTATCACACCGTGGCCGACTACTACTATTACCCGGGCTGGCACGAACCAGGCTCGGCGCTGGAGACGGTGTTTAACAAGGAACGTTTCGAAGCCTTGCCGGAAGATTTGCAGGCCATCCTGCTGGCGGCCGCGGAAGTGGCCAACCAGCGCCTGCTGGATGAATTCACCGCCCGTAACAATGAAGCGCTGCAGGTACTGATCAATGAACACCAGGTGGAACTGCGGCGCCTGCCCGATGAGGTGTTGCTGGAACTGCGACGCCTGTCAGATGAGGTGGTGGCGGAAATGGCCGAGACCAATGCCATGACCCGGCGCATCTACCAGTCCTACAGTGCCTTTCAGGAAGGGGTAGAGGCCTATCACGGCATCGCCGAGGAAGCCTTTATACAGGCTCGCCAGCTTGGCAATCAGCCTTGAGCGCTGATAACAGCCCTGAGCCCGTAAAGCAGCCCTGAGCCGGAAAACAGCCATCGCTGCCGCTTCAGGGAATCGGTCGCGGCCGGCCGCTATCATCAATGGCCACAAACACAAAAGTGCCTTCTGCCACTTTCACGCCGTCGTGGGAAGTGAGCTGGTGCCAGGTCCATACTTCCACCGCCAGATGCACTGAGCTGCGACCCTTCTTCACGACCTGGCAGTAGCAACTCACCGTCGATCCCATGGTGACCGGCTTGAGAAAAGTCACCTTTTCAATGGCCACGGTAGCCGAGCGTCCCTTGCAAACCTGCTTGCTGATGATGCCGGCGGCCAGGTCCATCTGCGACACCAGCCAGCCACCGAAAATATCCCCGTTGGCATTGGTGTCTTTCGGCATGGCCAGGGTTTGCAGGGCCAGCTCTCCCTGGGGCTGTGGTCGACTGGCGTCGTCCTGATTATGATCTGTCATGATTGTCCTTCAGTTTTGGTGCAGCTTTGGGGCCCGGGTATTTGGCCCTATTGTCCCAGGCGGTCCGGAATCCAGGTAGCCAGTTCGGGTATCAGGGCCAACAGAACCAGCAACAGCAACTGCAGAATGATAAAGGGTATCACACCACGATAGATTTCCCCGGTGGCCACTTCTTTGGGTGCCACGCTGCGCAGATAAAAGAGCGAAAAGCCAAAGGGCGGAGTGAGGAAGGAAGTCTGCAGATTGATGGCAATCATGATACCCAGCCACACCGGATCCACTCCCATGGCCAGCAGTATGGGCCCCACCAGTGGCACCACCATAAAGGTGATCTCGATAAAATCGAGAATAAAGCCCAGCAGGAAAATCAGCAGCATCACCAGCAAGGTGGCGGTGAAAACGCCGCCGGGCAGGCCGGTGAGAATCTCTTCAATCAGCACATCACCGCCAAAGCCACGAAATACCGACGAGAAAATGGTGGCGCCCACCAGAATCAGATAGACCATGGCCGTGACCCGAGTGGTCTCAATGGCTACCTCATGGAGGACGGCAATGCCCAGTTTGCCTCGAATCAAAGCAAGCAAAAGCGCCCCCAGGGCGCCGACACTGGCCGCCTCGGTGGGTGTTGCCAGGCCTCCCAGAATCGAACCCAGCACCGCCACAATCAACAGGATGGGGGGCAGCAGTCCGCGTAACAGGGCCTGGAACAGGTCAGCCGCTGACACCTGGGCTTCACCATTGCTTGCCGCCGGCGCCAGCTCCGGTTTGAGCAAGGCCAGAATCCAGACATAGGCAGCATAGGCCAGCACCAGCAGCAATCCGGGCACAATGGCCCCGGCAAACAGATCACCTATGGAGACGAAATCCGGCGCAAAAATACCCTGGGCCAGCTGCGCCTGCTGATAGGCATTGGACATGACCTCACCCAGCAGTACCAGACAGATAGACGGCGGAATGATCTGGCCGAGGGTGCCGGTAGCACACAAGGTGCCGCAGGCCAGGGCTGGCTGATAGCCGGTTCGCAACATGGTGGGCAGGGACAAGATGCCCATGGTGACCACCGTGGCGCCAACGATGCCAGTGCTGGCGGCCAGCAACATGCCCACGACCACCACCGAAATACCCAGGCCCCCCGGCAGACGGCGAAAAACGATGGCCATATTACTGAGCAGGTCTTCGGCTATGCGGGATTTCTCCAGCATCGTCCCCATAAACACAAACAAGGGCACCGCCAGCAGATTCTGATTGGTGAGAATGCCGTAGAGGCGATTGGGGATGAGATTGACATAGGCAGCGTCGAACAACCCCAACATCGCTCCCAGTCCGGCAAAGCCCAGGGAAATCCCGGTCAGGGTCAGGGCCACGGGATAGCCCGCCATGAGAAACAGACAGACCACCAGAAAAAACAACAGGGCCATCATTGCTGCTGATCTCCCTGCCGCCAGGCAAACCAGTGTTTGATGGCTTCGGAAATTGCCTGCAGGATCAGCAGTGCCGCCAACAGCAGGATGGTGGATTTCAGCAAATAGACAATGGGCAAACCGCTGGCCTCGGCGGATCCTTCACGAATCCGCCAGGAAAGCGCCACATAGTCCCAACAGACAATGACAATAAAAACCATGGAAGGCAGAAGCAGCAGCAGGGTGCCCAGCAGATTCAGTAATCCTTGCTGCCGTGGCCGCAGGCGATTGTAGAGAATATCCACCCGCACATGGCCGTTTTCTTTCAGGGTATAGGCGGCACCCAGAGTAAAGATCAGGGCATTCAGATACATCACCGCTTCCTGCATGGCGATGGAGCCAAACTCGAAGACATAGCGCAGCAACACGATCAGGGCCATGAGCAGGACCATGGCCAGGGCCAGCCAGGCGACGCTGCGGCCGATGACGTCCATGCACTTGTCTATCAGTTGGCTCAATTGACTGAGCTTGTGGCTGAGGCGATTCAAGAACGGGCTTCCCGGATCAAAAGGCGCCATTAAACCACAGTCCGGCGCTACTCTGGCAGCTTCCGGGGCAGCTTCCGGGTCAGCATCTGCGGCAGCCTGCGGGCAGGGCCGGGGCTCTCAGTTCATGAACCAGGTACGCAGCAGCTGATAACTTAATACCAGCACCGCCAGGCCCACCAGAATCAGTATCAGAGCCAGCAGCTGCATGGCTGCCCGGCGCAGGCGCAGGGACTGGCGCTGCAGGAAGCCATGGTGTTTACCGGGCTTCTCGGGAATCTCGGCAAACAGGCGTGCGTAGGCCAGCAGGGTCAGGGCCCAGCAAAAACCCGCCAGTGCCGGCATCATCAGGCTGTCACCGTCACCCTGAAACTGAAACAGGCTGTAGGTAAACAGGGCGGCGAAGGCCAGCACCAGAAACAGGATGACGCCCTGATGACGAGCCAGAAAACTGGCAATTAACTGCAGGCGCTCTATCATAGGCGGGCCTGAAACGCTCCACTAATCATTTGCCCAGCTTAACGGCTGAGGCTGACAGACTGCAATGAATCTCCTCCATGAGTGAAACCACCGAAGTCGCCTTTTTCGCCGGCCTGGGTGCCGACGAACAACCCGTTTTTGAAAGCCTGCAGGTCGAAATAGTCGACCCGGCCGCGCAAACCATGCGCATCCTCAAGTCACCACTGCTGATCAGGGATCTGGCCAGCGGCGATGTGATTGAACTGAAGAACCCGGCCACCGGCGATTTCGAGATGCAACGCCGCAGTGGCAATCTGAGCGTCAGGGTCTTTCGTATGGAAGATCTGGAAGAGCTGGCCCAGTATCTGGTGCCCGTCATGGAAAAGCTGGGTGGCCAGCTTGATCTGCAAACAGAGCGAGGCCTCAGTTTCAGTATTCATTTTTCCATTGGCTTCAAGCAGATCGAAGAACAGTTGAACCGGGCCTGCACACGCTTCTCCGAATCAGTCTGGTACTATGGCAATGTCTATGATCCCAAAGATGGAGTCACACCGCTGAACTGGTGGCTGGAGTTTGAAAACCTGGAATAAGCCGGCCGGAATTGAATGACGCCCTGACATCAGTCAAGGTCACCACAGCACTGAGCAAAGCAACCGAAGGACAGCAAAAGGCAAAACCATGTTGATTGTAGTATCGCCCGCCAAGTCTCTGGATTATGAGACCCCCATTCGCACCCGCAAACACAGCGAACCGCAATTTCTGAAAGAGGCGGACACGCTGGCCCGACAACTGAAAAAAATGTCCCCCGATGAACTCTGCGAGTTGATGAATATTTCCAGCAAGCTGGGGGAGTTGAATTATGGCCGCTATGCCAACTGGAAGACCCCCTTCGATACGGAGCAGGCGCGTCAGGCATTGTTTGCCTTCAAGGGTGATGTCTATCTGGGGCTCAAGGCGGAACAGTTTGATGCAGCTGATGTGAATTTTGCCCAGAAACATCTGCGAATACTGTCCGGCCTCTATGGCATCCTGCGACCTCTGGACCTGATGATGCCCTATCGGCTGGAAATGGGCACCCGGCTCAAGAACAAGGCCGGCAATAACCTCTATGACTACTGGGGCTCGAAACTGACCGATGCCCTCAATGAGGAGTTCTCCAGCCAGCGCAGCAAGGTGCTGGTGAATCTGGCTTCCAATGAATACTTTTCCTCGCTGCAACCGAAAGCCCTGGAGGCTGATATTATCAGCCCGGTGTTCAAGGATTTTTCATCCGGCAAATACCGGGTACTGAGCTTTTTCGCCAAGAAAGCGCGGGGTGAGATGGCCGCCTGGATCATCCGCAATCGCATCGACAGTCCCGATAAGCTCAAGCAGTTTGATGTCGAGGGTTATCGCTACAGCCCGGATGATTCAACCGCCAGCAAACCGGTCTTTCTGCGCAAAGACAAAAGCAAGAACTAGGCGAGGGCCAGCGTATTTCCAGTCCCATCGATGGCATGCCTTTCAGCCAGGCCTGTGAGAACAACAAGCTACCCATCCTGCAGGTGCTGCGCGCGCATCTGCAGGATCATAAAACCGTGCTGGAGATCGCCGGCGGAACCGGTCAGCACGCCGTGTATTTTGCCCAGTCACTGCCGGCCCTGCATTGGCAAAGCAGCGATATCCCCGCCAACCTCGACAGCCTGAAGATTCGCATCAATCACGCCAAACTCGAGAACCTGCCGGAGCCTGAGCCCCTGGATGTAAACGGCAACTGGCCCGAGCAGTGCTATGACCTCATCTATTCAGCCAATAGCCTGCATATCATGTCAGCCGAGTCGGTCCGGAATTTTTTTGCCGGGGTGGGTCCCAGACTCAACGCCGAGGGTTTGCTGATTGTCTACGGGCCCTTCAAATACAAGGGCGAGTTTACCACCGAGAGCAATGCCCGCTTTGATGAGTGGCTCAAGACCCGGGATCCCGAAAGCGGGGTGCGTGATTTCGAGTGGGTCAATGAACTGGCAGACCATGCCGGTCTGGATTTGCTCGAAGACCATGCCTTGCCCGCCAACAACCAGGCTCTGGTCTGGCGAACCCGCAACTCTCCTGCCCGCAACTAGGCGGGCAGAAAAGCAGCAGCGTCCGTTTGGAAACGGCGGTTTGAAAACCGTTGCATTAAAACCGTGGTTTAAAAACGAAAGGTGTAGCGGAATTTGACGCTCAGGTCTGAGTAGGCGGCCTCGAAGCGGTTATTGCGGTCCCGGTCCTGCACATTGTAATTCAACACAATAAAACCCTCCTGGCCGGCTTTCGGTACCCATTGCAGACGGGTATTGATGCCAATCTCCTCGGACAGATTGTCGTACTGAATCAGATTGATCCAGTACAGGGTTGGGGAAAAGGCCACCTGGGTATTGAGACTGCTGAGGCGGGTGATGAAATTGCCCTGGGGCAGCTCGATATCATTCCAGTCATGGCTTAGGCTCATGCGGAAATAGCGTGACTGATTCCAGGAAAACTCGGTAGAGATGTTGGTCCGGTCGCCATTGTAGAAATCGCCCTGGCGATAGCTGATGCTGCCGGAAAACTCCCGCTGCCCGCCGGTGCCAAAGCTGATTTCCTGTTCATTAAAATCATAATTGCCTGGCTGGATAATGACTTCACGGTCCGGGTCACGGTAGATGGTAAAAGGCGCCAGGACATTTTCTTTATTATTGTAGTAAGCCAGGCTGAAGGTATCGCGCGAATTGCTGCGCAGCTCCAGCAGTCGCCAGGCGATCACTTCACTCTGCAGATCGCCATCAAGCACATCAATGCGCTGCATATCGATACCGGCAAAAGCCGACTGCAGATAATCACTGTTGTCGAAGAAATAAGTGTAACCAATATCGGCGGTCAGATCGCTGATGTTGGAGCGATTCACAAAACCCATGGCAGGATTGAAGTTTTCCTCCACCACTTTGTATCCCACCCGGGTGCGCAGACCTTCACCTTCCGGCAAGCGAATACCAAACCCCCAGGACGCGTCATCCCCTACCAGACCAGGGGTGTCTGATTGCTGGTAAAAAAGGTCGCCCTGCAGAATCCTGTCGCCCATGAACTCATTGTTCACATACTGGAAATCCGCACCCATCACCGAGTTATCGAGATTGGAGGTGGGATCACCATCGGTGAAGATCACACCGACCTGGGAGTCTTCCAGCACATTGGCTGACAGGCGGGTAATCAATAGATCACTGGCGGCAACGTTACCGTAGGCATCCTGACGAATGGCCAGGGTACCGATATTGAAGCGGCCCTGCCGGCCACTGATACGGGCACCCACTTCGATATCCACCGGCTGGCCGTTGCCACTCAGACCCAGTTTTCGAGAGAAATAGGGACGGGCATTCTGCCGGCTTGCGCCTGAGGCAGCATTGTTGCCCCCCGCAAAGCCGGAGATATTGCCGAACTGAAACAGGTCTGAATCATTCAGGAAAAAGTCGCGCTTTTCCGGAAAGAACAAACTGAAGCGGGTCAGGTTGACCTGCCGGTTATCCACCTCGGTGGCAGAGAAGTCAGTATTGATGGTCAGGGCCGCATTCAGCGAAGGGGTCAGTCGATAGAACGCATCCAGTGAGGGTTCAAGGCTTTCATCCCTCGCCGCCGGAGCATACTGACGCTGACGGACGGCGGCAAAAGACGGCACGATATCCAGACCAAGGCCCTGGTCCATATCACGCATACCGGTCATCTCACCCATAATACTGGGGTTATAACTGCGGTTCTGGGATACCCAGGCCATCTCTTCACCCTTGCGGCGAATACCCCGGCCGAAATTGAATCCCCAGGTTTCAACATTGGGATCGAAAGGCAGGGACTTGAAGGGAATTTCAATCTCCGCTACCCAGGCGTCGTCCTCAACACTGGTGGCTGTTTCCCAGATCGTATTCCAGTCCAGACGGAAGGAGCTGGTGTTTTCATACAGGGCATCGTGACGCACACCGTTGAGATTGGTTTCGAAGCGATAACCGGCCCGACCCTGGTTGAAGGGATCCAGTATCACCACCAGGCGATCGTCGAAGGGCAGGCCCTGCCCATGGCGAATAGTGGGGGCCGAGATCAACTCCGGCTCACTGTCATACATGCGGGCGGCAATATAGAGCGCCTGGTCGGTATACACCACATAGAGTTCGGTAGGCTCGGAAGTGGGATCGCCATCACCGGGACTGGTCTGGTGAAAATCGGTGATCATCTCTGCCTGTTGCCACACGACCTCATCGATAATGCCATCAATGACCGGTGCCGTATCGACCCTGGCGGCCTCGAAACTGCGTGGGGCATAAGTGACTATTCGTTCTTCACCTTCATTGTCCTGGGCCTGCAGGGGCAAGGCGCCCAGGGCTGACAAGGCCAGGACTGACTGAATGGCGGTTCTCAAGACAGGCTTGTTTGCGGGTTTCGACTGGCTCACTACCAAAACTCCCTTCTGGGTTTGCTTATTATTCCGGTCGCGGATTGTAGCAATGACAGACGCTGGCGGGTAGCAAACCCGGCCTGCCAGGCCGGGGTTTAGTCGAGGAATTGCCAGCTGTCGGCGCCGTCGAAGCGGCGAATTTTGAGCGCCTGGATGTGGTCGGGAGGCAACATCCGGGCATTCACCGCGACGCGGCTGTCGAGGCTCTTTTCGACGCTCTCATAATGGGTCAGGCAGCCACAGCGCTGGCAATGATAGAACTCTATGCATTTATCACCCCAACAGTAGTAGCGCAGCTTATCTGCATGCGCTTTCACGCTGATGGTTTGCCGCGTGCCATAGGCCCAAAGCGCCCCATAGCGATAGCAGACCGAGCAATTGCACTCGGTCAGACTGTCAGGTGCCTCCGCCAGTTCAATTGTGACGGCACCACAGTGGCAACTGGCGGTCAGGCCCATGGACAAATCCCCTATAGCCGCTTACTCCACTGCTTCGCCATTTTCGTTCCAGATCTCCAGATCGGCGATATCCAGCGCTTCTACCTGCTCCCTTATCTGTGCCAGGTCACCCACTATAATCCATACCAGTGCATCGGGATTGATAATGTCTTCTGCAGCATTCTGCAAATCCTCAAGCTCCAGCGCCTGGTAGCGATCGGTGAGAGTAGAGGCATAGTCAAGGGCACGGCCATAGCGGGCTGAACTGGCAATGCTGCCGAGCACCGCGCTGGAAGTTTCAAAGCGGCCCGGCAGCTCCCGGGTTGCCCCGGCAATGACTCGCTCCATTTCTTCCGCTCGCACTGGTCGCTCACGGCGGATATCACTGAGCTCCGCAATCAGTTCAAGCAGAGAATCCGCAGTGCGATCGGTTTGTACCGGTGCGATGACCAGAAACGGCCTCGGGCCTTTGGCGCCCACCAGAGTGGTACTGGCCCCGTAGGACCAACCCTTGTCCTCGCGCAGGTTCATATTGATACGGGCATTGAAATTGCCACCAATCACCCGGTTCATGGCATCAATAGCAATATCACGATCACTGCCAAGACCAGGGGCCACATGACCGGCCAGGATCATGGATTGGGGCGATCCGGGCTTGTCGATCAGAATCAGGCGTGGCTCATCGGCCAGGGCCACGTCAGAGACGTCCTTCTCCGGCAAAGCTGTGGCCGGTGCATTCCAGCCTTCCAGCGCGTCTTCCAGCAGCGGCAACAACTCATCCATGCTGACGTCACCGGCCACAAACAGGCGGGCATTGTCAGGCCGCAACCAGTTGTCCCGGAAGGCCAGCAGATCGCTGCGCTGGATAGAGGCAATGGAATCCTCGGTTCCTGAGCCGGTCAGGGGCACCCCATAGGCATGGCCCTCTCCGTAGAGAGCCATGGGTAACAGGCGCAGTGCCAGGGATCGGGGCTGGGCCTTCTCCTGGGCAAGATTGGCCATCCAGCGGCCCCGCAATCTGTCAATTTCTTCTTCGGCAAACACCGGGTTGCGAATAATATCCGCCCAAAGATCAATGGAATCCGCCAGTTCACTGCGCAGTGCAGACAGGCGTACGGTGGAACTGTCCAGGCTGGATGAGGCGGAGATGCGGGCACCAAGGCTTTCTTCCAGCGCTGCGATTTCCAGTGCGTCGCGGTCACTGGTACCGGTGTCCAGCATATTCATGGCAAAGGAAGCCACGCCCAGTTTGCCACCGGCATCGGCGGCATAGCCGGCATCAAATTCCATGGAGATTTCCACCACCGGAACGGTGTCACGTTGTGCCAGTACCACTTCCATCCCATTGGACAAGCTGGCCTGACTGATTTCGGGAAAGCGCAGACTCGGCATGTTTTCCGGTATGGGAGGCAAACCGGAAGAGCGGTCTACACCGGATTCATTGTGACTGTATTGGGCATTGGGTATCACATCTACCTGGTGCCAGCCGTCACCCAACCATTTTTCGGCGGCCTGTCGGACCTCTTCAGCTGTGGCGCCATTGATCCAGTCCAGATAGGTTTCAATAAACAGCGGGTCACCGGCATACAACTCGCCCTGGGACAGGGTCACAGCCTTGCCGCCAAAGCCTCCTACCTGTTCAAGGCTGCGAACAGTCCCGGCATTGATTCCGGTAACGACTCTGGCCAGCTCCTCTTCACTGGGCCCGTTGGCAATAAATTCGGCAATGATACGATCCATGGCCTCGCTGGCCACCTCCGGACCCACACCGGGATTCAGCATCACTGACAGATCAACCACACTGGCGATCTCAAAAGGAGTCACGGCAAAATTGACTGAACTGGCCAGTTGGCGTTCGTAGATCAAATCCAGATACAGGCGGCTTACCCTACCCTGACCGAGTATGGCCGTGGCCAGATCCAGTAGTGCCCGCTCTTTTGACGTGCGCGGAGGCGCTACCCAGGCGCGGTTGGCCAGCACGGCCGGCACTTCATCGTGTTGAATCTCCCGGGTATTGAACTCCCTCACTGGAATGAGGGTTTCATAACTGTCCACCGGGGGACCGGCTGGAATATCACCAAAAAACTGCTCTACCTTTTGCCGTGCCGTGGCCAGATCAATATCGCCGGCCAGGGTCAGCACGGCATTGTTGGGACCGTAGTAATCACGGAACCACTGATGCACATCATCCAGGGAAGCGGCGTTAAGATCTTCCATGGAACCAATGGTGGAGTGGCGGTAGGGGTGGCCCGGAGGAAACAGACCCTCATAAAGCGCATAGTTCACCCGGCCATAGGGGCGATTGTCACCCTGACGTTTTTCGTTTTGTACCACACCGCGCTGGTTATCCAGTTTCTCCTGGGTCACCGCACCCAGCAGATGCCCCATGCGGTCCGACTCCATCCACAGCACAAGGTCCAGTGCCGGGGTTGGTACGGTCTGGAAGTAATTGGTGCGATCCAACCAGGTGGTGCCGTTCAGTCCGGTGGCACCGACTCTCTGCATGGGTTCAAACCATTCACCGTCGTAGTTCTCGGTGCCATTGAACATCAGGTGTTCAAACAAATGGGCAAAGCCGGTCTTGCCCTCCGGCTCATTCTTGGAGCCAACGTGATACCAGATGCTGACCGCCACCACCGGGGCCTTGCGGTCTTCGTGCACCAATACCGTGAGGCCATTGTCGAGGGTGAATTTTTCAACATCCAGATTGAGTTCCGGCGCGGAGCCGGTCTGGGCGCTGACAATAGCAGCAGACAGTGAACACAGCAGCAGGCCAAGACTGACAAGGAGTTGGCGAAGAATGACGGTCATGAAGGTCTCCGGAGCAAAAGTGGATCGGACCCCCGAGAATAGCAGTTTCACTGGGCCGGCTCTACGCCGGCCAGCCCGGCAGATTGGCCCTAGCCTCGCTCCAGGGAAATCAGGTAATCAACCACTTCCAGCATTTGCTGATAACCGCCGGCACCGGTCTGCACCACGTATTTGCCATTGACGTAGATGGAGGGGGTCTGGGCCCGGCCGTATTGCGCCATCAGGCGCTGGGCCTGGGAGACCCGGGTGCGAACCGAGAAGGAATTGAATACCCGGTCGAAGTCGGCTCTGGAGATACCACAGGATTCGAAGAAGTCCCGGATGGCCACCTCATTGTGCAGGCGATTGCCTTGCTGGTGATAGGCGGCAAAGAAAGGATCATGGATTTGCTCGAGGGCATCCAGCGCTTCGGCCGCAAAGAATGCCTGGGCGTGTATTTCAGTAAGAGGGTTCCAGACCGCTGGCAAACGTTTATGGTCTATGTCTGTGGCTTGCTGCTGTTCCCAGTCGGCCATCAGGGGTTCGAAGGCATAGCAGCCGGGGCAGCCGTACCAGAACAGCTCAATCACTTCGATTCTGGAGTCGTCAGCGGTCCTGACCGGCGTCTCCAGGCTGCGGTAATGCTCACCCTCAATAAATCGCGCCGGCTGGGCAAACGCGGACACGCTGAGTCCCAGCAGCAGTAAACACAAACTTATTCTGATTTTCATAGCCTGACTACCTTGTTGGTTTGTTTTTGTCTGGCTCGATACTAGCGCAGAAGTCTCCATCAGGAGAACGACTTATTTGGCCGGGGCCGCTGTCAGTCTCCCTGGCGAAAGGGCAGCAGGCTTTCTGCCTGCTGCTGATAGTGATCGATATGGCCAGACTCTTCTTCCACAAAGCGGGCAATGGCAGCGGCGAAATCAGGATTGGCAATCCAGTGGCTGGACCAGGTGGTGACCGGTTCAAAACCGCGCTGGATCTTGTGCTCGCCCTGGGCGCCGGAATCAAAGCGCTGCAATCCTTCGGCGATGGCATAGTCCTGGCCCTGGTAATAGCAGGTTTCAAAATGCAGAAACTGAAAATCCTGGGCTGAACCCCAGTAGCGCCCGAACAGGGTATCGCTGGAACGAAAGAACAGCGCCGCGGCTATCAGCCTTTCCTCCTTGTAGGCGCAGACCATGAAGAGCTGCTCGGCCATGGTCTCGGACAGGGCATGAAAAAAGCCCGGGTTCAGATAGCCCTTCATGCCCCGCATCAAATAGGTGGATTGATAAAAGGCGTAGAAGTCCTGCCACAGTGCGGTGTCGATTTCCTCCCCGCTCAGATGGCGAAAGCTGATGCCGGCCGCAGCCACCCGCTGCCGTTCCTTGCGCAGGTTCTTGCGTTTACGTGAAGCCAGGGTCGCCAGGAAATCGTCGAAATTTTCATAGTCTCGATTAAACCAGTGAAACTGGCAGGCACTGCGCGTCATCATGCCCGCCTGACTTAAGGCCTGCTGCTGCGATTGCTCGGGGAACAACACATGCCAGCCTGATGCCTGGATGCGATCGGCCAGTTCCTCGATAGAGTTTTTGGTCTTCGCTATGATGGCCCCACTGTCTTCACCGGCCTGGATAAAGATGCGCTTGCCGGTGCTGGGGGTGAAGGGAATACTGGTAACGAATTTGGGATAGTAGTCCAGGCCGTGGCTCTCATAGGCATTGGCCCAGGACCAGTCAAAAACATACTCGCCCCAGGAATTGTTCTTGCGGTACAGGGGCATTACCGCCACCGTTTCGTCCAGGCCTGGTTCCACCCGCTTCACGACCACATGCTGCGGCGCCCAGCCGGTGGCGGCACTGATACAAGCGGAGTCCTCCAGGGCATGGAGAAATTCAAAGCGTGTGAAGGGGTTGTCGGTGCCACTCAGGGCGTTCCAGGTTTCCTGGCCGATTTCACTGATACTGTCGACGAAACTGACGGCGTAGTGCTGCATAGAGTGGTTTTCGACAATGGGTGCAGGAGCCCGGAAAAATCAGTAGCATGGCCCTGGTCTGCTACTCCAGCATAATGAAGACTAATTTAACAGGTGCCGGGTGGAATCACCTAATCTCATACGCCGCATCGCGGATAACCGTTCAAAGCTGCGCAAATCAGAAGCCAAAGTGGCGGACTATGTTCTGGCCCAGGCTTCCGATGTGATCAATATGCGGATTGCCGACCTGGCTGCCAATGCCGATGTGAGTGAACCCACGGTAATTCGCTTCTGCCGGGCCATCGGCTTTGACGGTTTTCAGTCCTTCAAACTGCAGCTGGCCCAGCAATTGGTGATGGGCAGTGTCTATACCCAGTTTGCCGTGGACGATTCCGACACGGTCACGGATCTGCGCAACAAGGTTTTCGATTCCACTGTGGGTTCCCTTTTAACCGTGCGTGATGAGTTGGACCCGGATGTTCTGGAGAAAGCGATCAATACCATCGCCAATGCCCGACGGGTGGAGTTTTACGGCTTTGGTGCCTCCGGCTCAGTGGCCGCCGATGCCCAACACAAATTTTTCCGCCTGCAGCTTTCCACCGCCGCCTATACCGATCCCCATATCCAGCGTATGTCAGCAGTCTCACTGGGAGAAGGGGATGTGGTGGTGGCCATTTCCCAGTCCGGGCGCACCAGTGCCCTGCTGGAATCCGTGGCCCTGGCCCGTGATGCCGGGGCAACGGTTATCGGCCTGGCTCCGGCCGACACGCCTATCTGTCAGCAATGCAGCATCCCCATTACCGTGAATATGGAAGAAGACCTGCAGGCTTCTACGCCTGTGTCTTCCCGTATTGCCCATCTGGTGGTGATCGATGTGCTGGCCACCGGGGTCGCCAGACATCGCAAGCCACTGCTGGAAGAGCATCTGGACAGGTTGGAGAAAAGCCAGCGAGCGCTGCGAACCGGTGGCAGGAATTCACCTGATTGAGCAACGGATCAGGCTTATTCCACAGTAACGGATTTGGCCAGATTTCGCGGATGATCCACGTCCGTACCCTTAACAATGGCTACATGGTAGGACAGCAATTGCAGGGGCACGGTGAAGATAATCGGATCGATCACATCCGGGGTGTGAGGAACATGAATCACCTTGGTGTTCTTGTCACCCACAAACTTCACGCTCTCATCGGCAAATACATAGAGCTTGCCACCGCGGGCACTGACTTCTGACAGATTGGCACGCAATTTCTCCAGCAGATCATCATAGGGCGCCACGGCGATGACCGGCATGTCGTTGTCCACCAGTGCCAGGGGCCCGTGTTTGAGTTCACCGGAGGGATAGGCCTCGGCATGGATATAGGAGATTTCCTTGAGCTTGAGTGCTCCTTCCTTGGCAATGGGGTACTGGATACCGCGCCCGAGAAAAAGACTGTGGTGTTTATTGGAGAATGAGCGGGCCAGCTTCTTGATGGGCTTGCTCAGCTTCAGGGTCTTTTCCATGAGACCTGGCACCATGGCCAGTTCCTTGACCAGGGCTTTCTCCTCTTTCTTGCTCAGACCCGTGCGCCTGCCAAGGGCAATACACAGTATCAACAGGCAAACCAGTTGGGTGGTAAAGGCCTTGGTGGACGCAACGCCGATCTCCTGACCGGCCATGGTCAACAGGGTAAAGTCTGATTCCCTCACCAGGGAGCTGGTAGCCACATTACAGATGGCCATATAACCGATGTAATCCAGATCCCTGGCATAGCGCAGGGCCGCCAGGGTATCCGCCGTCTCGCCGGATTGGGAGATGGTTACGAACAGGGTGCCGGGCTGAACGATAATATCCCGGTAGCGATAATCACTGGCAATATCGACGGTGCAGGGCAGCTTGGCGATGGACTCCAGCCAATAGCGAGCCACTTGTCCGGCATGAAAGCTGGTGCCACAGGCGACGATCTGCACATGTTTAACCTTGTCGAAAATCTCCGGTGCCTTGACCCCGAAGGCATTCTCGAGAATCTTGTCGCTGGAAATACGGCCACTGAGAGTGTCGCGGATAACCTCGGGCTGCTCATGAATTTCTTTCAGCATGAAATGCTGATGCTTGCCCTTGTCGGCGGCATCTCTGTGGCCCTGAACGGTGGTAGTTTCCCGTTCCACTTTTTTATTGCCGTGCCAGATCTCGATGTTCTGCAAACCAACCTTGGCCACATCACCTTCTTCCAGGTAGATGAAGCGGTCGGTGACCTGACCGAGAGCCAATGGGTCTGAGGCAATAAAATTCTCGCCGATACCGACTCCGATCACCAGTGGGCTACCGGAACGGGCCACCACCAGGTAGTCATCTTCGGAGTTATCAACCACACAAATGCCATAGGCACCCTTGAGCTGTTTGATCGTGCGTCGTACCGCAGTGGCCAGACCCACCTTGCCGTCCTGCCTTTCCTTGTGAATCAGATGGGCAATGACCTCACTGTCGGTCTCGGTTTTGAACTTGTAGCCGGCCGCTTCCAACTTTTCCCGCAGTTCCTTGTGGTTTTCGATAATGCCGTTGTGCACCACTGCAATCTGGTCATGGGAAGTATGGGGGTGGGCATTGGTATTGGAAGGTTTGCCATGGGTAGCCCAGCGGGTATGGGCGATACCGATCTTGCCGGAAATCTTCGACTTGATGGCGGAGTCCACCAGGGACTGCACCTTGCCGACGGTCTTGAGGGATTTGATCTTGTGGCTGTTGTCGTTGATCAGTGCCATACCGGCGGAATCATAGCCCCGATACTCCAGGCGCTTGAGACCCTCCAGAAGGATACGGGTTACTTCCCGTTCCGCGATGGCACCGACAATTCCACACATAGCTAGTACTTCCTCGAATACTGCGCCCGGAAAGATCGCAGTCAGATTAGCCCTGGCCTTTTACT
Source organism: uncultured Pseudohongiella sp. (assembly GCA_965216715.1). Taxonomy (GTDB): domain Bacteria; phylum Pseudomonadota; class Gammaproteobacteria; order Pseudomonadales; family Pseudohongiellaceae; genus UBA9145. The sequence continues at coordinate 2,890,341 of OZ244193.1, read as the reverse complement.
GGTCGCTTCCAGCCAGGAATATTACGTTGCTTGCCCCGGGCGACTGCCAGACTGTCAGCGGCAACATCTGTATTGATTGCCGAACCGGCAGCAACAAAACTGTTGTCAGCAAGATTCACCGGTGCAATCAGGACACTATTGGAGCCGACAAACACATTATCGCCCAGAACAGTCTTATGTTTATTGGCGCCGTCGTAATTACAAAAGATCGTGCCTGCACCGATATTACAGGCGCTGCCAATTTCGGCATCGCCAATATAGGCCAGATGATTGGCCTTGGAACCGGGGCCAATAACAGCCTTCTTGGTTTCCACAAAATTACCAATCTTGACGCCATCGGCCAGTTTCGTGCCGGGTCGCAGACGGGCCACCGGACCGATACTGGCAGCACTGCCAATTTCGGTGTCATCAATATGACAGCCCGGTAATATCACCGACTCACTGCCAATGCTGGCATTACTGATGACACAGTTGGCGCCGATACTCACGCCATCACCCAGTTCCACCTTACCCTCAAAAATCACATTGATATCAATTTCGACATCCTGACCGCAGATAAGTTCGCCACGTATATCCACCCTGGCCGGGTCTCTAAGTGTGACACCTGCCTCCAGCAAACGATTCGTCTGCAGCATTTGATAGTGGCGCTCCAGCAGGGCCAACTGGGCCTTGTCATTAACCCCCAATACTTCCATTTCGTTACTTGCCTGGATGGCTTTCACCTCGAGGCCATCGGCAACGGCCAGGGCAATGATGTCGGTAAGATAGTATTCCTGTTGCTTGTTGCTGTTACCGATTCGCTGCAACCAGTCTCCGAGCCTCGCCGCCGGAATAGCCATAATGCCGGTGTTGACTTCATTTATGAGCTGTTGTCCTGCCGAGGCATCTTTGTGTTCAACAATACTTTGTACGGCTGCGCTGTCATCGCGAACGATGCGGCCGAAACCATCTGGCGCGGTACTGATAACACTAAGCACCGACACATTGTCCTTGCCGGTCTCACTGAGAAGCGCCTGCAAAGTGGCGGGACTGATAAGGGGTACATCACCGAACAGCACCAGGACGATATTGTCGTCCTGCTCCTGATCGATTTGAGGAATTGCTTGCTGCACAGCGTGGCCGGTGCCCAGCTGTTGTTCCTGCAACACCCAGTTGATTCCAGCGCTGGGGTAGTTGGCCTTGATGGCCTCGGCGCCATAGCCTATGACCACATGGATAGCTGCTGGATCAAGCTCCCGGGCTGTGTCCAGTACATGGGACAGCATGGCCTTGCCACCGATGCTGTGCAGCACCTTTGGCTGACTGGAATTCATGCGGGTGCCTTTGCCCGCAGCAAGGATTACGACTTCCACCTGTTGTGACTCTCTGTTTTATCTGGCTGTTTTATCTGGCTGTTTTATCTGGATTGAAAGACTGCTTGATGGAAAAGAGGGTACCAAAAAAAAAGGTAGCCAGTGCTACCTTTTTCTTTAAACCTGTTCGGGGCAATGCCGGCGCTGACTCACAGCTTCTTGATCTGCCTCAGGGCGCGCAGCTGAGCCGCCGCTTCTGCCAGTTGGGCAGCAGCAGTGGAGTATTCGAAATCGGCGTCTTGCTGCGCCATGGCACGCTCAGCCTCTTCCTTGGCTTCGATTGCTGCGGCTTCGTCCATATCGCCTGCGCGCAGGGCAGTGTCCGCCAGCAGGGTGGCAACACCACGCTGAACTTCCAGATAACCACCGGAGACATAGAAAACTTCTTCTTCGCCGCCTTCCTTGATCAGGCGAACCGGGCCGGGAATAAGGCCGGTTAACAGCGGGGCGTGACCGGGGGCGATACCCAGGTCACCGAGTGATCCTGCAGCAACAATCATTTCCACGCGACCGGAGAAAATATTTTCCTCTGCGCTTACGATGTCGCAATGCATTGTCATAGCCATTTTTTGAGCTCCATTGTCCGTAGCTTACCGGACAATCCTTTTCTGTCAGTTTGTCCGGGACTTCATGGCTTAAGACCCATAAAGTCCCGATAAGTTTCCTGTCGCTTGAGAACCTAGTCGTTCTTCAGGGACTCGGCCTTTTCGACCGCTTCTTCGATGGTACCTACCATGGAGAAGGCCTGCTCGGGCAGGTGGTCATAGTCACCATTGAGGATGCCTTTGAAGCCGGCAATGGTGTCTTTCAGGCTGACATATTTACCAGGCTGGTTGGTGAAAACCTCGGCCACGGTAAAAGGCTGGGACAGGAACTGGGAGATCTTACGGGCCCGGGCCACGATCTGCTTGTCTTCTTCAGACAGCTCGTCCATACCCAGAATCGCAATAATGTCTTTCAGTTCTTTGTAGCGCTGCAATACAGACTGCACGCCACGGGCTGTTTCGTAATGCTCGGTACCGATAACCAGCGGATCCAGCTGACGAGATGTGGAGTCCAGCGGGTCAACCGCAGGGTAAATACCCAGGGCAGCAATATCACGGGACAGTACAACCGTTGCATCAAGGTGAGCAAAGGTAGTGGCCGGTGAGGGGTCAGTCAGGTCATCCGCCGGTACATAAACCGCCTGGATAGAGGTAATGGAACCGGTCTTGGTGGAAGTAATACGTTCCTGCAGGGCACCCATCTCTTCTGCCAGAGTCGGCTGGTAACCTACCGCAGAGGGCATACGACCCAGCAGTGCTGATACCTCGGTACCTGCCAGGGTATAACGGTAGATGTTGTCGACAAACAGCAGTACATCACGGCCTTCGTCACGGAATTTCTCCGCCATGGTCAGACCGGTCAGGGCAACACGCAGACGGTTACCGGGTGGCTCATTCATCTGACCGTAAACCATGGATACCTTGGACTCGCCTTCCAGGTTAACAACTCCGGATTCCTGCATCTCGTAGTAGAAGTCGTTACCTTCACGAGTACGCTCACCTACACCGGCGAAGACTGACAAACCGGAGTGAGCCTTGGCGATGTTGTTAATCAGTTCCATCATGTTTACGGTCTTGCCCACACCGGCACCACCGAACAGACCAACCTTACCACCCTTGGCAAAGGGGCAAACCAGGTCGATTACCTTGATGCCCGTTTCCAACAGCTCGTTGGTGGCAGACAGCTCATCGTAGGCCGGGGCTTCTCGGTGAATCGGCATTTTTTCCTTTTCACCAATGGGGCCACGCTCGTCAATGGGGCGACCCAATACGTCCATGATGCGGCCCAGGGTTTCATGACCAACAGGTACAGAAACCGGAGCGCCGGTGTCGTTCACATTCAGGCCACGCTTGAGACCTTCGGTAGAACCCAGAGCAATGGTTCGTACGATGCCGTCGCCCAGCTGCTGCTGAACTTCCAGGGTGATCTCGGTGTCGTCTACTGTCAGGGCATCATAAACCTGGGGCACGTCCTCACGTGGAAATTCCACGTCGATAACAGCGCCAATGATTTGTACGATTCGACCGCTACTCATGTCCGGTTCCTCTTAAATTCACATTCACTTGGTGTGAGAAGTCTAAAATTTTACTGAAACGTTAAACGGCTGCTGCGCCACTAACGATTTCTGACAATTCCTGGGTAATGGAGGCCTGTCGGGCCTTGTTGTATACCAGCTCCAGCTCTTCAATCAGATCGCCTGCGTTGTCGGTGGCGTTCTTCATGGCCAGCATCCGGGCTGCCTGTTCACAGGCATTGTTTTCCACCACGGCCTGGTAAACCTGGGATTCGATGTAGCGCTGCAGAATGCCTTCAAGAAGCTGTTCTGCCGAAGGCTCATAAATGTAATCCCAGGGAAAAGCCCGATCCATCTCGTCTTCTTCAGACGGTGGCAGGGGCAGTAACTGCTCGATAGTTGGCTGCTGGGTCATGGTGTTAACGAAAGTATTGCTGACCACGCTCACCTGATCCAGGTCGCCGGACTCGAACTTGTCCAGCATGACACGAACCGCACCGATTACATCGGACAACTCCGGTGCTTCGCCGATGTCGCGCTGGGAGGCAACCACATTGCCGCCATAGGAGTTAAAAAAGGCCCCCGCCTTGGCTCCTATTACACAGAGGTCAATCTCCACACCTTTTTCGTCCCACTGTTTCATTTCGGCTACCAGAGCCTTGAACAGGTTGACGTTGAGACCGCCGCAAAGACCACGATCGGTAGAAACCACGATGAAACCAATACGCTTGATTTCGCGGCTGTCGAAAAAGTGGTGACGGTACTCCGAGGTGGAGTGGGCAATATGGCCAATCACGGAACGAATACGACGGGCATAGGGTTTGCCTGTCTCCATGCGATCCTGAGCTTTACGCATCTTGCTCGCCGCGACCATTTCCATGGCGCTGGTGATCTTCTGAGTGTTTTTGATACTCGAGATCTTGGTGCGTATTTCTTTGCCGCCAGCCATTGCCTTTATTCGCCTCTGCTGTGATTCAGTTAATTACTAAAGTATTTGCTTTGCTATTAACGCTTAAGCTGTCTTACCAGCTCTGGGTAGCTTTGAACTTGTCGATGGCTGCCTTGAACTGGCCTTCGATCTCATCGTTCCAGTCACCGGTCTCATTGACCTTGGCCAGCAGATCGCTGTGCTCGCTGTTCATGTAGGACAACAGGGCTGCTTCGAAATCCAGGATCTTGTTCAGCTCCACGTCTTTCAGATAGCCGCCGTTGGCTGCATAAATAGACACGCCCATTTCTGCGATGGACAGGGGGGAGTACTGCTTCTGCTTCATCAGTTCGGTAACGCGCTGACCGTGTTCCAGCTGGGCACGGGTCGCTTCGTCCAGATCCGATGCAAACTGGGCGAAAGCCGCCAGTTCACGATACTGGGCCAGAGCGATACGAATACCACCACCCAGCTTCTTGATGATCTTGGTCTGGGCTGCACCACCTACACGGGATACGGAGATACCCGGGTTCATGGCGGGGCGGATACCGGAGTTGAACAAGTCAGTTTCCAGGAAGATCTGACCGTCGGTAATAGAGATCACGTTGGTGGGTACGAAAGCAGATACGTCACCGGCCTGGGTCTCAATGATGGGCAGAGCCGTCAGTGAACCGGTCTGGCCTTTCACTTCACCATTGGTGAACTGTTCAACGTAGTTAGCGTTAACTCGCGCCGCACGCTCCAGAAGACGGGAGTGCAAGTAGAATACGTCACCGGGATAGGCTTCACGACCCGGGGGACGACGCAGCAGCAGGGAGATCTGGCGATAGGCCCAGGCCTGCTTGGTCAGGTCATCATAAATAATCAGGGCATCCTGGCCGCGATCGCGATAGTACTCGCCCATGGAGCAGCCGGAATAGGGGGCAATAAACTGCATGGAAGCCGGATCGGAAGCAGACGCGGCCACCACCGTGGTGTATTCCATGGCACCGTGCTCTTCCAGCTTGTTCACCACGTTGGCGATAGAAGAGGCTTTCTGACCAACCGCAACATAGACACACTTAATGCCTTTGCCTTTCTGGTTGATAATGGTGTCGATGGCGATGGCGGTCTTGCCCACCTGACGGTCACCAATAATCAGCTCACGCTGGCCTCGGCCCACCGGGGTCATGGAGTCGATTGACTTGAGACCGGTTTGTACCGGCTGATCAACAGACTGACGAGCAATTACACCGGGCGCGACCTTTTCAATCGGGTCAGACAGCTTGGCTTCAACCGGGCCCTTGCCATCGATGGGCTTGCCCAGGGCATCGACCACGCGGCCTTCCAGTTCCGGGCCAACCGGGACTTCCAGAATACGGCCGGTACAACGACAGGTCTGGCCTTCTTTCAGGCTCAGGTAGTCGCCCAATACCACGGCACCCACTGAATCACGCTCGAGGTTAAGCGCCATACCATAGATGCCGCCTTCGAATTCGATCATCTCACCGTACATCACATCAGCAAGACCATTGATGCGGATAATACCGTCAGAAACACTGACGATGGTGCCCTCATTCTTGGCCTGGGCAGTGACGTCCAGCGAGTCTATACGCTGCTTGATAATTTCACTGATTTCGGATGGATTCAGTTGTTGCATGCTTGTTTCCTTTGTTCCCGAGCGTTTCAGGAATTGATTGATTCAGTCAACTTGGCGAGTTTGCCGCGCACAGAACTGTCGATCACCATGTCACCGGCACGTACCACTGCACCACCGATCAGGCTTTGATCGGTGCGGGTCGCCAGCTTCACTTCCCGCTGCAAACGAGTCTTGAGGGCGGCGGCCAGATTGTCGGCTACCTCCTGGCTGATCTCGTAGGGAGTGAGCACTTCTACATCGAGTGATTTTTCCTGTTGGGCTCTCAGGTTTTCATAAATCCTGGCTATTTCAGCGAGCAGGGCGATGCGCTTGTTTTCTGCCAGCAGGCGCATATAGTTCTTGCCCTTGTCATTCAACTCATCGCCACAGATATCGATAAAAGACTCAGCCACCTGCTCTGAAGTCAGGGCGGGTGCCTGTAGCAATAATTGCACGCGTTCGTGCTGAGTGATGGCTGCCGCCAGCGCGAGCATGCGCGACCAGTCATTCAGGGCATTGTCTTCAAGAGCTACCTGAAACGCTGCCTTGGCATAGGGTCGTGCCACTGTGGTTAATTCGGCCATTTGTATTGCCTTATCCGGTTCCTGATATCTGAATTACAGTTCGTTGGCGAGTTTGCTGAGCATTTCCTCGTTGGCGGCCTGGTCCACGGATTTTTCCAGGATCTTTTCCGCCCCCGCTACAGCCAGTGCAGCCACCTGCTCGCGCAGTTGCTGTTTGGCCCGATTTATCTCCTGCTCAATTTCTGCATTGGCTCCGGCGATGATGCGCTGACCTTCTTCGCGAGCCTGTTCCTTGGCCTCGTCGACGATCTGTGCAGCCCGCTTGTTGGCAGATTCAATAATTGAAGCCGCTTCCTGCTTGGCCTCTTTCATCTGCTCGGTGGACTTTTCCTGGGCCAGCTCGAGGTCTTTTTCCGCCCGTTCTGCAGCTTGCAGACCGTCGGAAATTTTCTTGGCGCGCTCTTCCAGAATGCCCACGATGGGCGGCCAGACATATTTCATGCAGAACCAGACAAAGAACGCAAAAGCGATACTCTGGCCGATAATGGTAGCGTTGAGATTCATGAAGCGTCTCCTTCAGTCTTGGTGAACAACTGCCCTGTCATGACAGGGCTGATCAGTCGTTTCCCTTAGAGAAAAGGATTGGCGAAGATGAACAGGAACGCGATACCCACACCAATGATGGAAATTACGTCCACGAATGCAGCAACCAGGAAGAACTGGGTTTGCAGCTTCGGTGCAAGTTCCGGCTGACGGGCTGAGCTTTCGATCAGCTTGCCACCCAGGCTGCCGAACGCAACCGCTGTGCCGGCTCCGCAGATACCGAAAATGATGGCAGCTGCCAGCAGAGTAAAAGCCTGTACTGTTTCCATTAGAGTCTCCGTGTTTTACAAGGTAGTCGTTGAATGTATTAATTTAAAAAATCAGTGATCCGTATGGGCCTGGTCCAGATAGACAATCGTCAACATCATGAACAGATAGGCCTGCAGGGTCACAATCAGAATATGAAAAACCGCCCAGGGAAAATGCAGTGGTAACTGCCAGTACCCCAGCAGGGCAATCACGAGGAAAATCGTCTCACCCGCAAAAAAGTTTCCGTAAAGTCGCAGCGCCAGAGATACCGGCTTGGCCAGAAAGCCTGGCAACTCCAGCAGCAGGTTCAGAGGCACGGCGTATTTGCCAAAAGGATGAAAGGCAAACTCTCCCAGAAAACCACCCAGCCCTTTGATCTTTATGCTGTAAAAAATAATCAGGAAGAACACACTGACGGCGAAACCGAGAGTAATATTCAAATCGGTTGTAGGTACGGCCCTGAAATAGGCGTGGGAATCGCCCATGGCCGTCTGTGCCAGCAAGGGTATCCAGTCAACTGGCACTAGATCCATGCTGTTCATCAGGAAAATCCAGCAAAAGATTGTCAGCGCCAGCGGGCCAATCAGATTGTTTCGCGCATGGAAACTGCTCTTGACACTGTCTTGCACCATTTCGACAGTAACTTCCAGAATACTTTGCCAACTTGCCGCTTTGGGTGCCTCAACTGTCATACGGCTGATTACAAACCGTGACAGACCAACAAACAGCGCGCCCAGCAGCACTGACATCAACATGGAATCGACATTGATAGCCCAGAAGCCCATCTGAGCGGCTTCTTCAGGAGAATGGGCAAAACCCCAGTGACCATCAATCTTGCCGAATGTCAGATTGGTAAGATGATGAGATACGTATTCAGTTGCGGTTTGTTCCGCGCCGTCAGCTGCTGCCATTTTGGAACGAGCTTCCTCTCGCTAAACTAATTAGTCCGGTTCTGTTTCAAGTCCCGGCCTGGTTATAGGTTCTCACCACATGCATGGTGGTACCCATTCCGACCAGATATACCCCTATGTAACCCAGAAACACCAATAATGGTGATGCTGCAGGTACATAGATAAAGGTCAGTGCAAAACCGACCCCACTCAGGAGAATTTTATAAGCCTCTCCCGAGACGAATTCTTTTACTATTTGCTCAGTGGCGGAGGCACCCCGATATTTGAAGGCCTTCAGCGTAAACACTGTGCTGGCAAACCAGCTGATCAGACCACCCAGACCCAGTGACAGGGCAGCGTCTGCACCCGACAATCCAAAACCGGCCAGAACCAACAGGACTACCGCGCCAAACTGGCCGGCGATAATGCTGGAAATGGAAGGAGCCTTGATAGTAGTCACGATAAGAATTACGGACCTGGCTCTCTTTCAGGTTCGCCTGTCTGGGTGTTGCTTTTCCGGTGCCTTTTCCTGGCCTTTCCGTTGCCTGTTTCATTGTCTTCAGCGTCCTACACTCGCTGAAAACCCGGAAAATTCAGTGCTTTTTTGAGTCCGCCAGACTCAAAGCACGCGCATTATAGGGACTTTGTTATAGGCAATCAACTACGCCGTAATATCAGTTAATATGCGACAAAATGCCGTCTAATTCGTCCAAACTGTTGTATTTAACCACCAACTTCCCTTTTCCCTTGGCGCTGTGCTGAATCAGCACTTTGGTACCCAGTTTATCCGCCAGACTATCCTCCAGAGACTTGATATCCGGATCCACCGGAGTCTCCTGTTTGCCACCACTGGCAGCTTCCTGGGTAAGACGGCGAACCAGGGCTTCGGTCTGGCGAACCGACAGGCCCCGACCAGAGACAGTACGGGCAGCCTGGGACTGTTGCTCATGAGGCAAGGCCAGCAGGGCACGGGCATGGCCCATCTCCAGATCTCCGTGTTCCAGCATGCGGCGCACATCGATATTCAGGCCCATCAGGCGAATCAGGTTTGTAACAGTGGCACGGGATTTACCCACGGCGTCAGCCACTTCCTGTTGCGTCAGTTCAAACTCGTCCTGCAGGCGTTTCAGGGCCATGGCTTCTTCGATGGGATTGAGGTTTTCCCGCTGGATATTCTCAATCAGGGCCATGGCGATGGCGGCTTCATCCCCCACCGGCTTGATAATGGCGGGAATGGTATCCAGACCGGCCAGCTGGGTGGCTCGCCAACGACGCTCACCGGCAATGATTTCAAATTTGTCAGCGGAAATGGGGCGCACCACGATGGGTTGCATGACACCCTGTTTCTGGATGGAATTAGCCAACTCCTCCAGGGCTTCTTCATGCATGTCGGTGCGGGGCTGGTACTTGCCGCGCTGGATCAGATCGACGGGAATATTACGCAGATCACCATCTTTGGCAGCCGTTGGCTGACTGCTGGCCTGGGCTGAGGCCTCTTTGGGTTTGCCCAGCAGGCTGGCCATGGTCTGGGTACTGCCACTGGACAGCAGGGCATCCAGACCCTTACCTAATTTCTTCTTATCGTTCATTGTTCAATCACCCCGGTCGGGCCTGCTTGTCAGCCAGAAATCCTGGCCGCCTCATCATTACGGCGCAGCATTTCCCCAGCCAGCGCCAGATAGGCTATGGCGCCACGGGACTGTCGATCATAGCTGATGACCGGCTTGCCATAGCTGGGCGCCTCTGCCAGACGCACATTGCGCGGTACCACCGTGCGGTAAACCGCATCTCCGAAGTAGTTGAACAATTGCCCGTTTACTTCGGTAGTCAGTTTGTTGCGCGGGTCATACATGGTGCGCAGTATACCCTCAATGCGCAGATCGGGGTTCAGGGTATCCTTGATTGCCGAGATGGTATCCATCAGGGCGGACAGGCCTTCCAGGGCATAGTATTCGCATTGCATGGGAATGACGACACCATCGGCGGCCACCAGGGCATTAACCGTCAGCATATTCAGGGAAGGCGGACAATCAATGACAATAAAATCATAATCCGCTCGCACCTGTTCGACGATCTGACGCAGGCGCAGCTCCCGGTTATCGGCACTGATCAATTCCACCTCAGCCGCCACCAGATCACCATTGGCCGGTAACAGGTCATAATCCACCGCCTCCGGTTTGACCACCACGTCAGCAAAGGCTGCCCGCTCGGTCAGCAGATCATAGACTGAAAGCTCGAGTTGGGATTTGTCCACCCCACTGCCCATGGTGGCATTGCCCTGGGGATCCAGATCGATCAGCAGGACATTCTTGCGGGTGACCTTGAGGGAAGCGGCGAGATTCACCGAGGTTGTGGTCTTGCCAACGCCACCCTTCTGATTGGCTATAGCTAGAGTTTTGCTCACAATTCCTTTTAAACCTTTAAGCTCTGTTACTGCCGACCATCATGAAAAAGTCGTCGGTCTGATGGGTCGCATTCACACCCTGGCCTGAAACCGGCTCAGGATACAGCGCGGTTTATTTCGATCAGGTGACGCTCTGAATCCTCAGCAGGAATTTGAAGTCGATGGATTGCAGTGACATCAAATCCGGCAGGGAGCTGTGCGAGTTCCTCTTCCGGGTAACGGCCTTTCATGGCCAGAATAGTCGTCCGGGTTTTCAGCAAATGCCGTGAAGCCCTGATGATATCCGGAATAGAGGCAAATGCACGACAAGTCACAATATCAATTTGCCGGTCGTTTTGATAGTGCTCCACCCGACAATTTTCGATTTCCACATTGTCCAGTTCCAGGGCCAGTTTCACCTGAAACAGGAAGCGGGTTTTCTTGCCATTGCTGTCCATCAGAATAAAGCGGCGATGGGGATTGGCAATGGCCAGGGGGATCCCTGGCAGGCCTGCGCCGGTTCCCACATCCAGAATGGTTTGGCCCTGCAAATATTCCGAGATGGCCAGACTGTCGAGAAAATGCCTGGATTCCAGATGGGGCAGGTCAGTGGCACTGATGAGATTGAAGCTGCGATTCCATTTGCGCAGCAAGTTGGCGTAATCAAGCAGAGCCCTGATTTGCTCTTCGGACAAGGTCAGATCTGCCTGAGCAAGTAACTCGCTCAGCTCTGAGGCTTTCCTGCTCACTTTGAATCCAGGACCCTATACCGCTTGTTGCCGTTGACGGGGCTGCTTCTTGAGATAGATCAGCAACAGAGAGATGGCCGCCGGCGTCATGCCGGGAATACGTGAGGCCTGACCGATATTGGCCGGCCTTGCATCCTTGAGTTTCTGCTTCAGCTCATTGGACAGGCCCTGCATGGCATCATAATCCAGATCCTCGGGTAACAGCGTGCCCTCCTGTTTTTTCAGGCGCTCAATTTCTTCACTCTGGCGATCAATATAACCCTGATACTTGATCTGGATCTCGGCCTGCATGGCAGCCTGGCGACCGGTGGCAGTGTCGTCATGCAGTTCGGCCTGTGCTGCATCCAGCAAGGCAGGCATCTCCACCCGGGGTCGGGCCAACAGATCCGCCAGACTGTATTCACGGGACAGGGGCTTTTCCAGCAAGGGGTTGATACGCCTGGCCGCGTCGCTGTCCGGCTGAATCCAGGTGCTGCGCAGTTGCTGCAAGCTACTTTCAATCTTTTCCTGCTTCTCGTTCAAAAACTGCCAGCGCTTCTCATCGACGATACCCATCCGGTAACCGGCCTCGGTCAATCTGAGATCGGCATTGTCTTCCCTCAAGGTGAGGCGATATTCCGCACGACTGGTAAACATGCGATAGGGTTCATTGGTACCCAGGGTAATCAGGTCATCAACCAGCACGCCGATATAGGCCTGGTCACGACGGGGACACCAACTCTGGATGCCGCGCACTGCCAGACCGGCATTGAGTCCGGCCAACAAACCCTGGGCCGCTGCCTCTTCATAGCCAGTGGTGCCATTGATCTGGCCAGCAAAATACAGACCCTCGATGAACCGGGTTTCCAGAGAGCTGTGCAAATCCCGCGGATCAAAAAAGTCATATTCAATGGCGTAACCGGGACGGGTGATATGTGCGTTTTCAAAACCGCGAATATGGCGCAGCATCTCTACCTGAACATCAAAGGGCAGGCTGGTTGAAATACCATTGGGATAAAGCTCATGGGTATTCAGACCTTCCGGTTCGACAAAAATCTGATGGGAGTTCTTGTCGGCAAAGCGCATGACCTTGTCTTCGATGGAAGGGCAATAACGCGGACCGGTGCCTTCAATGATGCCGGTGTACATGGGGGAGCGATCCAGTCCGCCCCTGATGATTTCATGACAGGCTTCATTGGTTGAGGTGATATAACAGCTCACCTGGCGCGGGTGTTGTTCGACATTGCCAAGAAAAGACATTACTGGCAGGGGTGAGTCACCCAACTGCTCTTCCATCACGGAGAAATCCACAGTGCGGGCATCCACACGCGGCGGCGTACCGGTTTTTAACCGATCGACCCGGAATGGCAGTGCCCGTAGTCTCTCTGCCAAAGCAATGGAAGGTTGATCACCGGCACGCCCACCCGATGAATTCTGCATGCCAATATGAATCTTTCCACCCAGAAAGGTGCCAGTTGTCAGTACAACTCTGGATGCCCGAATCTTCAGGCCCATTTGGGTGACTACGCCGGCGACCCTGTCATTCTCGATAATCAGGTCGTCAACCGATTGTTGAAACAGGCTGAGATTGGGCTGATTCTCCAGGATCTCCCGAATGGCAGCCTTGTACAGAACCCGGTCAGCCTGGGCCCGGGTTGCCCGAACCGCCGGCCCCTTGCTGGCATTGAGCACCCGAAACTGGATACCGGCCTGGTCGATAGCAGTGGCCATGGCTCCACCCAGTGCATCGATTTCCTTGACCAGGTGACTCTTGCCGATGCCACCAATGGCTGGATTACAGGACATTTGACCGAGGGTTTCGATACTGTGGGTCACCAGCAGGGTGGAGACACCCTGGCGTGCAGCAGCCAGTGCGGCTTCGGTACCGGCATGTCCGCCGCCTACCACTATCACATCGTAGCTGTTGCTGAATTCCATGGTTCAATCCTGTGTTGACCCCGGTAATCGGGGTGGCTCGTGTTCAGGGGCTGTGCAGTATATAGATTAATCAGCAAAAGTGAATGGCCTGAATTGATGACAGAAGATCCACACTGATTAACAAATAATCTTGATAAATAATAAATAGTATATAGAGAGAAAGAGTATTGATGTTGTTATTGATAGGGACGCTGGTTTCTGTGCATAAGCCGGAAAACTACCCCACTGGCAAGCACTTGGCGCAAGTATAAGCCGGTGTGCAAGTCAGTGACAGACTGGGCACCAGGCTTTGATGGCCTGTGTATGGAATCTGCATTGCCCAGGCCTGCTGTGTTTTATCCCATCCTTTCCACCGTTGATACAGTGTAAAGCCGCAGTTGCCAACAGGCTTGTCCCCAGGCCGAAAAGGGGACGGATTTATTTGCCCATTTATTTGCCCACACAGAAGCTGGAGAAAATTTTCCCCAACAGGTCATCACTGGTCATTTCACCTGTGATTTCCCCCAGGTGTCGCTGGGCCAGTCTCAGATCCTCGGCGATCAACTCCAATTGTGAGGACTCACTTACCCCGGTAATCGCTTTTTTCAGGTACTCATCGGCGCTTTTCAGGGCGGTGATATGGCGCTCCCGAGCCACAAAGCTGCCTTCATTACCCGCCTTGAAACCGACACAGTTTTCCAGATGAGTTTTCAACAGACTTATCCCCAGATTTTCCTGCACAGAAAGTCGAATCACCGTGAGATCAACGCCTTGATAGCTTGTGGACTCACTGTGGGCATGTGAATCCTCCAGCAAGTCGATTTTATTCAGTATCACCGTGGTTCGTTTCAGCACATCCTCGACCTGTTCATCATCCAGTTTGTTCAACTCCAGGGGTTCGAGCATGGCTTTCATGCGACGGGCTGCAGTTTTGGCATCCACCACCAGCAGAATCTGGTCGGCGGTCTGCAGCGCCAGGCGCGCCCTTCTCACCCCTTCCTGCTCCACCAGGTCATCACTGTGGCGCAGGCCGGCGGTATCGGTGATGTGTACCGGCATGCCTGACAAGGTGATTTCCTGTTGTAACAGGTCTCGGGTGGTACCCGGGATATCCGTCACAATGGCGCTGTCCTGCCCGGAAAGAGCATTCAGCAAACTGGATTTGCCGGCATTGGGTTTACCGGCGATGACGATGGACATGCCATCCTTGAGCAGGGCTCCCTGTCTGGCCTGGGTAATGATATGGTCCAGATCCCGTTGCGCTGCAGCCAACTCCAGGGCGACGCCGGTATCTTCCATGACATCGATGTCTTCATCGGAAAAATCAATGGCGGCTTCCACGTTGATCCGGATGGTGGTGATGCGTTCCACGAGATCGTTTATGCGCCGGGAAAACTCACCCTGTAGGGTACGCATGGCGGAACGGGCAGCTTGTTGTGAGGCTGAATCGATCAGATCGGCAATGGCTTCGGCCTGCACCAGGTCGATTTTGTTGTTCAAAAACGCCCGTTCCGAAAACTCACCAGGCAGGGCAAGTCTGGCACCCAGAGAACGGCAACGTTCCAGCATAAGATTAAGCACCTGCAGTCCTCCATGCCCCTGAAACTCCACTACCTCTTCTCCGGTATAGGAATTCGGGGTGGGAAAATAGAGGACGATGCCCTGATCAATTGCCTGGCCTTCACCATCCAGAAAAGAACAGTAGTGGGCATGGCGGGGTTCGGGTGTAAGGGGCAGCATCTGCTGGGCGATGCTCAGGGCATCATGGCCAGACAGCCGGACGATACCAACACCACTGCGACCAGGCGCGGTCACAATGGCGCAAATAGTGTCGTCGTTATGCTGGGACATCATTGCGCTGGCTGGCCCTCACAAGCGAATCGTTGCCGGCGGGATGAATATTGCCAGGCAGGAGCCAGGCAACAGTAGCACTGTTCTGCCGCGCTATTACCTGGCACCCTTGGCAGCATGCTCGGCATCGAGCTTGCGGGTGATATACCACTGCTGGGCAATACCCAACAGACCATTGGTCAGCCAGTACAGCACCAGACCGGCGGGGAACCACAGAAACAGCACAGTCATGGCAATGGGCATGAACTTCATCACCTTGGCCTGCATGGGGTCGGCCGGAGTCGGACTCAGGCTGGTTTGCAGATACATGGTGACACCCATCAACAGTGGCAGGATGAAATAGGGATCCCGCACTGACAGGTCATTCAGCCAGAGTATAAAAGGTGCATGGCGCAGCTCGACGCTTTCCATCAATACCCAGTACAGGGCGATGAAAACCGGCATCTGCACGAGCATGGGCAGACAGCCACCGAAGGGATTGATCTTCTCCTTCTTGTACAGATCCATGGTGGCCTTTTGCAGCTTCATCTTGTCATCGCCATAGCTCTCTTTGAGCTGCTGCATCTTCGGCATCAGACGTCGCATGCCGGCCATGGACCGGTACTGGGTTTCACTCAGTTTATAGAAAGCGGCCTTGACCAGGACTGTGAGCAGAATAATGGAAAAACCGTAATTGCCAATGAAGTCCTCGATCTGGCGCAATACCCAGTAAATCGGTGCCGCCAGGAACCACAGGAAACCGTAGTCAATGGTGAGATCCAGATTGGGCGCAATCTCGGCCAGGGCATACTGATCCTTGGGACCGGCATAGTACTGGATGGTCTGGCTGCCGCTTTCACCGGCGGGCACTGAAAAGGCGGAACTGGTGAAGACGCCGAAATACTGGTTGGCATTATTGCGCCGGGTACTGAAGCGGTTGACGGTGTCAGCGGAGGGTACCCAGGCAGAGATGAAATAGTGCTGACTGAAACCCATCCAGCCACCTTCCATTTCATGATTGGGAACGCCGTCGTTGATATCGTCGAATTCAATCTTGATATAGGGGTCATCGTTGCTGGTGGTGACAAAACCGAGATAGGTTTGTCCGAAACCGCCGGCATCGCTGGGGTCGTCGAACTCATCCCGTTTGATCTGACCGAAGATATTGCCCTGCCAATCGCTGGCGCCGCCATTTTCGACGATATAGGAAACATCAATCAGATAGCTGCCACGGGTGAAGGTGAAGCGTTTGGTTACGGTGACACCGTCTTCGGCTTGGGTGACCAGATCAACCTGCAGGGAGTCATCATTGTCTGACAACTCATAGGAATCGGCACTGCTTTGGTAGCTGGCCCGCTGGGGTGAATCGATACCGTCGCGGCCAATCAGTCCGGACTGGGCCACATAGCTCCGGCCGGGATTGTTGTTGAGCATGACAAAGGGATCGCCATTGCCTTCCAATTCACGCAGATACTGGGGCAGGGCCAGGTAGGTGATGTCGCCGCCCAGCAAATCGATGCGCAATTCCAAAGTATCGGTACTGACTTCAATGCTGTCGCTGTTGGGGGTGCTGCTGGTCTGGGGAGCACTGGCGGCAGTTTGTGGCGTGGCCACTGGCAAGTCGCTGGCCGGTGCATCCTGACTGACTGGAGCCGTGGGCAGATCGCTGCCGGGGATATCCCCATCGCCAGAAGGAATCGTGGCCGACTGACTGGCTTGTTCTGACTCAACCACTGGCGGGTAATCTTCCTGCCAGGCCAGCAGCATCAGATAGGTAATGACAGCCAGGGCTGTATATAAAGAGAAGCGGGTAAAATCCATATCGGTAGCTGTCAGTCCTTCAGGTCAAGAATCGTCGGTTCCGGGCACCGGGTCGTAGCCGCCCTCGTGCCAGGGATGGCAATGGCTGATTCGGCGCATTCCAAGCTGGCAACCCCTGAGGACGCCATGCTGCGTGATCGCTTCTTTTGTGTATTGGGAACATGTGGGATAAAAGCGGCATTGCTGACCGATAAGCAAGCTCAGGGTCAACTGGTAAAGAGTGATCAGTTTTATGAGGACGGTTTTCAGCATGGCTGACAGATTGCTTTGCTCTTTACGGGTTTCGTCCTCTAGGAGGCGCCGATTTTACGATTGAGGTCACTGCCCAGGGATTTCAGTTTTTGCGCCAGTTGTTGGTTGCCGAGTTTAGCAGCATCCCGTCTCACCAGCACGACCAGATCGACTGCTTTTTCACTCTCCCAGTGGCGAAACCATTCTCGTATCTGTCGCTTGATGCGATTACGCTCAACAGCCCTGGCCACATTTTTTTTGGCCACGACAAGTCCCAGGCGGGAGTGGCGAGAAGTGGAGGGAATAGCCAGCACCAGGAAAACCCTGCAGGAAACCTTGAACCGGGAGTGGTTGAATACAGCCTGGTAATCTTCGGCCGTTAGCAGCCGTGAGGATTTTGGAAAGCCGTACTCAGCCACGGGGAAGTTTCTTTTCTCTCTATACCTATCTCTCTATAAAGAGAAACAGGAGCAATCAGGCGGAGAGCTTGGCGCGTCCTTTGGCTCGTCGGCGCTTGAGTACCAGTCGGCCACCCTTGGTCGCCATGCGGGCGCGAAAACCGTGTGTTCGGGCACGCTTGAGAACGCTGGGTTGAAATGTACGTTTCATAGCTATAATCCAAAAATAGTTGCTTCGAACGGCAGGTTCGAAAAAGAGGCGGGATTTTAGAGGTTTTGCGGCCAACTTGCAATGACAAAAAGCCCTGTAAGCACCGTCAATGGCAACTTGCACCGATTCGCCAATGGCCGTTTCTGCTTTAGTTGCAGACGGCTCAGGCTGCGCTTGTCAGACCTTACCCCGTGGCCGGAAATTTTCCGCGGAAACCCAAAACTTAGTAACAAATTATCCACAGAAAGTTATCAACAGACTTCCGGAGGATGTCTGGAAAATGGCGCGCGCCGGACCCCTTGTTTTATCAGTGTAAATCACATAACTAATTGATAAATAAACAAAAAATAAGCCGCAAAAAAACCGCTCCGGAAGGCTTTTATCAGTGGATAACTTTTCGGGACGGGGCTATTATCCTGCGCTGTTCAGACATAAAAATAACAGCACAACAGGATATTCGGACAAGACCAAGTGGTAGAAACATACTGGAATCAATGTATCGAATGTCTGAAAGATGAACTTCCCTCGCAGCAGTTCAATACCTGGATCAGACCGCTTCAGATTGAGGCGGAAGCGGATGTACTTCGCGTTTATGCACCCAACCGGTTTATCAAGGATTGGGTCAAGGGCAAATTCCTGAATCGCATAGAAGCACTGCTGTCTGAACTGGGGGCCGATTCTTTCAGCATCGAACTCAAGGTCAAGGGTCAGTTACAAACCCTGGACAGTAAAGCGCCGCAAAGTAACGGCGCGGCCAAGCCTGCCGATGCCAATGGCAAAGCTGGCAGTATTGCCAGAGACTGGGCGAATCAGGCGAAGGCTTCGGGAGGCAGATCATCTGCCACCGGCCAGGGCCAGCACGGGTCGGCAGCCGCCGAACCGGGCCCGAACAAAATGCATACCATTATTGAAGGCAAGCTGCGTCACCGCGGTGCCCTCAATGAAGAGTATGTGTTTGATAATTTCGTCGTGGGTAAATCCAATCAACTGGCCAGGGCCGCCGCCCGGCAAGTAGCTGAGAACCCCGGCTATGCCTATAACCCCCTGTTTATCTACGGTGGCGTAGGGCTGGGTAAAACGCACCTGATGCACGCCATCGGCAATCACCTCAAGGCCCAGAAACCCGACGCCAAGGTGGTCTATCTGCATTCGGAAACCTTCGTGGGGACCATGGTGACAGCGCTACAGCTTAACGCCATTAATGAATTCAAACGTTTTTACCGGTCAGTGGATGCGCTGCTCATCGACGACATTCAGTTTTTCGCCGGCAAGGAACGGTCCCAGGAAGAGTTCTTCCATACCTTTAATGCGCTCCTTGAAGGGGGCCAGCAGATCATCCTTACCTGCGACCGCTTCCATAAAGAGATTAATGGACTGGAAGAGCGGCTCAAATCCCGCTTTGGCTGGGGATTGACCGTGGCAGTGGAGCCGCCGGAGCTGGAAACCCGGGCGGCCATTCTGATGAACAAGGCCGAGCAGTGTCACGTGGAACTACCCAATGAGGCTGCCCTGTTTATTGCCCAACGTCTGCGCTCCAATGTACGGGAGTTGGAAGGTGCCTTGAAGCGGGTTATCGCCCACGCCAATTTCAAAGGCGAGGCCATCGATATAGAACTGATCAAGGAAGCGCTTCGGGATCTGTTTGCGGTTCAGGACAAACTGGTGACCATCGATAACATCCAACGGTCGGTGGCGGAGTATTACAAGATCAAGATGGCCGATATGCTGTCGAAACGGCGTAATCGCTCCGTGGCAAGGCCTCGCCAGGTGGCCATGACACTTTCCAAGGAACTGACCAACCACAGTCTGCCGGAGATCGGGGATGCCTTTGGCGGCCGTGATCACACCACTGTCTTGCATGCTTGCAAACAGATTAACCGTCTGCGCCACAGCTCGACGGATATTGAAGAAGATTACAATAATTTGCTGCGGTCGCTTTCAAGCTGATCGGGGGCCAGGAAACGAAAATTTAGGAAGAAACCATGCAATTTACCATTTCAAGGGAATCACTTTTAAGGCCATTACAGCTGGTAAGCGGGGTAGTTGAAAGAAGGCAGACACTACCGGTTTTGTCCAATGTTCTTCTGGTTCTCAGAGGCAGTGAGCTGTCACTGACCGGTACTGATCTGGAAGTGGAACTGGTGGGCAGAATTCCGGTGGATTCGGTGGCCGCCGAAGGCAGTATTACCGTTCCGGCTAGAAAGTTGCTGGATATCTGCAAATCCCTGGCTGATGACGCCATGATTGAAATGAGTCTGAATGAGAACAAGCTGCTGCTCAAGAGTGGCCGCAGCCGCTTCAGCCTGACCACCCTGCCTGCTGCCGAGTTCCCCCAGGTGGATGAAGAGCCCGATACTTTTTCGCTGGAGCTGTCTCAGGGGAAATTGAAGGAATTGCTGGAAAACACAAGCTTCGCCATGGCTCAGCAGGATGTGCGCTATTACCTCAATGGCATGTTGTTCGAAGTTGATCCCCAGTATTTGCGCGTGGTGGCCACCGACGGGCATCGCCTGGCCATGGAAACACTGACCATGGAGAACGCCATTGATGAGGCCCAGCAACTTATTTTGCCCCGCAAGGGCGTGATGGAATTGAATCGCTTGCTGACGGAAGAGGAACAGGCCATTCACCTGACCTTCGGCCAGAACCATATCCGCGCCAAGGTCACTGAATTTACCTTTACCTCAAAGCTGGTGGACGGCAAGTTTCCTGACTATAACCGGGTCCTGCCCAAGGGCGGCGATCGGGTGGTCATTGGCGACTGCCAGTTATTGCGTCAGGCTTTTTCCAGGGTATCCATTCTCTCTAATGAAAAGTACCGCGGTGTTCGCGTGATTCTGGATGATGGTGAATTGAGAGTAGTGGCCAACAACCCGGAGCAGGAAGAAGCGGAAGAAGTGGTGAGCGTCGACTACCAGGGCGGGGGGCTGGAAATAGGTTTTAACGTGAGTTATCTGATTGATGTATTGACTACCCTGAGTAGTGAAAAAGTCAGGATGACGCTGTCCGACCCGAACAGCAGTGCACTTCTTGAGGCTGAAGAAGGCAGTGATGCCGTCTACGTTGTTATGCCCATGCGACTCTAGGGTCGGGCACATCCGACTCAAGCAGCCCGGGCAGTCAGCATGAGTGCCATCAAGCAACTGGATATTACTGCTATTCGCAATATTCAGAATGCCCGGCTAAGCAGCCATCCCCGCCTGAATCTGGTGTTTGGCGTTAATGGCAGCGGTAAGACCAGTGTGCTGGAGGCTATTTATTTGCTGTCCCGGGGACGGTCATTCAGGACCTCCCAGACTGACACCCTGATTAACCGCGATTCCAATGAAGCGATAGTCTTCGCTCAATTGAACGATCACAAACTTGGTCTGAGCCGGGCTCGTAACAGGAAGCCGGTCCTTCGTCTGGATGAGATTCAACAAGATAACTGGGACAGAGTAGCCCGGGCACTGCCGGTACTGGTGATAGATTCCGGCACCTTTTCCCTGTTGGAAGGTGGGCCCAGGGCCCGACGGCAGTTTCTGGACTGGGGCGTGTTCCACGTGGAACCAGGCTTCATTGCCTCCTGGCGAAGTTTCCGCAAGAGTCTGGCCAACCGCAATCAACTCCTTAAAAGTGCTTCAGTTGATAAGGGTTCACTTCGGGCCTGGAATCAGGAGTTTGTTATCCACGGAGAAGCGGTAGATCGAGCCCGGCAAAATTACTACAAACAGTTCCTTGCGGTGTTGGAGCCGGTCTATAAAGATCTGGCAGGCGAACACACAGAACTTAGCATGGAATACAGTCGGGGTTGGTGGAGTGATTGCTCCCTAACCGAGGCCCTGGATAAGGCATTGGACTCAGACCTTCGCTACAAGGCAACCCAGGTTGGCCCTCAGCGGGCAGATATTTTGCTGAAGGTTCAGGGCAAAGCTGCCCAGGATGTTTTATCCAGGGGGCAGCAGAAAATACTCGTTTGTGCCCTGAAGATTGCCCAGGGTGTGTTTCATAGCCAACTGTCCGATAACAAGAGTATCTATTTGTTGGATGACCTGCCGGCAGAACTGGATTCTACTAACCGATCGGCTGTGTTACAGCGGGTTCTTGATACCGGATCCCAGGTGTTTGTCACCTGTGTAGAGCGGGAAGCCCTGCTAAACAGCCTGCCGGGTGATGAAGAAATGGCCGCGTTCCACGTGGAACGTGGTAAAATATCGACAGTAAATTAGTTCTCTTCCAGTCTTGGAGATGTAGGTCTGGGGCGGCGACAGACGTGGCTTGTAGCCCGGATCGGAGGTAAGTAAATGAGCGAAAACCAGAACAGTGATTACAACTCGGAGAGCATCAAGGTTCTCAAAGGGCTTGATGCAGTTCGCAAGCGTCCGGGCATGTATATTGGAGATACGGATGACGGCACCGGGCTCCATCACATGGTTTTCGAACTGGTGGACAACTCCATCGACGAAGCCCTGGCGGGCCACTGCGACCAGATCACCGTGACCATCCATGTGGGGGAAACTGTGACGGTGGCGGATAATGGGCGCGGTATTCCTACAGAGATGCATAAAGAGGGCGTTTCTGCGGCGGAAGTCATCATGACCGTGCTCCATGCAGGCGGAAAATTCGACGATAACTCCTATAAAGTGTCCGGCGGCCTCCACGGTGTGGGGGTTTCCGTAGTGAACGCTCTCTCCGAGGAGTTAAAGCTCACTATCCGCCGAGACGGCAAGGTACATGAGCAGGTCTATCATCATGGCGTGCCGGAAGCGCCCCTGGCGGTGGTCGGCGAGACCCAGAGCAGCGGTACCGAGTGTACTTTCAAGCCCTCCGCCGACACGTTTAGCAATGTCGAGTTTCATTACGATATTCTCGCCAAAAAGCTACGTGAGTTAGCGTTTCTTAACGCCGGCGTTTCCATCAAACTCATAGATGAGCGCAACGGCAAAGAAGAGCTCTACAAGTACGATGGCGGCGTGATGGCCTTTGTGGACTATCTGAACAAGAACAAGGCGACCGTAAACAAGCTGTTCCACTTCGTCCACGAGCGCGAGGAAGATGGTATCAGTGTCGAAATTGCCCTGCAGTGGAGTGACTCCTACCAGGAGAATATCTTCCCCTATACCAATAATATTCCCCAGCGCGATGGGGGCACACACCTGGCGGGATTCCGCGCCGCGCTGACCCGGGTATTGAAGTCCTATATTGACAAAGAGCTGTCAACCAAAAAAGGGAAAGAGGTTGTCACTTCTGGGGATGATGCCCGAGAAGGCCTGACCGCCATTATTTCCGTCAAAGTCCCGGATCCCAAGTTTTCATCCCAGACAAAAGACAAGCTGGTGTCATCTGAAGTGAAAACCGTGGTGGAGCAGGAGATGGCCTCCCACTTCAATGATTATCTGCTGGAAAACCCCCAGGACGCGAAATTGATCGTCAACAAGATGATTGATGCGGCCCGGGCGCGGGAAGCGGCGCGCAAGGCCCGGGAAATGACCCGACGCAAGGGCGCACTGGACGTGGCTGGCCTGCCGGGCAAGTTGGCAGACTGCCAGGAAAAAGACCCCTCGCTGTCAGAAATCTACATTGTGGAGGGTGATTCGGCCGGTGGTTCGGCCAAACAGGGTCGTAACCGCAAGAACCAGGCGGTTTTGCCACTCAAGGGCAAGATCCTCAATGTCGAAAAAGCACGATTTGACAAGATGTTGAGCTCCGCAGAAATCGGTACCCTGATCAAAGCCCTGGGCTGCGGCATCGGCAACGAGGAATTTGCCCCGGAAAACCTGCGCTACCACAGCATCATCATCATGACCGACGCCGATGTGGACGGTTCCCATATTCGAACCCTGTTGCTGACCTTTTTCTTCCGGCAGATGCGGGAACTGGTGGAGCGCGGCCATATCTATATTGCCCAGCCGCCACTTTACAAGGTGCGTAAAGGCAAACAGGAGCAGTACCTCAAAGACGAGGCAGAACTGAAAGCCTACCAGACCCAGGTTGCACTCGATGGTGCCAGCCTGCACGTTAATGCCAGTGCCCCCGGCATAGCTGACGATTCCCTGGAAACCCTGGCCAACAAATACAATCGTGCCTATACCATAATCAGCCGTATGGCACGGCTGTATCCCACCGAACTGCTGGAAGCCATGATCTTCACCAGCCGTCTCAAGGAAGAACAACTCAAGGATCGGGAAACGGTGGAAAAGTGGACGGCGGAGCTCAAACAGAAGCTGTCAGAACAACACCCGGGCCTGGCTGAGAATTTTGTGCTGGATGTGAAAGCCGATGAAGAGCGCTATATCTTCCTGCCCATCGCCAGCCTGAACCTTCACGGTCTGGAGAAGAAATTTACCTTCAACCAGGATTTCTTCCACTCTGGCGAATACGCAGCTCTGGCCGAGTTGGGTGAGAACCTGGACGGCCTGATTGAGGAAGGTGCCTATGTGCAGCGCGGCGAAAGAATCCAGTCAGTGAAATCTTTCGGTGAAGCCATGGACTGGTTAACCCGGGATGCCATGAAGGGCCATTATCTGCAACGCTACAAGGGTCTGGGAGAAATGAATCCGGAGCAATTGTGGGACACCACCATGAATCCGGAAACCCGCCGCATGTTGCAGGTGACTATCGATGATGCCATCGGCGCCGATCAATTGTTCAACACCCTGATGGGTGATCAGGTGGACCCGCGCCGGGAGTTTATCGAGGAAAATGCCCTGGCAGTGCAGGAACTGGATATCTGATTGTTTGGATGCTGCCTGCAGACAGGCGCAGTTCAACCGCGTCTGTCCGTCAGGATCTGGAAGCCAGCTACTCGCTGCCGAATCCAGTTCTCTGCGGCCTCGGTCATTGATCCCGCGTCATGCTCGGCAGCACTTATGGGTTTGCCGATCTCCACGGTAATCAAACCAGGAAACTTCAGGAAACGGCGGGGTGGCCAACATTTGCCGGCGTCCAGTGCGATGGGCAATACCGGCACTCCGGCCGCCAGTGCCAGTTTGGCACCACCGCGAGAGAAGTTCTTGATTGTGCCCACTTCCGAACGGGTTCCCTCCGGAAAGATAATGACCGAATGCCCTTCCCGTAATCGGCGCACACCCTGTTTCAAAAGTGACTTGCCGGCGTTTCGCGGTCGGCTTCGGTCTATGGCGATAGGCTTCAACAAGCGCAAGGCCCAGCCCCAGAATGGTATCTTCAGCAGTTCTTTCTTCAGAATTGGCGCCAGGGGCTGTATCAATTGATAGAAAAACAAGGTCTCCCAACTACTCTGATGATTCGCTAAAACCACCACCGGATAGTCAGGCAGGTTTTCCTGACCGATCAGTCTGTATCTAACACCACAGGTCAGTCGGAGCCAGCTGAGAATTGTCTTTGCCCAGGCAATAGAAAAACCCTGTCTGCTGTTTTCCGGCAGCAGGGGAAACAGGGTAATGAAAAACGTGGACATGACGATGGTGATGGGCACATAGCCCAGATAGAAAAGTAATGACCTCAGGGCCAAAATCGGTGTGGACAAAGCGGTAGCCACGATGATTACCCCAGCACCGAGTCGACATAGGATGAAAGAGTATCGTGTACATCCACGGGAAAACCGAGCTGATCCAGTTTTCCCTCACTGCTCCTGCCTTTACCGCTGCGCACCAGGACAGGGTTCAAACCAAAAGCCTGGGCCGCCTGTAAATCCTTGATGGAATCACCCACCATGGTGGCAGCATCGAGAGACTGCTGAAACTCCATGGCTATCTGCTCCAGCAGACCCGTGCCGGGTTTGCGACAAGTGCAGCCGTCGTCCGGTGAATGGGGACAATAGCAGATGGTATCGATGTGGCCACCTTCAGCCTCCACCAGGCTCAGCATTTTCTGGTGTATACGGGCCAGGCCGTACTCATCGAAATAGCCCCGAGCAAGCCCGGACTGATTGGTTGCTACCGCGATCCGGAAACCGGCCTTACTCAGGCGACCGATGGCCTCGAGGCTGCCGGGCACCGGCAGCCACTCATCGGGGGACTTGATGTAGTCGTCTGAATCCTCATTAATCACGCCATCCCGATCAAGCACAATTATTGGAGCTTGAGACATGGGATCAGTCGTTGTGAAGATGGGAAATGTCAGCCGTGCGCAAAAACAGGTTTCGAAGCTGACGCAGGAGATTCAGTCTGTTCTGTTTAACGGCCTCATCTTCGGCCATTACCAAAACATCATCGAAGAACCGGTCTACGGGTGCTTTGAGCCCGGCCAATCCTGACAGCGCGGCGCTGTAGTCACCGGATTCAAAATAAGGTGCCAGTTCGCTTTGTTTTTGCTGAATGGCCTCGTACAGGTCTTTTTCAGCCTGCTCCTGTAATAATTCCTGCTTAACAGCATCACTGTCGGGCTGGTCTTTTTGCTTGCTCAACAGATTGGAAACCCGTTTGTTGGCGGCCGCCAGTGCGGCTGCTTCGTCGAGGCCGGCAAACTTGTGTACGGCCTGTACACGGCGGTGGAAATCCAGCGGCCGTCCGGGGCTGACACTGCTTACTGACTGAAAAATAGTGGCTGATATGCCTTCTTCGGCATACCAGGCCTTGAAGCGATCAAATACGAAGCCGGACAGATTTTTCTCAATGCCAGCCTCGAGATCCTTGCCGCTATAGCTGGCAATGGATTGGGCCAGTGCCTGGTTAATATCCAGATCCAGTTCACGGTCAACGATGATGCGAAGAATGCCAATGGCCGAACGCCGCAGGGCAAAGGGGTCCTTGGAACCAGTGGGGGGCTGCCCGATACCAAACATGCCCACCATGGTATCCAGCTTGTCGGCAATGGCCAGTATGGCGCCGGTCATGGTGGACGGTAATTCGCCGCCAGCCTGACGCGGTTGATACTGCTCATTAATGGCCCGGGCCACATCCTGGTCTTCACCATCATTGAGGGCATAGTAATAGCCCATCAGGCCCTGCAGGTCAGCGAACTCCCCAACCATCTGGGTCAACAAATCACACTTGGCCAACAGCGCTGCACGGCGACACTTGTCCGCGTCTGCCCCTACCTGACCGGCAATCCAGGCAGCCAGTTCCGCCACCCGGGCAGATTTGTCATGCACCGTTCCCAGCTTGTCCTGGAATATCAGTTTTTCCAGGGAAGGGCTTCGGGATTCCAGGCTTTGTTGCCGGTCGGCATCAAAAAAGAAGCGGGCATCGGCCAGGCGCGGACGAATAACCCGCTCATTGCCTTCAATGACTTTGGCCGGGTCCTTGCTGAGCAAATTACTGACAGTCACAAAGTGAGGCAGGAGTTTGCCGTCGGCATCGGTGATGCAGAAACATTTTTGATGGGACTTGAGTGTCAGGATCAGGGCTTCCGGTGGCAGTTCCAGATACTGCTCATCGAAGGCGCCACTCAGGGCAACCGGATATTCCACCAGGCTGGTGACTTCATTGAGCAGGTCTTCGTCCATGACCACCTGTCCACCGGCTTTTTCGCCTTCGGCGGTAACCAGTTTCCTGACGGATTCCCGCCGCTTGTCAAAGTCCGGAATGACATTACCGGTTTCTTCCAGGACCTGTTCATAATCGGCAGCCGAGTCCAATAACAGTTCTTCATTACTGAGAAAGCGATGTCCCCGGGTAGTGCCACAGGACTCGACCGCAAACAGGGTCATGGGAATGACTTCATGCCCGAACAGCACAGTGAGCCAGTGTACCGGCCTGACGAACTCCTCGCGGGAGGTACCCCAGCGCATGCGCTTGGGAATAGGCAGTTGTTGCATGGCCTTGCTGATCAGCTCAGGTACCAATTCGACCGTTGTACGACCTTTTTCGACGCTGCTGAAATAGAGTTTTTCCACGCCGTCTTTTTCGGCTGTGGCCAGTTCGGAAACCTCAACGCCACAGGATTTTGCGAATCCCTGTGCCGCTTTGGTGGGCGCACCATCGTCATCAAAAGCTGCCTTCACTGCAGGCCCGAAGCGCTCGGTGTCCCGGTCGGTCTGATTTTCGCTCAGGCCTTCCACCAGCAGTGCCAGTCGGCGGGGTGTGGCAAAACGGCTGATAGCGGCATATTCCAGACGCTCGGCCTTGAGGCCCTCACAAAAGAGCCTCTCAAAAGCACGGGACAAACTGGCAAGGGCTTTTGGCGGTAGTTCTTCCGTGCCCAGTTCAATCAATAGATCGCGGCTTGGTATTTTCACGAGCGTTCCAGATACTGCTTTTTAAGTTCATCGGTAGCCAGGGGAAAGCCCAGTTGCTTGCGGCTGTCAAAATAGGCCTGGGCTACGGCGCGGGCCAGGGCACGAACGCGCAGAATATAGCGCTGGCGCTCGGTGACAGAAATGGCCTTGCGTGCGTCGAGCAAATTGAAGTAGTGGGACGCTTTCAGAACCTTTTCATAGGCAGGCAGGGCCAGTTCCTTTTCAATCAGCTGCTGGCACTGGGATTCACAGTTATCGAAATAGCTGAACAACTGCGCGGTATCGGCCAGTTCGAAATTATAGGCCGACATCTCCACTTCATTCTGTTTGAAAACATCGCCGTAAGTCACAACACCGTCCGGGCCTTCGGTCCAGACAATGTCATAGATACTGTCCACCCCCTGCAGGTACATGGCAATTCTCTCAATGCCATAGGTGATCTCGCCACTCACGGGATGACATTCCAGGCCACCAACCTGTTGAAAATAGGTGAACTGGGTTACCTCCATGCCATTGAGCCAGACTTCCCAGCCAAGACCCCAGGCGCCAAGGGTTGGAGACTCCCAGTTATCCTCAACGAAGCGAATATCGTGGACTTGCATGTCGATGCCCAGTGCCTGCAGGGACTCCAGATACAATTCCTGAATATTCAGGGGAGAAGGCTTGAGTATTACCTGAAACTGATAATAATGCTGCAGGCGGTTGGGATTCTCGCCATAGCGGCCATCGGTGGGCCGGCGGCAAGGTTGCACATAGGCCGTGTTCCAGCTTTCCGGGCCAATGGCACGCAAAAAAGTGGCCGGGTGGAATGTGCCGGCGCCAACTTCAAGATCCAGAGGCTGCATCAGCACGCAGCCGCGGTCGGCCCAGAATTGTTGCAGCGCCAGAACCAGACCCTGGAAAGTTTTGACGTCGTATTTATTGCTCACGGTGGCAATGTCCCGGAATTAAAAAGGCTGCAATTATGCGGGATTATGGGCTTTGATGCCACCGAAGGACGCTGCCTTTCAGGGATCACAGGCATTGCCGGATTACCCCGGCGCCGATAAACACTACAATAGTAACCCCACTAATAAACACTTGTTCAGCGAGCCTCATCATCGATTCACTCAGATACCTTTTTCTCAAACTGTGGCTGAAACTGCTGGCCCTGTTACCCCTGTCCTGGTTGCATGTGCTGGGGGCGGGACTGGGCCGGGCATTTTCCCGGCTGCCAAACAGAGCCCGTTCTACCACTGAAAAGAATCTGCGCACCTGTTTCCCGGGTCGCGATGAGCATTGGTATCAAGCCATGTCCCGCGAAAGCCTGCAAAACACAGCCTGTACTGCACTGGAAATGGGCAAGGCCTGGATGAATCCGATATCCAGCACTCTGTCTCTGGTGGTGGAAAGCGACGGTTATGAGCAATACCGACAGGCGGTGGATTCAGGTGATGGGGTGATTCTGCTGGCACCCCATTTGAGTAACTGGGAAATCTTTGGCTTCTATGCCTGTGATGAGGTGGCCGCGACCTTTATGTATCAGCCACCAAGACGGGCGGCCATGGACCGACTGTTGAAGGAAGTGCGTTCCCGCAGCGGGGTCACTCTGGCACCAACCAATCGCCGGGGAGTGGCGCAACTCCTGTCGGCCCTGCAGCGGGGTGAAATGGTTGGGGTGTTGCCGGACCAGGTACCGGCGGATTCCAGTGGTGAATTTGCCCCGTTCTTTGGTGAGCCGGCCTTTACCATGACCCTCATCAGTAAACTGGCGCAACGAACCGGGGCCCGGATCTTTTGCGGCTTCGCCCAGCGCCTGCCCCGCGGCCGGGGCTTTCGGGCCATCTTTCGGGAAGCCGACCCGGCGATCGCCAGTGCCGAGTTGCTGGAATCCGTGACAGCCCTGAATCGCACGGTTGAGCAGTGTGTTGAACTCGCTCCCAGTCAGTATCAATGGGAATACAAACGCTTCCGGCGCCGCCCGGATAATTCAGAGTTCTATTAAAAGCCGGACAAGCCTGGGTCGCCGCCGGTCAGCGGGGTTGTGAGCAAAGTGCAGTGCGCCTAGCGACGCCAGAACATGGGGGTGAACAACACCAGCAGAGTGAACACCTCCAGACGCCCCATGAGCATGGCCAGGCAGAGTATCCATTTGGCAGCCGGATTGATGTGTCCGTAGGTTTCCGCCACATTGGCCAGACCCGGACCGAGATTGTTGATACAGGCACCCACGGCACTGAAGGCGGTAATGATATCCAGACCGGTAGCCAGCAGGGCCAGCAGCATGGCCATAAAGACCATCACATAAACCGCGAAAAACCCCCATACCGATTCCACCACCCGATCGCTGATAACTTCCCTGCCCAGCTTGATGGGGATGGTGGCGCGGGGGTGGATGAGGCGTTGTACCTCACGAATACCCTGTTTGAAAATCAGCAGAATGCGCATCACTTTCATGCCGCCGCCGGTGGAGCCGGCACAGGCGCCGATAATGGCGGCGTAGAGCAGCATATAGGGCAAAAACAGCGGCCAGGTGCTGAAGTCGGCAGTGGTGAAGCCGGTGGTGGTAGCCACGGAAACAACCTGGAAAAGGCCACGTATAAAGGATTCCCCGAAACTGCTATAGACCTCGGAAAAATACAGCACCGTGATAGTGACAATTGACACTAGTAACAGGATAAAACTGTAGAAGCGAAATTCGGGATCTGAAAAATAGGGCCGGGTCTTGCGTTGCTGCCAGGCGGTAAAGTGCAGGGCAAAATTTACCCCGGCAATAAACATGAAAATAATGGCAACGGTATCCACAGCGGCGCTGTCAAAATAGGCCATGCTGGCATCGTGGGTGGAGAATCCACCAATGGCCACGGTAGTGAAGCTGTGGCTGATGGCGTCGAACAGACTCATGCCCACAATCCAGTATGCCAGGGCGCAGCTCACGGTAAGAAACAGATAGATATACCACAGCGCCTTGGCGGTTTCGGCAAGCCTGGGAACCAGCTTATTGTCCTTCACCGGGCCCGGGCTCTCGGCCTTGTAGAGTTGCATACCACCAATACCCAGCATGGGTAACAGGGCCACCGCCAGTACGATAATGCCCATGCCCCCCAGCCATTGCAGTTGCTGGCGATAAAAGAGAATGGATTTGGGCAGGGAGTCCAGGCCTGATATCACCGTGGCGCCGGTGGTGGTCAGCCCGGACAGGGATTCGAATACGGCATCGGTGACCGACAGCTGGACCTGTTCAGAAAACAGAAACGGCAGACAACCGGCGGTGCCCAGTACTGCCCAGAACAGGGTCACGATCAGAAAGCCGTCCCGGGTGCTGAGCTCCTTGCGGCTTCTTGCCGTGGCGGCCCAGAGAACAAAGCCGATACCGAACAGTAACACCATGGGATACAGAAATGCCGGGACCGAATTGTCCCCATAGATCAGGGACACGATTATGGGCGGCAGGTTGGCCAGCACGCTGAAAAACATCAGCAGCAGGCCAAGAATCTTGATGGTGATGGATGCGTGCATGGGGGCTTAGAAGAATCCCAGGCCAACCTGGAACAGGCGTTCCACTTCGGGAATGCGCTTGCGGTTTACCAGGAAAAGAATGACATGGTCATCGCTTTTGACCACCGTGTCGTCATGGGCAATCAGCACTTCATCATCGCGGATGATGGCGCCAATAGTGGTGCCTTCCGGCAGGTCGATATCCTCGATGGCCTTGCCTACCACTTTGGAGGTATTGCGATCACCATGGGCAATTGCCTCCATGGCTTCGGCGGCGCCGCGACGCAGGGAGTGGACATTCACCACATCACCCCGGCGAACATGGGCCAACAGCTTGCCGATGGTGGCTTGCTGCGGGGAAATGGCAATATCAATTTCACCGCCCTGCACCAGATCCACATAGGCCGGATTGTTAATAATCGCCATGACCTTTTTGGCGCCAAGACGCTTGGCCAACAGGGAAGACATGATATTGGCTTCATCGTCATTGGTCAGGGCCAGAAAGACATCGGTTTCCTCGATGTTCTCATCCAGTAACAATTCCTGGTGAGAGGCCTCGCCATTGAGGACGATGGTTTTATTGAGGCTGCTGGATAGGGAGGCACAGCGCTCGGGATTACGTTCGATGATCTTGATCTGGTAACGATGTTCCAGGTTCTGCGCCAGGCGCGAACCGATATTGCCGCCACCGGCAATCATCAGGCGCCGATAGGGTTTGTCCATGCGGCGCAGTTCACCCATGCAGGGACGGATATCTTTCTGCGCGGAGATGAAGAACACCTCATCGTCGGCCTCAATGACGGTTGAGCCTTCGGGAATGATGGGCCGGTCCTTGCGGAAGATGGCGGCTACCCGGGTTTCCACCGAGGGCATGTGCTGCCGCAGCAGGCGAATTTCCTGACCCACCAGTGGCCCACCATAGAAAGCCTTCACTGCCACCAACTGCACCTGGCCGTCGGCGAAATCCAGCACCTGCAGGGAGCCGGGCAGATCAATAAGCCGGGCGATGTAGTCGGACACAATCAGCTCCGGGCTGATTACCACATCCACCGCCAGACCTTCATCGCCGAACAGCTTGTCACTGACCAGATAGGCTGAAGAGCGCAGGCGACAGATTTTCTTGGGGGTGCGAAACAGGGAGTGGGCGACGCGACAGGCCACCATATTGACTTCATCGCTTTCGGTAACGGCAATCACCATATCGGCATCTTCACCACCGGCTCGCTCCAGCACGTCCGGGTGACAGGCCTGGCCTTCCACCATGCCTATATCGATACGGTCGCGCAGTTCCCGGAGCTTTTCCGCGTCACTGTCGACCACCACAATGTCATTGGATTCGCTGGCCAGGGTTTCGGCCAGTGTGCTGCCGACCTGGTTAACGCCGAGGATAATGATTTTCATGAAAGCGCGTCTTCTGGACTTCCTGTTGACTGGTTTGCGCTGATTACCGGCCCTGGTCCTTGCGTAGCAGAGCGAAGTAGAACCCGTCCGGCCCAGTTTCATCACCGGTCAGGAGCTGCCTTCCGTAAGCACATTCTACTCCCCAATCGGCCGCGATGCCTTCATATTTAGCGTCTTCACAGCGCTCAAGGAAGTTGCCCACGCTGATTTCGTTTTCCTGGCGCAGCAGCGAGCAGGTGGTATAGAGCAGCAGGCCGCCCGGATTCAGGCAGGGCCACAGGGCATCCAGTAACTCCGCCTGTAGTTGTTGCAGGCGGGCAATGTCATCACGCTGGCGCAGCAGTTTGATATCGGGGTGGCGGCGGATGACGCCGGTGGCGGAACAGGGCGCGTCCAGCAGGATGCGGTCAAAGCCCCTGCCATCCCACCAGGCCCCGGTATCGCGGGCGTCGGCAACCTTGATGGCAGCACTTAACTGCAAGCGCTGCAGGTTTTCCTCGATGCGTTCGGCGCGCCGGGCATCGCTATCCAGCGCGACTAATTCTGATAGTGACTGCTCACTTTCAAGGATATGACAGGCTTTGCCACCCGGTGCGGCGCAAGCGTCCAGCACCCGCTGACCCCTTGTCAGTTGCAGCAGGCCCGGCACCAGTTGCGAGGCTTCATCCTGGACACTGAAAGCCCCTTCGGCAAAGCCGGGCAGGGCTTCGGCAATGCTGGCCTGATCAAGATAAATGGCGGTCTCGGCCCATTGCCCGGGTCTGGCGCTGACATTGCCCTGTTCGAGCCTGCGCAGCAGATCGTCCCGTGACTGCCGGGCGCTGTTACAACGAAGCGTCATGGGGGGGCGGCGATTGCCATTGGCCATGATCTGACTGGCCTGTTCCGGCCATTGTTGCTGCAGGGTTTTGCGGAGCCAGGCGGGCTGCGAATAATAGGCAGACTCTGGTAACTTGCTGTCAATCTCCTGGCGATTGCGTTGGTAATTGCGCAGCACGCCGTTCACCAGGCCCCGGGCCCAGGCCTTGCCCAATTGCTCACAGGCACTGACCGTCTCATTGATAATGGCATAGTCGGCCTTGCTGGATTCCCGCAATTGATACAGGCCCAGCAGCAACAGGCAATGCAGCTCGTCATGCTGACCCTTGAGGGGCTTCTTCAGTAACTGGGCCAGAATTGCCTGCAGCAAATGGAACCAGCGACAACAACCAAAGCAGAGCTCTTGCACAAAGGCTGCATCGTCCCGGCCCTTGATGCTATTGAGGTGTCCGGTAAGTGAGCCTTCACACTCAAGAAGCTTGTGGAGAATTTCTGCAGCTAGGGCGCGAGTGTTGGCTGTCATTGACCGGCGTCTTGCGCCGATCCCAGCAGCATGCCATCTTGCAGCGGCGGCGGGTTGGCATTGAGTAAATCGCGTACGGACACCGGCTTTTTGCCTGGCAATTGCACCTTGTGAACCCGCAGCGCCGAATCCCCGCAGACCACGTCAAAGCTGTCGCGCTGGCTCAGCAGCAGGCTGCCGGGGCTGAGCTTTGACAGCAATTTGTCAGGTACCCCGTCGGCTGGTTCACAGTCGATGATACGCAGGCGTTTATCCCCCAGTTCGGTCCAGGCGGGTGTACGTCCAAGGAAGGCCCGGACCTGCTGATGGATCTCCCGGGCGCTGCGTTGCCAATCGATCCGCGCTTCGCTTTTGTCCAGTTTGGCAGCATAGCTGGCCTTCTCATCGTCCTGGGCTTCGGCCCGGGACTGATACTGCTCCAGTTGCGACAGCACTTTAGTAAGTGAGTGTTTGCCAACGTCCAGTAGCTTGGCCTGCAATGACTCCCCGGTGTCGTCCATTTGGATATCCACTGCTTGCTTGAGCAGCATAGCGCCGGTGTCCAGGCCGGCATCCATCTGCATGATGGTCACCCCGGTCTGCTTGTCACCGGCCAGGATTGCCCGCTCGATAGGCGCCGCGCCACGCCAGCGTGGCAACAGGGAGGCGTGCACATTGATACAGCCCAGACGCGGAATGGCGAGGATCTCTTCAGGCAGTATCAGGCCGTAGGCCACTACAACCAAGACATCGGGCTGCAACTGGCGAAATTCTTCCTGCACCTGGCTATCACGCAGACTGGCGGGTTGATAAACAGGCAATTGATGCTCCAGCGCCAGTGCCTTGACCGGCGATGCCTGCAATTTTTTGCCCCGGCCGGTTGGCCGGTCAGGCTGGGTATAGACAGCGACAGGGGTTTGCCCGGCATCGAGGAGGGCTTGCAGATGCCCGGCGGCAAAGGCCGGGGTGCCGGCAAAACATATCCGAAGCTCAGTCATGCAGGATCAGGCAGACTTGCGCTGTTCTTTTTCAAGTTTGCTGCGAATGCGCTGACGCTTGAGATTACTCAGGTAATCCACGAACAGTTTGCCATCCAGATGATCAATTTCGTGCTGGATACAGGTGGACAATATGCCCTCGGCAATCACCTCGAAGGGCTGGCCGTCCCGATCCATGGCCTTGACCTTGATCTTGCGCGGGCGGGACACGGTTTCATAAAAGCCCGGTACCGACAGGCAGCCCTCGTCGTATTCGCTTAATTCCTCTTCGATTACCTCGAAACTTGGATTAATAAAAACTTGAGGACTATCCTTATTTTCCGATACATCTATTACCAGCAAACGCTTATGCACGTCGACCTGGGTTGCAGCCAGACCAATTCCCTGGGCTGCGTACATGGTCTCGAACATATTGTCGATGAGGGTGCCGAGCGCAGCATCGAATTGGGTGACCGGCGCGGCCTGCTTGCGCAGTCGCGGATCGGGAAATTCCAGGATTGCTAATGTGGCCATTCCGGGTACCGTGTCAAATTTGGCGCAATGGCTGAAAACACCAGTTTACGCGGGCTTGCGAAAGAAGCAGACTGTGACCTGCTTCTAGTGATAATTATACCGTATTGCTAAGATTACGCTGCCAAAAAGGGCGGAATTTATTGATGAAAGTACTCTCCACAGTCCCAGTTCTGGCCCGGGTCTTTTCCTGTGCTCTGTTCTATATAGTTTTCAGCTTGCCGTTTTCAAGTGTGCAGGCACAGAACTCCTTGCTGCTGGCGGATTATCCGCCCAGTTACACCGTGAAGGAAGACGACACTTTATGGGAAATTGCCAGCCAGTTTCTGCAAGATCCTGAAAGATGGCCCGAGGTGTGGCAGCCCGATCCCTATCTGGAAAACGCCGACCTGATATTTCCGGGTGATATTCTCAGCATGAATTTCGTCCGTGGCACGCCCCGTATCATGATCAAACGCGGTGGCCGGGAAGTGACCAGTCTTGGACCGCAGGTTCGGGAAGAACCGTTGCAATCCGCCATACCGGCCATTCCCCTGGAATCCATTGAGAACAGCTTCACCCGTAACCGCATTGTCAGCCAGGAACTCTATGATGCGGCCCCCTACATCGTGCAGAACATTGGCGACAACCTGGCCATTGGTACCGGCGATGAAGTGTATGCCCGCGGCAACTGGCCGGCCGGCACCACCTCATTTGAAGTCTATCGTCCCAGCCGGGAGTATTTCGATGACGAGGGCGAAGTCCTGTTGGGACTGGAACTGGAATATCTGGGTTTTGCCAGTATCACCAGTTCGGCCGATGACGGTGTGCGCCGTTTACTGATCAATAACAGCAGCAAGGAAATCCGTGAAGGTGACCGCTTGCTAACCCGCGAAGTACAGCGTATCGGGGCTACCATATTCCCCACCGAACCGGATTCGGAGGTTGAAGGGCGCATCATTGCGCTGTTGAATACTGAAGCCATGGCCTCCCAGCTGGATACAGTGGTGGTGGATCTTGGCAGTGAAGACAATCTGGCCATTGGTGATGTGCTGGCGGTCAGGAAGGAAGACTCCCGGATCATTGACCAGGTGGAGCGCGAGCGTATGGATTTCCGGCGCCGCATGCAGGCTATATTCCGGGGCGAACGGTTGTCTCTGCCCGGCAGTGATATTGGTACCCTGCTGGTGTACAAGATTTTTGACCAGTTCAGCTACGCTGTGGTTCTCAGCTCTCTGGAACCCATCGGTCAGAACAACCGGGTCACCAATCCCTGATGAGCTATCCTTTTATATAAACACCTGGTAAACAAATACCAGGTAAACAAACAGCGGTAAACAGACAAGGCCAGGAAGGCCAGGACTGATGCTTGCTGTACCGATCCATGATTCAAGGATGAAGAATGGAATACTCTCTGGCAGACGCTTACTTGCGTCTGCGCCACAGTGACCAGATCTCCCCTGCGCAGCTCGCCAGACAGCTACGCGATGCCGGCGATATGCGATCCCTCCTGGCCCGGGAACCGGGCTTGCTACAGACAGTGCAAAAGCCTGACACCGACACCTTGACCCGGGTCGACGCCGAGCTTGTCTGGGCGGCAGAGACCAACAACAGCTTTTTGTTCTATGAACAAAGCGGCTACCCGTCACGGCTGCGGGAAATTGATTGTCCGCCGCCGGTGCTGGCGGTGCGGGGTAATGTCGAAGTTCTGACTGAGCCGCAACTGGCTATTGTGGGTTCGAGAAAGTGCAGCAGCTATGGCCGGCAGACCAGCTTTTGGCTCGCCCGCGAACTGGCAGACTGCGGACTCGGTATTACCAGCGGCCTGGCGGTGGGCGTGGATGCAGCGGCTCACCAGGGGGCATTGTCGGCGGCTGGGAACAAGGGGGCCAGCATTGCCGTAGTGGCAACCGGACTGGATACCGTCTATCCCCGCCAGCATCGAACGCTGATGGAATCGCTGACAGAAAAAGGAGCGGTAGTCAGTGAGTTTCCCCTGGGCACACCGCCCCGCGCTGCTCATTTCCCCCAACGCAATCGTCTCATCAGTGGCCTGAGTCAGGGCGTGCTGGTGATCGAAGCCGGCCTGCGTTCCGGGTCCCTGATCACCGCCCGTCTGGCTATGGAACAAAACCGGGAAGTCTTCGCCCTGCCCGGCCGAATCGACAATGCCCTGGCCCGGGGTTGCCATCATTTGCTGCGCAGTGGCGCCAAGCTGATTGAAGGACCGGCTGATATTCTGGAAGAGTTGAATCCCGAGTTGTTGCTGAAGCTCAAAAATGGAGCCGAAAACCGGCCTCTGACCAATCAATCAGTACAAAATTATCGCGGTGACCAGCGCTGCCGGAAAATACTGCAGAGCCTGATTCAGGGCGAGATGCTGTTCGAAGTTCTGCAAGGTGAAACAGGGCTCAGCCCGGAAATCCTGCAATCCTGTCTTTTGCAGTTGGAACTGCAGGGTTTCCTGCATTTTAGCGGCGGTTCGGTACAGCTTTGCGACAATGCTTGCCAAGGATGAACGGGTAATGTAGTTTGCCCCTTCCATTTTTTTTGCCGCAGGAAACAGTCGAGATGAGCAAACCTTTTGTTGCTATTTTGATGGGATCTGAAAACGACCTCAGCATTATGCAGGCTGCCGGAGATGTCCTGGCCCAATTGCAGATTGAATACGAAATCAAAATCACTTCAGCACACCGTACCCCTGCTGTGACCCAGCAGTACATCAGTGATGCCGAAGCACGTGGTTGCCAGGTATTTATCAGCGGCGCCGGTATGGCGGCGCATCTGGCGGGTGTCACCGCAGCCCATACGACCCGTCCGGTAATCGGTGTGCCTATCGATTCAGGACCGCTGCAGGGTATGGACTCACTGCTTTCCACGGTACAAATGCCAGCCGGTATTCCGGTTGCGACTGTGGCGATTGGCAAGGCCGGCGCCAAGAACGCCGCCTATCTTGCCGCCCAGATCATGTCCCTGAGCGACAGCGATCTGGCCGACCGGGTGAAAGCAGAGCGTCAGGCCAATTCCGAGAAAGTACAATCCCAGGACAAAGCCCTGCAGGATTCCCGGAAGTAACACCGTGTCTGGTGGGAGTATCAAGCAGGCCTGTGAAGATCTGCGTCAGGGCAAGGTGATTGCCTATCCCACCGAAGCTGTCTGGGGACTGGGCTGTGATCCCTTTCAGCAGCCAGCCGTTGAAAAAATTCTGGCCATCAAGAAGCGCCCCGTGGAAAAAGGGCTGCTTCTTGTGGCCGGAGACATGGACCAGATCCAGGCATTGACCGCCAGGCTTGATGCCGAACAACTGGCCACTCTGCGAGCATCCTGGCCAGGCCCCGTTACCTGGCTGATTCCGGATCCGGATAATCTCTACCCCGCATGGATCAAGGGTCAACACAGCTCAGTCGCCATTCGGGTTTCTGCCCACCCCCTCGTCCAAAGCCTCTGCGCAGAATTCGGGGGACCGGTTGTTTCCACTTCTGCCAACGAAGCCGGCGAACCGGAAATTAGATCCAGATTAAGACTTATGGAGCAATTTGCCGGTAGCATAGACTGCGTCGTGGATGGAGAGCTGGGAGGTGCCCGTTCGCCATCGACCATCAAGGATCTGAGCAGCGGCAAAACCCTGCGCTAGTCAGCCAGGCAGGGGCATCCCGCCCTGACACAGCGAAAAGCCGGCAGCGATAGCCTCGTAGCGATTTGGAGTGAGAAGTGGAAACAGTAGACAGTAATGCAGTAAAGCAATTCCTTCTGGATTTACAACAGGACATTTGTGCAGGTCTGGAAAAGCTCGATGGCAAGGCCAGCTTCAAGACCGATGCCTGGGACCGGGAAGACGGTGGCTCCGGTATCACCCGTGTTATCAGCGACGGGGCGGTGTTTGAAAAAGGGGGCGTCAATTTTTCCCATGTGTTTGGCAAGGCCATGCCAGCCTCTGCCACTGCATTGCGACCGGAACTGGCCGGCCGAGCCTATCAGGCCATGGGGGTATCACTGGTAATCCATCCACATAATCCCCATGTGCCTACTTCCCATGCCAACTTCCGTCTGTTTATTGCAGAAAAGCCGGGCGAAGAGCCGGTCTGGTGGTTTGGCGGTGGCTACGACCTGACTCCCTATTACGGTATCGACGAAGATTGTGTGCATTGGCACCAGACTGCGAAGCAAGCCTGCGACGGCTTCGGTGAACACTATTACCCGGCCTTCAAAAAACAGTGTGATGAGTATTTCTACCTGAAACACCGCGATGAGACCCGTGGCGTGGGTGGCTTGTTCTTTGATGATTTCAACGAACTGGGTTTTGCCAAAAGCTTTGAATTTGTTCGAGCCATGGCGGCCAGTTATTTGCCGGCCTACGGGCCTATCGTGGAGAAACGACGAGACTCGGCCTTCACAGAATCACAGAAACAGTTTCAGGAATACCGCCGTGGCCGTTATGCGGAATTCAATCTGGTCTACGACCGTGGCACAATCTTTGGCCTGCAATCCGGTGTGGGTCGGATAGAATCGATTCTGATGTCACTGCCGCCGGTGGTACGCTGGTGGTATGACTGGCAGCCGGAGCCAGGCACGGAAGAAGCGCGGCTTTATACCGATTATCTTAAACCGAGAGACTGGGTCTGAATCCGGAGCTCTCCATTGCATTGCCCGAAGATTGTCAGGGCAAGATGACCTGAGGGAGACAGATTTGCTGTCCCGATATGCTGTAGTGGGCCAGCCCATCGCCCACTCCAAATCACCAAGCATTCATCAACTGTTTGCCGAACAGACAGGCCAGTCACTGGAGTACGGCAAACAGGAAGTGGCTGCCGCCGATTTTGCCGCCTTTGTCAGGGAGTTTTTCGCCCAGGGCGGAAGCGGTCTGAATGTCACCCTTCCCCATAAAGAAGCCGCCCGGGCACTTTGCGATGACTTGTCTGCCCGCGCCGAGCTTGCCGGTGCCGTCAACACTCTCAGTATGAAGGATGGCAAACTGCTGGGGGACAACACGGATGGGCCCGGCTTGATTCGGGATATCCGTGTTAACCACGGTTTCTCTCTGGCGGGCAAAAGCATTCTGATGTTGGGTGCCGGTGGTGCCGCCCGGGGCGTGCTGGCTGCTCTGCCGGAAGTGAAACCCGGCTCGGTACGGCTGCTTAATCGCAGTGTGCACAAGGCAGAGGCAATACGCGATGCCCTGGCAGAGGTGCTGGAAATTGAGGCGGCTGGCTTTGATTCAGAAGACTACAGTGGCAGTTTTGATGTGATAATCAATGCCACATCCCTGTCCCTGGAGGGGCAATTGCCGCCGGTGCAGGATCATTGGGTGCATAGCGAAACCTGTTGCTACGACATGATGTATGCAGATACCGCTACGATGTTTCAGAACTGGGCCACGCAGCAAGGCGCCGCCCTGTCACTGGATGGTCTTGGCATGCTGGTGGAACAGGCGGCCGAATCATTTCAGATCTGGCGCGGGCTGCGGCCCGAAACCGGAGCCGTGATTGCCGCTTTGCGGCAGGGCTGAACCCGGCCGATTCAACAAGCCCTTTTCTACAAGCTCTTCTTTACAAGCTCATCCGTTAAAACGCAGACATAAAAAAAGGGCCAGCATGCTGGCCCTTCTTTTTATCGACTGAAGATAAATCAGTGCGCGTCTTCTTCTCCGTGTCCACCACCGTGGATATCGGAAGGGGTCAGTGCGACCGCATCACGGTCATGACCCATATAGGTGAAGCGAGCTTCTTCAGTGTAATTGCCTTCTACTGCCATAAATCCAATCAGCAGTAGTAATACCACGGGTGGGCCGAGGATGGTAAAAACCAGAGCCATACGTTCCCAAACCACGTGCATGAAGATGGCGAT
This sequence comes from uncultured Pseudohongiella sp., assembly GCA_965216715.1. Classification (GTDB taxonomy): domain Bacteria; phylum Pseudomonadota; class Gammaproteobacteria; order Pseudomonadales; family Pseudohongiellaceae; genus UBA9145. Next base: position 2,848,931 of record OZ244193.1, on the reverse strand, counting down.
AATGAAGCCGGCCTTGATAACCATGAAAATTAGTACCAGGGTCCAACGCATCGCGCCTTCTACCTGGAAATAATCTACCAGGTAGGAGAACAGACTGACTACGAAGAGCAGCCCCCAGACCTTGTAGTAAATTCCCAGTGGGTGTTGTTGTCCTGCATCTGATGCCATTGCTAGTGACCCCTCTTACAATAAATAGAAAAACGCGAAAATGAATACCCAGACAAGGTCAACAAAGTGCCAGTAAAGGCCGGCGATCTCGACGATCTCGTAGCCCTTGTCCTCGTAATAACCTCTCTTGACCCGCACGGCGACCCACAATAGATAAATTACACCGATGGAAACGTGTAATCCGTGGAAGCCGGTCACCATAAAGAATATCGAGCCAAACTGTGCTGCTCCAAAGGGGTTACCCCAGGGACGTACGCCCTCATCAAAAATCAGTTTGGACCACTCAAACACTTGCATGCCAACAAACATGGCACCGAACAGAGCGGTGGCGCATATCAGCCAGAATGTTGTGTTCTTGTCTTTGCGATATCCGTAATTCACCGCCATGGCCATGGTGCCCGAGCTGGTAATCAGCACGAAGGTCATGATAGCGATCAGAATCAACGGAATCGGATCACCGCCGAAAGACAGGGCGAAAATCTCGCTCTGCAATGGCCAGGGCTCTGTGGTTGTCAGCCTGACATTCAGGTAACCCACCAGAAAACAGGTGAAGATAAAAGTATCGCTCACCAGAAAAATCCACATCATGGCTTTGCCCCAGGGTACATGATAGGCTTGCTTGTCGGCGCTCCAGTCGTCGACCAGGCCTTTCACACCGTGGGCTGTTTTATCTGCTACGGCTGCTTCACTCATCCTTATTTATTCCCATTCAATAAAACTAATCTTTCGAATTATGTGTTGGCCAAGACTGCGAACAGTGCCAACCAGACTATCAACAGAAAATGCCAGTATTGGGTGCAAAGCTCGATACTGAGCTTCAATTCCCTGGCTTCTGCTCCTGCAAACAGGCGAATGGAGCTCTTGCTCCATACCCACAGGCCACCCAACAGGTGAACTGCGTGCAAACCGGTCAACAGGTAATAAAAGGCATTGGCAGGATTGGAGGTCAGGTAATACCCCTCCGCCTGCAGGCTCTCCCAGGTCATCAATTGTCCGGCGATGAAGAGGATGGCAAAGACGCCACCCCCGACAAAGGCAGTGGTCAGATTTTTCTGCTTGCCACTGCTGACAATATTGCGTGCCCATTGGAAGAACACACTGCTCAAAACCAATAACCCTGTGTTCAGCCATAACTGGCCGGGCTCCGACAGGGGCTGCCAATCTGGCAGCTCCATGCGGATGAAATAGCTCACGGTGAACAGGGAAAAGACCACCGAGGCAATCACCAGGAAAAAGTTTAATGTGACTTTTTCGTTGGGTGCATCAAACATGCCCTCGGGCCGGAGGCCCCCGACTACACCTTTGGTTTCCCAGGACTTTTCAGCAAGTGTTTTGAACAGACTCATACGTCAGCCTTTGACTCATCAGTATCGGGGTCAAAATGTTCTTCATCCACAGTGGGCTCCTCGCTTTCAGGCGTGTTCTGCGGAATAAAGTCCTGATGTGCACCGGGTACGCTGTAGTCGTAAGCCCAGCGGTACACTGTTGGCAATTCTTCGCCCCAGTTACCGTGCTTGGGTGGTAGATCAGGCGTCTGCCATTCCAGAGAGGCGGAACCCCAGGGGTTCTTCTCTGACTTCTTGCCGTTCTTGAGAGTCCAGATAATGTTAATAAAGAACAGGATCTGCGCCGCAGCGACGAAGATGGCGGCAATGGTAATTGACGCGTTGAGGTCCTGCGCGGAGGCAGGAATGAAGCTGGTTTCACCCAGTACATAGTAACGACGCGGAACACCCAGGAAACCGAGATAGTGCATCGGTAGGTAGATGGCATAGGCGCCCAGGAAGGTCAGCCAGAAGTGCCACTTGGCCAGGGTTTCGTTGTACATCTTGCCGCTCATCAGCGGGAACCAGTGGTAGATGGCCGCGAACAGTACCAGGATCGGAGAGACACCCATGACCATATGGAAGTGGGCAATCACGAAATAGGTATCAGACAGCGGCAGGTCGATTACCACGTTACCCAGAAACAGCCCGGTCAGGCCGCCGTGGATAAAGGTAAAGATGAAACCAATGGCGAAATACATGGGGGCATTGAGGCGGATATCACCTTCCCAAAGGGTCAGCACCCAGTTGTAAACCTTCATCGCCGTTGGTACCGCAATAATCAATGTGGTGGTGGCGAAGAAGAAACCGAAGTAGGGGTGCATGCCGGAGACATACATGTGGTGAGCCCAGACGATGAAGCTCAGCCCGCCAATCGCAACAATCGCCCAGACCATCATGCGGTAACCGAAGATGTTCTTGCGGGCGTGGGTGCTCAGCACATCAGAAACCAGACCGAAAGCCGGCAGGGCAACGATGTATACCTCGGGGTGACCGAAGAACCAGAACAGGTGCTGGTACAGCAGTGGGCTACCGCCGTTGTGATCCAGCGGCGAACCCGCCTCGATCACGGCCGGCATGAAGAAGCTGGTGCCCAGAAGCGTATCGAACAGCATCATGATGGCAGCAACCAGCAGGGCCGGGAAGGCGAACAGTGCCAGCACTGTAGCTACCAGGATGCCCCAGACAGTCAAAGGCAGGCGCATCATGGTCAGGCCGCGACAGCGGTACTGCAGTGCAGTTACGACATAGTTCAGGCCGCCCATGGTAGCGGCAATAATGAATATTGCCAGGGAGATAAGCATCAGGATGATACCCATGTCATGACCTGGTGTACCTTCCATTGCCGTTTGCGGCGGGTACAGCGTCCAGCCAGCACCGGTAGGGCCACCACTGACGAAGAAGCTTGCCATCAGGACGATGACGGAGATCAGGAAGGTCCACACCGACAGCATGTTCAGGAATGGAAACACCATATCCCGGGCGCCGCACATGAGTGGAATCATGTAGTTGCCGAACCCCCCGAGGAACAAGGCGGTAAGGAAGTAAACCACCATGATCATGCCGTGCATGGTGACAGCCTGGTAGTAAAAGTTCGGATCGATGAAATCTACAGACTCGGGAAAACCCAGCTGCAGGCGGAACAGGATGGAAAGAGCCAGCCCGACGACGCCAGTGAACACAGCAAGGCTGCCATACTGAATCGCAATTACCTTATGATCCTGACTGAAAACATATTTCTCGACCCAGCTATGGGGATGATGCATCTCCATATCTTTGTCTTGGTCAGCTAATGGGACGTAAGCCATTAAAACCTCCTAATAAAATCAATAGCCCTTGGCTACCGTAAATCCAAATTCAAAATTCGTCTGTTTCGTTACCGCATGGTGTTGATGTAGGCGGCAACGTCCTGGATCTCTTCCAGTCCGGACATGGCAGTCGCCATAGAGACCATTTGCTCACCGTAGTCATCTTCAGGATGTAGACCACGAATACCGTCGCGGAACTTCTGAATTTGGGTTACGAAATACCAGTCACTCATGCCAGCCAGTTTCGGGGCATCGGTGTACCAGGTACCAGCACCGTCATCGAGGTGACAGGCCGCACAGTTACGGTCATAGATGTCATAACCGTTGTCGACGTCACCCATGATGGTGGGTTCGGCTGGAGTATCGGGCAGAGTTTCAATGTAGGCAGCCACATTGCGAACCGCCTGGTCGTCGGCGAGCATATTGGCGAATGCCACCATCTGGGCACCTTCAGTATCGCCTTCGCCGCCGCGTACGCCTTGCTTGAAGTAGTTGAGCTGACGCTCCACATACCAGGCTTGTTGGCCGGACAGTTTCGGAGCATTGAGAGCCTGGTTACCCTCACCGTTCTGACCGTGGCAGCTGGCACAGGCGGCATAGGCAGCCTGACCGGCAGCAACATTGGGAGCGCTCTGGGCCTGGGTTTCTGCGAACGTGGGCTGAGTGGCAAGCCAGGCATCGAATTCTTCCTGGGGCTCAACAACCACTGCGCCGCGCATGATGAAGTGGCCGATGCCACAAAGTTCTTCACACAGTACGTCAAAAGTACCTTCGCGAGTTGGCTCGAACCACAGATAGGAAACCAGTCCCGGAACCAGGTCCATCTTCACGCGGAACTGAGCCACGGTGAAGTTATGCAGTACGTCGTGGGAACGCAGCAGCGCCTGGACAGGCTGACCCATGGGCAGATGCAGGACCGGATCGTTGACGATCACATCGTCCTGGCCATTGGGGTCTTCGGGATTAACACCAAAGGGATTGTCAATGCTAACCAGCTGCACATCGGCAGTACCCAGTTGGCCATCGGCACCGGGATAGCGATATTGCCACTGCCACTGGGAGCCCAGCACTTCGATCTGACCGGCTTCTTCCGGCACATTCACAAAGCTGGCCCAGACAAACAGGCCGGGCGCCAGCATGGCGATAACACCCACTGTAGTGAAAGCCGACAGGCCCACTTCGAGTTTGGTGTTTTCCGGCTCGTAAACTGCCTTGTGACCGTCTTTCTGACGGAACTTCCAAACGCAGTAGGCAAGAAAAAGGTTCGTGGCAATGAAGACGATGCCGGTGACCCAGAACGTCACATTGATTGTGAAATCAATGGAGCCCCAGTCAGCAGCAATGTCCGTAAACCACCATGGGCTGGCAAAATGGAAAATGATAGATCCAATGACCAGTAGAAAGATAACGACCGCTAAAGTCATAAACCAGTATTCCTTCTAAAAGTAAGCCAGCTATTCAGGACGCCTTGATCGGTGCCAGCGCCGTTAAATAGCCGTTATTTCTTGTTCATTGTTCACCGGGTGAACACCAGAGGGATTGCATGGCGGCGCACAGCAGTTTGCACGCATCCAATAACCACCCTCAGTGGTTCTGTCCTGATGAATTCCCTTTGTAGGACTGGGTCCTGAATAATTATTATTGTTTTGGGCGGGGTTTTACGGCCGTGTAAACGCAGCAATTAACAAGTTTCAAAAACCGCCTGTTTTCTAGGCCAAACGCACACCTCACGCGTTGGCGAATCCTATAGAAAATTGCCTCCAAGGGCAAGTTAAACGGGGCCTTAAAGGGTCATAAACCTGAGCCAAATCAAGCATTTTTGACAGGAAGGTGTCACTCTCGGCAAACAAGCGAAATATTCCCAAATTATCGGTCATAAAATACAGCAGGATGTTGCTTGTTTCGCATTGCATAATCTTGAGATTGGCAGGTAAACGTGGTTGAATGCCGCGCTCTGAGCGTAGTGCTCATTATGGTTCCGACCTCGGGTTTACACCCGGTTCAGGATGAACAAAGTCGGAACAAAGCAGTTTCCCCGATTTCCTAAGCCACGGCAGCGCAATGACAGACATTACTTCCAATCCGGCCACTACCTGGCGCGATTACTACGAGATGTGCAAGCCCCGGGTGGTCATGTTGATGATCCTCACTTCGGTGGTGGGCATGATGCTGGCAGTACCTGGCATGGTGCCGCTGGATGTGCTGATTCTGGGCAATCTGGGTATCGCTCTGGTGGCGGCCTCGGGCGCCGTGGTCAATCACCTGATTGATCGCAAGATCGACATTCTCATGAAGCGCACCCATAACCGGCCCATGGCCCAGGGTCGCGTGGATGTGCTGCAGGCCAGCCTGTTTGCCATCGCCATTGGCGTGGCGGGTATGGCGATACTGCTGTTCTGGGTCAATCCGCTTTGTGCCTGGCTGACACTGGCGTCTTTCGTGGGCTATGCCTTCATCTACACCGGTTATCTCAAGCATGCCACACCCCAGAATATTGTGATTGGCGGCCTCTCCGGCGCCATGCCGCCGCTGCTGGGCTGGTCTGCTGTGACCGGCACCATCGAGCCGGATGCGCTGATCCTGGTGCTGATTATCTTTGCCTGGACGCCGCCCCATTTCTGGGCTCTGGCCATTCACCGCAAGGAAGAATATGCCAAATCCGGGGTGCCCATGTTGCCGGTAACCCATGGCGAGCATGTCACCAAGATTCATATCGTGGTCTATACCGTCATGCTGGTGCTGGCCAGTATCTTTCCTTTCTTCTCCGGCATGAGCGGTTGGCTGTATCTGCTGTCCGCCCTGGCGCTGGGCGTCGGTTTCATGGTCTGGTCCCTGAAGCTGATGTACCGTCAAAAGCCCAGCACAGCCATGGATACCTTCAAGTACTCCATTGTCTACCTGGCCCTGTTGTTTGTGGCGCTGGTGGTTGATCACTATCTGTTCTGAGCCAGTTCAATAGCGAGGCGGGATTGAACCGCAAGCATCTATGACCCGGGCAAGCAAACTCAAATGGGCTGCCTTCATCGCGATCGATCTGGCGCTGGCAGTATCCCTGGTATTTCTGTTTCTGGTGCGCGATGCCGCCAATGATCTGGAGCGCCTGGACGAATTGGGCACCAATCTCCTGCCCCAGGCCCAGCCCATCAGGGTGTTTCAACTACAAGACACCGAAGGGCAGACTTTCGATCAGCAGCGATTCTCAGGCCAGTGGTCAATGGTGTTCTATGGTTTCACCAATTGCCCGGATGTCTGTCCCCTCACCATGGCCGAGTTGGGCAAGTTTTATCGGCAATTACAGGCTGAAAACAGCGATCTGCCACTCCCGCAAATAGTAATGGCGACAGTTGACCCACAAAGGGACAGTGCTGCCGAGTTGCGTGCCTATCTGGATGACTACAGTGAGGATTTCATCGGTCTCACCGGCAGTGAACGCCAGCTTGCCAACCTGGCCGAACAACTTTATGTGGTCAGTAATACTGCCGCAGAGCGCAGTGAGCACGAGGGTCATATGACAATGCCCCAGGCCAGCGATGGAGCGAAGCTATTCGACCATTCCGGTCACATCTCGGTCATCAATCCTGATGGCGAGCTCTACGCAGTCATGCGCCTTCCCCACCGGGACCAGTATTTGCTGGAAGCCTGGGAGCTGCTCAGCAGCGATTGGGACTAGATACCCCGACGCCCCAGAGGCGTGAAGTTAAGCAGGAAAAACAGCAGCGCCGCTACCACCACAATGCTCGGCCCCACCGGCGTGTCCAGATAAAACGCGCCAATCACTCCACAGCAGACTGAAAACACGCCCAGCAGACTGGCAGTGACCGCCATTTGCTCGGGAGTGCGGGCCAGGCTTCGGGCGGCAGCGGCCGGGATTATCAGCAAAGAAGTAATCAACAGCACGCCGACGATCTTCATGGACACGGCCACGGTCATTGCCAGCATGATCACCAGCATCAGTTTCAGACGCTGAACAGCCACCCCTTCTATTTCCGCCAGTTCGGCATGCACGGTAAGAGAGAGAAGCTGATTCCAGAAGCGCCACAGCAGCACAACCACAATCAGCACCACCAACAGTATCCAGATCAGGTCGCCAGCGGCGACAGTGAGCAATTCACCAAACAGATAGGACTCGAGATTCACACGCTGGGAGCGGGTCAGAGACAGCACCAGAACCCCCAGGGCCAGGGAGCTATGGGCCAGAATCCCCAGCAGGGTATCGGAAGACAGTGAAGGTCGGCGCTCGAGAACCGTCAACAACAGACCCAGCAGCAGGCAACTGATGATTATGCTGAGTTGGGGGTTGGCGCCGGAGATCAGGCCAATGGCGATGCCCAGCAATGCAGAGTGGGCCAGGGTGTCACCAAAATAGGACATCCGGCGCCATACCACGAAGGAGCCCAGTGGCCCGGCGATTAGCGCCAGGGATACACCGGCCAGTACGGCGTACTGAAAAAAATCGGCAGCCAGCAAATCGAAAAACGAGATATTCATGATTCTGGGGGTTTCACTTCGCCGGCGATATCGTGTTCGTGATTGTGATGGTGAGTATAGAGAGCCAGGCCCGGCGACAGATTGGGACCAAAAAGGTCGAGAAATGCAGGGTCTGCACTCACCTGTTCCGGCTCGCCGTGACAGCAGACATGGTGGTTAAGACAAATGACTTCGTCGGTGGTGGACATCACCAATTGCAGGTCGTGGGAAATCATCAGCACCGCGCAACCGCGTTCTGCACGAATGCGGCCAATGAGTTGATAGAGTTCCGCCTGACCATTGAGGTCAACACCCTGGGCGGGCTCATCAAGTACCAGCAACTGCGGTTCCTGTAGCAGGGCCCGGGCCAGCAGAACCCGCTGCAATTCACCACCGGAAATGGAAATCATTTGCTGGCTGGCCAGGTGTTCTATGTTCAGCAGTTGGAGGGTGGCGACAATGCTGCTGCCCTGACGTTTGTTGGCCAGTTTGAGAAAGCGGTCAACGGTCAGGGGCAGGGTTGCCTGTAATGCCAGGCGCTGAGGCATGTAGCCAATACGCAAATCGCTGCGACGCTCGATATGACCAGCGTCGGGTTCCAGCAATCCCAGCAGGATTCGCACCAGTGTGGTCTTGCCGGCACCATTGGGACCAATCAGCGTTACTGCCTTGCCGGGGGTTAATTCCAGACTGACGTTCTGCAGCACCTTGCGCTCGGCAAAGTCTTTACTGATGTCCCGGGCGGCGATAAGAACCTGGGATTGTTGGCTGTCGATCAAGTGAAAAATCTCGCTCTGTCGGGTTTGCGCGGTTTAGGAGCAGGGCTGACAATGGTATATCATGTCACAGCCGTTAAACACTGAAACCCGGACTTCCTCTATGCGGGCCACCACGCCTTTTCTCGCTATTTTACTGTCTCTTTCTTTTATGTTCCCGGCCCAGGCCCTGGCCCAGCTGGATATCGTTACCACGATTCGGCCGCTGCAATTCATTGCCCGGGCAATCGCCGGTGATGAGGCCACTATCGAAAGTGTCATCGACATCAATGATTCACCCCATCATTTTACTCTAACCCCCAGTGACCGTCTGAATCTGGAAGCAGCCGATCTGTTGATCTGGTCCGGCCCGGAGACAGAGCTTGAACTGGCCGATTTTTTTTCGCGGGAGAATATTGCCGCAAAAAGCCTGACAGCCCTGGCACTGGACTCTATGATTATTCTGCAGCACGAGGATGGTGAAACAGATCCCCACTACTGGCTGGAACCGGACAATGCCCTGCTGGTGGCCGCCGCCGTCGCAGAAATGCTGGAATCTCTCGATCCGGACAATGGAGAAAGATATCGGCAAAACCTGGACAGCTTTAACCGTGCCATTGAAACCAGCAAGACGGAAATTCGCCGCCAACTGGCGGTGGAAGACCGACCGGCCATTGCGGTTTATCACAATGCCTATCAGTATTTTGAATCACATTTTGATGTCAGCCATGTGCTGGATCTGGTTCACAACCCCGAACTCTCGCCCGGCATGCGTGAGACTCTGACGGTCCGCAATGCGCTACAGAGTGCTGCGCCGGATTGTCTGTTGCTGGAGGGTGATCACAACGAGGCTCTGCTGCAAACCCTGTTGCAGGACAACCCATTGCCAAGCGTGGAAATCGATCCTCTGGGCTATGGTATTGAAGATAGTGCACAAGCCTATACCCGCTTACTGGAGTCCATAGCCCGCGCCTGGGCTAGTTGCCAATCAATCAACTAAGACGGAATTTTCATGGCAAAAATGAAAGAACTGGTTCTGGTGGATGGTTCTTCCTATCTGTTCAGAGCCTTCCACGCCCTGCCTCCACTGGTGTCCAGCCGCGGCCAACCTACCGGCGCCGTGAAGGGCGTGATCAATATGATCCGCGCCCTTATCAAGTCCCATGGTGACAGCAATATTGCAGTGGTGTTCGACGCCAAGGGCAAGACCTTTCGCAGTGATATCTATGCCGAGTACAAGGCCCATCGCCCGCCCATGCCGGATGAGCTGCGCAGCCAGATAGAGCCTATTCACCAGATTATCCGGGCCATGGGCTTGCCTCTGCTGATTGTCGAGGGAGTGGAAGCCGACGATGTCATTGGCACCCTGGCACTTCAGGCCAGTCAGCAGGGAGTGCCGTCCCTGATTTCCACCGGTGACAAGGACCTGGCGCAACTGGTGAATGAGCATGTCACTCTGGTCAACACCATGAGCAATGAGGTGCTGGATGAAGACGGTGTGGTCAACAAGTTTGGTGTTCCGCCAGAGCGAATAGTGGACTACCTGGCGCTAATGGGGGACAAATCAGACAATATTCCCGGTGTTCCCGGAGTCGGCCCCAAAACCGCCGTGAAATGGCTGAATGAATATGGCTCCATGCAAGGCATTATCGACAATGCCGATTCCATCGGTGGCAAGATAGGCGAGCGCTTGCGTGACAACATCGAGTTGCTGAAGCTTTCCTATGAACTGGCCACTATCAAATGTGATGTTGAACTGGAATTCAAAATCTCGGAGCTGACCCGGGCTGAAGAAGACGAGCAGGCACTGCACGATCTGTTCTCCACCATGGAGTTCAAGACCTGGATCAAGGAGCTTGAGGAAAAAGGCATCACCGCAAGTGCTGATGCCGAGCCGATTGCCAGTATTGCCAGCGAGTCTGAAGACGAGCATGTGGTGGCGCCAGAGGACGTGGAATACAGCACCGTCAGCGATGAAAAAGCCTTCAAAGCCCTGTGTGAGGAGCTGGCTGCGGCGAAGCGGTTTGCCTTTTGCCTGGAATCAGATCCGGCCCATTTTATGGAAGCCAAAATATTTGGCCTGTCGGTCAGTATCCAGCCCGGCAAGGCCAGTTATATCCCCCTCGCCCATGTGGAAGACGATTCTGAACAGCTCGATGTACAGCAGGTGCTTGAGGCGCTGGGGCCAATCTTCGAAGACCCCAATATCACCAAGGTCGGCCACGACCTGAAGCTGGACCGCCATTTGCTGGCCAATCATAATATCGATCTGCAGCCGCTCAAATCAGATGTGCTGCTGGCATCCTATGTGCTCAATTCGGTAGCGATCAAACATCATTTGCCGGACATCTCTCGCTACTATCTGGAACTGGAGCTGCCGGATCTTGATGCCATGCTGGGCAAGGGCCGCAATAAGAAAACCCCGGCCCAGGTGGCTATTGCTGACTATGCAGACTATGCCGCCAGGAAAGCCGATGCGATTTCCCGGCTGGGTCTTTACCTGGAAAAAGCCTTGACCGGGGAAGGCGAGTTACTGGGTCTGTATCAATACTATGAGCTGCCCCTGATTGAAGTGCTGCAGACCGTCGAACGCAATGGCATTGGCCTGGACAAGAAAACCCTGGCCGAGCAGAGCAAGGAGATCGAGAAGCAACTGGACAAGTTGCAGGAACAGGTTTTTTCAGAGGCCGGAGAAGAATTCAATCTGGGTTCACCGAAACAATTACAGGCCATTCTCTATGAAAAACTGGAACTGCCGGTACTGAAAAAAACCAAAACCGGCCAGCCCTCAACGGCTGAGCCAGTGCTGCAGGAACTGGCTGAACAATATGACTTGCCACATCTGATTCTGGAATACCGTGGGCTGAGTAAGCTCAAATCCACCTATACCGACAAGTTGCCGCTGCAGGTTAACGAGCGCACCGGCCGCATCCATTCCACCTTTCAGCAGGCGGTGGCCGCCACCGGCAGGCTTTCTTCTACCGATCCCAACCTGCAGAACATACCCATTCGTTCCGAGGCAGGGCGTCGGGTGCGCACCGCCTTTGTGCCGGCCCCAGGTTATAAATTGCTGGCCGCGGACTACTCCCAGGTGGAGCTGCGCATCATGGCGCATCTGTCCAGAGACGAGGGCCTGTTAAAATCGTTTCGCAGTGACGAGGATGTGCACAAGGCCACCGCAGCGGATGTGTTCAATGTCCCGCTGGAAAAGGTCAGCCGCGATCAGCGCCGCAGCGCCAAGGCCATCAATTTTGGACTGATTTACGGCATGTCGGCTTTTGGACTGGCCAATCAATTGAAAGTCTCCCGCGGTGAAGCCCAGGAATATGTGGACCGCTATTTTGAAAAATACCCTGGCGTGCGCAGCTTCATGGACGAAACCCGCGCCCTGGCGGATGAGAAAGGCTATGTGGAAACCATCTTCGGGCGACGGCTTTATCTGCCCGACATCCATGCCGGCAATGCCATGCTGCGGCGGGCGGCACAGCGCACCGCCATCAATGCGCCCATGCAGGGCTCGGCTGCGGACATCATCAAGCACGCCATGATCGATATCCATCATTGGCTGGAACAGACTGATCTGGATGCCCGCATGGTATTGCAGGTACACGACGAACTGATTTTCGAGGTCAGTGAACAGGACCTGCCGCTACTGGCCGATGGTGTGAAGTTCCGTATGGTGACTGCCGCTGCACTGGATGTGCCGTTAGTAGTGGATGTGGGCAATGGTGAAAGCTGGGAAGAGGCTCATTAGGCTTTCAAGCCCCGATGCTCTCGGTTTGATCTCTGATTACGCCGGAGGCAGCTCGTCATCCGACTCTTCCGGGCCCGACTCTGGCGGCAGGGCCAGCCAGCCACTGAGGTGCTTGCGGGCCGCTTCCAGGCCCTGATGATCCATGGATGAGAACAGGATAACGCTCAGGTCCTGATAGGCCCGCAATTCCTTCCTGACCTTGAGCAGGGTATTACTGGCGGCGCCCCGCTTCAGCTTGTCGGCCTTGGTGAGCAACAGCAGCAAGGGCAATTCAGACTGGCTGGCCCACTCAATCATCATGCGGTCAAAATCTTTCAGGGGATGGCGAATATCGGACAACAGCACCAGCCCGGCCAGTTGCTGGCGTCGGCGCAGATAGGCCTCCAGTTCTTTCTGCCATTTCTCTTTCACCGACAGCGGCACCTTGGCATAGCCATAGCCCGGCAGGTCCACCAGGTAGCTACCGGGATTGAGAGCAAAGAAGTTGATCAGCTGGGTACGGCCGGGAGTTTTACTGATGCGGGCCAGACGGTTCTGGCCGGTAATGGCATTGATAGCACTGGACTTGCCGGCATTGGAGCGCCCCGCGAAAGCCACCTCCACCGCGCTGTCTGTCGGGCACTCCTGCAGGCGCGCCGCACTGGTCTCAAAGCGGGCAATCTGGAAGTTGATTGTGGCTGGCGGGGTTTCGGGACTGTGATCGCTCATACTCGGGAGCCTGAAAAGCCTGTTAAAGACATGATTTGGGGTTAATTTTTACAGATTTGACGCGTGAAGTCGTACCGGGTTTTACGCTATAATCCGCGACCGCATTCAGGCTGTGGGGGCAAATACCCGTTATAGCCTGGCGATCAAGCCTTAAGCGGCCGGTAGTCGTGAAACTGAAGTGTATCCAGGAAACTCCATGAACAAATTAGCAAGTATTGTAATTCTGGCTGCTTGCAGCCTCGTTGCTCCGCAAATTCTGCTGGCTCAGGGCGATGCCGCTGCAGGCCAGGCCAAATCAGCCCTGTGCGCCACCTGTCACGGTGCCGACGGCAACAGCGATCTGGCCATGAACCCGAAACTGGCCGGTCAGAATGCCAACTATCTGATCAAGCAACTGCAGGACTACAAGTCCGGCGCCCGTCAGAACGCCACCATGACAGCCATGGTAGCAAGCCTGTCTGATCAGGATATCGCCGATATCGCCGCCTGGTACGCTTCCCAGGAAGTGACCCTGGAAGGCGCGGACCCGGCCATGCTGGAGCTGGGTGAGCAAATTTACCGTGCCGGCAACGCCGAAATCGGTGTCGCTGCCTGCAGCGCCTGTCACGCCCCCGATGGCTCCGGCAATGCACCGGCCGGCTTTCCCTCCCTGAGCGGTCAGCATCCTGAGTATACCCTGCTGCAACTGGAGGCTTTCCGCGCTGGTGAGCGTGCCAATGACAGCAACAGCATGATGCGTGGCGTGGTTGAGCGCCTCACCGATGCTGAACTGGAGGCCCTGGCAAGCTACGTTTCGGGCCTGAATTAAGGCGCGAACAGCCTGCCGGCCTGGTTTTGGCCCGTTGATCGGAAACAATTTCACGCTCAACGGGTCTATTCCTGAAACGCCGGTCATAGCCCGTTCATTTTGGCTATGCTAATTTTTTACCAGAATCGCACAGAATTCCCGATGGAGTAGCAAAATGATCAAACGAAGCCTGCAAACCCTGCTGTTACTGGCCCTGCTGCCGCTGGCCCTGTCCAGTTTTGCGCAAATGGACCGCTATCTGCCGGGCACTCACTACACCGTGCTGGACAACCCGGTTAATACCAATGACCCGTCCAAGGTCGAAGTATTGGAAGTCTTCTGGTACGGCTGCTCCCACTGTTTCCGGTTTGAGCCCCTGGTCAACGACTATGAGGCCAATGCCCCGGAATACGTGGATTTCCAGCGATTTCCCGCCATGTGGAATGCGCTGATGAAGATCCATGCCCAGGTCTATTACACCGCCGAGGCACTGGATGCCCTGGATGTGCTGCATGAGCCGGTGTTCAATGCCATCAACCTGGAAGGCAATCGCCTGGCCAATGAGCGTCAGATCGGCGCCCTGTTTGCCGAGCATGGCATCAGCGAAGAGGACTTTGAGTCTACCTTCAACTCCTTCTCGGTTCGCACCAAGGTCAATCAGGCCGAGCGACGCATGCAGGACTACCAGATCCGCAGCACCCCGAATATGGTGGTAAATGGCAAATACCTCATCACTACCGGCGAAAACGTCCGCACCCAGCAGGAAATGATGGAAGTAGTGAAGTTTCTGGTGGAGAAAGAGCGCAGCACACTGGCCGCTTCCGGTGACTGATTAGCCTGCAATAGCCACGTCAGGCAAGAAAAGCCCAAAACCCCCGCCCGGACAGCCCTGGCGGGGGTTTTTTATTGCCCCTGCGTAAAAATTCATGAAGGCAGAAGCTTTGCCGATGCTAGAACTATTTTGCCCCTGAATCAGTCTTAACAGCACGGTAATCGCGGTATTGGGGGAGAACCCTCCTTGCATCAGGCCAGGCAGGCCTGCAGGCAGCGAACAAGAGCGAATCACAGGAATAACAACGCGCCCGGAGAAATTCAGGGCTCAACAACCATGGCCCAGATTCCACAGAAAATCCTCCGGCTCATCCCTCCCGGGCTGCAGAAATTGCTGGCCGGCAATGCCCGCCAGGAGCTCCTGGCCCGGGTTGAGCACTGCCTGTTGTTGTTTGGCAACAGTCTGCACACAGTTGACGGTGCTAGCTGCCAGCTTCGGGACAGCAGGGATGCCGGGACCATCGCCAGCGCAGCGCGGCAACTGCTGGGTCAAGCAGGAGATGATGAGGCAGTGCTGCTGCTGTTGCCGCCGGGGGAATTCCTTGCCACCAGTCAGGCTTTGCCCGGTGTCGGCCCGGATACCCTGGCTTCGGCCATGGAGTTGCAGCAGGAAAACCTGCTCCCCACCTGCGAGGTCCCCCTGCAGCTGGCCATTAATGGTCATTCCACCGAGCTGGGGGATAATCACTACGGACTCTGGATAGCACAGTCTCGACTGGACAACCTGTATCAGGCTTTTGCAGATCAGGGTCTGTTCCTGGCCGCGGTCAAACCCCGGCTGCTGGCGGTGGACAGCAATAGTGACAAGGGCGAGATCAGGCTCATTGATCAGGATCCTCAGGGCCCCACCGCCCTGTCCCTGCTGGAAGGAGTCATTACCCAGTGCTTGCAGCTCGACCAGATCGATCTGCAACAGGAAGCCTTTGTTGAGCAGTGGCAACAGGAACTGCAGAGCCGGCCCAGTAGCAAGCGGGAAGAGTTTGCCAGCGCCGCCGACTATCAGGGCCGAATCAATTCCCTGGCCAATATCCATTACAGCTTTTTTCCCCGTGGCGCCCTGGCGGCACGCAAACAGGTAGAGCGCAAGCAGCGTCTTGTTGCTGCTGCTGCGGTACTGCTCGTAGCCGGTTTGCTGTCGGCGGTTCCTTTTCTTTATCAGTCCCTGCAGTTTCGCCAGGCGGCAGCAGAACTGGCGCAGCAGCGGGAGATGGCAGCCAGCGCCAGGGCCAACCAGGCCCGGGTAGTGGCGTTCGAAAACCGCTGGGGTCCGCTCAATGATTTTCCCGACCAGAATGTGCGTCAGGCACTGTTTACCCTGCAGGAAGCGCTGGCCCCGGAGCGCTTGTCCTCGCTGGAAATCAGTGAGGGCCTGATCAGTATCCAGGGCAGCAGCGAGGCGCCCCAGGCAATATTGCAAAGGCTGGAACAGGACCCCCTGTTTACTGAAGTGGGCTTCGCCCGTGCCACCAGCAATGCCCGCTACTACATCGACCTGCGCTTGAGCACGGTCAACTTCGACAGCTACATGCTGCGTTATTTCCCGGACGAATAGGCGACAGAGGCCACGCAGAATGAAAGCAATTCAGATCAGTGACCGGGAAAAACGCATATTGCTGTTGGCTGGCCTGGTGGCAGTGGTTTTTCTGTTTACCCAGGTGTTTCCCCTGATTTCCGGACTCTACCAGCAGCGTCAGGAATCCATCGATCGCCTTATGCTGGAGGTGCAGCGGGAGCAAAGACTGATCGAGAACAGCGAGCTCTGGCAGCAACGCAGCCAGAGAGTGGCGGAGCAGGAAACCGATCTGGAACAACAGGTATTCAATGCCGCCACGGTGCCATTGGTGGAAGCTGCTATTCAGCGTGATTTGACCGACTATGCCAGGGATGCCGGGATCGGTGTCACTTCCACCCGCCTTGCCGAACAGATTGAAACCGGAGGCTGGCATCTGGTTAGTCAGGAAATGGCTTTTCGAACCGACGACGCGACCAATACCGTTGCCTTTCTGGAACAATTGGAACAATCCCGGCCGCGTTTGTTTGTCACTGAATTCAGCCTCAATCGCACTCGTAACCAGTACACCGGCTCCATCACCGCCGTGGGCTTTGCCCGGCTGGATGATGTCAGCGCAGCAGACAGTGGAGACAGACCCTGATGGCAGAGCAGGATAGTCACAGCAAGCAGATGACCATGCCGGTTTTCTCCCAGCTACTGGAGCCTCAGGGTATAGCGCCGGCCCAGGACTTTGGCGACAGCCAGGTATTGATCTGCAGCCAGCTACCGGACATCGAACAACGGGCCCGTATCCGCTTCATCACTGGCCAGCGCTTGCGTTTTGAACCGGGTAGCGAAGACGAAGTCCGGCGTCTGATCAAACACTGGCGCGCCGAATTGTCGCCGTCCATTGACAGCTCGGAAGAAGAAATCTTTGTTTCCGGCTTTGAAGATGATGAGGAGTTGATGGACCTGGCTTCCGAGGCGCCCATCATCCGCCTGGTGAATCACCTGTTTGCCCGGGCCATGGATCTTAATGCCAGCGACATCCATTTTGAGCCCAATGAAAACCATCTGGATGTGCGTTGCCGGGTGGATGGCATCATGACCCGCATCGAACGCCTGCCGGTGAAGATACACACCGCCGTGGCCTCCCGTCTGAAACTGATGGCAAAACTGGACATCGGCGAAAAACGCCTGCCCCAGGATGGCCGCATCGATTACCAGATTGGTAGCAAGCAACTGGATATGCGGGTGTCCACCCTGCCGGGGGTTCACGGGGAATCGGTGGTACTGCGGATTCTTGATCGCAGTGATACGGCGGTGGATTTGCAGGCCCTGGGCATGCCGGCCGATGTGCTGCAGCGTTATCAGAGCGTGATCAATCAGCCCCATGGCATGATCCTCATCACCGGTCCCACCGGTAGCGGTAAAACCACCACCCTCTATGCCACCCTGGAAAAGATCAACAGCGAGAAGCAAAAGATCATCACTGTGGAAGACCCGGTGGAATATCAGCTGGAGGGCATTACCCAGATCCAGGCCAATGCCAGTATCGGGCTGAGCTTTGCCTCCGGCTTGCGCTCCATTGTGCGCCAGGACCCGGATGTCCTGATGGTGGGCGAGATCCGTGACCATGAGACCGCCGAGATCGCCATTGAGTCCGCTCTCACCGGCCACCTGGTGTTTTCCACCCTGCACACCAATGATGCCGCCGGCGCCGTGACCCGCTTGCAGGATATGGGCGTGGAAAGTTATCTGATCAGTTCTTCCTTGCTGGCCATACAGGCCCAGCGTCTGGTGCGGCGCATCTGCACCGACTGCAGTGAGACCGTGGCCCTCAATGAGGATGAGGCCCGGGTGCTGGAGATTGCTGTCAATGACTGCCCGCAAATCAAACGTGGCAAGGGCTGTGAAAGCTGTGGACAAACCGGCTATCGGGGCCGTGTGGGTCTTTATGAATTATTACTCATGAGCGAGGCCATCCGTCACCTCATCGCTTCCGGTGCAGATTCCAATGTCATCCGTGCCAAGGCACGGGAAGAAGGAATGCGTACCCTGCGCGAGGACGCCCTGGAAAAATTACGCAGCGGTCTCACTACTCCTGAGGAAGTTGTCAGGGTAACCCGATCACTATGAGCAGTCTCATATTCAAATACCAGGCTTTCGATGCCAGCGGCAAGGTTCAGCAGGGTCAACTGACGGCTGAATCGGAGCGGGAAGCGCTGCGGGTTTTGCAGGGCCGTAACCTGACTCCGGTAAAAATCCAGCCCGCGAAAGGCGGCGACAGTGCTGCCCGCAAGGGCAAGATCAGTCAGGCGGATGTGCTGGATTTCACCAATGGCCTGTGCACCCTGGTCGAAGCCAGAGTGCCCATCGACAAGGCCCTGCGTCTGCTGGACGGCATCACCGAATCTGCTGCCATGCGCGAGCTGGTGCTGAGCCTGCTGCGGGAAGTGAAAGAAGGCAAGGGCCTGGCCGAAGCCATGGAAGCGCATCCGCGGGTGTTCTCGAAAATGTATATCAATATCGTCAGGGCGGGTGAGGAAGGAGGCATTCTCCATGAACTGCTGCCAGACCTGGCGGAGTTTCTGGAAACCAGCATGCGCACCCGCCAGGAAGTGATCAAGTCCATGATCTATCCGGCAGTGCTGCTGGTGACAGGCATTGTCTCGGTGGTCCTGCTGCTGGTGTTTGTGGTGCCGCAGTTCACCATTATGTTTGAAGACGCTGGTACCGAAATCCCTCGCTCGGCTGCCTTTCTGCTGGCCGTGAGCGAATTTATTCAGTCCTGGGGCTGGTTGTTCATAGTTTTTATTGTTGCTGCGGTATTGCTGTGGAAGCGCCTGGATAAAGAGCCGGGCAGCAAGTTGCAGAAAGATGCCTTTCTATTGCGCCTGCCCATGCTGGGCAATCTGATTCTCTATCGTGACTGTGCCGTGTTTGCTCGTACCCTCGGCGCGCTGCTGGGGGCAGGTATCCCTCTTATTCGTGCCCTCAGGGTATCCCGTGAAGTGATCAGTAATTCCCTGCTCACCAGTCATCTCAAGCAGGTGGAAGAAGATGTGCGCGGCGGTGCCGGCCTTGGCCTGTCCCTGCAGAAAACCAACAGTTTTCCGGTGCTTTTACATCAGCTTGTTACCGTAGGGGAAGAATCCGGTCGCACCTCCGATATTCTGCTGCGCACCGCCGTGCAGTTCGACAATACCGTGCGTAATCAGATGTCCTCTCTGGTGGCTGCCTTGCAGCCGGCACTGATACTATTTTTGGCCATCGCCGTCGGTGGCATCACCATTACCATGCTTTCGGCCGTGTTCAGTATGAATACGGTGGAGTTCTAATGTCCTGGAGACAGCTGTGAGTAATAACAGATCGAACAGGCAGTCCATGCTGACTGCAAACAGCCGCAGACTATTGCTGGGCAGCGCCCTGCTGGCCCTGTTACCGGCCTGCACCGTGCTGGAAAACCAGCCTCCTGCGAATGTGGAAGGCCCGGCCAGCAGTAACAGCCGCAGTGTCAATACCGGCAACCAGGCTGCCCAGGCGGCGATTCCGGTACTGGCCAGCAGCAACAGTGCCGAACGTCAGGCTCTGATTGACGAGATCAATCGCGACGGGCAGGCCCTGCAATTTCAGGGTCAGAACGATGTTGTGCCGGCAGCGGTGAATCCTGAAGGAGAGGATGTTGTTGAGCTGAACTATGAGCAGGCGGACCTGCGACTGATTCTGGAAGAGTTGGCCGATGCCCTGGATATCAGCATGGTCATCGACCCCTCCATTAATCGCCAGATCAGCATTCGTACCTCCGCCGACCGGCCCCTGCAGAGAGATGATATCTGGCCCCTTATTCGGCTACTGAGTCGGGATGCCGGTGTGCTGATTGAGCAGGTGGGTGATGTGTATAACGCGCGCCAGATTCAGGGAGGTCTGCCGGCTGAGATCACCACGCCCGATGGTCTTGCAGACACGGTGGCCGCCGAGATCATGCAGGTGACACCCCTGACCTATGTTTCCAGCGATGCGGTCATTCAGGCGCTGGAGCCGCTGCTGGTCCCCGATGGCGAGGTCAGCCAGTTGGGCAATCGCAATCTGCTGATAATCTCCGGCAGCGAGTATCAACTGCAGCGCATCAATCAGCTTTTGACTTTGATCGATGCCGATCCATTCGAGAACCAGGGCATTCATCTGTATGAACTGAATAATGCCAGTGCCGCCGAAGTGGCCACCGAGCTCAGTGATATCCTGTTTCTGATCGAAGGCGAAAACCCGTCCTACCAGGTGCAGGCCATTGAACGTATCAATGCCCTGCTGGTGACGGCACCGGCGGCCCGGGGCTTTGATGAAGTGAGTCGCTGGGTGCGTATTCTTGATTCTGACAGCCAGGAGCAGGTGGAGCAGTTATTCATGTACCGGGTGAAAAACCTGGTGGCTACCGAACTGGCGGACACCCTGTCGACCATCTTCGAGAGAGAGGACGACAGTGATCTGGTGATTCAGAATGAGGAAGAGCCAACAGCACGCAGCCTGATTGGCAATCTCGCCGACGATGGCCAGTCAGCGACTCTGCAAACTGCCCCGGATACCACCGCAAGCAGCACTGCCAGTCAGCAGGCCGGTACTGCCGCAGTCTCGGCCGACCTGTCGGTGCGTATTGTGGCCGATGAGGCCACCAACAGCCTGTTGATTCGCTCAACCGCCAGAGACTACCGCCAGTTGCTGACCACCATCAATCAACTGGATGTGGTGCCCCTGCAGGTCATGGTGAATGCGGTGATTGCCCAGATCACTCTCAATGATGATACCCGCTTCGGGGTGGACTGGAGCCGCATCGCAGCCGATGCCGACGCCAGCCCTATTTCCACCAATACCAGCACCGAATTCACCCCCAATCTCAATGGCCTGATGTTCACCAAGGGTTTTCTGGATGGCGCCGCCAGGGTCGAGGCCACCTTGCAGGCCATCGCCTCCAACAACCAGGTCAGGTTGCTGGCCCGCCCCTCGCTGACGGTTAGCAATAACCAGGAAGGAGAAATCCAGATTGGTTCGGAAGTGCCGGTCAATGCCGGCTCCACCATTACCACCGGGGGTAATGAAACCGTGAACATCCAGTACCGGGATACCGGTATCGAGCTCTACATCACCCCCCAGATCAATGTCGATGGCGTGGTGAATCTGGTCATTCGCCAGATTTTGTCCTCGGTGGACTCCAGTGCCCCCGGGGTTGGCGATAATCCGGTTTTCAATAATCAGGAAATCAGCACTACAGTGGTGGTGCGCAATGGCGAAAACGTGGTGCTCGGCGGTCTGATCCAGACCGACGAAGAGCGTCTCAATACAGGCGTACCCGGCCTCAACCGTGTGCCGGTGGTGGGAGGTCTGTTCTCTTACCAGCAGATTAATGAAGAACGCCGGGAATTGTTTATTGTGCTGCGTCCGGAGATCATCAATCTCAACGAAGAAAACGCGGTGCAGTACCCGGAGATTCTCGACCGTTTCGAAATGGTGGCAGAGTTGTTTGAAGAGCAAGCGATTCAATAAGCCAGGGATACCGAAGTCGCCAATGATCGACTCGACAGACATTTGAGGAAGAAGATGAAAACTGTGACAGCAAGTAAAACCGTTAGAACTCCACGGCAACAGGGATTCACCCTGATCGAAATTCTGGTGGTAATGGCCATCGTTGCCATGCTGGCGGTGATGGTTGCCCCCAATCTGTTTCGCCAGCAAGCGGGTGCCCAGCGTGATGCCGCTATGGCCCAGATCTCCGCCCTGGAAACGGCGCTGGACTCCCATTTCATCGACGTGGGGGAATACCCGGATTCATTGACCGGGCTGGTGGAAAATGAGTCCGGCCGGGCTTCCTGGAATGGCCCCTATCTGCGCCGGGACCTGCCTTTGGACCCCTGGGGCAATGACTATGTTTATGAATCCAGCGGCCGGGAATTCACCCTGATTTCCTATGGCCCCGATGGCCAACAGGGCGGCAGCGGAGATGATGCCGATATCGGTCTGTAACAGCCCTCAACCGGCCCGGATCCAGCGGGGCTTTACCCTGCTGGAATTGCTCTTGGTGCTGACCATTATTGGTATGGCCAGCATTCTGGTGGTGCCCAATGTGGGCAATCTCGACTCCCGCAGTTTTGCCGTTCAGGTTCGCCAGGCCAATACCCTTTTAAACCATGCGCGGCGCATGGCCGTGGTGCAAGGCCAGCCCCGCTCGGTGCATTTTATCCTCGAGGAGGGGGCCAGTGAGAACCCGGCTTCTGGCGCGGCCAGTGACAATGAATGGCGCAGTGAGCGGATCCAGTTGCGGGTGATTGACAGCACGGATCAGGAGCTGGAGATCGACGAGCGCTTTGAGGTGACTTTTTATCCCGAGGGGGGCAGCAGTGGCGGCAGTCTGCAGTTCGAGCTGGATGGGCAACAGGCGGTGATTCACATCGATCCCTTTACCGGCCGGATTAACCGTGGTGAAGATGGTGCTTGATAAGCCTGCCAATAAGCTTGCCAAAACGACCCTGCGGGGCTTTACCCTGCTGGAGGTCATTGTCGCCCTGGCCATTACCGGCTTTGTACTGGGGGGCCTGTTTTCCCTGGTGGCCGGTAGCAAACAGCTCACCTGGCGTTCCGAAGACAATCTGCTGCGTGCCACACAAATCCGCGCCGCCAGCAATTTTGCCCTGCTGGAAAATGATTACGACGAAGTGGAAGAAATTCTCCGCAATGATAACTATCGCATTCGCGCCATGGATTTGCTGGATGTGCCGGAACGCAAGACCCAGGCCACCACCAATGCCATCCAGGAATTTCAGATCGTCTTCGATGAGCGGGAGGAAAGCTTCATCGGTTATCGCTGGGTCGATCTGGATACGGTGAGGTAGGTCATGTCCCGGAGACAAAACAGTCAGCAGGGCTTCACGCTCATCGAGATCATGCTGGCACTGGGTCTGACTACCTTGCTGCTGGGTCTGCTCAGTACCGGCATGTATATTGTGGCGGACGACTGGAACCGCAATGCCAGTGTGCTGGATGAGGAGCTGGACCGGGCCTTGACCATTCTGCAACTGGACCGCGCCCTGCACGGCGCCTTTCCCCACAGTTTTACCAATGAAGAAACCCTCTCCCGGCAAATCTATTTCGCCGGCGAAGATGACTACCTCAGTTTCGTCAGCACAGTCTCCCCGCAGCGCAATCCGGGCCTGACCGCCTGGGAGCTGTTCAATGTGGATGATGAAGGGGTTTATGTCAGCCTGGCACCGGCCTTTACCGACAATCCCTACCAGCGCCTGCAGACAGCCGAGCCGCGCCTGTTATTGCCGGGCTACCAGGCTCAATTCAGTTATCTCTACGAAGAATTGAATGACAATCTGGTCTGGACCGAGGAATGGATCGGTGAGGAATTGCTGCAGCTACCTCGTGCCGTCCATATCTATTTCGAGCCCCTGGAAGATGATCAGGAGCCTCTGGAAGTGCTGGCCCGGCTTCGCAATACCGAACACCGATCCATCCGACCCAATCAGACCGGATTGCAGAACCTGTGATGAAGGCCATGAACAGAGTCTCCACAAAACAGCAGCGCGGCGCCGTCATCATTATTGTGTTGTGGACGGCAGTACTGCTAACGGTGCTGGTGACCGCCATGGCCGGCAAGGTACGCCTGTCGGCCAGCACGGTGATCCACAATTACGAGGCCAGTGCCGAATGGGCCGGGCTGATGGGCAGCCTCAGCAAGGCCGAGGCGGAACTGATGCTGGAGCTGATGCCAAGGCCGGTGACTGAAGAGCGCGATGAGGAACAGGATCGCTATCGGGAGCCGCGCTACCGGTTTAATGGCCAGGCGCTGCAACTGTATTACCCGGGATCAGAAGACTTTATGGTGCGCATCTTCGATCATGGCGGCAAGATCAATCTCAACGGCATTGACCGTCGTGTGCTGCAGAGCTATATCGAACACTGGCTGGGCGGGCCGGAAGAGGCCGATCCGGATCAGGTGGAGCAACTGGTCTGGACCTGGGTGGACTGGACCGATCTCAATGATCAGCCCTCCTTCGCCAGTGGCGCCGAGCGCGACTACTATGAATCCCTTGAGCCCGGATTTGTACCTCGCAATTATCGCGAACTGGATACCGTGGAGGAGATCCTGCATATCCGCGGATTCGCCGATTTACTGGAAGGGGTCAATGTGGATGCCGCCTTCACCGTCTATGGCAATCACTCTGCCATCAACCTGAATCTGGCCACCCGGGATGCCATGCAACTGATTCCGGGCATGACCGATGCCATTATCGAAGACATTATTGCCTATCGGGAAATGGAGGACATTGATTCCCAACTGGAGATTGCCGAGCTGATTCCCTTCGAGAATCTGCAACTGATGCAACAACTGGTGGGCTACTCGACCACCACGCCCTATTTTTCCATCTTCGTCTATCCGCGCCCGGAAGGCCTGCAGGACAGCAGTCGGATTATTTTCGAAGACGGGGAATTCATCAATCCGGACCCGGTGCGCCAGGCCTGGTCTGAAATCGTCGAGGTGAGAGGCTTCAGAAACCTGCCCCAGGTATTGAAGGTAGACCCCTATGGCCGGCTGCCGGATACCAGTCCGGCCCGTTTGCTGGAGCAAGATCGACCGATTGATGTGCCTGGCTCGTAACTTTCTGCCTAGGCAATAGCTTTGGCCAGATCTTTCGGGGATGCGCCAAGAGCGATCAGAGACTTAACAAGTAAATCGACCGAAACAGAAGGATCTCCTGATTCCATTTTTGCAACGCGGGACTGGCTGGTTTTCACCATTTTCGCCAGGTCA
Organism: uncultured Pseudohongiella sp.; assembly: GCA_965216715.1. Classification (GTDB taxonomy): domain Bacteria; phylum Pseudomonadota; class Gammaproteobacteria; order Pseudomonadales; family Pseudohongiellaceae; genus UBA9145. The sequence continues at coordinate 2,824,030 of OZ244193.1, read as the reverse complement.
TTCTGACTAAGCTTTTCCCTGGTGCGGCGCTCTTTCAAGGATTTGCTCAATGCAAATTTCAATTCGATATAGGCAGTTTCCTCTGGCGTGAGCTCCAGAAAGTCTGCCGTAGAACCAAGTTTCCAACCCTTGCTTTCAAGTTTAGTACGCTTAGCTGCTTTCATTGTCATACTGCCTGAATCTCGATTTACAATTATCTATCACTTTAGCAGGAGTCTTGCCGGTCTTTTTGCTAACAACCTCCGCTATGATTATTGCGTCGGGGTCAATCCGGTAGAAGATTCTTCAGGTTTTGGATTCATCATTTATCCGCAACTCATGGCAGTTCCTGCCAATGCCAGGCATAGGCCTGGAATGCGGCATGGACAGCGATACCCCGCTCTGCAGGACCCGCAGCAGATATCAGGCTTCCAGCCGGGCCTGCGCTGAAAAAGGCGGTGTTTTAACCTCTCCATGGAGCCAAACCAGTGGCTTGTCCTTTGGGCTCATGGCTAACAGAATATGTCATATCTGACATAGGCGCAAGTACTGACGAATTGAGAGAATCCGGCCGACGCTGTGCCAGCTTGTGGCAGCTAGAAGAGGCTCAGTCGTAGTCGATTGACCAGTCTGACTCCATAATAAGAGGTCCGACCCCTTTATTGGGAGCAACATGCATCAGCTTGCTGTATTTGGTTTCATACCAGAGCAGGCCGCTGGCATCAGCCAGGCCACCGATGATATAGAAATCACCCACCCGCATGGCCAGCTTCCTGATGACAAGCTGTACTTTCACCTTGTCGCCCTTATTAAACGGCCCTTTCTCCACCTCGGGGCGTTGCGTGGTGAGAAAAGAAGCCACCGGCTCCTCGGCCGACTTCATAAAGGCAAAGCCGAAGTGCCCCTGGACATTGTCCCGCAGCACTTCCACTTCCATCTCCAGGCGAATATCAGACAGTGGCGTCAGGCTATCCAGTTCTTCGCCATCCAGGGATTTCACCGCCAGTGACAGGATCCGGCAGTCCTGGCTATGGTCACCGGTATCGGCCTGTTCAGCGGCCGCCTCGGCCTTCTCCGAATCTTCCTCATCATTAAAGGCCTTGTCCGGATTGTCTTCCTGGATGTTGTGATAGACCTTCTTGCTATTACAGTAATGCTCGTAATGACCCACCACCTGCTCGCTGTCACCAAGCTCGCGAATCTTGCCCTGATCAATCCACAGCGCCATGTCGCAGAGTTCCTGCACATGGAACATGGAATGGCTGCAGAACACCATGGTTTTGCGCTGCTGGCGAAACTCATTCATGCGTTGAACACATTTTTTCTGAAAGGCCATATCGCCCACCGACAGGGCCTCGTCGATGACCAGGATATCGGGCCGCACCATGGTGGCGATGGAAAAGGCCAGGCGCACATACATGCCGGAGGAATAGGTTTTTACCGGCCGGTCGATGAAATAGTCCAGCTCGGAAAAAGCAATGATGTCATTTTCCAGCTCATGGATATTCTCATCCGGCACCCCCAGCAGGGAGGCATTGAGGTAGATATTCTTGCGGCCGGTGAACTCGGGATGAAAACCGGCACCCAGTTCCAATAAAGCCGCCACCTGACCATTGATTTCGATATCGCCAGCACTGGGTTGCAGAGTGCCCACCAGCAGCTTTAGCAGGGTGGACTTGCCGGCGCCGTTATCGCCGATAATACCCAGGCTCTTGCCTTCAGGGACTGCAAAGGAAATATCATCCAGTACGTGGTAGACCCGGTGGCAGGGCCGACGCAGAATGATCTCCCGCAGGCGATCCTGGGGACGTTCGTAGATCTTGAAGTCCTTGCAGAGGTTATTAACGATGACGCGATGATCACTCATAGGGGGGCCTGCTAATGCTATTGGAATCCCCACTGCCGGAGCCACTATTTCGACCGGCCAGTTTGGAAAAAGCCTTGAGGAGAACATTTACGGCAGCGATCGAAAGCGCCGCAGGGCGAAATACTGGTCCAGCCCTGCGGGTTGCGGCTGAGAACACGCCACTCAGCGTTGCTCGTCGTTTATTTGGAGCGACCAAACTTCTCTCCTCGCGCCTTGATTGGCGTATTCTCAGCCACAACAGTGATGATTCCAATAGCATCAACAGGCCCTCAAAGAACATCCCCGAAGGCCAGACGAATTCGCATAAACAACCAGCCACCCAATAAATAGGTCAGCAGTGCCACCGGCACAATGATGAACAGATGAATGGAAGGCATCTGCCCGGCCAGTACTATCTCCCGGTAAAGATTCACAAAGCTGTGCATGGGATTGAGCAGAAACAATTGCTGCACCGACGGACTCTGCACCAGGCTGATGGGATAGATAATAGGGGTCAGGAAGAACCAGATAGTCACCATCAGGGCCACCAGCTGCTGCAGGTCACGCAGAAACACACAGAGCGCCGACAAAATCGCCACCAGGCCCATGGTAAACAGGAACTGCAGCATAAAGATCAGCGGCAACCACAACCACAGCAGATTGAAGTAACCCTGCAAGGCCAGATACACAAGCAGTAATACAAAGCCGATCACATGGGTCAGATAGGGCACCACGGTGCCGGCCACCGGAATAATCTGCACCGGGAACATCACTTTGGTAATCAGGGGCGCCTTGTCCAGTAACAGGCTCGGGGATTTGCTGATGGCCTCGGCAAAGGCAAACCAGGGCAGATAACCCATCATCATGAAGATCACAAACCGGGTCTCACCGAACTCTTCCGGTGCCCGTACCTGAAAGATGTAGGCAAACACGAAGGAGTAGATGAGGATATGGGCCAGGGGCGTGATAAACAGCCACAGAAAGCCGCCGATTGAGCCGGTAAACTGAGCGAAAAAATCCTGCCTGGTGAAGTTCAGGAACAGTCTCTGGTTGGCGAAGGGGGTGGTGACCCATTGCCTGAGCAGGGTGATAAACATGCCAGTGTCGTGATCCGGTGTTGTGCTATTGCTAGTCTGATGGCGATGAATTGCCATGCAAGGCGCGCATTTAATCATGAATCGGCCAAAAAAACTAAAAACCCCCCCTCCCCAGCCTATATACTTCGACAATTCCTGAAGTCCTGAATAATAGCCAGCAGCATGAATCTCAATCCCGAACACAAACTGATTCCCTTTGGTGTATCCCCCCTGCCTGCCGGCCCCTGGCTGGTATTCGCACCCCACGCCGATGATGAAACCTTTGGTATGGGTGGCGCCATGGTGCGGGCCAAAGAAGAACATGTGGAAACCCAACTGGTGGTGGTCACCGACGGTGCTCTGGGCGGCGATCGAGACGACCTGGTGGCCGTACGCAAAAGTGAAGTAGAGCAGGCTGCCGAGTTGCTGGGTATCAGCCAACTCTACTGCTGGGCCGAACCGGACCGGGGTGTTGAAGTCAGCCAGCGGCTGATGGACAAGGCCGCCGAACAGATCAGGACAAGCGCCCCGGCCAGTGTGTTTTTCCCCGCCCCCATGGAACTGCATCCGGACCATCGCGCCACCGCCTATGTGGTGTGGGGCGCGCTGCAACAGCTACGCCAGCAAGGCATCGCTCCGGCAGCCTTCGGCTATGAGATCGGCGTGCAAAACCCGGTGAACTATTTCATCGACATGACCGCCCAGAAAGCCGCCAAGGAAAAGGTCATGGACATCTATGCCAGCCAGAACAGCGAAAACAACTACCCGGAACTGGTGCTGGCCCTGAACAAGGGAAGAACCTTCTCCTTGCCACCGGAGGTGGAATACGCCGAGGGTTTCTACCGCTTCAGTGAGGAAGAGTTGGCGGCGAGTTTGCAGGATGTGGTGCGGGCGATTGTGGAGTTGTACTTGTAGGGCCGCGACTCAGTGCAGCGCTGCCGAAGCCGATTGAATAGCATTATCCTGCTGCATCCACTCGGGCCAGAGATCCTTGCCCCAGTCAGCCTTGTTCCAGAGCTGATAAACGATAAACAGCCATTGACGAAGCTCTTCGCCATTTAATGAAGTCTCGATGCGCTGATCCTGCTCATCACGAAAAACCAGATGCACGCGCCCTTTGTCGATACGGATGTCTACCGCATCCGCCAGCCAGGCGCTGTCTGACTCGGCTTCTACCGCTTTCTGAGGTCTGAGATTCTCCTGGGCCTGCTGCTGCGCAGCCTCCTGTGCTAATTCCTGACGTATCTCTTGACCCTGGCTGCTGGGACGCTGATCGGCGGCGTGTTCTGTATTGGGAGCCTCCAGCAATTTGATCAATTGCCGCAGCAGACGCTCCAGCAGGCGGCGAGTCAGCAGGCAGCTGACAACATCACCTTCCTGCGAAGAACCGGTCAGACGCAGGCGGTCTTCACGAGGATCGTAGCGGCTGGTAAAGCGGGTAATCAGGGCCACGTTTTATTGGGACTGGGCAGGGGACAGCCAGGAGCTGACTTCCAGGAGGTCTTCGGGGGCCAGCACACCTGCTTCCCGTTTCAGAGCCAGCAGATAGCGAATATGCTCATAGCGCGCGCTCTGTAAATCACGCTGGGCACGATACTGGTCTCTAAGGGCATTCAATACATCCACGCTGGTGACAGTGCCCAGGGCAAAACCCTGTTGCATGGCTTCTGCGGACAGTGTGGTTGATTCCAGTAAAATTCTGGCTGCCTCGGTGCGGGTGGCGCTGGACTGAAGCTGCAGATAAGCCGAACGAACGAGGGTGCCCACTTCCAGTTCAATCTGCCGTAATTGATTCTCGGCGATGGACTGGCGGCTTTCCGCTTCTCTGACCGAGGCCCGATTACTTCCACCGGCATATAGGGGAATGCGTACATCCAGGCCGATATAGGTGGTATCGGAGCGGTCCACAAAAGCATTGTCGTAACCGAGGTTTGAGTCCTGCCGTTGGGCGATGAGATTCACCTGGGGCATATAGGCACCCTTGCTTTCCGAAACGTTTTCCCTGGCCGCATCCACTGCAAATTCTCGGGCCAATATTTGTTGGTTACGTTCTCTTGCCTGGCTTACCCAGTATTGCAGACTATTCTCGGCATCGGGAATTTCAGCATTCTGGTCCAGCACAAACAGGTTTCCAACTTCGAGCCCAGATAATGCTCTTAGTTCTTCCTGGGCCAAAGCGAGCTCATTTTCCAGACGCAGTTGTTCAGATTGCACAGCAGCCAGACTTGCCTGCCCTTGATAGAGGTCTGTTATCTGAGCCAATTGGCGATCGTAGAGACTTTGAATCTGGTCAAGCTGATTGCTGACTGCTTCCATCTCCTGTGCCAGAGAGTCCAGGGCATCTTGGGCTTCGAGTACGTTGAAATACAGCTCGGCTACATCGGTGAGCAGTGTTGCCAACTCATAGTAGTACTCGGCTTCGGCCTGATCTTCGACAAATGATGCTTCCTTACGAGCCTTGAAAGCCTGCCAATTAAACAGTACCTGGGTTAGTTGCAGGGAGTAGCGCTCACCCGTGTAGTTCAGCGTGCGGCCGAGACTACTGCGATCATTATCCGACACGCTTCCCTGGGCGTTCAGTTGTGGTAGCAATTGTCCCCGGGCCATGCGCTCACGGGCGGAACTTATGTTGAGATTTTCTTCGGCGATTCTGAGAGTAGGACTATATTCAATAGCCGTGGTGAAGAAGTCTTCCAGCGTCGATCCTTCAACCAGTCCATTGCCTGGTAAATCATCAACGGCGGGCTGCGCAGTTAGTGGAAGACAGACTGAGAGAGTCAGGCAAAATACAGCCAGTGTGGATCGCCAGGTCATAAGTATCAGTCTTCCCGGAAACTGCGTGCCAGGGCATTGGAAAAAGGTTTGAACAGGTATTGCAGGAAAGTGCGGGAGCCCGTTGCAATGAAAACCTCTGCTGGCATACCAGGCATAAGAATCAGATCGCCAAGGTTCTCCATGCCTTCAGGTGTCACTTCAATCCGGGCCAGGTAATAAGTTGTGCCTGTGGCTTCGTCGATAAAGCTGTCAGCGGACAAATGGATTACCTCACCGTAGATAGTAGGCACTCGGCTACCAAAGCTGGAAAAGCGGACGGTCGCTTCCTGGTTCAGCGCTACCCGATCTATATCTATTGGATCCACGCGAGCTTCAATTATCAGATCATCTTCCATTGGCACGATATCGACTATTTTTGTACCGGGGCTGATAACACCGCCTTCAGTGTGAAACTGCATGCCATTAACGATACCGCCGGCTGGTGCCCTGACAACCGTTCGGCTTACTACATCTTCCAGAGCATTGATACGTTCATTGACATCCTTCAATTGTGTTTGAGTATCACCAAGTTCAGTAACAACCTGGTTTTGAAACTCCCTGTTTTGTTGCAGTATTTGCAGGCGTGTTTCACCAATCTGAACTTCAGTTGATGAAATATTGGCCGTCAAATCTGCTGCCTCACCTTCATAGGCAGCCACATTGCGCTCAAGATCACGCAGTCGGGTTTTATCAGAGAAACCCTGTTCCAGGAGTGCCCGCGTATCTGTCAGCTCATCATTGAAAGAAGCAGCGAGCCTCTCTTTGCTAACCTTGAGGGCCCGAAGGCCAACCAGTTTAGATTGCAGTTGTTCGATACGCTGCTCCAATACTTCTTCGGCTCCCTCATTGGCGGCTTTGCGCGCGCGGAAGATTTCGTTCTGGGCGGCGATCTCTTCGCGAACGCGTGGATCGTTCTGATCTAAAACTGCAGGGTAATTGGGTGCGTCCAGGCCATCTCTTTCAGCGATAAGGCGGGACTCTCTGGCCTTCAGGGCAACGAACTGGCTCCGGGCGATTTCGAGCTGTGCCAGGGGCTGGGTATCATCAATATGCAGCAATGCCTGATTCTGTTCGACGATATCACCATTCTCTACCAGAATTTCGCTAATAATGCCGCCTTCCAGATGCTGAACCACCTTGCTGTAGGACCGTACCGTCACTTCGCCAATGGCCCGCGCTGCGCCGTCGATGGGTGCGAGCGCTGCCCAGCCTCCAAATCCAACGAAAACCAGCAGGAACATAATCAATCCTACACGCTTGGGGCCCTCCATACTGGAGTCATTATTGGTATTGGCCTGCTGTGCAGGAATTTGAGCAGTTTGAATTTTTGCCAGTTCGGTCATGAGAAACTCTTTTGTCTAAGCGGTTGCGCTTTTCTTGGCGGCAGCAGGCCCGAGTAGCCCACTGAGAACCTGATCACGGGGGCCAAAGCCTACGGCAGCGCCTTCTTTCATGACAAGTATCTTGTCAACACACTGCAAAACCATGGTGCGATGGGTAATGATGACGATGGTGCAACCCTGTTGCTTGATGCGATTGATTGCTTCTACGAGTTCCTTCTCACCCTGGTCATCCAGATTGGAATTGGGCTCATCCAGTAACAACAATTTGGGTTGCCCGTAGACTGCACGGGCCAGACCAATTCGCTGTCTTTGCCCGCCGGAAAGCATTCCGCCACTGCCGCCTATTACAGTGTCATATCCATTTGGCAGGCGAAGAATCATTTCATGAACGCCTGCCATTTTTGCTGCGGCCACGATTTTCTCGGCATCTTGCTCGCCAAAACGGGAAATATTTTCTGAGATGCTGCCGTCGAATAGTTCAATATCCTGGGGCAGATAGCCAAGATAAGGTCCCAACTCCTGACGATCCCATCCGGCAATATCAGCACCATCAAGCCGTACTTTGCCGCTGTAGGCAGGCCAGATACCCAGCAGGGCGCGTGCCAGGCTGGATTTTCCGGAAGCGCTTGGCCCGACGATACCCAGGGCTTCGCCGGGAGAAAGATCAAGGTTTATACCTTTTACCACCGCCATTTGCGCCCCAGGCGGTACAACCACCAGTTGTTCTGCCTGGAGTCTTCCTTCTGGAGAGGGCAAGCTCATGGTTTCTTTCTCAGGTGGAACTTTTTCTAATAACTCTTCCAACCGTCGGTATTTCGCTCTTGCCAGTGTGAATCCTTTCCAGTTTCCTACTAACATATCGATAGGCGAAAGTGCACGCCCAAGTAAAAGTGATCCGGCAATCATCATCCCCGGAGAAATTTCTTGATTCAGAGCCAGTAAAGCGCCCAATCCCAACAACATAGATTGCATAATTATGCGGAAGGACTTTGATGTACTGGTTAGAATGCTGCTGTAGCGGCTGGCATCTGTCTGCAGAGCGAGTACCTTGTCATTCGCTTGTTCCTGTCTCCGGCGAATATTTTCATTCATACCCATAGCGGCAATGACTTCAGCATTGCGCAAAGTACCGTTAATTTGGTTGCTCATTCGGGCCGACTGTGCATTGGCTTCCGTAAGTTTCTCATTGGTAACTTTTTCATTGGCCACAGCAAGAATCACCATAACGATACCCGCGAAAATTGCTGCGATACCGAACCAGGGATGGAAAAGGAACATCACACCTACATAGATCGGAAACCAGGGTGCGTCGAAAAAGGCAAATATCCCTGTTCCTGTCAAGAATTGACGCAGACTGGTTAAGTCGCTGAGGGGTTGAGCATTACTCACCATTCCACCGGAAAGCAATGCTCGTTTAAATGTGGCATCTGATACTCTGGACCTCAGTGTGCGTTCAAGTCGATTGCTGGCGGCTACCATAATATTGGAACGCACCCATTCAAAACCGCCCAAAGATAGAATCAGAAACACCATTAACAGCGTCAGCATGGCCAGGGTCGAAAGGCTGCCGCTGGAAACCACGCGATCATAGACCTGAAGCATATAAATGATGGGTGTGAGCATCAGCACATTGACAGCGGCACTAAATAGTCCCGCATAGAGGAAATAGCGTTTCATGTCTCGAAGCGTACGTTCGAGCTCCGAATGTTCTTCTTTATTTGGGGACTGTTTCATGGCAATTCCGGAGGCAGGGCAAGTCAGTAGTGCCTGTCTGGGTATTATCGTATTTTATGAATCAATAGGCGAATGCAGCCATCTCTAGATAGGGGTAACGAGCCCAATTTCAAGCCTTTCTGCAAAATTGAGGCCACTCGGTCTGACTTTCCAGATGGCCTACAGTTCCGATTTTCCTTCTGCTATCTGTTTGAGAGCGCCAAGGTCAAGCACCTGCAGGCATGCCGGCCCATCACGTTTAACTATCTGCCGGTTCTGCAATGTCTGAAATACCCGAGTCACGCTTTCCCTGCTCAGATTCAGCATGATCGCTATCTCCATATGGGTGGGCGGATTACGTATTTCAGTCTGGCCGCCACTTTTACGGGCTTTGGCTGGAATCAATTGCCAAAGTTGGCAACACACCCGTTGCGCCAGATTGGGAATACTCAGCAGTGAGCGCTGAAAACTTAATTGGCGCAATCTTTCTGCCAGTTTGGCGCCAATGGCGTTACCGATGGCAGCTGTTTCCCTCATTACTGTCCGCAGGCTCTCTAGAGGTACAAAAACAATCACCGAGCTGCTCAGTGCAATAACAAACTCCGGAATCGGGCCGTTATCGTAAAGCCGTATTTCACCGCAGAACCCGCCCGGTTCTACAAAGTAAAGCCCCACTTCACGCCCATCCAGGGTAAAATCCACTCCCTGCAGGCGGCCCTCAAAAAGCAGGCATAAGTGATCCTGAGGCTTGCCAGGATCCAGCACAACAGCGCGGCGCGTAAATTTGCCGATACTGGATTGTTCTGCCAGTTTTGACAAAGTATTGTCAGATACAGCGTTCAGTACCGGGAAAGCCTTGAGCATTTCAGGTGTTACTTTCATTGGTTTGGCTCTGAAATGGCTATCCCCTGGCCCGGCCTGGGCAGTCAGCAGGCATTATAAGTGCTTGAATTTGGATGCTAAAAGCAGAATTATGTGATGCATGTGATTTCAATCACTTGCGCCCTGGATAGTCTGCAGTAGTCTAGCTCTATTGTATGCTCGGAGCTGACAAGTCGCTCAGAATGCGGTACCCCGACCCGAACATCATACCCATTCAGGTTCGAAGATCACTATGTCTAACTATTTTCTCGACAGTTTCGCCATAAAAGTGAAACCAGCCATGTTGCCAGGTTTTCTTGTGAATCGTTGTTTGGGCGTGATCGTGGCAGCAGTCATGGCGGTATTTTTCGGGATATCCAGTGCCACTGCCCTGGAGCCGGATCTGGCAACTGCTGCTTCAACGTCGGTGAGCAGCACCGATGAGGCAGAAGCAGTGGGCTCTGTTTCTCTGGTATTGGGAGTTGCCTATGTCGAAGACGACAAAGGTCAGCGTCAACGCCTCAGAGTCGGTGTTCCAGTCAACGTTTCTGACCGGATAATTACCGAAGCCAATGGTCATGTGCATATCAATTTTATCGATAAAGGCCTGGTGAGTGTGCGTCCCTCGAGTCGCCTTGAGATTGTCAGCTATGACTATAATGCCAAGCGGCCCGAACTCTCTACTGTCAAGTTCAACCTCGAAGAAGGCGTAACACGATCAATCTCGGGCGACGCTGCCAGTTCGGCTAAAGACCGGTTTCGTCTCAATACTCCCATTGCTGCAATAGGCGTGCGAGGTACTGATTTTGTGGTCAGCGCCAACCAGCAGAGTGTGCGAGCCCAGGTCAATGAAGGGGTCATTGTGATGGCGCCCTATTCAGATGAATGCAGCGTCGAAGCCATTGGACCTTGTGGAGCCAATGCAGTTGAACTTGCGGGCACTTCTTTCCAGATGATTGAAATGGAAGGTGGTACACCCTTGCCACGGCTGTTACCGGCTCCAGATGAACGCGACAACGACAGCATGCGCCAGGAAGTCCAACTGGCCATCGCCGATGCCGAAGACACTGCCGATGAGAAGTCCACCCGCAATGATGTGTTCCTGGAAGGTGTCACCTCACCCCGCGTAACAGCCGAAGCCGCCCAGGTGGCCGATGAGTTGGCAGTCCCGCCGCAACCGGCAGTAGACTTTACTCCTGAGCTAGCATTATCAAGTTCAGTACTGAACGAGCGTCAGTTGATTTGGGGTCGCTGGGCTGATGAGCAATCGAATGCAGAAAAGATTACCGTTGCCATGGCTGCCGCTCAGGAAGGTCGTTCGGTTGCAGTGGGTAATTATGACTACAGACTGTATCGAACAATTGAAGACAGTACCCGGGTAGAGCGGGGTCTGGGTTTGGTACGCTTCGATCTCAACAGTGCGCAAGCTTTCTACAGTTCAGATACCGGTGTTGTGGCCATGCAGGTCAGGGGTGGTAGTCTGGATATTGATTTCGACAGTAGTGAATTTTCCACCGAACTCAATCTGGAGCACGCGCTGACGGGAGCAATTGATATTATTGGTGCTGGTGAGATCTCTGACGCTGGCCACTTCAATTCGCGCACCGACGAACAACGCATTTCCGGATCAGTCAGCATCGATGGTTCAGAGGCAGGGTACTTCTTCGAGCGTCAGCTTGAAGAAGGTGGCATTGATGGATTGACCATTTGGGATCGACAGTAATCATGTCCAGATACCTGTTCATGCCCGCCTTTTCCAGGCTGCTTCGACCGTTACTTTCTCTGGCTCCGGCGCAAGCGCGGTTGCTGACCTTGCTCGTTGCGGCGATTCTGACTTTCGGTTTATTGCAGCTATTCAAATTATCGTTCAATAATCTGGAAGAGCGTCTCGGTGCCTTGGGCTGGACCCTGAGTCCGGACAGCACTATTGAGCAAAGAATCTCAATTGTTGCTATCGATGAGCGCAGTTTGGCGGAAGTGGGCCCCTGGCCGTGGTCACGGGAAACCATGGCTGAACTGGTGTCCGCTATTGACGCGGCAGGAGCCCAGTTACAACTGCACGATATTGCCTATCCCGAGGCACGTGACGGAGATTCGCAATTTCTGGCTGCGCTTGAGGCCAGCCGGGGAGCGGTTCTGGCCCAGCTACCCTTGCTGCAAAGCAATGAACCAGCACGCACTGGTGTAATGACTCATCCGTTGACGGGAATCAATTGTCAGGCTAATGGTACTTCCGCCAACACTACCGACAGCTTCATCGCTTCTCAGCAGATTTTTTCCGATATCCCCAAAGGCCATATCAGCGCATTAATTGCCAATGATGGTGCTGTGCGCATGGCCCCGGCTTTCGCCTGTGTCGACGAACAACCCTATCCCGCCCTGGCTGTGACGGCTTTTCTCGCAAGCCACAGCAGTGATCAATGGGCTGCGACATTGACTTCTCCGGATTCCTGGCTGGCGCCAGCATTGCAATTGCAACTGGATAGTTATCCTGGCCTGAATATTCCGCTGGATAGTGATGGCAATATGCGCATTTCCTTTGCCCGTGACCCGGCAAGCTTTCGCGCCATTTCCGCTGTTGATGTGCTCAATGGCAGTGCTGACAGCTATATTCTGGAAAACGCCTGGGTGTTGGTGGGTGCCAGTGCCTTCGGTATGGGAGATATCGTGCCAACGCCCTATAGCGGCGCAACTCCTGGTGTAGAACTCCAGGCCCGATTGTTGGCCAGTTTGCTGGATCTGCAAGTTCCCTACACGCCACAATTAGCCCCGTGGTTGCTGGCACTGATCTGTGCCGTATTTTCCGCAGCGCTTTTTCTGCTGGCGGGAACCCGGGAAAAACTGGTTGCTATTGGTTTGCCGCTTGCCGCGGTTCTGATGCCCGCGGTGGCGCTTGGTATTCATGTTCAGAGCCTGGCTTCCATGAATCTGTGGTTCGGCTGGGTCATGCCAGCACTTTACAGTTTGCTGGCTGCCAGTCTTTTACTGTTGCTGGAACTGAGCCGGGTCCGTGCCGAACGTGGTCGCGTTTTTGATAATCTCAACAGCTATTTGCCCAGCGACATTGCCCGGGAAATAGCCTTCACTCTTCCCAACTCTGATGTCAGTGCGCGCCGTAGCAACGTGACTTTGTTGAATGCTGATCTCAGAAACTTTTCGGCTTTTGGAGAAGCGCGGCCACCGGAAGAATCGGCTGCAATTTTGCATTATTTCTTTACCAGAGCAGCGGAGATTGTGGAGCAGCATGGTGGTCGCATTCATGAGTTTCGCGGTGATGGCTTGCTGGCTATCTGGGATGGCAATGATGACCAGGCCGCCGAATTGGCCTTTGTCAGTGCCGAGCAACTGCAGCAAGCAATCTCTGCTGATTTCCTGCCCCAACAGGAAGCGACCGAGTTGGAACCATTGGCTTTGGGTATCGGCATAGAACAGGGGCCAGTACTTGTTGGTTCTCTGGGGCCAGCCCATCGGCGCAGTCACACTTTGTTAGGCGATACCGTAACTATTACCGTGCGCATTCAGGAATTGACCGCCGAACTGGCGCAGCCCATTCTTATCGGTGAATGTGCGGCACGCCAGCTCTCCAGTGCCAGATTGCAGTCCCAGGGCAGCTATTTGCTGGCAGGTCTGCGTACACCCCATACGCTTTATGCACCCGGTCCCGGTGTTATGGAAGGCAAGCCGGATTCCGATTCTTCAAAACCTGCCCTGCGTGTACTGGCCGGCGGCCGAAAATAGCCTGGCTGTGAAGTAGGCGATACGCCGTTATTGCCTAGACCCGGCTGTTTCACGATAATCATCGAAATTTTCAACCAAAGGGCTGTTGGCAAAAGGGCTTAGCCATGTGGTCTGGCCAGGGATATTTTTGCCTGTAATCATGCAACGCATTCTGTTGATAATTGGCCTGGCCTTACCGTTACCTGCTCTTGCTTGCCCGGATCTGGCAAGCTATTACCGGCAAGGCGATGAAAACTGGTCCAGCGTCATTCAGAGCCTGGCGCCCCTATTGGATGAGTGCCTGCAATCTTCTGAATATTTTGCCTTGCTGGGGGCTGCTCAACTCAATGACGGTCGAGTGACAACGGCCATCGAATCCCTGGAGCGGGCCCTGTTATTGCAGGCTGATAACGGCGCTGCCCAGATAGATTATGCCCAGGCCCTGTTTGAACAGGGCCAACTCTTCGCCGCCCTGGCCATGAATGAACAGATCCTGCAACGTCAGGATTTACCGAATAATTTGCGACCCATGCTCCTGGCGCGACAGCAGCGCTGGCGTTCCCTGACCCGTGAAACCCGGTTTCAGGCGGATGTGATGGCGGGTTTTGACAATAACCTCAATGGGGCCCCTGATCCGTCTCAGGTTACACTGACCCTGTCCGGCGAGTCGGTGTTGCTCAATCTCAATGAAGATTACCGCCCGGTGAGCGGGCACTATCTCAATTTCCAGCTTTCAGGCCTGCATCGCCGCCTGCAGCCCTTGCATCAGAATAATTTTGGCGTCGACCTGAGGGGCCGGGTCAGTGAAGACAGCGATTCAGACTTGCTGCTGCTGGCAACCCGATACAACTACATCAGGCCAGACCGGGACCATGCTTGGCGCGTGAACGCCAATATGCGACATCTGTTTTTCGGCGGTAAACCCCTGTTTACCGCCACTGAGGCCAATATCCGTTATCAACCAGCCAGTTTGCCCTGGTGCCGGCCCTATTACGATCTGGCGTTGCAGCATCAGATCTACCACAACCAGAGCCAGTTGAATGCCCTGGAAACAAAGCTGGGAGTGGGAGCAGATTGCCCCATCGGACAGGCTCCGGGGCAACAATTACTGAGCATTGAAGTGGGCCTGCTGGGCAATCAATCACTCAAAGATAACCGGCCCGGTGATGATCGCTATGGCTGGCAGCTCAGTGTGGATTGGCAATTTCGCTTGCAAACAGGCGCTTTGAGAGCTCAATTCAGCTACACCGATATAGAAGACCAGAAAGGCTACAGCCCACTGTTGGCGGGGGGTGCAAAGCGGTGGACGCAACGAAGCTATGGGCTAATCCAATATCGTCGGCCAGTGGATTTCAAGGCACTGGATGTCGATTTTGTCGCCAATCTTTACATTCAGAACCAGCACAGCAATCTGGAACTTTTTCAGAGCAAGGACACGGCTTTTGAGCTCGGTTTTAGCCTACGTTTCTAACGAAATTAACGGGTTACGTGTCAGCTATCTGAGGCTAGTGAAAAAATTCAGGAAATGAACTACTTAGCTCGGCAAGCTAATTCCGAATTTAGCCCGATTTTGTTGCTTTTTACCCTTCAGGAACGTTATTATGCCGCCGATATTTGCTTGCGGTTGTGCTAGATTTGCCCCAAGTCGATATAAAACGGCAAGAATAATAAGCAATTCATTTTCATGTGACTGTAATCACAAGGTAGTGGAGGGGTCTTGTTTATGCTTGCCTCTCGATGGTGGGTCAGTGGCTGTTTTTGGCCTGACGCAATCGGAAAAACGAACAAATTGAAATCGATCTCAAGGAGTTAAAAATAGATGGCAATTACAGCTGAAACTCGTACGGATATTATCGAAGTCGTGGTTGGCGTTATCGGCGCTGCCCCCGGTGCGAATATCCTTTCAGAGCTGGCAGACATCGTGGATGGCGGTCTTAGCCTTCGCGACCTGACTATCGCTCTGGTAGAAAACCCGGTATTTAAACAGGTTTATCCTACTTTTCTTACTAATGAAGAATTTGCTACCCAATACTTGACCGCTATTCTCGATGGTGAAGTGTCTGCTGAGACCATGACCGAAGCCGTTGACGCAGTAACTGCTCTGCTGAACGCTGGTGAAAGCCGTGGTGCGGTAGTTTACGAAATCATTAATTTCCTGTCTGGCGTTTCGTCCGACGATGAAACTTTTGGTGCCGCTGCCACAAACCTCGCGAACAAGGTTGAGGTTGCTGAGGCTTATTCTGTAGATACGCTGCAAAGTGGCGACACTCTGGAAGAGCTGCAAGCTGTTATAGCTGATGTTGACAGCACTGAGGCTTCCAAAACTGCGGCCCTGGACGAAGTCAATGGTACTCAGAATTCCGGCACCAATTTCACTTTGACCCTCGGTGCTGATGAAATTACCGGTACTACCAAGAATGACACCATCACTTCTGGTGATATTTTTGATGGCAATGCAACCTTCAAGAACACACTGACTGGTCTGGATGTAATCGACGGTGCTGGTGGTACTGACACCCTCAAGATTTTCGCACAGGACTCAGCGCTGACCGTTCCTACTACCACGAAAGTAATGAATGTTGAAAACGTTACTGTTAATACAGTAGCTGGATTCACTGCAGATATGTCCTCCTGGACAGGTCTGAGTAAAGTGAATGCTGAAGTTGTCGGTGGTGCTTTGGATCTTAAGGTTTCAGGTATTGCTGTAACTGGTGGCAATCTTGATGGCGCGGTAACGGTCGAAGATGCTTCTACAGTCTCACTGACTGATGTTGATCAGGGTAATAATGTCACCATTGACACAGGTACAAAGACTACTTCTGTCTATGTTCACGGTGGTGCAGATCACTACATGAATGCCAATGGCGGTAACACAGACCTTGTTGGTGGTGATACTAACTCAGCAGTTCTTTCTTCAGTGACCATCGAAGACGCCGCAGGCTCTGCCGCGATCGACTCCGATGCTCTTACTTCGCTGTCTCTGGTCGACCTGGATACTGCAACTAAGACGTTCCTGGTCGATAATGCGACAGCGGGTGGACATGCATTGTCACTTACATTGGATGATGTAGGTTATAACGCCCTCGGTGCTGCAGTTGCAGATATTGACGTTGATGATGCCACTGCAACCTCTGTAAATATCACTATGGGCAGCCGGTCAAATATCGGACTGATTGCGGACGCCGCGACCAAACTGACTATCGCTGGCTCCGGCGTACTCACTCTGACCAGTGCTGCTGATACCATCGAACAGACTGATACTGTTGAGTCAATTACCATCAGTGGTGATGCCGGTTTGGTTATGGACAACACCGCTGGCGGTACTGCCCTTGAAACCATTAGTGCGGGATCCTCAACTGCAGATAATGATCTTACACTTTCTGCTGAAGTGGTTTCTGTAACTACGGGTAGCGGTGACGACTCTGTTGAAGTTGACGCTGCTTTGGCTGCAGATTCCGAGGTAGATCTCGGATCAGGCGATGATACATTCACTGTCGCCGCAGGTATTACGCATAACGTTGATGCCTCTGTAGATGGCGGTGACGGCAATGACACTCTTGGACTGGGTGATGGCGCTGATATCACGACTGCAGCCCAGGCTGCTGTGTACAGCAACTTCGAAACTCTGGAAGTTGGTGGCGGTACCGGTACTTATGAGTTGGATCTTCTCGGCCTTACTGATATCAAAGTATCCGCTGATGTCGCTGCTGCAGGCGTAGTGTTAAACGATGTTGCTGCTGGTGCCACTCTGACAGCAGTCTCCAGCAAAGCTGACTTAACAGTAACTACCGGTAGTGTTACTTACGCCTTGGAAGACGACTCTGGTAGCTCAGATTCCATGGATGTTATCTTCGACGCCAACGATGGCGATGATGATGCTACTGAAGATGGTGAGATCACTATTGGTGCACTGATTGCTGATGGCATTGAAACAATCAATGTTGCCGGTAATATCGGAGCGCTTGATGAAGATGATGCAGACACTGTAGCTGATGAGTCCACAGACGCAGATGATTATGTTCACACAATCTCTGATCTTGATGCTGACGCCGTGAAGACTTTGAACATCACAGGTAATGCGCAGGTAAGCATCACAACTAATGCTGGCACAGTGGCCTTGCAACAAGTTGTAGCTACCTCAAATACTGCCGGTGTGACAGTCAATGTATCTGCTGGCCCAGCTGGCGGTGTGACATTTAACGGTTCTAGTGGTGATGATACTTTTACTGGCACTGCGAATGGCGACACCATTCAGGGTAATGCTGGCGATGACACATTCACGTTAGGTGCAGGAGCAGATACTGTTCGCTATACTGCCGCAACTGACTCCATGCTGATCACCGCTGACATTTCAAACCCTGCTGACGGTGTTATCGATCTTGCCACTGCCTTTGACCGTTTGGTTGGTTTTGACTCCGCTGGTGAAGATATTATTGAATTGTCTTCTTCTCTGGGGCTGGCAACCGGTGATGCACGCGCTGACATCTTTCAGAAAGGTGCAATTGCTGGCGGTGACGACAACTTGGGTATAGGTGGTACTGGTGGTGCTGCTCTGGCAGCGTTCATTGGCACAGGTGCGGACTTTTTCGACACCGGCGTCGTTGATCGCGCTGTTGCAGTCGCCAACAACGGAACCGATACTTTTGTATTCGTTGACGTGAATGGAGACGGTGATTTCACCGCGACTTCTGATCTCGGTATTGTACTGACCGGTGTAGTCGCACTCGATATTGCTGACTTCACATTCGGTTAATAGCCGATCAATTCAAATATAGTATTTGAATAAAAAAGCCCCGGCTCTGACAGCCGGGGCTTTTTTTTGGAAAAAATAAAATAAGCGAACTAGAAATTGTCAAAACTCTCCATAGAGATCGATCCAGAATGCTCATCAAGGGTAAAATCTATTTCATTCTCGTTTACAGCAGGATCATTATGCATAAGTTTCATTAGGCCGCGTATATGGATCATGGACAATAACTGACAATAAGCTATTTGTAGCACACCTTCTTGACTTAGATAGTGAAGATTATCAGCATCCAAATTGCGGATCTTCTGCTCATTGATTCTATAGTAGCCTTCAATGTTTATTACTTCGTCATTCTGATTTAGTGCTATTTCCCATGGTTCCAGAAGATCCATTTCTAATAGAATAGAACACATTGTCTTAGACTGCTGAAGTCCTTTCTGATGCTTAACAAGAATAGAAAATATCTGCGCTAAATCGGGGTGAAGCTTTTTTTCAATAAAAAAAGGTTTAAGACTATCAGTAAAATTCTCCTGGACCATCCCCGAATCTTGCGCTATAGCCAACGCAACTTTTTTATCCTCAACTTTTGCAGCATAGAACGGGAAATACTTATAGCCGATAGGAATATAATTAGACAGCCATGACCCTTTAGGGCTTACTAGAACGTTATTATTAGGTCGTAATCCTAGAATCCCAACCAATTGGAATTCATCGTTTAGTTTTACAAAGCCAATAGGTAATCCCATGATCGCTTTAGGAACTTCTTGAATACTTAAATAACAAAAAGAATCTGATTTGGCGAAATGCATGTTTGGTGGCAGGGACCAAAATTTGTCCCCGAATTGTTCATATGTTATTGCAATTAGTGACGGATACAATTTAAAACCTCGAAGTTCTGCTTTCAGAACGTAGTCTATCTCAACTTAAAAATTAATTACTATCAGAACCAACCCCATAAGGACATCAAAAATGGAAGACTGGACTGCTGGTTACACGGCTGACGTAAATTATACGTATGGTTACTATCCTGATTTAAATCCGAGCAAAGTAAAGTTCATGCTGATAACACAAGGATTAGCGTATCCAAAAATTCAAACCGCTTGTGAACTGGGCTATGGTCAAGGCCTTTCTACAAATATTCATGCATCTGCATCTGGTATAAAATGGGAAGGTACTGATTTTAATCCTTCACAAGCATCGTTTGCTAGAGAGCTTGCCGGACTAAGTGAGAATCAAGCAGTGCTAACTGACCACTCTTTTGATGAATACTTGCACTCCCAAAAAGATAATTCCTATGAGTTTATAGCTTTACATGGCATTTGGAGTTGGATATCAGATGTTAACAGGAAGGTCATAGTAGAGTTTCTTAAAAATAAACTTAAGCCAGGTGGAGTATGTTACATCAGTTACAATACTCTGCCAGGATGGTCTTCATTTGCACCTCTCCGTCAGTTAATGAGCTATCATTATGAAAATATAGGTCAAAAAAGAGGCGCAGTAGAACAAAAAATATCAAATGCGATCGCTTTCGTTGACAAACTGCTGGAAACCAACCCCAGATTCACTCAACAGAACCCTCTTTCTACTAATCGTTTCGAAAAGATAAAAAAGGAAAATAAAGAGTACTTGGCCCACGAGTACTTTAACAAGGATTGGAACCCTATGTACTTCGCTGATTTGGTTGATTGGCTAAAACCCTCGAAGCTGGAGTTTGGTGTAACTGCTAACTTTATAGATATAGTAGATGTCATTAATCTAAGTATAGAGCAACAGGGTTTTATGAGGAGCCTTGATGACTTTTATCTAAAGCAATCAGTTAGAGACTTTTTGGTCAACCAACAATTCCGGAGAGACTACTGGATTAAAGGTGCAAGAAAACTAACAAAGTCTGAACAAGTTGAAGAACTCCTCAAGCAGCGATTCGTTCTCAGGCTTCCCTCATCTGAATTTGACTACAAAGTAAAAGGTTCATTAGGGAACGCTGAACTCTTAAAGGAACACTATGAACCCATTATTGACAAACTTGCCAACGATAAATATGTATCATTCAAAGACTTAATTAAAACAGGCGATTTCGAAATTGGGACAACCTTACAAGCAATCGCAATATTACTTGGTAAAAATACTATAGAACTTGTTCAAGAAGATGCCGAAATAGAAAACGCAGTAGAAAAGACTGAGAGATTAAACAAGGCCTTATGTCGAAGATCAAGAGATGTCGATGATATTCAATTTTTAAGTAGTCCTGTAACGGGTGGGGGAATTCATGTAAATCGTATATTTCAACTTTTCTTACTAGCCTATGAAAGCAGCGGTAATAATATTGATGAATTAGTGAATTTTGCTTGGAGATGTGTTCATTCGAACGGTCAGAGACTATTAGAAGAGGGGAAAGAGTTGAAGACTGAGGAAGAAAATAAGAAATTCCTCGAAGAGCGGGCATTTTCCTTTATAAACAAACACCTACCTATCCTCAAAGCTCTTGGGATTGCTAAAAGTAACTAGGTGCTAAAACTCTCTTCATGTCTTATGCGTCAATAAACAAAAGGTTTGTATGCGAGACTATAAAGTGAACAATTGGTACCTAAAATCTTTTGGGGCTCTTTGGTTCGCGTTTATCGCGATTGGAGCTGCATATTCTCAGGACCTCACCCTCTTCGAAGAAGTAGAGCAGCCCGAAACCACCAGCAACAACAGCAACCAATCCCGCTCCGTCCGCCGCGCCCTGCCTAACAGCGGCGCCCCGGAATTCACCCTGCTCGGCACTTCCCGTATCGGTAACAGTTACAGCGCCATGCTGCGCCACCGGGACGGCGAGGCTGTGTCGGTGAAACTGGATCCCAACAGCAATACCCGTATTCCGGGTCATAGCGGCTATACCGTGGTGCAGGTGGAATCCGGCTCGGTGTCGCTGCGCTATCCCGATAACCAGCCCTGTCAGGCCAATGAGGAGCGGGGGGTGCGTTGCAGCAGTGCGGATAATATCGCCATTCTGGGTCTGGTCACTGCCGAGCCCCTGGCCCGTCAGGAGCGGGTTCGGCTGGATGACGGCAATAGCGAAGCAGGGGGCAATGGCAACGCTGAGGCGGCTGCTAACGCCGATGATCCTTCCTCCCGTAATCCCTTCGAGGCCATCCGCGCTGCCGCCCGTAATGGTGCCAATCCGGCTTCCGGGGAGCCGCGCCGTTTTGAGCCGCGCCGCATCGCTCCGGAGGATGTGCCGGAGGGAATGCGGCGTGTTTCCACACCCTTTGGTGATAGACTGGTACAGGAATAAACCAGCAATTCAGGCAAGGCCAGTCGGGTGGAAACCAGCTCCAGCAAGGTACAAAACAGTAACAACAAGCCCGGCACTTCGCTCTCCATAGCCACGGTCTGCTTTAACACGCCGGCTGCCGAGTTGGAGGCTATGCTGGCGTCTCTGCTGCCTGCCATTCGGCGTCTGCGCCAGGAATTTGATGTTAGCAGCCTGCGCCTGTCACTGATCGACAATTCCGACTCCAGTGAGAGCAGCGCCGCGCTGGTGGCTGCCCTGTCCGAATCCCTGGTCAGGGAACAGATTACCGTGGATGTGATGGCTGGCCATGGCAATATCGGCTATGGCCGGGCCCATAATCTGCTGCTGGATAGCCTGGACAGTGATTTTCATTTGTTGATGAACCCGGATGTGGAGCTGGAAGAGCCGGCTCTTTTAGAAGGGGTCAGATATCTTTTCAATAACCCCGCTGTTGTTCTGGCCAGCCCGCTGGGGATCGATGAGCAGGGAACTCGCCTGCATCTTTGCAAGCGCTACCCGGCCTTGTTGACCTTGTTATTACGGGGCTTTTTCCCCGATTTTATCAAGGCATTCTTTCGAGGCAGGCTGGCGAGCTATGAGATGCGGGAATTGCAGGACAGCGATGAGCCTCAGACCGTGCCCATTGCCAGTGGCTGTTTTATGCTTTGTCGCAGCAGGGATCTGCAAGCGGTGCGCGGCTTTAACCCCGACTATTTTCTGTACTTTGAAGACTTTGACCTGTCCCTGAGACTGGCGCAGCGGGGCAGGCTGGTGTTTCTGCCCAGCATGAAGATTATTCACCACGGCGGTAATGCAGCAGGCAAGGGCTTGCACCATATTCGCCTGTTTATGCGCTCGGCCATCACTTTTTTTAACAGCCACGGCTGGCGGATATTTTCACAGCCATGACGATTGCGGCGACTGAGAAAAAAAACAGTACAGTGCTTTTAACCGGGGGCACCGGCTTCCTGGGCCAGGCCATCTGTCAGCGAATTCTGGACGCCGGTTACCGGATTCGCCTGTTAATCCACAGGACGCCCGCACGACCCTGGCAGGAGGCTAACGAACAAATAGAACCGATCTCCGCAGATCTGCAGGACTCGGCGGCGCTGCGCCAGGCAGTTGCAGGCGTCGATGTCATCGTCCACGCAGCCGGCCTGGCCCATGTCCATAACGGCGATGCCGGAGCCATGGAACAGATCAACGTCCAGGGCACCGAGGCCTTGCTGCAAGCAGGCACCAGCCAGGGAGTGAAGCAGTTTATCTATATCAGCAGTTCCCTGGCGGCGGAGGCGGAATCCGCAGCGCAGCAGGCCAGTGCCTATGCCCGTTCCAAATTGGCTGCCGAGGAGAAAATTCGGGAAGCAGTAGCACAAGCGAAACTGGCGGCGGTGATCTTGAGGCCGGTCAATATTTACGGGCCCGGCATGGCCGGCAATATCGCCGCCATGATCAGGCTGATACGCCGGGGCATGCTCCTGCGTCTGCCCAGGCTGGATACCCGCCTGTCACTGGTGTCCGCCGAGGACGTGGCCAGGGCTGTCTGTCTGGCTCTGGAAAAACCCGAATCGGGAGTCAGAAGCTATTTGCTCACGGACGGGGAGGAGTACAGCATTTCCGCAATTGAGGCCGCCATCTATCAGGCTCTGGGCCGTAATTTACCGGCCCTGGCCATGCCTCGTGTGTTATTATACGGCGCGGCTGCGACGGCCGGCTTGTTGAATCGTCTGCGCGGCAAAAAGGGTGGAATCAGCCTGCGGACCTATCACAATCTGGTCACAGACAATCTGCATTCGGCCCGACAGATCCGGGAAGAATTGGGATTTTTTCCCAACACAACGTTTTATCAAAAACTGCCGGACATCATTGACTCCCAGAGTCGAAATCAGAACAGGCAATGAGCCGCTGTTGATAACTGAGCTACAACCAGGGCTAAAACCATAGCTTGAATCAGAACAGCGGCCATCAAGATAACGAAGAGAATTTAATGACCAAAGGAATCATACTCGCGGGCGGTACCGGTAGCCGCCTGCATCCCCTGACTTTGGCCGTGAGCAAACAGCTCATGCCGGTTTATGACAAGCCCATGATCTACTATCCCCTGGCCACACTGATGCAGTCTGGCATCCGGGAAGTGCTGATCATTACCACGCCGGAAGATGCCGAGGTTTACCAGACCCTGCTGGGTGACGGCAGCCAGTGGGGCATGGCCATCAGCTATGCCCAGCAACCCAGCCCCGATGGTCTGGCCCAGGCGTTCTTGATCGGTGAGCAGTTTATTGGCAACAGCCGGGTCTGCCTGATTCTGGGCGACAATATTTTCTACGGTAATCGTATCGAAGACACCCTCAAGAGCGCGGTGGAGCAGGACCAGGGCGCCAGTGTCTTTGCCTACTATGTGAATGACCCGGAACGCTACGGGGTGGTGGTACTGGATGAAAACAACAAGGCCGTGGATCTGGAAGAAAAACCTGCCAAACCCAAATCCCATTATGCGGTGACCGGCCTTTATATGTATGACAACGATGTGGTGGATGTGGCCAAGTCCATCAAGCCCTCGGCTCGCGGCGAGCTGGAAATTACCGACGTCAACAAGACCTATCTGGCCCGCCAGCAACTGCGGGTGGAGCTGTTTGACCGCGGCACTGCCTGGCTGGATACCGGCACCATTCAGTCACTGCTGGATGCCGCCAATTTTATCCGTGTACTCGAAGAGCGCCAGGGACTGAAGATTGCCTGTCCGGAAGAGATCGCCTACCGTCAGGGCTTTATCGATGCCGAGCAACTCTGTGCCCTGGCCGAGCCTCTGAAGAAGAGTGGCTACGGCCAGTACCTGCTGCAACTGCTGGAAAATCCCTGATGCAAATTACCGCCACTGCCATTGCCGATGTGCTGCTGTTCGAGCCCACCCGCCATGGGGATGAGCGCGGTTATTTTATGGAGACCTTTCGCCTGTCCCATTTTCAGGAAAGGGGCCTGGATTACCAGTTTGTCCAGGATAACCAGAGTAAATCCCGCCGCGGCATTCTGCGTGGCCTGCATTACCAGTTGAACCAGCCTCAGGGCAAACTCTTGCGGGTAGTCTCCGGCGAGATCTTCGACGTGGCGGTGGACCTGCGCCAGAGCTCCGCGAGCTTTGGCAAGTGGGTGGGGGAAACCCTGTCGGCAGAAAACGGCAAACAGCTCTGGGTACCACCGGGTTTTGCCCACGGCTTTCTGGTGCTGTCAGACAGCGCCGAGATCACCTACAAATGCACCGATTACTATAATCCCGCCGATGAACACAGCCTGCTCTGGAACGATCCTGCGGTGGGTATAGACTGGCCCGATGCCGGTAGCGATGTTGTGCTTTCTGACAAAGACCGGGCCGGCAAAAGCCTGGCCGACTCGGCCCTGTTTCCCTGAGCCATGGCAAACCAACCTGTTATCGTGCTTACTGGCGCCGGAGGCCAGCTCGGCAAGACCCTGGCCCAGCTCTGGCCACAATCTGCCCTGTCAAAAGACTTTCAATTGCTGGCTCTGTCTTCGGCTGAGCTTGATATCTGTAATTCCGATGCCATAGCCAGCGCCCTGGCCCCCCATGATGTCGCCGTGGTGATCAATGCCGCTGCCTACACCGCTGTCGACAAAGCTGAAGAAGAAGTGGACCGGGCCTATGCTGTTAATGAAACCGGCGCGGCCAATCTGGCACAGTGCTGCCAGGCCAAGGGTGCCCGGATGATTCAGGTCTCTACAGACTTTGTCTTCGACGGCCAGGCGGACTCGCCCTACAAGGCCGATGCCAACACCGGTCCCCTGGGTGTCTATGGCGCCAGCAAACTGGCCGGTGAGCAGGCAGTATTGAACTGTCTGGGTGAACAGGCGGTGGTGCTGCGTACCTCCTGGCTTTACTCACCGTTTAACAGTAATTTCGTGCTGACCATGCTGCGCCTGATGCGGGAAAAAGAACAGCTTGCTGTGGTGGATGACCAGATCGGTTCACCCACTTCCACCTTCAGTCTGGCAGACTGTATTCTGGCCTTTGCAGGCCGGCCGGATCTGAATGGTGTTTATCACTGCTGCGATGGGGCTGAAATAAGCTGGTGTGATTTTGCCCGTGAGATTCAGGCCCTGGCACTGAAGCTGGGTTTGCTGGAAAGGGAAATACCCATCGCGGCCATACCCGCCAGCGACTATCCGACGCCAGCTCGTCGCCCGGCCTATAGCGTGCTGGATATTTCTGCCACGCTGGCGGCTCTTGATCTGCCACGGCCTGACTGGCAACAGAATTTGCAAAAAGTATTGGGACACCTGGCACAATAGAAAGCCGGAGGTTCAAGGGAGAGTTTATGAGATCCATGCTTGTTACCGGTGCTGCCGGATTCATCGGCGCCAATTTCATCCACTACTGGCACAATAAATATCCTCAGGACAAACTGTTGATCCTGGACGCACTGACCTATGCCGGTAACAAGCAGAATCTTGCCGGGCTGCTGGGCGCTGACAACATCGAATTCGTCAAAGGCTCTATCACCGATATTGATCTGGTGACCCGCCTGCTGGTGGAAAACAGTATCGATACCATTGTGCACTTTGCCGCCGAGAGCCATGTGGATCGTTCCATTACCGGCCCGGGTGCCTTTATCGATACCAATATCAATGGTACCTATTGTCTGCTGCAGGCGGCCAAGACTGTCTGGCTCGATGCTGATGAGAAGCTTGAGAACCATCATTTTCATCATGTCTCCACCGATGAGGTGTATGGCACCCTGGCGGCTGATGATCCGGCGTTTTCCGAAACAACGCCCTATGCACCCAATTCTCCCTATGCCGCCAGCAAGGCGGCCTCGGATCATCTGGTGCGGGCCTACCACCACACCTATGGCCTGAATGTCACCACCAGCAACTGCTCCAACAACTATGGCCCCTACCAGTTTCCGGAAAAACTGATTCCCCTGTGTCTGCTGAATATTCTCGCCGGCAAACCCCTGCCCATTTACGGTGACGGCAAACAGGTGCGGGACTGGTTGTATGTGGATGACCACAGTCGCGGCATCGACCTGATCATGGACAAGGGCCGTTTCGGCGAGACCTATAACATCGGCGGCAATAATGAATGGGCCAATATCGATGTGGTGACACTGCTCTGCCAGTTGCTGGATGAGCAGTTTGCGGCCAATCCCGGGCTGAAAGACCGCTTTCCGGATTCCCCCTGTGCCAGTGGTGAAAAAGCCGATACCCTGATTACTTTCGTGGCGGACCGGCCTGGCCACGATACCCGCTATGCCATCGATGCCAGCAAGGTGATGGCGGAGCTGGGCTATCTGCCGGATGAGGATTTCAACTCCGGTCTGAAGAAAACCGTGCAGTGGTATCTGGATAATGAAGTCTGGTGGCGGGCAATCCAGGATGGCAGCTACCGCCAGGATTAGGCCAGGCTGTGGGCCAGGTCCTGTTCACTGTCCTTGAAAAATTATAGGGTGGCAGTAAACAGACAGTCGCTGATCGGCGTTAGATGGTATAACAAACCTGGTTCACAGTGGCCGGATTGTGAGCCAGCCGTGAATCGAATCCTTATCTGGTCGCTCGAGGTGTCGGACTTCCATGACTATCAACATGAGCAGCTCATTGCCCAATTCCCGTGGCGCAGCCTTGTTGTTGAGCCTGCTGTTGCTGTTCAGCCCCGCGGCATTGCATGGCTTCGAGATCGAAGGCAACAAGTGGTCCGGTGCCAGTACCGAGTTCTACTTTGATATCTCCGGCACCTCCCTTACCGGCATCAGCTGGAACGCTGCCTTTGCCGATGCCCTGCAGCAATGGAACGACAAAACCGTATTCGAATTCATCCCGGTCAATGAATTTCTGGATCCCTGCGCGTCTGATTTACTCAATGGAATCGCCTTTGCCGGCGATGCCTGCGGTACCGCCTTCGGTGACAGCACCCTGGCGGTAACCCTGCGGCTGTATCGCACCGAGATTCTCGGCCCCCCCAGTATTGTCGAAGCCGACATCGTGGTGAACGAGGACGTTCAATTCAATATCTTCGATGGCAATATTCCCCAGTTTGGTATTCCCGGCATCGATTTTCGTCGGGTCGCCTTGCATGAGCTGGGTCATGTCATCGGTCTGGATCATGAGAATCTGGAGCCGGCCATCATGGCGCCTACCATCAGTTCCCTCGATCGCCTGCAGGCCGATGATATCGATGGCGCCAATGCCCTCTACAGCGGCCTGGACAATTGCGAGATCAAAACCATGGCCTTCGGCGGCCAGGCCGATGCCCTGGAGGCCAGCGATTGCACCGTGGCGGAGCTCACTGTGGGTGGTGATGACACCAGTTTTATTGATGTGTATCGCCTGTCACTGGATTCCCTCACCACGGTGGATTTGCAGATGTCGTCACCGTCCCTGGATTCGGTGCTGCTGCTGGCCAACAGTAATTTCGATTATGTGAATTTCGACAACAAGCTCTCCGGCAGTTGCGACTCTACTCTCAGCACCCTGCTGCCGGCGGGCGAGTACTATGTGTTGGCCAATACCTATGTTGAGCCGATACGGGAAGATTGTGGCAATACTGGCGTCTATGAGCTGCTGGCCTCATTTTCCTCCGGCGCTCTGCAGCCCCTGGGCTCGACCCTGTCGGTATTGGGTAGTGCTACCGAAGCGCTGTTCCGGGGCGGCATTACTGCAAATGGCGGGGTCAGTTATGGCAATCTGTTCAGCCCCGAAGACAGCCTGGAGATAGTGGCTGAAATCCAGGTGGACCCGGCCCATGCCGGGCAGGCGGGTTCCCTGATCGTGGCGGCGCTGGTGGACGGTGAAATTCTGCTGCAAAACGCCAGCGGCCAGTTTCTGCCCTACGACCCCCTGGCCGGTATCGAAACGGTGGCCGACAAGACCCTGGAGGCCAGTGAAATGCTCACAATTGCCAATGATCTGGTGCCGGCGGAGTTGGGCATCGAGAACATCTCCGTGGATTTTCTGGTGGGCTACGCCCTGCAGCAGGACCCCGGCGAGCTTTACTACCACGCCAGCCCCATCAATCTCACCGTAAGGCCCTGAATTTGCGCCAGTATCACCCTGCCTGAAACTGCATTCAACGACAACATCTTGCCCAAATCGGGCTTTGTCCACGCTGCATTTACGTTATAATTCGCCTCCGGTAAAGACTCAGCAGAATCAGGTCGTAAACAAGCCGTCAGACGGATTGTGCCAAACCCGCCAGCAGTCAGGATTCCCCCCAGTATTCGGTGGATCCGGGGCCCCAGAACAGGCTCCAGTGCTGATATTGCGGTGTGGCAGGGCTTGCTAAGGAATGAGAGAAGGATTGCGAGAAGGTTTGAGAGAGCGGTAATAGAGAGCGGATGACGAGACAGTGTAGGGTCTCTTGTTTTTTCATTCTGACACTCTGACCCCGTCATTCAGGCCCTCCGAACCCCGCTTGTGGCAAAGATTCTGTTCAGCTTGGGATAAGCTTTTCGAAAGGATAATGAATCCTGACCTGAGCCCTGAGTCGCCAGTAAATTCAGTGACTTTAAACCGTGGAGAGAAGTCGTGACATCAGTTAAGCCCAGTTTCAAATCTATCGCTCTGGCCGCCGCAGCCCTGACCGCCACTTTGCTGGCCGGTTCCGCTTTGGCCCAATCCGCTGCCGACAATATTCGCCCGGTAGGTTCGGTATGCCTGCAAGGCCAGGCCTGTGTGGGCCAGCCGGTGTCCGGATCCGGCACTGCCGCTGCCCCGGCAGCCAGCGCCAGCAATGCGGCCCCTGAGCAGACTGCTCCGCCCGCTGCTACTGCCGCTGAACCGGAGCCCAGCACCGCTTCAGTAGCCCAGGCCGACAGCGATTTCGATGTTGAAGCCACTTATAACCAGAGCTGCATGGCCTGTCATACCACCGGTGCTGCCGGCGCGCCCGTGCTGGGCGATACCGAAGCCTGGAATGAGCGTCTGGAGAAAGGCATGGATCAGGTGCTGGCCAATGCCATCAATGGTATTGGTGCGATGCCGGCCCGGGGCCTGTGCATGAGCTGCAGCGACGACAATCTGCAGGCGCTAATCGATTACATGATTGAGCAGTAATAACTGACAATCGCAAACGCAGGCGTATTTTTAACAAACAGTTTATTTCCCCACTCAAGGAGTTACATCGTGTTGAATTTGAAAAAAGTGATCCAATCAATGGCTGTTGCGGCAGTCGCCGTTTTTGCTTCCGCCAGCATGGCTGACAATGCCCTGCAACTGGCCCAGACCAGCGATGGTTTCGATGCCGAAGCCAAGTACATGGCTTCCTGCTTTGCCTGCCACAGCACTGGTGCCGCAGGTGCCCCGAAAGTTGAAGCGGGCGTCTACGACGATCAGTGGGCCGCGCGCATGGAAAAAGGCATGGAAGCCGTGATGGCCAACGTCATCAACGGTGTTGGCGCCATGCCCGCCAAAGGTCTGTGCTTCGATTGCACCGATGCCGACCTGCAGGCTCTTGTTGACTACATGCTGGAAGCCAGCAAGTAAATCAGCACGTATCTGGCCCGCAATGGCAGCAGCCATTGCGTTTCAGACAGTTGAATAGAATGGGTTGCTTCGGCAACCCATTTTTTTTGCCCTAAATTTTGCCAATGGCGAGAGCGAATACTATAACTAGTGAAGCGTACAAGTCTGCCCAAAACGAGAGTTGCAACAGCAGAACCATCTGCGACCCAGTAATGTAAGCAAGGAGTGGGAGCCGCTTTGTCATTCGCCACCCTCTATTCCCGAGCCCTGATTGGCGTGGAAGCGGTTCAGGTCACGGTGGAGACTCATCTGTCCAATGGCCTGCCGGGTTTTGCTATCGTCGGCTTGCCGGAAACGGCGGTGAAGGAAAGCAAGGAGCGGGTGCGCAGTGCCATTATCAACAGCGGCCTGGATTTTCCTACCCGGCGCATCACTGTCAATCTGGCACCGGCAGATATACCCAAGGCCGGAGGTCGTTACGATCTCGCTATTGCCCTGAGTATTCTGGCCGCTTCCGGCCAACTGGATATCAATAAACTCGACAGCATGGAAATACTGGGAGAACTGGCACTTGATGGTTCGGTGCGGGCAGTGCAGGGGGTTATACCGGCGATCCTGGCAGCCCGGTCGGCGCAGCGGGCGCTGATACTGCCGCAGGCCAATCAGCGTGAAATCGAACTGGCCCACTATGGTTCAGTGCTGGCGGTGGAGCATCTGATTAACCTGTGCGAAACGCTGCAGAGTGAGAGCGGGATTAGCCAGCAGCAAAGCCCTCGACAACGACCGGCCTGTCCTGAACCACCTTCATTCAGGGAGTTCACGGTGCAAGGGCAGTTACTGGCCAAACGGGCCATCCAGATCGCTGCGGCTGGCGGGCACAACCTGCTGATGGTAGGGCCACCAGGCTGCGGCAAGTCATTACTGGCACAGGTGATGGTGAGATTGCTGCCGGCGCTCAATGAAGAGCAGGCACTGGAAGTGGCGGCGATTCGTTCCATTAGCGAGCAAAAGCTTAAAAGCGAAGACTTCTGGCAGCGGCCGATTCGCTCGCCTCATCATTCGGCCACCGCAGTGGCCCTCGTGGGCGGGGGTAATCGCGCCAGCCCTGGAGAGATCAGTCTCGCTCACCATGGCATTCTGTTTCTCGATGAACTGGCAGAATTCAAACCTTCGGTACTGGACTCCCTGCGCGAACCCATGGAAACCGGCCAGATCACCATCAGCCGCGCCAACTACCAGGTGGTGTTTCCGGCCCGCTTTCAGTTACTGGCGGCCATGAATCCCTGCCCCTGTGGTCATGCCACCGACAGCCGGGTGGAATGTCGTTGCTCGCCGGACCGGGTCAGCCGCTATCTCGGCAAGCTGTCCGGACCCTTGCTGGATCGCATCGATCTGATTGTGGAGATGGCCAGCTTGTCACGCCAGGAGCTGTTGTCCCGCTCAGAGGCCAGTGAAGACTGGGAGGAAGTTCGCCAGCGGGTGGCGCAATGCCAGGCAAGCCAGTATGCACGGCAGGGCAAGCTGAATACACAATTGCTGCAGTTGGAACTGGATCAGTATTGCCAGCTCAACCGCAAGCTGGAAAATCTGCTGGCCAATGCCATGGACAGCCTGGGTCTGTCGGCCCGAACCGTGCACCGTATACTGCGGGTGGCCCGCACGCTGGCCGACCTGGACGAGCAATCCGGGATTGCCGAAGGGCATTTGCTGCAGGCTATCGGCTTCCGCAAGAGCGTGCTGAATCCCTCACTCGCCGCCTGATTCCCGGTCATCAAGCCGGGCATTGAGTGCCTGGATTTCCGCCTCCAGATCACTGATGCGTTGCTGGGCCCGTTGCAGGGCTGCCACCTGGCCACTGAACTGCTCTTCGGTAACAAGATTTAATTCACTGAACGCCTTGTTCAGCAATTGCTCTATTCTGGTGCGTGACTCGGCCTGGAGTTCCCGCGCCGCCGGCAATAATTCCGACAAACGCTGGCTGAGTTCTTCAATGACTTGCTTGTTGATCATGATTTTTCGACTGCAATGAAACGAAGGATGATTCTAGCATCATTCAGGCGCCCTCATCCGACAGGTCCCAAAGCGGGAAACCTCTTACCGATCGGCATTTTTTGAATGAAATGGTGCTGAAACGCACTTTTCTGGTGCAAGTCTGCCCCGCGCACAAACACGGTGCACTTAATTCTGTAAAAACTCTCTCCCGGACTCGGGCGCAGGCCTGCAGATTCGGCTATCTCGCTGATTTATGGCCCAAAAATGGTTCTGGCACGGGCCATGCATAAGAGCTACCTCAGTTGTACCAAATACGAACGGGCAAACCGCGTAGAACAAACGCTTGTTTAAACCAAGGAGCGAAAGTAATGAAGTTAGTCACGGCTATTATCAAGCCATTCAAACTGGACGACGTCCGCGAGGCTTTGTCTGAAATCGGGGTGCAAGGCATCACCGTCACGGAAGTCAAAGGCTTTGGCAGACAGAAAGGTCACACCGAACTCTACCGCGGCGCGGAATACGTAGTCGATTTCCTGCCCAAGGTAAAACTCGAGGTTGCAGTGGCAGAAGGCCTGCTGGAACAGACCCTCGAGGCAATCACCAAGGCCGCCAATACCGGCAAGATCGGCGATGGCAAGATTTTCGTTACCGAGCTGGCCCAGATCATTCGAATCCGCACCGGCGAAACCGGCGAGGAAGCAATCTAAAAGCTTACAAGAGCAAGATTTTTGATTATTCGTGGTCCGAGGCTCAGACCACTTAGGAGGTAAAGGTGCAAGACCAAATATTTGAATTGCAATATGCAATGGACACATTCTATTTTCTGATCTGCGGTGCGCTGGTCATGTGGATGGCAGCCGGTTTCGCCATGCTCGAGGCAGGCCTGGTTCGCTCCAAGAACACCACCGAGATCCTGACCAAAAACGTCGCGCTGTTCGCGATCGCCTGTACCATGTATCTGGTCTGTGGTTACCAGATCATGTATGACGGCGGTATCTTCCTGTCCGGTATTACCACTGTGGCAGAGATGGATGACGCAGCCGTGGCCGAGATTCTCGCCGCATCCAATGAAGCCGGTTTCGGTGACATGGGCGAATACTCCGGCGCTTCAGACTTCTTCTTCCAGGTAGTTTTCGTCGCCACCGCCATGTCCATCGTTTCCGGTGCCGTGGCCGAGCGCATGAAGCTCTGGGCTTTCCTGGCTTTTGCAGTAGTCATGACCGGTTTCATCTACCCCATGGAAGGTAGCTGGACCTGGAACGGCGACTCCGTATTCGGACTCTACTCGCTGGATTACTACGACTATGCCGGTTCCGGTATCGTCCACCTTGCTGGTGCTGCTGCGGCCCTGGCCGGAGTTCTGGTACTGGGCCCCCGTAAAGGCAAATACAAGGCAGACGGTTCCGTAAACGCCCTGCCTGGCGCCAACCTGCCGCTGGCCACTCTGGGTACTTTCATCCTGTGGTTGGGCTGGTTCGGTTTCAACGGCGGTTCTACCCTGAAGCTGGGTGGTATCGGTGTTGCCAATGAGGTGGCCAATGTATTCCTGAACACCAACGCGGCTGCTGCCGGTGGCCTGATCGGTGCACTGATGGTTGCCCGCCTCATGTTCGGCAAGGCTGACCTGACCATGGCCCTTAACGGTGCCCTGGCCGGCCTGGTTGCCATTACTGCCGAACCGGCTGATCCCACGCCGCTGCTGTCCACTATCATCGGCGCCGTCGGTGGTGCCATTGTGGTATTCAGCATCGTGACTCTGGACAAGCTGAAGATCGATGACCCGGTTGGTGCCATCTCCGTACACGGTGTGGTGGGTATCTGGGGCATCTTCGCGGTCCTGCTGTCCGATCCGGACGCCTCCTTTGGCGGCCAGCTGATCGGCATGCTGACTATCTTTATCTGGGTATTCGCCACTTCCATGGTCGTCTGGTTCGCGCTGAAAGCCATCATGGGCATCCGCGTCAGCGAAGAGGAAGAGGACGAGGGTGTGGACCTTTCCGAATGTGGAATGGAAGCCTACCCGGAATTCGTTTCCCAGTAACAACGATTGTAAGTCTCTCCCTTACGTAGCTAATACGTATTGGCGCCCCTGGAAACAGGGGCGCTTTTTTTTTGGCCTGGAGAAAGTGGGTAAAGGAGTATAGGAAGCTTTAGACGGTATAAAAGGTAAAGCGAGCAAAAAGGGAAAGAAATGGCGAAGCAAACAGTCTTGCTCAGGCCGGCAACAGCAGCCTTGTGGGCAATCGCCTCAGCTTTTCCTGCTGGCTTTAACATCATCAGCCAACCATGCCTTGATAAGTGACTGATAGGGTACGTCACGTTTATTGGCTTCTGTCTTGATGCTGTTCAACAAGCTCTCTGGCAAGCGTAGTGAAATGGTCTTGGTGGAGGGTTTCAGATTGGGCATGGAAACAGACCGGGCTGAATCCCAGTTCACATAGTCACTGGAATCATGCTGTTCCCAGAAAGCGCGTTCTTCCGCTTCGGTTTTAAATTCAGGTGCTTTCTTTTTTCTGCTCATAAATCATTCTCTCTTTCCGGTGCATATCGCGTGCGGAAATCACTCTGATCAGTGTGTTGTCGCTGCGCAGCGTAAAGCTGATATGCAAGAGTCGCTCATGATCGGTTCTCCCCAGTGCATGCAGACGGAGCTCATTGTGGCTATGCTTGCTGTCTTCCAGCACCAGTAGTGGTTGATTGAAAAACACCTGCTCAGCCTCAAATTTACTGACCGCGTGCTTTTCAACACTTTTGCGATCGTTACCTTGATCCCATTCGAAGCCGACTATGAGTGACCAGTCAATCATTATTGTATATTACCATCATATACAAATCCCGCAATATCAAGCTCGCCGTTCTGCATCCCTTGGCGAAACTGCAGGCTATGCAGAAATGTTAAGCGGGTCACACAGGTCCACGCTAACCGGGGCATAAAAGGCCTCAGGATTCTGACTCGAACAGCTTTTGTGAGCTTTCTCACAAGCCTGATTCCGGAAACAGAGTACTCTTCGACCATGCCTGTTACCGGAACTTCTGCCAACGCCAGTCACCTGATCAAAGTCAGCGCCAATGACGTGCTGGTGGGCATGTATATTGCCGAAATGGACTGCAACTGGTCCGATACGCCTTTTCCCCTGGGCGGCTTTCATGTCAAGAATGCCGAGGAAATCCAGATCCTGCAGAAGTACGCCCGGGTGCTGACTATTGATATCAACAAAGGGGCAGAGCCGGCGAAGCGTCGGCGCAGCAATCTCACGATTCTCAGCAGCGCCCGTCGCGCTGCACCCCAGGTTTCCAGTCTCAAGGTCAACCGGGATGCCTACCCGGTGACCCAGCCGGTGAAGAAACAAATCGACAAGTCCCATGCCGCCTATACCAGCCTGAAAGAAATCATGGCAGAGACGGCCGCGGCGGTGCGCCAGGGCGAAGCCCTGCCCCTGGATGCCCTGCGCAAGCCTTCTGCCGCGCTGATTGACTCAATCCTGGCCAACCCCCAGACCCTGATCTGGATTCTGGGCACCGAGCAGGAGCTTGCCACCGTCAATGCCTATTGCGTCCGGGCCGCTATCTGGGCCGCCATGTTGTCGCGACAATTCGGTTTGTCCCGACCAGACATCGAATGTCTGTTTCAGGGCACCCTGCTGGCCGATATTGGCATGAACCTGCTGCCGGAACGCCTGGTAAACAAGCGCGGACCGTTTCGCAAGAAAGAGGTGCTGGCCTACCGCAAGCACGTGGAGTTTGGAGTGGAATTGTTGCAGGCCTGCGAGGATATGGACGAGCGCATTATCCAGATTGTGCGCAGTCATCATGAGCGCCACGATGGTCGGGGTTTCCCCAGGGGTTTCAAGGGTAAACAGATTCCGGCCCTGGCCCGCTTCACCAGCCTGGCCTATTCTTTTGAAAGGCTATTGCGCTCCAATGATCCTGCCCGTCGAGTGTCGCCAGCCAGGGCCATTTCAAGATTGTACAAACAGCGGGAGCTGAAGTTTCCGGAACAGCTGGTGGTGGAGTTCATTCATATTATGGGTACCTATCCCATCGGTTCCCTGGTGGAGCTTTCCAGTGGCGAGTTGGCTCTGGTGTGGGAGCAAAACCATGAAGAGCGCCTGTCACCGACGGTAGCCATTATCACGGATGGGCAAAGACAAAAGCTGGCCAAACCGCGTCTGGTGGATCTGTCCGCTCAGAAGGCCAATAGCGCGAATCTGAATATTGCCCGTTCGGTGAATCCCGGGGGCCTGGCTATTGATACCTCGGAATACTGTTTCGCCTTTTTGGGCAAACGCATCTCGGTGGCCGGTTTCGGTTTCCGGCTCTGAGCGGTTTTAGATATCCCCAAAACAGGCCTGCAGGATGGCCAGGGCAGCGATCGGTGCAGTCTCGGTTCGCAGCACCCGTGGCCCCATGCCGGTGCGCACAAAGCCGGCCTGTTCTGCCAGGCTGAGCTCTGCCTCAGAAAACCCGCCTTCCGGACCACTCAGGGCGCACAGGGCATCCTTGACCGGTAAGTCGGCAAGCCGGGTATCCCCGCCGGGCTGAAGAATAATCTTTACCGATTCCGGGGCTTCCGTCAGCCAGTCACTGAAACTGCGGGGCTCGCAAATTTCCGGGACGCTCAAACGGCCACTCTGTTCGCAGGCACTGATGGCTACCTGTCGCCAGTGCCGCAGTTTGTTGTCCAGACGCTTTTCCTGTTTGAATTTCACCTCCCCGAACTCTGTGTACAGCGGGGAGATTCTGCTGACACCCAGTTCAGTGGCTTTCTGGATCAGGTAGTCCATGCGATCACCACGGGACAGACCCACGGCGAGATGCACAGTGAGTTTGTCGGGCAC
This sequence comes from uncultured Pseudohongiella sp., assembly GCA_965216715.1. Classification (GTDB taxonomy): domain Bacteria; phylum Pseudomonadota; class Gammaproteobacteria; order Pseudomonadales; family Pseudohongiellaceae; genus UBA9145. Next base: position 2,787,358 of record OZ244193.1, on the reverse strand, counting down.
GGGTTTCCGAATCTGCTCATCGAGCAGCACCGTTACGCACTTGCGGGAAGCTTGCTTGATGCTGGCGGAGAACTCGCCATCGGTATTATTGAAAAGATGGACAGTGTCGCCACTGCCCAGTCGCAAAACATTGGCCAGGTAATGACTGGCCTGCTCGGGAAGCTCAAGGGAGATGCCAGGCTGCAGCCTGGCATTGAGGTACAACCTGGATATTCGCATAGTGGGTCTGGCCCTGAATTCCGAAATTGGCCTGCCCGTATCAGGCAGGCTCTGACAGGGACAGATTATTCCAGATCTGGCTCACTGTTTTCGAGGTGTTCATGGAATAAAAATGCAGACCCGGAGCACCGCCGTCAAGCAGACGCTCACAGAGTTCGGTCACCACATCCAGGCCAAACTTGCGCATGTCGGCACCGCCGTCTTCACTGAATCCTTCCAGGCGGCGACTCAGCCATTGGGGAATCTCAGCGCCACACTTGCCGCTGAAACGGGCCAGGTTGCTGAAATTACTGATAGGCATGATGCCTGGAATGATGGGGATGTCGATACCCTGGCTCTGGCAATAATCCACGAAGCGAAAATAGGCATCGGCGTTGTAGAAATACTGGGTAATGGCGGCATTGGCACCGGCATCCACCTTCTGTTTGAAATAGGCTACGTCTTCTGCGTAGCTTGCGGCATCGGGATGCACTTCAGGATAGCAGGCCACATAGATTTCAAAATGATCCCCGGTTTCCTGGCGCACAAATTCCACCAGCTCATTGGCATAGCGATGATGCATCTTGCCACCAAAGCCTGAAGGGGCGTCACCGCGCAGGGCCACCAGCTTGCTGACTCCCGCATCCTTGTAAGTGTTAAGCAACTTCAGCACTTCGCTGTCAGAGGCGCCACCGAAACTCAAATGGGGCGCCACAACAGAACCGGCTTCGGTGTACTTCAAAACCAGTTTTCGGGTGCCTTTTTTGGTGGTGCCACCAGCACCATAGGTCACGGAGAAGAACTCCGGACCCAGGCTGCTGAGGCGTTTGTGGGCAAGATCCAGCTTGGCTTCTCCCTCCTCGGTGCGAGGAGGGAAATACTCAATGCTGTAATGTCGGGAAGAGGCCTTTTGCATGTCTCTTTGTTCCGTCATTCTTTTGCTTAGTACTTGTAGCTTTCGGTCTTGTAAGGACCTTCCAGCGGTACGTGAATGTAGTCAGCCTGCTCTTCGGTCAGACGGGTCAGTACTCCACCGAAGCCCTGTACCATCAGCGCTGCCACTTCTTCGTCCAGCTTCTTGGGCAGTACTTCAACGGTGATCTTGGCGACTTTGGAGTCTTCCGACAGATCGGCGTACTTGCGCTCGTAAAGATACATCTGCGCCAGTACCTGGTTGGAGAAGGAACCATCCATAATGCGTGAGGGGTGACCGGTGGCATTACCCAGATTGATCAGGCGGCCTTCGGACAGCAGCAACAGATAATCGTCCTTGTTCTCCTGACCATTGCGGTAGATTTGGTGAACCTGGGGTTTAACTTCAACCCATTCCCAGTTTTCACGCATGAACTTGGTATCGATTTCATTATCGAAGTGACCGATGTTACAGATAATGGCGCCTTTCTTGGCAGCCTGCAGCATGTACTTGTCGCAGACATTGACATTACCGGTCGTGGTTACGATCAGATCCTGGGCACCAATGAGGTCCTTGTCGATGGCATCGAGGCTGCCCTTGTTTTCGCCATTGATATAGGGCGAGGCAACTTCAAAACCGTCCATGCAGGCCTGCATGGCACAGATGGGGTCGATCTCGGCAATCTTTACGATCATGCCTTCCTGGCGCAAGCTCAGGGCCGAGCCTTTGCCCACATCACCATAACCAATTACCAGGGCTTTCTTGCCGGACAAAAGCATGTCGGTGGCACGCTTGATGCCATCGTTGAGGCTGTGGCGACAGCCGTACTTGTTGTCGTTCTTGGATTTGGTGACCGAGTCGTTCACATTGATGGCGGGAACCTTGAGAGTACCCTGCTTCATCATGTCCAGCAGACGGTGTACACCGGTGGTGGTCTCTTCGGTAATGCCATGGACATTGTCGAGGACTTCGGGATACTTGTCGTGAACCATGGCGGTGAGGTCACCACCGTCGTCGAGAATCATATTGGCATCCCAGGGCTTGCCATCCTTGAGGATGGTTTGCTCGATACACCACTCGGCTTCTTCTTCGGTCTGGCCTTTCCAGGCATAGACGGCCACGCCTTTGGCGGCCATGGCAGCGGCGGCATGATCCTGGGTGGAAAAGATATTACAGGAAGACCAGCGCACTTCAGCACCCAGTGCCTGCAGGGTTTCGATCAACACGGCTGTCTGCACAGTCATGTGGATACAGCCAAGAATCTTGGCACCGGCCAGCGGCTTCTCTTCAGAATATTTGTCGCGCAGCGCCATCAGGGCTGGCATTTCGGCTTCGGCGAGAATGATCTCGCGGCGGCCAAAGTCGGCCAGGGAAATATCAGCGACCTTGTAGTCCTGTACTTCACTGCCTTGCTCTTGCACATTCAGGTTGTTCATAGATAACTCCGTAGTTTTGATTGGTTTACAGTCCGGCTGCAGTTTTCAGCGCGTCCGCCTTGTCAGTTTTCTCCCAGGTGAAGTTCGCTTCTTCACGACCGAAGTGACCATAGGCGGCAGTGTCGCGGTAGATGGGACGCAGCAGGTCCAGCATCTGGATCAGTCCTTTGGGGCGCAGTTCAAAATGCTCACGCACCAGTTCCGTAATCTTGCTGTTGTCGATCTTGCCGGTGCCAAAAGTGTCCACACTGATGGAGGTGGGCTCGGCAACGCCGATGGCATAGGACAGCTGCACTTCGCAGCGTTGGGCAATGCCGGCGGCAACAATATTCTTGGCGATATAGCGCGCCAGATAGGCCGCACTGCGATCTACCTTGGAGGGGTCCTTGCCAGAGAAGGCACCACCACCGTGGCGGGCCATGCCACCATAGGTGTCGACAATAATCTTGCGTCCGGTCAGGCCAGCGTCACCGTGGGGACCGCCAATCACAAAGCGACCGGTGGGATTGATGAAATACTTGGTGTCTTCATTAATCCATTCTTCCGGCAGTACCGGCTTGATGATCTGGTCCATGACCGCTTCGCGCAGATCATCAAGGCTGATCTCGTCGCGATGCTGGGTAGACAGTACGACAGCATCGACACCCACGGGCTTGCCGTCTTCATAGCGGAAAGTGAGCTGGCTCTTGGCATCGGGCTCGAGCCAGGGCAGGGTGCCGTTCTTGCGGACTTCCGCCTGACGCTTCACCAGCAGATGGGAATAGTGGATCGGTGCCGGCATCAGTGCGTCGGTTTCGTCACTGGCATAGCCAAACATCAGACCCTGGTCACCCGCACCCTGTTCCTTGTCATCGGCCTCGTCCACGCCCATGGCGATATCGGGGGACTGGGCGCCGATGGCATTGAGTACGGCACAGGTGTGGCTGTCAAAGCCACTTTCGGAATGGTTATAGCCGATGTCATTGACCACTTCACGGACAATGCTTTCCACATCCACATAGGCTTCGGTGGTAATCTCGCCGGCTACGATGACCATGCCGGTCTTGACCATGGTTTCGCAGGCCACGCGTGAGTTCTTGTCCTCCGCCAGCAGGGCGTCGAGGATCGCATCAGAGATCTGATCCGCCATTTTGTCAGGATGTCCCTCTGAAACGGACTCAGATGTAAACAGGTGTGATTCTGCCATAGAGTTTTCCTTCTGTTCTCAGGTTTAATTGATTGAGTTTAATGTTCCGATTTGATTGTCAGAGTCATGTGTCCCTTTTTTGAACACACGAATCTGAATTTGAAAGCCATTACGCAGTTGTAAGAATGAGCCCTGGTCTGTGATCAGCCCGGCTTCTTCGGCCCAGCGTTCCAGATCCTGTTTTTCAAAGCCGAGCCAGAGATCACCACAGGCATCCCGGGTCCAGTCCTGATCATGGGGCGACAACTCGACGATCAGCAGTTGACCACCGGCGTTCAAAAGCCGGGCACAGTCACTGAAGGTTTTTGCCGGTGAGGAAATGTGGTGCAGCACCATTTCGAAAATAATGAGATCGCTGCGCAGTGATTGCGCCAGGGCCACTGAGGTATCACCGAGAATCAGCTTCACCTGATTGTGACCGGCGCTGTCAATTGCTGCCTGACAGCGTTGCAACATCTCTTCGGAATTATCCAGGCCAGTCAGGGACTCGAAGCGCTCGGCCAGTTCCACCAGCAAATGCCCTTCGCCAGGGCCAACTTCCAGTACCTGGCTTTCGGCAGGCAGGCCCAGGCTGTCGATGACCTCGTGCAGCACATTGGCGTATTCGCTGTGGGCCACGATCAGGCCCTGCTTTTCCCGGAACTTGTCGGCATGGCGATGGAAGAAATTCAGGGAATGTTCGGACCGCTCCAACTGGATCTGGCGTATCTCGTCGGCGCTGTGCTGGTCGATTTCGAGCTGGTCAATCTGCTGAAAGACTTCTGCCTTGAGGCTGCGATAGGGGTCTTCGTCGCTGAGAAAGGCGCGCCGGTAAAAAATGGAATTGCCTTCACGGCGGGTGCTGACCAGTTCCGCCCGGGCCAGAATCTTCAGATGGTGGCTCAGGGCCGACTGGCGAATGTCCAGAATACGGCACAGTTCCAGCACGCCAAAGGACTCATGCATCAGCAGTCGCAATATTTGCAGGCGCAACTGATCGGCCAGGGCCTTGTGCAGGCTGGCAAGGGCGCTGAGGGGGCTGACCTCGGGCAATGCTGAATTTTTTAGGGCTGTTGTGCTCAAGTCGCTTTGCAGGTGCCAGCCCGGGGGCCGGCAGGGGGTTAAGGGTGGCAAACAATAGCAGTATTGACGGGAGTTTTCAAACCTATATCAAAATATTTTGATATAGTTGCCATCTGGTCATGAACTTGTCTTTTTCAGGCCTCTCTACCCCTTTCAGGGAGCCAAATTAGGCCTGCACTGGTGGCATATTGCTCCCGGGTGCGGGAAAATAGCCGCCGCTCAGCCGCAGCAGAAACGCCGGGTCGGCTGGGCCCAATCTTGCCGCAAGCATATTTAACAGGAGTCAGATCACATGGCGGACAACGCTGTATCCCGAAAAGACCGCGCCAATGCAATTCGCGCCCTCAGCATGGACGCTGTGCAAAAGGCCAAATCCGGCCATCCGGGAGCGCCGATGGGTATGGCCGATATCGCCGAGGTGCTGTGGTGTGACCATCTGAATCACAATCCTGGCAATCCGGACTGGTTTAACCGTGACCGTTTTGTGCTCTCCAATGGCCACGGCTCCATGCTGATCTACTCCCTGCTGCACCTGTCCGGCTATGACCTGCCCATGACCGAGCTGGAGAATTTTCGCCAGCTCCACTCCCATACTCCCGGGCACCCGGAATACGGCGATACGGTGGGCGTTGAAACCACCACCGGGCCTCTGGGGCAGGGCCTGGCCAATGCCGTGGGCATGGCAGTGGCGGAAAAGACCCTGGCTGCCCAGTTCAACCGCGAAGGCTTCGAGATTGTTGACCATTTCACCTATGTGTTTGCCGGCGATGGCTGCCTGATGGAGGGTATTTCCCACGAGGTGTGTTCCCTGGCCGGTACCCTCAAGCTGGGCAAGTTGATCGTCTTTTATGACGACAATGGCATTTCCATCGACGGTGAAGTAGAGCAGTGGTTTACCGACGATACCGCCAAGCGCTTTGAATCCTATGGCTGGCAGGTACTGTCCGCCGACGGCCATGACCCCGATGCCATCGGGACGGCCATCGCCGAAGCCCAAAAAGAAAGCGACAAACCGACCCTGATCAGCTGCAAGACCATTATTGGCTACGGTTCGCCCAACAAGCAGGGCACGGCAGCCACCCACGGTGCGCCCCTGGGTGATGAAGAGATCCAGGCGGCCCGTGAAGCCCTGGATTGGCCCCATGCCCCCTTTAACATCCCCAGCGACATCAAGAAGTCCTGGGATGCCACGGAAAAGGGATTTCAGGCCGAAACCGCCTGGAAGGAAAAACTGGTGGCCTATGAAGAGGAATACCCTGAACTGGCCATGGAACTGGTGCGCCGTATCAAGGGCCAGCTGCCGGGCTATTTTGAAGAAAAAGCCCAGGAGTTTATCCGCCAGTGCCAGGCCAGTGGCGAGAATATCGCCAGCCGCAAGGCCTCCCAGAACAGCATTGAGGCCTATGCTGCCCTGTTGCCGGAACTGATTGGCGGCAGTGCCGACCTCACCGGTTCCAATCTCACCACCTGGTCCGGCAGCACGCCCATTACCGAAGCGGCCAATGGCAACTATATTTTTTACGGGGTGCGGGAATTCGGCATGACCGCCATCGCTTCCGGTATCGCCCTGCATGGCGGCTTCATTCCCTACACCGCCACCTTCCTGATATTCATGGAATATGCCCGCAATGCAGCGCGCATGGCGGCGCTGATGGGTCAGCGCAGCATCCTGGTCTACACCCATGATTCCATCGGCCAGGGCGAAGATGGCCCGACTCACCAGCCGGTGGAACAGCTCAGCAATCTGCGGATCACGCCGAATATGTCAGTCTGGCGCCCGGCTGATGATGTTGAGACCGCGGTGGCCTGGAAAGCGGCGATCGAGCGCATGGAAGGCCCCACTGCTTTGGTTTTCTCAAGACAGGGTCTGCCCCATCTGGAGCGCAGCGAAGAGCAGCTTGCCAATATTGCCCGCGGCGCCTATGTCCTCAAGGACTGCGACGGCGAGCCCGAGGTCATTATTATTGCCACTGGCTCGGAAGTGAGTATTTCTCTGGAAGCCACCACTGCCCTGCAGGAGCAGGGCCTGGCTGTACGCCTGGTGGCCATGCCCAGTGTGGATCTGTTCCAGAGCCAGGAGCAGGACTATCAGGATGCGGTATTGCCTCCGGCAGTGCGCAAGCGGGTGGCGGTGGAAGCCAGTGCCAGTGACTACTGGTACAAGCTGGTGGGCCTGGATGGTGCCATCATCGGCATGAACAGCTTTGGTGCCTCGGCACCGGGCGGTGATCTGATGAAGCACTTTGGTTTCACTGCCGAGCATGTGGCCGACGTGGCTCGCTCCCTGGCAGGCAAATAGGAACGCAGCGCCCTGTGTCCTATCGCATTGCCATTAATGGCTACGGGCGCATCGGTCGCTGTGTATTGCGGGCACTTTACGAGTCCACCAATTATGCCGACCTGCGCATCGTTGCCATCAATGACCTGGCAGACAGTCGCACCCTTGCCCATCTGACCCGTTATGACAGTACCCATGGCCGCTTCCTGGGTACGGTGGCTCATACTGAGAACAGTCTGGAAATTGCCGGTGACAGTATTGCCGTGTCTCGCTGTCCGGATCTGTCCACCTTGCCCTGGCAGCAACAGGACATTGATCTGGTGCTGGAATGCAGCGGTGCTTTCAGTGATCGCAACACCGCCGAGCAACATCTGCAGCAGGGTGCCAAAAAGGTGCTGTTCTCCCAGCCCGCCGAAAGCGATGTGGATTTCACCGCAGTCTGGGGTATCAATCACGAGCAACTGCAACCGGAACATCGCATTGTCTCCAACGCCTCCTGCACTACCAATTGCATCGTCCCGGTGCTGGCCAGTGTGGATGAGGCACTGGGCATCCGCTCCGGAATTATCACCACCATCCATTCGGCCATGAATGACCAGCCGGTTATCGACAGCTACCATCATCACGATCTGCGCCGCACCCGCAGTGCCATGCAATCCATCATCCCGGTGGAGACGGCACTGGCCCGGGGTATCGAACGTATTTTGCCGCAGTTGCAGGGCAAGCTCAGCGCCCAGGCCATCCGGGTGCCAACAGTCAATGTGTCGGTGATGGATCTCACCCTGATGGTGCAACAGGACCCAGCGCAGCTCAGCGTTGAGTCAGTCAATGCCATGCTGCGCCGTGCCAGCGAACGCTTGCCGGCCAATGTGCTGGGCACGACCGATGAGCCACTGGCTTCCTGTGATTTCAATCACGACCCCCGGTCGGCGATTGTGGACTTGACCCAGACCCGGATCGCGCCGGGCGGACTGGTGAATTTACTGGTCTGGTTTGATAATGAATGGGCCTATGCCAATCGCATGCTGGATGTGGCGCAATTTCTGCATTCCATGGACAGCCAGTAGATAAACGCACACTTTATCCGGTCCCTTGTTCGGACCTGCAAGACAATGAGGAAGACTATGACTTTTCTGCGCATGGATGAGCTCGATTTAAACGGCAAACGGGTATTGATCCGTGAGGACCTTAATGTGCCGGTTGATGACGGCAAGGTGGGAAATGACACCCGAATCCGTGCGGCACTGCCCAGTATTCGCAAGGCCCTGGACGGCGGCGCCCGGGTCATCCTGATGTCCCATCTCGGGCGTCCGGAAGAGGGCAAGGCAATCAGCGAGCAGCCGCAGTTCAGTCTGCAACCGGTTGCCGAGCATCTGGCGGGGCTGCTGGATGAAGAGGTGGCGCTGGTGAATGACTATCTCGCTGCACCGGAGACGGTGGCTGCTGCTTCGGCGCGGGTGCTGTTGCTTGAAAACGTGCGCATCAATCCCGGGGAAAAAGGCAATGACGAAGCACTGGCCCGACAATATGCGGCTTTGGCGGATATCTTTGTCATGGATGCCTTCGGCACTGCCCATCGTGCCCAGGCCAGCACCCACGGGGTAGCACGCTTTGCGGCCACGGCCTGTGCAGGACCCCTGCTGGCCCGCGAGCTGGATGCCCTGGAGCGTTCATTGAGCAATCCGGCCCGGCCCATGCTGGCCATTGTCGGTGGCGCCAAGGTGTCATCCAAGCTGGAAGTCCTGAAGAGTCTGGCCAACAAGGTGGATCAATTGATTGTTGGCGGCGGCATCGCCAATACCTTTTTGCTGGCCTCTGGCGCCAAAATCGGCAAATCCCTGTGTGAGCCGGACCTGGTGGACACAGCCCGCGCCCTGATGGAGAAAACTTCCATTCCTCTGCCGACCGATGTGGTGGTGGCCACTGAATTTGATGCCGGCGCCAAAGCGGAAATCAAGGCGGTAGCTGATATTGGCGCCGAGGACATGATTCTTGATATCGGGCCCGATACTGCCGCCCGCTTCGCCGAGACAGTGGAGCAGATGAAAACCATTCTCTGGAATGGCCCCCTGGGTGTGTTCGAATTTGAACAGTTCTCCCTGGGCACTGAAATCCTGGCCAAGGCCATTGCCGCCAGCGATGCTTACTCCCTGGCGGGCGGTGGAGAAACCATTGCCGCCATCGACAGCTTCGGGGTCACCGATGACATCTCCTATATCTCCACCGGCGGCGGCGCCTTTCTGGAATATGTGGAAGGCACCGAATTACCGGCCGTGCAGGTATTGAAGGAAAGGGCGGCTGCGCAGTAACCTGAATAAAGACATTCTTTAACGAGCCAATTACTGAAACAGAGTACTGAAAAAGAGTACTGAAACAGAGGAAACAACATGGCGCTTATTAGCTTGCGACAATTGCTGGACCACGCAGCAGAAAATGACTACGGCGTACCGGCATTCAACGTCAATAATCTGGAACAGGTACGAGCCATCATGGAAGGCGCCGCTGCGGTTAACAGCCCGGTGATTCTCCAGGCTTCTGCCGGTGCACGCAAATACGCCGGCTCCAATTTTCTCAAGCACATGATTCAGGGTGCCATTGAGGAGTTTCCCCAGATCCCCATCGTCATGCATCAGGATCACGGCGTCTCGCCAGCGGTTTGCCAGCGCTCTATCCAGCTGGGTTTCTCCTCGGTGATGATGGATGGCTCACTGGGAGAGGACGGCAAGACACCCATGGACTTTGACTACAATGCCGGGGTAACCCGACAGGTGGTAGAGATGGCCCATGCCTGCGGGGTCTCGGTGGAAGGCGAGATCGGTTGTCTGGGTTCACTGGAAACCGGCATGGCCGGCGAGGAAGACGGCATTGGCGCCGAAGGCAAGCTCAGCATGGAACAGATGCTGACAGACCCGGAAGAAGCGGCGCAATTTGTCGAGGCCACCGGCGTCGATGCTCTGGCCATCGCCATGGGCACCAGTCACGGTGCCTACAAATTCTCACGCCCGCCCACCGGTGATGTACTGGCCATTGATCGCATCAAGGAAATTCACGCCCGCCTGCCCAATACCCATCTGGTCATGCATGGCTCATCCTCGGTGCCCCAGGAGTGGCTGGCAGTGATTAATGAATTCGGCGGCGAGATTCCCGAGACCTACGGTGTGCCGGTTGAGGAAATTCAGGAAGGCATTCGTCACGGCGTGCGCAAGGTGAATATCGATACAGACCTGCGTCTGGCTTCCACCGGTGCAGTGCGCAAATTCCTGGCGGAGAACAAATCGGAATTCGATCCGCGCAAATTCCTGACTCCCACCATCACCGCTATGCGCGATATCGTCAAGGCCCGACTGGAAGCCTTCGGCACCGCCGGTAACGCTGACAAGATCGGCAAGATCTATTCACTGGAAGAGATGTCCAGCCGCTACGCCGAGGCCTGATTTATCGGGTCTGGCTGGCGTCATGCAAGCGAAGCCTGAGAGGGCTTGAGGCTGACAGGCATGTTCAGTATTGAGGACGCCAATGCCCTGCGTGCCACCCTGGAGCCCATGCGCTTCCAGGGTCAGGCGCCCGCTGCCAGTAGCGCCTTGCTGGACAAATACCGCGCCCACTACGGCATGAATTTTTCCAGTGCGGCAAGGTCGATTCACCAGCACATGGGCTTGCTGGAAATTCCCGCCCCCCGGGATCACTACCAACTGGTTTGTCAGTATTTTGCTTTGCCCCTGAGCGAGCAGAAGGGCACCGCCTTTTTATTGCATGGCTATTTTGATCATGCCGGGCTGTTTACTCATCTGATTCAGCATTGTCTGGATCTGGACCTGTCGGTGGTGATCATTGATCTGCCCGGCCACGGATTGTCCAGTGGTCAGCAGGCCAGCATCGACAGCTTCGCGCGTTATGTTGAGGCTTTGACGAGCTGCCTGCAGCAGGCTGAACAGGACTCCCTGGCCGGGCCCTGGTATTTCATCGGTCAGAGCACTGGTGCGGCTGTGCTGCTGGATGCGCTACTGCATGGGAAAATCGCCGAGCACTACAGGGCGGAGCAGGTGATTTTACTGGCGCCTTTGCTGAGGCCACTGCACTGGCACAAGAGCCGACTGTTGTTCAGTGTCTCTCGCTGGTTCCTGGCCGCTACTCCCAGAAGCTTTTCTGATAACTCCCATGACCAGGAATTTCTGCAGTTTCTGCGCCAGCAGGATGCATTGCAAAGCCGCAGTATTCCCCGCGACTGGGTGCTTGCCATGATCGACTATCAGCGCCGCTTCCGCGCCGCCAAACCCTGCAACGAAGCAGTCCATATCATTCAGGGAAGCGAGGATGGTACGGTGGACTGGCGCTACAATCTCGGGCAATTACAAAGCAAATTTCCCGCCGCCAAAATCACCATGGTAGACGGTGCCCGTCACCATATGGTGAACGAATCGAAGGAATACCGGGACAAGATATTCGGACTGATCAGCCAGGTGATCCAGTCCTGAGGCTGCGCTGAATCCGGTTTTGCGCGACTAGAACAGGACCCGGCAGCGCACAGTGCCATTCACTTCGTTGAGTTTCTCCAGGGCAAGTTCACTGTATTGCTCATCGATATCCATAACCACATAACCCACTTCCTCATTGGTTTGCAGGTACTGTGAACTGATATTGATGCCGGTGTCGGAGAAAATGCGGTTAATCTCGGTAAGGACACCTGGCACGTTTTTATGGATGTGCAAGAGGCGATGCTTGCCCGGATGAGCCGGCAGGGTTACTTCAGGGAAGTTAACGGCGGTAAATGAAGAGCCATTGTCGCTATACAGAGCCAGCTTTTCTGCGACCTCAATACCGATATTCTCCTGTGCCTCCATGGTGCTGCCGCCCACATGGGGAGTAATAATGCAGTTATCAAACTGACGCAGGGGGGAATGAAATTCCTCATCATTGGATTTCGGTTCGCTGGGAAAGACATCGATGGCAGCCCCGGCAATACGTTTGTCTTCCAGTGCCTGGGCGAGGGCGTCAATGTCTACCACGGTGCCCCGAGAGGCATTGATGAAAATGCCTTCCGGTTTCATCCAGGCAAATTGTTCCTCGCCGATCATGTTTTTGGTCTGTGGGGTTTCCGGGACATGCAGGCTGATAACGTCACATTCCTGCATCAGTTCCTTGAGGCTGTCCACCTGGGTGGCATTACCCAGCGGCAGTTTGGTAACCACATCATAGAGGAAGACTTTCATGCCCATGGCTTCGGCCAACACGCTTAACTGGGAACCAATATTGCCGTAGCCGACGATGCCGAGTTTTTTACCGCGAGTTTCGAAAGAGCCCTTGGCCGCTTTTTGCCAGATGCCGCGATGCAACAGGGCATTCTTTTCCGGAATACCACGCAGCAGCAGGATTGCCTGTCCTATCACCAGCTCGGCCACACTGCGGGTATTGGAAAAGGGGGCGTTGAATACCGGAATGCCCCGAACCAGTGCCGCGGTGAGATCCACCTGATTGGTGCCAATACAGAAACAACCCACTGCCAGCAGTTTCTGGGCTGCTTCAAACACTTCTTCGCTGAGCTGGGTGCGCGAGCGTATGCCGACAAAATGGGCATTGGCGATCTTCCGCTTCAGCTCTTCTGTTTCCAGAGACGTTTTCAGGTACTCGACATTTTCATATCCCGACCTGGCAAGGGTTTCCAGAGCACTCTGGTGAACACCTTCCAGCAGCAGGAACTTGATTTTACTTTTCTCAAAAGAAACAGGATGCATGGCTCAACTTGGCTTGTTAACAGATTCAGGGAAGCCTGCAGGCAGGGCGATTCAGGGCGATGCCCGCAGTGCTGGCGCATGTTAACATACCCGGCCCCAGGCTTGGGCACCGAGCAGGCGTCCGGCGAGAATAATTCAGGAATACCATGACTACAGATTTCCGTAACACCCTTTCTGCACTGGCCGACATTGTCGGCCCTGACTGGGTCAAGACCGATGACAGTGAGCTGCAAAACTATGGCAAGGACTGGACCAGTGCCTATCCGGTGGCACCCAGGGCGGCGGTACTGCCGGCGTCGATAGAAGAAGTACAGGCCATTGTCAGGCTGGCCAATCAGCAGCAGTTTGCGCTGGTGCCCAGCGGCGGCCGCACCGGACTTAGTGGTGGTGCGGTGGCCAGCCATGGCGAGGTGGTTGTGGTTTTTGATCGCATGAACGCCATTGTTGACTTCAATGGGGCTGACCGCCAGGTGGTTTGCCAGGCCGGTGTGGTCACCGAACAATTACAGCAGTTCGCTGAAGAGAAAGGTTTGTACTATCCGGTTGATTTTGCCTCCGCCGGCTCCAGTCAATTGGGTGGCAATGTGGCCACCAATGCCGGCGGCATCAAGGTGATTCGCTATGGCATGACCCGAAACTGGGTCGCTGGCATGAAGGTTGTAACCGGCACGGGGGAATTGCTGGACTGCAATCGTGGCCTGGCCAAGAATGCCACCGGCTATGATTTGCGGCATTTGTTTATTGGCTCTGAAGGCACCCTCGGCCTGATTGTTGAGCTAACCATGAGCCTGACCAGTCAACCGCAAGACCCCACCGTTTTGTTGCTCGGTGTCGACAAGATGACCGACACCATGCCGGTATTACAGGCCTTTCAGGAGAAGTTACCACTGACTGCGTTTGAATTTTTCTCTGAAAAAGCCCTGCAGCATGTGGTGGCCGAAAAAGGTCTGCCGCGGCCCTTCGAAACGGCGACGGACTTTTACGCCCTGATCGAATTCGAAAATCGCGGTGAGCAGGACATGGACTCTGCCATGGCATTGTTTGAGCACTGCCTGGAGCAGGGCTGGATAAGCGATGGCACCATCAGCCAGAGTCTGACCCAGGCGGAAAGTCTGTGGCGCTTGCGCGAAGACATTTCCGAAACCATTTCCCGCTTCACGCCATACAAGAATGACATTTCGGTGAAAGTCTCACGGGTGCCGCAATTCCTGGCCGATGTAGATGCCCTGGTCAGCGAAGCCTATCCGGATTTTGAAATCATCTGGTTCGGGCATATCGGTGACGGCAATGTGCATTTGAATATTCTCAAGCCCGACAGCCTGTCCAGAGAAGACTTTTTAAGTCAGTGCAGTAAAGTTTCTGAAATGGTTTTTGCGGTGGTGCAAGAGTATGAGGGCTCAGTGTCGGCAGAGCACGGTGTGGGATTGCTGAAGAAACCCTTCCTGAAATTTGCTCGCGGCGAGCAAGAGATCGCCTATATGAAAGCGATCAAGCAAGTGTTCGATCCTCATAACATCCTGAATCCGGGCAAGCTGATTGACCTTTGAGGGGCCTGGCAGCAGCAGTCAGGCAAATGCCTGTAGGAACATTGCTCATCCCCGACGAGTTTGTTGCAATTTGGGACAAAATGTTCTTTCCCGTTGCCTGTAACAGGCGTACACTCAAGATTCGGTTGAAACTGACCGAAGGGATTGCTGTGATCGGGTGGCCCTGACCAAAAGCAGGAAAACCTTAGCAATCCGGTTTATTACTTTTTTTTAGCATGAGAGCAATATGTCAGAGTTAGTTGAGGGTACCGTTAAGTGGTTTAACGACGAGAAGGGTTTTGGTTTCATCGAGCAGGAAGGTGGCAAGGATGTCTTTGTACATTTCAGCGCCATTAACGGCTCGGGTCGCCGAACGCTTCACGAAGGTCAGAAAGTGACCATGGACGTTACCCAGGGCCAGAAAGGTCCGCAGGCGGAAAACGTTACGCCGCTATAATTTGTCTCTCTGGCAGAGACCGCTGAAAACAACATCGACTGATCTGAAAGATCTCAATGATCTGAAAATCAGAGAGGGTCGCTGGTATCACTGATGCAGCTGATACGGCTGATATTGATACAAGAGACTCTTGCTGAAGCTGGCAGCAGCAGGCTGAAACTATTCGGCCAGTCAGCCTCAGGCAGCGAACGAGTTGAGCGCAGGACCAACCGGCCAGGGTCGGTTGGGCACTGAAACAGTGTGACCTGGCATTTATCGCGAGGTCGGATGCGCTCGTGCAGCGAAAAGCCATTCCAGAAGATAAATTCCCTTAAGCTGTCGCCGGCAGTCTTGCCCTGAATATCAGGACAGGACTGATCTAGGTTTTGTTGAATGCAGCGACGCTGCCAGCAGATTTGGACAGAGGCAGGACAGGGGTAGATAGGGCCAGTGAGAGCTCAGGCTAGCCTGGCTGCCGTCTATAAAAAGGGAACATTGTCTGGAGTCCTTTATCGGGGGAAAAGCGTCTCGACGCCTGAACTCGTGCCCAAAAACAGGCGGTCTGCAGGGCGCTGGGCGAACAAACCATTGGTCACCACCCCCACAATCTGATTCAGTTCCTGTTCCAGTTTGCGCGGTTCCATGATCTGCAGATTATGGATATCGATGATGTGGTTGCCGTTGTCTGTGGTGCAACCCTCGCGCCACACCGGATCTCCTCCCAATTTGACGATTTGCCGGGCGACATGGCTGCGGGCCATGGGAATAACCTCCACCGGCAAGGGAAATTTCCCCAGCAGTTTGACCATCTTCGACTCATCGGCGATGCAGACAAATTCCCTGGCTACAGCGGCGATGATTTTTTCCCGAGTCAGTGCTGCACCCCCGCCCTTGATCAGTTGCAGGTGATCATTGCTCTCGTCCGCGCCATCCACATAAATTTCGATCTCGCCGGCAGAATTCAGATCCAGAACCGGTATGCCAAGTTCTTTCAGACGCCGGGCAGACTCTTCCGAACTGGCCACTGTACCTTCCAGATCATCCTTGATCTTTGCCAGTTCAGCGATAAACAAATTGGCCGTCGATCCGGTACCAATGCCAAGAATCATGCCGCTTTCCAGCTTTGACTCCACATAGTCAAAGGCTTTCTGCGCTACCGCTTTTTTCAATTCGTCCTGATTCATCCTGACTCTCTCTTATCTGAAATCGATGTATTGGTTCATGAAGCCTGCCGGGGGCTGTGCTGTTGCGAATTCTGTTGGCTCAGGCGTCTGGCCAGTGGCTGCCCCATGCGTATCGACATTTCTGCCTGCCAGTGGAGATCAAAAGCCAGTTGCCCGGATTCAAACAGCAGGATAACGGTTGAACCGGTTTTGAACAGCCCCAGCTCTTCACCCCGCTCCAGTTTCACACTGCCAGCACCGTTTGTGTATTGTTTCTCATACTGCTTGCCCGCGGCAGGGCCCGGACAAACCGGACCTGACCAGACCGTCTCGATACCGGCGACGATCATGGCTCCTACCAGTATTACTGCCATGGAGCCCAGCTCGGTATCGAACTCACAGACCAGACGTTCATTGCGGGCAAACAAACCCGGGACAGCGGCAGCGGTGACTGGATTAACCGAAAACAATCGACCCGGTACATAGCGCATGCTACGCAAACTGCCACTGAGCGGCATATGGATGCGGTGATAATCCCGGGGTGCAAGATAGATCGTAACGAACTGGCCGTTGTCATAGCGAGCTGCCTGCTCGGCAGTACCGGCCAGCAAGGCCTGACTGCTGAACTGATGACCCTTGGCCTGAAAAATCTGGTCCTGCTCAATCGCGCCAAGCTGGCTGATGGCACCATCCACGGGACTGACGATCAACTGTCTGTCTTCTGGCAGTGGCCTGGCACCTGTTCTGAGACGACGGGTAAAAAATGCATTGAAATCGGCGTAGTCTTCAGGCTCGCTATATTCTGCTTCACTGAGGTCAACGCCATAACGACGGATAAAAAAGCGAATGAGAAGATTCTTGTACAGACGGCGCGCCATAAACCAGGCCACCAGGCGGGAGAAGGCCTGATGGGGCAGCAAATACTGGACAGCAATGAACAGTCGCGACATCGCCGGTATCAACTGCCTGTCTCGATCGGGGTATCGGGGTCATTTCCCCACTCGGACCAGGAACCGTCATAGGCCGTGATATCCAGGCCCAGAGCCTTGCCAAGCAAATAGCTGAGACCGGAGCGGTGATGGGTCTGGCAATGGGTAATAATCTGTTTGGCCGGTTCGATGCCCAGATGCTGGAGTTTGTTCTTCAGCACATCCATGGGCCGCAGACGCAGATCATTGTCCTGATCCATCAGTTCCAGCCAGTCCAGATTCACTGCCCCAGGGATGTGGCCGTTACGCAGGGCGGTAATCTTGCTGCCGGCATACTCCTGGGGCGAGCGGGCATCCCAGATCACGGTATTGTCATCCTCCAGACTGGCCAGCACATCCTGTTTGCTGCGCAATTGGCTTTGGTCGATGTGCGCCTGGTAATTACTGGCTTGTGGCCGGGCCATGCCGGATTCCACCGGCAGGCCGGACTTGAGCCAGGCTACCAGCCCGCCATTGAGACAGGAAACGCGCTGATGACCCAGAATGTGCAGGGTCCAGACAAGGCGCCCGGCCCAACCGCCACCTTCATCGTCATAGGCCACGATATGCTTGTTCTCCGTCAGGCCGATGCGGCTGAACAGGGCTGACAATCGCTCGGCGGAGGGTAGTTTGCCTACCGCTGGCTTGTCGCCACTGACCAGTTCGGCAGGCTCAATCAGCACGGAACCGGGAATATGCCTGGCAGCAAAAACGGGGGCCTGACAAACCGCCACCGGCAATAGTTCGGCATCGGCGGACATGGCCTGGAATTCTGAAGTTTCGATGATAAGGGGCAGTGCGCTCATGGATGCATTGTACTCTTGCAGGGAGGCTCTTGTTTAGCTGCTTGCATCGCTGAGCAGGCGTTGAAAGCTTTGCCAGCGTCGTGGGTCAATCGCGCCGGACTCGGCGGCACTGCTCAGGGCGCAGCCCGGTTCACCCTGATGACTGCAATTTCTGAATTTGCATTCGCCCGCCAGTGCCCGCAGTTCCACAAAGCCGTGACAGAGTTGAGCCGCCGATAAAGGGGACAGGTTGTACTCCCTGATGCCCGGCGAATCCACCAGGTCACAGCGGCTCAGATGATAAAGTCTGGCGGTGGTGGTGGTATGGGTGCCTTTATCCTTGCCCACCGACAGATCTCCCACCAGAGCCTGCTGGTCTCCGGCCAGTCGGTTGAGCAGCGATGATTTACCCACGCCGGACTGGCCTACCAGTACGGTGGTGCGGCCTTCCAGGTAGTGAGTCAGATCCTGGATCCCGGCGCCGGTTTCCGCCGACACCCGAAACACCGGATAAGCCAGCGATGAATACATGGACAACATTTTGTCAATATTGTCTGATTCCGCAGAGTCGAGATCAATCTTGTTCAGCACCAGGGCCGCCTGCAGGTCGAGGTTCTCGATGGCAACCAGATAGCGGTCGATGAGATTGGCAAAAGGCTCCGGTTTACAGGCGATCACCACCTGCACAACATCCAGATTGGCCGCTACCGGTCGCTGGCGTCCCTGACTGTCGGGTCGGGAAAATTCATTGCGGCGCTGTGCCACGGCTGTGACCACGCCACTGCCGTCGGCATTTTGCTCCCAGATCACCATATCCCCTGTCACCGGGCTGGGGAGATTGGCGCGTTGGTGACAGCGCACAGTCCTGCCTGAATCAGCAGCGAGATCCTCAACTTCCAGCTGACGGCCGTAATGGCTGACTACCCTGCCATTGCATTGTTCAAATGCCGGTGCGGAGTCGTGCTCGTTGCCGAGACTTCGCTGCCGGGAGATCCGGCGTTTCTGTTGTTCACTTAGGCGTCGTTTGGACATGGCTCATTCCGATTAGCGGCGCATTATCCCACAGTGCAGGCTGCAGGTGCGGATTCGAAGACCGCTTAATCTGCTACACTTGCGCTGTTGCACAGAAAATTCACCGGAAACCTGCAGGCAGACCACACATGGAAAACATGGACAGTTCACTCAATCTCATCTGGCTGGATCTGGAGATGACCGGCCTGGAGCCGGCAACGGATCGCATCATCGAAATCGCGACCCTGGTGACTGATGCCAATCTGAATCTCATTGCCGAGGGACCGGTGCTGGCAATCAAGCAGGAAGATGCGGTGTTGGAGGCCATGGACGACTGGAACCAGCAGCACCATGGTTCATCCGGACTGGTAGAGCGGGTCAAGGCCAGCAAGCTCAGTGAGCGAGATGCCGAGTTGCAGACCCTGGAATTCCTGCGGCAACACACAGAGGCCAGGACATCACCCATGTGTGGCAACAGCATCTGTCAGGACCGCCGCTTCATGGCCAACTACATGCCTGAGCTGGAGGCCTATTTTCACTATCGCAATCTGGATGTGAGCACCGTCAAGGAGCTGGCGCGACGCTGGAAGCCGGACATCCTCAGCGGATTCAGCAAGAAGGCTGCCCACCTGGCCATGGACGACATCAAGGATTCGGTGGCCGAGCTGCAGTACTATCGCGAGCATTTCATCGACGTCTAGTTAGTCTCGCCAGCTAGCTGCTGCGCCAGCGCCCAGTCAATATGTTCACGCACTAGCTCAGAGACCTGGGCCCGTCTTTGTCTGAGCGCAGAGATAATGGCCCCATCCGGTGCAGCATTGCCAAGCGCCACCGCCAGATTTCGTAACCAGCCTTCATAGCCGGTTCGGCGGATGGCGGAGCCGGCAGTACGGGCAAGAAACTCCTCCTCGGTCCAGGCAAACAGATCCAGCAGAGCGGCGTCGTCCAGTCCGTGCCGCGGTGAAAAATCCCCTTCATCACTCAGCCTGCTGAATTTGTTCCAGGGACATATCAACTGGCAGTCGTCACAGCCAAAAATGCGATTACCCATGGGCTTGCGCAACTCTAGCGGAATGGCGCCTTTCAATTCGATAGTGAGATAGGAGATACAACGGCGTGCATCCAGTTGATTGGCAGTAACGAATGCGTCCGTGGGACAGACATCGAGACAGGCCCGGCAAGAGCCGCAATGAGCCGAGCCTTGCTCGTCTGTCGGCAGAGGCAGATCGGTGAACAGTTCTCCGAGGAAAAACCAGGAACCGGCCTGTTTGTTAATCAGCATGGTGTTCTTGCCAATCCAGCCCAGACCGGATTTTTCGGCCAGCGCCCGCTCCAGTACCGGGGCGCTGTCCACAAAGGCGCGATAACCGAAGGGACCGGCAACATCCTGTATGCGGTCTGCCAGTTTCTGCAGGCGTTTGCGAATCACTTTATGGTAGTCCCGACCCCTTGCATAGCGGGACACATAGGCCTGCCGGTCGGCATCCATGGGTGACAGGGAATTGTCTGCTTGCAGGGAATAATCCATACGGGCGGTGATAACCCGGCGAGTGCCAGGTAACAGCTTGTTCGGATTCAGGCGCAAGTCCTTTCGATCTGCCATATAGGACATCTCGCCATGGTAGTCACTGGCGATCCACTGGTTCAGCCAGGGTTCGTAGGCAGACAGGTCAGTGTCGCATATGGCCAGTTGCTGAAAGCCCAGCTCCATTCCCCAGGCCTTGATATCCGCTGCCAGTTGCTTGAGGTCAAGATCAGCCATGGTCAGAGCTGACAGAGAATCCCGGCTGCCTGTTCAAGAGTCTTGTCATGCTTGCAGAAGCAGAAACGTATCAGACGGGAGTCTGGTGCCTGTTGGTAGAAGGGAGACAGGGGGATAGCAGCCACCCCATGGCGCCGGGTCAGCTCATTCACAAAATCCTGGTCACTCTGATCGCTGATCTGGCTGTAATCGACGATCTGGAAATAGGTTCCTGCCGAAGGTTTGAAGCTGAAGCGTGAATCCTTGAGCAGGGCGCAAAAAAGATCCCGTTTACGCTGATAAAAATCAGGTAATTCCAGAGCATGTTCCGGGCACTCACGCATGAAATCGGCCAGCGCATACTGCAAAAAGGACGTGCTGGTGAAAGTGACAAACTGATGTACCTTGCGGAATTCTGCCATCAATTCGGAACGGGCCACGCAATAGGCCATCTTCCAACCCGTGGCATGGTAGGTTTTGCCAAAGGAAAATACAGCAAAGGACTTGCCACTGAGTTCTTCATGGCCAAGCACACTGACATGCTGCCCGCCATCGAAGACCATATGTTCATAGACCTCATCGGAGAGCACCAGTATTTCGGTATCACGGATCAGTTCCGCCAGTTGATCGAGATCCTGCCGGCTGAGGACACCACCACAAGGGTTATGGGGCGAGTTGATGATAATCAGCCGGGTGCGCTGGTTGATGGCCGATTTGAGGCGCTCAAAATCCAGGGAAAAATCCGGCAGAGAAAGTGGCAGATGCACACAGCTTCCCCCTGCCAGCGCCACCGCCGGCGCATAGGAGTCATAGGCAGGATCAAAGACAATGACCTCATCACCCTGATTGACCACCGCCTGGATGGCATCGAAGAGCGCCTCGGTGGCACCACTGGTCACGGTGATGTCAGTCTCGGGATCGGCAATAAAGTTATAGTGACGGCTGATCTTGTTGGCGATCTCCTGGCGTAGTACCGGAACACCAGTCATGGGCGGATACTGGTTCTTGCCGCCATTGAGATGTTCGCTTACCAGTTGTTTGAGCCGCTCGGGACAATCGAAGTCAGGGAATCCCTGTGATAGATTGATGGCGCCATGATCCTGGGCCATTTTTGACATGACTGTAAAAATAGTTGTGCCGACGTGGGATAGTTTACTCTGCAAGTTGCAACACCATTTGGGGGTCTATATTCTTTTTGGCTTGTGTCACTATTCTAACTGATTCGACAGCCGATGGTGGCGCTTCCTTGCCAGCAGCGGTTCATCAGTAACACGCTCTAAGGACCCCGGCCACCCAATTCGTATAATCTGCCACACAGGAAGTCCCTATGTCTGCATCGGAAGAAGTCGTTAATCTTTCCGCCAACCGCGATGCGGCTGCACAGCAAGCCGCCTTGCCTCATTCATTGCCGCTGTTGAACCTGAATGCGGGGCGTGACGCCATTCTGGCCTATTTCGAGAACACCTGGGCCCTGACAGAGCAACTGTTCTCAGCCCTGGCCAGCGATGAAGCCTATTATCAGCGCCCCTGGCACAAGACCCGCCATCCCCTGATTTTCTATTATGCCCACCCGGTCTGTTTCTACGTCAACAAGTTGCTGGTGGCCGGTCTGATCAATGAGCCCGTCAACCAGGAATTTGAATTGCTGTTCGAGACCGGCGTCGATGAGATGAACTGGGATGATCTGCACGAAGGTGAGAATGACATCTGGCCGCAGCTTAGTGAAGTGCGGGAATACCGGCAGCAGGTGTTCGATCTGGTCCATGAACTGATTCGAACTCACCCGATACTGGACCAGCCCATCACCATGGACAGCCCGGCCTGGGCATTGCCCATGGCGTTTGAGCATGAACGTATCCACCTGGAGACTTCCAGTGTGCTGATCCGTGAGCTGCCCCTGGAATTGTTGCGCCAGCCCGACAACTGGCCTCCGCTGCATGGTGAGCCTGCAAGCAGCAATTATCAGCCGCAATCGGGCGAGGACTATCCCCGTAATGAAATGCTGCCGATGGATGGAGCCGAAGTAAGACTGGGTAAACCCGAGGCCTGGCCGAGTTATGGCTGGGATAATGAGTATGGCAATGAAACGCGCCAGGTAGACTCTTTTAAGGTCAGCAAGTTTCTGGTCAGCAATGGTGAGTTCTTCGAATTTGTCAGCAGCGGCGGTTATGAACAAAAACGCTATTGGTCCGAAGACGGCTGGGCCTGGCGACAATTCCGCAATGTGAAGTGGCCGACCTTCTGGGTTCAGGACGGTCCGGCAGGTTCCCACCGTTACAAATTACGTACCACGTTCAGTGAAATTCCCATGCCATGGGACTGGCCGGCGGTGGTTAACTACTACGAGGCCAAAGCCTATTGTGCCTGGCTTGGCGAGCAGCAGGCCAGTGATATTCCCTTTCGCCTGCTGACTGAAGCGGAACATCATGTGATTCGCGAGCCTGCCATGTCTGAAGCCGTGCAGTGGACCCCGGGCGACAATAATTGCCTGACCCTGGACCCGGTGATGCAGGCCGGCAGCGCCAGTCTCTATAACCATAATTTGCGCTACGGTGCAGAGACTCCGGTTCACGCCATGGCTGCCAACAGCCTGGGCATACATGACAGTTTCGGTAATGTCTGGCAGTGGTGTGAAGACCCCTTCCATCCCTTGGCGGGCTTTGAGATTCATCCCTACTACACCGATTTCAGTACCCCCTGCTTCGATGATGAGCACCAGATGATCCTCGGTGGATCATTTATCAGTACCGGTGACGAGGCCAGTCTCTGGTCACGTTTTCATTTCCGGCCCCATTTCTATCAGCATGCCGGCTTCAGGCTGGTCCAAGACCAGGGCAATGCCAGCAAGAAGGGTGACAAATATGACAGCGATGACACTGTTGATCAGTATCTGTTGTTTCATTTCGCCGACCGGCAGGAGCAGCGTGATGCAGCCATCAGCGCCGCGGTGGGACACCCGGACAGCGGGGATCTGATTCAGCGCACGGTGGAACTGGTCAATGAATACAGCAGTAGCAAAGACCGGGTTCTGGATCTGGGCTGTGCCGTGGGCAGGGCCAGTTTCGAACTGGCGCGCAGCTTTGAGCAGGTGCTGGGTCTGGATTACAGCGATGCTTTTATAGACGCCGCCAGACAAATCAAGCAGCAGGGCTCTCTGGAATATCGCCGCCGCGAAACCGGTCGTCACAGCACGGCGATGCTGGCCCGTGTACCGGAAGGGGTGAATGGGGCCCGGGTCAATTTTGTGCAGGGCGACGCGGCACGTTTGAAGGCGACCCCGGAGGTGGTGGCGGGCGGGCCTTTCGATGCCCTGCTTCTGAGTAATCTGCTCTGCCGTCTCAGTCGGCCGGAAGACTGCCTGCGCCAGTTTGTGACTTCGGATAGCTATATCAAGTCCGGTGGCATTCTGGTGATTGCCTCGCCCAATACCTGGATGGAAGAATTCACTGGCGTGGATCATTTTCTCGACGGGCCAGACAGCGATGCCACCCTGGCTGCTATTGGCAGGCATTTGCCGGGATTTACGCGATTGCACGCCGAAGACCTGCCTTTCATGATTCGCGAGCATCGGCGCAAATACGAGTACATCATCAGCCAGGTCTCGGTCTGGCGAAAGGATTAGGCGCCCGGACGGCCCCGGTTTGCAGTGACACAGAGTCTTTAAACTGCGGGCCAGCCAGCCTATACTGACTGCAAGAGGCAGGTTGCTTACCCGCATACCGCGCCTCCCCGAAACCCCGCTTCCCAACCGGAAGCGGGAGGTGGCCGCCGACACAATCGGCGCACACAAGTGACAACGGGAGTCTCCTATGTTCGACTCGCTCGCTTCTGCTCGTCTGCAGGATTTGCATTTATTCAATGATCAGGCCAGCGGCCTGAATGCCATCATTGCCATTCACAACACTTCTCTGGGACCGGCCCTCGGCGGCTGTCGCTGTCTTCCCTATACCTCATCGGATGCTGCCATAAGCGATGCCATGGCCTTGGCCCGCGGCATGAGTTACAAGGCGGCGCTGGCCGGTTTGCCCCAGGGTGGCGGTAAAGCAGTCATTATGCTGCCCCCGGGTCAGGTAGACAGGGGCGCCCTGTTCCGCGCCTTTGGTGATTGCGTAGAGCAATTGGGGGGGCGCTATATCACCGCCATGGACAGTGGCACCGAACTCAAGGACCTTGATGTGGTTGCCAGCCGCACCAGCCATGTAGTTGGTACCGCTCAGGATGGATTCGACCCCTCGCCAATGACGGCAAGAGGTGTGCTGGCGGCGATTCGAAGTGCTGCCAATCATTGTCTGGATCGAGACAAACTGGAGGGCCTGCATGTGGCCATCCAGGGTCTGGGCCATGTGGGCAGTAAACTGGCAGCCATGCTGGCCGAAGCCGGTGCCCGCCTTACTGTCACAGATACAGATCCCCAACGCTGCGCTGATATTGCCCGTCAGTTCGACGCCACTGTGGTGGACAGCAAGGCGATTTCCCGGACCGACTGCGACGTGTTTTCCCCCTGTGCCCTGGGGCAGGTTCTTGATCCTGTCACTATCGAAGCCCTGCAATGCTCGGTGGTGGCCGGTGCTGCCAATAATCAACTGGCGGATGACAGTTGTGGCGAGCGCCTGCGCCAGCGAGGCATTTTCTATGCCCCCGATTATCTGGTGAACGCCGGAGGCCTGATCCGCCTGGTGCTCAGTCGCGCCGGTCAGAGCGATCAGGTTGAGGCCCGCGTCGATGCAATCGCCGATGTGCTGGCTGAAATCATACGTCTGTCCCGGCAAGACCAGTTACCCAGCAATGAAGTGGCCGACCGCATGGCTGAGGAGCGCATCTATGGCTGAGCAAGGCACTGGTAATAAGCAGTTCTCCATTGAATACCGACAGTATCTGGATGCCGAGGGCAGGCCGCTGGGCCCCTTGCCAGTTGACAGCAGTGACTCCGACCTGGTTCTCAATGCCTACCGCAACATGGTGCTGACCCGGGCCCTGGACAAGAAAGCGGTGGCCTTGCAGCGCACCGGACAAATGGGCACCTATGCTGCGGCACTGGGTCAGGAAGCCATTGGCACGGCGATTGGTTATGCCATGGACGCCGACGATGTCTTTGTGCCGGCTTACCGGGATCAGGCGGCGCAAATTATCCGTGGCGTGAAACTGGAAGAAATCCTGGCCTTCTGGGGAGGCAGTGAACGGGGCAGTGATTTTCAGGGGCCGCGCCGGGATTTGCCCAATTGTATTCCGGTTGCTACCCAGATCAGTCATGCGGCGGGTGTTGCCACTGCCCTGAAAATTCGCCATCCGGGACAGGTGGTAGTGGCAAGTTGTGGCGATGGTGCCACCTCGCGGGGTGATTTCTATGAGGGACTGAATGTCGCCGGAGTCTGGCAGCTGCCCCTGATCCTGGTCATCAATAACAACCAGTGGGCAATCTCGGTTCGCCGGCAATATCAAACCGCCTCGGCCAGTCTGGCCCAGAAGGCAATCGCCGCCGGTATTCCGGGCATACAGGTGGACGGCAATGATTTTATCGCCCTGCACGATGCACTGACTGTGGCCCTCAAGCGGGCTCGCAAAGGCAAGGGTGCCACTCTTATCGAAGCCGTCAGCTACCGGCTTTGTGATCACACCACCGCCGATGATGCCACCCGTTATCGATCCGCAGATGAACTCAATGAGGCCTGGGCACGGGAGCCGGTGAAGCGCCTGCAATCCTGGTTGCATGCCGGCCAGCTCTGGGATGCCGAGCAGGAGCAGGCACTGCAGGCCAGCTACCGGCAGCAGGTGGACCAGGCGGCGCAGGATTTTCTCAGCCGGGAACCGGAAGCCGCCCACAGTATGTTCCGTTATCTCTATGCCGAATGGCCCGCCAGCTATGCCTATCAGGAGCAGCTCCTGGAAGAAAAGCTGACGCGCCAGTCCCGGGAGGGCCAGCAGGATGAACACTGAAGCCAGGATTCAAAGCGAAACCGCCAAACCGGCCACTGCGCCAGCCGAGGCTCCACGCACCATGGTGGAGGCCATCAATCTGGCCCTGGCCCGGGCCATGCAGGACGATGACGATGTGGTCTTGCTGGGGGAAGACGTGGGCGTCAATGGTGGCGTCTTTCGTGCCACCGCCGGACTGCGCGAGCGCTTCGGCCTGCAAAGGGTGATGGATACCCCGCTGGCTGAATCAATGATTGCAGGACTGAGTGTCGGTATGGCTACCCAGGGTCTCAAACCGGTGGCAGAGATCCAGTTCATGGGCTTTGTCTATGCTGCCATGGAGCACCTGATTTCCCATGCCGCCCGAATGCGTAACCGCAGTCGCGGCCGCCTGCACTGTCCCATGGTGCTGCGTGCTCCCTACGGCGGTGGTATTCATGCGCCGGAACATCATAGCGAATCCACCGAGGCCCTGTTTGCCCATACGCCGGGTTTGCGGGTGGTGATTCCGTCTTCACCACGGCGTGCCTACGGCTTGCTACTGTCGGCCATTGCCGATCCGGATCCGGTTATTTTTCTGGAGCCGAAACGCATCTATCGGGCCGTGCGCCATCCCCTTGTGGACGACGGTCAGGCCCTGCCACTGGATGTCTGCTTCACCCTGCGCCAGGGCGAAGACCTGACTCTGCTCAGTTGGGGCGCCATGATTCCTGAATGTCAGCGGGCAGCCGCCAGCCTGGCCGATCAGGGCATCTCCGTTGAATTGATTGATGTGGCAAGCATCTCGCCTCTGGATATGGACACCATGATCCAGTCTGTGCGCAAGACCGGTCGCTGCCTGATTGTGCACGAGGCAGCCCGCAGTTGTGGTGTGGGGGCAGAAATAGCCGCGGGTATTGGCGAGCATTGCCTGCTTAATCTGCTGGCCCCGGTACGGCGCGTTTGTGGCTTTGATGTGCCAATGCCCTATTTCCGGAATGAAAATAGCTATTTGCCTAACACTTCTGATGTGGTGGCAGCGGCAATGGAATTGATGAATTATAACGGGGAATAAACATGCGTTATTTCAAGTTGCCGGATCTCGGGGAAGGACTGCAGGAAGCGGAAATCGTCGAATGGCATGTGGCCGAGGGTGACGAGGTGGAAGCTGACCAGTTGCTGGTTTCGGTGGAAACCGACAAGGCGATTGTAGAAGTGCCCTCACCCCAGGCCGGTACCATCGCCTCCCTGTTTGGTGCCAGTGGAGACCTTGTGCATATTGGCGAGCCGCTGGTGGAGTTTGCCGGCATGGAAGAAGCCGATAGCGGCACGGTGGTGGGCAAACTGCAGGACGAGGCCGATGCCGCCGAAGAAGATCATTTCCTGATTGGCTCCGGCTCCGCCGAGCAAGCGGCTGACGTACTGGCCACGCCGGCCATCCGCAATCTGGCCAGGCGCCTGCAGGTGAACCTGAATGATGTGGTCGCCACTGGCCCCAGAGGCATGATCAGTCATGAGGATGTGGAACGTGCCGCCAGATTGAGCAAGTCCCACGGTGATTCAGAAGCCCTGCGCGGGGTCAGGCGCAGCATGGCCCAGGCCATGACCCGTGCCCATCAGGAAGTGGCGAAAGTCTCCATCCATGATGAGGTGGATTTGTATCGCTGGCCGGACCACAGCGATGTCACCATGCGTCTGGTCCGCGCCATTGGCAAGGCCTGTGCTGCCGAGCCGGGACTCAATTGCTGGTTTGAAAGCCAGGGCCCGCGCCGCCGGCTGATGACACAGGTGGATCTGGGGATTGCTGTGGATACTCCTGAGGGCTTGTTTGTGCCGGTGCTCAGGGATGTGGCAAATCGTTCCCTGGAGGATTTGCGCGCCGGGCTTGATGCCATGCGTGAGGCTGTGCAATCACGAAAAATCCCGCCCGAGGAAATGCGCGGCGCCACGATTACGCTTTCCAATTTCGGCACCATGGCCGGGCGCTATGCCGATCCGGTGGTGGTGCCGCCCACCGTGGCCATTGTGGGCGCCGGGCGCCGCCGTCAACAGGTCGTGGCCTACGAGGGTGAAGCGGCCGTGCATCCGGTGCTGCCCTTGTCCCTGAGTTTCGATCACCGGGCGGTCACCGGTGGTGAGGCTTCGCGCTTCCTGGCCGCCCTGATGCAGGACCTGGCGCTGGCCAGTTAGAACAAACTGGTTATCTGAAATAAAAAAACCCGGCTGAGCCGGGTTTTTTATAAACAACAGTTTACGCGGAAGTCCGGCCTACTGCTCGTTCTCCAGCCAGCGATTGAGATCAATGACATCCTGGGGTGTGAGAATGCCTGCCACCTGCTTCAGGACCAGTGAGTCGATCACATAGGTATAGCGGGCATCGGCATACTGGCGCAGGGCCCGGTACAGATTCTCCCGTGCTCTGAGTACTTCAACGATGTTACGGGTGCCCACTTCGGCACCCAGTTCGGTGGCATCCAGAGCGCTCTGGGCAGAGGTAATGGACTGCTGACGCTGGGCAATCACCAAGACATCCGTATTCACTCGCCGGTAGGCATTGCGGATATTCTGGGTGAGTTGTCGACGGGTCAGCTCCAGGGATTCCCGGGCGGCCAGCACATTGTATTCCGCAGCGCGGCGGCGGGAACTGGTGGCGCCACCGGTAAACAGGGGAATGTTGATACTCAGGCCCAGTGAGGTGCCATCGAAGGCACCCCCCACGCTCTGAATACCCTGATTAATGGTGCCGGCAGTCACGGAGTGGTAGTAGGTGCCGCTGAAATCCACCGTCGGCAAATGATCGGCCTTGCGGGCCCGGAGATTCTTTCTGGAAGCTTCCAGATTAAATTCAGCCGCGGCAATGGCCAGGCTGTTGTCCTCGGCCTGGTTTTCCCATTCATCCAGGCTGCCATCCACATCGACGATAGGAAAATTGTCAGTCAATTCCTCGATATCGGGATGGGGTTGACCGGTAATGGCCTCCAGCGCCTCGAAGGCGGCGCGCAGGGCATTTTCCTGCAGGATGGTGGTGTTGCGGGCCAGGTCGTAGGCCGCCTGGGCATCGTAGACATCAGTAATGGCCACCAGACCCACTTCTTCCCGCTGCTGGGTCTGTTCCAGAGAGCGCAGGGCTGCTTCTTCTTCCTGGATATTGGTTTCCAGCAGGTCCTGGGCCCGCAGGATATCGAAATAGGCCGCCGCCGTGCGCATGATCAGATCCTGCTCCTGGGCTGCCAGATTCACCTGATTGGCGCGATCGGTGGCTCTGGCGCTCTGCAGGCTGTACCAGTTGGCCAGATTGAATACGCTCTGATTCAGGCTCACTCCCCAGCTATGGGAGTTGCGGCCCGGGCGGAAGCTGTGCTCTTCCAGCAAAACCTCGCCGGTCGCAGGATTGATGATGTCATCCGGTGGACCACTGGTTTCCCGCGTGGTGCTGCCACCCGCGCCCAGGGTCGGCAGCAGATTGGCGCGGGTCTGAATGACATTTTCGCTATTGGCTCGATACCTGGCCTCGGCCTGGTTCAAGCTAGGGTCATTGTCCAGAGCCAGCTGCAGGATGCTGAGCAGGTCGTCCGTCTGTGCATTGGCATTGATTACTCCGCAACACAAAACTGTGCCCAGTAATTTGGTAATTCTTCCCATGATTGATGACCTGTTTCCAATTCAGGACCGGGGATCCTGATGGGTTTTAAGGCCCGCGACGAGGTAGGCGGGGGCCTGCTAGAACAAAATTAAGGTGAATAGCGCGGAAAAGCCTTTGTGGAGCTCGCCGGCATTCTACACAGTGTAACCAAAAGTGACAATTTTACTCCCTAAAGCGGTTTCAATGTCAGTCGGCATTCCATTAGACGCCCTTAATGCGGGACAGTTACATGCAATGGGTCATTGTGTGCTGAGCCAGGATTTCAGGCATAATGGGCAATCACATCGTTAATACCCCCACGCCAGCAGACTCCAGAGCGTGACTCGTGACATGCCGCCGGAGTCTGAAATGCTTGCCCCCTGGTTGACGGCTGTACAGGACTTTTGAATGAACGCAGATACCCAACCCTTTCTGGAAAAAATCAGCAAGCTGGATACCAATGCCAGTGCTGTCTACCCCAATTCACAGAAGATTTATGTCACAGGCTCGCGCGATGACATTCGTGTACCCATGCGGGAAATCAGCCTGACTCCCACCCAGACGGACAAGGGTCATGAAGACAATCCGCCAGTGAGAGTGTATGACACATCCGGCGCCTACGCCGATCCCCAGGCAAAAATAGACCTCAGGCAGGGGCTACCGGCCATCCGCGCACCCTGGATCGAAGAGCGCGGTGATACCGAGCAACTGGCCCAGGCCTCCTCTACCTTTGGCCAGGCCCGGCAGCAGGACATGCAGACCGAACATTTGCGCTTTGAGCATATCCGCAAGCCACGTCGCGCCAAATCCGGCGGCAATGTCAGCCAGTTGCACTATGCTCGTCAGGGCATCATCACTCCGGAAATGGAGTTCATTGCCATTCGGGAAAACATGGCCCGACAGCAGGCTGCCAGCCAGAGTGAGCTGGCCGTTCAGCATCCCGGCCAGGATTTTGGTGCCGCCATTCCCGATATCATCACACCGGAATTCGTGCGTGACGAAGTAGCCCGGGGCCGGGCCATCATTCCGGCCAATATCAATCACCCGGAAGTGGAGCCGATGATTATCGGCCGCAATTTTCTGGTGAAGGTCAATGCCAATATCGGCAACTCGGCGGTAACCTCCTCCATCGAGGAAGAAGTGGAAAAACTGACCTGGTCGGCACTGTGGGGCGCTGATACCGTCATGGACCTGTCCACCGGCAAGAATATTCATGAGACCCGGGAATGGATTATTCGTAATTCCATGGTGCCAATTGGCACCGTGCCCATTTATCAGGCGCTGGAGAAGGTGGATGGCGTGGCTGAAGAACTCACCTGGGATCTGTATCGGGATACCCTGATCGAGCAGGCCGAGCAGGGTGTGGATTACTTCACCATCCACGCCGGAGTCCTGTTGCGCTATGTGCCCCTGACCGCCAAACGGGTAACCGGCATCGTCTCCCGCGGCGGTTCCATCATGGCGAAATGGTGTCTGGCTCACCATGAAGAGAATTTCCTCTACACCCATTTCGAGGAAATCTGCGAGATCATGAAGGCCTATGATGTTTCCTTCTCACTGGGTGATGGCCTGCGTCCAGGTTCCATTGCCGACGCCAATGATGCCGCCCAGTTTGGTGAGCTGGAAACTCTCGGTGAATTGACCAAGATCGCCTGGAAGCACGATGTGCAAACCATGATTGAAGGCCCGGGTCATGTGCCCATGCATATGGTCAAGGAGAACATGGACAAGCAACTGGAAATGTGTGACGAGGCGCCTTTCTATACGCTGGGGCCACTCACTACCGATATCGCTCCGGGCTATGACCATTTCACCTCCGGCATCGGCGCCGCCATGATTGGCTGGTTTGGTTGTGCCATGCTTTGCTATGTCACCCCCAAGGAACACCTGGGTCTGCCCAACAAGCAGGATGTCAAAGACGGGCTGATGGCCTACAAGATTGCCGCCCATGCCGCCGATCTGGCCAAGGGGCATCCGGGAGCCCAGCTGCGGGACAATGCCCTGTCCAAGGCGCGTTTCGAATTCCGCTGGGAGGATCAGTTCAATCTCAGTCTGGACCCGGTTACTGCCCGGCAATACCACGATGAAACCCTGCCCAAGCAATCGGGCAAGGTGGCTCATTTCTGTTCCATGTGCGGCCCCAAGTTCTGTTCCATGAAGATTTCCCAGGAAGTCAGGGACTATGCCGAGGAACGCGGACTCGATACCGTCGATGCCGCGATCGAGGCAGGCATGGAAGAAATGGCCGAGGAATACAATCAGTCGGGCCGCAAGCTCTATCACGAGCTCTAGGCTTCAGGGCATCTGCATCAAGCCTGGTAGTACTCGCTTTGCAGATAATCCAGCATGGCCTGCAGGCAACTGTGGGCCAGTTCCTTGCTGCGCTCGGCTGACCAGCCGTGTTTGCTGTCCGGAGTCGCTGTGGTGTCCTTGAAAGGCATCTCCAGGGTCATGGCAAGACAGTGATGCAGATGGGCAGTCTGTGCCGTGCTCATGGTCATATTGGCCTGGCCTGGCTGCTTCGGCGGATAACCTTGCTCGGTTTGAAAATCTTTATTGAGTTCGGCCAGTCGCTGGCGGTAAAAATCCAGTTGCGCCTGCTGTTTCTCACTCCAATGCAAAAGCCCTTCGGTGCCGGCGATAAAGCAATAGGGCAGGGACTCATCGCCATGCACATCCAGAAAAAAATCCACACCGGTATCCAGCATGGCCTGTTTGGCATGAAAGACTTCCGGTGACTCTTCCAGCGAGGGGTGGGCCCACTCGCGATTGAGGTTGCGACCCCGGGCATTGCAGCGCAAATGACCACGGCGACTGCCGTCCGGATTCATATTGGGAATCAGATAGAGATCGCAGTGCTCAAGCAATTGTTGACGAAGACTGCTGTTCTCATCCAGCAACAACTCGATAGCCCCTTCCATCCACCACTCGGCCATGCTTTCACCGGGGTGTTGCCGGGCGATAAGCCAGCAGCGGGCTTTGCCAGCATCGCCGGTGCTGAAACGCAGCAGATCCAGATCCTGGCCATCGGGGGTCTGCCCCAACAGGGCGTGTGAAGCCTGGTTGGAAGTCAGGGCGCGGGCAACCAGATCATGGTGGCGCTCCATGGAATAGGGCACGAAATAGGCGAACCAGACACTGTCTGTTTCCGGGCTGAAGTCGAGTTGCAGGACTCCGTCCTGCAGCCGGGTGGGATGACGGAGCCAGTTCTGCCGGTCATAGCTGTAACAGACCTGGTAATTTTCAAAGCCACCGGGATAGGCTACATCCCGGGCATTGAGGATTTGCAGATGACAGGCCTGACCCCGCGCGCCGCTAAGGCGGAAATAAAACCATTGGTAAAAATCCGAATTGGCGTCCTTGCGAATTCTTAGCTGGATGTCATCGGCCCGCTCACAACTGACGACTTCAATATTACCGGCGTCGAAATTCTGGCTGATATGCACGTTTTACCCTTCTCCTGAAAACTCTTTGGCCTGAACCGAAGTCCTAGTATGACTTTGGTGGCCCGACTTTGCTATCATTGCCGCCCTTTTTCAAGGCGTCCGGGAGCAGCTTATCCGGCTTCAGGGCAATAGCCTGTCAGCATTCAGCCAGGCATGGCTGTGGTTAGCGGGTCTGGCAGCCAGGCACTCTGCGAACAGAAAATTCAGAGTCGCCCCCGATTAACAAGCTTGTGTCAGATAATCAGGCCAGGTATTTAGCAAGTAATCCAGAGAGTATGAACATGTCGGCAGTAGACAATCGCAATATCGAGTCCAACGAAGCCCTGCTCACGCCCGAGCAGCTCAAGAAGGAATTGCCCCTGCAGGGCAGGGCGCTGGAAACTGTGCAGCAGTCCAGGGAAACCATCTATTCCATTCTTGATCGCAAGGACCCACGACTTTTTATTGTTGTCGGACCCTGTTCCATTCATGATACCAAAGCGGCCATGGACTATGCCCGGCGTCTCAAGGAACTGGCAGACGAAGTGTCGGATACACTCTATATTGTCATGCGGGTCTATTTTGAAAAGCCCCGCACCTCCATCGGCTGGAAAGGCCTGATCAATGATCCCTATCTGGATGATTCGTTCAAGATTGAGGAAGGCCTGCGCATCGGTCGCAAACTGTTGCTGGATATCGTCGATCTGGGTTTGCCCACCTCTACCGAGGCACTGGACCCTATCTCTCCCCAGTATCTGCAAGATCTGATCGCCTGGTCGGCCATCGGCGCCAGAACCACTGAATCCCAGACGCACCGTGAAATGTCATCGGGGCTGTCTTCTGCTGTTGGTTTCAAGAACGGTACTGATGGCGGCCTGATGGTGGCCATTAACGCCATGCAATCGGTCAATAACCCGCACCGCTTTCTCGGTATCAACGGAGAGGGCCAGGTGTCTGTTGTTACTACCCGCGGCAATCCCTATGCCCATGTGGTACTACGTGGCGGTGGTGCTGGTCCCAACTATGACAGTGTCCATGTTGCCCAGGCCGAGCAGGCGCTGGAAAAAGGCGGCGTCAGCACCAACATCATGATCGACTGCAGCCATGCCAATTCCAACAAGGATCCGGACGTGCAACCGCTGGTGCTGAAAGACATCACCCATCAGATCCTGGAAGGCAATAAATCCATTATCGGTGTCATGCTGGAAAGCCATATCAACAAGGGCAATCAAAAGATCCCTGAAAATCTGGAAGAGCTGCAATACGGGGTTTCTGTTACCGATGCCTGCATGGATTGGGAAACCACGGCCACGGCCATCCGCGAGATGGCTGCCAAGCTGAAAGACGTGCTGCCTGCGCGCTAGGCAGCAAGCCCTTCCTCATGTCTGAATTGGCCTTAGGCTCCAGCTAGAAGCTGGAGCCTGGCTGGGACAGGAACTCCAGTTCTTCCTCGGTGGATTTGCGCCCCAGAATCTCATTGCGGTGGGGATAGCGGCCAAACCGGTCGATGATAGCCTTGTGTTTTATTTCAAAATTGTAGTTGTCTTCCAGGCCCGGCTGATCAAACAGGAACAGGGCGATTTCATGGATGTCCTGTGACTCGCTGTGCATGAAGGGCATGTAGAGAAAGGCTTTCTCTTCGGCATTGAGTTCCTGGTCCAGTTTGCGACGGATGGCCTCCTGGGCCAATACCAGCGCCAGGGTGTCCTGGGCAAAGGCTTTGGGGCTGTCGCGAAACATGTTTCTGGAGAACTGGTCCAGCACAATGATCTCTGCCAGGGCATCCAGAGGATGGTCGCGCCAGGTATAGAGCAGGCCCTTGCTGGCGAGTTTGTGTACCTTCCTGAATCTGGAGCTGATCAGCTCGTCAAATTCAGCATCTTTCTTGAAGCGTTGTGCCGGTTCGATTTCCTCAAACCAGAACTTGATTACATCGAGGGCTGATACAGTCATTGGGAAATTCTGTTGTGCTTTACCATTGATATCGTCCTGAATTGGCAGGAGCTTGAAGTGGCAGGCAGATCCGGACATGGCAAAAAAAAGGCCCCGAAAGGGGCCTTCAAGCGGATGGTGTCATCAGATCAGGCATTGCTGGCATAGGCAATAGACAGAGGTTCCTGTTCGCGGCGACCCAGGTTTATCCACTTCTGGACGAAGGGATTGTCCAGCAGAGTCTGCATATAGGTGTTGGCATCACTGCTTAACTCGGCGCCATAGGCCTCGAAACAAACGGCAATCCAGGCGGACATGCAATCGGCAATGGAGAAGCGGCCAAACAGATAATTGCCATTGGCCCCATAGCGTCGACGACAGCAGCTCCAGATCGCATCGATACGGGCAATTTCCTCGAACAGCTTGTCCGAAGGACGCAGCTCGAAAGAGGCTTTGCAGTTCATCGGCCACTCTTCCTTCAGGGTTGGGAATTCCGAGTGGATTTCTGCGGCAACCGAACGGGCAGTGGCCTTGCGTTTGGGATGTGAAGGCCAGCCGGACCCACCGAGCAGTTCGTCTGAAATATACTCGCAGATAGACAGGGAATCCCAGACTGTGATTTCCCGGTGCAGGAGCACGGGCACCTTCAGTGAAGGGGAATAGGGGCCCAGCTTTTCCGCTGTGTTGTCCTGATACAGGGCAATCTGTATTTCCTCAAATTCCAGGTCGAACATCTTCAGCAGCAACCAGGGGCACATAGACCAGGAAGAGTAGTTCTTGTTGCCGATAACGAGTCGTAAATCTTTCATGGCAGAGACTCCAGATCGTAATTGAAATTATTCGCCGTCGGGTGAATGGCTGAGCATGGACTTGCTGTTGTCTCGCAAACGCACACTCACCCTGCGGTCGAAGAAATCGGTTTCCAGCGACTGGGCGGAATGCAGCGGCTGGCTTTCGCCATAACCCACCGTAATAATCGAAGCGTTGTCGATACCCTGCCTGTTGAAGAAGGCCTGTACGGCTTCGCTGCGCTGCCTGGACAATTGCAGATTGGCTTCGGCATCGCCATTGCGGTCGGCATAGCCGGTGATCTCCAGAGTGGGGTTGGGCATTTGCTCCGCCAGCTTCACCAGGCCCTCAAGCTGTTCCAGGTACTGGCTCTCAATGACACTGGAACCACTGCGAAAATGCAGTGACATCACGGTGTTGTCACAGCAGGGGTCGGCATCGCCAGCCGGCAGCCAGGCCGGCATGCTGCGCGGTCCGTTCTGGCGGAGGCGATCAAGCTCGGCCATGGCCAGTTGATATTCCCGTTCGAGCTCGCGACTTTCCTCACGCAGGCGTCGGGTTTCCAACTGGGCGGTATAGAGTTCGGTTTGCAGTTCGTTGACTTCATTGCGGGCCCGGTGTCCGTCGCCGGCGAAAGCACCAATGGCGGCACCGACGATGGCGCCGGGAGGGCCACCTGCCAGTGCACCCACAATGGCGCCACTGAAGAAGCCGGTGGCTTCTTCCGGGCTGGCGTGATCGACATAGTCTGCACGGCGGGTGTCTGCCAGGGCCGGGGCACAAGCCAGGCTGCCAACGAGGCTGAGAGGGAGAATCAGAGAGAATGCTTTTTTCATGGCCGGAATCCTTGAAACGACGAAAGAGTTTGGGGGCTGGCGACCGTCGGCGGCCGCTATCGCCATGAAAGCCATTTAACAGCAAGTTTATTACCCGGGGCGGCAAGCATTGGGGCCATGCAGTGATTAAATATGGCAGAATAATGGCAATTATCGAGCCTCAAGAACCATTGCTCCGGTCTCGGCGTCAAATACGTTATAGTCGCGCCAAGCTGTTAAAATGGCAGGAAAAGTTCCAGCAGCCCCCAGCGCTTGTCACAGCAGTATCAGAAAACCGGGAATTACCATGAGTCGAAGAATCGCCATCGTCGAGGATGAAGCCGCAATCCGCGAAAACTACGCCGATGTTCTGCGCAAGCAGGGCTACGAGGTGCAGACCTATGCCAACCGCCAGGACGCCATGTCGGCCTTTGATATCCGGCTGCCGAATCTGGCCATCATCGATATCGGCCTGGAGAACGAAATCGACGGGGGTTTTACCCTCTGTCAGGCCCTGCGTTCCCTGTCAGATACCCTGCCGATTATCTTCCTGACTGCCCGTGACAATGATTTCGATACCGTCAGCGGTCTGCGTATGGGAGCTGATGATTACCTGACCAAGGACATCAGCCTGCCCCATCTCACTGCCCGTATTGCTGCGCTGTTCCGGCGTCTGGATGTGATTGATCAGCCGCCCTCACCGGAAAACCTGTTGCAGCGGGGCAAGCTGTCCCTGGACATCGGCCGTCTCACCGTGCAATGGGATGAACAGGCGGTACCCCTGACGGTGACAGAATTCTGGATGGTACACGCCCTGGCCAAGTATCCGGGTCATGTGAAGAGCCGGCAGATTCTCATGCAGGAATCAAAGATCTTTGTCGACGGCAGCACCATCACCTCCCATATCAAACGCATTCGCAAGAAATTCATGCAGCTGGATCCGGAGTTCGACTGCATCGAGACCGTCTACGGTATGGGTTATCGCTGGAATGTGGAAGCACCACCGGTCAATTGATGACAGGATCCTCAACAGGACCTGCAACAGGGCTTCAATAACCAGGCGCGTATGAACCTGACATTCAAAAACCCCTTCGGCATTCGCTTCAAGCTGGTGTTCCTGTCCAGTTTTCTGCTGGTTATTCCCTGGCTGGGCTATCAGTACATTCTGGAAATGGAAGACTATCTGCGTCGCGG
Organism: uncultured Pseudohongiella sp.; assembly: GCA_965216715.1. Lineage (GTDB taxonomy): Bacteria > Pseudomonadota > Gammaproteobacteria > Pseudomonadales > Pseudohongiellaceae > UBA9145. The sequence goes on along the minus strand of OZ244193.1, from coordinate 2,749,254 downwards.
GCAGGAGCAGACCGTGCTGGGTACCGCCCAGGCCCTGGCCACGGCCCTCAATGAGCGCCCCGAGCTTTTTAATGAGGGCAGTTACAGCCCGGCCCGTCGCGCCGATGACCTCTATGTGTATCCCATCTTCTCGCCCCTGTCACTGGACGATGGTTCCCTGCTGGACTGGCGCGAGTATCAGCAATACGAAGTGACCTATGACGGACGGGACTATCTGTCCACCTCATTGAATCCGTCGCGACTGCATGACCGTGAAGGCAGTCTCAGCTTCAAGAATATGGTGGGGGAATACAACGGTTCTCTCTACGCCTATTTCAAGGTCAAGGATGACAGAATCGTGTATCGCAGCCGCGATGCCCTCAGTGTGCACCGCAGTGACTTCCTGCAGATTTCCATGATGTCGCCGGAGGGTAATGAGATCAATCGCTATGTGATCGCACCCCACGAACCGGAATTTCTCTATCCCTTCAAGGTAAATCCCGACTACTCCGAGCCGGTACATGAAGATCGTATCAGCGGCCAGTGGTATGAAACCGACAGTGGCTATGAAGTGGAGTTGCAGATACCCATGGAGATGCTGGGGGAGCGACTGGGGTTTGCCATCTTCGATGTGGACGATGCCCGCAGCCGCTATGTGGATACCGCCGTGGCAACCTCACCGCTGGATGATGTTGAGCACCTGGGTTCCCTGCGCCGGCCAACCCCGGAGATCGACCGCATTGTGGCCGGCATGGGTCACAACAATTCCCGTATTCAGGTAGTAGACCGAAGCGGCCGGGTGTTGCTGACCGTGGGAGACATCCAGAGTGCCACCGGTCTGCAGGTCACCGAGAGTCTGAGCGAGCAACCCCTGAACAAATACTGGCGCTACGTCCAGGATCGGGTTCTGAACCCCCTCTATTACCAGCTGCTGACCAAGCCCAGCAATGACTTTATTGATGAGCTGTACTCCGATGTGGCGCGCGAAGGTGCCCATATCGATTCTGCCCTCACCGGGGTGCCCCTTACCCAGTTCCGGACCTTGCAGGACAACCAGACGCGGCTTCTGGAGGCTGCCCATCCGATTCTGGCGGATGGCGAGGTGCTGGGCGCGGTAGTGGTGGATCAGAACATGAACGGCCTGCGCACATTCCGCAATCAGGCCATGGAGTCGCTGTTCAACACCATTCTGGCGGTGATGATCATGGTGGCCCTGGGGCTGTTCTTCTTTGCCTCCCGCATCTCTTCACGGGTGCGCAGTCTCAGAAACCAGGCCGAAGGCATCATCGATGACACCGGCCGGGTGCGCAATACCATCGTGCCGACCCGCAGTTCCGATGAAATCGGCGACCTGTCCCGCAGCTTTGCCAGTATTGTGGAGCGCCTGACCCAGTACACCAGCTATCTGGAAAACATGTCCTCGCGTTTGTCCCATGAATTGCGCACGCCGGTGACCGTGGTGCGCTCCTCCCTGGAGAATCTGGGTATGACCGAGCGCAGCAAGGACTCTTCGGTGTATCTGGACCGTGCCGAGGAAGGCATCAGTCGCCTCAATCTGATTCTCACCAATATGAGTGAGGCGACCCGTCTCGAGCAAATGTTGCAGACTTCCGAGAAGGAGAAAATCGATCTGAATGAAGTGCTGTTCGGTTGTGTGGAAGGCTACAAGCTCGCCTATCCGGACAGTATTTTTGAAACCGACATCCCGCAGCAGCCGATCTATGTTAATGGTGTGCCGGAATATATTGCCCAGTTGCTGGACAAGCTGATTGCCAATGCGGTGGAGTTTTCCTATGAACGCCAGCCCATCATGATCTACTGTCGGCCACTCAGAGATCACGCGGTCATCAAGGTATCCAATGCCGGCCCGAATCTGCCGGAGGAAATGAAAGACCGCCTGTTTGATTCCATGATTTCAGTGAGGCCCCAGGAAAAGCAGAAACAACCCCATCTCGGCATGGGCTTGCACATCGCTCGCCTGATCACCGACTTCCATGGCGGCCATATTCGCGCCGAAAATCGCAGTGACCGCGAAGGGGTGGTGGTAACCGTGGTTATTCCGCTGTTTTACCGCTAGGGCGCCTTGCTTCCCTTGTCCTCGCCGGTGTAGAAGTCCGGCGCGTTCTCCTTCACCACTTCCGAATCCGAAGCCCAGGCATGACAGCTGTCCAGCACGGCAGGGCGCTTGCTGGATTTGGGGATATCCGAGTCAGCCCGATTCTGGCGATGGCGCAACAGGGGCCAGATGGTTTGCATGGCGACCGTGGCCATGGGAAACAGCAATTCAGTCAGGTGGGTGCAACCCTCCACGCCGCCAACTTTCTGGCGGATAGCCCGGCGCCAGCCGGGCCCCATACGGATACCAATCAGTGATTTGTAATTCGGGGTGATATCCGGGCACATGGCAAAGGGGCTGTGATCGGTGACTGCGACAACATCCTTGATCTCGAAGGTCTCATCGATAGTGACCCTCAGCAGCATTTCATGCAGGGGTTCGCCCGCCGGTACTTCGCCGCGCCAGTTATTCTGAAAGCTGTAGGTTTTGACATCGGTCATATGGGCTTCGATGTCGAACAGACCGTCCTCACGTTCATAGCCACGGTAATCAATGGCTCGGGTGTGAATATGTTTACGTGGAGAAGCGTCAGGCAATGGCATGTAAGCACCCGTTGGCTGTTTGTCAGGATTGGCTTGAATCAAGAGAAGGTAGTGACCCGGCCCTGTTCATCCTGAACCGGGCCGCACACCGGGAAATTATAGCGGAACTCATTTACAGTGTCTCTGCAGGGGCGATTCAGGCATAATGACGGGATTCGAAATTGAGGAGAGACCCATGACTGTAGCTACCGCACGCCATATCCTGGTTGATACAGAGTCAGAATGTCTGGCATTGAAGGAACGTATTGAAAATGGCGAGGATTTTGCCGAGATCGCCCGCGAACACTCCAATTGCCCCTCCAAGGCACAGGGTGGAGATCTGGGGCAGTTTGGTCCCGGCATGATGGTCAAGGAGTTTGACGAAGTGGTATTCAGTGCTGACGTCAACAGCCTGCAAGGCCCGGTAAAAACCCAATTTGGTTACCATTTGCTGGAAGTCACCAGTCGCAGCGAGTGAGCGGCGATTGACCCGCAGGATTTCAGCACTGCATCAGCTCAATCAGTAAACCAAGGCACAGAGTAGTATTCAATGAACCTGTTGTTTCTCTGTTCAGGCAACTCCTGTCGTTCACAGATGGCAGAGGGCTGGGCCAGGCATTTTGCCGGCCAATCGGTTTCCCCCCTGCAATTGTCAGTCCGCTCAGCGGGCCTCGAGGCCCAGGGGGTGAATCCCCGGGCCATTGCGGCCATGGCCCGGCAGGGCGTGGACATCTCCGATCAGAGCTCGGATCTGCTGTCCGACGACCTGGTGGAATGGGCGGATATGCTGGTTACTGTCTGTTCCGAGGCAGACAGCAATTGCCCCCTGCTGCCCGCCAAAATCAAACGCAAGCAACTGTTTTTTGAGGATCCGGCCCGGGCCACCGGTAGTGACGAGGAGATCGACAAGGTCTTTGATGATGTTTGTCGCCAAATCCGTGATGCCATTCTGAAGTTGCTGACTGACCTGACCTATGATCTTGTCTGAATGAATAAACTCCAGCCCCGTCTTGCCAGTTCCGATGTTGAGATTCTTGATCGCCAGGTGTGCCACCGGCGCTTCCTCAAGGTGGACCTGCTGACCCTCAGACATCGTCGCCATGAGGGTGGCTGGATTGGGCCAATGGAAAGGGAATTGCTGGTCAAGGACCAGGCAGTTGGCGTCTTGCTCTACGACCCGGAGCGGGATGAGATTGTCATGGTCAGGCAGTTTCGGGTTGGCGTCATGGATGACAAGTCATCTCCCTGGCTGCTGGAACTGGTGGCAGGCATGGTGGACAAGGATGAGTCGCATGAGACCGTGGCCTGCCGTGAGTCTGAAGAAGAAGCCAATCTGAAGCCCCGGGACCTCATCAAGATCTCGGATTATTACAATAGTCCCGGCACCAGCAACGAACGGGTGATCCTGTTCTGTGGCCGTGTTGATGCCAGTGAAGCCGGCGGCGTGTTTGGCCTGGATGATGAATTTGAAGATATCGAAGTGGTCACTCTCAGTTGTGAGCAGGCGGCAGCCGGGCTGAGTGACGGCAGCATTGACAATGCCATGAGTATTATTGCTATCCAGTGGCTGCTACTGAACAAATCACAATTGCAACAGCGCTGGCTGGGAGAGGCTGAATAGGCCAGCCTGCAGGAATTGGCCGTGGTGCTCGCAAATCCGGGCCAAATGGTTACAATTACTACTAATATTCGCTCAATCGCCGATTATTACTGGCATACAGAACAGTGGCAGCACCAAACCAGCCTGCCAGATTTGCGGGCTTGATCGTTCAAACAGACCTCCGGGTGCCCGAGACAATATCAAAATGACAAGGACCGGCACCCGGTCACTGAGCCGACAGATTTTATGGCAAAAAGCAGTTACAGCATCGATCTGATCAAGCAGATGGCCGAATGTGATGCCAATTACATTCGCCTGCTCAAGCTTGTGCCCCAGCTTCGCGCCTACCGGGATCAATCCTTCGAGGATCTGTATGAGCTGTTCCCGGAAGATTTTGACAGTGATAGCGCAGAAACAATCGATACAGAAGACCCGCAAAAATTGCTGGAAGGCCTGCAGAGTCAGTATTGTATTGCCGACCTTGGCGACAAGGAGGGCAAGCTGACGGTGCAGATCACCATACTGGAAGCCTTCAAGTACACCACGACTCTGGAGATTGTGCAGTTGCCGGAGTTCAAACAGTGGATGACCAATCCATCCATGTTGGTGCGTGTCTATCATGATGCCAACACAGCAGAAGTTGTCTCTTACCAGGGGCATCGAAATCTCAAACCCAGGTATCATCAGCCGAATCCGAAGATGTATCAGCCAGATGAAAAAATGCAGGTCAATCGCTTTCTGGGCGAATGGCTGAGTCATTGCCTGGATGTGGGTCGAAGCGCAAAAGCGCCAGATCTATTATTTAGCTCCTAATATGCACCTGGGTATCGATGAGTTCGCTTACCACACAAGACCCAATTCATCTGGTTCAGATTACTGATACTCACCTCTACGGAAAGCCTACCGGCACACTCCTGAAGATGAATACCCACGACAGTCTGGCGCGGGTGGTGGATCTGGTGAAAGAAAAAGAACAAGGTATCGACTATATCCTCGCCACCGGAGACATCGCACAGGATGCCTCACCTCAGGCCTACCAGCATTTCATTGCCAGCATGGCTGAATTACAAGCTCCCTGTAGCTGGATTCCCGGCAACCATGACAAGGTGGCGGTGATGGAAGAGCTTGGTGCGAAAGTGTCTTTCAATGACAAGCTGGTTACGCTGAACAACTGGCGGATTATTTTTCTGGACAGTAGCGTGGATGGCCAGGTTCATGGCAAATTGACCGATACAGAACTCAAATTTCTGCAGGACAGCCTCTCGGCAGCAGACAGTGATGAATCCATCTCCCATTGTCTGGTCTGTCTGCACCATAATCCGACCAAGGGTAATTCCGGCTGGATGAAAGATATCGGGCTGCAAAATGGCAAGGAGTTTTTTGATATTGCCATTAACAGCAGCAAACTTCGTGCTGTGCTTTATGGCCATGTGCATCAGGAACTGGATTACCAACACAGGGGAGTCCGTTGCCTGTGTACGCCATCCACCTGTATTCAGTTCAAACCCTTTGTCACCAATTTCTCACTGGACAAACTGAATCCCGGTTATCGTGCCCTGCGCCTGCATGAAAGCGGCCAGATCGATACTGAAGTGCATCGCATTGAAGGCTATACCATCGAAGCCGATTTCAGCAGTACCGGCTACTGATTGCTGGCGTTGCTGACTCCAATGGACTTTCTGCCCCAAGCCCGATCATGTCTGGCCTGACTCTGCTCTACCTTCACGGTTTCCTCAGCTCCCCGGCATCGGAAAAAGCCTGTCAGACCCGCCGTTATGCCGAATCACTGGATCAGCTCGATGAGATTCTTGTGCCCGAGCTGAAGTCGGGCCCGGCAGAAACAGTGGCGCAACTTCTGGACCTGGTGGCTGGCCGGGATACCGGATCGCTTGGCCTGATCGGCAGTTCTCTGGGAGGCTTCTATGCCACTGTGCTGGCCGAGCGTCTCCAGGCGCCAGCGGTATTGATCAATCCGGCAGTGCATCCGGCCCAGTACTGGCAGGACTACCTCGGTGAGCACCGCAATTTTCACAGCGGTGAGATTCATGAGGTGACCCGGGCCCATATCGAGCAGTTAGAGGAACTGGATCCACCGCCTGTCGCCAGTCCGGAAAAGTATCTTGTCTTTCTGCAACGCCACGACGAAGTACTGGATTACCGCCAGGCCTTGCGCCGTTATGGCGAAGCGCAATGCCTGCTCAGGGAAGATGGTGATCACGCCTATGCCGGCTTTTACAGGGAACTGCCGGCGGCTTTTGACTTTCTCTTGCGGTCAATTTCACCTAACTGATTTCGTCCCGGGCACATGAGTAGTATCATGCCCTGCTGCCGACAGTCGCAATCAAGAATTGCCCCTTTCGCGCGATAAACTTAGGACCCTCGGAATTTATTGCGGGTTCAAAAGGAGAGGCTGGAAACGCCTTGTTTCAGGCCTTGCCACATTCATTTTTCTCTTAAGATTCATACCAGTTTTACATGTCAGATTCCTATAGTGCCGATGCAATTGAAGTTCTGAAGGGCCTGGACCCGGTCAGAAAGCGTCCGGGCATGTACACCGATACAACACGCCCCAATCACCTGGTTCAGGAAGTCATCGATAACAGTGTCGATGAAGCGCTGGCTGGCCATGCCAAGACCCTGAGCCTGACACTCCATAAAGACGGTACGGTGGAAGTCAGCGATGACGGCCGGGGCATGCCCGTGGACAAACACAAGGGGGAGAAAGTCAGTGGTGTGGAACTGATTCTTACCCGTCTGCATGCCGGCGGCAAATTCTCCAACAAGAATTACCAGTACTCCGGCGGATTGCACGGAGTAGGTGTGTCCGTGGTCAATGCCCTGTCCAAAACACTGGAAGTCACCGTCAAGCGTGATGGCAAGGTCCATCAGATGAAATTCAAGGGCGGTAACAAGGCCTCGGAGTTGAAAGTCATCGATACGGTTGGCAAACGCAATACCGGAACCACGGTCACCTTCCTGCCCGATGAGAAGTATTTCGATTCAGCCAAAATTTCCATTCCCCGCCTGAAGCATGTACTGCGTGCCAAGGCGGTGCTGTGTAGCGGCCTGCGTGTGGTATTCGATGACCAGACGGTTGCCAAAGACAAGGCCCAGAGCGAGGAATGGTGTTTCGAGGATGGCCTGACTGATTACCTGACCCAGGCCACCAGCGACTGGGATACATTACCGGAAGAACCCTTTACCGGCTCTGTGCAGGGCAATGACGAGGCGGTGGACTGGGCGGTGCAATGGCTACCGGAAGGGGGTGAGATCACCGGTGAGTCCTATGTGAATCTGATTCCCACCACCCAGGGCGGTACCCATGTGAATGGCTTGCGCACCGGGCTTCTGGATGCCCTGCGGGAATTTTGTGAATTCCGCAATCTTCTGCCCCGGGGGCTGAAGCTGACGCCGGAAGACGTCTGGGAAAAATGCTGCTATGTACTGTCCTCCAAGCTGATAGACCCGCAATTCTCCGGTCAGACCAAGGAAAGACTGTCTTCCCGGGAATGCGCCATGTTTGTCTCCGGGGTGGTCAAGGACTCCTTCAGTCTGTGGTTGAACCAGCATACCGATGAGGCTGAAGCCATTGCCGAGCTTTGTATCAGCAATGCCCAGAAGCGCCTCAAGGCGAGCAAGAAAGTGGCGCGCAAGAAAGTCACTTCCGGGCCGGCTTTGCCTGGCAAGCTGGCGGATTGCTCCACCCAGGATGTATCGGCTGGGGAATTGTTTCTGGTGGAAGGTGATTCTGCCGGCGGTTCCGCCAAACAGGCCCGCGACCGCGAATTCCAGGCCATCATGCCGCTGCGAGGCAAGATCCTGAATACCTGGGAAGTGGATTCCGGTGAAATTCTCGCCTCCCAGGCGGTGCATGATATTGCCATCGCCCTGGGCGTGGACCCCGCCAGCGAGGATCTCGAGGGCCTGCGCTATGGCAAGATCTGTATTCTTGCCGATGCCGACTCTGACGGCCTGCATATTGCCACCCTGCTCTGCGCCCTGTTCGTCAAACATTTCCGGGCAGTGGTGGAGGCCGGCCATGTCTATGTGGCTCTGCCGCCTCTGTATCGCATCGATGTGGGCAAGGATGTGTTCTATGCCACCGATGAAGCAGAGAAGAACGGCATTCTCGATCGCATAGCGGCAGAGAAGAAGAAAGGCAAAATCAATGTGCAACGCTTCAAGGGTCTGGGAGAAATGAATCCCATGCAGCTACGGGAAACCACCATGGCGCCCGATACCCGCCGCCTCGTGCAACTCACTCTTGAAGAAAACCCCACGGCGAAGAAAAAGAACTCGACTTTCAGCATCATGGATCTGCTGTTGGGCAAGAACCGCGCAGCGGATCGCAAGGCCTGGCTGGAATCCAGTGGTAATGAAGCCGACTTCGCCGAGTAACCAGTAATCACGGACAAGCAATGAACGAAGAAATCAGTGTCAACGAAGATGGTGTCGAGCAGATAGCCCTGCGCAGCTACACGCAGCAGGCCTACCTGAATTACTCGATGTACGTCATCAATGACCGGGCCCTGCCGAGCATTGGCGATGGCCTGAAACCGGTGCAGCGCCGCATCGTCTACGCCATGTCAGAGCTGGGCCTGAAGGCCACCGCCAAATTCAAGAAGTCGGCTCGCACCATTGGCGATGTAATCGGCAAATTCCATCCCCATGGGGATTCGGCCTGCTATGAAGCCATGGTGCTCATGGCTCAACCTTTTACCTACCGTTATCCACTGGTGGATGGCCAGGGTAACTGGGGCAGTCAGGATGACCCGAAATCCTTTGCCGCCATGCGCTATACCGAATCGCGACTGCGCGACTACGCCGATGTGCTGCTGGGCGAACTGGGCCAGGGCACCGTGGACTGGAAGCCCAATTTCGACGGCACCATGGACGAGCCGGAAATTCTCCCGGCCCGCTTGCCCAATGTGCTGCTCAATGGTGGCAGTGGCATCGCCGTAGGTATGGCCACAGACATACCTCCCCATAACCTGAAAGAGGTGGCCAGTGCCTGTATCCATTTGCTGGACAAGCCCAAGGCCACGGTCAAGGACCTGTGCAAGCACATCAAGGGCCCTGACTTTCCCACTGAGGCAGAACTGATAACGCCGAAGGCGGATATTGAAGAGATCTACAACACCGGTCGCGGCAGTCTCAAGGCTCGCGCCGCCTATGAAATAGAAAGCGGCGAGATTGTCATTACCGCCTTGCCCTATCAGGTTTCCGGCGCCAAGGTGCTGGAGCAGATTGCCAATCAGATGCAGAAGAAGAAACTGCCCATGGTGGTGGATTTGCGTGATGAGTCGGACCATGAGAACCCGACCCGCTTTGTTATCGTGCCGCGCTCCAACCGGGTAGACCTTGATGGGGTCATGTCACATTTGTATGCCACAACCGACCTGGAAAAGAATTACCGCGTCAATTTCAACATGATCGGTATTAACAAGCGCCCGCAGGTCAAGGATATCCGTACCTTGCTCAGCGAGTGGTTGCAGTTTCGTACCGTCACGGTCAGACGCCGCCTGCAGCATCGCCTGGACAAGATCGTTGATCGCTTGCACATCCTCGAAGGCTTGCTCATCGCCTTTCTGAATATCGATGAAGTGATTGCGGTGATTCGCAACGAAGACCAGCCCAAGCCGGCCCTGATGAAGAAGTTCAAGCTGAGCGAACGCCAGGCCGAGGCAATTCTTGAGATCAAGTTGCGGCAGTTGGCCAAACTTGAAGAAATCAAGATCAAGACCGAACAGAAGGATCTCAGTGAAGAGCGCAAGCGCATCGAGCAACTGTTAAATTCGGCAGCGCGGCTGAAGACCTTTATCAAGAAGGAAATCCAGGCAGATGCCGAGCGCTTTGGTGACGAGCGTCGCACGCCGCTGGTGGAGCGTGAAGAAGCCAAGGCTTTCAGTGAAACCGAGTTGATGTCCACCGAGCCGGTCACCATCGTCTTGTCCGAGCGTGGCTGGGTTCGCGCCGCCAAGGGCCATGAGGTGGACCCGGCTTCCCTGCAATACAAATCCGGCGACAGCTACAAGCTGTCGGCTCGGGGCAAGAGCAATCAGCCGGCCATCTTTATGGATTCCACCGGCCGCGCCTACTCGCTGGCGGCCCATAGCCTGCCGTCAGCCCGTGGTCAGGGTGAACCCCTTTCAGGGCGCGTCAATCCGCCCTCCGGCGCGACCTTTGAAGGTGTGCTGATCGGCAATGATGATGAGGATGTGTTGCTGGCCAGTGATGCCGGCTATGGTTTCGTTGCCAAACTGGGCGACCTGATCAGCAAGAACAAGGCGGGTAAAGCCGTACTTCGTGCGCCAAAAGGGGCCAGGTGTCTGCCAGCGATTACTGTAAATGATTACGACAATGATCTGATTCTTGCCATCAGCAACGAAGGTCGCATGCTGATGTTCCCGCTCAAGGAGCTGCCGCGTCTGGCCAAGGGCAAGGGCAACAAGATACTTTCCATCCCCTCGGCCCGGGTAGCCGATCGGCTTGAATTTGTCGTCGCCCTGACTGTACTGAGTGCCGAAGACACGCTCAGGGTGCATGCCGGTCGTCGACATCACAATCTCAAACCCGCTGATCTTGAACACTATCGCGGCGAACGTGGTCGCCGGGGCAACAAATTGCCCAGAGGCTTCCAGAACGTGGATCGCATCGAGATTGTGGAGTAACAAGCAGCCGAGCTAGTCGCTGTACAGGGTCACCAGCTGAATCGCCTGCCGTTCCAGCAGCAGGCGATAATCGGACATGGGCTCCAGAGCCAGGAAGGTCTGCAGTCTTTCCTGGTTGCCCACTTCGGCATATTCTTCTGCTTCAATACGATTACCGGCACCGGCATGACTGAAGGCGGTGCCGCTGATCAGCAGGCCATTGTCCGGGCATTCATTACACAGGGCCCGGGTTACGTCCAGGGTCTTGCCCGCCAGATTGCTGCTGTCCTGGGTCACCGGTGAATAAAGATCAATAACCGCCTGCCCGCTGTGCACCGCGAGTCGAAACTTCACTGACAGGCGTTCTTCCCCGATATCGGACAGGTCATCCACCAGTTGCAGAAAGAGTTGCCCGGCGCAGATGGCAAAGAAGGCCTGTTCCTCCTCCAGCATGGCCGAACCAAAATTGACAATGATCTCGTCCTCGAAGCAGTAACTCACGGTGCCGTTGTAAAGCTGTGCCACCTTGCCGGCGAAGAAGTAGAACTTGTTCAGCAGGCTGATCATGCTGGCTTCGGTCTGGGTGGAAGACAGATACTGGAAGTTGGACAGACGAATACAGAGCAGGGTGACATCCTGCTGGCCAGGATGCCGCTGAAGACCCTGATCTCCATCCTCGGGCAAACGGCTGGCGAAATTGGACAGGAAGGTATTCTGGGCGAGGAATTCGGCGGTGGCGTTGTATTGTCGGATAGCCGTTGCCACCTCGCTGTTGCCCTTGGGTTCGGGGCAGGTTTCGATATTGCCCTGGCGAATATTGCTTAGGGAAAAGGCCAGCATGTTGGCCGGGAAGCTGATCAGGTACTGAATGTAGAAAGTCATCAGCAGATAGGCAATGATCACCAGCAGCAGGGTGGCGGCCACCAGCAACAGCAGATTATTGATCAGGGTGGCCTCGATATAGCCCAGATCCAGAGTCAGATTGACATAACCGGCGGTAGAATCCGCCAGCTCAATGGGAGCGCTGTATTCGGCACTGACCGTGGCGAGATCGATTGGCAGTGGCAGCAGTAGCGAGGGTTCTTCCTGAATGGATCCGGCAGCGGCGATCACCACCCGATCCACATTCAATACTGCCACATCGGCGATGGAAGCGCCCTGCACCAGATTGCCCAGGACCACATTCATGCTGATCAGATCATTGGCCAGTACCAGTTCGGTCAACTGATTGGCTGTTTGCTGGGCCAGGGCCTGACCGAGAGTATCGGCCTGCTGTTTGAGCATGTTCTGGGTGTTATAGCTGGCCAGCAGCCAGAACACACACATGGCCAGGATCAGCAGCAGGCTGGCCGACAGGGCAAATTTTCTGGCGATGGGTTTGACCGGTTTACTGACGATGGTCGCGTCTTCGGAGCTGGGTTTCGATTTCTTGTCGTTGGCGGCCATAAACTGTCAGGGCAGGCATTGCATTGGTCTTGCTCGGGCTGCAGCAAGAATAGCAGGCTGGGCGGGAGCACCCAATGTTGTTCAACAGTTTATCGGGCATTATCAGGTCAGATTTAATGCTTGCAGCTGCAGACAGTGTAAATTCGGGCTACTGGCCTGCAGGCAATCACCCTGCACCCAGTCAAGGCCGCTGCGCCAGAGTTGTGGCAAGGCGGCGAAATCCTCCACCAGACAGGCTGCGGTTTGTACATTTCTTTGCCCGAGTTGCCCGGTCAATTCCTTCAGCCCCTGCAGTCGCACACTGTCCATTTGCAGATTGCGGGTCAGCTCCGGTGCCAGCTTCACCATATGCACCGCCAGTAAAGACAGGTAGCGCAGGGGCTCCTTGCCAATGCCAAAATGGGAAATACTCAAGGCCACAGACAGGGATTGCAGGCAACGATCAAACTCCGCCAGATGGTGTTGGGCAATGAGCAGGTCAGCCTCACTGATTTGCACTATCAGGCGTGTGCTTTGCTGCCCGGCACTGGCCAGTGTTTGCTGCAACCAGGGTTGAAAGCGGGAGCTCACCAGAGAGTTGAGGCTGAGGTTCACCAGCAGACGATGGCGGCGCAGGGCCTTGAGGCGCAGCAGTTGCAGGGCCCGGCGTATGTTGTGGCGGTCCAGTGCCTCGCCCAGGGCATAGCTCACTGCCGTGTGGCTTAGTTGTTGTCCGTTCATGAGCACTGATCCGCTTTCCAGTTGGCTGCGCATTTCCAGTAGTGGTGCCTGCTGCGGGTCAAAGCCAAGCAGGGGCTGATAGTGCTGCCGGACGCGGTTTGTGCGCAGTGCATTGATAATCTCTCTGGCATGGCGATCATCAGGGTCCGTCCGGGACTCCGCTGGAGTCAGGCGCAGGTTCTGCCGCGCCCTGGCCAGGGCGATATCGGCGCTGCGCAAACTGCCAGAGATGTCCACCAGTCCGGCCACACAGCGCAGTGTCAATTGGCTGGGGAGGGTATCGGAAACCGTTTGCGTCAGGGCCGACTGCAGGCGACGGATAATTGCCGCGGCATTGCTGCTGCATTCTTCTTTCAGTAACAGGGCAAACTCATAATTGAGGCAGCGATAGAGGCTGACAGAAGCAGGCAGGGCCGCCAGCAAAACCCGGGCTATGTCCTCCAGCAACTGGTTTGCCTCGCTCTTGCCCACCCAGGTGCGAATCTCATAGAAATTGGCCAGTTGCAGCAGCGCCAGGGAACTGCGTTGGCCGTCATCAGATTGAATCAGGCCCAGCAAATGCGCTTGTAACTGAGCCTGGCAGGGCAGCTCTGTTGCCCGGGGCAGGGCATTAACAGAAGCCAGTGCTGAACTGGCGGGCAAAGCGGCGCTGACAGTGGCGGCTGCTTCCATGGCTTCCCTCTGTGGCCCGGTAACCGGGCCTGCTGATTGGATGGGTTCCGGGGCCAGACCCCCGCGCCTCAGGCCAGAAGAGTCTTGGATTGTTCACCGGGAATTTCCTGAACCAGGCGTGGTACCAGATAGCCGGGCAATTGGCTTCGCAATGCCGCTATCAGGGCGCGGGCCTCATCGGCATCGACCAGGAAATGCCTGGTTCCGGCCACCTGATCCGGCAGGTGCAGGTAATAGGGTAGTACATGGCATTGAAAAAGCCTTTCGCTGAGGGCTTTCAGGGCAGGCATATTGTCGTTAACTCCCTTTAAAATAACCGCCTGATTGAGCATCGTGATGCCATTTGCAGCCAACTCCGCGAAAGACTCCTGGCAGCGGGCATCCAGTTCCTGGCTGTGATTGCTGTGAATCACCAGCACCGTCTGCAGGCGACAGTTGCTCAGCATCGCCAGTAATTCGCGGCTCATGCGCTGGGGTATCACCACCGGCAAGCGGCTGTGAATGCGCAGGGTAGTCAGCTGGGGAATACTGGCCAGTTGTTCCAGTAACCAGGCCAGTTGTGCATCACTGTTGGCCAGCGGATCACCGCCGCTGAGAATGACTTCCCGCAGTTGCAGATCCTGACGCAGGCTGTCGATGCTTTGCTGCCATTGGGCCCGGGACAGGGTATTGGCCTGATAGTCGAAGTGCCGGCGGAAGCAATAGCGGCAATGGATGGCGCAGTGGGGAGCAGCCATCAGCAGGGCCCGGCCCCGGTATTTGCGAATCAGCCCGGGCTGCTGGTTAAAGCCGGCCTCGGCCAGTGGATCAGTCACCAGTCCGGGATGAGACTGCTCTTCCTCCCTGTCTGGCCAGACCTGGCGCAGCAGGGGATCCTGCCAATTGCCTTTTTCCATGCGCTCGGCGAAGGGCCGCGGAACCCGCAAGGGAAAGTCCTCACGGGCCTTTAATCCCGGGGGACGGCCGGCGGGGTCCAGAGCCAGAAATTCCACTAAGTCCTTTGGATCTGTAATGAGATCAGCTAATATCTGTTGCCATTTTTCAGCGGCGTCGGATTCAATCAGCTTCAGGGCGGGGTTTTTCATGGTCTCTTTCCGGGCTTTGAATGCCACGCATCATAGCAATTATCATCATTACCGGCATCGACAGACAGCAATGAGAGGCTTAAATGGCAAGTTACGCAACCAATGAATTCAAATCAGGACTGAAAGTGCTGGTAGACGGTGAACCCTGTTCGATTCTGGAGAACGAAGTTGTCAAACCCGGTAAGGGTCAGGCCTTTAACCGGGTCAAATTTCGCAATCTCATGAACGGCAGAGTCTGGGAGCGCACTTTCAAATCCGGCGAATCCATTGAAGCGGCCGATGTCATGGAAATCGACATGGAATACCTCTACGAGGATGGCGAGTTCTGGCACTTCATGAAAACCGACGGCAGTTTTGAACAGGTGGCTGCCGATGCCAGTGCCATCAGCGAGGCCAAGGACTGGTTGAAGGAACAGGATGTCTATCAGGTCATTCTCTGGAACGAAAATCCGATCTCGGTGATGCCCCCCAATTTTGTTGAACTGGAAGTTACTGAAACCGACCCGGGCCTGAAAGGCGATACTGCCCAGGGCGGTACCAAACCCGCCACCCTAAGCTCCGGTGCCGTGGTCAAGGTGCCACTGTTTATCAATGTGGGCGACGTGCTGCGGGTGGATACGCGCACCGCCGAATACCAGAACCGGGTCAGTAAATAAGTTATTGATGAGCCAATGGCGACCAGGTGCATCGGCGACGAAACTGCGAATTCGCGCTGATCTGCTGGCGCGCTGCCGGGCCTTTTTCGCCGCCCGGCAGGTCATGGAAGTGGAAACGCCGCTGCTGACTCATGCCGCCGTCAGTGATGTAAACATCCAGTCTTTTCGTCTCGGCCAGCAGTTTCTGCAAACCTCCCCTGAATATGCCATGAAGCGGCTGCTGGCCGCTGGCAGTGGCCCCATCTACCAGATCTGCAAAGCCTTCCGACAGGAAGAAAGCGGCCGTCTTCACAATCCTGAATTCACCCTGCTTGAATGGTACCGACCGGGTTTTGACTGGCGCCAGTTGATGGATGAAGTGGCTGACTTGATGGCGGAACTGCTGGGTGTCGGCAAGATTGCCCGACTCAGTTATCGTGATGTATTTCAGCAACAACTAGCAGTGGACCCTCACAGGATCAAGACCGGGGCCTTGCAGGAATTGACCCGCAGCAAGATCGATCTGGGCCGGTCAGAACTCGATGATACCGACTGTTTGCAGTTGCTGATGCATCACTGCATCGAGCCGCAGTTACCGGACTATTGTTTCATCTACGACTATCCCGCGGCCCAGGCGGCCCTGGCCAAAGTCGAGCAGGATGAACAGGGCTGTGCAGTGGCCAGACGCTTTGAGCTCTACGGCAAGGGCATGGAACTGGCCAATGCCTATCAGGAACTCACCGATGTCGACGAGCAACGGCGGCGCTTTGAAGCCGATATTGCCCGTCGTCAGCAACAGGCACTGCCGGTTAATCCGCTCGATGAAAAACTGCTGGCGGCACTGGCAGAAGGTCTGCCTGCCTGTGCAGGTGTCGCTCTCGGTTTTGATCGCCTGGTCATGCTGGCCACAGCCAGCGAGCATATCGATCAGGTAATCAGCTTTGCCGGTGATCGCGCCTGACTAGCCCTCGGCGGCTTCGGCGATAACTCTTTGCTTGTAAGCTTCACGCAGGCGTCTTGTTACCGGGCCAGGTGTCCCATCCCCTATCTTCTGACCATCGAGACTGACCACCCCCAGAGTAATGGTTGTGGCGCTGCTGATGAAAGCTTCATCGGCAGCCAGAGCTTCGGCAACGGTAAAGGGCCGTTGCTCTATCTCAATACCAAGCTCGGCGCTGATTTCCAGCAAGGTGCGGCGGCGAATTCCGGGCAGAATGTCATTGGACAGCTGCCGGGTGATGATTTTGTTGTCCTTGACGATATAGGCGCTGGATGACACGCCCTCGGTTACAAACCCGTCTTCAAGCATCCAGCCTTCCTTGCCTCCGCGACTGGCGGCATCCTGTTTGGCCAGAACCTGACCAAGCAGGTTGATGGATTTGATATCACGACGTTTCCAACGCAGGTCGTCTGTGGTCAGCACTTCGATACCGCTTTCGGCGGCCGGATTGTCAAGCAGATCCATGACCGTGGTGAAGGCAATGAAAGCCGGCTCGCAATCCGCGGGAAAGGTGAAATCGCGCTCGGCCACACCGCGGGTGACCTGGCAATAAACGACACCTTCAATCAATTCATTGCGCTTGATCAGTTCCTGCATCATCGTCAGGGCCTCTTCCTTGCTGCAGGGCCAGGCGATCTGCAGTTCACTGAGGCTGCGATCCAGCCGTTCCAGGAAATAGGCCTTGTCCACCAGTTTGCCATTGATAACGGGAATAACCTCATAGACACCGTCACCAAAAATATAGCCACGGTCAAAGATTGAGACCCGTGCCTGATCTGCTGCAACATACTCTCCATTCACGTAAACGATTCTGCTCACGTCTGACTCCTTGAATCTATCCTGATCTGAAACTGTTGGTATAAAGGGATCTAGTCTGCCTGGAACTGGTCGGCAAACTGGGCCAGGGCATCGCCATCAAGGCGTTGTACGGTCCAGCCATCCATGGGTGCAGCACCAATAGAGCGATAAAACTGAATGGATGGTTCGTTCCAGTCCAGCACAGACCATTCGACTCGGGTGCAGTCCAGCTCTCTGGCGCGATGGGCAATATAGCTCAGCAGTTTCTTGCCAAAGCCTTTGCCGCGGTAGGCCGGCTGCACATAAATATCTTCGAGATAGATACCGGGTCGTCCGGTGAAGGTGGAAAAATTATGGAAGAACAGGGCATAGCCCACGGCTTGTCCCTGGTATTCGCCTATCAGTACCCGGGCATAGGCGGGATCGCCGAACAGGGATTGCTCCAGGGTTTCGACGGTGGCTACCACTTCATGGCTGAGTTTTTCGTACTCTGCCAGTTCCTTGATGAAAGCCAGGATCTGCGGGCAATCCTCGATACTGGCATGGCGAATCTGAAAATCCTTGATGCTGGTGTTAATGATCATGACAAAAGAGTTACTGGACAGTGAATTCAGGACAGCCACAGGCCGTCAGGGTCTTATTACCGGGGTAATGGGCCTACTCGTACTATACGCTGGCTGTTATAATAGGCGGCTTACTCAAGCGCCAGTTCGCCGCAGGCCTTGCCAGCGACAGGACGGACCAATGGCCTCCTGCCCGGCAAGGTTGCTATTGAAACTTCTCAGGAGGCGAATGTCCACGGCTCTTTTTCAATTGGGTTAATCCTGGTTAACGCACTGACCCCGGCCCCTCACAGGAGCAGCCGGCGTCGCACAGCAACAAGGAATCATGATGTCAGACAAGAAACCGACCATTATCTACACCGAGACCGATGAGGCCCCGCAACTGGCCACCTACTCTTTTCTCCCGATCATCAAGGCCTTTGCCGATGCCTCTGACATCGACGTTGAATTGCGGGACATTTCCCTGTCCGGTCGAATCATTGCCAACTTCCCGGATTATCTGACTGACGAACAGAAAATGGACGACGCTCTGGCGGAACTGGGAGAAATGACCCAGGACCCGATGGCGAATATCATCAAGCTGCCGAATATCTCGGCTTCCATCCCGCAGATGAAAGCGGCCATCAAGGAACTCCAGGACAAGGGTTACAAGCTGCCGGACTATCCGGAAGAGCCCGGCACTGATGAAGAGATCGAAGCCAAAGCCCGTTATGACAGAATCAAGGGCAGCGCCGTCAATCCGGTTCTGCGCGAAGGCAATTCCGATCGCCGCGCACCGGCCTCAGTGAAGAACTATGTGCGTAAAAATCCCCACAGCATGGGAGCCTGGTCCAGCGATTCCAAATCCCATGTCGCCAGTATGAGCGACGGGGACTTTTTTGGCAGTGAGCAATCCACAACTCTGGAAGCCGATACTTCGGCGAAGATCCTGTTCAGGGACAAAAACGGAACCGAAACCGTCCTCAAGGAAGGGCTGGGTTTGCTGGCCGGTGAAGTAATCGATGCGTCCTGCATGAGTGCCAGTGCCCTGCGCAGTTTTCTGGAAAAGGAAATTGCCGATTCCAAGGCCCAGGGTGTACTGATGTCCCTGCACCTCAAGGCCACCATGATGAAGGTGTCCGACCCCATTATTTTCGGTCATGCCGTGAAAGCCTATTACAAGAGTGCCTTTGACAAGCATGCCGAGCTGTTCGAATCCCTTGGTGTAGATGCCAACAACGGTATCGGTGATGCCTATAACAAGATTGAGTCTCTGCCGGCGGATCAGAAAGCCGCTGTGGAGGCAGATCTGGCCGCCTGCTATGAGTCTGGCCCGGAAATGGCCATGGTGGATTCCGATCGCGGAATTACCAACCTGCACGTTCCCAGCGACATCATCATTGATGCCTCAATGCCGGCGGCGCTGCGTTCCTCCGGCAAGATGTGGGGCCCGGATGGTGAACTGCATGATATGAAAGCCATTATTCCGGACCGTTGCTACGCCAGTGTCTATCAGGAAGTCATCGATTTCTGCCGGGAGCACGGCGCCTTTGATCCGGCTACCATGGGTAGCGTTCCCAATGTGGGACTCATGGCCCAGAAGGCAGAAGAATATGGCTCCCATGACAAGACTTTTGAAATTCCTGCCGCCGGCACCGTATCGGTGGTGGATGAGGACGGTAATACCCTGCTGGAACACGAAGTGGGTGAAGGCGATATCTGGCGTATGTGCCAGGTCAAGGACGCGCCTATTCAGGACTGGATCAAGCTGGCCGTTAACCGGGCGCGTCTGTCGGATACGCCGGCAGTGTTCTGGCTCAATGAAGAGCGTGCCCATGATCGGCAGCTGATTGAAAAGGTCAAGAAGTACCTGCCCCAGCACGATACCTCGGGCCTGGACATCCAGATCATGTCACCGCAGAAAGCCACGCGTTATTCCCTGGAGCGAATCAAGGAAGGGAAGGACACCATCTCTGTTACTGGCAATGTACTGCGCGATTACCTGACCGATCTGTTTCCGATTCTTGAGCTTGGCACCAGTGCCAAGATGCTTTCCATTGTGCCTCTGATGAATGGCGGCGGCCTGTTTGAAACCGGCGCTGGCGGATCTGCTCCGAAGCACGTGCAACAGTTCCAGAAAGAAAACCACCTGCGTTGGGATTCACTGGGTGAGTTCCTGGCCCTGGCCGCATCACTGGAGCATATGGCCAATGTCACCGGTAATCAGCGCGCCAAGGTTCTGGCTGATGCCCTGGACAAGGCCACCGGCAAATTCCTTGATGAGAACAAGTCACCCTCACGCAAGGTGGGTGAGTTGGATAATCGGGGCAGCCACTTCTATCTGTCTCTGTACTGGGCCGAAGCGCTGGCCGCGCAGAGCGATGATGAGGCGCTGAAAGAGCGATTTACAGCGGTAGCTGCACAACTGGCTGAGAAGGAAGAGCAGATTGTTGAGGAGTTGAATGCGGCCCAGGGGCCAGCCATGGATGTGGGCGGTTACTACCGTCCCGATCCCAAGCTGGCTTCGGCTGCCATGCGTCCAAGCGAGACCTTCAACGGAATCCTGGAAAGCATCTGATTGCTGCATGAATCTTCAGGCCCAAAAAAACCCGGTCATGTCACCATGACCGGGTTTTTTGTTTTCGGCTTCGGCGGTCTTACTTGACCGGGCGAACGTAGCGCTTGATACCGCCAACGGGGCCAACTTCGGCGCCAAAGATGTTGCCATGCTTGTCAGCAACAACACCCTCTGCAGTACAGGTGCCGCGGCAATCAGGATCGGGGTCAGGAATCAGGAATTCCACTTCACCGGTGATGGCGCTGCCAACACGGATACCGCGAGTCCAGTCGCCGTGGGCCGGGTTTACAGAACCTGACTCGGAATCGGCCGCATAGAGTACGTCGTTGTCATCGATGAAGACACCGCTGTTACGGCTGAACTGGTACCAGACATCCAGCAGTTCACCGTCCTGATCAAAAATCTGGATACGGTCATTGCCGCGGTCAGCGACGAACAGACGGCCCTTGGAATCCATGGCCAGACCGTGGGGCTGGCGGAAGTTACCGGGCTCAGTACCCCACTCACCCCATTTTTCGATGAAGTTGCCATCGGCATCGAATTTCCACATGGCATTGGGAGAGCCTTCAGCACTTGAGTGGCCTTCGCCAATGAAGATGGTGCCATCCGGCGCTACCAGCACATCATTGGGGGTATAGCAGCAAATATCCTGATCGGTACTGCCGCCTTTGACACCGATAGACATCAGATGCACACCGGTGGGGCTGAATTTGTGAACCTGGTGGCCATAAGGCTCGCCATCGTAGTCATCCATGGTATCGGTGCCACGGGCGTCTGCGATCCAGACATTACCGTCGTGGTCTACTTCGATACCGTGGGGCCAGGCGATGTAACCGGCGCCAAATGAACGCACCATATTGCCGTCCTTGTCGAACAGCATGATCATATTGGTATCAGGGTTGTTGACGCAGGCATTCACATTGCCACCGCAACGCTCTGCAACCCAGATGCTCTCCCCATCGGGATGCACATCAACGGTACTGGAAGAACCCCAGGGGCGGTCCGCCGGCATTTTGAAGAATCCGGACTGGGTAATATAGGGGTTGGGCAGATCGTTAACCGGCTCCATATCCGCTTGCCCAAAAGCCAGGGCAGGCACCAGGCTCATGGCGGCCAGGCAAACTGACTTTATAGTCTTATTCTTGGTCATGACTGAAACTCTCATTACTTGAAAAAAGGGGGTATCAAGCATAAACCACGGATATGGCCAATTCAATGAGATTCCGGTGCCTGACCAGAGGCCTGTGACAGTTTGTAATAATTGCTCGCTGAAAGCGGAATCAGAGGGCCACAAGGGGACTACAGGAACGGTTTTTAAGCACCAGCCGGTGGGCAGATGGCCGCGAGCCGCATTAACAGAGCCAGATATCCCACTTACTGTGTGACTGCGTATGCGCAGGGTTCAGCCACACAGAACCCTCTTCAATTGCGTGAGGAAACCAGAATGCCAAACTGGTCGATCTGAACCAGCACATCCTCCATAGTCGTGACATCCACCGGACTGGCGTCAGATGCATCGTGTTGGCCGTAGATGAATACCTTCAGGGCCTGATCACGGCGCTCGGGCAAGCTGGCCATTTCAGAATCGAAGCCCTGGGGAATGAAGATACTGACCACGTCTGCCCGCTCCCCCGCTTGCTCGATAAATTCCACCTTGCCGGAGTACCAGGCCGATTTACTGTCCGGAAACTCTTCCAGTACTTGTTCATCGTAAATAAAGACGATGTCGACCCCGCTGATGAGAATGGCGTTGTAGTCCAGTTGTGACTGAATAAATACCGAATCCACAGCCAGTGCCGGGCTCATGGCGAGGCACAGGACCAGGGCAGTAATCAGGCGTCGAAGAGAGTGAGTCAACATAATGTAATCTTGCTGAAGACAGTAACAGTCTTATTGTAGCGAATTCACAGCAGTTGTGAACAAGTCCGGACAAGCTGTTGGTAAGTGAATGGGAGTAAGCGAATGGGAGTAAGCGAAGGGTCAAGCGAATAAGGGCAACGAACAAGTGGCAAACAACAAACAAAACCGGGTGATAGTAGAATGATTAGTCCACTAATGATTCAGTCTCGCCGCCGAGTGCCGTCTGACAGCGGTTTGCCCCATAAACAAGGCCCGGCTTTGCGGCCGGGCCTTGTTGCTATCAGGGCGCTTGATGCGAGTTCCGTATTACTCCTCGGTAGGCACCACGCCGCTATCGGATTTCGGAGAGCCATCGCCATTGAAGCCCATGACTTCATAACGACGCCAGCCGGCAAGAATACCCAGCAGGCCGTGATTGCCTTCGTGGCAGGCATATTCGTAGACTGGATCGGCCGAGCGACGCAGAGGCAGGCGGGCTGACCAGGGTTGATCCCAGGACAGCGGGTCGGTCACCGTGAAGTCATACTCCAGGGTATTCTCATCCACCCAGCTGATTCTCTCCTCGATCACAGCCTGATCAGACATGCCCCGCAGATTGTAGTCGTGATAGAAGTTACGGGTTTCGATCACCAGGGTGTCCCCTTCCCAGTGGGCCACGGAATCGCCTTCCCATTTCAGTTGCTTGCGGTGGTGTTCATCGTCAAGGCGAATAATGCGCGCTGAATGCACCATCTCATTGAGGATCATGACATGGTCTGCAGTCTGCACGATCTGCATATTGTTATTGTAGGAACCCGGAATCATGGGTGGGCCACCGACAAAGCCGGTAATGCAGCGATCGACCGTGGTGCGTCCCTCCGGCCCGGCGCTTTCGAATACCATCTGCTGGTATTCGGCCCGGCGTTGACGGCCGGCCTCATTGTAGGGCGGCAAACGGCCATTGGGCGGGTCATAGATCAGTGAGGTGCGGCGACTGGCAACGGTCTCGGAGCCCCGCTCATACCAGAATTCATTGTAGGAGATCACGCCCGGGGGATAACCTGCCCCTCCCACAGAATCGATAATCAGGTCGCGATTCTGGCGCCGGTTTTCATAGGCCTCCCATTCCCGGGCTTCCTCGGGGGTCAGCACTTCCTTGTCAGCCAGTTCGACCGGGCGTTGCAGCGGGGTGATGGTGCGAAAGGTATAGGTGCCCTGGAAATCAGGGTGGCCGTGCTCGGTACGGGGAATACTGG
The DNA here is from genome assembly GCA_965216715.1 of uncultured Pseudohongiella sp. Classification (GTDB taxonomy): domain Bacteria; phylum Pseudomonadota; class Gammaproteobacteria; order Pseudomonadales; family Pseudohongiellaceae; genus UBA9145. Next base: position 2,725,817 of record OZ244193.1, on the reverse strand, counting down.
CATCCTGGGCCAGGCTGAAAGGCGCCAGAAGCAGGCCGATCAGGCCCGTCACTAGGGTACGGAGCATAGTGGAACCTCCATTTGGTTTTAATGTTATTGGCGAAGGTTACTGCTTTAAGACCCCAAACTACGCCTGTTTGGGCCGGAGTTCAACCGCCCTGGAACAGGGCCGCAAATTGAATTGGACCCGGAGCTGGTTTATGCTTCCGGTCCATTCAGCGCAGCCTGAAAACCACCAAGATTCCAAAGGACCACGGCAAATGGCCACCGCCGCCAAGCGTAGCAGTGCCGAGACTTCTCTCGGCCACTTCTCCATTCCCCTGGCACTGAGCGCAGTGCTGCTACTGTTGTCCTTTACACCCCGGGTTCAGGACAATGCCACCCTGGTAGCGTCCTTCTGGGGCGCCGTGGCCAGCCTGCTGGTCTGGCAGGCCTGGCTATTCGTCCAGGCCCGGCGGGAAGGCAGTTTTCAGGGCTTCTTCGTTCTGCTGCGGCCGCAGCATTATGTGCAGGCCATGGTGCAGTTCAGTGTTTATGCCTACTGGGGTTATTTCTGGCGGCCGGTCTACGATCATGCCTGGCTGATCATTGCCCAGATCCTGTTTGCCTATACCTTTGACATGTTGCTGTCCTGGTCCCGGCGTCGGGACTACACCCTGGGCTTCGGACCGGTACCCATCATTCTCAGCATCAACCTGTTCCTGTGGTTTCGGGACGACTGGTTTTACATGCAGTTTCTGATGATCGCCCTGGGCTTTCTGGGCAAGGAGTATGTCCGCTGGACCCGAGAAGGCCGCAATGTACATATCTTCAATCCCTCGGCCTTTGCCCTGGGCCTGTTCTCTCTGGTGCTGATCAGCACCGGCACAACCAGCCTGACCTGGGGGCAGGAAATCGCCTCCACCCTGACCCTGGCACCCAATATTTATACCTATCTGTTTCTGGCTGGGCTGGTGGTGATGTACTTCTTTTCCATTACCCTGGTGGCTGGTATGGCAGCGATTACCCTGCTGGGTTTCAGTGCCATCTATTCCGCCACCACCGGTGTGCCCTATTTTCTCGATTCGGAAATTCCCGCCGCCGTGTTCCTGGGCCTGCACTTGCTGGTGACCGATCCCTCCACTTCGCCGCGCACTCCCCTGGGTAAAACCATTTTTGGTGTGCTTTACGGTCTGGGAGTGTTCGGACTCTATACCCTGCTCGGGGCACTGGGTGCGCCGACCTTCTATGACAAACTGCTCTGCGTGCCCCTTTTGAATCTCAGTGTCATTGCCATCGACAATGCTGTGCGCTCTATCAAGTCCGATGCCATTACCAATGTCTGGAAGCAAAGCTGGTTTGGCGGTCGTGGCAATCTGGCTCATATGAGTGTCTGGATTGCGGTATTTGCCCTGATGAGTCTGCTGGGCAAAATGGATGGACGACATCCTGGTGACAGCCTGCCTTTCTGGGATCAGGCCTGTGCTGAAGGCCGGCCTAATGCCTGCCAGCGACTGGTTCAGCTTCATACCACCTATTGCAATGACAATGCCGCCTGGGCCTGTAATGAACTGGGCCTTATGTACCGCAGAGGCGAGATTGTCGAGGCCAATGCCGACAGTTCCCTGGCCTTCTTCGGCCGCGCCTGCGAGCTCAAATTCCAGGCCGGCTGCGTCAACCTGCTGGATAACAATGCGCTTGCCAGTGCCGAACCGAAGGAGCTGGATTTACGCTTGTTACTGCGTGAAGGCGGCCAGAACCTGATGGCCCTGCCCAGGGATGAACTCTACGCTCGTGCTTGCGAGCATGACTGGCAATTCGCCTGTCAGCGCAGTGGAAGCCAGATATGAGCAAGCAAGGGGAAACTCCGGCCGGAGCCTCCAGCGATACCAAAGGAGCCATCAGCGACACCAAGAAAGTGCCAGGTCGCACAGCCGGCTTCATCATCATGTCGCTGTTGATTGTGTTTGTGGCCGTGTTCATGAACTGGCAAAGCCAGCAATTGAACGAGGCTGGTGATAGCGCATTGTCCCAGGCTGCCAATCTGGATGGCTTTCGCGCCGATGCCTGGTATCTGCCCGACGAACCCCTGCTGGGTTTTGTGGAAATACCGGCCGGACCCTTCACCATGGGCAGTAATCCGGCTCTGGATCGGATGGCCTATGAAAACGAACGCTGGTCGAGCCTGCAACGCCAGGGTGAGGTTTCCCTGCCGCGCTACTATATCAGCCGCTATGAAATCACCCAGGCCCAGTTTGCTGCTTTTGTCCGGGATACCGGGCTGGCCCAGGCGGCACTGGACCCGGGGCTGGCCGGCGATTTCCCGATCAGCAATGTCACCTGGCCTGAAGCTCTGGCCTATGCTCGCTGGCTGCAGGCCCGACTGCTTGAATCGAAATCCACACCGGCGGAGCTGCGGCGCTTTCTGGAAAATGGCGCAAGGGTGATTCTTCCCAATGAAGCAGAATGGGAAAAGGCAGCTCGCAGCAATGATGGTCGCATCTTCCCCTGGGGAAATCGGCCGCGCAGCAATCTCGCCAATATTCAAAGTGACGCACTGCTCCCGGTTGGTTCTATCGATTGCCCGGACTGTGCCTGGGGCCTGGCCGATATGGCTGGCAATGTCTGGGAGCTGACGCGCAGTCCCATGCAGGATTATCCTTTCCGTCTCAGCGACAATGACCCGGACCTGCAGGCTGAGCCTCTGTTTGTCATGCGCGGCGGCTCTTTCAGCGATGGCCTGAACAATGTGCGCAGCGCTGTCCGTGGTGCGGTTGACCCGGGCGTCCGTAATAGCAGCATCGGCTTTCGCCTGGTCATCAGCACCCTCTGATCGCTTCCCGTTTCCGTTTTCCACTGGTCCTGGCTGTCAACGCCATGCTGCTGTGCGCGTTTATCTCTTCAGGCAGGCAATTCGCCGCTGCAAATCAGGAGAAAACAGGAGAACGCTATGAAGGCATTGACGCTGATGGCCCCTTTCTTGGCCATGATATTGACTGGCACCGTTGACGCACATCCGCTGCGACCGGCCCATTCCCATCACAAGACCGTAGTCGTCAAACGCGAAGTCGTGGTGCAGCCGGCGCCGCTACGCAGTGCCCTGGCTCTGGCGCTGGGTGATACTGTTGCGCGGTTGCCAGCCGGCCATGTGCGCCTCGACCACCGCGGACAAGCTTATTTCTATCACGATGGATTGTTCTATCAGCGCCAGGGCCGGGGCTTTGTAGTGGTCCGACCAGTAGCCGGTATGCGCATCAGCAAACTGCCCCGTGGCTACACCACGGTCAGAACCGGCAATACAGTGATCTATCGCTATCGCCACAGCAGTTACCGGCGCGTTAATGGCTTCTATGTTGTGGTCTGAGTCGTTGTCTGAGTCAGACAGACTGGCGGGGCGGAGTTCGAGGGTTCTCTGTGGGCGCTGCTGGTCAGTTAATGGGCTCGTCAAACAGGCGACTCTCAGCCAGCATGCGAATCATGGCCACCGCATCGCGGTCCAGCTGCACCCAGGCTGACTTGAGATGCTCGGCAACGTCCACCTGCCCGGAGGTCGCCGGCAAATCCCGTCGGTAGTTGAAGCGGACAAACAGATAACCGGCCTGGGGTTCCTCTATCCTGGTTATGCTCTCGGCCTGCAATTGCTCCTTGTTGCTGACGGTGCGTGTATGAATTGACCGCTGAGGGGTCAGGATTACCTTTTCACGAAACAGACTGTCTCCGGCTTCGATGACGCGCATGAACTGGTTGTCGACGATCTGTTCCGACTGACACCGCAGGCCCTGATTGAATTTATGCGGACTGCGGGCCCGTAGCACCAGTCCCTGCCATAATTGCTCACGACTGATATCAACAAGTCTGTCATTGTTCAGGTCATTGACCTGGACGATATGTTCAAACTCCAACAAAACTAATTCCTGCTAACTGTCTGAATTGTGCCTGTACCGGGCATGTAAGCTGAGTGTAGCGAGCCCCGGGCTGATTCGACAAGCTGGAGCCGAAGCCGCTAGAATTCGGCCAGACTTGCACCGTGGCAACCCTGTCGAATCGCCTGCCGGAATTCCATCTGGCAGGCTGTATACCGCCGACAAGCGGCCACATCTCACCGGCCAGTGGCCGCCCACAGCGATCAAGGAATGCTCCATGAGCCCGGAAGTACTGTTCAAAGCCTTTACTCACCCCAAGCTGCAATTGCCCAACCGGATTGTGATGGCGCCGATGACGCGCCAGTTTTCACCGGCCGGGATTCCCGATGCAAAAGTCTGTGACTATTATCGCCGGCGCGCCGAAGGGGGTGTGGGATTGATCATCACTGAAGGCACCACCATCGATCATGGCGCAGCCTCGTCGGCAGTGGAGATTCCCTGTTTCCACGGTGCGGCCCTGGAAGGCTGGCAAGCCATCGTCGAGGCCGTTCACGGGGCAGGGGGCAAGATCGCTCCGCAGCTCTGGCATGTGGGGTCCACGCGCAAACCGGGCACCGGACCCTGCCCGGATTATCCCAGTGCCTCTCCTTCCGGTCTGATCCGGCCAGGCAAAAAGGTCATGGAGCCACTCAGCCTTGCGGAGATCGACAAGCTCATTAAAGCCTATACCGAGGCAGCGGCCAATGCCGTGCAACTGGGCTTCGATGCTCTGGAGCTCCATGGTGCCCACGGTTATCTGATCGACAATTTCTTCTGGGAGGGCACCAATCAGCGCGATGATCAATACGGTGGTTCACTGCTCAAGAGAACCCGTTTTGCCACGGATATCCTGCAATCCATTCGCGCTGAAATCGGTGAGGACTTTCCCATCATCCTGCGCTTCTCCCAATGGAAGCAGCAGGACTATGAGGCCAGACTTGCCAACAGCCCTGACGAACTCGCAGAGTTCCTAGAGCCCTTGTCAGAGGCAGGGGTGGATATTTTCCATTGCAGCCAGCGGCGCTTCTGGGAAAGCGAGTTCCCGGATTCAGACCTGAACCTGGCAGGCTGGGTCAAACAACTTAGCGGCAAGCCCGCTATCAGTGTTGGTTCGGTTTCTCTCAGCGAGGAGTTCATTGCCACCTATCGCGATGGCACCGCCGAGGTGGCCGGCCTGGAAGAGCTCATTCGTCGTATGGATGCAGAAGAATTCGATCTCATCGCGGTGGGTCGCGCCCTGATTGCCAATGCCAATTGGCCCGAGTTGGTCAGACAGGATGCCATGGATGACTTGCAGGCCTATGATAAGGCAATGTTGGCGGAACTGGTTTAAGCTAGGCCGCTCTTTCACAGGGAGTCTGGCAATACTATGAAATCGCGATTGACGCTTGTCTTGCTGATCGGGCTGGTTCTGGGTGCGGGTAGTTTCTGGTTATTTGCATTGCCGACTGTGGAGGCCAGGGATTTACCGCAGTCAGCGGATGCCATTGCCCGGGGTGAATATCTTGTTACTGCCGGCGGCTGTCTGTCCTGTCACCGAGGTCAGCAAAGCGAAGACGATATGAGCCTCAGCGGTGGCCTGGCACTGGCTACCGAGTTTGGTACTTTCTACGCGCCCAATATCACCCCGGACCCGGAAACCGGCATCGGTAACTGGAGCGGTCAGGACTTTCTCCTGGCTCTGAAGCACGGGCGCAGTCCCGATGGCAGTTTCTATTACCCGGCCTTTCCCTATCGCTCCTATGCGGGTTTGACCGACCGGGATGTCCTGGCCATGGCGGCCTATCTGATGACTCTGGAACCAGTGGTCAATAGCGTGCCGGAGGCCGAGACGCCTGCCTGGCTCAATCGTTGGGCCATGGCCGGTTGGAATCGCCTGGCGGATTATCGTCAGGGCGAGCTTGAGGATTTCAATGATGAACAGATAGCCCGGGGAGCTTATCTGGCCCGCCATCTGGGACACTGTGGTGAATGCCACACACCCCGGGACAGTCTGGGAATACCGGATTCAAGTCGCGAGTTCGCCGGTGCCACTCTGGGCGATGAAGTGATCGAGGCTATTGATGCCGAACATCTGGCTGACTGGACTTTCAATAATTTCGACCTTTTCCTGTTGCTGGGCATGAAGCCCGATGGAGAGTTTGTCGGTGGTGACATGAATGAGGTGATCGAGTACAACACCAGCAAGCTCAGCGACGCTGATCGTGATGCCATGGCAGCTTTTTTCACTCGCCATAACAGCGGCGAATGAATATCAGCTAATCGCCGGCAAAGTCGCTTCACAAAAAAAGGCAGCCGAGGCTGCCTTTTTCAATTCTGTCAAAAACAGCAGAATCAGTCATTGTCCACACGATACTCATCGTGGCAGTTACCACAGGATCCCCCCAGTGCGCGGAAGGCGCCCAGTGTGGAGCCCATGTCGCCAGTGGCGGCGGCATCAGCAAAGGCATTGGCATTGTCTACCAGAGCCTGGGCCTTGGCGGCGATATCATCCTGATTGTCCCAGATAATATCCAGTGCGGTGGTGTCGATGTTATCGAACTCACTGGTGTCCTGGGCCAGCACTTCCGGAATCATGGTGGCCATGACTGCAATACGACGGCCATTGCGCTCGGCCACTTCAGCGTCGAAGGGTGCACCCTGGGCCATGCCGGCAATGGGTCCGAGGTTGAAACGCAACATCTTGAACAGTGCTTTACGGGTATCCACCGCCTGGGCGGCACGCTGCTCGGGTGTCATTTCATCCTGTGCCATCGCGGTGAACAACAGCCCGGAAGCGGCAACCGCCAATGCACTCATCAGTACTACAATCTTCTTCATCGTTGTTTCTCCATAACTCCTAACAGGGGGAAAATCAGATCTTGTCGTGCCTACAGAAGGTAAATTGAGGACAAAAAGCTGATCGGTCAGCTGCCGACTATAGTACAAATAAAAGTACAAATAAAAATTCAATGTCACCAGGACGCTGGCTTTTCCATCCAGCGGGGGTCAGTCAGACTGATTTCAGCGTCAACTTGCCACTTCCTTCCACACAAACAGTCGTGCAGCCAGTACGAAGCTGATCAACAGCCAGACAGCAATGCCAGCCAGGCTGGGCATGATTTGCAGCAGGCTGGCGCCCTCATTGGCGATATCGCGCAGGCCGGTGGATACAAAGCTCAGGGGCAGGACGTAGGCCAGGGGCTGCACCAGTGCCGGCATGGACTCGATGGGGTAAAACACCCCGGAGAGGAAAATTTGCGGAAAGATAACAATATTGCCGATGGCGCCGATGGCCTGTTGTGTCTTGGCGATGCTGCCGAGGCAGAAACCAATATTGAGGAAGATAAAGGTGGCCAGAATGACTACAAAGAAAAAGGCCGCGAAGCTGCCTATGATGCTGACATCGAGAATAAACACTGCGAAGGCGATAAGTACGATTAACTGAATCAGCACGATGGCTGTTCTGGCCACCACGATGGCGGCAATAAAATCCCGGGGCCTGATGGGGGTGACGAACAATCGTTTCAGGATTCCCTTGCGGCGGTACTCGACAATATTGAATCCGCTGCCGGCAATGGCCAGTTGCATGATGGTGAAGGCCAGAATGCCCGGCAGCAGAAAATCCAGATAGCGTTGGGAGCGGGCCTGCACATCTTCCAGACTGATGGAAAACATCGGCTCTATACCGCGGAAGCTGCGTTCGATGGCCAGCAGCTTTTGCTCCAGAATGGGCATGATCATTCCCAACTGGCGCACCTGGGCGGCGTCCACCAGCACCCGAATCTCGCCGCTATCGGAACTGGCATCGAAGGCCTCCGGTAGCACCAGTACCATGGTCTGATCACCGGCCACCAACTGTTCGCGCAGCGGCTCTTCCTCGCCTTCGGTGACGGTGAACAGCGGGTCCTGCAACAGCTCCCTGCTGAAATCGCTGGCAACCGAGCTGGCAGCATTGTTCACCAGCCCTATATCGATAGGCTCCTGTTCCTGATCATTCACAAAGCCAAATACGGTCATAAAGATAACCGGGAAAAACAGGCTCCAGAACAGCATCTGCTTGTCGCGCAGGAAAATCTTCAGAAAGGTCAGGGTAAGGCGGGTTTGCAGTTTGCTGAACATGCCTTAATCCCTCAGGCCATGGCCGGTGAGTGCCAGAAACACATCTTCAAGATTGCCATGCAAAGGGGCAGCCGGTGGTTCCGGCGCATGGGTCTGGATCAACTCTGCCGGTGTGCCCCGGGCAATGATCTTGCCATGATCCATGATGGCAATGCGCTGGCAGAGCACTTCGGCCTCCTCCATATTATGGGTGGTGAGGACAATGGTCATGCCGGCAGCATTCAGTTCTCTTACCAGATCCCAGAGGTTGCGCTTGGCCTGCGGATCCAGGCCGGTGGTTGGCTCATCCAGAAACAGCACTTTGGGCTCGTTAACCAGAGCGCAGGCAATGGAGAAGCGCTGCTTCTGGCCACCGGACAGATTGTCCGGTTTGGCGCTGGCCTTTTCCCGCAGATTGACCTTGTCCAGCAGCGTCAGGGCGTCAATGTCCCGCTCGTACAAGGCACCAAACAGGGTGAGTAATTCCACCAGGGACAGATTGTCGAAATACTCATTGGCTTGCAGTTGCACGCCAATCAGTTTTTTGACGGCGAAAGGGTTTTTCTGAACATCGATTCCATCAATGCTGGCACTGCCACCATCGATGTCATTCAGGCCTTCCAGCATTTCCAGGGTGGTAGTCTTGCCAGCCCCATTTGGGCCGAGAATTCCAAAAATCTCACCGGCATCGATTTCGAGGGAAACCGAGTCCACCGCCAGAAAACTGGCCTTTTTATTATCGGGAAGCGGATAGCGTTTGCTGAGATTGTCGAGGCGAATGATGGGCATGAACTATGGCTCTGCTTCAGGCCCAGGTTTGTGGCCAACAGTGGTCGCTATGATAAACGAATCACTCCTGATTAAAAGGGACGAATCCGGAAACGCCCCGGATTATTTTCAGTAGTGATAGTCGAAGCGCTCATAGCGGCTGCGGCGGGGTTTGAGGGGTGCGAGAAAAAAATAGAACACCCAGGCAAACCAGCTCAAACAAATCATCGCCAGCAACCAGGCGATTTTCTCAAAACCGGTGGTTTCGTCCGAAGTGGCGATAATCCAGAAGGGCAGTAACCAGATGGCGAACACAGCCACGGCCGCCACCAGCCCGAAGCCAAAGGTGATCAGCGGGACCAGGCAGAGCAGGCCCAGAATAACCAGAAAAAGGGTAATCAGACTGCCTATTGTTTTCATGCGACTCTCCATTCTCAGCCCTTGAGGCATCAACGGCCCGGGGCTAATCGGCTCACTAAATAGTTACACTCAAACTATTGCGAAAGCCGTGCCAAGATAATTAATACTTTTAAAACAAGAGGATAGATACTGCGGCTGTCTGGTCCAAGGTGAAAATTCACGAATTTTGGCGAATTTCACCACCAGGCCCCTGTGTATTATTTGACCTATCACCAGTTTGGTGAGATGCTGAATCGGTACGAATTTCCGGACTTGCAGTCAGCAGGAATTAAAGGAGTCGAATCATGAAAACCAGACTGATCTTGTCAGCCTTGGGCTTGTTGGTATTCTCGGCCTGTCAGTCCCACAGCTCCACTACCTATCAGCGATATTTAGCCAATCAGGCCAGTTCTTTCCAGAGCGCCCGCTGCCAGAAAGACTATTTCTCGGCTTCGGCCAGCCATCGTTCCCGTGCCAGTAGCGCGGAGTTCTGTGATGTACAGGCCAGCAACGCTGAGCGTACACAGCGCCTTGAAGGTCGGGATGAAAATCTGCCTTTTGATCCTGACGAGCCCCGTTAGTCGGGCAGCAGAACCGGTGTGTCCACGAACAAGGTCGATGTGAAATTTCTCCACCAAGACAAGTGCATTCAATCGGTATTCAATGGCGTGTTTGAGGCTGTCGATCTGACAGGCTACTTCCGGCGAATCATGGCGGAAGTGCCCGCCGGGGCCGGCTATCGGGAAGAGGTGGATTTTCGCCCGGTCAGCAATTTCAGTATCAGCTATACCGATTTCGCCGGTTTCTCCAGCCAGGCCGCGCAAATGTATCAATCCGGCCGGGTCAGCAAGACCCGCTTCCATGTTGCCAACGAACTGCAATACGGTATGGCCCGGCTGTTTTCCTCCTCTACCGGGGTAGACGAAGTCCATTTTGAGATAATTCGCGACTGAGCCGCACAGGCCTGGACGCTGTCTTTCCCGGAAAGCCTCGCAATCAATTCGCCGGACCCTTTGCCAGACGGCTTGTCATCGACAGTGCTTTAGCTACACCATGAGCGGATTCTGTTAACCCTCAGACCTTTAAGGAGATGCCCGTGTCAGAGCAGAGCTTGCACATGCGCCTTGCCCAAAAGCAAGATTGCCAGCCACTTCAGGCGATTCGCGCGGCAGCGTTCGCGCCGGTATTTGCGTCGTTTCGCCAGATCCTGGGCGATGTCATTTATGAAGCCGCACAGGCCCATGAAGATGCCGGTCAGGAGAAATTATTGAATGATCTGTTCAGTGAAGACTCTGACTGGCAGCTCTGGGTTGCCGATAAAGAAAATGAGATCCTCGGCTTCGTGTCTTTTCGCCTCGATCAGCTGCATGGCAGTGGTGAGATCGGTTTGAATGCCGTGTCGCCGGAGCACTCGGGCACAGGCATTGGCACTGCCATGTATGACTTTGTACTGGAGCAGATGCGTGCTGCAGGTATGCGCGTTGCCACGGTAGCCACCGGCGCCGATCCGAGCCACCTTGCAGCTCGCCGCGCCTATGAAAAAGCGGGTTTCAATGTCAGCATCCCTTCGGTCTGGTTGTGTCGTACGCTGTAGTTAACAGTTCAGGCTTTAAAGCAGAGTAAGAGGAGAGGAATAGATGCGCCGGGCCTCAGGTATTACGCTGATCGTAGTCAGTGCCCTGTTTGCAACCATCATGGCCATGCGCGCCATCGGCCGGTTCCTGATCTTTCTGGTGGTGGATCGTCCTGAAGTGGGAGCCGGGTTTTTACTGTGGACCTTTGTTAGCACCGCTATCGCACTTTATCTGGCCTGGCAGCTTGGTAGTAAGGGCGTGGACATGGTTGCTGCAGATCACCAGGCAGAGGACACTGGCAGCCCCAGGTCTCCCCCAGACAAGCACAGCGCCCGGGAAGGCGAATCGGCAGGGCGTGAATCCTGAAACAGGCTGCACTGCAGCTGGTCTTTGCAAGCGCCGGGTGAATTGTTTGACAAATGTTCCAGACGGGTCTTGAATTGAAGCTGTTCATGGACTGCTCGAAAAGGGGGGTATCATGTTTCTACGTGTTTCTTTACTGACGGGCTTCCTGGCTGCTTTCCTCTGTCTGCCTGGGCTGGCCCAGCAATCCTTGAGCAATGATGAGCAAGCCTCACTGCAGCTTGAATTGCAATCACTGCAATCCAGCCTGGCGGACTTGAACGGCAATTTTCCTCAGCAGGCTGGCCCTCTTCATTTGCGAGCCGGGGAGCTGTTACAGAGCCTGGGACGCTTTGAGGAAGCCGGAGTCGCTCTGGATAATGCGCTGCAATCAGTCCGCATCAGCAACGGCCTTTATGCCGAAGAGCAATTGCCGATCCTGCAACGAGCTATCGACAATGCCATCATGGAAAAGCGCTGGGAGCAGGTTGATGCCCTTTTCTATCTGACCATGTCGGTGGTGGATTCAGCGCTCAGCATTGATGATCCTCGCTATGAAGAAATTTCCAGGCGATTCAATAGCTGGAAGATGCAGGCCCAGCGCAACAACCTCGATATCAATGATGAGCCCCTGTCAGCCCAGGATGCAGTCAGCTATTTACAGGCTCTGCTGGATAATCTCGACGAAGCCGATCCTGATTACCTGGCCCGCCGGATTCAGATTACCAATGAACTGGCCATGGCCCACTACTACGCGGCCATGGCAATCTCCAAAGTGCCAGTGGATGAATTTGAATCTATCGGCCCGGAAACTGTCACCGGCCAGAGCTGCTTTACCATTACCGAGGATACGGGCAGCGGGCCAAAGCCGGTGCGTGTCTGTGAAAGCAAGCAAATGCCCAACCCGCTTTTTTTCGAGAGTCGGCAAAAGGCCAAGTTCGAGACCCTGGAAGCCCATATAAGCTGGATACGGGGCAGCTATCTGGAATTGATCGAACAATTGCAGGGCGATCCTGACAGTGACCCGGTGCAATTGGCGCAGTTGATGCTGAGTCTCGGAGATATGAATTTCCTGCTCAATGATTCCCTGCGCGCCCAAACCCAGTACGCCAATGCCTTTGAGGTGCTCACCAGCAATGGCGTGGCCCAGGAAGTGCAATTGCAGTTGATGGGGCAGCCGCGGGAGATTTCGCGCACGGCCCTGGCGGACATGGGGCTGCCCTTGATTGAGGTTTATGAGCAGCCCAGCGGCATCGTCTCATTTGATGTGACTGCCGAGGGCACTATTCGCAACCTGGGTATTACCGGCAGTGGCGCTGATCTGGAAGAGGCCAATCAGCAGTTGATTACCACGCTTTTGAGACATTCGGTCTACCGGCCCAAACTGGAGGCAGGGCAGGCTGTGGAGGCCCGCCTGGAATTACCGGCGGCGCAATTGTAATTCCGGGCTAGGGTCTAGGGCCTAGGGCTGATAGCCCGGCCCGTGCAAGATCCTCCCCGGGCGCGCCCCGGTATGCTGACCATTGCGTACCACAATTTCGCCATTGACCAGAACCGTGTCCATGCCGGTGGCATACTGGTGTGGGTTCTCAAAGGTTGCCCGGTCAATAATCGACTCTGCATCAAACACGGCAATATCGGCGTAAAAACCCTCCAGCAGAAAACCACGGTCGCGGATACCCAGTCTGACAGCGGTCTGGCTGCTCATTTTCTTCACCGCCTCTTCCAGGCTCAGCAGGCCCCGCTCCCGGGAATAGTGGCCCAGAACCCGGGCAAAGCTGCCGTATTGTCTTGGGTGGGGTGATCCCTCTCCGAATAGTCCAAGGGGGCCATCGGAGCCGATGGCAGTAGCCGGATGACGCATGATGCGATCCACATCCTCCGGACCGATGGCATGGTATACAGCGGTGGCACCGCCGCCGCGGATAATATCGAAGACCACCTCGGCAGCATTTTCCGGGTTTGGTTCCATGCCGGCTTCAATGGTCAGTTCCGCCAGATTCTTGCCGGCCATCTCCGGGTCCCAGCTGTTGCGGGAGATAAACACGTTTTTGGGATCCCCGCCGCCGCGGTCATAGAGGATTTTTTCCACCACCTCATTCTTGATGGTCTGGCGGGTCTCCGGGCTATCGATGCGCGCCAGGAGTTGTTCCCGACCCCCTTCCTGGGCCCATTGCGGAATCAGGGCGGTGATACCGGTTTGCGAAGCGGTATAGGGATACTGGTCAATAGTGATATCAATACCCCGGGCCCGGGCTTCATCCACCATGCGCAGGCTGTCTACGGATGCGCCGAAATTCTCCACACCGATCACCTTGTGATGGGTCACCTGTACCGGGATATTGGCCTGCTCACCAATCTCGATGGTTTCTTCCACCGAGTCCAGTAACTGATAGGCTTCTTCGCGCAAATGAGAAATATAGATACCGCCATAGTCGGCAGCGACCTTCGACAGTTCAATAACTTCTTCAGTGGAAGTGAAACTGCCGGGCACATAGAACAGCCCGGTAGAAATACCCAGGGCACCTTCTTCCATGGCGGTGGCCACCATGTCCTTCATCTGCTGCAATTCAGCGGCACTGGGTTCGCGGTCTTCTTCACCGATCACCAGGGAGCGAATCGTGCCCTGGCCAACGAAGACGCTCCAGTTGGGGCTGATGCCCAGCGCTTCGATCTCGGCGTAATGCTCGGCAATTGGCCAGGGGGAGCTGCCATCATTGCCTTCGGTCAGGGTAGTCACTCCCTGCAGCAAGGCACTCTCGGCAGTGGGCACATCAAAGATGCCGCGCAGGGCGTGGGTATGGGGATCAATAAATCCGGGTGAGACCACCAGGCCGCTGGCATCAATGACGGTCTCTGCACTGGCATCGGACAAATCACCAATGCGCGCGATGCGCTCGTCAATGATGCCGACATCGGCCTGGTACCAGGGGTTGCCGCTGCCATCGACAATGCGACCATTAGTGATCAGTACATCGAAGCGATCCTGTGCAGTGACTGAAGAAAACAAAAGAACACTGCAAAGCAGAATGCTGAAGCGGCGCATAACAAAAGCTCCTTGGTTTTTTACCGGAAAATTGATTACCAGATACGAATACGTTGTTCCGGCGGCAGATACAGATCGTCTTCCGGCGTGACATCAAAGGCTTCGTACCATTCATCAAAATTACGTACCACACCGTTAACGCGAAATTCGGAAGGCGAGTGCGGGTCTGTGGTGAGCCGCTGGATCAGGGCATCTTCCCGATACTTGCGCTGCCAGACCTGGGCCCAGGCCAGAAAGAAACGCTGATCGCCTGTCAGCCCGTCTATCACCGGTGCTTCTTCACCATTCAATGACATTTTGTAGGCCCGGTAGGCCAGACTCAGACCGCCCACATCGCCAATGTTCTCGCCCAGGGTGAAATGGCCGTCGACAAAATAGCCTGGTACCGGTTCAAACTGGCTGTACTGTTCGGCCAGGGCATTGGCCTGGGCTTCAAAATTGGCCCGGTCTTCATCGGTCCACCAATTCCGCTGGATACCGGCCCAGTCCGACTTGGAACCCTGGTCATCGAAACCGTGGCCCATTTCATGGCCGATTACCGCGCCAATGCCACCGTAGTTCACCGCCATGTCGGCATTGGGGTCAAAGAAGGGGGGTTGCAGGATACCGGCGGGGAATACAATCTCATTAAAGGAAGAATTGTAATAGGCATTAACAGTCTGTGGCGTCATGCCCCATTCTTCGCGATCGGTTTGCTGGCCGATGCGGCTGATCTGATCCTGATAATTAAACTCGCGAATATTCCGGGCATTGGCAAATAAATCATCGCGGTTGATTTCGATACCGGACAGATCTTTCCAGACATCGGGATAGGCAATCTTGGGCCGGAATGACTGCAGCTTGCGATTGGCTTCAATCTTGGTTTCCTCGCCCATCCAGTCAATCTCTTCGATGCTCTGGGCCAGGGCACTGCGCAGGTTCTCCACCAGTTCTTCCATCTGTTGCTTGGCGGACTCGGGGAAATGCCGCTGCACGTAGATCTGGCCCACCGCTTCGCCGAGGCTGTTCAAAGAGCCAACCCGCAGTACGCCGCGCTCCCAGCGCTCCCTTTGCTGTGGCACGCCATTGAGCACAGTGGAATAAAAATGAAAGGCTTCCTGGTCGATCTCTTCTGACAGGACACTGGCACTGTCGACGATCAGGCGATAACTCATCAAGGCAGTCCAGCTATCCAGCGGCTCGCTGGCGACCAGTTCAATAATGGGTGACATGGCACTGGGATAGTAGACATTGAGATCTTCAATTTCGGTGATACCGGCGGCATTGAAATAGGCATCCCAGTCCAGGCCCGGATACTCGGCCTTGAAGTCAGCATAGGCCATGGGGTTATAGGTCAGGTCACGATTGCGACGCTGGGCTCTGGGCCAGGTGTGCTCGGCGATTTGTGTCTCCAGAGCCAATATGGCCTCGGCCCTGGCCTGACTGTCCGGAATTTCTGCAAAATCCAGCACCCGCTGGATATGGGCAATATATTCCTGCCGCACCTCAATAAATTCTTCGGTGTCCTGCAGGTAGTAATCACGGTCGGGCAGACCCAGACCACCCACTGAAAGATTGAGCTGATAGCGATCCGGATTACTACGATCGGCCCCCACAAAGAATCCGAATGGACTGAAAGTATTGTCGATCTGGGCCCGGCCAAATCCATGAATCAGATCGGCCTGACTGTCGATATCATCGATGGCTGCCAGGCCCGGCAGCAGGGGGCTGATTCCCTTGTCGTTCAGGGCCTCGGTATCCATGTAGCTGAGGAAATAATCGGCGATCTTCTGCTCTACCGTACCCGCTGCCGGCTCCATGTTGCTGAGATCATCAATGATGCTGCGCACCCGCTCGTCGGAGCGATCGCTGAGTACAGTGAATGAACCGTAATTGCTGCGATCGGCGGGCAGTTCGAATTCGTCGAGCCATTTGCCGTTGGCATAGCGGAAAAAATCATCGCCAGGACGCACGGATGGATCCTGGTGGCTCAGATCAATACCAAAACTGCCGAGCTCCGGTGCGGCGGAATCGGCAGCAACCGTGGCTGCCCGGGTTTCCGTGGCAGCCGGGACTGGTGCTGAGCCTTGCGAGTCCGGGGCGCTGCTTTCTTCGCTGCTGCAGGCAACGATCAACGCGGTCAGGGGAATCAGGGTAAATTTGTACAGGGCAGACATGGGTGATCCTCGGTTTATCTGGTTCAGGTTTCCATCGTAGGGAAACTGGCGCTCAAAGCTGTGTATGACTTCTGGTCCGGCACAGTCAGAATGTCTCTGCAAGGCGTTTTGCACAGCATTGCAGGCGCTTGAGTATAGCGCAGCTGCCGTCGTTCGAGGCAGGCTCTTTTATCCAGAATTTGTCCCATTTGCTTGCCGACGTCCCGGTTTGCTGTTTTGGCAGCAGAACATGACTGGTTCAAGTGCGAGTCTTGGGGGTACACTCAGCGCAAACACGCCGGCAGTCAGGCAATAAAAACAGTCATAACAGCGGGGGAACCAGGATATGACGCAAACCTATAAAGCCGGGCAACAGGGGATTTCATGCCTTGTTCCTGCTGCAGTTGCAGTGTTACTGCTCGTTTCTGCAGCGCTCAGTGCCCAGGAAACCCTGACACCCAATGGTGTCAGTGATGAACGGGCGGGGGCTTACGCTTTCATCAATGCCAATATCTACCGACCCGACGGCAGTACCCGACCCGGCACCCTGTTGATCAGGGACGGTCGCATTGTTGAATTGAACGATGACGACGAGGCCCCGCCGGGATATTACCCGGTGGATCTGGCCGGGCGTTATATATATCCGGGGCTGATTGACCTGGATTCTGAGTACGGCATTCCGGAACTGGAAACTTCTGATGACAATGGGGCGGCGGAAAACCTTTATCCCAGTGCCCGGGCCTTTAATGTCAATGATGCGATCAGGGCAAACTTCCGCGCCGCTGCCGCCTTCACTCCCGATATTGAGGTCCGTGATGCTTACCGGGAGCTGGGATTTTCCTCGCTGCTCAGCCTGCGCAAGGACGGTATCGCGCGTGGCACCTCGGCGCTGATCACCCTGGGTGATCAGAATGCCAACGAAGCCATTGTCCTGGCCGATGCAGCGGCCCATTACTCACTGGATAAAGGTTCCTCGGTGCAGTCGGTACCGGTATCGAGGATGGGATCGGTGGCCCTGCTGCGACAGACCTGGCTAGATGCCCAGTGGTATACCGCCCAGCAACCCCGGCCCTTCACCGATCTTGGTCTGGAAGCCTTTGCCGAATCCCAGACCCTGCCCCAGATCTTTGAAGTCGAGAACTGGCAGATGGCACTGACCGCTGATCGGGTAGGTGATGAGTTTTCAGTGCAATACATATTGAGAACCAATGGCGACAGTTACCGTCACGCGGATCTGATCCAGGCGACCGGTGCCAGTCTGATTGTGCCGCTGAATTTTCCTGAGGCGCCGGACGTCAGTGATCCCATTCTGGCCGATGAGGTGTCTTTCGAGGAACTCAAACACTGGGAACTGGCTCCCTATAATCCGCGCATTCTGGCTGAACAGGGCATTCGCTTTGCGCTTACCAGCAATGGTGCCGGTGAAGAATTCTGGCCACGGCTACGCACTGCGGTAGCCAGGGGCTTGCCGGAGACCGTAGCCATTGATGCCCTGACCCGGATTCCGGCTGAGATGCTCGGTGTTTCTGATCGGCTCGGCCAACTGCAGCCCGGCGCCATGGCCAATTTTCTTGTCGTATCGGCGCCGCTGCTGGATGAAGAGGCCAGGATTCTGGAGAACTGGATTGCCGGCCAGCGTTATGAAGTGAACGCCGACTTTGATGAGCGCGAAGGCGACTATGACTTACAGCTACAGGCACAGCAGTTCGACGTGAAGCTGAGCATTGAGGGTGATGAGGTTGCCGTTGAAGTCAGTCAGGGAGACGATCCCCGGTCGGCATCAGTGCAGTTGGCCGATGACTTTATTACCCTGAATTTTGTCTATGATGATGCGGGCAATATGGTTCGCCTCACCGGTTGGCCGGTCGACGACGGCTGGCAGGGCAATGGACGGGCACCGGACGGGGAACTGCTGAGCTGGCAATTGCGGCGCAGCGGCGATGCTGAAGCAGTAGAGGACAGCAATGAAGACAGTGCAGTAGCTGATTTGCCATCGCCGGTACTTTACCCCTTCAGTGCCTACGGTCGAACTTCGCTGCCGGAGCCTGAAGATATTCTGATTCGCAATGCCCTGGTGTGGACCAATGAAGACATTGGCAATGTAGTCACCGATGTGTTGGTCAGGGATGGGCGAATAAGCGAAGTGGGCAACAATCTGTCAGCCAATGGCGTGCGCGTGATCGACGGCACTGGCAAGCATCTGACACCGGGGATTATCGATGAGCATTCCCATATTGCACTTTTCAACATCAACGAGATTGCCACCAACTCCAGTATGGTGCGAATGAAGGATGTGGTGGACTCCGAAAACATCAATATCTACCGTAACCTGGCCGGAGGTGTTGTCGCTGCACAGCTCTTGCACGGATCAGCCAATCCCATCGGTGGCCAGTCAGCCATAATCAAAATGCGCTGGGGCGCGCCACCTCGGGACTTGCTGATTGAGGATGCGCCCGAGTTCATCAAGTTTGCCCTGGGGGAAAACGTCAAGCGCAGCAGTAATCCGGCTTCGGTTCGCTATCCGCAAACCCGCATGGGTGTGGAGCAGGTTTTCGTCAATGCGTTCTCCCAGGCCCGGGAATATCAGCGCCGCTGGGATGAGTACAACAATCTGTCGCGCAGTCAGCAACGCAACACTACGCCACCGCGGCGGGATCTGGTGGACGAGACCATGCTGGAGATTCTGAATGGCGAGCGCTATGTCACCTCCCATTCCTATGTGCAATCAGAGATCAATATGCTGATGCATGTCGCGGACAGCTTTGATTTCAATATCAATACATTCACCCATATCCTCGAAGGCTACAAGGTGGCTGACAAGATGGCAGCCCATGGTGCCGGAGGTTCCACTTTCTCGGACTGGTGGGCCTACAAATGGGAGGTGCGTTACGCCATTCCCTACAATGCGGCACTGATGCAGCAGGCAGGTGTTACAGTTGCCATCAATTCCGATGATGCAGAGATGTCCAGGCGGCTCAATCAGGAGGCGGCCAAGATCGTCAAATATGGAGATGTCAGCGAGATCGATGCCTTGAAGATGGTCACATTGAATCCGGCCAAATTGCTGCATCTGGATCATCGCATGGGCAGCATTGCCGAGGGCAAGGATGCCGACCTGGTGTTATGGTCAGATCATCCCCTGTCGATCTATGCGCTAGCGGAGACCACCTGGATTGAAGGAGTGCCCTATTTTGACCGGCAGGAAGACGCGGCGCTGCGCCAGGCCATTGCCGATGAGCGGGCCAGAATCATCGCCGCCATAACCCGCGACAAGAGTGCTGCCACAGACTCTGCCAATAATAACGGTGAACAGGAGTAGAGCCATGCAGACATTGATTCGACAGACCATCCTCGCACTCCTGGTTTTGCTCCTGCCCGTGGCCCAGGCCATCGTACCTACACCGGCCGCCGATCAGAGTGAGCCCATCGCCATCGTCGGCGCGGTGATTCACACCGGTAATGGCGAAGTTATTGGTGATGGTGTAATTACCTTTGATGACGGCATCATCACCGCCGTGGGTTCGGCTGCGGACGGCATCGATACCCGGGATCATTTGCTGATCGACATACAGGGTCGCCATGTTTATCCGGGCTTTGTGCTGCCCAATACTTCCCTGGGACTTTTGGAAATCAACAGCGTTCGGGCCACCAATGATGTGGTGGAAGAAGGGGATATCAATGCCAGTGTGCGAGCAGCGATCGCCTATAACACCGATTCTGAAATCATTCCCACCAATCGCTTCAACGGTATTCTGACCGCCCAGATTACACCCCGTGGAGGTCTGATCTCGGGTTCCTCTACCGTCATGAAACTGGATGGCTGGAACTGGGAGGACGCCATGCTGGCGGCCGATGTCGGCCAGCATCTGTTCTGGCCGACTTACCGTCTCAGACGCTACAACTCATCTCTGGGTCAGTTTGAAACCGTAGACAATGAAAACTATGAAGGTCAGACACAACTCTTGCACAGCCTGTTTCAGGATGCCCTGAGCTATCAGGGCAGCCCCCTGAATCTGAACCTGCAAGCCTTGCAGCCGGTACTCAATGGCAGTGCCAAGTTGTTTATTCATGCCGACGGTGCCCGCGAAATACTCTCTGCAGTGCGTTTTGCCCGGAGCTATGGCATTGAAGATATAGTGTTGGTAGGGGCCCGAGACGCTCTGCAGGTGCTGGATTTTCTGCTGGCTGAATCCATTCCCGTGATCTATGAACGAGTGCATGAATTGCCAAACCAGACCTGGTATGACGTGGATGCGCCGTTTAAAACGCCCTTCCTCCTGCATGAGGCCGGGATCAAGGTGGGCATCGGTGGCGGCAGCACCTCTATCGACACCCAGCGCAATCTGCCCTTCTTCGCGGGCACTGCGGCGGCCTACGGCCTGGACCGGGAAACGGCGCTGGCGCTGATTACCCGACATAACGCCGAGATACTGGGTGTCGATGAGCGCGTGGGTTCACTGGAAGTTGGCAAGGATGCCACGCTGTTTATCTCCGAAGGAGATGCTCTGGACATGCGCAGCAGCAAGGTCATCGGCGCCTATATCCAGGGACGGGACATCGATCTGTTTGGCACCCAGCAACAATTGTATGAGCGGTTCCGGGAGAAGTATGAAAAACGGCTGGAATAATTGGCCGGCGCTGCCAGGTGCTACTGCAATACCCGGCGCAGTTGTTCGCGATGAAAGGCCGATGTTTCCGCGATGTCTTTGACATAACGGCAAACGCGGCGGGGAATATTGCTGCGCACGGATCGTTCCATGCGGCAGACAATATGTTCATCCGGAGGAACGCTGGCGTTGTACTGTTCCACCTCTGCATCGGTGGGTAGTTGTCGCAGCGGTTCATTGCTGATGCTGGCGCAGGCGCCCAGTGTCAGCGCGACAAGCCAGAGCATGGCTGCTCTCATTGGCGCTGTCATGGCTGCTCCTCCTGATTGGCACTGTCGGCCAATTGCAGTGGGCTTGATTGCCGATGATAAAACCCTGACAGACCGAGTCGCAGCCTCAGGTCCTTGTGGGTTTGTGCCGCCCCAGGCAAGGGTGGCCGCAGAGTCAGCAGTTGTGCCTGGCGACGCATCTCTTCCTTCACTGCTGCGGTTTCCGGCTCGACAGATTCGAAGCGCAAATTGGCAACGCTGCCGTCACTGTGCAGATCCAGACTCAGCTCAGCCTGCGAGTGCCTGTTGGAGTCGGGGCGCTGCAACGCGGTTTGCTGTTCAAGGCCGGGGTAGAGCGGAGACCAGGCCTGGAACTCCAGTACCGGACCGGCGTCGGGTAATTCGGAAAGTAGTTGCCTGGCCGGAATCAATGCGGGCTGATTGATAAAGGCCTCAAGTCGCTGCTGATCCACGCCGGATTGCTGCAGCATGGCCAGGGCTTGCTCATACTTTTGTCGGGCTTCGCTCCTGCGACCAAAGAGTTGCTGCCAGTCGGCCTGTTGCAAGCGTATCAGGGCCTGTTGCCTGGGCTGATCCGGGAATAGCGCTTCGATGCGCTCAAGCAGCTCCTCGCCGATCCCGAAACTCATTTCCAGAGTCTCGTTATTACTGAGTCGAAAGCCATTGACCAGGGCATCAGCGTCGGAGTGGAAACTGAAACTGGTGAGGCCGCGGCGGCGAATCAGTGCCGACTGCTGATAATGATTGAGCACTACCCGATACAGCCACGGCGCCAGGATCTGGTCATGGCGTCCCAGGCGCTGCTCAATGGCAGTAATGGTGCGCCAGTTCAGATTTCTGGCCGCCACCAGATAGCGCACCGCCTGGGGATTGGCAGGGTCGGCGGATGCCCTCAGCAACAGATCTGCCAGTGTCTGGCTGCCGCGCAGATAAGCGCGGAAATCCAGTGCCTGATTGGCCTTATTGACCCATTGGAAATAGGCGATTTGATCATCGGCACTGTCCCAGCGGCCCTGTTGAAACAGGGATTCGATCAACAAGGCAAGGGCTTCGATCTGGCGATGATCACGTAATCCGTGGTTGACACGGATTACCTGCAGCGCTTCCAGCAGCGCCTGTTGGGCTGCATTGGCCTGGGCGGACTCCAGCAGGGCAGTGGCCGACTCCAGCAATTGCCCGGCACGGATATCCGCATAGGCATTGGGCCAGGTGCCAGTGCCGGCAGCGCCTGGCAAGGTCGCGGGCTGGGCGGAGAGCGGGCCGGTAAAGAGAATGCAGGACAACAGACCGGCGAGACAGTAAGAACGGTGAGTCCACATGAGTCATCAGGTCTTGAGACTGGAAGCTTCCAGCATACAAATATTCAGCATGGGGGGCAATGAAAGCCGGTTCAGGCCGGTCACTTGCATCGGAGTCTGGCCAGTCCGGGCTCCCATTCGTTAACATCGCCCCGTCGCAATTCAATAACAGGAGCAGGATGCTGTCATGGCTGAACAGGCAAGTATTGATCTATATACCTGGAGTACCCCGAACGGACGCAAGGTTTCCATCATGCTGGAAGAGCTGGAGCTGCCCTATCGGGTGATTCCCATCGATATCGGCAAGGGGAATCAGTTTGAGGAAGAGTTTCTGCGCATAAGCCCCAATAACAAGATCCCTGCCATCGTCGATCATGACACCGGCACCAGGTTAATGGAGTCAGGTGCAATTCTTATGTATCTGGCAAACAAGACCGGCAAGCTGATGGCAACTGGCGGTGAGGCTTACTGGCAACAACTGCAATGGCTGATGTGGCAAATGGGCGGCCTGGGGCCCATGGCAGGTCAGGCTCACCACTTCCTCAAATTCAATCCGGGCAAGTCAGACTATGCCGCCGGGCGCTATGGCGAGGAAACCAAACGGCTCTATGGCGTGCTGGAGAAGCAGCTGGAAGGGCGTGACTATATTGCCGGTGATTACTCCATTGCGGACATCAGCAGCTGGCCATGGATTTCCCGCTTCCAGTGGCAGCAGATTAGCATTAGCGACTATCCCAATGTCTGTGACTGGTATCTGCGTCTTGCCAGCCGCCCGGCAGTGCAGCGTGGCTACGCTGTTCCGGAGGCTTTGGAAATTCCCATGCCCTGAGTTTCAGTCAATCTGACTGTACTGCAAAGGCAGGGCGGTGGTGTACTTGATTTGTTCCATGGCAAAGCTGGAGGACACGTCGGCCAACTCGGTGCTTTGCACCAGCTTTTTGTAAAAGGCGTCGAAGGCCTTGATATCCGGCACCACCACCCGCAGCAAGTAGTCCGATTCCCCCGCCATGCGATAAAACTCCACAACCTCGGGAAATTTCGCCACCTTGCGGGAAAAATCCTGGAGCCAGTCCCAATTGTGCTGATTGGTTTTCACCGCGATAAACACATCGGTACCCAGATTGATTTTCTCCCGGTCCAGCAACACCACCCGGCTGGCGATGATGCCTTTCTCTTCCAGGCGCTGGATACGACGCCAGCAGGGTGTGGTGGACAGACCCACCTGATCGGCTATCTCCGCGGTGGAGAGCTGGGAGTTCTGCTGCAGCAGTTCGAGAATCTTGCGATCTATTCTGTCCATAGCTTGAATAGTAGAACTGTATTCCTATATATGCAATTCAATAGAAATATTATGCCCGAAAACGCCTTTTAGGCGCAAAAATAGCAAAAATTTTTCCACGGCAGATTGCTACACTCAATCCTGTACAGCGGCATGAGTTGAGTTTACCGACTCAATTCACGGAACCAACGGTATAAACGGACGGTATAAACGGAGAGTGCAACGCGCTATGAAAGGCCTGAGACGACACCTGGATGAAGTGGAAGAATCCTATTTCGAGCATCTGCGCCATGCTCTGGGTTTCTCGGTGACCCTGTTTTGGGGCGCTTTGTGTTGTCTGGTTCACGCCTTCCTGCCCTTTTTGTGTGAAAAGCGCGGTAGTCAGCTGGTGAAGGATCTGCATGAAAAGATGGTGCTGGACCGCAAGGGGCTGGGCAAGAATCTGCCTCGCCAGCAGCAGGAATCCGGCGAAAGGGCAGGCAGCGCCGGCCTGGTCTGATCCAGTCAACGCTCACTTATTGCTTTCTGTTTCTTTTCTATTTCTTATCTGTGTCTGATTTCGAACCAGGCCGTTCAGCCCTGGCTGCCCTGTTTGCCTGACTCCTGATCATTGCCAGGGTTAGGCGGGGCTTTTGATTGGCCCTGTGACATCACCGCTTCCAACTCCTCGCGGCTGAGCATATCCAGGTCCCAATGGGCCGTATGGCGATCCTTCACCTGCTCTCGAAATATCCGGGCTTTTTTAAACAGACTTTTCATCATTCCGAGTTTGCCTCGCCTCGCCTGACAAAACCACCCTTTTGGATTCGTTTCATCGTGCCTGATTATGGTGCGTGGCTCCATTATGCGTCATGCAGCGCACCAATATGCAGCGCAATCACCAGGATTTGAATGATCGTTCGACCCCAACCTCAGTAAATACGTGGCTTTCAGGTAATTGGCTCAGTACTTGCTAAAAGCAGGTCAGGAAGTGAATTACTTTCGAAAGCAAGAAGAGATTTCGATCTCACACTATTTATGGAGGAAGACATGAAAAAACTAACCCACGTAGCCGCCGGTCTTGTATTGGCATTTTCAGGACTCTATGCCACTACTGCGTCTGCGCAGGTGTCATACAATATTGGCTGGGCATCGGAATATTATTTCCGTGGTGTGCTGCAAAAGAATTCATCAGCCAGTGCCGGTATCGATTATTCAGCCGGTGGTTTCTATGTAGGCTCCTGGGCCGCCGATGTAGGCGATGGTCTGGAAGTAGATGGCTATTTCGGCTACGGCATTCAGACAGAGGAAGGTTTCTCCGCCAGCCTGGGTTTCACCGGTTACTACTATACCGGCGAATTTGATGATACTTACGAGGAAGTGAATCTGAATCTCGGCTATGGCATGTTCAGCCTCGAATACTCCACCGGTGAGTATGACGGTTTCGGCGCCGAAGCGGATTACGATTTCCTGGCCATCACCATCGCCGGCGAGAATGGTTTCTACGGCACTTTCGGCACCTGGGGTGACGATTTTGCTGGCGAGTATCTGGAACTGGGTTGGGGTACTTCCCTGGCTGACATCGACATCGGCATCGCCGGTATCTTCAGCAGCGATGAGTTGTCTGACGAACTGGACAGCAGCGGTGCGCCTGACCAGAGTGAGGCTATTGTATTCACCATCGGTAAATCCTGGTAAGTCAGCCCTGGTCTGAAGCCAGCATTGAAAGACGGAAAAGGCTCCTGCGGGAGCCTTTTTTGCTGGCCGGCTTTTGTCCATCCCAACTGCCTTGCCAATCAGCGATTAGCGGTTGCCAGACCCCGGCAAAGGGTTTAGCGTTGCAGCATCGTCAATTTGGAGATAGGTATGAATATCCTGAAAACAGTCACTCTTTCGGCCCTGGTAGCGGCAATGAGCCCCGCCCTGGCCCAGGACTCTGACTTCGAAACACCCCGCACCGTCTGGGGTCATCCCGACTTGCAAGGGGTCTGGAATTTCTCTTCCAATGTACCCATGCAGCGGCCTGAGCGCTACGGCAACCGTCAGTTCATGACTGACGAAGAGGTGGCCGAACTTCGCGCCAGGTTGGAAGAGCGTGATGCCAACTCTGACCAGGCGGCACCCCAAACCGAAGGTAGCCCCGGTGGTTATAACGATTTCTGGGTTGAGAGTGCCGGTATTACCGACCATATTCGCACCTCCCATATTGTGTATCCCGAGAACGGACGCCTGCCGCCTGCGGTTGAAGGTGTGAAGATTCAGTATGGTGGTCTGGGCCCGGATGTCCCCGATGAGCGCCCGGTGCGTTTTACCGTGGGTGGTATTGCCAAGGACGGTCCTGAAGATCGTGGCCTGTCCGAGCGTTGCATTGTCGGCTTCAATTCCGGCCCGCCGTTTACTCCCAGCATGTACAACAATAATGTGCAGATTTTCCAGAGCCGCGACACCGCGGTAATTCTGACCGAGATGATCCACGATGCCCGCATTGTGCAGATCTATGATTCGGCCGAAGCCATGCCCAAACTGACTGATGATATCGAATTATGGACTGGCGATTCCAAAGGTTATTACGAGGACGACAGCCTGGTGGTAGTTACCCGTAACTTCAATGGTGATACCCAGAGCTTCAGCGTTTACGGCACTTCCGATGAGAAGGTGCTGACCGAACGCTTTACCCGCATTGATCCGGTCACCGTCAACTATGAGTGGACCCTGGATGATCCGGGCACTTTCACTGACAAGATCACTGCTATCGTGCCCATGACCAAAGTGGCGGGCCAGCTTTATGAATACGCCTGCCATGAGGGTAACTATGGCATGGTGAATATTCTGCGCGGCGAACGCCGGGCCGAGCAGATGGCGGCCGAGGGTGAGAACTAAACCCTGAGCCAGCAATCTGATCCGAAAAGCCGGGCAATGCCCGGCTTTTTATGGGCTCTGATTCTATGGGCAGCTTGATGAGTGGCAGCGATTCCGGTTGACATTCGGGGTCGATGAAAATACTGTATATTTATACAGTATTTATTAATGTCATAATGCCCGCAGATCCCCCCGGAAAAAAGCCAGAACGGCAATTGCCCCCCCAGGGCCCCATCAGGACAGATGGCAGCCAGGTCGCCTATGCCGAACTGCATTGCCTGAGTAATTACAGTTTTTTGCGTGGCGCCTCCTTCCCCGAGGAACTGGTCAGTCGGGCAGTGGAATTGGGTTATCAGGCCCTGGCGATTACTGACGAATGCTCTCTGGCAGGGGTGGTGCGCGCCCATGTGGCGGCCAAAGCGCAGAGCCTGAAATTGCTGGTGGGTAGCGAATTGATTCTGGATGAAGGTTGTCATCTGGTGATGCTGGCGGCTAATCGGGCCGGCTATGGTCGGCTCAGCCATTTGCTCAGTTGTGCCCGGCGACAATCTGCCAAGGGCAGTTACAGCCTGGATCGGGCCTTGTTTGAAAGTGAGCTGCCCCGGGATTGTCTATTGATCTGGTTGCCGGATTTGCAGCAGCCACCGGAGCAACTGGCCTGTCAGGCGGTGTGGCTAAGGCGCCTGTTTGCCGGGGATTTGTGGATTGGTGTGCAGTTGCTGTTGCGTGGTGATGACCGGCAACGGCTGGCAGGCTTGCAGGCTCTGGGCGAGAAATTTGCCATTCCCCTTTGTGCCGCCGGCGGGGTGATGATGCATCTGCCCAGCCGCCGCATCATCCAGGATACCCTGACAGCCATTCGTCTGGGGCGGCGTCTTGATGAAGTGGGCCTCGATGGCCACAGCAATGGTCAACGGCATCTGCGCAGCACTGAACAACTGGCCAAACTTTATCCCCCGGAGTTGTTACAGGCCACGGTCACTATTGCCGAGCGCTGCCGGTTTTCCCTGGATGAACTGCGCTATGAATATCCCCGGGAGCTGGTACCGGAAGGATACAGTGCCCATGGCTGGTTACGGGAACTGGTGGAAGCCGGCATTCGTGAGCGCTGGCCCAGCGGCGCTACTGCCAAGGTGCGGGACATCATCGAACACGAGCTGATGCTGATCCGGGAACTGGGCTATGAGCATTACTTCCTCACTGTGCACGATCTGGTGGCTTTCGCCAGGCGCCAGCATATCCTTTGTCAGGGGCGTGGCTCGGCGGCCAATTCAGCAGTCTGTTACTGCCTGGGTATTACCGAGGTAGACCCGGCACGGGTCGAGGTCCTGTTCGAGCGCTTTATTTCCAAAGAACGTAATGAGCCGCCGGATATCGACGTGGATTTCGAGAACGCCCGTCGGGAAGAAGTGATCCAGTATATCTATAACAAATACGGTCGCGGCCGTGCTGCCCTGGCCGCTACAGTCATTACCTATCGTTCCCGCAGCGCTCTCCGGGATGTGGGCAAGACCCTGGGGCTGGACGATGAGCTGCTGGATCATATTGCCAAATCCATTTACTGGTGGGGGTCTGACCTGCAGGAGCAATTGGCCGATGCGGAAGTGGATTACTCCGATCAACGCATTCGAATGCTGGTCAGCCTGGCCGAGTCACTGATTGGTTTCCCCCGTCACCTGTCCCAGCATGTGGGTGGTTTTATTATCAGCCAGGGGCCCCTGACCCATCTGGTGCCGGTAGAAAATGCCGCCATGGCGGACCGCACCGTGATCCAGTGGGAGAAGGATGATCTGGAAGCCCTGGGCCTGCTGAAGATCGATGTGCTGGCCTTGGGCATGCTGACTGCCATCCAGAAATGTCTGGATCTGGTGAGCAGCTATTGCCGAAAGCCCCTGAGCATGCAGCAGATACCGGCGGAAGACCCGAAGGTTTACGACATGATGGGCGAGGCTGACACCATCGGCGTATTCCAGATCGAATCCCGGGCTCAAATGAGTATGCTGCCAAGACTCAGACCCCGTTGCTATTACGACCTGGTTATCCAGATAGCAATTGTGCGACCTGGCCCGATACAGGGGGATATGGTGCACCCCTACCTCAATCGCCGCAATGGCAAGGAAGCAGTAAGCTATCCCAGTGAAGAAGTGCGCAGCGCTCTGGACCGAACCCTGGGGGTGCCCATCTTTCAGGAGCAGGTGATGCAACTGGCCATGGTGGCGGCAGGATTCAGTGGCGGCGAAGCCGATGAACTGCGCCGGGCCATGGCGGCATGGAAACGCAAGGGCGGACTGGAACCCTACCGCGACAAACTGGTGCAGGGCATGCTGGAGCGGGGTTATGAGCAGGATTTTGCCGAACAGCTGTTCAGGCAGATCAAGGGCTTTGGCGATTACGGTTTTCCCGAATCCCATTCCGCCAGTTTTGCGCTGCTGGCCTATGTGTCTTCCTGGTTCAAGTGCTATCACCCGGCGGCCTTCTGCTGTGCTCTGCTGAACAGCCAGCCCATGGGCTTCTATGCACCGGCGCAACTGATTGCCGATGCCCGGCGTCATGGTGTGGAAGTGCGAGCTGTGGATGTCAACAGCAGCGACTATGACTGCACACTGGAGTTGCCGGATGACTTTGAAAAACTGACTGATCACGCCCGGCATACCCTGGCCCCCAGCCTGCGTATCGGCTTTCGCCAGGTGAAGGGCCTGTCGCAAGCGGGCGCCGCGGCCATCGTTGAGGCCCGAACGACAGGTGCTTTTAACAGTATTCAGGAACTGGTGTTCCGCAGTGGGATTAACAAGCGTGATCTGGAAGCCCTGGCCGCTGCCGACGCCCTGCGGGGTTTGAGCGGCGACCGGCATCGTGCCTTCTGGCAAGCCTCCGGTACGGAAAAGCCCGATGCAGAGTCGAGTCAGGGCAGTCTCAGTTTCTTTGCTGACCCGGCATTCGCCGACAATGATTTTGGTGTGGACGTGCTGTTACCGGTAGCCAGTGAAGGCCAGAACATCGTCGCGGATTACAGCAGCAATGGTTTTAGTCTGCGGCGCCATCCGGTGGCCCTGTTCCGGGAGCATCTGAATGCCTATCGGGTGAATACCGCCAGTGAGCTGGAGCAGAGCGACAATGAAGCCAGGGTCAAGGTTACCGGGCTGGTCACCTGCCGGCAGCGCCCCATGACTGCAGCAGGTGTCACATTTATTACTATGGAGGATGAAACCGGCTTTGTGAATGTGGTGGTCTGGCCAAAACTGGGAGAGAAACAGCGCCCGGTAGTCAGACAGGCAATGTTATTGGGGGTCACTGGCCATGTGCAGAAGAGCGAAGGGGTGATCCATCTCATTGCCAGCGAACTGGTGGACCTTAGTCACTGGCTGGGCGGTATGGAATTATCATCCCGGGATTTCACCTGAGCAGTGTGCTGAGTCCGGGTTGGTATCAGGCATTATAGAGCGTGAAGGCGCCAATCAGGATAAACCCGAGCCCGGCAATAATATGCAGCAGTTTCTCATTAATAGTTTCTGCCAGCACAGAGCCAGCCAACACGCCGATAGCAGAGGCGACGATCAGTGCGGCTGAGGCGGCGAGGAAAATCGTCAGCTTGCCGACCTCTTTATCGGCGGCGAACAACATGGTTGCCAACTGGGTTTTATCACCCAGCTCGGCAATAAACACCGTGGCGAAAACACTGAGAAAAATTTTCCATTCCATGACTGCTGCATTCCTGTGACGGGAGAATTTCGAGCTGTTTGCTCATTATAAAGCCCGCCCATTATAGACCAGCAATCCGCCTGTCTCTTCGCTCTGCCCCGGGCAGTGACTACTGCATGGAATGCAGGCCAAACATATTGCCATCCCTGTCCAGGGCCAGGGCGATGAAACCGTAATCACCAATAGACATTTTCTCCCGCTCCAGCTTGCCGCCGGCGGCTTCCACCCTGGCCGCTTCGACGGCGCAGTCCTCACAGGAAAAATACACAATGACACTGTTAACGGCGGAGTCCTTGCCGGCAACCTGCACCAGGGCGCCACTGGCCCCGGGATTGTCCGGATCGCCGGCAAAGGCCAGCATGCTCAGTTCATTGTCAGGCGGTGTGATAGGTTCAAGCTTGCAGTCCAGTACCTGTTCATAGAAGGTTTGGGCTTTGTTCATGTCCTGTACGTAGATTTCAAACCAGTTTACCGGGTTGCGCATTGTTGTGTCCTCGCTATGGCCAGATTTTACAAGGCCGGTTTGATTGTTGTTATTCGATCCACAGGTAGTCGATCAAGGGAGGTTCTGATCCATTTCTGAAGCGAATCTGAATGACTACTTCATCTTTTGTTGCCGCATAATTTGCCGAGAATATCAGCATTGGGTTGTCTTGCCGCCTGACAGATCCGAGAAAGGTTTTGGATTGCAAACGGCCAAGCTGCGGTGCGACTTCCTGATAGGCACGCTCAAAACCTGCTCTTGTCAGTTGCTCGGCAAGTTCCGCTGTGACGACTTTCAGATAGTCGTCATAGTTGCCGTTCTGATGTGCTTCCAGCGCATGATCGACCACGGGCATCAGCATCGCCAGTGCCTCCTGGTCGGTATTACCGAAGCTTCCGAAATAATTCATGGTGATCTATAAGCCTGTCTGGCGTTAAGTTCGTCATTGTGAATGCTGTATTGCGGTTTGTCAGGCAAAAATGCCATGTAAAAACCAGCGCCGCTGGGCACTGCGTTCTCGAAAGATCCACAGGCGAGCGCCGCTGGCCTCCCGGGCCACATAATAATCCCGGCGAATATCCTCGCCGGACCACCAGCGCGTCTCAATGCGTTCCGGACCACTGACCAGGCTGATGGCCTGGCGATGATAGAGACGACTGCCGCGCAGGGTCAGCAGTTGTGGCTGTGGCAGCAGCCACAGGGGTCGGGGGCGGTCGCTTACAGCCTGATTCTGCCGGCCCTGTTTGTCACTGCCGTAGTCGCTGAGCCGACAGGCGTATTCGGGGCAATGTTCGGCGACGCTGTGAATGGTTTTCAGAGCCTGGCCACCGAGCCGGGCCCGTAGTTGTTCCATGAACAAATCCAGATTGCCGTCGTTGCGGGGTCGGTCCTGTGTCAGCAGGGATTCGCTCTTGCCGCTAAAGGCATCGAACTGCAGCACGGTCAGTTTCAGGCTGCTGACCGGGGCCGGAATCGTCAGCTTGCCGAAATGGGTTTGCAGCAATTGCAGCAAATGTGCGGCATTGCGGCTGGCCTGGCGCAGGCCCAGTTCAAGCCGGGTGGCTTCCCGGTTTTCATGTTGCAGCATAAACAGCAGGCGATCCGTGGCCAGGTCACGGCGGCGCAGGAAGTCGCATAACTGGCCCAGCATGTCATCGGCCACCGGCAGCAGACGTTCAAGGTTTTCTACGCCATAGGGTAATTCGTAGCTGGTTTCGAAAGCCGGGGCCGGCAAGTAGTTGCGGGTAGGCTCGGGGACCTTGCCCAGCGCTTTATTAAGCAGTGTCACCAGTTCGCTGCCAAAACGGCGTCGCAGGCCGTCCATGGGCAGGCGCCACAGATCCTGGAGACGGCGCACACCCATGTTGTAAAGGCGGCGGTTTTGCTCGGCGCTCAGTTGCAGTACTTCACAGGGCAGGTGGCCGAGGGCCGAGCGCAAATTGTCCCGTTGATAGACCGCCGCATTGAGGCCACCACGGGCCAGCAGCAGGCTGCCATGAACCGTGACAGCCGCGGCATAGTGAAAGTGGGGGGCCAGTTCCAGCTCTTGCAGGCTTTCCTGCAAGGGGCCCTGCAATTGCCGGTGCAGAGCCGCCAGACCGCCAAAATAGTTGAGGCTGGAGCGCACTTCGGCCACCAGTGCCCGGGGGTGATAACTGATGCTGCTGCTGACCCTGACAACAGTTTCTGCCAGCTGCCGTAATGCGGCTTGTTGTTGCTCCTCATTCAGGGCCTGGAGTTGGGGGAAATACAGGGCATACCACAGGGAATCCCGCCGGGGGCGGCTGCTTGCCTGTTCCGTTGCAGCCCTGCTGGCTGGCTTGAGGTGAATGACACGGGCACCCTCGCGGTCCGGCAGTGCCGGCAGGGGCAATTGTGCACCCGGGCCCTTTTCTTTCATGTCAGACCCGGGCGGCGCCGCTGCGCTTGATGGGGCTGGACAGTGGCAATGGCAGGCGAGTACTCAGGGGGCGGAAGTTTCCCCGGGCCTTGATCAGGGTCACTTCGGCCTCACTGCAGGGTCGGCCCTCCGGAGAAGAATCCTTTATTTGCAGTCGTATGGGGGATGGTGAGTGCTTACTGTCTTTGTGTTTGAAAAGCACCCCAAGGGTGTCACCGGCGCTGGCAGCCAGTTGCAGGCGGCGCAGTACCTTGCCCGGCAGCCAGTCCTGCCAGGCCAGTACCAGGCCGCAATTGCCGGTTTGCAGAGCCTTTTCCATGGTCCACAGGGCATCCCGGCAGGACGTTTCCAGGTCCACCACCAGTACCTGATCGGTATCGATACCCGCTTGCACCAGAGCCGGGGCATAGAGCAGATAGGGTGGCGAGATCCATAATATCCATTGACCCCGGGCAATCACCGAGCGCATCAATGGCAGTAACAGTTGCAGTTCGCCACTGCCCCAATGGGGGGCCACTATTTCCATCAGACCATTACGGGGCCAGCCGCGCCCGGGCAGGATTGCATCCAGTTCTGAAAAGCCGGTGGCCTGGCCGCTATTGCCCTGACCTGCCAGGTCGCAGCCGCGCCACAGGGCGGTGCTGCCCTGCAGGAGTTGCTCGATGTGCTGGACGGCACCAGTGGCGGCGGCTTGCGGGTGGGGGCTGAAATGACGTTGTCTGGCTGTAGCCATGATGCGACCTCCTGATACTGTATATATATACAGTATTATAGGCAGGCATTGGCCGAAAGCAACGGCTTTTTGACCATTCTTACGCACACATGAAGTTTAATCAGTAGTTAATTGTATTTTAAAGAAAATTAAAGCTTCGCTGTCCGGGGTCGCTAAGAAGGATGAACGTTATATCCGGAGCCAGGAAAAATGCGCAAAAAACCCGACCTGGTTGTGGTCATCATTGCATTATTCGTGGTTGGTGTGCTGGCCAGCAGCGTCGCCCAGAGTGCCTTGATGTAACACAGCCGAAGCAACGGCGCCGACGGCAAGAGGCCGCGGAGCCAGGAATTTTTGGTAACGAACAGGGATAAAAAGAATGCCAGGGACAGGTAGAAAAAGCCGCGTATGCCGCCCTAGTCAGTCTCGGGGCGGTAAATTTTCTTGTCTGTAATCACCGCATCAAGCCGCACATCCCAGCTGGCAATGGGAAACGGTTCAGTAAACTGGCATTCGTGTGCCAGTCCCACCAGCAGCGGTTGGCTGCGACGATTGAAAATCTTGAAACTGAAAGTCCGGTCATAGAAGCCTTTGCCCATGCCGAGGCGAAAGCAATTGTCATCGAAGCCCACCAGAGGCACGAAGACCACATCAAAATTGGTGGGTGAAATCTGCTTGCCAGGCAGCGGCGGTTCTTCCACACCCCAGTGATTCTCGGTCAGCCGGGTATCGCTGTCGTAGGGGGCGAAGCTGATCAGTTGCTCCGGGTCGTCTTTGCTGACCACCGGCAGAAAACAGCGCTTGCCGTCCCTGAGAGCCTGCTGCATGAGGGGAGAGGGATCGATTTCGCCGTCGATTTTCTGGTAGAAAGCGACCAGCCTGGCATCACTGTAGAAATCCTGTGCCAGCACCAGCTCGCACAATGAAGCCGCAGCGGCGGCCTGTTCAGCAGGCGACAGTTGCTTGCGCGCTTCTCTCAGCGAGTCGCGCAGGGCTCGGCGTTCTTCTTCGTTCATGTGAAGTTCGGGATGAAACGTCCTGTAGCGGTCAGACTCCGCGCCAGACCTCTGACCTGGATTGAGGCCCTGATAAAACAAGCTCCCCGGAACACCGCTATCAAACTTGCCCTGAACCAAAAGGTTCAGGTGGTGGCTCTCGCGATGAATCAGGCTTTCCGTCTTGCGGACATGCACAACAACATCTGACGAGTTGCCTCCGGGTATAAAGATATCGGCTCAAGAACACATTCGATTGGCAAATGGTCCAGGGAACTCTCGGCACTAGTATATATCGCAGTGCCATGCCAGATAAAGGAATCAGGCACAGATGTTAGAACGACAAAAAAGGCCGGCGGGTTTAGCGGAAAAAGGGGTAGTGTGATGCAGTGCTGTCTGCTCAGATTTCCAGCTGACGACTGGAGGCCAGGGCCATCTCGATCTTGTCTTCCAGGCCTTTAACCTGTTGGGTGGTGACATGGCGGGTCTCATTGATGAGACGGTTCTTGCGCAGCATGTCATGGGTGATATTCAGCGCTGCCATGACGGCGATCTTTTCGGCGCCGTGGATATTGCCGCGGGACTTGATCTTGCGCATGTTCTCATCCAGGTAGCGGGCTGATTTCATCAGCGCCTCCTGGTCAGAAGGCGGACAATTGACCTGATATTCCTTGTCGAGAATTTTTACCTGTACGGTGCTGCTGCTTTGTTCAGTCATGATTGGTCCCGGGATCAGGTCTGATCCATTGCCTTGAGGCGTACAAGAATAGATTCAAGCTTGGACTTGGCTTCCTTGTTGCGCTCGAGCAGTTGTTGACGTTCAGATTGCCAGTTACTCTCGTTGGCCTTGAGTAGCTGATTTTCCCGTTTCATTTCTGCACAAAGCTCGATGAGGTCATCGACCTTTTCATTCAGGGACTGGAAGCTGTCTTCACTCATTTGCATCTGGTTGATTTTCTTGAATTATGAATTGCCGCAATGGACTATTGGCAACACTTTAGGATTTACATTAAGAGTGCCGTAACTATAGAGCCGAGGCGGGATAGGGTCAATAATACAGCTGCAAAAAATGGGATCTGGTTCCGGCCTGCTGCTAATTCCCAGTGGAAACAGTTGCTTGCAGGTCAGCGGCGCGGATGTGTCACTGCACTTGGCATCTGTAGTGGCCAGCTATATGCTTGAGCGCTTGTCCCATGAGCCCGGTTTCGAGGAAAAAATGAGCAGCAGTTTTCGGGAATACAAGGCACGCCGCAAGGAGTTGATGGCCCAGATGGAGCCAAACAGTATCGCCTTGCTGGCGGCGGCACCGCCCCGCGTCAGGAATAATGACGCCGATTATCTCTACCGACAAAGCAGTGACTTTTATTATCTCACCGGTTTCACCGAGCCGCGGGCCCTGTTGGCTCTGATCCCGGGGCGCAAGCAGGGTGAGGTAGTGCTGTTCTGCCAGGAAAAGGACCCTCAGAAAGAACTCTGGGACGGTATCTTGCTGGGTCCCGATGCAGCCATCGAAGAACTGGGCATGGACGATGCCTTTCCCATCAATGACATCGACGACATTCTGCCGGGCCTGATCGAAGGGCGCGACCGGGTCTACTATGCCATGGGCAAGGACGACAAGTTCGACGATCAGGTCATGGAATGGGTGAAGGTGATTCGCAGCAAATCAAAACTGGGTGGCCATCCGCCTGGCGAGTTTCTGATGCTGGATCCCTTGCTGCATGAGCTGCGCCTGATTAAAAGCAAATCCGAACTCAAACTCATGGAGCAGGCCGCCAGGATCTCGGCCGAAGGTCACAAGCGGGCCATGGCAGCCTGCCGCCCCGGTTGCCGCGAGTACGAGTTGGAAGCGGAACTGCTCTATGCTTTCAAGCGCAATGGCAGTCAGGCACCGGCCTATACTTCCATCGTCGCTGCCGGCGACAATGCCTGCATTCTGCACTACATCGAAAACGACGCTGAAATTAAAGAGGGTGACCTGGTACTCATTGATGCTGGTTGTGAATACCAGTATTACGCGTCTGATATCACCCGTACTTTCCCCGCCTCGGGCAAGTTCAGCCCGGAACAAAAAGCAATCTACGAGATAGTCCTCAAGGCGCAGGAAGCAGCTATTGATGCGGTACAGCCGGGCGCTGCCTGGGACGAGCCCCACAAGGCTTCGGTAAAGGTGATTACCCAGGGCCTGGTCAAACTGGGTTTGATCAAAGGTACCGTCGCCCAGGCCATCAAGAGTGAAGCCTATCGGGATTTTTACATGCATCGTGTTGGCCACTGGATCGGAATGGATGTACATGATGTCGGTGATTACAAAATTGATGATGATTGGCGCCTGATGGAACCGGGTATGGTGACAACCATCGAGCCGGGCATCTATATCGCGCCAAACAACCGCAAGGTGGCCAAGAAATGGCGCGGTATTGGCGTGCGCATCGAAGACGATGTGGTGGTGACCCGCAATGGCAACAGGGTCATCAGCAAGGGCATTCCCAGGACTGTTGCGGAAATTGAATCATTCATGGCCGAGGCGGCACAATAGCCATGCAGATCGAGCGGCCCGCCAGTTACTACGATATCGTTGTGGTCGGCGCCGGTATGGTGGGCGCCAGTTTCGCCAATCTGCTAGCCAAAGCACTGGGTAAACAATGCTACTCCATGCTGGTGGTGGAAGCCGTGGCGGCCCGAGCACCGGAGCAGCCCAGTTTTGATGCTCGCTCAACGGCACTGTCTTTTGGTTCCCGCAAGATATTTTCCCGCATGCAGGCCTGGGAGCAACTGGCGGAGCTGGTCACCCCCATTCAGGAGATCCAGGTCTCGGATCAGGGTCATTTCGGTTCGGTGTTGATGAGCCACCGCGAACATCGCCAGGACGCACTGGGTTACGTGATTGAGAACCGGCAACTGGGTCAGGTGCTCAATCCCATGCTGCAGGAATCGCCGACTATCGATTTTCTGGCCCCAGCCACTATTGTTGACAGTCGGCCGGTAGCGGAAGGTATGGATCTCAGTCTCCAGGTAGCTGGCGAGGAACAGCAAGTTCGAGCCGGTCTGGTGGTGCTTGCCGATGGGGGCAGGTCGCCTGTTTCGGAAAAGCTCGGGATTGAACAGAACCGCAAGGCATATGACCAGAAAGCAATCATCGCCAATATTGGCTTCAGCAAGGCCCACAACAATGTGGCCTATGAGCGCTTTACCGATAGCGGTCCGTTGGCCGTGCTGCCCTTGTCTGATTACCAGGGCCAGCACCGGGGCGCACTGGTGTGGACGGTCGCTGCAAGTGAGGCCGATGCAATCCTGGCGGCGGATGAAGAGACTTTGCTGGCGGATCTCAAATTACGCTTCGGTCGTCGTCTCGGCAACTTGACCCAGATCGGACAGCGCGCCGCCTATCCCCTGACCTTGTCGGTGGCCCGGGAGTCGGTGCGACCCTCCCTGGTACTGCTGGGTAATGTCGCCCACACTCTGCACCCGGTTGCGGGTCAGGGTCTGAATCTTGCCCTGCGGGCCTGCGATTGTCTGGTGGATAAACTGGTAGAAGCCAGACAGAAGCAGATTGCACCGGGCTCCATGACGGTGTTGCAGGCCTATCAGCAGGCCCGTGAATCGGATCAGCAGGCCGCTATCACCCTGACTGACCAGATGATTGCCTGGTTCTCCAGTAATCGCCCTGAAAGAGTGTTGGCCAGAAAGGCCGGACTGCTGGCAATCGATCTTGTGCCAGGTTTGCGGCGCGGTTTTGCGCGCCAGGCCATGGGTCTGAATTCCTGGTAGCTGCCGGCGGCAGAGCTACTGACTGGCGAGGCGCTCGCGAATGGCTTCGATGCGGTTGCGATTGGCACCCAGATCGCTGTAACCCAGTCTTGAAGCCGAACGTACGTGGGTCAGGCCGCTGTCAGGGTCATACAGGAACTCCACATCATCGACGAAACCCATCAAGCGACTGGTGAACTCGGCGTAGAGATAATTGCCTCGTTGCTGCACGATATTGGTTCGCTCCATCTGTACAAGCACAGCTTCGATGCTGTCCAGGTTTGCCTGCAATGGGGCAATGCCGTGGCTCTCGCTGTCCTCAAAGCTGCTGACACAGTTGGGAGAATCAGGGCAGGGTGCCAGGCGTCCGTCCTGAATACCGATATTCTGGGGAGGCTCGCCGGCACAGGCAGTGAGAAATGGAATGAGTGAAAGCAGTGATTTTTTCATAAGGGTTTTTATTCGTTGAATGGCGCAAAGCATTGCCTACGCACAGTGGTCAATTCCGGATCATCCAAGCACGGTCATACCGAGCCATTCGGCAATCAGGGCCGGTTTTTCCTCACCCTCTATCTCCACAGTCACTTCATGTTTGAGCAAGTAGTGATTGGGCTTTTTCTCTTCTGCACTGAGCAATACAAAACGGCCTCGAATGCGACTGCCCACTTTGACGGGATTGATAAAGCGCAGTTTGTCGAAACCGTAATTGATGCCCATGACTGAGTTTTCCAGCTTGATGCTGGCTTCATAGCCCATTATGACCATCAGTGACATGGTGAGAAAGCCATGGGCGATGGTAGTGCCGAACGGGGTCTGCGCAGCACGTTCCGGATCCACATGAATATACTGATGATCACCAGTGGCTTCGGCAAACTGGTTGATGCGGGCCTGGTCTATCTCAATCCAGTCCGATACACCCACTTCCTTATTGATATGGTCGGCAAGCTGGTCCGGGCTGACAACATGGGGCATGGGCTTCCTCGCTTTGAGTCTGTCAGCGATAGCTGACAGCTTGTTATTAATCCAATCAATGGAGTCTATCAATAATTCTCTGGTGGCGGAATTGAATGGCGGTGCAAAGCGCTGTCTGGCAAGGTGGTAACTATCGCAGTCGGAAACAATCCCTGAAACCGCTGGCCGGATTCCCTATAATTCCAGCCATGAGTTCAGACAATCAACAGTTCGATATCGTCATTGTTGGCGGCGGCATGGTGGGCGCCACCATGGCCGCCCTGCTGCAGGAGCTGCCCTTGAAGATTGCCCTGCTGGACCGGGGCAATTTTGACAGTCCCCGGCCAGTGCCCGACAGTGAGGCTGGGGAAGTAGCCTTCGATGCCCGGGTCAGTGCCCTGACCCTGGCCTCGCGGCAGTTGCTGGAGCAGCTTGGGGTCTGGCAGGCGGTTATCAGCCAACGTTGCTGCCCCTATCAGACCATGGATGTCTGGGATGCCGAGGGCACTGGTTCGATTACTTTTTCGGCGGCAGACATCGATCAGGGTGAGCTGGGAATCATTGTCGAAAATCGCGTGCTGCTGCACGCGCTTCATAACAAACTGCATGAGCAGGACAATCTTGAACTGATTCCTGCTCAGTTGGTGACGGCGCTGGACACTGCCGGCAGCGGGGACGTGAGTCTGCAGTGCGACAGCGGGCAGGAAATAACAGCGAAGCTGCTGATCGCCGCCGATGGCGCCAATTCCGGTATCCGCCGGCTGGCGCAATTCAGGACCCGGGAGTGGGATTACCAGCACAGCGCCCTGGTGACCACGGTGCGTACTGAATTGCCCCACGGCGGCTGTGCCCGACAACGCTTTATGGCATCCGGCCCCCTTGCCTTTCTGCCATTGCACACTGGCAGGGAAGACGACACCCAGCGTTACTGTTCCATCGTCTGGTCAGCCGAACCGGAGATGAACGACGCGTTGATGCAACTGGATGAGGCTGACTTTGCCAAAAAGCTGGGCGCCGCTTTCGAATGGCGACTGGGACAGATTGAACATTGTGCGGAGCGCTTCTCCTTTCCGC
This sequence comes from uncultured Pseudohongiella sp., assembly GCA_965216715.1. Lineage (GTDB taxonomy): Bacteria > Pseudomonadota > Gammaproteobacteria > Pseudomonadales > Pseudohongiellaceae > UBA9145. The sequence continues at coordinate 2,685,715 of OZ244193.1, read as the reverse complement.
TGCGCCAGCGGCATGCGGTGGATTATGTGCAGGACAATATTGTGCTGATCGGGGATGCCGCCCACTCCATCCATCCACTCGCCGGTCAGGGAGTCAATCTGGGTTTGCTGGATGCCAGGACGCTGGCCAGTGAGCTGAAGCAGGCCCAGGCCGTTGGCAGGACGCCAGCGGACAAGACCGTCTTAATGCGCTATCAGCGTGCCCGTAAAGGTCACAATCTTGGCATGATGTGGCTGATGGAGGGTTTCAAGCATCTGTTTGCCCAGGAGGCCTTGCCGCTACGCTGGTTGCGAAATGCCGGCCTGCGCAGCGTCGACAAGGCGGGTTTTATCAAGAATCAGCTGGCGCGGCGTGCCATGGGGCTGGACTGGGATTGAGTCAGCTGCGCAGAAGCGTTGTGGTTGCTTTAGTGGTTGTCACCATGTTGGGCATTGAGAATGGCGTTCACGGTCATGGTGACATGCTGGCGAATCAGGGCGATCACATCTTCGTCATTCACCAGGGCACAGGGTGCCGGCCAGTCCTGATAGGCGACCGCTGCCTTGATGGAGCCGGTGTTCTTCAGGGCGATAATGCCATGCAATTGTGACCACACCAGCAGCGTGGTATTCACCACTGCCTCTTCACTGCAGGGAATCTGATACTTGTTGTAGATATCCAGCACGATCTTGCGGGTGGCAGCCAGGCAGCGACAGGACACTTCCACAAATTCCGGTGTCGACCATTCCATAGGCAGGCGCAGGGTAAACATGAGCTGGAAGCGCGCCGGATACTCCTCGGCATAGTGATAATAGGCCATGCAGAGTTGCAGCAGATTGTCCTCGGGGTCCGGGCCGAGCTCACAATGGCTTTCGAAATAATGATTTATCTCTTCATACAGGCGCAGTTTGATTGCCAGCATGAGGGCATTCTTGTCGGAAAAATGGTTGTATACCGCCGAGGGAGTGACACCGACCTCGCGGGCAAGACGGCGCAATGAAAGCTGCTCAATGGCATCGGCCTCGATAAATTTCATGGCCTCATCGATCAGGGCTTCCTTGACGTTACCGTGGTGATAGGCCCGTTGTTCCTGTTCTTCGTTCAACATGCTGTTATCTGGCGCTGAGCCACTCTAGTACTGAAAGTTATACTGCAGACGTGCCTGTATGACGTCGTTGTAGCGGAAATGGTTTACATAGGAAGTCACCGGCGCTGCGTAGTTTACCCATAAAAACCCCAGGGTGAAATTGTCAGACCAGTCATAATCGACAGATAACCTGCTCACTCGCCCGGCATCGTCAGCCAGTTCATTGACAACCGCCAGTACCTGCAGGCGTTCATTCAGCCCGGTCCAGTAAGCGCGCAAGCCAATGCTCAGCTTCTCAGCCTGGCCATAGCGGGCCTTGTCATTATCCCGAATGCGCTGACCATCCAGCTCAAGAGTCAGTAACAGATTGCGCAAGCCGCTGTATTCAATGCCCAGTGCCCCCAGCAGCAGGTCTTTCTTTTGCCAACCATCGCTGCTGAGCAGGTAGGCATCATTGCCAGGTCGCAGTGCCTTGTTCTTGTGCAGGCCCAGCTCGGAAAAAAACAACCAGTTTCCGGCCACACGGGTGCCAGCGATGCCCAGTGCCCGCATGCGGCTTTGTCCAAACAGAGCCTGGCCTCCTTCGGGCGCGGGCTGAAATTCGCCTAGCGAAAGGGCATTGTCGTTGAACTCGCCAGCCACAAGCTGAACGTCACCCCGGTTGCCGGTGCGCGACAGGCGCATAAAAAATTCCTGCTGCTTGTCGGCTTCCTCAATATGGATTGCTATCCCGGCAGCGCGCAATGACGCGAACTGATCAAACTCATCCCCGGCCGGGGCGATATCATCGCGGCCGGCATCATGGGTAATGACGGTATCCAGATTCCATTGAGCGAGATTGACCGAAGCGAGCAGGGCGGGCACCTGGCGGCGCAGGTCTTCCAGATCTTCCTGGCCGAGACTGAACTGGTTTTCGGTATTGACCAGATCGGTGATGCGCAGGTATTCCGTAACCCCCCAGGCCAGCATCTGATTGCCGAGTTTGATATAGACGTCGTTATCAAACTCGTGCTCGACATAGAAATCCCGGATTTCGAAGCGGTTGCGAAATTCATTGATTTCCGCAGCACTGAAAGTGATGTCATCCTGATAGCGATAAATTTCATCGTGAAAAGCCTGCCCGCTCAGGCGGAATTGACTGGATTCGCCAGGACTCCAGTCAAGTTGTGTAAACAGGCTGGTCTGGATTGAAGTCAAGGTGGATTTCTGGCGACTGAACAGCGCCGGGGGAGATTCCAGGCCATAGGCAACTTTCTGTTCCAGTCTACCAATCAGTGACCAGTCCTTGTCCGGCGTGGAAGTAGTGCTGTCTATTTCGATATTGCTGAAGAAGTCATCCTGGGCCGCTGCACTACCGGCCCAACAGCAGAGCAGCACCGAGAACAGAGTCAGTTTGGAACGCGAATAAACAGACAAGCTTTGTCATCCATGAATCAACAGATTCAATCGATGCCCCGCTGCATGGCTTCGGTGGTCAGGGCATCATCGTCAATGTCGATATCATAGCGGATGTCATTCAGTTGCAGAATGCTGGCATGCTCCTGGCGCCCGTTACGGGTGGTGACGGCCTGCTGGCGATGGACAGTCCAGATGCCATCCACCTGACGGATGTCCGAGGCGGTGAAATACTTGACCCGGTTGCCGCGCAACTCCCAGGCCTGGGCGCGCATCTGCACGAAATTATCCTTGCTGATCCAGGCTTGCAGGCGAGAATAGCCAGTGGCCTGTTCGGCTTTCTCTTTCATTTCGGCCCGGGGCGTGGCTTCAATGACCCAGCACTCGACTCCATCCACTGTTTCGGACTCATTGACGAAGCGATAGTCATACCAGTCGATTTCCAGGCCATTGATATCGGCATAGGTGAAATCACTGCCCAGGAAAGAATCGGAAGTATCGCTGCTGGCGATGCGTCGAACCCGTTGCATGGCTGGCAAATAGAGCCAGGAGTCATCATCACGCTCGGCATCATCCCAGTCATAATTGAGATAGGCAGTACCGCGAATATCAGCCGGTGAATTGAAAGTGGACAGGGTACGGGTGTCCTGGCCGTAGTCCTTGGAAAGGATAGTCAGCTCGCGACTGCGTTGGCGTTCACGCCGGTCAATCAACACCATGGTGTACTGGGCAGTACGGGTATCACCATCGGCCAGTTGGTCGACGGCTTCCATCACTTCCCGGGCACTCATCTCTGCCCCTGAGGCTGTGCAGCCGAGACTGACGCCCAGGATCAGGCAGAGGCTGTGCAGGTATCCCGGGCGGGACATGTTGTGGCCTTGTTGCTGTTCTTGCATGACTATCCCTGGCTTGTCTGTGGGCTTGCGTTGTTGCTGTTTTCGGCCTTGCCGCCGTCTATGCGGTAGAGGATGGCAGGCAGGAAAATGAGATCACCCAGCAGGGCCAGACTCATGATAATGCTGCCGAAAAGTCCTACATAGATCACGGTAGTGAAGGATCCAAAACACAATACACTGAATCCGAACACCAGTACCATGGAACTGAATACCACTGCGCGACCAGATTCATTCATGGCACGTTGAATTGCATCATGGGTGGAATCACCATCGCGGCGGGAGCTGAGATAGCGATTCATCACATGGATTGCATCGTCCACAGCAATACCCATGGTCATGGCAAACACAATGACTGCGCTCTGATCCAGATAGATTCCCAGGAAACCGGCAATACTGGCCGCCAGCAGAATCGGCATAATGCTGGGGATGATGGAAAGCAGGCCGTAGCGCAGGGACCGGAACAGAATAATGAAAAACAGGGAGATTACCGTCAGGGCCACCAGGAAAGATTGCACCATGCCCTCGGCAGTGTAGATATCCTGCACCGTGTACAACACCATGGTGCCGGTAAGTACCGGATCAAGATGGGCATAGTTGCTTTCCATGTAGTCACTGATCAGGTCCAGTTCTGCCTGCATTTCTGACGCAGGCATATTGACCACCGGCACCACCAGGCGCGTATAGCGGTTATCAAAGCTGCGGATATCAGACAGGTCCTCATAGGCACCGGCGCTCTCGTAGAGAAACAGGGATTGGGCGGCCATCTCGCGACTTTCCGGCAAGCGGTAATACTCCGGATCATCTTCATTCAATGCCTGATTGATTTCTTTCAGGTAGTCAATCAGTGAATTGACCTTGCCCAGTTTGTCATGTTCCGCCAACCAGTTCTGGATAGCCTGCATATCTTCCAGAAAAGCCGGTTCCATGATGCCGCCGGCGGCGCCGGAATCCAGGATAATATCCAGGGTCATCATGCCCTTGAATACTTCATCGAAATACTCGATGTCCTGGCGGGTTTCGCTGTCCGCCTTGAACAGGGTGACATAGTTGTTGTCCACTTCGGCGTTGGGCAAATTCCAGATTGCAAAACCGATAATAATCAGCCCGGCCACCAGAATGGCTTTCTGATGTTTAAATGTGAAATCTGGCACTTTGCTGGTAAGGCTGGAAATCAGGCCGCCATGCAGAATCTGGTTGGTGCCGGATGGCAGTTTGTTGATATAGCTCAGCATGGCGGGCAGTACGGTCAGGGCAAAGAAAAACAGCAGCAGCGGGCCAATAGAGCCGAGCAGAGCAAATTCACGAATCGGCAGGATGCGGGTAACAGACAGGGCCAGGAAACCGGCAGCGGTAGTAATGGCGGTAAAAAAGGCCGGCAGCCAGATGTGACGAATGGCTTCGCGGGCAGCATCCGGACCATTCAGGCCGCTGAGGCTGCAGCGGAAGAACTCCAGCAAGACATGCACCGTGATGCCGATGCCGATAATGATCAGGGTGGGTGCCAGTGCAGCACTGTCAATGGTGGTATGGGGTATGCCGAGGTAATACTGCAGTTCCAGCAGGGTCAGCAGGCCGCAGGCAATGACAACCCAGGGCAGCAGGGTTGCTGCCAGAGAGCGGAAGCTGAAATAAAGAATGGCGAGCATCACCACTATCATGATTGGTATCAGAAAGCTGGTGTCCTCGGCGGATACGGTTTCGAAGCGCTCATTGACCAGTGGGTAGCCGGACAGGTGTAACTGATAACTGCTGGCATCATCCAGGCCCTGCTCCTCCACAAAGCGGTAGAGGTCCTGCACCAGTTCTACCTTGTGTTCAGAGGTATCTTCCCGGTACTCAACCCGTGCCGCCATGCGCGTGTGGCGGAAATCTTCGCTAACCAGGGTGCCCAGGGCCAGCGGTTCCTGCCGCAGTATTGACTGCACCCGGTTGATGGCCTCTTCGTCCGAAGCCAGGCTGAGCGGATCATCAATCAGGTACTCGGCCGACAGGCTGTAGCTGTCACCGCTGATATATTCATAGGTGGTCAGGGAGCGGAGCTGGGTGACATAGGGATGCAGTTCAAGAAAGTCGGAGAGTTGTACCAGGGCATCCATTGCTTCGGCGGAGAAAATATCCTCTCCGGGAGCAGCCTCGATACCAACCAGCAGGTATTCATTATCCCCGAACAGATCCAGCAACTGATCGTATTCCGCCAGTGTCGGATCGCCGGTAATGAAATAGCGGGCAGTGCTATTGTCGAAGGGAATATTGCCGCCGGTGAACAACAGCAGGGGTAGCAACAATAAAGTAGCGGTGATTACAGCGACGCGCCGGGCAATAACGAACTCGGCCCAGGCATGAATTAGCCCTCGCACCCTGACTTCTCTCCAGTGGGTCAGATTGCCTGACCGTCCCTATTATGATTGTTATAACGTCGCCGGAGTTGCTCGGACCGAGCCTGTAACACCAACTTCGGGGGATAGTCTAATACGCGATGTGAACTGCGTAAAGATATTGTTAAAAGCTTTCGGCATTGTTTGAAAATACTTAAAAACTTCAATTAATAGAATTCTTTATGAAGATTTCTTAAAGTCAGTCGATACTACTTTTGTGCAAACATTTGCCCCTCTTTATTCGGGGCATCCTGGACGTACTGGAGTAGTCGCAATGGCCAAGGAACAGAAATTTCCATTCAATCTGGATCTCAGCGTGCTGGATACCGGCAGTATCACCAATATCCTCAATGACATCGAATACCACATGCCCCTGATGGACTCCGAAGGCGAAGTCAGTGAGCTGAAACAGGTCAAAGAGTTTTTCGAAGACGAATTAAAGCTGTCCTGGCGCCTGCACTGATGCCTAAGCGGCGTTCCGGAGCACCGTCCCGGCACGCAATCCATCGCTTTGTGCTGTAACAGCAGTGTACTCCCGCCTGACCTTGGTTTATTCTGCTTAGCCCTGTTCGTGGCCAGACCAATAGGTCTGGTCACGCCCTGAGACAATTAAAGCAATACATCAATCGCTCACAAAGGGTCACTGCTATGAAATCATTTCTTACTTTGCTAGGTATTTGTTTCCTGTGCAGCACTGCCTACGGGCAACTGGACACCGCCGCTCTCGAGCGGGCCATGATGAATCCGGAGCGTCCGGAAGCCGACAAGGAGCGTGATGCCTCCCGTCAGGCGCCGGCCGTGCTGAATTTCATGGGGGTTGCGCCCGGTATGACGGTGCTGGATATCAATGCGTCCGCCGGCTGGTACACCGAAGTGCTGTCCTACGCGGTTGGCGACAATGGTACTGTCTATATGCAAAATCGCCCCGGTGGCCGTGCTGAAGAAGCCGCTAACGCCCGGGCGTCACGCCTTTCCAATGTGGAGCAGATTGCCGCCATCACCGATGCCCCGTCCGGATCAGTAGACTTCGCCATCACTGCCCTGAATTTCCATGACTTTCACAACTCCAATCCTGAAGCGGCCCAGAACATCATTGGCCAGGTCGCCTCAGTATTGAAGACCGGTGGCATCTTCGGCGTGATCGACCATGAAGGTACGCCTGGCGCCGATAACCAGACCCTGCATCGCATTGCCTTCGATGAAGCCGTCAAGGCCCTGCTGCAGTCAGGTGACTTTGCCCTGGTGGCTGTCAGCGATGTGCTGGACAACCCCGCCGATGACCATACAGTTGGTCCCTTCGACCCGAGCCTGGGTCGCAATACTGACCGTATTGTCCTGAAACTGATGAAACTCTAAAACACACTGCCGGGGCTGAAACCGGATGGTTTTGGCCCTGGCGTGTTACCATCCTCTGCGCCTGACGGCGCCCGGGCCGCCCAAGCCGGTCCCCATTCTCTCCGGTCAGCGCTGATTCATCAGCCAGTATTACTTCGTGGGTAGACATTGAGTAACAAGGATTCAGGGAATTCCCTGCGCAAATTTATCTCGGTTTTCCAATACAGCCGGGTGGCCATTGAAATTGTCTGGAGCACCAGTGCAGCGCTGACTCTGGCCATGGCCGGGGCAACCCTGATAGCGGGTGTGCTTCCCGCCGCCATTGCCTCGGTGGGTGGCCTGTTTGTGGATGCTGTCTCCACGGCTATCCAGGAATCCGGTGAACTGGCCGAACAGGCCAGGGCAGAGGTGCTGAGGTATGTGCTCATCGAAGCTGGCCTGGTGGTACTGATGACCGCTGCCCAGAAACTGAATACGGTGTGCCAGTCCATTCTGCGGGTTTTGCTGGGCAACAAGATTAACGTCATGATTCTGGAAAAAGCCCTGACGCTGGAACTGGCACATTTCGAGGACGCGGAATACTACGACAAACTGGTGCGCGCCAGACGTGAGGCCTCCAGCCGGCCCTTGAGTCTGGTGATCAAAACCTTTGACCTGGCCCGAGATCTTATTGCCCTGTTTACCATTGCCCTGTTCCTGTTTCAGTTTTCTCCCTGGGCGGTGCTGCTACTGGCAGCCGCCGGTGTTCCCGCCTTTGTGGCCGAAGCGAAATTTTCCGGGGAAGCCTTTCGTATTCATCGCCGCCGCTCAGCCGAACGACGCATGCAGATCTATCTGGAGATGGTTCTGACCCGGGAGGACGGGGTCAAGGAAGTGAAGCTGCTGCAACTGGGCAAGCTGTTCCTGCAGCGCTATGTGGATATATTCCGCAACATCTACACTGAAGATCGCAACCTGGTATTGCGGCGGGGATTCTGGGGTTATGTGCTGGGCTTGCTGGCCAGCGCGGCCTTTTATTTCGCCTATGGCTGGGTGGGTTTCGCAGCCATTGCCGGCGCCATCAGTATTGGTCAGATGACCATGTACATCGCCCAGTTTCGTCTCGGCCAGAATGCCGTCACCAACAGTCTCACGGCAGTCAATGGCATGTATGAGGATAATCTCTACCTGTCCAATCTAACAGAGTACCTGGAGCACAAGGTGCCGGAACAAACCGGGGACCAGAGCAGTGGCCCGGACCCGGCCGATGGTATTCGTTTTGAAAACGTCAGCTTCTATTACCCCGGCAGCAAGACGCCGGCCCTGGATCGCATCAATCTGCATATTCGCGCTGGCGAGAGTCTGGCTATCGTCGGTGAGAATGGCAGTGGCAAGACTACTCTGATCAAACTGCTGACCCGTCTTTATCAACCGACCGAAGGCAGGATTACTTTCCAGGGGCTGGAGTTACAGCGTTGGGATATTAATGCCCTGCGTGAAAAAATAGGTGTGATCTTTCAGGATTTCGCACGCTACCAATTACTGGTAGGTGAGAATATTGGCATTGGTGATGTGGAGGAACTGGCAGACGATGAAAAAATCGAAACTGCCGCTGGCAAGGGCATGGCCGATGTCTTTATCAAGGATCTGCCAGCGGGTTATGGCACTCAGCTGGGCACCTGGTTCAAGGATGGCAAGGAATTATCCGGGGGACAATGGCAGAAGATTGCCCTGTCTCGCGCCTTTATGCGCAGCCGCGCCGATGTACTGATTCTCGATGAACCCACCGCTGCCATTGATGCCCGGGCCGAGGCCGAAATCTTTTCCCATTTCCGCGAACTCACCAGCAATCGTATCTCGATTATTATTTCCCATCGTTTCTCCACCGTCAGGATGGCAGATCATATTATCGTGCTGGAAAAAGCGGAAATCATGGAGCAGGGCAGTCATGAAGAGTTACTGGCAGCCGGCGGGCAGTACGCCACGCTGTTCAAACTGCAAGCCCAGGGCTACCAATGAGCCCGGATAACGCGGTCTGGTATGTGCTGGTTGCCCTGGCGACCTCTTTCGTTGCCACCCTGCCCTTCGGGCCAATCAATCTCACGGTGATCAAAACCACCGTGGACCACAGCAAGGGCGCGGCCATGAAGGTGTCACTGGCCGCCGCCGCCGTGGAAACCGGACAGGCCTTTCTGGCCATCTGGTTTGGCATGGTAATCAGCCGCTTTATCCAGGACCACGCCAGCATCAACCTGCTGGTAGCCTTGATCTTTATCGGTCTGGCAGTCTATGTCTACGTGCACGACTCCCATCCAAGTCTGAATAATAGTGACAACGGAGACCCTTCCTTTGTGCGGCGCGGACTGTTCATTGCCCTGATCAATCCCCAGGCCATTCCCTTCTGGATTTTTGCAGTGACGGCTACCACCAGCTATCTGGGTTTTGAGTACAGCGGCGGCTTGCTGTTCGCCTATTTGCTGGGGGTCTATGCTGGCAAGGTGCTGGCACTGTATGGTTTTGTTAGCGGCAGCAATTATTTGCGGACCCATCTTGATGAGAGTAGTCGCTGGGTGAATCGTCTGCTGGCAGTGGTATTGATGCTGATTGGCCTCAGCCAGATCTGGCGGGCCGTGAGCAATTGGTAGGGATTTATTCCATCAGCCTGGCCTTGCGCAGGCCGCGGACACTGTTTGCCAGTAATATTTCCTCAGCATGTGCCAGGTCACTTTTGTAAAGAACGGCTTCTCTGGCTTCTCCCTTGGCCAGCATGGACTCACGCCAGGTGCCGGGCAGCAGTCCGCAGGCCAGCGCCGGCGTTATCAGTTCGCCGTCGATGCGAAGAAACAGATTACAGATTGTGGTTTCGGTCAACTCACCCCGTTCGTTCCAGAGTATGACGTCATCACAGTCTGTAACAGCCGCCTTCATATCCTCATAGACCTGCCGGCAAGTCGTCTTGTGACGCAGGAAATTGTCGCGGCTGTTGACCGGACTCCGGGCCAGTCGCAATCGCGGTTCCTCGCCTGTCTGCTGCAGTGCCTGGTGCTGCAGATCGGTGTGGCCGTCTCGGTTTAACAGCAGTCGCAGACGCAGGGGCTCCTCGCTCTGTACCGAGTCCAGCAATTGCCGGATACGGGACGGGTCGAAGTGAAAGCCAAAAAAAGCGGCGGAGCGTTGCAGACGCTTGAGATGGAGCTCCAATAGCACAATGCCCTGGTCCGGCTTGAAGGCCAGGGTTTCCAGCAGTTTGAAATCCTCCTGCCCCTGTTCAATGACGCGGGCCTTGAAACGGGTCTCATGCCACTCCGCATCGGCGCGGGAATCCCAGACGATACCGCTACCGATGCCGTACTCGGCATGCCGGGTTTTATTGTCCAGCACCAGGGTACGTATACCGACATTGAACAGCATCTTGCGCCCAGGGCGAATGACACCCAGGGCGCCGGTATAAACCCCCCGGGGGCTGTGCTCCAGTTGCTTGATAATGGCCATGGTCTGCCGCTTGGGTGCGCCGGTAATGGACGCGGAAGGAAACAGGGCACGAAACAGGGTCAGCAGATTGGCATCGATTTCGGCGCTCACCGTGGATACCTGCTGCCAAACCGTGGGCAGCTCCAGTATTTCGAACAGGCGACTGGCCTTGACGCTACCGGGCTTCGCGATTCTGCCGAGGTCATTGCGAATCATGTCAACGATCATCAGATTCTCGGCCCGCTCTTTTTCCGAGCTCTGTAACTCCTGGTAAAACTGGCGGTCAGTCTCGGCACAGGGGCCGCGAGGTCTTGTCCCTTTCATGGGCTGCATGCGAATGCCCTGGCCGTCGAGGCTGAAAAACAATTCCGGTGAGACACTGAGTATGGCGATTTCCTCATCAGCCAGGTACAGGCCGTAGTCGGTGGGCTGCTGTTGCAGCAGTCGCGCGAACAGTGTTTCAGGGTCGGCGGGGCAGATACCGCAAAGGCGCTGGGTGAAATTCACCTGATAGCTGTCACCTGCGGCCAGATGTTGTTTGATGGCGGTAATAGCGCCGACATAGTCGTCTTTGCCCAGCTCCGGAGCCAGTTGAATCGCAGTCGCGCCGCTGGCCTGGGGAGTCCAGCTCTGGCCTTGTTCAAACAGTGCGAACTTGAGCAGTGGCAAGGCAGTTTGCTGGCAGGGCAGGCTCGCATCGAAGGCACTGGCTGCCTCATAGGCCACATAGCCCACCGCAGTAAGGCCCTGCTCAGTGAGTGCCTCGACCCGCTGCAATGCGTCTTCCACATCCTGTAGCTGCCTGGCCTGGACCACTTCCACGGCATTGCTGAAGCGTTCCCAGGCGCTGCCATCGGCGCTGCGTGCGATACAAACAATGTCGGACATAGAAATTCTGGATAGCTTGATGCGGCTGGACGGGCCAGGTCATATACATGGCTGCGTGACTTGGTTAGAGTAGCTTACAGGACAGCGCAATTAATACCAGCCAATGGATGAAGTATGGGCGACCCCAGTAAACCGGGCGATTCTGGCCAGCAGCCAAAAAAAGCGACAATTCAGGATCTCAGTCAACAACAGTATGAGCATTTGCGGCAACAACTGCGGCAAATAGGACGGGCCCGCACCCGCCTGATGGTGTGTCTGTTGACCCTGCCGGTGTATATGGTTGCAGTCTGGTTTCTGCTGCAGAATCAACAGTCGGTCGATACCTTCATGTTTATGTACATGGCCCTCTGGGCTGCTTTTGCCGTCGACATGGCCCGGCGCCGCTGCCCGAACTGCGGCCAGCAGTTTTTCGTCAAGGTGATTTTTCTGAACCTGATCAGCAAGCGTTGCGTGCATTGCAGCCTGCCCCTGACCCTGCCGCCGGGCGCGAGTGATACCAGGCGTCAGGAATTCTGAAGCTACTGCCGGTTTAGTGCGAGCGGGCCCGCAGCATCCGCCATAACTCGATTAACTTCGGTGCCTGGCCTGTTCGCAAAACTCCTTGCCTGAATACCTTGCCGGAGCCCCACAATACCAGAGCGATGCTCAGCAATAACAAAATCGTTGTGCCCACCACGTCCACCATAGGGGGATCACCTGCGGCGCGGTTCATCATCAGATAAGGGGTGAACAGAGGAAACCAGGACATGGCCCGGACGATGCTGTTGTTGGGATCGACAATGACAAAGGCCATCATGGCCAGCGGCACGATCTGAATCAGGATCATGGGCATCATCAGGGCCTGGGCTTCCTTCAGCGTGGAGCAGAGGCTGCCGATGGCGAGAAACACGCCGGAGTAGAGGGCGTATCCGGCGAAATAATAAAACACAAACCAGGGTATCAGTTCCGAGCCCAGAATGACTTCCAGCACCTGACCGATGAGCTCGGTGCCACTGCTGTCATAGAGATTGATAAACAGGAAAAAGGACAGCAACCACACTGCAATGGTAGTAAGGCCGGCCATGGCGATGCCCAGCAGTTTGCCCATCATCAATTCATCGGCGGTAACCGAAGCCAGCAGGACTTCGATAATGCGATTGGATTTTTCCTCGATGGTGTTGGACAGCAGATACTGCACATTCTGCATCAGGGACACAAACATCAGGTAAACGAATACCAGTGGCGCATACTGGCGAAAAGTGTCCGCCATGCTTACCGCCTCCTCACCTTCCTCGGCAGTCGGGTCAAGCTGGCTGAAGGGCAGGCGCGTGCGCTGGATAGTGCGAATCTGCTCGGCATCAATGCCCGCGGCCAGATACTCCCGGGCACGGATTTCACTGTTGATGCTGTTGCTGATGGCATTGGGCAGGCGGGAGTCGGTGAGATTGCGTGACCAGTATTGCACGCCGGCGATTCCGCCTGCCTGTTGCGGCATGTTGCCGGGCCGACTGATGAACTGATCCACATTGTCCGGAATCAGGATCAGGGCAAACAGTTCTCCGCTTTCACCATTGACGCTAACCGGGCGTTCGCCAGCGAGATAGGGGCGCATGGTCCGGGCAATGCTTTGCAAATCGGCATCCGGATCAATGTCGGCAGGTAAATCCGCGGCCCGGAATTGTGGCGGCGGCGCTTCGAAGGGCGGTGCATCTTCCTCCAGATAGGGGCTGGCCATCAGCAGGGCATAGTCCAGGCCGCCATTGTCGATCCAGTCATTCAGGGCAGCAACCTCGTCGGCATCCACATCATCCACCAGCTGATTGACACTGCTGTCGGCATTGCTGACGGTGTTTTCCAGGTCATTGTCCAGGCGATACTCCAGCAGATAATCCACAAAGGCCTGCAGAATCCGGCGCTGATGCTCCCGCTCAATGGCAGTGGCGACAGCCTGCTCATACTGGCCGGACTGGTCTATCAGAATGTAAAAACGCTCCGGTGTGGCTCGGGAGAGGGCGCTCTGTAAAAAGTACATGCCGGCGAAGATGATGGGGAAGATGGCGATGGTGAGCCAGAAACCCTTGGTTTTAACGTTTTCGGCGTATTCGCGTTGGGCAATCAGGGAAATCATCTTCATGGCATTGCATCTCCGCTGTTTGCAGCCAGACCCTGGTCGCCAACCAGCTGCACAAAGACATCATGCAGGCTGGGCTCGGAGAATTCGAATTTGCGTAACTGGATTCCCTGCTCGAAACACAAACTGAGAATCAGCTGTGGGTCCGCGTCCTCGGTGATATTGAGCTGCCACTGCGCGGTCTTGTCGTTTGCCGCCACAGCCTGCTCAACAGAATTCACCAGGGGGCTGTCCCGGAGTGCGGCGATATCGTTATCAGTTTCCAGAAGAATGCGCCGGGGAATACTTGCCCGGGCCTGATCCACGGTGCCATCAAAAATTTTCCGGCCCCGGGCAATCAACAGCAGATGGTCACATAGACGTTCGGCATGCTGCATGACATGGGTGGAGAAGATCACCGTCTGGCCATTGGCGGCCATGTCCCGTATCAACTCTTCAAGCACTGCCTGGTTAACCGGATCAAGACCGGAAAAAGGTTCATCGAGAATCACCAGTTCCGGTTCATGGGCTACCGCGGCCAACACCTGCACTTTCTGGCCCATGCCCTTGGACAGGGCTTCGATCTTGCTGTCGGCAAACTCAGCGAGGCCGTACTGATCCAGCAGTTCCCGGGCGCGTCGACCAGCGGCCTTGCGCTCCATGCCCTTGAGCATGGCGAAATACTGGATCGCCGCCCAGGCCTTCATCTTTTTATAGAGGCCTTTCTCTTCCGGCAAATAGCCAATGCGGGTCCTGACTTTCAGCGCCGAGTCGCTGCCCAGAATACTGACCGTGCCACTGCTGGGACGGATTATGTCCAGAATCATGCGCAGGGTGGTGGTCTTGCCGGCGCCATTGGGGCCGAGAAAACCATAGATAGAGCCTTTGGGAATCTTCAGGCTGATGCCATCTACGGCCCTGAAGTCGGCGAAATTCTTCACCACATTGTCGAGTTGCAGGACCGATTCTGACATGGTGCTTTGCTTAATTCCTCTGGAATTTCTGATGGTGACGCGTATCCCGGATTCAACGCGCTGAAAATAAAGAAAAAATGTCACAAGCAGAGATTCTGCCAGAACAGCATATAGGGATGAGATGACTTTTTGTAGCTATGAATTTTGTGAATAATTATTGGATATATTACTATCCTTCGCTAACTCTTTAGAGTGGAAATAATAATCAGAAACTACAAGCGAGAGTGAATATGAAAAATAATGATAACGCGATCGTATTCAAGCCATCTCCCCTTCGCCGCAAGCTGCTGTATAGCGCTATTTCGGTCTCATTGCTGTCCCTGGCCAATCAGGGTATCGCTCAGGAATCTGAACTTGAGGAAATCATTGTTACCGGCTCACTGATCCGTGGTACCCCGGAAGATGCAGCATTGCCAGTGGAAGTTTTCAGTGTTGATGACCTTCGTGAAGTTGGCAATCCCACCGCATTGGAATTTGCCAAAACCCTGACCTCATCGGGTCCGACAACGGGCGAGGCGCATTATTTCGGCGGCTCAGGAAATACCGGTAACGTTGGTTACAATTTACGCGGCATTGGAGCGGACAAAACATTAACCCTGTTCAATGGCCGTCGTTCCTATGAAAACGCTTCAATCTTTCCATCAGCGGCCGTGCAGCGCATCGAAATCCTTAAGGATGGCGCTGCAGTAACCTATGGTGCCGATGCCACTGGTGGTGTTGTTAACTTTATAACACGCAGTGACTTTGAAGGTTTTGAATTACAGTCATCCTACAAAGCCATTGATGGATCCAATGGCGACTACAATGTGAGCGCACTGGGTGGCTGGAACTTTGATAACACCAACATCATGGTTGCTGCGGAATGGGATCATCGCTCGGAGCTGGATACAGTTGAGCGCCCATTCACCAGTTTGCCGAATTCCGTAAATCCGGCGCCCTGGTCTACCTTGACCAATCTGGCAGGCTGGGTTCCCCGTGGATCTTTGCCCGCGACGCCCGACAACACTGCCAATGGTGAGTGGGGAACGCCTCTGGGCCTGGTCAGTGATTTTGATCAGAATTCCTGCGAGGCAGTAGGTGGGGCCTATGTAAACTCCTATACCTGCAAATACAATTACATCCCTTACTACAACCTGGTAGAGGAAAGCGATTTCTATCGCTTGTTTGGTCAGGTAACAACAGACCTCACAGACACGATGCAGTTCCATTTTCGTGGCGCATTTGCCCGTAATTTTCGGCCGCACCAGTATGGTTCACCATCGCAGCCTGTTGTCCGTGGACCTGCGCGCGCTACCGGAGCCACGTATCAAATCTATGTGCCGGTAGCGAATCCTTATGTACAGGAGTTTATGGATCGCACTGGCTGGTCAAATAGCCAGTATGCTGGCTTTACCCAGGGGTTCACTCCTATTACCTACCGTGCCTTTGCCCATGGCGGCAATGATGTATTTGCGGAAGGTAATAGCCATTCCACCCCTAACGTCAATGATTCCAAGTACACTCATGTTTCTACCGGTTTTACTGGCAGTTTTGAAATATCGGAACGGGAAATTGGCTATGATGTTGCGCTGACGTATAACCAGTTTAATAGCGATAGCCGTGCGCCCGACATTGCAGGTGCCCGGCTGCAACAAGCTCTGAATGGTTTC
The DNA here is from genome assembly GCA_965216715.1 of uncultured Pseudohongiella sp. Lineage (GTDB taxonomy): Bacteria > Pseudomonadota > Gammaproteobacteria > Pseudomonadales > Pseudohongiellaceae > UBA9145. The sequence continues at coordinate 2,669,598 of OZ244193.1, read as the reverse complement.
GGGGGGCCAAATTGTGAGGCCCAAGACCTAGATCCGGCTCGTTATGGAACACAGAACCCGGCAGCAGCGGGCAGCAATGGCTGTCTCTGGTATAACCCGTTTGCTTCCAATTTTGCCGGACAACCCGTACTGGGTCTTGCCAATCCGGCTTACGATTCGGGTGCCGTAAATGACCCGGCACTTATAGCCTGGTTGTTCGACTCGCGGGAAACGCTGACAACAAACTGGGATATCACACTGGATGCAGTGTTCAGTGGTGATACGGGTATTGAATTGCCAGGTGGCACTATAGCCTGGGGTGCCGGTTTGCAGTGGCGGGATACCCAAACTCGTGACACTGTCGAAAGTCCGCTTTATAACGGCAGTCAGCCCTGCGCCTGGCCTGACCAGGTTGCAGTATCTCCTGACGACCCACGTTACACAGGCTGTTTGCCTGACAGGCCCGGCCCATTTTTCTTTTTCGATACCAATGAGCCCAGCCCCACAGAGCAGCAACAGGAATCCTATTTCCTGGAGTTAGGACTACCGGTACTGGATACACTTAATATGACTGCTGCCGTGCGCCATGAGTCTTTCACTGGCGATCTTTCGGCAACGGTTTACAAAGTGTCCGGCAAGTGGGACATCACGGAGAATCTGGCATTGCGAGGTTCTTATGGTGACAACTATCAAGCGCCGGGTGCGGGTATTGTTCCCGGAGAAGTGAACAATGGAGTGACCAGTTATTCGGTCGCCGGTGGTGATTGGCGTGGAACCCAGACGGTCACTGATACTGGCATCGAGCCAGAAACAGCGACTGTGTGGAGCACAGGCCTGATCTGGGATTCGGCCGGATTCGCTGACGATCATGATCTTCGTATTATTGTTGATTACTTCGACCTGGAAACACAGGATGAATTGGGTTTATTGGCAGGTACCAATGACATTGCTGATGCAGTATTCAGTATCGCCCCAGCTGGCGAGACCAGTGTGCCAAGAAATGGCAACGCTCTGGCGGATTGTTCCCACCCTATGGCTTCCCGGGTCACATTCAACGGCGGAGCCTGTGTTCAGGGTGTAACTACGGCTAATGATTTTTCCAGTATCCGTACGATTTATGGCAACGGGCCGGGCCAGCATACTGCGGGTTGGGACTTGCAACTGGATTACAGTATGCCAATGGGGCCGGGCGAGTTCAGATTCAGTACCACCGTCACCAAAGTAGAAACTTTCGAGTTCTCTGAAACTGTGCTCGATGGTGTAGTACTCGATCCGGGTGAAGACCGTCTGGGCAAATTGAACTTTGCAGCAGTCGCAAGTGCAGCACCGGAAATGCGCGCCAATGTGAATTTCAATTACCGCTGGGGCGACCAGAATCTACGATTGGTGGTCAATTACATTGAGGGCGTGGTTGATGACCGTTATGTAGATGATAATGGTCTGGTCAATGAAGCGGCACTGGTTCCCAGTGGACGTCCAACAGGCGGAACCGGCAGTCTACCCGCTTCCTATTACGGGGTGTTTGCAGAGGACTGGTACTCTACTGACCTGCACTACATCTGGGATTGGGATTGGGCAACGTTGAATTTCTCCATAGTGAATCTTATGGATGAAATGCCGCCCGAATCGCGCCAGGAACTGGGCTACGATCCCCGGATTGGCAATCCTCTGGGCAGGACATTTGAGATCGGAATTCGGAAAACTTTCTGATTCAGCCCTGAAGAAGGCCTAAAAAAACCCGGCTACTCTAAAAGTGGCCGGGTTTTTTAATTGGTTACCTGTCTAGCCTTCCAGAAACTTGTCGATCTGTTCTGCAGCCAGGCGGCCTTCATCGATGGCGCGTACCACCAGGGACTGGCCCCGACGGCAGTCGCCGGCGGCGAAGACCTTGTCCATGGACGTTCGGAAGTCCTTGTACTCCGCCTTGTAGTTGGAGCGTGGGTCCAGTTCCAGGTCCAGCTTTTCGCTGACATAGTGCTCAGGCCCCAGAAAGCCCATGGACAGCAGAATCAGATCGGCTGGCCAGAATTTGACGGTGCCGGGGATCTCCTTGAAATTGGCGTCCACTTCCACGGTGTTGATACCGATCAGCTTGCCGTCTTCATCACGTACAAATTCCTTGCCGGAAATGGAGTACTGACGCGGGTCTTCGCCGAATTTGGCAGCGGCCTCTTCATGACCGTAATCCACCCGGTAAATCTTCGGCCACAGCGGCCAGGGATTATCCGGGGCGCGATCCACCGGCGGGCGCGGCATGATTTCGAAATTAACCAGGGATTTACAGCCATGGCGCAGGGACGTACCGATACAGTCGGTACCGGTATCACCGCCACCGATAACAATCACGTTCTTGTCCTTGGCGCTGATGTAATTCCCATCTTCGAGATTGGAATCCAGCAGGCTCTTGGTGTTCTTGAGCAGGAATTCCATGGCAAAGTGGATGCCCTGGCCTTCGCGATTGTCGATAGGCAGATCGCGGGGCGTGGTGGCTCCCGTGGCCAACAGCAGTGCGTCGTTGTCGGCCAGTAACTGCTCGATGGAAACTGCATTGTCACCATTGCCACCAACATCGGCATTGGTCACAAACTTGATGCCTTCCTCGCGCAGGATATTGACGCGGCGATCCACCACCTCTTTTTCCAGCTTCATATTGGGAATGCCGTACATCAGCAGGCCGCCAATACGATCATCGCGCTCGTAGACTGTCACTTCATGGCCCTGATGATTGAGCTGGTCGGCGGCGGCCAGACCGGCAGGGCCGGAACCGACAATGGCCACTTTCTTGCCGGTGCGCTGAACCGGCGGTTCGGCAACCACCCAGCCTTCGTCAAAGCCGCGGTCGATGATGGCGCATTCAATGTTCTTGATGGTTACCGGCGGTTCATTGATGCCCAGTACGCAGGAACCCTCGCAGGGGGCAGGGCAGACACGACCGGTAAACTCCGGAAAATTATTGGTCTTGTGCAAGCGATCCAGCGCTTCTTTCCAGCGACCCTTGTAAACCAGGTCATTCCATTCCGGAATCAGGTTGTAAACCGGACAGCCGTCACCAGACTGGCAGAAAGGCACACCGCAGTCCATGCAGCGGGCACCCTGGGTGCGCAAGTGATCTTCCTTGTGCTCGGTGTAAATTTCCTTGTAGTCGATGAGTCGCTCGACCGCATCGCGATAAGGCTCGACTTCTCGAACGTATTCCTTAAATCCTGTTGGCTTTCCCATTGATATCCTACTCGCTCAATTGGTTTGCTGAGATCTGGCTCAGGCGGCGGTGGCGGCGGCTCTTTCAGCCAGCACACGCTTGTAGTCAGTTGGCATGACCTTCACAAATTGTGAAAGCATGTTTTCCCAGTCATCCAACACTTTCTTTGCCACCGGCGAATCGGTGTACTCATAGTGATTGCTGATCAGGGTCTTCAGTTCGAGAATGTCTTCGGCATTGCTGACACTCTCCAGCTCGAAAGATTCCATGTTGCACTGCTTTTCGAACTTGCCTTCGGGGTCCAGCACATAGGCGATACCACCGCTCATGCCGGCGCCGAAGTTACGGCCGGTTGCGCCGAGGATTACCACGCGACCGCCGGTCATGTATTCACAACCGTGGTCACCGATGCCCTCGACAACGGCGCTGGCGCCGCTGTTGCGAACACAGAAGCGCTCGGCAGCGATGCCGCGAATATAGGCTTCACCAGAGGTGGCGCCGTAAAGATTCACATTACCGGCAATGATATTTTCTTCTGCCTTGAAGCTGCTTTCCTTGGGCGGATAGATGATGATCTTGCCGCCGGAAAGGCCCTTGCCGACATAGTCGTTGGCATCGCCTTCCACAGTAATGGTGATGCCCTTGGCCAGGAAGGCGCCCAGGCTCTGACCGGCACTGCCGTTCAGTTTGATGTTGATGGTGTCCTCGGGCAGCATCTCTTCCTTGTAGCGCTTGGCCACTTCGTTGGAGAGCATGGTGCCTACCACGCGGTTGATATTGATCACCTCGTGCTCGATATAGACCTTCTCGCCGCTTTCCAGAGCGGGCTGGGCCAGACGGATCAATTCATTGTCCAGGGCCTTGTCCAGACCATGGTCCTGATCCTGGGTCTTGTAGAACTCAGTACCTTCGAAGACCACCTTGGCCGGTGCCAGAATGGCGCTGAGATCCAGACCCTTGGCCTTCCAGTGATCGACTGCCTTTTCAGAATCGAGAAGGTCCACACGACCGATCATTTCATTGACGCTGCGCAGACCAAGCTCGGCCATGATCTCCCGCATTTCCTCGGCCACCATGAACAGGTAGTTCACTACATGCTCGGGCTTGCCTTTGAACTTCTTGCGCAGTTCCGGATCCTGGGTGGCGATACCAACCGGGCAGGTATTGAGATGACACTTGCGCATCATGATACAGCCCAGGGTAATCAGTGGCGCTGTGGCGAAACCGAATTCCTCGGCACCCAGCAGGGCGGCGACGGCAATGTCGCGACCGGTTTTCAACTGGCCATCGGTTTGCAGCACCACACGGGAGCGCAGATTATTCATCACCAGTGTCTGGTGGGTTTCGGCAATACCCAGTTCCCAGGGCAGACCTGCGTGCTTGATGGAGGTCAGCGGTGAAGCACCGGTGCCGCCATCATGGCCGGCGATCACCAGGTGATCGGTCTTGGCCTTGGTCACACCGGCGGCAATGGTGCCCACACCGATTTCCGACACCAGTTTGACACTGATGCGGGCGGCGCGATTGGCGTTCTTCAGATCGTGGATAAGCTGGGCAATATCCTCGATGGAATAAATGTCATGGTGGGGTGGCGGACTGATCAAACCGACACCCGGTGTAGAGTGACGGATTCTTGCTATCTGTTCATCCACCTTGCCACCGGGTAATTCACCACCTTCACCGGGTTTCGCTCCCTGGGCGATCTTGATCTGCAATTCATCGGCATTACTCAGATACCAGGCGGTAACACCAAAGCGACCGGAGGCCACCTGCTTGATGGCGCTGCGCTTGGAATCGCCATTGGGCATGGGATTGAAGCGGGCAGGGTCTTCGCCACCTTCGCCGGTATTGGACTTGCCGCCCAGGCGGTTCATGGCCACGGCCAGGGACTCATGGCTTTCCTGGGAGATAGACCCAAAGCTCATGGCACCGGTGGCGAAGCGCTTGACGATTTCACTGGCCGGTTCCACTTCAGCCAGATCAATGGCTTTGGCGTCCTCGGTTCTGAAACGCAGCAGACCACGGAAGGTGCAGCGACGGGTGCTGTCCTCATTGGCAAATTTGGCAAACTGCTGATAGGCATCCTTGCTGTTGTTGCGGGCTGCCAGTTGCAGATTGAAAATGGTATTGGGGTTCCACATATGGGCGTCACCGCCGGTGCGCCAGTGGAAATCACCGGGGTTATTGAGCACCGGAATGCGGTCCGCCGCATCTTCAGGAAAGCCGATATTGTGGCGGCGTTCCGCTTCCTCGATCAGGACATCAAAAGTGACACCCTGAACACGACTGGCGGTGCCGACGAAACACTTATTGACGATTTCATCCGCCAGACCCACAGCTTCGAAAATCTGGGCACCGCGGTAGGAAGCCAGGGTGGAAATACCCATCTTGGCCATGACCTTGAGCATGCCCTTGGCAACGCCTTTCTTGTAAGCGGCTACCAGATCATCTTCGGTCTTGTACTTGTCGCCTAACAAGCCTTCTGTGTTGGCCTGCCACAGCGCCTGGAATGCCAGGTAGGGATTGATGGCATCGGCACCATAGCCTGCCAGCAGGCAGTGATGATGCACTTCTCTTGCTTCACCGGTTTCCAGCACGATCCCGATCTGGGTACGCTGATGCTTCTTCACCAGATGGTGATGAACCGCACCGGTAGCAATCAGGGCGCTGAGCGGAATACGATCCTGGGCGATGGCCTTGTCGGAAAGAATAATAAAGGAATAACCATCCTCAATCGCTTGTACGGCTTCGTCGCAAATGCGCTCAACGGCATTGCGGTAGCCATCTTTCTCACCACGGGCATAAGTAATGTCGATTACTTTGGAGCGCATGCCGCGATGATCCATGTCGCGGATATCGGACAGCTCCTTGTTGGACAGAATCGGGTGGTCGATACTCAGGCGGCGGCACTGGCCGGGCTGGGTTTCCAGCAGATTCCCTTCCGGTCCCAGGAATACCCTGAGGGACATGACAACCTCTTCCCGGATTGAATCAATCGGCGGATTGGTAATCTGGGCAAAAAGCTGTTTGAAGTAGTCATAGATCATGCGCGGCTTGTCTGACAGACAGGCCAGGGCGGAGTCGTTACCCATGGAGCCCAGCGGGTCGCGGGCCTCGGTCACCAGCGGCATGAGCATGAATTGCATGGTCTCGGTGGTATAACCGAAGGCCTGCATCTTGTTCAGGGTGTCATCGGCATCCAGGGAATGCTCGGCGCTGCCACTGGAAATCTGGTCCAGTGTCACTTTTTGTTCGGCAAGCCATTTGCCATAGGGACGCTTGCTGCAGATCGTGCCTTTGACTTCATCATCAGGAATCAGGCGTCCCTGTTCGAAATCGATAAGAAACATCTTGCCTGGCTGCAGGCGACCCTTGAGTTTGACATTGGTGGGGTCTACTTGCAGAACGCCAACTTCGGAAGCCATGATGACATTGTCATCATGGGTCACGTAGTAGCGGCTTGGGCGCAGGCCGTTGCGATCCAGTACGGCGCCAATATAGTGACCGTCTGTGAAGACAATGGAAGCCGGACCATCCCAGGGCTCCATCAGGGCCGAGTGGTACTCGTAAAAATCTTTCTTGGTCTGATCCATATTGGCATCAGACTGCCAGGCTTCCGGGATCATCATCATGACCGCTTCCTGCAGGGAGCGACCGGACAGCAGCAGGAATTCCAGTACGGCATCGAAGCTGCCGGAGTCGGAAACATCACTGTCGATGACCGGGAAGATGGACTTGAGTTTGTCGCCGAAGACATCGGTGGCCACCTTGCCTTCGCGGGCCACCATCCAGTTCACATTGCCGCGCAGGGTATTGATCTCGCCATTGTGGCTCATATAGCGACAGGGCTGGGCGCGGTCCCAGGACGGGAAGGTATTGGTGCTGAAGCGTGAATGCACCATGGCCAGGTGAGTGGCGAAGTCCTGATTGGTCAGATCCTGGTAAAAGGGGAACAACTGACCCGGTGTCAGCATACCTTTATAGACAATGACCTTGGTGGACAGGCTGCAGGCATAGACCTGCTTGGCTTCGGTCAGGGATTCGTCATTGCGAAGCTGATGGGAAAAGCGCTTGCGAATAATATAAAGGACGCGTTCGAACTGATCCTGGTCAAGCTCCGCAGCGGCACCAATAAACAGTTGCTTGATGCTGGGCTGAGCCATGCGCGCGGCCGGACCTACGTCGGCGCCATCGGGATCAATGGGTACATCGCGCCAACCCAGGAACTGTTGGCCTTCTTCTTCAATAATACTGCTGATGACCTGTTGGCAGTGGGCCAGCTCTTCAGCCACCGTCGGCAGAAAGATATTGCCAACTGCATAGCTGCCTGCTTCCGGCAGCTCTACTCCCAGTTCTTCCTTGGCAACCAGTTTGAAAAAACTGTGGGGCAAGGCCATAAGAATGCCGGCACCGTCGCCGGTATTGGCTTCAAAGCCACAACCACCGCGGTGGTCCATTCGGGAATTGATGTGGTAGGCGTCCAGCATGATCTGATGGCTGGGTTGCCCTTTGATGTTGGCAACAAAGCCAACGCCACAGGAATCTTTTTCGTTCTGTGGATCGTAGAGGCCGGTCTTCTCGGGGAAGCCGAATTTCAGGGGGAGCAGACTCTCATCTCGCATAACTGATCAATCTCTCAAATTGCTGCCGCTTTATTTTCGTTTTCCGCCACACTTCCGCCCGGGATGGCTACGCCTCTCGGGTTGGTGAGCGTCTTGCTGCTGAAGTTGTCCGGATTAGGCGCGGCGTGTTGTTCTTCCCCCGTCATGGGGGGCACCGTCTGGGCCCGTCGGAAAGGGCCGGACAAAATAACACTACGGGTCAGGATGTCAAGCAGTCCACCGGCCGGAAAAGGCCAGCAGATGCGCATAAGCGCGGAATTCGGGGCTTTGATCCAGGCGCCGCTTTGCAAAAACTGTCAATACCTTGTCAATTGCCATTTGCGGTACTGATCAAGTGCCCCGGGACGGTGGCAATGGCTGCTGGATATGCCCCGGGAATACCCGGATTGATATTCAGGCAGTACCGACCCGATGACGGAAACTGAATTTGGCGCTGTCGTCCAGAGCCTGATCCTGCTGCAACTTTCAATCCTGAAAATTTAGGGTCAAAACCACTCCTCGCCGAACCGGACAAACCTGTCCAAAACCGCGCCAGAAGCATATTTGACGCCCCTGGCTCCCTTGCTAAAGGCGTGGATGTGCTTTACTCTACCGACGTTATTTTTCTCAAGACAAACAAGGCCTTAAATGAAAATCATTCTCATTTGGCCTCTGAAAAATCGGCAGCATTGGCTGTTGTAAAACAAGAATATCTACTCGCAGTCGAAGGACCCATTCCCATATATACGGAGGCGAATGAACCCGTGAATCCCAAACTTACCAGACGACGCTTCATCAAAGGGGTTATTGCCTCAGGTGCGGCGGCTACCTCCAGCTCGCTGTGGTACGCGGCCAATGGCCAGAACCGCCCCGCTGGTGCCGTGGAGCGTCTCATCAGAATCAATGTCAATGGCCAGGTTCGCAATGTGGACGTGGCTCCCCAGGAAACCCTGGCTTCTACCCTGCGCTACAAACTGGGTCTGACCGGCACCAAGCTGGGCTGCAACCGCGGTGAATGTGGTGCCTGTACTGTACTGGTGGATGACATTCCCACCTATGCCTGTTCCGTGCTGACCCATTCCATGAAGAATGGTCGCATCGAGACTGTTGAAGGCCTGGAGTCGCCCAACGGCGATCTGCATCCGGTCCAGCAGGGCTTTGTTGAAGCCCTGTCGCCCCAGTGTGGCTACTGTACTCCCGGACAGGTAATGGCAGCAGTTGGATTGCTGCGTGCCAACCCCAACCCCACACGTGAAGAAGCCCGCCACGCATTGTCGGGCAATATCTGCCGTTGTGGATCCTATGACTCATACCTGGACGGCGTGATGCGGGCCGTGGAAATAGGATAATCATCATGGCTTATATGCATATTGGACATAATTTCGTGCCGCCCGATGTCAATGGCAAGGTCACCGGACGGATCAAATACGCTGAAGACTACACCCGCGAAGGCATGGTCTATGCGCGCCTGCTCACCAGTCCCGTGCCCCATGGCCGGGTGGTGAATATCGACGCCTCGGAAGCGCTGGCAATGGACGGCGTCTACGGCATTCTCACTGCCGACGACGTCTATCCCGATGGTGAGCCGGTTGGTCCGGGTCTGAAGATTCTGACCAACGAACCTACCATGGTGGGTGAGCCCATCCTGGCCGTCGCCGCAGTAGATGAAAAGACTGCCGAGACCGCCATGGCACTGATCGATGTCACCATCGAGCGACTGCCCTTTGTTCTCGACCCGCTGGATTCCCTGGCCGAAGGTGGCCCCAATGCCTACTCCGGTGGTAATACCTTTATTTTCCGTCAGGGCTTTGCCGAGGAAAAATGGAGTGCCGATCAGGTGGCCAGTTTCCGTGCCGGAAACGAGCCCACAGCGGAGCCGCTGCAAACCTGGTCCTACGGTGATGTAGAAGCTGCCTTTGCCAATTCGGCCTATGTCTATGAAGGCACTTTCACCACGGCCGGCTACCCGCACCATTCCATGGAGCCCCGTAGCGCCCTGGCCTACTGGGAAGATGGCAAGCTCTATCTGCACGGTACTTCCCAGTCACTGACTGCCCTGGCCGATGACATGGCCGGCATTATCGGCATTCCCAAGGAAGACCTGATTTTCATCAATGTGGCAACCGGTGGTGGCTTCGGTCAACGTGCCCGCGCCGGCAGCATTCCCAACATGGCCATTCCTGCCAAACTGTCCCAGAAGATCAATCGTCCGGTGATGATGCGCGTAACCCGCGAAGAAGAATTCACCTTCGGCGGTGCCCGTCAGGGTTTCCAGGGCTGGATCAAGGTAGGTTTCAACAGCGATGGCACCATGGCAGCAACCGACCTTTACATTGTCTCTGACAATGGTGGTAAAGGTGGTGGCGGCGATGCCTCCTCAGCTGCTGACCTGATCAGCGTGCTGTATCAGCCGGAAGCGGTGCGTTTTCGCAATACCTCAATCGGCTCCAATACCGGCCACCGTGGCGCCCAGCGTGGCCCCGGTCAGAACCAGATCGCTCCGATCATCTCGCCGATCATGGACAAGGCCGCCGATGAGCTCGGTATCAGCCGCTTCGATATCCGCAAAATGAACACACCGGAAAACGGTGACGTGCACGGCCCACGCCGCAGCCCGTTCACCAGCGCCTATATGCCGGAAGCCCTGGAAATGGTTCGTGCAGAGTTCAACTGGGACGAGCGCCAGAGCCGTCGTCGCCAGCGCAATGGCAGCAAGGTGATTGGTCTGGGCATTGGTCAGGGCTATCACAGTGCAGGTCGTAGTGGCATGGACGGAATTGTCTCCATGGGCACCGACGGACGCCTGAAGGTGCACAACGGTGTCGGTAACCTGGGTACCTATTCCTATGCCGCCACTTCCCGGGCTGCAGCCGAAGTGCTGAAGATGCCCTGGGAAAGCTGCGACATCGTTACCGGCCGCACCGACTATCATCTGCCCATTACCTCACCGCAGGACGGCAGTAATTCCATCTTCACCAATACCCGTACCTGTTGGGGTGCGGCCCAGGACATGCTGGCCAAGATGAAAGAAATCGCCGCCACTGATCTGGGAGGTGAGCCCGAGGAATACGACATCTCCAATGAGCGTGTACACCGCATTGACGATGAGTCAGTGGGTTATACCTACGCCGAAGTGGCACAGCGCGCCATGGAACTGGGTGGCAAATTCACCGGTGAAGCCGAGTTGCCGGAAGAACTGGCTGAATGGACGCAGATTTCTGTTTCCCGTCTGGCTGGAACCGCTTTCCTGGGTGTCTACCACGATCCCCGCCATGAAGGCACAGTGACCGGTTTTACTGTCACTGCCACCGAAATTGAGCTGGATCTGGAAACCGGCAAGTACGAGATTCTCGACATGATCAATGTGGCCGATTCCGGCACCATCGTCCACCCGCAGGGCATGAAGAACCAGCTGGTTGGTGGCGCAGTATGGGGTATTGGTCTGTCCGGATACGAGCGGCATCTCTACGACCCCCAGAATGGTATGCCCGCCAGTACCGGTTACTGGCAATCCAAGGTACCAACCTATCTCGACACCCCGGTGAAGATTAATACCGGTTGGGTGGATCTGCCTGATCCCGAGAATCCGGTCGGTGCCCGCGGTGTCGGTGAGCCTGCCATGGGTTCAGTTTCCGCCGCTTTGACTGCTGCAATTTCCGATGCTCTGGACGGCCACATTTTCGGCGCCGCCCCGGTCACTGCAGACATGATTATTAACCACCTGGCCGGCACTTCTGAAGAAGCAGTGCCGCTGGCCCAGAACAATTTTAGAGGTTGATATGGTAGCCACATCTAATGACGTAATGCCCGATATCGAGCTTTATCAGCCTACTGATGAAGCCAACGCCCTGGCATTGGCAGCCGAACTCGGTAATGACGGTTGGCTACTCGGTGGTGGTCAGGACACTTTCGGTTGGTTGAAAGATCGCAACAAGATCGCCACAGCGATGATCGAACTGACCCAGGTTGATGCCTGGAAAGGTATCCGCGAAACCAGCGACGGAGTCGAAATCGGCGCCGTAACCACACTCACCGAAATCGCCAACAATCCCCTTATCCAGCAGCGTTTCGGTCTGCTGGCCAAGGCCGCCGGTGTTGTTGCCAGCCCGCAGATCCGCAACGTCGGTACCCTCGGTGGTAACCTGGTACAGGATGCCCGCTGCTGGTACTACCGCCGCGGACTGGATTGCTACCGTGCCGGTGGCAACATCTGCTATGCCGATTCACCGGAAGGTCTGAACCGCGAGCACGCTATTTTCGGCGCCAGCCGCTGTGTTGCTGTCAGCCCGTCTGACACGGCGCCGGCTCTGGTTGCTCTGGATGCCACCATGGTTCTGTCCAGCGAGTCTGGTCAGCGCACCATGCCGGCCCAGGACTTCTTCGTTGGCCCGGACCGCGACATCGTTAACATGACGGTGCTGAATGAAGGTGAGATTCTCACCGCCGTTCGCCTGCCCGCCGAATGGGCTGATGCCGAGTACTATTTCGAGAAAGTCGCCGACCGTAATGTCTGGGACTTCGCATTGGTAAGTATTGCTGCGGCAATGAAGGTGTCAGGTGGCACTATTCAGGATGCGCGCCTTGCTGCCGGTGCAGTGGAATGTGTACCTCGACGTCTGCAGGCCGTAGAGAATGCTCTGCGCGGACAGCAGCGATCAGATGCGCTGGGTGATCAGGTGGCGAGCATTGCTACCGATGGTGCCCGCGCCCTGAACTACAATAATTTTAAAATACCACTGCTGGCCAATCTCGTTAAACGCGCAGTCCGGGGTTAATCCCCGGGCTCGCTCGAGCCTGTCACGCATAAACAAAAACAGCAGTATCAAAAAATAAAAGAGGGAAGTACAGTGGGAGATATTGTCCGCTATAAACGCGATGTCTGGGGTGAGGAAGTCATTCTCGGCGTATCCTGGGATCTGCTCTGGGTAGTTGCCGTGGCCATCCTGGTCCTCCTGGCAGCACATGCCATCATCATGGCCGCTCTGGCCAACAAGAAAATGGACAAGCCTTCCGCACAGGGCAGGCGTGTTTTACGGCACGAGACCATAGACCGTGCCTTTCACTGGATCATGGCCGCCAGCATTCTGGTGCTGATTTTCACCGGTACTGCGCCCATTATCGGCTTGCGCATTGCCTGGCTGGATATTCACTGGATTTCCGGTCTGATCCTTACCTTTGTGGTGATATTTCATATCATTCGTTCCCTGTTCTGGCAGGACTTCAAGTCCATGATTCTGGGGCCGCGCGATTTTGGCGAGCCTTTTGATTCAGCCCAGAAACCCGGCAAGTATTCTTTCGAGCAGAAAGGCATGCACTGGGCCGTGACCGTGGTCGTACTGGCCGTGATCGTTACCGGTGTACTGTTGTTCCTGCAGATCGATACGCCGTTCTGGGATCGCACCAACAGCATGCCTGAAAGCCAGCTTGGTCTGGTATTTCTGCTGCATGGATTGTCCACTCTGGCGCTGGTTGCGCTGGCGGCCACCCATATCTATTTCGCCGTGCGACCAGAGAAGCTGTTCTATACCCGCTCCATGATTTCCGGCTGGATTTCTGAAGACGAGATGACTGCAAATCACGATCCCAGCAAGTGGTCTCCCAAGGAAGCGGAATAAGCAGCAAGCTGATCCGAAATTGATTTCACAGGGCCCGTTCAGGGCCCTTTTTAGATAAGGCAGTAAAAAGTGATTAAAGACGATATCGAAACTATCGAATCGGGCTACGAATTCCTGTTGGCCTATGCCGCCCAGGGACGCCCCGCCAAGGCAGAAACCGGCCCCGGTCCCCATGCCCGGCCTACTATAGAAGGCATTGCCGCCGCCATGGACAATTTGCAGCAGGCATTCAGTGACAGCGACCAGGACTTTGAACAGGTCATCGCTGAGGATTGCCGCAAGGCTGGCGCCGCGCTGCGTTTTATCCTGGCCCAGGAATTCATCGGTTCTGAGATTGTTGATAACCTCAATGCCTCCATTCATCTGCGTGCGGTACTGACCGATCTGTTTCTCTACAGTGAGGCCGTGGAACCTCTGGGTGCGGAAGGTGAACCGGAGCAGGGCAGCATGGCCTACGACGCCACCAAGCCCAAACAGTAAGTCTGACTGGTTTCGAAAGGGGGCAGGGCCGAGCGGCGCTGTCCCCTTTTTTATTTAGCCGGTATAGTCAGCCTTTTCCCTACAGGCAGTCACCATGATCAATTGGCCCAATCGTTTACAACTGGCGAATTTGCCAACCCCTCTCACTCGCCTGCAGCGTTTTCCCGACCTGCCCGCGGGTGTCGAGGTTTGGGTCAAACGCGATGAATTGACCGGTCTGGAAGTCAGCGGTAACAAGATTCGGAAACTGGAATTCTGCCTGGCGGAAGCTCTGGATCAGGGCTGTGACACCGTCATCACCTGTGGGGGGCTGCAATCCAATCATTGTCGGGCCACGGCCATCATGGGCGCTCGACTGGGGCTGAAGGTTCATCTGCTGCTGCGCGGCGAGGCGCCGGTTGAGTATCAGGGAAATCTGCTGCTGGATAAATTAAGCGGCGCCGAAGTCACGACCGTACCCTCCAGCGACTGGCCCGACCATGAAGAGCTGGTCAGAAAAATTCAGGATGACTATGCCCGTGCCGGCTCCAAAGCCTATTACATTCCGGTGGGTGCCAGTGATGAGGTGGGGCTGTGGGGCTATATCGCTGCCTGCGCCGAACTGAAACAGGATTATCAGCGCCTGGGCTTGAAACCGGATGCCATTGTCACCGCCACCGGCTCCGGCGGAACCCAGGCGGGCCTGCTGGTGGGTAGCGAACTGCTGGACCTGCCGGGCAAGGTGGTGGCTTTCAACGTCAGTGATGACGCAGCCTATTTCGACCGGAAAATTCGTCAGGATGTGACGCTCTGGCAACAGCGCTACAAAACCGGCTTCGAGGCCAGCTCACTGGATATTACTACGGTGGAAGGCTACCTCGGGCCGGGCTATGGTATGGCCGGGCCGGAGATCTTTGCCACCATAGCCCGTCTTGCCGCCACTGAAGGGCTGTTCCTGGACCCTGTCTATACAGGCAAAGCGTTTCATGGCATGGTTACGGAGCTGAATCAAGGCGCCTCGGGACCATTGAACGGGGCCCGCCAGATAGTCTTCCTCCACACCGGTGGCTTGTTTGGCGTGTTTCCCCAGAATCAGCAATTCAATTTATAAAGTCACAAGGACCGCTGAAACTGGCGAGGATTGCTCGACTATGACGAAACTACAATTGGCCATTGCCGCCGCCCTTGGAACAAGCCTGATCGCCTGCGACCAGCCGCCCAATCAGGCGGCACCGACCCAGGCAGCTCCGGCCCCGGAAATGGAAATGGCCAGCAGCGACGGTGCAGGGTCCTACGGCGCCGATGGTGCTGCTGGCGCAACCACCATGGCCGACATGGATACCGCCTCTGACAGCCCGTTCGACACCCAGTATGAGGCGCTGCTGCTCAGTAATACCCGTCAACTGGTCACTGAGGGCGTGCGTTCAGGAGAGGGTTATTTCAGCGCCGATGGCAGTGAATTTATCTATCAGGCAGAAGTGGCAGGTAACCCTTTTTACCAGATATTTCTGATGGACCTGGAAACCGAACAGGCCGAAATGGTATCCACCGGTATTGGCCTGACCACCTGCGCCTGGATTCATCCGACTATGGATCGGGTGATGTTTTCCTCCACCCATGAAGATCCCGATGCCCTGGCCAAGCAGGCCGAAGAGATCGCCATTCGCGAAAGCGGCGAGGATCGGCCCTATGGCTGGGACTATGACCCCCATTATGAGATCTACCAGGCCGACAAGGATGGTGGCAATCTGGTCAACCTGACCAATACCGAAGGCTATGATGCAGAAGGCTCCTACTCCGCCGATGGCAGCAAGATCCTGTTTGCCTCCAATCGCGAAGCCTATAGCCGAACTCTCTCCCAGGCAGAACAAAAACTGTTTGAGGATGATGCCTCCTATTTTATGGACCTCTACATCATGGATGCCGATGGCAGCAATGTAGAGCAGCTCACTTTTTCACCCGGCTATGACGGTGGTCCCTTCTTCAGTGCCGACAATGAAAAAATTGTCTGGCGCCGATTCAATCCCGATGGCAATAGCGCCGAAATCTGGACCATGGATGTGGATGGCAGCAATCAGCGGCAGCTGACGGCAGAGGCCATGGTGTCCTGGGGTCCCTACTTTCACCCCAGCGGCGATTACATCATCTATTCCAGCAATGTGCTGGGCCATGCCAATTTCGAGCTTTTCATGATTGATCCGGAAGGCATGAATGATCCGGTGCGGGTGACCAATACCGATGGTACCGACATCCTGCCGGTGTTTTCCCCTGACGGAAGCCGTCTGGCCTGGAGCACCACCCGTACCGAGGATGGCTCATCCCAGATACATATCGCTGACTGGAATCATGATCTGGCACTGGAGTTGCTCGGTCTCGACTAGACCCGGGGAGTTCTGAGGTGAGCTTAGTCAAGATCGCAGCGATGAAAGGGATGCCCGCAAGCCTTGCCAGCCTGATTCTGCTCTGTCTGTTACTGACGTCGGCAGTACAAGCCCAGCAAGGCACTGCTGTGGCTGCGGCGCAGAACGCGGAACCGGAAGTGGTTCAGCACAATCTGGCGGTTTATCTCGACCCCTTTAACTCCTATATCGAAGTCACCGATCGGCTGCAATTCCCCGATTCCTGGCGTGGCAATACAAATCTGAGTTTCAGCCTGAATGCCAATCTGCGCATTATCAGCAGCAGCCTGCAGATCGACAGGCTGGGAACAGGCGGGGGCAACTTCGTGCCTTCCACCAGCAGTACCGCTGCCACCAGCAATCAGTATCAGCTGAGTCTGCCGCGTAACTGGAACGGTGAGTTGGAAATTGAATATGCCGGTGTCATAAATGACCAGGCAGAACAGAGCGGTGCCGAATATGCCCAGAGTTTTTCTGAAACCTCCGGCATTATTTCTGAGCAGGGTGTTTTTCTGAGCCATGCCTCGGCATGGGTTCCCGGCTTCGGCGACAGTCTGCTCAGTTTCAGTCTAGCCACCCGTTTTTCCGAAGCGGCCAGCGGCTGGTCGGCCATATCCCAGGGCAGCACCGCAGAGCTGCCCGAGGGTGGCAATGAGCCCGTGCAATCGCTGTGGGTGGAGCCTACTCCCCAGGAAGAGATTTACCTGATTGCCAATGATTTCGAAAACTATCGACAACAGCTGGGAGATGTCGAGGCACTGGCTTATCTGCGCAGTGCCGACTCCAATCTGGCCACCCAGTATCTGGATGCTACCGAGCGCTATCTGGCGCTGTATGAGCCGCTGTTGGGTGATTATCCTTATGACAAGTTTGCCCTGGTGGAGAATTTCTGGGAAACCGGCTATGGCATGCCATCCTTCACCCTGCTTGGGCCACGGGTGATTCGCTTTCCGTTTATCCTGACCACCTCCTATCCCCACGAGATTCTCCATAACTGGTGGGGCAATGGCGTCTATCCCGATTACCAGACCGGCAACTGGAGCGAAGGCCTGACGGCTTATCTGGCTGATCATCTGTTCCGTGAAATAGACGGGCGTGGTGCGGAGTATCGCAAGGACATGCTGGCGCGCTACAAAAACTACGTGGCCGAAGACAGCGACTTCCCCCTGACGGAGTTTACATCCCGTAATTCCGCTGCCACCCAGGCGGTGGGTTATGGCAAGACCCTGATGCTCTGGCATATGTTGCGGGTGGAACTGGGAGACGAACTGTTCTTGCAGGGACTGCGCCGCTTCTACAATGACTATCTTCACCAGCGTGCGAGTTGGGATGATATTGAAGCCATCTTCTCAGAAATCAGCGGCAGTGACCTGTCGCCTTTTTTCAGCCAGTGGACCGAGCGCAGCGGCGCGCCGGAGCTGTCGGTTACAGTTGATGAGGTGACTAACAATCAGGCGCGCATCATGTTCGCCCAGGTTCAGCTTGATGCTCCCTACGCGCTGAACGTGCCCATTGCCCTTTTCTATGAGGGCGAGGAACAGCCGCAAATCTATAACATTGCTCTGAGCCAGAAACTGGAAGGGGTGATGGCCAATGACTATGACCAGCTCAATGCGGTGCTGGTAGACCCCTATTTTGATGTGTTCAGAACCCTGGACCGGGAAGAGACGCCACCCACAATCGGGGAGTTGTTCGGTGCCACTGAGATTGCCTTCGTCCTGCCGGGCGATAACCGCCAGCAGTGGACCGCCATGGTCGAAGCCTTTTCCGAAGGCGTGCAGGCACAAATCCTGTTTGCCGACGAGCTGGAAGAATTGCCCGGCGATCGTTCAGTGTGGGTGCTTGGCCGCCATAACCGCTTTGCCTCTGAGGTCACAGCTTCAGCCGCGCGCTATGGCCTCACCGAAACCCCAGGCGCTTACATCCTGGCCGGCGAACAGGCGGAGTTTGTCGATCGCAGCAGCGTCATCATTGCCCGCCACCCGGCCAATCCGGAACTGGCACTGGGCCTGATTCATATTGATGACATGGTTGCCATGCCCGGCATGATCGAAAAACTGCCCCACTACGGCCGCTATTCCTATCTCAGCTTCTATGGTGATGAACCCACTAACGATATTTCCGGGGTCTGGGCCAGCCCCGACTCACCCATGCAGTGGGTCAAACCCGGTTTCAATGGTGAGGTGGACTGGGACAATTTGCCGGAAGAAGAACCCCTGGCCATACTGCCACCGGAATATGTTCCGGAGCAGATGCTTGAACACATCATCAGCCTTGCCGGACCGCAGATGCAGGGACGTGGTCTGGGCACTGCGGGCCTGGACCAGGCGGCCAACTATATTGCCGAGCAATTCGCGGCAGCCGGACTGCAGCCGGTGGATGGCAGTTATCTGCAGCGCTGGCAGGCAGAGCTGCCGGAACAAGGCAGGCTTAATCTGGTCAACATCATCGGCATGATTCCCGGTGCCAATAACGAGCTGAGCCATCAGCCCCTGGTGGTGGGCGCCCATTATGATCATCTGGGCATCGATCCCGACAGCGGCAGTTTCTATCCCGGTGCTGACGACAATGCCTCGGGCATCGCCGTGCTGCTGGAAGTGGCAAGCAAACTCAGCCGTGCCTTTACCCCCCAGCGACCGATCCTGTTTGTGGCATTTACTGCCGAGGAAGCAGGCTTGCTTGGTTCACAGTATTTTGTGGAGAACCCACCAGGTGGGCTTGTTGCCGGCAATATCTTCGCCATGATCAATCTGGATGCAGTGGGCCGTCTCGAAGGCCGCAGCCTGCAGGTGTTTGGCAGCGACAGTGCCTATGAATGGCCCTTCATGGCCCAGGGTATCGGCTTCACCATCGGTGTGGATTCAGAATTCCCCCAGACTATTGCCAGTAGTGACCATGTGAGTTTTCTGAATGCCGGCGTGCCCGCCATACATCTGTTTAGCGGCACCCATAACGATTATCACCGGCTGTCTGATACGGCTGACAAGATAGACAGCGATGGCCTGTCGGATGTTGCCCTGTGGCTGGAAGAAGCGGTGGTGTATATGGCGGGCCGTGAGCAGGCGCTGCGCAGTAATCTGGCCGGTGCGGCTGCGATAGAAAGCAGTGGTCAGAGCGGTGAGCGGGAGGCAAGCCTCGGTACCGTGCCGGACTTTGCCTACTCCGGTGAAGGGGTGCGCATCAGTGGTGTCACACCCAATAGCGCAGCTGCCGAGGCGGGACTGCAGGAAGGAGATATTCTGCTGCGTTACAACGCCGAAGCCATTGAGGACTTACAGCATTATTCCAACCTGCTGCGGGCCTCGGCACCGGGGGACGCGGTGATGCTGGGATTTCGCCGGGGAGGCAGGATCTACACCATGGAAGTGGAGCTGAAAGCTCGTTGAGGCAGGGTATCGGCACGCCGGGCGACAAAGCAATTTTCAGGCAAGACTGGCCTAGATATGGCGCAGTACGCTGAATAACACGCCGGTAATGATGAAGATCACCGACATGAACAGCAGGCTGCGATTCATCCGGGATTTTGGTGACCCCCAGTTATAGACTTCCTCCTCAACAAACAGACAATGGTCTGATTTCCTGAACAAACGCACTTCGATTCCTCCGCTTTGGTGAATATTGCAGGGTCTATTTAAACCAACTGATCTGTCATCGCCGCGGCGGGAAAAAGGCAAACTGCAGTCGAATTGTGACGAATCATGGCAAACCCTGCCAGAGCAGGCCGGTACTGGGGTAGACTGATCTTTGACCCCTGACTCCGGTGAGAGGATTCGCGAACTGCGGAAGCAAAACCAGAACAATAAACCAAAGAACTCACTAAAGACCTGACAAAAAACAAACAAAACCAAGCATAAAAACGAGCCTTGTTGAGAGAAGTCATGACCCTGAATTACCCACGCCGCCTGGCCTGCAGCCTGGTGGGATTGTTACTCAGTTCCTCCCTGTTGGCCCAATCCGCCATTCCCCAGTTAAGCCGCATGGAAGAAGACCAGGCCGATATCCAGCTTGATGGTTTTCTTGATGAGGCCGTCTGGCAGGACCTGCCCTACACCGACGGTATGCGGGTGATTGACCCTGACACCCTGGCCGAGGCGCCCTACGAGACTCACATCCGGGCCTTTTATACCGAGCAGGGCATTTATATCGGGGCCATGAATTTTCAGCCTGCTGACACGCTGGTGGCCCGCATGACTTCCCGGGACACCCAGCTGGACCGTGATGGCTTTGTGGTAGGCCTGGACCCTTCCGGCGAAGGCCTGTATGGCTACTTTCTGCGTATCAATCTGGGCGATTCCATGACCGATGGCACAATTTTGCCGGAGCGGCAGATGAATATGCAGTGGGACGGTTCCTGGAACGCCCGTACCCAGGCCCTGGACAATGGCTGGAGCGTGGAATACTACATCCCCTGGGCCATGATGCCTTTGCCCCAGGCCGACGGGAATCGGCAGATCGGTTTCTATTTTGAGCGCCAGGTGGGCCATCTCGGTGGTGAAGCCTGGTCATCACCAGCCCTGCCACGCACGGTCAATGAATATTTGTCGGCCTTCGACATGCGGCAGCTGCGGGATATTGAACCACGGAGGCAGCTGACTTTTTACCCCTTTGTCTCCGGTACCTTTGATGCCATAAAGGATGATCTGGAATCCAAAGTGGGCACGGACATCTATTGGCGGCCCACCACCAACACCTTGCTTTCAGCAACGCTTAATCCGGATTTCGGCACCGTGGAATCCGACGATGTGGTGGTGAATCTCACCGCCTTCGAAGTGTTCTTCCCGGAGAAGCGCGCCTTTTTCCTGGAAGGGCAGGACATATTCAATACCCATCCCCGTACCCGCGGCGGTGGCGGCCCGGGCGGGCCAATTCAGATTCTCAACACACGACGCATTGGCGGTGCCGGGGATTTTGATATCCCCGATAACGTCAATGTGGTGCCCACCGATGTCAGTCGTCCGACAGAATTGCTGGGCGCGGTGAAATATACCGGCCAGATCGGTAACTGGCAGTATGGCACCCTGTTCGCGGCTGAGGATGATCCGGAATTATTGGGCACGCTGGATGATGGGACACCTGTCACGATCCAGGCTGAAGGACGCAATTTTGGCGTGGCCCGCCTGCTCTATGAAGACACTGCCGGTGGCGGTCGTCGTTCCATTGGCTGGATGGGCAGCAATGTGGATCATTCGGAGATTGATTCCACGGTCAATGCCTTCGATATGCACTATTTTTCCAGAGACAATCGCTGGATTGTGGACACCCAGTTCATGCATAGCGACAATAGTGGTGTCACTGGCCTGGGTTTTCTGGGGGATTTGAGCTACCGGCCGGAGCGGGGCAAGCAGCATACTGTTCGCGCTACCTGGATTGATGATGAGTTTGACATGAACGAGCTGGGCTTTCTGACCCGCAATGACCAGGCCAATCTTTCCTATAATTATTTCGTCAACGAATCGGATATTCCCAATCTCAGGAATCGGACGACCGGTTTCATATTCACCAATGAGTGGAATAATGACGGCTTACCAGTGCGTTTGGGTATGTTTCTGAACCGGGGCTACACTTTCCTGAATAACAACAGTGTGGACATGAGTGTGCGCTATTTTCCGGCACGCTTTGACGATCGTCTGGGGCGAGGCACCGGCTCATTTCAGTTGCCCGTGCGCTATGGTGCCAATATTAATTATGAGACGGATCGTGCTTTACCGGTTTCCTGGAATGTTGGCTTGAGTGTCGACCCGGAGGATCTCGGTCCCAGTCAGGTACGAGGAACTGCTGGTATCGCCTGGCGACCGGTTGACCGATTTTCTGTTAATTTAAATCTACGCTATACCGACCGGGAAGCCTTGCTGGTGCACCGTGGCAATGGCGCCTATACCAGCTTCGAGGCGCACCAGTGGGCGCCAAGTCTGGAAGTGGACTACTTCATTACTGCCAAGCAGCAATTGAGATTTACTACCCAGTGGACCGCTCTCAAGGCATTTGAAGACAGCTTTTACAGGGTTAACACCGAGGAAGAGGGGGCACTCATTCCGGTTGCCAACCCGGACAATGATCCCGACGACTTCACTATCTCCAGGCTGACTTTCCAGGCCCGTTACCGCTGGGAGATCGCACCGCTGTCTGATCTGTTTGTGGTTTACACCCGCGGTTCCAACTTGCCCCGCAACAGCTTTTTCACTTTCCAGGATTTGTTCGAGCAATCCTGGAACGATCGCATTGTGGATCAGTTTGCCATCAAGTTGCGCTATCGCCTGGGCTCCTGAGCTAGTTCGATGCGGTGGGTGACAGGCTGATGCCGGTCATCCACTGCAAATCCCCCGACAGCATTTCTTCGCCACCGGGCATGCCATTGGCTGCCAGGATATGGGCGGTTATAGCTGTTGCTTCGGTGCTGCCCAGACTGCCGGGCTGGTCCAGGGGCATGGTGTTGGCGATGCGAACATAGAGCGCGCTGAGCGGCGCACCGGCCCAGATGCTGTTCCAGGCCGGGCCCCGAAATTCCTGAATACTGTGGCAGCGGACACAATGGGTATTGAACAGCCCTTCGCCTCGCTCTGCCTGGGCTGCGGTGAAGATACCGTCCCCGGAGGAAGTTGGTGCCGGCTCGCTACAGGCTGCCAGAAGCGCCAAAGTGACCAGCACAAAGCAATGTCTGAAACTGCGCATCAGGGCCTTGCGGGGTAGTCATATTGCAGCGGGGCGGGACATTGATCCCCTTTGGCCTCGCCCCGAATCCAGCTGGCCAGTGCGGCGCGCTCCGGATCATCAGCGCTATACCAGCGGCGCCCGCCGTTGTGCATCAGGTCGCCTCCGGCATCGGGATGCAAGGGCTTGTGCAGAAAGCGGCTGCTTTCCGGGCGTCCCGGATCAAGCAGATAGGCCAGTGAGTCAAAGGCCTGCCGGGACTGCTCCACGGTCCAGTAAGCATCGGCCGGAGGTGGCAGGGCAAACTCTCCGCTATGGCATTCGGTACAGGGCATGGCGTTCTCGATAGGATTCACAAACAGCGGTTGCACGCAGGCGCGGAAGAATTCGAAATCCACTTCCACCACCGGATCGGCACCGGCATTGGGGTCACCACTGGCAATCCAGTCGGCAATGATGCGGTACTCACTATGCTCGGTGGAATTCCAGAAGTTGCCACCGGAATGGCGCTCACCTCCGGCTGTAGTCGCCAGCGGTGCCAGCAACAGGCGACTGGACTCGGGCGCAGCAGGGTTGGTGAGCATGACTACATTTTCAAAATTCTGGCGGGATTGCTCTTCGGTCCAGAACACCTGGCCGTTCTCTTCCGTCAGGGGTTGCAGGCCCAGCGGTGCGTTTACCTGGGAAGAGTGGCAGGCCACGCAGGAAGTGTCAGTGCCCACAAAGCCACCGCGATGACGCAGAAAAATGGGTTCCACGGCACTGAGGTAATAGTCAAAATCCAGGCCCTTGAAGGGGGCAGGTTCCGCGCTGCCGGCAGTGCCCGCTGAAGAGCGGGCCATGTCAGAGCCAGGGCTTTGTTCACCACAGTGCAGCAATATGGCTGACAGGAATGTGATTAACAGGATGCGGATTGCTGTGCATGTCATTGCGCTTCTCCCGGCCAATCTGTAGGCATGATGGCGGTAAAGATGCGTTTCGGCGCCTGGCCAACCGGAAAGCGTTTGATCACTTCCTGGCTTTGTACATCCACCACCGCTGTCTGATTGTGGCCGGAAACCCCTACCCAGAGATAACGACTGTCCGGCGTGGTGGTAATCCAGGCGGGGTTACCAATATAGACGCGGCCCAGATATTCATAGTCGGGAAAACTGTAACCATAAATGTGAGAGGTGGCACGGCTGGAATGCCAGACCTGGCTCTGGTCAGGCAGAATCACAATGCCATGGCTGGGAGCACTCTGAATCCCGTCGGCGGTCTGGTCCGCGCGACTCCAGGAGTCATCGGGCGGGCTGATCTTGTTCATCAGCTCCTGGGTCTCCCAGTCGAATTCCCAGAAGCCGTGCCAACCGCCCACATTGACCAGCAAAGAGCGGGTAGAGCCATCCTCATTGGTACTGAAAGCAATGGGACGAACGCCACCGGTAAAGGGATTCTGGGAGTAGGGAATGGACAATTCCCAGAGCACCTCATCGCTTTGGGTATCGATGGCGATTATCTCGCTGGCACCGATCATGCCACCCACGGCATAACGACCATCGGGGGTAACAAAGGTATTGTGCACGCCGCCCCCGGTTTCGATGTTTTTGATGATCTCGTGGCTATCCATGTCGATCACCTGAATCAGGGGTTCGCGGATAATGGCCACATAGAGCTTGCGTGCGCTCATGCTGGCGGACAGATTATGGGGGCCATTGGCCAGTTCGATGCGGTCCACCAGCTCCAGGCTGCGCGTGTCCACCACATCGACGGTATGATCATGTTCATTGGTGAAGTAGTAATACAGGCCGTCGGGATGCACTGTGGCACCGTGGTTATGGGGCAGGTTTTCGATATAGCCTGCCTGCTCCATGGTGTCGGGGTTGAAGATATAGACATCATCCCCGGCGGAATTGGTCTGCAGAATGCGAATCGGGCGATCGGTAATGGGACCGGTCACCGTGTCTACCTGATAGGTCTGGGCACTGCCAGTCAGGCTGTACAGGCTGAGCAAGGCGAGAATCAAGCAAGACAATGCTTTCATGGGGCCTCCGGCTGGATTGCTTTGTTGCTGTTGTTATTGGCAATGCCCTGAGACTAAACCACCTCGGCATAAATTAGTACCCTAAACAGCTCCCTGGTTGTCACAGGGATTTAACAGGGCTTTGGCACACTGTATGATCGATTAACCACGGACCGGAGAACAGGATACAATCATGAAAAACACCGGCATGAAAAACACCGGAACCCTGATCAGTCTGATACTAGGCCTCCTGATGAGCAGCCAGACTCTCGCCCAAGCCGCCGACAAGATTGTCATAGCCCACCGGGGTGCCAGCGGCTATCTGCCGGAACACACGCTGGAAGCCAAAGCCATGGCCTATGCCATGGGTGCAGACTATATCGAGCAGGATCTGGTGATGACCGCCGATGATCAGCTCATTGTGCTCCATGACATTACTCTTGATCGCACCACCGATGTGGCCGAACGTTTCCCTGGCCGGGCTCGCGCCGACGGGCGCTATTACGCCATCGATTTCACCCTGGCAGAAGTAAGGCAGTTGCAGGCCACCGAAGGCTTCGATATCGAGAACGGTGAGCGGGTACAGGGCTTCAGGGATCGTTTTCCCATGGGGCAATCCAGCTTCCGGGTGCCGACCTTTCAGGAAGAAATCGAACTGATCCAGGGCCTGAATCACTCCACCGGCCGGGACATTGGCATCTACCCGGAAATCAAGCAGGCGGCTTTTCACCGTGCCGAAGGCAAGGACATCAGCACGGCTGTGGTCAATGTACTGAAGGAATACGGCTACACCAGCAAGGACAGCAAGGTGTTCCTGCAGAGCTTCGAATTCGAAGAGCTGGAGATTATCAAGCAGGAGATATTGCCCGCCGCAGGAATTGAAGTCCGCCTGATCCAGCTCATTGGCTCGGCCGACAGCTACCCCTGGATGTTCGAGCCTGACGGCATGCAGCGCCTGTCATCCTGGGTGGATGGCATTGGCCCTTCCTACAATCTGGTGATCGAGCGCCAGTCCAGCGCCAGTGACATTCGTATCACGCCGCTGGTGCAGCGGGCCCATGCCGCCGGCTTGCAGGTGCATCCTTACACCTACCGTGCCGACAACGGGGCGGTGCCAGCCTATGCAGGCAGCTTCGACCGCCTGTTGGAGCTGCATTACATCGAAGCCGATGTGGACGGCGTGTTTACGGATTTTCCCGACAAGGCAGTGCAGTTCTTATCCGAGCGACGCTAAATATCTGCCACCTCAGCTGCTATTAAAATGAGGGGGTGCTGTCCCTGATTGCAGGCAGTTTCAGCGGCCAGATCCAAAAATAGTGCGAACTGGTTGGCGTTTTTGCTATCCAGTATTCCCGGCAACCTGCCCCTTCACTGCTATAGTTGACGGCTCTCTCGCCGTTAATCTGATAAAACCGGGCATTCCGAGGAATTTCCCATGCACCGCCAATCGAATCTCCTTGTGCTCGATTCCACCCTCTGTTCAATCAGCGCATCGCTGAAGATGCTCGCCGCGTCACTGCTGGCCCTGCTGGCATTGCCAATGAGCAGTTCGCTGCATGCCCAGAATCTCGATGCCGAGCCGTTGTTCGGCTCAACCAGCTTGCAAGCCGGGTTTTCAGACAGCCCATTCACGGTGGAAATCTCGCCAGGCGGTGAGGATGGCTCCTGGGAACTGGGTTCCGATTGCTACGGCTATATCCGCTTTGCACAGCCGGATTACCTGCTCAGCTATGAGGCAGCTAACAGCCCTCTGGGCGTATTTGCCCTGTCAGACCTGGACATCACTCTGGTCATCAATGATCCGGCCGGTAACTGGCATTGCAACGACGACAGCAATTTCCTCAGCGGCACCAACTCCGGTATTCAATTCGACCAACCACTGAGCGGTGACTATCAAATCTGGGTAGGCAGTTATGAAGGCGGGGCCGAATCCATTGCCACCCTGCTTGCCATTACCGAAGCCGATGAAACTGAATGGGCTGCCATACCCATCGGCCTGGAAGACGCCATCTATGCCGCCAGTTTCGATTTGAATGGCGATATTGTTTTTGGTGATGACAGCAGTGGTTTCGCCAATGACGGCGAATGTGATGATCCGCGTTTTCAGGGCCCCGGTGTAGTGTTCGGCTCCAGCAGCAGTCATATCTTCAAGGATGCCAGTGATTGCCGAGCCCAGTTTGAGGCAGGCACCATCAGTCTCGCCGAACCAGGCCAGATGAATCTGGGCGGTAATAACAGTATGGATTCCTTCACCGGCGGTGGCGGACTGTTTGATGGCGACAGCTCAGTCAGCAGCACCGTGGCCATGGCCGATGCCGGGCCTGTTGGTGAAGTCATGTTTGCACTCATGCAGGCCTTTGCAGCCATACCCGGCGATGATGCCCCCGCCATGGCCTTGCCCTTTGGTCTGGGAGGCGACACGACTCCGGATTATGATCGCGCCGCCATGCTTGAGGCGACTGGTATTGATTTTGGAGACGACAGCGGCCCTTTCACCGCAGACGGCGAGTGTGATGATCCGCGCTTCGCTGGTCCCGGTGTCGCCGCTTCCACTTTTGAGGGTGCCGAGTTC
The DNA here is from genome assembly GCA_965216715.1 of uncultured Pseudohongiella sp. Lineage (GTDB taxonomy): Bacteria > Pseudomonadota > Gammaproteobacteria > Pseudomonadales > Pseudohongiellaceae > UBA9145. The sequence continues at coordinate 2,642,124 of OZ244193.1, read as the reverse complement.
ACCGATGCCAGTGATTGCAGCAGTCTCTTTATGGCAGGGGCATTGACCTACTCTGATCCGGACACTGCAGTCAGCGAAGCTGTAGTAGACAGCAGTGGTATCAATTTCGGTGTCGATTTTGGTGACAACAGCGGCATGTTCACCGATGACGGCGAGTGTGATGATCCTCGCTTTGAAGGCCCCGGTGCCGCCGCGTTTACTTCCGAAGCCAGTGAGCTGCGCGATGCCAATGACTGTCGTAGTCTGTTTGAAGCAGGTCGGGTAAGTTTGGTTGATCAGGCGAGCGCTACTGCCATGGCCAGCTCTGCGACGGGCAGCAGCAGTAATCGAAACACTGAACCTGCCGCTGCTGCTGAGCCGGAACCCTACACGCCAGGTACGCCCCGCGGCGATATCTACGGCGCCACCCTGGAAGATGGTTCCATTTTTGCCAGTGGCACGGTCTATGGCGGCCCCATCAATCCCGGTGATCGCAGTCGTGTTGGCATGCCCGATACGGCCGCTTATGTACCACCCCCGCCCCGTCGAACCGCAACCGGTGGTATCGATTTTGGCGACAACAGCAGTGCCTATGCCAATGATGGTGAATGTGATGATCCCCGTTTCGAAGGTGAGGGCATGGCCTTTATCAGCTTCGACGAGGATCGTGGTAAAGACGCCGACGACTGCCGGGCGGCATTTGAGGCCGGCACTATTACCCTGATCCAGGATCAAGGCCAGTAAACCCATGGTCAATTCACTCAGCAGCTTTGCCAGAAAACCTCGCTGCCAGAAACAAACGAGCGGCCTCCAAGGGAATCGCCAGCTATGAAGAAACGAATATTAATTGCAGTTCTGGGTCTGGTAGTGGTGATAGTAGCTGCCGCTGCCGCCGCACCCATGGTGATTGGCCGAAGTGTTCGCGAAGCCACCATGACCAGTCTGCAGAATCTGCTGCCGCCAGAAACTCGCAGTCAGTTACAGATTACCGAGACCCGCTTCGACAGCGGTTGGTTCAGCAGTGAGGGTGAACTGGATGTGCGCTATGCGCTTCTGGCCGAGCAGGAAAACCTGGCGCTGCGTTTGCAATTCGATATCGCCCACGGGCCACTACTGTTTACTCCTGAGGGGCCGCGCCTGGGTCTGGCCTATGCCGAAATTGTCCCGTCCCTGAACAGCGCCGAACTGAGCCAGGCCATTGCCGAGTCGGGTGTCAGCTTGCCGGAGCTGCGTTTCGATATGTTTGCAGACCTGGACCAGACCCTGACCATGGGTTTTCGCATGGATCCCTTCAGTTTCAGCGATGAGTCTGGTCAGTTCAGTTTTGCGGGCATCAATGGTTCACTGGTCGCCAATCCGGATCTCTCGGCTGAAGTTCTGTTAAGCATGGGTCCATTGCAGGCCGAGGAGGCAGCCGGACAAACGGGTTTCACCATGGCCGGCCTGGAATTGCAAAGTACTACCCAGCGCATGAACGAACTGCTGGCGCCCAGCATGGCTATGCTGGCCATTCCGTCGATTTCCAGCACGGCACCCTATCCTTTCACGGTCAGTAATATCAGCGCCGATTCCAGGCTACAGCCCTCGGCCGCCGGACCATTGCAGATTGATATTCACCAGGGCTTTCATATTGCCAGTATTGAATCCGACCTGCCGCTGCAGTCACTCACGGTCACCATGGACTTCAATGAAGTGCATAGCGAACTGATTCGCAGCTACTACCGCATGATTGCAGAAATTCAGAACGCCATGAATGGCAGTATGACCATGGCCGATGCGTTGCTGGAACAGCAGGCCGAACAAATGGCCACCATCGCTGTGCAGAACAGTCTGGTCTTGAGTTCCCTGTTTGAAGCCAATGCCTTCGACGGCGACCACAGCGTCAGCCTGAACGTCGACTGGCGCGGCATGCCCGATGCCACCGATCTGGACAGCGTTGAAGCGATGCAGATTCTGGAAGTATTCAGCTTCGAAGTCAGCCTGTCTCTGGACGAAGCCGCCATCATGCGTTCACCCCTGGCGGAGATGGTTGAGCCTGTCGTGCAGCAGGGTTATCTGCGCGTGGAAGGCGGTCGAATCCTGATGGATATGGACCTTAGCGATGCGGCATTGACCGTAAACGGTAAAACCGTGCCTCTGGAACAGTTTCTCTGAAACCCTGATCAGGCCTGGCAATCACACTCCGCTCCAGCCGGCCGCCCTCGCAAACTGTTTAGACATCAATTGATCCGGTCTGCTTGCCAATAACATCGCCTCTCATTCCGTTTTTTCGGATTCCTGCCTGAAGTCGCTGGACAAGCTGCCCCCAGGCAGTTAGTTTTTTGAAAAAAACCACAAGAGAAATCCAGCATGAGTCACCGCCGCGAATTCCTGAAATTTTTAGCCGCCAGTCCCTTGATCAGCAGTTATTCCGCCTTCGCCCAGGAAGTGGAAGAAACTCTCGGTGAGCGACTGACAGACCCCAGCGATGTCATCAATATCTTCGAGATGGAGGCGGTGGCGTCTACCAAAATCCCGCCCGCGCATCTTGGTTATCTGAACACCGGTGTCGACAGCGACATGACCCTGCGGGCCAATCGCGAAGGCTTTACCCGTTTTCAGATAAAGCCGCGCCGGCTGGTGGATGTCAGCCAGACCGATACCAGCGTCAATATTCTCGGCAGTGAAGCCCAATCGCCCATCTTCCTGTGCCCGGTGGGCAGTCAGGGGGCCTACCATGCCGAGGCCGAGCTGGGCACTGCCCGGGCGGCAGCGGCCAAGGGGCATCATATGGTGCTCTCCACCCAGTCCTCTACCGCCATTGAAGATGTGGTGCAGGCCCGGGGCGGGCCCATCTGGCATCAGCTCTATCCCACCACCCGTTGGGAATATACCGAGGCCATTCTGCGCCGCGCCGAAGCCGCTGGCGCCACTTCGGTGTGTCTCACCATCGATTTGCCTGGCGGGCGCAATACTGAAACCCAGTCCAAACTGTTTCGTGAAGATGACCGGGTCTGCTCCACTTGTCATACCGGTCAGTCGAAGCCGATATTCGATGGCCTGGATATGCAGGGTGTGGGTCTTAACAATCCGGCCCTGGTCTGGAATGTGATTGGCCGCATGAAAGATGTCACCAATATGAATGTCATCATCAAGGGCATCGAAGCCCCGGAAGATGCAGCCCTGGCCGTGGCCAATGGTGCCGATGCGGTATGGGTCTCCAATCATGGTGGCCGGGCGGTGGAAACCGGTCGCGGCAGCATCGAATGTTTGCCGGATGTGGTCAGCGCCGTGAACGGCCGGGTGCCGGTTATCGTTGACGGCGGCTTTCGTCGTGGTACCGATATCTACAAGGCTCTCGCTCTGGGAGCCGACGCAGTTGGGATTGGCCGGCCCTATTGCTGGGGCCTGGGTGCCTTCGGCCAGGCCGGGGTCGAGCGGGTGCTGGATCTGCTCAATCGCGAGTTGTTGATAACTATGCGAGGCAGTGGCACACCAACCCTGGAATCCATTGGTCCTGACTATGTCCAGGATGCGGGACATCGGGTCCGGCGTGGCATATTGGGGCGGGAAATGCTTTAACAAGCGCCAGGAGTCACAAATATTCGTTAACAACAGCGATTTGCTGCTGCAAATTTGCCGGTTTGTTGTATTCCTGCCAATCTCCCGGGTTGACGTCGTCTGACGACAGCCCATTGGATCAGGGAGTTTGTTTACTGACAGGCCTGCCTGTTTCAGGACTGCTCTGACCGGAAAGTACCTCTGATGGGATAGTTATTGTCGGGATCACGAATCCATTTGATGCCAGACACAAAACTTTCAAGATTTGGTCGTACAAAGGGATTGTTGGAAATATCCACCACCTGAACATTGCCATGCTGATTGACAACAAACAGTCCCGGCTCAGCAAAATTATGATCGGTTTCCTGCTCCGAGCGGGGCACTGATATATAAAGTCCCAGTTGCTGCATCTGCACCTGGCTCAGACCCCAGGCCAGGGGAAAGCTTACCTTGAGCTTTTTCAGATGACTTTCGAGCTGTTCCTTGCTATCGCCCGAGACGGCAATGATATCGACTCCGACGTCCCGCAAGGAATCCACATAGCCGTCCAGTTCATTGAGATAACGAGTACACAGCGGGCAATGCTGGCCCCGGTAGATCACCACCAGTTTCCAGTCGGCTCCGTTGCCAGCCTCCGCCAGCTTTACAGTCTCGCCGGAAAGCAGAGTAGCGCTTATGTCAGGAAAGGCACTGCCAGCCTGTAGTTTTTTGCTATACATAGTATCTCCTGTGGTATCGATAGAGGTTTGTTAGTCCGTTGCGGGTTTGGCGAAGTGTTGCTCGAGATGGGCAACAAAGCGCTGCAGATCGTTTTCGGTATCCGGGTTTTTCATGACGTCGAAGCAGGCAAACGTGGGTTTGGCCTCCATGGCGAAAAACCGGAAGTTCATATGCATGGGGAAAAACAGATCGTCCACGGATTTGCCCTGAAACAGGAATTCAGCAGGGTCGTTAAACGCTTCTTCCGGGGCATTAAAGGTCAGCGACAGCATGTAATCTTTTCCCTGCAAGCTGCCCCCAGCGCCATAGTTTTGTTTGGGGTTTTCGGCAGTACGGCCGTCACCATTGCACAGCGCACCAGCCATACCTGCGGTATAGACTTCATCCATGTATTTCTTGAAGGTCCAGGGTACGCCCATCCAGTTCACAGGCGTCTGCAGAATAATACTGTCGGCCCATTGATGGTTGCCGAGCTCGGTGTCCACATCCCATTCGCTGTCGGTGCTGACGACCCGGACGGCATGACCCAGTTCCTGCAGCTTGGCCTGGGCCAGATCAATCAAGGCGGCATTCAGATTGCCCGGTGAAAAAGGATAGGCATGGTGGGCATTGATAATCAGGATATTGCTCATATTGCTCCCTGTTGAAACTCTGACTAGTATGACAAGATGGTAAATATTGGTTTGTAGGTATATTATTGTTACCTAAAATTAAAAAACAACTAGTATACTTTTGGTAACCTTATTGCTGCCGATATCCGGGAGCAGGCAGCCAGTCTGCGGGAGTGCGAACGTGGATACAGAAATCAGAATAGATGAGAAGGGGCGTAAACAGGTGAGCAATGCCTGCACTGAGCCCTGCTCAATCGAGAAGGGAATGCGTTTAATTGGAGGCAAATGGACTGGCTCCATTATCTACCACCTCAAGGACGAGCCGGTACGATTCAATGATCTGGCACGGATGCTGGGTGGAGCCAGCAAGAAAATGATCGATCAGCGCCTGAAGGAACTGGAAGCCAACGGCATGGTGCTGCGCAAGGTGGTGAGTGACCGGCCCGTGGCGGTAACTTATGAATTAACCGATTTCGGCCGCAGTGCATTGAAAATACTGGAAGAGCTTCGAATCTGGTCCGAAAGTCATGAAATCAGCTTATAGGAATGCCCCAGGCATTGGCGCTGGCCTGACTCAGTGAGCACTCATAAGTAATTGCTGGTGACTGGAAACTGACGAATTATGGAGGTTTTTGTTATTCACTTGTGATGGCCAGTCAGTATTGCTATCAATCATGCTTATAAGACTGCGTCAATCGCATCACTGGCAACAACTGTTTGATGTAACAACGGGGGAGAGCATGAGCCAGGCCAATAATGCATCACGGCGCGCATTTCTGCGCAATTCAGCCATTGTGGGTGGTGGCGCCGCGCTTGGCGCCTGCGCCTCAAGCCCTTCTTCAGCGGCGCCGGTGCCGCAGCACAATGACCGCACCCGGGGCTGGCTGCGCTTTATCTGGCAGAAAGCCACCACTCCTGACGACTGGGCTTATCGCGAGAATATAGAGCGGCCCTGGGGTATCAATTTACCCCGGGGTGAAATTGACTGGACCGTGGACGGTGAGGGTCCCCATCCCTGGTGGGATCAGTACACGGCGGCGCCCATGCTCAGCTATCCCCGCTTTGATCTGACGGATACCAGCTATGCAGTGATGTTGATGGCGGACCAGACGCCAGCCTGGCGGGAAGTCTATACCCGAATTCTGGATGAACTGGCGACTCGTCATACCGCCTACTGGGCGGCAATAGACTGGAATACCTTTATCGGTCCCAGCCCGGACCGGGAAAACTATACCGCCATGAATGCCACTGGCTATCAAGCCTGGCCTGAACGCGTCCGTGGCAACTATGACGCTCCGGGCTGGACTGCCAATGGCGTTGAGCCCTGGGGGCTGCAACCCGATCCCATTGGCGCCGATGGCAATCTGTTCTTCCGGGGCTGGTTGAATCTTCTGCTGTCGATCTACAAATATGTCTCCGGGGATGACAAATGGGAGCGTCCCTGGGAGATCGCCGGCTTCGAGAACGAGCATTTTGAGTGGACCCAGCCACGCATCGTCGAGCACTTGCATGAGCAGTACAGCTCCCGTCCCGAGGGCCCCCACTGCGAAAACACCAAGATCTGGCCCTTTTGTAATTCCGCCGCTGGCCTGGGCATTTATCTGTCGGACCAGTTGGGAGTCACCAATGCCCACGGCGCTTTCGAGAACTGGGTTGAGTTCATGAAAGACAATTACATGGGCATTAATGACCAGAACCAGATCGAATGGATGACTCTGTATTACGACCCTCTGGAAGAATTCAAGGTCAGTATCCCGGGCGCAGCATCCGGTACCGGCACGGCCTTTTATCTGCTGCCTCAATCGCCGGAATTGGCCACACAAATCTACGATGCGGTGGCTAACGCCATGGGCTGGCGAGACCCGGCCCGAGACATTAGTCCCAGTGCCCAGGGCATGGCTATTGCCAAATCCCTTGGTGATCATGTTGTGGTTGAACGCATGCGTGCAGCCGCCGAACGCTTATCCGAACCGCGCTGGTTTGGCGAAGACGGGGACAAATTTGGCTGGTGGTTCAATAATGGTGAGACCTGGCCCCGTGGACAAGCTTCTGCTCAGCAGATGATCAATGAAATCACTGAAGGCAGCTGGATGGACGCCTTCAAGGTCAGGCATCTGGATAAATACACGGCACCAACCCTGCAGGGGGTGGATTATCCAAGCCTGGGCGTGCATGCCGCCTGGAATGACAAGGATGCCGGCATCCTGCATATAGGAACCTATGCCGCCGATCGCAGCGCAGAAGGCCGGGCCACCAGTTGGGTAATCACCAATCTTCCGGACGCGGCCGCTGCTGTGGTGCAGATAGACGGCGAGCGTATGCCCAATGTTCAGGTGCTGGACGGCAACACAATCCGGGTGCAAACCGAAATTGGCGATCATCAGTACCAGATTCATACCGGCTATTTCGGCCAAGCCTTTGCTCCGAGCAAACCCCCTGCACCGGCAGCCGGCGATGCCGCAGTGATTGCGGCCACGCGCCGCACGGCGGAGCAGAATGTGCAGGCAGCCGAATCTGTCATTGCCAGTGGCGGGGTCGGCTGCCCCTGCTGCGCCTGAGGCTTAAGAGACCGCTTTTCACCAGAATGAGAAAAACAACCATGTCAGAAAATCATGCGATATTCCGGTCAGTACTGCTAGTCGGCCTGTTCAGTTTGTTGCTGGTCTTTAACGGTTTTTCCAAGGCGGATGAAGGCCTGCAGAATGACTCAGCGCTTGAGTCCGTGGTTCTCAATGTAGAGAACATGACTTGAGCCGGATGTATTGTTGCCGTGCGCAACTCACTCCGGGCTCTGAAAGGCGTTAAATCTGTGGAGGTGGACTACGAGTTGGAACAAGCCTTCGTGGAATACTCGGCTGCCGAAGTTCAGCCTCAGGCCATGATCAAGGCTACCACCGACGTGGGCTTTCCTGCTTCGCTTCAGCAGGAAGAGACAACCCAGTGACCAGGCCGCAGTCGTCCAGCAATTCTGCCAGACTTTCGGGAAAGCATCAGCCTTCGCGCTTGCTGTTGGGGGCCGTGGCCACTTCGGCAGTGGCCAGTGTCTGTTGCCTGGGCCCGCTGTTATTGCTGACTCTGGGTATCAGTGGCGCCTGGATGAGTCGGCTTATGATTGTGGAATCCTGGTATCCCCTGCTGGCAACCCTGTCACTATCATTGATTGCCCTGGCTGCCTGGCAGCTCATGCAGCCCCGCGCCTGTGGGCACCTCAAAGAAGCCAGATCGTTGCGATTGCCGGAAGCCGGACAGATGGCGGCACTCATTATTGCGGTTCTGTTAAGTCTGCTATTCCTCAGTAGCGAATACTGGCTGTTATGGTTGGTCTGACAATGAATCAGGCATTATCGAGATTGGCAATCAGCAGACGATAGCCCGCGTCCAGTTCCTGCTTATCCAACAAATCACTGTTGCGCTGTTGCCAGGCGCCGCTTTCCAGGTCTTTGGCCAGACGCTTCAGGCCTTTGTCCGGGTTCTGTATTCGGGCAAAAGTCGACATGCAGTCGCGTACCCGTTTGTCCAGATAGGCCTCGGGCCTTTTCCAGTAGGCTGCGAAAAAGCCATCCTGACAGTCGGCGGGAATGGGCAGGGTTTCAATCTCTACACGGGCAAAACAGTTTTGTAACTGCTGTAGCCCGGGAAAGATCTTGCGATCCATGGCGATGATTTCCGGGAAATAGTCCCGGGTGAGCCAGAATGGCTCGCAGTCCGGGTCCCAGCTCAGAGCCACAAAGCGGCGTCTGCCGATGCGTCGTATTTCCTCAAAAGCGCGCTGCTGATCTGACCAGTGATGCATGGACAGTACGGTCATCACCTGATGGAAAGCCTGGTCAGCAAACGGGAGTTGCTCAGCCACAGCTTGCACAGCAGGGCCCGATGCGGGGCTGCGCTGGGCCAGCATGGTGGCTGAGGGTTCCACCGCCACCAGACTGCAATTGGCCGGCTCGTAGGAGCCACTACCGGCACCGATGTTGAGAATACTCTGCCTGAGGTCCAGCTGCTGCCACAGCCGGGCGGCGATGCGGGGATCGGTGCGTCGGCCGCTGTTGTAGTGTTTGCCGGAGTGATCGTAGCTGTATTCTGGAATGAATGAGTCGGCCATGATCTCCGCCTTCTATTAACAGTCCTGGTGCAGCTCGATCGCTGCCAGCCCGGCAAAGCCCCGCTCATTGTCCTCATGGCTGAGCACAATGCGGCAGTGATTGTCCGGGTCCCAGTGAATGGCTTCCCACTGGTCGGCGGGACTGATGCGGATGAGTTTCAGCGCTTGCCATTGTACCCCCTGTTCGGAGGTGGGAGCCCACCAGATAAAGTTCTCTCTTTGACGGCGTGAGCTGAGCAGGATCAGATCACCGGACCGGGGATGGATATCAGCGCCGGTCACCAGGGAATCTACCGCCAGGGTCTGGCTGGGCTGGGGGCGGTAGTGCCCCGGTTGTTTGGGAAACCGATAGAGTCGGGTGTTGCCGTCTCCGCGGTTCTTGCTGAATAACCACAACTCATCGCCACGTACCGCCAGGCCTTCGGCATCGAAGTTATGGGTCAGGGGATTGCCAGGCCGGTAATCGCCGTAGTCGATGCGGATCAGTTCGGCTTCTGCCTGCTTGGCGCTCAGTGCCGACCAGTTGATGCGATAGATGATCAGGGTACTGCGGGTGTTGGCATTATTGCCGGTATCGGCGATATAGAGATAATTGGCATCGGCGGCCATGGCCTCCCAGTCCACATGATCGGCATTGCTGATGAGCACCTGGCGCTGAATCTTGCCATCCATATCCAGCTCAAAGATTCTGGCCTCGTCGCCGGAATCGTTGTGAGTCCAAATACTGCCGTCGTGAATGGCCATGCCGGAAGTTTCATCCAGCACGGCGTCAAAGCGGGCAATTTCGCTAATGTCCTTGTTCTGTGGAGTCTGGGCCTGCAGGGCAGTGAGCAGAAAAACGTTCAGTACCAGGCCGGCCAGCCAGTTAGCAGCTCGGGGCGTTCTTGTTCCAGGCGCCTTCGAGTATTTCCCTGAGTACATCAAGATTCACATCATCCAGTTTGTTGATATAGAGGCAGGCCTTGCTGCTGCGGTGTTTGCCGAGTTTGTCCAGCAGTGCCTGCTTGCCGTCGAAGCCGGCCAGATAGAAACTGAGAGCATTGACCCTGGGTGAAAAGCCAATCTTGCAGATACTGGTTTGCTTGCCATTGGCATAGCGATAGAAATGCTCGCCGAAGCCGATGATGCTGGGCCCCCACATGCGGGCCGGTTCACCGGAGACGGATTGCATCAACTTCACCAGTACCCGACTGTCTTCCTGACGCCTTTGATTATCCAGTGCATCGATAAAGTCATCCACACTGGCTGTTGTTTGTCGGGTTTTCTTTTCCGCCATGGGGCTCACCTGTATTGAGAGGGGGCCGATCTCCCATTCTGGTCAGAGCAAATTTCTCTGCTGCCTGTCAGTCTAGAAGCGCAAACGCAGACCCACAAAACCTGCCCGGGGCGCAGCCGCACCCAGAAAAACCGGTACGCTCAGGTCTTCGATGATTGGTACTTCCAGCTCATTCGGTTCCTCGCCTAGCAGCCCGAAGGTCTCATAGTCTTCATCCAGCACATTCTGTACACGGGCGAATATCTCGAATTGGTCATTGACCCGGTAGCGGCCACGCAGATTGACCACGGACCAGCCATCCACAGCCGCGAGCTGATTGGATTCGTCACCACGGAGATGCTGCTCGCTATTGCTGACAATCTCAAGCCCAACAGACAGGGCTTCATTGAATTGATACTGGCTCAGCAGTTTGAACTGATGTTTGGGTATGCCAGGGATGCTGTCACCGCTGCGAACCTGGATTTCGCCGTCATCATCGGCGAAGTCGTGATTGGGGCTCAGCACGGAAAAATCATCTTCAAAGCTGGCGTCGATATAACTGTAAGCCAGGCGCCAGTTAAGCTGCTGCCAGTTGCCGGCCAGGCTGCTTTCAAGGCCCTGGCGGCGGGTCTTGTCCACATTGGCAAACAGGCCGGTCTGACGACCGGTGGTCTGGAACAGGATGTCGTCGCGATTGGTGGTATGAAACAGGCCGAGGGAATAGGCGATGTTGCCAAGCATGCCGCGGCTGCCCAACTCCAGGCTGCGGGTTTTGACATCCTCCAGCGGCGGGTCGGCCAGAAAGGCATTGGGCAGGCGACATTCGAACTCCACATCGTCAGGATCATCACCGCGTTCGATCGCATACTGGACGGCAAGATCAAAAACCCCCTCATTGCAGGCCAGTTCGATGGGGGTGGGCGCTCTGGATGACTGGCTGATATTGCCATAGAAATTATGATCATCATTGATCTGCCAGGTGAGTCCCAGGGCGGGATTGATGCGGCTGAAATTATGATCACCATTCAGCTCGGGCCGCAGGCCGGACAGATCCTTCAGGCGCACATCGGTGTCATTGGCGCGGGCTGACAGGGTCAGGGCCAGGCTATCGCTCAGATCCAGGGTATTGCTGAAATAGACACTCAGTGACTCGGTCTCGGTGTTGATAAAGGTAGCCGCTTCATCCACAAAGGTGCCGGTGCCCAGGCCGGTTGTGAGTCGCGTGACCGGATCAATCTCGCTGAGCTCCACCACGGCATTGAAATTCGATTCCCCCTGGAACCAGGCTGCACCCGCCACAAGCTGGCCGGGCAGGCCAAACCAGGTGCCCTGAAAGGTCCATTGAAAGTCAGCGCCACGACTTTCCTGGCTGCGATTAGAAATATTATTGATGGCGTCATCGGCCAGAACTCCGCTGCCGGAAAGTTCATCGTCTTCGAAGCCCTCGACATGGAACTCTTCATCTTCACCCATCATCATGGCGGTCTCATTGAGATAGTCCTCCAGGGCATCGGCATCGGAAAACTGACCCTCACAGAGATCGTCATCATCCAGACCCAGCTCTTCCAGATCGTCTTCTTCGATACCCTCGATTAAACCCTCGCCGCCGCTGAATTGGCAGACACTGAATTCCGAGCCATCGCCATTAAAGGCATGGGTGTCATTGCGGCGGTGAAAGAGATTGCCACTGAAGGCAATGGCGGAGCTGATCTGGTGAGCAAAGTCCAGGCTCACCATGCTCATGTCATTGGCCGTGATATCCGGGCCGGTAAAGATGGCTTCGCGGCGCAGCGCCAGCAATTCCACCGGTGAGGCGCCATTGCCGATCAGTTCCGAATCGCCATACTGATAGTTGAGGTTGACCCGGGAGCTGTCCGAGCGCCAGCCCAGGCTACCGTAAAAATTCAGGGCATCGGAGGCCGACTGGTCGCGCCAGCCATCTTCATCGAAGGCTTCTATGTTGGCATACCAGGCCAGGCTGCCCTCATTGCCACCGAACTCCAGATTGGCCAGACGCCGGCCAAAGGAACCGCCGGTAAGTTCCAGCTGGCTGCCCTGGAAGCTGAAACCATCCTTCATATCCACCACCAGAGCGCCACCCAGGCTGTTCAGTCCATACAGGGGATTGGCGCCGCCGCTGAGGGTGACCGATTCAATAGCCGATTGTGGCAGCAGATCCCAGTTCACGGCATCGCCCAGGGGTTCATTGATGCGCACGCCGTTCTGGTAGACCGACAGGCCCTGGGCCAGGCCCAGCAATGGTGAGGCGGTAAAGCCACGGTATTGCAGGTCGGACTGCAGAGGATTGTTCTGGGCATCATTGAGAGAGATGGAGGCAAAGGCCTGTTCCAGATAGTCCGCCAGACTTAACAGCTCAAGTTCCTGCAAGTCACTGGCATTGGCGGTCTGCACCGGATAGGGCACCTTGGCCAGCTCCTGACTGGCGCCAGCCGGCACCACCCCAACTACGATGATTTCTTCAGGGCTCTGGGCAATACCGAGACTGCTGGCCAGCAGGCCGGCCAGGGGCAGGAGTTTCTTCGCCATACATCTCTCCGTGGCATGTTGTTGTTATTCGAAGGCAGTAGTATAGCCCAATTGGCTTGCTACCCGGGGAGCAGGAGGTCAGTCGATCAGTCGATAGGTCTGGCGGAAGGCTGGTTGCCAACTGCGCCCACCATCGTCGGACTTGTCCACAATAAAACTGCGCCGGGGACTGGTGATTTCCATGGTCAATCTGAAATTACGAGAGACCGTATCACTGATGGGAAAGGTGGTGCCGGAGCGCAGGTTGGTGAAGACGATGGCGTTGCCTTCACGGAAGCCGTCGTAGATATCCATGATGCCCCAGACATCATCGATGGCTACCTTGCGGTAGACGTCCCGATACTGGTCCCAGGTGATATAGGTTTCCATATGGAAGCCGGGGGTAGACAGGTCTGTTGGTATTTCCGCCAGCATCAGGCCCTTGTGGCGGAAGCTCAGCTCGACGATTTGCGGTGGCGCGGCTTCCCAGGTCACGCCGTCTTCAGCCAGCACCTCCATGGCCAGTTCCCAGCGGCCAGCCAATTGCTCCAGTGCCTGCATTTTTTGCAGGGGCTCTCTGGACTCTGCTGCCAGCTCAGTCTCGCTGTCGGACTGGCCAAAGACTGACAGCGAGGCTGCCAGCAGGGAGGAAATCGATAAAACCTGAATGAAATGCTTCATAGTCACTGCCTGGCGCTGTATTCCGGGACCCACTGAGTTTCTCAAGCTTACCGCCGGTGCCGGCGAATTAGAACCCGTGCTGACGGCTATAGTATTGCTAGCAGGAAAATTCGGCAGAATTGGCAGCACCAGAAAACTGCGGCGGCCCCAATCCCGAATAATGACAACACGCGCCCCGGGCCCGAATTTGCCGCTTGAAGTGGCTTTGACGGCGTCGCGGCAGACCTGTAGATTAGCCCCTCTTTCATACCCCGGCCCGGCTGTTGATGCGACAGCAGCCGGCACAAAGCAGCAGTCAACGGAGATCCCATGGCAACTTATCTGGTAACCGGAACCAATCGCGGCATTGGCCTGGAATTCGTCAAGCAATTACTGGCCCGGGGCGAGACGGTGTTGGCCACCTGTCGGGACATCGACAAGGCCGAGGCCCTGACCGCCCTGCAACAGGACAAAGACAAGCTGGAACTGTTCGAACTGGATGTCAGTGACCCGGAATCCCGCAACAATTTCCCCAAGCGCCTGGCCGGCAAGGCCATCGATGTCTTTATCAATAATGCCGGGGTCTATGGTCCCCGCGGCGCCAGTTTCGGCAATGTGGAGCCCCAGGAATGGGCAGAAGTGTTGCTGATTAACAGTATTGCGCCGGTGCTGCTGACCCAGTTGCTGATCGACAATTTCCGTCAGGGCCGTGGCAAGAAGCTGGTCTATATCAGCTCCAAGATGGGCTCCATCGATGATAATCAGGGTGGCGGTCAATATATCTACCGCAGCTCGAAAGCGGCGCTGAATGCGGCGGTGAAAAGCCTGGCGGTGGACCTGGCCGATGCCGGTTTCAGCGCGGCGGTCTTGCATCCGGGTTGGGTGCAGACCGATATGGGTGGCCCCAATGCCCTGATCGATACCAAAACCAGTGTCGAGGGTATGCTGGCCGTGATCGATGAGCTGGATATGGAAAAGTCCGGTCAGTTTCTTAACTATGATGGATCCACAATTGCCTGGTAAGACTTTGCAACAAACGCTTGGCGCGGCTCAATTCGCGACTGCGTTGATGGCGGTACTGCTGGCCCTGCTGCCGGGCCGCCTGCTGGCCCATGGCAGTGTTTCGGCTGAAGACGATCGCTGCCTGATCAATATCGAATTCATGCAGGCCCATTTCACGGTGTTTCAACCGGAAGCACGTGGCAGTGATGAGTTCTGTGAAAATATTCCCGAGGTTACCCGCTCGGTCTTTGTCATGGAGTATCTGCATACCCTGCTGAATGAGATGGAAATCGATTTCCGCATCATTCGGGACGTCAACAACCTGGGTCGCTACGCCGACTGGGAAGATGTGGAGGCCATGGAGGATATCGAGGAAGTCACGGTCTTTTATCAGCGTCCGCGTATCGAAGAGGGCGGCTTCTATCGGGCCAGCCATGATTTTCAGGAGCGCGGCACCTATATTGGTATAGTCACCGCCGATCATCCAACCGAAGACCGGCAATACAATGCCGTGTTCTATTTCCGGGTCGGAGGACGACCGTTAGGAACCTGGCCACTTTTCATCGCCCTGGCCCTGATTCTGCAAGGAGCCTACTGGGCCTCCAATGGGGGCTATCGGCGCTGGCAGGAGAAGCGTCAGCAACGGCAGGAGAATTCACTCAAGGTCTGAAGGCTGAAAAGTGTGGCAACTGCCGCTGCTTTTGACAGTACTGTAATAGTCGGTATTTTTCCGACGATTCACCGCAAAACTGTTTCAGTCTAAAACGATTGCGCCGATACTAAGGTTGTGTAATCTTTACCTGGTCCTTTGATTTCTCAGGTTATAGCGTGAACGCAAAGATTCTTCGGCTCAACAAAGCAGGTGTACCGGTCAGCTGGCTGACCCGGGAAGAGACCGCTACGCTGTTGGTCAAGGATCTGGTCATCTGGACCATGGGCGACACCGTCATGGAGATCCGCGGCGGTTTCAATCACGCCGGCCGGCAATCTGTCCTCAAGCTACCCAGCATCGTCGCCTGTGACGGTAAATTGCACAGCGAATGCTTCGACCCGCCGCTGGAAAACAAATTCCTGTTCCGCCGTGACAAAAACATCTGTCTGTATTGTGGTGGTGAATTTCCGGTGACGGAATTGTCGCGGGATCATGTCAAACCCATTTCCCGGGGTGGGGCAGACGAATGGACCAATGTGGTGACCTCCTGCCGGCGCTGTAATAACCGCAAGGCCGACCGCAATCCGGAAGAGGCCAATATGCAATTGCTGGCTATTCCCTTTGTGCCCAACCAGTATGAATTCCTCTATCTGTCCAATCACAATGTCCTGGCTGATCAGATGGAATTTCTCAGCGCCCGCTTTTCACGCCATATCAAGCTCTCCTGAGCCTGGACTCCACAGCCTGTAGCAGCCGGGAATTTGCTTTCCGACCCCGATGGGATTAAGTTCTGCACTCTGTTCATCGATAGAATTACCCTTCGGAAATAACCATGTCGTCAATCAAGATAGCTGCCCGAAAAAACTCTCTGCGAACCTGCCTGCTGTTCAGTGGCCTGTTTACAGCCTGCCAGGTGGCCGATGCCCAGCGTGGCTTTGTGGATTTTGAAAAAACCACGCTGGATGAAGGCATGCAGGGGGGCTATGGCGTCGAGATTGCCGATGTGGATGGTGATGGCTTGCAGGACATTATTGCCGTAGCCACCAATCCGGCCCAGTTCGCCTGGTACAAGAATCCGGGCTGGGAGAAATATGTCATCAGTTCAGTCGCCCAGGGCAATATCGATGCGGCTCCAAAAGACATAGACGGTGACGGTGATCTGGACCTGGTGCTGGCGAGTGAATTTTCCCTGGGTAATTCAACCGAAGGCGGACTGATTCACTGGCTGGAAAACCCCGGTGATCCTCAGCAGAATCAGGAATGGGCCATGCACTATATCGACGAGATTCCCACTTCACACCGTATCAAATGGGGGGACGTGAACGACGATGGTGAACAGGAACTGATTAACCTGCCCATTATTGGCCACGGTGCCTCGGCACCGGACTATGCCGTTGATCTGCCCATGAAAGCCTACCTCATACCGCCCGATCTGGATGTGGATCGCTGGCCCGGCATTGTGCTGGATGAGTCCCTGCAATTGGCCCATGGCCTGCAGCTGGCGGATTGGGAAGGAGACGGGCAGGAGGACATCCTCACCGCCAGTTTTGACGGCGTACACCTTTTTCAATTGGCCAGGGACGGGGTGCCGGTCAGCAAGACCCGCATCGGTAGCGGCAAGCAGGATGCTCCGCGCCCACAGATTGGCTCCAGCGAAGTCGACCTGGGGCAGTTCGCCGATGCCAGCCGCTTCGTGGCCACCATTGAGCC
The DNA here is from genome assembly GCA_965216715.1 of uncultured Pseudohongiella sp. Taxonomy (GTDB): domain Bacteria; phylum Pseudomonadota; class Gammaproteobacteria; order Pseudomonadales; family Pseudohongiellaceae; genus UBA9145. The sequence continues at coordinate 2,625,370 of OZ244193.1, read as the reverse complement.
CTGGCATGGCAATGAAGTGGTGGTCTATACCGAAGGCGAAGGCAGCCTCTGGGATCGAACCGTGATTGAAACTGAATTCAGCAATGGCCATGGTCTGTTGGCGGCCGATCTCGATAATGACGGCAATGACGAAATCATCGCCGGAGGGCGCTCCGAACCCTATACCATGGCGATTTATCGATATCTCGGCCCTGAAGATGGCTGGCAGCGAATAGACCTGGATGACGGTAATATTGCCGTGTCCGGTATCGCCATTGACGATCTGAATGGCGATGGCTTCATGGATATCGTTGCCATCGGGGCCGGTACCCGAAACGTGGTCTACTACCAGAACAGCGGTCGCTAGTCCGCTCGCCTGTCATTCACCGCCCGGCCGTCGTGCACAGCCGGGCTGTCCTTATCACACAAAGAAAGCTTATGAACGAGTCGGTCAACAAGCCCTTGCTTGGCTTTTTCCTGTCCCTGGTGGCAGCCATGATGTGGGGGGTGCTGCCTATTGCCCTGAAAGAGCTGCTGGACTCCATGGATGCCACCACCATTGTCTGGTACCGCTTTTTCGTGGCCTTTGTGGTGCTGGTGATCTGGCTTGGCTATCGGCGTCAACTTCCGCCTTTGCTGCAGAACAGCAACAGGGTGAATCTGATGTTGCTGATCGCGGCACTGGGTTTGTGTGCCAATTATTTTTTCTTTTCCTTCAGTCTCAATTTTGTCAATGCGGAAACCAGTGAAGCTGTCATTCAGCTAACAACCCTGTTTCTGATTCTGGGCGGTGTGCTGGTTTATGGCGAGCCTTTTGTGGCCGTGCAGAAACTGGGAACCGGCCTGATCGTTTGCGGTTTGCTGCTGTTTTTCAACGAGCGCCTGCAGGACTTTGGCGATCTCGATAACAGTGAAACGGTGGGTGTGATTATTGTGGTGCTGGCGGCCATTACCTGGACGGTCTATGCGCTCCTGCAGAAACGCCTGCTGAAAAACTATTCATCGGTACAGATTCTGTTCTGTATCTATGTCGTATCCATTTTCGTGCTCCTGCCCTTTGTGCAACCGGGCTCGGTAGTCGGGCTGAGCGGTTTCGAATTTGCGCTATTGGCCTTTCTCTGCCTCAATACCCTGGTGGCCTATGGCTGTTTTGCCGAGGCATTGAATTGCTGGGACGCCTCCAAGGTCAGTGCCACCCTGGCACTGGCGCCCCTGTTTACCATTGGCACGCTCAAGTTGATTGTGACTCTCAATCCCGACTACCCCAACTCCGACCGTCTGGGCTGGCTGTCTCTGGCTGGTGCTGGCCTGCTGGTACTGGGTTCGGTGCTGACAGCCCTGGTGCCGATGTTCTATCGGCGCCGGCAACTGGCGCTCAGTGAGGCGGGCCTGGAGCCGGAACGCCAGAACGCAGGCTGACCAGCGGCGCGTTGACAGCACCGCTCAAATACTCAACACTCGGTAAGTCCCCAAGCGGGCGTGGTCGCTCGTGGCAATCAAGAGTGCCGCAAACAGCCTGCCAAAAAACATCAATAAAAAGGGCTCGATCAGCATCGAGGCCGCCTTGTTATCGGGTGAGTCATGATCAAAATCAAAGCATTTCTGTCTGCGCTGTTCAGTGCATTTTCTTTTTCACTACTGCTTCTTAACTTCGCCAATGCCCAGGTTAGTGCTATTGAAGTGCAAGGTCGGGAAACCCTGTCCTCGCCGGAAGTGGATTTCAGCTACGAGGCAATTTACGGCCTGATCCATTTTGTGCTGGACCCGGATGATCCGGCCAATGCCAGTGTCACGGATCTGCAGTATGCACCGGTCAATGCGGAAGGCCTGGTGGAATACAGCGCCGACTTCAAGATGCTGGTACCCGATGCCAGCATTGCCAGTGATGTCCTGCTCTATAACGTCAATAATCGGGGCGGCAGTCGCCTGCCGCCGGAAGAGTCCCTCACCCACCCCCTGAGCGGATTGGGCTATACCTATCTGGTGACCGGCTGGATCAACGAGATCGCGGCACGTGATGGCCGCTTGCGGCTACACGCCCCCATCGTGGGTAGTCCCGCTGATCCCATCACCGGCCCGGTTCGCTATGAAATCAGTGTCGAAAGCGCCGCCAATGAGGTGAATATCGCCGGCGGCGGGCATCTAGCCTATACGCCGGTAAACGCCGATTTCAGTGATGCCAGCCTGACCCGGCGCCTGTACCAGGCAGACCCGCGTATGCCGGTTGAGCGCAGTGCATTTTCCCTGCGACTTGAGCAGCTTCCTGACAGCAATCAGCCACAAATCAGTCTGCAGCTACAAGGCGGTCTGCAACCGGGCTATCTCTACGAACTGATTTATGAGGCCAAAGACCCGGTGCTGGCCGGGGCAGGGATGACCGGGATTCGGGACATGTTGTCACTGATTCGCTACGGGGGTGAGGCAGAGTCGGATCTGGCCTCGATGAATCTGCCGGACATTGATCACACTGCTGCCTGGGGCATCTCCCAGAGTGGCCGCTTGCTACGGCAGTTTGTGCACGACGGTTTCAATGCCGATCTGGCGGGGCGCATCGTGTTTGACGGCATCGTGCCAATCATCTCCGGTGGTGGCTATGGCATGTTCAATAACCGCTTTGCCATGCCCACCCGCACCAATGGTCAGCACTCCAATCACCTTTATCCCAACGACCTGTTTCCCTTCACTTACGGCGACAGTCAGGACCCCTATACCGGCAGTAATGATGGCGTTTTGGCTCAGGCCCGGGCCGATGGGGTGCTGCCCAAAGTGATGCATATCCAGACCAGCAACGAATACTGGCTGCGGGCCGGCTCCCTGCCCCATACCAACCCGGAGGGAACCGCCGATGCCGAGCTGCCGGAGCAGGTACGTTTCTATACTATCGGGGGCTCACAACACGTCAATCGTGATGGCTTGCCGCGGGATTCCGGCCGTGGCCAACTGGCCGATAATCACAATCACTGGTCACCGATTTCTGAATCCCTGATCGTGGCCATGGTGGACTGGATTGCAGAGGGTCAGCAGCCGCCACCTTCCCGTTATCCGCGTCTGGCCGATGGCTCTCTGGTGCCCAGCCACATTGATGGTGAGATCAATCCGCGGGCCTGGAAGGCGATATCCGGAATCAATCACCCCGCTGTCATGTATCAACCACGGCATGCCAACTACGGGCCGCGCTGGGAGAGTGAAAGGATCATTGATCAACATCCGATTGACTCGGATCACTACTACCGCGCGCTGGTGCCGGCGGTGGATGCCAATAACAATGATTTGCCTTCGGCCACTATTTTGCCGCCTTTAACATCTGTGCCACTTGGCTCTTTTGTGTCCTGGAATCTACGCTCGCCGGAAATTGGTGCGCCACATTCATTGGTGCGTTTACTGGGGGGCTATATTCCTTTTGCTGAAGAGGCCGGATCTGCTCGTCAGGCCGGTGATCCCCGCAGTAGCCTGGACAGCCTCTACCAGTCCGGCAATGACTATTTGCAACAGTTTGAGGCGGCCACTGACGCTTTGATAGAACAGGGTTATCTGTTGCCCGCCTTCAAACCACGCTACATGGCGATTGGCCGCGAATACGCCGGTCAGCTTTAGCAAGCATCAGGGTAGCTTGCTAGTCGCTGGCATCGGCCGGGTAGTCGAAATCGATAGCTGGCAGGCGGGGCAGTGTGCACTGGTGTTTGTCGACAGAGTGGTCCACCTGAGCGGGGTCACTGCCCCCATTGAGGTTCATGAAACTCTGTTGTTCCCGCTCGCCCAGACAAATCAGCTTGTCAATTGAGCCGCCAGGCTTGATCAGCCCACCCCAGACAATATCGGCACTATTGGCACCGGTCTGCTCATGCCAGGCAGCCAGCAGGCTATGGCCGGGCACAGTACCTCCGCCCGAAAACTCATTGTCGTGCAGATAAATGTATTCGGGGTAGGGGTCGTATTCCGGGTCATCTATCGTGCGTCCGCCCAGCACAAAACTGTAGATCATTACGTTGACATTGTTGTTGTTGGCAAAGCGGTTGCCAAAGACTTCAATATTGTCATTTGCCAGAATCAGCAGGCCCGTGCCAGGTGGCACATTTCCTACGATGGCACCTGCCGGGGCAAAATTCCCGGTGTTGTTGTTAAAGATCTGGTTATTGAAAACACGGGTTGCCTGTCCTCCCTGGACCTCCAGATTGGGCAGATCGAACACCAGAATGCCGCCGGTGTTATTGGTGGCCACGTTGTCATAAACATCGGCATAGGTGGAGTTCTCGATCTCGATACCGGCGACATTGTATTCGGCCCGGGAGTTTCGCACGATAATCTGGCTGGACTGACCCACATAGATGCCGGCGTCCGCAGCGCCGATTGCCACCGACTCCTCGATCAGAATATTGCTGGATTGCACCGGGTAGATGCCATAGGCGCCGTTCTCCGAATCCGGCCCATTGGTCCACTCGGTACGAACCCGCCGGATGGTGACATTGTTGCTGCCATTGATCTTCAGGGCATCGCCGACGGGGTCCTCGATGGCCAGGTCCGAAATGACAAAATTATCAGCACTCACCAGCAGGCCCTCTGCCCCCTGAATCTGATTGCGAAAGGACAGAATGGTCTCATCCATGCCGGCGCCCCGGATGGTCACATCGGGCACCGTGAGGGAAAGGCTGCGGGTGAATTCAAAGGTGCCGGCCGGCAGCGTGATGATGTCGCCAGCTTCTGCAGTGATCAGGCGAGTCTGCAGGTTTTCTTCAAAACTGGTCTCTTCAGGGGCTTGCTGTGCAGTCGGCTCAACGGCCTCTTCACAGGCGGCAAGAATCAGGCTGGTCAGGAGGATCAGGGCTCTGGTGGTGGTATTCATTATTATTGTTCTACTCCGGTCGCTTCGAATGAGGGCTTGGTAATGCAGTCTATTCTCTGGGCAACACCTCAAACATCCAGGTGTCGCCATTGGTGACGGTGCTGGCATCGGTCACTTCGCCGCTGCCGTATTTACGATTGAATTCGGTTAGCACCGGTACGATTTCCGGGCCGCTGGTGATGCGCTCCAGACGCTGTTCATAGAGCTTGCCGTCGATACGCAGAATAATGCGATCGTCTTCTTCCAGATAATAGGGCCAGTGCTTCCAGAGGCCGCCGATGCCGGTATTCATATAGCCGCTGACGATAAACAGACGGCCTTCATGGACTCCCAGCCAGACGGTGCGGGAGCGGGCCGGAGACAGGGTCTGGAATTCGATGGTGTCGCGATCCCTGAGGAAATCCCAGGACTGTGGGGCGGCACTGGGCTGGCCGCTGCGAAAGGGGCCGCCGGCGACAATTTCCAGGGGGCCATCGTGAAAACGGGCGTAGACCAGAAACAGGATAACGCCGATCAGCAAGACTGCCAGTAATGCGCCCACTGCAGTAAGAAATTTCTTCATTGCCTGCCACCCCCTGTCGTAATGTAAAACAGACACCGGCAGCTTTCCAGTAAAGCCAGAGCCGGTGAGCTGATCCCGAACCGGGCGATAGCAAGGGGGAGTGCCACATCCAGCTTGATTGCTCTTGTGGCGGAAAATCTAACCAATACTGTCTGTGGCCGGGTTCGTCCGAAGGCTCTGTTGTCGGCGCTCTTTAACGGGGCCGGTTGCAGGGCCTTTATTTTTGGGCCTGCCGAAAGCGGTACTCATCCAGAAACTGCCGAAACTGTTCCAGTTCCGGGAGCTGTCGCCGGATGACCTGCATATCCATTTCCTCATAAAACTCTTCAAACAGCGGCATGGCCTCCTTGATGGCCGTCTCCCGCAAGCGTCTTCCCGCTTCTGTCATGGTAACCCGCTTCTTGCGGCCACTGAGTGGGTCCGGTTCCACCTTGATCAGGCCCTTGCTTTGCAACTTGCCCAGGGTATTGGTCATGGCACCCCCGGTAACCTGAAAGGCCCTGGCCAGGCGGCTGGGGGTGGCCTCGTCATCGACCCGGGTAAACCAGTTCAGCACGCTGAACTGGGCCAGGGTCAGCCCTTCTGGTAGCTGGCGTTCAAACATGGTGGCGCTGAGCTGGGCAATGATGCCGATTTCCGTGAAGTAGCTGAAAAGGAGATCGCTTTGATCGGCTTTGGCCATGGCAAGGTCCTGAAGCTGATAGGAGAGTGGACAGCCTAGCAAAATAATGTTTAACTTTAAACAGTTTAACATTAAAGTATTGGTAGAAATGACTTGGAAGGAGAGTGGACGTGAGTAAATTACTGAAGGTAGCCGGATTTGTGTTGGGCACTGTGGTGATTTTGATGTCGCTGTTATTCACTGCCCAGCGCCTGGCCTCGGAACGGGTCGAGGTGGTGGAACTGCACGCCCCCAATGCAGCAGGGGAGATGATCACCACCCGACTCTGGATAGTGGATGAGGGCGGACAGGCTTATCTGCGGGTTGGCGCCAGTGGTTCCGGCTGGTTTGACCGCCTGCAGTCGGCGGCGGCCATTGAATTGACCAGAAATGGGGAGCGGCGCCGCTATCGGGCCGAGCCCAGGCCGGAGAAATCTGCTGCCATCAATGAGCTGATGCAGGCCAAATACACCTGGGGGGACAGTTTCATGGCGGCACTGGTGGGCAGTCGTGATGGATCCATACCCATCGCGCTGCAGCCCCTGCTCTGAGGTCTAGATGCCAATGCGGGACAGATTGTTGATGAGTTCCCGCACTATGCGCTCGGCCACCGGGTAGCGGGCGGCAAAGCTGGCCTCAAGGGCGATGGCATCATCCATGATGGTGTTTTCCGAGCTGTCGGTTTCCGGATTGACCAGATCATGGATGTCGGTCTCCAGCCGGCGGGCGATTTCTACGGTGTCATCACCCACCGCCTCATCGGCTTCCAGCTCCTTCAGCAATTCCTGCATCAGTTCCTTGATTCGGTCTTCACTCACGCTTGCTCTCCTGTTTTACATTCTGTCCTGCCAGCCCGTTTGAACGAGTCGGACAACTACGCTGATATTGTGAACCACCGTCGACCCTTTGGCTATGCCTGGTTGCCTTGCTGGCGGCGCCCCACGACGCCAAGCAGCGCCCGGATACGGTGGTTCTCACTGTCGCCCACATAAAGCACGCCGTCCGCCACACAGACACCATGGGGACGGTTCAGGCGGCAGTTGGCGGGATCACCGTCAGGCCCGTCGCCGCGCTCACCATTGCCCAGCACTGTGTCAATCCGTCCATCGCCAAGTTCAAGTCGCCGGATTACGTGGTTCTCGGTATCGACAATATAGAGACTGTTGTCTTCAGCTGAATAGCAGATGCCCTTGGGGCCATTGAAGCTGGCCTCGAGACCCGGGCCACCATCTCCGCTGTAGCCCCGTTCACCATTGCCCGCCAGTTTGCGCAGGCGACCCGCAGCAAGGTCCAGTTGATAGACGGCATTGCCTTCCCGCAATACCAGGTAGGCATTGCCATCAGGGTCAGTGTCCAGTGAACGTGGTCCCATCAGAGGCGTGCCCTCAAGAGGTCCGGAGTCAGGGGTTGGCTGGGCTTCACCCGTGCCGGACAGGGTGGACATAATGCCGGTGTCCGCCTCCACCCGCCGCAGCCTCTGATTGCCAATATCACATATCAGCAGATTACCGCGGGAATCAAAGGCGATGCTGTGGGGTTGGCGCAGTTGCGCCAGCACCGCCGGGCGGCCATCGCCGGTGAAGCCAGGCTCGCCATTACCGGCCAGGGTGGTTACCAGGCCAGTCTGTCCGGCAATTCGACGCACTGTATGGTTATCCCGCTCCACGATGTAGAGATTGTTACTGGTGTCCCAGCGGATCTCATGGGGCGCTGCAAACGGCGTTTCCAGAGGCAGGCGGGATTCAGGGCGATAGCCCGGTTCACCGGTACCGGCAATGGTACTGAGCAGATTACGGGCCACGTTAAGTCGCCGGATATAGCCACTATCCACTTCGCAGAAGTACAGGGCATTGTCCGGGCCGATCACCACACCATAGGGATTGTTGATGGGGGATTGGGTGGCCGGGGCGCCGCCCCGGGGTTCCGGCTCATAGCCCGGGCTGCCGGTGCCTGCGACAGTAAAAACCCGTGCCGGGCTGTCCTGCTGGGCCAGTGCGGGCAACACACCGGCGCCAGCCACACTGGCCAATCCCTTGAGGAAGCGTCTTCTTCTTATGGTTGGCATGCTTTTCATTGATTGGGCCCGTATTCAGGAGTCAAGCAGGCTGCGCACTGCGGCCTTGAGTTTGCCATCCAGTTCCTCATTGCTCAGGCGGCCCGCGAGCGAATCAAAATTATCATGGAAGCCGGGTATGGACAGGCTGGCTTTTACTTCACCTCCAAAGCGGGGCACCGACATCTCGGCACTGGCCAGTACATTGGCGCCACCGCGTCCACCCGGTGAAGTGGACAGCAGTACCAGTGGCTTGTTCTGATACACCTTGGCCTCGATTCTTGAACACCAGTCATATAGATTCTTCCAGGCCGCCGTATAGCTGTGGTTATGCTCGGCGAAGGAAATCAGCAGGGCATCGGCACTCTTTATCTTGTCCAGAAACTGTTGCGCCTGGGGAGGGTGTCCGTCCCGCTCCTCGCGATCCACACTGAACAGGGGCATTTCATAGTCATTGATATCCAGAATTTCGGCATTGAATTCCGGCAACAGGCTGCTGGCATAGGTCACCAGTTGTTTATTGATTGAGCGGGAACTGTTGCTGGCTGCAAAGGCGAGTAGTTTCATTGCATCGGTACTCCGGTAACTCCTGACTTTGAATTACAGTCAAAAAGCGTTCAGCAGTATTGTCTTTTGCAGCCCTTGACCCTAGTCTGTAAAACCAAGAACTACAGAGCTTTCAGGGTCGCTTCCTGCTGTCAGCAAGCGGCCAACAAAACCAACAAGGAGAATAGCATGTGTGACGACAAGACCCAGAAAGATGTCGAAGAATATCTGAGCCGGCATCCGGAGATGAGCCGCCGGGACTTTACCAAGCTGGCCACCGCCGCCGGTATCGCCGCCATGTTTCCTGCCATGGCCAATGCCCAGGCGATTACCGAACGCAATGTCGAGATTCGCACGCCCGATGGTGTGGCCGACTGTCATTTCGCCTACCCAAGCCTGGGTGCCCATGCGGCAGTACTGGTGTGGCCGGATATTCTGGCCCTGCGGCCTGCCTTCCGTGAAATGGGCAAACGCCTGGCCCGTTCCGGTTATGCGGTGCTGACGGTCAACCCCTTCTATCGTGATGCCCGCGCACCAGTGGTGGGTCGGGGTGCCAGTTTCGGCAATCCCGAGATTCGCAATCTTGTTCTGCCCATGGCCCGCAATCTTAACGAAGAGACCCATTTCAGCGATGCTCGTGCCTTCGTGGCCTGGCTGGATGAACAGCCCGAGGTGGATACCAGCAAGGGTATTGGCACTACCGGCTACTGCATGGGCGGGCCGATGGTGATGCGTACCGTGGCTGCCGTGCCGGAGCGACTGGCCGCGGGTGCCACCTACCATGGTGGTGGTCTGGCCACCAGCCAGCCCAATAGCCCCCATTTACTGATTCCGGACACCAATGCTGCCATGCTGCATTGCATCGCCGAAAATGACGATGAAGCCGATCCCGATGCCAAGCACACCCTGCGCCAGGCCTACGCCGATGCCGGGATTGCCGCCGAGATCGAGGTCTATGAAGATACCCTGCATGGCTGGTGCCCGGTAGACTCCCAGGTCTATCACCGCGCCCAGGCCGAGCGCGCCTGGCAGCGCACTCTGGTGCTGTTCGAGACTTATCTGGGTTAAGGCCATGATCAAACTGGTTGCCGGGCTGCTACTGATTGTTCTGGGTATCGTCATGATCGCCCTGGGGATGCGGGCCGGCATTCTGGCCCCCTCCATTACCGGCCTGGGCTTCTTTGTGATTGCCGCTGTGTTTATCAGTGAGGCGATTGCTGCCCGGGCGGGCAAGGGCGACTAGGCGGGGAAATTTCGCTCCAGCAACTGGCGCAGCTGCTGCGCCAGATCACCGGCATTGTCGATATCACCGTGGCAGGGAATCAGCACCTGAGGCTTGTCACTGTCAAACTGCTGCAGGGCCCATTGCAGAAATCCGGCTTTGTCTTTGACGCCGCGCCGGAATCGTTTGTGCAGATGCAGCCCCACACCCAGGCCATAGAATTTGAGCAGGCCCCGCATCAGGGGATTGCTGCCCAGGCTGGGCAGATTCATCAATGAGTCGCAGACCGCCCAGTAGATTCGCTCCGGCGTTTCTATTCTCAGCCAACATTCACCAAAACTGTTATCCGGCACATCCACGATGCGGATGTGTTCAGGCAGCAGGGAATTGATCTCGCGGCTGTCGTGGAAAACCGGCAAACCGGTTTTCTGGCTTAGATGATTACGCGCACCCGAGGTACAGACCACCCGGGAATGGGAAAAACCTTCACTCCATTCCCGAAGCCCCAGGCTATGACCTATGGAAGGGGCCAGGAGTATTACTCTGGCTTCATCGGCAATCAGCTTGCGAGCCGAATCCAGTTGCCCACGGCCCGGGCTGTAAACCAGATAATCATCTTCCGCCAGCTTTAGCATCAAGGCATAGGGTTCACCAAAATCGGCCCGGTATTGGGCGCGCAGGATATCATTGCTGCCGTCAACCGGCTGCCACTGCTGCTCATGCAAACTGCTTTACTCCCTTATTGCCCGGCCCGGTCTACATTGACCTTGTTGGTCCAGAAGATATCAATATTGCCGAGGCTGTTATCCTGGCGTGATGAAAACCAGCTAAAGGACGCTTCGCCCGGTGGCAGGGCGGGACACATATCAGCCGAGGCGGTGTTGACCTGTGGCCCCAGATTGAAGGCCTCACCCCAGCTGTTTTCCCCCAACTGCTCAGCTCCCCAGATGTCCATGCCACCAAAGCCACCGGGGCGATTGGAAGTAAAAAATACCGTGCCATCGCTGTCCTGGGTGAAATGAAATTCCTCAGCGGCGGTATTGATAGTGGGGCCCTGGTTCACCGGCGCCAACCAGTTACCTTCGCCATCAGGTTTGGAACACCAGATATCGGAGCCGCCATAGCCTCCCTCGCGGCGTGAGGCAAAGCAAAGGGTTTCGCCATCCTGCAGAATGGCCGGGCAATGTTCATCGCCCACATTGGTGCTGATGGGGGCGCCGATCAGTTCCGGTTCAGACCAGACGCCATTGATCTTGCGGGTAACAAAAAGATCATTGTTGTTGCGTGGTGAGGTAGTGGCCAGGCGGTCGGACTTGAAATAGATAGTATTGCCATCGGCGGTGATCCAGGGCTCCCGGTCATCACCGCGGCGCAATGGATCCACCTCAGTGGCGGGAGCGGCATTCACCGGAATACCCATATTCACCGGTTCATTCCAGGAGCCGGTTTCGGCGTTAAACGTGGCTATATACAAATCCTTGGGGTCGCCCGGCGCCACGGCCATGTCTTCCCGGGCACTGCAGTACACCATGGTGCCATCGGCGGCGAAGGACAACTCGCCCTCGGCCCACATGGTATTGATCGGGGCGCCGAAATTATGAACTGCAAGGTCCACCCAGTGTGGCTGCGAGTTCTGGGCAAGTGACATAGTGGCGGCGCCCAGCAGGGAAAGGCCCAACAGCAGTTGTTTTTTGTTCATCATTGCTCTCCTGTTTGCCTCGCTAGCTGCGGGATTCGACGTGAAAAGTCCACCAGTGGTCCGGACGTGCGGCATCCGGCTCCGGGATGGGATTATAGGGGCCGCCGCCATGAACCTGTAACTTGCTGACCCGGGCAGCCCAGGCACGGTCCATCTCCGCCGGTTCCGTGACGCGATTAAGCTGCACCGGATAAACGGCGCCATTCAGGCGCATGACGGCGCGCTCATCACTCCCGACCTTGCCGGCCCAGTATTTGCGCGTGCACACCGAGCAACTCAGATACAGTTCTCCGGCCGAAGTGGACATGCAGTTGAGGTTTATCGAATGGGGGCGCAGGCCATCATAAATCTGTAACTGGCAGAGGGGCACATCATTGGCGAAGCTCCAGTCCTGCACCGGTTCATCGACTCTGTCACCAAACAGGAAACCGCCGGGGGTGCGCTCGCAGGGGCAGATACTCGAATAAACCAGAAAGCCAATACCGGCCAGCAGGAGCAGGGCGAGCAGGCTGCCGCCAACAAGCAATTTCCAGTTGCGGCCCGGGGTGCCGGAATCGGGTTCAGTGATGGACTCAGTCATGATTGGCCTCTGAATTATTGTTGATTGTTTTGAGGTGACCGGACTGTGCTTGCCTGACCGGCCTCGGCCGGTTGTCTTTAATCTAACACTTTCGCTGCGGGCGGCCAATCTGAGGCACTGCCGGCTGCCAATGAGCACAGCACGATGTAGCGAGCCCCTGCTGCGACAAAGTGTCGCAGCGGCCCCGCAATGCGGCAATTTGGGCTATAGTGAGTCTGGTATGGAAATGAATCGAATCCTGAGGAGGATGGTATGGTACGCGTTAAAGCGATGGTCTACCTGATGTTTACTCCTGTTGTCACCGCGGTAGCCTTCTGGTGGCTGTATCACATGGCGAGCCAGGGGCTCTGAGGGCGTGTTCGGCCGCGTGCTGATGGCGGCCTAATCCCCGGTTTCAAGCAAGAACAACTCCCGCAGAATGCGGCGCCACTGGCCGTATTGTTCTTCCATGGTGCCATTCAGTCCATGGACCTGGCGGTTCAATTCAAGAATCGCCGGAGCCGCCTCGCGGTTAAAACCCGCTGCCAGTTCCTGATACTCCTGTTCATAAATCTTGGCCCAGCGATAGCGATCATAGCGTTGGGTCAGGGTCAGATAGCCATTGCTTGAACTGTATTTGCTCTGATCGGCACCCCGTTCCAGAGCGCGCTGCTCGGCCAGATCCTGGTCGAAGGAATAGCGTCGCCAGATCAGATAGGGAGAACGCATCTCCTCGTGCAGGGCCTCGTAATACTCATCCACCGTATCGATAAACAAGTGATGACGCTGGCGCATGTCCATTACCCGGCCCAGCATGGGGTCATTGTCGGCGGGCAGGCTGGCTACGGTGACCCTGCCATCGCTGTCGGTAGCAAGCATATGGCCAAAGGATTGGGGTGAAAGATCATTGGCATAGCTGAGCAGGGAGACTTCGCGGATTTCCCTCAGCTGTCGGGCAGACAACAGGCTGGCCTGCTGCAACAGCTCATTGGCAATCTGCCGGTACAGATCGGCAAAGGGGTCGGTGCTGGCGGCCATTTCTGCCGGCGTGTAGCGTCGCAGATCCCGGGATTCCGGGTAATCCGCTTCCTCGGCTACATCCCGATAGGTCTTGTCGAGCCAGAGCCGGCCGCTGCTGTCACTGGCCCTGATGGCCAGTTCCAGTTCATTACCGTCGGAGACCAGCACGGTGCCATGGACCAGCAAATCAACCGACGGATCGGCCGCCGGCAGTACCCGGACAGCACCCCAGTGATTGGAATCAACCAGGGCCTGACGCAGCTTATAAGGCAGCAGGTGTCTCTCATTGTCGCGAACTTCACTGAAGACTGATTCGCCAAAGTTTTCAGTCTCATTCGTCCGGGAAGCACTGGCGAACACGATCACGCCAATATCCAGTAGCGGCGAATCCGAAGCCGGGCCCGAACCCTGTTGTAATTCCACTGTACCCAGACCGGGCTCCAGTTGCCGGGGTTGGAATTCAGGGGCGGGGCTGCCGCCACAGTGGCTGAGCAGCAGGGCAAGCAGGGCAAGGGCTGGTTGGCGAAACTGAGTCATGGCAGTGGCGTTACCTGACTGCAAACCCGTCCGCGGCTTAATGTCAGCACGCAGTCGAAGGACTCTGCCGGGGCATCGTAGCGATAGAAAAGCTGACGCAGATTAAAGGGGGCGGAGCCGGCACTGCTGACACTGGTCAACATCTGCAGGTTCTCGCGGTCGGCCGAAACACTGAAGCGATGGCGAATTTCCAGTTCACCGGGCAAATTGATCACAAAGACCAGTTGCTGCTGATCCCAACCGCAGTATTCATTACCATGGGGACTGCTGAAGGATTCCATGGGACCATCTTCCAGAGCGCAGATCAGGGGAGTCTCACCCCGTCGTTCGATACGGATATGTTCGCGGGTCTGGACGATATTCAGTGTGGTCTGGCGGGAGATATATTCTGCCAGCCGTGCCATATCAACGATATTGGCACCGCCCCGGCCGCCACCCAGATTCAGATTGCCCACCGATACCGCCGGACCACCACCACCTCCCAGGCCCGTCTGCTGCAGCGCTGCCTGTTCCTGCCGAATCCGCATCATGCGTCCCAGTTCATCTTCCCATTTATCGCTTCGGCCAAAGTCTTTTTCCCAGGACCCGGAAAAATCCAGCCGCAGGGGGCGATTCAGGTCGAGTACCGGCAAATCATCCTGGGCCAGCAGCTCGATGCTATTAACAAACAGCAGCAATAACAGCAGGGACAAGCGGGTGTGTGTGTGAGTAGCGGACAACAACATAAGGCAACAATAGGAAAAGACGGGGAAGCAGGTCAAACCCAGAATGCAGTTTATACGTATAGCGCTGGAAAATCCTTTGCAAGCGCGCAGCAGCGGCGTGGACATTGGCGGCCAAGGCTCTTATGCTCAGTGCTTTCCCGAGCACTCAGGCTGCAAAGCATGTCCTTCAGGATGGGATTGCGACCCGGGCAATGGGCAAAATTGACATGAAAATGGGTGGAGGAACAGCGTGATTCGCAAAGCAACAGGCCTGGTCACATTGCTGACTGCAATTGTCATTCAGGTGCAGGCTGCCGAAGACATGTCGAGGCAGTTGATTACTGACTACTGGCAGGCCGAAACCGAACAGGACCAACAGCGGCTGGGCGAGCAATTGAAAGAGCAGGCCGGTGATGCAGGCACGCTTTATCGCTGGTTCGCACTGGGCCCCGAGTTCTCCACATCGGTTGCCACCGGCATTGTTGAAAAAGAACGTGTGTCAGGGGAAGGCATCAGCTATCCCTGGGTGATTCTGGTACCCGAATCCTATGATGCCAGCCGATCCTATCCGGTGGAGTTTATGTTGCATGGCGGTGTCGGCCGGCCCAAGCGGGAAGAAGGTGAGCCACTGTGGCGCAGCGGCTATGAAAGCCTGCAGCAGGAAGATCGTCTGGTGGTGGTGCCAGCGGCCTGGAACGAGGCTTTCTGGTGGCATGAACGGCAGGCAGAGAATCTGCCGGAAATTCTGCGGGAAGTACGCCGCCTCTACAATGTGGATGACAACCGCGTGACCCTGACCGGTGTTTCCGACGGTGGCACCGGCGCCTGGTTTTTTGCCTTCAAACAACCCACCGAATGGGCCGCATTTTTTTCCTATATTGGTCATCCCGGCGTTTTGAGAAGTCCCCAGAGCGGAGGTGGCTACCGCCTCTATTTTGAAAACCTCATGGGCAAGGCCATCTATATCGTTAACGGCGAAGAAGATCCCCTCTATCCGGCGGCGTCCCTGCAATCGTTTATCGAAATTCTTGAGCAGGAAGAGGTCAATCATCGCTTCCGCGTGATCGAGGGCGGTGGCCATAATACCCAGTGGCTGCCTGAGGAACGGGAGGCTATTGAGGCATTCAAGGCTGCCAATCCGCGGCAGCCCTTCCCGACAGAAATACAGTGGGTTTCCGACAGTGCCGAGCGATTTAATCGCAATCACTGGATCCGCATTGATGCACTGGAAGAAGAAGGCCGGCCCAGCCTGTTGCGGGTAAACCAGAATGACAATGTATTCAATGTGACAGCCTATGGCGTTGAGCAGTTCACTCTGTTGCTGAGCCCGCGCCAGCTAAACCTGTCTGACCCGGTGATGGTGTCAGTAAACGGTCGTATCGTTTTTACCGGTTCGGCCGGCCCGGATATGGATGTGGTTCTGCAATCGGCCAAAGAGAGAGATCGGGCCCTGCTCTACAGCAGCGAATTGCAGATTGATGTGCCCGACTAACCAGTGCTGTACATGATCTGCCGACAGAGTTAGCATTTTCCGCCTTAGCAGTTTCAGGCCGGTTCGTGACTGCTCAGTCTGAAAGCCGAGCTGTCCGGCAAGCCAAAGGAGAAGAAAATTGAAAAGGAATCTGCGCCGCAATATAGATATTGCCCTGACTGGCCTGGGTATCGGGCTGATTTTTTCGGCTGTGATACTGGGTGGTTCACTGGATATTCGCGCCCAATTGCCCCTGGCCCTGATCGGCGTCCTGATTATGGAAGCCGGTGTCTGGGGTCTGTCCTCCAAACTGTTTCCCAGTGAACGGCGCTATCTGCGGCTGCGGGAGGAAGGCGATCGCATGATAGATCTGATTCGTGAGCTGAATAATGCGGCTATCGCCAAGGATACCGGCTCGGAAGACGCGCGCCGTTTCCAGGAGACCTTGCAGAAAATGCATGACTCGGTGGTGAAGATGTCTGAACTTGCCGCCGTCGAAGACGGCAGCAAGCCGGCTGCAGAGAAATCAGATCAGTCGGTGAGTTGACCCAGGCGGGCACGCAATTGCTGCAGAATGCCGGCGATTTCCCGAAACTGGGCATTGTTCCTGGTTAACTCTTCCATTTTTTCCTGCAATTCATCGTAGTTGGCCTGCTGATCTGCGCGCAGGCCCGTGTCAGTCAACAGGGTCTGATCGGTAAAGCGACTGTCGGTGACATTCTCGGCCCTGGCCTGGCGCATGAAGCGCGGCTCACAGACCCGTCGTTTGATGTGTGATCCAGTGGGGGTGAAATCCCCACATTCGATATCAAAGCGATCATCATCATTATTGGCGTTGAAGATGGCATAAAGCTGGTCTTCGGCCTCCTCAATGAATTGGGTCACCTCGTCGCGACTCAATTCGGAGATCACCACAACTTCACCTTCTTCGGCATTATCCTGGGCGACAGCCGGCAAGGCGCTGAGCAGTCCCAGCAGCAGGGCAGCCGTGATGCCCGACAGCATGCGATTGGTTTTCATAGCGGTAGTCCGGTAGCTTCAATGCTTCGACTGTAGCGAAAAAGCGCGCCGAAATCAGCATGAACGCAACGCATTCACCTCGAATCCTGGCACTTCCGGCCTGTTCTGACACTGATTGTAACTTGCATCGATTCGGGGTTATGCAATGATAGGCGCAATTAAACCAACAAGATCCCCCGGGATTCGCTCAAGGAGACCAGTTCTTATGCGCACTTCAGCCGTCTTCGCTGCAATTGCGGCGGCACTTTCTGTCAGCCTTCCTGTTTCACTTCATGCCCAGGGTAATGCCCGTGGCCCGATTGGGGAGAGCCCCTATGATGTGGTGCCCTTCTGGGCAGATGTTTTTCAGGAGGATGGTTTTGCTTTCGGGGGCAACTCCGGCGTCTGGGCGGAAAGCCCGGATCGCATCATCATTGCCCAGCGGGGCGAGACGGTTCTCCCCTTCCCGCTGCCCGACGAGTATCTCGGCTTTGCCGGTTCCATCGGCATCAATGTACTTACCGATGCCAATCGCCGCACCTGGCAAAACTGTCTTTACACGGTCAATGGCGATGGCGAGCCGACTGAGATCTGGACCCATCTGGATTATCTCTGCGAAGGATCCGAGGGCCCGGGGCCTCACCGTGTTCGCATTAATCCCTATGATCCGGAGCGCAAGATCTGGCTGGTGAACGAAACCTTTCACCAGATCTATGTCATCAGCAATGATGGCAGTGAAGTGCTGGCGACCTACGGAGAAAAAGGCGTGCCAGGCAATGATGCCAGCCATTATGGCCGACCCCAGGATGTGGCCTTCTTGCCCGATGGCCGTATTCTGGTTGCCGACGGTCTCGATAATCACCGCGTCATTATTTACGACGCGGACATGAATTACCTCGGTGAATTCGGTGGTCAGGGTGACGGCCCCGGCCAGTTCAATACGATTCATTCTCTGGGAGTGGGGCCCGAGGGACGAGTGCTGGTGACTGACCGTTCCGGCGGAGAAGTAAACCTGTTTCGCACCACCGATGACCCGGCCGTGATCGAATTTGAGCGCTCCATCGGTTCGCCCCTGACTTTGCCGCTGGACATCATTGTGAATGACGATGGTTTCTGGATCACTGATCTGGGCCCGCTGCGTTTTGTGAAATTCGATTTTGAAGGCAATATTCAGTACACCTGGCTGGTACCACCGGATCTGCCCCATGGCTATCTGGAAGTGCATACCTTCTCGGTGGACTCCGATGGCAATCTGTTCGGCGGCGACAATCAGTACGGCCGCACCCAGAAGTTTGTGCCCAGGGCCGATGCCAATCCGGATCACCTGATTGATCCACCCTGGGTTGCCCCCTAGACAGCAATGATGAGCCGCCTGCTCAAGGCTGCCCTGCTCAGCGCTCTGGCCATGGCCTGGGCAGCCACAAGCCTGGCGCAGCCCCTGCGTCTGAACAAGGCCATTGAGTTACTGGAGTCCGGACAACCGGCCTTCGGTATCCTGGCCTTTGACTATTCACTCAATAATGCCCGTTCCCTGGCCCGCTCCGGTCTGGGTGTCATCATCGACATGGAGCATGCGCCCTATGATGTGGAAAGCCTGCGCAGTTTTCTGCTGGGTATGACCGACAAGAGAGCCCTGCTGGAGAAAGGCAGTCTGCAACCGGATGTGGTACCCATTGTGCGCATTCCGGCCAGCGGCCAGGAGGATTTGCTGGCCCAGGCCAAACAGGTGTTGGACGTCGGTGCCTTTGGGGTCATGTATCCCTCTATCAGCACCGCAGAGCAGGCAGAAATGGCAGTGCGCGCCAGCCGTTATCCGCAACTCAATGACGCGCCCGACTATGAGCCCCGTGGCCTGCGGGGCAGGAATCCGTCCAATGCTGTCTGGTACTGGGGGGTTAATGACTATACCCGACGAGCCGATGTCTGGCCTCTGGATCCGGATGGTGAACTGCTGGCCATCATCCAGATAGAAACCCGTGAGGGCGTGGAGAATATTGACGAGATACTGTCGGTGCCAGGCATTGGCGTTATTTTCATCGGCCCGGCGGATCTCAGTGCTGACATGGGTTTTGCCAGCGCCTCGGCGCCGGAGGTTGAAGTTGCGATTCAACAGGTGCTGGCTGCCTGTCTCGAGAAGGCTGTGGCCTGTGCCATCACCACCAATCAGAATTCAGTAAGCGAGCGTCTGGAGCAGGGTTTCCGTTTTGTCACCGTGGGTCTCGATGGTGGCCTGTCCGGCAGAGCGGCCGAAGCGCTGCGCCGCGGGCGGGATGCCGCTGGCCGGGGACCGGATCAAGGTGAATCGCCAGACAGCTACTGAATCGAGAAGGAAATGCCTTCGCTGCTGTAGACGAAGCTGTAAGGCTCGCTGACCGAGTAAGCAAAGAATACCTGTACAGAGATTCCTGAAACAGCAAAGTTTGCCGGCACGAAATTACTGAATGCTGTCAGCTCTTCCGTTCTGTTCAGGGCCCGCTCACCGCTATAGCTGCCCAGGCTTGCGAACTCCCCGTTCCAGCTCTGGTAGGCGCCGTCACTGTCAACATAGAAAAGTCCGGCTCCTGCCACAGCGATTACCACATAGGTATTGCCGGTTTCACCCACATGCTCGGAGGGGATGGTGAGGGTGGCGTTCACATCAATACTCTCACTGGGCGCAAAGCTGCTCTTGTCGACACCATTGCTGGAAGCGCCGCCGAACATCAACAGCGCGCTCGGCGTGTCAGGGTCCAGACTGGCAACATCCAGCACCCGCGGATCCCGAATGGCAGCTACCTGGAAGCGACTGTGGTTGATGGCATGCACGGCATCGGCGCCCTGTTCCACATCATCGCGGCTGACGCCACAGGCAAGGCCATTACACTCGGTACTGTCCGGTGTAGAGAACAGGGGCAGGTTTTCAGCACCAGGAAAGCGGCTGGCATAGGCCATGATGGTGGAAAACTGGCCGTCAACACCATAGCCGTGGGCCCAGTTGAGGGCGCCCTGGGCACCGCTGTCACGCCGGGAGTGCGCCAGACCGAGGTTGTGTCCCAATTCATGGGCCAGCGTCTCTTCATCGCAGCCACCATTCTGATCGAAGCCCGGTGCATACAGGGTGACAAACAGATCTGAGGAATAACCGTAAGGGTGGAACAGCTCACCATTAAAGCCGCGACCGGGTAAGGAGCCCAGCCCGCAGGAATTCTCGGAGCCTATTTTGCCGTCTATCAGAACCACAATATCTGCACCCAATTGATCGCGCAGGCTCAGGGTATCGGCGAACACACCCTGTGATGACTGTAGAGCGGTGAATGCCCCGTCGAGGGAATCCTGCAGGTCGTAATTGACCTGACCATAGTAGATAGGCCGGAAGCGAACCAGGGCGCCACTGTTCAGGTAGTAGCTGTTGGTAGTGGCTACCAGATGATTAATTTCGGTTTCGGCTGATAACTGATCCAGCTCCGACGCAAAGCGATCGGTATACAGAAACATCAGATCGATAACCGGCAGGTCTTCATCAGCAATCCGCGAGTTGAAGTCCTGAGGGTCGGTCAGGCTGAGCGCCTCATTGAAATCCGAGATGCCGTCATTGTCGCTGTCGCTGAGGGTATCTTTCAGGGCATAGACAAAGGCATCGTCCCGGACATGGTCATTGGCGTCGAAGACGTCACCGACAAACACGGCGCTGGAAGTAAAGGGGTAGGCACTGTCACTGAGGCGTACTGTATAGCTGAAGTCAAAGCTGGCGCCGGGTGCCAGCGCCGAGATCAGGCATTCGATCGTGGGCTGGCCGCTGATTGAACTGCTGTTACAGGGGCTGTCTACTGACACCAGAGAGCTGTCTTCGAGAATAAAATAAACCGTCACTTCTTCATTGCTGATGGTGCTGGACAGATTATTGCGGACGCTGACATCCACGGTGAGCAAATCTCCCACTTCGGGGTATTCATCAGACAGGGTTTGTTCAATGCTGACATCAGAATCGGACAGGGCCAGCACATCACGGAATTTGCCAGGCTGGGCCAGATCCACACCGGCCAGGTCATGGGGCCTGATTTGCAGATCCGCTCGATAGGAATACAGCCAGCCCTTGAAGTCTGTTTCCCCGGCTTGTCTGACGGCCTTCAGGTCATACTTGATGCCGGCCAGTTGCAGTTTGCCCTGCAGCACAGTCGGGCTGGCGGTGAGCACCAGTTGCATGTCATTGTTGCCCCGCAATAACCAGCTGCGGTCGCCATTGGCAAAGCGCTCGCTCGAATGCACGCTGAGTTCAGCTTCCTGCCCGGGGGTGATGGCAAGGCTAAAACGCTGGCCAGGAAGCAGGCTATCCAGCAGCCCGGCATTCACTTGCAGGGCAGTGCTGCTGGCCAGCAACTCAGGGTCTACCAGTGATGGCAGCGCCGGGCCGGATACTTGTGATTGGGGCAGCGTCCAGAGCGAAGCGGTCTGGGCAAATAAACTGACAGGAATAAAATTCAGGCCCAGAAGGGCAAGAACAAAGAAGACCGGGCGCACGACAATTCCCTTCTGTTGACAGGATCAACGGCAGTCTACTTAATCCTTTCCTACAAAAACAGTCAACACGTCACACTTGGCGCCGTGCAACAGTTTATTGGCAGTGGCACCCAGTATCAGTTTCCAGCCCGCATGGCCGTGACTGCCGATGACGATGGCATCGGCGCCGAGCTTTTCCTGCAGGACACGAATTTCTGTTGCCGGTGAACCCAGCACGATATGCTGTTGATCGGCCTTGATGCCGAATTTGTCCGCCAATTCCGCCAGGCTCTCGCCAGCACTGCCGAGGATTTTTTCCTGCAGCTCGGTGGGGTCCATGGCATAGGACTCCATGCCCCAGACGGTGGGAATCGGCTCAACGCCATGTACCAGTTGCAGTTTTGCCGCGTCGCCAGCCAGTTCCAGAGCGCGTTCAATCACCATCGGGCTGCTGTCTGAAAAATCGATGGCTACCAGAATCTTGTTGTACATAAGCTGTTTCTCCTGTGCTCGTTCTTCCATAGTAAGCAATGCAGCCTGGCAGAGTCTTGAGCTCGATCAAGCCCGCCGGCCGGGCACAAAAAAGCCGGGCCTGGGCCCGGCTTTTCCGACGGCCGCTGCCGGCCGATTCCTTGCTTATCGGTAGATGGCAGCCCGGGCGGCGCCATGAACCTGCAGGGAGTAGAGAATATCATCGTTCTGAATCATGCCGATGAACACAATGTCCTCAACCGGGTCGATCCAGAACCAGGACCCGGCAATCCCCCACCACCAGTGCGTGCCTGCGGAGGCTCCCTGATAGGCATCCGGGTTTTCGACGATGGCAAAATCCAGGCCGAACACATTGCCCGGGTAGAGCTGGCCGATATTGGGCACGCCTTCAGGCAACTGATTGCTGCGCATCAACTGCACCGCTTCTTCTGACAGAATCCGAACTCCGTCCAGTTCACCCCCATTCAGATGCATCTGGGCAAACTTCATATAGTCCGCTGCGGTGGAAGTGAGGCCGCCGCCACCGGAGATGAATTTCGGGGGCTTCAGAAAGGCGCCGGTGTCGGTCCGTTGCAGACTGCCATCCTCCGTCGGCCGGTATTGGCCGGCAAGGCGATCGGCGTCTTCAGGCTGCACATAGAAACCGGTGTCTTCCATGCCCAGGGGTTCAAACAAACGCTCCCTGAGGAATTCATCGAATGGCTGGCCCGACAGACGCTCCACCATATAGCCCTGCACATCCACCGAGATACTGTAGACCCACTGGCTGCCGGGTTGATAGGCAAGAGGAATGTCCGCCAGAGCTGGCATGGATTCGGCCAGAGTGACCTCCGGCAGATTCATAATGCCTGCCTCGGCATAGGCCATGGCGATGGGGCCATTGGACAGGGGCGGTGTATACAGCAGGCCACCGGTATGGCTCATCAGCTCCCGCACGGTCATGGGATGCTCGGCGGGCTCGGTTTCCCAGCTGCCGTCTTCGTTCTGGGACACAAACACCTGCATGCCCGCCAGTTCCGGCAAATGCTGTTCGACCGGATCGTCCAGCTCAAACAGGCCTTCATCATAGAGCATCATCAGGGCAGTGCCGGTGACCGGTTTGGTCATGGAAAAAATACGAAAGATGCTGTCAGTGCTCATGGGCACTTCATCTTCTACCGTCTTATAGCCCAGTGCTTCATGCATCAGCACTTCGCCATCCTGGGCCACCATCAGTACCGCCCCGGAGAGTTTGTTCGCATCGATACGGGCTTGCAGGTCGGCTTTGGCAGCATCAAGGCTTGCCTGGTCGATATCGGCAAAGACAAGACTGCCGGGCAGAGCCAGGCTCAGCGCCAGGCAGAGGGCGAGCAGCCCTTTCAGTGATCTCAACATGATTCCCCCCTGGGTTGTTGTTATGACCGCGATGGCAATCGCGGCTCGAGGGCCCTATTAGAGCAGCAATTCAGACTGCGCGAAATGCGCTCTGACGTCTTGTAACCCGGAGGGCTGGCGCTTTATCCCGGCGCGGACGCAAAAAATGATAAAAACGGCAACAGTGATTCAGTTATGCCGATAACCGGTGTAGCATAGCGACCCCATGAATACCTACATCATACTCAAACATCTGCACGTCACATTTGCGGTTTTATCTCTGCTGGGTTTCTCGCTCCGGGGTTTCTGGATGCTGAAGGAATCGCCCATGCTGCAGAAAAAACCAGTCCGCATTCTGCCCCATGTCAATGACAGCCTGTTATTGCTGACCGCCATCATGCTGGCCATTCTGACCGGCTTCTATCCCTTTGTGGTGGGCTGGGTCACCCTGAAGGTGCTGCTGCTGGTGGTTTATATCGTGCTGGGGATCTTTGCCCTCAAGCGCGGCAAGACCAAACAGGCACGCACAGTCTTTTTCTTCGCCGCACTGGCCACCATCCTGGCGATCTTTGCCATCGCCGGTATCAAGCCAGGCTTCTAACTTCCAGGATCTGAAACCTTGTTCAGGCGCTGAGTTTGCTGCTGTCAGCGGCATCGAGGAAGGGGCCGTCCACACAGAGTCGGCGGCCATCCGGGGCATCACAGGCCCCGCAGATACCGACACCACACTTGGTCAGGTAATCGATGGCGTTGTAAATCTGTTCCGGAGCACAGTACTTGCGCTGCACCGCCTCGGCGGCGCGCACCATGGGACCGGGCCCGCAATTGTAAAACACCAGATTCTCCAGCTCGGCTGCCGATAACTGCTTGAGGCGCTGCTCCAGCAATTCCGTAACCAGACCATGAAAGCCTTCGCTGCCGTCGTCGGTGGCGATGTGCAAGTCGCTGATCCTGGCGCATTCATCCATGAAATACAGGCGTTCGGCACTGCGGGCACCCATGAAGATTTCGGCATTGCCGTGATCCCGGGCGATCTGGTAGACCGCCGCCAGACCGGTACCGCCGGCCACACACATCAGGCGGGCGTCGTCATCGGGCTGCACCGGATTGCCATGGGGGCCACGCACATAGGCTTCCACTCCCGGCTGCAGTTCCATGCAGGCATGGGTGAACTGCCCAAGATCGATCACCACCAGTGAGAAGGGATCATCGGTCAGGGCTGAGAAAGGCTTCTCCCCCAGACCCGGAATCCATAAAAAGATGAACTGGCCTGCTTCCACCGCCACCTTCTCCTTGAAGCTGAGGATGCAGATATCATCGGTAACCCGTTCGGTCTTCAGCAGGGTTACCGGCTTGAAGGACATGTCGACGTCATAACGCACCAGAGCTTCGGCATTCTCCTGCCCGTCTTCAAGGTCCTGGCTGAGGACGCGGAAATAGTGGCCAATCTCGGCGGTGGTGAGGCCAATCAGGGCCGAGCCGATACCGATCACCGTGGCGCCGGCCTGCTGGAAATCCCGGACATTGGCGGCGCTGGAAATGCCGCCGCAGGCGATAATGGGAATATCCACACTGGCTTTGATAGCTTCGACACATTCCAGCGCCCGGGGCAGGATGCCCTTGCCAGACAGGCCACCTTTCTCATTACTGAGAATGGGATGACCGTGGGCGGTGAAACATTCCGGGCCCATGGTGTTGATGGCGCAGATGGCATCAGCGCCGCCCACTGCGGCGGCCCGGGCAATGTCCTCGATATTGGGTACATTGGGAGTCAGTTTGGGAATCACCGGAATATCCACGGCGGCCTTCACCGAGGCAACAATCTCCTTCACCAGATCCGGATCCTGACCCATGGCCATGCCATAGCCCTTGGCATGGGGGCAGGACAGATTCAGCTCCAGGCCATCACCGTAGGGCGCCAGCTTTTTGGCCACCTCCACATATTCCTCGACACTGCCGCCGAAAATGGAAATCAGCAGAAAGCGGTCTTCTGGAATAGTCAGCTCTGCCAGCAGCTCGGCTGATTTGTCAGCGCCAGGATTGGTCAGACCAACGGCATTGGTGAAATGACCAGGCTCATACTGGGTCAGAATGGGTTCGCGATAGCCCAGGCGCGGCTCGGGACCAATACTCTTGGTAGTAAGCACACCCACCTCGGGCATGGTATCGAAGAACCGTTGGATGATATTGGCGGAGCAGGTAATGATCCCGGAAGGGATAGTGAAGGGGCCGGACAGGGTTTTGCCCAAAAATTCGGTTTTCAAAGGACTGAAGACTCTTCTTGAAGGTGAATCGATGGCGCTATTTTAAAGCTTGTGGCGCCTAAACGCACGGCGGCTTGTGATTGCGCATCAATTCAGGGGGGAATCCGGCCGGCGCCGACCGACCTGGCTGGTGGGTCAGCGCGCCTTGCCGGATTCGATCAGAGCAGTTCCTTCAGTGCCGGTTTGGTCACCTTGCCCATGGCATTGCGGGGCAGGGCATCGACGATCTTGATGGCCTTGGGAATCTTGTAGGCGGACATCTTGCCGTCGCACCAGCTCTTGAGTTCATCATAATCCAGGCTGGCGCCGTCCCTGAGGCCGATGACGGCGACTACGGCTTCGCCCCAGGTCTCATCCTCCACGCCGATTACCGCCACTTCGACAATGGCCTCATGGGTCAGGAGCACACCTTCAATTTCCAGGGCCGACAGCTTGTAGCCGCCAGACTTGATGATGTCCACCGAGGAACGGCCCATGATGCGGTAATAACCGTCTTCCACCACTGCGACATCGCCGGTACAGAACCAGCCATCCCTGAAGCTTTCGCGGGTGGCTTTTTCATTGTCCCAGTATTCCAGGAAGACATTGTCGCCCTTGATGCGAATCTCGCCCGGTGTGCCTTCTTCGTTAACCGGCTCGTCGTCTTCATTGAAGAGCTGGCACTCTACTCCCGGCAGCGGTTGACCCACATAGCCGGCCCGGCGCTCACCATCATAGGGATTGGAAATCCCCATGCCGATCTCGGTCATGCCATAGCGTTCCAGCAACACCTGCCCCGTGAGTTCCTGCCATTGATTGAACAGTTTCACCGGGCAGGCCGCGGAGCCGGAAATATTCAGTCGCATGGCCCGAAAGCCATCACAGATCCTGATGACCCGTTCGGCATCGATGCTTTCAAAATACTGGATCAGCTTCACATAGATGGTGGGCACCGCCATGAACACATTATAGGTACCGGCGATGACTTCATCGGTGATTTTGGGAATATCGAATTTGGCGAACAGATGCACCGTGGCTCCGGCCCATAGGCCACAGCTGAGAATATTGATGATGCCGTGAATATGGTGCAGGGGCAGGAACAGGGGGATGACATCGTTCTCACTCCAGGCCCAGGCATCCAGCAGGGTAGTGATCTGGGCACGAATGGTCTTGTGGGTGCTGACCACACCCTTGGGCTTGTTGGTGGTGCCGCTGGTGAACAGCATCATGGCGCGGCGATCTTCGCCAATCTCCGGCAGGGCAGTAGCCTCACTGGCGATCACTTCATCCACCGTCAGCAGCTGCACATTCAGATCATTGCAAAGTGCCTGCAGCGATTCCAGATAGTCAGGGCTGGTGACCAGGCGGGTGACACTGGCGCAGTTCAGATAATGATCAAGCTCGGCCACCGCCGAGGCCACATTCAGAGGCACAGCGATACCACCGGCGCGCCATACACCATGCATGGTGGTGACATAGTCCAGGCTGGCGGGCAGGAAGAAGGCAATGCGCTCCTCCTCAAGGTCCTGTTTGTCGGCCAGCAGGCCCGAGGCAAAGCGATCAATACGCTGATTCACCTCTGCATAAGTGTAAGACCTGTCCCCTTCAACCAGGGCGGTCTTGCTGCTGTTATTACGAAGTTGGGGGAAAGAGTCCTTGCTCATTGCTTGATCCTGTAATCTGCCAGAGGTGGCGGTTTAAAACATGCCATTGACGATGAAAAAGAGAATCGATGGCCCCAGCAGACAACCCACGCCGGTATAAAAGGTGGCTGTCATGGCGCCATAGGGAACCAGTTTCGGGTCGGTCGCAGCCAGCCCGGCTGCCACACCGCTGGTGGTGCCCATGAGGCCGCCAAACACCATGGCCGACTGGGGGTTGTCCAGGCCGATAAAGCGGGCTACCAGGGGTGTACCAATCATCACCAGAATGGATTTCACCAGGCCAGCGGCAACGCTCAGGGTAATCACTTCATTGGAGGCTCCAATGGCCTCACCGGTCACCGGCCCCACTATATAGGTGACGGCGCCGGCGCCGATGGTGGTGATCTCGGCCGGATCGGTATAGCCAAACATTACGGAAATGGCCGCGCCCACCACAAAGGAGACGATGACCCCGGCAAAAATGGAGATCACGCCGGCCAGCCCCGCTTTCTTCAATTCACTCAGCTGCACACCGAAGGCGGTAGCCACAATGGCAAAATCACGCAACATGCCACCACCCATCAGGCCGATACCACCCAGCATGGCCACATCCGCCAGGCCGGTATTGCCGCCTGTGGCTATGCCGCCGAAGTAGGCAGCCACCAGTCCCAGGGCAATGGCGATGGCCGAACCATGGATGCGACCCTGGGTCAGCTTGTCAGCCAGCCAGTAGGAAAACCAGATGGTGACCCCCACCAGGGCAAAGGCGACGATCAGATTGTTGCGGACAAAGACTGTTTCGAAAATTTCCATCAGGCCGGCCCTCCATCCTGAGGCTGGTCAACAGGCTTGGGCTTGCCGATCTTGCTAAGTACTGGCACCAGGGCAAAGCTCACCACCACCGCAGCGACTCCCGCCAGCAGGGCCAGCAGGCCGCCATCCACGGCGGCGGCCACATTCTGGCGGGCTGCCATAGCCACGACGATGGGAATATACATGGCACTCCAGAACTTGATGCCATCACCGGCGGCGCCTTCTGTGAGGGCCTTGAACTGTCGGGAATTACTGGCCAGTACCAGAAACAGCATGGCAATACCGACACCACCGACATTGGCCTCGACGCCAAGCATGACACCGAGGGCTTCACCGATCAGCATGCCGAGTATGAGGCAGGCGGAAAGCAGGGCAACTCCGTAAACAATCATTATTATTGTTCCTTGTTTTTGTTGTTCTTTTTTTGCTGAGCCTGTGATTTGCCGCTCGTTGCCAGCGGGCAGGCAGGCTTCGATGATATGACGCACCCCGGGTGCGTTCAAGGTAAGTTGGCGGGGCCCAGCGATTGACCCGCCGAGGGAATTATTGCTTAATAAATGCTGGCCTCGTGGCGGTTCAAGACCGGTTGGAACTGCCGCATTTCACACTAGCCAATGTACTGTCGCCACCCCAGCCGGATTGAGCTGCGGGGATTTTTGACGGGGTTCTCAAGGAGATATTCATGAAAACAGTTACTGCAATTCTGGCGGCTCTCGCCTTGTCACTGAGCACTCTTGTCGTCGCCGACCAGGCTTTCAGCCCCGATCAGAGTTTCGGCGAGGCAATGCCCACAGACAGCGCGGCAGTTTCCCTGCGTGAGGCTATCGCCGGTCTTGATGAGGAAGGCGAGGCCACCGTCAAGGTGATGGGTGAAGTCACCGAGGTGTGCCAGGCCAAGGGCTGCTGGATGATTTTGGTAGACGGCGACAGCTATGCCCGCATTACCTTCAAGGACTATGGCTTCTTCGTACCCATTGAAACCAGTATGCAGCGCTCGGTGGTCTATGGAGTCCTGAGCGAGCATGTGCTGAGTGGGGAGCAGGCCGAACACTATGCCCAGGATGCCGGTGCCCAGTCGACACTTGAGATGCACGGCGAGGTGCGCGAATACTCCCTGGTAGCCAGTGCGGTGCAATTGGAAAAACGTAACTGATGTCATAGCTTGAGACAGAGTTACTTGCTATAAACAAAGGGAAGGCCAAGGCCTTCCTTTTTTATGTTCGCAATCGCCTTTTCGGGGAAGAGTATTATGAATTTCGATACAACTGAATTGACCGCCCTGGCCATGACCTATGGCCTGAAGTTGCTGGCCGGTCTGGCCACACTGCTGGTGGGTCTGTGGATAGTCAGCATCATCAATGGGTTTGTGCGCCGCATGTTCGAGCGCAGCAATGTTGACCCCTCCTTGCGCTCATTCCTTGGCAGCATGATCTCCATTCTGCTCAAGGTGATGGTCTACATCACCGCCCTGGGCATGCTGGGCGTGGAGATGACTTCCTTCGTGGCGATTCTGGGTGCTGCTGGCCTGGCGGTTGGTCTGGCCCTGTCCGGCACCCTGCAAAACTTTGCCGGCGGCGTCATGATCCTGCTGTTCAAACCCTACAAGGTGGGTGATTTCATTGAGGCTCAGGGTTATTCCGGCACCGTCAAGGAAATCCAGATTTTCATCACTGTGCTGACCACCCCGGATAACAAGACGGTGCTGATTCCCAATGGCCCCCTGGCCACAGGCTCCATGATCAATTTCTCCACCCAGCAAAACCGTCGGGTAGATTGGACCTTCGGTATCTCCTACGGCGATGATGTGGACAAGGCCTATGAAGTGCTGAAAAAACTCATTGCCGATGACCAGCGCATCCTCACCGACCCCGAACCCTTCATGGCGTTGCATACCCTGGCTGACAGCTCCGTGAACATCGTGGTGCGTGTGTGGGTGAAAGCCGCCGATTACTGGGGTGTGCACTTCGATATGAATGAAGCGGTGTACAAGACCTTCCCGCAGCAGGGTCTGTCTTTCCCCTTCCCGCAAATGGATGTGCATCTTTCCCGGGAAGACTGACAAGCGCTTCAAGCTCAAACACAAGGCCTGGCCCGCAGCATTGGTGATCAACGCCGATGCCGTGGAGTCAGGCTTTTTGCGGTCTGCAGGCTGTAAATCCGACTCCGGTGGCAGGCACAGGGGTTTCCAGAGTTGAAGCGGGCATTCGGTAGTGAAAGCGGGGGTAGGGAAAAGAGCTCCCCGACCCTCTTTGTCCAGGGTGTAGGCCTTAAGAGGGCGGGGTACTCAAGGAGCACAGGGGCGCAGAACTATTGAGGTGTGGAGGGCTGCGCCGCAAGCGGTTTTACGCGTGAAAACCACTATGCTGTGATTCGGAACGAACAATACCACTATATGTTGTGGATCACAAGTGTTGCATGTCTACTCTCAGAATTTGTCCGGCGCCGGATGAAGTCCGGGAAGGGCAATATAGTAAAGTTATTACTTTGTTAATTGAATATGACTGCAATCAGACTCCGGGGGCGAAGTCAGCGCACGCAATTGGCGAAAGCGGCCCAGTCTTGATCCAGGTCAAGTTCGGCAAGGCAGGGCTGTGGTTTCATAGAACCACGTTAGACAGACAGAGCAATCGAGACTGGCTCCGATCTGACAAACGGTTCTCAAGCAGGGATGGGGTTGTCGCTTAAACAGGGCAACCCCGTTTTTTTTTGATTTTCCATTCCAGCTGAAAGTTTTTTCTCCTTCACTGGTCTACTCGCTCAATAACATTTTGGGTGATTGACCATGAATAGCAAAAACTTTCTCAGCACTCTTTCAGGCTACCTTCTCAACCATTTTTCCTGGGTACTGGCCATATTCATCGCCGTGGTGTTTGTCCAGTCGTTGTTTTTCAAGTTCTCAAACTCCTTCGAGACACAGTATATCTTCGGCACTATCGGTGCATGGATGCAAGGCCTGCCCTTGCTTGAGTTATTTGCCGCCGGATTTGTCAGTTTTGGTGGTTATGCAGTAGGCAGTGTGGAGTTGATTGCTTCCATATTGCTACTGAATCGACGCAGCCAGGTAATCGGTGCTGTCATCGCTCTGGCGGTAATGAGCGGTGCGATCTTTTTTCATCTGTTTACACCCTTGGGCGTCAGCGTCATTGTGAATGAGGCTGGAGGCAAGGACGGTGGGCAATTATTTACCCTCGCCGTACTGGTGTGGATCTCTGCCTTGAGCATCATCCTGCGGCGGCGCAAAAAGGTCATGACCGAACCGGTTATGAAAGCTGAAGTGGCGGTTTCGAGATAGATTCCCGTCAGTGAAAGGATCATCGACAAGGATATTGAGCAAATATCCGTTCCAAATTCAGAAAGAGGAAAGACTGTGACAACAATCAGGCAAGTATTAACAGTAGTGGCGATAACGATGCTGACGGCCGGGTTCAGCCATCCAAGCTTCGCAGATGTGGATCCGATCTATACTGGATTCTTTAGTAATGAAGCTATCAGGGGCTATGACGCCGTGGCTTATTTCACTGAAGGCAAACCGGTCAAAGGGCTGGATGAATTCAGTTTTTATTACATGGGTGCGGAATGGAAGTTTGCATCCCGGACCCATCTTGAGATGTTCAGGGCCGACCCGGAAGCCTACGCGCCCCAATACGGCGGTTATTGTGCCTACGCCGTAGCCAACGGCGATACCGCCAGTGCCGAGCCGGAGTTATGGACTATTCACAACGGTAAGCTGTATTTCAATTACAATCGAAGTATCAATAATCGCTTTCGGGAAGACATCGACAACTATATCAAACAGGCAGATCAGAACTGGCCTGAGATAGAGAAAAAGTAACGGTAAAAAATAAAAAAAAGTAACTAGCGCTTTGGTGGGTGCTTTACAGTTGCCGAGTAAATACGCAATCGGGATTGCGCCCCTGTGCCCTGGCGGCCTGCATCAGATTATTGGCGCTGGGCATCATGCGCTGCAATTCGGCGATGCGGGACTCCGGTGAGGGGTGGGTGGAAAGAAACTCCGGTGGCCGTGCACCGCCCACTTCGTTCATGTTTTCCCACAGCAGGATGGACTGCTCGGGGTCGAAACCGGCTTCGGCCATCATCATCACGCCAATGACATCGGCCTCGCTTTCCTGGGTGCGGTTAAAGGGCAGGAAAATGCCCAGTTGCGTGCCCTGGTCCAGAACTTCTACCGCCGTGTCAGAAGCGCCAAGAATACGGGCTGCGGCGATGCCTACATTGCGCAGGGTAGACTGGCTGGCCCTTTCATTACTGTGATTGGCCAGCACATGACCCACCTCATGGGCCATTACTGCTGCCAGTTGATGCTGATTAACCGCCACATCCAGCAGGCCGTTATAAACGCCGATCTTTCCGCCGGGCAGGGCGAAGGCATTGGCCTGGTCCTGATCAAACACCGTGACTTCCCAATTGAGATTGGCGCGCTGCTGCTCACTGAGCGCGGCGACAACATGGTCGGCCACACACTGCACAAAACTGATTTCGTTTTGATTGCTGGAAATGGGAAGCTGGGCCTGCATCTCACGGTAGGCTTGCTCTCCCTGGCGCGCCATGTCCTGATCGGAATACAGCACCACCTGGCGGCGGTCCAGCGGGGAGGTGGTACAGGTGACACAGACCAGGGCAAGTAGCAAAAGGCAAATTTTTTGGAACATGGCGGTGCTTGTTTTCCAGGCTTTTAATGACATCAGGCCGGTTCAATGGGCCAATCAGGGACCTGATTATACCGACTAATGCGCCTCAGTTGAGCCCCGATCAGGGCTTTGTTAAAAATGGCAACGGCTGTCCTGGACCTGTATCCGTTGCTGATTGCCGGCCCCGTCGTAATCGATCTCAAAGCAGCGGCCCTGAAGGTCGCGCAGCAATCGGCTACCGGATGCCGGGCCTGGAGCGCGAACCATGGGCCGACTGGAAACCCGGCTGCTGCGTACCACCCGGCGTTCCGCGGCGGTGCTGTAAACATTGCTGCTACGGGGCTGAAGTGCGTTGTTCAGTAAAGAGCCCAGCACCAGTCCTCCCACCAGTCCGGCAGCGACATCGCTGTCGTGGGAATGCCAGTGAGTGTGGCGGTTATAGCTGCGCCAGTGGCGACGATCATAGTAGTGACCGCGGTAACGATCCCGATAGCGGTTATGGGACCAGCTGCGCCCCCAGGAAACACTGAAGTTACTGCCGCCGTAGCGATAGGGATCCCGCCAGGAGCGTCCGGCCCAACGGTCATAGCGATCTGCGCCAAAGCGCCAGTCATCGTAGTGGCGATTAAAGCCGTACCAGGAATCGGCGACAGCCGGTTGCACCGGCAATAGCAACAGCAGGCCCAACACGGCCAGACCCGGCCAGGCACGACGAGGCAATGTTCTGGTTTTGTTTGCGGTCAGTGAAAACAACATGCTTAACACCATTGAATTGGAAGAATGCCAGATTAGATCCTAAACAAGTCCAATTAATAGAAGCTGAACACAGGGGGTTTCATCAGGCCTGCGGTCGGGTCGGGATCAGGTAGAGATCGGGCTGAGAAAGCCTGCTGAATCTTGTATAATGCCGGAAATTCTCATGCAATCTCCCAGGTGTCACAAGCCTGTGCATTACCAGTCAGTATTATGGATTGGAACACCGACAGAGCAGAGACCTATGTAGCCCGACAGACCATCGTCGGGCCCCAGTGCCAGATCGTCGGCTATGAACTGCTGTTTCGTGATCGCTGGGAAAACGCCTGCCCGGACGTGCCACTGCATGAGGCCAACACCGATCTTGTGTCCCGCACCCAGCTCTCGCTGGAGCTGGAAAAACTGGTGGGTGCCAATCTGGCTTTTATCAATTTCCCCCAGCACTCTCTGCTCAACAAATTCCCCACCTTCTTTGAGCCCGAGCGCATCATTGTGGAGATTATGGAGACCGTCGAACCCAATGACGATCTCGTTAAAGTGTGCACGGAGTTAAAAGATCAGGGCTATCGCCTGGCGCTGGATGATTTCGACTTCAACAAGAAGTGGCAGCGCATGAGTCATCTGGTGGATATCATCAAGGTGGACATCAGTACTATCGACCCCAAGCTGCTGGCGCGCAAGGTGGAAACCCTGGTGCGTGGCAGCAAGTCCCTGATTGCCGAGCGTATTGAGACCAGTGAGCAGTTCCATCACTGCAAGGACATCGGCTTCGATTATTTCCAGGGTTATCACTTTGCCCGCCCGGAAATTCTAGAACAGGAAAAGCTGGCCAGTAACAATTTCGCCATGTTGCAACTATTGGCCGACCAACCCTGAATCAACTCTCCTGCAGGGACTCCTTCAGCAAAGCATATAACTCCCGCGTGGCAGGCCCCGCCGCCTGCCGGTCCGACAACAGCATATAAAGGGGCAGACTGCGGCGCAGATCTTCAGTCAGGGGAATGCGGGCCAGGTGGCCGCCAGCCAGCTCCTCGCTGACCCAGTTATGGGGCAGAAAGGCAAAAGCCAGGCCGGAGCGAACTATCCTGATGCTGCTGGAGAAATGACTGACGGTCCAGCGCTGTTGTGCCTGTAACCAGCCCGAATCCACTTCCCGGTGGGAACCAGTATCCCGCAGCACAACTTGCCGGTGGCTGCGCAGTTCCAGCTCCGATACCTGATCCCGGTCCTTCACCAGCGGGTGTGCGGGCGCGGCAACCGGAATCATCTCTATCTGGCGCAGCATCGGACTGCTGAAGCCGGGCGGCAGGGTGGCACTGATGACGATATCGGCCTGCCGCTCCAGCAGGGCTTCGGTGGTTCCGGACAGGGTCGTCTCCAGCACCCGAATGCGGGTACTGGCAAAGCTTCGGGAGAATTCCTCAAAGGCACAGATCAGATCTTCCACCCCCAACAGGCTGTCCAGGGCGAGAGTCACTTCCGCTTCCACGCCGGAGGCCATGGAGCTGGCCACAGTTTCCGCCTGACAGGCCTGGTTCAGCAGTTGCTCGGCGTGATAGTAGAGAGCCTGACCGGTTTCAGTGAGCTCGGCACGGCGCCCGCTGAGACTCAGTACCGGTGCCGGCAAATGCTTGTTGAGCTGGCCAATGGCGTAGCTCACCGAGGACTGGCTCTTGTTCAAGGCCTCGGCGGCTGCGGCATAGGAGCCCCGGTCCACCACTGTCTTGAAGGTGAGCCACTGTTCCAGTGAAATGCGCGGGATTTTGAGGCTGGTGGCCATGGTTTAACGAGCTTTCCAGATAAAAGATCAAATAAATCGATTAAATAGTCGCAAAAATTCGCATATTTAATCGAATAATATGCCCTAACATAGCCTCCATCAAGCAATCAGGCCCCACAGGAGGTAGCCATGACCCAGACAGCCAGACAGGTTTTACAGCTCAACAGCAGCATTCTTGGTGATAACAGCGTGTCCAATCAGCTCCTTGCCACCCTCACCGAGCGTTTACAGGCGGCGGGGGAAAAGCTGGAAATTCAGCAGCGGGATTTCAGTGTTGAGCCTGTGCCTCACTTCGACGAGCACTGGCTACAGGCGCTGATGACCCCTGCGGCCGATCGCAGCGACAGTCAGCAGCAGAAAGTGGATTTCTCGGACACACTGATCGCGGAACTGAAAGCAGCGGATATACTGATCATTGGCTTGCCCATGTACAATTTTTCCGTGCCCTCCATGCTGAAGGCCTGGAATGACCATGTGGCACGAGCCGGCGCCACCTTCAAATACACCGACACTGGCCCGGTGGGCCTATTGGAAAACAAGAAAGTGTTTCTGGTCGCCGCCATGGGCGGTGTCCATAAGGTGGGCGAGAGCGATTATCTGCGCCCCTATATGCAACAGTTCCTCGGCCTGCTGGGCCTGACCGATATCAGCTTCGTCACTGCATCCGGTCTGAATATGGGAGAAGAACCCCGGGCCGAAGGCATTGCCCAGGCGGAAGCTGAAATCGATGCCGCCGTGCAGGCCTATCGACAGAAGTACAGCAAGCAGAACCAGGATTACAAAGAGGAGGAAGCCGCATGAAGACTCGACGTCATATTGAAGAAGTACTGCAGGCGCAGCAGGCCAGCGATGGCGCCGGCGTCAAATTGAAGCGGGTCTTCGGTGGCCAGGATCTGCTGCGCTTCGATCCTTTTCTGATGCTGGATGAATTTGGTTCTGAAGAGGCAGCCGATTACATCGGAGGTTTTCCGCCCCACCCTCATCGCGGCTTTGAGACTGTGACCTATATGCTCGAGGGATACATGGAGCACCGCGACCACATGGATAATGTCGGTAAACTGGGCCCTGGCGATGTGCAATGGATGAAAGCCGGGTCAGGTGTGATTCATTCGGAAATGCCGCAGCAGGAAGAAGGCCGTATGCGCGGCTTCCAACTCTGGGTGAATCTGCCCGCAGTGGAAAAAATGGAACCCGCCAGCTATCAGGACATCGCTGCCGAAAAGATTCCCGGCTATGAAATCGATGGCTTGCAGCTCAAGGCAATCGCCGGTGAGTTGTCTGTTAATGACAAGCCGGTGAAGGGTTATGTCACTGGCCTGAGCACGGAACCGGCCTATCTCGACGTCCACTTCGCAAGCAGTGAGGAGGCAGTGGTGACTGTGCCGGAGGGTCACACTGTGCTGGTTTATGTCTATGAGGGCATGGCCCGGTTCGGTGACAGTGATTATCCGGTGGCTAAGGGCAAGCTGGCTCGCCTGAGCCGGGAAGGTGTGCTGGCGATCAAGGCTGAAACAGGCAGTCGCTTGCTGATTATCACTGGCAAGCCTATCGGTGAACCCATAGTGCATCATGGCCCGTTTGTGATGAATAGCCGGGAGGAGATTCAGCAGGCGATCCAGGATTACAGTTCAGGTCGTCTGGTACCCGGACAGCAGGACCTGCGAGCCTGAACCATTGCCATAAAAAAAGCCGGCACTTGTGCCGGCTTTTTTGGCTTTGAAGAGCACTGCTCAGGCTACTGGCGGTTCTGCCGGTTCCGAGGTGTCGGTGTTGGGGTCCAGTACATGCTGGTATTCCTCGATATGCCCGGCAGTAACGCGGCTCTTCACCTTGGCAATATGAAACAGTGCCTCACCCTCGTTGACCAGGGGCAGATTGGTTTTACCAATCACAACACCGTCATAAGGGGCAAGGGCCTGCTGCTCATCGTCGCCGAAGGGGTCAGCAACCACCCCCAACACCTCATCTTTTTTCACCCAGGAGCCCAGGGGTTTGATCAGTCTGACAATACCTGACTGTGGTGCCCGCACCCAGACACTGGTCATGGATACTTCTGTGAAGGCTTCTTTGCGTTTGGTTTTCGACGGCGCCAGCATGCCCAGTTCACGCATCACTGACATAACGCCCCGCACACCGGCGCGAATGGCAAATTCATTGAAGCGCAGTGCCTCTCCCGCTTCATAAACAATAATATTGATGCCCTTTTCTTCCACCGCCTTGCGCAGGGAGCCCTCGATGATGTCACTGGCCAGAATCACCGGTGATGAGAAGGCGGCGGCCATGCGCTCGGTTTCCTCATCATCAAGCACCGCCCGGATATGGGGAAAGTTCTCCCGATGGATGGCCGCGGTGTGCAAATCAATGCCGTGGCTACAGTGGGAGACAATATCATTGAGAAACAAGTGAGCAATGCGGGCCGCCAGGGAACCGGATTCAGAACCGGGGAAAGAGCGATTCAGATCGCGTCGGTCCGGCAGATAACGGGACTGGTTGATGAAACCGAAGATATTCACCACGGGAATGGCAATCAGGGTGCCGCGCAGTCGGTTCAGAGCTTTCTGGTTCAACACCCGGCGAATGATTTCCACGCCATTGATTTCATCGCCATGAATAGCGGCGGAAACAAACAGTGTCGGGCCGGGCTTTTTGCCACGGATCACCTGTACCGGCATTTCCAGTTGGGTATGGGTATAAAGACTGGGAACTGGCAGTTCCAGTGTCTTGCGCTCACCGCGGCGGATGTCCTGCCCGGCGATGCTAAGGATAGAAGGGTCCGTCTTTGTCACGTCAGCTGTGCCTCTGGCTCTGTCAGCCCCGACCCCGGGTGCGGGTCTTGCCGGCTTTGGCATTCTTTTCCATAAAGCTGATGATAAGGCCAGCCACATCCTTGCCGGTGGCAGATTCGATACCTTCCAGTCCCGGTGAGGAGTTCACTTCCATCACCAGGGGGCCATGGGCCGAGCGCAGAATATCAACACCACAGACATTCAGGCCCATGGTGCGGGCTGCGCGCACGGCAGTGGAGCGTTCTTCCGGGGTGATCTTGATCAGGGAGGCCGTACCGCCACGGTGAATATTGGAACGGAATTCTCCTTCCTTGGCCTGACGCTTCATGGCGGCCACTACCTTGCCATCCACCACCAGACAACGAATATCGGCACCGCCGGCTTCCTTGATGTATTCCTGTACCAGCACCGAGGCATTGAGCCCGAGAAAAGACTCGATCACACTCTCGGCCGCCTTGCGGGTTTCCGCCAGGACCACGCCGATGCCCTGGGTTCCTTCCAGTAGTTTGATAACCAGTGGCGCACCACCCACCATCTTGATCAAATCCTGAATATCGTCAGGCTTGCTGGCGAAACCGGTCACCGGCAGGCCGATGCCCTTGCGGGACAGCAATTGCAGGGAACGGAGTTTGTCGCGGGAACGGGAGATTGCCACGGATTCGTTGAGCGGATAGACGCCCATCATCTCGAACTGGCGCAGCACTGCCGTACCATAAAATGTGACAGAGGCACCTATTCGGGGAATCACGGCATCCAGCATTTCGAGTTCCTCACCCTTGTAGTGCATGCTGGGCTTGTGGGTTGTAATGTTCATGTAACAACGCAGCACATCCAGCACCACCACTTCGTGGCCGCGCTCCTCGGCGGCCTCGATCAGCCGACGGGTGGAGTAGAGTTTGCGATTTCTCGACAGAATGCCAATTTTCAAAGCGATATCCCGAACAATAGGGTGAATTTCTTGATTCCGTGCCCACCAGACAGTTGCTGACGGCGCGGCAAATATACGTTACGTTACCATAACATGCCTTATCGAGCCTGTAAGGTCGTGGCATGGCAGCGCCGGACAAGTCTCCGGTTCAATCTCCTGGCCGCCCGAGGCTGGCACCTGTTCGCTCCCCGCCCGGCCGACCAGCATTATTGACAGGTGGTCAGCATGGAATCAGGTATTTTCAGTTACGAACGGTGGCAGGAAGCGATTCAGGCGTCTTTCAGGCAGTTCGCTGACCAGCTTGCCATCTATTTGCCGCAACTGCTGGCCGGAATCGCTATTCTACTGCTGGGCTGGTTGCTCGCCTATCTTTTTTCGCGACTGGCCCGGCGCCTGATCCAGGGTCTTGACTTTGTCTTTACCCGCCTGGCCCGGGCCGGGGTAGGGGAACAGCTCAAGACCCGCTACGCCAGGATCATCGAAAAGGTGGTGTTCTGGGTCACTATTGTCTTCTTTATAACAGTCAGTGCCAATGTATTGGGCTGGACCCTGTTTTCCCGCTGGATGGACAGTGTGGTCAGCTATCTGCCAGGCCTGCTCACCGGACTGTTGATCATCATGGTGGGATTCGTGCTGGCCAATTTCACCCGCTCCGCCATCATGACAGCTGCCCTGAAATCCGGTATTGGCCAGAGCAGCATGATGGCCCGCTCGGCCCAGATCATCATTATCTTCAGTGCCGTCATTATCGGTGTCGAACAGATTGGTCTGGACGTTGATTTCCTCAGCACTCTTATTGTGGTGATCACCGGTACCCTGTTTGCTGGTGCTGCCCTGGCCTTTGCCTTCGGTGCCAAAACCCTGGTGGCCAATCTGCTCGGCGCCCAGTACAGTCGCAAACACTGCCGCCTGGGTGAAACCCTGCGCATTGGTGAGGTGGAAGGCCGCGTAATTGAAATCACCCAGTTGTCTATCGTGCTGGATACTGCCGAGGGCAGGGCTGTAATTCCTGCCAAACAATTCAATGAACTGACCACCATGCACCGTGCCAGCCAGGCAAGTGATGCCGGGGAGCAGCCCTGATGAGCGCCAACACTGCCCTGGCACTGGAATACATCAATGCCCGGCCGCAATCGGCGGCCCGGCAACTGGAGGCCATGGAAGCCGAACACACGGCGGCATTTCTGAGGAATCTGCCAGGCAAGTCCAGCTCACTGTTGATTCCGGCTTTCCTGCCCCAGTACTTCGGGCAGGTCTGCCTGCATCAGGAAAGCAAGGAGTCGGCAGAGCTGTTGGCCAGCAGTGACGTCAGCTATGTGGCTGCAGTGCTGCGTCATCTGCCCGCCAATCAGCAAAACTCTATTCTGGGACATCTGGCACCATCAATACGGGCCCAGGTCTTGTTGCTTCTGACTTTTCAGGAGGAAGACGTGGGGAGCTGGATGAACACCTCGGTAGCCACCCTGCCGGATGACAGTGACATTGAGTCTGCCCGCAAATACCTGAAACTGGGTGAATCAGCGGTTCAGAGTGATCGTTTGTTTGTGGTCAATCGGGATCGCA
Source organism: uncultured Pseudohongiella sp. (assembly GCA_965216715.1). Taxonomy (GTDB): domain Bacteria; phylum Pseudomonadota; class Gammaproteobacteria; order Pseudomonadales; family Pseudohongiellaceae; genus UBA9145. Next base: position 2,585,039 of record OZ244193.1, on the reverse strand, counting down.
ATCTGGTGGGTCATGTCAGCCAGATTGAATTGACCCGCAGCAAAAAGAAACAGGCCCTTCGGGAGATCCTGATTCCCCGCACCGATGCACTGTTTGCGCGCATGCCGGTGCAGACAGCCATGGCACATCCGTCCTGGTCCGAAGCTGACATCATGCCGGTGAATAATCGCAAGGGTAATTTTGTGGGTGTTATTCGCCATGTAGACCTGCGCAAGGCCGTGGACAGTCTCTCCAGTGGCAGTGCCATGCCGACACAGGACAATCCCCTGCAGGGATTGGCCCAGGCCTATGGCAATACCTTTCTGACCCTGTTCAACACCCTGGAAGACATTGTGCGGGATTCCAGCGACCGCCGGGAGAAACCATAAGATGAGTGCAGATGCTCTGGTACTGAATAGCCTCAACCGCAGTTATCTGCAGGAGCAACCGGCAGAAGCCTGTCGGGTTCTGGAACGGCTGTCCACCGATGAAGCGGCGGCCATATTACTGGAGCAACCGGTTTCCCTGCTGGTCCAGGTGCTGGAAAAGCTGACGCCGGGTTATGCCGAGGCGGTCATCAAACAATTACCGGGTAACACCCTGGCGGAATTGTTCAGTCTGCTCAGCATCAATACCAGTGTCACCCTGCTTTCACGACTGGCAGCAGAGCATCGTCAGGCCCTGCTGGAACAGCTTTCCACGCCGGTGCGTAATGAATTGTCAGCACTGCTGGAATATCCGGAAGGAACCGCCGGCCGGCAGATGAACCCGAGGGTAGCGGTGTTCAATAGTCGCAGTACCGTCAAGGAAGCTATTCGCCAACTGAAGGAATACGGCCTGCAATCTGCCCGCAAGCTCTATCTGGTAAATGATGAGCTGCAATTACAGTCCCAGGTGGACGCCCACAAATTACTGTTCGCCAAAGCCGATGCCGATCTGGCCAGCCTGTCCCGGGCCGTGCCCCAGGTGATCAAGGATCTGGACAGCAAGGAAGAGGTGATCGACAAACTGGAAACAGCCCATACCGATGCACTGCCGGTGGTGAACGCCGACTTGCAGGTGGTGGGGGTAATCGAGGGTCTTGGGGTCATTGATGCCGTGCGCGACGACATCGCCCTGGATATTCAGACCATGGTGGGCGCCAGCCGCGAGGAAAAAGCCCTGTCATCGGCCCTGTTTGCGGTGAAGAAACGCCTGCCCTGGCTGCAGATCAATCTGGTGACGGCCTTTCTGGCGGCTTCGGTGGTGGGCATGTTCGAGGACACCATTGCCCGTTTCACGGCACTGGCAGTATTGATGCCCATCGCCGCCGGGCAATCCGGGAATACCGGTGCTCAGGCCCTGGCGGTCACCATGCGTGGTCTCACTCTCAGGGAGATCTCCATGCGTGACTGGTTTCGGATGTTGCGCAAGGAGTTTGCCTCGGGCCTGCTTAATGGCATCGGCGTGGCTATTGTCTGTGGCATTGGGGTCTATTTCTGGAGCAGCAATTTTGGCCTGGCACTGGTCATGGCCAGTGCCATGATTATCTCCATGACCATTGCCGGTTCTGCCGGGGCAGTGGTGCCCATGATACTGAAGCGCTTCGGCCTGGACCCGGCCCAGTCCTCTTCCATCGTACTCACTACCATCACAGACATTACCGGGTTTCTGTCCTTTCTTGGCATAGCCACTATACTGGCCAGTATGCTGGAAGCCGGAGCCTGAGCGGGAAGTTAATCCAGTACTTCGATTTCAGCGCCGGGACTGATACTGGCGGAGCTTTCGACGATGGCCCGCAGGCCGGCCTTGTGCACCAGGTCCGGCAATACTGCCTCGTGTACGTTTTGTTTTAACCAGGCGCAGGGCTCGCACAGTTCGGTGCCACGCAGTCTGGCATCGCCTACCATAAAGCTCTTGTCCACCAGATCATTGAGTTCGATACCGCTGGTAATAATGCTGCGGCGAAATTCGCCATAACCGAGATCGCTTTCATGCTCGGCGAGAAACTCATCCAGGCGGGCCTTGTCGATCAGGGTCACCTGATTGATGCCGGCAGTCTCGCCACAGGCAATGGCGGCCTGGGCAGCCTGATAGTAGCGGTCGCCGCAAATGCCCATGCCCGCCTCGAGATAGGCTTGTTGTAATTCCTTCACCCGGCCACGTACTTCCTCGGCAATAAAAATCTGTTCCACCCTGGCCATGATTCAGGCTCCCCGCGGTTTTTCCAGTGAAAAGGCCTTGCCATTGATTTTGGTGATGGGCCCCAGTTTTTCCATATCCACCTCGTCGATGCAGGCCACATTGAAACCGCATTGATCCGGCTGGCGACGTCGCTGATGGTGGGTATAGATGCCGCAAATGGAGCAAAAATAGTGCCTGGCAATCTGTGTATTCCACTGATACAGGCTGAGCTTGTCCTCACCTTTGGTAACCACCACATCAATTGCCGGCGCCGTCGCCATAATGGCATTGCGACGGCGGCAGAGTGAGCAGTTGCACTGCATGAGTCCTTCCAGTTTTTCCTGATTGCGTACTTCGAAGTGCACGGCGCCGCAGTGACAGCTACCCTTGAATGTGCTCATGCCTGTTTCTCCTCATCGTTCTGTTCGGTCTCTGGAGTCGAACTCACATTGCTTTGTTTACGGTCCGATAACAGCGCCATCACCGCTCCGGCCGGATCTTCAATGACACAGAAATTGCTGTTGCCCATGCGCTTGGGGCCATCGAGTATCTTGCCGCCTTTTTGCAGGCAGGTCTCGGCACTTTCCTGCACATCGGCCACCCGCACATACACCAGCCACTGTGGCGGCATATTGCTGTTCATGCCCTTGGCATGGCAAATGCCGGCGATGGTTTCATTGCTGTCCGGCAGAACCATGTTGAAATCGGCATAGGCGCCCATGTCTACATCCTGGGGCTGCCAGCCCACCACGTCTTTATAGAAATTTCGCAGGCGAGTGGCATCGGGCACCGTCAGGTCCAGCCATTCGATGCGGCCAAGATTGCTCTTTGGTTTCTCTTCCTGCTGCGGGGTTTGCTGCTCTGCATTGTCACCTGCAGCTTGATCGGCAGTATTGTCAGTCTCGCTCATGGTGTTTCCTCGTCAAGAATATGGGTAGGCAGGCCGTCCAGGGATTGCTGGTTTTTCTCCCGCCAGTAATTTTCAATAGGCTCGCGGCCCTTGCTGGCAATCCATTTTGGCATATTGTCCCGCTCGGCCTTGAAGTCGAAAAACGGCACACCAAAACCGCAGGAGGTTTGCACCAGGTCAAAATGAAAATCCACATACTGACGGGCCGTAGGATGGGGCTCAAACAAGGCCTCCATCTCTGCCCACTGGGGATCGCGTTTGTGAATGGCCCTGGCCTGACCGTAGAGGCGCAGGATTTTCGGATTGCCGTCAAAGGCGCAGAACATCAGGGTCATACGTCCGTTCTCCGCCAGATGAGCGGCGGTTTCATTGCCGCTGCCGGTAATATTGAGCCAGACGATGTGATTGGGTGACAGCACCCGCAGGGAATCATAGCCCTTGGGGGAGACATTGATGGTCCCGTCGTTGGCAGCAGTACCCACAAAAAACAGTTTCTGGGCCTGGATAAATTCGATCAGCTCCGCTGAGAGTTCGGGGTATCGGCGTGCCATGGATCCTCCATTACGCTTGGCTGCAAAACAACAGTCAGGCGGATTGCCGCTTGTGATGTTCAATGCCCAGCAGGCCATCGATGGACAAATCTTCATCAATCATAGGCCAATGGATACCATAGCCACCGGGAGACAGATCATAGTTGGCCAACTCTGCATCAGTCGCCTGAGCGAGCTTGTCAGTCAGCTGATCCAGTTGCAGCAACAGTTCCTTGCCATCCACTTTAAGATGAAGTTGACGGCCTGAAACTGATATTTCGTCAATCTGATGTTGTTGGGTCATCACGTTTGCGGCTCTGGAATTCCGACCATTGCAAGACAATATAATCGAAATGTTCGAAGAGAATTTTTCGAATCTCCTTTTGACTTGCCGGTGACAAACCGTAGGAATAGGCAAGCTCCAGGTCGAAGGATTCCGTCAGCAGCCAGTATTTACACTCCATGCCCGCTTTCCGGCAGTGCACATGATGAGGCTCATTCCCTTCGTTGGAATAAAAAAAGATTCGCCAGCCAGATTGTAGAAGAATTGTCGGCACAGGTCATTACAGATCTCATGTAAGTCTCTGTTCAGACTAGCCCATATCATGGCGATTGCTGTATTTGGCGCCTATTTCGGCGTGTAGTTCTGCTGAGGAAGTCTGTTAATGATATCCGCCAGAGGAGGATGGCGTGGGGATAAAGCAAGCAGGCTCCTGTAATGAGAGCGCCGAAAACACTGAGCACTAAAGGATAAAGAGGGCAAGCAGGATTGGAATAGACCGTAAATGATGGAAGCTGCCGGGCCATTTGGCCCGGCAGCTTGATAAAGGTCTAATCCGGCAAACTGAACACATACAACGCATTGCCATGGTCCGGATACTTAATCTCCGTGGCAATAACGCTGGGTACGGTGCGGGGGCTGGTACCGCCCAGAGCGGCGGTCACGGCGATATATTGTTTGCCATCGATGGCAAAGCTCACCGGGTGACCCTGTACCGAGGTGCCCAGGCGGGTTTCCCACAGCGCCTCACCGGTATTCACATCATGGGCGCGGAAATAACGGTCCAGGTCGCCCACAAATACCAGGTCTCCGGCGGTGGACATGGTGCCGGTGTGATAGGAAGCACGTTGCTGGAAATTCCATACTTCTTCCATAGTGTCCACATTATAGGCGCCAAGTTTGCCGAGGTTGCCATTAGTGCCGGGCATCTCGAAGAACTTGCGGCTGGCCGCAAGGCCACCGCCACCCTGAACCAGCGCTACCTCACGCGCAGCGTTCTCCAGACAGGTCTGGCTCAGCGGCGCAATCATCAAGCCGGAAGGCGGATGATAGGTCATGCTATGCCAGTCTTTACCGCCCGCTGATGACGGACAGGCGGAGGTCCATTCATCCAGCTGGGCGTTCTGGATATCTTCACGGTAGGTCACCGCGCCAGTATCCGGGTCGATATGGGTGAAGGCATTCTGGAATACAGTTTCCTTGAAACCCAGGAACTCGCCATTAATTCGGTCGTTTTTCCACAGGATGCCGTATTTACCCAGCGAGAACACCAGGCGTTCATCACCGCGATTCACCAGCACCCGCTCGAACACTTCATCCAGGTCCAGGGCCTCGGCAGGCACATGCTGGAAGAACCAGTCCAGGCTGCCGCTGGCGATATCAATGGCCACGGTAGCATTGGTGTACAGACCGGCGTCATTAATGGTCAGATGCCGGCTGACCGGTACCCAGGGCTTTTGCTGTGCCGTGCCCCAGTAGGTGAGATTGGTTTCCGGATCCCAGGAACCGGCGATCCAGGTTTCGCCGCCGGCGCGAAAGATATCGTCCAGATCACCCCAGGTATCACCGCCAGGCTCGCCGGCCTTGGCAATGGTATTGAAGCGCCACAGCAACTCGCCATTGTCGGCATTATGGGCGGAGATATAACAGTCTTCCGGGATATACCGGGCACAACCGGCCAGGCCAGTGATTACCGTGCCATTGGCCACAATGGGCCCGGAGGAATTGGAAAAACCCAGGCTGCTGTCGGCCAGCACGGTTTCCCAGACCTTCTCGCCAGTGCGGGCATCCAGTGCCAGCAGGCGGGCATCGGTAGTGGCCTGGATAATCTTGTCATCCCACATGGCAATATTGCGCATGTCCTGACCATTGGCCGGGCCACTCCAGTGTTCCCAGATCAACTCACCAGTAGCACCGTCCAGAGCTTGAATCACATTGCCAGGGTTAATCAGATAAACAATGCCGTTATAGACCAGCGGCGAGGGCTCGGAATCGCCTTCATGCATGGTCCACACCCATTCAAGGGACAGGTTGCCCACATTATCCTTATTCACCTGGTCCAGCGGGCTATAGCTGTGGGCATGGGGATTGCGCCGCATGGCGGGCCAGTCAGCCGGGTCGGGATTGGCCAGGCGTTCGGCAGTGAGAGGCACGAAGTCCACAAAGTCTTCCACATTGCCCGCCACGGTCAAGCCTTCCGGTGCCGGCGGCTCCGGCCGCTGCCGGGCAGCAACGATTTCCGATACATTTTCCGCGATGGTGAAATCGGAGCTGGCGGTGAGGGCATCCTCTACCTGATCCATGCCATTCACCGAAAGAATATGGGCAACAATGTTCAGGTAATCGCCATCGGTCAGATTGCCAGCGCCACCCGGTGGCATATTGGCCTGAATATTCCCCAGCAGCAGTGCCGGAGTCTGGCTACCCCAGCGCTGCATAAAGCTGCGGCCGGAAAGCAGGGGGCCGAGACGGGTGCCTTCCAGATTGCCACCATGGCAGGCGGCACAATTGCTGGCGTAGGCATCGGCGCCATCACTGGCCTGGCTGGCAAAGCTGGCGGTAGCAGGACCAGTGGGTACGGCGATTTCGGTGGAGCCGCTGTTACCGCTGTCGCAGGCAACCAGGCCAGCCGCCAGCAACAGGCCAAGGCCCAGGGTTTTGTGGGTCTGTTTATGATTATTCTTTGTAACGATTTTCATGGGCTTGCCTCATTGACTCGCAATCGTTTTTATAAATTGTCGAAATGGCTACGCAAAAAGATCCAGCCGCGCAGTTCGCCGGGAGGGTTGTTCTCGCTGTGCACCTGTATATAGAGGGCATTGTTCTCAAGCGCCTCGATTTGTTCCGGTGTCAGCTCAAGCGTGGCAGTGATAGTGCCCGCCGGAGCCTGATCCACCGTCAGGGTATGCACAACCGGGCCGGGCTGGGCCGGTGGGCCATTGTGCAGATGGGCACCGGTGGCAGCGGAACTCATGCCCGCGTATTGCCCTTCCACAGTGAGGGTGCTGCCGTTGAGAGTGAGTATGACTTCGCCTTCGCCGGTGATGTCATTCACCGTCGAGGGGGTAGTTGGCATGGGAGACAGTCGCGCCCGATAGACTTCCTGGGCCAGGGCAAGCTGGCCGATGCTTAGAAGGCTAAGAGTGGCGGCGATCAGGCTTAAGGGTTTCAGGCCGAAATTCTTCATTGTTATTAGGCTCTGTTTATTGATCGGGAGTCAAAAGCTAGCAGCATTTCCCGTGGCAATGCAATTGGGCCACGGGCAAATGCGGCAGGGCTCTGCAGATCACCGCGAACCGAGGTTCGCCGCCAGGCGCGGATTCAATCAGCGGCAGACAAAATTCTCTGCCACCCAGTTCTCCGGATTGCCGGCGCCATCGGCGGGCCCGACATAGCTCGCCTGTTCCGGATAGGTGCAGAGCGGACGCTCATTATCCACCACGCCATCTGTGCTGTGGGTGGCAATGATGGACTCCGGCGCATTGCCGTTTTCCACCCAGTCCACCAGTGGCGCCAGTTTGTCCCAGCTATCGGGACCGGGACCGCCGCGGCAATGGCCCATGCCGGGAGCAAGATAGAGGCGGGCCTTGTCCTGGGCAGCAGCCATGTTGCCGGCAAAGGTAGTGTCCACCATATCGTTGTAATAGTTGATGGTGTCGGTGGCGACGATGAGGGTGTCCACCAGACCATGGTAGATGATCATCTTGCCGTCGGCATCCACCAGGAACTGGGTCAGGTCGGAATCGTTGGCATCGGTAATGGCTTTCATCACATCCCCCTTGCCGGAAAAGAAATCATTGATGTTCCAGTCGAACCAGTGGAACTCGGGGATCACGCCATCTGTGCGGGCCTGGTAATGGATGTCCCGCACATCAGGCACAGTGACACCCGGGTCCTGATCATAGAACAGGTAGTTCATATGATCCCCCGCCACGCCCATGAGTTTGGAAGGGCCCATATTGTTACGCGCCGAAGGCACATAATAGCCGGGCCAGCGCGGCTCGGAGCCAAACATCTTGCCGGGGTAGACCTGGCGCCCGGCATCATCGCGGGGGCCGTTGTAGAAATCATTTATGGTTTGCAGTTGTGCCGGAGTAAAGCAACTGTCGGAGGCACTGCCGCTCGGGCACATGAGATCACTCAGATCATTGTCGGGATTGAAATTGCAATTCAGTGGATCGCTCACAAGACCATCGCGCAGGCCATCGCTGGCATCACATTTCTGTAACACCCGCTCATGCAAGACATCGATGAGATTCAGGCTGTCATAGCTGCCATCACCATTGCTATCCACTGCCAGATTGCCGGCCAGATTGTTACGGAACATGCGCTGCAGATTCCAGGTGCCGGCGGCATTGAGACCCTGGTAATTAAAAGCCGGGGCTCCGGCGACGATGCCATCGAAGTCATTGGGAAAACGCTGGGCCGACATAAAACCCTGGCGGCCTCCCTGGGAGCAACCTTCAAAATAGGAGTAGGCGGGACCCTGGTCATAGTAAGTATTTACCAGTAGCTTGCCGGCCTGTACCGTCAGATGCACTGCCCGATAACCAAAGTCGATTTCCGCCTGACGGTTATTAAAACCGAAGGAGGCGCCGGGCTCGACACCATTGTCATGGCCCAGATTACTGTTGGTGACGGCATAACCCTCGGCCACGCGATGATCGGCATAGTCCAGATCGCCATCCTTGCCCCCATCTCCCCACATCAGGTAGCGGCCGTTCCAGTTCTGGGGCAGAGGCAATTGGGCGTGGAAATGAATAGCGGGGGAGATAATGCCGCGCACATAGCAATAGGACGAACCATCGCTGCTGTTTTCCCGAATCCCGGCCCGGATGATGGTGAGATTGCGCATATCCCGCAGGGCATCACAGCTTTGGGCATCCGTAGCCGTCACCTGGGCCTGCACGCTGGCCGGGGCCAGGCTGGCCAAACTGGCAACACCGAGAGATAACAGGGAAGAAAAGGCAAACAACCGGGGCAGGAATTTCATGGAATGTCCTTTTTATCTATTCTATTTATTCTGTTGACTGGTGGGCAGCAGGGCATGAGCTAATACAGCTCTAGTGAGTGCCATTGCCGCCTGGTTTTGTTGTAATACAGCAAATTAAGGGCAACAAGGACTTTACTACCAGCAAGGACCGAAATCCAATGTGCGGACGCTTCAACCTCATCGACAGCCCCGAGATCCAGTGGCTCTGCCAGTCACTGGGCATCAGCCTGTTCACCGGTCACTGCAGCCCCGATATTGCCCCGGGGGCGAAGATTGCCATCGTTCATGAGCAGGGCGGCGAACGCCAGGTCAGCGAAGCCATCTGGTGGCTGCTGCTGGATCACGAAACCCTCAAGCCCAATTACAAATACGCCAGCTTCAATTCCCGGTCCGACAAACTCAACAGTCCCAGGGCCATCGCCTACAAGCCCTTCCGCGAATCCAGATGCATCATCCCCGCCAGCGCTTTTGTTGAAGGCCTGGGCGACAAGAAGACCTACCACAAAATCGAACTGCAAGACTCCGCCATTGCCTTCGGCGGCCTCTACAAGGAATACCTCAACAAGCAAACCGGCGAGGTCACCTACGCCACCTCCATCATCACCCTGCCACCGCTAAGTCCCCAGTGGGACAACATCCACCCGAAGTCCATGCCCCTGATGCTGGATTTTGAGAATAAAGATTTGGTCGACAAGTGGCTGGACCCGGAGTTTCAGAATGTGGAGGAGTTTGAGGAAATACTGGAGCCCAGGGTCAGTAAGACCATGAAGGTGACGAAGATTGGCAAGCCCAGCAAGTGGGATGAGATTGAGGACAGTTTTTTGATTGTGGCGTAAGCTGTGATGCCGAAAGGTAGGGAATCAATCTGATTGCTTGTTGTCAATAAACCAGGGCGTGAGGGTCAAAAAAGTCAGAGTAGGTTGAACCTTGAAGTTTCACCCGAATACGCCTCTCAAGACTTCGTTGGCTGGAGACCACGTCGAGGATGAATAGAAGAAAGTTGCGAATTTACCTTATTCGACTTGCTGCAATAGTAGTTACTGTCGCAACTATCTCCCTGTTCGCGCCCTGGCGTGCAGCCATCGCTTACTTGAGTCCCTTGCCAGACACGATTCAGGGGCAGGTAAATGCTGCAGTTCGCTATAAACTGGATGGCATCATCGTGTATGTGGACCGGCAGGGTGAAGCTCCGCAGTTTTTTGCGGCTGGTTGGAATGACAGAGATCTGTTGATACCTGCCGATCCCCATTCGCTATTCAAAATTGCCAGTATTAGCAAACTCTATATCGCGGCCGCCACAGCGATGCTGATCAGTGACAGTCAGTTGAGTCCTGACAATACGATTGCAGAGTTTTTTCCCGATCTGATTGGCAAAATAAGGAATGCAGACAGAATTACCTTGAGAATGTTGCTGCAGCATCGAAGCGGCATTCCTGATTGGGTTGAAGATCCAGGTCGGTGGGAAATCACATCAGATGACGTGAACGATTATCTGGCACTGGTATTTGATGATCCCGCTGAGTTTGAACCCGGTGAGCGTTATCAGTATTCCAATACCAACTACCTGTTGATTGGAAATATCCTGGATCAGGTTCTGGGCTATCATCATCAGGAATACATTCAAGATAAAATCCTCGATCCGCTGGAGCTGACTCAAACCTACGCTTCATTGAGTGACATTGATCCGGCGCGTCTCTCCAGTGGCTATGACACAGGGTCTGATGAAGACTTCAAACTGCGCCCCCACATCGCCCCTGGTGGTAGCATGGTTGCGACTGCGGAAGACACCGGAATATTTCTCAGAGCCTTGAACGACGGCTCGCTCTTTTCCGATGAAGAACAAGAGATTTATTCCTCTATATACGAATACGGGCACACAGGCCTGCTGGCAGGATACTCGAGCATCGCTCGTTATCATGAGGATATTGACACTGTGCTTGTCCAATTCGTGAATACCAGTGGGGGTAACTCGTGGTTAACAACCGAGGTTATATATAATCGTATAGTTAGAATTCTGCGAAGTGATTCATAGCGATCAGGAATGTCAGAAAAACATACAATCAGGGTTCAACATTGCATCAGTTTGAGCTGGTAATATTCGATTGTGATGGCGTGCTCGTGGACAGCGAACGCCTTGCCAATCAAATCTTTGCGGCGATACTGCTGGAAGAGTATGGCCTGCGATTCAGCCTCAAGGAGATGTTCAAGCACTTTGTTGGGCGGTCCAGGTCCCAATGCATGTCTGTCATAGAAGAAATGGTAGGCAGTCAGCCCTCAGCACGTGTTGCCGACCGCTATGAAAAAGAAATAAATGCAGCGCTGGAGTTGTCGGTGGAAGCGGTAAGCGGTGTGCAATCGGTATTAGCCAATCTTGAGCTTCCTTTCTGTGTTGCCTCCAGCGGCTCGCACCAGAAGATGAAGAAAACCCTGGGAAAGACTGACTTGATGCAATATTTTGAGGGAAATGTTTTCAGCACATCCGATGTAAGTCGTGGCAAACCTTTCCCCGATATTTATCTGCATGCGGCTAGTCAGATGGGAGTGAGCGATCCCTCCCGCTGTCTGGTTATTGAAGATAGCCCTACCGGTGTGAGAGCTGCCGTGAGCGCAGGCATGACCGTGTTTGGCTATGCTGAGTTGATGGATGCAAGCAGCCTGTCTTCGGCAGGCGCAGACCTGATCTTCAATAATATGTCAGCATTGCCTGGAATTATTGATGATTTTAGCGGGCAAGGATTAGGTGAGAGCCAATTGATCGATTGATGATGCAAGGAGACTCGTTTTGAATTTCAAGCCCGATAAAACTCTATTGTTGAAGCTGGCCATCATCCTGTTGCTGTTTGTCCTCGCGCCCTACGCGGTTCCTTTTTCAATCGAATTGATTCTGATGGCGGATATCCTCGGGCTTGAGGCGCTAATCTTGTTTCTGTTATTTCAGGCCCGGGCTTTACTGATCGCCGGAAGAGCCAGGTTTGCCGGCTGGCTTGAGCATGCCACTGCCACGGTTTTGCTCCTGGCGAGCCTGTATATCTTCCAGCCTGAAGTGCTAATCAGCCATCTCGCTGGCAGCACTATGATACTGCTGCTGGCCTGCTCAATGCTGATGGCTGTGGCCCTGTGGATGCCGGCGCTCTATTTGAGTAGCAGTGGCTTCAGCTGATCAAGTTCTTGCGCAGAATGCCAAACTCAGGAAAGCCAAACGCTGATATACTTATCAGACAAAACGTCGTTATTGGCGGCCAATAAAGAATAGCATCATGTCGCCACAGATAATATTTTCAGCATTAACAGCTTTGCTCCTGCTGGTATCCTTGCTCCCCCTGTCTCGCAATCCCCACTGGATTATCCGGGGGATGGACTTTCCACGACTGCAATTCGCATCCTTCGCCGGATTGATTCTGCTGGCGGAGCTGATCGTGCTGGACCTGGGTCAGCCAATCAGTATGGTCCTGATAACAATTTCCGCGCTGTGTCTCATCTGGCAAATTAGCTGGATTCTGCCTTACACAGCGCTCTGGCCGGTGGAGGTGAAAACCGCACACAAGCGTGACAGTGACAGGATGCTCAGTATCCTCACTGCCAATGTGCTCACCCCAAATCGCGACTCTGATCCTCTGCTGGCACTGGTAGCCGAGCATCAGCCCGACGTGCTGGTGACGCTGGAATCAGACCAGTGGTGGCAGGATCAACTGGATAAGCTGTCAGATCAGATGCCACACAGCATCAAGTGCCCGCTGGATAATCTCTATGGTATGCATGTTTATTCACGATTGCCGCTGTCGGAGGCGACGGTAGATTATCTGGTGGAAGATCATGTGCCCTCCATGCATGCGTTGCTCACTCTTCGCAATGGTGTTCAGGTACGCCTCCATGTTTTGCATCCGGCACCGCCCAGCCCAACCGAGAATCCCGAGTCGGCAGAACGGGATGCCGAGCTGGTCATAGTGGCACGTAGTGTGGCGAAGAGTGACCAGCCAATTGTAGTGACAGGCGATCTCAATGACGTGGCCTGGTCAGCAACGACACGCCTGTTCCGTAAGCTCAGTGGCTTGCTGGACCCGCGGGTGGGGCGCGGCATGTACAATACTTTCCACGCTGACTACCCCCTGGCCCGTTGGCCGCTGGATCACCTGTTCCACTCCGAGCACTTCACTTTACGCTCACTGAATCGCATGCCCCATACAGGCTCAGATCATTTCGCGCTACTGGTTCGCCTGATCTATGCACCGAAACGCGGCGAAGAGCAGCAAGGACCGGACGCGCAACAGCAAGAGCAAAATTGGGCGGATGAACTGGCCGGCGCGCAAGACGTCGACGCCGAGGATGTTCACACGCCGCGCTAGAACTTCGAAAAGGCACGAATAATGTGGTGGCTTAAGGAGTGCCTTGAGTTGTTGAATCATTCGAGTCGCCATTTCCATTTTTCGAAAACCGCACAGTATATAAAGAGTGTTATATTCATCGGTCTCGGACATAATCATGCTGTAAAAAAAAATAAAGGAATAAATCAATGACAATCGACAAGAAGACTTATCGATCAGGCCCCTATGCAGATTTTATTGCCCAGGGTGTACAGGTGGGCAATGTGCTTTACCTGTCCGGCCAGTTGGGTATGGATGACGAGGGGAATGTGCCTGACGAATTGTTGGCGCAAGTCAAACTGGCATACGCAAGTCTGACACAGGTACTCGCCGAATTCGGAGCCTCCCTCGATAATGTAGTCGACGAGACATTCTTCGTGACAGATGTTGAAGAACTGATGGCTAAGGTAGAGCCCGTCTATACTCCACTCCAGGAGGCCTATGGCGGATTGCCGGAAGTGGCGCAGACGGTGATCCAGATCGGGGCGCTTGTGGATCTGCGTTGCAAGATCGAGATCAAGTGTATTGCTCATCTGTAACTGCCAGCTTTGAACGGAGAGCGGCGGCTGGCTTATGAGTGCTGCCTGGTCGCGCAGTCATTCATCACGCGCGCTTTTGACTCCCCTTGACCTGGCTAGCTCATCAATAGGGGGCACTGACAAAATAACAAAATAAGGCACAGTGGTTTGTTATTTGTTCCGTGTTCCTGGCAGGTTTTCCTGAGCTTACAATTCTTGCAGCTTCATTTGGGACGGGGTAGTCTCACACAAAGACTCCAATCAGCGTGGAGAACACCATGAACAAGAACAAGCAGAAACCATGGTTTATCAGATTGCCGGCACTGGCATTTACAGCTTGTGCCATTGGCATCACCACCTATGCCCAGTCCCTGTACCCGCCCAATATCCTGGAAATGAAAGGGACATTCTCAAGCGGTGCCGCCCGTGCCATGGGCGAACCCTTTGTGGGGCTGACCACCTCCGATGGTCGTATAGAAGGCTTGTTCCCGATTCGTGCCACCGGTGTATCAACGGCACCGATCCGGCAAGCCGCCGACGCCTTTCTGGCCACGCTGGACACTATCGATCTCAGCCGCAGTCATTTTGCCATTGATGATCCTGAATGGCGGGACTGGTCCAATGTGGATGTGGGGATTTTCCCGCGCCGGGGCATCAGTCTGGAAGAGATGAGTGAGGCACAGAAGCAGGCGGCCTGGAATCTGCTGGAGGTCTCCCTGTCGGCCCGGGGTCTGGAACAGACCCGGCGCATCATGCGAACCGAGCAAACCCTGTTTGAACTCAATGGCGAACCCATTCGCTATGGTGAGGAGAAATACTATTTCACCTTTATGGGCATCCCTGATTCCGAGGAACCCTGGGGCTGGCAACTGGATGGTCACCATCTGGTAATCAATTATTTTGTGCTGGGGGATCAGGTGGTCATGACTCCGGCTTTCTGGGGTGCCGAGCCGGTGATAACCGAGAGCGGGCGCTATGCCGGCAATATCATCCTGCAGCAGGAACAGGACCGGGGGCTGGCCTTGATGCAGTCACTGGATGCTGACCAGCGGGCTCGCGCGACCATCAATCCCGACAAGACCCGCAACAACCAGGTGGCTGCCGCCAATGCGGACAATCTGGTGCTGGACTATGAAGGCCTGCCCGGCTCGGACATGAGCGGTGCCCAGAAAATGCAGTTACTGGAGTTGATGGAAAGCTATGTGGGCAAGCTGCGTGCCCCCCATGCCGAAGTCACCATGGAGGAAGTGGGCGAGCACATCAATGACACCTGGTTCGCCTGGATCGGCAGCACGGAAGATGATGCTGTCTTTTATTACCGCATCCACAGCCCGGTGATTCTGATCGAGTTCGACCACCAGAATCCGGTGGGCACTCTGGAGAAGAACACCCCGGGCACTCCGACCCGTGATCACATCCACACTATTGTCCGCACCCCCAACGGCAACGACTACGGCAAGGACCTGCTGGCCCAGCATCTAACGCGGCACCCGCATTAATAGCAGGAGACAGTAGCAGGGGACACTCGCAACTTAGCAACTTAACGATGAGCTTAAGTTGCTAAGTTGCGAGTGTCCCCTCTATTTCCTTTATTTCAAGGCTGCCACTGCTTGCGCATCGCCGCCCGCTTCAGAATTTTCCGATTCTGCGCCGAAGCCGGTGGCTCTGATTCGCCATAGATGGCTCGGATCCAGTGTCCGTCGGTGGGGTTGGGGAAGAGGATAAAGCGCTTGCCAAAGTCGTCCCGGTCTTCGGTCATCAGGGCTTCCCGCTCAGCGACGTCGGTGACATAGTAGCGGCGGGAGAAATCATTGAGATTGTCCCCCAGCAGCACCACCACCTCATAGTCTGCCATGATGGCTTCCTGCACTGACTGTTTATTGGATGTCTCGCGCAAGATGGTAGTGTGTTCCGTATCGGCATAGGGGAAACCCAGTTTCTGCAGATGGGCCAGGGCATAGGCATGGGTGTTCTCGCCCTGATCCCGGTTGGACACATAGAACACTTCCACATTATTGGCCGCGCAGAACTGCAGAAACTCCAGTGCCCCGGGAGTGGCTTCCAGACGGTTCTCGGCGATCCAGGCATCCCAGGCGGGGTCATCGAAAAAATCCCCATCACGGCCGACCTGATAGCCCCAGTATTCGGCGGCGTCGAGCAAGGTGGCGTCCAGGTCTGAGATCACTGCCAGTGGTCGGTCGCTGTCTCCATGGTGGGCCAGGGCGTCTTCTACCCGCGCTCGTGCCAGGTTAAAACCCTGATGATACAGCGCCCGATACTCGGCGGCGGTTTGCTGCCAGGCAACGGCATAGAGCAGGTTATTACGTGGCCCGCCATTGTCTGGCATGGTACCGACGCAACCCGGAAGTGACAGAAGAATCAGCAGAAGAACAACAAATCTGGTCGCAGGCATGTGGGGACACTCGCAATTTGGCAACTTAGCGATTACCTTAAGGTACCAGCTTGTCAGGCCCCTTGTACAAATTGCATGAAAGATTTACTCAACCAGCATTCCCTGATTCTGATGGAGGCGGCGATCGTTGAGCAATTACGTCGCGGCGCTCAGTTGCCATTGCACCATAGCCTGCTGAACGCAGCACTCATCTATGATGATGAGGGCCGCGCCGCCATGGCTTCCCTCTATCAAAACTATATGGACCTGGCACATCAGGCTGGCCTGCCCATGCTGGTGTGTACACCCACCTGGCGGGCAAGCCGTGACCGGGTCGAAGGCTCCGATGTGAGCGACACAGTGAATGAAGATGCAGTGGCGTTTATGCGTGAGATTCGCAGTCATGACGAGGTGTACATCGGTGGCCTGATGGGCTGCAAGAACGACTGTTACCGGCCCGATGAAGGCCTGGATGCCGAGACAGCAGAGCAACATCATGGCTGGCAGATTGAACGGCTGGCTGACAGTGCTGTGGATTTTCTGATGGCGGCGACCCTGCCCAATGTGCAGGAAGCCCTGGGCATCGCCCGGGCCATGGCAGCCACCGGCACGCCATATATCATCAGTTTTGTGACAGGCCGTGATGGCAATATCCTTGATGGCAGTTCCCTGCAGGAAGCCATGGCATTGCTTGATAGTCAGTGCAGGCCTGCTCCGCTGGGATATATGGTCAATTGTGCCCACCCTTCTTTTGTTGCTGCCGCGGCAAAGTCCGGGCAATCCTTGTCGCGGCTCATTGGCGTTCAGGCCAATGCCTCTGCTCTGGATCACAGTGAACTGGACAATGCGGACGAACTGAAAGTTGACAGCATTGCCGACTGGGGTGAGTTGATGCTAGCGCTGAACCGGGACCATGGGGTCTCTGTTCTGGGTGGTTGCTGCGGTACCGGTGTTGAGCACCTGAGTTACCTGCTTGAACAAAGGAGCGCTGTTTCCCCAGGCTATCAGTGAACTGAATGCCAGGCTGATGCGGCGTCGAATTGAATGCAAATACAAAGAATAACGCTTGAAGATGATTTGCCCGCTCTGGTGCGCGATATTAATAGTGCACGCTGGGATGAGGCCAATGAGATAACTGCGTACAAGGCCGAAGATCTTGCTGACTATCTGCAGCGCCAGGACACAGTCTTTATCGCTTGCTACGACAGCGCAAGCAGGAAAAACAATTTGCTGGGGATTGCCTCCGCCAGAATTCAGATCAAGCCCTATGACAAGGAGCTTTGGCTCTATATCGATGAGGTCGATGTCTGCGCAGATCAGAGAAAGAAGGGAGCGGGCAAGGCAATGATGAGGGAACTGATTGTCATCGCCCGGGAAAGCGGCTGTCAGGAGGTCTGGTTGGGGACAGAAGTGGACAATATTCCCGCCAATGCCCTGTACAAGTCGCTGCAGCCCGATGAGGTCGAACAGTTTGTGGGTTACAGCTATTACGTGGACGATCAGGCAAGGCAGCTGTAGTCTGCATTGAGAACGCAGCCACCGGGCTGCGATCAATTCAATCATTGTAAGGGAGTCGCTACATCAGATGATCAAGCGTATTTTGAAATTTGCAGGTCTGGCAGTGCTGGTGATTCTACCGCTAGTAAGCAAAGCCCAGGCGGCAGAGCTGATTCAACACAGGGTGATGTCTGAAGGTCATCCGATGGCGGTCTGGGAAAAGTCGGTCGATAATCCCAAAGGTATTATTTTGCTGCATCATGGCCGTACCTGGAGTTCCATTCCGGATTTCGATTTACAGGTACCCGGAGAAGACCTGTCCCTGATGGACGGATTCAACCAGCAGGGTTATTCGGTATGGGCCCTGGATGCTCGCGGCTATGGCGAAACGCCGCGCGATGCCAGTGGCTGGAACACGCCGGACAAAGCCGCCAGGGATCTGGCCAATGTCATGGCCTGGCTGAGTGAACGAAGCGGCAGGGCGATCGATGTCTGGGGCTGGTCCTATGGCTCCATGATCGCTCAGCTCACGGCGCAGCAGTACCCGCAGAACTTCCGCAGCCTGACGCTGTTTGGCTATCCGGTTGATCCGGATACCGAGTATCGAGATCCGGGCGCCACCGAACCCGCCCGCGCAGCCACCACCGCCGAAGCGGCGGCCTCGGATTTCATTGTGGACGGATCAATCAGCCAGCAGGCCATTGATGTCTATGTGCGCGAAGCCCTCAGCGCTGATCCGGTGCGGGCCGACTGGAATCAGTTGCAGCAATGGAACGCTTTGAATGCCAGCGCAGTAAATGTGCCCACTCTGTTATTGCAGGCCGAATTTGACCCCCTGGCGGACACCGACGCCCACGCCCGGGTATTCACAGAACTGGCGAACCCCAACAAGCAATGGGTAGTGCTGGCCGGTGGTGATCATGCCGCCTTGCTGGAAACCCCCAGGCAGCGACTGATTCAGGCCTCGGTTACTTTTATGCAGTGGCTGGATTTATAGATTGGCTAACAGAGCTGGGGACACTAGCAACTTAACAACAAACTGCCATTGCTTGATAGTTTGTGAAAGCCCCCTATGATTGCTCTAAACAAGCTTAAATTGCTAAGTTGCGAGTGTCCCCATGTTTTTTGAAAAACGAATTTACTTGCTATTAGTTCTAAGCCTGATTGCCTGAAGTAGCACCGGGGAGCGGGATCTGTCCGAGCTGGATCAGCGCGCCGCCGACATCACCCGGCAGTTTGTTGGCACGCTATTGCCCACCCTGCAATCGGCCATGGCTGAAGGGGGCCTGTGCAGGCCATCGAAGTCTGTTCAGTACGGGCTCCGGAGATCGCCGCTGAACTCAGTGCCGAGTCGGGCTGGTCGGTGCGTCGGGTGAGCCTCAAACCCCGAAATGCCGACATGGCCATACCCGATAGCTGGGAACGACAGATGTTGCAGAGCTTTGATCAGCGCCAGCAAGCCGGTGAGCCGGGCCCGGAAATCAACACTTCGGCCGTGGTCAATGGCGATTACCGCTATATGCAGGCCCAGCCTGCCATGCCCCTGTGCCTGACCTGCCATGGCCAGAACATCAACAGCGAAGTTCGCTCGGCACTGGCAGAACATTATCCGGCAGATACGGCCACAGGCTATCTTGCCGGGCAGATTCGCGGCGCCATCAGCCTGCGCGCGGAATTACCCTGAGAGTGAAACGAAAGAGGAATTAAAGGGTGAAACGAAAGGACGGTCAGTGACTAACAGGACTGCTCTCATTACCGGTGCGAGCCGCGGCATAGGCGCTGCAACCGCACGTTTATTTGCTGCCAGGGGCTACGCCGTTTGCATCAATTACCGCAGCCGACGAGAAGCGGCCGAGGCGGTGCAAACAAATATCGAAGCCGCTGGCGGCCTTTGTGTTCTGATTCAGGCCGATGTGTCTGTCGAGGCCGAGGTCATTCGTTTGTTTCAGCAACTCGATGAGCAACTCGGTGCTCTCGACTGCCTGGTGAATAACGCCGGCATACTGCATCCCCAGAGCAAGCTGCAGGCTATGACTGCCGAGCGCATCAACGAAGTGCTCAGCGCCAATGTTACCGGCAGCTTTCTCTGTGCCCGGGAAGCGGTCAAACGCATGTCGACGGCCGAAGGCGGTGGCGGAGGCAGCATCGTCAATGTCTCATCCATGGCGGCCATCAAGGGCTCGCCCAATGAATACATCGACTACGCCGCTTCCAAGGGTGCAGTAGACAGCATGACCCGGGGGCTGGCACTGGAAGTGGCGGCAGAAGGTATTCGCGTCAATGCCGTGCGGCCCGGCCTTATCCATACCGATATCCACGCCGATGGCGGTGAGCCCGGCAGGGTGGATCGCCTGAAGGACAAGATTCCCTTGCAGCGCGGTGGTCAGCCGGAGGAAGTGGCCGAGGCCATCTGGTGGCTGGCATCTGACCGATCTGCCTTTGTCACCGGCAGTTTTATTGATCTTTCCGGCGGCCTGTAGTTCCTCTTCCTGTAGTCCCGTCTCCCCAGTCATAGTATGCTAGCTCGGGCTTGTTCACCCGGCGGGCTTTCAGTTCTGACACAGCAAAACACCATGGCATTGAAGATTTTCACTACCGGCGGCACCATCGACAAAACCTATTTCGATCAGAAGAGCGAATATCAGGTGGGCGAACCCCAGGCTCCCGGGGTTCTGGAACGCGCCAATGTGGTACTGGACTATGAACTGGTACCCATCATGCAAAAAGACAGCCTCGATCTGAATGATGCAGACCGGGAAACCATTCGTCAGGCAATCGAGTCTGCTCCGGAATCGCGCATGATAGTGACACATGGCACTGACACCATGATCAAGACAGCGCAGCACTTGCAATGCATCAAGGACAAAACCATTGTATTAACCGGCTCCATGTATCCGGCCCAATACCGTGACAGCGATGCGGTATTTAATCTGGGCTCGGCAGTGATGGCGGCGCAGTTATTACCGCCGGGAGTCTATATCGCCATGAACGGGCGCGTGTTTGACCCGGCCCACAGCATTAAAAATGTAGACATGAATCGTTTCGAGGAGACCAGCCCATGACCCCAGCCCCCATTAAAGACACCATCAGCCTCGACGACCTGGACAAACTGGATATCCGCATTGGCACCATTGTCAGTGTCGAAGAGCTGGCAAATTCCGACAAGCTCATGAAGCTGACTGTAGACTTCGGTGATCACCAGCGCAGCATACTCGCCGGCATCAAGCAGGAGCGGGAAAATCCCGGCGAGATCGAAGGCCTGCAGGCCCTGTTCGTGGTGAATCTGCCGGAACGCAAAATGGCCGGAGAACTGTCCCAGGGCATGCTGTTTGATATTGGTTATGCTGACAAACAGATTCCCTGTCTGGCAGTGCCGGAAAAACCCTTGCCCAACGGCTGTCGGGCAGGCTAGGCCAGCAAGCCCCCGGACCAATCCTCTGAAAAATATAAACATGGAGTAGTCACAGTGAAAAAGAAAAACCCGGAGCACTCAGTACTCTCAGCCACGCCAACCCTCAGCCGCCGCCAACTGCTGGCTGGCGCCGGTGCCGCCGTTGGAGCCAGTATGCTGCCGGGCGCGGAATTATTGGCCCAGAACAACAGCAGTGACACCGTGGTATTCACCCATACCACCGTGGTCAGCAACGATGCCGAGCGGCGCACTCTCAAGGATGTGGCCCTGGCGGTAGACAATGGGCTTATTGCCGCTATTGGCGATACTGATGAGGTGCTGGCACAGTTTCCCCAGGCCGAGGTATATGACGGGCGACGCAAGGCCCTGTTACCGGGTCTGATCAATTGTCACGCCCACCTGGCCGCCACCATTGCCAAGGGCTTTAACGAAGACTTCGGTTTTCCCAACTCCCTGAGTTTGCCGGAAAGCCCCGCCAGCCTGCTGTCCAGCGACGAAGCCACGGTCATGTCGGTACTGGCGGCTATTGAAGGCCTGCGCGCCGGCACCACTACCATGGTGCAGAATGTAGGGGGTATTGCGCGGGATGCAGAGGCTCTGGCGGGCACCGGCCAGCGCTGGGTGTTTGCCGAATCAGTGCGAGATATCACTACCGTCGATGGTCCCATGTCGCCACCGCGTCTGGCCAACAGTGTGCCACCGCAATTCTCTGACCAGTTGCGGGAAGAAGGCATGCAGCGAATTGTTGATCTGCACAGCCGCTGGCATGGTCAGGATAATAACCGTATTCAGGTGTTTCCGGCGGCGGCCCTGGCGGAACTGTCGTCACCGCAATTGTTGCGGGATGTGCGGGAATTCGCTGATCAGCATGATCTGGGCTACACCATCCATATGACCCAGTCCCAGGCGGAAGTGGAATTCATGCTGCGCTACCACGGCGTGCGCCCGGCCATTTTCCTGGACCAGAATGGTTTCCTCGGTCCGCGTCTGTTTGCTGCCCATGCCCGCTATGTGGACAGCACCGAGATCGATGCCCTGGCGCGCAGTAACACCATCATTACCCATCAGGCTGCCATGGCGGCCAACCGTGGTGTCAGTCCGCCGGTAACGGCGTTGCGGGAAGCAGGTATTCGCATTGCCCTGGGCACCGACAACAATAACACTGACATGCTGCATGTTATGAAGACAGCCATTTCCCTGGAACGTATTCAGCGCAATGATGAGATACCTGGCACCCTGCCACAGCCGGAAGATATGCTGGCCGACGCCGCCACTGGTGGCTCCCATGCGGTAAACCAGGCTGACAGTATCGGCTCTCTGGAAGTGGGCAAGAAGGCCGATATTCTGGTGCTGGATACCTTCAAGCCTCATCTGACACCGTCAGGTCGCATCCTGTCTGCCTGGATCCACAATGGACAGCCCTCGGATATCGAAACCGTGATGGTAGATGGGCGCTTTGTGATGCGGGACCATCGCATCCTGACTCTGGATGAAGAAGCGCTGATGGAAGAAGCCTATGCTATCGGTGAGCGGGTCTGGGGACGGATCTTGCGGGACGGACCACTGCCATTACCCCGTCTTTGAAATCTGCGCCAGGCAGGATCGGGCTTGCAAGTGAGGATCCCGATCTTGCCTGGACTTGTTATCAGTTAACAGCAACTGAGCACAGAAGAGCAACTGCGCCATGAAAGTCAGATACCGGATTGTGCTGCCCCTGCTGCTGGTCCCGGTGCTGCTCGTTGCTGTTTATTACCTGATCACTCCCAGGGTGGTTTTGCTGAATCAGTCCGAAACCAGCTATGGGGAGTTTGTCATCAATCTGCCCTCCAGCCGGATATCTTTCAGCCCGGTTGCCGCATCCAGTTCGGCCACCATTCTCTATTCGCGGCAGGGCCAGTCGGGGCAGAGTAGCTATTCACTCCGGCAGTCAGGTACGCAAGCAATTGAGGGAGAGTTCGTCTATGCGCCGGGCAGCGAATTGGGCCGTGTGTTACGGTTCACGATTGCCGGTGATGGTAGTGTGTCTGTGGATTAACAGCCAACACTGTCATCTTGCAAAGTTGAGCAGGTCTGGGGCAGGCTAATTGATAGTTTATTCAAGAGTACAATCCTTGCCGGAATGTTTCTCCGGCATGTATCGGATAGTAATATGACAATCTGGGTCGACGCCGACGCCTGTCCTGGCGTCATCAAGGAAATTCTCTATCGGGCCGCTCAGCGGACGCAGACCCGGCTTACCCTGGTGGCCAACCAGGGTTTGAATGTACCGCGTAGCGAATTCATCTCGGCCCTGCAGGTGCCGCCAGGCTTCGATGTGGCCGACAACGAGATCGTCAAACGGGTGGTCGAGGGAGATCTGGTGATTACGGCGGATATTCCCCTGGCGGCCGAGGTCATAGAGAAAGGGGCGCTGGCATTGAATCCCCGGGGTGAGATGTACACTGCCAACACTATCAAGGCGAGGCTCAATATGCGGGATTTCATGGAAACCATGCGCAGCAGTGGCCTGCAGACCGGTGGGCCGCCGCCCCTTGGCCAGAATGACCGCAAGGCATTTGCCGATGCCCTCGACAGATGGCTGGCGGGTGGCCGATAAAAAGGAAAGTGAAACTCACCACCTCCTTTCAATACCTACAAGCTGATACCCCATAGATACGACCATGAACAAAAGTTGCTATTTGCTGGTTACTCTTCTATCCAGTCTGATCCTGCTCTCGTTTGCTCCCGTCCTTTCTGCCCAGGACAACCCGGAATTCCAGCAATGGCTGCAGGAACTGCGCAGTGAGGCCGAAGCCCTGGGCGTGCGTCCGGAGACCATCGAACTGGCTTTTTCAGAGGTTACACCGCCGGTGCAGCGCATCATCGAATCCGACCGCTCCCAACCCGAACGGGTGCAAACCTTTGACGACTACCTGAGTCGCCGGGTCAGTGACTGGAAGATAGACAACGGACGTGAGCGCTTACAAACCCATGCCGACCTGTTGGCTGAGGTGGAGAGGGAGTTTGGCGTTCAGGCCCGTTTTATTGTTTCTATCTGGGGTATGGAAACCAATTTCGGTACCTTTCCAATCCGTGAATCCCTGTTCAATGTGCTCGCCACCCTGGCCTATGACAATCGTCGTGGCGCTTTTTTCCGCAGCCAGTTTCTGTCCGCTGTAGAAATGCTGGACAGTGGCTTTCCCGGCTACGAGCAACTGAAAAGCTCCTGGGCCGGTGCCATGGGCCAGCCACAGTTTATTCCCAGCAGCTATGAGCGCTACGCGGTGGACTTTGATGACGATGGGCGCAAGGACATCTGGAACAGTGAAGCCGATGTGTTTGCCTCCATTGCCAACTATTTCCGTGCCAATGGCTGGTCCGATGACCGAACCTGGGGACGTCCGGTGCAGATTCCGGTGGAACTGGAAGCCGAACTGATGCGTGAACGGGAAGGGGACCTGAGCGCCCCGTCCCAATGCCGTCGTTACGATGGGCGACTGCCGGTATGGCGGGATCTGCAGCAGTGGCAGGCCATGGGAGTCAGAAAAGCCGATGGCTCCGACTTGCCGACTCGCTCAATCCCGGCCTCTCTGGTGCTGGCCGATGAAGGGGATGATCAGGCCTATATTGTGTACAGCAATTTCTGTGTCCTGATGAGCTATAACCCGGCCCTGAAATACGCTCTGTCCATTGGGCTGTTATCAGACTATTTCGATTGATGCTTCCAAGAAGCACCGGGGACACTGGAAGCACCGGGGACACGAAGCACCGGGGACACTGACAAAATAACAAAATAAATTCCCGTATACCGGGAGTTGATCGAGATACAACACCAGTACAATACCAGGGACACTGACAAATTAACAAAATAAGGTCGTGTTTATCGGGAGTTGACAGAGATGCTTTCCGGCTTGAGAGATAGCTTAATTTGTTATTTTGTCAGTGTCCCCAGCTTGGTGTCCCCAGCTTGTTTGGCTTTGCTTTTGCGTTCCTGTGCTGCTGGCAGTAAGCTGGGTCAGATTCGTTTGATAAAGCGTGGCCTGTAGTGATGAAAAACAAAAAGACTGAACAGGAATCACCATCCGAACGCCAGGAAGCGCAATTGGCAATGTGCATTGGCCTGGGCATCGCCTTTGGCGCCAGCTTTGGGATTGTCCTCGGCGCAGTGCTGGGTAATGTCGCTTTGGGCGTCGCCCTCGGCCCGTCTCTGGGCACCGTGCTTGGCACACTGGCCTGGTGGATGCTTGGCAGGCAGTAGTTACCTGGGCCCGGGCCCTCTGCAGACACTCCATCAGGAGGAAAAATGGCCAGAATAGAAGCCATTGATATAGCCAATCACTGCTTTGACATCAGCGCCGATTGGCAGATTTCATCCCGACAGTATCAACCCGGTCCCCCGCAACGACGTGCCGCCATGACCCTGGGCATTGTCAGCATGGAGAACAATGCGCCCCATAACGGAGAAATGCATCCGGACGGCGATGAACTGTTATTTGTGATCAGTGGCCGGGTGCGGGTAACTGGCGATTCAGACCCCGAACAGGCTCTGGAGCTGGGTCCGGGGCAGGGCTGCATCGTCCGACAGGGTGAGTGGCATCAGGTGGATATTCTGGAGAAAACCCAACTCTTGCACCTTACGCCAGGGCCCAATGGTGATTACCGGCCACTGGATGACACAGCATGACCAATTCAGATTCCCGCTACGATGACCTGCCCGATGTGAGGGACGGACTCAACAAGAAAGAACGCATGATTCTCTACTGCCTGCAGAAAACCCAGCAAGAATTCGGTGGACGTAATGTGCCCACCATTACCCTGTATGGCCGGGTAGTAGAACTGGTGGACATCTCCCAGGAGGAGTTTCAGGAAATCCTGTCCCGTCTGGTGGGCCTGACCCGGGATACCCATCTGCTGGACTGATGCAATTGCGGAGCAAAAATGATCAAGGGCCTTCACCACAATGCCTGGCGCTGCCGTGACTCGGAACAAACCCGCGCCTTCTATGAGGACTTTCTGGGGCTGCCCCTGGTGCATGCCTTCGAAATCAGCCAGACCAAAACCGGTCGTGACAGCAAAGTCCTGCACAGTTTCTTTCAGAGGGCCGATGGCTCTTTCCTGGCTTTTTTCGAAGAACCGGACGAACCCTTTGAGTTCAAGAAGCAGCGGGATTTCGATCTGCATATTGCGCTGGAAGTGAGCTATGACGAAATGCTGGCGATGAAGGAGAAAGGCGAACAGGCAGGCCTGGAAACCCGGGGTGTCTCGGATCATGGCTTTGTTCATTCCATTTATTTCCGTGACCCCAATGGCTATGTCATCGAGCTGGCTGCAAAAATGGCGGTGGAACCCTCTCCTTTCGATCAGGACAAAGCCCGTTCAGTGCTGGAAAACTGGCAGCGACACAAATAAAAAGCAGACAGATACTTGTCAGGAGGAATGTGAACAGCATGAAGATTAACGAAGAGCCAGTACTGGTAAACGTTGAACTCGATGCGCCTATTGAAAAGGTCTGGGCTGCACTGGTGGACCCTGAACAAATGCGGCAGTGGTTCTTCGATAATATTCCGGATTTCAAACCCGAGCCGGGATTTAAAACGGAATTCATGGTTGATGCCGGAGAGCGCAAATTCCTGCACCAATGGGAAGTAACAGAAGCTGTGGCACCGAAAAAAATAGCTTATCGCTGGCAATATCAGGGTTACGCCGGCTCTGCCCAATCGGTCTTCGAGCTGCGGGAAAAAGCTGATAAATGCAGTCTGCAAATCAGTTTTCCAGTGGAAGAGGATTTTGCTGACGATGTGCCGGAGTTCGAACGTGAAGCCTGTATCGGTGGTTGGCAATATTTTATGGGACAACTGGAATCTTATCTGCAGAAATCCTGATCCTAACAATTATAATTGGGCGTCAGAATTCCCCTACAAACTCAGGCCTAATTCCTACTGAGTTTAACTTGTCGCACTTTCACACTGTGTTACACTCGCGCGAGTGTTGGGGGGAAGGCAGACCAATCTCTGGATATGAAGAGTTTCTTCTGCAGTTTGTACCAGGCACATCTTCGCTTGTCCCTCATTGTCAATTGACTGGCCTGTAAAGCCGCCCGGAATTAGACTGAAGTCAGTCTCAATTGGGCATAATGTAGTTTAGCGGTCCGAAATTGAAGTCGATGAAGCTGGAAAGCCTGTTATGTCTCGTCAGATAAGAACTGAGTACAACGCTTCAAGCAATACTGTGGAAGTCATCGTTCCTGCCAGCTACAGCATGGAGGAACTCTTCTCGGCGCTTAACTCAAAATTCGCAGAACTCCCGTCCGGTCAAAGCGTTAATATCCTGATAGATGCCATGGCCTCGGAGGCAGACCGGGAACTGGCGGAGATTCGCGAGTTTATCAAGCGCGGTGCCCACTACAGTAACCGCGTCATTCGCATCGCCATTATGGTCAATCGACTCCTGCACTTTGGCCTCAGCAACCAGGCCGCCACCTATGCGGCGATGGAAGGACTCAGCGTCAAACCCTTCTGGAATCGCTCCAGCGCCATCAAATGGTTGCAGCAAACCGGTGATTTTTCTGAAGAACACAGTGCCTGGGATGAAGGCAAGCACGCCAGTTAGAGCCGATACCGGGTTGAAGCCGTAGCGTGGTTGTGTCACTAATCAGCAGGCCGCATTGGTACCAGCCTGATGGCAGTAGACTTCAAAGGGTCAGCGTTTTATGCTTTCGACCCATGAATAACAACACAGCATTAGCCCTGATTCTCATCTCCAGCCTGTTGGCTGCAGCGTCGGTAACTGCCCAGGATGCCCAGCCCTCCAATGTGCCAGCTGATATTCGTGCCATGATTGAGCAGAGCCAGGCCAATAGCGGCTTCGATTCCATGGCCCGCATGCAGGTGGATGTACAATTTGGCGAGTTTCTCGCCTCTCTCGGTACCCAGCCTGCCAAACGCGATGCTGTGGAACAGGCTCTGGGGCGGGTGATTTCCGAGCGTCTTGAATTGAGTAATCGGGTAGCTACCGGTGCCGGCAATGTGGCAGCGCTGGAAACCCTGAGCAGCTATGCTTATCTGCGCGGTCAACTGGCCCCTCTGCTGGACAGCAGTGAACTGGCGCGACTGGATGAGGAGCAAGGTGCTATCGCCCAGCGCAATCTGCGTCGCAATTACGGTGAGCAACTGGCCCAGGCTGCTCCGGACCTGACCGAGAGCAATCGGGAAATGGTATTGGACAATCTGGTTCAGGCCATGCTGTTTCGCCGTGATGAAGCCCAGGCGCGCAATCAACTGGCTCCCGACGAGATTGTAAACCAGCAGATCATGTCCCTTGGTGAAGCGCGCAATGTCATTCTGGAGCAGTTGAGTGGCTCCGAACTGGAACAGGTTAACGCCTTCCTCAATCAGCTTCGCTCAAATCTCCTCCTGAACCAGTCCATGTACAACTCCGTGCAATAATCCGGCGAATAGAGTAAAAAGGTGTTTGTCTTCTTACTTGAACGCCAGGTATTGCCATGCACATCCGCTTCGCCGATCTGACCCGCCACTGTAATTCCCTGGTCTTACTGCTCTTGCTTTCACTGGGCCTGATTTCCTGTACCGAACAGGAAGCACCCGCTACCGGCAGCAGTGAACCGGAAACTATCGATGCCGTGGCCATCGAAAATATAACTCTGATCGATGCCCTCAATGGAGTACGGGAAAATCAGACGGTCATTTTCTCCGGCGACGAAATCATTGCGGTTCAGGCAGCTTCCGTTGCGCACAATGCCAGCGAAGTGATTGATGGCAGCGGCCGCTATCTGATTCCCGGCCTCTGGGATTTCCATGTGCATTTGACCTATGAGGAGGGCCTGGTGGATGCCATGGCGGATCTGTTCCTGTCCTATGGTATTACCAGTGTGCGTGATACCGGTGGCCTGCTGGACAAGGTACTGCCGGTGGTTGAGGCCATGAACGAAGCCGACAGTCTGGCCCCCAGGGTCTATTATGCCGGCCCGCTGCTGGACGGTGATTTTGTTGTCTACAACGGCATTGGCAGACCCGAGATTGGCACATCAGTGCCCACCGATGAGGCCGCAAGGCAAACCGTGTCCATGCTGGCCGACGCGGGTGTCAGTTTTATCAAAATCTATGAAATGGTGAGCCCTGAGGTCTTCGCAGCGTTGGTGTCTGCAGCAGAAGATCTGGGTTTACCCATTGATTCCCACGTGCCCCTGTCCATGCGTGCCAGTGTTGCCGGGCCTGATGTGGACGCCATTGAACACCTGCGCAATATAGAAATGGATTGTGCCGCCGACGCCGAGGCCCTGCACGCAACCCGTCTTCAGTTGCTTGAGAATCCCGAGGGAATTCCGGGCGCAGAACTACGTGCCAGCTTGCACTCTTTACAGCGTCTGCCGGCGATCGCCAACTATGATGAGGCCCAGTGCGACCAGACTATTGCCGCCATGAGCGATACGGTAATGGTGCCTACCCTGCGTCTCAATTCATTCAATCTTGTGCCTGCCTGGGAGCGCAATGATTTCGAGGATGCCCTGATCCGGCTGCCGGCGGAGATTCGGGAAGAGTGGCGCAGTCAGGCAATCAATCGCTCACAACAGCCTCCTGGTGACAGCACTTTTGCCGAGTGGAGCCTGTTTCTTACCGGGCGCATGCATGAAGCCGGCGTGCCCATCGGTGCCGGCACCGACACGCCCATCAATCTGGCTGTGCCGGGCTATAGCCTGCACTCGGAACTGGATATGCTGGTTCGAGCCGGCCTGACGCCGCTGGAAGCCATTGAAGCGGCTACCCTTGAGCCAGCGAAATTCTTCGACCTTCAGGACAGCATGGGCTCAATTGACGTTGGCAAGGTTGCAGACCTGGTGATGCTGGGAGCCAATCCTCTCGACAATATCAGCGCCACCAAAGCGATCGAACTGGTGGTGAGTCAGGGTCGTGTCATTCGCTGATGCAGGATAAGGAACTGGCGGGACAGGACATACTGAGTGTCGAGCGCTGGAGTGATGCGCGATTGCAGCAGGCACTGAGGGTTCTGGACTGATAAGTGATTTCTCAAAGCTGAATCTCCAGCGCCGCCTGCAACAGTCCCTTGTCGTAGTCGTAGATAGAGTAATTGTCGTCTGAGCTTTCATCTTCATATTCCAGGCTAAGCTGCCAGTGTTCATTAAACTCATAGGCAATGCCCAGGCGATTGCTGAGTTTGTCGTTCTGGCGCGGCATCTGCCGAATGCTGCCATCGAGATCACGCAACAGATTGCTGTCCTCATAGTCACTGGCAATATATTCACTCTCCAGATAGCTGCTCAGGGAATCCGTTATCTGCCAATGAATCTTGCCCCGCAGACTGTTTCGCGTCGGTGAGTAACTGGCGAAGGCATTGCCGCGGCGCAGATCCTGGCGGTCATTCCATTCGTGCCGGGCCCGCAGGGAGGTGCTGACACGGTTGAAGCGTTTCGCCCAGCTGATGTCGAAGCGTGCTCTTTGGCCATCGATTTGCCGGAAATCCTCTCCAGCAGCGATATCGGACCAGGACAGCCCAAAACGCAGGGTGCCCAGTTTGAAACGTTTTTGCAGGGCGCTGCTGATTTGCAGTTGCCGGGCTACATCCCTGCTATCCAGTTCGGTTTGCATCAGCGACAGGCCCAGTTCAGACTGCCAGCCGAACAGGGGTCTCTGCCAGAGTGTCCCGAGCCCATAAACGCGGCTGTCCAGATAGCTCAGCTCATCGAACTGTCTGGCGAAGGCCAGACCATAGAGACGAAGTCCATCGCCCTGTTCACCGGCGACATAGACATGGCCGTAGCCCAGTAGCTGGGAAAAGCTGTCTTCGCCCCGGCCGGATTCTTCCAATAGTTCATCGGCCAGGCTGGAGGCATTGGAATCTACACTGGAGCTCACCTCCAGCAGTGCCTGCCACTTCTGTGCGCCGCGAACGTCTACCGGTGCAGAGCTATCCACGTTGCGGGTTTGCTCAAGACCTGCCAGTTTATCGCTGGCCAGTTCACGAATCTTTTCCTCTTCCTGCTGCTCTACGGACATTTCGTAGTACTGCCGGGCCTGACTTTGGTCGCCTTTGGCCTCATAGAGCAGGCCAAGATTGTAATTAACCAGGACTTCCCAGCGGGATTCTGTTCCCAGATCCATAAATCGCCGTTCCGCTTCCTCATACTCCCCCAGCCGATAAAGGCTGACGGCGATATTGTAGTCCACCGACAGGGAAGCATTGCCAGCGGCTTCGGCTTGACGAAAAGCCGTCAGTGCCTGCTGATAGTCGCCTTCATTGAAGGCAGCGATACCGGTTTCGACCATTGATTGCCGATCGGTTTGCGGGTCTGCATCCTGGGCATTCAGCGACAGGCTGACAATGAGCGTCGTGGCAATGACCAGGGGTTTTTTTCTGATAAACATAGTGAAATCCTTTCCTTGTCCTGGCCGTTACTGATGGAGCAGGGAATCGGTCAGATGCTCAACACCGTCGCTGATTGACTCCTCAGGCGTCAGGGACATTTCCTCAATCGAATCCATGCCATTGACTGTTTCGACATCAAATTCTGTTGTGCCAGAAAAGTCAGCACTGCCACCGAGCACCGAGTCGATTTGCGTGGCGTTATCGGTATTCATTGATGAGTCCAGCAATTCCGAAACATCAACAGCGGCATCGGGCAAGGTTTCGGCGGTAACGTCCACGATGGCCTCAGTACCTGTATTCATAGTGGCGTCCAGGGCTGCATTGGCGCCGCTGATATCCAGTACCGGTGCCAGTTCATCCTCAAGAGACTGACGCAATGGCAAGTCCTGATCGATAATATTGACAACCGAGTCAGGCAGTATCGTCCCGTCTGAATCAGGCAGCGGGCCATCAGGATCCTGGCCGGAGGCGATGTCGAGACCATCGATACTTACGCCTTCACGAATGACGTCCACGCCGGTTTGTTCGGTTTCCTCACTGGCGAGCTGTACCTGTTCGGTAATGCTTTGGCTCAGATCAGGATCAGTGCTGCCTCGGTTGGAGAATTCCCGACTGAAATAATCCGGCGCTGGCAGGGTGATTTGATTGATCAGCTCACCGGGGTCTTCATTTTCGCCCAGTACGCGGATAGTCAATTCCAGGTCGGTCGCGGATTGCGCCTGGCCCTGGCTGCTGATCATGGTCGACAGGCCGGCAGCAAGAAATGTATTTAACAATCGAAAATTCATGGTTGTTCTCCTGATGACACCGTGACCCGATTGGGCCACGGTGTGTTCTCCTTGAGTACTGCTTTACGCTGTTTTACAGCCCGACAATGCCGCTGACATCAAGCGCAGATTCCACAGCGGCAGACGCGCTGCCACTGGCCTGGCCAGCCATGTCAGTCATCTGATCACTGGAGGACTGTTCTTCAATCATCAACTCTGTAGCCAGATCCGCTGTCAGATTACTCTGCACGCCAATGTCAGCCTCCAGGGTGATGGAATCACGAGCCGTGTCGCTAATCTCTAGCACTGAATCGCTGCCGGAAGAGATGGCTGCCTCAACTCCGGCACTGACATCAGCAGTGTTATCGACAATCAGGGTCTCGGAGTTTTCACGACTGGCACTGAGCAGAGCGCTGCCCAATTCGAGACCTGCATTGGCCGTGGCATTGCTGGCAGTGTCAGCATCTACGGTGACACCGTCAGAGGTATCCGTGGCGGATTCAATGTCTGAACCGGTCTGCAGCAGGGCTGTGATATCCAGACTCTGGCTGGCTTGCTGACTGTCTTCAACAGTGGATTCGGCGGCAGTCTCAACATTGGCCTGTACATCGGCCGCAACTTCCGCCGCAATTTCGGCACTGGAATTGGCGGTACCGGATACCACATCAACAATGGCATCGGTATCAGCATTGGCATGCACTCTGGTCTGGGTGGATGCATTCAGGTCGGTGCTAAGTTGTGACTCGCTTGAGCTCTGTGCCGGAGCAGCCTGGGCCATCACCATGGCCAGGATAGCTGCGCTCAGTTTACTGCCGCGTTTCAGGGTTTTGGGTTTAAGGGGTATGCAATTGTTAATCATGACTTCCTCCGTCAAACAGGGATTACCTGATTCATTCAGATAAGAAACATCGCCGCAGCGTGCGGACGATTGGGGTCCACAGTGAACTGCAACTCACTGGTCGCGCCATCGGATTCGACGTGAACAGTAATGTCGCCACTGTGGTTGTTGAGGAGTTGTACTGGCAAAGTCAGCTGGTTGTTGCCGGCGGTCAGATCAGTGGGCCAGCTCAGCTCCCGGTAATTTGCATAGCCATCGAGACTCACATTCTCATCCATGCGCAGGGTAATCATCGCTTCAGGCAGATCTGTTGCACTGACCATCAGCAATTCAATTTGAGTGACTGGCATTAGCATCGAATATTCGGCTTGCTGGCTTAACAGGCCGGGAACAGCTTGTTTGTCAGACAGCAGGGAAAACAATGCGACAGATGTAGCGAGTATCAGGCTTGCAGCCACGGCTGTGGCCTTGACCTGTTTACTGCCACGACTGTCGACACTGTTTTCCCGCTGAAGCCATGCCTGCTGCAAGGCTCTGTCGGTAAAACCTTCAGACGCCGGTAGCACTGGTAACTTGCGCAGCAGGTGATCGAATTCAACATCTTCCGCATAGGCAGCGCAGTTATCACATGCCTGTAGATGCTCCCAACCGAAAGGCGGGAGGGCCTCTGCCTGGCCTCTGCTCTGTCTTAGAAGTTTTTGGATAAGATCACAATACATGGCTTTTCGACTCCTTCACCTGCTTACACGACGGTGATCGGGAAATGGTTCCAGCGGCGAGAATTTCTTTTACTTTTTTGCGTGCCCGATGCAGGCGACTCTTCACCGTACCTTTGCTGATGTCCAGAATTTCTGCTACTTCAGAATCGCTATAGCCTTCGGCGTCATGTAGCAGCAAGACATCCCGTTGATAAGCATCGAGTTCGCCAATGGCTTTCTGCAATGACATTTGCAGGCTGACATGGCGCGAGGGATCAAGGGATGCACGGTCGGCAAAAGATTGTATGAGGGAATCCTCCGCACTGGACTCCGGTATTGTTGGCAACTTGAGATCGATCTCGGGCATCTCCAGGCGCCGATTGGCGCGACGGTACTGGTCTACAAAGCTGTGATAAAGAATCTTGATCAGCCATGCCCGCAGATTTTCGATCTTTTCCATTTCTTCCAGGCGATTGGCGAGTTTGATCAGTGTTTCCTGCACTATCTCCTCGGCATCCGCCTGGCGATTGGTCCAACGGAAGGCCATTCTGTACATCAGTTCCACATGGGGCCGAAGCAGTTCTATGAATCGATCCTGCTTTCGGTCCTGGCGTTGAAACAGCTTGACGATATTATTCAATTCGAAATCCCCCGAATCTTGTCCGGAAAGCCGCTTTGACTTTCCTTCACTGTTTTCTCTAAGGGGTCTGGTAACACTTATACAGGCAGTGTGCTCCAGACTGTTTTTTCTGTTTTGGATTAATTGCCAGTGGGGGGGTTGCAAGATGCAGGCCAAGGGAAAATATTCAGTGGCATGCTTGTTGCTGCGTCAGTTTGCCCGGCTAAAAACCCGGGCCACTATCAATGTGGCGGACCAGGAATCGGTCCAGCCGCAATTTCTAAATGCTCGACAGGAGAGACAAGATGAAACGCAAGATCACAGCAACGTTATTGATAACCGCAGCCTGTTCAGCAGGCCTGGCTATTCCGGCCATGGCAGATCCGGTGCAGGGATTCAAGCTGAATACTGGCGTTTACATTGATGAAGGGGACCCGATGCTGGGCCTGTCCTATGAGATCCCGGTGGATTCAAATGTCGCTATCGTGCCAGGATTTGAGTACATCTTCGTGGATAGAGGTGATCTGGCCACTTTTAATGTCGATAGCAGATTTGATCTGAATACCGCCACCAGAAACCCCATGTGGGCGGGCATAGGTATGGCCGCCATTCACCGGGAGATCGGAAACTTTGAGGATACGGATTTCGGCGTGAATCTGTTGTGGGGTATGGATTTCGACCGGGGTCAGAACTGGATGCCCTATATGAATGCCAAGGCTGTGCTGTCTGATGAGTCCTATCTGGCCATTGGATTCGGTATTCGTTTTGGACGCTCAGGCAGTGGACGAGCCCTTGCCAGTAACACTGGAAACTAGCCACGGTTGGGCTGCAAGCCCCGTTATATCTGGGCTTGCAGCCTGCTGTCGGGTTTTCCCTACAGTTGGGCCTCGGTATTTCAATAACTTGCAGGCACAGTGATGAAAGCGACGCCGCAGCCCAACAGTTTTCGGTCCAGTTTTGCCTGAAGCTGATGAACTGCCTGCAGGCTTGAAGCAATGTGATCTGCTACTCGTCGGTCAGTTGCTGAACTGCGCTATGCTAAGATTCCTGCTCCCGGCCCTTGGGCCTTGAATCTGACGCACCTTATCGCAGTGGTTTCACTCAAACCCCGTTCCATACTTCAGCTTACAGTCACCGGTTTCCTGTCGGTAACCGGCCTGCTGTTCGTGGCCTTGTTAATCACTTCCCGGCAACTGGATGGTTTGGCAGAACAGAATATCACCGTGCTGGATGAGTCCACT
Organism: uncultured Pseudohongiella sp.; assembly: GCA_965216715.1. GTDB lineage: Bacteria > Pseudomonadota > Gammaproteobacteria > Pseudomonadales > Pseudohongiellaceae > UBA9145. The sequence goes on along the minus strand of OZ244193.1, from coordinate 2,549,461 downwards.
GATGCCCTGAACCTGGGACACAATCTGGTGGAACTGACCTCGGCGCTGGAGCGCAATGCCAGACAGTACCGGGTACTGGAAGATGATGGAATTCTCGAATTGTATGAAAACCGCAAGTCCCTGCTGCAGCAGGCTATGGTCGAACTGCAGGCTTTGCCTCTGAATGAGACTACTGCCGGGCTTATCAATGACCTGAGCTTATTGGAAGAGCAGGCTGCAGGGATGCTGGGTGAAGCAACGGATGCAGAACTGGATCAGAGCTATTCCGAATTGCTGTTGGTAGCAGACCGGATCGTTGATGCCATTACGGCTTGGTCGAATGAACAGGTCAGCCTGATTGCCGAAGAGACCCAGTCGGCTCAACAGTTGATCACCATCCAGGCCTTTCTGCTGGTTGCCGCGGCCATTTCCCTGGCTGCTATCTTTACGGCCTTGATCACTCGCCCATTGATTCAGGTGGAGAAAGCAATCAGCAGGCTGGGTTCCGGCGGCTACCAACAGCAAATTCAAATCTCAGGTCCCAAGGATCTGGTAGATCTCGGCAAGCGGTTGGATTGGTTGCGGGACCGGCTCGGTGCACTGGAACAACAACGTTCATCTTTTCTGCGTCACGTCTCCCATGAATTGAAAACACCGCTGGCGGCAATACGGGAATCGGCTGCATTGCTCAACGATGAAATCGTTGGGGAACTGAGTGACAAGCAGAAAGAGATGCTGACAATTCAACTGAATAACGCCGAGCGTCTGCAGAATCTGATTGATCAATTGCTGCGGCATCACCTCGACAGCTTCTCGGTGATCAACTCGGCACCCAATAGTGTGGCGCTACAGGAGTTGGTGGAGGAAGTATTGTCTGCGCACACGATGACAATTGCTACGCGGCAGCTGGAGATCAATCGGCAACTGCAAGCCATCACCCTGGAGGCAAACCGGGAGCAGTTGCGGGTGGCTATCGATAATCTATTGGGCAATGCTATCAAGTTTTCGCCTGAGGGTGCCCGCATTGATATCCAGCTCTATCAGGTCGATGATAGCATTGCTTTGGAAATTGCCGACCAGGGGCCGGGGATCAATCCTGCCCAGGCTGGCAAGATATTTGAAGCTTTCTATCAAGGCGACCAACCGGATAATGATTATTACCCGGGTAACGGCCTGGGCCTGGCTATCGCCAAAGAGTATGTGGAACTGAACGGTGGATCGATTGAATTACTGGCAAGCAAAACCGGAGCGAAGTTCCGGGTCAGTTTGCCATTGGCAGGACGAAATGATGCGCAGCACAGAACCGCTTAAAGCTATGCGCCTGCTCTGTTTGCTCAGCTGTATTTTCCTGCAGCAGTGCAGTTTGCCGACCTTCCTCGGCAATGGTTCTGTCGGTCAGCAGGAATTGCCCGCTGCCGCCTATTTCCAGTGGGCGGGGCGAATCAGTGATGCAGAGCGCCGCGGCGAGTTGGAGCGACTGGAATCGAGAACCGACGACAATCTGGTGGCCGTAGTGCAACGGGCCATTCTGCATTATCACCTTGGTGTTGAAGGTGGTTCGATCGACACGATAAATCTGGATCATCCCCGCATGCCTGCTTGTTCTGCTTCCGAAAGCTGCATTGACTACCAGGCCTTTGTGGAATTGTTCAGCGAGCTGCAGCGAACTGAACAGTCGCTTGCTGAAAGCGTCGACCGAAATGAAGTGCTTGAGGACAGGATTCGTAACCTCAATCAGCAAATAGAAGCACTGACTAATATCGAACAGCAATTGCTGGAAAGGGAGCAAAGGCCTAACTAGATGTCAGACAAGCGGAACTCCAAACATCGCATACTTTTGGTGGATGACGATCCGGACTTGTTGCGTCTGGTCAGTGTGCGGCTGGAAGCCAACAACTTCGAGGTAAGCGCTCAGAACAGTGCCGAGAAGGCGCTGTCCGAACTCGCAGTTTTTCAGCCCCACGTGGTGGTGACAGATCTGAAGATGCCCGGCATGGACGGCATGGAATTGTTCCGTCTGCTACAAAAACAAAACTACCATCTGCCGGTCATAGTCCTCACTGCCCATGGCACTATTCCCGATGCGGTGTCAGCCGCCCAGGAGGGCGTGTTCAGTTATCTGGTAAAGCCGGTGGATGCCCAGTTGCTGGTAGAGAATATCAATCGGGCATTAAAGCAGTCGGCCCAGGCGGCAGACAGTGGTGATGCGCTGAACGAGACCTGGCGGGAGAAGATCATCAGCCGAAGCGCCGTGATGGAAACCTTGCTGCAGCGAACCCAGGCGGCCGCCAATTCCGACGTCAATATACTGATTCAGAGTGAAACGGGAACCGGCAAGGAATTGCTGGCCCGAGCGATCCATGATGCAGGCAGCAGGAAAGACCAACCGTTTATGGCCCTGAATTGTGCTGCCATACCGGAAAGCCTGATCGAATCGGAATTATTTGGACATGCAGCGGGCTCTTTCACCGGCGCCAGTAAAGCCCACAGTGGTTTGTTTCTGGCTGCCAATGGCGGCACGGCATTTCTGGACGAAGTCGGTGACATGCCGCTGGCAGCCCAGGCAAAATTACTGCGCGTGCTGGAGGCAAGGGAAATCAGGCCGGTAGGCTCAACTAAAACCCTGCCGGTGGATGTGCGCATTGTCGCAGCAACTCACCATAATTTGCAGGAGCTGGTGGAGCAGGGCGATTTTCGTGAAGACCTCTATTACCGGCTCGATGTCATCGAGCTGGAATTGCCGCCACTGCGCGACCGTCGTGAAGATATTCCACTGCTGGCCGAGCATTTTTGCAAAGTGATTGCCGAGAAGAATGAGCGCAAGGTAAGCCGGTTTTCGCCAGAAGCAATGGAGTTGCTGGTGAGTGCATCCTGGCCTGGCAATGTACGCCAGCTTTACAACGTCGCCGAGCAGTGTGTAATTCTGTCAACCACGCCTATTATTCCCCGAAGCCTGGTAGAGCGTGCGCTGCGACAAAAAGGGGAACGATTGCTGAGTCTCAGTGCCGCCAAGGAACAATTCGAACGGGACTATCTGGTGCGTATTCTAAATCTGGCCGAGGGCAATATCGCCCTGGCCAGTCGCCTTGCCGAGCGTAACCGCAGCGAATTCTACAAGCTCCTGAAACGGCACGGTCTGGATCCGGATCAATTTCGGCCAGATTCGGAGGACTGAAACAGGAACAATCCTCCTGTTGGTTTTTCCCAACATTCAAATCCCTAACTATCAGTCACTTGGCGCAAATGGCATCTCAATGCCGGGCTAGCCCAACATCAAGTGATTCCTGTCCCCTTTGTAAGCCCCATAATTCGGCTTTGATAAAGCTGGCATAGCCTTTGCTCCAAACAGATTAACTGCAGCAAATTTTGCAGTAAGTCGTTCCAGCTGGTCTGGAACCTGATTCTGACTTTGGAGGCTGTTATGAAGTTCAATCCAATCTTTCTTATACCTGCGGTACTTCTCACCTATTCACTCGCGGTGCAGGCCGAAGCGCCGGCGTTTTCAAATGCAGATCAGGACAAGGACGGTGTCCTGAGCGTAGAGGAGGCCAGGACTGCTCTGCCGAATCTGCAGATCAGGGATGAAAACGGCGACGGCCTGTTAAATCATGCTGAAGCAGAGAGTTCAATCGAAGGACTGTCCCTGCCCAGCCAGCCGGATGCCCGGGACAAGTCGGTTGCCACCATAGGAATGGCGGAATACCGCCTGATCGTGCAGCTGATCGAATCTGGTTCCACTGATGCATAACACTGATACCGAGCTTGCTCGTTAGGCTTACCCAAGCCTGTTTGGCCCTCAACCCCCAAGAGGGCCGTTTTTATTCCGTGAGTCCCGGGCCCAGGACTCCGCCTTCGGCCCGGGCTCCAATAAAGCAGCCAATAGGGGAGCCAGTACAGGAGCGAGTAGAGGAGCCGGTAGAGCGGAGAGTAGAGGAGAAAGTATGATGAATTCATTACTAAAACTGAACAATACTTTATCAATGGTCGTTGCAGCGATGCTGTTGATGCTGGCTGCTGCACCGACATATTCATTCGATGGTGAACTACAGGGCGAAGTCCAGGACGCCTGGTTAACAGGGAAAGCAGAAACAGTGCTTGCCCTGAATGAACATCTAAATGTGTATTCCATCGCGGTGCGTGTGCGCAATGCCGAGGTGCGACTGTCAGGAGATGTTGCTTCCGAGTTGGACAAGGCTCTGGCCGAAGAATTGGTCATAGGAATTTCCGGCATCGAGTCGGTCCGCAATGAGCTACAGGTAAAGATTGATTTGCTCGGCGAAATCACAAGCGAACAATTGAAATCCCGTCGCAGCTTTGCCCGCTGGATAGATGACCTGACTACCACCGCAGTGATTCGGTCAAAATATCTGACCAATAGGGAGGTAGGTGGTCTCGATATCAATGTGCAAACCCGCGACGATGTAGTGACTCTCAGTGGCGTGGTTGATTCTGCCGCCGAATCTGCCTTGGCCGAGCAAATCGCCATGAATACTGGTGATGTAGTGCAAGTGGAGAACCGCATCCTGGTGACCACTGGCACTGAAGTGAGTAACCGCTAGGCATCTACGGTCAGACTCCGGTCCGCACTGCAGGACCGGAGTCATGCATACACCGAAGTAGTTAACAGACTTGAGGAGTAAATAATGACGAGGCAGCTACAACTGAATCTTTCCATTTCCTTGCTTGCAGGCTTGATGCTTGTGCCCGGCCTGGCAACAGCCCAGGATCAATTTGACGACAGCGGTTTTTATGCAGGCGGTGGCTACGGACTGATCTCTTTGCAGGGAGATGATTTTGATGAGGATGATAATGCGCCACATTTATTTGCGGGCTACCAGATTCTTCCCTTCCTCGGTGTTGAGGCGGCGTATCATGATTTTGGTGAATACGGTAATGGCTTGTATTCTGCCGAGATCGAATCCTACAGTCTGGCGCTCACAGGCCGGCTTCCGGTATCCAATTCTCTGGCCTTGTTTGCCCGCGTGGGGCCCATGTGGTCTGAAACAGAGCTACGGGCCGGAGCATTCAGTGCCGATCAGGATAGTGAGGAAATTCTGCTGGGTGCCGGGATGGAGTTTGAAGTCGCGGATCACATCGATTTGCGTCTGAGCTATGACTGGGTGGACCAGGATCTTGATGCCAGCGAACTTGAGGGCGTGGGTAGCGGTGATTTCAATGCTGACCTGAACATACTCTCTGCAGGCATTAAATTCGAATTCTAGACTGCTTTTCGTCCGTGGTTAATCTGCGGTTAATTTTCAGGGCCTTTCCGACAGAGGTTTTCATAGTCGGTTAACTGCACATTCAGTTTGAAGCCGTAATAATCGATCCCGAAACACAAAAAAGTCGGAGGATCGAAACATGAAAACAAAAACGTTTGTATTCCTCGTTGCCGCGGTCTTCGCCGTGGCTGGCAATATGGCATTGGCCGATGGTCGTGACCGGCGCGGCGGTGATCTGCATCGCGGCGATTATGGTGAATGGCGTCTGGGCGAGCCTACCCGGGATGGTTATGCCATCTATCGTCGCAGCGGTCGCGGCTGGTACCGCGTGCCCGGTTCCGGGATCGATATCGCAGACGGCTGGGTGCTGGGAAGCAAACGTGAAAGTGGCGGTTATGCCATCTACCGCTGGAATGGCCGCGGCTGGGATCAGGCCCCCGGAGGTGCAGTACGCATCGGCGGCAGCTATGGTCGGCCCTGGGTGGTGAATAATCGGGGGCAGCGTTTTACCTGGAATGGCTATGACTGGCAGGCAGACTATGCTTACCGCGATGCCCGACGGGATCGAGGGCGTGATTTCGACCGGCGCCGGGGATATCGACGAGGTTATGAACACGGCCGGGCCGCTGAGCGCCGCGACCGCCGCTTGCGCTGGTTTGACCCCTACCGGCGTGGCGATGAAAGCCGCTATCGTCGCAATAGCCGCTGGTAACAGGCAATCAGGCCCGCCAGGGCCCGATCAAGGCTTTTCCTGGAAGCGAGAGTGCAGTAGGCTCTCGCTTCCTTGTTTCTGAATTCTGTGTTCCGGAATTCAGTGACCAAAGCCCGCCGCCCCATTGGGGCGTCAACCACGACAGGAGTCGATCCATGGAAGAGCTTGCCAGTAATCAGTGCTTTGGCGGCCGGCAGCTTCGCTGCAAACACTTCTCAAGCACCCTGCTGTGCGAAATGACCTTTTCCATTTTTCTGCCGGAACAACTGGCCACAGGCGCCGACGTGAAATTGCCGGTGTTGTACTGGTTGTCCGGGCTCACCTGTACCGATGAAAACTTTGTGCAAAAGGCCGGTGCCCAGCGTATCGCCTCAGAACTGGGCCTGATCATCGTCGCGCCGGATACCAGCCCACGGGGCGAGAATGTGCCGGATGCAGAAGATGGCGCCTGGGATCTGGGTAAAGGTGCGGGCTTTTACCTCAATGCCACAGAAGAGCCCTGGGCAAAGAACTATCAGATGTATGACTACATCACTGAAGAATTGCCGGAATATATCGCCAAAAAGTTTCCAGTCGATGCATCCAGACAGGGTATCTCCGGCCACTCCATGGGAGGGCACGGTGCTCTCACCATCGCTCTGCGCAATCCGGAAAAATACCATTCGGTTTCTGCCTTTGCCCCCATCTGCTCGCCAATCAATTGTCCCTGGGGTCAAAAAGCACTCAAGGCCTATCTGGGCGACGACAGTGAAAGCTGGGTGCAATACGATGCGGTGGAACTGGTGAAACGTTGTTTTCAACCGGTGCCTATGCTGGTGGATCAGGGCTCGGAAGACGAGTTTCTCAAGCAGCAATTAAAGCCAGAACTACTGGTGGAAGCCGCCAATCGCGGTGGCTACCCGCTCAGCTTCAATCAGCGTAGCGGCTATGACCACAGCTACTATTTCATCGCCAGTTTTATCGAGAATCATCTGCGTTTTCATCATGGCATCCTGTCCATGGCAGCCAACTGATGCAGTCGGAGAACTGTTCAGGCCAGCAATGGTCTAGATAGCCAGCCAAACCAGGGCAGCACTCAACAGCACCACTGCCTGACTGATATGGTCAGAGACAGCGAACAGCAGGGGGTCGTCATGCAGGCGTCCCCCTCTGGCAAAGCTCCAGATGCGCCACAACAGATACACCAGCAACGGGCTAACCAGCCAGAGCAGCATCGGACTGGCATAGAGCTGGCGGGTTTCCTCGGCATTGATATAAAGCACGAACACCAGCACCGCCAGGCCATTGGCCACCATACCCACGGTGGACAGCAGTTCCACCTGCGAGGGCCGATAGGCGCGGCCCCCCAGTTTGCCATCGTCACCATCATCCCGATTGATCAGTTCCGCCACCCGCTTGACGATAGCCAGACCAAGAAACAGGCACAGTGAAAAAGCCACCAACCAGTATGAGGCCGGAACTGCCACGGCAGCGGCACCGGCAAAGATACGCAGGGTGTAAAGCAGGGCCAGCACCACGACATCGATAAACAACAGCTTCTTCAGTGACAGGCTGTAGAGTGTAGTGAGCAGAAAATAGAACAGCAAAATGGCAGTGAAAGCCGCCGGCAATAACAGCGCCAGCATCAGCGCTGCCAATAGCAGCAGGGGAATGGCCGCTACGCCAACACTCAAGGGCAGCTTGCCGGAGGCGAAAGGGCGGCGGCATTTACTGGCATGACGACGGTCATTATTGAGGTCCACCAGATCATTGATCAGATACACCGCCGAGGCACAGAGGCTGAAGCTGAGAAAGCCAATGCCGGCCTGCAACAACAAGCGCAGCTCACTGAATTCATGGGCCAATAGCAACGGCAGGAAAATCAGGCAGTTCTTCAACCACTGGTGAGGGCGCATGGCCTTGAGCAGATTGCGGGGGGTATCCCGATGGCAATCAAAGGTCTGGATGGCGGTGTCGGCTGGCAGTTTGTCTGCCAGAGCCGGATTGCAGTTCACCAGAATGGCGGTGCGGGCATGGGACCAGACTGCCAGATCGGCGCTGGAATTACCGGCATAGTCGAAAGCCTGGCCATTGCTCAGCTGTTGAATGCGTGCCAGTTTTCGGGCGGACTTGAGATTGCTGGTCTCATCACTGCCAATGACTGCATCGAAGATGCCCAGCTGTTCCCCTACGGCACTGACGTAGCGCTGGTTGGATGCGGAGATCAATACCAGAGGTCGCCCGGCGGCCTTCTCCTGCTGCAGGTGCTGCCAGAATTCCCGGTTCAGGGGCAGTTGTTGTACCGGTACATCGACACGTTTGGCAATCTCCGCCTTCAGAAAGGCGAGGCCTCGACACAGCCACCAGGGTAACAGGGCCAGGTAGAACAGATTATGTTTGAGCAACAGTATCAAGCTCTCGAAGGAAACATCCGAGCGGGTCAGAGTACCGTCGAGGTCAACATAGAGAACTGTTTGGGATCTGGATTCAGGCAAAGCAGGGACAGCCGGATACAAATCAGAATTTGAGCCGCTTGAACAGGCCGTCGGGAATCGCCCTTACCACGGCCATGATCAGGCGCCAATAGCCCGGAACATACACGGTGTGGCGCTTGCGGTCGACCGCCTTGATGATCTTGCCTGCCACCAGCTCCGGTGTAGACCAGAGCGGGCCTTTCTCAAAGGCCGCAGTCATGGGCGAATCCACCAGCCCCGGACGGATATCCAGCACATGCACGCCGAAGGGTAGCAGCCGCCCCCTGAGACCCTGCAGATAGGTAGAGACCATGGATTTGGCGGCGCCATAGAGATAATTGGGTTGCCGGCCGCGATCACCGGCCACCGAGGTGACCACTGCCAGTATGCCGTGCTGCTGGGCTTTCAGGGTAGGCAACAGATGGGTAATCAGGGATATCACTGAAGTCCCGTTCACCGCCAGTTCCCTTTTGGCTTGCTGATAATCGTCCTCGCATTGATCCCGGTTTGGCAGGGAGCCATGGCAGATCAATACCATATCCAGTCTTCCCAGAGAGTCACTGGCCTGGCTAATAAGTTCGGCATGCTTGTCTTCTTCCAGAAAGTCGAGGCAGCCATGTTCAGCTCTGGTGGCACCACGCACCTTCAGATCGGCTGCCAGTTCTTCTAGCCGGGCCTGACTGCGACCCGCCAGAAAGAAACTGGCTCCCTGTTCGGCATAAAGCCGGGCGGTGGCTTTGGCGATGGCGGAACTGGCGCCCAGAATCAGAATATTCATTGCTCGTCTGCCTGCAGGCTGTCCAGACCCAGACGGCGGGACAGCAGTGATGAAAATTTGGCTTCTGGATCCACCTGCCGGCGCAGCTTCATGAACTCCTGCCAGCGCGGATAACCGGCCTTGAACATGGCCTCATTCATGCGTGCATCCTTGGCCAGATAGAGCCGACCACCGTGCTCAAGCACAATGGCATCCAGTTCTTCCAACAGCGCATTTAAGCCGTCTTCCATCTTGAAATCCAGTGTCAGGGTAAAGCCGGCCATGGGAAAGGACAGGGGATTGGCGTTGGCTTCACCAAACTGTTTCAGCACCGCCAGGAAGGAGCCCTTGCCGGCCGCTGAGACAGTTTCCAGAATGCTGCGGATGCCGGTGAGGGCAGAGGCCTCGGGTAATACCAGCTGGTACTGCTGAAAGCCACGGCGACCATAGAGGCGGTTCCAGTTCTGGATGCGGTCAAGGGGAAAGAAATAGCGCTGATAGGGTAATAACTCTTCTTTTTGCCGGCGACTCTGCAGGCTGTAATACAGCTTGTTGAAACTACGCATGGTAACGGAATTCAGGAGAAAGCCGGGCGTGCTGAAGGGCACCGACATGAGCTTGCCGGATTCATGCCGGTAGCGGCTTTTTCTGTTGTGCTGTGCAGCATGGTCACCCAGATAAAGCACGGATCGACCCAGCTCCTTGCCACGGGCCAGACAGTCGAGCCAGGCCACGGCATATTTGCTGTTAGCATTGGCGCTGAGCTTGTCGATACAGTCTTCCAGGCAATCGGCCTGCAGGGTTCGGTTATGAATTAAGACACCCGGCACTTTATGCAGGGTCAGATTGGCATCCAGAATAATACCGGTCAGACCCATGCCTCCGCAGCTGGCCGCAAACAGCTCCGGGTTTTCCTCCCGGCTACAGTGACGAATCTCACCATTGGCCAGCAGCAGACGGAAACTTTCCACATGGTCGCTGAAACAGCCATCCTGATGATGATTCTTGCCGTGGATATCCGCGGCAATGGCACCGCCAACGCTGACAAAGCGGGTGCCGGGCAATACCGGCAAGATGAAATCCTCGGCCATGGTCACCCGCAGCACTGCATCGAGACTGAGCCCGGCGGCACAGCGAATTCTGCCCCGGCCTTTGTCGAAGTCGATGAAGTGATCCAGATGGCGGCTGCTGACTACGGTTTCTGCCAGCGCTGCATCACCATAGCTGCGACCGGCACCGCGGGCGATGCAGTGCATCGCTTGTGCCTGCAGGCAGGATTGCATGGCCCTGTCATCGGCCGGCCTCAGAACTTCGGAGTCGCATGTCGGGTAACGACCCCAACCGGAGAGTTTCATGTGTCAGTTCCGCTGATGAAAGACGAAGTGTTTGTCCAAACGGTATTTCACAGCATAACCGATGGACAAACCGATCACAGCACCCAGATACCGAGCTGCCCGGGTCTGAAACCAGAATTCGAAGCCCAGTTCCATGCCCCAGAACATGGCTGTGGTGAAGCCCCCGGTGAGGGTATAGGCCACAAACTTGCGCAGGTCTTCCCGGCCCGAGGCAGTGGTGTAGGCAAAGATATAGTGCTTGTCCAGCAGGTACTTGCAAACCAGGCCGGTAACCGTGCCCATGGCCATGGAAAGATAGAGGGTATAACTGCCGCCATAGAGCTGCACAACCGCTTCCTGGGTCAACAGATTGACCAGGGTGGCAAGGGTGGCAAACAGGGTATAGCGCAGAGCCAGATGAATTGCAGACATAACCCTAAGCATATCGGCAGGGCAGGCGTATCTGAAAGCGGTCGGGGCGCTGATGTTGCCAGTCAGGCCGGTTATAATCGTGGGCCTGTCCGAAACTCAAACTCAGGAAAGCAACTTGTCTGAAGAACTGGATTTTGCCATGCAACTTGCCCGGGAAGCCGGTCAGTTAATGCTTGAACATCGCCGCGACGCCGATCTGGACCACGCCTATAAAGGGGGTAATGAACTGGTAACCGACGCCGACCTGGCGGCCGACAAGTTGATCTGCGACCGAATCCGCAAGGCCTGGCCGGGCCATGAAATCGTCTCGGAGGAATCGGCGCCGGAAGTGGCAGCCGCGGCCCAAACCATGGCGCAGCCGGTCTGGATCATCGATCCCATTGACGGCACCGTGAACTATGCCCGTGGGCATTTCCAGTCGGCTGTCTCCATTGCCCACAGTGTCGGCGGCGAAATCAGACTGGGCGTGGTCTACAACCCGTTTATGGATGAGATGTTCTCGGCCGAGAAGGGCCAGGGTGCGTTTCTGAATGGAGCCAGTATTCGGGTCTCCGAGGTCAGTGATTTGCGCCGCGCCATCATTGCCACCGGTTTCCCCTATATCAAGCAAGGCATAGAGCCGATGGTGGATCGCTTGCGCCAGATACTCAATCACTGTGCCGATATTCGTCGTCTGGGCTCGGCGGCTCTGGATATTTGCTGGTTGGCGGCGGGCCGTCTGGATGGCTATTACGAGAGCCTCAGTCTCTGGGATTTCGCTGCCGCGCGGCTGATCGCCCAGGAGGCAGGGGCCCGCTGTGGTAATTTCAGTCCGGTGCCGGCCGGGATCGACCCACAGTTTCACTGTGATGACCTGTTGATTGCCAATCCAGAGCTCTATCCCCGCTTGCTGAAACTGCTGCAACAGGCCTGATCCGGCCCATATCTGCCGTAATCACCTCTGTTTTCACCGCATTCACCGCGATTTACAGCGCAGCCTGATTGACTGCCTCAGGAGGCGGGCGTAGGCTCAAAAGCTCAGCCACAGGGACTTGTGCTGGTCAGGAATGCCGGATTGTCTCAATTACGAGAGTTGAATTGAGAGAACAACAATAGAGAGCACAACAATAGAGAACACATGTCCTGTCAGGACAGCGCTTTCCGGCGATTCCATCCATGCTCGATGCAAACCCAATAAATTTCATGAGGAGATCACTGTGAAAACGGTATCCAGACTCAATACAACAGGCCTGCTGAAAGGCTCATTACTGGCACTGCTGCTGACACCGGCACTGGCCAGCGCGGCCGACCGGGTGGGGGATTTTTCACTGCTGGACCAGGCAGGCTATTTCCACAATATGGCCTGGTATGACGATCATGCCGCCATCGCTTTACTGGTGCAGGCCAATGACAGTGCCGACACCGCAGCCGCCCTGCCTGATTACCTGGCCTTGAAACAACAGTATGCCGATCAGGGCATCGAATTCATGATGATCAATCCCATGGGGCGCCACAATCGTGATGCCGTGGCCGAAAAGCTGGCCGAATGGGGTGTCAGCGATGTGCCGGTATTGATGGATGATGCCCGGGTGATTTCCCGTGATCTGGGCATTGACCGCAGTGGCGAGGTGCTGCTGTTTGATCCTTCCTCCTTTACCGTAGCCTACAAGGGTTCGGTGGCGGGAGCCGGGCAGGCCATTGAGGAAATGCTGGCCGGTAATGACGTCAGTCAGCCACTGGTGGCTACCGAGGGTGCTGCCATCAGCTATACCGAGTTGCAGACCCTGGCCAACAGTGAGCCGTCCTATGTCAATGATGTGGCGCCGATCATTGCCGAGAACTGTGCCAGTTGTCACCGCGAGGGGGGTATCGCGCCCTTTGCCATGGACAGCCATGCCATGGTGCGTGGCTGGTCTCCCATGATTCGCGAAGTGATCATGACCAAGCGTATGCCGCCGGGTCAGCTGGACGGCCATGTGGGTGACTTTATCAATGATATGTTGCTGGAAGATTCCGAGGTGCAAACCTTGCTGACCTGGATCGAGAACGGGTCCCCGGTTGATGGCAGCAGCGACCCTCTGGCCGAATTGACCTGGCCCGACAGCAAGTGGGCTTTCGGCGAGCCGGACTACATCATCAAGGTCCCGCCTCAGGAAATCCCGGCCACCGGTGTGCTGGACTATATTCACGTGTCGGTTCCCATCGATATCGAGAAGGACCGCTGGTTGCGTGGCAGCCAGTATGTTGCCGGCGACCGCACCGTGTTGCATCACACCTTGAACTCCCTGGTGGAGCCAGGTGCCAGCCGTCGTGGCGGCTTTCTCGGTGGTGGCAATCCCGATCAGGCCAATATCACCGCCTACATCCCCGGTGCCGAGCCGCGTCTGAATCCGCCCAATACCGGTGGCCTGCTGAAGGCCGGTTCGGTCCTGAACCTGCAACTGCACTACACCACCAATGGCAAGGAAACCACCGACGCCAGCGAAATCGGTTTGTGGTTTTACCCTGAAGGTGAGGTGCCGGAGAAGCGGATGTCCGGTCAGTGTGCCTGCATCTTTACCCCCACCTGGACCAATATCCCGCCGGGTGATCCAAACTTCGAGCAACAGGCCAGTGTGACTATTCCCCGCGATGCCTATATGTACAGCTTCACGCCCCATATGCATTTCCGCGGCAAATACATGCGCTGGATTGCCGAATACCCGGATGGCAGCAGTGAAGAGCTGATCAATGTGGCCAATTACAATTACAACTGGCAGCTCGCCTACACCTATGAAGAGCCGAAGTTTATCCCTGCCGGTACAAAAGTGACCGCGATAGGTGCGTTTGATAACTCGCCCCAGAATCCCTTTAATCCGGATCCGCAGCGTTCGGTGCCCTGGGGGCAGCAGTCATGGGATGAGATGTTCTTCGGAGCCATGACCTGGCAGTATGTGGATCAGGGTGGTGACTGATCTGTTATCGATCCAAACGCAAAGCCCGGCTATATTAGCCGGGCTTTTTGTTTGGGGCGACGTAGCGGCTGCGAGCTTCCAGCACTTCGTTGCGGGAAGGGGTCTGGAAGTGGGTTTTTTGGACTTCGTTGTGTGGACGTAGCGGCTGTGAGCATCCAGCACTTCGTTGCGGGAATTTTTCGATCGGATCACAGGCTACAGCCTGCTCACCGCTCTAAAAATTCCCGCGCCTCGTTCTGAATGCTCTCGCTCGCTACTCGAGTCATCACCCGTATTGAAGAGCTGGGTTGTGGTCTTCTAGACCGCTACAGCCATTTCTGCGTATTGTTTGTCGATGCCGCAGATGTGTGACTTGAGCCAGAAGCTGAGGAAGGTGAAGACCTGTTCATTCAGCTGCTTGCTTTGCTGAAAATTTTCGTAGTGCTCCTGAAGTGTGTCGAGGAGACGTTTGTGAATGAGTTTGTGGGAGTTCAATTGCGGGAATGCAATTGATTCCATATAGACTTCTTCTTCACGAAAATGCTGAGCTGTAAATTCTGCCAGATTTCTGAATGCGCGTTCGAGCTCAGTAAAAGACGCCTGCTGCTCCCTGGCTTTCTCCAGATCGTTCATCAGGGCAATGATCTTCTGATGGTCTTTGTCCATGGGATCGACTCCCAGGCGCAGTTTTTCATCCCATTTGAAGTCAGACATTTTTTCCTCCGGTGTGCGGTGTTCAACAAGCACTGATTTACGCCAGTTGTGAATCATAGCTTGAGGACTTGATGGGCACTTTTTAAGTGGAGATGATCTGAGTCAAGATTTTGCCAGCGGTGCAGGCGCCGGGGTTTGGCGTCGATCGAAGCGCCTGAGGATGGTGGGTAGATAGAGCAGATCCAGGACCAGGGCCAGGATGACTATGGGTACCAGCAGTTTGGCGCTTTGCTGGAAATAGAGGGTGTTGGCGGCAATCAGGATGGTGGTGCCGAAGGCCAGTACCATGGTGGTGATGCTGAGTGCCGGACCGGCGACCTTGATGGCGTGGCTGATGGCCTCGTCCTGGCTGCAGCCCAGTTGGCGACCTTCCAGATAGTGGCTGAGGATGTGGACGGTGTCGTCCACCACCAGGCCGATACTGATGCTGAACAGCATCATCACAAAGGGATCAAGCTGTCCCACCAGCAGGGCCCAGACGCCGAACACCATGGTGGCCGGCAACAGATTGGGAATCACACTGAGAATGCCGAAATACAGGCTGCCCAGGCCAATCACCAGACAGAGAGTGATCAGGGCCAGGCTGAGGCTGTAGCCCTGCAGCAGTTCCACCGTGACCAGTTCATCCATGCGCGCAAAGAGCAACAGGCCACTGCCGTGGAGCAGTTCGGCATCGCTGAAGCGGGCGCCAATTTCCGCGCTGAGTGCTTCGTCCAGATCGATCAGCTCCTGATTGCTCATGGGATTGGCGGCCACGAACAGGGTCACCGTGGACCAGTCCTCATTGATAAAACCGGACAGGGGAAAGTCCTGGCTTTGTACTGTGGCATAGCCGTTCAGGTAGTTGGCCACATCATTAATATCGTCGGGGATAACGTAATAGGCCGGATCTTCCTGATGCTGGACCCGATTGACGGTCTTGACCACATCCACCACCGAAGCCGCGGATTCCACCCCGGGCTGGCTTGCCAGCCAGTCACTGAACTGTTCAAGCTGACGCAGAAAAGCCGGTTCGATAGCGCCGTCAATACTGCCGGTGTCAACCGCATAACTGATCCGGGGGCCACGCTCGATGCGCTCGCTGACGATGTCATAGTAGGCGCGCACATCGCTGTCGGATGAAATGAAGTCCATGCGATTGAAATCCGTTTCATTCAGAGGCAGCAGCATCAGGGTCAGCACTGCCAGGGCAGTGCAGACAATAAACAGGGGGCGATCATGCCGGCGCCCGAAATCCACCAGGCTGGCAAGCTCTTTTTGCAGAAACATGCTGCCTCTGGGTGCTTTACGGGCCAGCCAGATTAATAGCGCCGGTAACAGCGCCAGGGTGAGCAAATAGGCGTAGACAATACCGATAGCGACGATACGGCCAAAATCCTGAATCGCCGGCGACGAACAGAGGTTCAATGAGGAGAAGCCGATGGCAGTGGTGATGGCGGCCAGACTAATGGGGCGCAGATTGTAGGCAAGGCTGGTGGACATGGCAGCCAGCTTGTCCTGCCCACCCTGCATGGCTTGCTGAAAAATGGAAATGATGTGCACCGAATTGGCGACCGCGATGATCACCACCACCAGTGGTGCAATGATGGAGATACTGTTGAATGAAAAACCCAGCAAGCCCAGGCTGCCAATGGTCAAAAGCAGACTGAAAATGGCATGGGCCAGAATGCCCAGTCCCAGAGTGGCAGAGCGAAAGCAGTAAGCGATCACCAGCACGCAGACAAGTATGACAAAGGGCAGCAGGGTGGTGAGATCATCGATCATGGCTTGTTGGCTGGACTGTTCCAGCAACACATCGCTGCTAATGTGAATGCCAAGCTCAGGATGCGCCGCGCGCAGCTCATCGCGCAAGGCAATGGCCGCATTGGCCAACTCCAGCCGTTCGGCCGGGCTCGCAGTGTCGGCGTCCAGGCTGATGGAGGCGAAGGCCAGGCTGGCGTCGGCAGCCAGCAGATTATTGGTCAACAAGCGTTCAGACAGGGCCCAGTCCTGCAACTCCGCCAGCTCTTCCTCGCTGTAGTCGGTATAGGGGCGCTCAAACAGACGCCGCTGTCTTTCCGGTGAGAAGTAGTTAATCAGGGTGGAGACATGGCTGGCATAGGGCAATGTCTCATAGCGCCCGGCAAGATCGGCCATGGCGTCCAGCACCGGACGGCTGAAAGCAGTCTGACCAGGCTCGGGCACGAACAGCACAATGATTTCCAGCGGCACGGGAAACTCTGTCTGAAACTGCCGGTATTCATCCAGATAGGGATCATTGCGGCTGAGCAGGGCATCCAGAGAGGTATCAAAATCCAGGCGCAGAATGCCGGCCAGGTTGATCAGGCTCGCCACTGCCACCAGCAGCAGATAAAGCCAGCGTTTGCTGACAAAATTGCCGGCCAGACTTTGGCTGATATCCGCCTTGCTGTTATGGGACTCGCTGTGGATCAGGCTCATAATGAAATCCGGGTGCTTGATGGCTTTATAACATGCCCGCCTTTGATTTATTCTTGAATTTCGACTTCCGGCCAGAAAAACCGGGTCGAAACTCTGGTCACCAGACCCTTGCCAGAGCTCACTACGCAGGAAGTCGAAATCCGGCTTTCAGCGTCAGCAGGAATTGCAAAAAAACCGGACCACTGGCCTGCAAAGGGTTGCTAACTCAGGTAGGGGCCCCGACAAGGAAATGTTATGAAAAAAACGCTGTCTCTCGGTCTGCTGTTGGTGGCAGGCGGTCTGAGCGCTCATGTCTCAGCCACGGATCTTTTTCGCCTCAGCGGCAGTGCCGCCAGCGACGGCGCCGGCGGCCTGGTGGGGCTGTCGCCCAATGCCCAGAGTGCTTTGCTGAGCAATCCGTCACTACTGAGTGAGCTCGAGGACGGTGTCAGTGTGGGGATCACCGCCCTGCGGGTGGATTCCGAATTTACCAGCAGTCTTGGCGAGCTGGCCCGGGCCGACAAGGGGCCGGGTATTATTCCGGAGCTGGCTTACAAGGCTGAGCTTGGTGACAGTGACTGGTCCTGGGCTGCCGGGGCTGTGGTGCAATCGGCCATGAAGGCCGACTTTCGCTTTCAGGATCCGCCCGGCACGGCAGGCGTCAGTTATGGGCTGCAGCCCCACGCCGCCGAGTGGCTGGTGGCCAAGTTTGCCGGTGCCTTGAGCTACCGCTTCAGCGATCAACTCTCGGCCGGTGTTTCCCTGGCCCTGGCCTATAACCGCAACCAGCTTCAGGCGCCCTATATTTTTCAATCCCATCCGGTTCTGCAGGGCCTGAAGGTACTGGTGGATCTGGATGCCGACGACCTGGGCTTTGCTTCCTCCCTCGGGCTTAACTACAAGCCCAGCGAAAGCCTTGCTCTGCAACTGGCCTATTCATTGGCAACTGACTTTTCTGCCGATGGCGATCTGAGTGGCAATCTTGCCCAGCTCGGGCTCGGGATTCAGGAAGACTTCCATTACCAGGCCAATGTGCAAACCACTCTCCCGGCCAGCCTGATGGCAGGCTTGAGCTGGCAAGCCAGTGACCGATTGCGGCTGGGGCTGCAGCTCGACAGGATTTTTTGGGAGGACGCCTTTGATGTCCTGCCTATTCGTCTCAGTGAAGGCAGCAACAGCGACCTGAACAGCTTTCTCGGTGAAAGTTTCATCCACGATGTGGCGCCGCTGCAATGGCAAGATCAGGACAGTCTGCATCTGGGCGGTGAGTATCTGCTTCGTGGTGCAGGAAAATTGCGACTTGGTTATGAGAGTAGCGAGGCACAAGCGCCAGGTCACACAGCTACGCCCATGACCGGAGCAATCCTGGATGAGGCATTTACCGCCGGGCTGCAGTTCAGGCTCGGTCAGCGCGACTACGATATTGCCTATCGCTATTCTCGGGGTGATGATCTGACTGTAGTGGACAGCGCCCTGGCAGGCGGCGAGTACGATAATACCGCCCAATCCCTCAAACTCCATAGTCTGCGCGTCTCCTTCCGGCTCTGAACCGTTCGGTTTCACCGAAACCTGAGCAACGGATGAATGACATGTGATCAGCCTCGCAGCATAATTGGCTGATAGTGTTAGGCTGGTCACAGTTTCGGGCCAGGCGCAGTTGCCTGTCCCGGCAGGGTCGCAGGCTGCTGCACTCTTGCTGATTTCAGCCCAGACCAGAGACCGGTCAAGAGGCCGTCCGAGAGGCCGACCAGGAGTCCGGCTCGCTGCATGGCGTTCCCTGTTGATGAAAAAACCAGAACAAACACAGTCTCCCACAGCGCTAGCCACTAGCGAAGGTAATGCCAGTCCCATGTCCCAGCTTCAGGTGGAGAGTTCCCAGCACCGGGAAGCCAATGCCGAGAAAATCACCTGCCTGGTGTGGCTGGCGGTAATCGCTCTTACCTATGTGTGGTTTTTTATCGGTTTCCGCGAAACCGTCACCGCCAATCTGTTCACCAATATCACCATTCTGGTTGCGGTCATGGTGCCGGCCTTCGGCTTCATCGCCTGGCTGATTCAACGGGGCTATTACTCGCCCTCCATCAAATATGTGAATACCTTTCTGCAGGTAACCCTGGTATCCGGGGCCATTCTCTTTGACAGCATGTCCCAGGGGCCCGCCTATGCCCTCAGTTCCATGCCTCCCATGGCCTATGCCCTGGTGCCGATGATCACGGCCTTTCGTCTGCAGCCCTGGCTGGGTCTGTTTGCCGGGACCGTGGCGGCGGTGGAATTTGTATTGCTCTATCTGTTGGTCCTGCAGCCCGCCCCGGAGCTGATCGCCGAAAACCCGAGCCTGGGTTTTCAGGTCACCATGATGAAGGCGGTGGTGCTGTTCGCGCTGGGTGTGGCCAGTGCCCTGTCGGCCCGTTCACTGCGAAACTATTTTCAGAACTACACAAAATCCCAGCAAACCAGAATGCGTCTGGAACGGAATTTCGGTCGCTTTGTGTCCAGCGCCATTGTTGACCAGATCGAACGCAGTGACGATGGCCGGGTGGCTGCCCAGCAACAGCAGGCGGCCATCGTCTTCGGTGATATTCGGGGCTTTACCGCCTACTCCTCCAGAATCAGTTCCTTCGAAGTGACCCAGTTACTCAATGATTTTTTTGCCATTGTCTGTCGGGCGGTGGAAGAAGAGGGGGGCATGGTGAACAAGTTTCTTGGTGATGGCTATCTGGCGTTTTTCGGGATCTATAATGATGACCCCAAGCCCTGTGAAGCGGCTGCCCGGGCGGTGCTGCGCATCGAGCGGGAATCCCGCGCCCTGCTGGAACCCCATGGACTCCGGGCCGGTGCCGCGGCCAATTGGGGCTGGATGGTGACCGGGGAAGTGGGTTCCCCGGAACGCTGTGAATTCACCGGCATCGGCGCTGCGGTCAATCTGGCGGCGCGCCTGGAAGGCCTCAATGAGCGCCTCAATACCAGCTTTCTGGTGTCCCAGGATTTCATGGGGCAAATCAACCCCGACCATTTCCAGACCAGTTACAAGGGTGAGCAGGCGGTGCGGGGTCTGGACGATAACATCGCCATCTTTGCCATCAGTCAGTAGCTGCCATTCAGCTGCGGGACTTTTGTGTCCCGGCAGGCTCTTTCCCCGTCCCTTTCCTTGTCTCCTTCCCTGCTTCTCCCCCGGTTTCCTCACGACACATACTGATCCACTCCTGGATGCCCAGGCTGTGGTATTTCTGTTTGTGAATAATGAAGTAGAACTGGCGGGTCCAGTTACGCTGCGGTGCCGCCAATGGCAGCAGGGAGCCTCGGGCAAAGGCTTCCTTCAGTGTCAGCCGCGACAGGCAGCCAATGCCAAGACCCGCTTCCACCGCCCGCTTGATGCCCTCGGTATGTTGCAGGGCCAGTTTGATTTTCAGCTCCGGCAGAATGCCGGTCATGGCCCGGTCAAATGCCTGGCGGGTGCCAGAGCCCTTTTCCCGCACGATCCAGTCGGCCTGGATCAGGTCCTTGTCGGACAACTTGCGGCGTCCGGCCCAGGGATGTTCCGGCGCGCAGAACAGGCACAAGTCGTCATCACGCCAGTAGCTGACTTCCAGATCCGGTTCCTGGATTTCACCCTCCACCAGGCCGATGTCGAGATCGAAATTCCGTACCCGCCGGGCCACGGCAGCGGTGTTTTCCACAGTCAGTTCCAGACGCGCCCCGGGGTGTCGCTGCATGAATCTGGCCATGGTGTTAATGGCCAGGTAATTGCCGATGGTAAGAGTTGCCCCCACTTTCAGTTCACCCACCTCGCTGTGTCTGAGCAGGTAATTTTCGGCTTCCCTGGCCTGGGCCAGCAGGGCGGCGGCGCGGGGGCGGAACAATTGCCCCGCCTCATTGAGTTGCAGGCGTTTGCCGACCCGGTCGAACAGGGCCAGGTCGAAGCGTTGTTCCAGCTCCTTCAATGCGGTGCTGGCGGCGGACTGGGACAGGGCCAGTTCTTCAGCGGCGCGGCTGACATTCTCATGGCCCGCCACCGCCAGGAAAACCTGCAATTGTTTGAGGGTAAACAGCATGGTCAGGCCTCCGCGCTGATGCGGTCCGAGAGTGAGGGATAATCCGGGCTCTGGCGTCTAATATATCTGAAAAACTGATTAATAATATCAATATAATTAATTTTACAGATAAACGCCTTGACCCTACAATAGCGGCCCATTTGATTTGGAGGAGTCCCAGTGGCCAGTTTGTCGACCCAGAGCGTTACCGAAGTCCATCATTGGAATGATTCCCTGTTCAGCTTCAAAACCACCCGCGACCGCTCCCTGCGGTTTGAGAACGGGCACTTTGTGATGCTGGGCCTGGAAGTAGAGGGCAAGCCCCTGATGCGCGCCTACAGCATCGCCAGCCCCAACTATGACGAGCAGATGGAGTTCTTCAGTATCAAGGTACCCGATGGCCCGCTGACCTCCCGCCTGCAAAATATCCAGGTGGGTGACGAGGTATTTGTCAGTAGCAAGCCTACCGGCACACTGGTGGTGGATCATCTGGAAACCGGCCGCAATCTCTATCTGGTTTCCACCGGCACCGGTCTGGCGCCTTTCATCAGCATCATTCAGGACCCGGAAGTTTACGAGCGCTTTGACAAGGTCATTCTGACCCATGGCGTGCGTCACGTGAGCGAGCTGGCCTACCAGAAACTGATCAGCGAAGAATTACCGGAAAACGAGTTCTTCGGCGAGGAAGTGCGGGAGAAGCTGCTCTACTACCCCACGGTGACCCGGGAGCCCTTCCGCAATCAGGGCCGCCTCACTGACCTGATGCTGTCCGGCAAACTGTTCAGTGATCTCGCGCTGGAGCAGCCCGACCCGGCCAAAGACCGCTTCATGATCTGCGGCAGTCCCAGCATGCTCAAGGATACCTGCGCCATTCTTGATGACTGGGGCTTCAAGGAATCACGCCACGGTATCAAGGCCCAGTACGTGATCGAACGGGCTTTTGTGGAGTAAGCCTGAACCTGGAATTTGAAGCCATCAGGCACAAAAAAGGGACCAATGGTCCCTTTTTTTGTCGAACTCTACTTTTGTCGATCTCTTCAAAGCTCTGCAAGCGAGCCTGTTTGATCAGCTATCGAAGATAGCCACCAGACAGCCCTTGGAGTCCGGGATGTCATCCATATCGACCTGGCCACCGGCAAGGATGGTATTCAGGGCATCCTTCAGATACCACTCATCCGCTTCATTGCGCTGGGTCTCATAGCCGAGCTGGTCATTGATCGGGCCCCGGAACAGCACGTCCCGGGTTTTGGGGTCTACCACGAAGACTTCTGCGGTGCGCTCTACTCCCAGAGACTTGGCCAGTTTCTGGCCTTCATCCTTGATGATGGGAAAGTCGATGCCGAATTCATCCGCTTCACGGCTAATGCGATTGACGTCATCCTGGATATTGGCATTGAACATGACAAAGGCGATATTCTCATCGCTGAACTCGTCTCTGACCTCACGGTAGTTAGGCAGGGCGATACGGGCGATCGGGCAGCCAACTCCCTGCACATAAAAAGCGACGTAGTCATACTGCTTGTAGTCTTCCAGACTATGGGTTTTACCCAGATGATCAGTCAGCTCAAATTCCGGTACCGAGCGCAGCCAGTCATCAGCCTGGGCGCCAACACTGAAAAGCAAGGTCGAGCTCATCAGTAAATTTACCAGCAACTTCATCGTTAACTCCTCGTTTCCTCGGGATCGCAATGTAAACAGTCTAGGCCACCGGCCAATCCGGGACCTTGATTGAGGTCAGATTCTAACAGGATCGGCAAAGGCCTCCCAGACAGGGCCGGAGTTTCCCGAATTGCCCGACCGGGGCTCCTTCATCTGCCTGGTGATGGAAATATAGTATTATATATCAATGGGTTATAAGGGGCTCTCCAATATCGAGAAATCAGTAACTGACGGAATTTGGAAAACCGTGCAGGATTGTGCCGGTTTGCAGCGCCAGGCAAAGACAGAGCGCCGCTTTGCTGCGATAAATGGCCAGCCCGGCGCTGGCGTCTTCAAGCCTGCAGCTGCACCAGAGCGCCGCGGGCGTCGTAATGTCAGCCTGAAAAGCGTATAGTTTCGCCTTCCCACAGAACCTGGATTTTAGGGGTTTCATGTCATCCAAAATTGCTCAGCTTTACTGCAAACTGGTTTTCGGCCGGCCCTGGCTGGTCATTGCCGCTGCGCTGGTCCTGGTGGCCGGTTTTGCCTGGTATGCCCAGTATTTTCGCCTCGATGCCTCCGCCGATTCCCTGCTTCTGGAAAATGACCCGGATCTGGAATTCTCCCGGGTCATCAATGAGCGCTACGGTGTCAGGGACTCGGTCACCATTGCCTTTGCGCCTGACGGTGAATTGTTCAGTGAGCCCACTCTCGAGCGCATGGCCGAACTGCGGGAAGACCTGCTGGCTATCGACCGCATCGTGTCGGTGGACAGCATTCTCAATGTGCCGGTTTTTGGCGATACCCCCCTGACCGGAATCTCGGAAGATTATCTGACCATCATGGACCCGGAGCAGGACCTGCAGGAGGCCCGGGAAGAGATTGTAAACAGCCCCGTGTTTCGCAATGCCCTGGTTAGTCCCGATGGCACTGTGGCGGGCATTCTGGTGGGTTTCGAGGTGGATCAGCATGCCCGGGACCTGATCAATCGCCGCAGTGAACTGCGCAGCCTGGAACAGGCCGGGGAGCTGAGCCCGGAACAGGCCCGCGAGCTGGCCGAGGTCGAAGCGGAGTATGACGAATACAGCGTCTTCACCGCGGACCGCCAGCACAATATGATCAGCGAAATTCGCCAGACTCTGGACAATTACCGCGATGATGCCCGGATCTATCTGGGTGGCGCGCCGATGATTGCTGATGATCTGGTGACTTTTGTGCAGGATGATTTGTCCAGCTTCAGCTTCGCGGTGCTGATTCTTATCATCGGTGCCCTGGGCATCATTTTCCGCAAGGTCCGTTATGTGGCCCTGCCGCTGATCTGCTGCGCCGTGGCCGGCACCATCATGGTGGGCATGCTGGGCTTGATGGACTGGCGGGTTACCGTAGTGTCCTCCAATTTTATTTCCCTGTTGCTGATTATCACTATCTCTCTGACTGTGCACCTGATGGTGCGCTATCGTGAATTACGTGCGACCCGGCACTATACAGACCACGACAGGATTCTCAGGCATGCCGTGCTGAGTATGTTCAGGCCCTGTCTCTATACCGCCCTGACCACCGCGGTGGCCTTTGGCTCCCTGATCGTCAGCGGCATACTGCCCATTATCAATTTCGGCTGGATGATGATGATGGGCGTGGCGACTGCCTTGCTGGTGGCCTTTACCCTGTTTCCCGCCATCATGAGTCTGCTGAAGCCGGACCAGAGCAAGCTGTCGCGGGATCTGAAGCTCAATCTGACCTCGGCACTGGCCAAGCTCACTGACAAACTCAGGGGCAAGGTGCTGCTGTTGTATGCCCTGTTGACAGTCATTGCCGTACTTGGGCTGAGTCAGTTGCGAGTGGAAAACAGTTTTATCGATTATTTTCGCCAGAGCACCGAAATCTATCAGGGTATGACCCTGTTCGATGAGAAGCTGGGCGGTACCTTGTCTTTTGATGTCATTGTCGATCTGCCGGATCAGGAGCAGGCCGCTGATGATGGTTTCGACGATGGCTTTGATGACGGCTTCGGTGACGACCCCTTTGCCAGCGACGAGTCCCAGAGTGATGCCTACTGGTTCACCGCGCCGAAGATGCAGCAGGTGAAGGCCATCCATAACTATCTGGATGAAGACCCCTATACCGGCAAGGTGCTTTCCTTCGGAGCCATCGTGCAACTGGCCGAGCAGCTCAACGGCAATGAACCGGTTGACGGTTTTCTCTGGGCCTTGCTGTACAGCCGTATTCCGGAGACTCTCAAGGACACCGTGCTCAACCCCTTTGTTTCCATCGAGGAGAATCAGCTGCGCTACAATGTGCGAGTGATCGAGTCGGCTGAAGACCTCAACCGGGATGCGCTGCTGGAGCGCATCGAATCCGGCATTGAAGAGGAATTCGGCTTTGCCGATGAAGATGTTCGCCTGACCGGGATTCTGGTGATGTACAACAATGTGCTGCAGAGCCTGTTCCAGTCCCAGATCCTGACTCTCGGGGTGGTCATGCTGGCCATCATGGTGATGTTTCTGGCCCTGTTCCGCTCCCTGGCCATTGCCGTCATCTGTATTATTCCCAATGCCATCGCCGCGGCTTTTGTGCTGGGCATCATGGGCTGGGCAGACCGGCCACTGGATATCATGACCATCACCATCGCCGCGATCTCGGTGGGCATTGGAGTGGATAACACCATCCACTACATGCACCGCTTTCGCCGGGAATTTCCGCGTCTGGGGAACTACCGGGCCACCATGTTCTTCTGCCATAACAGTATTGGCCGGGCCATGTATTTCACCTCCATGACTATCGTGGCGGGTTTCTCCATATTGGCACTGTCGAATTTCATTCCCACCATCGTGTTCGGTTTGCTGACCTCTCTGGCCATGCTGGTGGCATTGACCGGTTCCCTGACCCTGTTGCCGAGGTTATTGATTACCTTCAAGCCTCTGGGTGAAGAGAGCCATGGCGATGATGAGTTTGATTCTGAGGCTATCGCCGCAAGCTGACAGAGATTGAAACCCTTAACGATTGTGTTTAATCTGAATCCGCGTTTTTGGAAAGGGATGCAAGGCTGAAATATGGCTCGTCATTCGCATTGTGCGCGACCTTCGAACAGGCGGTTCGGCAGTATTGTCGCAGCATTACCATTGCTGCTGGCAGCCTGTGGTTCAGAAGACGATGCCCTGCCTGAGAACCCGACATTGGCGGATCGTTTTCGTCAGGACCCGGCAGCCCTGGAACGGGGGCGGGCACTCTATGAAGGCAGTTGTGCTGCCTTTTGCCATGAGGTTGAAGGTGATGAAGCGGTGGACCTGTTTGATTGCCAGTGGCGTCATGGATCCACCGATGAAGAACTGTTCTCCATTATTTCCAATGGCATACCGGATACCCGCATGGTGGGTTTCGGTGAGAATTTTCCGGAAGGCGATCAGGACACCTGGCGTCTGGTAGCCTATATCAATAATTCCCAGGCACAATGCCAGGTCGAATAAATTCATTAATGCGCCGTTGGCGCCAAGCGAGCATACAAACGATCATGACACAGCAGCAGCAAACTACGGACTACACCCTCGATGCCGATGAGAAAGAGGCCAAACCGGTTCCAGGTTCGGGCTTTATGGATGAAAAGCTGTTCAAGTCCCGCTCCATTACTATCTTCGGTGAGATCAACGACCGTATCGCCCGCACCGTCACTGAGCGCCTGTTGGCACTGGCTTCGGAAAATGACGACCCCATTCACTTGTATATCTCCTCACCCGGCGGCCATGTGGAATCCGGTGATGTGGTTTATGACATGATCAAGTTCATCAAGCCGGAAGTGAAAGTGATCGGCACCGGCTGGGTTGCCAGTGCGGCCACAACCATTTTTCTGGCGGCGGACAAGCAGAACCGTTTCGCCCTGCCCAATACCCGATTCCTGATTCATCAGCCGTCCGGAGGTTCTCTGGGTGTGGCCAGTGATATCGCCATTCAGGCCAAGGAAATTATCAAGATGCGTGCCCGCATCAACCGCCTGATTGCCGAGGAAACCGGCCAGCCGCTGGAGCGGGTTGAGAAAGACACTGACCGGGATTACTGGATGTCGGTGGAAGAAGCCATCGACTATGGCATCGTCAGCAAGGTAGTGCGCAGCATTACCGAGATCTGAGAAGTGTGATGGCCCGGGGCGGCGATGGCTTGCTAGTCTTCGTCGCCAAGCTTGCGAAAGATCGCCTGTCGGTCCCGGGCCAGGGCACAGACCACCATAAAATCCGGCAGACAACTGGCAGCATGGGCCACGGCAGTATTGGCATCCAGCAGTTCAGCTTCGATGATGCCGTTGACGCCGGCATACTCGATGGGTATACGGGCAATATTGCCCTTGATCTCACCGGGCTCGGCCCGCCACACAAAACCCAGTGATTCCACTTCACTGACCTGCAACTTGCCCCCGTCGACCGCCACCTGAATCTGAAACAGGGTGCCTTCGGCGATCCATTGCCCTTCCCATTGCTCTTCCCATTGTTCCTCCCGGACAGCAGACGGCTCCTGTGCATACAGGGGCATTGCTACCGTCAGCAGGCAAGCAAGCAGAAAAATGTGGCAAGTGTGAATATGTCTAGTCAATGCTCAGTCCGACGCCAAACAGATGGCCGTGATAATTGAAGATAAGTACATACAATATCAGACCGGCGGCAATGCCGATAATGTCCCAGACGATGCGTGGCCGTTTTGCGGGTCTGGCCATGTGGTGCAGGCTGACAAATTTCACTACCGCCCACAGACCAAAGCTGCCAAACAGGAGCAGAGAGGCCAGGTCACCATTGGCCCAGAGATGCGCAGCACTGAACAGTACGACGCCCGCCAGCATGGGGTGGCGCAACTGATGTTTGAGGTGGGAGGTGGGCAGATTGCCAAGTACCACCAGAATCAGGGCGGGCAGCATCAGAAAATGACTGATCCAGCGCAGACCGAACAGGGGCTGAAAGACCATCTGAAACGGCGCATTGGCCTTGCCGACGATGATCAGGCCAAGACCCAGCAGGCTTAGCAGGCTGAACAGCGCCTTGTAGCCAGTCTCCGAAGGCAGGGAGGCAAGAATAGTGTCGCGCAGGCCCATCTCGCGCCACAGATGGGGAATGAAGAACAACAGGATGCCGAGGCCTAGCAGGGTCACGCTTACTCCTTTCCAGGTTTGCCCGGGGTGGTTGCCAGCACCGCTTCGCAACTGTTCCCCTGTGATTTGAGCTAGTGTAGCACGCCCACAGGGATTGCCTCTTGCCAAAGTCCGATGGCAGCAGATCATTGAGAGAAATCTAATTGACTAACTTTCATCGCCATAGCTGCTCGCAGGAGACAGCAGTCGAGGCCGACATTCGGCATCAGGAACTGGATTGTCTGCAAGGCCTGGTGAGTAGCAATCTCACCTTCCGGGAAAGCCGTAAATCTGGCCACCATGCAATTGCAAACAGTACAGGCACACATTGCACGAATCCGGGCGCAACTGGATGAGCTGCAGACCCTGCTAGCCTTCATGGTGGTGACCATAGGGTTGGCCATCGCTCGCGTTAACAAACGCCTGGATTGACATGTGTCATAGTGTGGCAGACTGGCGAAGTAATAATGTACTTATGTTAGTCTGATTTTTAATTTAAAATCGAAATAACTGTCTGTCCCAAGTGGCTGATTGCTAATGCCTGATTTTTTCAAAAGCAAAACAAAACAGAGAATTACAGCTGTATTGCTGTTGCTGGGTTGTCTGTTTTTCCCTGTTAGTGGAGCAGCCAGCCATTATTGCTTTGACGGGCTGGAGCCATCGGTTTCTGTCCACTTTGACTATTTCAATGGGCATGAATTTCACGACGACGCTGAGCAGCACTTCGACACAGAGAAGCAACTGCTCGCTGAACACCTGGTCTGTAAATATTTTGATTCTGACTTTTTCCTGTCGCCCTCTGATTATTTCAACGAATCTGATCTCGGCTTATCTACTCCTTACCAACACTACAGGGCAATAATTCCAGAGCCGAGCTCACTTTGGTTGAATTCGCCACCTCTTCGCGCCCCACCGCAACCCTCCTGAAGTCAAACCGGTAAATAGCAGCTAACTCATAGCTGCTGCTGTTGTGTTTCTCTGTCCAGTGCTACGTGTCTGCGTTGTTCAGAGTAGGGAGATATTTATGAATGTCAGGTTTATTCTGGCGAGTTTGCTTGTGTCGGCAATCATGTTCTTGCCGAGTTTTGCGGCTGCGTCAGACTTTCAGCTCGATCTCAGGGGCGCCATTGAGCAAGTTCTTGAGAATAATCCAAACTTCCGGGTGTATCGCCTTCGCCGCGAGGCCCTGGCAGGCGAACTGCAAACTGCCGGCCTGAATCCAGCCTGGCAGTTCAACGTCGAACTCGAAAATTTTCTCGGTAGCGGTGACCTGAGAGATTTCAAGGGCTCGGAATGGACCATGACTTTGAGCCGTGTGGTTGAACGAGGAAACAAACGTCAAGCGCGAACCGGGGTCATCCGACAAAGGCAGGCGCTTATTGATGCCGAGCAACAGATACTCGAATTGAATCTACTGTCAGAGACAGCGTCACGACTCATTGATGTGGCATCTGAACAGGCTCGCCTGGAAATTTTACAGCGAACTGTGCAACTAGCCAGTTCGGTACTCGACGAGGTGAATAACCGCATTAATGCGGGTCGTTCCCATGTAGCGGAACGATCCCGTGCTGCCGCCTCCCTGGCTGAAGCTGAGCTTGCAGTTGAGTCGGCAGAATACGCCATGGTGTCCGCGCGCTTTCGCCTGGCATCGCTGTGGGGCTCTGCCGAACCGGTGTTTTCCGAGGTTTCTGCCAACTTGCTGCAGGTGGAGTCGGTCGGTAACGTTCGGGACCTGATTGACGCTCTGGAAGAAAGCCCCGCCATCGCTGTCTTCACTTCCGAAACTCGGCTGCGTGAGGCAGAAGTCAGTCTTGCTCGAGCACAACAGATCGCCGATTTCAGTATCGGCGGTGGCATTAAACATGCAGCAGAGATTAATGACACTGCTTTCGTTGCCGAATTCAGTTTGCCTCTGCAATCGAAACAACGCGCTCGCGGAGCCATGACTACCGCGCAGGCCAATCTATTGCGGGTGGATTCAGAAGAAGCAGTGGCGCTACAAAAAATGCGAGGTCGGCTTTTGGCACTGGACCAGCAGCGGCAGAGTGCAGTGAACCGCTTTGTATCACTACAAAGTAGCATCATTCCGCAGTTAGAGCAGGCATTTGAGCAAACCCGCCAGGCGTACGATTCCGGGCTTTACAACTACCTGGAACTTGGTGCTGCGCAACGAGCACTGTTGAATGCTGAACTGGAACTGGTCGCTGCCGCGACTCAGGCACATCAGCTAAGAATCGAAATCGAACGACTCAGTGGCCAGAACTACCAGGTAGTCAGCCGCGCCACCGGAGGAAACCAATGACTAAACTGAACTTTTACAGCCTCTGGATTCTGCTGTTCTATAGCGGTTTCTTGCTGGCGGCGGAAGAAGCTCATGAGCATGAGGAAGAGCATCGTGACCATGTCGAGATGTCAGCCGAGCTGGCAGGCAGTCTCGGTATAGAAGAGAGCGTAGCTGGACCCGCCACGCTACATCAGACTCTGGTTCTATACGGAAAGGTATCTCCCGATCCAGGTCAGATAAGCCATCTTACTGCACGCTACCCGGGGCTCATCGAATCAGTGCAACCTGGACTGGGTGATCGCGTGCAGGCTGGAGATTTGCTGGCCACGATCGAGGCTAATGACAGTCTACAGAGCTATGAGCTGCGCGCACCGATCAGCGGGGTCGTCGTGGATATGCATGCCAATCCCGGGGAGTTTGCCGGTTCCGAACCGTTGCTAACCGTGGCGAACTACAGCCAGGTCTGGGCCGATTTGAATATTTTTCCGGGGCAGGTCGAGCATGTTCAACCGGGCCAGCAAGTACGGATAGCCATTGATAATCTGCAAACCAGTAGTGAAATTCGTTACCTGAATCCGGGCCAGGGACTGACTCCCTATGTGGTGGCAAGAGCCCCGATTGCCAATACCGATGGCCTGTGGACGCCGGGTTTATTGGTGGAAGCCGAGGTCAGTGTGAGTGAATTTGATGTTCCTGTAGCTGTCGATAATCGTGCCTTGCAGGAATATGAGGGTGAAACAGTGGTGTTTGTACACGAGAGTGGCCGCTACAACGTGCGCCATCTGGAGCTTGGCCGCAGTGACGACAGTTTCACTGAAGTATTGGATGGCCTGATTGCCGGCGAGAATTACGTCACTGAGAACAGCTATCTGCTCAAGGCGGATCTGGAGAAATCCGGCGCCGCTCACAACCATTAGGTGATGGCATGATCAATCATATTTTGAGAAATGCCATTACCCAGCGATGGGCCGTTTTGTTCGTGGTTCTGGGTCTCTGTGTGCTGGGCGTCTGGAATTTCTTCCGTTTGCCAATCGATGCCGTACCGGACATCACTAATGTGCAGGTGCAGGTGAATACTGAAGCCCCGGGCTACTCGCCACTGGAAGTTGAGCAGCGTATTACCTTTCCCATCGAAACGGGCCTGGCCGGTCTGCCTGCACTGGATTATACGCGTTCTTTGTCGCGCTACGGACTGTCTCAGGTCACGGTTGTTTTTGAGGAGGGTACCGATATCTATTTCGCCCGTAGCCTGATCAATGAGCGATTGGCGGTGCTTCGTAATCAGATTCCTCCGGGCCTGGAACCTGAGATGGGTCCAATCGCCACAGGCCTTGGTGAGATTTTCATGTACACGGTGACTGCAGAGCCAGGCGCATTGCAGTCTGATGGTAGGCCTTATGACAGTATCGCTCTGCGTGAAATTCAGGACTGGATTATCAAGCCGCAGTTGATACTGGTAGACGGCGTCACCGAAGTGAATACTTCAGGTGGATTCGAGAAGCAATATCATGTGACACCGGATCCGGCAAAACTATTGCAGTGGAATCTGACAATGGCGGACGTAGTCCGCGCGCTTAGGAATAACAATAACAATCGTGGTGCTGGCTATATTGAGCCGGGAGGCCAGCAGCTGCTGATACGCTCACCCGGTCAATTGCAGGACATGGAAGACATTGGCAACGTAGTTGTGGCTACTCGTGGAGATTCTCCTGTCCGGGTCAGGGATGTGGCCGGGATCGATGTGGGACGACAATTGCGCACTGGCGCGGCAACGCGTGGCGGTGAAGAGACAGTGCTGGGTACAGCTTTTATGCTGATTGGGGAAAACTCCCGTACTGTGGCCAGAGACCTGGCTGCTCGTCTCGAAGAAATTAACCACGCATTACCGAGGGGTATAGTAGCTGAACCAGTTTACAACCGTACATCGCTGGTGGAAGCGACTATTCGTACAGTTGAGGAAAATCTACTGGGTGGAGCATTGCTGGTGATCGCGGTGTTGTTCCTGATGCTCGGCAATTTGCGTGCAGCATTGATCACTATGGTGGTCATTCCCATCTCCATGTTGGGAACTTTTACCGGCATGATGACCTTTGGGGTTTCCGCCAACCTCATGAGTCTGGGAGCACTGGATTTCGGTCTGATCGTAGATGGTGCTGTCATTATCGTAGAGAACAGCATACGCAGGCTCGCTCTGGCCCAGAAAGCCAAAGGCGGAGTTCTGAATCTGCAACAGCGTCTGGAAACAGTATATGAGGCAACCAATGAAGTGATCAGGCCCAGTCTTTTCGGTATCGGCATTATCACTTTTGTATATATCCCGATCTTCGCCCTTACCGGTATTGAGGGAAAAATGTTTCATCCCATGGCGATTACCGTGATTTTGGCACTAAGCACTGCCATGGTGCTGAGTTTTACGTTGGTCCCGGCAGCTCTGGCAATCTTCATGAGGGGTCGTGTAGCCGAGCGTGAAAATAAACTAATAGGCGGAATTAAATTTGCCTATAAACCCTTGTTGAAGATCAGTTTGAAATTCCGTTGGCCGATTGTGGCAATGGCGGTGTTATTCGTGGCTTTGTGTATCAATCTGTCAGGTCGACTGGGTTCAGAATTC
Source organism: uncultured Pseudohongiella sp. (assembly GCA_965216715.1). Lineage (GTDB taxonomy): Bacteria > Pseudomonadota > Gammaproteobacteria > Pseudomonadales > Pseudohongiellaceae > UBA9145. The sequence goes on along the minus strand of OZ244193.1, from coordinate 2,516,857 downwards.
ATTCCACAACTGGATGAGGGGGATATAGCCATGCATGCCCTGCGTATTCCGGGCACAGGGCTGAATGAATCCATTGCCATTCAGCGCCAGCTTGAAAACAGCTTATTGCAGTTTCCCGAAGTGCGTACAGTCTTTTCCAAGATTGGTACTCCGGAAGTAGCAACGGATCCTATGCCGCCAGGTATGGCAGATACTTTCCTGATTCTGAAAGACCGTGAAGACTGGCCGAATCCTGAAAAGACAAAGGATGTGCTGCGCTCGGAACTGAGGGAGGCAGTGATGCAGATACCTGGAAGCAATTATGAATTCACTCAACCGATCGAAATGCGATTCAATGAGCTCATTTCCGGTGTGCGGGCTGATGTTGGTGTCAAGGTGTTTGGAGATGACCTGGCCCGCTTACAAACACTGGCAAGCGAGGTTTTGGCAATTATGCAGTCGGTACCCGGCGTCAGTGGTGCGCGTATCGAACAAATATCAGGTTTGCCGATGCTGACAGTGTCCCCCAAGCGTCATGAACTTTCCCGCTATGGCATCAATGTCAGTGATTTACAGGATCTTTTGGCAACTGCTCTGGGTGGCGAAACTGCAGGCGTGATTTTCGAAGGCGACAGGCGATTCGAACTGCAGGTACGATTGCCAGAACATTTGCGCAGTGATATCAGTCGACTTGGGCAACTACCTGTTCCAACACCAGCCATTAGTGAAGGGCCTGGCTATGTGCCATTGGCAGAGGTTGCCAGCATAGAGCGAAGGGAAGCACCAAATCAGATCAGTCGTGAAAATGGCAAGCGCCGGGTGGTAGTTACCAGTAACGTCGTTGACAGGGATCTGGGTTCATTTGTTGCACAAGTACAATCTCGAGTCCGCACAGGGATAAATCTGCCCGCCGGCTACTATGTGCAGTATGACGGTACCTATCAGCAACTGGAATCAGCCAGTCAACGACTGCAACTCATGATTCCGATAACTCTGCTGGTAATTTTCGGCTTGTTACTACTGGCCTTTGCTTCATTTCGTGATGCGCTGATCATTTTCACCGGTGTGCCACTGGCCCTGACCGGTGGAGTATTGGCGCTGTGGTTTCAGGATATGCCGCTGTCGATCTCTGCAGGCGTGGGATTTATTGCCCTTTCGGGTATTGCAGTGCTCAATGGACTCATCATGGTCTCTTTTATCAGACGATTACTGGACGACGGCCAGCCATTGCAGGCTGCCATTGTCGAAGGGGCCATGACCCGGTTGCGCCCGGTACTGATGACTGCTCTGGTAGCCAGTCTCGGTTTTATTCCAATGGCACTGAATACGAGCATCGGTGCCGAGGTGCAGCGACCACTGGCAACAGTGGTCATCGGCGGAATTATTTCCTCAACACTGTTAACACTGTTTGTGTTGCCAGCCCTGTTTCGAATCGTCCACGGTCCGAAGGCCAGCAGTGCCTGAAAAACTGAACAGGAACATGGGCAGCCGGGGCCAGATAGTTCCGGCTGCCCTTGTCTCAGACTTGTGCGATCGGTGTTGCGCGAGAGAAATCCTGATTCTTCAGGGGTAACTCGCGCACCCGCTGTCCGGTAAGGATATAAAGCGCATTACTGACGGCGGCGGCGATGGGCGGCGTGGCCGGTTCACCCAGACCACCCATGGCTTCGCCAGACTCCACCACATGGACATCAATCTCCGGGCTGTCGGCCAGCTTCACCATCTCATAGTCAGGAAAGTTATTCTGTGCGACCCGACCATTTTCGATAGTGATCTCGCCATACAGGGCTGCTGTCAGGCCGAAGATAATACCGCTCTCGACCTGTGACTCCACGGTGTCCGGATTGACGGTCCAGCCGCAGTCAATGGCACAGGTCACCTTGTGCACCACCGGTTTGTTGGCACTGTCCAGTGACACCTCGGCGATCTGCGCCACGATGCTGCCAAAGCTCTCCTGTACGGCAATGCCCAGGGCGTGGCCATCGGGCAGGTTGCGGCCATAGCCGGCAGCATTGGCAGCAACTTCCAGTACCTGACGATGACGGGGGTGCTCCTGCAGCAATTCCATCCGCATCTGGTAGGGATTCTTGCCGGCCCGGTGGGCAATCTCATCGATAAACGACTCGATGAAAAAGGTCTGCTGGCTGTGGTCCACACTGCGCCAGGCGGCGATGGGAACATGGGTCTCAACGTCCACCACCCGAATTGACTGATTGGGAATGGCGTAGGGGATATGGGCGGCACCGGGCACCTGGATGGGGCCGGTAAAGCGACTGTGCCAGGCGGTCACATTGCCTGCCGCATCAAAGGCCGCCTTGAAGTTATTGGCCACTGCCGGACGATAGTAATCCTGTTGCATATCGTCTTCACGGCTGAATACCGTTTTCACCGGCACCTCAAACTGTTTGGCGATCTGGGTAGCGTGGTCAATCATGTTCCAGTTAAAGGGCAGACGTCGGCCAAAACCACCGCCGAGATAGACATGATGGAAATTCACGTCATCGATAGATACACCGGCCTGTGAGGCCACGCGACCCTTGATGCCGAGCGCATCCTGGGTACTGGTCCACAGGTCCACCTTGCCATCGGGGCGACAGTGTACAGTACAGTTCATGGGCTCCATGGCGGCGTGAGCCAGATAGGGCACCCGGTAACCGGCTTCGATGACATCCGCAGCCTCTTCCAGGGCAGCCTCGGTATCGCCGCTCTCGAAATCTTCGCTGCCATTGTCACTGGCCAGATTGGCTTCGAAACTGCTCCACAGTTCGGCCGAGTTCACGGCGTCATTTTCAGTGGTTTCAAACTCGGCCTTGACCAGTGCCAGGGCCTGTTTGGCGCGCCAGTAATTGTCAGCCACCACGGCAAAGGAGTCTTCCAGTTCCACGACCCTTTGCACACCCCGCTGCTGCAAGGCTTCGCTGGCATCCACCGAAAACAGTTTGCTGCCGAAGACCGGCGCCAGACGAATCGCTGCATAGAGCATGTCCTCGCTATGGGCATCGATGCCGTACATGGCACTGCCATCCACCTTGGCCGGAATGTCGTTGCGAGACAGGGCCTTGCCCATGATATTGAACTGGCTGCGGTCCTTCAGAAAGACTTCCTCCGGCGGTTCCAGTTCGGCCGCAGCCGCGGCCAGTTCACCATAGCTGATGGAACGGCCACTGGCATTGTGGTGCACATGACCCAGTTCGGTACTGCATTCGGCGGCATCCACGGCCCACTGCTGTGCGGCACACTGAATCAGCATCTGTCTGGCGCCGGCGCCGGCAGGGCGCATGGCAAATTCACCGGTATAGCGTACCGAGGAAGAGCCGCCGGTGATTTGCAGGTTCATGATTTCTGCGACTGTGGCGGCGCTGAAGTTCACCAGGCCAGAAAGGAAGCCGGGCACACCGTACTCCTGGGCAAAGCCCTTGACCAGGTCGCCATTGGCATACAGATCGGTGGCAGGGGCCTGCTCGATACTGACATCTTCCCAGGCCAGATCCATTTCATCGGCGGCCATCATGGCCAGGGCGGTGTGAATGCCCTGGCCCATCTCGGAATGGGGCACATAAATGGTGACCTTGTTGTCCGGAAACAGCCGGATAAAGGAGGTCAGAAAGCGCTCGCCCCCCTCAGCCAGTTCATTATTGGCCAGGCGGTGACGGCTGGGACGGGTGGCCGAGTAGCCAATCAGCAGACCACCACCGGCGACCGCTGCACCCAGTAAAAAATGACGTCTTTTCATTTTCATCATCGACCCCCTATGCGTTTGCCAGCGAGCGAATGGCTTTGCGTACCCGCGGGTAACTGCCACAGCGACAGATATTGGTGATATTGGCGTCGATCTCAGCATCGCTGGGGTTGGGATTGCGTGCCAACAGGGCCGATGCGGCCATGATCATGCCGGATTGACAATAGCCACACTGGGGAACCTGATAATCGATCCAGGCCTGCTGCACAGCGCTGAGGTCCGGTCCGTTAGAGGCCGTTTGCGCCATGGCATTGTCTGCCAGGCCTTCGATGGTGGTGATTTGCTGTCCTTCTACGGCGCTGACGGGCGTGACACAGCTGCGCACTGCACTGCCATTGACCTGCACGGTGCAGGCGCCACAGGCGGCGATGCCGCAACCGAATTTGGTGCCGGTCATGCCCAGCTCATCCCGTAATGCCCACAGCAGTGGCATGTCGGGTTCGACATCCAGCGTGTAGTCAGTGCCATTGATTGTAAGTGTCGCCATGGATTCCCCCTGCGGATTAAGCCTGAGTATGCTGGCATTGTAACGCTGCCCTCGGGTGAATGCGAAAATAGCCGACCAGTGCAGGTCTGGGCAGGACCAGCGGTCTGTGGGAGACTTCCTGCTTTGCCCAAAGTCGTGGCCACATGGAAAAAATACAGGCAGTCAGTTTTCACTACACAGATCTGGAAACCGTGCACAGTGGTGTGGAGTACGGCCAGTGTCTGGCCCGTGAGCTTGTGCAGCGTAATCTGCAGCGCGCTCTGGTGCTGGTTTCTTCCAGTCTTAGAAAGGCCAGTAATGAACTGGAATCCCTGACCCGGGCAGCGGGCGACAGGCTGGTGGCAATCAGTGACGCTGTCGGCGCCCATTCCCCAAGGCCTGATGTCATGCAACTGCTGGAACTGGCCCGGGACACAGAGGCCGATGTGTTGATCAGCATTGGTGGTGGCTCGCTGATTGATGCCTGCAAGGCCGTGCAACTGGCACTGGATCAGGACGTTCGCAGTGAGGAGCAATTACTGGCCTATGCCCAGGCCGCCGACGGCAGCCGCGGCGCGCGGGTCGGTACAGTGCAGCATTCGGCGGCGGACTATCCACTGCGCCAGATTGCAGTGCCAACCACGCTTTCCGGTGCCGAGTACAGCAATAATGCCGGCATTCTCAATCCGGCGCTGGCGGCCAAGGAAGGCTATCGCGCCCCGGGCCTGTGTCCCCAGGTGATTGTTTACGATGCCACGCTTGCCACACTGACACCGCAGTGGCTCTGGCTTTCTACCGCCATTCGTTCCCTGGATCATGCCGTTGAGGGCCTGGCATCCGCTGATTGCCATCCCTATCTGGCGGGACATTTTCTCCATGCCCTGCGCCTGTTCGCCGCCTCCCTGCCGCGCATCAAGACAGACCCTGAGGATCTGGCAGCGCGGCAGTTGAATCAGCAGGCGGTATGGCTGGCCTGTTGCGGTCTGGGTACCGTGGCCCACGGAGCCAGCCATGGAATTGGCTATATTCTGGGCAGCTATTGTGGCGTCCCCCATGGCCTGACGTCCTGTGTCATGCTGCCGGCAGTGCTGGCCTGGAACAGCTCAGTCCAGCCCGCTCTGGATCGGGACATAGCTGCTGCCCTGGGTCAGCCCGACTTGTCTGCCAGTGAGGCCCTGTATCACTTGCTGGCAGATCTCGACCTGCCCTGCAGTCTGCCGGCGGTGGGGGTGGCAGAGACAGAATTTGCGGAAATCGCCCGTCGTGCCAGCCGTCATCCAGTGGTCAGGCGCAATCCCAGGTCCATTGACAGCCCGGCCCAGGTGGAGCAAATACTGCAGTTGGCCTGGCAGGGACAGGCGGCCTGAGCGATCAGTTGAGACACCCACCCGTCAGGGCATTTACGCCCCGAATGTCACAGGTCCGGTGATGACGGGTTGAAGCGCAGATTTTTCCGCCGAGCAGCCAGCAATCGGGTGATTAGTGGTTGACTGTACTTTGTATAGCAGGACAATAAAGCAGCGTTTCGCAATTGGGGCAACTCCACGTAGAAGGGGGGGTGGGGGTCGAGAGCCACTGGCGTACTCAGACACACTGCAAGAATATCTCCCGGCTTCTGTTGTAAAACAGTTTGACTGACAATAATTCAACAAGGTGAGTTTACTATGAAGAAATTAACAAGCGGTTTGATGGTATTGGCTCTGGCGGTACTGGTTGGTTGTGCCGCAGGCACGCCGCCGGCTGTGGGTACCTGGGCCGTTGAAATGAATACGCCTCTGGGGGCTCTGCCTGCCACACTGACCATGAATGAAGATGGCACCGGCTCCATGGCTGCCCAGGGTATGGGTAGCGCGCCTCTGACCGGCATTATGTACGACGGCAATGCCGTGACTTTCGATGCAGAAGTGGATGCCCAGGGTCAGACTCTGGTACTGGAATTCTCCGGTACTGTGGAAGGCGATGCCATCAACGGTGAATTCGGCAGCGACTTCGGTGCTTTCGGAGTTTCCGGCACGCGCCAGTAAGTTTGCAATCAATGCCTGCCCGGCAGGCGTCGATGTAAACAGCAAGACAAAACGGAAAGGGATGCCAGTGGCATCCCTTTTTTGTGCCCGGCAATCAGACTTTCAATTGCCGGATCTATAGCCCGCGCTAGATAGTACTGCGCTGAATTTCGCTCAGAACATGTTCGAGATTGTTGCGGGCATTTTCGCTATTGGGGTGAATCTCGAGAAGGGTCTCAAAGCGTTGCCGCGCCTGCTGCAACTCGCCGCGCCGGATGTGAATCAGGCCCGCGCCTGACAGGGCGCCGAAGTGGCGAGGCTCCAGTTCCAGGGTGCGGTCGATGTCCGCCATCGAAGCCTCCAGGTCACCCAGAATATAATAAAGTGTTGCCCGCTTGTTCCAGGCCTCGGCGAAGTTCGGGTAGGACTGTACCAGCTCACTGAATACCAATAGCGCCTGTTGGTGGCGGCCGGCGTTCATGCGCCGGGTTGCCAGCAGCAAAAGCCTCTCCACATCTTCATTCTCATGCTGCATCCATTTTTCCCAGATGGAGGCTTCAATAAATTGCAGTTGGCGGCTGTCGGTACTCAGCTTCAGGCGGGTAAACAGTTCATCCAGGCCAGGATCGGTCTGGTCGGCAGAAACGGGTGCCGACAGGATCAGACACAACAGTGGCAATAATTGCAGCAGGGACTTCATGGTGCTTTCCTGACAGAGACAGGCTGTCAGTATAAGTCCTGGCGGACAGATTGCCAGGCTACTGGTTCTGGAACGATGTGGCCGAGGCGCGCTGCCAGTCATCCCGATAGGCCTCGGGAATGTCATTGCCAAGCAGCTGTCCGGCTTGCAGGGGCGTATAGATCTGGTCGAAGTGTTTCAGTCCTTCGTTATAGCGCGTGTACAGGTCCGCGGCGGTGGGAGTATCGGGATTATCAAAACCCATGGCACCACAAAGCTCGAAGCAGGCATGCAGGGTATTGTGGTGGTAACTTTTGACCCGCTCTGCCTTGTCCGCCACATCGATGGCCCGGGAGCGGGCCGGATCCTGGGTGGCGACGCCGGTGGGGCAATGATTGGTATTGCAGGCCTGGGCCTGTACACAGCCCACGGTCATCATGAAGGCCCGGGCCGCATTGACGGTATTGGCCCCCACCAGCAACTTCTCCAGCAGGTCGAAGCCCGAAGCGGTGTCGCCGGAGCTGATCAATTGCATCTGCTCACGAATGCCGGCACCGATCAGCACTTCGTTCACATAGTAGGTGGCTTCCATACAGGGCGTGCCAAGGCGATTGGAAAATTCCGCCGGGGCCGCGCCGGTACCGCCCTCGGCACCATCGATGGTGATGAAGTCCGGATAGATCCCGGTCTCCAGCATGGCTTTGGCGATGGCCATGAAATCGGTCTTGCGTCCCAGGCAGAATTTGAAACCCACCGGTTTGCCCTGGCTCAGCTCGCGCAGGCGCTGGATAAATTCCAGCAGACCTACGGGTGTCGAAAATTCCGGATGATTGGCTGGCGACAGCACGGTCTTGCCGATTTCGACACTGCGAATCCGGGCTATCTCTGCGGTCACCTTGGCGCCGGGCAGGACGCCACCATGGGAGGGTTTGGCACCCTGGGACAGTTTCAGTTCGATCATCTTGACGACATCGAGAGATGATTTTTCTGCAAAGGCCTGGGCATCAAAGCGGCCTTCGCTGTTGCGACAGCCAAAATAGCCGGTGCCTATTTGCCAGATCAGGTCGCCTCCGTGTTTCAGGTGATAGTCGCTGATACCGCCCTCGCCGGTGTTCTGGGCAAAATTGCCCGCTTTGGCGCCCTTGTTCATGGCGGCAATGGCATTGCCACTGAGTGCTCCAAAGCTCATGCCGGACACATTCAGGCGTGAGGCAGAATAGGGTTTGCTACAGGCACTGTTGCCGAACGTGACCCGTTTATTGTCCTCGGCCACAGAAGTAGCCGCGATTGAGTGATTGAGACTGCGGTAACCTTCCGCCAGGATGTTTTGCTGGGTACCAAAGGGCAGGGTGTCATTGGCGCCCTTGGCGCGGCGGTAGATCAGGTTGCGCCGTTCACGGCTGAAGGGGCGTTCTTCGGTATTGTTGGCAATGAAATATTGCTGAATCTCGGGACGGATGTATTCCAGCATGTAACGGATATTGGCCAGCACCGGATAATTGCGGCGCAGATTACTGTCGCTGAAATAGATTTCATAGCCACCAAGCAGCGCCCAGGCCAACAGCAGAATGGTGAGTGTGAGCAGCAGCGGGTGGCTGGCCAGGCTGGCCGGATCCACCCGGCCGCCGCTGGCATAAAGCAGGGCGGCGGCCGCGAGTGGCAGGCATAGCAGGGTCAGGATCCAGTAGAGTCGAACGATGGCAGTCATGGGCCGGTGTCGCTCCCCTTCAATCCCGGAATCCCTAGAAATTCATGACAAAAGTAATGGCAGTCTGGGTATCGGTATTTTTCTTGCCAGGGGGGACTTCTGTCTGATGCTTGATATTGACCGAGAAGCGCAGGGACAGGTTTTCCATGATGGCTGTCTCAATGCTGGTCTCGGAACGGTAGATATCGGATTTCGAACCCGCTTCCGCACTGAGGTCCTGACTGAAGACTGCTGACTCGGAAAGAGTCCAGTCATATTCTCCCGCCAGACGCAGAATGGGCTCGTCGGAATCACCGCCATCGTTGAAACGGGTCCAGCGAACACCGATACCGCCAACCACATTCAGTGACATATCGGCGCGATTGGAGAGCATCTCCCGGCCGTAACTGAAAGTGAGGTCAGACTGGCTGTCGAAACCACTGAAGCGGTCGTCTTCATGGGAAGCCCGGGTCTGGAAATAGCTGATGTCCGAGATCTGGTAGTTGGCCCGGGCAATACCGATAACCCGCTGGGCCTTGACCTTGCTCTCACTGGAGGTATAGAGGCCATCCAGGGTAAACAGGTAATCCCATTGTTCCTGATCGATGTCGATCTCGGCGCCGAAGTTGAGTGATTGTTCCTCGGTATTACCGGAAGTGAACAGGGCACCGAGTTCAGCGGTACGGGTAACGTCGGCCTGTGCCATGGCCTGGGAACCAGCGGCCAGCAGGAGCAGGACGCTGACGCTGCGTGTTGCATAATTCATTGTGTAATTCCAATTGCTAATGAGTCTGTCTTAAAGTTTTCGGCAATTGGCAGCGATCACTTAGTAGTTTGAAGGGGTAAATAACCAGTTTCATGGGTAAATTTGTGGTCGGAATCACTGTATGAGCAAGAATCAGACCCTGGGCCGGGAGCGCTGGAGTTGCCCGGCCAATTGCGGTATAAGACCGCTTAAGAGTTTGCCGCGAGGATGTTTCACCCTGACTCACCCGTCCCCTCGCTCCAGTCTGCAACCATGAAAACGCTTTTTCTGCTGCGCCACGCCAAATCCAGTTGGGATGATCCTGATCTGAAGGACTTCGAGCGCCCGCTGAATGAACGAGGCAAGCAGGATATTCCGGTGATGGTGTCACGATTGCAGCAAAAGCATCCATCGATCGACTCCATCATCTGCAGCCCGGCCAATCGGGCCAAGACCACGGCCCACAAATTTGCCGAATTGCTGGAATTCCCCGAAGACGATGTGATCAGCAACCCCGAATTGTATTTCGCCGGCACCGGCATGTTTCTCAAGGCCGCTGCTTCTGCCGATGAAGACTGTGTGAAGCTGTTGCTGGTTGGCCACAATCCGGCCATTACCGAATTTGCCAATGCCATGGCGGATGCCAGTATCGACAATATTCCGACCTGCGGCCTGGTGGAGCTGTCACTGCCCATCGAAAACTGGTCAGATATCGAACTGCACTCAGCCACTCTGGTGAGCTTTGATTTTCCCAAGAAAGATTCAGACTCCGACTGAGCCCGGCATGGCTGTTCGACTCGCGCTGCTGGCTCCGCTCTTACTGTTACTGGTCGCCTGTCAGGAACAAACTGACACATCCCTGCCCGATTCGCTCAATCCCCAAACCGGACGCTGGTATAGTGAAGAGCAGGTGCAGGCCGGTGAGCAACTGTTTCTTGAAAACTGCGCCGTATGCCATGGCCAGCAGGCTCAGGGCCTGGTTGAAAACTGGCGGCAGCGACTGGATGACGGCTCACTGCCACCGCCACCCCTGAATGGCACGGCCCATGCCTGGCATCACCCCCTGTCGGTATTAATGCAGGTGATTAATGACGGCGGCGTAGCTCTGGGCGGCACTATGCCCGGCTTTGCAGAGACGCTGGATGAGGACGAAAAGCGGGCGGTTATCGCTTTTTTTCAAAGTTTTTGGAGTGAGGAAATCTATGGCCAATGGCTACAAATGGGTGGCACCAACTAGGCTGCTGACGCTGGTCATACTGTTGGTTGTGAGTATTGCCGCTCAGGCACAGATTCGACCGCTGATTGACTGGCAGTCAGACCTGTATCTTGATCATCCCCTGGTGGGAAGAATCTGGAGCACGGCCGATAGCAGCTTTATCAGCCCGGGCGAACTGACAGACCGTCTGGTAAGTGCCAGGTACATTATTTTGGGTGAGAAGCATGACAATGCTGATCATCACATCCTGCAGGGCAATGTGCTGGACTATCTGCTGGCAGCAGGCAAGGTGGACAGGGTGGCCTTCGAGATGATGGATGAGTCGGTGACAGAACAGCTGTTGGAGCTGCCGGCCCAGACGGGACTGGATGCCGCTGCCCTGAAAGCCTGGCTGCGTTGGGACGATGAAGGCTGGAACTGGGATTTTTACGGGCCGCTCCTGCAGGCCGTCTACGCCTCGGCCACGCCCATGGTGGCCGCCAATATCAGCCAGGACAGCATTGGCCGGATCTATGGCGATGAGAACGCCGTTGAAGTCAGCGGCATACTGGCCGAGCAGGCCCGGCAGCAGTTGACTGCAGATATTGATGAGAGTCACTGCGGATTACTGCCGGAATCCCAGTTTCCGGCCATGGTCCGCGTGCAGCAGGCCAGGGACCTGGCCATGGCGGAAGCACTGGGATTACCTGCCGCCGGCAAATTGTCGGTATTGGTGGCGGGCAACTATCATGCGCGACAGGATCTGGGTGTGCCCAACTATCTGCTGGCGGGTGACGACAGTATTGAACGCCACCAGATTCTGTCTTTATCCTTTACGGAAGTGCAGCCGGAGGAGGCAGATCCGCGAGCCTATCAGGCAGGTTTTTCCCGGCAACCGGCCTTCGACTACCTCTGGTTCACGCCGGCACTGACCAGCGCCGACTACTGTGCTTCGCTACAGCAGTAGGCTCGGCAGCAGACTTTGGCAGAGTGGCCGGCGAGGCTGCCCTTGAACCCGAAACCAAATCCGTGGACACTGTGTTGATGATGAAATTGCAGTCAAGCCGAATAAGCCTCTTGCTCCTGTTGATGGGGCTGGCCTTGCCACTACAGGCACAGGTGTTTCCCCAGTCCGGAAATTCCCGCAGCTCCTTCGACAGCCTCGACTATGATGTGGCGGGGGAATTCAATTTCGTTCGCGTGCAGTTCGACAGCTATTACGGTGGTGGCATGGGCTACGGCCCCTGGTCCATCGATTTCCCCGATGCTGATATGAATTTCCTGCGCGGCGTTTCCCGTCTGACCAATATTCGCGTCATGAGCGACCCGATCGTTCTGCGCCTGGATGACGAAGAGATTTTCGACTATCCCTTTCTGTATATGCTGGAAGTTGGGCAGGGGGGTGGTATCGCCCTGAATCCGGCCGAGACACAAAACCTGCGTGAGTATTTGTTGCGCGGCGGTTTTCTGCTGATTGATGATTTCTGGGGGCAGCGGGAATGGGATAATTTTTATGCGGCTTTCACCCAGGTTTTTCCGGACCGGGAAATTGTGGAGCTACAGCCTGATCATGAAATATTCCATGTCTATTACGATATCGATGGCCCGCAGTTGATTCCGGCCCTGTATCGCAGTGATGAGTATGGTGAGCAGGGTATCGACTATGCTTCCAATCATGCCATCCTCGATGATGATGGTCGGATCATGGTGCTGGTGAACTGGAATTCAGACATGGGCGATGGCTGGGAACACACCTACCATCCGGCCTACCCGACCCGTTACGCCAATGCCGCCTATCAACTGGGCATCAATTACCTGATGTATTCGCTCACCCACTGACCCCGGCCCGAATCAACGCAAGGCCGGGTCCTGTTTGTCCGGGTCCACGTCCAGTCCAGCCACCAGTTTTTCAAAGTCGGCTTTTTTCAATCTGCCCTGACGCAACAGGCCTAATAGCGCGGCATGGCAAATATAATCGCGACTGATTTCGAAATGCCTGCGCAGTGCCTGGCGAGTTTCACTGAGTCCATAGCCATCGGTGCCCAGCACCAGATAGTGTTCCGGCATCCAGCGGGCAATGCTGTTGGGCAGCGCCTTCATATAGTCGCTGGTGGCGACAAACACGCCATCGCAGTCGGCAAACAGGGACTGTAGCCGGGGCAGTCTGGCCTCTTCGGCCGGATGCAGACGGTTGTAGCGTTCACAGGCTTCGGCCTCGCGGTACAGCTCGTTATAGCTGGTTACACTCCAGACGGCGACTTCCAGGCCCATGCGCTGTAATTGCCCGGCGGCGGCCAGTACCTCCTGCATGATCGAGCCACTGCCCAGCAGGTGAACCGCAGCCGTACCGGCTGAACTGCTGGATTGGTACAAATAAGCCCCGCCCAGCACAGCGGCTTCAAGCTCCGCGCTTTCCAGCGTGGTCGGCATTGCCGGCATGCAGTAGTTTTCATTATAGGCGGTCAGGTAGTAGAAAATGTTTTCCTGCTCCTGATACATGCGGCGAATACCTTCCCGCACGATAATGGCCAGTTCATAGCCGAAGGCCGGGTCATAGCTTTTGAGATTGGGGTAGGTGCTGGCCAGCACATGGGAGTGACCATCCTGGTGCTGGATGCCCTCACCATTCAGGGTGGTGCGTCCGGCGGTTCCGCCGATCAGGAAACCGCGACAAAGCATGTCGCCACAGGTCCAGATCATATCGCCCACGCGCTGGAAGCCGAAGATCGAGTAAAAAAAGTAAAACGGAATCATGGGCAGGCCATGAATCGAATAGGCGGTACCGGCTGCCAGAAACGAAGCGAGGGCGCCGGTCTCACAGATTCCTTCCTGCAGGATCTGGCCGTCCTCCGCTTCCCGGTAGGCCACCAGGGTGTCGGCATCGACAGGGGTGTAGTGTTGTCCCTGCAGCGAGAAAATACCGGCAATCTTGAACAGAGCCTCCAGACCAAAGGTGCGGGCCTCATCCGGCACAATGGGCACGATATATTTCCCCAGTGCCTTGTCCCGCATCAGGATGGAAAGAATGCGGACCAGCGACATGGTGGTGGACTGCTGACGCTCACCGGAACCCTTGAGCAGGCTGTCGAATATCTCGAGCGAGGGTGCTTCCAGGGACGGGCATTGACTGTCCCGCCGCGGCAGGGCACCGCCCAGTGCTTGCCGTCGCTGTTGCAAATAGCGAAACTCAGGGCTGTCCTCGGCCGGCTTGTAAAAATCGGCGCGGGCGATGGCATCATCATCCAGCGGGATACCAAGATTGCGGGCGATCTCTCGCCGCTGCTGTTCATCAAAATTTTTCTTTTGGTGGGCAGTGTTGCTGCCCTGGGTGCCCACCAGTCCGTCGCCCTTGACGGTCTTAATGAGGATCACCGTGGGTTTGCCCTGATTGTTGATGGCGCGGTCATAGGCCGCAAAGATTTTCACCGCATCCTGGCCGCCCCGTTTGATCTGCCGCAACTCGTCATCGCTGAGGGCATTCATCATCTCACTCAACTCTTCATTGCCGTGCACCCAGTGTTCGCGCTGACGATCACCGGAGAGTACCGAGTAACGCTGGTAGTCTCCGTCGACACATTCCTCCATGCGCCGTCGCAGGGTGCCATTCACATCGGCCTGCAAAAGCCTGTCCCAGCCGCTGCCCCAGATCACCTTGATGACATGCCAGCCGGAGCCGGTAAATGAGGCTTCCAGTTCCTGAATGATCTTGCCATTGCCCCGCACCGGCCCGTCCAGGCGTTGCAAATTGCAGTTCACCACCAGCACGAGATTGTCGAGTTTTTCCCGGGCTGCGACATTGATGGTGCCAATCACTTCCGGCTCATCGGTCTCGCCATCGCCAATAAAGCACCACACCTTGCCACCCCGGGCAGGTTTGAGTCCGCGATTCTCGAGATATTTGGCAAAGCGGGCCTGATAGATTGCCGTGGGAGTACTCAGGCCCATGGAGGCATTGGCCACTTGCCAGTAATCAGGCATGGAGCGGGGATGGGGGTAGGATGGCAGACCGCCGCCTGTTCCCAGTTCGCGGCGGTAGTTTTTCAGTTGCTGTTCCGTCAGCCGGCCCTCCAGCCAGGAACGGGCATACACGCCGGGCGCTGCATGGGGTTGCAGAATCACCAGGTCGCCGCCATAGCTGGCAGTCTTCTGGCGAAAAAAGTGATTGAAGCCAACCTCCATCATGGTGGCCGCTGAGGCATAGGTGGCAATATGCCCGCCGACGCCACTGCCGGCGTCCTGGGCTTGCAGCACCATTGCCATGGCATTCCAGCGCAGGATGTTTTCCAGCCTCTGTTCGATCTCCTGGTCACCCGGATAGTCTGGCTGCCCGGACAGCGCAATTGTGTTCAGGTAAGGGGTATTGATGGTGGCAGTGCCGCCACCGGCGATTTGCCGCTGCTGCGACCAGCTGGCCAGACTGGCCAGGATGGCCTGCACGCCCTCGGCTCCGAAATTGCTGTAGATATCCTCGATGGCTTCCAGCCACTCTTTTTTGTCTTCGGCAAGCTGGGCGTCAATGCCGGAAAGAATAGCCGGGTCGATGGAGAGCTTGTTATTCATGTTATTGCATCCTGGCCTTTACTGCGTCTTGCTTGCTAGAGCGGGTGAAATTCGATGTCCTGTTGCTGCAGATGTTCAAGAATCAGGTCTGCGTCCTGGGCCACGCAGCCCCGGGTCTGGGCGAAAATGAAATCGGCCGACTGTTCACTGATTCTGCCGGACTTGGCCATGGCGGATTTGAACAGCTCGATCTTGCCCGGCGGCATGCCGAGATTGCGGTGAAAATCGATCAGCAATTGCATTTCCTCGGGGCTGAAATTCTCCGCCAGAATTCGGGCAATACCCTGGGCGAAATTCTCCCAGCGATAAACCCGTTCATAACAGTCAGCGATGCGCCGCTGCAACTGTGCCGGCAAGCGGTAGTTGCTGTTGCGGTTAATAATGACCGAATAGTTATGAATCAGCTGCCGGGCCTGCCAGCGCGCCTGATTCTCAAAGGCTGCACCGGTTTCGGCGATACGCAGGAGTCGCTGCGCTTCACTGAGATTATCTGCCTGCGCCGGCAGTGCCGCCAGGATGGAGACGGTCAGGCTCCCCAGCAAGCACAGCGGCGACAGAGTTTTCTGTGCAATTGATCCGGGCAAAGCCGCAACCTCTCTGGATGGTTGCCAACTATCTTACTGTAAAGCCCCGCCGGGGCAAGGGGCCTGACCGGGCCGGGAGGCTGCCGGAACGGCTGGTCAGAAAGGCGGTGGCGCCAGGCCTGCTGATGACAGTATGTGGTCCAGAGTACGGACACGGGCGTATCTCTGGATGCTGCCAACTGATGCGCTCAGGCAGTCCGGTTTTGTTTATTTCATTGCAGCTTCGGGCCGTTGCCACTGTGCAACTGCCAGGGCGTCGGCGCAGCCGACGCGCGAAAAGCATTGACTGTGCCCGACAGCAATGACAACATGCTGACAGAAGAATCGACTGAAAGCGTTAATTCGGCGACAGTAATCGCAGTTTGTCGCCCCTGAGGGTAAAAAATGCACTCATCCAAGCGTGTATTGTTTCTGGATCTGGTCCTGTCCATTTTTCGCCTCAACGGCCTGTTGATAGCCGAAGGCGATGCCATGACCGAAAAGCTGGGGCTCACCCATGCGCGCTGGAAAGTCATTGGTGCCATTGCCCTGTCCAGTGCCGGCCTGACAGTACCAGGCATCGCCCGGGTGCTTGGTCAATCCCGACAGGCTGTGCAGCGCATCACCGATGTCATGGTGGAAGACGGGCTGCTGCAATACACACCCAACCCCAAGCACAAACGATCAGTGCTGGTCACCCTCACCGACCAGGGCAAGGACGTCTATAATATGTTGCGCGAGGTGCAGGATCCCTGGGCCATCGAAAACACCGAAGATATTCCCATCGAGGAACTGGAAACCGCCCTGCGCCTGATTCGGCGTCTGATCAAAAAGTTTAACTGATGAGTGATTTCAGAGCGCGACTCCCACGTCAGTTGTACCGGGCTGAACAGGTGCGTCGGCTCGATGAAATTGCTATCGGGCAACTCAATCTCCCCGGTTTCAGCCTGATGCAGAATGCCGCCGCTGCCGCCCTCGAGACAGCGCTGGAGTACTGGCCCCAGACCCGCAAAATCATTGTCTTTGCCGGCGCCGGCAATAACGGTGGCGATGGCTATGTGCTGGCGGGCATGGCCCGTGACCGGGGGCTGGATGTCAGCATCGTGCAATTGGCTGCCACTGAAAAATTACAGGGGGATGCTGCCCGGGCAGCGGAATTCGCCGCCCAGTGCCAGGTGCCTCTGTACAGTCTGGCGGACTTTTCCTCCCTGCCGGAAACCACCGGCAGTCACTGCCTGCTGGTGGATGCCCTGTTTGGTACCGGCCTCAGTCGTGCTCCGCAAGGCGACTACGCCGAGGCCATTGCCCTGATCAATGCCACGGCGGCTCCGGTGCTGGCCATGGATATCCCCTCCGGCCTGGCTGCCGATACCGGCATGCCCCTGGACAGTGCAGTGCGAGCCGATCTGACAGTCACGTTCATCGCCATGAAGAGAGGGCTGCTCACTGCCGAGGCCGGAGATTATTGTGGTGAGATTGTGTTCAATGATCTCGATGTACCGCCCCATCTTTACAGTCACCCCGATGCACCACTCAGTGACTGTGAGCGCATTGATATCAATCGCATCAGCGCTGCGCTGAAGCCGCGCCGGGTTGCCAGCCACAAGGGCAGCAATGGCCATGTGCTGGTGCTGGGGGGCGAGTTGGGCTTTGGTGGGGCCGTGATCATGGCCGCCGAGGCTGCCGCCCGCAGCGGTGCCGGATTGGTGAGTATTGCCTCCCGTGCCGCCCACCGCGAAGCCGCCCTGAGCCGTTGTCCGGTGCTGATGTTTCACGGTCTGGATGATGAGCAGGCTGATCTGCACGGGCTGATTGAGCGCGCCAGCGTGATAGTTATCGGGCCGGGTCTGGGGCGCAGTGACTGGTCCCGACATCTGTTTCAGCAGGCCCTGGCGGCACAGCGGCAGGGTACTCCGCTGGTGGTGGATGCCGATGCCCTGCAGCTGTTGGCTGAACGCAAGGGCCAGGATAAATCCTTGCAGCGCCAGAACTGGGTACTCACACCCCACCCGGGCGAGGCAGCCGCGCTGCTGGACAGCAGCGTGGCTGAGGTACAGTCCGATCGTTTTGCTGCCATCGCGCAGCTAAGCAGCCTCTATGGCGGCGTTTGTCTGCTCAAGGGTAGCGGGTCACTCATTATGGATTCCGCCGAAGCCGACAAAAGCTGGTTGTGCAGTGAAGGCAATGCCGGCATGGGCAGTGGTGGCATGGGAGATGTTCTCTCCGGCCTGATAGCAGGGCTTATAGCCCAGGGACTGACACTGTCTGATGCCCTGCGCACGGCAGTTTGCATTCATGGTGAGGCTGCCGATATGCTTGCCGCCCGAAAAGGCCAGCGTGGCTTGCTCGCCACCGATTTACTGGAGCCTGTACAACAACTGGTGAACCCCGGACACCGGGATTTCTCTGCCCATGACTGATTCAAGCCTGCAGGAATTTCTCACGGATGAAGCCGCGACTCTGGAATTTGGCAATCGCCTGGCTCGCGCCTGCTTTCTGGACCCCGATGCCAGCCCTGACTCGCAGCAACCCGGCACGCCAATCAGCGGTGCCATGATCTATCTGCAGGGTGATCTGGGGGCCGGCAAGACCACCTTGACCCGGGGGATTCTGCGCGGTTTCGGATACGAGGGGGCCGTGAAAAGCCCTACCTATACCCTGGTAGAGCCCTATGAATTCACGCAGTGCCGAATCTACCATTTTGACCTGTACCGGCTGGCGGATCCGGGTGAGGTTGAATACCTTGGCACTGAAGACTATTTTGCCAATAATAATCTGTGTATCGTGGAATGGCCGGAGCGGGGTGGCAAGGCCATACCGGCCGCGGATTTGCTGATTGAACTGGACGCCGAGGGAACAGGGCGTCGAATTTCTTGTCAAAGCCTTTCGGAAAAAGGGGGAATAATCGCCAAAAGATTGTGCCCATAAGGCCGAAACCTATAGACAACGCGAATTATGTCAGTTGTTCCAATCATGTTGCCCAGGCAAACCAGGATTTCATCACTTTTAGTGGCAGTGCTGCTCTGCGTGGCACTGCCCAATGGCCTTTGGGCGGCCAATATTGAAGAGGTGCGCATGTGGCGCGCGCCGGACCACACCCGCGTAGTCTTCGATCTGGATAGCAGCATCAGCTATCAGATGTTTACCCTCAGCAATCCCTATCGCGTGGTGCTGGATATCGACAATGCCAGCAGCAGCGATGACTTCAATGGTCTGGATTTTACCGGCAGCCCCATCATCCGGATCCGCAGTGCACCCCGCGACAACAATCAGCTTCGTATCGTGCTGGATCTGGCCGAGGAAGTAGACCCGTCTTCATTCACCCTGGCGCCCAACCGCGAGTTCAGCAATCGCCTGGTGGTGGACCTTTACGATCTGGTGAGCGAAGACGAGCCGGAGTCGGCGTCGGTGCAAGTTGCCGAAACTGACCTGCAACCCCCGGAGAGACGCGATATTGTGGTGGCCATCTCTCCCGGTCACGGTGGGGAGGATCCCGGTGCCATCGGCTATGACGGTCGCATCAAGGAAAAAAATGTGGCACTG
The DNA here is from genome assembly GCA_965216715.1 of uncultured Pseudohongiella sp. Lineage (GTDB taxonomy): Bacteria > Pseudomonadota > Gammaproteobacteria > Pseudomonadales > Pseudohongiellaceae > UBA9145. The sequence goes on along the minus strand of OZ244193.1, from coordinate 2,497,698 downwards.
GCCATTTCCCGTGAGATCTACAATCGCCTCAATGCCACCCCCGGCTATAAGCCGGTGCTGATTCGTGAGGGTGATTACTATGTGCAGTTGAATGATCGCCCCGAGATTGCCCGCCGGCACCGGGCCGACCTGTTTGTGGCGGTGCATGCCGACTGGTTTCGCAACAGCCGTGCTTCCGGAGCGACCATTTATGCGCTCTCCGGTGACCGGGCCGACCGGGAAAACTCCCTGCGCGTCGCCGAAAAGGAAAACAGTTCCGACCTGCTGGGTGGCGTCGACGGTGACATCGCCCTGGGCAGCTTTGATGATGATGTGGCCATGACCCTGGTATCCCTGCAATCGGCCTGGAGCATGGAACAGAGCCTGATTGTGGGAACCCGGATTCTGGAATCACTGGATGGCGTCACCCGGGTACGGAAGGACCGGGTTCAACATGCCTCCCTGCAGGTTCTGAATTCGCCGGACATCCCCTCTATTCTGATCGAGACCGGTTATCTGACCAATCCGGCAGAGGCAGAACGTCTGAACACCCCCAGCTTTCAGCGCAACATGGCCGCGGCCATCTCCCAGGGTATCCAGACCTATTTCTACGATGCGCCACCGGTGGGGACTCTGGTGGCCTGGCAGAAGGAAAACGGCATCACACCGGGCGCCTATGTGGTCAAGCGGGGTGACAGCCTGTCTGAAATCGCAGAGCGCTTTGGACTGAGCCTGGCGGAACTCAAGCGGCTGAACAATCTGCGCAGCAATACCATCCAGATTGGTCAGCGCCTGACCTTGCCGGGTGCTGAACCCTTTCGGGTTTCTGAACACACCATCCAGCGGGGTGAAACCCTGTCGGAAATTGCCGAACTCTACAGCGTCAGTCTGTCGAGCCTGCGTCAGGCCAATAATCTGTCCGGTGATCGCATCATGGTGGGGCAGACCCTCAAGATTCCCACCATCTGATTTTCCCGATCCTTTTTTACCGCCCCTTTTTTCCCGAGCCTTCGCTGGGGCGGCATAGATGCTACAATCCTGCGCTGGAATACTGACCCAGCCACCATGCCGCGAATTAATTTACTCAGCCAACGTCTTGCCAACCAGATTGCCGCCGGTGAAGTGGTTGAGCGTCCTGCCTCGGTGGTCAAGGAGCTGCTGGAAAACAGCCTCGATGCCGGGGCCACGCGCCTGGACATTGAAGTTGAGCAGGGCGGCATCAAGCGCCTGTGCATCAAGGACAATGGCAGCGGCATCCACAAGGAGGATCTGCCGCTGGCCCTGTCCCGTCACGCCACCAGCAAAATCACCGACCTGGATGATCTGGAAAATATCGCCAGTCTGGGCTTCCGTGGAGAGGCTCTGGCCAGTATCAGTTCGGTGTCGCGCCTGAGCCTGTCCTCCAAAGCGGTTGATGAAGACGATTCCACTGGCTGGAAGGTGGAAACCGAAGGGCAGGGCATGGAGGCCAGACTGGAGCCGGTGGCCCACCCCCAGGGTACCTCGGTGGAAGTCAGGGATCTGTTCTTCAACACGCCTGCGCGCAAGAAGTTTCTGAAAACCGAAAAAACCGAATTCGCCCGTATCGACGAAGTGGTCAAGCGTCTGGCGCTGTCCCGTTTCGATGTGCAATTCAATTTGCAGCACAATCAGCGCGCCATTCATCAGTTGCGGGCGGCCAGCTCGGATGCGGAAATACAGCGCCGGGTCAGCTTGGTTTGCGGTCCTGCCTTCGTGGAAAACTCCGTCTATGTGGATGTGGAAAGCTCCGGCCTGCGTCTGTGGGGTTGGGTAAGCCTGCCCACCTTTTCCCGCAGCCAGGCAGATTTGCAGTATTTTTATGTGAACGGGCGCATTATCCGCGACAAGCTGGTGACCCACGCGGTGAAACAGGCCTACCGGGATGTGTTGTTTCACGGCCGCCATCCGGCCTATGTCTTGTATCTGGAGCTGGCGCCGGCCGGCGTCGATGTGAATGTCCATCCTACCAAGCATGAAGTGCGCTTTCGGGATTCCCGCCTGGTGCATGACTTCCTGTTTTCCGCCCTGCACAAGGCGCTGGCTGAAGTGCGGCCCTCGGAACAACTGGCGGCCCAACAGCAACATGCCCAGGCCAGTGAAATTGCGGCAGCTAACACTCAGGCCCCGGTACAGGCTTACGACAATGCCCCATCCAATCCGGTATCCCAGGCCTCCCTGGGTCTTGGTAGTGGCGGGTCGGCCTGGCAAAGCCGCGACTACAGCTCCGATCGGGGCAGGGTCGACACCAACCAGGTGCAGGATCAGTTGGCGGCGCTGCAGCGACTGAATGAAAGTGACGCTGAAGTACCGCCGCTTGGCTATGCCATCGCCCAGTTGCATGGCATTTATATTCTTGCCCAGAACCGGGAAGGCCTGATTATTGTCGACATGCATGCCGCCCATGAACGCATCACCTACGAGCGCATGAAGACTGCCTGTGCCAATGAAGAATTGAAGATGCAGCCCTTGCTGGTACCGCTCTCTATCGCCGTGAGTCAGGCCGAGGCGGATTGCGCCGAGGAGCAAAGTGCCATGTTGCTTACTTTGGGGATTGAACTGGAGAGGGTGGCCGCAGAATCCATTGTGGTACGGCAGGTGCCTTCCATCCTCAAGGATTCCAATATCGAGCAACTGGTGCGGGACGTGTTGTCCGATGTGAAAGAGTATGGCAGCAGCGATCGGATCCTGGCCCATCAGAATGAATTGCTGTCCACCATGGCCTGCCATGGTTCGGTGCGTGCCAATCGCCAGCTCACTATTCCGGAGATGAATGCCCTGCTGCGGGATATGGAAGCCACCGAGCGTAGTGGGCAGTGTAACCATGGCCGCCCCACCTGGGTCTATCAGAGCCTGGATGAGCTGGACAAACTGTTCCTGCGCGGGCAGTAGTCCGCCTGAGTCTTTAGTCACCGGAATCCATAATCATGGCAGATCAAGCCAGTGTCCTTTGCCTGATGGGCCCCACGGCGTCGGGGAAAACCGCGCTGGCGCTGGAGCTGGCCAGGCGCCTGCCGCTGCAATTGATCAATGTTGATTCTGCCCAGGTCTATCGCGGCATGGATATCGGCACTGGCAAGCCGGACCCGGACACTCTTCGGGAATTTCCCCACAAGCTGATGGACATCCGGGATCCCGCCGAACCCTATTCCGCTTCGGATTTTCGCGCCGATGCCTGCCGGGAAATTTCCGCGGCCCTGGAAGCCGGGCGCTTGCCGCTGTTGGTGGGAGGGACCATGCTGTATTTCAAGGTACTGCGCGATGGCCTGGCCACCATGCCTGAGGCCGATGCCACAATCCGTGCTGAAATCGAGAGTCTGGCGGCCAGTGAAGGCTGGTCGGCGGTGCATGACTGGCTGGCCAGGGTGGACCCGGAATCCGCCGCGCGTATTCACCCCAATGATCCCCAGCGCCTGCAAAGAGCCCTGGAAGTCTATCTGGTTTCCGGCCGCACCATGACGGAATATCACCGGCAGGACGGAGCTGCCGGGGAAAATAATGACAATAACTTGCCATTTAATCTGATGTTTTTCGCAATCCAGCCACCCGACCGAGCCGTATTACATGACAATATCGCCCGGCGGTTTCGGCAGATGCTCGACGACGGCCTGGTGGAAGAAGTGCAGGCTCTGCATCGGCGAGAGGATCTCCATGAGGGGCTGCCATCAATTAAATCAGTAGGTTACAGACAGGTTTGGCAGTATCTGGACGGCCAGTTGGACTATGATGCGATGCAGGAAAGAAGTATCATTGCCACCAGACAGCTCGCCAAGCGGCAACTGACCTGGTTGCGAAGTTGGGAAGACCTGACCGGCCTGAGTAGTTCACAGGCCCAATCCATCGAGACTATCTTGAAAAGCGTGGATTCCGCCGCAATATAGAACTTATCTTGCCAGTCTGTGGTCATATGAAATGTCCGATCGAATATTCGGGATGTCGGGCTTTTCGCATCAAAAAAAGTAAGGAGAATAAAAATGTCCAAGGGACATACCCTACAAGATCCATTCCTGAACGTACTCCGGAAAGAGCGAATTCCGGTTTCCATCTACCTGGTCAGTGGTATCAAGTTGCAGGGACAGATCGAGTCATTCGACCAGTTTGTCATTCTGCTGAAAAATGCTGTGAGCCAGATGGTTTACAAGCATGCAATTTCCACCGTGGTGCCCGCCAGGATGGTGAAGATCCCGATGCAACACCAGGGTGACTCCCACGACGACGGTGTGGGTGAACCCGGTAACGCCTGATAGAGGTAACTGATTGTTTTTTGAGAGGCCAGATGCTGGCGAAACAGCGATTCTTGTTCACATCAGTATTCATTCTGAGTCCGAGCAGGAGGACCCCTGTGAATTTGAAGAACTGGCTCTCTCGGCGGGTGCGGTACCGGTAGATACCATTACGGGTACCCGCAAACAGCCCTCACCCGGCCACTTTGTCGGTGCCGGCAAGCTTGAAGAGATCGCCGCCGCTGTTCGAGCCCACAAGGCGGAGCTGGTGCTCTTCAATCACAGCCTATCCCCCAGCCAGGAACGTAATCTCGAGCGTGCACTGAAATGTCGCGTGCTCGACCGTACCGGTTTGATCCTGGATATTTTTGCCCAGCGCGCCCGCTCCCATGAGGGTAAATTGCAGGTTGAACTGGCGCAGCTACAGCATCTCAGCAGCCGCCTCAAGCGCGGCTGGACCCACCTTGACCGGCAGAAGGGCGGTATTGGTATGCGTGGTGCCGGTGAGACCCAGCTTGAGATGGACCAGCGCATGATCGGACAGCGCATCAAGGCCATACACAAGAGCCTGGACAAGGTGCGGGGACAACGACAACAGGGGCGCCGCTCCCGTGAGCGCGCCGAAGTGGAGACTGTTTCTCTGGTGGGCTATACCAATGCCGGTAAGTCCACCCTGTTCAATTACCTCACCAATGCCCGGACCTATGCCGCCGATCAGCTCTTTGCGACTCTGGATTCGACCCTGCGCCGGGTTGACCTGCCCAATTTCGGGCCCGCTATAATCGCCGATACCGTGGGCTTTATCAGCCATTTGCCCCATGGCCTGGTGGAAGCCTTTCGGGCCACACTGGAAGAGACTGCCAGCGCCAATCTGCTACTGCATGTTGTGGATGCGGCCAACGAAGATCATCAGGAATACATCGACAAGGTGCAGGAAGTCCTGTTGGAAATTGGAGCCGATGAGGTTCCCCAACTGCAGGTCTTCAACAAAATTGATTTGCTGGATGACTGCCAGCCACGCTTGCAACGCAATGAGCAGGGCAAGCCGATGCGGGTCTGGTTGTCGGCAGCGACCGGCGAAGGCAGCGACTTGCTGCTGCAGGCCATCAGCGAACTGCTGGCCGATGGCATGGTGGAAGAAACCGTAGTCATCAATCCTTCCCAGGCCAGTCTGCGTAGTAGACTGTACGAGAAAGGCTTTGTTGAGGCAGAGCGGGTCGATGAGTGCGATGGCAGTTATCAGATGCGCCTGCGTTTGCCCCGGGAAGAACTGGCCCGACTGCAGCAGGAAGGTGTTCGTCTGTTAGAGCGAGAGGAACAGCCAACAGCGCGGGCCACGCGGCAAACAGTTGCTGAAGAAGCGCTGGATCACGGACTCAGCAGCCAGTCCGCCTGAGGGGCGGGCGCTAAAATGCTGTGAAATTCATAATTATTAGCTAAAATCGTCCTTCTGCATTCAAGAAGGCTCTGGAGAAACCAATGGCTTGGAACGAACCTGGAAACAACGGGAAAGATCACGATCCCTGGGGTGGTGGTAACCGTGGAGGTGGTGACCAGGGACCACCAGACATTGACGAAGTCATCAAAAACCTGACCAAAAAGATCAACAGTCTGTTTGGTGGTGGTTCCGGCTCCGGTGGAAGTGGTTCCACCAGTGGCGGCAGTGGTGGCTTGTCAGGTGGTTTACTTGCGGTTCTCGCCGTCGTGGTCGCTGCGGCCTATGGCTTTACCGGATTCTATATTGTCGACGAAGCAGAGCGCGGTGTCGTGCTGCGCTTCGGCAAGGTGCTGGATGACGTAGTGCAGCCTGGTCTGCACTGGAATCCACCACTGATTGACGAAGTAAATGTCGTCAACATTTCCGAATTGAATGCCAAGACTTATGAAAACCGGGCCATGCTCACTACCGATGAGAACATCATCGACATCACGGTGACAGTTCAGTATCTGATCGAAGATCCGGTTAATTATATTCTTGCCGTACAGGATCCTGAGCGCAGTCTCGACAACGCGGCTGAATCTGCCATTCGTCATGAAGTGGGCAGTAACTTCATGGATCAGATTCTCACCACCGGCCGTGCTGCCATGGCCGATGCCGTGGAAACCCGACTTCAGGATTATATGAGTGCCTATAACACCGGCATTCGTATATCCCAGGTGAACGTCGTGGATGCCCAGCCGCCGGATGCCGTACGCCCGGCCTTCGATGATGTGATTCGTGCCCGTGAGGACGAGCAACGCGCTCAGAACCAGGCACAGCAATACGCCAATCAGGTGATCCCGGAAGCACGGGGTGAAGCCCAGCGCCGTATTGAACAGGCCAATGCCTACAAGGAAGAGGTAATTGCCAGGGCCGAGGGTGATGCATCCCGTTTTCAGCAACTGCTGTCGGAGTACAGCAAGGCGCCCCAGGTTACCCGTGAGCGTATGTATATCGAAGCCATGCAGGACGTAATGGCAGCCAGTAGCAAGGTGATGGTGGATGTTGAAGGTGGTAACAACCTGATGTATTTGCCCCTTGATCAGCTGATGCAGCAAAGCGGCAGCGTCACTGGCAGAACAGGCAATTCAACTCAGGAGCTGCGGGATCTGGCCAATCAGCTGGCGCCTTATTTGCCGGCCCCGTCCAACAGTTCCTCGGTTAACAGCTCGCGGCTGAATGACCGTGGTCGAGGAGGTCGTTAATGAAAAATTTCTTTGTAGTAGGTTTACTGGCACTTGTGGTGCTGCTGGCCGCCAACTCACTGTTTGTGGTGAAGGAAACCGAGCGTGCCGTCATGTTGCAGTTTGGTGAACTGGTTAATGCCGATATCGAGCCCGGACTGCATGTGAAGATTCCCTGGGTGAATACGGTGCGTAAATTCGACGCCCGCATCCAGACCGAAGATTCAACCCCTGAGCGCTTTCTGACCCTGGAGCAAAAGGCCCTGGAAGTGGACTCCTATGCCAAGTGGCGCATTGCTGATGTAGGTCAGTTCTACGTATCCACCCGAGGCATGGTGAGCACCGCCGGCCGCCTGCTGGCCGAGCGTATTAATGACGGGCTGCGCGACCAGATCGGCGCCCGTAACCTGCAGGAAGTGGTTGCCGGTGAACGTGATCAGTTGATGGAAGACCTGACTGCTGAGCTCAATGAGGAAACGGCCAGGGATATCGGTATCGAAGTAATCGATGTACGTGTGAAGCGTATCGACCTGCCCGATGATGTGCGTTCTTCCGTTTATGACCGCATGATCACCGAGCGGAACCGTGAAGCCCAGGAGCTACGCTCCCGCGGTGAAGAGCTAGCCATCGGTATCCGTGCTGACGCAGATCGCCAGGCGGTGATCTTCGAGGCTGAGGCCTATCGCGATGCCGAGCGTATTCGCGGTGAGGGTGATGCCCAGGCCACGGCCATTTATGCCAACGCCTATGAGCAGGACCCTGAATTCTTTGCCTTTACCCGCAGCCTGACTGCCTATCGGGAAACTTTCAGTAACAAGGGAGACTTCCTGCTGCTGGACCCCGATAGCGATTACTTCAAATATCTGAAGGATGGTGCCGGGACAGAACAATAAGCCGGTCCACGCCATCAGGCGGGATCATGTTCAACAAAACTTGTAAAAACCAGCCTGGGTCGCGCTTTGGCGCGAGCCGGGTTTGTTTTTTTGGGTGCGCGATTTGGCTGACAGCGCATCCAGCATTAGAATGCGCAGCATGTGGCACGAACTCGCCGTAGCATTCTGCTTGATGCTGGTCATAGAAGGCATACTGCCTTTCATCGCCCCGGGCCGTTGGCGCCGGATGCTGATGATGCTGGACCAGATTGACGACAACACCATGCGAATTATTGGCCTGGCCAGCATGTTAACCGGCACTGTATTGCTGCTGATCATAAACTGAAAACCAGAAAGTAAATAATCACCATGACTACTGCCAAGCGCTGGCTTTTACCCGACGGCGTCGAAGAGATTTTGCCAGCGGAAGCCTATCGCCTCGAATCACTGCGCCGGGACCTGCTGGATCTCTACGAGTCCTGGGGTTATGAATTGGTAATCACGCCGCTGATTGAATATCTGGATTCCCTGTTGGTGGGTTCATCCCAGGACCTCGACCTGCATACTTTCAAGATTACCGACCAACTCAGTGGTCGCATGATGGGTATTCGCGCCGATATCACCCCCCAGGCCGCACGCATCGACGCCCATTGCCTCAACCGTCAGGGGCCGGTGCGCCTGTGTTATGCCGACAGCGTGTTGCATACAAAACCTCGCGGCATCATGACTTCCAGGGTTCCCATCCGTATTGGTGCCGAGCTTTATGGGCACTCCGGGGTAGAGTGCGATATCGAGCTGGTCTGTTTGATGCACGAGACGCTGCGGCGGGCGGGCATTGATGATCTGCATATCGTGCTCGGGCATGTGGGCATTTTTCGCAGCCTGGTGGCGGCGGCCAATTTGCAGCCGGCTACCGAGCGCTCCCTGTTTGAAGCGGTGCAGCGCAAGGCATTCGATGAAATTGATGCGGTGCTCGATGCCAGTGTCGCCGACCCGGTGTTGCAAAACATGCTGAAGAAGCTGGCACATCTGAGCGGTGATGAATCGGTGATTGCCGATGCGTCTCAGATATTCGCCGATGCGCCGGAGTCAGTGCGTAAGGAACTGCAGGATCTGGTGGCAATCGTGGAAGGGGTCAAGCGTCGCATACCGGATATCACGCTTTGCTTTGACCTCTGTGAACTGCGTGGTTATGAGTACCACACCGGCATCGTTTTCGCGGCCTACACCCCCGCCTATGGTCGCGCAGTGGCCAAGGGTGGCCGTTACGATCATATCGGTGAAGTGTTTGGTCGGGCTCGCCCTGCCTCGGGCTTTGATAGCGATCTCAAAACCCTGGCCAAGCTAACCAGCGGGGAGTTTCGCCGACCCGCGGCTGTGCTGGCACCTGCCGGTGATGATGAGTCGCTGCTGAAAGCTGTGGCCGAGCTGCGGGCACAGGGCGAGGTAGTGATCAACTGGCTGCAGGAATCAGCAGCCACAGCGGAGCAGATGCAAGAGTTGGGCTGCGATCGCAAGCTGGTGAAAAACAATGACAACTGGGAAATCGAAGCGCTGTAGTAACAGTGCATGAAATTGGGACAACGCGGTAAATTAGAGACACTGAAATGGCAAAATCTGTTGTAGTACTGGGCACCCAGTGGGGTGATGAAGGCAAGGGCAAGATCGTTGATCTGCTGACTGACCAGGCTGGCGTCGTGGTGCGCTTCCAGGGTGGTCATAATGCAGGCCACACACTTGTAATTGGCGGAGAGAAAACCGTACTGCATCTGCTGCCGTCCGGCATTCTGCGGGAAGGGGTCAATTGCATTATTGGCAATGGGGTGGTGCTCAGTCTTGAAGCACTGCTGAAGGAAATCCGCGGCCTTGAAGAACGAAATGTACCGGTTCGTGAACGACTGATCGTCAGTGGCGCCTGTCCCCTGATTCTGCCTTCCCATGTGCTGTTGGATCAGGCCCGGGAAAGAAGCCGTGGCAACAAGAAAATTGGTACCACCGGCCGCGGCATTGGTCCGGCCTATGAAGACAAGGTGGCACGGCGAGGTATTCGCCTGGCGGAAACCCAGAACGAATCACTCTTCGGCGAACGTCTGGCGGAACTGCTGGACTATCACAATTTCTGGCTGAAGGAGTATTACCAGGCTGAAACAGTTGAATATCAACAGGCCTTTGACGAATGCATGAACCTGGCTCGGGAAGTCAGACCCATGATCGCTGACACCGTTGGTCGACTGCACGACTATCGCAAAGCCGGCAGTAATATTCTGTTCGAGGGTGCCCAGGGTTCACTGCTGGATATCGATCACGGAACCTATCCCTTTGTTACCTCTTCCAATACCACGGCCGGTGGAACTGCTACCGGTAGTGGCTATGGACCGCTTTATCTGGACTATGTGCTGGGTATCACCAAGGCCTACACGACCCGTGTTGGCTCTGGTCCTTTCCCCACCGAACTTTTTGACTCCGTTGGCAAGCATCTGGCGGAAGTGGGTCACGAGAAAGGTGCCACCACCGGCAGGGATCGACGTTGCGGCTGGTTCGATGCGGCTGCAGTAAAACTGGCCAATCGCATTAACAGTATTTCCGGCCTATGCCTGACCAAACTGGATGTGCTTGATGGTCTGGATACCGTCAAGGTTTGCACTGGCTACAAAGGTGGCTGCAACACCTCTTCAAGCCTGATGGCAGTGGATGATTTCAATAACCTCGAGCCGGTTTATGAAGAGCTGCCGGGATGGAAGGAATCCACCGCGGGGGCCCGTAATTTTGATGATCTTCCTGATAACGCCCGCAGCTATATTCGTTTTATTGAAGAAGCTGTCGAGGTGCCGGTTGACATTATTTCCACTGGTCCCGACCGCGAAGAAACCATCACTCTTCGTCATCCCTTCGAGGCCTGATCCCTTCAGCGCTGCTTTGGCAGCGGCCAGAGACAGGCGGCGCCCAGTGCACCACTAGCGTCGCCATGGCTTGGGGGCAGAATTTTCGTTTCCAGGCTATCACTGAAAACATAGGTCGGCAGGCGCCGGGGCAGCTCTGAATAGAGACTGCTGATATTGCTCAGCCCACCACCCAGGACGATAGCCTGGGGATCCACCAAATTGATAACTGTTGCCAGGCAGGCTGCCAGCATCTCGCTGTAGTGTTCGATGCTGTCCAGGCTTGCTGGATCCCCTGCGGAGGCCGCATCGGCGATGCCCCGGGCATCCAGTTCCTGACCATGCCTTTCCCTATGAAAGCGACTGAGACCAGGCCCGGACAAGACCGTTTCGATGCAATTGCTTCGCCCGCAGTAACATTGGCGTTCGCTGTCAATTAGTTTCGCAGCGGATACGGGCAGGGCATTGTGACCCCATTCGCCACTGATACCATTGGGGCCGCTGAGCACTCTACGGTCGACAACCAGCCCACCTCCGACACCGGTGCCCAGAATGACACCGAATACTGTACTGAAAGGTCTCGCTGCACCCAGTTCTGCTTCTGACAGCACGAAACAATCGGCATCGTTTGCCAGTCGAATCCCGTAGCCCAGTCGTTTCTCAATGTCCTCTTTAAGGGAGCGCCCATTGAGGCTGATGGAGTTGCAGTTCTTCATGCATCCGGTGACTGCTGAAATGGCGCCAGGGGTCCCAATTCCCACCGTCAGCCGTGAGCCAGACTTACTCTGCAATTGATTTATCATGGCCACCACCAGATCTACGGTGGCTTCGTAGTCACCAGCCGGTGTCGCCTCACGCAGCCGGTGCAGCACCTGCTGCTGGTCCAGAATAATGCCTTCGACCTTGGAGCCGCCCAGGTCAATACCAATACGCATGGGTGAATGTCTCTTGTGTCAGTGTCACGCCCGGTGAATAGTCCTCAGTCCTTGCATAGTGCCATAAACGCACTACAATCGTCGGTCCGCCTGAAACAATAGCGCCCGAAAAGTGACTCGAGCCCGTTACCAGCAGGTGTCCCTGGAAGACACCCCTTATTACCACTGCATTTCCCGTTGTGTGCGGCGAGCCTATCTCTGTGGTGATGACCCGGTGACGGGCAAAAACTTCGATCATCGCAAGCGTTGGCTGGTGGAGCGTATCAAGCAACTGGCCAGTTACTATGCCATTGATATTTGTGCCTATGCGGTAATGAGCAATCATTACCATCTGGTGCTGCATGTGGATCAGGACTCGGCGGCGCAGTGGAGTGATGAGGAAGTCATTCGTCGCTGGACCGCGGTGTTTCCCGGCAATGGAAAACTGATCGAGATGCTGCGTAAAAATGCCCGCAGCAAGGCAGCGCGCAAGAAACTGGCCCAGCAGATCGAACTGTGGCGGCAACGGCTGTGTGATATCAGTTGGTATATGCGCTGTCTCAATGAGTCTGTTGCCCGACGTGCCAATCGTGAGGATGAGTGCAGCGGCCGCTTCTGGGAAGGGCGTTTCAAGAGTCAGGCACTGCTGGATGAAAAAGCATTGGTCACCTGTATGGCCTACGTGGATCTCAACCCGGTCAGGGCCGGCATTAGCGATTCGCTCGATGCCAGCGATTTCACTTCCATCCAGGAACGTCTGATTGTTCATGCCAAGAAGGTAAAAAAGCGCAGCTATCGTCAGCACCGCCTGCTGACCCGACGTTCGGCCAAACATCTCGTCGGCCAGTCGGCTATCCGGCAAGTGCAACTGAAAAGTCTCAATCAGCTACCAGACCTGCAACAGCAAACCCTGCCCATCACCCAGCAAGCCTACTTTGAGCTGCTGGAATCCACCTGTAAGGCATTGAGCTTCACCGAGCCAAAGCAGGAGAGGGCATTACAGCTACTGGATGAACAGGCATCGACGCTCGCTGAGTTTGGCATCTCTTCAGTTGCCTGGCTAAAAGCGGTGCAGGAATTTCATCGCTATTATGGCAACGCAGCCGGTACCGAAGACTCACTGCTGCGTTTTCAGCAACAGCGCATCAAGGCCGGGGTTGATTTCAAGCATGCTCGCAAATGGATAAGGGGCACCGGCGCGGCCCGCTTGCTCTACGCCAGCTAGATCATTTTTCCAATAAAACTCTCACTATCGCACTGAAAGACTGAATTTCAGGGGCTGCTATCGCTTGCGCGCGGCAAATTCAGGACTAGCGCACATGGTTTGCTCAGATGGTGTGGTTCCATCCTCATTCCTGGCGGGAAACAACAGCCAGATTGCTCAGAATTTGTTCAGCTTGCGGGTTTTGGTTTTTTTTAGAACAAATGGGTGTCCTTTAAATAATAAATGGCTGTCCTTTGTTTTGTTTAGGGCTTGGCTGAGTTGGGGTTTGTAAGTGGCGGATTTGTTTGATTTTCTTGCTTGTGGATAAGTCTGGCAGCTGGGGCGGATAGGGCTGAAATGCCCGTATATAGTGGCTTGGGGAGGTTTTTTAGCCCAGATATTGTTTGACTTTATAAGGGCTACTAGCTATGTTGCGCTGCATGGGCAGGGTCACGGAATTTGGCCAGTGGCAGCAGTAAAAACCGCCCTCAATGCCACATTTTGATAGGCAGCAGTAATCCATCAAGGCAGAGCCTGGAGTAAGAAAAGCAATGATTAAACTCGCTCACGCAGTCGTCGACGAAACCACGGATGAAGGTCTGCGCGACAAGGACAAGCTGCAGCTCAAGCAGCAAAAGGAAGAAGAGATTCGCATGAAGCTCAGTGCTTTCGCCCGCGAGCTGGCGGAAGAGCGCGAAGCCCGTCGTCAGAAAAAGAAATCCTGAGGGCTGCCTGACCGGTTCTCATCCCCGGGCGGCAATTCGCTGCCCGGAACCAGCTCGACCCCCTCCGTTTTCCCATCACCACCTCAATTTCCAGCTGACGCTTGTGACCATCCAAGCACTCCTGTTAGAGTATCTTCCAGCATAATTCGTGTGTTATTGTCGGCGCGCGGCAGCGCTATCCAATAACTTTTTGAGGCAGATCAATACCGCCAGTTTTCAATTCACTATAGTGCGCCCAGTTTCACAACCATAGTCCCCAGGGCGCTTGTTTGAGTTGACCGGGTGCGGGATGTTGTTCACCAGCGTTGTGCTGCAACGCCAGGTGCTGACCGGGTAGAGTTGTCATGAGCGCCGATAGTGCCACTATTAAAAGTATCGATTCGCTGATTCTGCTGAAATCGCTGTATCAGCCCCTCGCTACATTCGAAGAACTATCCAAAACCAATCCGACTCCGGTCCATATTCTGTTGGGCTATGCGGTCTGGTTACTTATCCTGCCCCCTGTTTTCTCGCTCATTGGTGCCGCCAATTTCGGCTGGCGTCTTGGCGCTGCCGAGCCCCTCTACATGACCATGGATACCCTCTGGCTTATCAGCCTTGGTTATTTTGCGGCCCTGGCATTCGGTTTGATCTCAACAGCCATAATCAGTCGCTGGATGGCCTCCACCTATGGCGCCAATACTTCCCTGGGTCGCCATATGGCATTGATTACCATCGTCGGTGAGCCACTGGCCATCGCCAGCATTGCCCATCTGTTTCCAGACGTTTTCGTCAATGTGCTGGTGATGATACCCACCATGATCTGGAGTATGTATTTGCTCTACAAGGGCATTCCCATCGTCCTGGAAATCCCGCCGGAGCGGGGCATGCTGATGGCATCGGCACTGGTAGGTTGGCTGTTGGTGGCAGCGGTGAGTCTGTTGGGCCTGAGCATGACGCTCTGGGTAATGGGAGTCGGCCCCCTGTTGGGCGTCTGATTCGTCAATCTCTGCTTAAGATGAGAAGAATTTAATGGAAGCAACAGCGAACAATTTTTACCAGGACAAGGTCGTTATTCGCCTGATTCAGTTCTCGGTGATCTGGGCTGTCGCGGCCATGGCAGTTGGTGTCTATATCTCGGCGGAACTGGTCTGGCCTGGTATTGATTTCGGACAGTTCTGGTTGTCCTTCGGGCGCCTGCGGCCTCTGCACACCAATGGCATCATTTTCGGTTTCGGCGTTTCGGCCCTGATGGCCACCGCGTTTTACAGTGTGCAACGCACCTCCCATGTCACCCTCTATGCCCCCAGGCTGGCCTGGTTCTGTTGCTATGCCTGGCAACTGATTGTGCTTTTGGGCGGCCTGTCCCTGTTGGCGGGTTGGACCAGCAGCAAGGAATACGCCGAGCTTGAATGGCCTTTCGATATCGCTATCGCCATCGTCTGGGTCAGCTTCGGTATCGTCTTTTTCGGCACCATTGCCAAGCGCAAGATCCGCCCGATCTATATCTCCAACTGGTTTTACGGTTCCCTGATTATCGTTATCGCCATGTTGCATATTGTGAATAATCTGGCGATTCCGGTGACGCTCGACAAATCCTATTCTCTCTATGCCGGTGCTCAGGACGCAGTGGTGCAGTGGTGGTATGGCCACAATGCGGTAGGTTTTCTGCTGACCGGTGGCTTTCTTGGCATGGTGTATTACTTCCTGCCCAAACACGCCGGGCGCCCGATCTGGAGTTATCGCCTCTCGGTGGTCGCTTTCTGGGCTTTCGTCTACAGCTATATCTGGGCCGGGCCTCATCACCTGCATTACAACGCAATTCCGGAATGGGTACAGTCACTGGCCATGGGCATGAGCCTGATACTCCTGGCACCTTCCTGGGCCACCATGATCAACGGCATCATGACTGTCAGCACGGCCTGGGAGAAACTGCGTACCGACCCGGCTCTCAAGTTCATTGTTCTCTCACTGGCATTCTATGGTCTGGCAACCTTCGAAGGGCCAATGATGTCGATTCGCTCTGTCAACGTAGTCAGCCACTTTACTGACTGGACTGTGGGGCATGTTCACTCCGGAGCTCTGGGTTGGAACGCCATGATCACCTATGGCACTTTCTATTTTCTAGTGCCAAGACTGGTGGGCCGCGAGCTCCACAGCACCCGCCTGGCCAATATGCACTTCTGGATGGCGCTGGCCGGTACCATGCTCTACATCATGTCCATGTGGGCCGCCGGGGTTTCCCAGGGCCTGTTATGGCTCAGCGTCGACCAACTGGGTGAACTGAGTTTTGGCTTCAAGGACATCATGGCCAGCATGACACCCTATTATCTGATGCGTCTGGTGGCCGGTCTGGTTTTCCTCAGCGGCACCCTGTTGATGACCTATAACCTGTTCATGACCCTCAAGGGTCAACAGCCCAAACGCGCCTCAATACCGGCAGTCGATCCTGCCTATGGAATGAGCTGATGAATGGATTAACGTTTCACCGCAAGGTTGAAGAAAACACCGGCTTGCTGATTTTCGGCATTCTGTTTGTGTCCGCCATTGGCGGCCTGGTGCAGTTATTGCCGGTCCTGAGCCAGGAGAGTCTGGAAACGGCTACAGCCAATACCCGCCCCTATTCGGCGGTGGAATTGACCGGGCGCGATATCTATATCCGCGAAGGCTGCAGCGTCTGCCATTCCCAGCAGGTACGCCCGCTGGTGGCCGAGTTGGAACGCTATGGTCCCTATTCCCGTGCCGGCGAATTTGTTTACGACCGGCCCTTCTTGTGGGGTTCCAAGCGCACCGGCCCGGACCTGCACCGTCTGGCCGGCAAGTATTCCGATGACTGGCATCGCATTCATCTGATAGACCCCCGGGCCGTGGTAGAGAACAGCATCATGCCCGCCTATCCCTGGCTGGCCGAGCGTGCCGCCAGTGAAACCGGCAACATCGAAGCCAAGATGACGGCTCTGCGGCGCCTTGGTCATCCCTATACCGATGAAGAGATTGCCAATGCCGAATCCGATCTGGAAGGTGTCATGGAGATCGATGCCTTGATTGCCTACCTGCAAATGCTGGGCACCGGCTACAGCGATGAAAGCGATGAAGAGGAGTCAGGCGAATGACCGAATTTATTTTTATCGGCGACATGCTGGTGATGCTTTTCATGATCGGTGTGGCGGTCTGGTTTATTAATCGCGACAACGATGCCGCTATCGATCGTGTGGCACGAATTCCGCTGGAGGACGACGATTACCATGGCTGATTTGCCTTCAGGTTTCTGGAGTGGCTGGATTATTGCCCTGACTCTGTCCTCACTGGCCGGTGTTGCCTGGCTGGTGTGGAGTATTTATTACGGCCGCGATTTGCAGGAAGAGTCCGAGGTGGAACCGGTCTGGGATGAGGATCTGGAAGAAGGTCACAATCCACCACCGCTGTGGTGGTTCTGGATGCTGTTCGGCGCCCTGGTTTTTACCCTCGTGTATCTGATGCTGTTTCCGGGTCTGGGTAACTACAGCGGTGTGCTCAATTGGTCCCAGGGCAAACGGGTGGCGGACAGCTATGAAGATTTCCGGGCCAATTTTGCCGAGGCCCGCGCCGAAGTACTCGACATGAGTCTGGTGGAAATTCAGAACGATCTGGAACTGATGGACACCGCCGAACGCCTTTTCCGGCGCGAATGTTCCGCCTGTCACGGACCCGATGGCCGGGGTCAGGCCAATATGTTCCCCAATCTGCACGACGTGGACTGGCAATGGGGTGCCAGTGCCGAGCAAATCGAGCAGTCCATTCGTGGGGGCCGCAATGCCAATATGATTGCCTGGCAGGCCATTCTCGGCGATGAGGGTGTGGAGCAGGTGGCCGACTATGTGGTGAATCTGCGTCAGGGAGTGGATGAGTCCCATCCTGGCCGCGCCATGTTTCAGCAGAACTGTGTCGCCTGTCATGGCATGGACGGCAGCGGAAACCCGGCACTGGGAGCGCCCGACCTTACAGATAATATCTGGCTTTACGGTGGCGACATGGATGCCGTGCGCGAGACCCTGCAGCAGGGGCGCTTCGGTGTCATGCCTGCTTTTGGGGAGCGCCTGGACGACATGCAGATCAAGTTGCTGATAGCCCTGCTGGTGCGTTAAAGGCTAATCAAGAGCCAATTACGGTCAGCAGCTTGTCTCCCAGCCGCATCCCACTCAGCCAGGCATCCTCGACCCGGTTACCCAGGCACCAGTCGCCACAGGCGGCCAGCTGATTGTCGCTATCCAGCAGGTAATCTCTCTGTAAATCTGTTTCAGCTCTGGCATAGAGCCAGCGATGCAAGGCGCTATGATTGGCAGCACTGGCTTCAATGCCGGTCAGTTCAGTCAGGGCTTTGCACAGGGTTTCGCTTACCCAGTCAGGCTCATCATCCAGATGCCGACAGGCCCAGTGATTATTGCTGTGCAGCAGCAGACTGTAACCGCTATCCCGCCCGGGTTTGTTGCTGTTTACCGCCATCCAGGACAGGCTCTCATGGCGCAGCAGTGCTGCATCAAAATTGACTGCAGGAGGGCTGTCGAATCCCAGCATCAGGGCAAAACAGGGGCTGAAACTGATGCCATGCAAGGCCTGCCGCTGGCTGAAACTATCCGGCATCAGGGCCACCGTCTGGGGAGCAGGGGCCGAGCTGATCACCCAGTCAAACTGCCCCAATTCCCTGCCATCTTCATCCTCAAGCCGCCAGCCCGACCCGGCCCGGGCAATATGCCCGACCCGCACTCCGGTGCGAACATCAAGCGCTGATGCCAGGCCTTTGACCAGGGAATTCATCTGCGGCTGCGCCACATAATGAGTCTCGAACCACTCCCGCTTGAAGGCTTTTTTACCCGCTTCCAGGGTCACGACTTTGGCATCCCAGGCGCTCACCAGTTCACGGGCTTCATTAGCCAGCAGGTCCTGAAACCCGGCCGAGCGGGCAGTAAAAAACTGCGCCCCATGATCAAACTGAAACTCCCCGGCCCGCCGGGTCGCCATGCGCCCGCCAAGGCCGCGTGATTTTTCAAACACAGTCACCTCAGCCACGCCACCCAAACGACGCGCCACAGCCACACCCGCCAGACCGGCACCAATTACCGCAATACGTACACTCATAAAACCATCCTGAAGACTGAGACCTGTATACGCAAGAAAAGATTGGAAGGTTTAAAAGAGAGTGAAAAGACTGAGTCTAAGAAATGTGGTCAAGAAAATTCGTAGTTTCCTGCAATGTATTAGAAACTATGCTAGGTGTCTTTTCTTATCATGAATGAGAGTCTTAAGAATGCATGAAAGTCCATTTAACTATGGCAATCAGACCGATATTTTGGACATGCAAGGATTCTTAGTAAAACTAATTAAGGATCCTTGCATAGTTAGAGTTGACAATTTTCCTAAATATTTTATCGGTTTTGAGTGAACTTCCTACATTCACCGTCAAGTTCAAATGATAATCTCCATTTTCTTTTGAGCAAGATGTATTGAGCAGCTCTTCACTCAAGGGTAATGTAAAAAATAGTGAGTTATGGGAGTTTAAGAATGAACAGAAATATTACTAAACTTGTAGTCCTGCTTTTGACCTTATTAATGCCAAGCGTCTTAATGGCACAATCATGTACGACAGTTCTAACTCACACATGGCGATGGTGGTCAAACCTAGCTCAAGGTGACGATACCACGTCAGGATGGGGTGCATACCCGGCGACATATTCTTACATAATCGATAACAAGTCCGCTACATACATAAATACTGACCTTGATATTGGGCTGGGTCCCAATGGAGAAGGATATGTAAAATTCCTCAATGCTGATTTTGGTATGGGGGCTCCTGATGCTTGGGCAAGAGTTTGGTCAGGGAGCCATGAATGTACTAGCGTGTCTGGAAACAATCGATGGGCGGATAATGGTACTTGCTATCCCGGAATATTTCCTGCTGACAAAGGAAGAATTACGTTTAATGACTATGAAATGGGAAGCCAATCACTGGGTTTGAATTCATTGATTGTTCTACACGAGACTGGGCATATTTTCGGAATGAAGCATATGCCTCAAGTTTGCAGCAATACCTTTATGGTGCCTGATCCTTATGTAGGTCAATCCGAAAGTCTTGATACTTATGAAGTTAACTGGCTGAACTCAACATACTAGGGAGGTGTATATGATACGTATTGTTGCAATATTGTTGCTGTCAACTATGAGCTTGGTCGTACATGCGCAGAAATTGTCAGTTCAGGACCTGAATGAGCGTGGCGAAATGCATCATCACGATGGATATATACCGAAGAGTCTTGAATCCCTAGTAGGATCTTCAACTATTATTGTTAAAGGCGGCTACGGAGAGGTTATTGGCAACAGGCTGTTTTACGGCTATAAAGATGGACAAGATGATACATTAGAAAATTTCGCCGATAGGCATAATATGACTGAGGAAGAAGCTCGTAGGTGGGCTATTCCTATGACGGAGTATGAGATAGAAGTCGATTCTGTGTTACTTGGTGATATTGAAGATAGTCACATAATTCTACGGAAGTATGAAGCTGCTCCTGCTGATAGATCAAGAACGCATCCTGATGTAGAAAGAATATTTTTTCTCGTAATAAATCCGGACAATGAAACATATGCAGTAGCAGGTGAAGCGTCGATTCAAAGCAATTTTAACGGCTATTACGTATATGACAAATACATTGAAGTTGAACCAGGCGAGTCAGATTTATATGAACAAGAAGTTTTAAGTTTCGTTGAATCAACTGAAGCAAGGTACTTTGAAGAAATACTTAATGAAGAAATATCAAGACAGTACATGGATGCTGTGGGTTATTGATATTTTGATAGAGCGGTACAATTGATTTTGCACTTGCGTGGTTGTACCGCTATTCTCCAATTCTTCAACTTCAATCTTTAGCAATTCTAGCTGTTAACTTTCGTATGCCGCATGTAAGAGCATTGCAAATGAGCAGTGTTTCTATAAAGTCTAGGGATATCCCTCCGCGCTCATATTTTGATAAAAATACTCGGTCAGTTACAAGTAATTCTGCTAACTGCACTTGAGTTAGTGTTGCTTTCTAAATTCTGACCCTTCCCCCGGAAATATTACCGAGACTAAAGAGAGTTTTCCCTTTAAACCGGGGAAAGGTCACTTCCGGGCTCAGTGGCCACAAAGTATCTTTAGCTTGGACAAGAGAATCGTTTATGAGGGCGGTGCTGAGGCAAAATTGAAGCATTGCCTGAAGGCTTTTCGATAGGAGTTAAGAGGTGTGCCCAGGGGATCTCCCTCATCTTATTGCCACTGAGCGGGTAATTCTTTCGGGCTCAGGTGGCTGGGAGAATCTCTAGCTTAACAGGAGGAGGTCTGAAACTGTGGAGGAGGGCAGAGAGCCAGTCAGAGCAATTAGTCGACCGGCTAACTACGAGCACAGGACTACGACTGGCAATGCAGTGAGCTATATTTAAGAGGGAGTTGGTGCCCAGGGGACTCCCTTCTCTTATTGTCACTGAACGAGTAATTCTTCCGAGCTCAATTGCTTGAAAGGATCTCTAGCGTGATTTAAGGAGGTCTGGGAATTCTGAAGTTGGCACAGAGCCAGTCAAAGCTAATAGTCGACCTGCCAACTACAGGCACAGGACCACGATTGGCAGTTCAGCGAACTATATTTAAGAGGGAAGTGGTGCCCAGGGATCTCCCTTCTCTTATTGCCACTGAACGAGTAATTCTTCCGGGCTCAGGTGCATAAGAGCATCTCTAGCTTCGCTAGAGAGAGTCGTTTATGAGGACGGTGCTGAGGCTAAATTGAAGAATTACCAAAATGCTTCTCGATAGGAGTTAAAAGGTGTGCCCAGGGGGAGCTCCCCCATCTTATTGTCACCGAACGGGCAATTCTTCCGGGCTCAATTGCTTGATTGGATCTCTAGCGTGATACAGGGAGGTCTGGAACTTTGAAGAATGGCACAGAGCTATTCAAAGCTAATAGTCGACCGGCCAACTACAGGCACAGGACCACGACTGGCAGTTCAGCGAACTATATTTAAGAGGGAGTTGGTGCCCAGGGGGAGACTTGAACTCCCACAACCTTTCGATTACTAGCACCTGAAGCTAGCGCGTCTACCAATTCCGCCACCTGGGCACAAAGCATGTAGGCTTTGCTACTTTCGTACATCTTGCTGAACTGGCAATTTGGTAGCCTGACGGCTACTGACTACCAATGAGCCCCATGAGGACCGGGTTTCAGCAGGGCCGCAACTTTACTCATCCGCTTGGCCGCTGTCAACTGTCACGGACAAGAAACACTGTCACGTGTATAATGGGGGCCTCATCCTTATGAATTCCCTCCTTAATGACAAAAAACAGAAGACCTGAAGATCCCTTTGCCCAGCGCGAAGCGGATAATTACGCCAATCCTATTCCCAGCCGGGAATTGATCCTCGAAGAACTGGAAAAACTCGGAAAACCCGCCAGCCTGGAGCAGCTCTGGGGCGTGCTGCAATTGCACGACGAAGACGAGCGTGAGGCCCTGCGTCGGCGCATGATCGCCATGAGCCGGGACGGGCAGATCATCAGCAATCGCCGGGGCGTCTATGGCCTGGCAGCCCATATGGACCTGCAGCGGGGCCGGATTCAAGGGCACAAGGACGGCTTTGGCTTCTTTATCCCCGATGCCGGCGGTGACGATTTCTATCTGAGTCCCCGGGAGATGGCCAATGTCTTCGATGGCGACAAGGTACTGGCGCGCCACAATGGTTTCGACAGTCGTGGCCGCAAGGAAGGCACGGTTGTGGAGATTCTGGAGCGGCGCTACAAGGAAATCGTCGGCCGTTACTACAAGGAGCAGGGTTTTGGCCTGGTGGTGCCCGACAGCAAGCGCGTCACCCATGAGATTCTGATTCCTGACGGTCAGTCCCGCAGTGCCGAGGACGGGCAGTTTGTGGTGGTGGAGCTGGCGGAATACCCGTCCCGGCGGCGCAAGGCGATCGGCCGGGTTACCACCATTCTGGGCGATGTCACCACCCCGGGTCTGGAAATCGATATTGCCCTGCGCAGCCATGATATCCCCCATCTCTGGCCTTCCGCGGTGAATAAGGAAATGGCCCGATTCCCGAAGCAAGTTGCCGACAGTGATACTGCGGGCCGCTTTGATCTGCGGGATCTGCCTTTTGTCACCATTGACGGGGAAGATGCCAAGGACTTTGACGATGCGGTTTATGCCCGGCGTCATCAGAAAGGTGGCTGGACCCTCTATGTGGCCATCGCCGATGTTTCCCACTATGTACAGATCGGCAGCGCCCTGGATGAAGAAGCCAGGGAGCGCGGCACGTCGGTGTATTTCCCGGGCCACGTGGTACCCATGTTGCCGGAGAAACTGTCCAATGGGCTTTGCTCACTGAAGCCGGAAGTGGACCGTCTGACCATGGTCTGCGAGATGGAGATCGATGCCAGTGGCGAGATGCAGGACTTCTGTTTCTATGAAGGCTTGATCCACTCCCATGCCCGGCTCACCTATACCGAAGTGGCGGATATGGTGCAGCAGGCCAGTTCTGCCACCGGGGAGAAAGTGAAGCAAAAGCTTCGCCAGCGCCACAAGGCAGTTATTGGCGATCTGGAAAACCTGTACAGTCTGTACCAGGCGCTGCGTGCCTTCCGGGAATCGGCAGGGGCCATGGAGTTTGCCTCCACCGAGACTCGCATTGTCTTTGATGAGGAGCGCAAGATCCGCGAGATCGTGCCGGTACAGCGCAACGATGCCCATCGCCTGATCGAGGAGTGCATGCTCTGCGCCAATGTGGCGGCGGCTCGCTTACTGGAAGCCAACAAGACACCGGCTCTGTACCGGGTGCATGAGGGGCCTAATCCGGACAAGCTGGATAATCTGCGGGAATATTTGCAGGGGCAGGGCCTGTATCTGGCGGGTGGTGACAATCCGGAGCCGCAACACTACGCGGCGGTGCTGCAAAGCATTGCCCAGCGACCGGACCGCCACCTGATCCAGGTGATGCTCATTCGCTCCATGATGCAGGCGGTCTATGCCCCGGAAAACCTTGGCCACTTCGGTCTGGGTTTTGAAGCCTATACCCATTTCACGTCTCCCATTCGTCGTTACCCGGATCTACTGGTGCATCGCGCCATTCGCTATCTGGTTCGTAATCAACAGGGTCCGCATCTGCGCCGTCATGAAGCGGCCGGGAAACTGGCAAAGAGTAAAATCTATCCCTATGACCAGGCTGACATGGACAGCTTCGGGGAAGCTTGCTCCAATGCTGAACGGCGGGCCGACGCGGCCAGCTATGCTGTGGTCGACTGGCTCAAATGTGAGTACATGCAAAACCGGGTAGGGGATGAGTTTGAAGGCAGTGTTTCCTCGGTCACCAGTTTTGGCCTGTTTGTGGAACTGACGGATATTTATATCGAAGGCCTGGTGCATGTCACCGAGCTGAGCAATGACTACTACCGCTTCGATCCGGTGCACCATTGTCTGCAGGGTGAGCGCTCCGGTGTGGTCTATCGCATGGGTGACAGTGTGCGGGTCAAGGTGGTGCGGGTGGATCTGGATGACAAGAAGATCGACCTGGCCATGCTGGGCAAGACAGCCAGTGCGCCTGTGGCCAAAGGCCAGGCCAAAGCCGACAACAAACGCGGCAAGCAGGCTAATCCTGGCAAGAAAAGAACCGGCAAGAAGAATGCAGGCAAGAAAAAGACCGCCCGGGGCGGGGCCGGAAAAAAGGTCAGCAAGAAGGCCAATAAAAAAGTCAGTAAAAAGTCCGCAAAGAAAGCAGGCAAGAAGCC
This sequence comes from uncultured Pseudohongiella sp., assembly GCA_965216715.1. Taxonomy (GTDB): domain Bacteria; phylum Pseudomonadota; class Gammaproteobacteria; order Pseudomonadales; family Pseudohongiellaceae; genus UBA9145. Next base: position 2,473,467 of record OZ244193.1, on the reverse strand, counting down.
GGGCCGAAAACCCGCGGCCAAAAAAGCCAAAGCCAGGCCTGGTAAATCGAAGCGTTCGCGCAAGCGCTAGAGCGAAGCCATGAGTAAAGCAGAAAACATCATAGCCGGAGTGCACGCCGTCAGCGAAGCCATCCGTCGCCGCAGCGCCGATGTGGCGGAAATTCTGTTGCAGAGTGACCGCCAGGACAAGCGCACAGAAAGTATCAGGGCCGATGCGCAGCGGGCCGGCATCAGTCTGCGCCAGGTGACGCGGGATGAGCTGGATAATCTGGTCTCCGACCGGCATCAGGGTGTGGTAGCCATCATGGCCCGGGCCAAAGCCCCGCTGGATGAAGCGCAACTGCTGGCGAAAATCGAGTCCGCCGACAAGGCGGTGCTGATCCTGGTGCTTGATGGTGTCACTGACCCTCACAATCTGGGTGCCTGTTTGCGCAGTGCCGATGCCGCCGGTGTCACCGCTGTGGTGATTCCCAAAGACAAGGCGGTAGGTCTGACCCCGGTGGTGCGCAAGGTGGCCAGCGGTGCTGCCGAGACCGTCGATCTGGTGACGGTCACCAATCTGGCGCGCAGTCTGAAAAGCTTGCAGGACAAGGGGGTCTGGATTGTCGGCACCGATGATTCAGCCGAAACCAGCCTTTATCAACAGGACCTGACAGGACCCCTGGCCATTGTCATGGGTTCTGAAGGCAGTGGTCTCAGACGCCTGACCCGGGATTGCTGTGATTTCCTGGTGAGCATTCCCATGGCCGGTGAACTGAGCAGTCTCAATGTGTCAGTGGCCACCGGTGTCACACTGTTCGAAGCCATGCGGCAACGCCAGTGATAAACCGGTCCGGGCACCGCGGGCCGAAATAAAGTTGCAAGCCCCGCCCAGTTTCTCTAGAATTCGCCCTCTTTTATTGGCGGAACCCTGATTTTCAGGTCTGCCCTACATAACTCCTTGTCTCACCACGCGCGCCAGCGTTCGTTGGGAGACATAACCGAGAGGAGTCTCTATGAGACACTACGAAGTCGTATTCCTGGTGCACCCGGACCAGTCTGATCAAGTCCCGGGCATGGTTGAGCGCTACACCCAGCTCATGACTGACAACGGTGGCCAGGTCCACCGTATGGAAGACTGGGGTCGCCGGCAGCTCGCCTATCCCATCAACAAGATTCACAAAGCCCATTATGTGCTGATGAATATTGAGTGTGATGCGGACACCCTGGAAGAACTCACTACACTGTTCAAGTTTAACGATGCTGTGCTGCGTAACATGGTCATCAAGGCCAAGGAAGCAGTCACCGAAGAGTCGCTGATTCTCAAAGGCGAACGTGAGGGCAAGGAGCGCAAGGCCAGAGCTGAAGCCAAGCGCAAGGCTGAAGAAGAAGCCGCCGCCGCTCGCGCCAAGCAACGCGCCGAGAAAGAAGACGATGACGAAGGCCCCGGTTCGGTGCTGAAAGGTTCCGCCGATGAGGCAGAGTCCGGCAGCGACGAGAAGGCTGACGATTCAGACAGCAGCGACAAAGAAGCCGACAAGGCTGAAAGTTAATCAACTACTCATAGACAGGATATAGATATGGCCCGTTATTTCAGACGGCGGAAGTTCTGCAAATTCACCGCAGAGGGTGTCGATCAGATCGATTACAAGGATCTGGAAACCCTGAAGGCTTATATTTCCGAAACCGGCAAGATCGTACCCAGCCGCATTACCGGAACCAAGGCCCGTTACCAGCGACAGCTGGCCACCGCTATCAAGCGAGCTCGCTACCTGGCACTGATCCCCTACACGGACAGCCACCAGGTCTAGGATAAAAATCCATGCGCGGCCTTGCTGAATACGTCATGAGCGGACGCAGGCAGGCCGTCACCGCGGCTTTGCTGATTGGCATTATTCCGCTGGTGAACCTGCTAAGCCCGGTAATTACCGGGCTGGTAATGCTGCGCAAAGGTCCGAAAGAAGCCCTGGCTGTAATGACCTGGGCAATCCTGCCACTGGCAGGCTGGGCATGGGTCGGCGACATTGTGCCGCTGATTCTGCTGATCGGAATTGCCGGTTTGGCTTTCCTTTTGAGGGAAACCGAATCCTGGGAATTCACACTGCTGGCGAGTATCGCCGTCGGTGTAAGCGTTGAAGTTTATATGCGCCTGCAGCCGGAACTGCTGAACGTGTTGTTTCAGCAAATGGATACCTACCTGCAGGCCAATAATGTTCAGGGAGTAAGCCTGGACGATGTACGCCGGGTGATGCCGACAGTATTTGGCGCCGTGTACATGTTTCTGGCAGTGATGCTGCTGATTCTGACACGCTGGATGCAGGCAGCACTGTATAACCCGGGTGGATTTCGGAAGGAATTCCATCTATTGCGCATTGAGCAGAAGGTCACTTTGTTATTGATCGTGCTCATGCTGATAGCCAATTTTGGCGTCGTGTTGCCGCAGGGTTGGGTGTTGTATTTTGTAATGCCGCTGTTGTTTTCCGGCATTGCACTGGTACACGGAGTAGTAGGAAGGCGTCAGTTGTCTTCCATGTGGCTGCTGGCCTTCTACGCCTTGTTGATGTTGCCGCCGGCATTACAGATTGTTGTGTTTGCCGCGATTATAGACAGTTGGTACAACTTCAGGGCGAGAATTCAGACTCCGGTCTGAAGCAAGCCGAAAGAATTGAATACAAGCGAACTTGCGAGTTCGACGAAGAGCACTAGAGGACAAGATCATGAACGTTATCTTGCTGGAAAAAATCACCAATCTGGGTGACATCGGTGAAACCGCCGAAGTGAAGTCCGGCTTCGCCCGTAACTTCCTGTTCCCCCAGGGCAAAGCCATTCCAGCCACCAAGGCTAATCTGGCCGAGTTCGAAGAGCGCAAGGCTGAATTGCTGGCTGCGCACAAGGAAAATGTTGCTGCCGCTGAAGCGCGCAAGGCCAAGGTTGACGGCCTCAACATCAAGATCGAGGTTAATGCCAGTGACGAGGGCAAGCTCTACGGTTCTGTTGGCACCAAGGATATCGCTGATGTGATCAATTCCCAGAAGGATGCCGAGATCGTCAAGAGTGAAGTACTGCTGCCCCACGGTGTTATCCGTGAAGTGGGCCAGTACGAAATCTCTCTGGATCTGGGCCATGACGTCAGCGCCGAGATTGTTCTGGCGATTGTTGCCCAGGATGCCCCGGCCGGTATTACCGACGACGGTAGCCTGATTGAAGACGTGGAAGCCATCGACGATGCGGAACTGGAAGAGTTGGATCTGGAAGAAGATCCCCAGAACCCGGCCGCCGACGATGCGGAGAAAGCCGAGTAAGCTGCTTTCTCAGCCAGCCCATTGCCAGGCAGGCATAAGTTGAGTAGTAAATTGAGTAGCTAGAGTAGATAGTAGAGGCCGTTTTTCAAGGTTCTTATTCTTGGAGCGCCATCGGGACTTCCCGGTGGCGCTCTTTTTTTATGCCCGCCATTTTTATGCCCGCCATTTTTATGCCTGCCATTCCCCGGCGCAGGCCTGCCTGATGGGCCGAATTTGAATCTCAGCTAGAGGGCTGCGCCGCATGAAGCTATACTCTGAAGCATGTCTGATGCACCCCAAGCCAACAAGAACCAGCCGGCCAATCTGGCAGCCCTGAAAGTGCCACCCCATTCGGTGGATGCCGAGCAGGCCGTACTGGGCGGGCTGATGCTGGACAATACCGAATGGGACAATATCGCCGATATTCTCCTGCCGGAGGATTTCTACCGCGGCGAACATCAATTGATCTATGCCACCATGCTGAGCCAGTCCGAGGCCGGCAGCCCCATCGACGTGGTGACCCTGGTGGAGGCACTGAACAGCCGCAATGAGCTGGAGAATGCCGGTGGCCTGGACTATCTCAGCGAGCTTTCCCACAACGCACCGGGCACCGCCAATATCCTGGCCTATGCCGATATTATTCGCGAACGGGCAGTGCTCAGACGCCTGATCTCGGTGGCCAATGGTATCGCCGACAGTGGCTATAACACCGGAGGCCGCAAAGCCGCCGAAGTGCTGGATGAGGCCGAGCAGCAGGTATTCAATATTGCCGATGAGCGGCCCAAGGACCAGGGCCCGGTGTTCATGAATCCATTGCTGTCACGGGCGGTGGAACGTATCGATGAACTGGCCGGCGCCGAAGGGGGGATCACCGGTTTGTCCACCGGTTTTACCGACCTCGATGACATGACTTCCGGCTGGCAGAAGTCGGACCTGGTGATCGTGGCGGGTCGACCTTCGATGGGTAAGACCGCCTTCGCCATGAATCTGGTGGAAAATGCCATCCTGCTTAATGACAAGCCGGTGCTGGTATTCAGTCTGGAGATGCCGGGCGAGAGCCTGATCTTTCGTATGTTGTCATCCATCGGCCGCATCGATCAGGGCAAGCTGCGAACCGGTCAGCTGGCCGAGGAAGACTGGCCCGGTTTCAACGACGCGGTTGCCAAACTCAAGGACCGCCCCCTGTTTATTGATGACAGCGCCGGAGTGAGTCCCATGGAAATGCGCTCCAGGGCACGACGGGTGGCGCGCGAACACGGTCAGTTGGGCATGATCGTGGTGGACTATCTGCAGCTCATGCAGATCAAGGGGCACTCGGAAAATCGCGTCAATGAGATCTCCGAGATCTCCCGCTCCCTCAAATTGATTGCCCGTGAATTCGAATGTCCGGTGATTGCCCTGTCCCAGCTCAACCGGGGTCTGGAACAACGGCCCAACAAGCGTCCGGTGATGTCAGACCTGCGTGAATCCGGTGCCATCGAGCAGGATGCCGATGTCATCGCCTTTATCTATCGCGATGAGGTCTACAACGAGGATTCACCGGACAAGGGCACCGCCGAGGTTATCATTGGCAAGCAACGTAATGGCCCCATCGGCACAGTGCGCCTTTCCTTCCTGGGCCAGTACACCCGCTTCGAGAATTTCGTGCAGGCCCGCTACGATGACAGCTATACCCACGGGATGTAAGCCGGGCCCCCAGCGGATATTGCCATGACCGAAGTCACCAAGCGCGCCTGGGCCACCATCAACCGTAATGCCCTGAAGAAAAACCTGGCCCAGGTTCGGATTCACTGCCCTGACTCGAAAATCATTCCGGTGATCAAGTCCAATGCCTATGGTCACGGCGTTGCCGAAGTGGCCGCTGTGTTCAGCGAAGCCGGCAGCCCGGCGTCAATGCTGGCGGTGGCCACTCTGGCAGAAGCCCTGCAATTGCATGAACTGGATACTGGCCTGCCGATTCTGCTGCTGGGCGGGTTTATCAATGCAGAGGAACTGGCCCTGTGTCTGGACCGGGGCATAGAACCGGTGCTGCATTCCGGATTTCAGGTGAAGCTGCTCGCGAACACATTGGGCCAGACCCTGTCAGAGCGAAAGCATCGCCTGTGGCTGAAACTCAATACCGGCATGAACCGGCTGGGTATGAGCGACGGGGAATTGCAACAGGCCTGGCAACAGCTCCATGGCATTCCCGGCATTGAGTTGGTGCTGATGTCCCATCTGGCCTGGGCCGACGCGCCCGAGCAGCAGTCCGCCAGGGACTTTACCGAATCCCAATTGCAGCGTTTCGGGCAATGCCGGCAAGCCCTGGTCGATGCGCTGCAGGAGCCGGTGCCGGGCAGTTTCGCTGCCTCTGCCGGCATTCTCAGTCAGCCCGCCAGTCACCATGAGTATGTCAGGCCCGGCATCATGCTGTACGGCAGTTCCCCCCTGAATGAGCAAACCGGGGAAGAGCTGGGCCTGCAGCCGGTCATGACCCTCAGCGCCCGTTTGATGGCCATCAATGAAGTGGCATCGGGTGAATCCATTGGCTATGGCGCCACTTACACCTGCAAGGAGCCTACCCGGGTGGGTGTGGTGTCCATCGGCTACGGTGACGGCTATCCGAGAGCGGCCGGCAATGGCACACCGGTCCTGGTAAAGACTGCCGGCGGTGCTCTGCGCACCCGTCTGGTGGGGCGGGTTTCCATGGACATGATTACCATTGATTTGACCGGTATCGATGGCGCCAACATCAATGACGAGGTGGTGCTCTGGGGCGAGGGTCTGTGTGCCGACGAGGTTGCCCGCTGTGCCGGCACTATCGCCTATGAACTCTTTTGTCAGGTGACCCCCAGGGTGCAACGATTCCATGTGTAGTCAAAGCCAGGCCCATCATACCCGGACCAGCCGGAGCGCGAGCTGATGGCCAAGAGCAAGATCGCCTTTGTCTGTACCGACTGCGGCGCTGAGTATGGTCAGTGGGCAGGGCAGTGCAGTGCCTGCAAGGCCTGGAACACCCTGTCCGAGATCAAGCTCGGCAATGACAAGGCTTCCCCGGTAGCCAAGGCGGATTTCCGGCGCCAGGGTTATGCCGGAGATCAGTCGGCGGTGCAAAAACTGTCGGAGATAGACCTGCAATCCCTGCCTCGCTTCAGCACCAGTATCGGCGAGCTGGACAGGGTACTGGGGGGTGGCCTGGTGCCGGGTTCGGTGGTGCTGATTGGGGGTAACCCCGGTGCCGGCAAGAGCACCTTGTTACTGCAGATCATGTGTCTGTTAGCGAGTGCGGATAAACCGGCATTGTATGTCACCGGTGAAGAATCCCTGCAGCAGGTGGGTATGCGTGCCCAGCGTCTGGGCCTGCCCACTGACGAGCTTAAAATGCTGGCCGAGACCAATGTTGAAACCATCACCCAGGCGGCCCAGGAACACAAACCACAGCTGTTGGTGGTGGATTCCATTCAGGTGATGCACAGCAGTGATGTGGCTTCCGCGCCGGGCAGTGTGTCCCAGGTGCGCGAATGCGCGGCCTATCTCATTCAGTATGCCAAACAAACCAATACCGTGCTGTTTCTGGTGGGGCATGTTACCAAGGAAGGCAATCTCGCCGGACCCAAGGTGCTGGAGCACATGATTGACTGTTTCATCATGCTGGAAGGGGGAAGCGACAGCAAATACCGCATTCTGCGCGGTCAGAAGAATCGCTTTGGTGCGGTTAATGAGTTGGGCGTATTCGCCATGACCGAAGCCGGACTGAAAGAAGTAAAAAACCCGTCGGCCATTTTTCTGGCGCGAAGTGAAGAAGATACTCCCGGCTCTCTGGTCATGGTGTTATGGGAAGGCACCCGGCCCCTTTTGGTGGAGATCCAGGCCCTGGTTGATGCCAGCCCCTTGGGCAATCCACGCCGGGTAGCGGTTGGGCTGGAGCAGAATCGGCTGGCCATGCTGCTGGCGGTACTGCATCGCCATGGCGGCTTGTATATGGCGGATCAGGATGTCTTTGTTAATGTGGTGGGCGGCGTCAAGGTGACTGAAACCAGTGCCGATCTGGCGCTCTTGCTGGCCATCGTCTCCAGCTTCCAGGACAAGGCCTTGCCGCAGGATCTGGTGGTGTTTGGTGAAGTGGGACTGGCCGGCGAGATTCGTCCGGTACCCGGCGGGCAGGAGCGTCTGCGGGAAGCCGCCAAACATGGCTTCAAGCGAGCCATCGTGCCAAAAGGCAATATCCCCAAGGCTAAACTCGAGGGCCTGGAGATCATTCCGGTGACCAAGGTGAGCCAGGCACTGGAAGCCATCGCCTGACCGCTTACTCTCTCAACTGCTCGCCAAACTCCGGTGGCTTGTTGCGCTGATCACCTGGCGGTCGGTCAAGAATCCAGCGTACATAAGCGGCCACGGCATCCGTGGAGTAAGGCTTGGCCAGCAGCGGAAATATTGATTCGCTGTCGACACGCTTGGAATCATAGCCGGAAGTCATCAATACTCTCAGATCCGGTTTGATCGCCTGAAGTTGCTTGGCCAGCTCATAGCCGTTGATTCCGCCCGGCATCACCACATCAGACATCAGCATGTCTATTTCCTCTGCCCGCTCGCGAAACAGGCTGATCGCCTCGGCGGGGCTGGTGGTGGCGATAACACCATAGCCCAGGCGATTCAGCATCTGCTCGGCAATGCTCAACAGATCAGCTTCGTCATCCACCAGCAGTACTATTTCGCTGCCACCCACAAAGCCCCGGTCATCGCTGCCGGATTCACGGCTGACCCGGTCATCGTCTTTCAGGGGAAGATAGATCGTAAAGCGGCTTCCCGAGCCCGGGGCAGAATCCACCAGGATATTGCCGCCCGATCGTTCCACAAACCCATAGACCTGTGACAGGCCCAGGCCTGTGCCTCTGGAAACTTCCTTGGTAGTAAAAAAAGGCTCGAACAGATGTTTCTGAATCGCGGGATCGATGCCGGTGCCGGTATCGGCTACCCGCAGGCACAGGTAACTACCGGGCTGCATGCTGTCACGCAGCGCTTCAGACTCAGGACCCAGGGTTTCGGTCCAGGTGCCAAGACTCAGCGTGCCGCCATCGGGCATGGCATCGCGGGCGTTAACTGCCAGATTAAGCAGGGCATCTTCAAAATCGCCACGATCAATTCTGACCCTGGCCTCATCGGCGCCAGCCTCCAGCCTGATCTCAATCTGCGGAGTCAGGGAACTGGCCAGCAGATCACGCATTTGCTCGATCACTTCATCCACTATCACATTACTGGCATGCACCGGCGCTTTGCGGGAAAATCGCAGTAATCTGCGGGTGAGTTCGGTGGCCCGATTCACACTGCGATCGATGGGGTCGAGGAATTTCATGACCGCCGGGTTGTTGGCAAAATCCATATTTGCCATATCGAGATTGCCACGCATAACACCCAGCATATTATTGAAATCATGGGCGATGCCGCCCGCCACCTTGCCCAGTGCATCCATCTTCTGGCTGTGCCGGAGCTTGTCTTCGGTTTCCCGTGCCCGGGTAATATCACTGATGATCATGACCCGATAGGCGGCATCGAGTCGATTGGCCTGTACCGGGACGATGGAGATGGTATAGAGCCGGGTCTGGCCGTTGTTGCCGTCAAATTCATAGATTGCCGAGGCGCCACTGCCAGTCATCGCCGAGTCCATGAATTCCCTGATGGGCCCATGCTCTCCCCGTGCCGAGCTCAGTGTGTCAACCAATTCCGACAGTGGGCGATCCAACATGGCGCCGGGCGCAAAGCCGAGCATTTCAGCGACAGCCCTGTTTTCATCGACAATGGGCAGGGAATCTTTGCTGCTATCAATGATCAGCATGCCGCTGTCCATGGCATCCAGCGCCGCATCCCGCAGGCGCAGGTCTTTCAGCAGCAGGCTGCGCTCGCGCAAGAGTTTGTTGAACAGCAATAGTTGTTCGTCAAAAGAAGCCACCAGATTACCCAGTTCATCGCCCTGTGCTCGCAGGGCATCAACCTGCCCCAAGGCGTCATCCTGGCCGGGCCTGACCTGTTTGACTGCCTGTACCAGATTGAGCAGCGGGCGGGTAAGCGCGAAAAAGAACAGCACGCTCAGGGCCAGAGCCAGCAATACCGCCTGAGCTGCGTCCACCAGTACCAGGGTGCGCAGTGAATCGAGAAAGGCATTGGCCAGTGCATTGCGGTCCGGCTCGACTCTGAGCAGTCCAACCTGCAGGTCGGGGCGGCCCTGGCCAGTCAGAGGAATTTCAATATCGGACAGGTTGCGGTAGGCGAAATTCAGTAGCCACTGGGGGGCTACGGTCTGGGCAGCATCCACCCGGCTTGCCAGCAGGGTCCCGTTTTCATCAAGAATTGTGGCACTGCGCACTTCTGGTGCAGAGGCAAGACCGGTGGTGACATAGTTCGCCAGATCGCTGTCCAGCCGGTAAGCGGACGCGGCGGCATTTTCCCGCGCGGATCCGATGAGCAGGCGAATACGGGCTTCAGCCGCGTCTCGTTCCTGCCCCAGGGAGTACCAGGATTGTGCAAGTGTAACGCCGCCCCCTACTACGAGGGTGACCAGAAAAGTCAGCAACACCTGTTTGACGGTGAGGGATGCCTGACTCAAATTCTTGCCCATTGGCCCCCCTTTTGGATACTCTGGTTGCTCATCGCAACTGATCGTCCTGTTCCCAATGTATCATATGAACCGTTCGATACTATTATTTTGCCTGATTCTCTTTCCAGCCGGTTCCGGATGGGCTCAGGATAACGCCCCCGAGATCAGCATTCTCGCTGAAGAATTCTGGCCCTACAGCTTTACGTCGGCAGATGACCAGGCACCCCGGGGTATCCTGGTGGATTTCGCCAGAGAACTGCTGGCAGCGGCCGGGATGGAGCAGGATTTACAGCTACTGCCCTGGCCCCGGGTAATGCAGCAGCTCAGGCAAAACCCCAATCAGCTCGTCCTGACCCTGATCCGCACACCCCAGCGGGAGTCTCTGGTGCACTGGATCGGGCCGGTGGCCGAAATCAATCATGCCTTGTATGGCAGCGTCGCCATGAGCAATCCACCGACCACTCTGGAGCAGGCCAGGGATCTCTATGTGGCCACTGTGGTAGACGACGTGGCCAGCAATTACCTTGAGCAGAACGCCTTTACGAATCTGGTGAGAACATCGGATCACATGAAGGGGCTGGAAATGTTGACCCGGGGCCGGGTCGACCTTTATCCCGGCAACACGGCCCTGATCGACTATCAATGCACCCAGCTTGCCGGGGGCTGTGACAATATCCGCCTGGTATTGCCCCTTGTGGATCTGGAACAGGATTTGTACTTTGCCCTTAGCGCCGATACCGGGGAGTCGGTGGTAACGGCCATTCGCGAGCAATTCAACCGGCTGATTGCCGAGGGCCGCTTGCAGGCGCTCAGTGAGGCCTTCCTGAATAATGCGGGCAACTAGACTGCCGTGATTGTTCAGGGCGTCTCTTCCGCCAGGCGCTGAATCAGCACTGCGCTTAGTTGCGCTCTCTCAACCAGTGAACTCACCCGGGCTTGTTCCCGATTGGAGTGGGCGCCAGTGCCGGCCACACCCAGCGAGTCCTGGGTTGGCAGACCCACCGCCTGGGTCAGGGAACCATCGGTACCGCCCCCGGAATCGGTGACCCCCAGTTCCTGGCCTAACAACCTGCCTATGGCACGGGCTTTTTCCAGCAGATAGTCAGATTCCGGAGTGGGAATCTTCGGCGGGCGGTGCAGGTTTACCCAGCTTTCGGCAGTGATTTCACCGCTGTCCACCGGGTAGCTGTAGACCTGGTTAAAGATTTCCTCAAAGCGTTCTGCTGCCTCTTCACCCTGTTGTGGCTCCGGATAGCGCAAGTCAATAAAGGCTTCGGCGCAAGGGGCAACGGTATTGCGGGCCTCGCCGCCACTGACCAGACCCACATTCACTGTCACGCCACTTTCATAGTCAGTCATGTTTTCGATCTCGACGATCTTGTAGGCCAGTTCCTTGATGGCAGAGCGCCCCTGCTCATGGGCACCTCCGGCATGGGAGGCGCGGCCATTGACCACTACCCGGGCCTGACCCAGGCCTTTGCGTTGCCGGGTAAGATTGCCGGTGCCGGAGGATTCATACACCAGGCCCCAGTCGTGCTGGCGGGCTTGTTCTTCCAGATATTTGCGTGATGACAGGGAACCCATTTCCTCGTCGCTGTTAAGCAGTACCGAGACTGACAGCTCATCCAGGGCATCGAATTCCTGCAGGGCCTTGAGGGCATAAAGCATGACCACCATGCCGCCTTTCATGTCGGCGACCCCGGGCCCGGACATGATGTCCCCCTGGCGCCGGAATGTCTGGAACGGGCTCTCAGGTGGAAAGACAGTATCCATATGTCCCATCAACAACAGACGGCTGCTGTCTCCCGCCTTGCTGGCCAGCAAGTGATCGGCGACATCCACATTGTAGTTATTGCCCGGGCAACTGGGCATGCTGATGACTTCACCCGGCAGGCTGCTGACATTGAAGCCCAGTTGTCGCAGTTCGTCGGCAAAGATGCCGGCGATTTCATCGATGCCGGCCTTGTTGAGGCTGCCGGAATTGATATTGGTCAGCCGTTCCAGCATGCTCAGCATCTCGCCTTCCCGGGACTGTAACCAGTTGACCATTTCCCTTTCCCGGCTATCCAGAGTGGCTTCCACCTGGGCAGTGGCGGAAGCGCCGACAAGCAGGCTCCACAACAGCAGCCAGAGGGCCGCAGTTCGCAGCCCGGTTTCAGAGTGATTGTTTTTCATGATCCTTATCCTGCGCATTTGGAACTGGCGGTTTCAGGGTTTTGATTTCCGCGATACCCAACAAGAGAAAATAGACGGCGGCACCGGCGATGGCACGCTGCGGTTCCCGTTCCCACAGGCCACCGCCCCGATCTGGCCAGATCTCGGCCAGCAGTTGTGGGTCGATGCCCCACTGCGGTATGGGAAGCACTACGGTGGCAAAAACCACAAGAATATAAAGTAGCACGCCATTGGCGGATCTTGCCATCATCAGGTCCGCGCCCTCATCGGCATTACTGATGGCGGTGAACAGTCGCCCCACGCAGACTCCGGCGAAGATCCACAGCAGGCTGTCACTGTCCAGGCTCAGAGCGAAGCCCAGCACCATGAGGCTGTAGAAGGCAATGAGGCCGGCCAGATATTGCAGTTTCTTGCCCAGGGCCTGTTGTTTGGCAATGACTGAGGCCATGAAGGCACCGGAATGCAGCAGCACGAACTCAAGAATTAAAAGGCCCAGCCCCAGCCTGACCCATTCACCCTGATCCCAGGCCATGGGGTCGCGCCAGACATTGAACAATATCCAGCTCAGATAAAAACAGGGCAGGGCAGAGCTCAGTGCGCCTGCCCAGAGTCGCAGCTTATGCACTGTCTGATTGCCATTCATAATCACGTCCGTTATCTGTCATTGTTTTTAGGCAGTGCCGGTTTATAATGCCAGCCCCATGTCCCAGCCATCCACAAGCATCCTCTCGGTCTCCGGACTCAACAAAACCTATGCAGGCGGCTTTCAGGCGCTCAAGGATATCAACCTTCAGATCAACAAGGGTGAGATCATCGCCCTGCTGGGACCCAATGGTGCCGGCAAGACTACCCTGATTTCCACGATCTGCGGCATCGTCAAGCAAAGCTCCGGCACGGTGACCGTAGCCGGTTATGACATTCTCAAGGATTATCGCAAGACCCGCGCTATTGTCGGTCTGGTGCCCCAGGAATTGACCACTGATTCCTTTGAATCGGTGTTTAACACGGTTTCCTTTAGCCGCGGCCTGTTTGGCAAGGCACCCGATCCGGAACATATCGAAAAGGTGCTGCGTTCACTGTCCCTTTGGGACAAGAAGGACAACATGATCATGACCCTTTCCGGGGGCATGAAGCGTCGGGTGTTGATTGCCAAGGCACTCTCCCATGAGCCCGAGGTGCTGTTCCTGGACGAGCCCACCGCCGGGGTAGATGTCGAGCTGCGCAAGGACATGTGGAATATTGTCCGCGACCTGAAGGCGGCCGGTGTCACTATTATCCTCACCACGCACTATATCGAAGAGGCGGAAGAAATCGCGGACCGTATCGGCGTAATCAACAATGGTGAGCTGATACTGGTGGAAGAAAAAAACAGCCTGATGCAAAAGCTGGGCAAGAAGCAGCTTATCCTGGAACTGCTGAATCCACTGAGCGGGATTCCGGACGAGTTGGCCAGTTATCAACTGGAACTCGCCGGTGAGGGCATGCAGCTCATCTATACCTTCGATACCCAGGGTGAGCGAACCGGGATTACTTCATTGCTGGATGACTTGCGTGCCGCCGGTATCGGCTTCCACGACCTTAATACAACCCAGAGTTCGCTGGAGGAAATCTTCGTGAACCTCCTGCAGGAATCGGAGCAGGGCAAGTCATGAACATACACGGCATTATGGCCATTTACCGGTTTGAAATGGCGCGTACCCGTCGCACCCTGTTGCAAAGCATTGTGGCACCGGTAATCACCACTTCCCTGTACTTCATCGTCTTTGGTGCTGCTATCGGTTCTCGCATCCAGGAAGTGGGAGGCATTAACTATGGCGCCTTCATCGTGCCTGGCCTGATCATGCTGAATCTGCTGACCCACAGCATTTCCAATGCCTCCTTTGGTATCTATTTTCCCAAGTTTGTGGGGACAATCTATGAAATGCTTTCTGCGCCAATCTCTACCATCGAAGTAGTGTTAGGCTATGTGGGGGCCGCAGCCACCAAGTCCATCATTCTGGGGCTGATCATTCTGCTCACGGCCGGCTTTTTCATCGATCTGCAGATTGCCCACCCGGTCTTCATGTTGCTTTTCATCGTGCTGACTGCGGTGTCTTTCAGTCTGTTGGGTTTTATTCTTGGCATCTGGGCAGATAACTTCGAAAAACTGTCGGTGGTGCCGATGTTGATCATCACGCCGCTGGTGTTTCTAGGTGGCAGTTTCTATTCCACCGACATGCTGCCGCCATTCTGGCAGTCGGTCTCGCTGATGAATCCGGTGCTCTATCTGGTCAGCGGCTTGCGTTGGAGTTTTTACGAGATTGCCGAGGTGGATGTCTGGGTGAGCCTGCTCAGCATCGTCGCCTTCATGCTGATCTGTCTGGGCGTGGTCATCGCTATATTCCGTACCGGCTACAAGCTGCGCAGCTAGCTGTGGTTTGCCAGCGGCTGTGTGGAGGCAGGGCTGCTATCGGACTGACTGAAATCACTGCTGGTCTGGCCTGGCAGCGAAACCAGCAGGAACAGGGCGCTGGCCAGCACCGGCAAAAGAATGGACAGGCCAAGGATCAGGCGAGGTAACTGCTTCTTCATAGTGCGGACCCCTTGCTGGCTAAACTCAGAACAAGGCCCATTGTATCTGGCCAGCCAAGTCGAATCCGGTATTCCTTCACAAACCCCGAAACCCGCCTGTGCTGTGGCTTGCGTGCAAATCAGGATGCTGCGAAATCAGCGCTTGCAATAAATAATAGACTGGTCTAATATTCGGACCATGGCGAGAACACGCGATGAACAGAAATTCAGGGCCTGCCGGGAATCCTTGCTGGAGGTGGGCCGCGAGCTATTCATTAACAGCAGCTTCAACAGTGTTGGCCTGAACGATATCTTGCGCAAGGCCGGGATCCCCAAGGGGTCTTTCTATCACTATTTCAGCAGCAAGGAAGATTTTGGTCTGCAGGTGGTTGAGCGCTATGCCAGTGAAAACCTGCAACAACTGGAAGCCAAACTGGCTGACGATTCGCTCTCGCGTTACGAGCAGTTGAAAGGTTTTTTCAGTGACTCGGCCCGACATTTTGAAGACATCGACTATTGCCAGGGATGTCTGATGGCCAATCTGTCCCAGGAACTGGCTGATGTTAATGAAAACCTGCGTTGCAAGATCAGTGAGTTGTCCCGGGCCATGCTGGACCGTCTCGCCCAGAGCCTGGCCGAGATGGACGCCGCCGAACTCAATCTGGGCCATCTTGATGCGGCGGAGGCTGCCCAGGTGTTATTGAATTCCTGGCAGGGGGCGGTGATGAAGATGAAGCTGGAGAAAAGTCGCGAACCCCTTGATGTGTTTATGAAATTTTTCTTCAGCCGGTAAAAAAATTTCCAGTTTAAATAGTAGACTGGTCTAATTATTAACTGCAAGCGTAGTTTATCAAGGCTGGCAGCACCACGAGCCCTTAAGTTTAAGGCCGCCAGCGACGTAGATATTCGGGGGTGAAAGGTCACTCACCCGCGAGGAACAGGCAGGTTTCCCATGGGAATTCTGACGACGCGAATTCAGTGGCCATGAATCGGAGAAAACGGATGTCTATTGCCAACAGCCAGAATCAAATTGCCAGGAAGCCGACTCTCCTTGAATTGCCAGTGCGCCTGAAGCCGAGTCCCCGCGGCCTAGCATTGGCAATTTTTTTATTCCTTCTGGCGCCCGTTTCGGTAGCTGCTGCCGAGACTGATCCGCTGGAAAACATGAACCGGGCGACCCATGAGTTTAACCAGGTGGTAGACAAACTGCTGGTGAAACCCCTGACGGAAAGCTACCTGGCCCTGACGCCGCGCTTTCTGCGTCGGGGTATCGGCAATTTTCTCGGCAATCTCAATGACGTCACTGTCACGGTCAATGACCTGCTGCGACTCGATTTACCGGCAGCCGGCCAGTCCCTCAGCCGGGTAGCGGTGAATTCCACCGTTGGCCTGGGAGGTCTGGTTGAGGTTGCCTACCCAGCATTTGGTCTGCAGAAAAGCAATCAGGACTTTGGCTTGACGCTGGCCCATTACGGGGTCGAGCAAGGCCCCTATCTGGTTCTGCCCTTCATCGGACCCAGCACTGTGCGCGATGCCTTTGGTTTCGGCTTCGACAGCATGATTGATCCGGTCAATTCGGTAGAGCATGTTGCAACCCGCAACAGCCTGCGGGGCGGTCAGGTGGTGAACTACCGGGCTTCGGTGCTGAGTTTTGACGACCTGGTGATTGGCGATGACTACCTGTTCTACCGGGAAGCTTATTTGCAGCGCCGTGCTGCTGCTGCCGGAGATCCGGTAATGCTGGGCATGTCCTTCGACTCGGAATTCTGATCCGGTTGGCCCCGTGAGGGCTGCCTGCTATGCTGCCTGCAAACAATAAAAGCAGGAGTCCAGCCATGCTCAATCGTCTCTTTACCCGCATCACCAGACATGTTGCCCTGGTTATCTTCAGTGGCACAGCTTTAACTGTATCTGCCCAGAACCCTGATCCGGGCTTGCCAGTTGCCGACCCGGAATCCGTAGGTATGAGCAGTGAGCGCCTGGCACGCATCGGCCCGGCCATGCAGCGTTATATCGATGATGGTCTGGTGCCCGGCACGGTGACCATGGTGGCCCGGCGGGGCAAGGTGGTGCATTTCGAATCACGGGGCTATATGGATGTGGACAGTGGCAAAGCCATGCGCCCCGATGCCATCTTCCGTATTGCTTCCATGACCAAGCCCATTACCTCGGTGGCCCTGATGATGCTCTGGGAAGAGGGCGCTTTTCAGTTGCGCGATCCGGTCAGCAAGTTTATTCCCGACTTCACAGATCAGAAGGTATCCAGTAGCAGTGATGCCAGTGGCAATACCGGTCAGCTCATCCCGGCGCAAAGGCCTGCCACCATCCGTGACATGCTGACCCACACCGCAGGTATGGCCAACAGCTACCGCGGTAATACCAGCTATTACAGCAGCCAGGCCGGGGTCCGAGCCGACGACACGCTGGAAACCTATATCGCCCGTCTGGCAGCCATGCCCCTTAACTATCATCCTGGCGAGCAGTGGCAGTATTCGGCTGCCACCGATGTGGTCGGGCGTCTGGTGGAAGTGATTTCCGGTCAGAGCCTGGCCGAGTTTTTTGAGGAGCGAATTTTCCAGCCACTGGGCATGGAGGATACCCATTTCTATCTGGATGACGACAAGGGTGGGCGCCTGATGGCGCAATATACGCCGGGGCCGGACAATAACCGCATTGTGCTGGACGATCCCGGCAATGAACAAAGTCGCTGGATCAGCAGCGAGAACAAGCAGGTCTTTCGTGGTGCCGGCGGGCTGGTATCAACCCCCCATGACTATATGCGTTTCCAGCAGGCCATGCTGAATGGGGGCGAGCTTGATGGCGTGCGTCTGTTGTCACCCAATACCCTGGATCTGATGATGGAAAATCACACTGGCGATCTGCCGCTCTGGCTGCCAGGTCCGGGCATGGGTTTCGGTCTGGGCTGGGCAGTGGTGGAAGACCGGGGCGAGGCAGCCACACCCCTCAGTGAGGGCTCCGTATATTGGGGCGGTGCCTATTGCACCCTGGCCTGGATTGACCGTGAACAGGAACTGGTGGGGATTTTGATGACCCAGGTGCGTCCCTATACTCACCTGAATATCCGGCAGGATTTTCAGGTGCTGGCCCACCAGGCTCTGCTGGAAATGAATCCCTAGTCAGGCTGCTTGTCGAACCAGAACTCAATTTCGGCGGTGGCCTCGGGGAATGCGGCAGCGTGTGTTTTCCCCGCCGGCACGTGGTACCACTGGCCCGCCTCGATGCGTTCAGTCTTGCCGTCCATGGTCAGCAATAGCACTCCCTGGGTGATGATACCGACGTTTTCGGTGTCATGGTTGTGGTCGGCAATCTCGGTACCCGCCGGGTAGCTGGCAAACAGCACCTCGCAGCCCCGTGCCTCCAGTTTATGAGCCTCAAACGGGCCCTCGAATGCCGGGAGCTGGCGAATCAGCTCCGGATAGACGTTTTGCGTGCTCATAGTTCCTGATTCCTGTGCCGGGAGCCGCTGCATTATATGACAATTTCCTACCGGACATCTGCTCACTTTTGGTGCGGTTGATGATACCCTAGGCCGCCAAAGTACTCCCTGGCGGAGCGCCGGGAGACGCTAACAAAATAGACTGATCTTATTGATTGGACAACGAATTATCGGGAGAGATGTTATGTCCAAGCCTGTTTCACGTCGCGAATTCCTGAATTTGCTGGGCGCCACCGGTGGTACCGCTGCAATCCTGCGAGCCGGTACGGCCC
Organism: uncultured Pseudohongiella sp.; assembly: GCA_965216715.1. Taxonomy (GTDB): domain Bacteria; phylum Pseudomonadota; class Gammaproteobacteria; order Pseudomonadales; family Pseudohongiellaceae; genus UBA9145. The sequence continues at coordinate 2,455,182 of OZ244193.1, read as the reverse complement.
TCGGTCTGCTGCCTGGTGCAACCCGGGCGGCGAATCTGGATCTGATGAGCCTGGGCAACAATCAGCGCCGGGTGGCAATTCTCGGTGGCGGAATCTCCGGCCTGACCACAGCTTATGAGCTGACCAAGCGTGGCTATGAATGCACTATTCTGGAAGCCAGCCATCGCTGCGGTGGACGTATCCTGACTGTGCGACATGGTGACCTGATCGATGAAATCGGAAATCGTCAGTACTGCGATTTCGATGACGATCCCCATATGTATTTCAATGCCGGTGCGGCGCGAATTCCCAGCACGCACCGAAATCTGCTGCATTACTGCAAGGAACTGGGGGTCGAGCTTGAGGTTTTCATTAACGAAAACAAGACTTGCTACGTCCAGGATGATGCCATGCTCAATGGCAAGCCGGTGCGTAATATCGAATACACAACTCACATGCGCGGCTTTCTGGCTGAATTGCTGGCCAAGGGTCTGACCGAGCAGGAACTGGCTGAGCCGTTTAACGACAATGAAATCCAGACCCTGCTGAGCATGATCGACAGTTTCGGCGATCTCAGCGAAGAGCATCTTTATCAGGGCAGTCTGCGCGCCGGCTACGCCTCCGGTGGTTTCCTCAAGCACGGCGAACAGAAAGATATTATTGCCCTGCGCGACCTGTTGAAGACTCGCCTTGGCCGGCAGTTGCTCAATGCCAATGAAGGGGATACCGGGCCGATTCTGATGCAGCCTGTGGGTGGCATGGACCGGATCATTCACGGCTATCTCAACCATGTGGGCGATCAGGTTCGCTATCGTGCCATGGTGGCTTCAGTGGATGTGAGCGACAACGGTGTGCAAATTGCCTACGACCAGGATGGCGTGCGTCATACCCTGGAAGCCGATTACTGTTTCAACTGTATACCGACCCATCTTATGACGGGTATCAAGAATAATTTCCCGGACGATTACGTCCGTGCCCTGAAATATGTTCGTCGCGGCGAGGCTTACAAGGCGGCATTCCAGGCCAAGCGGCGTTTCTGGGAAGAAGAGGATATCTTCGGCGGAATTACCTGGATGAATAATCCAAGTCGTCAGATGTGGTATCCGAGCCATGGCATTCACAAGGAAAAGGGTATTGTGCTGGCTGCCTATGACTACGGCGGTGGCATGTATCACACATTGATGACCCAGGAAGAAAGAATCGAGGCGCATCTTGCCGACGGCGAGAAGGTGCATCCCGATTACCGAAATCTGGTTGAGAAGCCGATTACCATCGCCTGGCATCGCATGAATCACATGCTTGGCTGTTCGGCACGCTGGCAGCGCAGTTTCAGCGATGGCTGGACCCATGAGGAAGAGGAAATGTATCACCGGCTGCAGCGCCCCGTTAACGGTCGCCACTACATGATTGGTGACCAGATCAGCATGCATTCGGCCTGGCAGGAATCAGCCATCATGTCGGCCCAGTGGGCCATGGCCGATCTGGACCAGCGTGTGCGCAGCGAACTGGCCTGAGCAGAACCTGAATTATTGGAGTAGATAGATGAATCTGAAGTATTTGACTGCTGTGGGTCTGGGGCTGATGCTGACAATGACCCTGCAGGCAGCAGAAACAGAACGTGAGCCATTCGATGATCGCTATTGCACCACCTGTCATGGTGCCGACGGTATCGGCAATGAAGGCGTCCAGGCGCCACGCCTGGCCGGCATGGAAGACTGGTACCTGCGGGACCAGCTGGTGAAATTTCGTGAGGGAATTCGCGGCACTCACCCCGAGGATACCGAAGGCCTGGCCATGCAGCCCATGGCGGCCAAGCTGAGTGATGAAAGCATTGAGGATATCGTCGATTGGGTAGGAAGCTGGGACTATGTGCCAGCCGAGGCAACTATCGAGGGCCAAGTCGATGCCGGGCGCCAGCTGTATAGTAGCTGTGCTTCCTGTCACGGTAGCAATGGTGAAGGCAATGAGGCACTGGGTGCCCCGCAACTGGCCGGACAGAATGACTGGTATATGGTGACCCAGTTGAAGAACTTCAAAGCCGGTTACCGGGGCAGTCACCCGGAGGATGTCCGCGGCCGGCAAATGCAGCCCATGGCACAGATGCTCCAGGACGAGCAGGCGATAGACAATGTGGTGGCCTATATCAACACCCTGTCAGTCGATTGATATTGCCGGGAAGGAAATCTGCTGAACTTGGTCTTACTGTAAGCGGGCTTTATACTCGCAACAAATGATGATGATCGTATCTGCTTGAGAGGACAGCCGGGGCCCATGGTCCGGGCTGTCTGCAATGCGGTTGCCAGCCACAACCTCTTTTTAAGCTGCCGGGAACAAGGTCGGGAATGAGGTTTTAAAGAAGGGAGCATCTTTCATGTCCAGTTTAGCCATTGTGAACCTGGTTCTGTTCGCCGCATTGTTGAGTTTTCTGTATCAACTCTCACGCAAGGAAACAGGGCTGTCGCGGCGGGTCTTTGCCGGCCTGGTTGCCGGTACCCTGTTTGGATTCTATCTGCAGTTCGCATTCGGTTTTGGCAATATTGTCACCGAGCAGACTCTGCAGTGGACCAATGTCATCGCCAATTCCTACGTGAATCTGCTGCGTATGATCATCATGCCGCTGATTCTCATTACCATGATTGCCGCCGTGCTGCGGGTCGAAGAGATCAAGGCCCTGGGCAAGATAGGTGGCAGTGTGGTGAGTATTCTGGTGGTCACCACCATGATTGCCGCGCTGATCGGTATCGCCATGGCCCTGATTTTCGGCCTCAATGCCGGTGATCTGACGGCCGGCAGTGTGGAGCTTGCCCGGGCCGAAGTCTTGCAGTCACGGCAGGGCTCGGTCGCCGAGTTGAGCCTGGCGGAGATGCTGGTCAGCTTTGTTCCCCGCAACATCTTCTATGATCTGACCGATGCCAGGGATACCTCCATTATCGCGGTGGTGGTGTTCGGCCTGCTGTTTGGTATCGCAGCCCTGCTGGTGAGCGAGGAAAACGAGGAACATGCCGGCCGCATTCGCAGCTTTGTGGACACCACCCAGGCTGTCATCATGCGTCTGGTGAAGATGGTAATGAGCCTGACTCCCTACGGCGTACTGGCCCTGATGACCCGGGTCATTGCCTCATCGGACGGCAATGCCATTATTACCCTGATCGGTTTCGTGGTGGCCTCTTATATTGCCATTGCCCTGATGTTTCTGGTGCATGGTTTGTTGATCTCCCTGCTGGGCTACAACCTGAAATCCTATTTCCAGAAAGTCTGGCCGGTGCTGACCTTTGCTTTCACCACCCGCAGCTCCGCGGCGACCATTCCCCTGACTATTCGTACCCAGATCGAAGAGTTAAAGGTAAAGCCGCCGATCGCCAATATTGCCGCCTCCTTTGGCGCCACTATCGGCCAGAATGGTTGCGCGGGTATTTACCCGGCGATGCTGGCGGTAATGGTGGCCCCCACCATGGGCGTGGATATTGATCTTGGATTTATTACCAGCCTGGTGGTAATCATCGCCATTGGCTCTTTCGGCATTGCCGGCGTCGGTGGTGGTGCCACCAATGCCGCGCTGGTGGTACTGCCTGCCATGGGCTTCCCGGTGACTGTGGCCGCCTTGCTGATATCCATTGAACCACTGATTGATATGGCCCGTACTGCCTTGAACGTCAATGGTGCAATTACTACCGGATTGATTACCAACCGCTTCCTCGGCGATCAGGTCAAAGCTGATTCAGCCGATGTGGCGGGTGGATTGCAGGAAAGTTAACAAACCCTTTCAAGCCCTGTATGAATGATGAGGAGAGAACATGGCTAAATTCGTGAAACTGAGCAGCGCCTTGTTGGCTGCAATTGTTTTTGTTTTACCACTGCCAACAAGCGCCCAGGAAATCACCCGCCAGGGTGAGGGCACTTATTTTTACACCAGCATTACTATTCCGCCCGGTGCCGAGACCATGTATCTGAGTGGCTCCGGTGCCCGTCCGCTGGAAGATGGTAGCTGGGGTGATATGAAGCAGCAGACTATCAATACCTTTGAGCGCTTCAAGCAAACTCTGGAATCCCAGGGCTGGAGCATGTCTGACATCGTCCAGGTGCGTGCCTTTGCCGTGGCAGGTGATGATGGCGAGCTGGATTTCGCCGGTTTCAATGAGGGCTATTCACAGTTCTTTGGTACCGATGAAAACCCCCAGAAGCCGGTGCGTTCCTTTGTAGAAATCGCCGACCTGGTGGTAGATGGCTGGTTGATTGAAATAGAGATCCGGGCTGCCCGTATGCCCTGATCGGGACAGATTAGACGCCGTACAAACAACGGGGCATGATAGCCACTATCATGCCCCGTTTTTTATGGGCCAGGATTATTGGCAGCGCTGATCTGAGAGAGGAATTCCGGTGGCTAAAGCGAAGAATCGCCTGAAGCGCAAATGGGCCCGCCTGCAGAGGCTGGGCGACCTGGCGCCTGATTTCTGTTTTGGCCTGGATCTGGGGCGCCGGTCTGGCGATGAGCTGTATCGCAGCTATCCCTTCAAACGTCATCGTCCGGGTATTCTGATCAGCGGCGCCATGCTGCTGGGTTTCAGCTTTCCCCTGTTCAGCATTTTCTCTTCCCTGCCGGCGGCCGACGGGGAACTGTTCTCGCTGGTCTTTATCGCCTTCTCGGTGCTGTGGGCATTGGGCTGGTCCATGGGGGGCTTGCTGATCGCCGCGGTGTTCCTGATGCTGATCTGTGGTCGGGAAACCCTGCGGGTCAAAGAAGGACGGCTGATTCTGCGCATCGGCATTCCCGGCCTCAGCCTTGGCTTCAGTTATCCCGGCACCTTGATCCGAAACTTCCGCTCAGCATCCAGAGACGAACATGCTGGCTCCACCTGGCGCGGCGAGCACCTGGCCTTTGATTTTGCCGGAGACCGAATCGCCTTTGCCTCAAACATTCCGACGACAGCAGCCGAGGCAGAACTGTCAACACTGCGGGAGTTGTTTCCTGATCATGCCATGGCCCTGCCGGATGACTTGCCAAAGCTGGAAGAGATTCAATTGACAGAGGACAGCGCTTCAGACCTTGCCGCTGAGCCAGCAGAGGCCCCGCAGCGGGCCAGGCCGGCAAACAGACCAGGGATTGAACATTCGATCACTTCACTCTCTTCCCTGGCGCTGATTGCTGCCAATCTCTTGCCCCTGTTCGGCGTGCTGCTGCTGGGCTGGAGTATTGGTGAGTTGATGTTGCTGTTCTGGGCAGAAAGTGCCGTGATCGCTTTTTATAATCTGCTCAAAATGGCCAGGGTCGGGAAGTGGTCAGTGTTGTTCTTTGGGCCATTTTTTACCGGCCACTTCGGCGGTTTCATGGTGGTGCATCTATTGTTCATCTATGGCTTTTTCATCAATGACCCCAATGCCGGTACTGATATTCCTGTCGATCAGGTGCTGGCTGATTTTCTTGCGCTGCTACCCGCCCTGTTGGGGTTTTTCCTCAGCCACGGCATATCCTATGTCAGTAATTTCCTGGGCCGGCAGGAGTATCTGGGTATGACCATCAATGCCCAGATGGGGCAGCCCTACAAGCGCATCATTGTTATGCATGTTACGATCATTTTCGGCGGTTTTCTGGTGATGGCGCTGGGATCGACCTTGCCGGCATTGCTGCTGATTATCGGCCTGAAATTGTGGACCGACCTGTACAGCCATCTGAAAGAACATGGCAGCAAACAGGCAAGTCCGTCAGAAGCGGCCGCGGCTTCCTGAATGCCCCTTGCCTGGATACCGCCCGCCTGAAAAAAGAACAAATGCCTGTTAAGAAGAATAAAAAGGAGAGTGCATGTTGCTGCGGCGAATCCCCCTGAGCTTTGTATTAATCCTGCTGCTGTTATCCGGCAGGGCACTGCTTGCCCAGACAGATTTTGACGTTACCGAAGCCAGCCTGCTTGAGATTCAGGCTGCATTGGAAGCAGGGCAAACCACTTCGGTACAGCTGGTGCGCCAGTATCTGGACCGCATTGAAGCCTATGACCGGTCCGGCCCCGGTCTGAACAGCATCATTCGGGTCAATGAGGCAGCTCTGGACGATGCCGCCAGACTGGATGAGCAAAGGCAGGCGGGCCAGCTTCGGGGGCCGCTGCATGGCATTCCCGTGGTGGTCAAGGACAATTACAACACAGTGTTCATGCCCACCACCGGTGGCTCGGTAGCACTGGCGGATTTTGTGCCCACCCGCAATGCTCACCAGATTGATTTACTGATTGAGGCGGGCGCCATTATTCTGGCCAAGACCAATCTGCATGAATACGCCTACGGCATTACCACGGTCAGTTCCCTGGGTGGCCAGAGTCGCAACCCCTATGACCTGCGCCGAGTCCCCGGTGGTTCCAGTGGCGGAACCGCAGCAGCAGTGGCGGCCAGTCTGGCGGCGGCGGGCCTGGGTTCCGATACCTGTGGCAGCATCCGTATCCCGGCTGCCTACAATAATCTGTTTGGCCTGCGGATCTCCAAGGGGCTCAGCAGTATTTACGGGGTGATGCCCCTATCCCATACCCAGGACGTTGCCGGCCCGCTGGCCCGCAGTAGCGAAGACCTGGCGATACTGCTGGACGCGCTCAGTGGCTATGATGCCCGTGACAGCGCCACTGAGCTGATGCAGGATCTTGATGCGCCGGGCTTTCGCGAGCGGCTGGGGTCTGTCGATCCGGGCTCCCTGCGTCTGGGGCGACTGGCAAGCTATATGGAAACCGCTAACGGTTTGCTGCGCAATGAAATCGACGCAGCCCTGGACTGGTTCGCGCAGCAGGGTGCCGAGGTCATCGATCTGGAGTTTCCGCAATTGGGCAGCTTGCTGTCCGGCTCCGGCGTGATTGGTCACGAGTTCGCCACCGACATCAATCAATACCTGTCCCTGTTCGTCAGCGATGAAGTTGCCAATCTCAATGATATTGTCGACCTGGGTTTGTATCACGAAGCGGTGGGCGGAGCTCTGCGACGCAGCCAGGCTTCGGTGTTCAATCCGGACGCCTATGAAGCGGCCCTGCAGGCGCGTCAGGAACTGCGCAGGGCAGTTGAAGCCCTGATGTCAGAACATCAGCTCGATGCCATTGTCTATCCGCCCATTGCCGAGTTGCCGGTGATGATCGGCAATTCACAGCCTGGCAATAACTGCAGCTTGTCTGCCAACTCCGGATTGCCGGCGCTGTCCATGCCTCTGGGCTTCACCGAATCCGGGTTGCCGCTGGCCATGGAGTTGTTGGGCCCTTTTATGAGCGACGCAGAGCTGCTGGCTATCGGTCATGCCTGGGAGCAGGCGCGCTCGCCTCGTCAGACACCCTTTGTCACGCCGCCCCTGGAGGCAGGCAGAGCTCCGCAGGCTATTGTTACAGAGATTGAGTTTCGCGCCGGGCAGGTGCAGTTGCAGGCCGACTTTCGCTTTGAGCAAAGCAGCAATCTCTTGCACTACAGTATTGCCGAAGGGGCGCAGAATGCAGCGCAAGTCCATGCCGTCACTCTGGTGATTGACGAGGAAAGTGGCTTCGAGCTGAATGATCCGGTAATTCTAAATCTGATGGGCCCACAACAGGATGCCAGTAGCGGCAGTTATTTTATGAGTCCGGCTTTCCGTCAGGCCTTTCTGGATCGAAGGGTCTATATAAAGGTGTTTGCCAGCGGTCTGTTCAGTCGTGGAGTGGCGCAGAATATTCGACCCTGAACAGCGCGCCGGCAAGGGGCTCAGGGTGTCAGCAGGCTGCGAATGCGGGATTTGAACTGCTCGGCGGTCAGGGGCTGGCTCTGACTCAGGGCTGACTCGCCGGTGACGATACCCTCGGCGGCATCACTGCCACCATCGATCAGCCGTTGCGGGCGACGGATTGTAGCCGGGACTGCTGTAGCGGCCTGCACTTCCAGTATGGCCTGCCCGCTATTGGTCTGGATCAGGCGCTGACCACCCTGTTCGCTGATCAGGTAATGGCCCTGGGACCAACCCAGCAGGGGGTTAATCATGTTCTGGCTGACAGACTCGATGAAATAGATACCGGTTTCACCGACGGCAGGCAGGGTGAGCCCCGGAATTTCCAGCCTTTCGTTTCCCACACTGCCGCCTGAGAAGCGCAGTTCAAGAATGGCATCGGCATAATCGCCTTTGATCAACTCCTGCACCGAGAAACTGACAGTGGTGTAGATCTGGCCGCTGAATGGGTCGCGTTGAGGACTGTGGGCAAGCACTTCACCTTCGAAAATCAATTCCGCCCGCGCTGCCACCTCATCGATAGGCAGGCTGAGCAGGGTAGTGGCCTGAACCGGAAGCAGCAGCAAACTGCAGCCCAGGGCCAGTACAGAATTGAGGAATTTGCCGATTTTGGGGGTCATGGAAACGATTCCGCTATGCCAGCTGCTGATTTTAGCCTGTTGGTGCCACTGAATGACTGTACTCCAGTGCCCAATAAATACAAGTCGTCCGGGACAGCAAGACAAGCCCAAACAGGGCCTGTATGCGCGTTTTTGAAAAGTGACGCTGTTGTCTTGATTATGCAACGCAATGGCAGCCGGAAGGATGACTTCGGGTGGGTAAAGCCGGGAAAATTTGCCCCGTCCACTTTCCTAACAGACTAGTATCGGGGGGCACCTGATAGTATTCTCGGCGGTTTCAGGCATAAAAACTCCAAATGACTGCAGCATTGTCAAATAAACTTGCCAATATCGTCTCCGGCAGCCTGATCGCACTGGTCAATATTTCGGTTGCCGTTTCGGTGGCCGCTCTGCTCTTTGCCCAGACGGATCCGCGGCTAATGGTGCCGGGTATTGCCATTTTGCTGGTGGGTACCCTGGTAACGGGGCTCGGTGGCACCTTTTTCAGTGGTTTCAAAGCTGTCATCTGTTCCCCGCGCAACGGTCTGGTGCCGGTGTTCGCGGTCATGGTCAGCACCATTTATGCCAGTTTTGGCAATGAATACTCCATCGGTGCCGAAGCCACCATCATTGTTGCAATCATGGTGGCAACCCTGGTGACCGGCCTGTTTTTGCTGCTACTGGGCCGGCTCAAACTGGGCAACCTGGTACGCTATATTCCCTATCCTGTCACCGGTGGCTTCTTCGCCGGTATTGGCTACATCTTCGTGGAAGGTGGTCTGACTGTTGCCAGCGGTGCTGAGCCGACCCTGGGCTCCTTCACCGACAGCGGTTTTATTCAGCTGGTCACACCGGCCGTAGTACTGGCCCTGTGTCTGATCATTGGCAAATTGTTTCGCGACAACCGTTTGTCAGTGCCTGGCATTCTGCTGGCCTCCCTGCTGATTTTTTACGGTGTATTGATGCTGGCGGGGATATCTCGGGAAGAAGCAGCAGAGAGTGGCCTGTTACCCACAATCCAGTCCACCGGTGCCCTGGTGCCGGTCTTTCATCTGGATTATCTGCAGCAGGTTAACTGGGTGGCCATCAGTGATCAGCTCAGCGGCATTGTGGTGGTGGCCTTGCTTTGCTCCATGATGTTGTTGCTGGATGTTTCAGGCATTGAGTTGATAGCCCGCAAGGATCTGAATCCGGACCATGAGCTGCAGGTCATGGGTTATACCAATATGGTCAACAGCCTGGTGGGTGGATTCCCGGGGGTGCATGATGCCTCTGATACTGCCCTGGTTGATCGCCTCGGCGGCAAGGATCGCCTCACTGGCCTGGTTTACTGCGTTCTGGTTGCCGCCGCCATTCTCGCCGGTGCCGGGTTCATGGAACTGGTTCCCACTTTTATTCTTGGCGGATTGCTGATTTATGTCGGCCTGGAATTTCTGATCGACTGGTTGTGGAAGGCCCGCGATGAGCTGCCACTGTCTGACTATGTGGTGGTGATTCTCATCCTGGTGGTGATTATCTTTTCCGATATTCTGCAGGGTGTCACCTTCGGTTTCTTCGTGGCCATCATCCTGTTCGTCATCAATTATTCACAATTGAGTGTCATCAAGATCGAGACCAATGGCAGCGATCATGCCAGCAATGTTGATCGCGACCTGGAAACCCGGGAGTTGCTCAACAAGGAAGGCAAACGGGTTCTGATCCTGATCCTGCAGGGCTTTATCTTCTTTGGCACCGCCGACAAACTGATCACTGCCATCCGCACCCGCATCATGGATCGCAAAGACAGCCATTTCGATTTTCTGGTGCTGGATTTTCATCATGTCAGCCAGCTCGACACGTCTGCCATCGTCACCTTTTCCAAGCTGGCGCAGCTCAGTGAGCAGGTGGGATTTCATGTGGTTATCAGTGGCGCCGACGACAAGTCCATCAAGCAACTGGTCAAGCACCGCTTCTTTACCTTTGGAGAGCACCGCTGGGAGCGGCACTACAAAGGCCAGGTGGAAATCGCGGTGGACTGGTGCGAACAACGCATTCTCGAAGACCTGAACCGGGCCGACGAAGACTACCGCCTGGAACTGGCGGATTTGCTGCGACGCATTGCCTATGCCGAGGAAGATATTCACGACCTGGCAGAGTTCTTTGTGGTTGAGCATCGCCAGGCCGGAGACTACCTCTTCCATGAGGGCGACAAAGGGGAGAGTCTCTACTTTGTGGGGGCGGGCACAGCCGTGGTGGTGCTGGATATTCCCAATCAGCGAGAACAAATTCTGCGCAAGTACAAGGCCGGTGCCATTCTCGGTGAGATGGCCATCTATACCGGCGAGAACCGCACCGCCAGTGTGCGGATCGAAAAGGAAGCCACCCTGTTCCGTCTCGACAAGGAGGCCATGGATGCCATGTCACGCAAGTTTCCGGCTTCTACCGCCGGCCTGCATACCTATATCGTCAAGGTGATGTCGGAGCGGCTCGGCCGCGCCAATCGCAATCTGAGCCGCTATATTTAGGAAGGCAATATCCAGGAAGGCTATATCCAGGAAGACAGTCGGGGCCTGAATGCCCGGCTCCGGTCCGACGGGTCAGCTTCAGAAGCTGGGTTTGTCGACCGGGTACAGCACCACCGGCACCAGTTCACTGCTTTGAAACCAGTCACCATCAATATTGAGGATATTTTCCCCACTTTCGTCCAGCCGCAGAGTGCCGGTAAATTCGGCGTCCAGGCGCGGCATACGCACCAGGACTCTGAGGCCATTGATCTGTACCACTTCGGCGGGAAAGCCATAGACCCCCAGATTGGCGCTGGTGAGGGCGGCACTATACTGCTCCCCCTGTCGGTCGAAGGTGAGGGCAATGGTGAGGTCGTCGCGGCCAAATACCAGGGAGCCTTCAAAGGAGCCAATGAGGCTTTCGGGGGGCTCCTGGGCCCACAATAAGGGGCATGACAGCAGTAGTATGCAGCTCAACAGAAATCGGGATAGCTTGGCCATAGTGGAATCAGAAATGTCAGTCGGGTCAGAAAAATAGTCGGCTCAGAAATGAATAAGAGTCAGCTTGTCGGATTGATAGCCAGAACAGGGCTGGCAAGTGATCAGAGTGACAGCACCGCAGTGTAAAGCAGTCACCGACCAGCGGCAATCCAATTGCCGGTTCTGCCCGCCGCCAAGTCGTGGCAGAATGCCCGCTATTATTGCTTACCGTCCTGCAGGAGACCCATCAGCATGGATCAGGAACTGGCCCAGGTCACTGAAATCTACAACATGATAGTTACCTATCTGGTGACTTACAGCTTCCAGATTCTGGGCGCGATGGTCATTCTGGTGGTGGGTGTCATTATCGCCCGCCGCGTCTCCAACTGGTTATATGAGCTGTTGCAGCGTAAAAAGCTCGACGTGACCCTCAGCCGCTTCTTTGCCAGCTGTGCCCGTATCGCCATCATAGCCTCGGCGATCATGATTGCCCTGCCGAAACTCGGTATTCAGATCACCCCGTTCATTGCAGCCATCGGTGCCTTGAGTCTGGGTGCCGGTCTGGCGGTTCAGGGCCTGCTGTCCAATTACGGTGCCGGCCTGAGTATTATCCTGACCCGCCCTTTCGTGGTGGGCGATACCATTCGCGTGCAGGGGGTCTGGGGCGTAGTGAAGGAAGTGCATCTGGCCTATACCCTGTTGACCAACGAAGACGGTGAGATCATCACAATCCCCAACAAACACATCATCGGTGAAATTATTCATAACTCCCAGGCCGATACGATTCTGGAACTGGTAGTAGGAGTTGCCTATGACAGCGATATCCCGGAATTGGTGAAGGGCCTGAGGGAAGCCCTTTCCAGTGTGGAGGGCCTGAGCAAGGAACGGGAACTGCAAATTGGCATTCTCAATTTTGCCGACAGCGCTATCGAACTGGAAATTCGTTGCTGGGTTCGCACCGAGCAATTTCATGAGCTGAAGTTTGTCTGTAATGATCTGGTGCACCAGGTGATCCGGGACATGCAGGTCTCCATTCCCTTCCCGCAGCGGGAAGTGCGCATGTTGTCGGAGCCATAAGCCGGACCTGCCGGTCACTGCAAAATGGCCCGGACCAGACAAATTGGTTTTGCTGAGGAAATAACAGGAGAAGACAAGGAAATGGATTATCTACCGGCGGAAGTGCTTGAAGCACCAGCCAATAGCGAAGTAAATGCGGCGGTTATCTGGATGCATGGACTGGGCGCAGATGGCAATGATTTTGTCCCCGTAGTGCCGCAACTGGGTTTGTCCGCTGACTATGGCATCCGCTTTGTTTTCCCCCATGCACCGGCGATACCGGTGAGCATCAACAATGGTTTTGTCATGCCGGCCTGGTATGACATCAAATCCCTCAATGTCGAGCGCAGTATCGATGAGGAGCAATTGCAGGTCTCGGTGCGCCGGATACAGGACCTGATTGACCGTGAAATAGAGCGGGGCGTGGATCCTTCCCGGATCGTGCTGGCCGGATTCTCCCAGGGCGGCGCTGTGGCCTATGAGGCGGCACTGAGCTATCCCCGCTCACTGGCCGGTATCGTTGCCCTGTCCACCTATTTCCCCACTGCCGAAAGCCTGCAATTCGATGCGCAGCAGGCCAATATCCCGGTGCTGGTCTGCCATGGCAGTCGCGACCCGGTGGTGCCGGAGGTACTGGGGCAGCGGGCGCTTGAGGCACTCAAGGGCCTGGGTCTTGAGCCGGATTACCGCAGTTACCCCATGGAACATGCCGTCTGCCTGGAGGAGATCGCAGACATCGGCGCTTTCCTGCGTCAGATTCTGGATTGAATTCTGTTGCAGTCGGGCGCTTGACCTTAGAGTTAACTCTAAGCTTATACTGTCTTTATTGAAATCTTGAAACCCTCTCAAGAGAATTGGTAAAGATGATTAAAATCAGTGAGTTAGGTGCCAAAACCGGGCTTTCGCCCCACACCATCCGCTTCTACGAAAAGCACGGCCTGATCGAGGCCAGCCAGCGCAGTGAGGCGGGCTATCGTTTTTATAGTGAGGCCGATGTGCGTCGAGCCGAGTTCGTCAAGGCGGCCCGCAGCATCGGTTTCTCCCTGGACGATATTGCCCAGCTCTTGTCGATCCGCCTGGACAAAACCAGTCACAGCTGCCAGGAAGTGACCGATATTACCCGCCACAAGCTGGATGAAGTGAATGCGCGCATTGCCGAATTGCAGACCATGCAGCGCAGTCTGCAACTGCTGCTGAAAAGTTGCAGCGGCGGCCCGGAAAATGCCACCCACTGCTCCATTATGGAAACCCTGGAAGCAGGCAGCTCACCGCTTACAGAGCGAGGCGATGAATCATGATGGAAGTAATCAGTATTTTCTGGGACCTGGTGGTGGAGTCGGCACCCTGGTTGCTGGCCGGTTACCTGTTGGCCGGAATCATCAAACAGGTCATTCCTTCCAGTTGGGTCGAAAAACAACTGGCCGAACCCGGTATGCTGCCGGTGGTCAAGGGTGCCTTCATCGGTGCGCCCCTGCCACTGTGTTCCTGCGGCGTGATTCCCACGGCACTGGCCATTCGCAAGGCGGGTGCCTCCAAAGGTGCCACGTCATCCTTTTTGGTGGCTACACCGGAAACCGGAGTCGATTCCATTTCCTTTTCCTATGCCGTGCTGGGGCCAATCTTTGCCCTGTTCCGTCCCATCGGAGCCCTGCTGAGCGCCATTATTGCCGGAACCCTGGTCTTGTTGTTTGACAAGGAAGAGGCGCCGGTGGCCAAAGCCGCCAGCGGTGAGGGTAGCTGCTGTGCCAGTAAAAAACAGGAAGCAGTGGTAGACGAGCGCAGTCTCGGACAGCGCCTTGTCGCCGCCGTACAGTATGGCTATGGGCGCATGATTTCCGATACCGCCAAATGGCTGGCTATCGGCCTGATAGCCGCCGCCCTGATTACCTCTGTGGTGCCACAATCCTTCTTTTTGCAATGGGGTGACGGGCTGCTGGCGATGTTGATCATGGTGGCCGTGGGTCTGCCCATGTACATCTGCGCCACTGCCTCCACGCCGGTGGCCGCCAGCTTGCTGTTTGCCGGTATTTCTCCCGGTGCGGCGCTGGTCTTTATGCTTACCGGCCCGGCCACCAATATCGCCACCATGGGTGTGATCAGAGAACAATTGGGTAATCGTTCCCTGATTGCCTATCTGGCTGGTGTGATCGGAACTGCTGTTGTCTGTGGTTTGATTCTGAATCAGCTCTATGCCAGTTTCGGCTGGCCACTGCAGTTATCCATGGCCGAACACGGTCATGGCTTCCCTGTCTGGCGTCATCTGCTGGGGGTTGTGCTGGTGGCCCTGATCCTGCGGGTCTGGATACAGCCGCCATTGCAGCGCTTGTTCAGCCATTCACGTCCGGCCGAGCAGGCCTGATTCAGTCGGCAACATGGATGCGGTGGCCCGTATCCAGTATAAACACCTGATCCGCCCTGGCGGGCAAGCTATCCAGGCAGTGGCGGGTCAGGCGTTCGAAATGCTGAATGAAGCGCCGCAAGCGGGCCTCGTCCATAATGCCAGTGGCGTCGCTGTCGCTACGTTGCCGCAGCTTGGCCTCCTGCAGACCGCGCCACTCAAAGACCTGTTCGAAAGATGGCGCCTTCAGCATGATCAAGGCATCCAGTTGCGCAAAGACTTTTTGGTAGTCAGCTGCCAGTGAGTGATTGACGAAACGACGCCAACGACCGTCTGCATCTTCTTCTGCCTCCAGATCATTGACCGGGCTTGCCAGCTCCGCCTCGCTTTGCGGCTGCAGGCCTACAAACCAGCCTTCCAGGAAAATGAAATCTACCGGCGCCGGGATTTGCGGCCAGTCCTGCTCGGGCCTGCAATCATCACTTGCCTTGTCAAAGCGTGGCAGGCTGATGCGCTCACCGGCCTCTGCCTGAAGCAGGGCCTTGAGCTTGTGGCGCAGCAGGGCGGTGTCGTGAGTGCCCGGCACGCCACGGCTGGCCAGCAAGGGATGTTGCTGTCGGGCCAGTTCCTGTCTGGCCGCCTGCGAGAGATAAAAATCATCAATGGACAGATTGGCCACCCTATGGCCCAGTACCCTCAGCATTCGGCAAAGCAGGGCGGCAAGAGTGGATTTGCCGCTACCCTGGGCGCCATTGATTCCCAGTAGCAGGCAGCTGCCTTTGTTCTGCTGCAAGGCGATCAGCTTATCCAGCAGTGGCAGGAAATAGCGCCTGGCATCCTCGCCATAGCTACCGGGCAGTTGTTCGTCTGCCAGAAAGCGCGACAGTTCCGCTTCCAGTGCCTGGTCTGTTGCCGGTGGCTGTGGATACATTGTGAGTATTGTGCTGATAAGCTGCGGGAAAAAATCAGTGTACTGTCTGACCCGTGCTGCTGGCAATTGCGAGTGTGCTGGCAAAATCTCCTGTGATAGCATCACTGAAAAAGGCAGGTTTGTTCTTCATTCTATCCACGACCCGCCAGAGCCAAACACCACCCATGTCATCTGAACTGTTGCCGGAAAGACCGCTGCTTGTTTCCCCGACCCTGGCTGCCACCATCGGTCTTGAGGAAGCACTCATGTTGCAGACCCTCGCGGAATTGCTGCGTCATCGTCAGCGCCGTAATCTCCCGCAACTTCCCGCCGGTGCCTGGTTGGAGATCAATGATCAGCTGATGCAGGAAACCTTTCCCTTCTGGCAGGCCATTGATATTCGCCGCATCCAGAACAGCTTGCGTTCGCTGGGGCTGATCAGGCTGGAACCCAATCCCGATGACCGGCAGAGCAGCTTTGTGGCCCTGGAGCAGGCCGATCAGATCAGCAGTAAAAAAACCGATCGCCAGCCTATCGAAAATGACAGCAGCAATCCGGCTGGCAATGCCACCCTGATTCCCCGGCACTGGCAACCCGATGACAATTGGGTCAGGCTCTGCAAGCAGCAGTCCATCCCCGAGCAATTCATCCGCAATCTGGTGCCGGAATTCGTCAGTTATTGGCGCGAGCGCGGACAGGCACGCTTCTCCTGGGGCAATGCCTTTTACAAACATGCACTGCGGGAATGGCGCAAGGAGCAGACCCGCAAAGGCGCCTATGAACTGGCCAGCACCATGTCAGCCGACTGGCGGCCCAGCCAGGATGCACTGGAAATCCTTATCAATGCCGGGGTGAAAGAAGAATTTATTGAAGACGCCATTCCGGAGTTTGTGCTCTACTGGCGTGAGCGCTCGGTGGTGCATGGCGCCTGGAACACAAAATTTATTGAACATATTCGCCGCCAGTGGGCCAAGTATTCAGCCTCATTCGGCCGCGATGACACCCCCAGACCCATACCCGAGGACTGGCAGCCCAGCAGTGATTGTTATGAAATACTGCAGCTGGCAGAAATCGATGAAGACTATGCCCGCAGCCGGGTGCCGGAATTCGTGCTTTACTGGCGCGATAGCGGTCAGGTCAAGGCATCCTGGAACACCGTATTCCTGCAATTTATCAAACAGGACTGGGCGCGCCGGCTGAAGCAGCGCGAGGCCCGGGATATTACCGATGCAGAAGATCAAACCATTACTGGATCAAACCAGCAAAGGATTAAAGAAAAATTCCAGCGCATCTCTGACCGCAGTTGGGCAGACTGAAGCGGAAGCCGAGCGTGTTGATGAAACCGGAGCGGACTATGATGCCCGCTCGGGGCTGGATCATGTGGATGCCATCAATCAGGTGTTTGCCGAGTTTGAGTTTGCCTACCACAACCAGTTTCACAAGGCCTTTGCCGATGCCGAGAGTCTGGCCATCGCCAAAAAGTACTGGCTGAGTTGTCTGGAAAATTTCAGTCCGGTGCAGATTGTGCAAGCCGCCAAGGCAGTGATTCGCAAGAGTGAGTATCTGCCTTCGATTGCGCTAATTCTGCAGGCCTGTGAGCAGGGCTATGAGCTTTTTGGCCTGCCTTCCCCCCGGGAGGCCTATGTCGAAGCCTGCACCGCCCGATCACCCAAGCGCGATTGGCAGTGGTCCCATGAGGCGGTTTATTTCGCCGGCAAGGCGGTGGGCTGGTTTGTGTTGGCCAATGAGCCGGAGTCGCTGGCCTATCCGCGCTTCGAGTATCACTACCAGCAGCTTTGCCGCAAGGTCATCAAGGGCGAGAAACTGCATATCGATGTGCCGGAGGCTTTGCAGGAAAAAACAGAGCGGCCTCTGGACCGGGAGGAGACCCGGGCCAGGATTGCCAAAATGCGCAAGGAACTGGACCTCTAGCCAGTTCCCCGCTTGCCCGCCCGGGA
Source organism: uncultured Pseudohongiella sp. (assembly GCA_965216715.1). Classification (GTDB taxonomy): domain Bacteria; phylum Pseudomonadota; class Gammaproteobacteria; order Pseudomonadales; family Pseudohongiellaceae; genus UBA9145. The sequence continues at coordinate 2,437,668 of OZ244193.1, read as the reverse complement.
TCAGGCGTCGATCTTCTTGTACTTCATACGCGTGGGCTGGGTGTCACCGCCACGCTTGCGATGGGCTTCCTCATAGTCGCTGTAATTTCCCTCATGCCAAACCACTTCGCTGTCCCCTTCAAAAGCCAGGATGTGAGTGCAGAGGCGATCCAGGAACCAGCGGTCGTGAGACACCACAATGACGCAGCCGGGAAAGGCCAGCAGGCCTTCTTCCAGAGCCCGCAGGGTTTCCACGTCCAGATCGTTGGTGGGTTCGTCCAGCAACAAGACATTGCCCCCTTTCTTCAGCAGCTTGGCCATGTGCAGGCGATTACGCTCACCGCCGGACAGGTCCTTGACGAATTTCTGCTGGTCATTGCCGCGGAAATTAAAGCGAGAGGCATAGGCCCGGGATGACACCTCGTATTTGCCGATGTGCAGAATGTCCTGCTCATCGGAAATTTCCTGCCATACCGTGTTTTCGCCGTTGAGTTCGTCCCGGCTCTGGTCCACATAGGCCAGATCGACAGTCTCACCCAATTCGATGCTGCCGCTGTCAGGCTGTTCCTGCCCCACCAGCATGCGCAGGAAGGTGGTCTTGCCGGCGCCGTTGCCACCGATGATGCCAACGATGCTGCCTTTGGGGACCGAGAAGCTGAGGTCGCTGATGAGGGTCTTGTCGTCGAAACCCTTGCTCAGATTATTCACTTCGATCACCTTGTCGCCGAGGCGGGGACCGGGGGGAATATACAGCTCCTGGGTTTCATTGCGCTTTTGGAATTCCTGGGAATTCAGTTCTTCGAAGCGGGCGATACGGGCCTTGCTCTTGGACTGGCGGCCTTTGGGGTTGGCCCGCACCCATTCCAGTTCCGACTTGATCGTGCGTTCATGGGCGGCCTGCTGCTTTTCTTCCACTTCCAGGCGTTTCTCCTTGGCTTCCAGCCAGGAAGTGTAATTGCCTTCGTAGGGAATACCGTGGCCACGGTCCAGTTCCAGAATCCAGCCGGCGGCGTTGTCGAGGAAATAGCGGTCGTGGGTAATGGCAACCACTGTGCCCGGGTATTCCTGCAGGAAGCGCTCCAGCCAGGCCACTGATTCGGCATCCAGGTGGTTGGTGGGCTCATCCAGCAGCAGCATGTCCGGCTTGGACAGCAGCAGGCGACACAGGGCCACGCGGCGTCGCTCACCGCCGGAGAGGTTTTTGACCTTGGCATCCCAGGGTGGCAGGCGCAGGGCATCGGCGGCCACTTCCAAAGTGCGTTCCAGTTGCCAGCCATCCACTGCATCAATCTTGTTCTGCAGCTCGCCCTGCTTTTCCAGCAGCTCATTCATTTCATCGTCGCTCATGGGCTCGGCAAATTTGTCGCTGATGGCATTGAATTCTTCCACCAGGGCGATGGTGTCACTGATGCCCTGCTCGACATTGCCGCGCACGTCCGACTCGTCATCCAGCTCCGGCTCCTGGGGCAAATAGCCGATATTGATGCCGGGCTGGGGGCGGGCTTCACCATTAAACTCCTTGTCCCGCCCGGCCATGATACGGAGCAGGGTGGATTTACCCGCGCCGTTCAGACCAAGAACGCCGATCTTGGCGCCGGGGAAGAAGGACAGGGAGATGTCCTTGAGAATTTCCCGTTTCGGCGGAACAACTTTACCGACCCGGCTCATGGTATAGACGAATTGCGCCATTACTGCTTTCCTGCGTGCTGTGAGTGAAAGGGCGCTATTATGTCACAGGCACCGGGCGCTCGAAATGAGTGCCGGCCCCTGATCCACGCCAATTGGCGGGGCGGGACTGCAAAAACAGGGACTTGCGGCGAATCGGGTGATGCTGAATGCTTGCGCTTCGGGTAGAATACCGCCTTCGCAAATTTCCCCAAGCACGGAGACCTTGATGTTTAAGACCGATAGCAGCCTGTCTGAATTTGACCCTGAAATTAATGCGGCTATTGAGGCGGAAAAAACCCGCCAGGAGCAGCATATAGAGCTGATCGCGTCTGAGAACCATACCAGCCCTTTCGTGATGGAGGCGCAGGGCTCGGTGCTGACCAACAAATACGCCGAGGGTTATCCCGGCAAGCGTTACTACGGCGGCTGTGAGCACGTCGACGTGGTTGAAAATCTGGCCATCGAGCGGGTCAAGGAACTGTTCGGTGCCGACTTCGCCAATGTGCAGCCACATTCCGGCTCCCAGGCCAATGCGGCCGCCTACATGGCAATGATGAAGCCTGGCGATACCCTGCTGGGCATGAGCCTGGCGGAAGGTGGGCATTTGACCCACGGCGCCAAGGTCAGCTCCTCCGGTCGCATTTACAACGCCGTACAATATGGCATCGATGAGTCGGGTCAGATCGATTATGACAATGTCGCTGCCCTGGCCGAAGAGCACAAACCCAAGGTCATCGTCGCCGGCTTCTCAGCCTATTCCCGCATTATCGACTGGCAGCGCTTCCGTGATATCGCCGACAGCGTCGGTGCCTATTTCATGGTGGATATGGCCCATGTCTCGGGTCTGATCGCGGCCGGTGTCTATCCCAGTCCAGTCAATATCGCCGACGTCACCACGTCCACCACCCACAAGACCCTGCGTGGTCCCCGCGGTGGCATTATTCTGGCCCGTGCCAATGAAGAGTTGGAGAAGAAACTGAATTTTGCCGTCTTCCCGGAAAGTCAGGGCGGACCACTGATGCACGTGATTGCCGCCAAGGCCGTATGTTTCAAGGAAGCCATGTCCGATGAGTTCAAGAGCTATCAGCAACAAGTGGTAAAAAACGCCCAGGTGATGGCCCAGACCTTTATCGATCGGGGTTATGATGTGATCTCCGGTGGCACCGACGACCATCTTTTCCTGGTAAGCCTGATCAAACAGGGCATTACCGGCAAGGATGCTGATGCGGCGCTGGGCCGGGCCAATATCACTGTGAACAAGAATGCTGTGCCCAATGATCCCAAGCCGCCTTTCGTGACCAGTGGCCTGCGTATCGGTACCCCGGCCATTACCACCCGGGGCTTCGGCGAAGCCGAGAGTGCTGACCTGGCTGGCTGGATGTGCGATGTGATCGCCAATATGGATGACGACAGTGTGATCGAATCGGTGCGGGAGAAAGTGCTGGCTATTTGCAGCAAGTATCCGGTGTACCAATAACAATCAATCAGGAACGAGTAGTCCAGTATGCATTGTCCTTTCTGTGGAGCCATAGATACCAAGGTGATCGATTCCAGACTGGTTGCCGAAGGGGATCATGTGCGTCGTCGCCGTGAGTGCATTACCTGTGAAGAACGTTTTACCACCTATGAGACTGCCGAACTGGTTATGCCGCGCATCATCAAGCAGGATGGTGTGCGGGAACCGTTTGATGAAGACAAGCTGAAAAAGGGGCTGATGAAGGCGCTGGAAAAACGGCCGGTCAGTATCGAAAAAGTGGATTCGGCAATCAATAGCATCAAGGCCAGTCTGCGTGCCACTGGCGAACGGGAAATTCAGTCCCGCGATGTGGGTGAAGAAGTCATGAAGCAGCTACGGCAACTGGATGAAGTGGCCTTTGTGCGTTTCGCTTCAGTGTATCGTAGCTTCAAGGACCTCAATGAATTCCGTGAGGAAATCGATCGCCTGTCCCAACAGGAACCCTCCGAAAACGAAAATTAGTAGCAGCGGGCCCGCCCCCGTACCGGGGTGATTTCAGGCCCTGCGGGTGACGTTGCGGCGCTAAATGCGGATAATGACGCGCCCATGGAACAAATCAGCAACAGTCAATTACAGGATCGCCAGCAGCAATGGCCTGCCCTGATGGGGCGCGCCATGGAGCTTGCTGCCCGTGTGCTCAGTGCCCACCCCAATCCCCGGGTGGGATGTGTGCTGGAAAAACAGGGCCGGATCATCGCCGAAGGCTGGCACGAGGCGCCGGGTTTACCCCATGCCGAGGCCATGGCGCTGGCTATGGCCGGTGAACAGGCAGCCCAGGCCACCGTATTTGTCACGCTTGAACCCTGTTCCCACCATGGCCGTACCGGTCCCTGCAGCGAGGCCCTGATCAATGCCGGAGTGGCCGAGGTCGTTATTGCCGGCCTGGACCCTAATCCTTCGGTGGCGGGTCAGGGTGTTGCTGCGCTCCAGCAGGCGGGTATCCGGGTGTGGCAATTATCCGATTTCGAAGCCGAGGCCAGGGCGCTCAACCCCGGTTATTTCAAGCGCCGGGAGCAGGGCCTGCCACTGGTCAGGCTGAAGGCAGCCATGAGTCTGGATGGACGCACTGCCATGGCTGATGGTGAAGCCAAGTGGATTACCGGCGCCGAGGCCAGGGCCGATGTACAGCGCTTGCGCTTGGCCAGCGATGCCATCCTCACCGGGGTGAATACCATTTTGCTGGATGATCCTTCCCTGAATGTGCGTCCTGAAAACCTCCGCTTTAGCGAGGCTGAGCAACAGGCCAACAGTCAGCTGCTGCGCCGGCAACCACTGCGGGTCATCCTCGACAGCCATCTGCGTACGCCGGCGGCGGCCAGAACCCTGGGTATCGAGGGCCAGTGCCTGGTTTATACAACAGCCGAAGCCGCGGGTTCCCGATCCCATCTGGCCAAGGCAGAGCTGCATAGCGTGAGCAGTGAAAGCGGCAGAGTTCACCTGGCTTCTGTGCTAGAATCCCTGGCCCGGGATCATGAGTGCAATGAAATCCTGGTCGAAGCCGGGCCTACTCTGGGGGGAGCCTTCGTCAATGCAGGCCTGGTTGATGAAATCATTGTCTATATGGCGCCCAAAATCCTCGGAAGTGATGCCAAACCGCTGTTTGAATTAGCCGGTTTCAAATCCCTCGACCACTGTATCGAACTTCAATGCCAGGAAATCCGGCAGGTCGGGCCGGATGTGCGTCTGTTGTTTCGGCCAATTGTACCGACCAATAGCATCGACCGATTGAACCGACCGATTAAGAAAGCAGGTTAAGCGACATGTTTACAGGTATTGTGGCAGCCACTGGTGAAGTTGCGGATTTACAGCAACTGGATGCCGAGTGGCGACTGACAATCCGCGTTGGCAAACTGGATATGTCCGATGTCAAACTGGGTGACAGCATCGCAGTAAACGGCTGCTGCCTGACTGTGGTGACTATGGACAGTAGCAGTTTTGCTGCTGATGTTTCCAATGAAAGCCTGCGCTGTACCAGTCTCGGTGGCCTGTCTACGGGTGACCGGGTAAATCTGGAAAAGGCCATGCTGGCCACTGACCGTTTTGGCGGTCATATTGTCAGTGGTCATGTTGACGGCGTGGGTGAGCTGCTCAGCCAGCAAACAGAAGGCAAGAGTATCAGACTGGATTTTTCGGTGCCGCAGGAGCTGCAATATTTCATCGCCGCCAAGGGTTCAATCTGTATCGATGGCACCAGTTTGACTGTGAACGAAGTGAATGGAGCAGGTTTTGCGGTCAATATCATTCCCCATACCCAGGATGAGACCATTATTGGCGATTACCGCATCGGCCAGCAGGTTAATCTGGAAGTGGATCTGGTGGCCCGTTACCTGGAACGACTGATGCAAAATCCGGTACAGGCTACACCGGCACTGAATCGGGATTTTTTACGCCAGCACGGCTATGACAAGGAATAAATCAGGGCTCTGAACAGGGCCGTGGGAAGAGAAAGTGGAACTGAATACAGTAGAAGAAATTATTGATGACATCCGTCAGGGCAAAATGGTAATCCTGATGGACGATGAAGACCGTGAAAACGAGGGCGATCTGATTATCGCCGCCGAGCGGGTCCGTACCGAAGATATCAACTTCATGGCTACCAATGCCCGGGGGTTGATCTGCCTGACTCTTACCGAGGACCGCTGCAAGTTTCTCAAACTGCCGCTGATGGTGAATGAGAACAATACCCCCTATAACACCAACTTTACCGTCTCTATCGAAGCGGCAAGCGGTGTCACCACCGGCATCTCGGCGGCGGACCGGGCGCGCACCATTCAGGTGGCGGTGGCCCGGGACAGCAAGCCCGAAGACATCGTTCAGCCCGGTCATATTTTTCCCATCATGGCGCAACCGGGTGGGGTGTTGCGCCGTGCCGGCCACACCGAGGCGGGCTGTGATCTGGCGCGTCTGGCTGGCTATCTGCCGGCAGCGGCGATTGTGGAAATCATGAATGAAGATGGCACCATGGCGCGCCGGCCCGACCTTGAGGCCTTTGCCAAAAAGCACAACATCAAGATTGGCACCATTGTCGATCTCATTCATTACCGGATTGCCAATGAGCACACTGTCAGCCGCGTTGACAGCAATGTATTGCAAACCCGTTATGGCGAATTCACTGTGCACAGCTATGAAGACTCCATCAGTGGCAGTCTGCATCTGGCCTTCGTTAAAGGTGAGATCAAGACCGAAGACCCGACCCTGGTACGGGTGCATATACCCAATTCATTACGCGACATCTGCGAAGTCTATAATGCCGACCGCACCAGCTGGTCATTCAGCACGGCACTGGAGCGCATTGCCAAAGAGGGCCATGGTGTGGCTGTGTTATTATCCGGCGAAGACTATGGTCAGGATCTGCAGCACAATTTGTCCTCGGCCTTGTCCGAAGGCCATGAGCCAGAGCGCAGCAGCAGTCGGGGCAGTGACCTGACCATTGGTACCGGCTCGCAGATACTTCGGGATCTTGGGGTTGGCAAGATGCGCCTGTTGAGCTACCCGGCCCGCTTTAATGCCATTTCCGGTTTTGATCTGGAAGTGGTGGACTTTGTCCAGTTCGAACAGTAGGAAAACGAGATGACAACGATCAAGACAATTGAAGGGAATTTCAGCAACGCCTCGGCTCAATACAGCATTGTGGTCTCGCGCTGGAACAGCTTTGTAGTGGACAAACTGCTCGACGGTGCCCTGGAATGTCTCAGGAAGCACGGTGTTCAGGACCGGGATATCACCGTGGTGAAAGTGCCTGGCGCCTGGGAATTGCCCGTGGCTGTCAAAAAGATTCTTGATCAGGGCGATTGTGATGCAATCATTGCCCTTGGCGCGGTTATTCGCGGTGGTACACCGCATTTTGAGTATGTAGCCGGCGAGTGCGTCAAAGGGCTCGGCCAACTGAGCCTGCAAAGTGGTAAACCTGTTACCTTTGGCGTGCTGACTGTAGATACCATCGAACAGGCCATTGAAAGGGCAGGCACCAAGGCTGGTAACAAAGGCGAGGAAGCTGCCCTGACGGCTGTGGAAATGGTTAGCCTGTTGCGCCAGCTGGATAATTAAGTGACCAGTAAGCAAGATCAATCTTCTGGTGCCAAGGCCACTCGTCGCGGCAAGCCGCCACTGGCTCAGCGACGCAAGGCGCGCCACCATATAGTACAGGCATTGTACCAATGGCAGTTGTCTGGCAATGAGCCAACATCCATTGCCAAACAGTTCCGTGAAGAAACCCACGGCAAAGTGGATTGGGACTATTTCACTGAGGTTTTCTGTGAGATACCCAAAAAACAGGAGTCACTGGATGCCTTGTTGCATCCACTGCTGGATCGCAAACCGGAATCCCTTGACCCGGTGGAGAAAGCCCTGCTGTACCTGGGTGCCTTCGAACTGGCCCATCGCATCGACGTGCCCTACCGGGTGGTCATTAACGAATGCGTCGAACTGGCCAAGACCTTTGGCGCCTCTGAAAGTCACAAATACATCAATGGTGTGTTGGACAAACTGGTTCCCCAATTGCGTGCGGCCGAATATGGCGCGAACCGGCCAGCCTGAATTTTCAATCACAAGAGCCTGACCTGGGCTTATGAGTCAAACTGAATTCCAGATTATTCAGCAGCATTTTGCTGATTCCGATGCGGCCTTCAGTCGTCCGGAAATCGTCCGCGGTATTGGCGACGATGCGGCGATGCTGCGCATCGAAACCGGTCAGATTCTGAGTTTCAGCATGGATGTGCTGGTGGCCGATGTGCATTTTCCCGCCACGGCTGACCCGGAACTGATAGCCAATCGCGCCCTGGCAGTGAATCTTTCTGATCTCGCTGCGATGGGTGCCGAGCCCCTCTGCTTTACGCTTGGCCTGACCCTGCCTCTGGTTAACGAACACTGGCTGGCCGCTTTCAGTCAGGGCCTGGTGCCACTTGCCCGACAGTTCAATTGTCCCCTGGTGGGTGGTGATATGTCCCGTGGCCCACTCAATATTGCCATCCAGGTGCAAGGGCAGGGGGAAGCGGCCATTGGTCGTGATGGTGCTCGTGATGGAGACCTGATCTACGTCACTGGATGTCTGGGCGATTCGGTGCTGGCACTGGCCAGCTTCGGTCTCGATACCCATCTTGGCGGTGAATTCAAGATTGATTCTGCGGCCCTGTCTGCTCAGGACCGGGCCTATCTGCATGAGGCCTATTACCGGCCGCAGCCGCGAATAGAATTTGGCCGCCAGATTGCAAATGTCGCCACTGCGGCTATCGATATCTCAGATGGTTTACTGGGAGACCTCGGCCATATCTGCAACGCCAGCGCTCTGGGGGCAGAGCTGGAATTGAGTGCACTGCCGCTGTCGGACTGCCTGCGCGGCAGCCTGCCTGAAGAGCTGCAGCAACAGGCCGCCTTGCTGGGCGGCGATGACTATGAACTATGTGTCACGGTGGCGCCGGAGAATGCCACTCAACTGGAGAGCATAGCCGATGATCTGGGGCTGCGTCTGAGTCGCATTGGCAGGATGCGGGATGGTTATGGCATTGACTGCCGCGACAGCGAAGGGCAAATGCGGGAATTCGATGCCAGCGCCTACCAGCATTTTGGAGATGTTGAATGAGTGGCGGGTCAGAGCAATCCCGGCCGGCACCCGACCTGCGCAATCCGGTCCATGTGCTGGCCTTTGGTTTTGGCAGTGGCCTGTCTCCCCGGGCGCCCGGGACCGCCGGCACTGTCCTGGCGGTGCTGCTGTATCTGCCCATGATCAGCCTGGCCTGGCCCCTCTACCTTGTGCTGCTCGTTATCAGTTCCCTTGCAGGAATCTGGCTCTGTGGCAAAACCTCCCGTGACCTGGGCGTGCACGATCACGGCGGTATCGTCTGGGATGAGTTTGTCGGCTTCTGGATCACCATGTTTCTGGCCCCAACGGGCTGGTTGTGGCTGGTTTACGGGTTTCTGTTATTCCGTCTGCTGGATATCGTCAAACCCTGGCCCATCAAATGGATCGACAAGAAAGTCACTGGCGGGCTGGGCATCATGCTGGATGATGTATTAGCGGGTATAATGGCCGCCCTGTGCATGCAGGCCACTCGAATCCTGCTTGCCTGATCACCAGGCCATACAGACCAGCGCCTGGATTGCTGTCTGTATGGGCCAGTCCGAATCATCGGAGGAACAAGCAATTGACTGTGAAGTATGTGGCATCGGCGGCTCTGCCCACCCACTGGGGACAGTTCACGATACACGGCTTTGAAGATCAGGCCAGTGGCAAGGAACACGTCGTCCTCTCCTTTGGCGATATTGACCCTGACAAGCCGGTGCTCTGTCGGGTGCATTCGGAGTGTCTCACCGGTGATTGCCTGTTCTCCCTGCGCTGTGACTGTGGGCCGCAGTTGCATGCGGCGCTGGAGCGCATTGCCGCCGAGGGCAGTGGCCTGTTGCTGTATTTGCGTCAGGAAGGCCGGGGTATTGGTTTGCTGAACAAGATACGTGCTTACGCTCTGCAGGATAGCGGTGCCGACACGGTGGAAGCCAATGTGCAACTGGGGTTCGAACCGGATAGTCGTAACTACCAGATCTGCAAGCCCATGTTTGATCATTTTGCTGTCAGCAAGCTGCGCCTGATGACCAATAATCCGCGCAAGGTGGATGCCCTGGATGGGATGGATATTGAGGTCACCGAGATTGTGCCTATACACACCGGTTCCAACCCGCATAACGAAAGCTATCTGGCGGTGAAGATCGACAAGCTGGGTCATCTGCGCAGCGAAGACTGATCCGCTTCATCCGGGAGACATCATGTCCGCAGTGCAGAAGCGTATTACGGTGGATGTAATTCGCCACGGTGAGCCCGAAGGCGGGGATATTCTGCGCGGTCGCATTGACCCTCTGCTCACCGACAAGGGCTGGCAACAGATGCGCCGGGCCACCGGCCTCGATTCAGACCCTGCCCATCCCCGAACTCCGGCCTGGACCCATGTCATCAGCTCACCCTTGAAGCGTTGCGCCGACTTTGCCCGGTTTGTCGCAGAGCGCCAGAACCTTGCAGAAGCGGATATTGATGAGGCCTGGCAAGAGTTTGACTACGGTGACTGGGACGGCATGCCGATCGAACAGTGGCGCCAGGTGGCGGCGCCGCAATTTGCTGCCTTTCGTGATGATCTGTCGGCCCTGGTACCACCCAATGGTGAGCCCTGGCTGGACTTCCGGGACCGGGTGCTGGCTGCCTGGCAGCGTTTTCAGGCTTATCCCGATGGCAGCCATCTGTTGCTGGTCACCCATGGTGGCGTGCTGCGGGTGATTCTGCCTTTTGTGCTGGGCATGCCCCTTAATGCCAGCTTCCCCCTGCATATTCCCTTTGCCAGCTTCAGTCGTTTGCATTTGCGACTATCAGAGCAGGGGGCGCAGGCCAGCTTGCTGTTCCACAATGCCGCTGACTATGAATTGCCGGCGTCTGACGACAGGTCGGGTCAGTGACTGCGGGCCTGGTCCAGGAACTGACACATTTGTCGGGCCCCCTCCAGTGCACGGGGCGTATGTCTTTGCAGGTAATCGGGCGGAATAAAGAACAGATTGCCGGCACTGACGGCATCGAGGTTGGGCCAGCGTAGCCAGTCATCGAGCCATTCCGGACGCTCGATATCCATGCCACTGGCGACGATGGCTTGCGGGTTGCGGGTAATCACAGCCTCGGTCGACACTTTCGGCGCCACCATGGGCAACTCGGCAAAGATATTCTCACCACCACAGAGACTGATGATGTCATTGATCAGTTCATTGCCGCCAGCGGTGATCAGCGGCAAATTCCAGACCTGATAGAAAGTTCTGACCGGAGATTTGTGACTGTAGTCAGACCGCAGTGCTGCCAGTGACCCCCTGAAGTTGTCACTGGCCTGATCGGCGATAGCACTGCTGCCAGCCAGTATGCCCAGACGCTCGATATGGGAAGGGATCGAGTCCAGGCTTTTGGGTTCCGCAGAATAAACAGTCATCCCCAACTCCTGCAAGCGGCGGATCGAAGCCCTGGGATTGCCCGATTGCCAGGCGACGATCAGATCCGGTTGTAATTGTACAATCCGTTCCATATCAAGAAGATCATGGCGGCCAATTCTCGGCAGGCTGCGCGCCTGTTTCGGATAGTCGCTGTATTCCACCACGGCGATCACCTTGTCACCGGCACCGGCGGCAAACAGCAATTCGGTCAGCGAGGGTGCCAGGCTGATGATCCGCTCTGCCGCTTGCTCGAGCCTGACAGTCTGGCCGCTATCGTCATGCACCTCCGCCGCCCAGCCTGCCGGGGCAGCCAGCAGCAGGAACAGGCCAAACCAGATCTGTAGGCGTGCTGCGGGCATCAGTAGTCGATGCCTTTCTGGACTTTCACTCCTTCATAGAAGGGGTGTTTGGTTTCACCGATCTCACTCACGGTGTCCGCCAGTTCGATGAGTTCCTTGCTGGCGTTGCGGCCGGTGACAATCACATGCTGATCGGCAGGGCGCTCGCTCAGGGCTTTCAGGACACTGTCCTTGTCGAGATAGCCATAGGTCAGCATATAGGTCAGCTCGTCGAGTATAACCACCTTGACCTCGGGGTCAGCCAACAGGCCCCGGGCCTTTTCCCAGGTGGCTTCTGCGGCTTCTATATCGGCTTCCCGGTCCTGGGTGTCCCAGGTAAAGCCGGTGGCCATGACATGAAATTCCACCAGGGGGTGATCCTGGAACAGCAGTTGTTCCCCGCATTCCCATTTGCCCTTGATGAACTGTACGACGCCACAGCGCAGACCATGACCGACGCTGCGTGCCAGCATGCCAAAGGCGGAAGAACTCTTGCCCTTGCCATTGCCGGTCAGTACCACCAGCAATCCCTTGTCGATTGTGGCTTCCTTGATGCGTCCATCGATATATTCTTTCTTGCGCTGCATGGCACGCTTGTGCCGGGCATTACGTGACTTGTCATCGCTCATATTTCGGGTTCCTGGCAATTGGGTCGACTTTTCCGGAAACGGGCACTGGCCAGACAGGAGGTTCCTGTTTTTGACCTTGTCTCTGTTTGAGATGGAGAGGGAATCAGCAGGAGAGTGGGCAGGCCAACTCTGCCGCCGATGAAGCCCGCCGCAACATCAAAGCGAAATAGAGATTCTTACTGGTATCGGACTTGTCCTTGCCGGGCATGGTGCCGACTGAGGACTTACCGTTGCGGGGGCAGCACCGGGTTTTCACCGGTTTCCCAGAAGCAGAATCACTGTTCTTGAAAGCGAAGCAGTCTAGCCGGGTGGTGGCAGGGCCGTCAAATGGCCGCGCCAGCCTGGGCGAATTCAGACGGCTTCAGACTGAATTTTGCAGTCGATCAGTTTACGGCGAATGCGGGCGGCAATGCTGTCGGCATCCAGTTCCACCCCGGCCAGCATCTCCGGGGCCTTGCCATGCTCGAGAAAGCGATCCGGCAAGCCCAGGTTGAGTACCGGAATCTGGTAGTTGGCCTGCAACAGATACTCATTCACCGCCGAGCCGGCACCACCCATCACGGCATTTTCCTCCACAGTCACCAGTAGCTGATGCCGGCTTGCCATGTCGTCGATGATGTTCTCATCCAGAGGTTTGACGAAGCGCATGTCGACGACGCTGGCGTTTAAATCCTCGGCCGCCTTCAGGCTGGGCTCTACCATGCTGCCGAAGGCCAGGATGGCAATGGACTTGCCCTTGCGTCGCAGCCTGGCCTTGCCCATGGGCCAGGTCGTGGCAGTCTTGTCGATGCTGGCGCCGGGTCCCTTGCCTCTGGGATAGCGTACCGCCGCAGGGCCGCTGAACTGATAGCCGGTGTTGAGCGCCGCCCAGGTTTCATTCTCATCGCTGGGTGCCATGACGACCATATTGGGAATACAGCGCAGATAACTCAAATCGAAGCTGCCAGCATGGGTAGGGCCGTCCTCGCCAACCAGACCGGCGCGGTCGATGGCAAACAACACATCGAGATTCTGCAGGGCTACATCGTGTATCAATTGATCGTAGGCGCGCTGCAAGAAAGTGGAATAGATTGCTACTACCGGCTTGATGCCGTCGCAGGCCATGCCGGCGGCAAAAGTGACCGCATGCTGCTCGGCAATGGCCACATCGTGAAAGCGCGCGGGGAAGCGTTCGGCAAACTCGGTCATGCCGGAACCTTCTCCCATGGCCGGGGTGATGCCTACCAGCAAGTCATCCTGCTCGGCCGCCTCACACAGCCAGTTTCCGAAGACTTTGGAATAGGTCGGTGAGGCCGGTTTCAGTGCTTCGCTGGCAGGGGCCTTTGGCTGTTCATCGCTGACCGGCTTTTCGATCTTGCTCAGGGCATGCATGCCGAAGGGGTCATTCTCTGACTCGGTATAGCCCTTACCCTTGCGGGTGACGATATGCAGCAGCTGGGGGCCGCGCAGTTCGCGAATATTACCCAGTACTTCCACCAGGCGGGAGATATCATGGCCGTCGATCAGACCGATGTAATTGAAGCCGATCTCTTCGAATAAGGTGCCAGGTGATACCATACCCTTCATATACTCCTCGGCCCGGTGCGCGGCTTTCAGGGCTGGAGGTATTTTGGACAGCATCCGCTTGCTGCCGGTACGAATGAAGTTGTAGGGCTTGCTGGCCCACATGCGGGCGAAGTAGCTGGACAGGCCGCCGACATTATTGGAAATCGACATATTGTTGTCGTTGAGAATGACGAGCATATTGTCGTCCAGATGACCGGCATGATTCAGGGCTTCGAAAGCCATACCGGCTGTCATTGCTCCATCGCCAATAACAGCAATGCTGTAGCGATCTTTTGCCTGCATATTGGCGGCCACCATCATGCCCAGGGCGGCGCCGATGGAGGTGCTGGAGTGTCCTACACCAAAGGTATCAAAAGGGCTTTCCGCGCGGTTGGGGAAAGCAGCCAGACCGCCGGCCTGACGCATGGTCAGCATGCGGTCACGGCGACCAGTAAGAATCTTGTGGGGGTAGGCCTGATGACCAACATCCCAGACCAGCCGATCTTCGGGAGTATTGAAGACGTAGTGCAGGGCAATGGTCAGTTCCACCACGCCCAGACCGGCTCCAAAATGACCGCCGGTCTGGCCCACGGAATACAGCAGAAACAGGCGCAGTTCCCGGGCCAGAGTATCCAGTTGATCGAGCTCAAGCTGTTTGAGGTCGTCGGGACTGTTGATCTGGTCCAGTAGCGGAGTTTCCGGTCTGGTCAGGGGTATTTCTTCGAGCATGGGTCTATTTCAACGCCGCTGCAGGCGGTTTTCAAGGATTTCCGGCCTCCCGGCCGTGGAGGGCGTAACTTAATGCAGGGGCAGGGACAGGTCAATCAATGTCCGCGGCCCAGCAGATAGTCTGCCAGTTCACGTAAATAACGGCTGTCACCGGGCAGGGCGTCGAGACTGGTCAGAGCCTCTTCGGTAAGCCTGGCACAAAGGGTCCGGGCCTGCTCCAGCCCCAGCAAGCTCACATAGGTTGGCTTGTTGAGCCGCGAATCAGAGCCCTGGGGCTTGCCCAGAGTGGCTGTATCGGCGGTTTCATCGAGGATATCGTCCTGCACCTGGAATGCCAGGCCGATGCTTTTACCGTAGCGGTCCAGTGCGTTCAGCTCTGCCTGGCTCACCTGGTTGCTGCCCAAGCCCCCCAAGTGCACCGCAGACCGGATCAGGGCGCCGGTTTTCTTCTCATGCAGGGATTGCAGGCTGGCCTGGTCCAGGGCCTTGCCGACCCCTTCAAAGTCCAGCATCTGTCCCCCCACCATGCCCGCCGGACCGGCAGCCTGGCTGAGACTTTGCAGCATGGCCAGTTGCTGGCTGTGCTCCAGTGCCGCAATTGGTCTTGCCAGAGTGGCAAAGGCCAGGCTCTGCAGACCATCGCCTACCAGGATTGCAGTGGCCTCATCATAGGCCTTGTGCACACTGGGCTTGCCACGGCGCAGATCATCATCATCCATGGCAGGCAAATCATCATGTACCAGCGAATAGCTGTGAATCAGCTCCACGGCGCAGGCCGCCTGCTCCGCAGCGGCTTCTATGCCGCCCACAGCATGACTGGCGGCATGGACCAGCGCCGGGCGAATCCGTTTGCCCCCGTTCAGACTGGCATAGGCCATGGCTTCCTGCAGCCGGGCAGGCACGGCAGGGTCGGCAAGCAGGGCCTGCAGATTACGCTCGGTGCCTTGCTGAATTTGCTGCAGGAAATCCTGCAGGCTGGATTGCCGGGTCTGGACCATGGTTTGGCTCAGTCGTCCAGGTCGTCGCTGTCGAAATCGGCTGTTTCGCCATTCTCATCCAGCAGCAGTTGGACTTTCTGTTCGGCCTGCTTCAGGGCAGTCTGGCATTCGCGGGTCAGTTTTATGCCTTTTTCGAAGGATTGCAGGGATTCCTCCAGGCTCATATCGCCTTCTTCCATGGCATTTACCAGCCCTTCCAGGTCCGCCAGGGCTTTCTCGAAATCAAAACTGCTGTCTTTCTTTTTGCTCATACCTTATCCATTGACCTGGGCTGCCAGCTCTCTGGCCTGGCTCGCCGGTTTACTGTCTGGCAGATTATACGCCATCGCGACCGTCAAAAGCGCGTTGACGCTCTCCCGGCAGGGCTATAACCTACGGGCACGCCTGCAGCGGCCCTGTCTGATGGGCACAATAAAAGTAATAATGCTGAATCTGGACCCACTATGAGCGAGTCGGAGACCCGACCTTCCTACATCCCCCAGGACTGGCGTATCCAGTTCGGCCTGATATTGACCTTGATCTGGTTCATTTTTCTGTCCATCTATATAGGGCGCAATGTTGGCTGGGCCAATTTCATGGACCTGCCCATCGATCAGATGGGGACTTTTCTCGAGGGCGCCTTTGCCTTTCTGGCCTTCCTCTGGCTGGTGATCGGCCTGTTTATCCAGCAGTCGGTGCTGGCGGAAAACAACGAAGAATTGCGCCGCAACAATCTGCATTCGGAGAAACAGACCCAGGCCATTGCTGCTACCGAACTGAATGCCCGCCAGGAGACATTTTTCAAGATATCCGAGGCTACCCGCCGGCAACTGGGAGCCATTGCCGGCCTGCTGTTTATCTCCAGCCAGGGGCCGGTGGGTAACCAGAGCTATACCAGCGAAGATCTGTCCGAGTTATGGAAGCAATTCGCCAGTGGCGATTCGGAAGTCTTTTCGCGCCTGTTTCTGACCCTGGCAGCCCAGGAAGGCACTGAGCTGTCGGATCTGTTCTATGGCACCGTCATTCGCCGCTCCCATACCGACAATTTTCTGGTGGGTTTCGATCGCCTGATCAACCTGGCCAGGGGCTGCGATACCGACAATATTATTCTCGATTCGATGCTGTACTCGGCCCATGGCCTGCTGAACACGCGCATGCGGGAGCTGCATCCGTCGATTCGATTCAAAACAATCAGTGGTACCAATTCGGCAATCTATCTGCGTGAGATAATCGAGCGCGAGACGGCCGACGACAACTAGTCTGGGGAATCAAGGGGGATATTAAGGATGGAACTGGTCATTGTGGTGGTAATTTTGGCGCTGATCGAATACTACATTTTCGGCGCACTGGTGGGCTGGGCCCGGGGTAAATACGGGGTTTCGGCCCCAGCGGTGAGCGGTGATCCCGTATTCGAGCGATACTACCGCGTGCAGCAGAATACCCTGGAACAGCTGATGGGATTCATCCCGGCAATCCTGATCTATGGCTATTACGGCAATGCCCTTATCGCCGCCGGCCTCGGCATGGTGTTCATCATTGCCCGTGTCATCTACCTCTACGCCTATGTGGCCGATCCCGCCAAACGGGGGCTGGGTTTTGTGCTGGGCTGGCTGGCCACCATTTTCATGATGTTTGCCGGTCTCTGGTCCGCCGGGCGGCAATTGCTCTGAATACTGCCCCCCGGCGCGGCTCGAACCCCATCGCGCCGGGCTGCGGGGCAGGACACAGTCTGTCACGTTCGATGGCGCGTTAAATATTTCCCGAAGCGAACGCGCGTGCTATCTTTTCCCTGTATTTTCAGCAGGTAAAGGTGGCAAGACACTATGACAACCCGAATTTCACGACTGCCCCGTGGTGGGCACAACTGGCTCGTACTGGCCGTTCTGGCCCTGTTGGTCGGCTGTAGTGGTGGCGAAGAAGGCGGCGGTAGCAGCGGCCTCACAAGGGTGGAACAGGGCAATCTCGATGGTGTCTTGCATTTTGGCAACGGTGTGGAGCCGGAAGGTCTGGACCCCCATATTGTCACCGGGGTGGCGGAGAACAAGATTGTATCTTCCCTGTTTGAAGGGCTGGTGGCCAAACATCCGGAGACTCTGGAGCCTGAACCCGGTGTTGCTGAAAGCTGGGAAATAGCCGAAGACGGCAAGCTTTATACTTTCCATCTGCGCGAAGATGCCCGCTGGACCAATGGCGATCCGGTGACCGCCGAGGACTTTGTCTGGTCCTGGAAGCGCATACTGACCCCGGAACTGGGTGCCCAGTACAACTACAATCTGTTCTCGGTGGTTAATGCCGAACGCTACGCCAACGGCGAGATCAATGATTTCGACCTGGTGGGAGTCAAGGCTCTGGATGACTACACCCTGCAGGTGCAGCTCAATAGCCCCACCCCTTATTTTCTGCAATTGCTGGATCATTACAGCACCTTCCCGGTGCATCGCCCCACCATCGAGGAATTCGGCAGCATATCTGACCGTCTTTCCCCCTGGGCCCGGGTTGGCAATATCGTCGGCAACGGTGCCTTCACCCTGACCGAGTGGCAGATCAATTCCCATGTGCGGGTCGAGAAAAACCCGAATTACTGGAATGCCGACAATATTCGCCTCAATGCCATCGTCTATTACCCCACCGAGAACCTGGTGACAGAAGACCGTATGTACCGGGATGGTCAGCTGCACCACACCCAGGAAATCGTGCTGGACAAGATTCCGGTCTACCAGCAGGAAATACCGGAGCAGGTGAAGATCACCCCCTGGCTGGGCACCTATTTCTATATGTTCAATACTACCCGCCCGCCATTCGATGATGTGCGGGTGCGCAAGGCGCTGGCCATGACGGTGGACCGGGACCTGCTGGTGGAAACCGTGATGCAGGGCATTGTTGAACCGGCCTATGCACTGGTGCCGCCTGATACGCTGGGTTATTTCCCGCCCAAAACTTTCGACTATGATCCGGAGCGGGCCAGGGAATTGCTGGCCGAGGCGGGCTATCCGGACGGTGAGGGCTTTCCGGCCTTTGAAATGCTCTACAACACCCAGGAGTCACACCGCCGTCTTGCCGTTGCCCTGCAGCAGATGTGGGCCAGTGAACTGAATATTCCGGCCCAGCTGGTGAACCAGGAATGGAAGGTCTATCTGGAGAACCAGGACAATATGAATTATGACATTTCGCGCCGTGGCTGGATTGGCGACTATGTCGACCCCAACACCTTCCTGGATATGTATGTCACCGACGGTGGAAATAACAAGACCGGCTTCTCCAGTGAGCGCTATGACGAGATTATCTTGCGCGAGGCACCCGCCACTCTGGATCGGGAGGCGCGTTATGAGCTGTACCAGGAAGCGGAAACCCTGCTCATGGAATCCATGGCGATTTTGCCCATTTACACCTATAGCACCAAGCATTTGACCCATCCCAGTGTGAAAGGCAAACCGTCCAATATCATGGACCATGTCAATTTTAATCACATCTGGTTAGACCCTACCGTCACCACAGAATAAGCAGCAGTCTATGTGGCGATTTATAGGTCTCCGAACGCTTCAGGCGATTCCGGTCATATTCGTAGTTATTACGGTAACCTTCTTTCTGGTGCGGGCCGCTCCCGGTGGCCCCTTTGATGATGAGAAGGCTGTCTCTCCCCAGGTGCAGGCAGCGCTGGAAGCGCAATACCGTCTCGACCTGCCCATGCACGAACAGTATTTCGCCTATCTGGCCGATCTGCTGCGTGGCGACATGGGGCCATCGTTCAATTATCCCGGCCGCAGTGTCGATGAACTGATTTTCCAGGGCCTGCCCATTACTGCAGAGCTGGGTTTCTACGCCCTGCTGGTGGCGGTGGGTATTGGTGTGCTGTCGGGGGTGATTGCCTCTCTCAGACCCAATACCGCCCAGGACTATGTGCCCATGAGTCTGGCCATGGTAGGCATCTGCATGCCGTCGTTCTTGCTGGGCCCACTGATGGTGCTGGTATTTGGTATCTGGCTGGACTGGCTCCCGGTTTCCGGTTGGGATCAGTCTTCTGGCGACAAGGTGCTGCCCAGTATTACCCTGGGGGCCATGTATGCGGCTTATATCGCCCGCCTGAGCCGCTCCGGCATGCTGGAGGTGATGTCCCAGGACTATCTGCGCACCGCCCGTGCCAAGGGCCTGCCAGAGCGTGTGGTGGTAATCAAGCATGCCCTGCGGGCCGGACTGTTGCCGGTTATCAGCTATCTGGGCCCGGCCTTCGCCGGTCTGCTCAGTGGCTCCTTTGTGGTGGAAACCATCTTTCAGATTCCAGGCTTGGGGCGATTCTATGTGCAGGCGGCGTTCAACCGTGACTACACCATGATCCTCGGCACCACCACCTTCCTCGCCACCCTGATTGTGGTGTTTAACCTGCTTTCCGATTTTCTGGCCGCCTGGCTTAATCCGCGGCTCCGTTACCAGTTCCAGAAGGGCAAATGAGCGAAACAACACAGACACTCACCGAATCCGCCGAGGCAATGCCACGGGGAGTCTCTCTCTGGCAGGATGCCTGGGTACGCCTGCGCAAGAACAAGCTGGCGATGATAGGGCTCGGAATTCTGGGGTTCGTTATCGTCATCTGTGTATTGGCGCCCTGGATCATGCCCTATGGCTATGAGGAACAGGACCTGCGCCTGGGGGCCAGTGCGCCGTCGGCGGCTCACTGGCTCGGCACCGATACCTTTGGCCGGGATTTGTTGACTCGTATTGTTTATGGCGGCCGGGTCTCGCTGATGGTGGGCTTTATTGCCACCGCCGTGGCCCTGCTGGTGGGGGTGACCTATGGCGCCATCGCCGGCTATGTGGGTGGTCGCGTCGACGCCATCATGATGCGTCTGGTGGACATTTTCTATGCCCTGCCTTTCATGATTTTCATTATCCTGCTGATGGTGGTGTTTGGCCGCAATCTGTTTTTGCTGTTTCTCGCCATCGGTGCGGTGGAATGGTTGACCATGGCCCGAATTGTTCGCGGTCAGGTACAGAGTCTCAGACAGCAGGAATTTGTCGAGGCCGCTATCTCCCTTGGCCTGCCACCGACTGCCATTATTTTTCGTCATGTGATTCCCAATGTGCTGGGCCCGGTGGTGGTCTATACCACCCTGACCATTCCCCAGGTGATGTTGCTGGAGGCCTTCCTGAGTTTTCTGGGGCTTGGCATCCAGCCTCCCATGTCTTCCTGGGGTTTGTTGATTTCCTATGGCGTGGAGAGCATGGAGGAATATCCCTGGCTGCTGATCTTTCCCGGCCTGGCCCTGTCTCTGACCCTGTTCTCGCTGAATTTTCTGGGTGACGGATTGCGTGATGCCTTCGATCCCAAGGCCTCAAAGGATTAGACATGGCCCTGTTAAATGTTGAAGACCTGAAGGTCTATTTCCACACCCGCAATGGTGTGGTGAAAGCCGTGGATGGCATCAGTTTTTCAGTCGATCGCGGTGAGACCTTCGCGATCATAGGTGAGTCTGGCTCGGGCAAGTCGGTCGCCTGTTACAGCATGCTGGGTCTGATTCCCAAACCGCCGGGCCGAATCGAAGGCGGCACCGCCCACTTCAATGATCAGGATCTGTTGACCCTGAGTGAAAGCCAGTTGCGCAAGGTGCGCGGCAAGGGTATTTCCATCATCTTTCAGGACCCCATGACCTCCCTGAATCCCTTTCTGAAGATTGGTGAGCAGCTCATCGAACCGCTGCTGCTGCACACCGACATGAGTCGTAAGCAGGCCTGGCAGAAAGCGACGGAGCTGCTGCTGGAAGTGGGGATCAAGGATGCCGAAAAGCGCATGAATGCCTGGCCCTTCGAGTTTTCCGGAGGTATGCGTCAGCGGGTGATGATCGCCATGGCGTTGATTACCGAGCCGGACATTATTATTGCCGATGAGCCCACCACGGCTCTGGACGTGACCGTTCAGGCGCAGATACTGAATCTGCTGAAAGAATTGCAAGTGCGTCGCAACATCGGCGTGATTTTTATCAGTCACGACCTCAGTGTGGTTGCCGACATCGCCGACAATATCGCGGTCATGCAGCAGGGCAAGATCGTCGAGCAGGGCAGCCGCGACAGTATCTTTAAAGAGGCCTCTCACCCCTATACCCAAAAACTTTTGGCTGCAGTGCCGGACTCTGAAAAAGTCCCCACAGCGCTGGAGGGTGAACAGGCCATCGTCGAAGTACAGGATCTTTGTGTTTACTTCGGCAGTGAGAAACACGGCAATCAGGTGCGTGCCGTGGACAAGGTTTCACTGCGGGTGGAGCGGGGCGAAATTCTGGGTCTTGTCGGAGAGTCTGGCAGTGGCAAATCCACCCTGGGCCGGGCCATTCTGCGGCTGGTGAATCCCAGCCATGGCAAGATTTTGTTTGAAGGGCAGGATATCACTGAGCTCAAGGCCGCCCAGCTCAAGCCTCTGCGGCGCCATATGCAGATGATCTTCCAGGACCCCTATGCCAGCCTGAACCCGCGCATGACGGTTTACGATACCCTGGCCGAACCCTTGTTACTGCACAAGATTGCCAACAAGAAGACTCTCGATAGTGAAGTCTTCAAATTAATGGACTCAGTGGGTTTGGCTCGGGAGAACGTGCTGCGTTATCCCCATGAATTCTCCGGAGGTCAGCGGCAGCGTATTGCCATTGGCAGGGCGGTGGCCACCAAGCCCAATTTCATTGTTGCCGATGAACCGGTCTCGGCACTGGATGTCACCATCCAGGCGCAGATTCTTGATTTGTTGCTGGAGTTGGTAGACCGCTTTGACCTGACCATGTTGTTCGTCTCCCATGACCTGGGTGTGGTGCGTTATCTGTCGGATCGTATTCTGGTGATGAAGCATGGCGAGTTGGTTGAAGCCGGCACTGCCCAGGATATATTCACCAATCCGCAGCAGGAATACACGCGCACCTTGCTGGAAGCGATTCCTGGCAAATCCCTGTTGCTGGGCGAGGTGGGCTCGGCCGGAAGAAATGGCGGGTAGAGCCCGGGATCGGGCTGTGCAAAACCCCATATCCTTCCTCCAAAAGATCGCCCTGAGGCGTAATGACGTAGACCGGCGAATGCTGGACTACACTGGCAGTGTCACCCGAAAAGGACTTCGACGTGTCGCTGCCAGCCTCATTGCCCGGGCTCGGTGGACAAGCTGCGTCCGAACCAGCAGCTCGCTACCAGCGCCACCAGCCCGAGAAGACACTGCTCTACCGGATTGTGGAGCTGTATTACCCGGCGTTTCTTGCTCAGCTGGATGCAGAGGGCAGAGTATTGCCCGATTATGTACAGCGGGAGTTCACCGACTACTTAAAGTGCGGCCGTCTTGAGGAAGGGTGAGGCCAGCGTTTGCAAAGCTTCGCTTTGCGCTGGCCGAACGACCCGCCATGGATGGCGGGGCTGGGGTAAAAATAAATACAGCGATGTCGCGCCAGGGATGGCTGGCAGTGCGGTGCAAAGTATCACTCCCACCACGAGCGGCTGGTGGCCTTCTCCTGTAAGCGAAGAGGGTTTTGCCCCAGCTGCGGCGCCCGCCGCATGGTGGAGAGCGCTGCGCTGCTGGTCGATGAGGTGTTGCCGGCCAGACCCATCCGCCAGTGGGTGCTGACTGTCCCGTTTCCGCTACGATTTCTGTTCGCCGCCTATCCGGAGCTGATGAGCCGGGTGCTGGGCATCGTGACCAGAACGCTCTCCACCCACCTTGCCTACCAGGCTGGCTTCACTAGTAAGCAGGCGCCTACCGGAGCAGTCACCCTGATCCAGCGTTTCGGGTCGGCCCTGAACCTCAATATCCATTTTCACATGCTGTTCCTGGATGGCGTGTATATACAAGACGACTTGGGCCACTACGGCTTTCGCCACACGCCACCCCCGACCGTCGCACAGCTCCACGACCTGCTCCAGGTGATCAGCGAGCGGGTGGCCCGGTTTCTGGAGCGGGATGAGGATAACAGCTACCTCACCCTGGACGGCCTGGCCGAAGATCCGCTCAGGGAGATTCATAGCCACTCGGTCACTTACCGGGTTGCCCTCGGCCCCCAGAAGGGCCGCAAGGTGTTCTGCCTGCAGACCGTCCCGCCAACGCCGGAGCCATCACCGGATAGCTCCAGGGTGGCCAAACTCAACGGCTTCAGCTTGCACGCCGGCGTGGCCGCCCGGGCACACCAGCGAAAGAAGGTGGAGCGCCTGTGTCGTTATATCGCCAGGCCGGCCGTCTCGGAGCAACGCCTGTCCCTGACGCCCACCGGCAAGGTGCGCTACGAGCTGAAGACCCCGTTCAGAAACGGCACCACCCATGTCATCTTCGAGCCGCTGGATTTCATTGCAAGGCAGGCCGCTCTGGTACCGAAGCCCAGAGTCAACCTGACCCGATTCCATGGGGTGTTCGCTCCCAATAGCAAGCATCGGGCTTTGATCACACCCGCAGGCAGGGGCAAGGGGAGTAAGCAGGCCAATAAGGAAGGGGATGATCGCAGCTTTGCAGAGCGCCACATGGCGATGACTTGGGCCCAGCGGCTGAAGCGGGTGTTCAACATCGATATCGAAACCTGCGAGAAGTGTCAGGGTCCGGTGCGCATCATAGCCTGCGTGGAAGATCCGGTGGCCATCAAGCAGATCCTGGATCATCTTGCCTCGAAAAAGACAAGCGCCGGGCAAGCGGTTCTTCCTCCAGGCAGGGCGCCGCCCCAGCCCGGGTTGTTTGAAGCCTAATACAGAAAAATCTGTCAGCCAGGGAGGGCGGCCGGCCAGCACTCGACTTGCTGGAAGTCAAAGGGGTAGTTGAATCAATTAACTGGCTCGTCATGGCAACCAGAGCGGGCTATTTGCAGGAAATTTCGGCTGGAATTCTGCTAATTGTGGAGCCCATTCCGGCAATCTGGACAACATCTCTCCCAAGAGATACCTTTTATCCTTCCTATACTCTGCCATTCCCTTTGCCGAGCTTGGCAATTAGCCCCGACAGCGCTTCCGGGCTGACAGGCTTCGGGATTGCACCGAGCACGTTGAGTTTGTGTGCACTGCCCAATTCGAATGCCGATTCCAGCATCGACACGCCTTCTCCACTAAGCACAATAACCGCGCCGACAAAGTTGGCTTCCTGAACCCGGCGCAGGAACTCCACACCATCCATGCTGGGCATGTTCAGGTCTGTAATTATCAGGTTAAACGGTTCCGAAGCGGTGACGAGTTTCACCAACGCGCTATTTCCGTCCTTTGCGGTTGTTACGTTGTTGTAGCCTAGCTTGCCCAGAATTTTGACCAAAAGCGACAGAATAAATTCTTCATCGTCTACGGCCAGAATACGAATTGTTTTTTCTGTTGGCGGCACTGGAATCCCGGCTTGTAAAAACTCGATTAGTAAGTGGAATGACAGGATGAGGCGCATAGAGTAGCACCACCCTGATTACGTCTACAATAGGTGTCACCCCGGAACGATTGTTTCCTGCTGAAATCCATGTATATTGCAGTGGACCAAGCTCCATGCAAATAAAGATTATGCAGAAATATAACTTTCCAAGCTTATTAAGATGAACTCTGAAAACGCAAAAATACTCCTGGTAGATGATGAGGAGTTTAATCGCTCCTTGTTACTAAGGCTTTTGAAGGCCGATGGCTATATTAATATTGACCAGGCAGAAAACGGCCGACAGGCACTGGAGATGATCAAGAGCCAGGAATTCGACACAGTTTTGCTGGACGTGATGATGCCTGAAATGAGTGGCTTTGATCTGCTTAACGAATTGAAACAGGACAAGCGCCTGCGTGAAATACCGGTAATTATGATTTCCGGCAATAGCGACTCCGATAGTGCAATTCGCTGCATTGAGCTGGGCGCCAGCGACTACCTGTTAAAGCCGGTAGACAAGGTGTTATTGCGAGCACGTCTCGGTTCCTGCCTGGAACGCAAACACTACCACGATCAACAAATCGAATATATCGCCAGCATGAGGAAGGAGAAAGAACGGGCAGACCAGCTGCTTAATGTAATACTGCCAACCGCCGCGGCCAATGAACTGAAGATCCTCGGTAAAGTCCCTCCACGCAGCTACCAGAATGTGGCCATATTGTTTTGCGATATCGTCGGATTCACAGAATATTGCAATAAACACAGCGCAGAGGAAGTTATTTCAGGGCTTCAGAATTTGTTTGAATCTCTGGAAAATGTCACCCGCGAGTCCGGCCTGGAAAAAATAAAAACCATTGGCGATGCCTTTATGGTCTCAGCCGGCTTATTGATACCATGCACCGATCCACTGGATGCCGCGATTTCCTGCGGCTTGAAGATGGTTGAACTCGCCGCTAAGAATGACCCGCCCTGGGAATTGCGCTGTGGTGTAAGCCATGGCTCGGTAATCGCCGGCATAGTAGGTCATGATCGCTACCAATTCGATGTATGGGGAGATACGGTAAACACGGCGGCGCGTTTTACTGGGATTGCGCGGCCAGGAACCGTTGCGACTTCCGTAGATTCATGGATGACGACCCAGGACCACTACGAGGCGCGATCTCGCGGCAATATAGAAATCAAAGGCAAGGGCGAGATCGAGATTGTGGAAGTATATGCCAACAGAACCTGATATGCGCCGGGTTTAACCCATGGCCTTGATATAGCTCACGACGTCTTTCATCGCCTGCTTCATATTCGGCCAACGGTCCTTAACAGGAGCGAGGTCACCGTCCTTTCCGGCGATTTCTGCCTCCTCGCACAAATCGGCCAGCTCATTGGCACCAATCGTTCGCGCCGCGGATTTTAATTTGTGCGCTGCCTTTTGCACTGCGTCTGCCGAATTTGCCGCTAATCCCTGTTCAAATTCCTTCATAATATCCTGGGATGGGGATACAAAATCCTCAAGGATTTCCTTGACTACCGTCATGTCGTTGCCAAATATGCCAGTTAATGCGCTGACATCGACCGCCGACGACCCATTGCCAACCAGGGAATCTGCTTCATCCGTTGCTTTCAGGGGCGCCTGAACGGGTTGCTGTGGGTCATAATGAGGCATCCACTTTCGCAGAACGGCGGCCAGATCTTCAATGTTCAAAGGTTTTGACAAGTATCCATCCATACCAATTGCAAGGTAGCGTTCCTGATCCCCTTTCAGTGCATTGGCAGTGAGTGCGATGACGGGAATGTGAGGCTTACCGGCAGTCCTGGCTTCTTCTTCCCTGATTGACGTGGTCAATTCCATGCCATCCATATTTGGCATATTAATGTCACTGAGCAACAGCGCATACCTGCCTCTGCGCCAAGCTGCATATGCCAACTCGCCATCCTCTGCCGTCTCACAGGCATATACAAGCAGGCGCAATTGCCGGCTAATTACATCCCGATTGGTGGCATTGTCCTCGACCACCAGGATCAGGCAATTGTTTTCCAGCGCCTGTTTAACAGTGATCTCCTGGGCAGTTGCCAGCGTCGTGGGAGCCCGCCTCGCGGACAACTCTGATGGATTCTGGTCGAGTGCAAACTGAAGGGAAATATTGAGATATTTTTGTTTTAGTGGATTGACCGGCAGAACCACAGCCTGTTGGTCGATCAGGGTCGGAGTCACGCGGTTGGTTAACTGCAGCAGGGCGATGCGCACTTCGGACCAGCCAGGTAAAGCCTGAATTGAAGCCCTGATTTCCTGCTGGGCCTGTTCGTTCCAGGAGGAACCAATGAGAATCAATCTTGGTGGCGTGTTCCCGGTATTCCTTAGCTCAGTAGTGAGCTGCTCCAGGTCACGGAATGCCTGGAATTCACATCCGTAGTAGGACATTGTGTCTTGGCATACCTGGATCTCCGCGGCACGCTGGGACAGCAGGACAACCCGTACGTTTTCTGGAACCACTGGTGCCTGTTCCGGTTTGGCACTCTCTACTTTGTCCAGGCTTACTGTAAAATAGAATTCAGAACCTTCACCAGTAACACTGTTAACACCAATAGTTCCCCCCATGATTTCAATCAACCGCTGGCATATGGAGAGCCCAAGCCCGGTCCCACCGAACTTTCGTGTGGTAGATGATTCTGCCTGGGAAAAAGGAACAAACAACTTGGACTGGGCTTCCTCGGAAATACCTATGCCATGATCCCTGACCGCTACTCTGACTTTGACCTCGTCCGGCTCTGTGGATTTCTCTATAGTTGCGAAAATTTCTATCTCCCCATGATCGGAAAACTTGATCGCGTTCCCTACCAGATTCAGCACAACCTGGCGCAGTCTCAAAGGATCTCCAAGTAGGGGTTCTGCAATCGCCGGGTCCGAATAAGTGTACAGGCAGAGATCCTTGCGAGCGGCGGTGCCGGCCAGGGTTTCGGCAGTACTCTCTATTACATCGCGTATCGAAAACTCTGTGGATTCGAGCTCCAGCTTGCCGGTTCCAATCTTGGAAATGTCCAGGATGTCGTTGATGATCGTAAGTAAAGCCTGACCTGAATCCTGTATGGTGCGCAGCATCTGTCGCTGTTCCTCGTCCAGCGAGGTATGTCGAAGCAGGTCCACCATGCCTAACACGCCATTCATTGGTGTACGAATCTCATGACTCATTGTGGCAAGGAAATAGGCCTTGGCCTCGGTTGCAGCTTCGGCCTTTTGCTGCGCCACCTTTAATTTTTCTTCGGTACGTTTCTGCTCACTTATATCTACCAGCGCACCGAGCGTGCCGGTAATTTTTCCATCACTGGCCCTGATTGGAGAAAGGTAATAAATACTCTCATGAATCTCCCCATCCATATATGGCAAGCTAATCTCCTGACGCGTAATTTCTCCATCTTGTGTTGCCGCTTTAAATGCCTTGTCAAATAATGGAATATGTTCCTTTGGGATAAATTTTCTGCCTGGCTTCTGCCCGATGATTTTTTCTTTGTCTACGCCAAACGCCTTTGCAAATGCACTATTAACACCGATATACCGCTCTTCCATATCTCGGAAAAAGAGCGGATATGGATTGGTATCGATAAAAGTCTGCAACAAGGAATTTTGATTCGCCAGCTTGGTACGCGCACGGTTTGCTTCCTGCATCATTTTCAGGGTTGTCGTTCTGGCTTCATCGAGCTCAACCACTCTCTGTTGCAGGAGCTCGTTCTGTTCACTGAGTTTTTCCTGGACTTCTGTAAGCTCCCTCGTCCGAAGTTCTACCTTTTCTTCCAGCTCCTCCCGATGGTTTTTCAGGCTCTGAGCCATGCGGTTGAACACGATACTCAGCCTGCCTAGTTCATCCTGGCTGGAGGGTTTGATATCAACATCGTAGTCACCATGAGCAACTTTTTCCGCGGCTTCGCCGAGGACAGTAATCGGGCGAACCAGAATTCTTGACATCAGCAACAGCAGAGATACGGTAATTATTGCAAAAATGCTGAACATCAACTGTAGCACCCGCCGCTGCTCAAGCACTGGCGCGAGGATCTGAGACTCGCCGGTGTAATATTGGTAGATCCAATCGGTAGCGGGAATCCGTGCGTAGACCGTCCATAGTACCGGTTCCGGCACGAGCGCGTCTGGACGTGGCGAACTGGCTCGCACGAAGCGAAACACTCCCGATCCATTTTCCCTAACAGCCTGCAAAAACGAGTCAATTGTTCCAGGCAGGTAGTCGTTTTCACGCTCGAATAAAGATTCGACTGTTGCCTGTCTGTTGGCGTTATAAATATAGCCGCCGTCCATTGTCAGCAAAGCATTGAATCCGCCTTCGACTGACCCCATTAACTCAAACATCGAATCTATCTGTACATCCACCGTAGCCAGCCCCGTAAACTCGGTGTTGCGATAAAATGGTGTGCCATAGGACACCATACGGACATTACCGCCGCCCTTATCGAAATATGGCTTGGTCCAGGTACCGCTGAAGTTTCGCCGCGGTAGCGACCACCACTCCCAGTTACCATCGGTATAGTCGTAGCCGCTTCCCGTCTGAATATTGCCGAGGTCAGTAAACGCGATATGGTCACCTTGCCTGTATGCAAAGGGTGAGTATAGGCGCAGCCGCGGGTCAAACAAGAAGGGTTCGTAGGCCACCGTGGCGCCGAATACCATGGGATTTGCCACCAATGTTTGTTGCAGCAATCTTTGAATTTGGTCTTCGTTTGGTGCGGCCGCTATTTCCATAATACTGGCGTTAACTTGTGCAAATGCCTCGATCTGGCTTAACACTCGATCCATGTTAGCAGCATTGGTTTTTACCAGGTTAACGATATTGGACTCGATATTTTCCGTGGTAAGCTGCTGCAGCCGCTGTGCGATCAGTATCATGATCACAGCGACTGTTACCAGGATTGGCAAGACAACGAACGATATAAGCTTTCGTATTATCGACCTGGAAAAATATCTGCGGACTCCGCTAATTCTCGACATAGGAGCGCTCTATTGCTGATCCTGCCGCAGGGAATAATATGGCCGCACTGTTACCCGGTATCAGGGTAGGAATCTGGGCCAATAGGGAGGCCAGGCAATATAGAGTCGCAACTCCGATATTCTGTGGTACATCGTGCCTGACCATAGCAGAATTGTTCTTATTATAATGGCTTACACTGGGTCGCTCGGATTCCTGATACCGCTAGTTTCGTGAAATCTACACCAGTTGAACCGAACTCGCCTCTTTCTTGATCCTCATTCTCCCGCGATTAACACCGAAATGAAAGGCGGAGACGTAATACTTCCATGTTTACAAGGATTCAATATATTCTCGTACTCGCGCAAAAACGCTATCAAGCCTGGGTATCTCCCGCTTAATTGCGGCCATGTCCGCATCTTTGCCAGCTGTTTCAAGCAACAAGCAGATATCGGCCAATTCATTCGCGCCAATGCTGCGTGCCGAAGATTTCAGTTTATGCGCAGCCATTTGTATAGCTTCCGCAGACTCACCTGTAACCCCAGCCTTGATCTCCTCAATAATTTCATGTGAGGGCGGTAGAAAATCTTTCAGCACATCGCGGATCATAACCGGATCGTCACCAAGCAGTTTAACCAGCGTATCGCTATCCACGATTGGTTGTGAGGAATTCAAATTCAAGTTTAGTTCCTCCTTTTTTTTATTATGGGACTCTTTTTTGATTCGGCCCGTTTGATTTCGAGTAACGTCATCCTTCTCAATATCAGGCAACCATTGCTCCAGGGTTTTCTTAAGATCTTTCAGGTCCACTGGCTTTGAGAGGAAGGCATCCATGCCGGCAGCTAAACAACGCTCAGCTTCTCCCTGCAGGGCATTTGCCGTAAAGGCTATGATTGGGATATGGCTATCTACTCCGTGCAAGGACTCTTGCTCACGAATTTTGCCTGTTAATTCGAACCCATCCATGTGCGGCATGTGACAGTCGGCTAATAACAAGCCGAAACGTCCGCTACGCCAGGCCTGCAGCGCGAGTCTTCCGTCCTCCACAATTTCGCAGGGATATCCCAATAGGTTCAATTGACGGCCGATTACATCTCTGTTTGTAGGATTATCCTCTGCCACTAGAATGAGCCGCCCTTGTTGTTCAGCCTCATCGAGACTTAACAATCGTTGCTCCGACTTAATGTACTCAATCTCTTCTTCATAACGCACCTCGGGACTTGCCCGGCCTGCACAAACGGCAACTGCGGTGAGAAAACTTGCTCGCGAAATTGGATCCGCGCCGAGAAACACAAATTCATCGCGTGATAGTTCTACCTGGTGTTTGCCTCCGCGAATGAGAGCAATGAAATTGACATTGTGCAAGCCGACTTCGATGGCTTGTTTTTTCAGTTCGCTAGCAGTTTCCGGTATGAGAGAAGGAGAGAGCACAACAGCATCAATCGGTTTACCTGCGTTCGATGCTTCCAGGCAATATTCTATGCATTCGGTCGCCAGGTAGAGTTGCACGATTTCCGCATTCCAGTATTCAAGGTAACGGGTTAGCGCTGCTCGCTCCTGGTCGGCATCAATAATCAATGCAACCCGCACGCCGCTGAGATCGAGGCTCTTGTCCTTAACTTCCTTTTCACGCACTGTTAGTGGGATTTCTACAGTGAAAGTGGACCCTATTCCTGGCTCACTTTCCACCCTGATTGACCCACCCATCATAGAAGTAATTCGCTCACATATTGATAGACCCAGGCCGGTCCCGCCATACTCCCGCGTCGTGGACAATTCCGCCTGTGTAAATGCAGTAAAAATTTTCTTCTGAACAGACGTCGAAATGCCGATGCCTTCATCTCGAACCGAAAGGCGCAATAGCATCTCGTCCTGGTTGTGCGAGAATTGTTCAGCTCGAATTTCAATTACACCCTGCTCAGTGAATTTGATTGCATTACCAACGAGGTTAATGATGATCTGCTTGATCCGAACCTCGTCTCCCAAAGCCCGTTCAGGCAGATTCGGGTCAATAAAAGAAATCAGGCGCAGGTTTTTTTCTTTTGCGTTGACCGATACAGTTTTGACTGCTGATTCTATGGCTTCACAGAGGTTAATATTTGCATTGTCAAGCTCAAGCCTGCCTGCCTCAATCTTAGAAATATCCAATATGTCGTTGATTATGGCGAGTAGTGATTCACCAGAGTCCGAGATTACCTGCAGCATATGCATCTGATCCTGGTCCAATTCGGATTGCTTGAGCAAATCTACCATGCCGATGACCGCATTCATGGGAGTACGTATTTCATGACTCATCGAAGCGAGGAAATTCGCCTTCGCTTTAGTGGCGGCCTCTGCTGCTTCCTTCGCCTCTGCCAGGTCTCTTTCTATTACTTTTTGCTCAGTGATATCGGTTGATATACCGGCAACGCCGTTGACCTTTCCATCGATGTCATAGAGAGGAAATATGAGCGACAGAAATGTGCGCTTACCATCCGGCGACTCTTCGAGCCGCCTCACTTCTTCCTCCTGCTTGACCATCGAATCGTTGGCAATGATTTCTTTCGCAATATCCGGCTCAAGCAAGTCCAGATCGGTCGCCCCTATCGCAGTTTCGCGGTCGAAGCCGACTATCTCCTCCCATTCCTTATTTACCAAAAGGTATTTGCCCTCTTTGTCTTTGGCAAAAATTGCCGCACCGCTGTTATCCACGAAACCCTGCAGTAATTGTTGACTTTCGTGAATCTTTTTCCTCGCTTCTTCAGCATCGCGCATCATATTCAGTGATGCCATGCGCGCCGCTGCCAGTTCCTTCACTCGGCTTTCCAGTTGACTTTTTCTGGTTTCACGCTCAGTAACGTCTTCAACAGTGCTAATAAATCCATTAAACGACCGCATCGGTCTGTGCCTGATCTCGATCAACCTCCCGTCGCTTTTCTCATGCAGCATGACCTCGTTTTCATCTGAAAGAAACCAGTCCCGGACTCTGTCAGTATCAAATGGCTTATCAACCCTTTCGAAGAGTTTATGAAGAATCTCGAACACTTTCTTCCCCTGGCTAACTTCTTCATTGACTCCTGTAAATTCAAATAACCTGTGATTACTGGCTAATAGGTTTAATTCCTTGTCGTACATTGCAATACCGCGATCAATTCCATTCAGAGCGGCTTCTAGCAGATCTTTCTGACGGGTCAAATTCGCTTGCAAGATCAGCAGCTCATTCGTCCTGTCCGAAACTTCCTTTTCCATATCTTCGGTATTGCGAGCGATTACAAGAAACATATCCCGCATCATAGAGCCCAGCCGCGCAATCTCGTCGTTTCCCGGCAGCTCTATATTCTGGGAGAACTCACCGCGGGAAGCACTTTCAGCCGCTTCATGCAATGCACTAATGGGGCGTGTTATAACTCCGGTCGAATACCAAATTAATCCTACCCCAATCGTAACGGCGATTACGGCAATGAATGCAAATACAGTGTATTGCAGATAACTGTCAGCCATTACCTGGGCGATGGGAATGAAGCGTACGTAGTTCCAGCCATTCTTTGGAATACGGGAGTACATCGCCCAGTAATTTGCACCGTTTGAGCCAATTATATTCAGTATGCCGGAATCGGACTGATCGGCTTCACTGATAATTTGAGCAAGACCCTCTGGGTCGTAGTAGTCACCAAGATCGGTAAAGTTGCCATTCAGAATCTGCGAGGTATCCGGGTTGGCTACAAATCTCCCCCGGGCGTCGACGATATAGTCTGTATCCGGATTGAGTGACAGAGAATCCACAATTGTCTCGAGCGCAATATCGATAGTGGCGACACCCAGAAATTGTTGCTCCCTGAAGAAGGGAACTGCAAAGGTCGACATCAGGATATTGCCTGCCCCGGAATCTACATAGGGAGCTGTCCACAGTGACTCTCCTGTGGTTGCGGGCACTTCAAACCACTCATAATCACCACTGGCGTAGTCATATCCGCTTTCAGGAGTAAAGAATCCTATATCGATCGCCTCTATGCCCCGATCGGTTTGGAAGGCATATGGCGCAAACAACGATGGCTTTCCGGGAAAAGACCCCGATTCAAACGCAATGGCCGACCCAAACACCCGCTCGTTACCGCTCACGTTGGCATTGACCAGTGCGTAAATCACTTCCTCGCGGGAAAATTCAACCGAGGACAATATCGCTGCAGTTCGCTGGGGAATTTGCTCCAGTTCACCCAATAGCAATTCCAGGCGCTGTGATTCTTGTTCGAAGTCCTGGAACAGCGATGTCCGCACCTGGCTCTGTGATCGACTGAAGAGCAGACTGATGGCCAGCACCAGCATCAGCGTGACGACCAATGCGATTGGCAAAATGACAAAAGCGACCATCTTCCACTTTATGGAATCTTGTATCTTGCTCCTGAGTTTTCCAATAAGGTCTTTCATGAGAGTTATCACATAGCCGATCAAATGCTTATTTATCGATCTCGTATTTCCCTGGTTTGCCCAGGGCTACGAGGAGACTGTTAATTTCCCGCTTGAGCTCAATCATGCGCAATTCGCGATCTACGGCGAATTGGTTAAAATCCTCGAGCTCCCTGAGCTTTTCTTTTACTGCCAAATCGGCCATAACCTTCTCGGTTATATCGACACGAGATCCTATTACGATCCTGGGTTTGCCGTTGGCGAATCTCTCGGCCGTTTTAGCCTTAGATTCTACCCACCTGATTTCACCATCTCGTGTGCAGACCCGGTAAGTTTTATGAAACGTATCGCTGAAACCGTCGGCATACGACTGTTGGGCAGCAATAAATGCGTCCCTGTCTTCGGGATGAACTATCTCCAGCCAGGCATTCACTTTATCGGTAGCCTGGTCCGGGTCGTATCCAAAGCGCTTGTACAAATACGAATTGCTGTTAAAAGTATTGGTTTGCAGGTTGACAACATATGCCTCCATGTTGCCCGCCTGCAAAGCTTGTTCCATCCGCATCTCGTTATCTCTCAGCTGCCGCTCGAAAGCCAATCGCTCTGTAATATCTCTAAACGATGCTAAAACACAGTCTTCGGCCTTACCGGGGATAAGACTCAAGTTAATCTCGACAGGAAACTCAGTACCGTCTTTGCGTCGGCAATATAGGGTCCCCCCACCGTCGAGAGTTCTTGCCTCAGGCGCTTTCATAAACGCTGCAACATGGCCAACGTGTCGTGTATGTGCGTTTTCCGGTACGAGTTTCTCAATCGGTTCTCCGATGAGCTCATCTGGCTCATAACCGGTTAGTTGACACAGTGTCTTGTTCACAATCTCAATCGTTCCCTTTCTATTTACGATAACAATGGTATTTGGACTGGATTCGATAATTTCGCGAAACTGCGTCTCACTCTTTTTCAGCTCCTGGGTTTGTTCGTCGACCAGGTGCTGCAACTCTCGCGATTTGCGTCCCATGATCTCCATTATCGGCGTCGAAAGTCTCAGAAATGTATAAATGCCAGTGAGCATTAGTGCGATGGATACGAAAAAGACGATGGTTCCAGCTCTGACAAAAGGCGCTCTTGCCGCCTGCAATTCCATGGAGACAACGAGCCCTGCCCCCAGAAAATCGAGATGCCGATAGGCGGCCAACACACGCACTCCCCGCCAGTCATCACCGACCAGGGATCCATTTTCGCCGCGAATTGCTCTGGCCATGGGAAGTTCCGGATGTTCAGCAATGCGGATATCTGTTGGTAATGTGCTTGTATTCTGGACGTTACTCGCGAGAAATTGAATTCGTCCATTACTTTCCCGGGCGATCAGGTACGCACTGGCGTTGTCAGATGGCGGTATATTTGAATATGCCCTTCGGACCCGGTTCAGGGTTGCTTCACGTACTTCAAAGCTTACTCCCTCGCTACCCGAATCAAGATCTAAACTCTCCTCCGCTTCAATTAATTCAACGTGTGACTCGGCGAGTTCCAACAGTTTTCTTTCCTGACCGTCGATAAAGATTCTATAGGTGATTAATAGACTCGCTACCAAGACAAGCAGCCAGACCAGTGACATGGTTATACACAGATAAATCAACCAGGATCGATCGCCAAGGATTGCACCGCGGAATAACAGATTAACGATTGGTGTGAATAAGACGATTCCCAGCGTGTCTCCAATCCACCATGTGGACCAGGTGAACTCAAAGGAAGCAGCATCGAGTGAAAGCGCAAATAGTGCCGCTGTGCCAATGCTGGCAGAAACCAGGGCAAGCACCGGCGCCACGCCAACGAATCTCAATGTTGTTTTTAATGATGTGAAGTATTCCTGATGGCCAAGTATTTTCTCGATTAGAAATTTGCCCCACAGCGACTGCAAACTTGACCCCAGGCCAACAGCGGCGGAAAAAGCCACGGCGGATAGTACTTCTGCATCTGAGAACTCGTTAATATTACTCAGGAATGCCCCAATAAATATGCCAGGCAGTGCTGGATAGCCCCAAAGCAGTACCGCGGCGAGCGCAATTCCTGCAGGCGGCCAAAGCAGGGTTATATTGCCAGGCGGAATAGCAATCAGCTGACCGAGTTGCCCAGTTAGAAAATAGACAGTGGCAATACCTGAGACAATAAACAGATATCGTACAGCGCTTTGGGCCTCCATTAGCGAAGGATCCGCCTGACTACAAGTTGAAAATTAGCCAATCGCATCGAGAGCTAGGAAATCGCCGGACCACTGACTCTATTAAATTTGCACCTTCTGGCAAAATCGAGTTGGTCGGGTTCGGTTAGATTAATCGCGGTAACCAATAGATCTCGTTTGGCTGCAAATGACACGACTGAACCTATCTGAAACTCGGTTTCTGAAGACTGCAAGGCGGAACCGGACAGGTAAGGCTGGCTCATGTCTATGGCAATTTCATCTACTGGCAACTTGTTAAGTCCCGCTAATACGCTGTCTATTTCACTGCGTACGCGAACTGATATTTTGAATCCCTTTATCTTTAAGCGCGACAAGGAATTGAGCAACGCATCCGATTGTCCGCTAATCGCAGTTTCGCTGATCTCGAAACTCAGATTTGAACTCTTAAGCCCAAGGGCAGTAGCCGCGTCACTTAAAAAATCAGGCGCCTCAGGGTGTAACAGGATGGCAAAGTTAATAAACAGCCTGATGCCGATTTCTGCCTCATTCAATCCCAGGACTTGAACGGCACCGGGTATCAGCCCGAGGGTATATACCATGACGCCCCTGGCACCCTCTTTCAATACTGATTGATCCAGCGCAGAATCCATGTCGATGTATTGTCCGTTATCCAACACCCATACCAGGCGCGCTCGATACCAGGACATGGTATCTGCTTGCGGATCATCCACGCTTAGCTCGGGTGTGAGCAGCAGGCGCGGACCTGGCAAATCACCGGCACTCGCTTTGTCAGCTGCGCTGCCTTTGGCAGTCTGCGCAGAAAACCTGTCCGCAATAACAGGCTCCAGCAATCCTTCAATCTGGCCGGGTTGAAAAGGTTTGGTTATTGCCCCCAGAACATCCAGTCCACCGTTCCTGGCCACTTCGGCCACAGAAGATACGGTACGCTGATCCAGACCACTCATGAGAATCAACTTGGCCGCGCACTTCAAATCACTGAGCTGCTTGATGACTTCGACGCCATCAACATCCGGCATCATCAGGTCTAGAAATATGACTTCCGGTTTCGCCGCCAGTAGCGCGCTTCCTACAGTTGTGGCGTCTGTAATATTATTGAAGTTACAGCCCATTTTTTCAGTGATTCGTTTGACGAATTTGGAAATCACCAATTCATCATCGATCACCAGAACCCTGAGTCCGCCAGGATTTGCAACTGAATTTTCTGTCATTTACCGCCCTCAAGAGGCTAAGTTGTGGGAGAAATCCTATAATAAATGTAGGTCCGGGTATAGTCATCGCCTAATCGGGAAGAAATGCGTTGAAAATGCTTAGTAATCAGATAAATCGGATATACTCCGATGGTGGTGGCAGACCATAACCCTCGGAGCTGCTGTTCCTGGATGGCGTGTATATACAAGACGACTTGGGCCACTACGGCTTTCGCCACACGCCACCCCCGACCGTCGCACAGCTCCACGACCTGCTCCAGGTGATCAGCGAGCGGGTGGCGCGGTTTCTGGAGCGGGATGAGGATAACAGCTACCTCACCCTGGACGGCCTGGCCGAAGATCCGCTCAGGGAGATTCATAGCCACTCGGTCACTTACCGGGTTGCCCTCGGCCCCCAGAAGGGCCGCAAGGTGTTCTGCCTGCAGACCGTCCCGCCAACGCCGGAGCCATCACCGGATAGCTCCAGGGTGGCCAAACTCAACGGCTTCAGCTTGCACGCCGGCGTGGCCGCCCGGGCACACCAGCGAAAGAAGGTGGAGCGCCTGTGTCGTTATATCGCCAGGCCGGCCGTCTCGGAGCAACGCCTGTCCCTGACGCCCACCGGCAAGGTGCGCTACGAGCTGAAGACCCCGTTCAGAAACGGCACCACCCATGTCATCTTCGAGCCGCTGGATTTCATTGCAAGGCAGGCCGCTCTGGTACCGAAGCCCAGAGTCAACCTGACCCGATTCCATGGGGTGTTCGCTCCCAATAGCAAGCATCGGGCTTTGATCACACCCGCAGGCAGGGGCAAGGGGAGTAAGCAGGCCAATAAGGAAGGGGATGATCGCAGCTTTGCAGAGCGCCACATGGCGATGACTTGGGCCCAGCGGCTGAAGCGGGTGTTCAACATCGATATCGAAACCTGCGAGAAGTGTCAGGGTCCGGTGCGCATCATAGCCTGCGTGGAAGATCCGGTGGCCATCAAGCAGATCCTGGATCATCTTGCCTCGAAAAAGACAAGCGCCGGGCAAGCGGTTCTTCCTCCAGGCAGGGCGCCGCCCCAGCCCGGGTTGTTTGAAGCCTAATACAGAAAAATCTGTCAGCCAGGGAGGGCGGCCGGCCAGCACTCGACTTGCTGGAAGTCAAAGGGGTAGTTGAATCAATTAACTGGCTCGTCATGGCAACCAGAGCGGGCTATTTGCAGGAAATTTCGGCTGGAATTCTGCTAATTGTGGAGCCCATTCCGGCAATCTGGACAACATCTCTCCCAAGAGATACCTTTTATCCTTCCTATACTCGAGCGTCCGAGTGCTTATGGTTGCAGTCCCTCCCCGAACAGATCAGAAGCTTGTTATCAGAATTGTTCTTGCTGCACAGATCAGAAGCTTGTTATCAGAATTGTTCCCGCTGCAATGATTGTTCGTACAATGTTCATATGGCATGATCGTGACGAAAACACAACTGAGCCACTAACATCTGTTGTAGGGAACTGGAAATGCCGTCCAAAAAGAATATAAAGAATACTCCGCAGGCTAAAGATGACAATTATATACTGAACGAAGTTGATGTCCTGAATGGATCCCCTGGCAGTTTTTCGATCACGCTGGATGTCATGGCTAACGATCTTGGCGGGAAATCGAAGTCACTTAGTGCGCTGGATGATGGCCAGGGGACTGACAAGCAGACAGAAACTGACTTGCTGAATCCTGATGCTGAAGGGCAATGGGAGGCGACTTCGGGTGGCAACTGGGTCAGGATCCAGGATGGCAAAGTTGAGCTTAAACTGGATAAGGCTCTCTCTGATTTGGGGGTATCTGATTCAGCGGCTCTAAAAGCCGGGGATACCATCACAGACAATTTTGTCTATGCCATTCAAATGGGCAAAGGCACTCTCTCATACGCCAAAGTGCAAATTACCCTGAACGGTGTGAATGATGCTCCAGTTGTCAGTGGTGATATTAGCGGCGAAGTCTTTCTAAGTGAAGCTGTATCCGTGGAAGGGAGCCTGCAGGCCAGCGATGTCGACAGGGATTCCACCCTTGCCTGGCATCTAGCCAATGGACAGGGACGGTTCGGATCGCTCACGCTCGATGAAGAAGGCAAATGGTTCTACGAACTGGACGCAGAAAGTACGGAGCTGCAGGCACTGGCTGCGGATCAGAGCGCCGAGGATATTCTTGTTGTCGAAGTCACTGACGATCAGGGGGCGGTCACAGAGCAGACTATCGCCATTACTGTCAGTGGCAGCAACGACGCCCCCTCAGCAGAACATGACAGCTTCCGGGTAACCCGTGGCACCGAAACAGCACTTGATGTACTGGGCAATGACAGCGATATCGATGGCGATTCTTTACAGATCACTGGCGTGAGCGCTGCGACTCTCGGCAATCTTGAGGTTGCTGACAATGGCAAGAGTCTCAGTTTCACAGCCGGTACAAGCACTGGAACTGAACTGCTTGAATACAGTATTACTGACAGTCATGGGCTGACCAGCACAGGACAGATCTCCATCATTGTCCAGTCCGACATTGTTAAAACCGGAACCACCGGTATCGACTCTCTCAATTTCAGCAGCCTTACCGATGACATCACCATCGAGTCTGACCCGGGCAACGATACGATTCTTTCCGGTAGTGGCGACGATCTGATCGTCTGGCGATACGGCCATGGCGACGATGCGATTGATGGTGGCGATGGCTTCGACCATGTGCTGCTCGAACTCGATAAAGATCAGGTGCAATCCCTGACTATTGCACCCGACAATGGTCTTGTGCTGGTGTCCGGAGACGGCTTCTCCCTTACGCTGGATGGTGTTGAGGATTTAAGTATCAGAGGCGGGGACGCCGGTCTGGACGTAGATCTTCAGGATCTCGTCGATACAGACATTGCCAGGGACACAGTCAGGATTGAAGGCGGTTCAGGCAATGACCGATTGAGTGCTTCTGGTTATTACTGGGGCGGTGTTGAGTTATTCGGCAAGGCTGGAAACGATACTCTGCTGGGTGGGCATGGTGGTAATCATTTGTATGGTGGAGACGGTAACGACAGGCTATACAGCCAGGGCGCGTTACTGAGTGGCGGCAATATACTTGACGGGGGAGCAGGATGGGACATTGCATTTTTGAAGCACGTCAGTGTTTTCAATGGGACGCCGATAGAGGTTGATCTCAAAACAGGAGTCAGCAACAACGGGGATGTTCTGAAAAATATAGAGGCCGTTGTGACCTCGACTGCTGATGATATTCTCAGAGGCGATGATGGCAACAATCTTTTCGACGGCAAGGACGGTAATGATGTGCTGGAAGGCCGTGGCGGAAATGACAGAATTTACGGCGGTAGTGGCATCGATACTGCCAGTTACGAATCAGCGCCAGCAGCTGTCAATGTGCGGATGGACCTGCAAGGCAAGTACCAGAATACCGGTGGTGCTGGTCATGACAAACTGATCTCCATCGAGAATGTTACCGGATCGCAGTTCGATGATTATGTGCTTGGCGGCGAGGATAATAATGTTATCCATGGCCTGAATGGCAATGACTATATCAATGCACGAGGCGGCAATGACATAGTAGATGGTGGTGCCGGTGACGACCGCCTCCACGGTAGTTATGGTCGCGATACCGTCAGTTTCCTCTCGGCCACTTCGTCTGTGACCGTAAAGCTTTCTATTGTCGATGCCCAGGATACGGGAGGGGCCGGCACAGACACGATTACCAATTTCGAAAATCTGCAAGGTTCCAACCACGATGATGTGCTATGGGGTGGCGACATCAGCAATGTCATCATGGGTGCGTCCGGGAACGATCTTATCTATGGCGTTGAAGGAAATGATGATCTGCGCGGCGATGATGGCGACGACGTGCTTGAAGGCGGTCTGGGCAATGACAAGCTTTCCGGTGGTAACGGTGTCGATACAGCGACTTATCTTTCCTCCGATGTCGGTATTTGGGCAAGCCTGAAAGCTACTGGCGAGTTTGATACCAAGGGTGCGGGTCTTGATTCCTACAACTCGATCGAAAATTTGCAAGGTTCTGGTTTTGCTGACCGCCTCTGGGGTAACGATGAGGTCAATGTCATCTATGGAGAAGCAGGTAATGACATTATCGATGGAGAAGAGGGGAATGATGAGTTATTCGGAGACGAAGGCAACGATCGGCTGATAGGGAATAGCGGTGATGATTATCTGGTTGGTGGCCTCGGTGACGACGCTCTGGAAGGTGGAAGTGGCACCGACACCGCAAGCTACCGGAGCTCAACTGTCGGTATCTGGGCCAGTCTGGAAGCAGTGGGTGCCTTCGATACACACGGTGCTGGTATGGATAGCTACGTCGACATTGAAAATCTTGAAGGCTCAAAATTCAATGATCGCCTCTGGGGGAACAATGAAGCAAACCTTATTCTTGCAGGTGATGGCAACGACATCGTAGCGGCCAGGGGCGGCAATGACCGCGTGGAAGGCGGAGAAGGCAATGATCGTCTGATTGGCGATGGTGGTAATGACTACCTGATTGGCGGTACAGGTAATGACACCTTGGAAGGGCGTGATAATAACGACAGACTGACTGGGGGCGACGGTGACGACATTTTACTTGGTGGTAGCGGGAAGGATCGCGCCGAATACACTGATGCCAGTGCGGGCGTCTGGGTCAACCTGGGTATCACCAGCGCTCAAGACACAAAAGGTGCCGGCTATGACACTCTGAGTCAAATAGAAAACCTAAGGGGGTCTGGATTTGACGACCGGCTATGGGGAGATGCGGGCGACAATACGCTGGAGGGCCGCGACGGTGATGACATCATTGATGGCAAGGCCGGGAACGACATTATCAATGGTGGTCGTGGAAGCGATACCCTGATCGGTGGAGACGGGGATGATGTGTTGATACCCGGGGACAATTCCCAGAGAGCAAATGACACAATCAATGGTGGCGCCGGCTCTGACACAGTGGATTACTCAACAGCCACTGAGCGTGTCAGCGTCAATCTGGCAACCGGTATAGCAGGTCCCAGGGATGGCACTGGCAGAGATACACTGACAAGCATTGAAAACATCATCGGCTCTGATGAAAGCACATTTATTCTCAATAGAGAATTTGGTGATCGCCTCTACGGTTCCAGTGCGGACAACATGATCGACGGTCGTGATGGTGATGATGATATCAAAGGCTATGGCGGCGACGATCATCTGCTGGGTGGCCGCGGCTACGATGTAATCCTCGGTGGAGACGGAGATGATCATATCGAGGGTGGAAGTGGCACTGACGACCTTTGGGGGGAAGCTGGTAATGATCTGATCATTGGCGGTTCTGGCACTAACTACATGGATGGTGGCGATGGCAATGATCGTATCGTCTCATTGAGCAGCAATGATACGGGCGTCGGGGGAAATCATGATGACATCCTTTTTCTCTACGGTTCTGGTGTCTACAATGGTGATCATGGTAATGACCTGTTTGTGATGCGCGATTTTGGAAGAGGTAATCTGAATGGCGGAATTGGCATAGATACTCTGTCATATGGTGGCCGGGATATGTCAATTGAAGCTGATCTGAACGCTACTGTGACAACCTACATTAATGGCTTCTCAGATACCTTTACGATTCTCACTGATAGTATTTCACAGATTGAAAATCTGTATGGATCATCAGCGGCGGATATTATAAAAGGCACGGCTACTGCAAATGTTCTGCGTGGCCTTGAGGGCAATGATGAGATATATGGTCGTGAAGGGGACGACCTCATTAGAGGCGGCTCAGGCAATGATTATCTGGATGGCGGTGCCGGTATCGACACTGTGGATTACTCAGATGTGCCAGAAGACGTCAGCGTTCGTTTGTATCAAAGCACTCAGCAGGATACTGGGCTGGCTGGGCTTGATACGCTGATCAATTTTGAGAATGTGATCGGTAGCAGTTTCAATGACAGGCTCTGGGGCGATTCCTCCAATAACACGCTGGACGGTGGCAGTGGTGACGATCTCTTTGATGGTCGTGAAGGCAGTGACCATTTCATCGGCGGTGATGGTTTCGATACCGTCAGCTATCTCTCTGAAACCGCTGGTGTCAGCGTGGATCTTGGTATCACAGGCTCCCAGCTTGTGCGTGCTGGTGTCTCAGAGACCCTGACCAGTATTGAGAGTATCTGGGGCAGTGAGCACGGCGATACTCTGAGGACATCTTTTTCTGAAGACAATAGACTTGAAGGGCGCGGCGGCAATGATGTGCTTTACGCCAATGGCGGAATTGATGTTCTGCTCGGAGGCACAGGCGATGATCAGTTAGTCGCCTCGGCATTTGCTTCTGGCCACTATGAAGGTGGTTCGGGAATCGATGTCTTGCGCCTGAATTTTGCAGAAAATGAGCGGCCGGATTCAGGGTTGCTGATGGACCTGCAGCAGCTTGCTGTGTTTATTCGCGACCAGGCTCTGAGCGATCAAGGCGAAGCAGACAATGCTGCGCAGCTTGTTTTCGGCAATAGCAGTAATCTGGAAGTGTTCGGAATAGAAAAGCTTGAAATCATGATCGCCGGCGAACTGAATTCAGATCCAGTATTTGAAACGGCAGACAGTTTTGTCGTTGAGGAAGAACAAACGTCAGTCGGAACAGTCGAAGCAAGAGATGACAGGGATCCCGTGACCTACAGCATCTCGGGCGGTGTGGACGCGCAATTATTCAACATTGATGCGCAAACCGGCGAGTTGCAGTTTGCCGCTACTCCCGACTTTGAAAACCCCGCAGATGCCAATGGGGATAATCAATATGAGATCACTCTGGCGGCGGCGGACGCTTATGGAGGCTTCATAGAACAATCAGCCACCATTGCCGTGCTGAATCTGGAAGAAAACACCGCGCCAGTATTTACTTCAGCTAACAGCTACCAAATCAGTGAAAACGAAGCCTTCGTGGGAACTGTTACAGCTACTGATCCAAATCAGGCTGATAGCATAAGCTTCACAATCAGTGGTGGTGAGGATGCCCCTCTTTTTAATATTGACAGCGGTACGGGGGCGATTGG
Organism: uncultured Pseudohongiella sp.; assembly: GCA_965216715.1. Taxonomy (GTDB): domain Bacteria; phylum Pseudomonadota; class Gammaproteobacteria; order Pseudomonadales; family Pseudohongiellaceae; genus UBA9145. The sequence goes on along the minus strand of OZ244193.1, from coordinate 2,393,267 downwards.
TTTTCTGCAGGCGCCAGACTACGAAAACCCGGCAGACTATGATCAGGACAATGTTTATGTTCTGCGTCTGAAAGCGGACGACCTCCGAGGAGGTGTTGTCTATCAGGATGTGACGATAGTGGTTAATGACGTTGCTCAGGAAGGACCTGATCTGCCGCCAATTGTGCATTTCGGAGAAAGCAATCTCGTCGCGAATGCTTCTTTCGAAGCCCCGCAGATCAACTCGAGCTTCCTGGCCAATCTAAGCGATGGTCTCAGTGACTGGCAGATTCTGGGCACAAATATCGATTTGATTGGTAGTTACTGGCAGGCCTCGGATGGCAATCAAAGTCTCGACCTGAACGGCAGCGACGCCGGCGGCGTGCAGCAGAGTGTCAGCACCAGTGCGGGGATCCTTTATGAGCTGAGCTTCGATCTGGCCAAGAATCCGGCTGTTGGTGCAGCAGCCACGGTTAGCGTGGAGGTCAGCGCCGGAGACGAGAACGCCGTTTACAGTTACAGCGAGCCCAGTGTCTCTGCTGACATGCTTTGGCAGCAACAACAGTTGATTTTCTCGGCAGACGACACTGTCACGTCCATTAAAATTGAAGCGCTTGCCCCCCTGGCCAACGCCAGCGGAGCGGCCCTGGACAATGTCAGTGTCAGAGCGATCGGCTTTGCTGCGACAGAAGATACTTCGCGACTGTTATCGGGTATTACAGTTAGTGATAACGACTCCGCAGGAGAGACGATTGACCTCATGCTGAATGTGGGTCACGGCGTTCTGGAATTCGACAGCACAGTTGGCCTGGAAATACTTGACGGGAATCTGCATGATGGAGTTCTGGCTGTTCGCGGTGAGCAAGCTGCTCTGAACAATGCACTGTCTGGGCTACGTTACACGCCTGACCCCGACTATTCCGGACAAGATTCCCTGCATGTCGTCCTCAATAATCTGGATGGCACGGAGAAGGTTTTGCCGATTCAGGTAGCTGCAGTGAGTGATACTTATACATCAAGCAACCTAGTCCTGAATGGCTCATTTGAGCCGGCTCCTGGCCTGTCGCCCTATCACTACTGGAGTGTTCATTTGGGGAATATTGATGCCATTGGTCAAGAGATCTGGTCTCCAGATCATGGGCAAACATCGCTTGACCTTAATGGATCGGAACCGGGAGGTCTTTTTCAGAACATCAATACCACAGCGGGGAGTACTTATGCTGTGAGTTTCTCGCTGTCGAAAAATCCGTATCTGACAGCATCCGATACCTATGCAGAAGTCAGGGCAATGGCAGGAGATAGTTTTTCTCAGCTCTACCGGTTCATTGATGCGACGTCGGTGACAGATATGAAGTGGCAGCAGATAGGCTACGAATTTACTGCCGGGTCGGCTGTGACTGAACTTAAATTCGAAAGCACTTATCCGGATGCATCCACCAGCGGTGGTATCTATGCCAGCGGCCCTGCCCTGGATAACGTTGCGGTGGTAGAAAAGCAAACCATTGAACACTTCATAAAAGGTGATAGTGGCGACAGCCTGGATTTTAGTGGCTTGATGGATTCGGTCGGGGCTCCTGAGACAGCGGAAGAAATATTCTCAGGGGGATGGCTGGATTTTGACAGCAGTTCTGGCACTGACACCAGCATTGGTTTTGACAGTAACGGTGGTGGCGACAACTACGTTGAAATCATTACTCTGGTAGGCACAGTCCTGACCGAATCAGACACTGGTAATTTTGTAGTGTAGCGCTGACGCAGGGCTCATCTGCCAATGGAACTTAAGCAAATTGCCTGCAAGTTTGGCTCGAGTCCCTTGATCCTCTCTTTTGCGGGCCTGGCTGCGTTCATGCGCAAGATTGTTTTATGGGATTGATCATGCGGCAGGGCGATAGTGGAAGAGGTTATCAAGAACTTCTCACGCACAAAAAAGGCCCCGATAGATTTCTCTATCGGGGCCTCTGTCGTTCAGGGTGTCAGGCCTAGCCTTTGTTCTTGGCTTCCTGTCTCTCTTTCTCTGCCTCAACCACAGCGTCGGAGACTGACTGCGGACATGGCAGGTAGTGAGAGAATTCCATCGAGAACTGGCCACGACCGGATGTCATGGTGCGCAGGTGGCCAATGTAGCCGAACATTTCTGCCAGCGGCACGTCGGCTTTAATGCGAACCCCTGTGGGTCCAGCCAACTGATCCTTGATCATGCCGCGACGACGGTTCAGGTCGCCGATCACGTCACCGACGTGATCTTCCGGTGTGAAGACGTCGACCTTCATGGTGGGCTCAATTAGCTGAGGTGACGCTTTCGGCATGGACTGGCGATAGGCGCCCTTGGCGGCGATCTCGAAGGCCACTGCTGAGGAGTCTACGGCGTGGAAGCCGCCATCAAAAAGCTCAATCTCAACGTCCAGTACCGGGAAGCCGGCGATGGGACCTTCTTCCATCATGCTCCCGAAACCTTTCTCGATAGCCGGGAAGAATTCTTTTGGTACGTTGCCGCCAACAACCGTTGAGGTGAACGCAAAGCCGCTGCCAGGCTCGCCAGGCTTGATGAAGATAAACAGATAAACCGATAAACAGGACACCCACTCTTTAGCCAAGAAACAGATAAACAGGACACCCACTCTTTAGCCAAGAAACAGGACACCCATTCTTGGAAAGAAACGAAGAAACAAGACACCCATTCTTTAATCACTCAAACGAAAATCCTCAATTCGCTCTGCAGTTCAATTCAAAATCTGATTATCGGGATGCTCAGGCAGGACTAGCAGGCAGGGGCAATTCCAGGCAGATCAGCCTGATTTTGGGTATGTTTTATCAGGCAGCGAGTAATTTAGCTCGCTGATTTGCATGGGCCTTCAGTCTTTCCAACCCATGGATGCTATTGATGCTTCTTTTTTGGATGGACAGGGCCAGGTATTCCCAATCCTGTGCAGTCAGTTTCAGTGTCTTCAATATGTTGGGCTCCGAGGCCGGAATAAATCCTCTCTTGTTCTTGCGCACGATCCTGCCGGTCCAGTCCACCAGATCGACATAATCTTTCAGGTGGAAGGGGAGATTGCGCGTGCGGTCATCCGGCGTCTTGCTTTCCGAGAAGGGCATTAGAGGTGGCTTCGCCTGAGATTGTTCTCCTGACACTTCCCTGATGCGGTCCTGGATGGAAGTGAAGCGGGAGTCCTTCAGATTGCGCGCGATACCGGCTCTTACCGGATTCAGGTCCACGTAGGCCATGGCGGACAGAAGCGCTGTCTCGTCAAGCAATGCCTTGGAGACGAAACGGCCTTCCCAGAACCGCCCTTTGCAGTTGTCTTCGGCATTGGCTTTGCGTGCAATGTACTCATTCAGGCAGGCCATGAACCAGCTGATGTCCGAGAGTCTGTGCCGCCAGATCTGCGCTCTTTCCAGTATCTTGCCTTTTTCTGCCGGACACAAAGGCTCTCCCTTCTTGTAGCGCTGTACCAGGGGCGGGCCTTTGTATAGCATCAGCCAGCGATCGATCACTTCATCATCCGACCACTGCTGGCTTCTGTGCTGATCCACATGCAGCACCAGGTGGTAATGATTCGACATGACGGCGTATGCCGCGATATCGATGGCAAACACGCTGGACAGCAGTTTGAAACGCTGCACGAGCCAGGGTTTGCGATGATTGAAGGATTTTCCGGTGAAGTGATCCCTTCCACACAAGTAGGCCCGCCGAACGCAGCGGGAAATACAGTGGTAATACGGTGTCTCCTCGAGGGAGACAAGAGCGGATCGAGGTCGGGTCATAGCGATTCGTTAATTGATTGCTACAACCCAGTGTAGTAAAGAATTGAGGAATTTCCAAAAAAGCGAGAAAAGCGGGTGTCCCAGTTTTAGGTCAAGGATTTTCAGAAAAGTGGGTGTCCCAGTTTTAGTGTAGTAAAGAATTGAGGAATTTCCAAAAAAGCGAGAAAAGCGGGTGTCCCAGTTTTAGGTCAAGGATTTTCAGAAAAGTGGGTGTCCCAGTTTTAGTGGGTGTCCCAGTTTTATTGGTGCCCCAGTTTTAGCAATAGCGCTGATGGTGTAAGCCAGTCCCAATGGAGATACAGGAAATGCCTGAAGCTTTCTGGCAATTTGCAGACAACCGGGGCCAGGGTAAATCGGTACGTCGTTTATTTTTGGCGATAGCCAATAGTGGCGAAACAAGGTTTCAGTAACAAACCACAGCACCAGTATAGCGCTGCGCCCGTTCGGCGATATCAGCAATGCTCAGATACTGCTGGGTGTTGGTAGCTTGCAAAAACTTCATGCGATTTGCATTCAGAAATGCATGGATCTCATTGCCGGTTATCGCGAAATTCACATTCTGTGGCGTCGTACCTGCTTGCCGAGTGAAATACTGTTCGTTGGCCTGGGAAACCACCACGCCAACCACTGAACCGCTGCGATTGATTACCGGGCCACCGCTGTTACCGGGCTGGATTTGCGCGGAGATCTGAAAAGTACCCATATCATCCTCCAGGCCAGTGAGCGCACTGACCAGGCCAGAGGTGAGATTACCCTGGGAAGACAGATCACCCAGCAATGGAAAGCCAAACACAACAATCTCATCACCGAGACGTGGACGATTCTGTAAATCAAAGGTCGCGGGGACCGTTAGCAACTCTGCTTTGAGTAGCGCCAGGTCAGCATCGATATCTGTTGCCACGACGCTCGCAGCCACGGGATCCTGACCCGGGAGTCGAAAGGTCAGGGAATTGCAGCCTTCGATGACATGATAATTGGTCAGCAGATTTCCTCTATCATTGATGGAGAACGCCGTGCCGGATCCCAGATCGCTTTCTGAATCCCCATTGCCAGTCTGTGACGCATCTTCATCCAATCCTAATTCGGTCACCAGCAGCGTTGCTGGCGTATAGCTATCTTCCTCTTCATAGACGCCAACCCAGATATCGAAGATACCTTCCATTGGCGTGATGAATTCAATGCCGGCGCTAACTCCAAACTCTTCACTGTAGTCATCATTGCAATACCAGCTCCCGTCCGGCGCATTAATCAGCAGCACTGTGTCGGCTTCTGACTCTGTGATAAAGCCCAGCGGGTAGTCGTATTCGATGCCAGTGTATGAGATGCGGATATCTGGCGCATCGCTGACAAAACCGACACAGCCGGAGTCTTCCTGCTGTGAAAGATCGATGCTGCCGCCAGCGTAGGAAGCATATTCGGCCGGATCAGGCTCAAATCCGGAAACAAGATCATGGGTGCCAAAGCTGGGCGTGAGATCGTAATCCTGAGCCACAACAATAATTGGCGAGGCAAAAAGAACCACCAGCGCCGCTGCCAAACCTGGTGCAAGCTCCTTGCCTGACTTGCTGCTTTTAGTTGCTGACGCCATCAAACAGTTCCCTGGTATTATTAGCGCTTAAAGCCCTGAGTGCTTCCTGCTCTTCTGTCATTGCATTGATCTCTGCCAGAATCTTATTGAAGATTTCTAGGCCCTTGTCTGTTTCGAAGACATACTGATCACTCTCCGTGGTCCAACTCGATTGTGACATAGCCAGGAAGCGCACCAGTTCATCTACCTTGGTCAGGGTTTGCCGTTCAAGATCCCATATCTGGCTAGCCCGTTCCAGGCTTGGTGCCAAACCCTCATCGAAAGAGGCCCTGAAGGACTCTTTCGATGCCTCGGAAATTGCCTGCTCCGCGACATTGTCCCGGTAGTCGTAAGCGGTCTGTACATTAAGTTCTTCGTACTTGTCGACAATCATTTCTGCTCGCGCGAGGATGAACTGACTCTCATCCAGGTCTGTGTCCTGACGGATGCGTTCACCATCCAGCAATGTGTCATAGCCAATGGCATCGAGCTCGGTCATATAGGCATTACTGTTGGCGATGACCTGATTCAGGTACTCGTTTAGAGTGGCTTCCACAATGGCCAGTTCGCCGCTGGCTGCTCTCTCATCCATTTCGATTGGCGCCATCCGGCCACCTTCATCTTCTTCCCTTTCCAGCAGAGACAGGATGTTATCCTGTATTCTCGCCAGCGACTCGGCTTCAAGCTGCGCCCGAAATGCTGCGGTCCAATAACTACTCGCAATTATTGATACGAGGACCAGCACAAAGGAGAAGGGCTTCGTATGCTGGTTCAGATGCTTGCCAAAATAGTGGTTGAAGATGCTCCAGAGGATCAAACCATAGACCGCCTTCTCACCAATCAAGGACGGAATATTGGTATTTTTATCAGTTGAGATGAATAACTGGTAGGCAAATATGCCGACACAAAGCAGCCCAAGAACAACAAATGCGATTACCGGTTTTCTTTCGAAATTTGGATCTTCTTCTTGCTGCTTCTTTTGCTCCAGCTTTTGCGCTCGCTTTAGCAGCAAGTCATACAGCAGTATCGAAAAGCCGTAAACCATCCCAATCAGAACCAGCACAATCCCTATGGCGAGAACGCTGCGGATATTCGGCGCCAGATCTGAGAAGGCAGCATCCAATACCGGAATCAATACGGCGGCGAAAATACTCGTCAGCATGATGCTGAGCAGAACCGAAATTAATGCAGGGCCAGCGTTTTTCATTTCTCGCCACCAATAGCTGTGGATGCTCCATTGTTACTGGAAACTATCGTCAAAGCAAAATTATTACCAGAGTTTTCAATCAATTATAGTGTGTAGAGAGAGGATTTTGCCTATCAATTGCTGCCCGAATTCAGATCAAGGCTTGATATGGGCATGTTTCTGGAACGAATATAAACACGAATCGAAAAGCCAGCATTCAGTCATTAGAAGGAAGTTAAAGTCGCATCAACAGTAGTTTCTGTGACGCTGTATTGACTCCGGGAATGTGCAGCGATCACGCCACTGGTTGTTGTACGAAGGAGTCCTGGCCTTGTCGGATACCTGCGCGAAGTGTGAAGGTCCGGTAAAGAGTATCGCCCGCGTGGAAGATCCGGCGGTGACCTGGCAGAAACCGGAACATGCGATAAAGAAAACGTCGGAAGATTCTCGGCAACAGCATCCGAGCTGGCACGCTGCACCTCAGGGCAAGCTGTTTGAGCAGGTTTGACTTATTCAACAGCAAAGATACAAGTCAGGGTCGAAGGCCAGGCTGTGCCCGGCTCCCTGACCCTGTTAAACCCTGTCAATCCAGATCTGCCAGCAGACGATCACGATTGGTCTTTCCCTGTTGCCGCATCATTTCCCGATAGCGATCTGACAGCAGGAACAGATGTTTTCTGCTGGCGGCAATACTTGCGTTCAGGTATTCCAGGCGAGGATGGTCGGCGGCCAGTGTCTGCTCACTGGTTTCCAAACGCAGCTCCAGCAGTTCAGCCGCCTTGCGCAAATGGTATTCCCGGCCCTCCCCCAGATCGGCATTGAAGGCGGTAATGTGGAACGAGGAGATTTTTTCCAGTCCTTCATCCAGCCGCGGATCGTCCAGCTCGTATAACTGCAGGTAGAGATGGGTCATGTAGTCATAGAGCTGATCTACTGCCTGCCAGTCCTGGGTTTCAATACCGCTATGAACAAGGCTCTTTAGTACCGGGATCTGGCTTTCGTTATACAAACCATAGTTGATGCGGTTGATCTGCCAGGCCTGGTTCAACACATCCAGCGCCGCTTCGTGCTGGCCTGCTTCCTGAAGCTGCAGGCCACGACTCAACAAGGGTTGGTAGCGCTGACTGGAGTAAGGGGTAAAAGAATTGTCGCTGGCAGTTGCATCCAGTGCCCGACTTGCAGGTGTCACTTCTGCGGCATTGATTTCGGGGACGGTAATAGTCAGTGACTGGGCGCTGACTCCATGGCTGGCTAACAGCAGAATCGGGATGGCCAGCAATGCCAAATTGCGACTAGTCAGTTGCTGATTTCTGGTTTTTGGAAGGTGAAAAAACATGGAAAAACGCCTCCTTCTTTGTCAGCACTATGCTGGGGATTTCGGCGCTTTTCAATGAATTTCGCTACATTTTTTACGGAATTATGACAAAACGGTTACAATTATAAAAATTAATTGCAGCTAAAACAAAGGCTTAATTTTTGGCGCTCCATTATGGTGCGCTTTTTGTCATATTCGGGTCCTGGCACTGGCAGGTAGTTTTCGAGGCCCGATTGTCGGGAAGGGCGGGCGCTTCGCGACAAGAAAAACTGCGGTCAGGGCCTGGGGCCAGCAGCACTGCAGAGCGCTCAGGACAGATAGTGGTCAGCGTGTCGGTAGATCCAGCGATTGGTCAGCAGCAGCGCCAGGAATATTATTATTGCCAGCAGCCAGGCCAGGGGCTCGATGCCGTCATCTGCAGTCAGCAGGGCGAAGGGAAACAGGCGTATTTCGTCCTCGCCGCTGATACTGCCGACGGAGATGCCGCTGCGGATGGCAATAAGCAGACCCAGGGCCACGCCCGTGACATAGAGCCACAATACCCAGGCCGGACGAAAATTCATCAGGTCTATGCCAATGGAGACGATGGCGATCAGGATGGCCATGCCCAGACCCACGGCAAAACAGGCCAACAGACTGTCGCCGGTGAAGCTGGCCTGATAGACCTGGGCAAACAGCAACCACACCAGAACCTGGGCCAGCAACCATAGCAGTACATAGCACCAACCGGCCCAGAAGATCTGGTTTGAGTTGACCGGCAACTGGGCATAGATGCGATTGCGCTTGTCCTCACCCATGAGTACCGCAAGAACGATCAGGTGGATGTAGAAAAACAGCATGGTGGCGGCCATGAAACTGTTCAGGTTCGGCGCCTCTGCCGTACCCAGGATCAGGAACAGCGCCAGATTGGCGATTCCCGCCAGCAGAGTAATGCTGCGATTGGCTCTGAATTCCGTCATCAACAAGGTTTTAAACATGTCTGCCTCCGTTACTGCCAGTGGCCAGTGGGGATTGCAGGCCACCCTGTTGCCTGAGAATCTGCACGGTGATTTTCTCTAGCGGCAGGCGGCTGCTTTGAATTTCCTCAATGCCCCGCTCCTGCAACCAGGCCAGGGTAGTGGGGGCATCGTCACAGATCAGTTCGCGCCAGGGCAGTTCCTGACGTTGTTGCACCGAGCCGGGGATATCGGTCAGATCCGATTCGCTGCGGAAGCTGAGTTTGCGCCAGCGCTCGGTCAGGTCTTCCTTGATGGCATCGCCCACAATCTGACCCTGTTTGAGAAACACCAGGCGGTCGACCAGCGCTTCGATCTCTGCCACATGATGAGTGGCGTAGAGCAGAGCCCGCTCACCGTCGGCCAGGTATTCAAAGAGCAGGTCGGTGAAATTTTCCCTGCCTACCGGATCCAGGCCATTGGCCGGTTCATCCAGCAGCAGCAGTTTGGGTTGATGAGCCAGGGCCAGGACAATGCCCAGTTTGGCGCGCTGGCCAGTGGAGTAAGTGGACACTTTCATGGTCAGATCCAGCTCCAGGCGCGACACCAGTTCATCCACCCGCTGTTGGCTCCAGTCGGGATAGAAGCGTGACATCACCGCCAGATTGCGCGCCCCGGTCCAGGCTTCAAACAGGGGGATATGATCACCGATATAGCCCAGCTGCTGACGCCACAATCCGCTGTCGGTGTGGGCCGGCTGTCCGGCGATCCAGACCTGCCCCTGCTGTTTGCGCAGCAGGCCCATGATGCTGCGAAACAGGCTGCTCTTGCCGGCACCATTGGCCCCCACCAGGGCGACAGATTCACCGGCATTGATCTCAAGGTCCACCGGGCCCAGGCTGAAACCGGGGTAGTTGCGAACCAGCTTGTTAATTTTTAAAAGGCTCATCATTGCCTCCCCTGGCCAGGCATTGTTCCGCCACGGCGCGAATTGTGTCGTCATTGAGTCCATCGGCCCTGGCTGCCTGAAAAGCTTGTTGTAATTGGGCTTTCAGGCGCTCCGCGGCCAGGTCCGATTTGGCCTGTGGCTTCAGAGCGGCAACATAAAAGCCCTTGCCACGGCGGGCATAAATCAGGCCGTCTGCCAGCAGGGCGTCATAGGCCCGTTGTACCGTGATCACACTCACTTTCAGATCAGCGGCCAGGCGGCGTATGGAGGGCAAGGCGGCATCAGCCCCGAGGTCTCCGCTCAGAATCCGCGCCCGCAGCTGCTGGATTATCTGGGTTTGCAGCGTGTCCGGTGATTGCTCAGAAATATGTAATAGCATGGCCTTACCTACTGTATATATACAATATATACAGTAGGCACAAAAACACAAGCGGATTTTTAAAAAATAAAGGGAGAAACTGGTTCGGGACGGGTCTGGCTGCGATCAGCCGCTGTTTTCCTGCTGATCGCGCACCAGGCGGGTGAGGGTCCGGAAATCGGTTTTGCCGCTACCCATGCGCGGAAACTCGTCAAGGGTGACATATTGCTTTGGCAGGGCCAGATTCGGCAGCTCCCTGGCCAGTTGCTTGCTGACCTCACTGCTGTCTACGTCGGCACTGGTAACCGCCACGATGCGTGAGCCGCGGCGTGAGTCGGGCAGTTCCACGGCACAGCATTCCACTTCATCCGGAGTGACAGCATTCAAGGCTTCTTCCACCGCCACCAGAGACACCATCTCCCCGGCTATTTTCACGAAGCGCTTCAGCCGCCCCTTGTGCCAGAGATAGCCGTCTTCATCCAGATAACCCAGGTCGCCGGTGTCATACCAGCCGCTTTTGAGGCGCAGATGGGATTCTTCCACATCATTGAGATAACCCTGCATCACCCCGGGGCCTCTTACCAGGATGCGGCCGGTTTCACCGACCGGGCAATCCTCGCCGGACTCAATGTTCTGAATACGCACCTCGGTGCCAGGTATGGTGCGACCGATACTGCCGGGTTTGTTGGCGTCACGGGGATTGGCCGAGATCACCGGTGAGGTTTCGGTGGTGCCATAGCCCTCAATGATGTCGATGCCGTGTTTTTCCTGAAACTGCTTGCGCAGGCTCTCGGGGCATTTGTCGGCACCGGTGACTGCCAGTTGCACACTGGCGAAATCCCCTTCGCCGGATTGCCGCAAATAGCCTTCGAGAAATACCGGAGTGCCTACGACCAGTTGCGGTTTGTCATCGCGAATGAGTTTGGCCACTGTCTTGAAATCGAGGGGGTTGCCATAGGTGATGGCGGTCATCCCCAGACAGAGCGGTGTCCATAGATTGATGGTAAGGCCAAAGACATGGAAATAGGGCAATACGGCCAGCAGATTATCCATGCCATAGATATCCATCATGTCCGAGAAGGCATCGATATTGGACAGAATATTGCCGTGGCTGAGCTGCACGGCCTTGGGTTCTTTCTCGCTACCGCTGGTAAACAGGATTACCGCCGGGGTGTTCAGGTCCGCCTTGCCACAGAGTCGTTTCAGCAGCGGCGTCGGCAGTTTCGATTTAACCAGGGCCAGCAGTTTCTCGGCCTTGCCCAGAGCCCCCATGATGTCTTCCATAAACACCATGCCGGGTACTTCCTCGCAATTGGTTTTTTCCAGCACGGTGCGGGCGGTGACAATGGTTTTGAAATCACATTGCTGCTGGGCGTACTGGCAATTGCGGGCGGGGCCGGTGGAGTAATTGATCATCACCGGTGTGCGCCCAGCCATGACGGCTGCCACCACCGCCAGGGCCCCTGCCGCCGAGGTAGGCAGCATAATACCGATGCGCCCCGGTTCGAGTTTGCGAAAGCGACGGGCGAGAATCAGGGCCGCCAACAGGGCCTGACGGTAGCCCAGCTCACGCCCTGCCGATCGGTCAACAATGGCGAGTTTGTCCGGAACGCGACGGGCGGTATCGATAAAGCGGTGTTGAAGCATGGGCTCATCTTATCCCAGGCAAGGGAAGCAGGGGAATGCGGCTGAGCCGGGAAAACCCGCACTTGGCAGTGTGCAGTGCCAGTGATAGAGTCCCTTGAATCTGGCTTTGACCGGGAGTCGCCCATCAAATCTCTAGTCCTGATCGTGGCGATGTTGGCCGCTTCTTTCTACTGGACCGACATCGAGTCGGATAACGCCTTCTTCTCGGTATTTCTGCCCCTTATTGATGTCCTGCTGCTCTGTGCCCTGGGAATGTGGTTCGTGCTCCACGGGGGAGGCCGACGAATGGATGGTTCTGGCACTGGCGGTGGTTTTTTCGATGGCGGTGGCGACGGAGGCGGCTGCGACTAGCTTGCACATGGGGCCCGGGCTGCATAGACTGCGGCGCTTGTAATGGCGATAGAGGCCAGCCGGTGCGGCATTTCTTCATCACTCATATCAACACCCTGTGGCTGCTGCTGGTGGCGGTGGCGCTGTGTTCGCTGCTGATCTTCCCGGATTGGCTCAGTCGTGAATCCATCGCCGGATTTCTTGAAGGACTGGGCGCCATGGCGCTGCTGGTCTATATCCTGCTCTCCCTCAGTCGGGCCCTGCTAATGATTCCCTGCACCCCCTTCGTGCTGGCCGGAGGCATTGTTTTCCCCGATCAATTGCTGCTGGTTCTGCTGATATCCCTGGCGGGAGTTGTAGCGGGGGCCTACCTGGTATACAGTTTCCCGTCTTTTGGCAGCTATGATGAATACCTCGAGAGCAAATATCCCGACAAAATCGGTATTCTGAAGGAGCGTCTGCACGGCCCCTGGTCCTTCTGGATCATTGCCGGATGGTCATTCTTTCCACTGGTGCCAACAGACCTCATTTGCTATGTGTCGGGCATGGTAAAACTGCGTTTCAGAAGACTGCTGACCGCATTGATGGCGGGGGAAGTTCCGCTGGTGGCAGCCTATGTGTATCTGGGTGCAGAGATTGGTAGCTGGCTCAGGGTCTGAGCAGGCTGCCTGTTGGTCAGGCGGCATTACTGAATGCAACAGGAAGCAATAACAAGGCAGTCGGCTTTATGAATTCACGATTGAAGTTCAGTGATCATATCAAGCTCATCAGGAATATTCGCACGTCCGGTACGATCTCTCCCAGTTCCCGCGGTCTGATCAGGCGTTTGCTCGCCTCGATCGATTTCAGCAAGGCGCAATGCGTGGTGGAGTTGGGGCCGGGCAATGGCTGTATTACCCGCGAGTTACTGAAGCGGCTGAGTCCGGACAGCAGCCTGATCTGCCTGGAGCTGAATAATGACTTTGTGGCCCAGCTCAACGCCCTCAATGATCCCCGCCTGCATGTCTACAATGCCTGCGCCTCGTCTATTCGCGCCATTCTTGATGAGCTGGATATTGGCTGTGTCGATTTTGTTGTCTCAAGCCTGCCGCTGGCCATTATCGATGACGAGGTTGTGACCGCCATTGTCGAGTCGGTCCGGGATAATCTCTGTGAAGGCGGGCGTTTCGTGCAGTACCAGTACAGCCTCAATAACTGGGATGACATCAAGCCGGCTTTCAGCGAAGCACGCCTGGGCTTCACCTTGCTGAATATGCCGCCGGCTTTTGTTTACGACTGCGTCAAATAGTCTTGCTCAGGGCAGTGTAAAGGCCAGCAGCTCCGGGCTGTGCTGGCGATCTCCAATAGCCAGCAGCAGATATTGCTTGCCTTCAAACAGGTAACTGACCGGCGCATTGCTGCTGCCGGCTTCCAGTTCAATTTCCCACACAACCTCGCCCGTTGCCTTGTCATAGGCACGAAACATCGGGCCGCCGCTATTGGTGGCGATTTCCACCGGCATGTCCGGCGGGATACGGCCGGAACGCGGCAGGTTGGTCCGGCCCTCGCCAAGAAACAACAAGGTTTTGGTCAGCAGGGGGGATGGGCGACCCGGCACCCCCAGCTTGCCCAGGTTCAAATGGGCAATGGCCGGATGATCCCGGGGTCCGTCGCCATTAGCTACCATCCAGACATGCTCCCCGGTGTTCATATCGATGGCAGTAATGCGGCCATAGGGAGGTTTGAACAGCGGCAAGCCCTGGGGGCCGGCTATCCAGCGTCTGGAACCCATGGTATAGGCCAGATCGGTGCTGTCCGGATCGCCCGGTAACAGATCGGCAACAAAGGCCGAGGTGATGGAAGGAATATAGAGATAACCGGTTTCCGGGTCGAAGGCGGCGCCCTGCACATCTGCCCCTCCCTGAGAGCCAGGTAACTGGATGGTTCCCTGGGTGCCACCTTCTACCGCGACACTGGGCGGTGTAAACAGCGGGCCCATGACATAGTTGCTGACGATCTCCAGTGCCTCGGCACGCAGCTCGGGGGTGAAATCGATCAGGTTGTCGATTGTTGCTCCCTGGCGATCAAAGGGCGCCGGACGGGTTGGGAAGGGCTGGGTCGGGGAAGTCACTTCACCGGGCACGTCGGATTGTGGCACTTCCCGCTCTTCGATTTCCCAGACCGGTTCACCGGTTTCCCGGTCCAGCACAAAGGCGAAGGCCTGCTTGGTGATCTGGGTAATGGCCTTGATGGGGCGGCCATCAACAGTGATATCCATGAGGATGGGCGCCGCCGGCGGATCGTAGTCCCACAGGCCATGGTGCACGGTCTGAAAATGCCAGACTCGCTCGCCAGTCTCAGCATCCACAGCCACCAGCGACTGGCTGAACAGGTTGTCGCCAATACGATGACCGCCATACATGTCATTGGTTGAGGAAGACAGTGGCATATAGACCAGACCCAGTTCCTCATCGGCACTGAACAGAGCCCACATATTGCTGTGCCCGGTGTAGGACCAGGACCGGTCCTGCCAGGTTTCAGTACCAAACTGACCCTGCTGGGGAACGGTATTGAACGTCCAGCGATGGGCTCCGGTTCTGGCATCGAAGGCATGGACGTCGCCACGGGGTGCCTCACGGCTGGAGAAATTGTCAGTCATGGCCTGGCCAATCACTACGACATCCCTTACCACCATGGGGACACCGCCCCAGCGGAAACGTTCAAATTCTTCCGGCATGAGTTGCAGGTCCACGCGGCCATTATCGCCAAATCCGGGCACGGCTGCCCCGGTGCTGGCATCCAGTGCATATAGATAGGTGCCACGTTGCACAAATATGCGCTGCTCATCGCCGTCTTCCCACCAGGCGGGACCGCGGGTGGAAGCGCCGGGCAATCCTTCGACACCGCCGGGTGGTTCCTGTACCCAGATCGTCTCGCTGCTGCCAGGGTCAAAGGCTTCCACCAGCCCGACGCCATTGGTGATATAGGCGACGCCATTTTTGATCACCGGCGTGCCGTTCCAGTTACTGGTAAAACGCTGCTCCGGATTGAGCTGCCGGTAATAGTCATCCAGTGCTGGTCGGCGCCAGGCGATTTCCAGTTGCTGCACGTTGCCGGCATGGATCTGTTCCAGGCCGGTGTATTTGGTATTTCCGAGGTCAGCACCATAGGCACCCCACTGCCCGGCCGAGGCGCCGGACTGGGCGAAGGCCATGCCCGGCAGGCAAAGCAACAAGGCGAGTAAAGGTCCGAGCCTGGGCAAACGGGACAATCGCCCGGGGCGTTTGGACCGGATTTGGCAGTTGTGAGAAGACTCTGCAGACAGGAGATAGGGACAGCGAACAACGAAGGCCATGGTGTTTTCCTTATTATTGTGGCGTTCCGGTTGGCGATGCTGTCAGGGCCGCAGTGCCCGGGTGACGCGCCGCCTTTATTCTGGCCTCGATTCTACCCAATTGCGCCGGGGAATCGAATACAATGGCCTGGTCGGTGATTTGCGCCCCCGGTGGAATTCTTGCTAGGGTGAACCTTGCAGTTGCGGCTACACAGCACTACCAAATGCTGTGGTCTTGCCGAAAATGAAGTCAACATATTGAATTCTGTAAGAAAAGCGTCAAAATTTGTTCAACAAACTGACATATAGCCCGTTTAGAGTGTGACTGAAGTTACCGCACAAAGAGTCAGTCAGCGGTACCTTTTAATCAGTTCGGAGAGACACTGTGATTAACGGCTTGTTGCATCTGGATACAAGCACCTACCTCTGGCTGTGCCGTCTGCAGCATCAAGCGACGGCTCTGCATCTGAACCGCTGGATTTCGCGATCCGGCGACGGTCCTCTCTATGTGGCTATTGCAGCCCTCATCTATGTCACCGAGCCCATTAATTACCTGCTTTTTATCAAGGTGGGATTATTGGCCTTTTTGATCGAATTACCCTGCTTTGTATTACTCAAGGCATTGATTCGGCGGGACAGACCGTTCGTTCAGCTTCCGGGTAGTGTGTCCGTCATTCAGCCCAGTGACAAATTCAGTATGCCTTCGGGGCATACTGCCGCAGCCTTTTTGATGGCAGGCCTCATCAGTTACTTCTATGTGGAGTATGTTTTCCTGGTGTATTTATGGGCCATGGCCATCGGCACTTCCCGCGTGGTGCTGGGGGTACATTACCCCAGTGACATTCTGGCTGGTGCCTTGCTTGGCAGCAGTGCATTTCTTCTGAGCCTGGTAATTCTTGTCTGATCGGTTTGTCGTGTTGTATGGCAGTGAATCCTGGTCTCGACAACTAATCCGACAGTCCCACTAGACGATTGCGCAGCCTAGGATAGCTGCTGTCTTCTGAAAGCCAGATTGCGAGAAAGTTGCGGGTAAACTCGGCACTGGCAATCGCACCGATGGCCTGTCCGTTGAAAAAGAACTGGCTGGCCAGGTTCTCATCCACACGCAACACCAGACTGTCGTCTTCCTTGACGTCCGGCCACAGGCCGGCCAGTTGTTGCAGCCACTGCTCATGGCCCGCCTCATAAAGGCCCAGTTCACGCCACTCCTTGCGGGTGCGCTCCAGTAAATCCTGGGCCTTGATATCCCGTCGGTAGGTAATTTCCAGCGCAAGGTCTGGCTCAATGCCCTCGTAGTTGCCATCGGGACTGTAGAGACGGCTGTCATAGATGGTCCACAGGAAGACTCTGAGGGTAGCACTGCCCACAGCTTCCAGACGCTCCACAGGCGAAGCGAAAGCGCTTGTTGACCAGATGCTGAGCAACAGGCCAAGCACCGCAGCAAGGCGGCAAGCCGGCATTGTCTGGGGGTAGTTCATCCGCTCAACCTCCCGTGTGCGCCAACTGGAGAAAACGTCGCTGGCTGAGCTTGAACAGCAGCGGTAGCAGTACCGCCCAGATTACCGCCAGCAGCAACAGGGTGAGGCTGTCGGAGCGAGGAAACTGCACGGCCCCCAGGCGCTGGCCGACGCCATAATTAAAAGGAAAGGCCAGGGCGCCGGCCACCGCCGTCAGCCACAGCTTGTTCTGAAACACCGACAGGGACAGATTCAGGGTGCTGGAAAAAGCCAGCCACAGCAGAAATAACCAGGCTGGCAGTAGCAGGGCGGCATCGCTAAAGCTGAAAAAACCAAGCAGGGTCAGGGACAGGTCCACTGCAATACCCAGAGCGGCAGGAAGCAGCAATTGATGCAGCTGCAAGACGCCATTACCCAGCAGCAAAAGCAGATAGGAAAATAACAGGGGCGCCACCAGCCAGAGCAGTTGTTCCCGGCCCAACACACAGCCCAGCCACATCAGATTGAATGCGACCAGATTGAAGGGCCTGGACAATAGAATTTTCATGGCTCGGCTGCTTGCTAGCCTGCCCCGGAACCCGAAGCCGGCTGATGGGGTGCCTTGCTGGCCAGAAGCTGGACAGTGCTGATGCGGCGCTCCAGGAAACCCCCTTCGCAGTAGCCCAGATAATAGAGCCACAAATTGCAGAAGCGCTGGTCATAGCCCTCGGCCTTGATGGCATCAATATTGGCCAGAAAATTCTGCTTCCAGTCTGCCAGGGTCCTGGCGTAATCGAGGCCGATGTCATGAACATCACGCACTACCAGTTCAGTTTGCCTGGCAATGATGTCGGACATCAGCGACATGGAAGGCAGAAAGCCACCGGGGAAAATATGCTTCTGGATAAAATCCTCGCTGCGACAATAGGCCTTGAAACGCTGGTCAGCCATGGTGATAGCCTGCAGCATCAGCAAGCCGCCGGGCTTGAGCAGGGAATTCAGTTTGGCAAAAAAGCCCGGCAGATAACGGCGACCCACCGCTTCAATCATTTCCACCGAGACTACCTTGTCATACTGACCCTCAAGCAGGCGGTAGTCCCTGTCCAGCAATTCTATTTTGTCAGTCAGACCCTGCCGGGCCACTTCCTCCCGGGCCCAGGCCAACTGGGCGTCTGAAATGGTGGTGCTGCTTACCTTGCAGCCGTAGTGTTTGGCGGCAAAGATGGCCAGGCCGCCCCAGCCGGTGCCGATCTCCAGCAAATGATCATCAGGGCCCAATTGCAGTTGCTCACAAATGCGGCGCAGCTTGGCCTCCTGGGCGTCTGCCAGGCTGGTCTCGGCGGTGGCATAGATGGCTGAGGAGTATTGCATGCGTGGGTCGAGAAATTTCTGGTACAGGGAATTGCCCAGGTCATAGTGGGCCAGAATATTTTTCTTGGCCTGGTTTGTGGAATTTCGGCGCAGCATCAGGCGCAGCAGGCTGAGAGGTTTCAGCAGCCAGCCAAAGCGTTTGCCCCAGCTGTCCATCATCTCCAGATTGCGGGCAAAAAACCGGGTAACAGCAGTAATGTCCGGCGTGGTCCACCAGCCATTGACGAAGGCCTCACCGGCACCGGTATTGCCGCCCAGCAGGGAGCGCATATAGCAGCGACTGTCGACAATATTCACTTCTGCCTGCAGCGGGTCATTGCGGTCACCTACCTCGGCGATGACGCGACCGTTTTCACGCAGCAAAAAGTGGCCCTGATTGGCTTGTCTGAGAACCTGAATCAACAGGCGCCTGAGCATTGCAGTGGAACGGGAGCCTTCTTCTTTTGTGGCCAGTTCAGTACCGGCGCCTAGTGTCATGTCCTTCTGATTCATAGCTTACCTTCTTTGGATATCTCAAGGCTGTTGGCAGCCTTTGCCGGGTGCTTGTGCAGCGGCACCTTCTTCAGAAAAAGTTTCAAAGCCTGCCAGTAGATGCCCACCACTACAGAAGCGGTTTGTACTGGTGTTTTTAGCAATACGCGGTTGAGCAGGGACTGGTTCAGACCCAGGCGTTTGAGGCTGAGGGTGGCATCAAAGACTTTGTCGCGGGTGGAGTCATCTTCCACGGCGATGTGTACCAGACATTGGCCGGACTGCAGCTCCGGAGGAATGATGCGCCATTGATAACGTTGCTGCATGGGATTGAAGGGCGATACATGAAAGGCCTTGGCATGTTCTGCCGGTTTTTCAAGCTCAACCAGATAGTAGTGACGTTCATTCCAGGGAGTATTACTGACCTCGGCCAGCATGTAGCGAAACTGACCATTCTGCTTCAGGTAATAAAGATTGAGGGGACTGAAATAGATGCCGAAATAGCGCAGATGACAGAGCAGGTAGATGTCTCCCTGACAGTTCTTCTCTGTCAGGCCGGCCAGTATTGCCATTTTGCGCCGCACTGCATCTTCCAGATCTTCATCTGCCGAGCCCAGGTAATCGGCGCGACGAAACCTGGCCCAGTTCCACAGGCGGCTGCCCAGTTGCCAGAAGCGTGGCAACAGTTCGGGTATCTCGTCCAGCTTCAGAAGCATCATGAACAGCGGATAGTCGAACTCATGCCGCCGTGGACTAAAGCGCCGATGGCGTACAAAGCCCTGGTAGATCGCGCTTTCCGTTTGCTGGTCCGGCCGGGTCTTGCTCACAGGCTTTCTCCAAAGCGCTGACAGACATCCAGTGCGGATCTGACGCCATCTTCATGAAAACCGTTGTACCAGTATGCCCCGCAATAGTGAATGCGGTCTACTCCGCAGATCTCCTGCCGTCTGGCCTGGGCGGCACTGCCGGCCAGTGAATAGACAGGATGGGCGTAGTTGAATCGCTGCAGGATTTTGTCTTCATCCAGTCTCTGCCCTGGATTCAGGGTAACCAGAAAGGGTTCACTGGTATTGAGACCCTGAAGAATATTCATGCAGTAGCTAACCACCGGTGCCGAGTCTGATTCGGCATCGCCGGCCAGGAAATTCCAGCTGGCCCAGGCCAGGGGCCGGCTCGGCATGATGCTGCGGTCCTGGTGCAGGACGACTTCATTGCCCTGATAGAGCAGTTTGCCGAGAATTTCTTCCTCAGCCGGGCTGGGATTTTCCAGCAGTGCCAGAGCCTGGTCGCTGTGGCAGGCAAACACCACCTGATCAAAAAAATCGCTGCCCTGGTCGGTAGACACGGCGATGCCGGCCTGTTGCCGTCTGACCGAACGCACCGGTGTTTGCAGGTGGATACGGTCTTCAAAGCCGACAGTCATGGGCTTGATATAGGCATGGGAGCCGCCTTTCAGCACATACCACTGGGGCCGATTCTTGATGTCCAGCAGGCCATGGTTGAGGAAAAACTGCAGGAAAAACTGCAGGGGAAAATCGCCGGCCTGCCTGATGCTGCATGACCAGATTGCCGCCACCATTGGCAGCAGGTAATTCTCTTTCAGCATGCTGCCGAATCCGGCCTGCTCCAGAAACTGATTAAGGGTCATCTCACCCACATTGCCGTCGGCAAGGGCTTGTTTGGCGGCCTTGTTGAAGCGCAGGATCTCCCGCACAAAGCCGATAAAACGTGGACTGAACAGATTACTGCGCTGGGCAAACAAGGTGTTGAGATTATGGCCGTTGTATTCGGTGGCCAGTTTGTCATTGCGCACACTGAAGCTCATTTCAGTGGGCTGAAGATCGACCCCGAGCTTGTCCATAAAGCGGAGAAAATTGGGATAGTTGCGGTCATTGCAGACAATAAACCCCGTGTCGATCTCATGCTTGCCGCTGTTGGCCACAACCGGGACTGTATGGGTGTGGCCACCGATATAGTCATTGGCCTCAAACACCTGAATATCATGCTGGCGATTGAGCAGACAGGCAGAGGTCAGTCCGGCAATGCCAGAACCGATGATGGCGATACGTTTCGAGCTATCCATAACTGATTTCGTCCTTGAAACAGCTGCTAGCGGCGCAGGGTGCGCCCCACCAGGGCAAATTGCAGCCCCAGGGGCAGCCGACCCAGCAGGCGCAGGGCGCCGGTAAACAGCCGGGGAAAATGAATGAGGCGGCGGCGCTTTTCCAGTCCGGCGCGGATTTTGGCCGAGGCAAACTGCACATCCACCTGCATCGGCATGGGAAAGTCATTGAGATCGGTCAGTGGTGTCTCTACAAAACCGGGCGCAATATAGCTGACGTGGATGCCTTTGGGCTTGAGACTGACTGCCAGGGTTTTGGCCAGATACTCGATGGCGGCCTTGGAGGCACCATAGGCTTCGGCCCGGGGCAGGGGCAAGAAGCTGGAGCTGCTGCCCATCAGCGCCAGCACGGAACCGGCGGATAGTTTTGGCAGCAGTGCCTGGAGGCAATTGCCGGTGCCGGCAACATTGATAGCTATGACCCGGGCGAAACTCTCGGCATCGAAGTCATTGACGTCTATATATTCGCAGGTGCCGGCATTGAGAATCAGCAGATCAAGCTGTTCCACCTCCTTGCTGGCACGCAGACAGTTGTCCAGATCCTGGATATCGAACAGCAGTGGCTTGGCCAGTTCCGGAAACTCGCTGCGCAGTTTTTCCAGGGAATCTTTGTCACGGCCGCAACAGTAAACCTGGTGCCCCTGGCCAAGATAGTCCTTCGCCAGTTGCTGCCCAATGCCGGAACTGCTGCCGGTAATGAGGATATTCATTGGCCGAGCCGTTTTTTGATACCGGCGATGACCCGACCCAGCAGAGGAATATTTTCGTAAACCATGGCACCCATATCGAAATAATCGCGATGGTAGTAAATCTGGCCATTGCGGGTACGCAGATAACTGGCCCCCTCAACCCGGATGGTGCGACCCTTGTCCAGGCGCGGATGACGCAGGAACATGGTCCAGGACATAAAGATGTCGGTGCCATTGGTGATGGTTTTGTGGAATTTGAACTGACAATCGGTGAGATTGACAAACATCTTTGAAAAATACTTGAGTAGCGCTGGCTTGCCCTGAATTGCGTGGGATGGGTCTTCAAAGTAGATATCCGGGCTGTACAGGCTTTCAACCACATCCAGATTGTCTGTCCCGAGGCTCTGATAGGCCTTCCTGACCCGTTCAGCCAGGTATTCTGCACTGGTGAGATCACCGGCAATTGTAAGTTCCGGAGCGCTTGTCATACTATCTGACCTGAATTGACTGAATGATGTACAGCCTACGGCCCGGGAATCAGACTTGGATCACTTCTTATATAGCCTCCCTTCCAGAAGAGCCCTGACTGGCGGAAATCCGCCAGCGGCCGCGTCTTGCCGGTTTTTGATCCGTATCCCCACACCGCGCGTATTGGCCGGGTATGACTACATTAAGCGCGGTGATGACAGGGAATATCATGGAAGGAATTGCGGTGGGTAAGTCGGCTTTTGAAAAAAGTTCGCCCGCGGCGATCCAGTCCAGAGATGCTGGCGTAAAAACGACCACGGCGGCGGAGAGCAGTGAGCGCAGCGATGAGGATCTGCTGATTGCCGTTGGCAATAATCAGGACACGGCTTCCTTCAATTTGCTGTTCCAGCGCTTTTCCAAGCGAATATTTGCCATGGGCGTCAAGCTGACGCGCAATGAGCAGTTGGCTCAGGATCTGGTGCAGGAGGCCATGCTGACAGTATGGAAGAAGGCGCCCCTGTATGATCTCGACCGTGGCAGCGCCCAGAGCTGGATTTTTACGCTCACCCGTAACCGATGCTTTGACATGCTGCGCAAGATCAAGCGCCAGCCCAACACTGTGAACGCCGACGACATCTGGCCGCAGCAGGAGGGTGAACTGGAATCGAATCTGGTGCATGAAGAGCGGGGCAGCATGGAAGTGGAAATAGCCCAGATAGAAAGTTATTACCAGGAGCTGCCGGATGCCCAGCGGGAGGTAGTGGAACAGATTTATATCCACGACCGCACCCATGAGGAAGCGGCAGCTGCATTGAATATACCGCTTGGCACCCTGAAGTCGCGATTGCGGCTGGGGCTTGGCAAGTTGCGACAAATGATTGGAATTGAAGAATCATGACTTACCACAGTACACATCACCCTTCGCGGGAATTGCTCGGCAGTTTTGCAGAGGGCAGTTTGTCTGCCGGCATGAGCGTAGTGATCTCTGCCCATGTTGAACTTTGCGCCCAGTGCCGCGAAACCACCAGTGCCCTTGAGGCCGAAGCCACGCTGAACTGGCTACAGAACCCGGTGCCTGATACAGCAGGCAGCGATCCTGACTTCAGTCATATGATCGAAGCCATTACCAGCGAGTCGCAAACCAGCACTCCCGAGACCGACAGCTTCGCTGTCAATGAAATTCATATGCTGGAAGGCAGTGTCAGCCTGCCCCGCGTGCTGGCCAAGCTGGCCAGTGACGGCCTGGTCTGGAAGAAGATGGCCGGCGGTATCAATCAGGCCAGTGTCATGCTCGATAATGAAACCCAGTGCGAGTTTCTTTATATGAAGCCCGGCAGCCAGGTGCCTGTGCACAAGCACCGCGGCAATGAGATTACCCTGGTACTGGATGGCAGTTTCAGCGATGAAATGGGCCACTACCGGGAATCGGACTTCGTGCTCAGAAATGCGTCTCATCAGCATCAGCCAATGAGTGATGAAGGTTGCCTGTGCTTTGCCGTGCAGGACAGCCCGTTGATGTTCACCAAGGGCCTGGCGCGTTTATTGAACCCCTTTCTGCAATACCGTTTTCGCCGGGCCACCTCAGCCCAGGCCTGATCCTTCAGCCCAGGCGTTTGCGCTGCGCATCGATATTCATGGCAATGGAGATGCGCTCGCCAGCGCCTGTGTAAGGCCGCACACCGTGTCTTAACCAGGCGGGAAACACCACCAGATTGCCCCGCTGCAGTTTGAAATCCACTTCATATTTTTGCGGCTGACCGCCGACACCCAGCATACGCAGGGATGTCTCCCGCATGGCCGCCATGGGAAAACGCGGGTCTTCCATGTACAGGGAGCCCCCCACATCCGACCCCGAGCCAGCATCACCCATATCCAGATACAACACCGCGGCCCACAGGTTGCCGGGGTGGGCATGAATATGATTGAGTCCGTCTTTAGGGGTCACATTGGCCCACATACGCACAAACCAGTCGAAGTCATCCACACTGCCTTCCATGAAAGTGCTCAGCCTTTTGGCGATGGCGACGGCCGAGTTGGCAATCTGTTTGGCGGCATCGCCGCCCCATTCCAGCATGTCACTGTCGGAGTGCCAGCCACCGATATTGGAGCGCTGTAAGCCGTCACTCTCGGACATGCGCTGGCGAATGCATTGTTCCAGGGCCTGCATGACCGTCTCGCCATCTTTCAGCTTGCTGTAGACCACCGGAGTTTCGAACAGCCCGAGATGCTGGGCTTCGATCTGCAGTGGGCTCAAATCCTTTGTCTGTTCAATCTTCATTGCTCGTTACTTGTTCAGTTTGCCGGGGAAGCTGGTGAAAGTAGCGTGGCCGGGCTGAATTTACAAATAACTCCTGAACGGCAGTGACTTTCCGGGGGCAAAGGTTCATGTAATAAAAATGCAATAGTTCTGACTCAGAACTGAAATATGCCGCTCCTATCATGGCCGGACCGTTAACTCACACAACCATCTAGTCCAAGGAGTCGACATGATATCCAAGAGAACAAAACTGAGTGCAATTGCCAGCGGTGTGGCATTGGCAGTCGCAAGCATGGCTGCATCAGCCGCTGATCAACCTGCACTGACCACCGGAGGCCCCAAGACTGGCGCTTCTTTCAGCGGTGGTGCAACCATTAATGGTGGAGCCAGCTATCTGACAACTGTTCCGGCTGCCGACGCCGTGGACCTGGTAGCAACCATTAACCCGGCCTCTGCCGATGTGGGCCAGACCGGTTCCCTGGTTGCTGTTCTCGAAGTGCCGGGTGTTGGCCTATTCAACCTGCTGTCCGGCGGCATCTGGGTTCCTCTGGACACCAGCAATGTCATGCCTTACGCCACCAAGACCCTGGAAGCGTCTGAAGAAGTGACAGTGCTCAATGGCCTGATCGGCGCCGACACCAACCTGACTGGCCTGACCCTGTCTGCCTATGTTGGTTATTACACCGATGGTGATCTGTCCAATCTGACTTACACAGCAGCTCCTGCTGCCGTGAGTATTTCCGAAGCACCTGCCGATGGTTGCCCGACCAATACCACTTCCATCTCCGGTACTTTCGCTGGCAAGCCGGTTTGCTCACTGACTGGTCGTATCACCACTGATACTCACCTGACTGCCAACAACAGCTACTATCTGGATGGCGCGGTATTTATCGGTGAGAACGTCGACACTGAAAACGACGACAAGATTTCCCTGACTATCGATGCCGGTACCACTATCTTCGCCCCCGAAGGTGTGAATACCCTGATCATCGACAAGAGCGCCAAGATCTACGCCAACGGCACGCCCAGCAATCCCATCATCATGACTTCCGAGCAGGACGTTGACGGTGTTGACGCCCTGAACCTGCGCGGTACCTGGGGTGGGCTGGTTATCAACGGTCGTGCGACCCTGAATACCCAGAGCGGCACTGACGAAGGGGAAGGTTCCACCGGTACCTACGGTGGTGGTTCTTCTCCGGTAGATGATGACGATTCCGGTGCGGTGACCTATGTACAGATCAAATACGCCGGCTGGCCTATCACTTCCGAGAACGAGCTGAACAGCATCGCTCTGCAGGGCGTGGGTTCCGGCACTATTCTGGACTATATCCAGGTTCATAACGGCGCCGATGACGGTATTGAGTTCTATGGTGGTACTGTTAACGCCAAGCACCTGGTACTGACCGGTAACGATGACGATGCCCTGGACTGGACTACCGGTTATGTCGGCAAGCTGCAGCATGTCCTGATTGACCAGACTTCCTCCGGTGACAACTGCATCGAGGCGGATAACCTGGGTTCCAACCCCATTGCCACGCCCCGTTCAATTCCTACTGTTTCCAACCTGACCTGTATCGGTAGCCCCGATCAGAAAGGGAATGGCCACGCTTTCGAACTGAAAGCCGGTACCGGCATGAACATGTCCAACTCCATCATTGGCGGTGTCTTCCCGACTCCGGTTGATGAAGGCTGTATCCGCATTGCCGGTGATGAAACTTTCAGTCAGTCGGGCTCGTCTGCAGCCACGCTGAACGGCACCCTGACCATGGAAAACAGCCTGATCAGCACTGCCTGTGCGGCCGACCTGCAAGGCAGCGGTACCTTTACTGCTACCGAGTGGTACAACGCCCAGAGCAACAGCACTTCCGGTACTGTTGACCTCGGTGGTCCCTTCGGTTGGGCCAATGGTTCCGCCATCAATGCGGTGACACCGGCTATTCCTTCTGATTCTTTCTTCGATCAGGTGGATTACATCGGTGCCATCAAGGATGCGACCTCCGACTGGACCGCAGGCTGGACTTTCACGGACTACAAAGACTAGTTTCCAGTGAAGTTAACGAGAGAGGGCAGCTTCGGCTGCCCTTTTTTATTGGGCCTTTTTTGCAAGATGACGAAATCGGGTCGAGACAGGTCGGTATTTGTCATATTGCTGTCATATACCCGTAATAAGCTAGCGCCACTCAAATGATCAGAACACTCCCGGAGTAAACCCTATGCCGAGCCGTAAGCTCCTGGTGGCCTGTATTGCCACCGCAATCAGCTCAACTGCTTTCGCCCAGCCGCCTGAGATCGAAGAGATTTCAGTCATTGGTCAATTCGTTCCAGATGAAAAGCGCGGCACAGATCAGATCGCCAATGTGGTTGGTGGTGAAGAGTTTACTCGCACCGGCGATTCCAATATTGCCGAGAGCCTGAAGCGCATTTCCGGTTTGAGCACCGTCGGTGGCAAATACGTCTATGTGCGGGGCCTGGGTGAGCGCTACTCCACGACCCTGCTCAATGGTGCTATTCTGCCCAGCCCGGAGCCCATCAACCGGGTTGTACCGATGGATCTGTTTCCTACGGCAGTGTTGGACAGCGTGCTGGTACAGAAAACCTATTCTGCAGCATTCCCCAGTGAATTCGGCGGTGGTGTACTGCAGATGCGCACCAAGAAATCCACCGATGATTTCTTCTTTAATCTGTCTAGCTCACTGGGCATGACCGGCAATACCACGTTCAAGGACGGCTACACCCTCAGCGGTGGCGACCGTGACTGGCTCGGCTATGATGATGGCTTTCGGGAGGCTCCCCAGGTGCTGCAGGAAGCCACGGCCAATGATCAGGAACTGCGTCGGCTGAGCCCCTTTACCGGGGTTGGTGTGCCGGTAGAAACCCTGCAGGCGGTGGGCCGGTCATTCAATAACCAGTACAGCCCTTCCGTCGAAGAGTCCCCGGTGGATGTTGATGTGTCTGCCTCGCTTGGCAACTCCCATGAGCTCGGTAGCAGTGGGGCGAAATTCAACTACATGGCGGCTGTAGACTACTCCAACTCCTGGCAGACCAATGAGATAGAGCGCAATACCTGGGTGCCATCCAACAGTGGCCTGACCCAGCAGGAAGGCCTGATGTATCGCGGCACTGAAAACAGCATCGACATCAGCAGCATTGTCTCTGCCGGTCTGGATTTCAATGCCAATCACAATGTTCGCCTGACCTCTGTGCTGCTGCGCAAGACCGACGATCTGGTGGCGCGTACTACCGGCTTCACCGAGGCCGCTTCCGATCTTGAGATTACCGAGATCGAGTGGATTGAAAGAGAGCTGTTCTCCAATCAGTTGCAGGGCGACCATTTCTTCCCGGTGTTCAATGAGCTGGCTATCAACTGGCGTTACAGCCACATCAAGGCCGAGCGTGACAGCCCGGATGAGCGTGAGTACCGCTATGACAGCGGTGAATTCTCTTCCCGTGTTGACGGCAATCTGCGCAACTTCAGCGTGCTGGATGACACGGCCGATGATTTCGGTCTGGATCTGTCCATGGTCTTTTATGGCCCGCTGAACAGCATGATTACCACCCAGGCTGGCTATGTTTATGCCGAAAAAGAGCGGGAATCAGAGATTCGTCGCTTTGGTTTTGCCTTCGTCGGCCCCATTGCCAATGATCCGGATCTGCTGGTGTTGCCCATGGAGCAGATTCTGGCGGCGGAGAATATTTCCCCCGAAGGATTCCAGATTCGTGAAATCACCCGTCCCACGGACAACTACGAAGCCAATAACGAGTTGGAAGCCTTCTATGCCCAGGTAGAATTCAACTTCGATGACCGTTTCCGTTTCACCTTCGGTGGTCGTCAGGAAGATTTCTATCAGCGTGCGGATACCTTCGATCTGTTCAGTCCGGAGCAGGGTATTACTTCCGAGCTGGAGCAGAATGAATTTCTGCCGGCCTTCAGTGCCACGTTTATCCACTATGACCATCAGTTTCGGGCGGCCTACAGTGAAACAGTGTCCCGGCCGGATTTTCGTGAACTGTCTCCTGCTGCCTTCACCAACCCGGAAACGGGCAAGGAAATTGTGGGTAACCCGGATCTGCTGATTACCGACATCAAGAACTATGATTTCCGCTGGGAATGGTATTTTGCCTTCAGCGATTACATGTCTCTGGGCCTGTTCTACAAGGAGTTCACCAATCCGATTGAACAATCCATTGTCAGCCCGGTCGACCGCAAATCCACCTATATCAATGCCCAGGCGGCCGAGAACAAGGGTGTTGAGTATGAGATTTACAAGCGACTGGATTTCCTGGGGGATGGCTTCTTCAATGGTCTTGGTGAGGACCTCTATGTGCAGGGTAATGTCGCTTTCATCGATTCAGAGGTGACAATCCGGGAAGAAGACCAGAACTCACTCACCAGTCTGTCGCGCCCCATGCAGGGCCAGTCTGACTGGTTGTTCAATGCCCAGATTGGTTATGAGCCTATGTCCGGCACCACGGCTACATTGCTTTACCACTACTACGGTGAGCGTATTGCCGAAGTGGGCATCGAGGGTGCCCCGGACCTGATCGAACAGCCTTTTGGCGAACTGAATTTTGTCTTCATCAAGGAACTTGCTGACAACTGGACCACTACCCTCAAGGCCAAGAATATTCTCGATGAGCGTAGTGAAATTACCCAGGACGGCAATGTGACAACCGGCTATAACAAGGGGCGTCAGCTCAGCCTGCAGCTGGACTACCGCTTCTGATAATCCCGCCACAGCGAAGCCTGCTTGTTCAGGCTTCGCTATAAAAGTTCAATAATTACAATAGTTTAAATAGCTGCACCAGGTCTGATCAGAGCCAATTCGGGCAGTGAATGTAATAAAACTGTAATATAATATTGCTTAAATAAGCGCGTCCAAAATCCTAAAAGACGGTCGGTTCAATATGAGCGAATCAACAATCCTGGTAGTCGATGACGAAGCTGCCATCCGAGACATGGTAGGCATCACTCTGGATCTGGCGGGATTCAACAGCCTCAGCGCTGCCAATGCTCATGACGCCCATGTGTCCATCATCGACAATAAACCGGATCTGGTGCTGCTGGACTGGATGTTGCCCGGCGGTAGCGGCATCGAACTGGCCCGTCGTCTGCGCCGCGATGAGATCACCTCCAATATCCCCATCATCATGCTCACTGCCAAGAACAGCGAGGATAACAAGGTGCAGGGATTGAACGAGGGTGTGGATGACTATGTCACCAAGCCATTCTCGCCCCGCGAGCTGGTGGCCCGCATCAAGACAGTACTGCGCCGGGTCAATGGCCGTTCCAAGGACAAGGTGCTCAGGGTCTTCGATCTGCAACTGGACCCCACCAGCCATCGCATTTCCATTGAAGACAAGCCGGTAGAAATGGGCCCCACTGAATTTCGACTACTGAAGTTCTTCCTGCTCAATCAGGAGAAGGTCTTCAGCCGCGATCATATTCAGGATTCGGTGTGGGGGGGTAATGTCTATCTGGAAGAGCGCACCATCGACGTCCATATCCGTCGTTTGCGCAAGGCGCTGTCTTCGGTTGAAACTGCAGCGATCGACTACGCCAAGCTGATCCAGACTGTACGTGGCGCCGGCTATCGGTTCTCGGTGCGTCCTTCCTGATCAATCAGCAGGCGCTGATACTCCCCGTAGCTCATTTGATACTGTTCCCGACAGCTGGCCTGCAGCGGCAATGGCTGTAGCTCGCATTCCTGCAAGCCATGTTGCCGGCCTATCTCATAGACATTGCCGGCGCTGCAAGCTGCCAACAGCAGCAGGCAAAGCAACAGGCAACTGTATTTTGTCTTGTTGCTTAAGATCTTTAGCAGCGGAATATCCATGGCTTACGTGCCGCCTTGATGAGCCAGAAAGCACTTAATCTATTCCTGTCAGACAAGGCTGGCAAGTCCGCGGGGCAGGATTGGACAGAGGCTGATGGTCGGGGCGGGAATAATTCAAGGCATAAAAAAAGCCGACTCAGGGAGCCGGCTTTTTCGTTTCAGGTCAGCAAGCTGACCGGAAGCTGATTGTGTCTTACAGACCGAAGTCGTAAGTCACACCCAGACGTACCGCGCGGGGACGCTGGAACCAGGTGGGCAGACCGTAGGTCGGAGAAGCCACACCGGATTCTTCGTCGGCAACTTCATCAATTTCAGTGTAAGTATTGTAATTGAAGATGTTGAAAACGTCGGCACGGAAGGTCAGGGTGTTCGGACCGAAGTCACGCTCATACTTCACACCCAGGTCGATGTTCTTCACGCCAGGCAAACGTCCCAGTGAGGCACGGGGAGTGAAAACGCCCTGGTTGAAGAAGGACTCGGCGCCGTACAGAGCGGCATAGGGGTCAGTCGGGTGAACACCGAAGGCGTTCTGCGGACGACCGCTGGTGTAGGTGCCAGACAGGCTGGCCTGCCAGCCGGGAGCGAACTCGTAGGCAGCAAACAGCTTCACAGCATGACGGCGATCGTTGGGCAGGTCGCCATAGGCGCCTTCCAGCAGACCGGCAAAGTCATACAGAGTAGTAATACCGGCATCGTCCTGACCGTTGTCGGAACGAACCATGCCTTCGTAGTTACCGTAGCTGTGCGACCAGGTGTAGTTGGCACGGGCGTACAGACCGTTGGCCCAGTTCTTCTCCAGAGTGAAGTTTACAGCGTGATATTTACGCATTGCTTCGGGGAAGCCCAGTTCCTCGGCAGAGAAGTTGTACTCCTCATTGACGCCGTCGTGGTCCAGGTCATAGAAGGTATGTACTGGACGACCGGGGTTGGCCAGGATGTAGTGGAACTCACCCGGGGCATTCAGTGCTTCGTCGATAGTGATATCTTCGATGCCCTGACCCAGATCACGGTAGGTGTAGGTAACACTACCTACATAACCGTCACCCAGTTCGGTTTCGTAACCGACGATGAACTCATCCTGATACATGGGTTCAATGCCGGTATCGATGGTGGTTTCAACATCGGGAATAGAGCCGTCACCATAGACGTTGGTGGAACCCAGTTTGGTGCCCAGCGCAACTGAACCATCAGCCTGGATAGTACCTGGAGTGTAGGTGTACCACTCTTCAGTGAACAGCTCGGAACCAGACAGGCGGATATTGGTGTTGCTGGCGATAGGCAGGTGGTAGCGACCGAAGTTGGCGAACAACTTGGAAGTGCCATCACCGTTTACGTCCCAGGCAATACCCAGACGCGGTGCCCACTGGTCAGTAACCTTGATGAAGGTACCGCCGTTGGAGTTCTTGTTGTTGAAGCGCTCGTTACGCAGACCGATACGGGCGGTAATGGTGTCAGTCACCAGCCACTCGTCTTCGATGTAGTAGGACTCGGCTTCAGTTTCGAACTCACCGCCGCCTTGCAGCACGCGATAGCGAACGATTTCAGTGACGCCGGCAGGCACTGTGGCACCGTTGTTCAGGGTATCACCGGGAGTGGCGGCATAGTAACGGTAGTAGTCACCGTTGGGGCCAGAGTACTGGCGAGTATTGGTAGAGGTGTTGGTTTCGTTATCAACACCGAAACGCAGCAAATGACGATCATTCAATGCGTACTCAAGGTCGATACGATAAACCTCACGCTCGTCGAAACCAGCCTCGGGCAGAGCATTGGTCCAGCAACCGATCTGGGTCAGACCGCCCTGACGTGAGTCATAGGCGTAAGGACAGGTTGCGTCAGCAGGAGCGGCAGTGGTGAGGTCGTACTCACTGGTACCGGCCATAACTGCAACAGTCAGGTCCTCGGTGATAGCACCGGTGTACTTGGCGATGTAATTACGACCACCACGGCTGATGATGGTATCACCCAGGTTGTTGCCAACCTGCTGGGAAACTTCATCCCAGTTATAGGTGGTGCGAATAGTTTCACTTTCATCAGACCAGGCTGTCAGCTCGATGGTATGGTTGTCATTGATCAACCAGTCAATCTTGCCGCCCCAGAAGGGATCGTCGTTGACGTTCTGACGCAGGGTGCTGCCGCCAGTGTAGTCGGACTCTTCGATGTCACGGTGCTGATAGATACCGTAGACAAACAGCTTGTCCTGGATAATGGGACCGCCGATTGAGAAGAAGGCTTCAGTTTCGTCTTTCTCATCCAGTGAGAAAACGGCGTCATAACCCGGACCAACAGGATCAAGCACGTCGGGAGAGTGGCCACGCAGGGCTTCCGGCTCAGTAATATAGCCAGAGCGGATGCGCCATTCGTTGGTACCACGCTTGGTTACCGCGTTCAGTACACCACCGGTTGAACGGCCGAATTCTGCACCGAAACCACCAGTCTTGAGCTGGAACTGGTCATAGAATTCGAAAGGCAGGGTAGAACCACCCAGGCCGTTACGGAAGTTGGTGACGTTCATACCATTGATGTAGTACACGTTCTCACCGACAGAAGAGCCACCGAAAGAGGCCAGGCCGAAACCGGTGGAGTAGTGAGAAGCGGTAGCAACGCGGGAAGAACCGAAGCGGCTGTCACCCAGGTTGGCACCCGGTGCCATCAGGGCAACGGCATTGATGTCACGAGGAATCGGCAGACGCTCAATCTCGGCCGCAGTGAACACAGTTGTGGTCTCTGCCAGAGTGACGTCAACCGGCGCGATATTGCCGCCAGTTACAACGATCTGTTCGACGTTGCCTGAAACCAGGTTGAAGTCGGCAGGAGTACCCTGACCAACGCTGACCAGCACTTCACGGGAAGCGCCGCGGTAGCCGCCGGCCTGCACAGTGATTTCATAATCACCGGTAGACAGACGGGAGATGCGGTAGGTACCGCTGTCGGAGGTAGTTGTCGTACGTTCCTGGCCAGTGTTTACATTGCGAACTGTAACAGTCGCATTGGCAACACCGGTGGAGCCGCTAGTGACTTCTCCAAGGATATAACCGTCCACGTTGCCCTGGGCGAAAGCGCCGGAAACGCCAAACAGCGCCCATGCGATTACAGCCAGGCCAAGTGACCAGGTTTTTTTCAAGTGGTTCATAAAGCCCCCTTGTGGGTTAGTACTTTTGGTTTTTTTGCAAAATACCCAATAACGCCTTATTTCTGCCACAATCCACCACCCCTTGTCTGAGCGGGTTGTGTTTGAGCAGCTTCTTGTTAACGGTGTTAATTTAGGTATTGCGCTGGGGGCGAATCCTACCAGCAACCCGACCCCCTATCTAGTGCTAAATGTGCAGAATCATTGAATTTTTTGAGGCGGTTTATGGCCTGGTGGGGGACATTTTCAGACCCTGCCGGGCGGATCTTTGTAGGAATTCTTGTCGCTGCTCTGTAATGGTGCTGTAAGATACTGAATTGCCAGTAAATTTTTGTCACAGCCTGTAACAATAAATGTAACAAAACTTTACAGAATGTGACGAGCTGTATAAATATGGCGGCCCTGTGAGAAGTGTCGGAAATTAAATTTTTTCAGGCAAATTTGAGGAATCAGGCAGCCAGTCGGTTTTCAGTCAGGAAAAACCGGGAGGACGTAGCGTACGCTGACAGAATCTGACCAATCCGGGGCTGGCCTGAAGCAGTCAGTCACCCGCCCAAAACTTTGTGTGGAGCGGGAAAAGCTCTGGGAAATCTCAGAAAAGACCCGGTTGGCAGCTGAGCTCCGGTCCAGCAAGATTCGGAGCCGTGAGTCAAAGAGTTTTCAGGCAGGAGTCTGGAGACGACAGGCTGCGGGCCTTGGTCGCCAGGCTAATAATCAGCGAGAACAAGGTCGGCGGTGGCGCCACGTCGCTGTCGGGACCCTGCGCTGCCTTTCGGATGGCCCCCGACAGCATCAAACCGTGGTTAACTGCTGCAACAAGACCTGCAGCAACAAAATAAGTGGCAATGGGATCTGTAGCAATGAGTCAATTCGGGAAAATCCTTGAGCGGGCCGAACAGCGCAAGGGCGGTGCTGCCGCGCTCAAGCAATTGATGCCCACAGTGGCCAGTAAACGGGCCCTGCGGGAACTGGGTGATGACCGCTATCTGTCGGCCATGACCAAATGCATCAACCAGGCGGGTTTTAGCTGGAAGGTGATAGAAAACAAATGGCCTGAATTTGAAGAGGCCTTTTTTGGTTTTAATCCGCGCACCCTGGGCCTGTTGTCACCGGAGCAGTGGGAAGCCTATGCCAGTGATCGACGGGTAGTCCGTAACTGGCAGAAAATAAAAGCACTGCAAGAGAATGTGTTCTTTGTTCAGGACACGTCTCGTCAGCATGGCAGCTTCGGCAACTGGCTGGCAGACTGGCCGGCGTCCAGGCAGATTGAACTGATGTGGGAATTGAAAGCCCGTGGGTCGCGATTGGGTGGACAGAGCGCCCTGTGGTTTTTGCGGCGGGTGGGCAAGGACTGCTTTATCCCGGCGCGGGATGTGGTGACGGTGTTGCGTTCCATTGGGCTGGAGATAAACGAGCAGCCGACTTCAAAACGCGACCTCCGGCGCATCCAGCAACAGTTCAATGACTGGCATCAGGAAACCGGATTGCCCTATAGTCATATGAGCCGGATACTGGCCTGTTCAGTGGGTGAAAACAGGCTGTGAAGATCGCCGCCAGGTGACTCCTCTGAACTGTGAAAGCGGTCAGTAAACCCTGTCAGGAACAGGCTAAAAATAGTTTGGCAAACACTTGTGCTTTGCAAAATTAGGATTATGATTTTGCTCACATCACATTGGGTGATGTCTTGTTTTGAGGAGCATCCTTGAATGAAAAAATCTTCAACGGCCAAACCTGCAGTTAGCCAGACCCGTAGCCGTCAGGCCGCACCGGCCAGTCGTCAGACTGCCAAGCCGGCAGCCAAAGCGAAGTCTCGCAAGAAGTAACAAACCCGAATCAGGCTTGATTCCCGAATTTTGGAATAACCCGATCTGTCCTGGTGACAGGTCGGGTTTTTCATTTCCGGGGTGCTTCAGAGAACAGGGTCTTGCAGTTAGGCCCGGCAGTCAGCCAGCGAAAGATTGAAGCAGCGGCAGGAGTCGCTCAGACGAGGCGCCTGATGTCGGCGGACACCTGTCCCCTGAGAGGTTATTCAGGGATGCCTGATCATTGCTGGTCTCGGCGTCGGCGGCGATGCCTGCCGAGTCATTGGCCTCTGACAGATTCATCAGTAGCAGCAACAGTCCCGCCAGTATCGTGGCGACGATAACGGCCCGAATGGTGGCGATCTTGGCGTCCTGATTCACACAGAGGTGGGTAAGCTTGGAGAAGGAACGGTGCAACAAGTCCATTCGGTAAAGCTAGCACAGAAAATATGTGTATAAAAGTAACAATGCCGGCCCGCCTGCAATTTGACAGAAAATGCGGGCCAGTGCACAGGAAGCACTACCGGACCCGCAATTTTGCTGTCAGCCAGGCGAGACGGTCATTCCGGCAGGGGCAGGCCGCGCTCCCTTAAGACTTCCGCCAGTATTCTTGAGCCATTGACGCCGCTGGGGAAGCCTGAATAGAGGGTGACCTGAGCCATGAGTTCCGCCAGTTCCTCGGGGCTGATGCCATTGTCGAGCCCTCTCTCCAGTTGCTCACGGTACTGCTCTGACTGATAGGCAGCCTGGGTCATGGCAATGGTCACCAGGGAGCGGTCCCGGGCGGACAACTGCTGCTGACGCCCCCAGGTCTCGCTGTGCACCAGAGTATCCATCAATTCACCCAGATAGGGGGCAGCCGGATAGCTGACATCGGGCAGCTCGATGCCGCGTTGGCGCAGTACCGTTTCTGCCACCTGGGCTGCATTGATGGCGGTGGGAAAACCCGCATAAAAAGCCACATGGGTAATGATCTCGCCAATCTCATCCGCCGTGACGCCGTTATCCAGCGCGCGACCCACATGGTGCCGGACTTCGCTGGAGGCATACAGGGCTGTGCCCACAGCCACGGTAATCATGCTGCGATCCCGGGCTGACAGTTCCTCCCGCTGCCAGGTTTCTGCATACACCACCTGATTCAGCAGGTCCCGCAGGTAGGGCGTCTGCGGGAAGGCGCCGGGGAATTCAATGTCGGGATTGTCGGGAGGCTGGCGATCGGAAACACCGGGCGGTCGCGCTGGCAGGCCGCGTTCGGCAAACACCTCGGCCGCCACCCGCGCCGCATTCACACCGGTAGGGAATCCTGAATACCACAGCACATGGGCAATGACTTCGGAAATTTCCGCCTGGGTCACTCCGTTATCCAGTGCGCGGCCAATATGCAGCCCCAGCTCGTAACTGGCATAAAGAGCCTGGTTTACTGACACTGTGATCAGGGAGCGGTCGCGGGCTGACAGGCCCGGACGTTCCCAGATATCACCATACAAATAGCTGTTACGAATCTGGCCCAGATAAGGCGCGGCATCATAGGCGCCGGGCGGTGGTGGGGGTTGTTGGGCGCTGAGCGAAGCGCTGAAGAAAAACGCGGCCAGAAATAGGAATGGGCGCATGGCAGGACTCCTTTTTGTTATTACTGTTTTTTGAAGAATCCGCAGCAGAGTAGCATTTTTGCGAGCACAGGGCAGACCAGCCCTCCCCAAAAGGACAGCCCGCTTGCTCGCCGGCTTTATGTGAAGCCTGGGGAGGGGGTAATCAGGAAGCGTTGCGCATGAGCAGTTTGTGGATCACGCCCGGCAGGGTCTCGGTGTCATAGGGTTTGGACAGCACCACTACATTGGCCGCTTCGAGAATGCGGTTTTTCAGCGCCTTGTCAGTATAGCCGGTAACCAGAATGATGGGCGTGCCGGGGCGAACCTGTTCTATGGATTCCGCCATTTCAATGCCATTGATGCGGCCGGGCATGACTACATCAGAGAACACCAGTTTGATTTC
The DNA here is from genome assembly GCA_965216715.1 of uncultured Pseudohongiella sp. Taxonomy (GTDB): domain Bacteria; phylum Pseudomonadota; class Gammaproteobacteria; order Pseudomonadales; family Pseudohongiellaceae; genus UBA9145. Next base: position 2,356,354 of record OZ244193.1, on the reverse strand, counting down.
CGGATGTTCGGAGAATTTTTCCAGGCCTTCCTGACCATTGCCGGCAGTGACAATATCGAAGCCATAGCTGCGCAGGGTTTCGATGGCCACTTCCCGGACCACCGGATCGTCTTCAACGATCATGGCAGTACCTTCAAACTGCAGATCCTGATCCTGTGACGACTGTTCCATGGCCTTCCGGCGGGTCACTGTATCGGCTGTTGGCAAATAAATATTGAAGCGGGTCCATTCTCCCTCGCGGCTCTGTACGGTGATATTGCCGCCGCTCTGACGAATAAAGCCATAGACCGTGGCCAATCCCAGGCCGGTGCCCTGACCCTTTTCCTTGGTAGTGAAAAAGGGTTCAAAAATCTTTTTCTGAATCTCGGCGGCGATGCCAACGCCGTTGTCGGTGATACTGATGACCGCATAATCTGCCTCGCCGTGTTCCTCTTCACCGCTGACCAGTGACTTGTCGAGACGTTTCAGATCCGACTCAACCTTCAAGATGCCACCCTGGGGCATGGCATCCCGGGCGTTAACGCAGATATTGAGAATGGCATTTTGCAGTTGCGTGCGATCCGTCAGCACGGCGATATCCTGTTCGGGTATCTGAATTTCCAGTTCGATATTTTCGGTCAGAACCCGGCTCAGGAAATCCTGCATATCACTGAGCAGATCATCCACCATCACCAGTTCGGTTTTAAGATTCTGCTCGCTGGAAAAACTCAGCAGGCGGTTATTGAGGTCGCCGCCCCGTTTGGCGGTGTCGATGAGGCGATTCAGAATCTTTTGCAACCCTTCGTCATCGGCCAGACGCTTTTTCAGAAACTGCAGATTTCCAAGAATAACCGTGAGCAGGTTGTTGAAATCGTGAGCCACACCACCGGTTAGCCGTCCTACTGCTTCCATCTTCTGGGACTGCATCAACATGGCCTGCATTTCTTTCTGATCGCTGATATTGATGAAACTGATCACGGCGCCCAGTACGGCATCATTCTGAACAATAGGAGTGCAGGCCATGCGTACCGGGATGGCGATATTGTTTTTGCCGAACAGGGTGCATTCCAGGCTGGGGACAGTCTGGCCATCCTTGAAGCAACTGGAGATGGCAATCTCGGCATCAGTATCCCGGTGCTGCTGCGGAGAGGAATCGCTCATGATGGTAAACAGGCGCTGTCCGAGTAATTTCTCTTCCGCAAGGCCCAGCAGGTCCAGGGCGGAAGCATTGGCAAAAGTGATATTGCCGTCACTGTCCAGCCCCACCACGGCCTCACTGATGGAGTCGAGAATCAGCAGCTTCTGCCCGGTTTCGGCCTGAAGCCTTTCATCGATCAGGGCTTTCTCGGATTTCAGGGCGGCGCCAATTTTCAGTTGCTCTCTGAGCTGGGCTTCTTTTTCCGTCAGGCGATTGGCTTCATTTTCCAGGGTCTCCTGCAATGCGGTATTACTCAGGCGCAGGGCAATGGATTCATTGAACTCGCGGCCAACCCGGTAGCCGATGGGAAGAATAAAGCACAGGTACATGGCATAGGCCGCCGCCAGTACCAGTCCATAGTCACTGCTCTGGATCAAGAGGTAGGCAGTGAAACAGAAAAAAGAGGGCAGGGTATAGGCAAGAAAAACTTCCTTGATCAGCACCATGGTGGAAGCGGCGCCGGCCTGCATGCCCACCAGCCAGGCAGCGATGATCAGCAATTGCAGGAGACTGGGATCGGCCGGTAGCAGTAACCAGCTGCAACCCCAGATCAGGCCGGAAATGAAGGCGCCAACGATCAGGAAACGTGAGCGGCTATCGCGGTTATCAAAGTCGAAGCCCTGATCCATAAAGCGTTTTGCCAGAAACGCCCGGGCCACGGTGGCGAATAACAACAGGGCCAGCCAGAGGAAGGCCATTGGAGATTGCCACTGGGAGAACAGCAGGCCGAACAGAAACAGGCCGGCAATGATATCGGCCAGCAGAATCAGGGGCAGTCGCTGGTAAAGGCGGCGAAGTTGCTCCAGTTGATAAGCGACCGGATCCAGTTCCGACCGGCTTTCGGAGTGCTTGTCAGAACTGTGGATAGCGCTTTCTGGATTGCTGGTCATTCTACTGCTCGCTGGCTGCGTTCAATCTATTACGACAAAACAGGGAATATCTGCAGGCATTGATCCGAGTCAGGATAAACCAAGGCTACTGCTTAGTCTTTGATTTTTTGGCAGAAAACTGGTCGGTTGTAGGAAAGTTCCGGCGCGTATTGCGGGAGTGTCTGCCGTGGCCGGCATGGCCACGGCAGACTCCGAATCAGGATTGCACGGCAATAATGCTCAGCTCCACGCGCCGGTTCTGGGCCCGGCCGGAGGCAGAGTCATTGCTGGCGATGGGCTGATCCGGCCCCATGCCCTGAACAATCAGCCGGTTCTGGTCAATGCCCTGGCTGGCCAGATAGTTGGCCACACTGGTGGCGCGCCGGTCTGACAGATTGAAATTATAATCCCGGGCGCCGGTTGAATCGGTGTGGCCGGTGACCTGCAGGCGGGTGTCGGTAAATTTGTAGAGCACCCGGGCCACAGAATCCAGTACCGGCATGAACTCGTTACGCACGGTATAACCGTCGGTGGGGAAGGTGACATTACCGGGCATAATCAACTGCAATTCATCACCAACGCGCTGCACCTGAACACCGGTGCCTGCCAGCTCTTCCCGCAGTTCCCGTTCCTGGGCATCCATATAGGCCCCTACGCCAGCGCCAATGGCACCACAACCGGCGGCGGCATTGCGTGCCCGCTGACTACTTTCGCCAGCGCCGATCAGACCACAAACCACGGCGCCGATGGCACCGTACTGAACAGCCCGGCTGGTGCGCTGCTCGCCAGTGTAGGGATCGATCGTGGTGCAGCTGGCCAGGGCCAAAACTATCAATAATAAGGCGGGGGATTTACGTAATGCGATCTTGTTGATCATCGTAGTGTTCTCTCCAGATGGAAGCGTTGAAAAGTTGGTAGACAAAGTATGCCCTCGCCTCCAGATGATTGAATGAATCGGCTTCGCAGAATCATCTTTCAGACAAGGATCAGCAGTCTAATGACTGTGAGATTAATGGCAAATTAATCGCACATAATGAGACAGGGGCAGCTATTGTACCTGTTAGCGATTAGTCGATAATGTCAGTTAGCAATTTCATTTTTGCAACACAGCTACACCCCGCATAAACACTGGAATTTACGAGGTATCGATATGAACAGGACGACTATTTACGGATGTGGGTCGGTGTTGCCGACCAGGGCAGTTCCAACCCGGGATTTACTTCAGGAAGCGCATTTTGACCGATTGGGTTACCCGCTGGATGCGGTGGAGCAGCTGATGGGCATCAGCCATACGCGGCATGCTCCCTCCGGTACCAAGCCGGGAGACCTGGCCATTGATGCCGCCAGAATCGCTTTGCAAAGATCAGGAATTCCCGCACACAAAATTGGTGCTGCCTTCTATTGCGGCATTGATCGTGACTATGTGGAACCGGCCACCATGCACCGGGTGGCCCATGCGGTGGGGATCAAGCCCGGTCTGTGTTGGGATATCTCCGATGCCTGTCACGGCCTGATTACCGGCCTGCTAACAGCCCAGGCCCTGATAGCTGCCGGAACCATTGAGTATGCCCTGCTGTGCACCGGTGAAGTTCCCAGTCTGAAAACACAGATGCTGGTGGACCTGTTCAAGTCCGGCAAGCTGGGCAGGGACAGTGTGGAAAAATCCATTGGTGGCATGACGGTCAGCGATGTTGGTGGCGCCATGGTGGTGGGTGTGTCCGAAGATGCCAGCGGCATTGTTGGTTACCAGACCCGCTGTGATTCCAGTCAGTCAAAGCTTTGTTTCGCCGACTTCACCAATGTGCCCTACGGTGGGGAACCCGAATTCGCCATGGAAATGGGGAAGATCTGTGCCAAGACCATTGGCCTGGTGCGTAAAATGGTGCCCGAGTCCCTGCAGCGTTTCGGCTGGCAACGGGACGAGATTGACTTCCTGATTCCGCACCAGGTTGGTGAACGACCGTTTCTGAAATATCTGGACATATTCGGTCTGAAGCCGGAGCAATCCATTGCGACTTTTCCTACATTGGGCAATCTCACCACGGCAACTTTTCCGGTCTGCTGGGACAAATTGTCCGAATCCGGACAGTTGCAGGCACTGAACAAGATCTTTTGTGTGTTCACTGGTTCCGGTATTGCATCAACGCATCTTGGCATTTCCCTCAAAGTTCGATAGATTGCTCTTAATGCCATGATTCAAAAAAGGGGATGCGGCGTTGATCGCTTTCTATTTGTTCGGTGTTTTCGCGCTGTTTGGCGTGGTTCTCAAAGCACTGATCCTTGCGCAAGTCAGTACACGAACCCGTATTACCAACGCGTTCGTGGTGCTGACTTTGCTGTTCATTTTGCTGAACGCTTTCGAGTTTCTTGGCTATTGGACTTTTGAGTCAAATGCGGCACTGGCCTATGTGTTTATTGACGGCCTGATGCTGAGCCTGATTTTTATCCCGCCGGCTGCTATCCATTTCATCGCCCGTTCCATCGGTAATCGCGCTGCTCTGTACAGTGTGCCGGTGCTGATGCTGTGGGCGGCCGCCCTGATGGCCCTGCTGATCAACGGTAGGCTTATCAACGGCTATCAGCATGTGGGCTACACCATAGTCAGCCAGCCTGGTCCGGCCTATGGCCTGTTCCAGGCTTATGTCTTCGCAGGCGTGATCGTCGCAGTGGCAGCGCTGCTGTGGGGTTTGCTGGGCAAGGATCGGGAGATTCACCAGCGCTCGCGCATATTACTGCTGGCTTTTGCGCCGATTTTTCTGATTGCCTTCGGTGTCAATCTGTTCAAGCTGGCAGGCTTCAATGCCTCCACCGCCATCCTGATGCCGCTGGCGTCTACCTTCTTTATCTGGGTACTGCTCTATCTGGCCCGTGATGAAGTCATCACCTTCCGGCTGAAGTGGCGTCAATTCTGGTTCCTGGTAAGACAATTACGCAAGGTTGCGTTCTCAAATCATTCCTATGCCAATGGGGATTATCTGGAGTTCATGGAAAAAGAGCAGCTTGCGGCCTTGCTGGAGATTACCGACGGCAGGCAAGCTGAAGTGGCGCGCATCCTGGGCAGTTCCCCGGCCACTATCAGTCGCCGGGTTGCCAAGTTCGGTCTGAACAAAGCTGACAAAAGCCGGCCAGAGCCGGCCATTTCAAAAACCCCTGCAGCCTGAACGGGCTATTTGCCTGATGCCCGGCTGAGCCACCGATCCCATACCAGGAATCCGATATTCTGCATTCGCGCTGCGTCGTTGAATGCCTTTCAGGCGCTGCTGCCTTCGAGCTGTCCAGTGTGGGGCGCCGACTTTATGTCTCTTGCAGTTGATTCTGCACAGCTGTTTTCACCGGTTCAACGGGCAAGAGAAAGGTCTGCATGCCAAATCGATGCAGCTTGTTCTTGTCTCCGGTCTTCAAAGTAAAAATGCGCCTGATTCAACCGGCCTTGGAACCGAGCTATCTGCTAAGGCAGCTGAACTCATCCAAAACTGTGAACCATATCCCCAGCCTGGCACTTTTCCCATGGTGAAAATGGTATAGTGGGCAGCTCTGGGAATAACAAGAATCGGACATTATGCAGGTAATAATTCTGGCCGGTGGCTACAGCAACAGGCTCTCGTAAGAGACCGGCGTCATCCCCAAACCCATGATCGAAACCGGCGGTTATCCGTTGATCTGGCACCAGATGAAAGGCTTTTCACACTGGGACCTGAATGATTTCGTTATCGTCCTTGGCTACAAGAGGCATTTCATCAAGCAATATTTCATGATGTATCCACAACTGCAGGCAGATCTGCATGTGGGTTTGGCTGTGGGTCAGGTCAATACCCTGAAGCAAAGTGAGGCGAAGAAGTGTTTATGCCTGCATTCGGCAATCAGATCTGCGGATAACTGAAGAGTCGGGCGTTACCGACGCCAGGCGGGGCGGATATGCCGAGCTAGAAGCTCAGGGGCTGATCCAGGCTGGTTTGCAGGGAGCGCAGCCAATCAACAAAAGGCTGGCGATAATGAATGGCGGTATCAAAACCGGAGGGGTCAGCTGTCTTCAGACTCCCATAGCCATCACCACCGGCATACATGAAGCTGTTCACCAAAACCCGGTAATCGCTCCGGGGATCGATGGCCTGGCCGCTTTGTCTCAGCAGCCATTGGCCATTGCTGTGCTGCACACCGGCTACAACCGGGCGACTGCCATTTTCCAGTACATCGATGACCGTGGCGCCGGGAATGGTCACGGCAACGATGGTATTGTCGAAGGGCATCATGGCCACCAGGGTGGCCAGATCAATTTCACCGGCGGGCAAATCGATGCGAATACCGCCGGCATTGGTGATGGCGATATCGGCACTGTCGTCATGCCATAGCCAGGAATCGATAATGGACTGGTTCAGGGGACTGTTGACGCCGCGAGCAACTGTCTTTTCAGAATAGGCTATAACTTCCGACAGACTGGCTTCGATGCCCGAGGACCAGAGTCTTATCAGGCGTGCGATTTGCGGATCAGCCTGGCTGCCGGTATTGCCTCGAGTGCTGTAACTGCTGGCGGTGCGTTGCCCTGTGGCAATGTCCACGCTGAAGTCGGCCCGGGCATAGGCGGTGAAATGATAGCCGCCACCCAACAGAACTGTATCGTTCACCAGTCTCGCTTCCAGTTCATTGCAATGTCCGGCTCCCACCATGTCCAGGTCCAGATCGGCAGTGGCTTCAATCAGTGGCAACAGTTCATCGATGCAGACATGGGAGGTCACCAGCAACAGATCAATATCCCGCTCCCGTAGTTGAGGCACGGTCTCACGCAGTGCCAGTTCATAGTCAATAAAGTCCAGTTCGGCCACATTGGCCGGATTGGTGGAAGTGGGTGTATCCCGGGTGGTGAGGCCGATGATGCCCACCGCAATGCCGTTAACCGTCGTGACGGTAAAGGGCAGGATACCCAGATCCCCGGGCACTTGCTGACTGCCGCGCCAGCGGGTGTTGGCACTGAGGTAGGGAAAATCAGCCTCCGCCGCCCGTTGGGCCAGCACCTCAAGACCAAAATCGAATTCATGATTGCCCACCGCCGAGGCGTCATAGGCCATTGCATTCATTATTTCCACCATGCTCTCACCTTGGGTCCAGGTGGAGATAGCCGGCCCGGTCCAGTTATCGCCGCCACTGAGCAGCAGGAAAGGGCCATCGGGGTGATAGCCTTCCTGGTCTTTCCACAGTTGCATTAAATTGGTAGCGCCCTGGCCTGCTTCCATGCCTTGCATCCAGCCGTGTTCGTCGTTGGTGTAGAGGACGGTGAGGTTGCGGATGTTGGATTGGTTTTGGGGTGGGGTGGTGCAGGTTGCTAATGTGAGGAGTAGCAGAACCGGGAGTAGGGTTTTGGTGGTGTTTTGGGGCATTGGGGTTTGGGGGTTGGTGGTGGTTTGTTTGGGGATTGTAGCAGGGGGTTGTTACGGTTTTGGGTAAATGGGGACTTAAGGACATTCACAACTCAATACCATTTGGTGTTCAGTTTTAACGTGAAAGTGCAGGGTTCCCGGTGGAGTTAACTGAATAGGATATGTAGTTGATTAAAATTGGAGGGGATTATTGGCTGAGCGCGCAATGTTACTTTCTGCATCAAAAAGCTGCCCTTAACCGTTAAATTTGGCTTGCCCGCAAGAGGGCGCGACGATCTATATAAACCTCCGTCCAAATGAAACTATTTATTCGTCCAAATGAAAATATATCTTCGTCCAGATGAAAATTAGTGATCAAGGAGGTCAGAGAACTTTGATTTTGATAGTGCTGAATTCCCGGCGGGGAGAATTGTGGCCTACATCCCTGTAGGCCACCCCTTCGGGGCCGCCGGCTTTGCCGGCGTCGCAAATCGCTCCCGGCGATTTGCAGGAACTCGACTTTAAGAGATCAATTCTGGCTGCGGCGGCCAACAATGAAAAAGGGCCACACCCTTGGGGGTGTGGCCCTTTTTCATTGTTGGTGGAGGCGGGGAGAATTGAACTCCCGTCCGTCAGTTCGCGCCCTTCGGCTCTACATGCTTAGCGTCGTCTATTGAGTTAACCCGCATCCGCCCGACGGGCAGGGTGAGTTGGGCGAGTCTGGTTAAGTTTTAACGGGCGGGCCCCAGACGGCCTTTCCGCGATCCTGTTCTATATGACGATTGCAAAACTCCGGTTTACAGGCATCCCTGAGGCAATCGCTAGCGGGCTATATTAAGCCGCTAGAGCGTAGTTGTCGTCGTTGGCAACTAGTTAGTTGTAGTAATTGATTTACGAGAGTCACTACCCTCTCGGCATGCACCTAAGGAGTTGATACCGGCGTCGAATCCAGATCGCCCCCATAACTGCTAAAGAAAAGCTCAGTACTGGTATTTTGATGCTCTGGCACACCCTAGTGCCCCACAGCAGCAACACAAACGAACTCTCTGTTGCTGTTCGGTGTCATCCCAGTATTTGCCGTACTCACCTAAAAGGCAAGCACGAAACTGGAAGGTTTACTCTTGAAGAACATTTGGACCAATTCAAGCGCTGCTGGAATAGGCCCTTACTTTTAAAGATATGGCCGAAACACCACTATTTCAAGGGCCCGACTCACAATATCAGCTGCCGCCTAACGATTGTGGGCGCGCAGGGTGCGCTGCTTCTCGATATTCCATTCCCGGTCTTTCTTGGTGGCCCGCTTGTCGTGGGCCTGCTTGCCCGTGGCCAGGGCAATACGGCATTTCACCAGGTGGTCTTTCCAGTACAGTTTGGTGCAGACACAGGTCTTGCCCTTGGCCTGGGTGGCTTCAAACAGTTTGGCCAGCTCTCTCTTGTGCAGCAGCAGTTTGCGGGTGCGCGTCGGGTCGGCGATCACATGGGTGCTGGCGGTATTCAGGGGCGTGATCATGCAGCCCAGCAGGAAGGCCTCACCCCCCTTCATGAGCACATAGCTGTCCACCAGTTGCACCTTCTTTTCCCTGAGACTCTTGACCTCCCAGCCCTGCAGCTGAATGCCGGCCTCGAAGTCTTCCTCGATAAAATAGTCGTGCCGCGCCTTCTTGTTGGCGACGATGGTGTTGTCGGGAGTTTTTTTCTTGCTGCTCTTTGCCATGGGCGGCGATTATAGCCTGTTCGTCAAATTCAGCGAGCTCTAATATTGACCCGGCGGCCCGGGAATCGGCCCAAAGCCTTGCGCAGTGGGCTATGGGGGCTATTCCGGCACTGTAGTGCTTTTCGTTGTACCGTGCCCGGGGCGTTGATAGAATCGACGCTGATTTCATAACAACAAGATTATTAAGGAGTTTTATGGTGCAGGAGCGAGGGCAGTTCAGTTCGAAGTTGGGATTCATTCTGGCTGCTGCCGGTTCCGCCGTAGGACTCGGAAATCTGGTTGCCTTTCCGGTCATGGCCTCCAAGAATGGGGGCGCGGCCTTTCTCATCATCTACCTGTTTTTCATCGCATTCATCTGCTATCCGGTGATGATGGCGGAGATTTCCATGGGCCGGAAAACCACCCGTAATCCCGTGGGGGCCTTCTCGGAACTGTCCGGGGGCAAATTACGCTGGCGTCTGGCGGGCATGCTGGCCATCCTCACACCTTTCATGATCGCGGTGTTCTATACCGTTATCACGGTGTGGCTGGTGGTCTATATCAAGGAAACCCTGGCGGGCAATCTGAGTGTGCTGGCTGATGATGCCACCTTCGGAGAGATCGTGGCCCGCCCCAGTTTGTTTCTCTATCTTGTTGCCTTGCTGGCAGTCATCTTTTTTATCCTGCTGGGCGGTGTCAAAGGCGGTATTGAACGTCTGGCCCGGGTACTGATGCCCACCCTGGCGGTGATGTTGGTTTTGCTGACGGTGTTTGTGCTGACCCTTGATAACGCCAGTCTCGGGGTTCGTTACTACCTGGTGCCTGACTTCAGTCGCATCGACCTGAGTGTGGTCAATGGTGCCCTCAGTCAGGCGTTCTTCTCCCTGTCCCTTGGTATGGGTATTCTCATTACCTACGGCTCCTATTTCAGCCGCAAGGACAATATCCCCCAGTCAACCCGCATGGTGGCGGTGGCCGACACCAGCATTGCCTTTTTTGCCGGCCTGCTCATCTTGCCGGCGATTTTTGCCTTTGACCCCAATACCAACACCGATGACCTGTCCACCAGCAGCGTCGGGCTGATCTTCAGCTTCCTGCCGAAGATCTTCCTGTCCATGCAGGCGGCAGTGGGCTATGGCGGTGCCACCATCGTCGCCACCATCTTTTTTACCCTGGTATTTTTTGCGGCATTGACGTCTCTGGTGTCCATTATTGAAATTCCCATTGCCTGCTGGATCGATGAGCTGAATTTCTCCCGACGCAAGGCGGTTGGACTGCAGGCGGTGTTGCTAACCCTGTTTGCCATTCCCGCCACCATGTCCCTGGGTATTTCGGATTTCTTCACCAATTTCACCAGTTATGGTGGCGTGACGAAATCTTTCTTCGATCTGATTTCCGATGTGTTCTACGAGACCATCCTGCCCTTTGTCGGTTTCACAGTGTGTATCTTCTGTGCCTATGAATGGAAAGTCAGTGGCCTCAAGGCCGAGCTGAAAGTGGGGGATGAGAAATTTGAAGGCTCATTTCTGGAGAAATATCTGAACTTCTCCCTCGGTACCGTGATCCCGGCCGTGCTGCTTATCGTATTTATCAGCACAGTCTCACAAATCTATTTCGCCTGACCTCTATGACAAGTATTAAGCGCAGCGCCCTGGTGGAACACTCTGCCGAGGAGATGTTTGATCTGGTCAATGACATCGAGCAGTACCCCAAATTCATGACCGGCTGCACCAGCGCCAGGGTAATCGAGTCCAGCGACACCGAACTGCTGGGTGAATTGAGTCTTGGCAAGGGCGGGATCAGTCAGCGCTTTGTGACCCGCAACAGTTTGAATCGGCCTCACTCCATCATCATGAATCTGGAAGAGGGCAATTTTTCCTCCTTCGATGCCCGCTGGGATTTCAAGGTGCTGGGTGTCAAGGCCTGTAAGGTTTCCCTGGTAATGGAATTTGAATTTGATTCCTCTCTGATGAATTTTGCCCTGGAAAAACTCTTCGCCTCGGTGGCCAATAATCTGGTGGACGCCATCGTCAATCGCAGCCATCAGGTGTATGGTTAGCTACCCGATTCATTCGATGAATCTGTTATTCGGGCAATCTGTCAAGAGCAAGTGAATGGAAGAACAGGAAATCCGGTCTATCAAGGTGGAAGTAGCTTACGCTACTCCCGAGAAGCAGAAGATTATCAGCCTGAGCTTGCCACAAGGCAGTACCGCCTATGCGGCGGTTTGTGAGTCGGGGATTGTGGATGAGTTTCCCGCTATCAATCCGGATCAGGACCCCATGGGCATTTTTTCCAAACCGCTCAATGGCAAGGGCCAGCCGCTACCAAAGGACTATGTCTTGCAGGAAGGCGACCGGGTGGAAATTTACCGGCCCCTGCAGATTGATCCCAAACAGGCGCGCCTGCAACGGGCTGACAAGAAAAGTCGCAACTGAGGGCTGGCAATCGGCCCCTGGCCTGTTTAATAATTCGATGACCGCCAGGCAAACAACGAAGTGAACCCGCAATGAGCAAATCCGACCAACCTCCCGTCAAACCCGCAAACAAGCAGAGTTGGCTGGCGAAACTGGAAAAAGGCCTGCACGATTTCTATGTCACGCCCTATCGCCGCTCCTTCGCTCGCGCCCAGCGTGAGGAAGATGATTTGTTCATGTTGCTGGTTTTTGCCGAGAGTCTGGGTGTGCCCAATCCGGCCGCTTACTACACCATGGAGTTGCTGCCTCTTGTCTACGACCGCTTCCATGAATGGCATACCCGCATGGGCATGGAACGATCACCGCTGGATCATGTAAGTTGCTGCTAGAACTCGCCAGTAATCGCAAGCTGTTATTTTTCGGTGGCAAGGGCGGTGTGGGTAAAACCACCGTCTCTGCAGCCACGGCACTGGCGCGCGCCAATGGCGGCGGCAAGGTGTTGCTGGTATCCACTGACCCGGCCCATAACCTCGGGCATCTGTTTGATCGCAAGATAGGGCCTCGGCCGGTACGCATCACCCCCGGGCTTGATGCCATGGAACTGGATCCGGAAGAAACCGTTGACCTGCATCTGAAAGAGGTCAGTCGTGCCCTGCATCAGTTGATGCCGGTCACCCAGCATGGCGAGATCGACAAACACATGCAATTGTCCCGTGATGCACCGGGCATGCAGGAAGCGGCCATTCTGGAGCGTATTGCCGAAGTAGTGGAAACGGGGCTCAAGGAATATGACCTGATAGTGTTCGACACGGCGCCTTCTGGCCATACCGCACGCCTGATGGCCTTGCCGGAGATGATGTCGGCCTGGACCGAAGGGCTGATCAAGCGACGTGAGAAAGCCGATCGTTTTGCCGAGTTTGTGCGTGAGTTGGGTTCAGACTCCAGCATGGAAGACAAGACTCTCGGTGCCAATGACTCCGAGCAGGAAAAGGAAAGCCGCATTCGTCAGATTCTGAATCGCCGTCGTCTGAAATTTGCGGGTCTGCGCGATCATATTGCAGACAAGAGCTGCACCTCATTTGTGATTGTGCTGGCGGCTGAGCGTCTGCCGGTACTGGAAACCATCGAATTACAGCACAAACTCGCCCACTCCGGTGTGCAGGTGGAATGCCTGATCGTGAACAAGCGCAGCCCCGACAGCGGTGGTCAGTTTCTCGAAGAGCGCCACGCCCAGGAGGCCGAGCACCTGAAATTGCTGGATGAGAAGCTGCCCTCGGTGCCGCGTCAGGAAATCGAGCTGATGGCCCATGATGTGGTGGGTCTGGAGGCGCTGGACGCCTTCTCCCGCAAGCTGGGCTGAGCAGTTTTCGGCCCCGAATCAGCAATCGCCCCTTGACGCAGACCCGCTGTCATTCAAATAATCCCCTGTTTGTCTCCACACCGGGAAAGCAATGCGCTTTTTGAATCCAGCCAGAATAGCCAATAGTCAGCGAGTTGGTGAGCCTGCGCGCCGCTATTTGCTGTCTTTTGTGTTGGTGCTGGGATCAGTTCTGTTGCTGGCTCAGGGCATCGAACTGGGTCACAGCCATGATGATCTGGAAAGTCAGCTTGACTGCCAGATTTGTCTGAAGCACAGCTCCAAAGGCAAATTGCTTGCTGCCAGTGATCTTGATTTTGGTCCGGGTAGCGCTAATCAGTTTGCCGCCCGGATTCAACTGCAGAAGCCATTTCTGGCCCTGCCTCCTGCGAATTCCCGCGCGCCTCCTGTCCTGATCTAGACCAGAACCATCGACTGCCACCTGCTGCGCGCCTGTTCCCTGACGGAATGCGTGCCCGTTGCTGTGTCAGCCTGAATTACCGGATTTAGAAACAAGACAGGACCCAATCATGAAGCGATTGAATCGTAGTGCCCATTTGTCGTGGGCGATCAAAACCATTGTCATGGCCTCGGCTGTGGCACCTGCAACACTGCTGGCGCAGGACAATCACGAAGCCGATACCCAGCGGCTCGAAGAAATTATCGTCACCACCCCCTTTGAACAGACGGCGGCAGAAACCGCCTTGCCGGTGGGCAGCCTCTCAGGAGAAGAATTGCGGGAGAAAGTCGCCAATTCACTGGGCGAAACCCTGCGCAATGAAATCGGCATTAACAGCGCCTCATTTGGTCCAGGCATCGGCCACCCGGTAATCCGTGGTCAGTCCGGTAATCGGGTCAGTGTGCTCAGCAATGGCGTGGGAGTCACCGATGCCTCAAATCAGAGTCCTGACCATGCCGAGGGTGTGGAAGCTGCACTGGCGGAACGGATCGAGGTCATTCGTGGCCCGGCTACATTGCTATATGGCAGCGGCGCCGTGGGTGGAGTGATCAATGTCATTGATCAGCGTATTCCCGATCGCCTGCCGGAATCGCCAGAGTTTTTTGTGGAACAAAGCCACGACACGGTAGATGGTGAGAACAAGACTGTGATTGGCCTGAATGCCTCTGCCGGCAATCTGGCCTTCCATCTGGATGCCTTCCGCCGTGACAATGACAACGTGGAAATTCCGGGCCTGGCCGTGGATGAGGAAGGTCTTGAGGCTCTGGAAGAGCTCCTGCATGGCCATCACGATGAAGATCATGATGAGGGCCACGATGAAGATCATGACGAGGATCATGATGAAGATCACGATCATGACGAAGACCACGACGAACATGAAGAGTTCGAAAACACCAATGGCTATATCGGCAATTCCGATGGTGAAGCCGAAGGCGGTTCCTTTGGCTTTTCCTGGGTAGGTGACCGCGGATTCATCGGACTGTCCGTCAGCAGCCTGGATAACGACTATGGTTTGCCCCTGGGTACCCACAGCCATGACCATGGTGACGAGCACGAAGAAGATCATGACGAGGAACACGACGAGGACCATGATGAAGATCATGAGGATGAGGATCATGATCACGAAGAAGAAGGCCACGATCACGGCGATGTGGATTTCGTCCGTATCGAGCTGGAAAAAACCCGTTATGACCTGAAGGGTCGACTCGATTTCGACAATGGCCTGTTTGACAGCCTGAATGCCTCCATCGGTCTGACTGACTATGAGCACCGGGAAGTGGAAACCTTTGCGGATGGTGATCGTGAAGTCGGCACCCGTTACAGCAATGAAGGTCTGGAAGGGCGCATGACCCTGACCCATTCTCACTCCGCTACGCGCTCGGGCGTCTGGGGCTTCCAGTTTACCGATACCGACTTTGGCGCTTTCGGTGAAGAAGCCTTTATCCCCGAGTCCAATGTGCGCAGCCTGGGTCTGTTCGGTGTGGAACGATTCACCAGTGGTCGCTTTACCGGCGAGTTCGGTATTCGCCATGAATGGGGTGATGTGGAAGCGGGCTCGCTCTGTGACAATTCCGAAGATGCCCTGAGCCTGAGTGCCAGTGCTCTGTATGATGTGAGCGCCGCCGCCAATCTGCATTTTGGTCTGTCACGCTCCCAGCGCACGCCCACTGTGGAAGAGCTGTACTCCAATATCGATGCCGGTACCTGCGCGGCTTATGCGGATCAGGAAGACCTGACCCTGCATGCGGCCACCAATTTGCTGGAAATCGGCAATGCCAATCTCAGTGAGGAGACGGCCAACAATATCGAGTTTGGCTATCGCCAGTATGCGGGCCCTTTCACCGGGCAATTCAGTGTCTATCACAACAGCATCGACGACTATATCTTTCTGGATATCACTGGAGAGGAATTCGAAGAGCAGCAAATCGCCCGCTATACCGCCAGGGATGCCACTTTCACCGGCTTTGAAGGCGAAGTGAGCATGACCCTGCTGGAGCAGGCCAACTCTACTCTGGAGATGACGGTGTTCGGCGATCTGGTCAGTGCGGATTTCGATGCCGGCGGGGACGTGCCGCGCATCCCAGCAGCCAAGTTTGGTGCCGAACTGCGTTATTTCGGCCCCCAGTGGAGCCTGCATTTGCATGCCACCAGGGCCGATGACCAGACTCGTGTTGCCGCAACAGAACTGCCTACTGACGGTTATACCCTGTTGTCACTGTATGGGGATTACCACTGGAATCTGGCCAATGACAGCGAAGTGAAGATCTTCTTCAGGGCTGACAATATGCTGGATGAGGAAGTGCGCAACCACGCTTCATTCCTGAAGCACTATGCGCCGGAACCTGGCCGGGGTTATACCCTGGGTCTGCGTTTCGACTACTAGGAAAGGTACTAGTTACTGGCGGCTTCGGTTGGTACGAAGTCGCCGGTAAATCTGACCAGCTGGTCGTTCTCGAAAAACACCGTCAGGCGTTCCTGACCGCGGACACCGCCACCGGGCTGATAGCTGTAGACATAATCCCAGCGGTCCTGGTGGAAGGGGTCTCGGATCAGAGGTGTGCCCATCACAAAGATCACCTGCCGCTTGGTCATGCCGGGCCGCAACTGATCCACCATCTCCTGGGTAATGATATTGCCCTGGGGAATGCCAATCTTGTAAACGCCGGGAAAATCCAGTGCGCCGGCACTGCCACAGGCGGTGAAAAGGAGCGCCAGGCCAGTAATGGCAAGGGATTGGCCAAGAGTCTTGATGCGAGTTGCTTTGCTCATGATTAAAAGCACTGTTTCGGTGCCTGACTTTCCTCAATTCAAGTGAGCGGGCATAATACCCTACCGAGATACGCGGGAAAACCGTTTCCCCGCCCCTGCTAACTGCGCAGCGCGAAGCCCGTCAATCTGCTGCGCCTGTGAAAACAAGAGTAAATTATGTCCTCAGAAAACCAGGAGCTTCGCAAAGCCGGACTCAAAGTTACCCTGCCCAGAGTAAAGATTCTTCAACTCCTGGAAAGTTCCGACAACAAACATATGAGTGCCGAAGACGTCTACAAGGCACTGATCGAGGCCGATGAGGATGTGGGCCTGGCCACTGTGTACCGGGTTCTGACCCAATTCGAAACCGCCGGTCTGGTGGTTCGTCACCACTTCGAGGGTGGGCACTCGGTGTTTGAACTGGACTCGGCCGACCACCATGACCACATCGTTTGCAACAAATGTGGCAATGTGGAAGAGTTTTTCGATGAGGTGATTGAAAACCAGCAGGAAAAGATTGCCAAAAAGTTTGGCTTCAAGATTACCGATCACAGCCTCTATCTATACGGCCTCTGCGCCGACTGCCAGAAAGAACTGGGTCAGTAAGACCTGCATCAGGCCTTTTCCGCCACTACCATTTTCTCGGCGTGGGCCAGTGATTCGGCACTGAATTCTTCGCCCCCCAGCATGCGGGCCACTTCCCGCACCACCTCGTCACCGCTGAGGCTGGTGATGCGGGTAAGGGTTTGCTTGCCCTTGCTCTGCTTGCTGACAAAGAAATGATGGTGGGCCTGGCCCGCCACCTGGGCCTGATGGGTCACACAAAGAATCTGGGTGCGTTCACCCAATTTCCGCAACAGTTCGCCAACTACCCGTGCCACGCCACCACCAATACCCACGTCCACTTCGTCAAACACCAGGCTGGGCACCTGTGAGGTCTGGGCAGTGATTACCTGAATCGCCAGGCTGATACGGGATAATTCGCCGCCAGAAGCTATTTTGCCGAGGCCGCCCGGTGCCTGACCCGGGTTGGTGCATACCAGGAATTCCACCGTTTCCAGTCCCTGGGCCATGGGCAGATCATGGTCGATGGCCTGCAGATCCACGCTAAGGCTGGCATGGGGCATGCCCAGATCATGCAGTTGCTTGTTGACGGCCTTGGCCAGTTTGCTGGCGCCTTTCTTGCGCTGCTGGCTGACATCGCCAGCCAGT
The DNA here is from genome assembly GCA_965216715.1 of uncultured Pseudohongiella sp. Classification (GTDB taxonomy): domain Bacteria; phylum Pseudomonadota; class Gammaproteobacteria; order Pseudomonadales; family Pseudohongiellaceae; genus UBA9145. Next base: position 2,339,070 of record OZ244193.1, on the reverse strand, counting down.
TGCCGGAATTGCTCCTGCAGCAGGCGGTCGTTTTCCCGCAATTGTTCCAGTTCGGCATCGGAATTTTCAAAGCGGGCAAGCTGCTCGCGCAAATCCCTAATCAACTGCGGTAACTCTTCCGGTTTGATGCGGTGCTTGCGGGCCAGCTTGTGCAGGGCGCTGAGTCGTTCATTGACCTGTTCCAGACGCTCCGGGTCTGCCTCGAAACTATCATTAAAGGCATTGAGTTCGGTCACCGCTTCATCAAGCTGAATGGCTGCGGTTTCCAGCAGTTCGATGATGCCGGCAATGGCCTTGTGGCTGTCGGGCAATTCCCTCAGTGCGGTCAGGGCATGATGGATCTGGGAAGCGGCATTACCGTTTTCATCCTCGCGACAGGCATTGAGTGCAGCAGATACCGAGGCCAGGGTTTCATCGGCACTGCTGAGGGTTTTGAACTCGGCCTCCAGAGCGGCGATTTCATCATCGCCGATCTCCATCTCTTCCAGTTCGCTCAATTGATAAGCCAGCAGTTGGCTTTCGGCGGAGCTTTCTTCCGAACTGGCTTGCAACTCTTCCAGTTGGCGATGGTTCTGCTGCCACTGCTTGAAGGTGGAGCGCAGATTGGCCAGCAGTTTTTCCTGTACCGCATATTCATCCAGCAGACGCTGGTGGGTGCTGCGACGGAGCAGAGACTGGTGCTCATGCTGACTGTGGATATCCAGCAGCATTTCGCCCAGGGTCTTGAGATTGGCCAGAGTGACATTGGCGCCGTTGATAAACGCCCGGGAGCGGCCATCACTACCCACCACCCGGCGCAGAATACACAAGCCCGGGTCGTCTTCATTGCTCAGTTCCTGCTCAGTGAGCCAGTCGCTGGCCGAGCGAATGCGGCGGGTGTCGAACTCGGCAGAAATGTCTACCTTGCTGGCACCGGGGCGAATCACGGTCTTGTCTGCCCGGTCTCCCAGGGTCAGGCCGAGGGCGCCGAGGATAATGGATTTACCGGCACCGGTTTCACCGGTGATGACCGACATGCCGGGGGCAAACTCGATCTCGAGGGCTTCGACAGTGGCGTAATTGCTGATGGAAAGATGCTGCAGCATGGTTGCAGAGTATAGTTCGAGATTGGCGCTGCGCCCACCAGATATTGTTTCTGCCGCTTGTCTGTCTGGCCGCTGCCAGGGCAAATCTCCGCGATGTGCTGCCAGGAAGCTGTTACGGCTTGAAATGCCCGCTGCTGCCCCCATATCCCGGGCATGAAAGAAGCTCCCGGGGCGCCTGCCACGGGTGTTTCAGGGAATCCGAAATCCTTATTGCGGACATTGGGAGTGGGCATGAGCGAGCAGAATTCGGACGCGAATACCGAAGAAAACAGCGAAAACAGTACCGAAATGAATTCAAACAGCGGGCAGGGTGAACAGTCGGCCCCGGAACAGGGCCAGGCAGAAGCCGGCAATGACAGCGAGCTCAGCCTGGAAGAGGCCCTGGGCAAGCTGCAGGCGGCTGAGCAGGAAGCTGAGCAGGCCCGGGATGACCTGCTACGGGTTCAGGCGGAAATGCAGAATTTGCGTCGCCGTTCCGAGCAGGATGTGGAAAAGGCCCATAAATACGGCCAGGAGAAATTTGCCGGGGAACTGCTGTCGGTCATCGACAATCTGGAGCGGGCCCTGGATGCGGCCACAGACCATGATGACGAGCGGGTGCGGGCTATTTACGACGGGGTCGACCTGACCCTGAAGAGCTTCAAGGACCTGTTCGACAAGTTCAATATCCAGACTATTGATCCCCTCGGCGAGCCTTTTGATCCACTGGAGCATCAGGCCATGTCCACCCAGGAAAACGGCGAAGTGGAGCCCAATACCGTCACTGCAGTCATGCAGAAGGGCTACAAGCTCCATGAACGGGTGATTCGTCCGGCCATGGTAATGGTATCCAAAGCCCCGCCCAGCAATTAAAAGACCATCAAAATCAATTGATTAGCCCGTGATTGAGGGCAAGTCGGAATAACCACAAAAGTGGGCGGGATATTTTCTGCCCGGGTCCTTGAAATCAACAGGATAGGGCCAATATTGAAGGCATAAGCGTTTGTCGGGCCTTACCGGCAAACAAGGAACGAAAGCGGAGATTTCATAATGGGTAAGATCATCGGAATTGACCTGGGTACGACCAACTCCTGTGTCGCCGTACTGGATGGCGGCAAGCCCAAGGTTATTGAGAATGCAGAAGGCGATCGCACGACGCCGTCCATCATTGCCTATACCAATGATGGTGAAACACTGGTGGGCCAGCCGGCCAAGCGCCAGGCAGTCACCAATCCTGACAACACCTTGTTCGCCATCAAGCGCCTGATCGGTCGTCAGTTTGACGATGACGTGGTGCAGAAAGACATCAAAATGGTGCCCTACAAGATTATCAAGGCGGACAACGGCGATGCCTGGGTGGAAGTGAACGACAAGAAAATGTCGCCCCCGCAGATCTCCGCGCAGGTCCTGAAGAAGATGAAGAAAACCGCCGAGGATTTCCTGGGCGAGGAAGTGACCGAAGCGGTAGTGACCGTACCGGCCTACTTCAACGACTCTCAGCGTCAGGCTACCAAGGATGCCGGCAAGATTGCCGGTCTGGACGTCAAGCGTATTATCAACGAGCCCACTGCGGCGGCCCTGGCCTATGGTATGGACCAGAAGAAAGGCGACCGCACCGTGGCTGTTTATGACCTGGGTGGCGGCACCTTCGATATCTCCATCATTGAGATTGCCGACACCGATGGTGAGCACACCTTTGAAGTGCTCTCCACCAATGGTGATACCTTCCTCGGTGGTGAGGACTTTGACCTGCGCCTGATCGATTACCTGGCGGATGAATTCAAGAAAGAATCCGGCATGGATCTGCACAGCGATCCTCTGGCCCTGCAGCGTCTGAAAGAAGCCGCAGAGAAAGCCAAGATCGAACTGTCATCCTCACAGCAGACCGAAATCAATCTGCCCTATATCACCGCCGATTCCAGCGGACCGAAGCACCTGGTGCAGAAGCTGACCCGGGCCAAGTTCGAGTCCCTGGTGGAAGAGCTGGTTGATCGGACTCTGGGACCGGTGAAAACCGCGATCCAGGACGCCGATCTGGATGTTGGCAGTATCGATGATGTGATTCTGGTGGGCGGTCAGACCCGTATGCCGCTGGTACAGAAGAAAGTGGCTGACTTCTTCGGCAAGGAGGCACGCAAGGACGTGAATCCCGACGAAGCGGTAGCCATGGGTGCCGCAATCCAGGCAGCCGTACTGGCCGGTGATGTGAATGATGTCTTGTTGCTGGATGTAACGCCGCTGTCCCTGGGTATCGAAACCCTGGGTGGCGTGGCCAGCACCCTGATTGAAAAGAACACCACGATTCCTACCAAGAAGTCCCAGGTGTTCTCCACCGCCGATGACAATCAGTCGGCTGTAACTATCCACGTGGTACAGGGTGAGCGCAAGCAGGCAGCCGAGAACAAGTCTCTGGGCCGATTTGACCTGACGGATATTCCGCCGGCGCCACGTGGCATGCCGCAGATTGAAGTGTCATTCGACCTGGATGCCAACGGTATTCTCAATGTGTCGGCCAAGGACAAGGCAACCGGCAAGGAACAGTCGATCGTCATCAAGGCCTCCAGTGGTCTGTCTGACGAAGAGATCGAGGCCATGGTCAAGGACGCCGAGGCACACTCAGCCGACGACAAGAAGTTCGAGGAGCTGATCACGGCGCGCAACTCTGCCGATGGCATGATTCACGCCACCAAAAAGACCCTCGAAGAAGCCGGCGACAAGGCCAGCGACGAAGAGAAGGATGCCATTAACAAGGCGATCGAAGAACTGGAAGAGGCCATCAAGTCTGATGACCTGGCCGAGATCGAAGCCAAGACCAAGGCTCTGACCGATGCCTCCGGCAGCCTGGCCCAGAAGATGTACGCCGAACAGGCTCAACAGGCCGGTGGTGCTGAGGCGGGTGCCGCAGGTGCCGAGTCAGCCGACGCCTCCGACAATGCTGGCAATGACGATGCAGTCGATGCCGAGTTTGAGGAAGTGAAGGAAGAAGACAAGTAACAGCAATGTAATCAGGGCTGGCAGCAATGCCAGCCCGCTACACCGGAAAAACTGAGTCAGCCTACTGACTTGGTTTTTTTCGTCTCTAAAAAGTAAAAACCGAAACTGGGATCGAGCATGTCAAAGCGTGATTACTATGAAGTGTTGGGAGTAAGTCGCGACGCCTCAACGGCCGATATCAAAAAGGCCTATCGCAAGGTGGCGATGAAAAATCACCCCGACCGTAATCCGGACAACAAGGAAGCGGAAGACACTTTCAAAGAGGCCAATGAGGCTTTTGAGGTTCTGTCGGACCAGCAAAAGCGCGCCCGTTATGATCAGTTCGGGCATTCCGGAGTCGAAGGACAGACCAGCCACGGCCATGCCGATTTCAGTGATATTTTCGGTGATATCTTTGGTGACATCTTTGGCGGAGGCCGTGGTGGCGGTGGCCGCAGTCATGTGCGCCAGGGCGCCGATCTTCGCTACAGTCTCGATCTGAAACTGGAAGACGCGGTGCAGGGCACTACGGTCAAGATCCGGGTTCCTACCACGGTGAGCTGTGAGACCTGCGATGGCAGCGGTGCCAAGCCAGGCACTTCACCGGAAGATTGTTCCACCTGTGCCGGCCATGGCCAGGTTCGCATGCAGCAGGGTTTTTTCTCGGTGCAGCAAACCTGTCCCCGCTGTCAGGGCACCGGCAAGCAGATCAAGGATCCCTGTAACAGCTGTCATGGTCGTGGCAGTGTCGATGAAACCAAGACCCTGTCGGTGAAAGTACCGGCCGGTGTTGATACCGGTGACAGAATACGTCTGACTGGTGAAGGGCAGGCGGGCATTCATGGTGGCCCCTCCGGCGATCTCTATGTGGAAATCGCGGTACGCCCCCATGAGCTGTTTCAGCGCGACGGTCGCAATCTCTATTGTGAAATTCCCATCAGCATTACCGATGCCGCACTGGGCGGTGAACTGGAAGTGCCGACCCTGGATGGCCGGGTGAAGCTGAAGATTCCCGCCGAAACCCAGACCGGCAAACTCTTTCGCCTGCGCGGTAAAGGGGTGACCCCGATTCGGGGCGGTAATGCCGGCGATCTGATGTGTCGGGTTATTGTGGAAACCCCGGTACATCTGACCAAACGGCAGAAGGAACTGCTGGAAGAATTTGCCCAGATTCACGCCGATGAGGGTGACCGTCAGTCGCCGCGCAAATCATCCTGGTTTGATGGGGTCAAGAAGTTCGTAGACGGCCTGCGTGCCTGATTGAATCAATCAGGCACGACCCGGATTCTGATCCGACTCAGGACAGAACTTCCTCGACCAACTCTTCATGGCGCTGCGCTTCCAGGCGCGGCCCGAATACCGTCACCACCTCTGAAGAAGCCTTGCTGGCCAACTTGCCAGCCATGGCCACGCTGCGGCCCTGGGTAATGCCGTAGAGAAAAGCACCTGCGAACATATCCCCGGCACCATTGGTATCAATGGCCTTGACCGGATTGCCTTCAATCTCCACGAAGTTTTCGCCGTCCCAGGCCAGTGCGCCCTGTGGTCCGCGGGTGATGACAAACTGTTTGGCGATAGTCTTCAGTTTTTCGCACGCCTCGGCAAAATCGGGTGTATCTGCCCAAAGCCTGGCTTCTTTCTCATTACAGAACAGCAGATCGACACCACTGCCCAGCACTTCATTCACTTCATCACGGAAGTACTGCAGCATGGCCGGGTCTGAGAAAGTCATGGCTGTTTTGACCTTGTTTTCTTCGGCGAACTTCTTGAGTTCGATCACCGCATTCCTGGCATCGGGAGAAGTGACCAGGTATCCCTCGATGTAGATATATTCGGAGTTTTTTGCAGCATCAAAATCCACTTCCTTGCTGGAAATGTCGGCAGAAACACCTAGATAGGTGTGCATGGTGCGTTCCGCATCGGGGCTGACCATCACCACACAGCGGCCGGAAGTGCCGTCCTCGCGGCGAGAAACATTGGTATCGATATTGTGGTGACCCAATTGCTGTAGAAAATAGTCACCGGTGTCATCATTGGCAACCTTGCAGGCGTAATAGGCTTCGCCGCCAAAATTGCTGAAGGCGTAGAGTGTGTTACCGGCGGATCCGCCACCGGCCTGTTTTCTTAATTCGTATTTGCTGGTGAGGGCAGCCAGCAATTTATCCTGCTGTTCGTGATCGACCAGCGTCATCAGGCCTTTTTCAATATTGTGCTCCTGAAAAAAGCTGTCTTCGACTTCAAATTCCTTATCGACAAGGGCATTGCCAATACCATAAACGTGGTACTTTGCCATGAATTAATCCTGTGTCCTCATGCTTGCTGTATGGACTGTTGTGAATGGTGGGTTAGTTGATAGCCTGGAATGCTGATTCGGCGGCATCCAGTGTGGTTTGAATTTCAGCCTCGCCGTGGGCTGCGGAAATGAATCCGGCTTCGAAAGAAGAGGGAGCCAGGTAGACTCCACGATCGAGCATGGCGTGGAAGAATGATTGAAAGTGTTCGCTGTTGCAAGCCATCACCTGTTCGAAGCGCCGGATCTCGGGCTCCTCACTGAAGAACAGGCCGAACATGCCGCCCTGCTGATTGGTGCTGAACGGAATGCCGGCGGCGGCTGCCCGTTGTTTCAGACCATCGGTCAGTTGGGTCACCGTGGCATGGAGATTCTCGTAGAAGCCGTCTTCGCTGATGACGTCCAGCATGGCAAGGCCCGCCGCAGTGGCCAGCGGGCTGCCGGCCAGCGTGCCGGCCTGATAGACCGGGCCAATCGGCGCAATATGATCCATGATATCAGCGCGACCACCGAAGGCACCGACGGGCAGACCGCCACCGATCACCTTGCCCAGTGTGGTCAGGTCCGGTTTGACACCGTAGACAGCCTGGGCCCCGCCTTTGGCCACACGAAAACCGGTCATCACTTCGTCGAAGATCAATACGCTACCGTGACGATCACAGCACTCGCGCAGGGTTTCCAGAAAACCGGGCAGTGGCGGGACGAAGTTCATATTGCCGGCAATGGGTTCAATAATGACGCAGGCGATGTCATCGCCCTGCTCGGCGAAGAATTTCTTCACACCCTCGATGTCGTTGTAGCTCAACACATGGGTGAGCTTGGTATAGGCCTTGGGCACACCGGGAGAATCCGGTTCCCCCAGGGTCAGGGCGCCGGAGCCTGCCTTGACCAGCAAGCCGTCAACATGGCCATGATAGCAACCTTCGAATTTCACTATCTTGTCGCGTTTGGTGAAGCCGCGGGCCAGGCGAATGGCGCTCATGGTGGCTTCGGTACCGGAGGTAACCAGGCGAACCTTTTCGATGGACGGAACCAGTTCGGTGATTTTCCGGGCTATGTTGACCTCTGCCTCGGTGGAGGCGCCAAAACCGATGCCTTCCTGTAGTTGGGCGCTGAGCGCGGCTATCACCTTTTCATGGCGATGGCCGAGAATCAGCGGACCCCAGGCGCCTACATAGTCAATATAGCGATTGTCATCGGAATCAATCAGATAGGCATCCTGACCCGCTTTGAAAAACAAGGGGTCGCCACCCACAGCCTTGAAGGCACGTACCGGAGAATTGACGCCACCAGGGATAAGCTGAAGTGCCAGGTCGTACAGATTCCTGGAATTATCGTGTTTCATCGAAAGTCCTGTTGCTGATTGAATAAAGTGACCAGATTGCGGGTATTGGCCGCAATGTCTATATTTCCGAAAAGTCCGCCTGCCACTGCCAGCATATCGGCACCTGCAGTGATCAGAGAGGCGCCATTTTCCGCATTGATGCCACCAATAGCAACCACCGGGATAGAGACGGCCTGTTTGGCAGCGCCGAGAATTGCCGGGTCTGCCGCCGGCGCCCCGGGTTTGGTGGAGGAGGGATAAAATCGCCCGAATGCCACATAGCTGGCGCCATTGCGCTCTGCCTCAAGGGCCAGATCCAGGGACTGATGACAGGTGATACCGATAATTGCCTCGTCTCCCAGAAGCTGGCGCGCCTCAGACAGCCGACAATCAGTCTGGCCCAGATGGACACCCTGGGCGCCGGTTTTCAGGCAAAGCCGGGGATCATCATTGATCAACAGGGGGACAGAGTAGGCCTGACACAATTCAAGCAATGCGCTGGCTTGCCGTTGCCGCAGTCTCTCATCGCTCTGTTTGTTGCGATATTGCAGGGCCCGGATGCCGCCCTTAAGAGCGATTTCCACGGCCGTGCACAAATCCTTTTCGGACAGCAGCGTTTCATCGGTGAGTGCGTAAATACCGGCAAGAGACATAATCAAAAGCTGTGTTTGTTCCAGAAACTGCGGTCCGGTAAATGCTGGCCGAAACCCGCACGCTGACTGTGGCTGAGTGACTCCCAGGTAAAGCGCTGGGCCTGCTGGATGGCATCGCGCACACTCAAGCCATGGGCCGTGTAACCGGCGATGGCGGCTGCCAGAGTGCAGCCGGAACCATGATAGCTGTGCTCCAGACGTGGCCAGTTGAATTGGGTGATCTCCTGGTGAGGGGAGAACAGGCGGTTCTCTACCGCTTCGGTTTGGGCATGGGTGCCGGTGACCAGTACATGGTCGACGCCCAGATCGAACAGTTCATTGGCGCAGGCATCGGGATTGTCGGCATTGGCTGCCAGCTTTCTGGCCTCAACGGTATTGGGGGTCAGGATAGTTGTCAGGGGCAATAGCAGGTTCCGCAGCGCCTCCACATAGTCCTGATCGGAGAAATCAAATCCGCCGCCGGCGCTCAGCACCGGATCCAGAATGACCGGTATGGAAGCGTAGTCCTTCAACAAGGTATGGACGACTTCGATGGCCCCGATGCTGCCAAGCAAGCCGATCTTGAAAGCGGCCACCGGCATGTCTTCCAGCACGGCCCGTGACTGCTGGATCAACAGGGCCGGGTCGCTGGGGCTGCTGCTGATGACGTTCTGGGTATTCTGCACGGTGAGGGCGGTAACAACCGGGGCGCAATGGCAGCCAATACTGAACAGGGTTTCGATATCAGCCTGAATGCCGGCCCCGCCGGTGCTGTCCAGCCCGGAAAAGCAGAGTACAACAGGTTTTTTGGCGTGACTGGACAAGCTTGCAGGCTCCGCTCATTAAAGTGTCGGTTTGACGACGATGAGAATGACGATGGCCACCAGCAACACCACCGGCAATTCATTGAACAGGCGAAAAAATCGATGGCTATGGCTGTTATTGCCGTCGCGCAGTTTCACCATGAAAGACCAGCAAAAACCATGGTAGACCAGCAGCAACACGACCAGGCCCAGCTTGGCATGCATCCACCACCAAGCCATGAAGTAATCCCAGTTGCTCACCAGCAGCCAACTGCCCAGGGCAACCGTCACCACCGCGGATGGGGTAGTGATACCCCAAAAAAGCTTGCGTTGCATGATAACAAAGCGGTCGTGACTGATCTTGTCCTCACTCATGGCGTGATAGACAAACAGGCGGGGCAGATAGAACAGGCCGGCAAACCAGCACACCATGGCAATAATGTGAAAGGCTTTGATCCAGAGCATAGTGTGCGGTCCCTGTGGGCGGTGAATGGCTTGTGTTCATGGGGCAAGCCAGCACAGCCCGCCACCTGAGTCCTGAGTGCCACTATTATAGAGTATTCCGGCCCAGGACTGGACCGCGGCGGCGCCCCGGGCTTTATTGCATTCCCATCTGTTGCGTGTAAGATACGATGCCCCGTCAGGCTAGGCTGTTTCAGGCCGGCCCAACCGAAAGACAGCAATACCCTTATTTTTATTGTCAGCCGAATAGCACAGGGAGTTAAAGGTGATTAAAGCAGGAATCATAGGAGCCACCGGTTACACTGGTGTGGAGCTGTTGCGCTTGCTGGCGCTGCATCCTGAGGTTGAACTGGCTGTAGTCACTTCCCGTGAATTGGCTGGCACCGCCGTGGCCAGCCGCTATCCCAATCTGCGCGGCCATGTGGATCTGAATTACAGCAGCCCGGACATCAAGGCTCTGGCTGACTGCGATGTGGTGTTTTATGCCACGCCCCATGCGGTGGCCATGAATACGGCAGCCGAATTGTTGGCCACAGGCACCCGGATTATCGATTTGTCGGCGGATTTCCGCATCAAGGATATTGCCCTGTGGGAGCGCTGGTACAAGACCGAACATGCCTGTCCGGAACTGGTGGAAGAGGCCGTCTACGGCCTGCCTGAAGTCAATCGTGAGGCGATTGCCGGGGCCCGCCTGATCGCCGTACCGGGTTGTTATCCCACTGCCGTACAACTGGGCTTCCTGCCCCTGCTGGAGCAGGGTCTGGTGGATTGTGGCCGCCTCATTGCCGATGCCAAATCGGGTGTCAGTGGCGCTGGTCGCAAGGCAGCCGAGGCCTATTTGCTGACCGAGGCCACGGAATCCATCAAGGCCTATGGCGTGGCCGGTCACCGCCATTTGCCGGAAATCAGCCAGGGCCTGAGCCGGGCTGCAGGTGAGGCGGTGAAATTGACCTTTATTCCCCATCTGACGCCCATGATCAGGGGTATTCTGGCAACCCTGTATGCGCCGGTGAAAAGCGGGACCCAGGTCACAGCCGCCCGCTTGCAATCAATTTTTGAGGACCGCTATGCTAATGAACCCTTTGTCGATGTGCTGCCTGCCGGTGAACTGCCAGCCACCCGCGATGTCAAAGGTTCAAATAATTGCGAAATTTCAGTAGCGTATAATGAAGATACTGACACCGTGATTGTGATAGCCGCCGAAGACAACCTGGTCAAAGGCGCGTCCGGACAAGCCGTACAGAACATGAATATCATGTTTGGATTTGAAGAGCGCACGGGTCTGAATGTCGTTGCCCTGATGCCTTGAGCCGCGCACTGGCGGCCAACAGGAGTGCAGTAAGTGCCGAACGTCGTTAAAGGAAGTAAACAGGAAAAGATGATTGTCGTGCCGCATCGGCCACGGCAGCGATTCCTGTTTACGGCACTGGTTCTGCTGGGCGTCGCTGTCAGTGCCGCTGGCGGTTTCTCCTATGGTTATTACAAGACCATGCTGGCCCAGGAGCTGGAACAGGCCGGGCGCGAACAATTGCAGCAGAATCTGGAAGCCTCCAGGGTCGAGAATGCCGACTTGCGTCGACAGATCGCCATTCTGGAGCGCTCCAGCCAGATGGATCAGCGTGCCAATGTCGAAGTGCAGTCAACCATCAGCGGCCTGCGACAGCGTATTGCCCAGCTTGAACAGGACATCGTTTATTACCGTCAGGTAGTGGCTGAGGAAACCGAGGATACCGGGCTGATCATCGGTCAGTTTGATATCTCGGCTACCAGTGAGCCCCGTCGCTTTCGCTACAAGCTGGTGATGCGCCAGGAAGATGCCGATGGTGATACCTTTCTGACCGGTCACGCCAATGTCAATCTGGTGGGTTCCAATGATGAGGGGCAATTGATTCTGCCGCTCAGGGATGTCTCCGAAGACGAGGATCAACTGGATATTCGTCTGCGCTTCAAATACTTTCAGAATATTGAGGGCGAGCTGGCACTACCGGAGGGCTTTAACCCGGAACGGGTGCAGATAGCGGCAGTATCGGTAGAGCCGGTAGAAAAGAATATTAATCAGAATTTCAGTTGGGTGGTGGAAGGCGAATAGTGCCGGCTACCCGCTGCTAGAGGTTATCTATGTTTGGTAAATCAGAAGAAGGGCCCAAGGTTTCAGGGCCGGCACATACCCTGGTTTCACGCAGTACTGAAATCGTGGGCGATATTCATTTCTCCGGAGAGCTGATTATCGAGGGCAAGGTGAAAGGCAATATCTATGCGGAGGATGACTCCGAGGCCCTGATTCGGGTCGCCGAGAAAGGCGCCGTGGAAGGGGAGATTTGCGTACCTTCGGCCATTATCAACGGCCTGGTACAGGGCGATGTACGTTCCACCAAGCATGTGGAACTGGCCGCCAAGGCCACGGTGGTGGGTAATGTCTATTACAACCTCATTGAAATGGTGATGGGCTCGGAAGTAAATGGCAATCTGATGCATATTACCGGCTCCCAGAACGAGTCAAAGCGCCTGGGCAACGACAGCAAGAAGCTGGGCTTTGACAGCGAGGCTCTGGAGAATAATTGACTGTTTTACTCAGTTATTGAGATAATACCCCCAGTCGGGGCTCAATCCCTGTCCAACTCCCGGCCCAAAGATAGTCATGTCCGTAGTACAGTCTGCTGAACCAGTCATCATGTCATTCACCGATAATGCGGCGAAGAAGGTGCATAGCCTGATTGCCGAGGAAGGTAATGACAATCTCAAGTTGCGGGTTTTCGTAACCGGTGGCGGTTGCTCCGGTTTTCAGTACGGCTTTTCCTTCGACGAATCCGTCAATGAAGATGATACGGTGATCAGCAACAACGGTGCCGAACTGCTGGTTGACCCGCTCAGCTATCAGTATCTGGTGGGTGCCAGGATCGACTATGTGGAAGGCCTGGAAGGTTCGCGCTTTGTCGTGGACAACCCCATGGCCAGCACTACTTGCGGCTGCGGCGCTTCCTTCTCCATCTGATCGCAGCTACTCTCTTCTAGTCTCTAGTCTCTAGTCTCTAGTCTCTAGTCTCTAGTCTCTAGTCTCTAGTCTCTAGTCTCTAGTCTCTAGTCTCTAGTCTCTAGTCTCTAGTCTCTAGTCTCTAGTCTCTAGTCTCCAGTTTCTGGCCAGCGCCTCTGTAGATTCCACCAAGATAAACAGGCTCTTTGGCACCCGTGAATGAGGAAGTATCGATGGGCCTGCCAGCGATGGCTTCCTTCCCCATCCAGGCAAAGGCAATGGCTTCTACCCAGTCCGGGTCGATGCCCAGCTCTGCGGTGGTCAGAACCGAATAGTCACTGGCCACCTTGCCCAACTCTTCCATCAGGGCCTTGTTATGGGCACCGCCGCCACAGATATAGATTTCCTGGGGTGCGCTGTAGCGTGACAGACCGCTGACCAGGGTGGTGACGGTAAAGGTCAGCAAGGTGGCCTGTACATCTTCGGGTTTGATTGGGCCCAGATTGCGCAATTTGTCTTCCAGCCAGTGACCATTAAACAACTCGCGGCCGGTGCTCTTGGGGATTTCCCGGCGCAGGTACTCTTCGTCCAGCAGGGCATTGAGCAGGCCCAGATTGAACATCCCCTGGCTGGCAAATTCGCCATTCTCATCAAAATCCTTGCCCAGTTGTTTGTTGGCCCAATAATCCATCAGCACATTGCCGGGGCCGCTGTCGAAGGCCAGGCAATCGCCATGGCGGGGCAGGACCGTGATATTACTGATGCCACCGATATTGATAATGGCCCGGTCTACGTTCTGGGAATGAAAGGCCTGACGATGCAAAAGTGGGGCAAGTGGCGCACCCTGACCGCCAGCCGCCATGTCGCGGCCCCGGAAGTCGGCCACAGTGGTTATTCCGGTAATCTGGGCAATGGTATTGGGGTCGCCCAGTTGCAGGGTAAAGGGAGCTTCGCCGTCCGGTTGATGCCAGACTGTCTGTCCATGACTGCCGATGGCCCGGACCCGGGAAGCGTCGATTTCCGCTTCTTCCAGCAGGGCATTGACGGCGGCGGCAAATTGCTGGCCGATACGGATATGGGTTTGCCCGAGCATGGGCAAATCGATGTTGTCGCCCTCACACAGGCGCAGAATATCCTGGCGCAATTGTCGGTCGAGGGAAGCGCCGCGGGCATGAACCAGGCGTGGCACACGCTGCTCGCAATCCACCAGCACACAGTCAATGCCATCAACACTGGTGCCAGAAATCAGCCCAATGTAATAGGGAGTCGGGGACATGGTTTGCCTAGTCAGCGCCGGGCTGATTCAGCGTCAACACCAGAGTGCTGTTGAGCTCCTGAAAGCGCTCCAGAAGGCCTGCTGTCTGAGCCTTGAAGCGATCCATTTCTGCCGGGGAAATGGATTCAGCTTTCGGTAGTCTATCAACAATCGTGCGAGGATTCTGGTGCACGCCGTTGACGAGAAATTCGTAATGCAGGTGTGGGCCGGTGGCACCACCGGTAGCGCCGACGTAGCCAATGATATCGCCCTGACGTACCCGGTCGCCTTTGCCTATGCCATTGGCGTAGCGGGACAGATGAGCATACTTGGTCTCAAAGCCACCAGCATGGTTCAGCACCACCAGATTGCCGAAGGAACCATAGCGGCCTGCATGGGTCACGCGACCATCACCAGTGGCCCGAATCGGGGTGCCGGTGGGGGCTGCATAGTCAGTGCCCTTGTGGGCACGGATGGTATTGAGAATGGGATGACGGCGGTTGGGATTGAAATTGGAGCTGATGCGAAACACATCCAGGGGGCTGCGCAGGAAGGCCTTGCGCATGCTCTCACCTTCCGGTGAATAAAAGCCCACCTCGCCTTCCAGGTTCTCATAGCGCACCGCGGTGTAGACCTTGCCCTGATTGATGTACTGGGTAGCAATAATGTCGCCCGGGCCGATGAAATCGCCATCCAGGTATTTCTCTTCATAGAGAATGCTAAATTCGTCGCCGGCGCGCGGGTCGAGAATGAAGTCGATGACACCGCCGAAGATATTGGCCATTTCCATGATATGGATAGCCGGGATGTCCTGCTCCTGGCCGGCCATGAACAGGCTGTCGGCGATGGTGCCAACCTTGAAGGCCTGTTGCAGCTGGGCTTCCTTGAGAATCCGCTCGGCACGGTAGCCATTGGCGGCCCGGGTAAACAGAAAGCCTTCCAGCGGTGAGCTCATGACGCGCAGCTGTTCCAGCTCACCCGGGTCGGGCACCATAAAGTCGAGCTGGTAGCCCGGATAGAGGCGGTCCAGCACCTTGGCCTCTTCACTGCTGTTGAGTACCTGGAACATGTCCTGATCAGTCAGGCCCACCTTGCTGAAAATAGTAGACAGGGTATCGCCCTGCTGGACCTCAAAATTCTTCCAGACGGTGATGTCGGCCAGGGGCGGTTCCTCACTGACTACATAATCTGACATATTCAGTGGAGCAGGCTCTGGCTGGCCGGCATCGCCTGCGCTTGCAAGTTGGGGAGTACTTACTTCGACGAGGCTGTCAGTGCTTGCATCAGGCCCGGACTGAGTGCCAATTGGCACACTTATGCGGGAAGTTTCAGCATCCGCGCTGGCCTGTCCCTGTTGGTTTTCCGAGCCGGGCAACAGCAGGCTGATGAAAAATAGCAGGCAAAGTGCCCCGGCCAGATAGACATGGTCACGGGGGTAATACTTGAGGGCGAATTGTTTGGCTGTTTCCAATTTATCCATAAACCGACTGCCGCTACCATTCCAGGACGCGCGAAAACGCTGGATTATAGCAGTGAATTGAAGTTTTCCCAGTTCCAGTGGATTGCGATCCACAATTGCTCTCCTGATAGTGTAAAATTGCCCGCCCTCAAGGGGAGGCACTATTAGACACGACCCATTTCGCCTTTTCTTTTGCTTGGGTCGGCATTTTTGAGTTTTTAATTAATTACAGAAGCAGGTTTTTGAGTGGCATCACAAAGCACGGACATAATTGCGGATCTGGAAAGCCGGGGCCTGATTGCCCAGCTTGCCGGTGGGGATGATCTAAAGGCACACCTGGCCAGTGGCAGTCGCACCCTTTATTGCGGTTTTGACCCCACGGCAGAAAGCCTGCATATCGGCAATATGGTGCCGCTGCTGGCGCTCAAGCGTTTTCAGCAGGCAGGACATCGTCCTATCGCCCTGGTGGGGGGCGCGACCGGCCTGATTGGCGACCCCAGCTTCAAGGATTCCGAACGCCAGCTTAATTCCGAAGACATCGTGGCGGAATGGGTGGAGCGTCTGAAACCGCAGCTCAGTCAGTTTCTGGATTTCGACAGCGGCGACAACGCGGCAGTGCTGGTCAATAACCTGGACTGGACCCAGGACAAGAGCGTGTTGAGCTTCCTGCGGGATGTGGGCAAGCACTTCTCGGTCAATGCCATGATCCAGAAAGAGTCGGTCAAGCAGCGTATCGAGCGGGAAGGGGAAGGCATCTCCTATACCGAATTCAGCTACATGATCCTGCAATCCTATGACTTCGCTGAACTGAATCGCCGCTACGGCTGCAGCTTGCAGATCGGAGGCAGTGACCAATGGGGCAATATTACCGGCGGTATAGACCTGACCCGGCGCCTGAATCAGGCCCAGGTCTACGGGGCCACTTTCCCCCTTATTACCAAGTCCGATGGCAGCAAGTTCGGCAAGTCGGAAACCGGCACAATCTGGATGGATGCGGCCAAGACCTCGCCCTATGCCTTCTATCAGTTCTGGCTGAATACGGCTGATGCGGATGTGTATCGATTCCTGCGCTTTTTCACCTTTCTGTCTCCTGCCGAGATCGATGAGATTGAGAAGGCCGACGCGGAATCCCAGCGCAAGCCCGAGGCCCAGGGCATTCTGGCCCGGGAGGTCACCGAACTGGTGCATGGCAAGGCCGGGGTCGAGGCGGCGGTGCGTATCAGCCAGGCTCTGTTCTCCGGTGATATAGCCAGTCTGGGGGACGATGACCTGGCGCAACTGGAGCTAGATGGTCTGCCCAGCTCCGAGATCAGTGCCGGGATCGGTATCGTCGAGGCGCTGGTGAGCAGCGAGCTGGCCCGTTCCAACAAGATGGCCCGGGAGTTTATTGGTAATGGCGCGGTCAGCGTCAATGGCCAGGCTGTGGATTCCACGGAATTCAGCCTCACGCCGGAGCAGGCATTGAGCGGCAAATACTTTGTCCTCAAGCGCGGTAAAAAGCTGTTTCATCTGGCCAAGCTGGCGTAATTCCAGCGTTCCAGAACCCCTTTAAATCAAGGGGAGAAAACTCCTAAAAGGGGAGTCTAAAAAATCTTTACAAAATTGTCGCAAAAGCCCTTGCCAACGGGGCTTACGGATGTATAATACGCGCCCTCTGTGTCGAACGAGACACCGGGGTTTTATGCTCTTTAATAATTTGGATCAAGCAATAGAGGTGGGTGCTTGCCGAGGTGGAATCGGGATCTACACGATTAGGTCCTTCCGCGCTCAGATTGTCTGAACGTGGATTAACCGGACCATCAAAGGTAAGCAACTGCGTTAATTTATTTAAATTTAAGCTTACTGAAATTGTATCGGCCTCGGTCGGAATAATTTCAGGGCAGTAGTTGTGATCTTTTGAGCTGTTTTTGGTGGTTATTGTCTTTGTCAGGTTTAGTAGTACTGGCAGCTGTAGGGCGATGGCCACTTTTGCAAGATTAAACTGAAGAGTTTGATCATGGCTCAGATTGAACGCTGGCGGCAGGCTTAACACATGCAAGTCGAGCGGAAACGATGGGAGCTTGCTCCCAGGCGTCGAGCGGCGGACGGGTGAGTAACGCGTAGGAATCTGCCCAGTAGAGGGGGATAGCCCGGGGAAACCCGGATTAATACCGCATACGCCCTACGGGGGAAAGGCCGGGATCTTCGGACCGGTCACTATTGGAGGAGCCTGCGTGAGATTAGCTTGTTGGTGGGGTAATGGCCTACCAAGGCGACGATCTCTAGCTGGTCTGAGAGGATGATCAGCCACACCGGAACTGAGACACGGTCCGGACTCCTACGGGAGGCAGCAGTGGGGAATATTGGACAATGGGCGCAAGCCTGATCCAGCCATGCCGCGTGTGTGAAGAAGGCCTTCGGGTTGTAAAGCACTTTAAGCAGTGAGGAAGGCCATAAGGTTAATAGCCTTGTGGATTGACGTTAACTGCAGAATAAGCACCGGCTAACTCCGTGCCAGCAGCCGCGGTAATACGGAGGGTGCAAGCGTTAATCGGAATTACTGGGCGTAAAGCGCGCGTAGGTGGTTTGTTAAGTCAGATGTGAAAGCCCAGGGCTCAACCTTGGAACTGCATCTGATACTGGCAGGCTAGAGTATGGTAGAGGGAGGTAGAATTCCACGTGTAGCGGTGAAATGCGTAGAGATGTGGAGGAATACCAGTGGCGAAGGCGGCCTCCTGGACCAATACTGACACTGAGGTGCGAAAGCGTGGGGAGCAAACAGGATTAGATACCCTGGTAGTCCACGCTGTAAACGATGTCAACTAGCCGTTGGGGATCTTAGTATCTTTAGTGGCGTAGCTAACGCGCTAAGTTGACCGCCTGGGGAGTACGGTCGCAAGATTAAAACTCAAATGAATTGACGGGGGCCCGCACAAGCGGTGGAGCATGTGGTTTAATTCGACGCAACGCGAAGAACCTTACCTGGTCTTGACATCCTCAGAACTTTCCAGAGATGGATTGGTGCCTTCGGGAACTGAGTGACAGGTGCTGCATGGCTGTCGTCAGCTCGTGTCGTGAGATGTTGGGTTAAGTCCCGTAACGAGCGCAACCCTTGTCCTTATTTGCCATCATTTAGTTGGGCACTCTAGGGAGACTGCCGGTGACAAACCGGAGGAAGGTGGGGACGACGTCAAGTCATCATGGCCCTTACGACCAGGGCTACACACGTGCTACAATGGAGCGTACAAAGGGCTGCGATCTCGCGAGAGTCAGCTAATCCCATAAAACGCTTCGTAGTCCGGATCGCAGTCTGCAACTCGACTGCGTGAAGTCGGAATCGCTAGTAATCGTAGATCAGAATGCTACGGTGAATACGTTCCCGGGCCTTGTACACACCGCCCGTCACACCATGGGAGTGGGTTGCAAAAGAAGTGGATAGCCTAACTTCGGAGGGCGTTCACCACTTTGTGATTCATGACTGGGGTGAAGTCGTAACAAGGTAGCCGTAGGGGAACCTGCGGCTGGATCACCTCCTTAATGAGATACCCGCCTGCTTCGGCAAAGTACCTACCTCTATTGCTTGATCTGATGAATTAAAAGCGAGATAGCGAAAGCTTTCGAGAACAGTCAGTTCATAATCCGCCAAAACCGGCTTGTGCATGACAGGATCGATGGGGCCATAGCTCAGCTGGGAGAGCGTCTGGTTTGCATCCAGAAGGTCTGCGGTTCGATCCCGCATGGCTCCACCAATTTTCCAGACTGTGTGAGTGACTGCTCGAATAGATAAAAGGCTTGTCAGTTGTTTTTTATGAAAAGAAACATCTGACAAGCTTTTAGCTTGAAAGTTGAAGCTTTGTTTTCAACTTCTCGTTCTTTAACAATTAGGTGAATAAGACATATATATGTTTGTTATGTGTTGAATCTACAGCGTTTGTGATGATCGCTGTGGTGAAGGCACTCCCAAAATGTGTGTATGCTGTAATCTTAAACAAGTTATACAAGTGCATAATATCTGTACGAAGTCGTTACGAGTTGCGGAAGTTTTTCATATGGTGATGTCCCGGGGTTTTATACAAAGACCGGGTTTGATTCGATCGTAGTACTTTGGGCGTAGCCGCCTGGAGAGTTCAGAATCCATGATTATATGGTCAAGCAACAAAGCGTGCGTGGTGGATGCCTTGGCAGCTAGAGGCGATGAAGGACGTTGTAGACTGCGATAAGCGTCGGGGAGAGGTCAAACACTCTTTGATCCGGCGATTTCCGAATGGGGAAACCCAACCAGCTTGCTGGTTATCTCCTACTGAATACATAGGTAGGTGAGGCGAACGCGGAGAACTGAAACATCTAAGTACCCGCAGGAAAAGAAATCAAACGAGATTCCCCCAGTAGCGGCGAGCGAACGGGGATTAGCCCTTAAGTTACAGTGGATTTAGCAGAACGCTCTGGAAAGTGCGGCGATAGAGGGTGATAGCCCCGTATGCGAAAGGTCCATTGTAGTGAAATCGAGTAGGTCGGGACACGTGAAATCTTGACTGAACATGGGGGGACCATCCTCCAAGGCTAAATACTCCTAGCTGACCGATAGTGAACTAGTACCGTGAGGGAAAGGCGAAAAGAACCCCGGTGAGGGGAGTGAAATAGACCCTGAAACCGCGTACGTACAAGCAGTCGGAGCCTGGTCACTCAATCGCTTTGCGATTGAGTGACAGAAACTAGGCGCTAGAAACGAGAAACTAGATCGATTCTTTCTAGTTTCCAGTCTCTAGTCTCTAGACACTGTCACCTCAATAACAGAGTTATTGAGTGACCGGGTGACGGCGTACCTTTTGTATAATGGGTCAGCGAGTTATTGTCTGTAGCAAGGTTAACCGTCTAGGGGAGCCGTAGGGAAACCGAGTCTTAATAGGGCGTTTAGTTGCAGGTAATAGACCCGAAACCGGACGATCTATCCATGGCCAGGTTGAAGGTGCCGTAACAGGCACTGGAGGACCGAACCCACTTATGTTGAAAAATGAGGGGATGAGCTGTGGATCGGAGTGAAAGGCTAATCAAGTCCGGAGATAGCTGGTTCTCCTCGAAAACTATTTAGGTAGTGCCTCGTGTTTAACTGCTGGGGGTAAAGCACTGTGTCGGCTAGGGGGTCATCCCGACTTACCAAACCGATGCAAACTCTGAATACCAGTAAGTTCAATCACGGGAGACAGACGGCGGGTGCTAACGTCCGTCGTCGAGAGGGCAACAACCCAGACCACCAGCTAAGGTCCCAAATATCAGTTCAGTGGGAAACGATGTGGGAAGGCTTAGACAGCTAGGAGGTTGGCTTAGAAGCAGCCACCCTTTAAAGAAAGCGTAATAGCTCACTAGTCGAGTCGGCCTGCGCGGAAGATTTACCGGGGCTAAACTGATAACCGAAGCTGTGGGTTCAGAAGTCAGACTTCAGCAGACAGATGGCAGAAAAAATCGTGGTAGCGTCCAAGAAGGGTGCGAACTATGAAGAGTGTCTATGACTTGGAAGTATTCAAGAAAGCGTATGAAATTTCGTTAGAAATACATAAAGCGAGTTTGGAACTTCCAGTATTTGAGCAGCAAAAAGGTCTTGCAGATCAATTGCGTAGAGCCAGCAAAGGCATATGCGCAAATCTCGCCGAGGGATTCGGCAGACAATCGATCTCAACCCCAGATTTTAAACGCTTCATTGTGATGGCCATTGGGTCAGCCGATGAAATGCAGCTCTGGATAACCTATTGCTCCGACCTCAACTATATCCAATCAGATAAAGCAGATACCTGGAAATCCACTTATCGCGAAATAGCGATGATGCTTTCAGGCTTGCATAAAAATTGGAAATAGATATCTGTCCTCAGTCTTCTGAAGTCTGACTTCTGAACGGTAGAGGAGCGTTCTGTAAGCGGTTGAAGGTGCATCGAGAGGTGTGCTGGACGTATCAGAAGTGCGAATGCTGACATGAGTAACGATAAGGGAGGTGAAAAACCTCCCCGCCGAAAGATCAAGGTTTCCTGTCCAACGTTAATCGGGACAGGGTGAGTCGGCCCCTAAGGCGAGGGCGAAAGCCGTAGTCGATGGGAAACCGGTTAAAATTCCGGTACCGACTCTTACTGCGATGGGGTGACGGAGAAGGCTAGGCTAGCAGGGCGTTGGTTGTCCCTGTTTAAGCGAGTAGGTAGGGGGCTTAGGTAAATCCGGGCCCTCGTTAATCTGAGACGCGATGACGATCTCCTGGGGAGACCCTCGAGAGAAGTAGTCGATGCCATACTTCCAGGAAAAACCTCTAAGCTTCAGGTAAGAGTTGACCGTACTGTAAACCGACACAGGTGATCAGGTAGAGAATACCAAGGCGCTTGAGAGAACTTGGGTGAAGGAACTAGGCAAAATGGTACCGTAACTTCGGGAGAAGGTACGCTCCTTTTGGTGATCGGACTTGCTCCGTAAGCTGAGGGGAGTCGAAGTGACCAGGTGGCTGCAACTGTTTACTAAAAACATAGCACTCTGCAAACTCGTGAGAGGAAGTATAGGGTGTGACGCCTGCCCGGTGCCGGAAGGTTAAGTGATGGGGTTAGCTCAATGCGAAGCTCTTGATCGAAGCCCCGGTAAACGGCGGCCGTAACTATAACGGTCCTAAGGTAGCGAAATTCCTTGTCGGGTAAGTTCCGACCTGCACGAATGGCGTAATGATGGCCACGCTGTCTCCACCCAAGACTCAGTGAAATTGAAATCGCTGTTAAGATGCAGTGTACCCGCGGCTAGACGGAAAGACCCCGTGAACCTTTACTATAGCTTCACACTGGACTTTGACTTTATTTGTGTAGGATAGGTGGGAGACTTTGAAGTGTTGGCGCCAGCTGGCATGGAGTCGTCCTTGAAATACCACCCTGGTAACGTTGAGGTTCTAACTTAGGCCCCTTATCGGGGTTGAGGACAGTGTGTGGTGGGTAGTTTGACTGGGGCGGTCTCCTCCCAAAGAGTAACGGAGGAGCACGAAGGTACCCTAAGGATGGTCGGAAATCATCCGCTTAGTGTAATGGCACAAGGGTGCTTGACTGCGAGAGTGACAACTCGAGCAGGTGCGAAAGCAGGTCATAGTGATCCGGTGGTTCTGAATGGAAGGGCCATCGCTCAACGGATAAAAGGTACTCCGGGGATAACAGGCTGATACCGCCCAAGAGTTCACATCGACGGCGGTGTTTGGCACCTCGATGTCGGCTCATCACATCCTGGGGCTGAAGCCGGTCCCAAGGGTATGGCTGTTCGCCATTTAAAGTGGTACGCGAGCTGGGTTTAGAACGTCGTGAGACAGTTCGGTCCCTATCTGCCGTGGGCGCAGGAGATTTGAGAAGAGTTGCTCCTAGTACGAGAGGACCGGAGTGAACGAACCTCTGGTGTTCGGGTTGTGTCGCCAGACGCATTGCCCGGTAGCTATGTTCGGACAGGATAACCGCTGAAAGCATCTAAGCGGGAAGCCCCCTTCGAGACGAGATCTCCCTTAGGACTTGATCCTACTGAAGTGCCGTTGAAGACGACGACGTTGATAGGTTGGGTGTGTAAGCGCTGTGAGGCGTTGAGCTAACCAATACTAATTGCACGTGAGGCTTGACCATATAATCATGGAGTCTGTGTGTTCCGGAAGGAATACGAAGACCGATGGTTGTATGAAAAGCAACTTTGACAACTTCGATAGATATCTTGTTAACTTGTACAAGACAGACGATTACAGACTTATTCACCCGATTGTAAAGAACATGTCGACGAGGCCAGGCTGTCAAGCGAACCTCCGAGACGTCAGAATTGCCTGACGACAATAGCAAGTGGGAACCACCTGATTCCATCCCGAACTCAGTAGTGAAACCGCTTAGCGCCGATGGTAGTGTGGGGTTTCCCCATGTGAGAGTAGGTCATTGTCAGGCATCCAAAAACATACCCCCGTGGGCTTCGCCCTCGGGGGTATTTTTTTGGATGCCATATGACGCCGACGCTGCGCGTCGGGTCATAGTGATTCGCATTTCGCGTGGGCGCGAAATACTCACCCCTTCGGGGCAGCCTTCGGCTGTCTGCGCCGCTGCGCGGCTTTCAGGCATACGAGCATCACTCGGCGATTAACTAGTCGTGAGGGTGGCCCCTTTTTTTTTGGATGCCTGACGATCCCGACTCTACCGAAATGCGTGAGAGTAGGGCGAAGAACGATCGGCGTAGCCGAAATAAAGCGTAGCTTTATTAGTGATGAGCGACGCGCCAAGGGCCGCTCCTGCGCATCCATGCGCTCGCG
Organism: uncultured Pseudohongiella sp.; assembly: GCA_965216715.1. Classification (GTDB taxonomy): domain Bacteria; phylum Pseudomonadota; class Gammaproteobacteria; order Pseudomonadales; family Pseudohongiellaceae; genus UBA9145. Next base: position 2,315,577 of record OZ244193.1, on the reverse strand, counting down.
GCATTAGTTCTATCCATGAACGTCATGGCGCGGCTGGGGCCAAAGAAAAACTCAGTGTCGCGCCAGGGACGGCTTGTATAAATCAGCTTACGACTCGCATCAGGCATCCCTCCAACGTCAGCACCAGTTTCGATAAAGGACAGGAGTAGCCCGCAACAGGCTTGGATTCGCAATTTGCGTGGGCGCAAATAAAACCCCAACTCACTCTTACAAAGATCGGCGCCACAAGAATTCATCAGAATAATTGGCCATAAGCTATGACGATCCCTTCGCTACGCTCAGGGCCGCACAAACAACGTGCGGTCCAAAACGCTGGCGCGTTTTGTGATTCTCAATTCAGCTTAGCTGAATTGCTCACCCCTTCGGGGCCGCGCAAGCGCGGTCTGCGCCGCTGCGCGGCTTGCAGGCATACGAGCATCACTCGGCGATTAACTAGTCGTGAGGGTGAGCCCTTTTTTGGATGGCTGACGATGGCCCATTCGAAGAGGGCGAAGAACGGTGCGCGTAGCGCAAAAAGAGCGGAAGCTCTTTTAGTGATGAGCGACGCGCCAAGGGCCGCTGCTGCGCATCCATGCGCTCGCGGCATTAGTTCAATCCATGAACGTCATGGCGCGGCTGGGGCCAAAGAAGATCTCAGTGCTGCGCCAGGGACGGCTAGAATAAACCATCTTACGACTAGCATCAGGCATCCCTCCAACTTCAGCAAGACTTCGATAGAGGTCCCCTTCGACCGGAATTCCAGAGCAACCTGGTCTATTTGTATATCAACTCTACCTAACGGGGGGTAATCGTATACTGTCCCCTATTTACTTTCAATCTACGTAAACGAGATGGGGGTCGTCGTTAAAATGAACTGTGCTTGGGTTGCTACCATCTGCGGCCGCATCGCTGCTGTAAGCCGCGTAGAATGCATAGCCTCCGGATTCTGCAAAACCTTCTACCGCCAGAAAGTATTCCTGAGCAGACAAGCTATTTGTCAGCCTGGTCGCTTGCAGGCTACTTAACTGCTGATCCCAGGCAACGAACTGTTGCTCGTTGTTAAGCATGAACCAGTCCTTGTTGTTATTCCGGACGACCACATAAAACGCGCCTGGCTTACCAATATCATCCAGATCCGGGATTACACCTACTGTAAGCAGTATCGGCTCTTCATGCTGAAATTTTCCAGACTTGAAGGGCTCCCCCAATGCGGATGTCGTGTTAACGCTGATGATGGCAGTAGTCTCTTCGTTGTTGGTGTTTAATGTGCGGTGCGCAGGTCGTCCCAGTGCGACGTCTTTCAACAAACTTTCCTCGCTTTGCCGGCTTGTGCCGATGTCGTCTCCACCGAACACCACTATGCCGCCGCCTCTGTCTCTGTCTCGATACGAAGGGATGTCATGGAAAGCTGTCGTTCTGGGAGTAGCAAGAAGGATATCGTCGAAGCCGTCGCCATTGAAGTCGCCGATGGACGACGCGGAAACTGCGAAATCCCTGTAGTGATGACGGATGAAGTCCCGGATTACGATGCCGTTAGAGCCATCCAGATCTTCCGCCAGATCGAGTTCACCGCTGAATTTTTGATTGCTTCCATAGAGCACTGCAGACATGCCCAGAGTAATCGCAACGCCTGAGTCATATAACAGGCTATCCTGAAGACCATCTCCATTAAAGTCTCCACCAGGCGTGCCATTTACTCCAATATGGGAGTGCGTGAACACGGGAAACCCAAGGCTGCCGATCTGTTCACTGTCTGAAAAATTGATAGTCGCAGGTAGATCCGTGCTGCCGTAAATCACTATGCCAGAGGCTCGGGGAATCTGGCGGAACGTATTCAGTATAAAATCACCCAGGCCATCATTATTCAGATCGCCAATGCCGTTGATAGTCCTTGAGGGGCCAACAAGCTCAACACCTTGCGCAGGGGTTAGTTCTTCCAGTTCCAGTACCGGGTTTTCGCGATTGTGGCCATAAACGATATAGCCCGTAAGTGTGTTCAACTTGCTATTGTTAACAATACCAAGATCATCCAGACCATCCCCATTCAAGTCGCCCAGATTCGAAACCGATGCCCCAACGTGCACCATTGGTGGAGCTTCGATTCGATAGCCATTGATCCCATCAAGGGCGCTAACATCGAAATCAGGTCCAACAGCAGCATGGCCATGGCGCCCGTAGATCACATAGGCTCCACCCTTCTGATTGCGCGCCATGGCGCCAAATGCGATATCAGCAAGCCCATCGCCGTTGAAATCACCACCGGTTACGTTAGTGCCGATGAAGTCGCCCACCATACCCATAATCCGGAAGCCATCTCGTCCGCTGAGAGTTGAAAGACTCAGCTCATCGATCTGATCGTGTCGCCATTGTGTGCTGCCAAACAGCACGTAGACAGCACCCTGACGCTCATGAGCCAGCAAGTCACTTTTAAAAGTGCCTATACCGATGGCGACATCATCCAGTCCATCGCCATTGAAATCGCCAATAAACTTGGTGCGATCAGACGTGACATACATAGCTAGTCTGCCGGCGTTGCTCTCGCCATTGATCAGAAAGCCGTTACTGCCATCCAGCTCGGATAGGCGAATCTCAAGGGACGGGTTATCGTTTCCATAGATCAGCCAGGTCTTGGCGGGAAAGCTCTCGTGACTGCTGATCAGCAGGTCATCGTAACCATCCCCATCAAAGTCACCGCCCCCGCCTGTGGCTGCGCCAATCTTGCTTCGCAGTTCCTGACCTGCTGCATCGCCGACAATAAAGAATCCCTCGCCCGGTTCTACCGTACCGACATCCAGATGGCCGGAATCGGCTGGTTGGGCTGAAACGTTAAACGGCACCATGAAAACTGCTGCAGTATAAAGCCAGCTAAAACATATAATTCTGCGCGACTTATCAAGCTTAAGGGACATTTGTGCTCCGAATTTTGCCAATAGCGAACCTGAGACAGGCCGAATACTGTCCATCCATCTAACTATTGTTAGTTAACTAAAGAATTTGACCAAGAGGATGGTAAAACACCTGCGCGAGGGCGACCAGCTTTTCATGCCGGCAGTTCTTGCAACTGCCCCTGGGAAAAACCGAGTGAATAAGGGGCGGACCAGGTTTTTCCTTAGAGCTAACCACCAGGGACACTGACAAAATAACAAGTTAACAACGAGTCGATAGTAGGATCTTCGCTTGTAATCTTTTCGGTGGCTCAATCTAAATGTCTGGACACGAAAAGCGCAGCGTAAGAGGAGCAGGGAAGTTGCCTTGTGAGCGGCTTGCTATTAAACCCAGGTTTGCCGAATCAGATGATCGGGAATCTTGTCGGCGATGCGTTCATGTAGCTTGGGTAGCTTTGACCAGTGTAGTCCGCCGTTGTAATGATGTGCTGTGTGGTAACCAAGGTTGCCGGTGAACAGGTTGTACCAGCGATTGAGGTTGTTGAAGGATGCTTCGAACTGATTGTCAGTGTTCAGTCCCGCATGGTGCTCATAGGTTGCCCAGGCCGTGATGAATAGGCCCATGATCATCGGCAGCACAAAAAGCAGCAAGCCGGCAACCGGTTTGTAGGCCACCAGGGCGGCCACGGCGATGAAGGTCAGGGCGCTGAAGATCAGGAACAGGCGCTGTTGAGCCGGATGGTTTTTGCCGATCTTATAGCCGCGGTAATAGGCGGTTGCGGTAACCTTCAGGCTGTACTCAAGTTCCCCCATTTGCTTGCCAGACCGGCGCCTCCAGCGGCTCGGATCAGCAGTCTGGTCCAGGAAGCTCTGGTGATGGCCCAGCACGTGATGCAGCACCCAGAGGTTTGTGGTGACTCCGGTATGCAGGGCATAGAAAAATTCCAGCAGCCGGTTTAGCGTGGGCTGAATAAACGTGGGGGCGTGCTGATGGTGATGGTTCCAGGCGCAGATCTGGGATTTGGGGATGATCATCAGGTAGAAATACAGCCCCAGCAGATAAGGGTTCTCTACCAGGAAATACAGACCAAAATCCAGCGCACTGAGACTGAGGATCAAGGCAACAGGCAAGCGGTCTTCGCGATGCTTGAACGCTTTAAATCGTTTCTTTACTACCACTTACTGGCGATCTCGTACTAATTCTATTGTCTTTCTGCAGCGATTATCGCCAGTGATCGAGCGCTGTTCATCGCGCCTGCATTGTCGAAAGGCTGATTGTAGAGGAAAACAGTACTCGATTACAGGCATATAAGCTGCAAATGCCCCCCATAACAGTGTCCCCCAAACACCCGCCCTAGCTCCATTTGAGCTTTCCCTTACCAACTGGGACATAAGCTGAATTACTGACAGTAAGGTTGTAGTGGGTGCTATGTCCTGATGACAAAGCACAGCGGCTGCTGTTTGCCTGGCATCATTGTGGCTGCCTGAATTCTGCAGTGCCGAGCTCCCACGCTGTAAGACCAGTTGAAATGCAGTATCCCCAAATACCGGAGGTAATATGAAGAATTACTTGAAATCCAGCCTCGCATTGCTGCTATTTGTGATCAGCTTGCCCGCCGCGGCGGCCGAACTCTACTTTTTCTCCTACACTGTAGACGGTGTGACCCCCTGGAGTCCTGATGCGGATTCTAATGCCGAATTCACCGCCATCGTTGATGGCAGCTTGCAAGGCGACGGTGACACCATTGTCATCAATGCCTTGTTGTCTGCATCCCTGTCGGGGATTGATTATGTAATCGGCGATGAGGTGGGAATCCGGGGCCATGTTCCGGGTTCGCCGGCGAGGATCAGTCTGTCCGGTGAAACCCTCGATGTCTGGGCCTGTGTCCAGGGCTTTTCCATTGAGACAGCAAACGGACCTGACTGCCCATTTGGTGCTGAGGGCGGATTCTTGATCAATAACACCGCAGGTGACCTGGGGCTGGTGAACTTCCCGGGCCTTTCCGGCAATCCCGATGTTGAGCAAACCATTTTCTGGTCAGGAATTCCTGAACTTGGCGCTTCTACCCGTGAAGGTGATATTCCGCTCAATGCTGCCAATTGGACTGCGGTGGCTTTGGACAGCGATGATGATGGCACCCCGGACGCCAATGATCAGTGCCCAGTCACAATTCTTACGAGCACGGTAATCGTTCTTGGCGCGGATAGTGGTGTGGAGAACTACTTTTTCAGCGCCAGCGGTTGTTCGACCTCTGATCTGGTTCAAGATTTGGTCGCTGACTGTTTGCAAGGGGAGCGCTTGATGAGCTGTACCGCTCGTGGTTTGAATAACCTCAAATCAATAGCTGTTATTACCGGCCGGGAAAAAGGTCGGCTTCAGAGCACTATTGCACGTTCTCAGGGAGGCCCAGGGAGAAAAGGGAAGGGTAGAGGCAAGAGAAGGTAAGTCGGGGGCCATTGGCAGTGGCCTCAGGCATAAAAAAGCCCCGACAGATCACTCTGTCGGGGCTTTTTCATTTCAGGGTATCAGGCCTAGCCTTTGTTCTTGGCTTCCTGGCGCTCTTTTTCCGCCTCAACCACAGCGTCGGAGACTGACTGTGGACATGGCAGGTAGTGCGAGAACTCCATGGAGAACTGACCACGACCGGAAGTCATGGTACGCAGGTGTCCGATGTAGCCGAACATTTCTGCCAGCGGGACGTCGGCCTTGATGCGTACGCCTGTGGGGCCCGGCTCCTGGCTCTTGATCATGCCACGACGGCGGTTCAGGTCACCGATCACATCACCGACGTGATCTTCGGGGGTGAACACATCCACCTTCATGATGGGTTCGATCAGCTGAGGCGCGGCCTTCGGCATTGACTGACGATAGGCGCCGCGAGCAGCAAGCTCGAAGGCGACAGCCGAGGAGTCTACTGCGTGGAAAGCACCGTCGTAGAGTTCGATCTCTACATCCAGCACCGGGAAGCCGGCGATTGGGCCTTCTTCCATCATGCCTTCGAAGCCTTTCTCGATAGCCGGGAAGAATTCCTTCGGTACATTACCGCCCACTACTGTTGAGCTGAAGACATAACCGCTGCCGGGTTCGCCGGGCTTGATGCGGTAGTCGATCTTGCCGAACTGACCGGAACCACCGGTTTGCTTCTTGTGGGTGTAGCTGTCTTCAATTTCCTGGGTGATGGTTTCGCGGTAGGCTACCTGCGGGGCACCAACATCCAGCTCTACGCCATAGGTGCGCTTGAGAATGTCCACCTTGATGTCCAGGTGCAGCTCGCCCATTCCCTTGAGAATGGTTTCGCCGGAATCTTCATCGGTCTCAACCTGGAAGGAGGGATCTTCGGCCACCATCTTGCCAATAGCGATACTCATCTTCTCGACACTGCTCTTGTCTTTCGGCGCGACCGCGATGGAGATCACGGGATCCGGGAAGATCATGGGCTCAAGGGTACAGGGATGATCGGGGCTGCAAAGGGTGTGACCAGTCTGTACCACCTTCATGCCAACGATGGCAAAAATATCACCGGCCTGGGCAGTCTCAATCTCGTTACGGTCATTGGCGTGCATCTCAACCATACGGCCAACACGCTCGGTCTTACCGGTAAAGGAGTTGAGGATAGTGTCGCCCTTGTTGATTCTGCCGGAATAGACGCGAACAAAGGTCAGGGCGCCGTAGCGGTCGTCCATAATCTTGAAGGCCAGAGCGCGGAAAGGCTCATCGGCATCTACCTTGGCCACTTCGCCAGTGGGTTCACCTTTCTCATCGGTCAGTTCCTGTGGATCAACCTGGGTAGGATCAGGCAGGAAATCAACAACCGCATCCAGCACCAGCTGAACACCCTTGTCCTTGAAGGCAGAACCACAATAGGTGGGGAAGAAGTCCAGGGCGATGGTGCCCTTGCGGATGCAACGCTTGATATCGTCAATGGAGGGCTCTTCGCCTTCCAGATAGGATTCCATCAGGTCATCATCCTGCTCAACGGCTGTTTCGATCAGCTTTTCACGCCACTCCTCAACCTGGTCCACCATGTCTTCCGGGACATCACGAATCTCGAAGACTTCACGGTTGTCAGGATCTGGCCAAACATGGGCCTTGCGGGTGAGCAGGTCAACCACGCCTATAAATTCATCTTCGGTACCAATCGGCAGTACCATGACCAACGGGTGCGCGCCCAGAATTTCTTCGACCTGACCAACTACCCTGAGGAAGTCCGCGCCGATGCGGTCCAGCTTGTTGACGAAGATTAATCGGGATACTTCGGATTCATTGGCATATCGCCAGTTTGTCTCTGACTGGGGCTCTACACCGCCAGAGCCGCAAAAGACACCAATACCGCCGTCCAGTACTTTCAGGGAGCGATATACCTCTACGGTAAAATCTACGTGGCCCGGAGTATCAATAATATTAAGGCGGTGGTCTTTCCAAAAACAGGTAGTCGCCGCTGACTGGATCGTGATGCCTCGCTCTTTCTCCTGATCCATAAAATCCGTAGTGGATTCGCCGTCGTGAGTTTCCCCGGTCTTGTGAATTCTACCAGTCAGTTTGAGGATGCGCTCAGTAGTCGTGGTCTTGCCGGCGTCAACGTGGGCGAAAATCCCTATGTTTCTGTATTTTGATAAATCAGTCATTTTGCTGCTCTTTTGCTGCTCAAAGGTTAGCTATCTGGTTAGGTGAAAAAATGGTGCGGTATGATACTAGATTTCATCCCGAAGCGAGAGGGCGTATTGAAGAAAAGAGCAGAAAAATAGCCAAAAACTCCCAAAAAAGCAGATTCAGGCTGAAAAATCATGGGATTCCGAAGCGCAAGCGCCTTTACCTGCCCTGTCAGGGACTTCATGAGCTTGACTGACCGGTCCCACCCGGAGCAGAGAAATCGTCGTTTGCTGGTTCAACAGTCCGGCTTGCCGGTCCGGACCACTGCTAAGGGCTGGATGCCTTTGTGCTCAGGAGTCCTGGCCGGAGCCAGTGTGGTAGGGTGTGGTGAGTACTGTGCGTGCCCGTTAGTGGCACCGGGAGTATCGCTGCACAGCCCTGAAAACGGGGCTTGGCGCATCATCCCTGCGCTGCTGAGTCGCACCCTGGCGGAGACTATCGTTCTTGACAAAGCAGGGTCCAAAGTCCATGTTCTCATGTTCTGTGCAGGGTCCGATTCCATTGCTCAGGGTGTATTCCAACAACAAGATTTGGCTATGAAGTTAAGAGAGGTCACAATGAATACAATACGTCAGTCAGGCAAGGGGTTCTGGTTCAAGACCGGCCTGGTAGGACTCGTTTTTTCCGCTGTATCCACAGGTGCGATGGCACAGTTTACGGCCGGATCCATGGCGGAGACAGGCAAGCCTGAAGCCCACGCCGGTCAACAACCGGTAAATAATCTGCCCAATCCCTATCGCACCGAACGCAATTTCGGTTCCCTGCCGGATGGTCGCAGCTGGGGTTCGGTCAGTGCGGTCGATATTGATGTCGATGGCGTTCACGTCTGGGCCGGCGACCGCTGTGGCGCGAATTCCTGTGGGCTCTACCCTGAAATCAATCCCATGGTGAAGCTTGACCCCAATGGTCGGGTAGTGGCGGAATTTGGTGCCGGTCAGATTTTGTGGCCCCATGGCATGGATGTGGATCACGAAGGTAATATCTGGGTGGCTGATGCCCGTGTCGCCAATCAGGCCGAAATCGATTTCAATCCGGATGCTGCCAATATCGGAAGTGCAGTCATGAAGTTCAGCCCAGAGGGCGAATTGCTGATGACTATTGGTACACCTGGTGAAGTGGGCGATCCGCCGACCCATCTGACCGATCCTAATGATGTTCTGGTTGCTCCCAATGGCAGAATCTATATCGCTGAAACCCACGGCGCCCAATTTCAGAGTGAGCCCGGACCGGATGCCAAGAGCCGCATCACCATGTGGGAGCCCGATGGCACTTATATAGGCCACTTCGGTGAGTTTGGTTGGGACGATGGTCAGTTCCGTTCACCCCACAGTCTGGCCATGGATTCCCAGGGTCGCCTGTTCGTCGCCGACCGGGGCAACAACCGTATCCAGATTTTCACCCAGGACGGTGAATGGCTGGATACCTGGTATCAGTTCAGCCGTATCTCGGGTCTGCATATCGATCCCAGCAATGACATGCTGTATGCCATCGATTCGGAATCCGATCCCAATTACAACCCGGGTGGCTGGCGTAAAGGCCTGCGCGTCGGTAATGCGCGCAATGGCGAGGTGCTCTATTTCATTCCGGAGCATGTCTCCAGCCGGGCCTCTGGCATGGGTGGCACCGGTTCCATGGGTGAGGGCGTGACCGCCGATGCCCAGGGCAATGTCTACGCCGGTGAGGTGGGTCCGATTCAGGGTATGACAAAGTTTGTGCCTGTTCTGATCCCCTGATCAGTATGTCATTAAGGAAAAGGGCGCTGTCGCAGAACAGCGCCCTTTTTTATTTCCGGGTAGATTGGCTTCTTGCCAGAAAAGCGCTTGCCTGGGCAGTTAGCACTGCAAAGTATCGAGAAAAATCTCTGTCAGCTGCCGAACCTGCTTGCGGAAGTCTGCGCCGGATGTCGCCTTCTTCTTGATGCCGCCGATGCTGGTGAACAACAGTTCTACAAACTCCCTGGGCGTGCCGGGAGCGCTGCTGAATTGAATCTCGCCTGTCTTTTCTGCCTTGTTCAACTCAGCCACCAGTGCAGTCATCAGTTTTTCCAGCCGGTCAGTCATGCGCTCGTTCTTGAGGCTGATATTGGTGTCCATCAGTTCCGCCCCGTGGGGTGAGTCAGCGATGGGTTCATAGAAAATTTGCTCAAATACCAGCACTGCTTCCAGGAAGCGCTCGGTCAGGGGGGAGGTGCTGGCCAGAGCCTGCTCGGCGGCACCGGCAGCCTGTTCCAGGCGGAATGTCGCCAGTTCGGCAAACAGGTGCTCTTTGTTCTCGAACATCAAATACAGCGCTGGTCGGGAGATGGCGGCGGCTTCGGCGATGTCATTCATGGTAGTGCGGCGGAATCCGTACTGGGCAAACACTGTGGCAGCGGCTTCGAAGACCACAATCCGCTTGGCCTCTTCCCGTGATGGTGATACTGCTGACATTGCTGAATAAGCCCCTTTTCCGGTGTTCAGTAAATTCTGAGCAATTATAGACAATCTGACAAAATATGCATAATATGTCAGAACGTTCGGTTGGCTGTACTGGCCTGTGCGCCCGTATGGCTGGCAGCCGGAGCACAAATACTATTCTGTTAGCCGCCTCCGAGGAAATGCCACGGCAAATCCGGTTGCTGGCTGAGATTTTGAAAGAACTGCGTAAGAGCTGCGAGAGAACTGTAAAGAGGGGAGCAAAATGAGCACGTCATTTTGGATTAACGGTGAGGAGCAGACGGTGGATGTTGACCCATCCAAGCCGCTGCTGTGGGTCATTCGGGAAAACCTGGCACTGACTGGCACCAAATTCGGTTGCGGTATCGCCCAATGCGGCGCCTGTACTGTGCAGATTGACGGTGAGGCCGTGCGATCCTGTGTTACACCGGTGTCCGCTGTTGCTGGCCGACAGGTCACCACCGTGGAAGGCCTGGCATCCGGCGATGGCCAATTGCATCCCTTGCAGCAGGCCTGGATTGAGCATCAGGTGCCCCAATGTGGTTACTGCCAGTCGGGCCAGTTGATGTCGGCCTCGGCGCTGTTAGCCAGTAATCCCAATCCCAGCGATGCGGATATTGATGCTGCCATGTCCGGGAATATATGTCGTTGTGGCATGTATGGGCGAATCCGCTCAGCCATCAAATCAGCAAATGTGGCTGCCAACAAGGCCGATGAAACGCTCTACTACAGCGTTGCGGAGGTGAACAATGGGTAAACTCAGCAGACGCGCTTTTATCGCCACCGGACTGGTGGCGGGTGGTGGCCTGGTGGTTGGCATTGCGGTGCGCCCGGGCAATCAGGTCAAGGATCTGGCCGCCAAAATGGGCAGCGAAGGCGGACAGCTGGTTCACAGCTATGTACGCATTGATACTGATAATACAGTCACGGCCATCATTCCCCATGCAGAAATGGGGCAGGGGGTGCAAACCGCCCTGGGTCAGATGCTGGCGGAGGAACTGGATGCCGACTGGGACCTGCTGCGCACCGAAGAGGCGCCGGCAATCGGTGAATACGCTACCTATTCGGCCGGTCGACGCTATTTGTTCGCCAATATCGATTTTCCCAATATCGCCATTCCAACTGTAGATGGTGCCATGATGAAAGTGGCTGACAGCCTGAACCTGCAGATAACCGGTGGCAGCATGAGTGTGCGCACCTCCGGTGTGATGGCCATGCGCATTGCCGGTGCTGCCACTCGGGAAATGCTGCAGCGGGCAGCCGCCGAACGCTGGTCAGTGCCGCTGGATGAAGTGAGTACTGAACTGAGTCATGTCATTCATGCCCCCAGCAATCGCCGCGAACCCTATGCCAGCTTTGCCGCTGACGTGGCGGCTATGAAGCCATCACAAACCCCCTGTTTCAAAGATCCTGCGGAATACAAGATTGTGGGCACCCACAAGCCGCGGGTCGACATCCCGGCGAAAGTGGACGGCAGTCTGAAATTTTCCCTGGACGTGCGTCTGCCGGATATGGTCTACGCGTCAGTAGTGCGTTCACCGGTACCCGGTGGCAGCCTGGTGAATCTGGACGACAGTGCTGCCCGGGCCGTATCAGGTGTGCTTGATGTAGTGGTTATTCCGCCTTCCACGGTAGGTGGCATGTTGGGAGATACGGTTTCCAGCGAAGCGGTGGCCGTGGTTGCCGACAGTTACTGGTCCGCCAATCGGGCAATTCAGGAACTCGAGATTCAGTGGAGTGAAGTGGGTCAGGAGGCCGTTTCCAGTGAGGCAATCTATGCCCAGTTCGACCGGGATATCAGTGCCGCCAGCGAACGGCAGACAGACCGCGTGCAGGGCGAAGTTGCCGATGCCTTTGCCGGTGCCGCACGGGTGATTGAAGCGGACTATCAGGTGCCGTTTCTGGCTCATACCTGTATGGAGCCTCTCAATGCCACGGCTGCGGTCAGTGATGGCAAAGCGGAGATCTGGATTGGTTGTCAGAACCCTCTGGGATTCCGCCGTGATGTGGCCACGTCTCTTGGTATTGACCCGGAAAACGTCACCTTGCACAACCATGCCATGGGCGGCGGATTCGGTCGCAAGGCGCGACCGGACTATGCCCTGCAGGCAGCACATTTGGCCAGGGCAGTTGGACGTCCCGTGCAATTGATCTGGTCGCGGGAAGAAGACGTGCGTCAGGACTTCTATCGTCCGGCTGTAAAGAGCCGCTTCCGCGCCGCTTTCGACGAGCAGAATAATCTGCTGGCCTGGGAAAACACCTATACCAATAAGAACGAACCGATTGAAGCGCCGCTGATTCCCTATGCCATTGAAGCCCAGGACATCGGTTATGTCAGCAGCCCGGTACATATCCCTTTCGGAGCCTGGCGCAGTGTTGACCACTCCCAGCACGGTTTCTTCACCGAGTCTTTCATCGATGAGGCAGCAGTCGCTGCGGGTAAGGATTCCTTCGAATTTCGCGCTGAACTGTTAAAGGACAGTCCCCGGCATCTGGCCGTGCTGCAAAGAGCGGCTGAAGAGGCGGACTGGAATCGGTCCTTGCCCACCGGACGTGGTCGCGGCATTTCCCTGCAGGAATCCTTTGGCTCTCTGGTGGCACAGGTGGTCGAAGTCAGTGTTGTGGACGGCGGTATCAAGGTGGACCGGGTTGTGGCAGTGATCGATCCGGGCCTGGCCGTGGCACCGGATGGTATCAAAGCCCAGTTGGAGTCAGGCATTATCTATGGTCTGACTGCGGCCCTGCATGGTGAGATCACCATCGCCAATGGTGCGGTAGCCCAGAGTAATTTCCATGATTACCAGGCCGTGCGCATGAATGAAGCACCGCAAATCGAAACCCATGTGATCAACAGCGGGCATGATATCGGCGGAGCCGGTGAGCCAGGCACGCCGGGTATCGCTCCGGCCCTGGCCAATGCGGTCTACGATGCCACCGGCATTCGCATTCGTGCACTTCCCCTGAAGAACTTCAATTTTGATTTTCAGTCGGAAGAGTCGGGCAGCGTGGCATAGCAATCCATCGTAAAGCGGAATTACCCTGGCTGTGAATCAGTCATGGTTCAGGGTAATTCCTAATTTCTACTCCCCATTCCCTTTAGCCTGTCTGGCTCTTGTTCCCTGATTCTGAGAAACTTGTCTGTTCCGAGTGCAACAGGTTTTCTGCGTGAATGGTCCGATGAAGAAAGAACACATCAAAATCCCTGACAACATGAAGTCACTGGAATTGACAGATCTGGGTTATCTGAAGCCCTGGTTTGTAAAGGGTGACGATTTTCGGGTGGTGGATGGCGGCAAGGCCTATAAATCGGTGATGAAACAGAATTGCTGGATCTGCGGCCAGGCCTTCAATGAGTCGGGATATGCACTGGTCGGAGATGCCCTGAGCGCGGCTGTGCGATTGTTCAAGGAGCCTCCCTGTCATAAAGAGTGTGCAGAATACGCTGCCCAGGTTTGTCCCTTTATGCTCTATCCCAATGCCAAACGTCGCAAGGCGGGCCTGAATGAGGATGAAACCCTGGAAGGCGTCAATCAGGGCCTTGAAGTCAAGATAGCGCCGGACAATCCCGGCGAGTACTTTATAGTGGTGGTTAAAGACTTTACCTACTACCCGGGCAAACAGGTCATGCGCTACAGAAAAGGCGATGTGATCGATATCGGTTACTGGATCGGCGGTGTTCGCCAACAGGAAATACCTGACCCAATCTTTCCCCCGGAAAAAATTCCACCAGAGATGCGCACGCTACTCTGATCCCCGCCACCCCTGTCTCCGGCCCGTTTTCGATGCGGGTGCAGCGCTGATTTGACAAGTCTATGCAACCATTGCGCGCCGGTTTCCGTCCAAGTGGGAAACAGTAATCGGAGATTCCGGGCATGTTGCGATTTCCTCTGCTCTGGCTATTGCCTTTAATGACGGCGAGCCAGCTCACTATCCATGCAGCCGAGCTGCCAATCGAAAGTATGCTGGCAAGGCATATCGAAGCGATGGGCGGTGCCCGGGCTATCGAGGCCATTGAAAATATCCGGGTGCAATTACATATCTCGGAACCTGGCGTGGAACTGCGCGGTAACTATCGAGCCAGTCGCGATGGTCTGGTGCGCATCGATATCTACGCTGGCGAACAACGTGTGTTCAGTGAAGGCATTGATACCCGGGGCGGCTGGCAACAGAATGGGGCAGGTAGCCCGGTCGAGCCAATGAGTGATGCTGGACTCAGGGCCTTGCAACAGGGCATCGAACACAATTTGTATGGTCTTTTCAGGATTACTGAACGGGGTCACCGCCTTGAGGCCCTTGGCAGACTGCAGCATGAGGGCGTGAACTATCATGCCCTGCAATTGCAAATGGCGGATGGTTTTCAGCGTTTGTATCTGTTGCATCCGGAGACCTGGTTGATTGACTACAGCCGCGAGACCAGCGCTCTGCACCCTGACCTGGATCCTGTCGAACAACAACTCGAATCCCGGCATGAGCAGTATGTTCAACGCTGCGGGGTGATGCGGAGCCTGATCAGTCGGACTATCAATCTGCTCAGCCGCGAAGAAGTCCAGCAATCCAGGATTTTTGATATTGATTGCAATCTGGGGCGGGAAGATCTCGATTTCGCCAGGCCGCCCGGGAAGTTATAGATCCGGTGCCCTGGCCGGGTAGAAAGTACATGACTGGCTGAATATGGAAAGCTGTTGCGGATAAATGTGACTTGAGCCTGTTCATCAGGCTGTCACTGTAGTAAGGTGCGCGCCCGCGTACTTCCTTTCTCTCGCTGCCGATCGGCAGTTGTTGTGAATTTCAGTACCTGATTTCAATCGTCGCCCGACTTAGCTGCGGGGCGGCCCGCTGTTGTTTTGTGATTTAGTAATGAAAAAAGTCTTGAACCTGTTTTCCCGTTCCCGCCAGTTCAGCACCATGACGGAAGTGTTTTCCGGTCTTACTGTGGCTCTGGCCCTGATTCCCGAAGCCATTGCTTTCGCCCTGATTGCCGGCCTGTCGCCGCTGACCGGTCTTTATGCCGCGTTTGTTGTCGGCCTGGTTACCTCCATACTGGGTGGGCGTCCCGGGATGATCTCCGGAGCCACGGGTGCAATCGCCGTGGTTATCGTCAGTCTGGCCAAGAGTCACGGTGTGGAATACATATTCGCCTGTGTAATTCTGGCCGGCATGATCCAGGTGGCTGCCGGTGCATTGAAACTGGGCCGTTTCATCCGTCTGGTTCCCCATTCGGTCATGTTCGGCTTCGTCAACGGTCTGGCGATTGTGATCTTCATGTCACAGTTGGCCTCCTTCCAGGTCACGGGTGCCGATGGACAGAGCCAGTGGATGCTGGGAGAGGATCTGTACCTGATGCTGGGCCTGGTGTTACTGACCATGGCCATTATCTGGGGATTGCCCAGGTTCAGCCGCGTGGTGCCGGCTTCGCTGGTGGCCATTCTGGTAGTGACAGCACTGGTGCTGGGATTCAATCTGGATACCAAGACGGTGGGCGATATCAGTTCCATTGCCGGGGGCTTTCCGCCATTCCATGTACCGGATGTGCCATTCAACCTGGAAACCCTGATGATCATTCTTCCCTACTCCTTCATTGTCGCCGGGGTCGGTTTGATTGAAAGTCTGCTCACCCTGAATCTGATTGACGAAATGACCGGCACCCGTGGCAAAAGCAATCGGGAGTCCATTGCCCAGGGAGTCGCCAATATGGTGTCGGGGCTGTTCTCCGGTATGGGTGGTTGCGCCATGATCGGGCAGAGTCTTATTAATATTTCAGCCGGTGCCAGAACCCGAATTTCTGGCCTGGTTGCTTCCATCATGCTGCTGATCTTTGTGATGTATGGTGCACCCTATATCGAGCAGATGCCCATGGCGGCTCTGACCGGGCTGATGATTATGGTGGCGATTGGCACTTTTGAGTGGGCCAGCGTGAGAGCCATCGGTCGCATGCCGTTTCACGACAATCTTGTGGGTTTTCTGGTGGCCGGCATCACGGTCCTGCTCCATAACCTGGCGCTGGCGGTACTGATTGGCGTGATTATTTCTGCACTGGTGTTTGCCTGGGAAAATGCCAAACGGATTCGGGCCAGGAAATACCTTGATGACGAAGGCGTAAAGCACTACGAAATCTATGGCCCCCTGTTCTTCGGCTCCGTACAGGCTTTTGGTGAAAAGTTTGATGTGGAAGGTGACCCGGAAAATGTCATCATCGATTTTCGTGAGAGCCGGGTGAGTGATATGTCTGGTATCGAGGCCCTCAATCGCATCACCGAACGCTACGCCCGGCAGGGCAAAAAGATTCGTCTGCGGCATTTAAGCCCGGATTGCCTGCGTCTTTTGAAAAACGCCGAGCGTATCATCGATGTGGATATTATTGAGGACCCGACCTATCGGGTGGCGGTGGAACTCTAGGCGTAGCAGGCGTAAGCCTGCCTAGAGTACGGTTGTCAGGCCTTCTCTGGAGAGTCTGAATACCGGTTCTGTCGGCTCCTCGCTGACCGCATTGTCCTTCATGGCCTTTTCGAAAGCCGCTTCCAGCGCCTCATCGGAGCGGGTCGGCTCGTGGTGGGTCAGAAAGCATTGCTTGACCTGCGCATCGCGCGCCACCTGAATTGAGGTATCGAAGGAGCCATGGCCCCAGCCAATTTTGGAGGGGAATTCCTCGCGGGTGTAGGAAGTATCGATAATCAGGGCGTCCACATCCCTGATGAAATCGATGGTTTCGGCATAGCGCTTCTGAATTTCTTCCTGGAATTCATCGTAATCTTCGTCGTCCGGCTCGTAAATATTGCTGGGCCATTCATGGTCGCCGGTAAAGAACAGGGACTTGCCATTGCAGCTCACCTTGTAGCCGTAGTCCATGGCCGGGTGATTCATCAGAATATTTTCGATTACTACCGAGCCGATTTCGATGCGCTGTCGATCCAGCAGATTGACATAATTGATTTCCGCTTTCAGCTCTGCTTCGCGGATAGGGAAAAACGCATACTCCATCTGCCGATCCAGCACTGCCTCGATTCCCCGCTGGGCAATAGGGTCAGGAGCACCATAAATGGTGACCTGGTTGCCTGGAATAAAAAGGGGGGTGAAAAAGGGCAGCCCCTGAATATGATCCCAATGACTGTGGCTGATAAAGATATGGCATTGCACTGGCAGTTCTGCCAGCAGTGATTGTGCCAGGGGAAAGATGCCGGTCCCGGCATCCAGGATAATAATTTCGCCCTCGTCGCCGCGGATTTCGATACAGGTTGTATTGCCGCCGTATTTTACTGTAGCCGGGCCGGGTGAGGCGATGGAGCCTCGGACACCCCTGAATGTAAATTCCATTATTGCTTTTGCCTTTTCAGTTACATGGACGCGAATACTCGGGTGCTCTCCAATGCTTCGGAAACATCACCCAGCTCTTCCAGCAAGCCATCCAGATTGTTGTCAAAACGCGCTTGCACCTGTGTGGGTAGCTCAGCAATAACCGGATTGCCACTGTGACCAAATTCCAGCTTCTTGCTCAGCTGATTGGCCGCCAGTACGCAGTCCCGCATGGGCAAGTCCGCCTCTGTGCTCTTTGGCTCGTGGTGCTCGCGAATACTGAGTACCAATTCCGCAGGCAGGCCCCATTTCTCCGCCAGTGCGCCACCGGCTTCACTGTGATCGAAGTCGAATATATCTTTCTCGGCCAGATAGAGCTCAATTTCCTCTTCCCGGGCACGTTGCAGGGCGGATTGCATTTCCTCTGGTTTAAATTGCACCAGCATGATTTTGCCAAAGTCATGGAGCAGTCCGGCGACGAAGTAGTCTGTTGCTTCCCGGGCAGGAATCCCGATTTTCTGGCTGAGTAAGCGCGCCAGTGTGGCTGTTCCCAGGGAGTGCAGCAGGAACTCCTGGCTGTCGAAGCCCTCGATTGTCTGGCGGGGAAGCATACCCACCGCTGCGATGGTCACGGCCAGATTCTTCACCGTGTTGATACCGAGAATGACCACCCCCTGCTTGATGGATACGATTTCGTTGCGCAGACCAAAATAGGCAGAGTTCACCAGCTTCAGAATCTTCATGGTCATCACCGGATCATGGTCGATTACCTGAACCAGTTCCTTGGGGGAGCAGTTGATGTCGGAAGTCAGCTCCATCACCCGCATCACGCTACCGGAGAAGGCTGGCATTTCCTCAACGAGTGCTGAAAGTTGCTCCTGTAGTTCCACTTGATAGATCCATCGTCTGGTGTCGGCAAGCGTCTTGCCGGAAGAATTAATGCCCGATAGCCGCCAGAACTGGCGGTATTCGAAGATTTTACTTAGAACGACCAAATGCCCGATTTACTGAAGCACAATCGGCATCGGGCATGGGCCTGGCAGGCCTGGCCGGATGCGAGGCCCGGCCTGCCAGCTGAGAGCTGTCTTAGGGAGCGTTCTTGCAGCCGGAAACCTCATTGACGCAGCTGACGTCCTTGACCCGGCCATCGCTGATCAGTGCTGACACCCAGTCTGCGAATCGAACGCCTTCCACTTCATAATCATAAAAGATCGGGCTGCGCAGGATGGTATGCACCGGGCCGCCGGCGGTGAAATGATAGAAGTCATCCACGGCGGACTCGATTTCCACATAATGATTGAAAATCCGTTCAGACAGGGAAAAGCTGCCGGGGGCATCACCGATGAGATAACTGAAGTTGTATTGCACTTCATCCTCGGCGGCATTGTATTGGGAAATCACCAGATTATCGTTGTGATTGGCACTGGCGATGTAGAAGTCTTCGAAAGTGAGGCTGTCGTCTGTTTCGCCGGCATATTCCGGCCAGTCAGGCAGGATAGAGGCAGTTTGCCAGGCATTCAGGGTGACCGGCAAACTGGGGCTATTGTAGCCACCGGCGGCATCGGCGATCAGAATAACTGGGGTATCCGCATAATGTTCAGCCACCAGACCCGAGTAGAATGATGAACCGATGGCACCGGCGCTGCTGCCAGCGATGACAATCTTCTCCGGTGCGCTGTAATTGGAATAAACCCAATCCAGCACCGTGCTGCTGTTCTCATAGCCATTGTGGTAGGTGGTCACCGAGACTTCTTCACCGGCGCTGTTCTGGTAACTGTATTGCCGTTCGCCACCGCCGATATGAACATCCCCGGTGCAATAGGGCACCATCACCATATCAAAGTCAGCCAGCGGATTGTCGCTGCGACTGAGGTCAAATATGCCTTCGAAATTGTCCGGCGTGTTATCCGGCATGTCGGCAAAGGGTGAGTGCACATTGGGTTGGGCATTGAGGTCACAGGCCTGACCAAACCAGCAGGCGCCGCCGCCATTGAAATACAGCAGCAGATTATCACTGGCGGCGGAATCCCGGACATAGAACTGAAAATCTGTGCCAGTGGAGCAGAGGCCGCCGGTGGGGATGCTGTTCCAGCCCTCACCCAGCTCTTCCACTGCCTGTAAAGCAGACTGCCCGGCAGCCTGTGAAATCATCAGCAGGCCACACATGGCCAATAGAAAACTTTTCATTGCTTCCCCCTTCCGGTTTGTTTAACCGTCAGGGTAATTGGCTTTATGAGAAAAATACAGGTTCTGTTCTATTTTACAGCCCTGACTTCAATCAGAGCCTTGCCAGGGTAGAAGTGGACTGAATCAACAGCATTGCCCCCGACAACAGGGCGCCAGAGACTGGGACGGCCACAGGAGAACTGATGCCTTCCCATGGAGCCAGATGACGGCGCTTGATCTGCACAAGGGACAAATTCACCAGCAGGAAAATAATCAGCATGATAAAGCTGGTTATCTGTGCCAGCTGCGTAATGGGCATGGCCAGTGCAAATATCAGAATCAGGCCGGTTATCAAAACGGTCGAGATGACCGGGGTATGGGTGACCGGATTAATCCGGCCAAGCAGCAGCGGCGCCATGGCTCTGCCCGACATCCCGTAGAGCACCCGGGAAGCCATAATGATTTGCACCAGTGCGCCGTTGACCACGGCGACCAGACTGATCAGGGAGATTATTTGTCGGCTGCCGCCACCGCTTTCCATGATCACTGCCAATGGGGCTTCACTATTGGCCAGCGCCTGTGCCGGCAACACCCGTATGGCTGACCAGGCCACCAGGAAATACAGAAGGGTCGAAATCAATACAGCGAGGATTATGGCAAGGGGCATATTGCGCCGCGGGTTTTTGACCTCCTCCACCGTATTGACCATGTCTTCAAAACCTATAAAGGCATAGAAAGCCACGAAGCTGCCCAGCAGCACACCCAGCCAGCTACCATCAGGCTCGATCGCTACCGCTGCCTGGCCGAGCGCAGCCGTTTCTGACTGCCAGGCATAGCCGATGACCAGCAGAAGTCCGCCCACTTCTAGCAGAGTGACCAGCAATACCAGCCTGGCCGAAGCCTGCATATTCAGCGCCGCAATCAGACCAAGACTACAGACCAGTCCCGTGATGGCTACTACCGGGTTGGCATCAATGAACTCATTGAGATAGCCCACGAAGCCATTGGCAATGGCGGCAGCAGAGACGATACCGGTTAACACCAGCATCCAGCCCACTGCGATGGACAGGGATTTCTGCTGCCAGGCAGCCTGAATATAGACAGAGGCGCCGGCGCATTGAGGCAATCTGGCGGATAACTCGGCATAGCTCAGGGCAGTGGAAGCTGCAATCAGACCCGCCAGCAAAAAGGCATAGGGCATCCACTGACCGGCCAGCCCGGCAACACTGCCGAGCAACACATAGATGCCGGCACCCACAATGGTCCCCAGCCCGTAGAAGGTGACAGTGACCAGCCCGAGAGATCGTTTCAGTCCGGCTGTCTGGGATTCCTGTTCCTGCATGGGCAGGGCGCTCTCTGGTTGGGGAATTAGGGTCAGTCTCTATTCTGCCGCTTCCTGAAAGTACAGGGAATCTTGCTGATGTCGCTTCTGCTGATGTTTTGAGCAGGATCAACTTTGAGGGTGGTGACTTTGCTAGTCTGCGTACTATCCACTGGCAGTCCACTGGAATTCTCGCCAATGGAGTTCAATCCGCCATGGACTATTGAGTATTTGCAATCCTGTTTCCCTGAGCATTGCTTTCGTTTCAGTCGGCCTGCTTGCGGGATGCAGGAAATTAATGAACTGTGGAGAATGATATGTCGCAACTGAAGCGGTTGCTTATGATGGCAGGAACTTTATTACTGGTCGGATGTGTTCAGACCGGCGGCCAGATAGGTACATCACTGGACCTTTGCTGTCCGGGGGATTACGACGACTATGACGATTATGGCGTGACGCTTACTGATATGCCTATTTTCCTGCGCGACTATCTGGTGGCGGAGTTTGATACCGCGTTTCAGGAGAAGGGCCTGTCGCGCAATGACCGGGTCAACGATTTGCGTGTGGAGCTGAAATATAATCACATCAACCTGCGTCCCGAGCAGGAAGAAATCGATCCCTTTGTGCGTATGGAATCCATGAATGCAGAGCTGAGCTATATCGCTGAAGTGGAAATACTGATGCGCGAGACGGCCACCAATAATCTGGTCTGGGCGGGTTCCATCAGCCGAATTCATCAGGTCAGCCCGGGTGAGTATATGCACGAGGAGGGAGCCCGGCCGGAGTTTTTGCAGGCCTTCCGACGAGTGCTGCGCAACTACCCGGACTTGTAGTTATGCCTGGCCTTGCTTATTCACTTTGTTCCCGGGCCCCTCATCGATGATGGCTTGTTCTCGACATGAGAAATGAGCCATTGCCCTGTATCATGGCAAGTCCACAGTGCAGGCAGGGAGTGAACGATGGGACTGACACCTTTTCATCTGGCTATTCAGGTGCGTGATATTGATGAGGCGAGGGCGTTCTACGGCGGCAAGATGGGCTTGCCGGAAGGTCGTAGTGCCAGCGAGTGGATCGATTTCGATCTGTTCGGGCATCAGCTGGTTACTCACCTGAATCCGGCTCTGGGCAAGAATGGCAAGATTGCCGCAATCAATAACGGTGTCGATGGTCACGGCGTGCCGGTGCCGCATTTTGGTGTGGTATTGAACCTGGCTGACTGGGAGGCGCTGGCGGAAAAGGCACGTGGTTTTGTGGACGAATTTATTATCGAACCCTATATCCGCTTCAAGGGTGAGCCGGGTGAACAGGCAACAATGTTTTTTCAGGATCCCTCTGGCAACGCGCTGGAATTCAAGGCCTTCAGGGATATTCAGGCGCAATTGTTTGCGAAATAGGCCATAGCCGTAAAGAGGGCATCAGCCGGATTCAGCTTTGTCGTAACCAGTCTAATGCCTTGCTTTCGCTGTCGAAGCTGCGGCATTTCAGGCCACCGCTCAGGGCGGTTCTGATGCCCGGCGTGTAGTCACTGAACATTTCCGGGCTCTGCAGAATTGCCAATCTGATCGGAAAGCCGCCGCGCAGCAGCCACTGCTTGTAAATCGTCACGGCGTTTTCAAAATAGACGATTCGGTCCACCGCACTCAGGGGTACTTTGTCGGTATCACGCAAGTCTGCCAGCAGCTTGCCCTTGCCAGTTGAACTGGCAAAATCCAGTGAGCTGCGAAAGTGCTGAAGTGCCAGCTCGAAATCGTTGATCGGGCCGCTGTGAATCACCTGCAGGTGATCGGCCTGTTCTACCAGTCTGATTTGTAGTTTGTCCGGCACTCTTTCATCCATTGTTGAATGCGTTGGAAAGGCGCGCAATCTAATGGCATGGTGTCCGTAAATCAAGTCCTCACAAAGTTTGTGGTTTTGCTGGCCCTGTGGATTTGCCGTCTAGCGAAACAGTGCTGCGCGTCGCTGGGCTTTTTTCAGTGCCTGGTCCGGATCGAACAATTTGCGGTAGTGCCGGGAGAACAAGCCAATGGCAATACTGCCAATAACCCCAGGTGCAATCCACAGGATGATGCTGAGATCGCTGAAGGCATCTCCGAACAGACTGTTAAACAGTCGGCTGCCGCCGAAGACAAAGAAGGCGGTGTAGGCACCGATTCCGGATCCGATCAGCGCGCCCAGATGTTCTATCCACCACTCCTTTGGCTGCAGGGTCTTTTTGAAGTTGTAGCGCAAATTGCCGGTGGCAATGAAAACTTCCAGCAGGCCGAAAATGAGAAAAAGGGTGCTGCCGCTGACCCTGGCTTGCCACAGCAATAACAGACCCACCAGCAGAAGGCTGGTGCAGAGAGCGCTGTGCAGTGTTGTCCTTAACGGCTGCCGATTTTCCTTGTGACGAATGACCAGGGAGCCGTGGCGAGTAGTGGTCAGCACCAACACACTCAGGGAAAACAGAAACAGGGCAGGTTCACGAATCTGGCTGACCGCCCTTTGCCGTTCTGCGTCGTCAAGCTCAACACCGAGGCCATGGATCTCCAGAGGCATGGCCAGATCGAGGCCCGACATGAGCAGGCCGGATGCGGCAATGGTGTACATGGCAATGACAAAATAGCGGCCAAAGCGTTTGTGATTGAAACTGCCCTTGCGGGCAATCATGGGAATCCAGAACAGCAGCAGGGCGAAGAAACCGACAGCGATGTGCAGGTAGAGTGCAGATTGATGGATAACGTGCATGGCAGAGCTCCTTTGGCTGAGCAGGAGGCGGCGCCTCCCGGAATCATGGCTGCTATCCTGAGCCAGGACCCCTTTCAGGCCCAGTGCTGAAAGTCATGAATCTGACCATGACTTTTGGCCTATAGTGGGCCTTGCCCGGCAATGCCATAATCATTGCATGTTGAATCAATGGATAATGAAGATGTCGGAATTGCCTCTGACAGACAGACTGCGAGACATTAGCGTCCTGGACCTGAGCGGTGTGGCAGTGAATCTGCTGGTTTGTGGATTGACGGTTTATCTGAGCATCGCCGAACCCGCTTTTCCGGCCGTGCTGGGTTTGTGTCTGCTGGTGCTGTTCTGTTTCTGCGTCTTTCTGTTGACGCCGCCCAGTCAGCGCCTGAAATTGCTGTGCCTGTTCTGGTTACAGGCCGCTGCCATCACTGGTCTGTTTTTCCTGGTCTACAATTCCTTTGTAGGCATTCTGGGTATTGTCTGGATTGTGCAGGCAGCCAATCTCCATGGTCCCGGGCGAGCCAGTTTGCTGCTGGTTCTCAACATCACACTACTGTTTCTGAGCATGGTTTATCATTCCGGCATCGACAACGTTTGGAATGCCCTGATCAGCGCCCTGTCTTTTGCCTTGTTTCAGGTCTTTGCCCTGGGGGCCATGTATCAGGCGATTAATGAACGTCTGCACCGGGAAAAGACCGCCACACTGAACCGGGAATTGCTGGCCACCCGGGAGCTGCTGTCGCAAACCTCAGCCCAGGGTGAGCGTCTGCGTATCGCGCGTGATCTGCACGATATACTTGGTCATCACATGACCGCACTTATCCTTAATCTGGAAGTGGCCAAGCACAAGCTGGAAGGAGATGCCCTGGACAAGGTGGAACAGTCCCTGGCCCTGGCCAAACTGTTGCTGGGTGACCTGCGCTCCACGGTCGGCGATCTGCGCGCAGACGACAGGATTGATCTGCAGCAATCCCTGCGCAAACTGGTGCAGGGTATTCCCAATATGACAATCGAACTGGATTGTGATCAGGCGCCTCAGATCAATGACGTGGACAAGGCTGAAACATTGCTGCGCTGTGCCCAGGAAGGGCTGACCAATGTCTTGCGGCACAGTGATGCCCAACACTGCCGCATCAGTCTCGGCGAAGAAGCAGGGCGAAGTCTGTTGATTGTAGAGGATGACGGCAAAGCCAAAGCGGCAGACATCAAGCCGGGTAATGGTTTGAAAGGCATGCAGGAGCGTTTGCAGGCTGCCGGCGGGGCCCTGGCCTGGACCCACAGCGGCGGGGGATTCCAATTGCGTGCAGAGTTGCCACTGGAGTAAGGCTGTGACTATTCGTGTAATGCTGGCGGAAGACCAAAACCTGGTACGTCAGGGTATTTGTAATTTGCTGGAGCTGAGTGACAGCATCGAAGTGGTTGGCCAGGTGGACGACGGCGCAGAAGTCGTGGCCGGCGTGGAGCGTTATCAGCCGGATGTCATCCTGCTGGATTACCAGATGCCGAAAATGAATGGCATCGAAGCCCTGCGGGCTTTGCAGGAAGCAGGTCATGCCACACCCTGTATTATCCTGACCACATTCGATGATCACGAACTTCTGCTGAATGCCGTGCAGGCGGGCGCCAGGGGTTTTTTGCTCAAGGATGTATCGCTTGAGAGCCTGGTCCATGCAATCGAAACGGTGCATGGCGGAGAGAGTCTGGTACAACCGGCCATTACCGAACGCATCCTCAAGGGCCTGAGCGGTTTGAAGCAGACCAGGGATGAACAACCCCTGACTGAATCACTGTCGGAGAAAGAGCTGGAAGTGCTCAGGCTGATGGCCGGCGGCTACAGCAACCGGGAGATTTCCCGGGCAGTGCACAAGTCCGAGGGTACGGTGAAAAACCAGGTGTCATCCATTCTGGACAAGCTGGATGTGCGTGATCGTACCCAGGCAGTGCTGCGGGCGATCAATCTCGGCCTGCTGTGAATTCGCAGGATCATTGCATCCCGTTGTCCGTTACCGCGTATCACTCCCGGTCTTTGCTCCCCTGAAGTACCCGGCGGCTCATGCTGCGGTCCCATCAAGCGATAATATTACAGAGCCGGAATTAATCCGGCAGTAACAGGCTTTGCTGTGGGGCAGTCGGATTTGTGAGACTGTTCCTGATCGGGCATCGCTATTTCTGTATACTCGGGGTTGTTTCGGCCCGTGGGTAGGCAGGAAACCGGGCAATCACGAAGGAATGTAGCGCATGACCGCTTTGAATCTGAGCGAAGAAAGAATCACCCATCGACAGCAGATTGTACAATTGTTACGCATGGCGATTGATCAGCGCTGGCGCTTTTCCTACGTGATTATGGTGAGAAACCACGTGGAAACCAGACCCGTGGTGCCGGTTTCGGTAAACCAGGGCGAGGGCACATTCAGTGTCGACCGGCAGATTGAGCGTGCCGATGCCAATAGCCAGGAAGCGATCATGTTCCGGGCCCAGAGCGGTGGCATCTCGGTTATCTTCAAGGCCCGGGTGGCAGAAGTGACAGCCGCTGCGGCGGGCAATGTGCAGATCGAATTACCCTATGAAGTCAGGTGCACCCAGTTGCGCCGCAGTACCCGTATTGACGTCAAGACCCTGGCGGGTGATGTGCCGGCGGTCTTGTACCTGGCCATGGGATTCGAACTGGAAGGCTTGCTGCTGGATGTCTCCACCTCCGGCGCCCAGTTCCAGGTGGCGGGTGATGAGACTGGCCGTTTCAAAAACCTGCAAATGCTGGAGGCCTGCAAGATCAATCTGCCGGATGATTTTGTGCTGCGCACCGGAGTGCAATTGATGGGCCTGCATTACAACAAGATGGATGATGTAACGGTACTGCGCTGCCAGCTGGTGGATATGGAAATGTCCGATGAAGAGAGACTGGACAGTTACATCAACAAGGTCCTCGAGCAGGCTGATTCATCGGTGGTGGTAATCAGTAGCCAGGTTTGAGCCTGACCGGGGAATCTCACCTGGGCAGATCCAGTTCCGACAAAAATTCCAGAATCAGATCATTGCTGCGCCGGGGAGCTTCCTGCTGCACCCAGTGGCCGATATCCGGAATCAATTCAACGCCCCGCAGGTCTGTCACCACCCGTGACATAGCTGCAGTCAATTGTTCGGCAGAAGCGCCATTGATCACAATATCCTTGCTGCCAGCAATGAACAGGGTCGGTACCCTGATTTCCTGCTCCCCATATTCATTGGCAATTTCCCAGTTGCGATGGAAATTGCGGTAGTAATTCACGCCACCCCGAAAACCTGCCTGTCGAAACTGACTGACAAAATAATCCAGATCAGCCTGACTCAACCAATCCGGCAAGCCTAGCGGTGCACCGAGGCGACCGATCCAGCCACCGGCACTGCGATGGCGGTCGGTGATTTGCGGCGCTTGCCGGGGTGAGTCGGGGGAGAGGTAGAGTCGACTGAGCAAGCCTTCAGGGTCGGCGTCATACTCGGCTTCGGCAACTCCGCCGGCTTCATTGTGATAAAGAATATAATAGAAATTGTCGCCGAAACTCTCGCGCCACATGTCCATCGGCGAGCGGGCGCTACGACCGGTATAGGGCACGCTCATGGCGATCAGCGCCGGAAACCGGTCGGGGTAGCGCAGCACGGTTTGCCAGGCAACGATGGCGCCCCAGTCATGGCCTATCATAATGGCATTGGGTTCATTCAGAGCATCCAGTATGCCCAGCATATCTGCGGTCAAGGCATTGATGTCATAGTCATCAACGGCAGCCGGCGCATCGGTGGCACCGTATCCACGCATATCCGGAGCGACTACCCGGTAACCGGCGTTGGCAAGCGCCAGAATCTGATGGCGCCAGGAGTACCATGACTCGGGCCAGCCATGGGCCATCAGCACCAGCGGGCCGCTTTCTCCTGCTCTGGCCAGCCTCATATTGATACCATTGGTCTCGATAAACTCGAATGTCACAGCGTCCATGATGCTTTCTGAACTCGTCATTGCATTTCTCTCCGGCGTAGCTGGCTGGGCCAGCGAGGTTGTTGTGGCAAACCATGCTGCTATCAACGCCAGATGCCTGATTGCGCTTTTCATGTCTGGGTGCCTCACGATTATCGGTTCCGGACTCGCCGCAGCCTCATGGCTCAGGGCGAGCTGTCTGCCTGTAGATAAGCCTGCAGGCGCAGCAACTGCCCCCATTGCACCTGATCGACCGGCTCTGCCCAGGCCTGCAATCCGCCGGGTTGATAGCCACCGACCACGTAGCGATAGTCCAGGCGGGTGCTGCCGTCAGCATTGGGCTTGAGATCAAAGGTCATGGCGCCACTGCTGGCGATTTCTTGCAGGGGGCCGAGACCACCGCTGAGGCGCAGGGTCTTGCCAGGTGCCACGAACACCACTCGCATATGTTCCACTTCACCCCCATTCGGCAGGGTTTCGCAGAAACAACCGCCAGCCACCGCTTCCAGCCGGAAATTGGTGGCCTCCAGTGAATAGGAATGGCTGGCGTCCCACCATAGATGAATCTCGGCAGTGAGGGCCTCAAAGGCCCGGTCGGGCGCAGTGGCCAGGTCGATTGTATGTTCCGAAACAAAGCCGGCTTCAGACACCGCTGTCACTTCCCCATGAGCGGCCAGGGATAGCAGGAGCAGGCCGGCCAGTAAAGCCGGGCTCAAGCGTTGTGCACTTTTTCGCATCGGGACAGTCTCCAGAGTGACAATTCTGTCGAGCGTCCATCTTACGACTTTTGACAGAGTGCTGACAAAAGCATTTAATCCGTTCACTCTCCTGCTTGATTACCGGGTTAACAGTGATGCACACAAGAACAGGAATAATGCAGGCTGCCAGCGCTGATTTGCGCTGCCAACGCAGTGGTTCCGGGCGCCGGGGCCTGCTTCTGCTGTTGGCTCTGCTGCTGCAGAGCTGCAGTCTGGAGCCCCCGGAGCTGAGTAATCCGGTGACCTGGTATGCCGTCAATGGCTGGAATGCGCCGGTGGAATTCCGGCTTATTGACCGGGTCTGTAACCGGCGATTGAGCAATATCCGCCTTGGAGTTGGTGAGGAAATCGCTGTAACAAGCTGCGGCAATGAATCCAACCGGGCGCAAATTCGCTACCGGCGCGACAGTGCCTACGCAACGCCATGGAGCGACGGCTCGGCCGGCGCAGGCCAGCGGCTGCAGATGCAGTAAGACTCTGCCCTCAGGGACTGCATCTGCTTTCAAAGCGACTGACGAATTTCAGAATCCGTCCTGGTCGTTCGCCTCATGGCAGGGCGGATTGGCCGCAAGGCTTGTTTAGCTCGCTGAATCAGGAGTAGACTAGTTCCCAGATGTAGCTTGAATTCCACAGGACTCGCCAGTGTGGGGCCAGAGAGGGAAAGCTGCCAATGCCTTGCGGGCTATTCAGTAGCAGCCGGGGCAACAGTATCTGCATGCCGCAGACGAAGTTCGAGGCAGGCTTCAAGGGAATGACCGTCCCATACTGCAATCCTGACTATCTCAGAAGTCATAGGATGAGGGAGCGGTATTGTTATGTATGAAGCCAGTCACCGTCACGTAGAACCCCTGTTTGACGAAATAAAACTGTCTGCTGAAGAGATACAACTGCGCAGCATCACTATCTCTGATTTGCGGCAGTGTTTGCGCGAAGGCTATGCCGATTTCATGGCCAGGCCTATTTCAATTCCCTTTCAGATTGCCTTTTATTTTCTGTTGGCCCTGGTCATTTTTCTGTTCGCTTCGGGGCAGGATCTGCGCTATCTGGCTTTTCCCATTGTGGCCGGTTTCAATCTCATTGGTCCCATCATCGCCATTGCCTTTTTCGAGATGAGCAGGCAGCGTGAACTGGGGCAGCCCATGCGTTGGAGCTCGGCCTTCTCTTTCATTCATACCTCGTCTTTTGCGCCCATTCTGGCGCTGTCCATTGTGATGATGGCGCTGTATGTGGCCTGGCTATATGTGGCCGAACTGATCTTCTTCAGTTTGTTCGGGGATAATCTTCCGGTCTCCCTGTCGGCTTTTATCAATGAATTATTCAGCACACGCCACGGTGGTGCCCTGATTGTCTACGGCAATTTCACCGGCTTCCTGTTTGCCTGTGCGGCTCTGGCCATATCGGTAGTGGCTTTCCCGCTGGCGCTGGATAAGCCGGTGACTTCCTTCACGGCGATTTCGGTTTCCATCCGTGCCTTTTCCAGAAATTTCTACGTGATGGCTGCCTGGGGACTAATGGTAGTCGCCATTGTGGCACTGGGTGCGGCCCTGTTTCTGATTGGTCTGGCGGTAGCCTTGCCGGTTCTGGGCCATGCTACCTGGCATCTGTACCGCAAGCTGGTGGTCCAGTAAGTTCTGCCTGAAAGCGCCTGATACCAGCAGCGACTTTATGGGTCAGCGCCTTGCTGACCCATAAAGCCCGCTTCAGGGCATAAGTCCGACTTTTCTCCCGCAGGCGGCCATTCGAGCCCCGTGTGTCATGCAGTTCTGCTTGTTTTCCTCAAGTAATTACACAATGCAGCCGTAATTCCCTGCCCTCGATTTCGTCTGTCTGGAACAGGCGATCAACCCCGCCATTCCGGTCCCGTGTACGAGTCTGCCTCTTGTTTCAGGGGCCGAACTGCGCAGTTTTCAGGCAGGCAATTCAAATTCCTAAAGTTCCATCACGTTTATGGCGTAGTACCCACCCGTGCTGACGGCAAACCTCGCTGCTGTCCTGCCATATTTTGAGATACTCATGGGAGAGTAGAATGAAACTGAACAAACTGGTGCTCGCCAGCATCGCTTTTACGATCGTCTGTAGCGTAGAAGCTGCGGAGCTGGGTGAGTCAATTACTTTCCGGTCCTTCGGATCAGTCGCCGCTGTTCACAGCGATACTGATCAGGCCGATTTTTTCAATGCCATCGCCATTTCGCCTGAAGGCCCCGGCCGTACTGAATCAGTAAGCTGGAACAGCGGTTCCAAATTTGCGGGTCAGGTCGACTGGACCATCAGTGACCGTTTCAGTGCCACTGCCCAGACTCTGGTCAAGCAGTATGAGGATGGTGACTGGGGTCCACGTATGGAGTGGGCCTATGTGAAATACAATGCCAGCAATGAGCTGGACATTCGTGTTGGTCGAATCCGTCCGCCGGTGTACATGCTGTCGGATTTTCTTGATGTGAATTTCGCCAATCCCTGGGTTCGTCCGCCCACTGAGCAGTACTACAATATTCCTGTGACCAATATGGATGGCATCGACTTCCTCTGGCGTCCGGACTTCGCCGGTTTTTCCTGGCTGGTACAGCCCTACTATGGTGAGAAAGACCTGGATACTACAACTGAAGGTGAGTATGTCGGTATTGAGAATTTCGGTCTGAACCTGTCAGCCAGCAAAGGTGATTTCACCTATCGCTTCGGTTACTGGGATGCCGATCTGGAAATGGAGATTGCTTCATTCAAACAGGCGAGTGCCGGTTTGCAGCAAATCTGTCTGGGTTTTGGTGATCCCGTGGCCTGCGAGCAGTATGAACTGCTCAACCTGCAGGACATTAACTACCGCTTTCTGTCCGCCGGACTCACCTGGGACCAGGGCGACTATTTTGTGCAGAGCGAATTTGGCCGCGCCATTTCCAACAGCACAACTGTAGCCGACTCCACTGCCTACTATGTGACCGGTGGCATGCGCCTGAATCTGTGGACTCCTTTCCTCAGCTATTCCAATTTCGACAACCGCATGCCGGCCAATATTACCGAGAGCATGATCCCGACTGTGAACAGCATCGCCCTGGGAGTTCTGGCGGCGAATGCCCAGTCCCAGTCGACTGTAAGTGCAGGTGTGCGTTATGACATTCTGCCCACTGTTTCCCTGAAAGCTCAATGGGATCACAGCATGACATCAGACTGTAGCGGTAATGCGCGTACTTGCCGCGGTATGTTTGGTCGATCTACCGATGCGTTCAAGGCTACTGAGCAAGATGTGAATCTGATCAGCATCGCCGTTGACTTCATATTCTAGAAAACTGGAGATTCGAGATGAAAAAACTTTTAACTCTCTGTATTAGCAGTCTCCTGTTGATGGGCGTTTCAGTGGCTAACGCTGGCGTGGTTGTTATCGTCAGCGCCGATTCTTCGGTCGACTATCTGGAAAAAGCCGATGTATCGGATATTTTTCTGGCCAAGAAATCCTCGTTTCCCGGCGGTGCCTCAGCGGTACCGGTAGACCAGACCGAAAGCTCTGCCGATCGTGAGGCCTTTCATGAACTGGTTACCGGCATGAGTGGACGGCAGTTGCAGTCCTACTGGTCCCGCCTGGTGTTCTCCGGTAAGGGAGAGCCACCCAAGGAAGTGGAAGGTGCCGAGGTAGTATCCATGGTTGCCAGCGATCCCAGTCTGATCGGCTATGTGGATTCTTCCCTGGTGGATGACTCGGTCAAGGTTGTACTGACTCCCTAGGGCGTTCAGTCAGCAGACAAACCAAAAAAGCGGCTCACTGAGCCGCTTTTTTTTGGGCGCCATTGCTGCCCTCAGTCATAGTTCAGGGATTCCAGCTTGCCGCTGAAGACCCAATAAACATAGACCGTGTAAGCCAGAATCAGGGGCAGGGTGATGACTGTGCCGACGAAGACAAAGGCCAGTGACTCAGGAGACGCAGCAGCTTCATAAATCGTCATCTGCCCAAGAATGATATCCGGGTACAAACTGTAGGCCAGACCCAGAGTAGCCATGACGCAGATAAGGACCAGGCAAGAATAGACCAGCCAGCCATAGGCCCAGTGCTCTACAAAACCACCCGGTCGAAACAAAAGCCACAGAATGACGGCATAGGCCAGCGCCGAGCTCAGGGGAATAGGCAGCAAGCCTATGCCATTGGGCAGGGTGAACCATTTGTCAGCGATGAGTTGGCTGACCAAAGGAGTGGCAATAGACACCAGCAGCAGGGCAATGGCCATGGGCAATACCGCCATCCTGGCCCAGGCCTGGGCACGTTGGAACAGTGCGCCCTGGGTTTTGACCAGCAACCAGGCCGAACCCAGCATGATATAGAGTGCCGGCATGCTGACGGCAATCAGGGCTGCGAACAGATAGCTGAGTCCGCTGTTGCCGATGCCGGTAATATAGGCGCCAACCATCCAGCCCTGACTGAGCGAGGCCAGCAGCGAACCGGCGAAAAACAGCGCATTCCACAGGCCGCGTTTCTCATCGCCGGCCTTGACGCGAAAATCGAAAGCCACGCCGCGCAATATCAGCCCCATCAGCATCAAGGTCACCGGCAGGTAGAGGGAAGTCAGAATAATGCCATGGGCTTGTGGAAAGGCGATCAGCAAAATACCCACACCCAACACCAGCCAGGTCTCATTGGCATCCCAGAAAGGACCAATGGCAGCGATCATGGCATCCTTTTGTTGCTCGTCAGCCAGTGGCAACAGAATGCCAATGCCCAGATCGTAACCATCCAGAATCACATAGATGAACAGGGCCAGGCCCATGGCAAAGACAAAGAACAGCGGTAACAGGTCAGCCATGACTGTATCCTCCTTGAGGGGCTCCACCGGCATTGGCTTCAACAAGAGACTGGGCAGGTTTCAGGGACAGCACTCGCAGGGTGGCGATATAGGAAACCAGCAGAAAGGCATACAGGGCCGCATAAGCCAGCAGCGTGGTCAGCACCGTGCCACCGCCGTGGGCAGCGACCACCTCGTCGATGCGCAATTGGCCGTAGATCATCCAGGGTTGGCGCCCGACTTCGGACACATACCAGCCGGCCAGTACTGCGACCCAGCCGGAATAGGTCATCAGGGATAACACCCGCAGCAGCATGGGCGAGCAATCCCTGTTGCGCAACAGGGTCCAGGCGGCCCACCAGCTAACCAGCAGCATGGCGAAACCGACGGCCAGCATGACCCGGAATGACCAGAACACCGGTGCCACCGGCGGATGTTCCCCTTCGAATTCATTCAGCCCCCGGACTTCACCGTCCAGCTCATGGGTCAGGATCAGGCTGGCAGCATAGGGTATCTTGATTGCAGCCCGGGTGCTGCGGCTTTCCTCATCCGGAAAACCAAAGAGGGTAAACGCAGCTCCGCGCTCGGTTTCCCAGACCGCTTCCATGGCCGCCACCTTGGCCGGTTGATGTTCCAGGGTATTAAGACCATGCAGGTCACCAATGAGAATCTGGATCGGGGCGACAATGGCTGCCACGGTGATGCCGGTTCGCAGCACACGCCAGGTGGCCGGGCCGTCCACGCCGCGCAGGCAGCGGTAGGCACTGATGCCCGCCACCAGAAAGGCTGCCGTCAGCAGGCAGGCAGCCAGCATATGGAAGAAGCGATAGGGGAAAGAGGGATTGAAGATGATCGCCATCCAGCTATCGATCTGAAACTGGTCATTTTCCATATAGAAGCCAGTCGGTGTCTGCATCCAGGAGTTGAGAGACAGAATCCAGAAGGCGGAAAACGTGGTGCCAGCAGCCACCAGAAAGGTGGCGATCAGATGGGTACGATTACTGACCCGTTGTTTGCCAAATAACATGATGCCGAGGAAAGATGCTTCCAGAAAAAAAGCGGTCAGTACTTCATAGCCCAGCAAGGGGCCGGCGATATTACCGGCAGTCTCCATGAAGCCTGGCCAGTTGGTGCCAAACTGAAAGCTCATGGTGACACCCGAGACCACCCCGAGTGCAAAGGTCAAAGCAAACACCTTGACCCAAAAGTAGTAGGCATATTCCCATTGCTTGTCGCCCTTGCCACTGGCATCAAGACTGAGGGTATAGCGCAGACGAAAATACAGCAGGAACCAGGCCAGACCAATGGTGATGGTTGGGAAAAGAATATGAAAACTGATATTCAGTGCAAACTGCAAGCGCGCCAATAGTAAGGGATCAAGTTCCATGCTCTGCTTCGCCTCCGTCGCTGCCGTACTGTGGCTGGTAACCATAGCGCTGGCACAGGTCGCTGATGGCCTGGAAATGACTCAGATAGTAGTTGCCATGCAGGTGATCCAGAAACTCCACCTTGCTGAGACGATCAAAGACCGGCCCTTTCATTTCACTGATATGCAGCGTGATGCCTTGTTCGTACAGCCGTTGGTTCAATTCTTCCATCACTTCCAGCGCCGAATAGTCCACTTCGTTGATGGCATTGAAGAGCAGGACCACATGGGCGATGCGGTCATCGGCAAATACTTTTTCGAACACTTTGCGTTTCAGGTAATTGGCATTGGCAAAGAACAGGCTTTCATCAATGCGCAAGCTGAGTATTTCCGGCACTGTGCTGACTTTGTATCGTTTGATATTGCGAAAATGTTCCGTGCCTTCGATCTGACCCACTTCTGCAATATGGGGTCTGGAGGTTTTGTGCAGATGCAGTGCCAGCGATACCAGCACTCCGGTGCTGACGCCAACTTCGACGCCCAGCGCGAGTGTGAGCAGGAAGGTAAAGCTCACGGCAATAAAATCACTCTTGGCAAAGCGCCAGGTCTTTCTGAAAATTGAAAAATCGGCCAGGGCCAGTACCGCAATGATAATGGTAGCGGCCAGGGTGGCGCTGGGCAGATAGTAAAGCGCCGGCGTCAGAAACAGGGTGGCCAGGGCAATAAAAACGGCGGTATAGATGCTGGCAGCCTGGGTGGCAGCCCCGGCGTCGAAATTTACCACGGAGCGGGAGAAACCCCCGGTAACCGGGAAAGCGCCAGAGCATGCTGAGGCCAGATTGGCTGCCCCGAGGCTGATCAGTTCCTGGTTCTCATTGACCCGTTCGCGGCGCAGTGCGCCCAGGGTACGACCCACGGAAATGGATTCCACATAGCCTATGATTGAAATCAATAGCGCCGGTACCCAGAGCTGTTGCACCAGTTCCAACGGGAAGGCGGGTATTTGCAAGCCGGGAATGCCGCGCGGCACCTCGCCGACGATATCAACATCCAGGGTATCCAGATTCCAGTACCAAACGGCGGAGATAGTCAGGAATACCCCCAGCACGGGCGCCGTTTTCGCGGCGAGTCCGGCGTTGTTGGCAGAAAGTCCGGCCTGCACCAGAATCTCCTTGCCGAAGCGTTTGACCAGATAGAGAAAACTGAGCACTGTCAGTCCAAGAGACAGGGTCACACCATTGGTCTGGCCGATGGAGCCGGCCAGGCCGTGACCTATTTCATAGAGGGTGTCGCCACTGCCTTCAATGCCGAACAGGTGCCGTAGCTGGCTGCAGGCAATGATGATTGCCGAGGCGGAAATGAAAGCCGATACCACCGCGTGGGAAAGGAAGTTGGCCAGAAAGCCAAGGCCGACCAGTCCGAATGCCAGCAGAAACAGGCCGGACATGGCCGCCAGGGTTATGGCTGCGGAAAGGTAGTCGGCACTGCCGGACTCCGCCACCTGGGCCAGCGCCGAGGCTGTGAGCAGGGAGGTAATGGCCACCGGCCCGACAGAGAGCGTGGAACTGGTGCCCAGCAGAGCATAGAACAACAAGGGCAGCATGCTGGCATACAGGCCCACCTCGGGAGGCAGGCCGGCAAGCATGGCATAGGCCAGAGACTGTGGAATCAGCATCACCGTCACCACCAGGGCGGCGATCAGGTCCGCCTGCAAGGACAGGCGGTTGTAACTACCGAGCCAGGAGGCGGCCGGTATGAATTTTACGATTCCCTGTCTCAAGGCTTCACTTCTTCAGTTTTGCACTTCTTCAAGGGGCCTTGGCCCCGCCAGCCATTCATGACCCTTGAGCATACCCTGCCAGTAAACAGTTGGCAGTATCTGTTTTTTGAGAATCCAGGCACTGCGGGTTGGCCGGGTGCCGTTCAGCATCCAGTTGGGAAAGGAGGGCAGCAGTTTGCCACCGTAACCGAACTCAGCCAGCACGATCTTGCCATTCTCGACAGTCAGCGGGCAGGAGCCATAACCATCATAGCCGCTGCTGACATCCTGACCGTCCAGTGTGGCGACCAGATTGCTGGCAACCACTGGCACCTGCTTTCTGACAGCGGCCATGGTCTTGGCATTGGGGGTATTCATCACGTCACCCAGACCCCAGACATTGTCAAACTTCTTGTGCCGCAGGGTGAACTGGTCCACATCCAGCCAGCCTGCTTCATCGGACAGTTCACTCCTGGCAACAAACTCGGGTGCACATTGCGGCGGGCAGACATGAATCATGTCAAATTCCATTGTAAGCGGCTCATCGCTGTCGGCGGCCTTGAAGGTGGCGACCCGGTTTTCACCATCAATGGCGATGAGATTGTGATTGAAATGCAGCTTGGCATCATAGCGATCCACATAGGATTGCAAGGCGGGGACGTAATCACTGACACCAAACAAAACACCACCGGCATTGAGGAAGTGTACATCGATGTCTTTCAATACTCCTTTCTTCAACCAATGGTCACAGGACAGATACATGGCCTTCTGGGGAGCACCGGCACATTTGATCGGCATGGGAGGTTGGGTGAACAGTGCCTTGCCTTGCTTCAGGTCGCTCACCAGCTTGAAGGTATAGGGCGCCAGGTCATATCTGTAATTGGAAGTGACCCCGTTCTTGCCCAGAGTTTGTTCAAGGCCATCAATTGCGGCCCAGTTAAGTTTCAGGCCCGGTGCTACAATCAGGTTCTGATAGTGAACGATGTCGCCATTATCCAGCTGCACCTCATTGGCCTTCGGGTCAAAGCCTGAAACTGCCTGCTGTATCCATTTTACGCCTGCGGGAATCAGCGACTCCATGCTGCGTCGGGTTGAAGGCGCGTCAAATATACCGCCACCCACCATGGTCCAGCCGGGTTGATAGTAATGGTCGCTGGCCGGATCAATCAGGGCGATGCTCAAGCGCTTGTTGCGTTTCCTGATGCTGGAAGCGGCAGCGATGCCGCCTGAGCCGGCGCCAACAATGACGACCTCAAAGCTGGCCTTGGCAGCACCGGCGGGGGTTTTGGCAGAGTTGCTTTTATCCATGGGGATCTCCGGAAAATAGGGTTTGAGCGGCTCGCTGACATCAATGTCGACCTTCTTTGCCAGTGCGAGCAAATCATCCAGTGCGGCGCCCTGTCTGGCCTGGGCTGCCACATAGGCACTGAAGGAGCGGGTGCCGGTTCGACAAAAGGCATGGATTCGTTTGCCATCTTCCAGGCATTCACCGAATTCCCGCGCAATCTCTGCATCGAGATGGCCGCTCTTGAAGGGGATATGAAAGGTTTTGATGCCGCGAGATCCAGCTGTATCGGCAAGCTCGGCAAAATTGATCTGTTCGGCAGCCTCGCCATCGGGGCGGTTGCAGATCAGGATTTCAACACCTGCTTCGGCAAGTGTGTCTACATCCTCAGCCGCGAGCTGGTCAGAAATGCTGAACTGTTCTGTGACTTGTTTGATTTTCATGGCGGTTTAACTCAGTGCGTCAATGGGCAGTTTCAGGTAGATCACCTGATTGTCTTCGGCTTCCGGGAAATGTCCGGCGCGCATGTTCACCTGCAGTGAAGGCAGGATCAGATGCGGCATGCCAAGGGTCTTGTCACGCTTGTTGCGCATTTCCACGAACTGTTCCTGTGCCACTGACTTGTTGACATGAATATTGGCATCGCGCTCGGCGGCGACAGTGGTTTCAAAAGCCAGGTCCTTGCGTTCCTCGGTGCCGTAGTCATGACACATGAAAACCCGGGTCTGATCGGGCAGTGCCAGGATTTTCTGGATCGACTGAAACAATACATTGGCATCACCACCGGGAAAGTCAGCGCGGGCAGTGCCTGCGTCAGGCATAAACAGCGTGTCGCCAACGAAAGCGGCATCGCCAATCACATGGGTCATGCAGGCGGGCGTGTGTCCGGGGGTGTGGACAGGATAGGCATCCAGGTTGCCGATGTTGTAGTGCTCGTTTTCCTTGAACAGGTGGTCGAACTGCTGGCCATTGGCCTGGAATTCATCCTTGTAGTTGAAAATTTTCTTGAAGGTTTCCTGCACGGTGATCACCTTCTCACCGATACCGATCTTGCCGCCCAGCTTTGACTGGATATAAGGCGCAGCAGTGAGATGGTCGGCATGGACGTGAGTTTCGATGATCCATTCAAGCTTGAGATTGTTGTCCTTCACCCAGGCAATAATTTCATCGGCGCTGTGGTAGTCGACGCCGCCGGATGCCATATCGAAATTGAGTACGGAATCAATAATGGCGCAGGCATCAGATTGGGGATCCTTCACCACATAGGAAAAGGTATTGGTATCTTCCTCGAAGAATTCTTTCACTTCGGGCCGCAGGATGTCCTGCTGTTGGGCAGTGCTTGATTCTGACATAAATGAACCTCTTTGGTTTTTGGCCGCGCCGATGGCCGCCGGCCTTGATCATGCTCTATCTATTGCAAAATGTAGTGCAGGCTCTGTGCCAAGACCGGGCGTTATGACCTAACTGCCTGATTCTTATGCAGTAAACCGAAAAGACAGGGGCTGAATCGAGATGGCGGGAGAGAAAATTCGCAGAAAATTGCCAATATTGACAATCTTGCTTGTCAATATTGGCGCAATGGCTCAGATCAGGCCGGTAAGGGTAAAGGCCAGCATCAGGCAGGCAATGGCGGCAAACCACGATCCCAGTACCCGAACCGCGATCTCGCTGGCCCTGCTTTGCCATTTCTTCATCAGCAGGGCCACGCCGCGTGAGCCGTACATGATCAGGTAGTGGATACCAATCAGGGAGCCGAAGCTGGTGATCATCACATCCAGAAAGGGGCCGGGTTCAGGGATCGATTCCATCGCCAGCAGAAAACCACTGGCTCCGGTCAGGCTGCGGTAGGCCCAGTCGGGCAGATTGCGCGGCAGTACCAACAGCAACCCCAGGCCGGCCAGCAGCAACAGAATCAGTATGGCAGTTGGAATCAGCACG
This sequence comes from uncultured Pseudohongiella sp., assembly GCA_965216715.1. Lineage (GTDB taxonomy): Bacteria > Pseudomonadota > Gammaproteobacteria > Pseudomonadales > Pseudohongiellaceae > UBA9145. The sequence continues at coordinate 2,276,317 of OZ244193.1, read as the reverse complement.
GCAATCGCGAATGCCAGTAGCAGACCAACAGCGGTGGAGAAAAACAGGGTTTTCAGGCAGTTGAAACGGGCCTCGGTAACCTGGCTACCCAACAGCAGGCTGATGGCCAGCACCACCAGAAAGTGCGCTGGCTCGGTCAGGGGGTGCAGGGCTCCGACATAGAAACCGCGAATGCCCGGGTAGGGCGAATGGGCATAGGCCAGAACCGGATAGCTCAGTAGCGCCAGGCCGACGCCCAGTTGTCTGCTTCGATTCAAAGCGCGCCAGCCAGGAAATAAACTCCACTGACGGTAATCAGGGCACCGGCACCGCGCACGGCCAGGGTACCCCTGGGCGTGCTGGTGAGCAGACCGAAGGCAATACCCACGAGGTGCATCAGGCCGGTAGCCAGCACGAAACCGATCGCATAGGACAGGGGGTTGGAGGCTTCGGGCAGTTCAGTGCCATGGGCATGACCATGGAAGATGGCAAAGATGCCCACCAGCAAGCCGGCAACCCAGAGTGGCGGTTTGGCAGCCAGCACTACCATCAGGCCCAGCACTATGGCTGAGGCAGCAATGCCCACTTCCACCAGGGGCAAGGGCAGGCCAAGCACGCCCAGGGCGCCACCCAGTGCCATTACCAGGGGGAAGATGACCGGCAGCATCCAGATGGCAGGCTGACGCAGGAACGCGCCCCAAAGACCCACCGCTACCATGGCTGCGACGTGGTCAGGGCCGTAAATGGGATGCAGGAAACCACTGATAAACCCGCCGACAACACCCTCTTCGGTATGGGCATGGACTGGCAGTGCAATCAGCGCCAGTGTCAGCAACATAAACAGACGAATGGATGGAGCTCGGGATAATGGCATGATTCTCGGTCCTGTTGTTATGGCGCCTTCGATGGCGATTCGTAGTCAAACCGCCATGTTATAAAACCGAGGTCTGTCTAGGCAACTACGCCCATTGTATCCCGGGCTTCGTTGGTTCAGCCCTGTTCCTTGTCTTTGTCCTGATTGCCTCCCAGCATGCGATTGAAGTTTTCCATCAATTGCATGGGCAGGGGGAAGACGATGGTGGAGCTCTTCTCGCCGGCGATTTCCGTGAGGGTTTGCAGGTAGCGCAATTGCATGGACTCGGATTGCGTGGCCAGTTGCTGGGCGGCTTCCACCAGTTTTTCTGAGGCTTCAAATTCGCCGGCAGCATGAATCACCTTGGCGCGACGAATACGCTCGGCCTCGGCCTGTTTGGCAATTGCCCGGATCATGCTTTCATCCAGATCAACATGCTTGATCTCGACATTGGACACCTTGATACCCCAGCTATCGGTCTGGGCATCGAGGATTTCCTGGACATCGGCATTCATGCGTTCCCGTTCCGCCAGCAGTTCATCCAGTTCGTGCTGGCCCAGCACCGAACGCAGGGTGGTCTGCGCCAACTGGCTGGTGGCTTCCATATAGTCTTCAACGTTGTTGATGGCTTTTTCCGGGTCCACCACCCGGAAGTACACCACGGCATTCACTTTGACCGAGACATTGTCCAGGGTGATCAGATCCTGGGAAGGGATGTCCCAGACGGCGATACGCAGGTCCACTTTGACCATTTGCTGTAGCACCGGAATGACGATGATCAGGCCCGGTCCCTTGATCTTGTAGAAGCGGCCCAGCATGAAGATCACACCCCGTTCGTATTCCCGCAGAATGCGGAATGTGCTGAGCAGAATCGCCAGCACCAGGGTTGCCAGTACAACCGAAAACGTTTCCATAGTCTTACTCCTGCTTCCTGACCTTCAGAACAAGGCCTTCGATGTCAGTAATAATGAGTTCATTGCCTTTCTCGACGGGCTGATCGGTTTCGGCCTTCCAGTTCTCGCTGAAAGCGCGCACATGGCCCTTGTCGTCGAAGGACTCCAGTGCGATTGCGGTGCTGCCAATCATGGATTCCTCGCCGGTGACCACTTTCTGCCGGCGGGCGCGCAGCAACATATTCAGGCTGAAAATAAAGACGCCGGCGGAGGCGACAGCGATTGCTGCAATGATTGCCAGAGAAATGCGGAAGGCTTCCAAATCGGTATCCATCAGAATTACCGAGCCCAACACGAAGGCCACGGCCCCGCCAAAACCGAAGATGCCAAAACTCGGCGACAGTGCTTCCACGATCATAAGACCCAGACCCACCAGGATCAGAGCCAGACCGGCATAGTTAATGGGCAGCATCTGCAGGGCGTAGGCCCCGAGCAGCAGACAGATTACCCCGGTGATACCGGGCAGGCCCATGCCAGGGTTGTAGAATTCGAGGATGAGGCCATAGAAGCCGATCATCAACAGGATATAGGCCACATTGGGATTGGTGATGATGGACAGGAACTGATAACGCCAGCCGGGTTCAATCCGGCTGATCCGGGGCTCAGACAAATCAAGGTTGACACTCTGATTTGAGACAGTGGTGCTGCGGCCATCCAATTGCTCGAGCAATTCATCAATCGTGTCCGCCATGACATCGATGACGTTCATTGCCAGCGCATCGGAGGCGGTGAGATTGGCCGCCTCACGTACTGTAAGTTCGGCCCAGTCCCGGTTGCGGCCCCGTAATTCCGCCAAGCCTCTTAAATAGGCCACAGCATCATTCAAAACCTTTCTCTCCATGGCGCCAGCGCTATCGGGGACTGCGCTGTCTTCATTGTCTTCCCCTTCCTGTTCCGGTGGTGCCGGAATGGGCAGGGGGCTGGAGCCACCGCCAATACTGACCGGGGTGGAAGAGCCGACATTGGTGGCCGATGCCATGGCGGCGAAATGGCTGGCATAGAGAATATAGGTGCCGGCACTGGCAGCCCGTGCACCACCGGGCGCGACCCAGGTTGCCACCGGCACCGGTGAGGCCAGAATGGCGGAGATGATATCGCGCATGGCCTGGTCCAGGCCGCCGGGGGTATTCAGTTCAATCACCACCAGATCGACGCCAAGCTCGTTGGCCGCATCCAGTGAACTGATCAGGAAGTCAGCGCTGGCCGGACCGATGGCGTCATTGACTTCAATGACATGGACCTCAGCCCCATGGAGCTTACCGGCAGAAAGCGCCGCAGCTGATAAACACAGCGCCAATAGTAATCTGACTGGTACTCTGAATCTGGACATTGATTGTTTCACGGACCGGAATCTGCACAGATTGTGATGCCTGGCTAACCGTCAGGGTTGATCAGGATCAAGTGATACTGAAGAATTGTTGCCAAACTGCCCAAGCGATGGGCAGCTGGCAGCGTGGTATCCATAATGCTTCTGATTTCACCTTAGCACTGCAGATATGTATCAACAAGTCAGTAATGCCCGCGATGCCCTGGCAGGCAAGCGCTGTAAGGACTATTTTATGGTCAGACCACTGTATTGATCGTGCCGATACGGCCTGGGGAAATACAGAGGCTCGATGTCCGGAAAAATCTGTTCCGTCATTCTGCCCCGGTGGCCAACAGCGAAAAGCCCTCCTCACGGCAGAGCGATCAACCAGAGCACAGGTCTTCCTGGAAGTTTGCGAGCATGACTATTCGCATACTCTGAGGGGCGTGATTGCAGGCCGGGTCATTGAACCTCCCTCTGTCCTGCATGTGACGGTGTTACGTTTTTCAAGAGCTGTAATGCCTCCCTGATGCCGGAGCAGGAAACAGCCTTATTTGGCAGGGCGCTGGTGACGGGGTAGACTGCCCCGGTCATGATTGAATTGCAGCAGGTTCGCAAATCCTACGACGGTGGCCAGACTCATGCGGTTGCCGACACCTCCCTCACTGTTGCTCGTGGTGAATTTCTGGGCCTGATCGGGGAGTCCGGTTGCGGCAAGACCACCACCCTGAAGATGATCAATCGCCTGGAAGAGCCCAGCAGCGGCACGATCAGGGTTGGGGGCAGGGATGTTATGTCACAGAATCCCCAGCAATTGCGTCGCAATATCGGCTATGTCTTCCAGGGCATTGGTTTGTTTCCTCACTATAGCGTGGCTGAGAATGTCGCCGCCGTGCCACGCTTGCTGCAGTGGCCGGAGGAGCGAATTCAGCAACGCTGTCAGGAGACTCTGGAACTGGTTGGCTTGCCTGTCTCGGAATATGGCCAGCGCAGTCCCGGTCAGCTCTCCGGCGGGCAGCAACAGCGGGTAGGTGTGGCCCGAGCTCTGGCAGCCGAGCCCGAGGTGATACTGATGGATGAACCCTTCGGTGCACTGGATCCGGTCAGCCGCGCGGAGTTGCAGGAAGAATTCAAGGCGATTCAGCAGAATCTGGATCTGACTGTAATCATGGTCACCCATGACATGACAGAGGCGCTGCTGATGGCCGATCGTATCGCCGTGATGAAAAACGGTGAGGTGCTGCAGATTGGCACCCCCTACGAGCTCTTGAATCATCCGCAGCACGACTATGTGCGAGATATCGTCGCCATGCCCAAACGCCGTGCCGACCGTCTGGAGCAACTGATTGCGGGGCAGGCTCAGTAGCGCTCATGAACCAAAACCTGCAAGAACAACTCATTCTGCTGCCAGATTATTTTCAGGGCCACCTGGCACTGACATTGATTGCGCTTTCCCTTGGTATTGCCATCAGCGTCCCTCTGGGAGTCTGGGCCAGCCATTCCCGACTGGTGCGCAGGCCTCTGCTGCTTACCGTCAGTATTCTGCAGACCATACCCAGTATCGCCATTCTTGCCCTGATGGTGGCTCTGCTGGGCGGGCGCATTGGTTTGCTGCCGGCCATTATCGCTCTGGTGCTGTATTGCATGTTGCCGATTGTGCGCAATACCGTAACGGGCCTGGAAAACGTTTCCGAAGAAGTGGTGGAAGCGGCCAGAGGTATTGGCATGTCGGAGCGGCAGATTTTGCTGCGAGTTCGACTGCCACTGGCGCTGCCGGTGATTATTGCCGGCATTCGCACCGCCGCCGTGTGGACCGTCGGATTGGCAACGCTTTCCACCCTGGTAGGCGCCACCAGTTTCGGCAACTATATTTTCACCGGCCTGCAAACCCGCAATCTGCTTGCTGTCACTGTGGGCAGCGTCGCTGCGGCGCTGATGGCCGTGGTGCTGGACTCCATTATTGCCGGTATCGAATGGCTGGCGGAACATCGCAATGATGCCGAACGGGGCAGTCGCTTCCGTCTGGTGCGCAATTCGGTGGTGGCGGCGGTAGTTCTCTGCGGTGGGTTCTCAGTGCTGGCGTTGTTGCCAGAACCAGAGGCCGACTATGTGGTGGGTGGCAAGGCATATACCGAGCAATACATCCTGGCCGAATTACTCACCGCCGAACTGGAAGAGGCTGGCTACCGGGTTGATCAGCGCTTCGGTCTCGGCACCGAAGTGATCTACGAGGCCACTGCCAATAACAATGTCGATGTCTATGTTGAGTACTCGGGCACTGTGTGGGCCAATATCATGGATCAGGACCATAACCCTGGTCGCAGCGAGGTCTTGTCCCGTACCCAGAATTTCATGCAGTCCGAACACCAGATTCACAGCATCGGACCACTGGGCTTCCAGAATCTCTATACCTTTGCCATGACCCGTGCGCGGGCGGAAGAACTGGGCGTCGATTCCATCGAGGATCTGATTCCCATTGCCGACAGTCTGGTGGCGGGGGGCGATCTGGAATTTTTCGGCCGGCCTGAATGGATGGCAGTGCGGGATACCTATACTATCGACTTCGACAGCAAGCTCACTTTTGATACGGCACTCATGTACACCGCTGTGGCAGAGGGTCAGGTAGACCTCATTACTGCCTATAGCAGTGATGGCCGAATCGCTGCCTATGATTTGCTGGTACTGGAAGACCCCCGCAGTGCCCTGCTGCCCTACGACGCGATTCTGGTCACCTCTCCCCGCGCGGCCGGCGATAGTCAGTTGCTGGATTCCCTGGCTTATCTGCGCGGACAGATAAGCGATTCCCTGATGCAGCAAGCCAATCGAATTGTCGACGTGGATGGTGGCTCTGTTTCGGAGGCCGTCAGTTTTCTGCAGCAGGCTTTAAGCACGTCCAATTGATAGACCGTTGATTGGAAGACAGTTGATTGACAGGCTGCCTATTGCCCCGGGCATTGCCTGCTCCAGAGTTGCCAGGACAGTAGCCAGTGCCAGCCGTACAACAGGCCCGCACAGATCAGGGATTTCACCAGGCCGCCATAAACAAAAGGGGTGACACCTTCTGACAAGGCCGTGCGCGCGCCAATCTCAAGGCTCATCCAGGCCCATCCCAGTGCGAGAATCAGGCCGTGGGCGATAATGAAAACCCCGGTATTGAACAGGATCATGGCCTGTCGCTTTGCCGGTATCAGTACAGCACAAAAATACGCAGCCGCGACAAAACCGGCGAAATAGCCAGCGCTGATGCCTGACAGGGCGCTCCAGCCACTGCCGCCATCACTGTATACCGGCAGTCCCAGCAGTCCGGCGAGAAGATAGAGCATCACTGCCAGTGCTGCCTGCCCGGGGCGCAGCATGGCTCCGCTCAGCAGCACAGCAATAGTTTGCCCGGTTTGCGGGATATCCGTGCCCGGGATAGCGAAGGAGAATTGTGCGGCCGCCGCCAGGCCAACGACTGCCAGCAGCAATCTGATCGCTTGCTGGAATTGAAAGACTGATTTTTCTGAACCGCGCGTGCCGCTCACCATGAACTCCTTTTCTGCCACTGCTCCATGAATGGGTCACTGTCCGCCGCGACAGGGCGCGGTGCAGAGACTGGTGGCGGATTATAGAGAATAGTCACTGGATATTGCAAATGAGAATTGTTCTCATTAAACTGCCTGCAGTGGCGAGCTCGTGCAAATCGGGCGAGTCAAAAGTCGAGCCTGGTTTGTGGGGGCTGCTTCGATTCATTCAACAGAGGAAGTGCAAATCATGTCTGTGCAGGACTTGCAGTTGATGTGTATGGCCCTGCTGTGCACGGCCGTGGCCCTGGGTTGCGCCCTTGTTTCCCGGCAGCCGGGTATCAGGCTCAATGAGATGTTTGTGACCATCAGCTGTCTGCTGTTTCTGCTGGCCTTTTTTATTGGCTCAGAATTATTCGGTTGGGTATTTGCTCTGTTTTATGGCATTACTGTGCTTGTGCTGCTGACCCGGGCCTTGCTGACAGACAAAAAATCATGGTTGAACTGGGCCCGGGTCCTGCGAGCAGAGGAATCCCGCCAGGCAGCATCCTGAGCAGCAGCTATGGCTGCATCTGCACTCATCGGTGGGGCGGTCGATACAGGAAACAAAGATCGGCATTCTGCAGCAGAAGCCAGCGGCCACAGGAGATAACAGGCTTGGAAATACTCGCTCTCGTTCTCATCATTCTGGGCTTTGCACTGTCCTTCAAGCTGAAGGGTCAGGCGGCCCGGCAGGCACGCAAATGGTTCGTCATCGGGCTGGCACTGGCGCTGGGTGGCTGCCTCGGTTCGCTCAGCTGGCTGAATGCCGAAACCAGCGGCAGCAGCAGTTTCGCCAACTCCATCAATCCTTTCTTCTGGGCCGGTTTGTTTGTAGTCGGTGTGTTGGTGCTGTTTGTGAACTCCCTGCAGGTGATCAAGGTCAGGGCTGACCAGAAGTACCAGTCTGTGGTCAGGGATGAAGCGCAGGACGACGAGGGTAGCCGCGAGTTTTGACATAAAAGGGAACCGCCAGCTGCCGGGTCGATTGGAAACTGCTGCCACTGGCTCCTGTCAAATTGATTCTTGCCGCAAGTCTTTCTTGAATCGTTTGAAGTTACGCACATAGATCTCGGCGCTCTTGATCAACTGCGACTGTTGTTCCGGGCTCAGGGTCTTTACCACTTTGGCCGGCGACCCCATCACCAGGGAGCCGTCGGGGATTTCCTTGTTCTCCGTGATCAGACTGTTGGCGCCAATCAGGCAGTTCTTGCCAATCTTTGCGCCATTGAGAATCACCGAGTTGATCCCAATCAGGGAATTGTCGCCAATGGTGCAGCCATGCAGCATGACCTTGTGGCCCACGGTGACATTATTGCCAATTGTCAGGGGGGTTCCCGGGTCGGTGTGGAGCACCGCCGCGTCCTGGATGTTGGAATTCTCACCCACGCTAATCCATTCATTGTCGCCACGCAGTACGGCATTAAACCAGATGCTGGCATTGTTCTTTAATCTGACCTTTCCCACCACGGTGGCATTGTCGGCAACGAAATAATCGTCTGCCAGGATTTCGGGGCGGTCTTCTCCCAGACTGTAAAGCATGCATCTCTCCTCTGTATCGGTTTATTTAATGGGTATCGCTTGCTGAATAATCACAGACCGAAAACGGAAACCAGATTCCGGAAAAAACGGGAGATCACCGTGAGCTGTGGGTTGGAATCGATTAATACTGCATCTGCTTCGATGTGCAATTCACTGTCCTGCAATTGTTCCAATGACTCTATGCCAGCGCTCACCAGATCCAGATAGACCTGCCGATTAGGTGCCAGTTGCCCCAGGTTAATCTCCAGCACATTGTCGATAATCTTATGACTGGCATTGAGATCGCCGGATTGGCGGGCGCTGGCGACGATATCCTGTGAGTAGATATTCAGTCGCGAGGCATCGGGCACTGGTTCGAGCCTTATCTGGATGTCCTGCAGAAGTTCAGTGCCGGTATTGCCAAGCAACAGGCGATAGACTACCCGGCAGCTTTCCGCCGATGAGTAGCGGGAGCTGGACAGACCCTCGCAGGTGGTGCTGCTAATGCCGGCGTTATAGGACAATTCCCGGTCGGCCGCAAAGATCAGCCGGAAACTGGTGGGGAAGACGATAAAAATCACTACCAGCACTGCAATGGCAGCACCCATCTTTCGCCAGGCTGCGCTGTCGGGACCTTTCATAGTCTGATCGTATCTCTGTGGGGCAGGAAAATTGTAACGCCAAAGCTGAGTTCAAAGTAGTGCCAGTTTAATTGCAAGCAGTGAATCTTTCGTCAGGCCTGTTTTGTGGCGGAAGGGCTGTTCTGGAATTTTTCTGGACATTATTGCGCGGAAATATTTGCAACATTTTAAATGCTCAATCCGTCACTGCTAATAAAGAGACCATAAAAGTCGGCAAGTGAGGGAAAGTTTGCTCTTGCCCAATAAACAGAACAGGTCTGGCAGCCAATGTCGCGACCGATAATAGCAAGCCCGGGAGAAGATGTATGAGCGGTATCCGTACGAAGTGCTTTTTTCTGAATCTTTTGCAATTTCTGCTGGCCTTGTTGCCTGCAGGTGCACTGGCTCTGCCCAGTACAGAGCATTTGTTTAATTCAGAACTGGAAGCAGTGCGAGCGGCCAGCAATCGCTATAACCCCGTATCGATCCGCCAGGACCGGGAGTATATGGGAACGATTTACAGGAGTGGCAATTACTATGGCTACACGGTTGCTGCGGCTGAGCCTGGCGCCAATCGCATTTCAGTTCAGGTGCCACCGGAGCAATGGGATTCGGTCGTTGCCTTCTGGCACACCCACGGAGACGCCTCACCCATGAAGCGTTTCTTTTCCAGATTCGATACCAGGCTGGTGAAGCAGACAGGCAAGCCGCTGTATCTGGCCGACTTTACCGGTGCATTGAAGGTATTTCGTCCAGAGGACAGGGTGCTGACGGGGTTCGCGGCACCACGCTATGGTCTGCCTGAACAACGCGGTTTTGCCCTGGGATCTGAAGTGCAGGACAGTAACTCCGCACGGGTCCTTATAGCCACCGGCGATGTCCGGCCAGTGCTCTGCTAGCGAACCGCCTGCAGTTCCTCTTCATCAATCTGCAGGGTGTCGAGAAGGTCATTATCCATGCCCTGCAGTTCATTCAGCTCGGCCGAGGTTTCGTCATCCAGGCTCTGATGAATCACGATTTCCACGCGTCTGTTAAGACTGCGACCAATCTCGGTGTCATTGGTATCAAAGGGGCGTGTGTCGGCATGACCCACCACCTTCATGCGATTGTCTTCGATGGTGTCATCAATCAACAACTGAAAGGCCACCGACAGAGCCCGCTCCGCTGACAGATGCCAGTTGGAAGGGATCATGGGAGTGGAAATGGGGATATTGTCGGTATGACCTTCAACGGCAATCTCGCCGGCGATCTCACCAAGAATTTCCCGCAGTTTGCCCATCACCGGAATGAAATCAGGATTGATCACGGCTGAGCCGGAATCGAAAGAGCCGCGCTCACGAATACGGATAGTGATGGAGCGAAATCCGGTGTCGATTTCTACCATATTTTCGCTGATCTCTTTTTCCAGTACCTCTTTGACTTTTTCCGCATCCTCAAGCGTTTCTTCCTGCATCTCCTTGAGTTTTTCGATCATCAACTCCTTGGCATCCTCGGCTGTTGCCTCGATGGCATTGGAGTCAACGCCGAAGTCTGATTGTCCGGTCTGCAGGGATTGCTGGGTGGTGTCCACAGTCTGCTGTTCCATCACCGGTTCGATGGTGGGCTGAGGCCGGCCCGGGCTGAACTCCTGAGCGATAACCGAGGTACCCTTGGGAATGCCGTCGGCAGTAACTTCATTCTGTACACCAAAGGCCTGGGCCATGGAGCCGGCTACCTGCTTGTACTTCAGCACATCCATTTCCGAAAAGGACAACAGCAGTACGAAAAAGCACATCAGCAGCGCCATCAGGTCGGCAAAAGTTGCCATCCATTCCGGAGCGCCGGTTTTGACTTCATCCTCTTCCACGTCAGTTTACCCGCCTCAGGCGGCCTCTTTGAGTGGCGCTTGCTCGGCCTTGCCTTTGCCTTCGTCCGCGTCGGCGTTACGGCTTTTCGGTGTCAGGTAAAGCTTCAGCGTGGATTCAATGATGCGGGGGTTCTGACCATCGAGAATACCCAGCACTCCGTCCAGACAAATGGAATTGAGTTTCTCCTCCTCGATGCGACGCAGCTTCAGTTTGTCGGCTACCGGCATGAATACGATATTGGCCATCACGGCGCCATAGAGGGTAGTCAGCAGGGCTACCGCCATGGCCGGGCCGATGGCCTTGGGGTCGTCCATATTTGAGAGCATCTGTACCAGACCAATGAGAGTACCGATCATGCCCATTGCCGGAGCCACGTCACCACTGGCGGAAAACACCTGGCTGCCAATCTTTTGCCGGTCACTGATTTCGCGCTTGTCTTTCTCGAGCAGCACCGCGGTCTCTTCCGGGGATCGGCCTTCCACCACCAGATCGATGGCAGACTTCAGATAGGGGTACTCAATTTCAACATTCTCCAGGGCGAACAGGCCTTGTTTGCGGGCAATACCGGCCATTTCAATAATCTGGGGAATCAGGTCTTCAGCCTTGGTGGCCTGGTTCTTGAAAGCGATAAAGGCAACCCGGAATGAACCCAGAAACTGGGACAGATTGAATTTGATCAGTACTGTCATGGCGGTGCCACCCAGTACGATCAACAGGGAAGGAGGATTGATAAAGGTGGTCGCAGACCCCCCCATCAAGATAGCGGCGGTAACCGTGGCGAATGCACCTATTAAACCAACCAAGGTCGCCAGATCCATTTATTCCTCCAATAAATTGTGACTGCTGTTAGTTATTGATTTCAGGGCCCCGGGCCCTGTCTGAGCTGTTTTTTGGTCTGTCCATTCACTGCCTGGAGCCGGAAATGGCAGCCCATTGGCCCCCCTGGCCAGCATGACTATCCTGCTGCCCAAATGATTACGACGCCCGCTGCCAATGCTTGAGCAGGAAATGAGGCGCAGCGGAACATTTCAGGCGGTAAATTGCTAAAGTTCGCCAGGCTCCGGGTCGTAGTGCCTGGCAACAGGCTGTTTGCCTGTGCAGTTCCTTATCCAGGCGTTTGGCAGGCGCAGAAAAATTCGAAACCGGGGGTAGGTCAATGAAGTATCTGAAGATCGCAATAATTGCACTGTTGTTTTTGGGCAGTAGCGGAGCAGGGGCCTATTTTTACTTCGGGGATCAGTTATTCGGTGGTGACAGCGTCGCCGAGGGCGAAGAAGGGGTGGTTGAAGAGGAAGAAGTGATCCTGGATCCGCCGCTATACCATGCCATGCCGGCTCTGGTTGTCAGTGCCAACTACCAGGGACGTTTGCGTTATCTGCAGGTAAAGTTGAATGTCATGACACGCAATGAAGAGACCTTGGGCAAGCTGGAAGTCAACACGCCATTGCTGCAGGACGCCCTGATCATGCTGCTCAATGAGTACCCTTTTAACCAGTTGGAAAGCCCCGAGGGCAAGGAAGAATTCCGTGCCAAGGCCCTGCAGCGTGTGCAGGAAGTAATTGATGATGAAGCGGTGGAATCCCTGCTTTTTACCGGTTTTGTTATTCAATAGGCGGGTTGCTGCTGTCATTTCTGTGATTCTCTGCGCAGACGTCAGTTAGGAATTTTCCTACAATCTCGTCAGACTGCAATTTTCACAGAAGCCCTGATTGATGCCCTATCAAATTGAATACCGGGATAGTGACGGTGGTGTGATCACCCACTATTCCGGCGTCCTCACCGAAGCCGAATTTCTTGCCTGTACCGAGGAGAAATTCGCCAATCCGGAAATTTTCACCCGCTACCGCTATTCCATCAGCGATTTTTCCGAAGTCACGGAATTCAAGGTGGGCCTGGATCTCATCAAGGAAAACGCCATGCTCTCCAGTCAGGCCATGCAGGCCAACCAGACCGGGGTGATGGCTATCGTGGTCAACTCGGTCTTGCTGATCGGTATGGGCAACCTGTGGCGGGGCAATACCCTGGATATTGACGACCGGGTTGGGGTCTTTCGCTGCCGTGAAGAGGCCCAGGCCTGGGTCCACAAGGAATTGCAGCGCCGCGAAAGCGCCGACTGAAAGACATTCCGACCCGGCGCTCGATCGCGCCCGGCCCGCCGGCAGTTCTGGACTTCCCCGAACAGGGCTTTTACTCTTCCTACCAAGAACAACAACAATGGAGGATTTGCCGTGAATTTGTCTCGCCTGTTTGTCTCCGCTCTCTGTCTCTGTGCGCCGGCCCTGTTGGGCTCCAGCGTTATGGCCCAGTCCGGAAGCGATCTGACCAGTTTCATCTCCGGGGAAGGATTGCCTAACCCGACACCCAATGTCACCACCAACTGGGGTGAATTACCTGCGGGCCGTGAATGGGGCTCCACTGCGGGTATCGATATCGACCCCACCGATGGTCATATCTGGGCCTATGAGCGTTGTGGGGCTGGAACCTTCGGCGGCGGAGTTCCAATCAATTGCGACACTAATCCGGTCGATCCAATCTTTAAATTCAATCGCCACACCGGCGAGGTGATGGCCAATTTTGGCGGTGGCCTGATGATGACACCCCACGGCATCCATGCCGATGCCGAGGGCAATGTCTGGGTCACAGACTTCGCCGGCAATGAGGCGGGTACCAAGGGTCACCAGGTGCATAAATTCAGCCCGGAAGGGGAGCTGCTCATGAGCCTCGGCACGCCCGGTCAGACCGGCAGCGATGGCGCCCATTTCAATCAGCCGAATGATGTCATTGTCGGACCTGATGGCAGCATCTATGTAGCTGATGGCCACAGCGGTCAGGGCATGGTCAGTTTTCGAGCCCTCGATGAGGGCCGGGAAACAGGCCAGACTGCGCGTATTCTGAAATTCTCGCCCGATGGACGCTTCATCAGACAGTGGGGTCAACTCGGTGTTCGCCATGGCGAGTTCCGCACGCCCCACGCTCTGGAATTCGATTCAAGGGGCCGCCTGTGGGTCGCGGATCGCGGAAACCACCGCCTGGAAATATTTGACCAGGATGGTAATTATCTGGAGTCGCGCTACAGCTATGGTCGTATCTCCGGCATATTCATCACCGATGATGATAGGGTCTATGCCATTGATTCCGAATCATCGCCCACCAACCATCCCAACTGGCGTAATGGTGTGCGCATTGGCCATATCGATGATGACCGCATCACCGCGTTTATTCCGCCCTTTGAGCGATCCGATCGGGTTTATCAGGGCACAGCCGGTGAGGGGGTGGCTGTGGATGCCGATGGCAATGTCTATGCGGCAGAAGGGCCGAATTCACTGTCCCAGGCCGGTGGCGCCTTCACCAAGTATTCGGTGGACTAGTCAATTCAATCATTCTATGTGGGGGGCAGGGCCTGCTGCTCTGCCTCCTGCAGTTTTCGATACAGTGAGCGGGTACTGATTCCCAGAATGTCTGCCACTTTTTCCTTGTCACCGTCCTGAGCTTCCAGCAAGCGCTGCAAGTAGCGCTGTTCCTGGGTTTTCAGATCCACCCACTGTTCCTGCTCTGCGCCCGGGCTATTGCTCACGGGCATCTCACTCTCTTCCAGTGCTTCTGCAATCACTTCCTGATCGATGACATTGGTGTCTGTCAGCACGATGGCGCGGTTTAACAGGTTGCGCAGTTCACGGATGTTGCCACGGTAGTAGTGGCCACAGAGCAGTTCCATGGCAGACTGGGTGAGGTGGTAATCCTGATTGTTGTCCAGGCGTTTCAGAATGGCGCGCGCCAGCAGGGGAATGTCATCCTGACGCTGGACCAGCGAGGGCAGGAAAATGGGAAACACATTAATGCGATAAAAAAGATCACTTCGAAATTCACCCGCGTCTACCATGCTGAACAACTTCTTGTGAGTGGCGCAGATCAGGCGGAAGTCTGAGCGCTTGACCTCGGCGCTGCCCACTGGCCGATAAGTGCCCGTTTCCAGTAGGCGCAACAGCTTCACCTGCATGGGCAGGGGAATGTCCCCTACCTCGTCGAGAAACAGGGTGCCGCCGTCGGCGTGTTCCACCAATCCTTTCTTATTGGCCTGGGCGCCGGTGAAGGCACCACGCACATGGCCAAACAGTTCCGATTCGAACAGGCTGTCGGTCAGACCTGCGCATTCCAGTGTCACCAGCGCGGCATCCTTGCGTTTGCTGGCCATGTGTATCGCCCGTGCTGCCAGTTCCTTGCCGGTACCGGATTCACCAAGCAATAACACCGAAGCCTCACTTTCTGCCACCCGGGCAATCTTGCCCAGCAACTTCTTGAAAGCCGGGCTTTCGCCAATCATTTCCTGATCCTGCAAATCGCCGCTGGCCAGGGGCACTGGCCGCAACAATTCGACGAAGTAGAGCAGATCACCGTCGCTGTTGTGGATGGGCAACATTTCCACATCCACGTGCTCCTTGCCCCGGGGAGTCTGATGAATATGCAGCACCCGCTCCTTGTGTCCGGATTCCCGGGCTGCGCCCAGGGGGCAATCTTCGCCGGCCTGATCACAGGGCACATCGTAGCCATGGGAAACCTTGAAGCAGTTATGGCGCTGACTCAGGTCAATAGCGCCGAAGGCTTCAACATAGAGTTGGTTGGTGGCAATGATTTCGTAGTCGGCTGATACGAGGATGGCGGGGTACTCGAAGCCTTCGAGCATCTCGGCCATGGCGGGGCGCTGGTCACTGGCAATCAGGGTCATGAGTTTGTCAAAAATGGCAAAAATTTTCGTCATTAATGGCAAAAAAAAGAGTGCTGGGCAAGAGGTTTTTACGGGCCTTCTCGCTGTGATGGAAAATAAGTTAATAAAAACAGAAACATAAGAAATCAGAGCAGGGTTGGCATGAGCTCTGCAATAGTCAGTGCAAGTAGTAGAGATTTAGCAAGAGTAAGGTTTTTTGTCGTAAAACTTTGGCGGCGGTTCACGCCGCCGCATTCTCTGCCTGAGACGAAGGAGGAAAGAAATGGTCCACGTTAAAAACATGTTCTGGTTGATGCTGACTCCCCTGGTCACTGCACTGGCTTGCTGGCTGATCTGGGAAATGCTCGTCGTCTAGACTCCACCGGGAATAGTCACGGGATGCAGTCTGTCACCACTTTCCATGGCGCCGACATTTTGAAACCCAAGGTGTCGGCGTTTTATGATGCGACATCTGGCACGTTTTCCTATGTCGTGCGGGACCCCTCATCCAGCGCCTGTGCCATTATCGACCCCCTGCTGGACTTTGACCTGAACAGTGGTGAACTTCAGCATCGCAGCGCCGATGCCATTGTGCGTTATGTGGAGAGCAAGCGTCTGCAGGTGCAATGGATTATTGAAACCCATGTGCACACCGACCACCTCAGCGCTGCCCAATACCTAAAGGACGTGCTGGGGGGCAAGACAGCGATCGCCGGGGCGGTATGCAAGGAGCAGAGGCACTATGCCAGATTGTTGAATCTTCCCCGGAGTTTCAAAACCGACGGTTCACAATTCGATTGGCTGTTCCGTAATGCCGAGCACTATCTGATTGGCAATATGCAAGCTTCTGCCATCTATACTCCCGGGCATGGGCTCAGTTGCATGGCACATCTGATCGGCAATGCGGTGTTCACAGGAGATACGCTGTTGATGCCTGATATTGGTACCGGTCGGGCAGATCTTCCCGGGGCCAACCGGGCCCGCTTGTTCCACTCTGCCAGAAAAATCCTGCGCCTGCCGGCCCGTACGCGTCTGTTTGTTGGTCATGACTACGGCGGCGAAGAAAGAGCCTATGTGGAATACCAGACCACTATTGGACAGCAGCGCCGCCACAATTGTCTGGTCAGTGAGCGCAGCCGGGAATCGGAATTCCTGCGTCGGCGCAGTGCTCTCGATAAACAGCTGCCAGCTCCGGAGTTACTGTTCGCTGCGGCACAGGTAAATATTCGCGGAGGGCATTTGCCGCCTCCCGAATCCAATGAAATCTGTTATCTGAAAATACCCCTGCGAGGGTCGCCTGCATCCGGTGCAGGTCCGAGCAAAGGCTAGTTGTTTCGATTGGCAGACCTGGCCCGGCGATTGATCACTTCCAGGGTCTGTACGTAGATCTCGTTGAACTCATCATCGGTGGCAACGGCTTCATTGGCATGAAAGCGTGCTTCATCGAGCCGCCCCAGTTCGATCAGGGCGCGGGCCATATTGTTATGGGCCATGCCATAGCCGGGATAGAGATTCATGGTTTCGCTGAATACATCGCTGGCCTGAAAATACTGACCGCTGTCCATCAGGTACTGGCCAAAACCCATCAGCAGGTTGCGATCTTCTGGCCATTCTTCCAGACCCCGTTGAAAGGCGGCTTCAAGTTCAGGGTCTGTGGCATCGATCTGCTGTAACGCGCTCAAGGCGGCATGATAGTCCCCTGCATCGGCAGTGGTGGGAAGTTCGCCCGGTGCCACGGCCATAACACTCTGGCGGTTGCCGGCAACCCAGCGGCGTTCAAACTCCCGCAGCGGCAGCTCAACATTCTCGCTACTGGCGGTGTTGACGATCATCAGCTCCCGATCGAAATCAAAGCCTTTCACCAGCACATAGGACCACTGGGTACCGATGCCTCCGCTGCCCTGCAGGGCCAGTACCGGATTGCCCGATGCAATCTCCACTATGATGTCAATCAGGCGCGGCGCCAGAGGATAGGGAATCAGGCCAAAAGAACGGATAGTGGTGCGCACATCGGTCTGGAATGTGGTCGGACTCTGCTGCTCATAGAGCATGGGTGCGATTTCACTGGGCAGGGCGGTGGACAATCCGGTGGCTGCCAGCAGAGAAGTGAGCGGGCCAGCTCCTGATTCCAGCTCGGTGGCGGGGAACCAGGGCAGGTCTGACAGTGTGTAGCTTTCGGGCAGAAAATCCGGGCGGTTCTCTATGACCGACTGGTACTGAAAATCGGTGGCGCAGCCAGTGAGCAGAGTCGCCAGCGCCAGCGCTTTAACCAGCAATTTCCAATTTCCACCCGGGCGATTAATTGTGCTCATTCCTGCTTTCCTGCTCATTGCGTCAAACTTCTCAGCCCTGTTTCTGCTTGCGATTCTGTTTTCGCCCGCGGTGAACTGTATTACACAGTGCAGACTATAACATGAAGGCACAATTGCGGATAATCTGCCCCTGTTGCCAAGAACCCTGGCCATAATCGATGACTGAGAAACACAAGCTGCCCGGTGGCAGCCAACTTGCCACCATTGTCGCCAGTCTGCTACTGGTGTTATTGGGCCTTTTTACTCCCATGGCCACCCTGGATCAGATTTTTCTGCCGCCGGACAGCTATTCCCTGGCCGGTGGCGTTTTCGATCTGTTCGCTGAAGGAGAACTGCTGCTGGGCAGCATTATCTTCCTGTTTTCCATGGTCTTCCCCATAGGCAAAGTGCTGGTGCTGCTCTGGGTCTATGGCCAGCGGCGGCAGGGCAAGTCTCCACCGGTGAGATTGGCCCTGCTGGAATTTCTCGGCAAGTGGTCAATGCTGGATGTCTTTGTGCTGGCCATTACCTTCGGTGCCGCCAATCTGGGTGTGCTGTCAGAGGTGGAGATTCACTGGGGCATCTATTGCTATGGCGCCGGGGTGATCCTGTCCATCATCGCCACGCTGCAACTTTCCTGGTCCTGTAATGACGACGCAGATGACTCTGCTGCCATCCAGGGCAGCAGGCTGTTACACGGTCTTACCCTGGCGAGTTTCCTTGCAGCAATGTTGCTGCCTCTGGCGGAAATTGAAAAATGGATTTTCTGGGAGCGGCAGTATTCAGTCATCAGCGCACTGCCGGGCCTGTTGGCAGCGGGTGAATATCTCATGCCGCTGATTCTGTTCTGTTTCGTGCTGGCTTTGCCCGCCATGCATTTCCTGTTTTCCGGCCTGGTGCGCTGGCAGAGGAATCCCTCGGCGGCGCTGCGCAGGAAGGCCAGCTTCGTGGAAAAATGGGCCATGTTCGATGTCTATGCCCTGGCAATGCTGCTGGTCTTTATCAAAATGAGTGATTCGGCAGAAGTCCGGTTGCAGGCAGGGTTTTGGGTGCTGTTGGTAGCGGCGGTCCTGAATCTTGGCGATCGCTTTTGGGGCGCGCGGATCAGCCGCTGAGACGGTCTTATTGGTGTAATACCCGGTTCATCGTGAACAGGCAGATGATTGCAGTGATGAGGGGCAGCAATCCCAGAGCCAATGATAGTGCCAGATGCAATGAGCCTGAGAAGCCTGTCTCCAGCAACCAATTCAGGTCGAAACTGAGCCAGGACAGCAGCAGCAATGGCAAGGCCAACAGTGCCAGGCTGACTTTCTGGATTGGCCTGAGTACCTCATCCTTGTCGAGTTGCTGCCAGGCATAGGCTGCCATGGCCGCCAGGCCAATGAGCAACAACCACAGGTGTAATTCCCACAAGGTCAGCGCGGTGAGCCCTGCCAGAGTATGCCAGTTGAGTAATACGACTGTAATCAGGAGCAGCAGGATATAGCAGAGAATCGTCAACACTATCCGGGAGCAGCGACCGGGTTGCAGTTTTGTCCAGCTGCCGAATGTGGCCATGAGCACCGCCAGCATCAAAATATAGATTGGCATCAATAGCAGGCGAGGCAACCAGCGTCTGACAGGTTGTTCTGTCCAGCCGGATACCTGAGTCATAAACTGCTCGGCCAGCTCGGCGAAATTACTGATGAAAAGTGGGCCAAGCAAATTCAGAAACAAGCCCATGCTGAGGGTAGCGGCTAGTAGTCCCAGCAGCAGAATCAGAAAATTAACTCCGCACAGTGTGATGATAGACAAGGGTCGAATACGTTCAAACAGCCCGAACTGGGGAGTATTATTGATCGTTCGCATGCCATAGAAAGACATTGCCGGTGCGATGTTAAGCAGCAACAGGGCGAGGCCGGAAGAGCCCACCAGAGGTTCAAGCGGGATCGTTTCTTCACTGCTGTTGAAGAAGTCTACCGAGCCAAGCAACAGGCAGGGAAACAAAGCCGCAATCAGACCAAACAACAGGTAATTGCTGACGCCCCGGAAGCGCTGCAAACGCCAGAGTTCAGCGCGCCAGGGGCTCACAGTGGGGCAGGACCCCTTCAGGAAAGGCAGGCTGGCAAGACCGACAAGGCCGGTTTCCTTGTCAAACAGTCGCCACTGACTCAGTCCCAGTAGATTCTCGCCATGGCGTTGCTTACTGACTCCCAGCAGGGTCAGTGTGAGGCACAATACGATAATCAGAGCATAGTGAAAAATGCTGGCGGTGCTGAAGCGTAGCACTGAAACGGCGCCGGTTTCAGATTCGCTGATCTGGATAAAATCCGGAAACAGCCAACCCATCAAAAAGCTGCCAACAAAGGCAAGCCACGACACCATCCCGTCCCATGGATCACTGCTCCACCAGGTGGCAGCGCTTAGGAGCAGGATAAACTGAATAATCAGCAGACTGACAACCCCAGAGGGGCCATCAAAACCGAATAGCCAGCGCAGCAGCAGCGCCGGCATCAGGTAGGAAATCAGGAACAGGGCTGACAGATAGGCCAAAGGGATTAGCACCAATTGTGGCACTGAAACCGGTAGCCGCAACTCATAGGCAAATTGAAAGCCGGTAGTATTCCAGGAATTGGGTCGCTGCAAAGTCAGTGGCAGAGTAGAAGCCCAGAGGAATGCCAGATAGCCAAGAAGGCAGGCTGATATGAGCCCGTTAAGTGATTCGCTGTCCTCTAGCGGCAAAATCAGCAACAAAGGAATCAACAACAGGTACAGACCTGCCTGACATAGCAATGCCTGCTTCCAGGAAAGCCGCCAGCAACGCCAGAGAATGGCCTGGACCGGTGAATTGAGTGTCATGCAGCGAGTTCCTCGCGATTGCCATGGCCTGCATAGGCCAGAAATATTTCTTCCAGGCTGGCGCGCCGACTTTGTATTACCTGGCCGTCGATTGCCTCGATACGAGCGGCAAACTGTTCATCGCTTTGCTTGTGCAGGGCTCGCCACGAGCGGTTTTCCCCTTCCAGTTGCACAACAGGCAGAGCCGGTGGCTGTTGCAGCGCCGAGTCGAATTTGAAATCGCAAAGCCGGTGGCTATCGCAGAGTGACTCCAGATCTCCGTTTAGCAGAATCTGACCCTTCTGCATCACGGTGACGTGATCTGACATGCGCTCGACTTCATCCAGCAAGTGCGAAGAAAACAGAACTGTACTGCCCTGATCGGAAATTGTGCGAACAATTGCATTGAGAATGTCATTGCGAACAACCGCATCCAGGCCGCTGGAAGGCTCGTCCAGCACCAACAGCTCGGGGCGGTGAGCGACGGCAGCGACGAGTCCGGTCTGGGCACGCATGCCCCGGGAGAGCTGGCCAATCTTTTGCGTCGGCTCCAATTCAAAGCGGCGGAGAAGTTCATCGCAGAACTGTTGATCCCAATTGGCATGGAAGGCGCTTGTATAGCGCATTAATTCCCCAATGCTCATCCAGTCGGGCAGGTCGCGATTCTCGGAGAGATAGCCAATCCGTTTCAGAATCTGCTGCGTTTGCTTCACCGGATCCAGACCAAATACCGATACCTGACCTTGCTGGGCTCGCAACAAGCCCAGAATATGTTTGATGAAAGTGGTCTTCCCGGCACCATTGGCACCCACCAGTCCAAAGACCTTACCGCTGCCTGCTTCGAAGTCGATGCCATCCAGTGCCAGTGTCTTGCCATATCGGCGGCTAAGATTTTGTATCTGAATTATGGATTCCATAGTGACTCTCTGACTATTCAATGGGCTTTTGGTAGCACTCTTATTGAAGAATTCAAGCTTCCTTGTCAGTTTTCTTTTTCTTCTTCGTGTTTTGGGAAACAGTGATTACAAAGATCACAATGGCGATAGCGATTAATCCACCTGTTACAGAGTTGTCCATGAGATTCTCCTTAGTTGTCGATGCCTTACTTTCGCTTGTGTTTCGGTTTTTTTGACTTTTTAGCTGTGCTTGAATTTTTTCATCTGTGTTTGAATCAATTCCTGCAACTCTTCTTCATTGACACCCAATTGATGCGCTTCCGACAGTAGGGTATCGATACGGCTTTGAATAATTCTGCTGCGCTCTGTGCTGGCGAGCGTATTTTTGCTTTCCGCGACATAGGTGCCTGCCCCGCGGCGCTTGTAGATCACGCCGGCGGTTTCCAGTTCCTTGTAGGCCTTCACCACCGTGTTGGGAGTGACATTCAGCTTTAGTGCCAGGCTGCGAACCGCGGCGATCTCATCACCGGGCATGAGTTGCCCGGAAGCCACCAGATAGCGAATCTGGTTGGCTATCTGGCGATAGATCGGTACGCCATCCTGTAAATCGATATTGATATTCATTTCTGAGCCATAAGCGACCGTATCACTGTATCAGTATTGTGATACAATTTTGTGGAAAGTCAACAGTGCACTTCAGGAATTCAGCAGTTATGGTATAGCCAGTGCTTTTCCTGTATCCGGGGTGTCATGATGAAATCTGGTTTTTGCTACATACTTTTGTTTTTGTTGACCTTACTGCCAGCTACAACGGTCTTGTCGCAAACCGACGAAGCCGCCATTGCCCAGGTGCTGGACAGCTTTCACGAGGCTGCGGCCGACGGTGACTGGGAAATTTATTTCGACCTGATGGCAGATCAGGCAGTGTTTCTGGGCACCGATGTGGGTGAACGCTGGTCGAAGGCGGAGTTTCAGGCCTATGCGGCGGGCCGCAGTGGTTGGACCTACTATCCCCGGCAGCGCAATATAGATCTGACTCCCGATGGCAATAGCGCCTGGTTTGATGAGGTGCTGGAAAGCGTCAGTTACGGAACCAGCCGGGGTAGCGGCGTGCTGGTGAAAACAGCCGAGGGCTGGAAAATCGCCCAGTACCATCTGACCTTTCCGATTCCCAACGCCCTGTCACGGGAATTGACTGACCGCATCAAGGCCTGGGAAGCCGGGGCCAATCAATCCAGATAGAATCTTGGGGGGTACTATGAAAACACTCAGGCATCCTCGTCCAGGTCTATGGCCGCTGCTGTTCTTGCTCATGGCGACGCCATGGCTGGCAAGCCCGGCAGTCGCCCAGCAGGCCGACCTGGCTGATGTGGCCAGTATCGAGTCGATTATCCATGCGGTTTACGAAGTAATTTCCGGTGATGCCGGGCAGGCCAGAGACTGGCAGCGTTGGCATACACTGTTTGCAGCCGAGGCTAGCCTCAGTGCCGTGGTCAAAACAGAGGACGGCTATGAGCGGGTCACCATGACACCGGCGAGTTATGCCGCCAATAGCGGCCCGGTGCTGGAGCGTGACGGCTTTCATGAAACCGAAATTCATCGCATCAGTGAGCGTTTCGGGCAGATCGCCCATGCCTTCAGCACCTATGAATCCCGGCGCAGTGCCGCTGATGCCGAACCCTTCGCCCGGGGAATCAATTCCTTTCAGCTCATGCATGATGGTTCGCGCTGGTGGGTGATCTCAATCTACTGGCAGGCAGAATCAGAGGACAATCCGGTGCCTGCGCGCTACGGTGGTTGAGCAGATTCGCTTAATAGCAGCAGGCGGCGAGGCGGGCTGGCGGTTTAAGCCGATGGGCGGTCTGGACCTTGAACTGCCTGCCTCCTACACTTGGCGCCCTCAGTCATAACAGGACTTACTCATGGGAACAAAGAATTCATTGCTGTTGGCAGTCGGTCTGCTGGGCAGTATTGCGATGACATCGGCGCTGGCACAGGATGGTGCCGCCTATCAGCCCCCGAAAACCAGCTGGGGCGTGCCGGACCTGCAAGGGGTCTGGAATATCGCCACAGTGACCATGCTGGAGCGTGATGAGCGCTTCAATGGCAAACTGGTGATTACTCCCGAGGAAGCAGCGGAATTTGGCCGCACCGGGGATTCCTATCTTGAGGAACTGACTTCAGAAGGCGAAGGTGGCGAGGAAGATGTGGGAGGTTATAACACCTTCTGGATGGATCCTGGCGAACGCATGGCCGAAATCAATGGCGAGATTCGCACTTCCATAATTGTCGACCCGGAAAACGGTCGTCTGCCCTGGAGTCAGGAAGGACAGCGGGCCATATTCGCCAGTCGCCAGCATCCACTGGGGCCCTTCGGTGGACCGGAAGCCCGTCCTCTTGGTGAGCGTTGCCTGGTGGGTTTCGGATCCTCCGGTGGCCCGCCGATGTTGCCGGTTTTGTATAACAACCACAGCCAGATTGTGCAGACCCCGGACTACGTCATGATTCTGGCCGAGATGAATCACGACGCCAGGATTATTCGCCTGCGTGATGATGAACACATGAGCCACAACAAGAAATGGATGGGTGATTCCATCGGCTGGTATGAAGGCGATACCCTGGTGGTCAAAACAACGAACTTCCATCCGCAACAGGGCTTTCGGGCTTCACTGCGGCATTACCTGTATGTCTCCTCCGATGCGGTGGTAACCGAGCGCTTTACTCGCGAGTCTGACGACAAGATCGTCTACCAGTTCACCGTGGATGATCCGGCCGTCTACACCCAGCCCTGGACCGGCGAGCTGCCCATGAATGCGGTTGAAGACAAGATTTACGAGTATGCCTGCCACGAAGGCAATTACGCCCTGCCGGGAATTCTCGCCGGTGCCCGCAAGGATGAGGTGGAAGGGCCCACTGAAGCCCAATAGGAAATAGTAATCAGAGAATAATTCTGGCGCGCCCTGTTCCGGGGCGCGTTCAGTTTGCGCTGCCGGACTGCTCCAGACTCGCGGCCCGCTTGCGCAACAAGTCACCATAGTTCGCTTCCTTGCAGTCCGGGCAGAGACCGTGACTGACATGGACACCTTCTTCACGGTTTTCAATATAGTCTTCCACCGCCAGCCAGTTCCCCTCGTCATCCCGGGTTTTCTTGCAACCGGAACACATGGGCAGAATAGACTCCAGCGCTTCCACCCGGCTCTCCAGACGGAAAATCCTCACGATTGTGCCAATACGCCTTTGCAGCATGAACAGACCGAAGCCGCTGGCCATCAAGGCCATCAGCAGCGTTGGAATTAACTGCCCCAGTTGAAAACTCTGTCCGACCGCCACAACCCAGACGGCCAGTGCAAATATCTGGGCAAGCAGCAAAGCCGGAATCGAAAGGCAAACCAGACCACCGGCAAACAGGGAGGCGGCGAAATACATGGGGCCGATCAGCGTACCCTGCAATGCAGCCACAGCCGGATTCACCAGAAACCCCGACAGACAGAGCAATGCCAGCACATGGCTCCAGTGTACTGGAATTTTTCCGGATTGACGGGCGATCAGTACGGCGACAATCAGTGCAAACCAGACAAGATAGTAGGCCACTACCCAGGCGGCCAGAGCTTGTTCCCGGGTGAAGATATCGCGAAACAGGGTCAGTACCAGTATAGCCAGCAAACTGCTGCAAATGAGGGGCAGATAGTCGTACTGGGCCCGGTCAAGAATGGTTTTAAGCGTTGCAGAATCCATAACTCATCGTATCCCAACTAATTTGTCAGGCCAACAACATGGAGTAAAAGCGCAGTAAATCGGCCCTGCTTTGTCAGCAAAACCGATTCAGGATTGAAGTGAGGATGACTAGCTTAAACGGCCGTCTGGCCTGTTCCGGGGTCTGGCCTAGAGAAAATCTGCGATCAAGTAGACGGCCAGCAGAACAGCGACCCACAGCACCATGCTGCCAGTGGGCCAGGTGCGTGCCAGGGTACCTTCGGGGCCATGGGTGCGATTCAGGCCGGTCATCAGGCCGGTTGACCAGTGGCGCAACCAGTTGCCGATAAAGTCGCTGATGCGGGTCAGCAGCTGCTTGATGGCCTGATAGATGCGCGGAAACAGACGACGGTAGAACCACTCGGCATCCAGGTTGGTGGACGGTACCTCGGCCGGATAACGACCACTGCGATGCAGGAACACCACACCAAGGGTAGCGAAGGCCAGCAACTGCAGCTGGGTCAGCACGTGGGTCATATCATAGGGCGAGTAAGGCGCATCATAGGGCAGAATGTTGTAGAGAATCGACGGAAATACGCCAATTGCCACACAAAGCACAGCCGCGATGCCCATGGCCAGCAGCATATTGGTGGGTGCCTCACGGGCCGGGATATTCTGGTCGTGAGCGAAGAATGCGAAATAGGGAATCTTGATGCCGGCATGTTCCAGTACACCGGCTGAGGCAAACAGCATGAACATCCAGATGATGCTGTGGCCTTCCTCGATCAGCGCCGACATCACCATGGACTTGCTGATAAAGCCTGCCACCAGCGGGAAGGCGGAAATAGTCAGGGCGCCGACGATACACAGGGAGGCGGTAATAGGCATCTTCTTGTACAGGCCGCCCAACTCGGAAGCCTTGGTGCGGCCAGTGACATAGAGTACCGCGCCCATGGACATGAACAGCAGCCCTTTGAACAGCACGTCGTTGAATGCGTGACCAGTGGCACCATTAAGAGCCAGGGCCGTACCGACACCGATACCGCAAACCATGAAACCCAACTGGTTGATCATGGAATAGGCCAGTACGCGGCGCAGGTCATTCTCAATTACGGCAAAGAAAATCGGGTAGCAGGCCATGAAGGCGCCGATGTAAATCAGCAACTCGGTGCCAGGGAAGCCACGCGCCATGGCGTAGACTGCCGCCTTGGTAGTGAAACAGCACAGAAATACAGTACCGGTGGCAGTGGAGGCCGGATAGCCGTCCGTAATCCAGTTATGCAGGAAGGGAAAGCCACACTTGATGCCGAAAGCGAAGAAAATCAGCCAGGCACCGGCGGCGTCCAGACCAATCTCGTTGAAGATCAGACTGCCGGTATCGAGCCAGTACCACAGGGCGCCAGCCATCAGCAGTACCCCGGAAAGCACCTGGAAAACCAGGTAGCGGATACCAGTGGCTACCGAAGTTTCATCCCGCGAGGCCCAGACCAGGAAGGCTGAGCTCAGGCCCAGGATTTCCCAGAAAATAAACAGGGTAAACAGATCCCCGGCGAATACTGCGCCTACGGCACTACCTGCATAGAGCAGGCCGGAGACATGCTGCAAGGTGTCTTTCAGGTGCAGGGAATAGAGCACGGCGATAAAGGCGCCGATGTGGAAGATATAGCCGAAGATCAGGCTCAGTTCGTCCACCCGATAAGGCATCAGGGTCAGCTCCATGAGCTGATACTCCACCACGGTGCCGGTTTCCACGCCCAGCAGATGCAGACCGCCCACTACCGGGGCCAGCAACATGATTGCCGAGCGAACCTTGCCCTTGGTAAAGGCGGCCAGAATGGCGGCAACAAGAAAGGGCAGAAAAGGATGAAAATCAGGCATCATCTTTCTCCCCGTGCTGATCCTGTTGGTAATAGTCTTCGTTGCGGCCTACATACAGACGCAGGGTCTTGGCCAATACCACCACACCCACCAGGGCACCGAAGCCATAGAAAGCGTAGAAGGCGGGTAATTCTTCAACCGGCAGATAGGTATGGCGATGAACGATCAGGTCCACGATTACCAACAGGCCGCAGATGATGAACAGTCCATAGCGAATACGCTGATGAACTACCGGGTTTTCGGCCCAGCCTGGTTTGTTGTCACCGGATGTCTGCATAGAAACCTCTCGTTAGCGTACTGCCATTGACGCCAGTTCGTACCAGAATTGCGGGAAGAAGAACAACACAACACACATCAGGGAAGTGATGATAATGGCAATGCGACAGAACAGTGGGGCCTCTTTGATGCCACCTTCTGCATCCGCATCATCGCCCTTGGCAAAGAAAGCCCGCAATGGAATTGGTAACAGATAAACAATATTGAACAGTGAGCTGAGCAGCAGCGTACCCAGCAGAATCAGTTGCTCAGTCTCGAGTGTGGCCTGGGCAAGGTACCACTTGCTCCACATACCACCCAGTGGTGGCAGACCAATGATGCTGAGCACGCCCAGGGTAAAGGCTGCAAAAGTAATGGGCATGCGCCGGCCGAGACCGTCGAGCTGGCTGATTTCCGATTTGTGGGCCGCCACCAGAATGGCACCGGCTCCAAAGAACAGCGTGATCTTGCCGAAGGCGTGCATGACGATATGCATGGCACCGCCTAGCACTCCGGTTACACCCAGCAGGGCGCCCAGGGTGATATAGCCGAGCTGGCTGATGGTGGAATAGGCCAGTCGTGCCTTGAGATTGTCCTTGGTCATGGCGACCAGAGAGGCAAGCAGGATAGAAGCGGCCACCAGGTAACTAAGCCATTCAGTAATCGGCAGCTCCAGAATCAGATCCGGGCTGAAGACATACAGGGAAACCTTGAGCAGGGTAAATACACCCGCCTTGACCACGGCTACCGCGTGCAGCAGAGCGCTGACCGGTGTAGGTGCCACCATGGCATTGGGCAACCAGCGATGAAAAGGCATCAGTGCTGCCTTGCCCACACCAAAGAAGAACAATACCAGCAACACGCTGAGCAGTACTGGCGATGCAGTGCCTTCCAGGATGCCGCCGACGGCGAAGTCCAGAGTGCCGGCCAGATACCAGGTCCAGATCAGGGCCAGCAGCAGGAAGGCGATGGAGGTGCCAATGAGAATGCCCAGATAGACCCGGCCTGCCTTGCGGGCCGCATCGGTACCAGCGTGGGTCACCAGCGAGAAGGTGGACAGGGTCAGCAGTTCGTAAAAGACGAACAGGGTGAACAGGTTGCCGGAGAAGGCCACACCCTGGGTGACCGCAATGGCCAGGGCGAAAAACATGTAGAAGCGGGTCTGGTTCTCTTCATGATGGCCACGCATATAGCCAATGGCATACAGAGAAGTGACCGGCCACAGGAAACCGGCGATCAGGGCGAAGATCATGCCCAGCGGTTCCAGGGTAAAGGTCAGCGTGATTCCCGGAAAAGGTTCGGCAAAGGTCAGGGTGGGTCGACCACCACCCATCACTTCCAGAGCCAGGGGAATCAGCAGCAGCAACAGCAATATCGAAGTGACGACGGTAACCGTTTCGCGCAAATTGGGATTATTGCCGGTCAGTCTGATCAGGACGGCTGCCACTACCGGCAGAACGATGATCAAAGGCATCAACATTTCTACAGACATGGCATTAACCTCCCATTCCCAGCAGGCTTGCAGCTGCCTGTTGGGCAGCTCCCACGGTCAGGCTGGTATCAATGCCAAAGTAGATATTGGCGACAATCAGAATCCAGGTCGGAATCAGCAGGGCCAGCGGGGCTTCCTTGATGCTGGCCGCTGCGCCTTCCGGTTTCTGGAAGTAAGCGGCTTCCACCAGCTTCCAGACATAAATCACTGCCAGCAGGGAGCCTGCCAGTACCAGTGCGGCTACCGGCCACAGGCCCTGTTCCAGGGCTGCCAGCACCAGATACCACTTGCTGACGAAACCAACCGTCAGGGGCACACCGATCAGGCTCAGTCCGCCCAGCACAATGGCCATCATGGTCCAGGGCATGGTGCTGCCGAGGCCACGGAAATTTTCAACGCGGGTGCCGCCGGCCTGATAGAACAGCGCGCCCAGGGCAAGGAACAAGCCGCCCTTCATCATGGCGTGGTTAAACAGGTGCAGAATGGCAGCGGTCAGTCCGGTCTGGGTGGCAAAGCTGATACCCAGCATCATGTAACCGATCTGGGCCACACTGGAATAGGCGAACAGTCGCTTGACGTTGTCCTGGTAGATGGCCACCGCTGAGCCAATAAAGATGGCCAGCAGCGACAGAATCAACAGGGTGATGCCCAGCGGCATCACTTCAAAGGAATAATGGGCGCCGAAAACAGTGAAGAAAAAGCGCAGCATCACATAGACGCCAACCTTGGTGGCGGTGGCGGCCAGAAAGGCGCTGGCCATGGACGGCGCATAGGTATAGGCATTCGGTAGCCACAGGTGCAGCGGGAACAGGGCCAGTTTCAGCGAGGTGCCCACGGCCACAAAGGCAAAGGCGGCCTGCACGGTTCTGGATTCCTGCAATTCCGGCAGGCGGCTGGCCAGATCCTGGATGTTCAAGGAGCCGGTAGACATGTACAGCATGCCGATGCCGATCAGGATAAAAGTGGCGCCTATGGTGCCCATGATCAGGTATTGCAGGGCCGCAGTCAGGGAGCGGCGGTCCTTACCCAGGCTGATCAGGATATAGGTGGAAAGCGAGGAAATTTCCAGAAACACAAAGATGTTGAAGGCATCACCGGTGATGGTCATGCCGAGCAGGCCGGTCAGGCAGAGCAGATAGGCGGTGTAGAACAGCGACTGCTTGTCTTCGGCAATTTCTTTGGCAACACTGCTGCGGGCCGCGGCCATCACCACGGTGCCGATGGCAGAGACAATCAGCAGCACAAAGGCATTGATGCTGTCGACGTAGTACTCGATGCCCCAGGGTGGCTCCCAGCCGCCCATTTCGTAGGAGATCGGGCCGTCGATGAGTACGCTCTGCAACAGGCTGTAACTGATGACCAGGGTGAGCACACTCACGATCATGGCCAGTAAATGGGAGAAACTGCCACGCCTCAGCATCAGCGCCAGCGGCGCTGCCAACAAGGGAATAACAACCTGAAGGGCGGGTAAATTATTCGCGATCACAGAGAATCATCCTGATTGTGTATTTCGTCTTCCTCAACGGTGCCGTATTCCTCCTTGATGCGAACGATCAAGGCCAAAGCCAGCGCCGTGGTTGCTACGCCCACAACAATCGCTGTGAGGATCAACACATGGGGCAGGGGATTGGAATAGGCGGTCACGGAATCGTCGAGGATTGGTGCCGCACCTCCGGCTACCTTGCCCATGGTGATATAGAGAATGAATACCGAGGTCTGGAAGATATTCAGACCAACCACCTTCTTGATGAGGTTGCTGTGGGCAATAACCACATAGAAACCCACCATCATCAGGAAGATAACGATCCAGTAGTTATACAAACCTAATGTGGAATTCATCGTTCTTCATCCTTCGGCAGGCTGCTGCGGCCGGTGAAATTGAAAAAGATGGAGATCATTACGGCCGTTACTGTCACACCCACGCCAAACTCTACCGCCAGAATGCCGTAGTGTTGTCCGTGCAGTGGATCATGGGCGAGAAAATCGTAGTCGAGGAAGTTGCCGCCCAGTAACAGGGCCAGCACACCCGTGCCGCCGAAAATCAACACGCCAGCACCCATGGCATAGCGCAGGAACAGCGGGGTTACTACCTGTTCGCCCTTGTTGAGGCCGTAAATAATGGTATAGAGGATGATGGCCGCGCCGAAAATAACACCGGCCTGGAAGCCGCCGCCTGGCCCGTAATCGCCGTGGAACTGAATATACAGGGCATAAAGCAGAATCAGAGGCACCAGGGCCTTGGTAATCACCCGCAGCACCAGATGATGCTCCATCACCGGCGGACGCAGAGTGTGGCGTTTGTCGCTGGACACACCCAACAGGGTCAGGACGCCCAGACCGGCAGTGAAAATCACTACCACCTCACCGAAGGTATCAAAACCCCGGTAGCTGGCCAGTACAGAAGTTACGATATTGGGCAGGCCAATTTCGTCATAGGATTGTTCGATATAACGCGGTGCCACGTGCTGATGTACCGGCGCATCCGGGTCGCCCAGATAGGGCATGTCCAGAGTGCCGTAAAGCAGGACCAGGCCAGTTACCGTCACTACTGCCAGGGGCAGCAGGGAAGTCGGCTTCTTGCGGGCTTTTTCCTTGCGTGTGGTCATGGCCAGGGTGCCCAGCATCAGCACCGTAGTAATACCGGCGCCCACTGAGGCCTCGGTCAGGGCCACATCCACGGCATCCATGGTGACAAAGAAGCCGGCCGACAGCAGGCTGTAGATGCCAAACAGCATCACAATGGCAAACAGATCACGCATGAAGACCACTGACAACGCCGTGGCCGCGAGCATGCTGAGCAGCACGATATCGATCAGGGTGTTGATGGCGAGTCTCCTTCAGTCTTGGTGTTGGCAGCGCCCGTGGACATGACGTCCGGTCCGGTCATTGGTTTGAGACCGCCATGCAGGGCCGCTTTGGCCAGGGCATGGGCTGCTGTGGGGCTGGTATAGGTCAGAATCAACAGAATCATCACCAGCTTGAAAATCATCATGGCATCACCGCCTGACTGCAAAAGCAGGCCCAGCACGATGAAACCGGCACAGAGGGTGTCGGTAACACTGGCGGCATGCAGACGGGTGAAAAAATCCGGAAAGCGAAACAGGCCAACAGCGCCGGTTATGCCGAGAAAACCGCCACCCACCAGAAAAACCCAGCTCAGAATATCCACTACCTGGTCCATCAGGATTCCTGCTCCTGTTGTTCGCTGTATTCAAAGAATCGCAATACCGCCACGATGCTGATGAAGTTGATCAGGGCATAGACCAGGGCGATATCGATGTAATCGAAACGCCCGGACACCAGCCCGAACACCGCAATCAACAACACGGTCTTGGTGCCGAACATATTGACGGCAAGAATGCGGTCATAAACCGTGGGGCCAAGCAGTGCGCGCAGAAGCGCAAGCACCATGACCACCAGAATTGCGGCAGAAATCGCGATATACATCAGTCTTCGAGGCTCCGTACCCTGCGGTCCATATCGCCGGATTCGACGCCTTCCCGGGAGGCACGAGTCAGGGCATGAATGGTGAACTGGTCGCCTTCAATCTCCATGGTGACGGTGCCGGGAGTCATGGTGATGGAATTGGCATAGAGGGCCTTGTGCAGATCAGTCTGCTGTGAGGCGGTGACGGTAATAACGCTGGGCTCGATGGCCGGCTTGCGCTGCCAGATGGCGCGAATTACCTCAATATTGGATTTGACGATTTCCTTCACCAGCCACAGCACATAAAAAGGCAGGCGCAGGGAGAGAATGATGGGTGGCTGGTACTCCGCGCCGATTTTGGACATGCGGTGGTTCAGCCAGACGACAAAAAGTACGGAGATCAGGCCCAGGCTCAGCAACAGGCCATCGAAATGTCCGGAGTTGATGATCCAGAATACAGCCAGTAAAAACGCAAGCCATATGAAATTCTTCATCGCACCCCGATCCTGTCAGTCATTCCCAGTTTGAGTTCTTGTTTGGTTGGCATCAGCTTGTCTTTTGAGCCGTAAATACTACGGGCAAGCCGAATGGCGCCTTTAGGCATTAATTGCCGACGCACTAATTTTGGGAAAGAGGATTTAAGCATTGGGGGATAAAAAGGGCAATACCGAGCCCGCGAATTCGGGCGCAAAGCCACTGTCACAGGGGTCTTGCTTCTTATATAGGCCAATATTCCCTGGTGCGGCTCACTGAGCAGGAATCTCGCCACCGGCATCTGTTACACTGATACACACAATCAGGGAGATCGCTTGTCGCGGGCTCCTTCTCCAGTGATGCCATAGACAGATTGAGGTAGCTTCAGTGAGCAATATGCCAACCCCCGTACAGGAAAATCTCGGTACCAATTTCATCATTCGTCTGAAATTGTTCAACAAGATCGGGTCCCTGGCGGTGGTTACCCGGGCCATTGCCGATGCAGGTGGCGATATCGGTGCCATCGACCTGGTGCGCAGCACCAAGGAAGAGAGTGTGCGCGATATCAGTATCAGCACCGAGAATACCGACGTGTCCCAGGCCGTGCTGGATGCGGTCAGGGCCCTGGACGTTGCCGAATTCATTCACTATTCCGATCGTACTTTCCTGATGCACCTGGGTGGCAAGATCGAAATTGCCAACCGTACCCCGCTGAAAACCCGTGATGACCTGTCCATGGCCTACACCCCTGGTGTGGCCCGGGTCTGCATGGCAATCCACAACGATCCGGCTTCGGCCTATAACCTCACCATCAAGAAAAACACCGTGGCTGTGGTCAGCGACGGCACCGCTGTTCTTGGGCTGGGCGATATCGGCCCCGAGGCGGCCATGCCGGTGATGGAAGGTAAATGCATGCTGTTCAAGCACTTCGGTGAGGTGGACGCTTTCCCGATTTGCCTTGATACCAAGGATACCGAAGAGATTATTGCCATCGTCAAAGCCCTGGCGCCCACCTTCGGCGGCATCAATCTGGAAGATATTTCCGCGCCGCGCTGCTTCGAGATCGAAAGCCGCCTCAAGGAGGAACTGGATATTCCGGTTTTTCATGATGACCAGCATGGCACCGCAGTGGTGAGCACGGCGGCGCTGATCAATGCCCTGAAGATCGTCGACAAGAAGCCGGAAGACCTGAAGGTGGTGGTGATGGGGGCCGGCGCCGCCGGTACCGCCTGTTCCAAGATGGCCATGCTGCTGGGCGTGAAGAATATTGTTGGCTGTGACCGCCAGGGGGCTATCTATGAGGGCCGCGACGGTCTCAATGAGGCCAAGCAGTGGTTTGCCGAAAACACCAATCAGGACAAGGAAAAGGGCAGCCTCAGCGATGTGATCAAGGGTGCCGATCTGTTTATCGGCGTCTCGGCCCCGGGGGTGTTGACGGTTGAGGATATCAAGCAGATGAATCGGGACCCCATCGTCTTCGCCATGGCCAATCCGGTCCCGGAAATCATGCCCGATATTGCCCTGCCCCATGTGGGGGTGATGGCCACCGGTCGCAGTGATTTTCCCAACCAGATCAATAATGTGCTCTGCTTCCCGGGAATCTTCCGTGGTGCCCTGGACTGCATGGCCAGTTCCATCACCGAAAACATGAAAATGGCGGCAGCCGAGGCAATCGCCAGCGCCATTCCCGAGTCACATCTGTTGCCGGATTACATTATCCCCAGTGTCTTTGACCCCAATGTAGTGCCCGCGGTAGCCGAAGCAGTGGCCAACGCCGCTCGCGCCGACGGGGTGGCACGCAAGGGCAATAGCGACGACGAAGAATAACTAGTGCAGATGTGGCCTGTACCGCTGCCGCTAGCCGGGCAGGCCGTTTCACTCGTCGATTACAAATACTGCCGCCACTTCCACACAGGCATTGAGGGGTAATTCATTGACCCCCACGGCAGTGCGTGAATGGCGGCCGGCATCGCCGAACACCTCCACCATCAGATCGGAAGCGCCGTTGACCACCGCCGGTTGCTGATTGAAGCCGGGGCTGGAAGCCACGAAGCCATCCAGACGCATGCAGCGCCGGACCTTGTTCAGATCGCCTTCACAGGCGGCATTGAGGGCGGCGATCAGATTGATACCGCACTGCCGGGCAGCGGCGCGGCCCGCTTTAATACTCACATCCACCGGGACCTTGCCCGGGCTCATCAGTTCACCATCAAGAAAGGGAATCTGGCCCGCCAGATAGACAAAGCCGTTTTCCCTGACCCAGGGCACGTAATTGGCAACCGGGGCGGGCACTTCAGGCAGCTCAATACCCAGCTCACGCAGGCGCCGGGGTACAGCCTCAGCGGCCCGGGTAGCGGTGGGCAGCAGGGCCAGACCTGCTGCGGCCACGGCACTGCGGCCGAGAAAGCGGCGACGGCTCAGGGCGGTGTTTTCAGCAGGGAAGCGAGTTGAACTGTTTGGGTCAGGGTGATTCATGTGCTTGTTTACCAGTATTCAGTGAGTTGGCAGGGCAGCCTGATGGCTCCCGATACTCGTTAATGTCGAGTCCGAATCTTATCACCCCGGCACAGTGCATGCTTGTGCCGGGGCCGCAGCAGCCGGGCAGATATCTGCTGTTGCAGCCTGAATTGCTACATTATTGCCATTTTCTCCGAAAGTCTGGGTACAATAGTCGCCGTTCTGGAATGGCAAGGAAGTCAGTGACAGAAGTCTAACCTGGAGATAAAAAATGAAATTGTTCAAGACCATTGCCACCCGGCAAAAGCCCGCGATCCTGGCAGCCAGTGCTTTGTTACTCTGCATGGGGGCAGCAGTGCAGGCCCAACCACCGATCATCCAGCCCGGCCCGCCTGGCCAGCCGGGTCGAATTATTAGCGCTGAAGAAGCCTCCGATCTGGCCAGCATTGAGTATTCCCGGGGCGATATCATGTTCCTGCAGGGCATGATCTCTCACCACGCCCAGGCCAAGGAAATGTCGGAACTGGCAGAAGACCGCACTAATAACGAGGCGGTGCTGGCGCTGGCGGACCGTATTTTCCTGTCCCAGGATGATGAGATTGCGATGATGCAGGGTTGGCTGGAAGAGCGCGGTTTCGAAGTGCCCGCCGCCGATGCCCACCACGCCGACGGCTTCATGCTGATGCCCGGCATGCTCACCGATGAGGATTTCGCCGCCCTGCGCGCTGCCTCCGGCCCGGAGTTTGACCGGCTTTATCTCGAGCACATGATTGAACACCATCTGGGTGCCCTGGAAATGGTGGAAAACCTGCTGGACCAGCGCGGTTCGGCCCAGGACCCGGTACTGTATGAATTCACCTCGGAAGTCACCTCTGACCAGACCAGCGAGATCGAGCGCATGGATCTGCTGCTGGCCAGTTTTTCCGATGATCCCCGTGTGGGACTTGCGGCCGGTTTCCGTGATGCCGGTGAAGCTTCTCTCAACATGACCCTGGTGGCTACCCTGCCCAAGCCAGCCGGCTTTTTCGACCCCGATAACCCGGCCGGTTTGCCGGTAAGCCGTCTGGAAGAGTTGCAGGCCGAAGAGCTGGTACCGGATCAGGACCCCGAACAGCGTCAGGGTGCCGAGACCACCAGCAATGCCGGTAATAGCGCAGCGGCTGAAACGCCGGTTGCGGAGGAAGAGGAAGACGAGAATGCCGACCCGCGGCCTTCACTGCTCAGCTTCTCCAACACCGACCTGTTGTTTGCCGGTGACTCTCTTGTGGCCGGTAACTACCATGGCTTCAACACCTATGACATCAGCAACCCGGCCTCGCCACAATTGATGGCTTCCGTGGTTTGTCCCGGCGGTCAGGGCGATGTGTCCCTGGTGGGTGATCTGCTGATCATGTCCGTGCAGGAAACCCGTGGCCGACTGGACTGCGGTCTGGACGGAATTGCTGAGCCAGTCAGTAATGAACGTATCCGCGGTATCCGCATCTTTGATGTGAGCGACATGACCCGTCCCATGCAGGTGGGTGCGGTACAAACCTGTCGTGGTTCCCACACCCACACGGTAGTATCCAATCCCAATGACGAAGGCAATTTCTACGTCTATGTCTCCGGCACCAGCTCGGTACGGGATGATGAGGAATTGGCAGGTTGCTCCGACGATTCACCTTTCGAGAATCCCGAATCGGCCCTGTTCCGCATCGAGGTGATCGAGATTCCCTATGACAATCCGGGCGAGGCCCGGATCGTCAATCGTCCCTTCATCTTCGCCGATGAGGACAGCGGTGTACTGGCCGGTCTGTGGCGAGGTGGTGACCACGGTGAAGGTACCCAGCGCACCAGCGAAACCAATCAGTGCCATGACATTACCACTTTCCCGGACATCGGCCTGGCGGCCGGTGCCTGTTCCGGTAATGGCATCCTGCTGGATATCTCTGACCCGGCCAATCCCCAGCGACTGGACCAGGTGATTGATCCCGGCTTTGCCTACTGGCACTCCGCCACTTTCAATAACCGTGGCGACAAGGTGATCTTCACCGATGAGTGGGGCGGCGGTGGTCGACCTCGCTGTCGAGCCCAGGACCCTCTGACCTGGGGTGCCGATGCCTTCTATGACATCGTCGATGGGCAGTTGCAGTTCCGCAGCCATTACAAGATGCCGGCCCCGCAAACCGAAACCGAAAACTGTGTGGCCCACAACGGCTCACTGATTCCGGTTCCCGGCCGCGACCTGTTTGTACAGGCCTGGTATCAGGGTGGTGTATCGGTAGTGGACTTCACCGATTCCGCCAACCCGGTGGAAATCGCCTTCTTCGATCGCGGTCCCATCGATGAAGAAGCCCTGATCACCGCCGGTTACTGGTCCACCTACTGGTACAAAGGCCATGTCTTCGGTACCGAGATTGCCCGTGGTCTGGATGTTTTCACCATGCAGCCCAGTGACTATCTGAGCGCCAATGAAATTGCTGCCGCTTCCCTGCCGGAACTGGATGGCACCGTGAATGCCCAGACCCAGGAAATCATCGAATGGCCGGCAGTGCCAGTGGTAGCTCGTGCCTATCTGGACCAATTGGTTCGTGAGAACGCCGTCAGCGCCGGTCGCGCCGCCAACCTCTCTGAGGTACTGGATGCCGCCGATGCCGCCCTGGACAATGGTCGCAGCGACAGCGATACCGCCAGCCAGCTACGACGCCTGGCGGAGCAGTTCGCCGAAGACGGCGGTAACCGCCTCGGCATGAACCGCGATCGCCATCTGGCGATTGCCGATACCCTGAACGGGATTGCTGACAAGCTGTAAAGCTTTGGCAAACAGTCAGGCAATACAGGAAAGGGCCGGTTATCCGGCCCTTTTTCTTTGTCTCGCCACTCTGCTGATAGTCTGAATTGCAGCAATGCAGTAATTCCTGCAGGCAGGGATTGCCGGGTTTGTGGCCATGTCATGAAGAGGCTGTTAGATTCTCAATTCTTCGCTGGAATCTGCTTATGCGTTAAGCGGTCTAATTAGGCGAAGGCTGGGAACCGATGCTGATATGGGGGTTTTCGGATCGTTCCCGGGTCCAGTTCCGGTCTGGTCGATTGAGGCCGCCCCTGGCAGGGCCGCCGACATTGTAGATGCCACCGCGCAGCACGTAGTACAGGTAATCTCTCTCATCACTGAAGTTGCTGGTACGGTCGGTGTAATTCTGAACTGCCAGTTCAATTTCCTGCCAGCGATCTTCCACTTCCGGGTGGGCGAGAATATCACCGATCACGACTTTTAACAGTTCCAGGTTGTCGATGATATAAGCTGCTTCCGGATGCCGTTCAAAGAAGGTGGGAGCAATGACCGGGCTGGTGGGAATATCGCTGGGCAGGGAAACCAGGCTGCCGTGCAGGCGCTTGATCTTTTCATCGTAAAGCTCCAGCAGATAGGCAAGATCCTCATCCCGTGATTGCCGGTCCGGGGCCGATACCACCAGTTCCAGCATGCCAAGCTTGAGCCACTGGGATGCCCAAGTCAGGCCACTGAGTTGTGGAAAGCCGGCCTTGTAGGCATAGGCCCAGGGGTGTTCGGACAATAATTCATCGGATTTAGGTTTCGGGGCAATGGCATGCAACTCGTCCTGCAGGTAGTTCTCTACTGCCAGTGCTACCGCTGTGTCTTTGTCCTCAAACACGGGATTGATATAAATCTCGATGAGCTGTTCGATAAACTGCCGGCCCTTTTGCAGGGTCTCTACCGCCAGAGGTGGCAGGTTGCCCACATCCGCCAGGGCCGTGCTGACCCGTTCGGCGTCATGGTCTTCCCTGATGACCCCCAGCAGACCGGGAACGGCGCGACTTTCAAATACGCGATGGGGCCCCAGCATGGCCGAGTGATCGCCGGCGGAGTGGTAGTGGGAGGTCTTTGAATCGGCAAGTTCTTCAAGGGTGTCCAGCAGCACCCGCTGGCCAATGGCGGCGGTGCTGGAGGCATTGGTGATGCTGATTTCTTCATAGGCCCGGGCCTGGACGATGTCGTGGGCCAGCAGCAATTGCGCCAGCTCCGGGTACTCCCGCGCCAGCACCGTGTCATTGTCTGCCATTGCAGAGAATGCGGGGCAGAGGCATAAAAGCAGCGCTGTTAGTCGAATGCCTGACATAGTCAATAACCTGAACCTGTATAAAACTGATGGAGCCATTGCTCGCAAGTATCTCATGCTTCCACTGTACAGAGGCCCTTGCATGGGGGCAATGCGGCATATTGTCACAGAAAATTGCCTTTTCTAGCCGGTTCCCCGGCAGGCCCCGGGCACTGGGCTGTGGCTTAAATTGCCATTCGTTATATAGTTTGTTATATAACGCTATTCCCCTGAATCATGAAGACCCCGGAGGCCTGATGGCTTTCTCCAGCGACGATCTGACTGCTATCTGGCTGACCCTGCGCCTGGCCACCACCGTCACGGTGATTTTGCTGTTGCTGGGTACACCGCTTGCCTGGTGGTTGTCGCAAAGCCGTTCCCGCCTCAAGGGCGTGGTGTCCGCTCTGGTGGCTATGCCCCTGGTATTGCCGCCTACCGTGCTGGGCTTTTATCTGCTGGTGGCCATGGGTCCCAATGGACCCATCGGCCAGTTCACCCAGGCTATGGGGCTGGGTACCTTGCCCTTTACCTTTTGGGGCCTGGTGGTGGGCTCGGTGTTCTATTCAATGCCCTTTGTGGTGCAGCCCATCCAGAATGCCTTCGAAGCCATGGGGCAGCGGCCCTTGGAAGTGGCGGCAACCCTGCGGGCCGGCCCCTGGGACCGCTTTTTCAGCATTGCCCTGCCCATGGCTCGCCCGGGTTTTCTCACCGCCGCAGTGCTGGGCTTTGCCCATACCGTGGGGGAGTTTGGTGTGGTGCTGATGATCGGCGGCAATATTCCCGGCCAGACCCGGGTGGTGTCGGTGCAGATCTATGATCAGGTGGAAGCCCTGAACTACAGCCAGGCTCACTGGCTGGCAGGCAGCATGGTGCTGTTTGCCTTTGTGGTGTTGCTGCTGGTCTATGGCGGCAAGGGTCGTGGTCTGCGTCTCGGCGCCACGACAGTAGGGCAGTGACCATGAGCGCGATCGAGATGGATCTCAAGCTCAGCCTGACTGAGCCGGGCCGGCGCTTTGAGCTGCAGCTGGCCGCCAGCTTGCCCGGCAGCGGTATTACTGCCATCTATGGCGACAGTGGCTGTGGCAAGACCACCTTGCTGCGTTGTCTGGCGGGATTGCAGCCGGGAGTGCAGGGGCATTTGCGCGTGCACGGCGAAACCTGGCTGGATGCCGGCACCAATCTACCTGCCCATCGGCGCCCGGTGGGCTATGTGTTTCAGGAAGCCAATCTGTTTCCCCATCTGACAGTGGCGGGCAATCTGGACTATGCCAGCAAGCGGGCCGCGCCCGGTGCAGCCCGGCTGGGCCGGGAGGAACTCATTGCCTTGCTGGGTTTGCAAGAGCTGTTGCAGCAGTCGCCAGCCAGTCTTTCCGGTGGTGAGCGTCAGCGGGTGGCCATTGCCCGAGCCTTGCTGATCAATCCCCGCCTGTTATTAATGGACGAGCCCCTGGCGGCTCTGGACAGTGCCCGCAAGCGGGAGATTCTGCCCTATCTGGAAAGTCTGCATGAGAGTCTGGAGATTCCGCTGCTTTATGTCAGTCACTCCCTGGAGGAGGTGGCCCGGCTGGCGGACCATGTGCTGGTGCTGGACCAGGGCAAAATAGTAGAGCAGGGGCCTATGCTGGAGGTGCTGGCCCAGTTGCAATCGCGCCTGCAGGAGGGCGAAGACAGTGGCGCGGTGCTGGCCGGAACCATCGCCGCCAAAGACGAAGCCTGGCATTTGTCCCGCTTTGATTTCGACGGCGGCAGCCTCTGGCTGCGCGACAGTGGTGAGGCCATCGGCGAGCGCCTGCGCCTGCAGGTGCTGGCAAGAGATGTGAGCTTGTCCCTGACCGACAACAGTGACTCCAGTATCGTCAATCGCCTGCCCTGCACGGTTCGGGAAATCGTCAATGAACAGGACGAGGCCATGGCCCTGGTGAGCCTGGAGTTGGGGAATTCACGGCTGGTGGCACGCTTGTCGCGGCGCTCGGTGCATGAACTGCGCCTGTTGCCGGGCATGCCGGTGTGGGCCCAGATCAAGTCGGTGGCGATGTTGCGCTAAAGCTTGCTGCCCGGGTTTCAGGGCCGCATCAGAATGACACTGGAAGCCTTGAACAGGGCGCAGGCAGTCACACCTTTTTTCAGACCAAGCTCTTCCAGGCTGGGCCGGGTAACCACGGCGCAAAGCGTTTTACCGTCACCCAGATCCAGGGTGACTTCGGCATTCACTTCACCGCTGACAATCTTGCTGACGGTGCCGCTCAGTTGATTGCGGGCACTGGTCTGAATGCCGGTATCGGTACTGAGCAGCACCCAGGCCGACTTCACCAGGGCAATCACCTCGCTGCCTTTCTTCAGGCCCATCTGCTTGCGGCTGTCATTGGTGATCACCGCCACCAGTTCCACCGACTCCGACAGGCGAATGCGCAGCTCGGAATTGACCCCGCCCCGACTGATCCGGCTTACCCGTCCGCGGTACTGATTGCGGGCACTGCTGCGCAATTGACTGCTTTGCATGAAGCTGGCCACATCCGCCAGATTGTGGACCTTGTCGCCCAGGCGAGTGACAAAGTCCTCATGTTCCTGTTGCAGGGCGGCAAAGCCTGCCAGAACCCGTCGCCCCTGTTCGGTCAGGCGCGTGCCACCGCCCTTGCGACCGCCAGCACTGCGGGCTACCAGGGCCTCGGTGGAAAGATTGTTCATGCTGTCGATGCGGTCCCAGGCGGTCTTGTAACTGATGCCCACCTGTTTGGCCGCGGCCGTGATGGAACCGCAATGATCAATGGCCTCAAGTAGCTCGAGCTGTTTCTGACTGAGGGGCTGATCCTCGTTCAACAGTACCAGGTCGCCCTTTAAGGCAGTGCCGGACTTGCGCTTGTTACTACTCATAATCAGTCGGCTGCCTTGTGCCCATCAATTAGCCAGACCGAACCAGGGCCGCAGGCGGGTGCCCAGGCTGCTGCCGATGAAGGCCGCCACAAACCACAGCCAGCCGTGCAGGCTGGTGGAACTGATGCCGCCGAAATAGGCGCCAATATTGCAGCCATAGGCAATGCGCGCGCCATAGCCCAGCAGGATGCCACCCAGCAGGGCAGCCACAATGGAGCGGGCGGGAATTCGGAAAGCGGGCGCAAAT
This sequence comes from uncultured Pseudohongiella sp., assembly GCA_965216715.1. Taxonomy (GTDB): domain Bacteria; phylum Pseudomonadota; class Gammaproteobacteria; order Pseudomonadales; family Pseudohongiellaceae; genus UBA9145. The sequence goes on along the minus strand of OZ244193.1, from coordinate 2,234,103 downwards.
TTGCCCGCCAGGGCCGCCGCCAGCAGCGCCCCCAGCATGATGCCGATATTCATTACCGAGGTGATGTCATGCAGCAGGCTGCGCTGCAGGCTTTCCGCTGCCCCCGGCCGGCTCCAGTAGGCCCAGTGGGACACTTCAATGCCAATCAATTCCAGAAACTGCGAGCCCCATAAAGCAAAGGCCGAAGTCACACCCCAGGGCCGACCCGCCAGCAACAGGGTGGCAATATTCACTCCCGCCAGGGCCAGGGCGCCAGCCAGCAGCGGCCAGGGGCCGCGCAAAAAGGTATAGGCCGACACGCCTTCACGGTCCGCCCGCAGGCTGCCGTGGCGACGTTTTTCCCAGGCGGCACTGGCCAGATACACGCCGGTAAACAAGAGCAGGCTGATGGCAATGCCACCCAGCATGCCAAAGCTGCGGGACAGGGCTACCGGCTCCAGAGCCGGCGCCTGCTGCCAACTGGCCCAGTGAAAAGAACCCAGCACCGAACCGGCAATAAAGGCCGCCAGGGTAATCAACATGCGCATATTGCCGCCGCCGGCGGTAAACAGGGTGCCCGAGGCACAGCCGCCCCCCAGTTGCATGCCGATGCCGAACATGAAGGCGCCGATAATGACCCCCACACTGAGAGGCGCCACACTGCCGCGCAGGCCCACACCGCCAATTTCTCCCAGGGCAATCAGGGGCGTAAACACCAGCACTGTCACTCCCAGCATGATCATCTGCGCCCGCAAGCCGGCGCTACGGCCGGTGCTGACTACTTCCCGCCAGGCGGCAGTAAAGCCAAAGGCGGCATGGTAGAGAATCACCCCGGCACTGAGGCCCACCAGGAACAGGGCACCCTGGCGCCAGCCGATGGTAATGGTGAGATAGACCAGCAGCAGTCCGGCCAGGGCCAGGGCGGCGAGAATGGCCTTGCGATTATGACCCAGGCCGCCGAGGGCCGGGTTCTGGCTGAGGGTTTCAGTGTTCATGGCATGTCCGTGGCGGCTTGGTGAACGACTGCCGCTTGTTCTTGTGGTGATTGCTGATCAATAGCGGCACGGGGCCGACAGGGCTATTTTTTCGCAGCCAGCGGCAAAACACCAGCCCGGCGCAATAGCCGGGCCCGGGATGGGGACGATTGGGGCTGATTCAGGGGCAGAACAGGATTGGAGCAAGGATGAATGCGGAAATACCGGGCAAAGCCTAGCAATAGCCGTTGGCCACACAGCTACCACTGGTGGTCCACTGGATCGGAGGCAGATGGCCATCGGCAGTGAGGATATAGGTTTCCCCGGCCAGGTCAGTGCCGTCGGACATCCAGGTAATGGTAATGGCGCCATCCACCACATTGATGCCATGGGTACTGGCGGCCGCGGCCACCGTGGGGGGAATGCCAAAGCTGCCGGAGTCGAAATCCGTCACTGCCGTTACCCGGCCGGTACCACTGGCGACCACCATGGCCGAGCGCACCTCACCAATGGCCAGAATGGCCTCGGCAAAGCGGGCCTTGTTGCGATAGCTGCTATAGGCGGGCACTGCCACTGAGGCAAGAATGCCGATAATGGCCACCACCAGCATCAGCTCGATCAGGGTAAAACCCAGTTGTTTGGCATTGGATTTCATCATAAGGCAACTCCTGATACCGCTGCTGCCAGGCAGCGGGACAACGACAGGCTCCATAGTAGGGATCAAAAAGGCAGAAAACTGTGTGTCAGGTCGCAGGCCTGACAGCTCCGGAAGCCCGGTTTCTCTGAATCCAAACGGCGTCACAGAAGCGCGGCGCAGGAAATTTCTTACAAACCGGAGTTCTGGAATGGTTTTACGACTGGTTTTGGAAGTTTTTTAAGGATTGGGGTAGGCTCACGAATATTAAGGGTACTAAACTTAGTATGGGCGTTGCAGCTTGGCGCTTATATTTTAGTGCAAAGTAGTTGAAAGCAGTCTTGAACGGCCTCCTGAGAAAAAGACCGAGTAGAGTCATGATGAAAAAGCATCCGAATCTCCATAAGAAACTACACGCGCTTTACACCTTCCGGGTAAATCCTGAAATCCGCTCCAATGTTGATTTGGCACGGCAACTTGGTGTTTCAAGACAGGCTGTGAGTCGATGGTGCAAGGGTACCTCTACTACCCAGGGTGATTCCATTCCGGACTACCAGCTTGTCCCATTCGCCAATGCGTTTGGTATCGACCCCTATTGGTTATGTACCGACCTTGAGGAATTTGAAACTGCGATAAAATCTAAACTGGTAGCGGAAAAAAGTGGACCGGTGGTCAACGAGCAGCAGATTTCAACAGCCACTTTGCCTATCACCGACCTGAATATTCTCGGCAGAAAATCAGAGCTCCGTTCCCTCAATCATTTCTGGCAAAACCCAAGAACATTCCTGGTTCAAATTACCGGCTTTGGAGGGGTTGGTAAAAGCGCATTGGTTAACAAATGGCTGTCTGACCTGAGCGCAGAGAATTATCGATACGCCGCTCGCGTTTATGCCTGGTCATTTCATTGGCAAGGGCACTCTTCAGACATGAAATCATCAGGGGATTTCTTTATTGAACATGCCTTGCAGTGGTTCGGCGATGAAAACCCCTCAGCAGGGACTCCTTGGGCCAAGGCTGTTCGCTTGGCAAAACTGATCCGGTCCTATAGGACGATCCTTATCCTTGATGGCCTTGAGCCACTCCAGTATCCACCCGGGACCAGAGCAGGAGAAATCGAGAATCCGGCAGTGGCTTTGCTTATCAGAGAACTGGCCAGTGAAATTAATGGCTTGTGTATTGTCACTTCAAGGCTGTCTATTACAGATCTGGAGCGCTTCCAGGATGGACGGGTTGAAACGTGCAACCTGGGAAATCTGGAAGAAGATGAGGCTGTACAGTTATTGCGAAACCTGGGGATAAAAGGGGACAGACGCGTTTGTATGCAAGCGGTCAAAAGTTACTCAGGACATCCACTTAGTCTTTCACTTTTAGCGGGCTATCTTACCGTGGTACATGGGGGAGATGTCCGGGAGTTTCGACAACTACGATCTCTGCTTGATGAGCGGCGTCATACTGACGACGTGATTGGACTTATGCAGGTGTACCTTGATTGGATCAAGGGCAACGAAGCAGCGGAAATCCTATTTGTTGTTTCCTTGTTTGATCGCGCAGTGAATCTCAGAGATGTCAGGCATTTTGCAGCTACCGCGAATATACCGCTGCTCACGGAGCGATCAGGAAATTTTGGGCATGAGGATTGGCGATACTGTATTGCCTTCTTGAAAGAGGCCAATCTGATTTCGGCCAATATTGTTGATGGTGATCTGGTTCTGGATTGCCACCCAATTGTCAGAGACTTTGTGGCAGATCATCTGCAGAAAACCGCGTACGAAGATTGGGTCGAATCCCATAGTGTAATTTTTGAGATGTTGCAAAGTTCAGCTGAATCTGACCCGGAGAGTATGCAAGAACTGGAGCCGCTGTTCAGGGCTGTAATTCATGGGGCGCAGGCTTGTCGTTATGAGGAGGCATTCAGCCTGTATTTTGAGAAGATTAAGAAGAGGCAGTTTTCGATTTCAACAGAAGCTTCACACCATGCCGACCATACTTGTTTACGGGCATTTTTCGAGAGGGAATGGGATATGCCCTGCTCCAAGTTGCCGGAAGAATCGCAGGTTTATTTGCTTTCATCAGCAGCCACGAACTTAATATATCTAGGGCACATAGATGAGGCATTGGGTCCAAGCATGCGAAGTATCACTTGGTTTAAAGAGCATGGAATGTTGGAAGAGGCCGCATCTGCGGCTGCCCCGCTCGTATCAATGTTGATAGCAACAGGGGAGTTAGATCAAGCGATAGCTTTGATGGTGGACATGGAAGAGGCAATAGAGTTAACCGGTAATAAGCTCATTAAAGCCGTCGCCAACAATTTTAAAGGATATGCGTATTACTTAATGGGAGACAACGATTCAGCACGAGATTACTTTCAGATGTCAGAAGAGGTAATTACGAGATTGACACCGTTGAGCTGTGAGAACTATGGAACGATAAGTTCATACTATTGCAAATTTCTGCTTGATACAGGAAGTCCTCAGTTAGCATTGGAACGGAGTTTGAAAACGTTTGCTTGGCGTAAAAGAAAAAGCTGGCAAGTGAATATTGATACAACATCAATGCTCGGAAGCGATTTGCTGGTACTAGGACTTATATTTATGCAGTTAGGCGACCACATCAACGCAGAAAAATATTTGAACAAGCAAGTAGATTTATTTAGGTCGGCAGATGAATGGCTGTATCTACCCACGGGATTGAATTCGAGAGCCAAATTTCTGATGAAAGTGGGGGAGTTCGATGCGGCACTTTCTGATCTGGAGGAATCTCTGGAAATTTCCGCGAAGACAGGGGCAAGTCTGGGTCAATGGGAAGCACTGATCGAAAGGGCCCATCTGGAGGACATGAAGGGCAACAGGGAAGATGCAATTGAATTTCTGGATAGAGCGGAAGAAATGCCAGGAATGGGCTCATATAAGTTTCGAGCAACTGAGATTAGTGAACTGAGGCAGAAGCTTTCATGAGATGGGGCGTCCCATGCCAATTACAATTTGTTGCAACTAATCAATGATTTACGGCCACTGACCAGGCCATTTCCCGGGCCTGATATTGGACTTTGACCCATGGCAGGCTTATCCTTTAGGCACGTGATAAAGGGAGACCCTTCGGGAAATCTGACAATGACTATAAAGCTTAAAAAAGCAATTAAATCAACGCTTTGCGTGGTTGTGGGCGCTGCCCTTTCCGCAGGCGTGCAGGCCCAATCAGTACTGGAAGAGCGCTTTCCGGAGCTGGCCCAACTCTACAATGCCTTCTATGTAACCCAGGCCCGGGCGCTGGACGCCGTGGCCACCATCAATGCCGATCCGTCCCTGGCTGATGAGCGTCTGGAGCTGATCGAGCACCTGGACATGATGGCCGACATGGACATGCACTCCATGCATGGCGGTGGCATGGACATGGATATGGGTATGGACATGGGTGGCCCCTATGGCGAGGCCGAAATGCAGGCCCGTATGGCCCTGGGCCAGACGGTGCGCGGTGACTTTTCGGCTGAAGAGGCCGAGGCTGCCATCATGAATTCCGAATCGGTTCCCCGCCATGCCCAGATGGTCATGCGCTGGGGCCGCATTTTCGAGGATCAGCTGTGGAATATCTGGGCCGACGACATGAGCAGCCTGGAAGAGAAGCGGGCCGCCACCATGGCCGCCATTGAGGACTACCATACCGGCGATGAAGAACATGCCGTGTCTGCCATTCCCAAGAATGCCGACCTCTACCTGAATCATGACTATGCCGATGCCCTGGCCATGGGCTATCCCCGCATCAGCGGTTTGCTCTGGGCCAACCAGTGGCTGCAACTGGCTTCCCTGGAAGCCCTGATCCTCGGCGAAGTGGATCCGCAGTTTGCCGGTCGCGTGCCGGTGACCCTGGAGCGCTACTGGAACAAGGTGGGCTCCGACAGTGGCATGACCATGTTCCCGGCCCCCACTGAAATGCCCAGTGCCCCGGCCATTGCCCCCCAGCTTTATACCCAGGCCCCCGATGCCGCACGCATCATTGACAACCTGAACATGCTGGAAACGGCCATCGCCGACATCATCGCCTATCCCAATCTGGACGATGAAACCCGCGAGGAGGCCATCATGACCACCATCGACTACTTCACCTCCGATGAAGAGCAGAACACCGACGAGATGAACTATCTGCTTTCGGCCCTGCGCGGTGGTATCTACAACCAGGGCGGCCCCGCCATTGGTGAACTGATGGGCTCCGAGCGTAACCGCTCCCGCGAGGCCATGGATATGATTCACACCATGATCATGTCTTCGCCGCAGTAAGCGACGCAAAGCATCAAGAAAGGCGAGTCCTGCGGGGCTCGCTTTTTTGTTGCCTGTGGAAAACCCGGCATCTGGCGCCAGTTACTGCTTCAAACTTCAGAATTGTTCGGATATCGGGGATTCAGAGTATTGCTGATAGCCCCGTGCACACCATTGATGGTGTCCCATGTGCTACTGCCTGGTATGCGCCGGGAGGCGGCAATCAGAATCAGCGCGTAGAAGTGGGTGAAGAAGCGGTCCCAGGCGGCCAGCAGCGGGAATAGCAGCAGATAGATCAGCATCACCAGCAGGATGATCAGCCCGCAATCAGCGTAACTGAAACTCTGGAAACTGCCAGCCTTTACCTTGATCAAGCCACCATAGTGCTGCGGCGGTATGCTAAGTAAAAGCAGCAGCAAAAACAGGGGCTGCACGGTGACCAGGGTAACCCCACTGGAAAACAGCGTCCCCAGTGCTTCTGCCAGCACTTGCCAGTAAAGTCGCCATGAAAAGGCCTGATCAAACTGCTGGATTTGTAGCTGGCTCTCTATCAGAGTGTGGTAGAACAGTGTCCACCAGTTTTGCCCGGTGCTGTTAGCGATAAACAGATATACCAGTGGAAACAGAAGCAACCCGGAAAAGCGCCAGATGCCTTCCTTTGTGCCATAGCCTTGTGGGTGTCGCGCAAAACGCCAGCAAAGCAGGGCCTGACACAGGCCGATGTAGAAGATATTGTCAGTGCGGGTGAGCAAAGCCAGCAGAAACAGGGCCACAGCCCAGTCTGTCCGGCGTGCCTCCAATAGTGCCAAGCTGCCGGCCAGCACCAGTAAATTGGCCAGATTGTTATGCACCAGGCCCTGACTCAGGTCGGTCAGGCGGGCTGCAAAGGCAAACACCATAACCAGCAGCAAGGCTTTGAAGGGACTGCAGTAGCGACTCAAAGTGCCATAGACAAGCAGCAGTATTGCCAGGGCCGGGAGCAATGACAGCAACAGCAATCCATCCACCGGACTGACGCCAAACAGATGCAGGACCCTGAGTGCGCCCACGTAGAGCGGTTTGCTCTGATACATGGGCAATTGGCTCCACAGGGCCTGGGGGTCGTGATAAATAGCGGCGGCAAAGTCATCCGCCACCAGTCCCTGAAACTGTATCGGCGAGAGTTGCTCGGCCAACAGCGAATAGGTGGCCTCATGCAGGGCCACCGGGTCGCTGTGCTGGTTCAGCAGGGTGGCGGCCACATAGGGCACCACATCCCAGTAGTACTGGGGATCGCTGGCCACAAAAAGGCTGAACAGCAGCAAATAGGCCAGCAGCAGAGCTTGGGTGGTCGTCGCAGTTTTCATGGGAGCACCAGGGCCCGGGAGTGGGTTCCCACAAAAATAGTTATAAAGTGGGAATAATTCCCACGTACTATAGCATGGCTGGCGTCTTCGGGAAACTACCGGATTCGGTCATCTTGCGACTGCGTCGGTGGCCAATACGAAAAAGCCCGGCAGGTTTCCCTGCCGGGCTTTTTGGGTTTTAAACGCGACTAAATCGTTCTAGTCGTTGGTACCTGCCATGGCACGGGCATCCCGTTCTGCACGTTCGGCCAGCAATTGCTCATAGCCTTCTTCGTCCAGATGGGTCACCGCCAGCCAGGCGTGGGTCATTTCATCACCGGTGCGGCTGCCTCCGTAAACCCACTGATCGGGATCGGGGTTATTGGGGTTGGCCGCGGTGTTGTCATACCACTGTTTCAGAACCAGCACGGCGCCGGCAGGAAGCAGGGGAGCCACATCGGGCTCATAGATATGACTGTGGTGCCAGGTAGCCGACCAGTTGGAGATCTGGCTGATGGCTTCGGTACGGCCGGTTTCCGGATAGAAGATTTCCAGCGAGGCGGCATTCATACGCAGATGGCCGTGGGGCTGGAAGCTGTCAATCCGCACCGGATGATCAAAGGTATGGAAACCCTGGGTCATCTGATAGCCGTGGGGTGGAATGATCAGATCACCCTGGGGACTGATCTGGTACAGGGACAGATCCTGCTTGTAGACATCATTGGTTTCTTCATAGCCTTCCTCATGGAACCACAGGCCGATTTCAACCACATTGTCTTCGATCATGGTGCCGGGAGCCGTGGCGCCTACACCACCCGGGAACATGTGAATGCTCCACTGGATCTGGGCACCGGCGGGCAGGGTGCGGCAGACGCCATCGGGCACCATTTCGCCCCATTTGCCCATGGCGTACTCGGTGAGCATGCCATAGCGTTCCAGCTCGCCGGTGACATCGTCCGGCATATAGACACTGGAGTTGGCGTGGTGCACCACTGCTGCGGCATCACCGCGGGGTTTTACCTGAACCGCCTTGATGCAGCGGGATTCGGTCATCTGTGGGTCAACGAACTCGTTGCTCCACAAATCGTTGCCGCTGGCGGGAATATCATAGGAGGATGAGGGAACAATCAGGTCAGGCTGTCCCAGTTCGGCCGCGAAATTCCAGTCATTGGGATTGCGCAGATCCGGTGGGGGCAGGGCATTTTCAGGATCACCCAGGGGAGCACCTTCGTTCACCCAGGCGACGATCTTGTCGATCTCGTCCTGCTGCAGACGCCAGTCACCAATGATGTCCTGAATGCCAATGTGCTGATCGTAGGCATAGGGAGGCATTTCCCGGTTGGCCACTTTCAGCTGGATGAGCGGTGCCCAGGGGCGAACCTGCTCATAGCTCTGAAAGGCCATGGGGCCGATACCACCTTCCTGGTGGCACACCACACAATTCTCATTGATGATGCGACCAATCTCTCCGTTGTAGACCAATTCGTCGTGTTCCTGGGCGAGTCCCTGCTGGACTCCCAGAACCAGGAGACTGGCCAGGCCGTACTTCGCAAGTTTCATGTTGTGCTCCTTTATAAGAGGTGTAATTGGACCAACAAACGATAAATCTTTTCCAAGCATCGTCTTCGAGTCTACTCCTGTGAATTCAGGGGCGAAAGGGCGCGGCAGACTTAATTCAGGATTTGAGGTTTTGTGGAGGTTTACGGGTAAGTGAGCGCTTACATTTTGCTGCATTTGTGGGGCTGGCGCAGGCCTGATCCGGCGCCATTTCGGTGAGCGAATGATCGCTTTTGGCAGTGCCCGGCGCCAAAAAAGGCCGGTCAGCAGGGCTGACCGGCCTGGTGTGGATGGCCCGGATTGCCCCGGCAGAGGCAGCGGGCAGCAGCGAGTCTAGTCGCTGCCGGCGAGAGAGCGCTGCTCACGCGCCTGGCGCTCGGCCAGCAACTTCTCATAGCCCTCCTGATCCAGATGGGTGACCGCAATCCAGGCATGGGACATTTCATCGCCGGTGCGGCTGCCGCCGTAGACCCACTGATCCGGGTCCGGATTATTGGGATTGTTGGCGGTGTTATCATACCACTGCTTGATCACCAGCACTTCGCCCGGTGCCAGCAGCGGCGCCACATCCGGCTCATAGATATGGCTGTGGTGCCAGGTGGCGGACCAGTTGGAGATCTGGCTGACCGGCGTAGTGCGACCGGTCTTGGGGTCGAAAATTTCCAGGGATGCTGCGTTCATACGCAGATGGCCGTGGGGCTGGAAACTGTCGATGCGCACCGGGTGATCAAAGCTGTGGAAGCCCTGGGTCATGGTGTAGCCGTGGGGTGGCACAATGAGATTGCCATTTTCATAGCCCTCACGCAGGCGGTAGAGACGCAGGTCCTGTTTGTAGACATTGTCCTGTTCTTCAAAGCCTTCCTCGTGGAACCACAGGCCGATCTCCACCACATTGTCTTCAATCATGGCGCCTTCGGCGGTGGCGCCCACGCCACCCGGGAACATATGGATGTCCCAGCGCACCATGGCATTGGCGGGGAAGGTTCGGCAGACACCTTCCGGCATCAGCTCGCCCCATTTGCCCATGGCGTATTCGGTAAGCTGGCCATATTCCTCCAACTCGCCCATGTCATTGCGGATGTAGACATCGGAATTGGCGTGATGAACCACGGCCCGGGCATCGCCCCGGGGTTTGACCTGTACCGCCTTGATGCAGCGCGATTCGGTAATGCCGGGGTCGACGAATTCCTTGCTCCACAGGTCATTGCCATTGGCGGGGATATCATAGGGGGAGGAAGGAATAATCATGTCCGGCTGCCCGAAGTCGGCGGCAAAATTCCACTCATCCGGATCCGGAAACTCCGGGGCCTGGGGCACCACATCGGGGTCACCCAGAGGCGAACCGTTATTGACCCAGGCGACGATGGTGTCGATTTCTGACTGCTCCAGGCGCCAGTCTCCTTTGAGGTCCTGAATACCGATGTGCTGGTCATAGGCATAGGGTGGCATTTCACGGTTGGCCACCTTCATCTGGATCAGAGGCGCCCAGGGACGAACCTGGTCATAGTTTTCAAACTGCATGGGGCCGATGCCGCCTTCGCGATGGCAGACCACGCAATTCTTATTAATGATGTCAGCCACATGGCTGTTGTAGGTAATTTCCTGCTCCTGGGCCAGTGCGCCGGATACGGCCAGGGTCAGCATGGCAGCGCTCAGTGCAGGAAGTGATCGGGTCGCGCGTCGCATATCAATCTCCCTCTTCTCAGGTTTGGGCAGTTACAGATGCTTACAGCTCAAAGTATTAGTTTACTCAGAAAATGGGGTTGGAAAAGTAAAAATTCAAGAATTTCTACGGGGATTACTGGCGGATGTACAGGCGGGGCAACAGTCTGGGGCAGCCAAAAGAGCAGCAGGAAGAGCATTAGGACGAACAGTGGAAAGAACAGCAGGGAAGGGCTACAGCAGCCGCCAGATAAAAACTCCTGCGGGCCACGGGCTATTTGCAAGCATTAAAAAAGGCCGACCGGGTAAGCCCGATCGGCCTTTGTTCAGCTTATCGCTGGACTGGCGTCAGCTTTAGTCGCTGCCGGCCAGTGAACGCTGCTCGGCTTCTTCACGCTCGGCCAGAAGCTTCTCATAGCCTTCCTGGTCAAGGTGAGTCACAGCAATCCAGGCATGGGACATTTCGTCACCAGTACGGCTACCGCCATACACCCACTGATCGGGATCAGGGTTGTTGGGGTTGTTGGCCGTGTTGTCATACCACTGCTTGATAACCAGTACTTCACCCGGAGCCAGCAGAGGCGCTACTTCGGGATCGTAGATGTGGCTGTGGTGCCAGGTAGCCGACCAGTTGGAGATCTGGCTGACTGGCGTGGTACGACCGGTCTTGGGATCGAAGACTTCCAGAGATGCTGCGTTCATACGCAGGTGACCGTGAGGCTGGAAGCTGTCGATACGAACCGGATGGTCGAAGCTGTGGAAGCCCTGGGTCATGGTGTAACCATGGGGCGGAACGATCAGGTTGCCGTTCTCATAACCTTCACGCAGGGTATAGAGACGCAGGTCCTGCTGGTAGATTTCCTCGTTCTCGGCGTAGTCCTCATCGTGGAACCACAGGCCGATTTCCACCACGTTGTCACGAATCATGCCGCCTTCGGCAGTCGCACCAACACCGCCCGGGAACATGTGAATGTCCCAGCGAACCAGTGAACCGGCGGGGAAGTTACGGCAAACGCCTTCCGGCATCAGCTCACCCCATTTGCCCATGGCGTACTCGGTCAGCTGACCCCACTGCTGCAGCTCGCCCATGTCGTCATAGACGTACACGTCGGAGTTGGCGTGGTGAACAACAGCCCGGGCATCGCCGCGCGGCTTGACCTGAACTGCCTTGATGCAGCGGTCTTCAGTCAGACCCGGATCAACGAACTCCTTGCTCCACAGGTCATTACCATTAGCGGGAATGTCATAGGGAGAAGAAGGGATAATCATGTCCGGCTCACCGAACTGGGCGGCGAAGTTCCACTCATCGGGATCCGGGAATTCCGGAGCCTGGGGAACCACGTCGGCCGGGCCAAGAGGTGCGCCCTGGTTTACCCAGTCAACGATGGTGTCGATTTCTTCCTGGGCCAGGCGCCAGTCACCTTCCAGATCCTGGATACCGATGTGCTGGTCGTAGGCGTAAGGGGGCATTTCGCGGTTAGCCACCTTCATTTGAATCAGAGGTGCCCAAGGTCGGACCTGATCGTAGTTCTCGAACTGCATAGGACCGATGCCGCCCTCACGGTGACAGACAACGCAATTCTCGTTCAGGATGTCGGCAACGTGAGTGTTATAGGTAATTTCATCTTGTTGTGCTTGAGCTCCTGCAGTGAGGGCCAGCGCTACCGCGCCACCCAACAGGGCTCCAGACTTACGCACTGCTTTCATGTGATTCTCCTCAAGTGGGCTTTTATTGGGCATAAGTTGAACAAAATACTAAGATTTTGGTCTTTACATGTCTATCTATTACGGCGATTTTTGACCCCAAGATGCAACAAATTGCAACAGCAATCCCGGTGCTTTCGGGGCGCCGGCAGGCCTGATTTGCTGCAAATTGCGGGAATCCGGTGAAAAAACGGCCAACCTGTGGGGTCAGCCGTTTCTCTTCAGGTTCGTGACTTACTCAACCACTGTCACGCGCTGGTAGACATTGGTCCAGCAGCACTGGTCACCATTGGAGCTGTCCGGTGCTTCGTGGACGTCCACCTTGGTGTGGATGATGTAGTCGCCAGGCTCGGAAAAAGTGGCGTAGACACGGGCCACGCTTTCAGGGCCAGGGGTCATGACTTCATTGGCGTCAGGGAGCTGAAAGAAGGCGTAACGACGGTCGTCTTCGTCGTAGGGGTTTTCCGGCACGGCCGTGCTTTCGTGGCGCTCGAACGTCACTTCACCGGGGCCTTGCCATTTGTTGAATTGCACGCCCAGGTCCAGTGGCTCGCCAAAACGGGGATCGCTGGGATCGCGCTCGGCGGGGTCATAGACATTCACAGCCAGTTCCACCTTTTCACCAACTTCCACGGTACCACCGGGGTAGTCGCCAATCTGGGCATACAGACCGGCAGCGCGGGAACCGTCTTCACCGATGCCAACCAGAGGCTGTAGGGCGCCCTGTGGACGGGGACGAATAAAGTCCAGCTCGTAGGCGGAAACGCCGCGACGGCCTGGTACTTTCAACAGGTCGGAGTCGCCGGTACGCAGATGCCACCAGACGTCATCCTCGGCTTCGGAGGCCGGTACTGTCACGGTGAAAATACCGGTGCTGCGGCCGGGCGGGAAATGGGTCGGTTGCACACCGCTGTATTTTGCCGGCTCGATGAAGTTGTCTTCGCCTATAGCGATTTCAACCGGGACTTCGTTGCGGTTGATGACTCCGAATGAATAGCTGGTGGTGCCGTCTTCGTTGGCTATCCAGCCCTCGAATACCGGAATCACCGGCAGGCCTTCAGGAGGGGCGATGTTCAGGAAGCGGGGCTGACCAGACTGGCCGTAGACGCTGAAGGCAGCGGTTGTGAGCAGGCCGATCAAAAGGGCAGCGAGTGTTCTATTAATTATTCGCATTGAATAGCTCTCCAAATACACGTTCGACAAATCATTATCCCATCAGATTGGTAAAGCCTCATCTGCAAAGACTGATGGATTTTATAATTTTGAATAAGTCTCAAAAATTGCAGGTTGGCTAGGATAAACGGCAATTTTGCCCCCGTCCAGTTGCGGCGGCTGCTATTTGTGCCTTTATGTCCTTGTTTTTTTACAAAATGTTACATTGCCGGAGGCTGGCAAGCAGGGCTGCGGAAAGTAGCTCGAGACTGCTGCGCCCGCAATTGCCGAGAGTCTGCTATGCTTGCCCGGCTTCTGCCCTGAGCGGGCCGGAAAATGCTCCGCCAGGGGCCGTTACAGCGTCTATTTTTTGTTTCATTGACAGCCAATAAGGATAGTCAGCCCATGACCGACTCCGGATCATCCCGCTTGTATTACGGCTGGAAGATCGTTGCTGCGCTGTTGGTGGTGCTGACCTTTGCCAGTGGCCTGAGCTTTTACAATCATGCCATCTATCTGAACGCGCTCTCCGCCAGCCCTTCCTTTTCGGTGAGTTCCGCCTCCCTGGCAGTGTCGGTGTTTTTTCTTAGCAGCGGAGTTGCCGGCCTGGTGATCGCGCGGGCGGTGCAGCGCTTTGATGTGCGGATCAGCTTTACTGTGGGTGCAGTGCTGTGTTTTCTGGCCCTGTCTTCCCTGGCCTGGGTGAATTCAATCTGGCAATTGATGCTGGTTTATACCGTGTTTGGTGCCGGCTTTGCTGCCTCTGCCCTGCTGCCGGCCACCACCCTGATTACGCGCTGGTTTCGCCGTCGCCGGGCCATGGCCTTGTCGGTGGCCTCCACCGGCCTGTCTCTGGGTGGCGTGGTGGTCACACCCCTGAGTGCCCTGATGGTGGAAAACCTGGGTTTTGCCACCGCCGCGCCGCTGATGGGAGTCATGTATTTACTGGGGGTGATTCCGGTGGCCTGGATCTGGCTGCGTTCGGATCCGGCGGCCGTGGGTCTGGGTATCGATGGCGGTCCGATTGAGGTGGCGGATGACGACGCCGGCAGTGAGCAGACTCGCAGCCATCATGACCAGGGCATTGCCTTTCGGGATGCCCTGCGGGGTCGCCTGTACTGGGGCATTGCCCTGGCCTATATTTTTCTGATGCTGGCCCAGGTGGGTGGTATCGCTCATCAGTATGGTCTGGCCCGGGAGATCCTCAGTGAAGCCCAGACCGCCGCGGCAGTGGCGATTCTGCCGGTGGCCAGTATCGTCGGCCGACTCATTGGTGGCTGGTTGGTGGAGCAGGTGTCCATTCGTCTGTTTGCCATCAGTATGATGGTGATGCAGGCGGTCTCACTGACTTTGTTATCCGGTGGCTTCAATATCTGGACCCTGTGCATCGGCCTGTTCTGTTTTGGTTCCAGCGTGGGTAATCTGCTGATGTTGCAGCCGCTGTTGCTGGCCGAAGCCTTTGGCGTCAGGGATTACGCGCGCCTGTTTTCAGTCAGTAATCTCATGTCATCCTGGGGTACTGCCCTGGGGCCAGCCCTGATGGGGGTCGCCTATACCGCCAGCGGCAATCAGTACGCCTTGCCTTATCTGGTGGCAGCCGGGGCCGGCCTGTTGGGCCTGGTTCTGTTTCTGGCCGGTGGCCCCCTGCACGGGGATCGCCAGGCCGCGACCTGACCGCCAGGTTTCATCACAGTTGCTATTTGGGAATTGGCCAGGGGCGATGCTAGTCTGGCCACATTGATTGTTGGGGGACATTCATGAAAAAGCTGTTACTGGTAGTTCCGCTGTTACTTGTCTTGCTGCTTGCCGGTCTGGCCGCCCTGGCCGGACTCACGCCCGGTTTTATTCTCTATGGTCCGGGGGTTGGCTCCGGCATAGGTTCGAAACTGCTGTGTAGCGCCGAATATGTGATGGGCAATTCCCGGGAGCAGGCCTTCAGCGATCTGGTGCAGTACTCGCCCATTCTCAATCAACTGACCATCAGCTATGAAGAGGAGCAGCAGGCGGTGCGTACCTCGCTGTTCGGACTGGCGGAGAAAACAGCCAGCTATATTCCCGGCCTTGGCTGCGCGGTTGACTATGACTCATACCCCATGCGTGAGCAGATTCAGCTGCAGCCTGTTGAATCCAGTACCGCGCCCTGGCCGGCCGGCAACAGGGTGCAGAGCATCCGTGCGCCGATACAGGCAGCGCTGCAAGACATGATCGCCGAGGACAATCGCAATGGCCTCAATACCCGGGCCTTGCTGGTGGTGCATGGTGGAGAAATTGTGGCCGAGGCCTATGCCCAGGAGGCTGATCCTGAAACGCCCCTGCTGGGCTGGTCCATGGCCAAAAGTCTGACAGCCATCATGCTGGGCAATCTGGAAATGCGTGGTCTGGTGGATCTTGAAGCGCCGGCCGGCTTTGCCCAGTGGCAGAATGATGAGCGAAGCGGCATTCGTATCCATGATTTGCTCACCATGACCGATGGTCTGGATTTTTCCGAGGAATACAACCCCGGTGACGATGCCACCGCCATGTTGTTTACCGAGCCGTCAATGTCTGACTATGTGCTGGAGCGGCCTTTGTTGCACGAGCCGGGCACTGTCTTTAACTACAGCTCCGGTACAGCCAATCTGCTGGGGCGCTTGCATCAGGACATTCTCGGAGGTCCCCAGGCGGCCTATGATGATTTCATGAATGCCATCTACAAACCCATGGCCTTCCAGAATGCGGTATTCGAAACGGACGCCAGCGGCGTGTTTGCCAGCAGTTCCTATTTCTATGCCTCGGCCCGAGACTGGGCGCGGATGGGGCAGCTGATGCTCAATGGCGGTGTCATTAACGGACAGCGCCTGGTGACTTCCGAATGGGTGCAGCGGGCCAGCAGCCCCAACGATTCCGATAATGATCGCGCCTACGGTTACCAGTGGTGGTTGAACCGCGGCAATGATCAACTGCGCTTTGCGGATCTGCCGCAAGACAGTTATTACGCCAATGGCAATCGTCAGCAACTGGTGATGGTCGTTCCCTCCGCCGAGGCCGTTATCGTGCGCCTGGGCTGGACCTCCGGGTCTTATCCGGTAAATGACAACTTTGCCCGAATCCTGCAGCTGCTAGATTAAAGTCGCAGGCTTGTTTGTCTGCAGCTGCAATCAGGGTATAGCCGAGCCGTTGTTGGGTTTGCAGAAACTGACTGAAGATGGGGTAGATATCAGCGCTGCGGGCGCGGTGGCTAGAGGTGGGCGTCAGCCGGTGGCAACGCCTTTGTCCGACTTGCTCTCTGCCTTGGCGGTTTCTTTCAGTTCGTTAATCACCTTCTGCAGGGCGCGGTTGACCAGGGCGCCTTCGCTGACCACTTTAACCGTTCCCAGTTTCATCTCCCGGGCCAGGCGATTGCGGGTCAGTTCGGCTACCTTCTTGCCCTGTTTGTCAGCGAAAAACAGTTTGTCGATACTGTCGATCTTTGACACCAGGGCGCAGCGCACTGTTTGTCCCAGGGTGTTCCGAAATTCTATCCAGGTGCCAAGTGGCATTTTTTCTACCCGACGCAGGTAGGGGTCTTCTCGCGGCAGCAGGGGAGGTTCCTTGCGAGCCAGGGGGCTGACGCCGGTCGGAGATTCCTGCGATTCAACTTCTGCCTTGTGAAAAGTGTATTCCTGAATCTGCTTGAGCTGGCGCATGGCCTTGGTGATCTTGGTTTTCGAGGCACCGCCTATTTCCAGGGCCTTCTGCAGGTTGTCCAGCAGTCGCGGATTGATGCGATTGAAGCGATCCCGGTCACCGGCCTGCTTGTCGGCCTGCACGGTCCATAGCAGCACGTCGATGGTGTTCATGACTGCCTTCCAGGATTTGCCTTCCGGTCCTTCCTTGAGCACCAGCTTCACCAGGAAATTGTGCAGATGGGTATCCAGTAGATTACGGATGGCAGGATCCAGATAGCCCTTGAGAACCCGTTCGTTCACCTTCTGGGACACGTAGGCGTGTACGTCGTCCATATTGGCACCCAGGTTTTCGGCACTGTGTACCCGTTTTTCCAGCGAGGCATCGGCACCGGTCTGGCTGGAACTGAAGGCCCGCAACTGATCTGTCAGGCCTTGCAGTAATTCACGATCCGCTTGCTCGGCCGCCATGAGTTGGCCGACCACATCGCGCACCATGCCGTAGCCCGGATCATTGTCCAGGTCATCGGTTTCCGTCCAGGCAACGCCGGCCAGTGCCAGCTCATTCAGCAGTGCCCGTCCCGGATGGTTTTCGTTTTCGAAAAAGCCGGTATCGCTGAGTGCCACTTTCATGATGGAGATCTGGGTACGGCCGATCAGTTCTTTCATCACCGTGGGCAGGCCCTTGTCATTCCAGATGGCCTGATAAAGCATGGTGACGAGATTGATGACATCACCGGATTCGCGATCGATGCTGGATTGGCTTGACTGCAGGTCCTCACTGATCGTTTGGCCAATTTTGCTGACACTGGAATCAGCCTCGCCTACAGTGCGCGGATCTACATCACTGCTCACCCGGGACTGAATATCGCTCAGCATCGTCATGATCTGCTGTTGTTGCGCCTGTCGGGCGGCCGGGTCACTGTCCGCCTCGGCACCGGGCATGACGGTGAGCAAGTCGTTGCCCACCTGTCGTTCAGCAAGATTCTTCACCAGACTTTGCATCATGGCGAACATGTCCGCCTGACTCGGTCCGGCAGCCGGAGTCTGGCTGGCGGGCGCGGGGCGCGGGGCAGACGCAGGAGCAGTGGAAGCAGCAGGAGCTGGCGCGGCTTGTGCCGGTGCTGCTTCTGTCGGTGCTGGCGCTGCTTGCGGACGTTTGCCGCGATTGGCCTGTTCCTGGGCTTCGGCTTCCTGCTTGGCCTTGAGTTCTGCTTCCAGTTGGGCCCGGGCCTCGGCACGCTGGGCCTTGCGCCGTTCCCGCTCTTCGGCAGTGATGTCCAGGTTTGGCAGTACGCCCAGCTCCACCAGTACATCGTTGGCCTCTTCGAGAATGGACTCGTAGTTGGCGAATACAGTTTTGTTGAATTCCCGGTAGATAGTGAGCAGGTAATGGGCTTTCAGTCCCAGGGGGCGAATTGCTTCGTTAAAACAATCACCGATCTGTTCCGGGTCCAGGGGGTTATTGGTTTCATCGATGCGAATATTGGGAAACATGGTTTCCAAACGCGTGAGCAGGCTCTTGGCACCCTTGTACTCACGGTCGCGCATCTGCTTGACCATGCCCTCCATGGCGATCATCGCTTCCAGATAATCGTGGTCCACCAGAGACAGGTTGTCATAGTTGTCCGGTTCGATTTCGGTGTCTTTGACAACCAGGGTAGTCAGTTCATCGAAGTAGTTATGCAGATTCTGGGTAAAGCGCTCGGCGATGCCCGGCGATTCCTCGGCAATGGGGGGTAGCTTGGCGCCGACAAAACGCATGGCCTGCGCCTCGATCTGCAAGCGTGCATCGTCCAGTGCCTTGATCACCAGTCGCGTCAATGAGCGAGTGGTGGCGAACTTGACCTTGTCCAGGTGTTCCTTCATGCCTGTGGGCTTCCGGCTCTACTATCTATGTCTGCCATGATTTTAGTGGGAAACCGGTTGGCAGCGATATCGGCTTCCTTGAGAGTTGATGATTGTAGCGAGAAATCCTCGCCAATTCATTGACACAATTGAGAAATCTACCACATCGTGGCCCGAAAATTTGCCTGTTTTGGGCCCTGGCAGCGGTAAATTGGCCGGAATACAGGCCAGAACGGGCTCAGGATTGCTGAAAAAGTTGCTTCCAGCGCTCGGGCTGACGGGTGACCTTGCCCTGGGAATCGGTCCAGATATGGCGGGTGGAGCCGGTCACCAGGCAGGCATCGGAGCTGGCGTCGCGGACTTCGTAGGCGAAACTGAGGCGTCGGGACAGGTTTTCCTCCAGCCAGGTGCGAATTCTCACCTGTTGCCCGTAGCGCAGGCTGCCGGCATAGCGCAGGGCCACCTCGGTCACCGGAAGCTGAAACCCGGCTGCTTCCAGATCAGCATAGTCACTGCCCAACTCGCGCATGAAATGGCTGCGTCCCTCTTCGAAATACACCAGATAATTGGCGTGATGAACCACGCCCATGGCATCGGTTTCGGCGTAGCGCACCGGAAAGCTGGTTTCGCTGGAGAGGGTTTTGCCGGAGGCTGTATTGCCAGGGCTTGCTTTGGAAGAGTCAGACATAGCCGGTAACCACAACTAGGAATGGGCGGCATTATACCCGTTGCCGCCACCGGGCGCTCAAGCGCTCTGCGGAAAAGCCCGCATAACGGCGCAAGGGTGGTTGTCAGACTGTTCCCATTGTGAGTTACTAGCAGTTCAATTCAGGCCAACATCCAGAGTGCAGCAGTAGTTACCATGCTAGATTTTCCAGAACCCCCGAAGAGTTACGGCTCGGTCTTTCTTGAAGAAACAGACAAGCCCTTGCCGGAGAAAATAGATCCGCGCATGCGTTATGCCTTTTTCTCCACCATCGCCAAAGGGGGTAAGTCCCTGATCAAATCCTGCAAGGATCTGCATCTGTCACGTTTCGTTTGCTACAAGACCCTGAAGCCGGAATTCGCGGACGACGAGATTGAACAGAAACGCCTGATCAGGGAAGCGCGGGTGACAGCCATGCTGCAACATCCCAATACGGTACCGACCTACGAGTTGGGGCGCGATGGCCGTGGCAATCCCTACTTCACCATGAAACTGGTGCATGGTTATACCTTGCGGGAAATACTGGATTACCGCGACCGCTATGACCTGACCCAACTGGTGGAACTGATCCTGCAGGTTGGATATGCCCTGGAATATGCGCATACCCATGGTGTTGCCCACCGCGATATCAAGCCGGAGAACATCCTGGCCGGGCCCTATGGCGAAGTCCTGTTACTGGACTGGGGGCTGGCCAAGGTATGGAACCCCGACGGCAGCAGCACTGCCGACTCGCAAAGCAACAAGACTGTCGAGATCAAGGACATCAGCCTGACCGAGGCCGGCAAGGCTCAGGGAACGGCACACTACATGTCGCCGGAACAGATCGACCGCGATCCGGCTATCGATCATCGTACCGACATTTTCAGTCTCGGGGCGGTGCTCTATGAAATCCTTTGTGGCGAGACACCGGCCCAGGGTGAAAAACTGCATGAGGTGATCAACAGTGTGCAGAACGATGTGCCGGAATTGCCTTCCCGCCTGACCAAACAGCGGGTGCCCCAGTTATTGCAGGACATTGCCATGCGTAGCCTGGAAAAAGACCCTGCCAAACGCTATCAGTCCATGGCGGAAGTTATTCTCCTGCTGCAGCAAGACTGGTGGCACGAACTGGCCCCCGGAAACTGAGTTCCCAGGGCTCCCTGGCCATTGGCGTCAGGGAGGGCAGGGAATTGCCGCGCACCAGATAATCCACCGACAGTTCACTACTGATCGCCCGTTGTTCATGAAAAGCCGGGCGGAAAGAAATCGTACCCAGACGACGCAGCGCCCTGCGGGTCAATGTCTGTCCTGCTTCACTCGCCTGCAAACGGACATCACTGGCAGTAATCAGACTGCGGGTGCGAATTCCGCCATTGCGCACGGTAGTTTTCCTGTGGGGGTCAACTGTCACAATTGTGCTGATCCGCGCCCAGTCGCGTTCCAGGGCGCCGCGCCAGTTCACTTGCTCAAGATCCTGACTGTAGCCGGAGATATGACTGGCAGGCTCAATCAGGCTGAGCCGTTGCAGCAATGAATCACTGGCCTGGTGGCGCGGGGCAAATCCGCTTGTCGCCAGGGCTTCCTGCACGGACAGGGTCAGTCTGGCCCTGGGAATATTCACTGCCCGGGACAGGAACTGGCGCCGCTTGGCCGCAGTGATATCGGCCTGTTCCAGCAGAGCAATGGCCTTGCCATAGACTGCATCGAGATCGCTGTCGGAATCGAACAGGGCATGCCAGTCAGCGATGTGGAATTCCGCCAGTGCCAAAGCTTCCCGATCGAACTGTTTCGAGTCGCTCAGCAAGCTGCGTAATTGTCTGAGTTGGCTGAGCCCGGCCCGATAGCGGCGGGCAACAGCTTCTTGCTTGTCTTCCACCAGGTGCAGGCCGGGACGAAGCTGGCGCAAGCGGTAACTTGTTCCACCACCGGTCAGAATTGCCCTGGCCTCCAGAAAATAATTGTCGGTCAGGTTATAGAGCATGTCTGCATAGAGACGGGATTCATCCAGATTTTCGACCTGGGCAAAGATGACCGCCGTTTCGGCATACCAGGTTGACCTGATCAGATGGTAAGCATGATTCTCCTCGACATCTTCGATGCTGCCGCGTTTGTAGATAGCAGACAGCCAGAGCAGCCGCTGCAGCAAATCCTCGCTGTTGCCTTCAGGGCTGGCAGTCACAAGCTGCGAATAATGTTCCAGTCGCTCCTGAATAGCGGGCCAGTCCTGGCGATACAGATCCACTTGTACCGCCAGTTCTTGCAGGTCGTACTGAGTCGGGGTTTCCAGACCTTCATTGAAGCGTACAATCTGAATGGCATAGTCCACATTCTCTGCCGCTGCTTCAAAACGGCTGGCTTCCATCTGGCTGTGAATCACGCGCTGAAGGGCATCCAGCAATGCCATGTCATAGCGGCCATGGCGCTCGACCAGTTGATAGAGCCGTTCCTGCTGCTGAAACAGATTGCTTTCGGCGGTGGCATGGTCATTCTCACCGGTCTCGGCCAGTGCTGAAGACCAGACAATCAGACTGAACAAGCTGGCGATAACAGAACAAGCGGTGGCAGAAAAATTTTTCATAAGGACACAAAGCCTCGCAAATCGAAGTACGACAAAATTCGGAACGCTTGCTTATTCTTATGACTGGGGCTCGCAGTGACGGCGGTCGTGGTAACCTTGCACTGATTTCCGGGCCCAGCGATTGCGTGGAATCAGACAAAAGCGGGTCGGCCCGCTCTTGTTCAGCAATTTTGCAATTGCTGTGCCAGCTTCGTTGAACTGACATGGCTACTCTGCCACAGGCAGATTACGGGAGTTTGACCAGAGGCCGGCAGCAACAGCTTCGCCGGTTTGCGCTGATTCAGCGCAGCCGGGCCCGGCACTTGCACCATCGGGGTGCCAACAGTTCCGGCCAAGTCATTGACTAAAGGATGAGAATTATGAAAACAGCATTTATCGGTCTGGGTGTGATGGGCTATCCCATGGCAGCCCATCTGCAAAAGGCAGGGCATGAGGTCTGTGTGTACAACCGCACCATGAGCAAGGCTGAGAAGTGGGTTGATGAAAACGGGGGAGAACTGGCGCCTACTCCCGCTGAGGCCGCCAGAGATTGTGATGTAGTGCTGGTCTGTGTTGGCAATGATGAGGATGTGCGTGCCGTGGTGCTGGGCGAGCAGGGGGTGCTGGCTGCCATGAAACCAGGCTCGGTGCTGGTAGACCACACAACCGCCTCTGCGGAACTGGCGAGGGACTTGCACAGTGTCACTGCCGAGCAACAAGTAGGCTTTCTGGATGCGCCGGTTTCCGGTGGTCAGGCCGGTGCCGAGAACGGTGTCCTGACGGTGATGCTGGGTGGCAATCAGTCTGATTATGACAAGCTTGGACCGGTGCTGGATTGTTATTCACGCTTTCACAAGTTGCTCGGGCCGGCAGGGAACGGGCAACTGGCAAAAATGGTCAACCAGATCTGCATTGCCGGCATTGTCCAGGGCCTGGCCGAGGGGCTCAACTTCGCGCAGCGCGCCGGTCTTGATGGCGAGGCCTTGATAGAAACCATATCCAAGGGAGCGGCCGGCTCCTGGCAGATGGAGAACCGCTACAAGACCATGCTGGAGGACAAATACGACTTCGGTTTTGCCGTGGACTGGATGCGCAAGGACCTGGGTATTGCCCTGAAGGAAGCCAGCCGCAATGGTGCTGAATTGCCGGTAGCAGCACTGGTGGACAGTTTCTATGCCGAGGTACAGGAAATGGGGGGCGGCCGCTGGGATACTTCCAGCCTGTTGACCCGCTACACCCGGCGCTAGAGAGCTCTGCCAATCGCCGCGAGCAGCAATCCGGCTGCCTCGCTTTCAGTTGATTATTCAGGTCTAACCATCTACTTTAGCGCTACGCAAAGCTCACAAGCTAAGGTGCGCCATGACAATAAAAAAGTGCTTTGTATTTCCTGCACTTGCAGGACTTTCCCTGGTTTTTTCCCAGTCGCTTGTCGGGCAATCCGCCAGCAATTATGAGGTGCCCCGGACACAATGGGGGCAGCCTGATCTGCAGGGGGTCTGGAATTTTTCCTCCAATACTCCGATGCAGCGCCCCGAGCGCTATGGCAATCAGGAATTCCTGACCCGGGAACAGATTGAAGAGGTGATTGCCCGCCAGGAGGCAGCAGCGGCGCGGGCCGAAGCGGCCGCCGCCCAACGGGTTGTGGATCCGGATGCACCGCCGGTGTCGGATAACCCCGGTGGCTACAATGACTTCTGGGTGGAGAGCGCCGGGATTGGCGATACCGTGCGAACTTCCCATATTGCCTATCCGGAAGACGGCCGATTGCCTGATGCTGTGGAAGGCGCGCCCTTCCAGCGGGGCGGTCTGGGCCCGGATATCCCCGGCCAGCGTCCGGTACGCTATGTGGTAGGTGGTATCGACAAGACCGGTCCGGAGGATCGGGGCCTGTCGGAGCGCTGTATTGTGGGCTTTAACTCAGGCCCGCCTTTTACGCCGAGTTTGTACAACAACAATATGCAGATCATCCAGAACCGGGATACCGCCGTGATCATGACTGAAATGATTCATGATGCCCGTATCGTGCCGCTGACGGACAAGCCACCCCTGGATGAAGACATTCGCCTCTGGTCTGGCGATTCCCGCGGCTGGTGGGAAGGTGACAGCCTGGTGGTGGAAACCAGAAATTTCAACGGGCTACGGCAGACCTTTGCCAGCCGTGGCAGTAATTACGACATGGTGTTGACGGAACGGTTCACCCGGACTGCCTATGACACTGTGGAATATGAATTCACTATTGATGATCCGGCGACATATACTGACCGGATCACTGCGATCGTGCCCATGACCAAGGTTGCGGGCCAGATCTACGAGTATGCTTGCCATGAAGGCAACTACGGCATGGTGAATATTTTAAGGGGGGCTCGGGTTCAAGAACGCGAGGCTGAAGAAAACGGGCAGTAAAGCGCCTTCTGAAGTAAGGAAGAGAGAAGAGTTAGTATGAAATATTCCATCAAGACAAAAGTCTCAATCGCCATTTTGGCATTCGTCGGCCTGCTGTTGAGCGGGCAGTCCATGGCGCAGCTGGATGAATTTCCGCGCACGCCGGATGGCAAGCCGGACTTCAGCGGAATTTGGCAGGCCATGACCAATGCCCACTACAATATTGAGCCAAGTGCTGCCCGCTATGGGCCGCAACCTGCCGAAATGGGTGCCCTGTCGGCCTTCCCGGCAACCCTCGGCATTGTAGAGGGTGGCCGCATTCCCTATACCGAGGCCGCACTGCGTCAGCGCAATGCAAATCGGGACAATGCTCTCGATCTGGACCCCCTGGCCAAGTGCTACATGCCAGGCGTGCCCCGTGCCAACTACCTGCCGTTTCCTTTTCAGATTGTGCAGTCCGAAGACGTCATTCTGATTGCCTATGAATTTGCCGAATCCAATCGCATTCTCTATGTGGATCAGCCGGAAATTGTCTCCCAGGTGGATGCCTGGATGGGCCATTCCAATGCCCACTGGGAGGGTGACACTCTGGTGGTTCGGGTAACCGGCCAGATGCCTGATACCTGGTTCGACCGTTCCGGTAATCATCACAGTTGGGAAATGGTTGTGGAAGAACGCTGGACACCCCGCGGCCCCAATCATGTGGACTATTCAGCCACCATCACCGACCCCAACACGTTTACCCGTCCCTGGACTATCAGCCTGCCGCTCTATCGCCATGTGCGCGAAGACATGCAGTTGCTGGAGTTCAAGTGTGCCGAGTTCGCCGAAGAATATCTGTTTGGTGAATTCCGTAAGCCGGGCACGCCCATTGGCAATCCCGGTCAGGTCATCGATACACGTGATCGAGACTGATTAAAAGCTCTACATGAAAAAGCCCGGCGCCTGAGCGTCGGGCTTTTTTATTGTCTTTCGACTAGAAATAGCTTGTATATTGCTCAAGAGATTTTCGGTTGATATCCGGGACCCTGGCGCCGTCGGCAGGATAACCGGTGACCACGAGCATCAACGGCTTCTCGGTGTCGGGCCGCTCAAGTATCCGGTTGAGAAATTTCATCGGACTTGGCGTGTGGGTCAAACTCGCCAGACCAGCATTGTGCAGGGCGGAGATCAGCAGGCCAGTGGCCAGACTGGCTGACTCGGTGACATAGTAGTTTTTTTGTTTACCGCCTTCCGGGTCGAGCGAAAACTTTTCTGCAAAGACAACGATCAAACAGGGCGCTGTTTCCAGGAATGGTTTGTTGGCATCGGTTCCCAATGGTGCCAGAGCTTCCAGCCAGTCATCGGGAGCCCGGCGTTGATAGAATTCCCGTTCTTCCGCCTCGGCCGCTTCACGAATGCGTTGTTTAATGGCCGGGTCTCGCACGATGGCGAAATGCCAGGGCTGTCGATTGGCGCCGCTGGGGGCGCTTCCTGCCGTCAACAGACACTGTTCCAGAACTGGATCGGGTATCTGCCTGGCTGCAAAATCCCTGACAGTGCGGCGGGTTTGCATGAGCGCTCTGAAACTGCTGGCGCGTTGCAGCATTTCTGCTTCGCCTAGCGGAGTAAAGTCCAGGGCTATGGTGTCGTTCTCTTGTTTTTTCATAGTATTTTCAACGGACTATCGGGACTGAAATGACCCCCTGCGCAAGCTTGGCCAGAGCAGGCGAAATTAGCATTAAGCTTGCGGCTTGGATAGTAGTGACGACTTGGCCAGTCCCGATGTGACCAGAGATTTAGTCGCTTGCCCGGAATTTGCTTGCAGCCAGCCCCTCTACTAGTATTAGTGGCGCAGGTCGGTTCCATGGAGGCGTAGCTGGCTCGGGGTGGGAACGGTTGTCTGACCGACAGCCCGCCGTATTACTAACCCATAGCCTGGTTGCAGGTTGGTTGGTCCGGTCTTGTTACCGGCAACTGACAAGCAGCTGATGGATATTGTGAGAAGTTTCATGACAGATAAATTCGTGCGAAGCAAAAATTTGATCAGGACCCTGGTATTCCTGCTCAGTCTGAGTCTGATCGGTCAGGTGGCCGCCGATGGCGGGCGTACCCCGCTGCGGGTTGAAAACGGCATTGTCAGCAGTGCCTCCCGACTGGCCTCGGAAGTGGGTGTCGATATTCTCAAGCAGGGCGGTAATGCTATCGATGCTGCCGTTGCCACGGCCTTTGCCCTGGCTGTGACCTGGCCAACAGCCGGTAATATCGGTGGTGGCGGCTTTCTGGTCTACCATGGTGTAGACGGCCATGCCACCACCTTTGATTTCCGTGAAAAAGCAGCCCTGGCCGCTACCGAAGACATGTACCTGGGCCTGGACGGGCGGGTGCAAAACAATTCCAATCATGCCGGTGCGCTTTCCGTTGGTGTGCCGGGCACTGTCGCCGGCATGTATCTGGCGCATCAGGAACTGGGTTCGCTGCCCTGGGAAGATCTGGTGGCACCGGCGGTGCGACTGGCCCGCGAAGGCATTCCCATCACCTATGCCCTGCAGTCCGGCTTTGCCCGCAATGAACCGCGCTTCAGCAATTATCCCTCTTCCATGGAGAAATTCTTCAAGGAGGATGGCAGCCACTATGACCTGGGTGAGACCTGGTACCAGCCTGATCTGGCCCATACCCTGGAGCTGATCCAGAACGAAGGCCACGATGGCTTTTATCGGGGAGAGAATGCCCGACGTCTGGCAGACTTCCTGGCTTCGATTGGCGGCATCATTACTGAAGAGGATCTGGCTATCTACGAGGCTGTGGAGCGGGAGCCGATCCGCGGTAATTATCGTGGCTATGACATTATCAGCATGCCCCCACCGAGCTCCGGCGGAGTAACCCTGGTGCAGATGCTGAATATTCTGGAAGGCTTTGACCTGACAGAGATGGGGCATAACTCGGCGGACTATTTGCACGTGCTGACCGAATCCATGCGTCGTGCCTATGCCAATCGTGCTGAATTTCTTGGCGATCCCGATTTCAATGAGGGCATGCCCCTGGATCGTCTGACCAGCAAGGACTACGCGGCGGAACTGCGGGCCAGCATTGATATGGATCGCAAGTCAGAAAGCGATGAAAACAATTTCGCCCGAATTTATGAGAGCGAGGACACAACCCATTATTCTGTGGTGGACAAGGACGGCAATATGGTCAGCGTCACCTATACCCTTGAATATGGTTATGGTTCCGCCATTGTTGCTGCCGGCGGCGGCTATCTGCTCAATAACGAACTGGGTGATTTCAATGCCATTCCCGGCCTGACTGACCGGAGCGGCACCATCGGTACCGCACCCAATCTGGTTGAGCCGCAAAAGCGACCCCTGTCCAGCATGACGCCAACCATTGTGGCGCAGGACGGTATGCCTCTGTTCGCGGTGGGAAGTCCCGGTGGACGTACCATCATCAATACCACGCTTCAGGCCATTCTCAATGTGATCGATCACGATATGAATATTGCCCAGGCGGTGGAGGCACCCCGTATCCATCACCAGTGGTTGCCGGATGTCACCAGTTTTGAGAGCTGGGGCTTTTCACCGGATACACTGCGTTTGTACGAAGCCAAGGGTCATCCGATTCGCAGTCGTGGTTCCCAGGGCAGTGCCATGGGCGTCTACCATGACCGTGCCAACGGTCTGTTCCTCGGTGGTTCCGATTCCCGGGCCGGCGATGGTGCTGCGGTAGGTTACTGAAGCCTTATCAGCAACAGATCACCCGGGCCTTACTCGCCCGGGTGATATTCCCGCTCCAGATTTGCCTCGATATCATCCCGATAGAACAATACATCCCTGAATTCCCCGTCGGCATACATCTGTGCCTGATCATCAAAATGGGGTGAATCGGGATCACTGCTCAGGCCGCCCACGGTGATGGCCCGGGCCCTGACACGGTCCCCGAATTCCACGGCAGCGACAAAGCTGTTGCCACTGGTACCATACATGCGACTGGTGCCGGGATACTTGCGCGCGCCAAAGGAGGCCAGCGAGCCCCAGCGACTGGAAGCGAAGGGCACGGCGATACTGGGGGCATTGTCGTCAAAATCCTGTACCAGATCACCGGTCAGGCGCTGATAACGGTTGATCTCGCCCCAGGGCACCTGCCAGCTGCCAAAATCATTTTCCAGGGTCTGGGCAGCCTGACGCAGGGCCGTGAGCACCTGATTGTCGCTGGCATTGTTGACCATATACTCGTAGACATTAATGCCCTGGGCGCTGGCCTGACTGCGCACGGCATCCATCAGGTTCTGGGCCCAGAACACCGCCAGTGAAGTTTCCACGGAATCGAGGCTGTACTGGTAATTCCAGCCCCGCAGCAGGTCGATGTACTCCAGGGTTTGTGAGGAGATGGACAGCGGGGCATCGGGCCGGCTTGGCACCGCAGTCAATAATTCCAGCCTCGGAATCAGGTCTTCGAAAGCCGCCAGGGTAGGGTCATAGGCTGCCTCCAGCAGGGATTCCACGGTGAAATCGCTAACCCCATCGAGCACCCGCACTGCATTGATACCGCGATAGTTTTCCGGGTTGTTGGCCATATAGGCGGGATAGTCCTCGGCCCGGGGACTGAATTCTCCGGCAGCATTGAAGGGGGTGTTATTGGTGTTCTGAATCCAGCCATTGGCAGGATTGAGCAGGCTGATGATTTCGTCTACCGGATGCAATCCCTGCCATTCGGTTTCCGGATTGCCACCATCCAGGGGCGCATTCCAGTCGAACAGGGGATTACGGCGGGGAATAAAATTACCGTGGTAATAGGCAATATTGCCATCGCTATCGGCATAGACCGTGTTATTGGAGGAATTGGTCAGCAAGGCCATGCTGTCGTGAAATTCCTCATGATTGCTGGCCTTGGTGCGGGTATAGGACTGGGTCAGGGCGCGAATCGGTTCCTGCATCAGTTTGATGGCTACCCACTGGCCGTCCTGTTCGCGAATCACCGGGCCGTGGTGGCTGAACCAGGCAGTGATTTCCCGGCTGCTTTGATTGCCGTCACTGTCGACATAGGGCAGGCGGATGAGCCGTTCCTGAAGTTGGCGCTCACCTTCGCCATAGCGATAGTAATACCCGTCTTCGCGGCGGGTGACATCCAGCAGGTATTCATCAATCGCATCGGCCCGGGAAGAGGTGTGCATCCAGCCGGTGTTTTCATTGAAACCCTGATAGATGAAGAACTGACCCCAGGTGACGGCACCATAGGCATTTAGTCCTTCTTCGCTGACCATATGCAGTTCGGAGCGAAAGAAAAAGGAAGTATGGGGGTTGATCAGCAACAGGGCATTGCCGCTGGCACTGTTTTGCGGGGCGATGGCGAAGCCATTGGAACCCCGGGGTTCGCCATCATTGAAAGCGGGCGCCTGGGCCACCAGATTATTGGCATCATAGAAGGCCTGCAAGTCCTGCAGGTTCACCCGCTCAATATCGCCGCCGATACTGCCTTCGGTAAAACTCAGGGCCATCCAGGGTTCAAAGCGATCGATAACCCGGGGTTCGATCTCAGGGTGTGTATGCAGGAAATAATTGAGACCGTCGGCAAAGGCCACCATCAATTCCTGTAGCCAGTCCGGACTCTCGGCAAACTGGGCCTGCAATGCCGCTGGCTCGATAAACAGCTTCATGCGCAGGTCGCGAAACAGTTCCTGCTCACCCTCGGCTTCAGCCAGGCGACCCATGGCATTGATGTAATTGGTTTCCAGACGGTAAAAGTCGTCTTCGGCCTGGGCGTAAAGCGTGCCGAACACCGTGTCGGCATCGGTCTGGCCGAATATATGGGGAATGCCCCAGCGGTCGCGCAGTATGGTGACACGTGACGCCCTGTCTTCCCAGCGGCTCAGTTCCGCCGGGTCGACAGTAGTCTGGCTGACCGCCTCAGCTGGCGCTGGCGGCTGACTCGATGCGGAGTCGGCCGGGGCCTCAGAGGCCGGGTTGCAAGCCGCCAGCAGCAGGGTGAGTAGTGCCCAAAAGGTGGTTAATCGCATTTCACAGCCCTCCGCCGGCTATTTTTCAGGGATAAATTTGCTCGCCTCCGACCCAGGTTTGCTCCACCTGGGTTTGCCAGATTTCGCTCTCCGGTATAGTGAAGATGTCACGATCGATAATAATGAAGTCGGCTTTCTTGCCGGGAGCCAGGCTGCCGATGATGTCTTCCTGGTGACCTGCATAGGCGGCATCGATGGTGAAGCTGGCAAAGGCTTCTTCGCGGCTCATGCGCTCTTCCGGAAACCAGCCACCGGGAGGTTCATTGTTCTGGTCCTGGCGGGTGATGGCGGCATGCAGGCCGAAAAACGGGTTTGGTGATTCCACCGGAAAGTCCGAGCCATTGGCGATGATGGTGCCGGTATCCAACAGCTTGCGCCAGGCATAGGCACCCTGAATACGCACTTCACCGATGCGGTCCTGGGCCATATTCTTGTCACTGGTGGCATGGGTGGCCTGCATGGCGGGAATAACGCCCAGTTCAGCAAAGCGCAGAATATCTTCATAACGAAGAATCTGGGCATGCTCGATACGATGCCGGCGTCCACGGGTGTCAGTCTGGGCTATCAAGTCCTCGTAGTTATCCAATACGATCATATTGGCATTGTCGCCAATGGCATGGGTGTTCACCTGAAAATTGGCATTCATGGCGCGGCGCATCAGGTATTCCAGACGCTCGTCATCCAGGGTGAGCAGACCGCGATGACCGGGCATATCCGAATAGTCGTCGATCAGTGCGGCGCCGCGACTGCCCAGGGCACCATCGGCCACAATCTTGACCGAGTTAATGGTCAGGGTGTCATCACTGCTGCGGAAATGGCCCTGATCCAGCAATAGTTCGTAATTCTCATCGCCGGCGGAAATCATGACATTGACGCGGATGGGCAGCGGGCCGTCACTGACCAGATCCTTGTAGGTCTGGATCGTGGCACTGCCGACCCCGGCATCGTGAACCGATGTCAAACCGTTGGCGGCCAGACCCTGCATGGAGGTTTGCAAGGCATAGCGCTGCTCCTCGGCGCTTACCGGGGGAATATGGCGGCGAATCAGTACCATGGCGTTGTCCACAAAGACGCCGGTAGCCTTGCCATTGGCATCGCGGATAATCTGGCCACCGTCAGGATCTTCGGTGCGGTCCGTGATACCGGCCAGTTCCATGGCGGCGCTATTGGCCCAGGCCGCGTGACCATCGACCCGGGTCAGCCACACCGGCTTGTCACTCACCACAGCATCGATGCTGGCAGCCGTGGGAAAGCTGTTACTGTCCCAGAGCACCTGATTCCAGCCCCGGCCCTGGATCCACTCCAGTTCACTATTGGCTTCGGCAAAGGCGGCCACCCGCTGGGCGGCTTCCTGCTCGGTGCTAGTACCGGTGAGATCCACGCGCAGCAGGCTCAAGCCATAGCTGAGCACATGGCCATGGGAATCCACCAGGCCTGAAATCATGGTTTTGCCTTCACCGTCGATGATGTGGTCGGCGGTTTCTGGCAGCGCCTCGTCGCTCTGATACAGGCGGTCAATGCTGTCATCACTGAACTGGATGGCAGTGAACTGCTGGAGCGCCTTGTTGGCATCCAGGGTATAGCCATTAACATTGTGGATCAGGGTGGTGTCAGCCAGAGACAGACTGCTGAGACTGGCCAAGGTGGCAGCGCATAGTAATTTTTTCATGGGGCTTTCGGTTTTTATTGTGGATAGACAGGCGAATGAGTCTAGCAACTAACGAGGGGCCTGTCATGACGGGCTGATGTGGCTCAGAGCGCCCAGGGCGCTGAATCCCGGGCATAAAAAAACCCGGCCACTCAGAGAGTGGCCGGGCCTCGAACAAATCACTGGCGGGACTATTCTCCGCTATCAGCTTCCATATAGCGGAAAAAGCCGAAGAACATTTCTTGCCAGGTTTGTTCCCCCCATGTCAGGGTCTGAGATGCATCCGGGTTGAAAGGATTCATCTCGGTGTTATCGAAAGTGCCGCGGAAGATCATTTCCGTGCCGGCCGGCAAAAATTTCGGCTCGACAAAATCATAGGTCTTCTGCCAGTTGAACTGGTAGTTGGGCACGTTCAGCACTTCCTCGATGCGACCATCGGGGTAGCGCAGTTTGAAGTTGGCATCATAGCCGCGGTAGTGCATATGCGGGCCTACCATGGTCAGGTAGGAATCCTTGCGGAATTTCGCAGTTGCTACCATTTCCTTGGTGGAGAAGGGCTCGATATTGATGTCCATATCGGCCGCAGAGCCACCCAGGATCTGACGCTCGGGCTCTTCATCCCACAGGTAAAGTGCGATCTCGGAGGCATCCACGGTTTCCTTGCCGGAAGTGGTGTAGTGCATTTGCAGCATCAGGCCACCGCCTTTTTGCAGCGGGTAGCCGGCACCTTCCGGATACAGGTTCAGTTCATTACCCGGCGCGTAAGCACCCAGGCCAATGCCCTGGTTAAGGATTTCGAACTCGTTCACACCACCGGGGCCGTAGGAGAAGGCAATGATGTGGTGCAGAACAGTGGGATCGCCGGCTTCAAATTCGATTGCCTTGACCCAGATATCCTCATCAATTTCCAGCGGGATCATGATGTTGCGATAGTCCTGTACGCCGGTGGCAGGAATCTGCTGGGGCGGAATCTCGATCACCATGTCCGGCTCACCGTTCAGCCATTTAACAGGCTTGGCTTCATAGGCAGCCAGCGGGTCGCTGTCGCCATTGTTGGGGGAACCGCTGTCGATCCAGGCAATCAGCTTCTGGGTCTCTTCGATGGTGATGTGGTTGACGTCATGAAAATCATTGACGTATTCCTGGGCAATCTGTCCAGGCGGCATGCGCTTGGTGACCAGGGTTTCACGGATCATGGGAGACCAGCCACGCACCATTTGATGGTTGCTCATAGCGAAGGGGGCAATGCCGCCCTCGACGTGACAAGTGACGCAGCGCTCTTGCAGGATCGGCGCGATGTCTTCGGCATAGGAAAGCTCAGCCATTTGCGGATAGCTGATTGCCTCACCTTTGCTGGCGATGCTGTTGCCTGGAACTTCGTTGCCGGCCAGTACCGCAGTCAGGGCGTCGGCCACATAGGCAGCGTCATTGCGCTCGGAGCGGCTTCCGTCAGCCTGACGGCTGGACAGGGCGCCACGAAACACCACTTCGCGGGATTCGGGGTCGATGACCACGGCTTCGCCGGCTCGGCTCAGGCCCAGCTCCTGGCTAACAACCTGGGTGTCGTCCATCAGGACGCGGAATGCCAGGTCGCGGTCTTCCATTTCTTCCAGCATGACGCTCTTGTCAGCCAGATCGGTGGAATTGATGATCAGGAACTCGACGGCCTGGTTGGCGAAGTCCTCAGCCAGGTCTTCCATGTCATCGGCAGCACGACGGGCGTCGCGGCTGTCCATGTTATAGGACAACAGCACAATGGCGTCCTGGTTGCTGTGACGGCTCAATTGGAAAAAACGGCCTTCCGCATCCACCAGGGAAAAATCACTGATGCGATCGGCTGCAATAGCCGGAAGGCTCAGCAATGCGCCAAGAGACGCAAGCAGAGTCACTTTGGCCAATTTGGAAATTCTAAGCATTTTTTGCTCTCCTGATGTTCAGGTGTGGGTACTGAAACGAAAAATCCTAGGCAGCGATACTAGGTTGCTGCCAGACAATTAGCTTCCTGAAAATTAAAAACTCCAGGGATTTCAATAATTGGGTAGCTATTTTTTTCCGGCAACAACGCTTCATCGTTCCCTGACATCCTCCTGGCGATGCCAGTATCCTGGGTTATATAACGCTGCCGCGAAGCTGCCGGATTGCCTTAATCAGACGACCTGAGGCAGTTAAAAGTTAACGATAATCCCTTAAAATGCAGGAATCGCCGACGAGTGACAGTGAACGGGCGAAATCGGGACAAATCCACCAGATCGCCACGAATATCGTGGCTTGGAAGGCTGTGGTAATCAAGGAAACAGGAATGAAGCAGGATTTTCACATCAGGCCAATCAAATCAGACCGCTGGATGCCTATGGCCCTGTTGGCGGGCTTGTTACTGGCCCTGCCGGCCCAGGCCCAGAATCTGCGTATTGTGCATTGCCTGTATGGCTGCCCCGAAGGTGCGCCGGCCGCGAACCAGCTGCTGCTCCGGCCAATCTACGCCCTGTCCTATAATTCGCAGCACAAATCCGCAGACTGGGTGGCCTACCGGGTTACCGCAGAAACAGTAGGCATAGCCTCCAGCCTGTCGCGCCAGGCCCGGGCTGATGACGATGTCGAACAGACCCTGGACAACAGCGACTTCAGCACTGCGGGCGAGTTGAATATGGTGCAGGCCCATTACGCGCCGCTGGTCAATTTTGCCGGCACACCCTATTGGGATGATGTGAACTATCTCAGCAATGCCGTGGCGCGTAGCGCCAGTCTGAGTCAGGGTGCCTGGTATGGCTTGAATTGGGCGGTGCGTAATCTGGTCAACCGGGAAGCAGAGGTCTATGTGTTGACCGGGCCACTCTATGAACAGGATCAACCCGGCATCAGGCTGGCGATCGACAAGCCGCACCGGATTCCGGACGGATTTTACAAGCTGGTGGTGACCCCGGCAGGGGAGGCGGCAGGGTTTCGCTTCTCACAGGATACTTCGGCTGGTATTCACCACTGTAACTTGCGGGCCAGCATTGCCGAGCTGGAAGCGGCGACCGGATTAGACTTCTTTCCCGCCCGCAACAGGCCGCTGACAGAGACTCTGTACAGCAGCCTGGGCTGTTTCTGAAGCCGCTGAACTACATCAGGCGCATCAGGAAGTAATCGTCACCGGTCAGTTCGCGTACCATGCGATTGAGGGCTGCATGCACTGCGGCCGCCAGGCCTTCATCGGCGGGGGCGACACCACGGCCAAACAGGGTGGTGTCAAACAGTGAGCGGCCGCCGCGTTGCAATGCAATTGTGGCGCGAATGGTAAGCTGGATGGATTCGACACCGTCCTGGTCAACGAGCTCGGCACTGGAGTCGAGGATCTCACCTACAACCTGCATTTCTTCGTCAGCCTCGACGATATTGGCCTCACCCTTGGTCAGGGCCTGCACAAAGGCATCCCGGACGATGTCGGCCAGGGGGGCCTCGGCACTGTACCCGGCATCGCTGCCAAGACCCTGGGCGATGATCAGGTTGGGGTTGTCAACGGAACGGCCGTCGCTGAACTCACTGATTTTTACCGCAGCACGAATGCTGCTGAGATTGGCGTTGCCATCATAGTTGTAATCGACAGTGATCTGTTCCTGGGCAAAGGCCGGCACTGTGAGCAGGGCAAGGCTGGCAAGCAGAATTTTTCTAAGCATGGACATTATCCTTGTAGTCTCGTCTGTTACTGCGGAGGCGCAGAATAATTGTTAATCAGGGTAGGTTCAAGTTGATGAAGCCTGGCTGAACGAGCCTGCCAGCGCGATGACTGGACGATTTGCACGGATCAGTAGCAGGACTTTCAGGCTGGCAATAAAAAAGCCGCAGTGTGTTTGCACACTGCGGCTTTTTAACTTTCAAACTTGCTCTGAATTACAGCTCGTCAGCGGGCCATGTGGGGGCACGGTCACGTTGTGTAACAGGGCGCATTCCCTGGTAGAGGAACTTCTGCACACGCTTACCTTCGTAAGTTTCTGTGGTGTAGATGTTGCCATCAGAGTCAGTCGCGATGCTGTGTGGGGCATAGAACAGACCAGGCTGTCGGCCACCGTCACCAAAGGTGTACAGCACTTCAAGGGACTCACGATCGATGATGGAAACCTTGTGGTTCTGACCATCTGCCAGGTAAATGAATTCCTGATCTTCGTCGGGAGAGAAAGCGATATCCCAGGTTGAGCCCTGTGCCAGGGTAGCCGGGTTATAGATCGCTTCGCGGACAAAGGTACCGTCAGTGCGGAATACCTGTACACGGTCGGCACCACGGTCACAGACATAAACCAGGCCGTCATTGGAAGGCTCGGCACAGTGAACCGGGCCACGGAACACGTCAGGTCCGGGCTGGCCAGGAGTGTAGGTATCGTCGGCTTCGTCGTCGATCGTAGTGCTACCGTAAGCACCCCAGTAACGCTTGAATGCGCCGGTGGCTACATCAACTACCGCTACACGCTTGTGGGTATAACCATCAGCGAAATAGGCTTCCTCACCGGCAGGGTCGATGGCGATTTCAGCAACTCGACCGTAGTGAGTGGTGCTGTTGCTATCGACAGGCTGGCCGGGGTTACCAATAGTGCGGATGTACTCACCATCGCGGGTAAATACCAGCACGTGGGAGTCGCCGCCACCATTACCGCCGATCCAGACGTCACCGTTAGGTGCCACTTCGATACCGTGGTTGGAAGAGGGCCATACATAGGGAGCACCTTCTACCGGTCCGCCCCAGGCATTAATCATGTTGCCTTCCTGATCAAACTCGATGATTGGCGGTGCCGGAGTACAGCATTCGGACACACCTTCATACAGACCAATCTCTGTGATGCCACCGAACATGTTCTCGGAATCACGATGCACGATAAAAATATGATCGCGGTCGTCAACGTCGACACCGATGGTGTTGCCCTGTACCCAGTGATTGGGCAGCGGCTTCGGCCAGAGTGGATCGACCAGGAAATGTGGAGCCATGACATCATTGCTTTGTGCAATGCTTGGCTCTTGCAGTTTGGATTGGCCTACACCCAGTGCAACCAGTGTGACCACCAGTGCAGTACCAATCATAAGCTTGATCTTTGTCATTCTTATTGTCCTCCCATAATTGCCCACAACGGGGCGACAAGTCCCAGAGCAGTGCCTGAGTATACTGACTAATCCCCAGACAGTATACTCACAGCGAATTTTTAGGGCGGGCCACATGTATCAATTTGTAACAGTGCCAGCCAGCGTCGGGACGGGTCCCTGAAGAGATTTCCCGTCCTTCCTTCATTTCTTTGATTTTATTAGAAAAAAAGCAATATGACTGCAGTAGCAAGGTTTTTCTCCCGCATCACTCTCGTTTCCATACTGGGCCAGGTTTTTCTGCTGCTTGGCAGCCTGGCAGCGCCGCTTGCGGTTCATGCCCATGATATTCCCGCCCGTGTCACCGTTCATGCATTCGTCAAGCCAGAGGGCAATGAACTCACGGCCCTGCTGCGGGTCCCCATGGAAGCCTTCAGTGAAATTGTTTTTCCCCTGCGTGGGCCCGGCTATCTGCAGTTTTCCGAACTCGATTACCAGCTGGATGAGGCGGCGCGGGTCTACATCACCGAATCCCTGCATTTTTATGAAAACGGGGTGGAGCTGACCGAGAAGGAGTTACAGGCTACCCGCGTTTCGCTGCCTTCCAACCGGGCTTTTACCGATTTTGAGTCGGCCATGGAAAACATCATGAGCCCGCCCCTGGATGACAGCACGGATCTGTTCTGGCGGCAGGGCATGCTGGATGTGCTGGTGAGCTATGAAATCCAGTCCGAAGACTCTGATTTTTCCATCGAGCCGGAATTGGGAACCCTGTCCAATGCCACCACCACAGTCATTCGCTTTCTGACTCCTGCTGGCGCCGAGCGCGTGTTCAATTTCCTCGGCAATCCGGGGCTGGTGGAGCTGGACCCCCGCTGGCACCAGGCCGCCATGCGCTTCGTGTCCATGGGTTTCACCCATATTCTGGAAGGGCTGGATCACCTGATGTTTCTGTTCTGTCTGGTGGTGCCACTGCGCAGTCTGCGTGGCCTGATTCCGGTCATTACTTCATTCACCGTAGCTCACTCCATTACCCTGATTGCCTCGGCCTTCGGCATTACCCCCGGCGCACTCTGGTGGCCGCCGTTTATCGAGACCCTGATCGCCCTGTCCATTGTCTATATGGCCTTTGAGAATATTGTTGGCTCGAGAATGCAGCATCGCTGGATTGTGACTTTTGGTTTTGGCCTGGTGCACGGCTTTGGTTTCTCATTCATGTTCAGCGAAACCCTGCAATTTGCCGGTGGGCATTTGTTCTCGTCCCTGCTGGCTTTCAATGTCGGGGTCGAACTGGGGCAACTGTTTGTCCTGGCGCTGGTTATTCCGATGCTCAATCTGCTGTTCAAGTATGTGGTGAATGAACGCATGGGTGGCATTCTGCTGTCGGCCCTGGTTGCTCACAGTGCCTGGCACTGGATGCTGGAGCGGGGTGGCCAGTTGTCACAGTTTCAGTTTCAGACGCCGATCTTCGATGCCATTTTCTTTGCCGCAGTGATGCGCTGGGCCATGATGCTGATCATTATTGCTGGCGTAATGTGGGCCATGTACGAGCTGTTCCGCCGCTTCTCCCTGATTGAGCGCTTTAGCCTGACTCCACTGCAGGACAAGAAGCCCTCTTCCTGAGCCTGGCCGGGCGGACGGGTTTTTGACTGCGAAGTTGCTAAATCCGCCGCCCAGATTTCTTGCAAGTTGTTGATTTTAAAGTGATAAAACCTCTGGTTCGGGGCCTGACCAGTTGCAATTTGTCACAGCTTGAGCCGGCCATTTCATTCGATTGTCCGGGTGAATGGGTTAATCTTGCGCCCTATCAACCTGGGCCTTCCTGAAGAGTCGGCTCTAGCCGTAAATCTCCGGTATTTCCGTGGAAACGAACTTGCATCTGATCAATCGCATAATTCAGGCCCTGTCACTGCTGCTGGTGACAAACGCCGCCCTGGCGGATGTCGAGCGCGTGGATAATTTTGCCCTGCTGGATCACCAGGGAAATTTTCACGAGCTGGCCCGCTATGGTGACAGCAAGGCAGTCGTGATTGTTTCCACCGATACTGCCTGCCCGGAAGTCCTGGATCATTTGCACAAGTACCAGTTGCTGCGCAGTACCTGGGAATCCCGCGATATCAGTTTTCTTGCCCTCAATGCCAATCCCCGGGACAGTCTGGAAGACGTACGGCGGATGGATGCTGCCTATCACCTCGACATGCCGGTGCTGATGGATCCGAGCCAACTGGTAGCCGAAAATCTTGGCATCAGCCGGGCAGGGGAAATTATCGTGTTGGAGCCCAACCGGCTGCAGGTGATTTACCGCGGTGGCCTGGACATTGAGGCGCAAAGACCGCGTCCTGCCCTGGGCATTGCCGGCCGGGAAGCGACCCATGCCCTGGCCGACAGCCTGCAAGCGGCTGCGGCGGGTGAGCGGGATGCCTTCGACGATACGGTGGTCACGGCGGCAACAGGTTGCCCGCTGAAGTTTACCGGCCGCGATCGTCATCTGAGCAAGGCGCCGGACTATGCCACCCAGGTTGCGCCGATACTCAAGGAAAAGTGTGCCACCTGCCACGTTGAAGGGGGGATTGCTCCATTTGCCATGGATTCTCACCAGATGGTGCAGGGCTGGTCGCCAATGATTCGTGAAGTATTGCTGACCCGTCGCATGCCGCCGGCCCAGGTGGACCCTTCGGTGCGGCATTTCAGTAATGCCCGCTATATAAGTGCCGAGGAGTTGCAGACCCTGGTGCACTGGATCGATGCGGGTTCTCCCCGTGGCAGCAGCAATTATGATCCCCTGGAATCTGTCATGGCAGCGGATTCCCGCTGGGAGTTGGGGGAGCCGGATTATATTGTCAGGGTACCTGCCTTTACGGTACCCGCTACCGGTGTGCTGGATTACGAGAATGTCACCATCAATTTGCCTTTTGAGGAAGACGTCTGGATCAAGTCTGTCCAGCACCTGCCGGGCGACCGCAGGGTACTGCACCACCTGTTGAGCTTTATTGTGCCGGCGGATTACTCCGAGAAAATTGTCGAGGGTGAGAACGACCAGTACCGGGAATTCCTGGAAGGCTATGCCCCGGGCAAGGATGAGGCGGCGACCTATCCGGAGAACACCGGCGTCTTTGTACCCAGGGGTTCCGCCGTGCAAATGTCACTGCACTACACCACCTTCGGGCGGGAAGTGGTGGATGAAACCCTGCTGGGACTCTATTTCGCCGACGAGCCACCGCAATACCAGTATTCCACCTATGCCCTCAGCCATGGCGGCGATAATCTGCATATTCCGCCGGGTGTAGCCGA
Source organism: uncultured Pseudohongiella sp. (assembly GCA_965216715.1). Classification (GTDB taxonomy): domain Bacteria; phylum Pseudomonadota; class Gammaproteobacteria; order Pseudomonadales; family Pseudohongiellaceae; genus UBA9145. The sequence goes on along the minus strand of OZ244193.1, from coordinate 2,193,773 downwards.
GCACAAGATGCGCGCCAGTCACGTCTTTAATGAAGACATAGTCCTGCACGGCCTGCGGCCCCATATGCATTTTCGGGGCAAGTACATGCGCTTCAGTGTGGTTTACCCCGATGGCAGCCACGAGGCCATTCTCAATGTGCCGGATTACAATTTTAACTGGCAGCCCACCTACCGCATGACCGAACCCATGGCCTTGCCGGCCGGTTCCCGGGTCATCATCGAAGGGGCCTTTGACAACTCCCAGTACAATCTCGGCAATCCTGATCCCGGTGCTGTAGTGCGAGGGGGTGCGCAAAGCTGGGATGAGATGTTCATTGGCTACTTTTCCTACCACCGCCAGTCGGCCCAATAATCCGTCGAACGCCGCTTTCAGTCGGTAAAAAGTGCCTGTTGGCCGTGTTTAGGGTGCTAATTACCCAGAGATGATCTAGACTGAGCCTTTACTATACATTGTAAAGACGGAGCACGCCGATGCGAAAACTGCTACTTGGCCTGAGCGCAGCCCTGACAGTCTTTTCCGCCCCCTTGCAGGCAGTTCCCGACCGGGTCGGTGATTTTGCCCTGCTTGATACCGAGGGAGAGTTCCACCAGTTCAGCCGCTATCGCTACCAGGACGCTCTGGTTTTGATGGCTTTCGATACCGCTTGCGACAATCAGCAAGCCCTGCAGCAATTCCGCCAGGCCGCTACAGCTCTGGCCGACAGTCCGGTGAGCTTTGCCCTGATTGAAGCCGGCACCGAAGCCAATATTGATGTCATCCGCCAGGCTCGCAGCGCGGCCGCGGCGGACCTGCCGGTATTAATCGATGACGGTCAACTGGTATCCCAGACCCTGGGTTTGTCCCGCTCGGGCGAGATTGTAGTGCTGGACCCGCAGCGTTTGTCAGTACTGTACCGGGGCCCTGTGGGCAGCCAGTCTGCCGACCTGCTCAATGCTGAATTTGCCGGTACGGCTGAAGACACAGTTGTGGTCGCGGCCAGCGATGGCTGTGCCCTGGAATATCCAGAGCAGCAGCAACACATGGCCGAGGTTCCGGATTACGGTACCGAAGTGGCACCCATCATCGTGGAGCAGTGCGCCTCCTGCCACCGGGAAGGTGGCATCGGTCCTTTTGCCATGGACAGTCACCTGATGCTGCAGGGCTGGTCTCCCATGATTCGTGAAGTGCTGCTGACCAAACGAATGCCGCCCACCCAGGTGGATCCCTATGTTGGTCATTTCGACAATGCCCGTTACATCTCACCGGCCGATATGCAGAAACTGGTTCACTGGATCGACGCCGGCGCACCTCGCGGTACCCACCCGGTGGATCCGCTGTCAGAAGTCGAGCATGTTGACATGAAGAGCTGGCGCCTCGGTGAGCCTGACTATATTGTCGAAGCCCCGACCCATGAGATTCCCGCCACTGGCGTGCTGGATTACATCAATGTGAATATTCCCCTTGAGTTCGATGAGGACAAGTGGGTGCGGGCGGTGCAATACATTCCCGGCGACGAAGCGGTGCTGCACCATTTATTAACCTATGTGACACCGCCGACGGGTAATTTTGAGGGTGGCGAAGCTGACACCAGTGGCGTTGCCCGGCGCTTTCTCGAAGGCTATGCCCCGGGCAAGGTGGACCCCATCGAGTTTCCGGAGAACACCGGCGTTCGTATCCCGGCCGGCTACCAACTCTCCTTGCAGTTCCATTACACCACCAATGGCAGGGCGACCACGGACCAGACCAAACTGGGTCTGTATGTCTATGATGAGCCACCGGCCCATGAGAACTTCACCCGCTCAGTAGCAAGCATGTTTATCATTCCGCCCCATGAACGGGATCACGAGGTGGAAGCCAGCTATACCTTTGAAGAAGATGTGGTGGTGACTGGTCTGCGTGCCCATATGCATTTTCGTGGCAAGGACATGCAGTTCTTTGCCGAATACCCTGATGGCCGGATGGAACAGCTGTTGAATGTTCCCAATTACAGCTACGCCTGGCAGCCCACCTATCAACTCTCGGATCCGGCACGACTGCCGGCCGGGACCCGGGTGCATGTGACCGGGTCGTTTGATAACTCCGAATACAACCCGGCCAATCCTGATCCAGGCAAAAGGCTGACCTTTGGCCTGCAGAGCTGGGATGAAATGTTCATTGGTTACTGGACCTATCACGCCGATTCCGGCGGCGACTAAACCGCCCGGCGGCCCGCAGAACAAACCCGACCACCTTGTGTGGCCGGGTTTTCTTTTGCTCTCTAACCAAGTTTGATGCCCGAAATCAGGCAGTTTCAGCGTGTTTTTTCATTTTGCTGGAAGCCTTTTACTTGCTATGATTCGGCCCTTAAAACTCTAATAACAGTCTCGGAGAGCGTTTTATGTCCTCGGTCTTTCTCGTCGTTTTCGGTTTGATCGGATTTTCATTCGGCTGGTTTGTGTATTCCAAATTCATCGCCGAAAAGATCTACCGCCTGGACCCGAACTATGAAACACCTGCACACAAGTTCAATGACGGTGTCGATTATGTTCCCACTAACAAATTTGTACTCTGGGGTGCCCACTTCACCGCAGTAGCCGGTGCAGCACCAATTGTTGGTCCTGCCGCCGCTGTCTATTACGGCTGGGTTCCTGCCATCCTCTGGGTAGTACTGGGTTCCATCTTTTTTGCCGGCGTTCATGATATGGGTGCCCTGTGGGCCAGTAACCGTCATGGTGCCAAGTCAATCGGTGCACTCTCCGAGAGTCTGATTGGCAAGCGCGCCAGTGCCCTGTTCATGGTCATCATCTTCCTGTTGCTGGTACTGGTGAATGCAGTATTCGCCACCATTATTGCCACCGACATGGTGATATTCCCGTCCTCGGTAATTCCTGCCTGGGTGGCGATTCCGGTAGCCATTGGTATTGGTGTACTGATTCGTCGCAAGTGGAACCTGCTGCTGATTTCCGCGGTGGGTGTTGGCCTGCTCTACTTCTCCATTTATGTAGGTAGTGAGTATCCCCTGGCATTGCCCGGCGATATCTTTGGCCTGGGTGAGAACGGCAACTGGATCATCCTGCTGTTCATCTATGCCGGTATCGCTTCCATGCTGCCGGTCTGGCTGCTGCTGCAACCCCGCGACTACATCAACGGCGCCCAGCTGGTGCTTGGTCTGATCGTGCTGTACTCAGCTGTCTTCATGACACTGCCTGATGTGACTGCGCCGGCTTTCAACTCGGTTGCCGAAGGTACGCCGCCCATCTGGCCGATCCTGTTTGTAACCATTGCCTGTGGTGCCCTGTCCGGTTTCCACGGCATTGTGTCATCCGGTACCAGTTCCAAGCAGCTTAATAACGAAAAAGATGCCCGTTTCGTGGGATACCTGGGGGCACTGGGCGAAGGCTCTCTGGCCCTGATTACCATCGTAGCGGTAACGGGTTCTCTGTATGCAGCCAGCGGAGCTGACTGGAATGCGGTTTATACCGGCCTGTCTTCCGGCCCTGGCCAGGAAGGCTTCATCGAAGGCGGCGCGCATCTGATTCATGAAGGTTGGGGCTTTTCCCTGCCGTTCTCTGAAACCATGCTGGCAGTAATGGTGGTGCTGTTTGCCGGTACTACCATGGACGCCGGTCTGCGTTTGCAGCGCTATATCATTCAGGAGTGGGGCAATATCTACAGCATTCAGCCCCTGAAAAATAATTACATTTCCACGCTGGTTGCCATCTTCGCCTGTCTGGCCCTGGCTTTCGGTGTGACCAATAGTAATTATGAAAACCTGGGTGACGGCGGTATGTTGATCTGGCCTGTATTCGGTGCGACTAACCAGATACTTGCCAGTATGACTTTGCTGACCATTGCCGTGTTCCTGGTGAAACTGGGACGTCCGGCCCGTTATGTGCTGGCACCGATGATGTTTATCCTGCTGGCGGCACTTTGGGCCAGTGGCTGGTACCTCATCAATCACTTCCGTGAAGGCCAGTGGGTACTGGTTGTGATCGAAGTGGCAGTGGTAATCACCACCATCTTTATCATGCTGGAAGCCCTGTCGGTCCTGTTCAAGGCGCGCGCTGAGCGTGACGGCGGTGAGCCGGTATCCAGTAGCGAGTAAGCAGCTGGCTTGCGCCAGCTTGGCGCAAGCCCCGGCTCGCTGCGGCGACCGTGAATGCTTGAAACTATGCTTGAAAACAAAAAGGGAGCGAAGCCTGGTCTTCGCTCCCTTTTTTCATGACAGCCAGACAGGTATAAACTGGGCATGGACATAAACAGCGATACACTGGCCAGGCAACTGGAAGCAGAGTTTGCCGACAGCTTCGCGCAAATCTGTGTGCTGGATGTCATTGATTCCAGCAATGCCGAGGCTGCCCGGCGTATTGAGGCTGGCCAGGAAAGCAGCCAGCTTATTGTTGCCCGCAGTCAGTCGGCCGGGCGAGGGCGTCGAGGTCGACAGTGGCTCAGCCCGATGGATGCCGGTCTGTATATTTCCCTGACCCGGTCCTTTAGCCAGTCCCCGGATGAGTTACGTGGCCTGAGTCTGGTTACTGCCCTGACCGTTCAGGAAGCGGTGCACAGTCTGGGCTTGTCAGAGGCCCGGGTGAAATGGCCCAATGATGTATTGGTTCAAGAGAGGAAGCTGGCCGGGATACTGCTGGAAACCTGTCCCCATGGGGAAGGCAATGTCATTATTTTCGGTATTGGCATTAATCTGGCCTTGCCGGATCAGCTGCTTGAAGGGCTGGACCGGCCGGTGACCGATTTGCAGCGGGAGATGGGTCGCGCAGTGAGGCAATCCGAATTGCTGTCAGGCTTGCTGCCCAGATGGCTGGCAAATGTGGATCTGTTTCAGCGCCAGGGTTTTGCAGCCTTTGTCGAGCGCTGGAATGCCTGTGACAGTTACCGCGGCGCCGCAATCGATATTATCAATGGCAATCATCGCCAGCGTGGCATCAGCCGCGGTGTGAACGAGGAGGGTGCCTTGCTGCTGGATACCGGGCAGGGCCTGGAGAGGATCAGCGGAGGTGAAGTGTCTCCCAGTCTGCGTCCGGTCAATGCCGGCGATAGTGCGTCACCCGGAGCTGAGCAGTCATGATAATTGAGCTGGACGTAGGTAATAGCCGCATCAAGTGGCGGCGCATCGAAGCCGATCACGGGCCGGTGCTGACTGAGGGTGTGGCTGCCGATCTGGATGAGTTGATTGCCGGCCCGGTAAGCAGTGAGCGACCGGCAATGCTGCGCTTCTGCAGTGTCCGGGATGAGGAAATTGCCAACAAGCTCAAGCAGTGGGCGGCCGTGAGTTTCGGGCTTGAGGCCCGGCAGGCCAGAGTGCAGCGCCAATGCGCGGGCGTGAGTAATTCCTATCAGGATCTGGGTCGCCTGGGTGTGGATCGCTGGCTGGCCATGCTGGCGGCCTATAACCGCAAACAGCAGGCCTGCCTGATTGTGGATTCCGGCACCGCGCTGACTATCGATGCTGTGGATAGCGCCGGCCAGCATCTTGGGGGCTATATCCTGCCCGGTTGGCAATTAATGGCCGGGGCGCTGGAGGCCAATACCCGTATCCGTTTGCAGCACAGGCAGGAGCCGGAAAACCTGGAGTTGGGCCACGGCACTGAAGCTGCGGTACTCAATGGGGCCGTGGCGGCCCTGGTGTCCCTGGTGGAAAAAGTGCAGAGGCAGGTCCGGCAAGAGGCTGAGCCGGTGACTCTTTATCTGGCCGGTGGCGATGCGCAATTACTGGCCGGGGCCCTGGATTGCGAGCAGCTCGAGCTGGTTTCCGGGCTGGTAATGGACGGTCTGGCCTATGCCTGTCCGGCAATTGATCAATAATGGCCCGGACTCAGTCAGCGCAAGTCTGTCTTCTTTATATATAAGCTGTCAGGATTTCAGTCCCTATGCGTTACATCGCTCTCTTTTTGCTGCTTCTGAATCTGGTCTACTTTGGCTGGAACCTGACCCGGCCGGCGCCAGAGCCGGTTGCCGAACCCCAATCCCGGCCCTTGCTCAATACCGGGCTGACACTGCTGAGTGAATTCGAAGCCGATTCCGAGCTGCAGGCCCGCCTGAACGCCCTGGCCAGCCGTCAATGTAGTGGGGTAAGTGGCCTGTCGACCCTGGATGAAGCCAATGAATTCATGGCCCAGGCCCGCGCCGCCGGCCTGGAAGCGGCGCTGGAGCTGCAGGGGGAGGCGCTGGAGTCGCAATACCGCCTGTACCTGCCGCCGGCCTCTTCCCGCAGCATTGCCACCATCACTCTGGATGGTCTGGCGGAGCGGCTGCAGCAGGCGGAGCTGGAGATCGACAGCTATCTGATTACCCGCGGCCTGCTGGAAAATGCCATTGCATTAGGGGTTTACGAGGATTTGTCCCGGGCCCAGGATGTGCGCGCCAGTGTCGCGGCACTGGGCTATGCGCCGGAAATCGAGGAAATTCCCCGCTCCACTGGCGAAATTCGGGTCTGGCTACGCCACCCCGAGGCCGAGCGTGTCACTGAGGCCGAATGGCTTGATTTAACAGCAGAAAGACCAGATCTCAGCCGCTCAGAAAATCTCTGTGAAACGCTTGTACAAGCCCCGCAATTCCAATAAAATGCCGCCCCTGAGTGAGAGAGCCAGGGAATTGACCCTTGGGAGATCTTGTGGGAGGGGTTCCCGAGTGGCCAAAGGGATCAGACTGTAAATCTGACGCGCAAGCTTCGGTGGTTCGAATCCACCCCCCTCCACCACCTCACAGCTTGGGCCTAAATTTGGCAAACAGGGCGGAGAAGTATCTTACGCGGGTATAGTTCAGAGGTAGAACCCCAGCCTTCCAAGCTGGTTGCGCGGGTTCGATTCCCGCTACCCGCTCCAAAAAGTGTGGCTCGCTTAGCTCAGGCGGTAGAGCACTTCATTGGTAATGAAGAGGTCCCCGGTTCAACTCCGGGAGTGAGCACCATTTACTTTTAAGAAAGATTACGGAAGTTGCTGCTTCTTTATATCGGGCAAAGCTCGCAAAGAAACAGCAGCATGATTGACTACAACTGATTGAAACCGGACTAGAAAGCAGGGGCTGTCGATAATGGCAAAGGAAAAATTTGAAAGAAACAAGGTACACGTCAACGTAGGTACTATTGGTCACGTTGACCACGGTAAGACGACGCTGACGGCAGCACTGACCAAGGTTTGTGCAGAAGCCTACGGTGGCGATCTGAAGAATTTCGATGAGATCGATAACGCTCCTGAAGAGCGTGAGCGCGGTATTACTATCGCCACATCTCACGTTGAGTACGATAGCCCCAACCGTCACTACGCCCACGTAGACTGCCCGGGCCACGCCGACTATGTGAAGAACATGATTACCGGTGCTGCCCAGATGGACGGTGCGATTCTGGTTTGTTCTGCTGCAGACGGCCCCATGCCCCAGACTCGTGAGCACATCCTGCTGTCTCGTCAGGTAGGCGTTCCCTACATCGTTGTGTTCATGAACAAAGCGGACATGGTTGACGATGAAGAGCTGCTGGAACTGGTAGAGATGGAAATCCGTGAACTGCTGGACCAGTACGAGTTCCCGGGTGATGATACGCCGATTATTGTTGGTTCTGCACTGAAAGCCCTGGAAGGCGATCAGTCTGACATTGGCGCGCCGGCGGTACAGAAGCTGGTTGAGACTCTGGACGAGTACATTCCGGAGCCTGAGCGTGATGTTGAGAAGCCCTTCCTGATGCCGATCGAAGACGTATTCTCCATTTCCGGTCGCGGTACTGTAGTGACTGGTCGTGTTGAGCGCGGTGTGATCAAGGTTGGTGAAGAGATCGAGATTGTTGGTATCAAGGACACCGAGAAGACTACCTGTACTGGTGTTGAGATGTTCCGCAAGCTGCTTGACGAAGGCCGTGCCGGTGAGAACGTTGGTGTTCTGCTGCGTGGTACCAAGCGTGAAGACGTTGAACGTGGTCAGGTACTGGCTGCACCGGGCACTATTACCCCGCACACCAAGTTCGAAGCTGAGGTTTATATTCTGAGCAAGGACGAAGGTGGTCGTCACACGCCTTTCTTCAAGGGCTATCGTCCGCAGTTCTACTTCCGTACCACTGACGTGACCGGTAATGTTGAGCTGCCTGATGGTGTTGAGATGGTAATGCCAGGCGACAACATCAAGATGACTGTAGAGCTGATTGCGCCTATTGCGATGGACGAAGGTCTGCGCTTTGCAATCCGTGAAGGTGGCCGTACTGTCGGCGCCGGTGTTGTAGCCAAGATCATCGAATAATAGCTGTAAGTTATTAGACGAAGCCGAAACCCCCTGGTTGGGGGTTTCGGCTTAGTTGTCTCTATAAGATATGGACGCAGCAAGAAATTTTGACGCAGCGGCTGCGGAAACGAGGCACTGCGTTGCGGAAAGTTTTCGATCCGGTCACTTACATCAGTAAGCTCCCGAATCAAAAACTTTCCGCGCCTTGTTCCTCGCTCCCTCGCGCGCTGCTCGAGAGAGACCCTTCGATAGCATTGCGAAGGGTGGGCAAGGGAAAGCACTGACTGGCTAGGTTTGTTGAGCGGCCAGACAGGAATAATGCAGTGATTGAGCAGCGAGCGAAAAGCCTCGAGTCGAGGCGAAGCAGATTTTCGGTTGAGGAGTTTACGTTTGGTAAGTGACTCAACCGAAAATCTGATTCAACGAAGGATCGTGGCTTTGCAGCCGTTGCGATAAAAGAACAACAGGCCAGTAGCTCAATTGGCAGAGCAGCGGTCTCCAAAACCGCAGGTTGGGGGTTCGATTCCCTCCTGGCCTGCCATTACATGGCAGGATTGATCAGATTTTACGGGCTTTGCCCGCAATTGATTGAAGCAGTATTTATGGCAGAGAAAACAGAAAACGAAAGCAGCAACCTGGATTGGATCAAGTGGTTGGTGGTCGCGGCGATTGTGGCCGCAGGTGTTTATGCGAACTCCTATTTTGCCGCCGAATCATTGCTGATCAGGACAATTGGCCTGCTGGTCGCAGCCGGTATTGCCGGCTGGATAGCGGCGCAAACTGCCAAAGGCCGTGCCTTTGTGAATTTGTGTCTCGATGCAAGGGTCGAAATTCGTAAAGTCGTTTGGCCAACACGACAGGAAACAACTCAGACCACCATCGTGGTACTTATCGTGATCTTCATTGTGGCGCTGATTCTCTGGCTCCTGGATTGGGGATTGAACGGAGTTGTATCGTCCATTATTGGATAGAGGAAGAAAATGGCTAAACGCTGGTATGTAGTTCACGCTTACTCGGGCTACGAGAAGAAAGTAATGCACGCGCTGAAAGAGCGAATTGCCCTTTCAGGCATGGAAGATTACTTCGATGAAGTGCTTGTTCCCACTGAAGAAGTGCTGGAGATGCGAGCAGGCCAGAAGCGTAAAAGCGAGCGCAAGTTCTTCCCGGGCTATGTGCTGGTGCATATGGAATTGAACGACGATACCTGGCATCTGGTGAAGAACACGCCAAGGGTCATGGGTTTTATCGGTGGTACCGCAGAGAAGCCGGCCCCGATTACAGATAAAGAAGCAAACAAGATTCTCCAGCGTATGGAGGATAGTGAAGAAACACCGACGCACAAGACTATCTACGAACCGGGTGAAATGGTTCGTGTTATTGATGGTCCCTTTAACGACTTCACCGGCACGGTTGAAGAAGTTAACTACGAAAAGAGTCGGCTTCGCGTTGCAGTGCTGATTTTCGGCCGATCCACTCCGGTAGAACTGGAGTTTGGCCAGGTCGAAAAGAGCTAGGAATAGCGCTGAAAAGTTTTCGAAACCCTGCCCTTGGCAAGGTTTCATTCGGGTGTTGATTGCGAGCCAGCCAGCTCCATTCAGCACATAAAGTCGAATTTCCGGTTTGTATAAGACAAGCCTGGAAATACGCCGGGGAGTCTGATCGGTTGCAAGACCAGTGAAGACGTCAGAACCCAAGGAGTAAATCATGGCAAAGAAAGTACTGGCTTACATCAAGCTGCAGGTTGGCGCTGGTCAGGCCAATCCGTCTCCGCCTGTTGGTCCCGCGCTGGGTCAGCATGGTGTGAACATCATGGAATTCTGTAAGGCCTTCAATGCTCAAACCCAGAGTGTTGAGAGTGGTCTTCCGATTCCTGTGGTCATTACCGTATACGCGGACCGTAGTTTCACCTTTATCACCAAAACTCCTCCAGCCGCTGTGTTGCTGCGTAAAGCCGCCGGCGTCAAGAAGGGCAGTGGTCGACCTAACACTGAAAAAGTGGGCAAGGTGACACGTGCTCAACTGGAAGAAATTGCAAACCAGAAAATGCCTGACCTGACTGCCGCCGATATGGATGCTGCTGTACGCACCCTGGCCGGTAGTGCTCGCAGTGCAGGACTGGACGTTGAGGGAGTGGAATAAGATGGCCAAGCTAAGCAAAAAGCGTAAGCTGATGATGGAAAAAATCGAGCCGGGCAAAACTTACCCGATCGATGAAGCGGTCTCTTTGATTGCCGAGTTTGCTTCCCCCAAATTCCCCGAATCCATCGACGTATCTGTGCGCCTCGGAGTAGACCCGCGTAAATCAGATCAGGTCGTTCGTGGTTCAACCACTTTGCCTAACGGTACTGGCAAGGACGTACGTGTTGCAGTATTTGCCCAGGGCGCCAACGCCGACAAGGCCAAGGAAGCCGGAGCTGACATCGTTGGCTTTGATGACCTGGCTGAGTCCATTCAGGGCGGCAACATGGATTTTGACGTGGTTATCGCCACTCCGGATGCCATGCGAGTTGTTGGCAAGCTGGGTCAGGTGCTGGGTCCCCGTGGCCTGATGCCAAACCCCAAGGTCGGCACTGTAACTCCCGATGTGGAAACTGCAGTCAAGAACGCCAAGGCCGGTCAGGTTCGCTATCGAACCGACAAGAACGGCATTATTCATGGCGGCATCGGCAAAGTGGGCTTCGACGGCAATGCGATCAAAGCAAACCTGGAAGCGCTGTTGGCAGATCTGAAGAAGGCCAAGCCCTCTTCATCCAAAGGCGTTTATATCAGGAAGATTGTCCTGTCCTCCACCATGGGGCCGGGTCTGCAGATCGATCAGTCTTCGCTGACTCTCTAGGATTTCAGAACTTCGGGGCTCTGCAGCAGCAGTGCCCCTGTAGACTTTGCGCGGTTTGTTGATTGGCAAGATTAATCAACAGCACCGTCAAAGACCGTAGGTGGCCTGCTAGTGTGACTAACAGGTCTTAATACCCTACGCAGATGGTGAGACGCGATCCGGATTTTGTAGTGCCGGGTTCTTATCACCGAATAGTAGACCTTGCCTGGCAAGGTCAAACGACTGGAAACAGTCATAACAAAGGAGTATTAGCAGTGCCAATTCGATTGGAAGACAAGAAACAGATCGTTTCTGAAGTCAATCAGGCTGCTAGTAGTGCTTTATCTGCAGTGCTTGCCGATTATCGCGGCGTCACTGTAGAAGACATGACAGTGCTTCGCAAGACTGCACGTGAAAACAAGGTTTATCTGCGCGTTGTTCGCAACACCCTGCTGAAAAAAGCAGTGGCAGATACTGACTTTGAGTGCATTCAGGAAGTATTGGTCGGTCCGACGATTTTGGCTCTTTCCGAGGAAGATCCGGGTGCCGCTGCGCGCGTGCTGAAGGATTTCGCCAAGGAAAATGACAAATTCGAGATTAAGGCATTGTCCGTAGGCGGAGAGCTTTTGGATGCCAAGGATATCGACAGGTTGGCGAAACTGCCGACTCATGACGAAGCCCTGGCCCTGTTGATGAGCGTCATGTTGGCGCCGGTCACCAAGCTTGCCCGCACTATGAACGAAGTGCCCTCGAAAGTAACCCGTGCGGTTGCTGCAGTTCGCGACCAGAAGCAAGAAGCAGCCTAATTCCTTTGAAACAAGTTATTTATATTTAAGTAGGAGATAAGAGTCATGGCTCTATCAACAGATGATGTATTGAATGCAATTGCTGAGATGTCAGTTATGGACGTTGTCCAGCTGGTTGAAGCAATGGAAGAAAAATTCGGCGTTTCCGCCGCTGCTGCTGTAGCTGCCGCTCCGGCTGCTGCCGCTGGTGGTGAAGCTGCCGCTGCTGAAGAGAAGGACGAGTTCGACATCGTTCTGACTGCAGCTGGCGACAAGAAAGTAAACGTCATTAAAGCGGTTCGTGGTATCACCGGTCTTGGCCTGAAAGAAGCCAAGGAAATGGTCGATGGCGCGCCTTCTACCCTGAAGGAAGCTGCACCGAAAGCAGAAGCGGAAGAAGCCAAGAAAGCACTGGAAGAAGCTGGCGCTACCGTTGAGCTTAAGTAATAAGCTGAAGCGTTCAGGTCGACACCAGGTGCATGAAAATGCGCCTGGTGTTTGCCTGTGTTTGGAAAAAGTAAATCAGGAAGCTGAGTTACAAGCCTAAGAGTCCCAAAAGGACGCGCGGATACTTTCTGCCAGCAGAACCACTACAGAACATAACGCTAGGAAACACAAAATGGCCTATTCGTATACAGAGAAAAAGCGTATTCGTAAGAACTTTGGCAAGTTGCCAAGTGCGATGGACATCCCTTACCTGCTGTCCATCCAGGTAGATTCTTACAGACAATTTACCCAGGCTGGTATCCCTGCAGAGGATCGCCTGGAGCAAGGCTTACATGCCGCGTTCAAATCTGTATTCCCAATCGTCAGCTATTCCGGCAAGGCAGTACTGGAATATGTGAGCTACGATCTGGGCAAGCCCGCATTCGACGTCAAGGAATGTCAGCTGCGTGGCTCCACCTATTCAGTTTCCCTGCGGGTCAAGGTTCGTCTGATTCTTTATGATAAGGAATCCACGACCCAGACAATCAAGGATATCAAAGAGCAGGAAGTCTACATGGGCGAGATTCCGTTGATGACGGAATCCGGTACCTTCGTCATTAACGGTACCGAGCGGGTTGTCGTTTCCCAACTGCATCGTAGCCCGGGTGTGTTCTTCGACCACGATCGTGGCAAGACTCACAGCTCCGGTAAATTGCTCTATTCAGCCCGGGTAATTCCCTACCGTGGTTCCTGGCTGGACTTCGAATTTGATCCGAAAGACCTGGTCTATGTCCGTATCGACCGTCGCAGAAAACTGCCGGCCACAGTGCTGCTGCGTGCGCTTGGATTCAACTCTCAGGAAATTCTGGAAATGTTCTATGAAAAGAACGATTTCAGTATTTCAACCGGCAAGGAGCCAGCATTCAAACTCAAGCTGGTACCGTCCCGTCTGCGTGGTGATGTCCTGTCGTTCCCGATTACGGACAAGAAAGGCAAGGTTATTGTCGAAGAAGGTCGTCGTATTACGTCTCGCCATATTCGCCAGATGGAAACGGCCAAGCTCGCCGAGCTGGTGGTGGCACGAGACTACCTGGTAGGTGCTGCCCTGGCGGCGGACATCGTCAATGAAGAAACCGGCGAGGTTATGTTCGCCTGTAATACCGAGCTTACCGAAGAAGTCATGGAAGCCATGGTCGAGCAGGGCGTAAGCAGCTTCCAGACCATCTATACCAATGATCTGGATTGCGGTCCCTTCGTTTCCGACACTCTGCGTATCGACACTACTACTTCCAAGCTGGAAGCCATGGTGGAGATCTATCGCATGATGCGTCCGGGTGAGCCGCCCACGAAAGAATCTGCCGAGAACCTGTTTACTAATCTGTTCTTCTCCGCTGAGCGCTATGACTTGTCTGCCGTTGGCCGTATGAAGTTCAACCGTCGTCTGGGTCGTCCGGAATCAGAAGGTGACTCTGTACTCAATACCGACGACATCGTCGATGTACTGAAGACCCTGGTAGGCATTCGTAACGGTTTCGGTTCAGTCGATGATATCGACCACCTGGGTAACCGTCGTATCCGTTCTGTCGGTGAGATGGCAGAGAACCAGTTCCGTGTCGGTCTGGTACGTGTTGAGCGTGCTGTGAAGGAGCGACTGAGCATGGCTGATTCCGAAGGTCTGATGCCCCAGGATATGATCAATGCCAAGCCGGTTGCAGCAGCCATCAAGGAATTTTTCGGCAGCAGCCAGTTGTCCCAGTTTATGGATCAGAACAACCCGCTGTCCGAGGTAACTCACAAGCGACGTGTCTCTGCACTCGGACCAGGCGGTCTGACTCGCGAGCGTGCCGGCTTTGAGGTACGTGACGTACACCCCACTCACTACGGTCGTGTATGTCCGATTGAAACACCGGAAGGCCCGAATATTGGTTTGATCAACTCGCTGGCGACTTATGCCCGCACCAATAATTACGGCTTCCTGGAAAGCCCCTATCGCAAGGTGATCAATAACAAGGTAAGCGATGAAATCGATTATCTGTCTGCTATTGATGAAAGCGATTTTGTCATTGCCCAGGCCAGTGCCGAGCTGGACAAGAAAGGTGGCTTTGTAGATCAACTGGTCACGGTTCGCTACAAGGGTGAGACCACACTCAAGCCCCGCGAAGAAGTGGACTATATGGACGTCGCACCCCAGCAGATGGTGTCAGTGGCCGCAGCCCTGATTCCTTTCCTGGAGCACGATGATGCCAACCGTGCATTGATGGGTTCGAACATGCAGCGTCAGGCTGTGCCGACCCTGAAGACCGAGAAGCCTCTTGTAGGTACCGGCATGGAGCGCAATGTCGCTTCCGACTCCGGTGTCTGTGTGGTGGCCTTCCGCGGTGGTGTGATCGAAAGCGTGGACGCCGGCCGGGTGATTGTTCGCGTCAATGATGACGAGACCGACGCCGGTGAAGCGGGTGTGGATATCTACAACCTGACCAAGTACACCCGTTCCAACCAGAACACCTGCATCAGCCAGAAGCCGCTGGTGAAAGAGGGTGATGTGATCAGCCGCGGCGACATTCTTGCTGACGGTCCCTCGGTAGATATGGGTGAACTGGCCCTTGGGCAGAATATGCGCATCGCCTTTATGCCCTGGAATGGCTACAACTTTGAGGACTCCATCCTCATCTCCGAGCGGGTAGTGAAAGAAGACCGTTTCACCAGTATTCACATTCAGGAACTGACCTGTGTAGCACGTGATACCAAGCTGGGTTCGGAAGAAATCACTGCAGATATTCCTAACGTAGGTGAAGGCGCCCTCAGCAAGCTGGACGAATCCGGTATCGTTTATATCGGTGCCGAGGTCAATGCCGGCGACATTCTGGTGGGCAAGGTAACGCCGAAAGGTGAGACCCAGCTGACTCCGGAAGAGAAACTGCTGCGTGCCATCTTCGGTGAAAAAGCTTCTGACGTGAAGGACACCTCATTGCGTGTACCTACCAGCGTCAAGGGTACTGTTATCGACGTGCAGGTCTTCACCCGCGATGGTCTGGAGAAAGACCAGCGCGCCATCGAGATCGAGGAAATGCAGCTGGCCCAGGTGCGCAAGGACATCAACGATGAATATCGCATCGTTGAAGAGGCCACCTTCGAGCGTCTGCACAAGGCGCTGTTGGGCAAGGTTGCTGCCGGCGGTCCGAAGATCAAGAAAGGTCAGAAGATCACCAAGGACTATCTGGAAAATCTGCCACGGGATGACTGGTTCAAGCTGCGCATGTCCAATGAGGCCATGAACGAGCAGCTCGAACGTGCCGAGGCACAACTGAAAGAACGTCGCGAAGAGCTGGATGAGCGCTTCGAAGACAAGAAGAACAAGCTGACCCAGGGCGATGACCTGGCACCTGGTGTACTGAAGATCGTCAAGGTTTACCTGGCCATCAAACGTACTATCCAGCCTGGTGACAAGATGGCCGGTCGTCACGGTAACAAGGGTGTGATTTCGGTAGTGATGCCGGAAGAAGATATGCCCTATGACGAAAACGGCGATCCGGTGGATATCGTGCTGAACCCGCTGGGTGTGCCTTCGCGCATGAACGTGGGTCAGATCCTGGAGACTCACCTCGGTGCGGCTGCCAAGGGTCTTGGTAACAAGATCAGCAAGATGCTTGCCGCTCAGGCCAAGGTCAGCGAAGTTCGCAAGCTGGTAACTGATGTCTATAACAAGATCGGTGTACGCACCGAAGACATCAAGAGCTTCAGCGATGAAGAGCTGATGGAAATGGCTGGCAATCTGCGTGGTGGTGTTCCCATGGCCACACCGGTGTTCGATGGTGCGGCTGAAGAAGAGATCAAGGAGATGCTGAAACTGGCTGACATGAATGACAGTGGCCAGATCACACTCTTTGACGGACGCACAGGTGATGCCTTTGATCGCCCTGTTACCGTCGGCATCATGTATATGCTGAAACTGAACCACCTGGTAGACGACAAGATGCACGCGCGTTCTACTGGCTCGTACAGCCTGGTTACCCAGCAGCCGCTGGGTGGTAAGGCGCAGTTTGGTGGTCAGCGCTTCGGTGAGATGGAAGTGTGGGCTCTGGAAGCCTACGGCGCGGCTTATACCCTGCAGGAAATGCTGACGGTTAAGTCGGATGACGTTGCTGGACGCACCAAGATGTACAAGAACATCGTGGATGGCGATCATCGAATGGAACCAGCAATGCCGGAATCGTTCAATGTACTGGTCAAGGAAATCCGGTCACTCGGAATCGACATGGAGCTGGATGTCAGTGGCGAATAGTCCACGCTCCAAGACTAGAACGAAACCGACAAAAGTATTCACTGATTAAATAAGCCCAGCCATTCGAACCACGGGTTCAATGGACGGGGGAGGAAACAGAATGAAAGACCTATTAGGGTTGTTGAAATCTCAATCACAGTCAGATGAGTTTGATTCCATTCGAATCGGCCTGGCATCGCCAGAGATGATCCGCGCCTGGTCATTCGGCGAAGTGAAGAAGCCGGAGACTATTAACTATCGTACTTTCAAGCCCGAGCGGGACGGTCTGTTCTGTGCCAAGATTTTTGGCCCGGTTAAAGACTACGAATGTCTCTGTGGCAAGTACAAGCGCCTCAAGCATCGCGGTGTAATCTGCGAAAAATGTGGCGTTGAGGTTGCGTTGTCGAAAGTGCGTCGTGACCGTATGGGACACATTGAGCTGGCCAGCCCGGTTGCTCACATCTGGTTCCTGAAGTCACTGCCTTCCCGTATCGGCCTGCTGCTGGATATGACTCTGCGTGATATCGAGCGGATCCTTTATTTCGAGTCTTTCGTGGTTACCGATCCCGGCATGACTACTCTCGAAAAGGGGCAGTTGCTGACTGACGAGCAGTACTACGAGGCCATGGAAGAATGGTCCGATGAATTCGAAGCCAAGATGGGCGCCGAAGCTGTTCAGGCCCTGATGAAGGATATGGACGTGGAAGGCGAGGTGAATCGTCTGCGTGAAGAGATTCCCCAGACCAATTCCGAAACCAAGCTGAAGAAGCTGTCCAAGCGTTTGAAGCTGCTGGAAGCCTTTGTGGAATCCGGCAACAAGCCCGAGTGGATGATCATGAACGTACTGCCGGTATTGCCACCGGACCTGCGTCCTCTGGTACCACTGGATGGCGGTCGTTTTGCGACTTCTGACCTGAACGATCTGTACCGTCGGGTAATCAACCGTAATAACCGCCTCAAGCGCCTTCTGGATCTGAATGCGCCGGACATCATCGTCCGCAACGAAAAGCGCATGCTGCAGGAAGCGGTTGACGCCCTGCTGGATAACGGTCGTCGCGGCCGGGCCATTACCGGTTCCAACAAGCGCCCGCTGAAGTCCCTGGCCGACATGATCAAGGGTAAGCAGGGTCGCTTCCGTCAGAACCTGCTGGGTAAACGGGTAGACTACTCCGGTCGTTCGGTGATTGTGGTAGGTCCGACCCTGAAACTGCATCAGTGTGGTCTGCCCAAGAAGATGGCTCTGGAACTGTTCAAGCCTTTTATTTTCGGCAAGCTGGAACGTCGTGGCCTGGCCACCACCATCAAGGCTGCCAAGAAGATGGTGGAGCGGGAAACTGCCGAGGTCTGGGATATCCTGGCCGAAGTAATCCGCGAGCATCCGGTCCTGCTGAACCGGGCACCGACACTGCACCGTCTGGGTATCCAGGCTTTCGAACCAGTGCTGATTGAAGGTAAGGCGATTCAGTTGCACCCGCTGGTGTGTGCGGCCTACAACGCTGACTTTGACGGTGACCAGATGGCGGTCCACGTACCCCTGACACTGGAAGCCCAGCTGGAAGCCCGTACCCTGATGATGTCTACCAACAACATCCTGGCACCGGCTAATGGCGAGCCCATTATCGTACCTTCCCAGGACGTGGTTCTGGGTCTGTACTACATGACTCGCGAGCGTGTGAACGCCAAGGGTGAAGGCATGGTCTTTGCCGATGCCAAGGAAGTTCAGCGAGCTTACGAGTCTGGCAACGCCGACCTGCATGCGCGCATCAAGGCCCGTATCACTGAAACCATCATCAATGAGAACGAGGAAAAGGAAACCCGTACCAAGCTGTACGACACCACAGTTGGCCGGGTATTGCTGTTCAACATCGTTCCGGAAGGTCTGCCTTTCGATATGGTTAACCTGAAGATGGCCAAGAAGCCCATCTCACAGATCCTCAATGCCTGTTATCGCAACGTCGGCCTGAAGGAAACTGTCATCTTCGCTGACCAGTTGATGTACACCGGTTACAAGTATTCCACGCGTTCCGGTTCTTCCATTGGTGTGAACGATTTCGAGATCCCCGATGAGAAGGCCAAGATTATTGATCAGGCCAACTCTGAAGTGGCTGAAATCGAATCCCAGTTTGCCTCCGGTCTGGTAACCCAGGGCGAGAAGTACAACAAGGTGATCGATATCTGGTCCCGCGCCAATGACATCGTCGCCAAGTCCATGATGGAAGGTCTCTCAACCGAGGCAGTTATCAACAAGGATGGCGAGGAAGAGCGCCAGGAGTCATTCAACTCCGTCTATATCTATGCCGACTCCGGTGCCCGGGGTTCCCCGGCCCAGATTCGTCAGTTGGCGGGTATGCGTGGCCTGATGGCACGTCCGGACGGTTCTATTATTGAAACGCCCATTACCGCGAATTTCCGTGAAGGTCTGAATGTATCCCAGTACTTCACCTCTACTCACGGTGCTCGTAAGGGTCTGGCAGACACCGCTCTGAAGACAGCGAACTCCGGTTACCTGACGCGTCGTCTGGTGGATATCTCCCAGGATCTGGTTATTACTGAACCGGATTGTGGCACCGATCAGGGCCTGACCATGGCGCCCATTATTGAAGGTGGCGACATCATCGCGCCGCTGGGTGATCGGGTACTGGGTCGTGTTCTCAACGCCGATGTCATCGATGAAGACAGTGGTGATGTGATCGTTGAATCCGGCACCATGATCGATGAGAAGCTGGTGGAGAAACTGGAAACCAGTGGTGTGGACCAGGTATTCGTACGTTCACCCATTACCTGTGAAACCCGTTTCGGTATCTGCAGCATGTGCTATGGCCGTGACCTGGCCCGTGGCCACCTTGCCAATGTCGGCGAGGCCGTGGGTGTAATCGCTGCCCAGTCCATCGGTGAGCCGGGCACCCAGCTCACCATGCGTACCTTCCATATCGGTGGTGCGGCGTCGCGAGCCACAGCGGCTGACAGCGTAACAGTGAAGAACACCGGTACTATTCACCTGAACAATATGAAGACGGTGGAAAATACCAAGGGCGAACTGGTTGTGGTTTCCCGTTCCGGTCAATTGATTGTCCATGACACCAATGGCCGTGAGCGCGAGCTGTACAAGCTGCCCTATGGTGCCACAGTGACTACCGGTACCAAGAAAGAAGTGGAAGCCGGTCAACTGGTTGCCACCTGGGATCCCCATACTCACCCGATTATCTCGGAAGTGGCGGGCACCGTGGCCTTCGAAGCCATGGAAGAGGGCATTACCGTACGTGAGCAGACTGATGAAATCACCGGTCTGACTACCTGGTCAGTGATCGACCCGGCCGAGCGGTCCTCTTCGGCGAAAGAACTGCGTCCGGCAATCCGCGTGGTCGACAAGAAAGGCAAGGAAGTCTGTCTGCCGGGCACCAATGTACCGGCCCACTACTTCCTGCCGGCCGGCGCCATTATCTCCCTGAAGGATGGTGCTGACCTGAATATCGGTGACGTTGTTGCCCGTATTCCCCAGGAAGGTTCCAAGACCCGTGACATCACCGGTGGTCTGCCCCGTGTTGCCGACCTGTTTGAAGCGCGCAAGCCGAAAGAGCCGGCCATTCTGGCGGAGATCTCCGGTACTGTCAGCTTCGGTAAGGAAACCAAGGGCAAGCGTCGCCTGGTGATTACACCGAAAGATGGTGTTAATCCCATCGATGGATCAGATCATTACGAAACCCTGATTCCGAAGTGGCGCACCATGACTGTGTTTGAGGGTGAATATATCGAGAAAGGTGAGGTGGTGTCTGAAGGCCCGCCGGCACCCCACGATATTCTGCGCCTCAAAGGTGTGGAAGCCCTGGCCCAGTACATTGTGAATGAGGTCCAGGACGTTTACCGCCTGCAGGGTGTACGCATCAATGACAAGCATATCGAAGTGATTGTTCGTCAGATGCTGCGCAAGGTCGAAATCACCCAGTCGGGCGATTCCAACCTGATCAAGGGCGAGCAGCTTACTTATAACGAAATTCTGGAAATCAACGAGAAGTTGCAGGCTGAAGACAAGATTCCGGCCAAGTTTGACCGCATGCTGCTGGGTATTACCAAGGCATCGCTGGCCACTGAATCCTTTATCTCGGCGGCTTCTTTCCAGGAAACCACCCGGGTTCTCACCGAGGCAGCCGTTACCGGCAAGCGCGATTTCCTGCGCGGCCTGAAAGAGAACGTGGTTGTGGGTCGTCTGATTCCGGCAGGTACCGGTCTGGCCTATCACGAAGCACGCAAGCGTGCCGCGGTGGCCGATTCCGATTCTGAAGGCGTCAGCGCCAGTGATGTGGAAGCAGCACTGAGCGAAGCCCTCAATGAAGAGGTTGCCAGCCAGGAGTCCTGAGACAGGGCGCCAGTGCTGTGAATCCGCCGAAAACCGGGGCTCAGGCCCCGGAATACGGCGGATTCAGACAATCCGGGTCGAAACCGGCAGGCCATGTGCCTGTTGACTCCGGGAGACGGGATCATTAAACTCTCGCCTCCTTTGGTAGACCGTGGCCAGGAATATCCTTGCCTTGTGAAAAAACCCGCTGGTCGGGTCGCAGATCGCCCTCTGGGCCCTGCGAGTACTATCAAAACTTAATATGAGAATGGTCCTGCCCCGGGCAGGAATACAGAACAGGATTAAATAGACCAATATGGCCACTATTAACCAGCTAGTTCGCAAGCCCCGAAAGAGCAGGGCAAGCAAGAGTGACGTGCCGGCATTGCAGCGCTCGCCGCAGAAGCGTGGTGTGTGCACCCGTGTATACACGACTACTCCCAAGAAGCCGAATTCTGCCCTGCGCAAGGTTTGCCGTGTTCGCCTGGTGAACGGCTACGAAGTCAGCTCCTACATCGGCGGCGAAGGCCACAACCTGCAGGAACACTCCGTGGTTCTGATCCGTGGCGGCCGAGTCAAGGATCTGCCGGGTGTGCGCTATCACACCGTGCGCGGCAGCCTGGATACCTCCGGTGTTGCAGACCGCAAGCAAGGCCGTTCCAAGTACGGCGCCAAGCGTCCGAAGTAATCGGGTCGCAGCAGTAACGAGATACAAGAGCCAAATACAAGCGTAAGGATGCGCGCTGTGGCGCGGCTCATAAAACAGGCGCCATGGATCGAGTAAGGCCAGGTAGCTGTATTGAGCAGTTCATCCTGGATTTCCCTGAATAAACATAGAGGTCGATCATGCCTAGAAGAAGAGAAGTGGCAAAGCGTGAAGTTTTGCCTGATCCCAAGTTCGGAAGTAAAGTCCTGGCCAAGTTCATGAACCACGTGATGGTGGACGGCAAGAAGTCCGTCGCCGAGCGTATCGTGTACGGTGCCTTGGATGTCGTCGCTGACAAAGCCGGTGGCGATCCCCTGGAAACATTCGAAAAAGCCCTGGAAGCTATTGCCCCGATGGTGGAAGTCAAGTCCCGCCGTGTGGGTGGTGCCACCTATCAGGTTCCCGTTGAAGTACGTGCCGAGCGCCGCAATGCCCTGGCCATGCGATGGCTGGTGGAGCATTCCCGTGCTCGTGGCGAAAAATCCATGGCCCTGCGTCTGGCCGGTGAGATCACCGATGCCGCCGAAGGTCGTGGCAGCGCTGTCCGCAAACGTGAAGACGTCCATCGCATGGCTGAAGCCAACCGCGCCTTCTCACATTACCGCTTCTAAAGATCACTACACAGAAATCACTATTTAAATAGAGGTTATTGCAGTGGCCAGAAAGCATCCCCTTAGCCGTTATCGCAACATCGGAATCGCCGCTCACGTGGACGCCGGTAAAACAACCACCACTGAGCGGGTGCTGTTTTACACAGGTATTTCCCACAAGATCGGTGAAGTACACGATGGTGCTGCGGTTATGGATTGGATGGAGCAGGAGCAGGAGCGTGGTATTACCATTACGTCTGCTGCCACTACCTGTTTCTGGAGCGGCATGGATCAGCAGTATCAGGAACACCGCATCAATATCATTGATACTCCTGGCCACGTGGACTTCACCATTGAGGTGGAGCGTTCGCTACGGGTTCTTGATGGTGCGGTGGTAGTACTGTGTGCCTCTTCCGGTGTTCAGCCTCAAACTGAAACTGTGTGGCGTCAGGCCAACCGTTATGAAGTGCCGCGCATGGTCTTCGTCAACAAGATGGACCGCGCCGGTGCCGACTTCCTGAAAGTCGTGCAGCAGATGAAAGACCGTCTGGGAGCCAATGCGGTTCCCCTGCAGATTCCCATCGGTGCCGAGGACGAGTTCCGCGGTGTGATTGATCTGGTGAAAATGAAGTCCATCATCTGGAACGAAGAAGACAAGGGTACTACCTTTGAATACAAGGAAATTCCAGCTGAGCTGAAAGCGGTGTGTGATGAGTATCGCGAGCACATGCTGGAATCTGCTGCGGAAGCCAACGAAGAAATAATGGAAAAGTACCTCGGCGGTGAAACCCTGTCCGAGGAAGACGTTGTGAAGGCTATTCGTCAACGCACGCTGGCGAACGAGATTATTCCGGTGCTCTGCGGATCAGCCTTCAAGAATAAAGGGGTACAGGCAGTACTGGATGCAGTCATTGACTACATGCCTTCGCCCTCTGAAGTTAAGGCGATCGAAGGCGTAACAGAGGATGGTTCACCCACCACCTGTAAAGCGGACGACGATGCACCCTTTGCCGCACTGGCATTCAAGATTGCCACCGACCCCTATGTGGGCACGCTGACATTCTTCCGGGTGTACTCCGGCAAGCTGAATTCCGGCGATACTGTGTATAACCCGCTCAAGTCCAGGAAAGAACGGGTTGGTCGTATGGTACAGATGCACTCCAACTCCCGCGAGGAGATCAAGGAAGTGCTGGCCGGCGATATCGCCGCCGCCATTGGTCTGAAAGATGTCACCACCGGTGAAACCCTGTGTGACCCGGACAATATTGTGACCCTGGAAAAGATGGACTTCCCGGATCCGGTTATCTCCGTGGCGGTAGAGCCCAAGTCCAAGGCGGACCAGGAAAAGATGAGTATTGCTCTGGGCAAGCTTGCCCAGGAAGACCCCTCTTTCCGCGTGGAAACCGACGAAGAATCCGGCCAGACCATTATCTCCGGCATGGGCGAGCTGCACCTGGATGTGCTGGTTGACCGCATGCGCCGGGAATTCAGCGTCGAAGCCAATATCGGCAAGCCCCAGGTAGCCTACCGCGAAACCATTCGTAAAATGGTTGAGATCGAAGGCAAACACGTCAAGCAGTCCGGTGGTCGTGGTCAGTACGGCCATGTCTGGCTCCGTCTGGAACCCCTGGATCCGGATTCCGAGTACGAATTTGTTAACGAAATTGTCGGCGGTGTGGTTCCCAAGGAATACATTCCGGCCGTTGACAAGGGTGCGCAGGAGCAGATGCAAAATGGCTGTCTGGCGGGCTATCCTTTGCTGGCTATGAAGGTCACGCTGTTCGATGGTTCCTTTCATGATGTCGACTCCAGTGAGATGGCGTTCAAAATCGCCGGCTCCATGGCCCTCAAGGCGGGTGCCTTGCAGGCAGACCCTGCGCTGCTGGAACCGATGATGAAAGTGGAAGTCGTGACCCCCGAGGAATACATGGGCGATGTCATGGGCGACCTGAACCGTCGTCGCGGCATGGTGCAGGGCATGGAAGACAGCGCCAGTGGCAAGATCATCAACGCGGAAGTGCCGCTGGCCGAGATGTTTGGCTATGCGACGGATCTGCGTTCTGCGACCCAGGGTCGCGCAACCTATACCATGGAATTTTTGAAGTATGCCGAGGTGCCGAATAATGTCGCCGAAGCAATCATCGAAAAATCCTGATTTTTTAGTTTGTTTAATCCTTGAAATGCAAAGAGGCATCACAGCCTGAACAAGGCATCACAGCCTTAAGTGAGGTAAAAAGTGGCGAAGGAAAAATTTGAAAGAAACAAGGTACACGTCAACGTAGGTACTATTGGTCACGTTGACCACGGTAAGACGACGCTGACGGCAGCACTGACCAAGGTTTGTGCAGAAGCCTACGGTGGCGATCTGAAGAACTTCGATGAGATCGATAACGCTCCGGAAGAGCGTGAGCGCGGCATTACTATCGCCACTTCTCACGTTGAGTACGATAGCCCCAACCGTCACTACGCCCACGTAGACTGCCCGGGCCACGCCGACTATGTGAAGAACATGATCACCGGTGCCGCGCAGATGGACGGTGCGATTCTGGTTTGTTCGGCTGCAGACGGCCCCATGCCCCAGACTCGTGAGCACATCCTGCTGTCTCGTCAGGTAGGCGTTCCCTACATCGTTGTGTTCATGAACAAAGCGGACATGGTTGACGATGAAGAACTGCTGGAACTGGTAGAGATGGAAATCCGTGAGCTGCTGGACCAGTACGAGTTCCCGGGTGACGACACGCCGATTATTGTTGGTTCTGCCCTGAAAGCGCTGGAAGGCGATCAGTCAGACATCGGCGCACCGGCGGTACAGAAGCTGGTTGAGACTCTGGACGAGTACATTCCGGAGCCTGAGCGTGATGTTGAGAAGCCCTTCCTGATGCCGATCGAAGACGTATTCTCCATTTCCGGTCGCGGTACTGTAGTGACTGGTCGTGTTGAGCGCGGTGTGATCAAGGTTGGTGAAGAGATCGAGATTGTTGGTATCAAGGACACCGAGAAGACGACCTGTACTGGTGTTGAGATGTTCCGCAAGCTGCTTGACGAAGGCCGTGCCGGTGAGAACGTGGGTGTTCTGCTGCGTGGTACCAAGCGTGAAGACGTTGAACGTGGTCAGGTACTGGCTGCGCCGGGCACTATTACCCCGCACACCAAGTTCGAAGCTGAGGTTTATATTCTGAGCAAGGACGAAGGTGGTCGTCACACGCCTTTCTTCAAGGGCTATCGTCCGCAGTTTTACTTCCGTACCACTGACGTGACCGGTAATGTTGAGCTGCCTGATGGTGTTGAGATGGTAATGCCAGGCGACAACATCAAGATGACTGTGGATTTGATTGCTCCGATTGCGATGGACGAAGGTCTGCGCTTTGCGATCCGCGAAGGTGGTCGTACAGTCGGCGCCGGTGTTGTAGCCAAGATTATCGAGTAAGTCCTCCGTCAGTGAAAATAAATCGCCAGCACACTGTTCAGTGTGCTGGCTTTTTATTAATTGGGACGTAGCGGCTGCGGAAACGCAGCGCTTCGTTGCGGAAAGTTTCCGATCCGGTCACTTACTTCAGTAAGCTCCCGAATCAAAAACTTCCCGCGCCTCGCTCTGCGCTCCCTCGCGCGCTACTCAGCTCATCACCGTGCTGAGAGTTTGGTGCTTTTTTCTGAGGATTGGCGCTTTCTTTCGAAAAGGCGGCTGACTTGGTAAAGAGTTAGGGATCTGCCGGCTGAAGGAAGACCCTGGGGGTGTTTCGACCAGCAGCATAAAGAGCGAGTGCCGAGGGAGTAAAAAAGACCTGGCGCGGTTTGCCAGGGCTTTTTTGGGACTGAGGGTAGTCCGGAGGACCACCGCTCAGCGCCGGGCGGAGCACGCCCGGGGTCTGACCCACCATGAGTTAGTGTCACGCACCCAAACATCAGGGTTTTTGTGTCACTGCTGGTCGGCTCGTCGGTCGGCTGGAGGTCCGGAATTATCTGGGCGGGGCGTAGTAATCGCTTGACTGGGCGGTGGAGCGCCATTACAATGCGCATCCTTTTTCGGCTATTAAAAAACAAGGGCCGAAAGAGTTTGCGGTAACTATTTAATTTTTAAGAGTTTTTTTGGAGTTTTACGTAGATGCAAAATCAGCGTATCAGAATTCGGCTAAAGGCCTTCGATCATCGTCTGATTGATCAATCTACCCAGGAAATCGTAGATACCGCCAAGCGCACCGGAGCTCAGGTCAAAGGCCCGATTCCGCTGCCTACGAACAAAGAGAAGTTTACGGTACTGATTTCGCCACACGTCAACAAAGACGCGCGTGATCAGTATGAGATTCGCACTCACAAGCGTTTGCTGGATATCGTCGAGCCGACTGAAAAGACAGTCGATGCCCTGATGAAGCTTGATCTGGCAGCCGGTGTTGAAGTGCAAATCAGCCTGGGTTAACTGAGGGGTTAGCCAGGCTGGTTAACATAACCAGGTAGCGAGCAGTCAGTCCTCGTTACCCTTTTTATTATAAAAGTTTTGGCGAACTGAACATTCGTGGTTACC
Organism: uncultured Pseudohongiella sp.; assembly: GCA_965216715.1. GTDB lineage: Bacteria > Pseudomonadota > Gammaproteobacteria > Pseudomonadales > Pseudohongiellaceae > UBA9145. The sequence continues at coordinate 2,167,159 of OZ244193.1, read as the reverse complement.
CATCGCGGTAACGTACATACGTGTAACGCGTCAGCGGCCAAAGCGGGTTTTAGCCCCTTGCACGATGAGGTCTTAAAACAATGTCGATAGGTTTAGTCGGTCGTAAGAGCGGGATGACCCGTATCTTCACTGAAGAGGGCGCGTCTGTGCCCGTGACGGTTGTTGAAGTACAGCCGAACCGGGTTACCCAGATCAAAACTCTCGAAACTGATGGTTACAGTGCAATCCAGGTTACTGCTGGTGCGCGCAAAGCCTCCCGTGTATCCAAGGCAATGGCAGGTCATTTTGCCAAGGCCAGCACCGAAGCCGGTGATGGTCTGTGGGAATTCCGTACGGAAGACCTGGACGGCCTGGAACTGGGCGGCGAGTTGAAGGTTGACCGCTTTGAGGCAGGTCAGAAAGTAGACGTAACCGGTACCTCCAAGGGTAAGGGTTTCCAGGGCGGCGTGAAGCGTCACAACTTCCGCATGCAGGATGCCACCCACGGTAACTCCATCTCTCACCGTGCTCCGGGTTCCATCGGCCAGTGTCAGACACCGGGTCGTGTATTCAAGGGCAAGAAGATGGCAGGCCAGATGGGTAACGTCCGTCAGACCACCCAGTCTCTGGAAGTGGTTCGCGTAGATCTGGAAAACAACCTTCTACTCATCAAGGGCGCATTGCCTGGTGCTACCGGTTCCAGCGTTATCGTCCGACCAGCAATCAAGGTAAAGAGGTAGGTAAGTCATGGAATTAGCACTTGCACTGCCTGGTAACAAAGCCGGCAAGGAAAAAGTATCTCTTTCCGACGAGTCATTCGGTCGCGAGTACAACGAGCCTCTGGTTCACCAGACAGTTGTCACTTATCTGGCCGATGGTCGTCAGGGAACAGTCAAGCAAAAGACCCGGTCTGAAGTTCGCGGTGGCGGACGCAAGCCCTGGCGTCAGAAAGGCACCGGCCGCGCCCGTTCCGGTACTATCCGCAGCCCAATCTGGCGCAGCGGTGGTGTCACTTTTGCGGCCCGTCCCCAGGATCACAGCAAAAAGCTGAACAAGAAGATGTACCGTGGCGCCATGCGCTGCATTCTTTCCGAACTGATCCGTCAGGAACGCCTGATCGCTGTGAGCGAGTTCTCTCTGGACTCCCATAAGACCAAGGATCTGGTCAGCAAGCTGAAAGAATTCGATCTCGACAACGTACTGATCGTTGCTGAGGAAGTTGGAAAGAATTTGTACCTGGCAGCGCGCAATCTGCACAAGGTCGACGTACTGGATGCGTCCGGCATTGACCCGGTCAGCCTGATCGGTTTCGACAAGGTTCTGATCACTGTTCCTGCGCTGAAGAAAGTGGAGGAAATGCTGTCATGAATCCGGAACGTATGTATACAGTCATTCTGGGCCCCCATGTGTCGGAAAAATCCACACTGCTGGGCGAGAACAACAATCAGTACACTTTCAAGGTTGCTGGCGATGCCACCAAACCTGAGATCAAGAAAGCTGTCGAGTCTATCTTCAATGTCGTTGTCGATGACCTGCAGGTACTGAATGTAAAAGGTAAAACCAAGCGTACCGCTCGGGGCAAGATGCGTAAGCGCTCCGACTGGAAGAAAGCTTATGTCCGTCTTGAAGCCGGCCATGAGATTGATTTCGCGGACATCGGTTAAGGGGTAGGGAACAATGCCAGTAGTTAAAGCTAAACCGACTTCACCTGGACGCCGCTTTGTCGTCAAGGTCGTAAACCCCGACCTGCACAAGGGTGAGCCCTATGCTCCCCTGACTGCGCCGAAGTCCAAGTCCGGTGGTCGTAACAACAAGGGCCGCATTACCCGTCGTCATCAGGGTGGTGGTCACAAGCAGAAGTATCGCATTATTGATTTCCGTCGTGACAAGGACGGTATCGAGGCAAGCGTTGAACGCCTGGAATATGATCCCAACCGTTCAGCCAATATCGCCCTGCTGAAATACGCCGACGGCGAGCGTCGTTACATTATCGCTCCCGCCAAGATCAAGGCCGGTGACGTGGTGATGTCTGGTGAAGACGCAGCCATCAAGCCTGGTCACTGTCTGCCGCTGCGTAATATCCCGCTGGGTAGCACCGTGCATTGCATTGAAATGAAGCCAGGCAAGGGCGCGCAGATTGCACGCAGCGCCGGCGCTTCTGTGCAGCTGGTTGCTCGTGAAGGTGCCTATGCCACCCTGCGACTGCGTTCCGGTGAGATGCGCAAGGTACTGTCCGAGTGTCGTGCGACTCTGGGCGAAGTTTCAAACTCCGAGCATTCACTGCGTTCGCTCGGTAAAGCCGGTGCCAAACGCTGGCGTGGTGTTCGCCCGACTGTTCGTGGTGTTGCCATGAACCCGGTTGATCACCCGCATGGTGGTGGTGAAGGCCGTACATCAGGCGGCCGTCACCCGGTATCGCCCTGGGGTGTACAAACCAAGGGCCTCAAGACCCGAACCAACAAGCGAACTGACAAGATGATCGTTCGCCGTAGAAATTCAAGCCGCTAAGGCAAGTGATAGAGGATTTGATTCGTGCCACGTTCACTTAAAAAAGGTCCGTTTGTCGACCTTCACTTGATGAAGAAAGTACAAACTGCCGTTGATAGCAATGACAAGCGTCCGATCAAGACCTGGTCGCGCCGCTCCATGGTTTCTCCGGATATGATCGGTTTGACTATTGCTGTGCACAACGGTCGCCAGCATGTACCGGTTTTCATCAACGAAGACATGGTTGGTCACAAACTCGGTGAATTCGCGCTTACCCGCACTTATCGCGGACATGTCGCCGACAAGAAGGCGCGCTAGGAGATAGATGATGGAAGTGTCAGCCAAACTAAAAGGCGCTCGCCTGTCAGCTCAGAAAGCTCGTCTGGTTGCGGACCAGGTTCGTGGCAAGGGTGTTGAAGAGGCTCTGCAACTGCTGAGCTACAGCCCCAAGAAAGGTGCGGCGATTATCAAGAAAGTTTTGAATTCAGCCATCGCCAACGCCGAGCACAATGAAGGTGCTGACGTGGACGAGCTGAAAATTTCCACAATTTATGTGGATGAAGGTATGACCATGAAGCGCATTATGCCGCGTGCCAAGGGACGAGCAGATCGTATCCTGAAGCGTTCATGCCACATCACAATTACGGTCGCAGACAGCTAGGAGATTCGGATGGGTCAAAAAGTACATCCAACGGGTATTCGCCTTGGAATCGTCAAAAGACACACTTCAGTGTGGTTTGCCGAGGGCGAAGAGTATGCCAACAACCTGTTAAACGATTTGCAGGTACGGGACTTCGTCAAGAAGCGTTTGGCTAATGCCTCAGTTTCCCGCGTCGACATCGAGCGTCCGGCCAAGACTGCCAAGATCACTATCTATACCGCGCGACCCGGTATCGTAATTGGCAAGAAGGGTGAGGACGTCGAGAAGCTGCGTGCCGAGTTGACTGCAAAGATGGGTATTCCCGTGCAGATCAATATTGAGGAAATTCGCAAGCCCGACCTCGATGCCCAGCTGGTAGCCGACAGTGTTGCTTCGCAGCTTGAGCGTCGTGTCATGTTCCGCCGCGCCATGAAGCGTGCCGTTCAAAACGCCATGCGTCAGGGTGCCGAAGGCATCAAGATCCAGGTGGGTGGACGTCTTGGCGGTGCTGAAATTGCTCGTAGCGAGTGGTATCGCGAAGGTCGTGTGCCTCTGCATACCCTGCGCGCCGATATCGACTATGCCACCTCTGAGGCCAACACGACTTACGGCATCATTGGTGTAAAAGTGTGGATTTTCAAAGGTGAGATTCTGGACCTGGATGAGGCTATTGCGCCTACTAACCAGTCCAAGAAGGCCAGCTAGAGGTAAAGGCAAGTGTTACAACCCAAGAGAACTAAGTATCGCAAGATGATGAAGGGCCGTAACCGTGGTCTTTCCCATCGTGGCAGTAAAGTGGATTTCGGTGAGTTTGGCCTGAAAGCACTGAGCCGTGGCCGTCTGACTGCACGTCAGATTGAAGCAGCACGTCGTGCCATGACCCGTAAAATCAAGCGTGGCGGCAAGATCTGGATTCGTGTTTTTCCAGACAAGCCCATTACCCAGAAGCCTCTGGAAGTTCGTCAGGGTAAAGGTAAGGGTTCCGTTGAATACTGGGTTGCCCAGATTCAGCCGGGTCGCGTGATGTTTGAGATCGAAGGCGTTGATGAAGAGTTGGCGCGTGAAGCCTTCAACCTGGCTTCCACCAAGCTGCCTTTTCAGACGACTGTTGTTAAGCGGACGGTGATGTAATGAAAGCGAGTGAATTGAGAGATAAATCTGTCGAGGAGCTGCAGACACAACTGCAGGAACTCTACAAAGATCAGTTTAACAATCGCATGCAAAAGAGCACCGGACAGCTTGGTCAAACTCATTTGCTGCGTGAAGTGCGCCGTGACATCGCGCGCGTTAAGACTCTGCTGAATGAAAAGCAGAGTGCTGAACAAACCAATAGTGAGTCTTAATAATGTCCAGTGAAGAAACATTAGCACGTACGGCTTCCGGTAAGGTCGTCAGTAACAAGATGGACAAGTCCATCGTGGTACTTGTTGAGCGCCGTGTCCGCCATCCGCTGTATGGCAAAATCATCAAGCGATCTACCAAGATCCATGCTCATGACGCCAACAATGAATGCATGCCGGGTGATGAAGTGACGATCAAGGAAGTACGTCCGATCTCCAAGACCAAGTCATGGTCTCTGGTATCGATCGACGAGCGTGCGACACAGGTTTAACGAATATTTAGTCAGGATTAGTGGATCTGCATCTGTAGTGCAGATGCAAGATGGAGTGAATCGATGATTCAAGTGCAGTCATACTTAGATGTTGCCGACAACAGCGGCGCTCGACGAGTTATGTGCATCAAGGTGCTGGGTGGTTCCCATCGTCGCTATGCGCGTATCGGTGACATCATCAAGGTAACCGTTAAGGAAGCGATTCCCCGCGGTAAGGTTAAAAAAGGTCAGGTTGTGACTGCCCTGGTTGTGCGCACCAAGAAAGGCGTACGTCGGGGTGATGGCTCGCTGATTCGCTTTGATGATAATGCGGCGATTCTGCTGAATGCCCAAAACGCACCTATTGGTACTCGTGTATTTGGTCCGGTGACCCGGGAACTTCGCAACGAAAAATTCATGCGAATTATTTCTCTGGCACCCGAGGTCCTTTAATTGGGCCGGGACCGTCAGGTTAATTAAGAGAGATAGTGACAGATGAACAAGCTTAAGCGCGACGATGAAGTGATAGTGATCACGGGTAGAGATAAAGGCAAGCGTGGCACTATCTCGAAGTTTGTCGGTGATGACAGGGTAGTAGTAGCTGGCCTGAATATGGTCAAGCGTCATACCCGTGCCAATCCCAATGCGGGTCAGCCCGGCGGGATTATTGAAAAGGAAGCACCGTTGCATATCTCCAATGTGGCGATATTCAACGCAGCGGAAAACAAGGCTGATCGTGTTGGCATCAAGGTCGAAGAAGACGGTGTCAAGAAGCGCGTTTTCAAATCAAACGGTCAAGAAATAGATTAGTGTGGTAGGTGGCCAGATGGCTCAGCTCAGAGATTATTATCAGAAAGAAGTAATACCGGCGTTGACCCAGGAGTTTGGGTTCGACAATCCGATGCGTGTGCCCAAGATTACCAAGATCACCCTGAACATGGGGCTTGGTGAAGCCGTTGCGGACAAGAAGATTCTTGAAAACGCTGCCGGCGACCTGGAAGCGATTGCCGGTCAGAAAGTCGTTGTGACCAAGGCGCGCAAGAGTATTGCCGGCTTCAAGATTCGTGAAGGTTGGCCCATCGGTCTGAAAGTGACCCTGCGTGGCGAACGCATGTATGAGTTCCTGGAAAGGTTGGTGGATATCGCCATTCCGCGTATCAGGGACTTCCGTGGCCTGAGCCCGAAATCCTTTGACGGCCGTGGCAACTATGCCATGGGTGTGAATGAGCAGATCATTTTTCCGGAAATTGATTACGACAAGATTGACGCCATGCGTGGACTGGATATCACCATTACCACCACTGCAGAAAACGACGAACAAGGTCGGGCGTTGCTGACTGCGATGCGTTTCCCCTTCCGTGGAAGCAACCAGCAGCAGAAGAAAGCCGCCGATGATGCGGCAACTGAAGACAAAGAGGAGTCATAAAAATGGCAAAGGCTTCAATGATTGCCAGAGAAAACAAGCGGGCGCGCATGGTTGAGAAATTTGCCGCCAAGCGAGCTGAGCTGAAGGCAGTTCTGAAAGACCCGAAAGCCAGCGATGACGAAAAATGGGATGCCCAGGTCAAGCTGCAGAAGTTGCCCCGTGACGCCAGCCCGGTACGTCAACAGAAGCGTTGTCGTCTGACCGGTCGTCCACACGGTGTATACCGCAAGTTTGGTCTGTGCCGTAACAAGCTGCGTGAAGCCGCCATGCGTGGCGACGTGCCTGGTCTGACCAAGGCGAGCTGGTAACAGGAGATACGATAATGAGCATGACAGATCCCATTGCAGATTTCCTGACTCGCATCCGCAACGCCCAGATGGCGCAGATGCCGTCTGTGGATTGCCCTTCTTCCAAGCTGAAAGTGGCACTCAGCAAGGTCTTGGAAGACGAAGGCTATATCAAGGGTTACGCCGTTAACGAAAACGACGGCAAGCCGACCCTGAATGTGGAATTGAAGTATTACAAAGGCAAGCCGGTGATCGAAGAGATCAAGCGTGTGAGCCGTCCTGGTCTGCGCGCCTACAAGGGTAAGGAAGAATTGCCCAGCAATCGCGCCGGCCTTGGCATTGCCATCATGTCCACCAGCAAGGGCCTGATGACCAGCAAGCAAGCAGAAGCGGCCGGTATTGGCGGCGAGGTGCTTTGCACAGTTTTCTAGGAATTTGACCAGGTATAGAGCGAACAATGTCCAGAGTAGCTAACAGCCCGGTACCTTTACCGAAGGGCGTAGAAACAAAACTGACCGAGACCGAGATCTCGGTGAAAGGGGCCAAGGGTTCCCTGCAGCATGCGCTGCACGATCTCGTGGGCGTTACCCAGGAAGGTGAAGAACTCAAGGTAGCCGCCAAGAACAACAGCCGCGAGGCCGTTGCCATTGCCGGTACCACCCGCTCTGTCATCAACAACATGGTTGTTGGCGTCAGCGAAGGTTATGAGAAGAAACTGGAACTGCAGGGCGTTGGTTATCGCGCCAAGGCTTCCGGTTCTACTATCAATATCAATGTGGGCTATTCACACCCCATTGATTACAAGCTGCCGGAAGGTGTGCAGGCTGATACGCCGAGCCAGACCGAGATTGTTATCACCGGCGCTGACAAACAACTGGTCGGCCAGGTTGCTGCCGAGATCAGAGAATTTCGTCCACCCGAGCCTTACAAGGGCAAAGGTATTCGCTACGTCAATGAGCGTGTTTACAGAAAAGAAGCGAAGAAGAAATAGGACCTAAGCTATGAGCGTAAAGAAAGAAGCTCGTTTGCGTCGTGCACGCCGGGCAAGAGCCAAGATCAGCGAACTTCGTGTAAACCGTCTGTGTGTTTATCGTTCACCCAGACATATTTACGCGCAGATTATTTCTCCTGCTGGTAACGAAGTACTGGTAAGTGCTTCTACTGTGGAGAAAGACGTACGTTCCGGTTCAACCGGTAACATCGAGGCGGCTGGCAAGATCGGCAAACTGATCGCCGAACGTGCCAAAGAGGCTGGCATCGAAAAGGTGGCGTTCGATCGTTCCGGCTACGCCTACCACGGCCGTGTCAAGGCACTGGCTGAAGCAGCACGCGAAGGCGGCTTGGAATTCTAAGGATTTTGATTTTCAGACCGGCAGCGAAGTACTTCCGGTTTAACAAACAGGTTTATAGATATGGCATTTAAAGACGAGCCAGGCAAAAACGAAGAAGGTCTGCAGGAAAAACTGATCCAGGTTAACCGTGTAGCCAAGGTAGTGAAGGGTGGCCGTATTTTCGGTTTCACAGCACTGACTGCGGTAGGTGACGGTAATGGCCGTGTTGGTTTTGGTCGCGGTAAAGCGCGCGAAGTACCTCTGGCCATTCAGAAAGCCATGGAGTCTGCACGACGCAATATGATCAGTGTCGGTCTGGACGGACACACTCTCCAGTACCCGATCAAGGCTCGTCACGGTGCTTCCAAGGTATATATGCAACCGGCCTCTGAAGGTACGGGCGTAATTGCCGGTGGTGCCATGCGCGCCATTCTCGAACTGGCAGGCGTACAGAACGTTCTGGCCAAATGTTATGGCTCTACCAACCCGGTTAACGTGGTGCAGGCAACTTTCAAGGGCCTGCGTGACATGCGCTCTCCGGAAGACATTGCTGCCAAGCGCGGCAAGAGCGTTGAAGAGTTAGTCGGTTAAGCAGCAGGCGGATTAAAGCGATGGCCAAGAAGACAGTCAAAATTACACTGGTACGCAGCCCAATCAGCTCTCAGCCGAAGCACAAGCTGTGCCTCAAGGGACTGGGACTGCGTCGTATGCATCAGACCGTTGAAGTGGAAGACACTCCGGCGGTTCGTGGAATGATTAACAAGGTCAATTATATGTTGGCCGTAGAAGGTGAGGCCTGATCATGCAACTGAATAACCTGAGCCCGGCACCGGGCAGCACCAAGGCTCGCAAGCGCGTTGGTCGTGGTATCGGCAGCGGCTGGGGCAAGACTTGTGGCACTGGTCACAAAGGTCAGAAATCCCGCAGCGGCGGTAGCGTCAAGCCTGGATTTGAAGGCGGTCAAATGCCTTTGCAGATGCGTCTGCCCAAATTTGGTTTTTCTTCCCGCGTGGGTCGAATCACCGCTGAGGTACGCACATCAGAATTGAACAAGATCGACGCTGAAGTGATCGATCTGGCGGCACTGCGCAAAGCCAACATCATCAGCAGCGGCATCAAGCGCGCCAAAGTGATGTTGTCCGGCGACGTCAGCAAGGCCGTCACTGTTCAGGGCCTGGCAGTAACCAAGGGCGCACGTGCAGCGATCGAAGCTGCTGGCGGCAAGGTTATTGATGAAGAAGCCAAGCCCAAGGCAAAGAAGACAAAGAAAGCAGCAAAGGCAGAAGACGCGGCTGAGTAATCAGCGAGCGGCTTGAGCTGAAAACAGTAGTAAACGTTTAAGAGAAGTCAGTATTAATGGCAAACAAACCTAACATCAATCCAGAGAACATCGGCGCCGGTCTTGGCGAGCTGAAGTCGCGTCTGCTGTTCCTGTTGTTTGCTATCTTCGTTTACCGGATTGGCACGCATATTCCTGTACCGGGTATTGATCCGCTGCAGCTGCAGGCCTTTTTCAACCAGAACGAAGGTACTTTTGCTGACCTGTTCAATATGTTCTCCGGCGGTGCTCTGGAGCGTATGAGTATTGTGGCCCTTGGTATCATGCCCTACATCTCGGCCTCGATTATCATGCAACTGCTGACAGCAGTAAGCCCGCAGCTGGAGCAATTGAAAAAAGAAGGTGAGTCCGGCCGTCGCAAGATCACCCAGTACACCCGTTACGGTGCCCTGGTTCTGGCGACCGTTCAGGGCACCGGCATGACCGTGGGTCTGCTGGCTCCCATGGCCTATAACCCGGGTCTGGCATTCAATCTGACTGCCATTATCTCCCTGGTTACCGGTGCCATGTTCCTGATGTGGCTGGGTGAGCAGATTACTGAAAAGGGCATAGGCAACGGCATTTCCATGCTGATTTTTGCCGGTATCGTGGCCGGGTTCCCGGCAGCGGTTGGCACCTCACTGACCCAGGCTTATGAAGGTCAGATCAGCGGTGTGCTGTTGCTGGTGGTTGGCCTGATCGCCATCGGTGTAGTGGCCTGCATTGTCTACGTGGAACGCGCCCAGCGCCGTATCACTGTGAACTATGCCAAGCGTCAGCAGGGCCGCAAGATGATGCAGCCCCAGGCCAGCCATCTGCCGCTGAAGATCAATATGGCGGGTGTGATCCCGGCGATTTTCGCCAGTTCCATCCTGCTGTTCCCGGCGTCACTGGGCCAGTGGTTCGGTCAGTCGGAAGGTGCCGAATGGCTGCAGGATCTGGCTCTGTTGATTGGCCCCGGTCAGCCGCTGTATATCATTATTTTCAGTGCCATGATTATTTTCTTCTGCTTCTTCTATACCGCGCTGACTTTTAATCCGCGCGATGTTGCAGAAAACCTGAAACGCTCCGGCGCTTTCATTCCGGGTATTCGGCCCGGTGACCAGACTGCCAAATACATCGACGGTGTTATCACCCGTCTGACCATGTTTGGTGCGGTGTATATCACTCTGGTCTGTTTGTTACCGAATTTTATGCAGATGCTGGCTAATGTACCCTTTAATCTGGGTGGTACGGCACTGCTGATCTCCGTGGTAGTAACCATGGATTTCTGGTCCCAGGTGCAATCGCATTTGATGTCTCATCAATACGATTCCCTGATGAAAAAATCGAAGTTGGGCAACTACGGCCGTAGCGGCATCTAGGCCCTGGGAGAGGCGACATGAAAGTACGCGCATCAGTTAAGAAAATTTGCCGCAACTGTAAAGTCATCCGACGCAACGGTTCGGTTCGAGTAATTTGCAGTGCTGAACCCCGACACAAGCAGCGTCAGGGTTAACAGGCATTGAATTAGACGTCGTAGGACGAAGAGTAATAACGGAGTAAATCTATGGCACGTATTGCCGGGGTTAACATACCAGATAACAAGCACATCGTGATTTCCTTGAGCTATGTGTACGGCATTGGCCCGACCACCGCCAAGCAGATCTGCGATGCGACTGGTATTGAGCCCAGTACCAAAACCAGTGACCTGAGCCCGGAGCAGTTAGACACTCTCCGTGCCGAAGTTGGCAAGTTCCCGACTGAGGGCGACCTGCGCCGCGAGGTTTCCATGAACATCAAGCGTCTCATGGATTTGGGCTGTAACCGTGGTATCCGTCACCGCCGCTCTTTGCCGGTGCGAGGTCAGCGTACGAAGACTAATGCACGTACCCGTAAAGGTCCGCGCAAACCAATCAGGAAATAAACATGGCAAAGCCAGCAGCTAAATCGACAAAAAAGAAAGCACGCAATACCGTCATCGACGGCATCGCGTTCATTCATGCGTCTTTCAACAACACCATTATCACGATCACTGATCGCCAGGGTAATGCGTTGAGCTGGGCCACAGCTGGTGGTTCCGGTTTCCGTGGATCGCGCAAGAGTACGCCATTCGCTGCCCAGGTAGCTGCCGAGAAAGCCGGCAAGAGTGCCATTGAGCTTTACGGCCTGAAGAATCTGGATGTGAAAGTGAATGGCCCAGGCCCAGGTCGTGAGTCTGCCGTTCGTGCATTGAACAACTGCGGACTGAAAGTCAGCAATATTACTGACGTGACCCCGATTCCACACAATGGTTGCAGACCGCCCAAGAAGCGGCGTGTGTAAACAGGAGAATAGAATATGGCCCGCTATTTAGGCCCAAAATGTAAGCTGTCTCGCCGTGAAGGAACTGATCTGTTCCTGAAAAGTGGCGTGCGCCCGATCGATAGCAAGTGCAAAACCGAGAATATTCCCGGCCAGCACGGCCAGCGTCGTGGTCGCCTGTCGGACTACGGTGTCCAGTTGCGTGAAAAGCAGAAGGTGAGACGTACTTATGGTGTCCTGGAGAAGCAGTTCCGTGGCTACTATAAAGAAGCCGCGCGATTGAAGGGAGCGACCGGTGAGAACCTGCTGCAATTGCTGGAATGTCGACTGGATAATGTCGTCTACCGCATGGGCTTCGGTTCTACTCGTGCCGAATCCCGTCAACTGGTTTCTCACAAGGCCATTACTGTGAACGGTGAAGTGGTCAACGTGCCTTCCTATCAGATCAAGGAAGGGGATGTTGTTGCCGTGCGTCAGAAAGCCAAAGAGCAATTGCGAATCAAATCTGCATTGGAACTGGCTGCCCAGCGCAGCCCGATCGACTGGGTTTCCGTGAACCAGAGCAAGCTGGAAGGCGAATTTACTCGCAAGCCGGAGCGCACTGACCTGCCGCCGGAAATCAACGAGAACCTGATCGTCGAGCTTTATTCCAAGTAGTGACTTAATCACACAAAGGGTGGATTACATGCAAATTTCTTTATCTGACTTTTTAACACCACAAGTGATACAGGTTGATGAAATCGACAAGTGTCATTCCAAAGTGGTGCTGGAGCCGCTTGAGCGTGGCTTCGGTCACACGCTTGGTAATGCCCTGCGTCGCATTCTGCTGTCATCCATGCCTGGTTGTGCTGTTGAAGAAGTTGAGATTGATGGTGTTGTACATGAATACAGCACTATCGAAGGCGTGCGTGAAGACGTTATCGAGATCCTGTTGAACCTGAAAGGCGTCGCGATCCTGCTGAACAACAAGGACGAGGCTGTCCTGACCCTGAGCAAAAAAGGCTCCGGCACAGTGACTGCCGCCGACATCGAAACTGATGGTGACGTGGAAATCGTCAATCCCGATCACGTGATTGCCAATCTGAATGGCAACGGTGAGTTGAACATGCGTCTGACTGTTCGCAAGGGCCGTGGTTATTCACCCGCCGATGCGCGCCGTGAAGACGATGAGGAAACCCGCTCTGTTGGAAAACTGCTGCTGGATGCTTCTTATAGCCCGGTGGTACGTGTGTCCTATTCGGTTGAAAGCGCCCGTGTTGAGCAGCGCACCAATCTGGACAAACTGGTCATCGATCTGGAAACCAATGGCACCATTGATCCGGAAGAGGCTATTCGTCGCGCCGCTACAATCCTGCAGCATCAGCTGAGTGTTTTTGTTGATCTGCAGAGTGAAATCGTGGCCGAGCCGGAAGAGCATGAAGATGAGATCGACCCGATCCTGCTGCGTCCGGTAGACGATCTGGAGTTGACTGTACGTTCAGCCAACTGTCTGAAGGCAGAAGATATTTACTACATCGGTGATCTGATTCAGCGCACCGAAGTTGAGTTGCTGAAAACCCCCAACCTGGGTAAGAAATCACTTACCGAGATCAAGGATGTTCTGGCAACTCGTGGACTCTCTCTGGGACTGCGTCTTGAGAACTGGCCTCCGTCCAGCCTCAAATCAGACGATCGAGCTGCCTGAGAGTAGTAAGAAGCAATTAAAGGTATAGAGTTATGCGTCATCGACACAGCGGTCGTCAGCTGAACAGAAATAGCTCCCACAGGACAGCCATGTTTCGCAACATGACTTCCTCCCTGGTTGAGCATGAAATTATCAAGACCACTCTGATCAAGGCCAAGGAGCTGCGTTCAGTGGCTGAGCCCCTGATCACACTGGCCAAGAAGGACAGCGTGGCAAATCGCCGTCTGGCATTCGACCGTATCCGCAACAAGGCGACGGTCGGCAAGCTGTTTGGTGAGTTGGGCCCGCGCTATGCTGATCGCCCCGGCGGTTACATTCGCATTTTGAAGTGCGGCGAACGTGCCGGCGACAAGGCACCCATGGCCTATGTCGAGCTGGTTGATCGTCCGCGTCTCGATGCCGAAGACTTCGACAACGAGAGTGTTGAAGAAACAGCAGAAGATTAAGCTCTACTGGGTTTTTTGCTTTCTGAGGCCAGGAAATTTGATAGTCTTTCCCAAAGACCAAGCAAGCAGGATTCACCATGATCACATCCTTTCACCCGCCTGAACGTTGTCTGATGGGCCCCGGCCCTTCGGATGTCAATCCCCGCATTCTCGAAGCTCTGTCCAGGCCGACTATCGGCCACCTTGATCCGGCCTTCATTGCCATGATGGATGAGGTCAAGTCGCTGTTGCAGTATGCCTTCCAGACCAGTAATGAACTGACGATTCCCGTGTCAGCGCCAGGATCGGCGGGCATGGAAACGGTCTTCGTCAATTTGCTGGAGCCCGGTGACAAGGTGGTGATCTGCGCCAATGGCGTTTTCGGTGGTCGCATGAAAGAAAACGCTGAACGCTGCGGTGCAGTGGCTGTCATGGTAGAAGATGAATGGGGCGCTACGGTCGACCTGGACAAGGTAGAAAAGACCCTGAGTGAGAACCCTGAGGCCAAGGCCCTGGCATTTGTCCATGCCGAAACCTCCACCGGTGCCCGCAGCGATGCCGAGTCACTGGCCGCATTGGCTGCCAAGTTTGGCTGTCTGGTTATTGTGGATGCGGTGACCTCCCTCGGTGGTATCGAACTGAAAGTCGATGACTGGGGTATTGACGCGATCTATTCCGGCACCCAGAAGTGTCTGTCCTGTGTACCTGGCCTGTCACCGGTGAGCTTCTCCGAACGTGCAGTGGAGGCCATCAAGGCCCGCAAGAGCAAGGTGCAAAGCTGGTTCCTCGACCTCAATCTGGTCATGGGCTACTGGGGCGCCGAAGCCAAGCGTTCCTATCACCATACAGCACCGGTCAATTCACTCTATGCCCTGCATGAATCCCTGGTGATCCTGAAAGAAGAAGGGCTGGAGAATGCCTGGGCCAGACATGCCCTGAACCATCAGGCCTTTGCGGCGGGTATCGAAAAACTGGGCCTGAGCTTTGTGGTGGCTGAAGAGTTCCGGCTGCCCCAGCTGAATGCGGTGGGCTTTCCTGATGGAGTGAGTGATGCCGCAGTACGGGCTGCCCTGCTTGAGGAATTCAATCTGGAAATCGGTGCCGGTTTGGGTGCCCTGGCAGGCAAGGTCTGGCGTATTGGTTTGATGGGTTATGCCAGCAATCAGACCAATGTCCTGAATTGCCTGATGGCTCTGGGGGCAGTGCTCGCGGATCAGGGCATGGACTGTGATGCTGCCTCTGCCGTAGCCGCGGCCCGGGCAGTTTATGCCGGAAATTGACCACAGCGAAAGATCCTGCCGGCTTGTGCCGCCGGTCACGGTGGCGGCCACAGCAAGCCGCTAGACTGGTGGGGAATGTTCAGTCTGTGCAATCAGGGGGGTAAATAATGCTCTTCAGCAGCGCCAATCCGCCCCCTGACTGGCTGTAAGTTGCTGAATAAATTAAGAAAAAGCAGTCATTCCGCGAATTGTGCAGCTCCGTATTACCTGCTAAAGTATTGAGCTGCTTTTAAGCGACGCCGTCACCAGAGAGTCAGGACATGCCAGCAGATACCGCCGTGGAAATGGACTCAGGCAGGGAGAGCACTTCTTCCGAGGCTGTGTCTGATAATAATAATGAGAGCGGGACCAAGAAAATTGACCTGCAGCCACCTCCCTTCTCCGAGGTGCATGACGGTCCCGAATACGACAAATCCAATTGCACCATTGAGATGGCCAATGGCAGCCGTGTCAAAGGTACCCTGAAACAATTCAACGCCGCCTCGGAAGTCATTTCCATCATGGAAACCGGTGCCACTGCGCCTGTCGATGTCGACATGAGCACAGTCAAGTACCTGCGCCTGGAAAAGCCCTATCAGATGGTAATCGGTGCACCTGGCACTCCCGGGCTCAATATCGATACCGAGGCCCGCAGCTTCCAGGTGTATTTCAAGGACCAGACTTCGCTCACCGGCAATACCTTCGGCAGCCGGACAGACAAGAACGGCATTCATCTCTATGAACAAACCAAGGTAGGGCGCAAATGGCGCTACTGCACCCATCTGTTTATTGCCCATGCCGCAATCGAGAATCATGTTATCGGCGGGCAGATCGGCGAAATGCTGGTGCAGGATAACCAGATTTCCCAGGATGTGCTTGATACCGCCCTGAAGGATCAGCAGAGTGAACGCTCCCGCCTGGTGGGTGAGTATCTGGTTACCCAGAAGATTATTGACAGTAGCGAGCTGGAAAATGCCCTGTCACGGCAAAAAAATATGCCTAACCTCAAGCTGGGCGAAATTCTGGTGGGCGAGGATCTGGTATCGGAGGCGCAACTCAATGAAGCGCTGAAGGAGCAGAAGAAAAAGCGCAAAGGGGCTCTCGGTGAAATCCTGGTCACCAGGGGTGTCATTGAGAAAGACCAGATTCAGCAAGCCCTGGCCAAGAAGCTTGGTATTCCCTTTGTCAATTTGCGTGAGTTCACTGTCGAGCCGGAAGTGATTCGTATGCTCACTGCCGCCATTGCCTTCAAGCACAAGGTGGTACCGCTGTATGTGTATGAAGGCAAGATCGTGGTCGCCATCGAGAATCCCATGGACTGGCAGGTCACCGATGCCCTGAGTTTCAATATCAACAAATATGTTGAGCCGGTGATGGCCTCGCCGGAAGATATTAACTGGGCATTACAGTTCTACTACTCCTCCGAAGACATCGAGTCCACCATTGCCGAATACGATGAAGGCATGGAGGCCACTGAGGAGGATGACGATTACGATTCCACCATTTTTTCGGCAGTGGAAACCCAGCAGGTTACTGACAACGTCGTTGTACGTATCGTCAACAAGATTATTGAAGATGCCCATCGCCAGAAAGTCTCGGATATTCATATCGAGCCTGGCATGGGCAAGCAGAAAGTGATTGTCCGATTTCGCAAGGACGGTGTGCTGAGCACCTATTACAAGTTTCCCAGCAAGTATCGCTCGGTATTTGTATCGCGCATCAAGGTCATGGCGCATCTGGATATCTCCAACAAATACAAGCCCCAGGACGGCAAGATCAATTTTCGCCACTTTGCCCCGGTGGATATCGAACTGCGTGTCGCCACCATTCCTACCGCCGGTGGAATCGAAGATGTAGTGATCCGAATTCTCAGTGGTGGCAAGTGTATGCCAGTCAATGCCATCGGCCTCAGCACACCCAATCTCGACAATCTGTTGAACGGGGTCTCCAAACCCTATGGGCTGTTTCTGGTTTGTGGTCCTACCGGTTCCGGTAAGAGTACAACCCTGCACTCCATCATGAATTATCTGAATAATTCCGAACGCAAGATCTGGACGGCAGAAGATCCGGTAGAAATTACCCAGCCCGGATTGCGGCAGGTTGAGGTGAACGAGAAGGTTGGCATGACCTTCGCCAATGCCATGCGCGCCTTCCTGCGTGCAGACCCCGATATCATCATGGTGGGGGAGATGCGTGACACCGAGACTGCCGGCACAGCGATCGAAGCGTCCCTGACAGGTCACCTGGTGCGGTCAACGCTGCATACCAACAGCGCTGCCGAGAGTATCGTGCGTCTGCTGGATATGGAAATGGACCCCTTCAACTTTGCGGATGCCATGATCGGTATTCTCTCCCAGCGACTGACCAAGACCCTGTGCACCTCCTGCAAGAAGTCCTATTCACCGGATGAAACCGAACTGGAATTTCTGGCCTCGGAATACTGCCGTGAATCCATCCCCGATGGCACCCGCTCAGACCCCGATCCCGAACACGTCAAGGCACAACTGGACCAATGGCGTGAAGACTACTCCCAAAACGGTGAATTCACGCTCTACAAGGCGCCGGGCTGTCCGGCCTGTCTCGACACCGGCTATCGCGGCCGCATGGGTGTGCACGAACTGCTGATGAGCACGCCGGATATCAAGAAGATGATTTTGCGCCGGGCACCGGCTGCGGAGATTCATTTTGAGGCGATTAAGTCGGGGATGCGCACGCGCAAACAAGACGGCATCGAGAAAATACTGATGGGTTATACGGACTATACTCAGGTTCGTACCATTTGACGTAGCGGCTGCGAAACCGCGGCACTTCGTTGTGAAATTTATTTTGAGCCAGTCACTTACTTCAGTAAGCTCCTGACTCAAAAAAATTCCACGCCTCGTTCCACGACTTCTCGCTCGCTACTCCTACATAGTCTTTGTGGTCTATCACCAGTTCTTTTCTGATAGTGTAATTAGTTGAATAGTTGCGGTACTTCTTGGCTGTTAACTTGTGATGATGGTGTGCTAGTGGCTTAGCACTACAAGGTCTTGCCAATTATTAATGGCGTTTTCTTCGTATTGGATATTTGCAAATATTCTTGACCAATTTCCGACTATGTAGCTTTTGCTGTGGAGTGTCGTTTGATAATGATCTGGAGTTTGCGCCAGGTTTCTAATTCCCACATTGGTCCGTAGGTATAGCAAGCCGGACTTCTCAACGTCTTCCGTCCATTTCGGATTCTTCTCCCAAACAGTTTTTCCATGCACCGTAGCCAGGACTATTCCCGTAGTTTTTAGTATTCGTTTGAACTCCTGAAGCCAAAAGTCCTGTAGGTTTTCGTCCAGGTGAGTGAAGAGCGAAACCGCGAGAATTGCATCGAACTCCTCATCACCGAAAGGTAACGGGCCACTGCATTCATTGACATACCAGTCAGCTTTGCCCGTCAGATGTTTTGAATTCCACTCGATTGCCTGGCTATCAATATCAGTTCCGGTGTAATGCCAGTGGGGTCGTGAAGTCAGAAAATGCACTAGAGTGCGCGCGCAGCCGCAACCAAAGTCCAATACTTTCAGTGGGCGCTCCTGCTTCTTCTGGAGCTGGTCCAGCGTCGGCACAAGGCTAATGAAATTTTCTGATCCTGCACGCTTAAAACTGCGGTAGTCCAGACATCCGTGCACTCTGTGTCGTAATCTCGGAGGAGGTATTGCCTGCTCGGTTTCTGTTTTACGAGAACTCCATTTCCAGAGAAACGTCGCAGCGCTTGCTTGAATTTCAAACTTCAGTCTAAGAAGACACCCATAAATAAAATACAGTAGGCGGTTATTCCGCAAAGTCTGACGCAAGGGGATCATAATCCGGCATTTCCATTTTGTGGGAAATATTCCCGCAAACTGTAGCAGGTTTTACTGCCATTAGCCACAAATATCAGGGGTGCTATTCTTCAGCTGCAAAACGTCAGTTGCAACATTTCTCATGCGTGTAGGCATGCCTGTCAGGTAGTGGCGAGCGAGAAGGTTTGGATCGAGGCAAAATTATTTTCCGGCCCGGGCGCTTACTGAAGTAAGTAACCGGGTCGGAAAATAATTTTAACGAAGAGCCGGACCTTCGCAGCCGGCACGGGAGGCACCAACAAATAAAAAACCCCGACCACCGCCAGGTGATCGGGGCTTTTTTATTTCCGGTCACTAGTGACCGGCGGAATCGTCCAGAGCTCCAGGCAGTGCCATAGCAGTCAACGTAGGGCCGGTTTGGAGGATTATGTATTGATGCCCATCATGCACCCAGGTGCTCATGCCATAGCGGCTGCGAGCAGGGACTTCGATGGCGGCTTCAGTTTCTCCGGTGGCCTTGTTAACGGCATACAGCATGGGAGTGCCGTCGGATTCGGTGTCGGAATAGACCAGCATGTTCGGCGTAATGGTCATGGGCACCAGGTTGCCTGAACCTGTGTTACCAATGTCCAGACCCTGAACGGCCGGATTATTCAACACCCGATCCGGTGTGTTGCCGGTGGGAATCATCCAGGCGTGATCACCGGTGTTCATGTCGATGGCGGTGATACGGCTGTAAGGCGGCTTGTACAGCGGAATGCCGGCAGGATGCCGCGGCGCACCACCACTCGGGCCATTGGCATAACGGGCGAAGGTAGTGCCGGTTGGCTTTTCATACTGGGTGTCTGCTTCTTCACCCGGAACCAGCTGCACTGCTGAGCAGGCTGACTGTGAAGACACATACAGCATGCCGGTAGTGGGATCAGCCACAGCCGGTGCAGTGATATTGGCACCACCGCCGCCACCCGGGCAGATCATGGCAGAACGTTTGCCAAGTGGATTGTCCCGATGGATGGGTGGGTTGAATAGCGGGCCCATCTGGTAATCGGCGAAGGCCTGGATAGCCTGCTGATGTAATTCCGGAGTCCAGTCCACCAGGTCATCAGGAGAGACCCCCTGCATGTCAAACGGTGCCGGTTTGGTGGGGAAGGGCTGGGTTGGAGACAACACTTCACCCGGCACTATGGATGCGGGTACTTCGCGCTCTTCAAACGGCCACACCGGTTCACCGGTCAGGCGGTTCCAGGTGTATACCATGCTTTGCTTGGTGACCTGGGCCACCGCAGGAACCATGCCCTGGCCCGGTATATTCAGGTCCATGACGATTGGTGCCATCGGGTTATCGTAGTTCCAGATATCATGTCTGACGGTCTGGTAATGCCAGGCCCGTTCACCGGTACTGGCGCGCAAGGCAATCACACTGGTGCCGTAGAGGTTGTCACCGGGGCGGAAGCCACCGTAGTAGTCGATGGTGGCGCCATTGGTGGGAATGAAAACCAGATCATTCTCAACATCAGCAGAAATCGGAGCCCAGGATGATACGTCACCGGTCCACTGCCAGGCATCGTTCTCCCAGGTCTCATGGCCATACTCACCCGGGCGTGGAATGACATTGAACTTCCACTTGAAATCACCACTGCGGGCATCATAGCCAAGAATGTCACCTGGCACGTTCTCGATACGGGCCTGGTTGTAACCCTGTTCTGCCGAGTTACCGACAACAATGGTGTTGTTCACCACAATCGGTGGTGAAGAGCCGGTGATATAGCCGGTTTCCAGCGGGATGCCTTCATAGGGATCATAGGGGTGGCCAAGGTCAGCCAGCAGATCCACAACACCGGTTTCCGGAAAGCCGTCGATGGGCACCGGGCGTCCGAAATCCTTGAGGGGAGCGCCAGTCTGGGCGTCCAGGGCGATCAGGAAGAAACCGGGAGTAATCATGTAAATGATTTCCTGGCCATCGATTTCCGCATAGCCAACACCCTTGCCGTAGTCGGCGCGCATGGAATATTCCCAGCGGGGAGTATTGGGCAGACGGTAGGACCAGATTGTTTCGCCGGTCTTGGGGTCGATTGCCACCACGTTTCGACGCGGGCCGGCAACCGTGTAGAGGGTTCCGTTGATGTAGCTGGGGGTTGAGCGTCCGCTGACAGCACCAAGGCTGGCGCCACTCCATTCCCAGGCAACTTCCAGATCTTCGAAGTTATCAATGGTGATTTCAGAGGCGGGGGAATAGCGGGTATGCGCAAAGTCATTTCCCAGGGTGGTCCATTCGACCGTGTCCTGGGCCACCAGGCCTCCGGAGATACTCATCACCAGGCCGATCACGGCCGAAGATCTGAGGCGTTTCAAGACAGCATCTTTTCTTATCATTTTATGCCTCGCTGATGAAAAAGATTCTTATTGGTTTTATCTGCTCCTTCCGGGTTGGCCCTGATCAAATCAGCCCCCTCAAAAGTCTTTCAAATCAATCAGTTACAGCATCCATGATGGACTTGCAAGACCGGCTGTACCCGGTCAGATACAGTCTAGAGGCTACCCTAAGCCCCCGGCTTTGTCTATTCGCAATCTTGTCTGATTGGTCTTTAAAAAACCAGCAAAATCAGTGTTATAGGAGGAGTCTGAAGCAGTTGCAAAGGGCTGCCGGTGAGGGTGTCAAGCGGGGGTTAATCCGCTATAGTGGCGCCTCCTTTTTTCGTCGTCGCGGAGTGGCAATGAGCCTGCAACTGGTTATAGGCAACAAAAATTATTCATCCTGGTCGCTGCGCCCCTGGATGCTGCTGGATCATTTCGAAGTCCCGTTTCGGGAAATCCTTATAGAGCTGTTCTCTGATAATTATCGTGACGAGCTGGCCCGCTATTCCCCCAATCTGAAAGTACCGGTACTGATCGACGAAGAGTTGACCGTCTGGGAGTCTCTGGCGATTTGCGAATATATCAACGAGCAGTATCTGGACAACCGGGCCCTGCCAGCGGGGCGTGAAGCCCGGGCTCTTTGCCGTTCCTTCTGCAGTGAGATGCATGCCGGGTTTATGGCTCTGCGCAGCGAATTGCCAATGAATTGCCGGGCTCGCAAACAACTGAGCTTCTCGGCAGCGGTGGAACAGGATATCCGCCGTATCGATGCCCTCTGGACCCAGGCCCGGCGCCGCTTTGTGGATCGTGGCGATTATCTGTTTGGCAAATTCTCCCTGGCCGACTGCATGTATGCACCGGTGGTAATGCGCTTTTACAGCTATGGCGCCGAGCTGGGGCCTGAAGCTGGCGATTACTTCCAGTTCATGCTGGAAGAGCCTTCCCTGAAGCGATGGCGCCAGGCCGCAGCGGCTGAAGAGCGGGTCTTGAGCGATTTTGAAGTGGGTGAGCCACGCTGAAATAGCCGGTCTGGTGAGACTGGGTGACTCTTAACCAGACCTAACAACCCGACATCTCAAGCACACAGTCCTCTTTTATTACCCTGTAATTCCCCTCCAGCCATCAATTTCTCTGGTTTCGGACCGATACAACTGACTAGAACTGGTTTACCCCCAGGCCCTTGTGCTGGCTTGCCGATTTGTCCGGCAGTCTGTTAATGGAATCAGGAGAAATCAATGTATCTGGACTATTTTGGATTGCAGCGGCATCCGTTTCGCATTACCCCAGATACCTCACTGTTTTTTTCGGGCGGCGCCGAAGGCCGAGGCGTGGTGCTGGATGCCATGCTGTATGCCATCGAATCCGGTGAAGGCATTCTCAAGGTTGTGGGTGAGGTAGGCAGCGGCAAGACCATGCTCTGTCGCATGCTGGAAGAACAGTTGCCGGAGTCCACCGAAGTGGTTTACCTGGCCAATCCCAATCTTTCCCCGGATGACATCCTCTATGCCATCGCCTTCGAGCTGAAACTGCTGGTACGGCGGGACACATCCAAATTGCTGGTGATGCAGCAATTACAGAACTATTTGCTGAAACAGCATGCCGCCAATCGCAAGGTGCTGGTGATCATCGAAGAAGCCCAGGGCATGCCGGTCGAGACTCTCGAGGAAATTCGCCTGTTCAGTAATCTCGAGACTCATCGCGACAAGCTGATGCAGATTATTCTGTTTGGTCAGCCTGAACTGGATAAAAACCTCAGCGCCAGACATATTCGCCAACTGCGCGAACGTATTACTCACAGTTTCTATCTGTCGCCCCTGGATGCCGACGCAACCCGGGCCTATATCCGTTTTCGTCTCGGCGCTGCCGGCTGCCCCTGCCCGCAATTGTTTACGCCCTCGGCCGAATGGCTGATCGCCAAGGTATCGCGGGGTCTTACCCGGCGCATTAATATTCTGACGGACAAGGCGCTGCTGGCAGCATTTGCCGATAATGTACTGGAATCACCGGAAAACCTGAGCCCGGATGTGCCGCCAGTGGTTAAGCTGCGGCATGTCAGCGCTGCGATTCGCGACAGCGACTATTCCTCACCTCTGATGAAAGCCCTGTTCTGGCCGGCACGTCTGGCCGGTGCAGCTGCACTGACAGCGGTTGCAGTGCTGGCCTTTGTGCTATGGCCCGGCAGTGTTGGTGTGGCCCGGCAGGCTGACTATTCGACAATGCCGGAAGCGGCCGGGTCTGCCTCTTTACCGGTGGCCTTGCTGGCAAGCAAGGAGTCTCCGCAGGCTCTTGCTGCCAATAGCTGGCCGCCGGCTGCCGAGCCAATGCCGCAAGCAGCTGAGTCGCAGGACAAGGCAGGCATGGCGGCTGCATCGCTGCCGGCAGAACAGACGGTGGAACAAACCCTGCCTGCCGCTCTGAGACCGGCCCGGTCAGGTTTCGACACATTGACCCAGCAGCGACTGCTGGCTTCTATTGAGTGGCTGCGTGTGGCCAACCCCGAGGCCTACACCATTCAGTTCATGTCCGGTGAATTGGGGAATCTGGATTTCGCCGAACGTTTTCTTGAGGAGCTGCAGGCTTCCAATTTGCTGGAAGAATCCTATTTCTGCATGTCAAGCGAAGGCGACCGCAGCTACTGGACAGTCAAGCACAAGAATTTTCCCGGGGTCAGTCTGGCTCAGGCCTATATCGAATCCCTGCCAGCACCGATTCAGGATTACCGGCCCTTCGTTCAAAACATGAGTGCGGTCGAATGCAATATCAATTCAAGCGTCGCAGCTTTCATTCCGGAGTAATTCCATGCAAGTGAATGCAACAAGATTTCTGTCGGGAATGCTGGTGGCCAGTTTACTGGCGGCCTGTGATTCACTGCCACCACCCACCGAGCAGCCGGATTTCGAATTGCAGGGTCGGCATATGAATCAGGACGAAGCGCCGCGCACTGATCAGGACATTCCTGATATTGTGCGTGACTTGCCGGTGGTGACAGCGCCGCAGCCGGAGGCGCCGTTGGAACTGTATTCAGTTGTGGTGCAGGACGTGCCGGTGCGGGAACTGCTGTTTGCCATGGCCCGCGATGCGAATATCAATGTCGATGTACACTCGGCCATCAGTGGTTCGGTCAGCATCAATGCCATTGACCAGACCTTGCCCCAGATACTGGAACGAATCGCCAGGCAGGTTGAAATTCGCTGGTCGTTCGAGGGCAATGATTACCTGGTGGTGCAGCCGGATCAGCCGGAGCTGCGAACATACAGCATTGACTACGTGAATGTGGCACGAAGCTCTTCGTCGGAGGTGAGCGTATCTTCGGCTGTCTCCAACGGCGTTGGCAGTGACTCCGGCTCGGGAGAAGCCAATAACTCAACCACAGTGCTGAATCAGGCCACCAGTAATCAATTCTGGGAAACCCTGGAAGCAAATCTGATTGCGATTATTGGGGGTGTCGGAGACACAGGTGAGCCAAGCCCCATCGTGATCAGTCCGGAAACCGGGCTGGTGACTGTGCGCGCCACGGCCCGACAGCATGAAGAAGTATTCGAGTTTATCGAGTCGGTACGCACCAGGGCTTTGTATCAGGTGATGATCGAAGCAACGGTGGTAGAGGTGAATCTCAGCGATCGCTTTCAGTCCGGTGTGGACTGGGCGATGCTGGCTCGCGACAGTGGCCAGATCAGTTTCAGCCAGGAACTGACCGGCCTCAATCTCGATACTGCCCCCACCAATGTACTCACTATCGACAAGAGCGCAGGCCCGGATGCTGTTAACGCCACCATCAGCCTGTTGTCACAGTTTGGCGATACCCAGGTTCTGTCCAGTCCCCGCCTGATGGCCCTGAATAACCAGACTGCCATGCTGCGGGTGGTAGACAGCAAAATCTATTTCACCATAGACGTGGAAGCAGGCTTTCCGGCAACTGCCACCAGTCCGGCGATTCCGCCAACCTATACCAGTGAAGTACATACGGTACCGGTGGGCTTTACCATGGCCGTGACTCCGCAAATCAGTGAGTCGGATCAGGTTACCCTGAATGTCAGGCCAACCATTTCCAGAATTATTCGTTTCGTAGATGACCCCAATCCGGCCCTGGCCGATGCCCAGGTGGTCAATTCCATACCGGAGATCCAGATCCGGGAGATTGAGTCAGTATTGACAGTAGACAGCGGAGAAATCGCGGTACTGGGCGGACTGATGCAGGATACGGTGGATTCCGATGTGGCGGGACTACCGGGCTTGAATCGGGTGCCGGTACTTGGCAATCTGTTCAATTACCGGGACGACAACAAGATCAAGACTGAATTGATTATATTCATCCGCCCGGTGGTGGTTCGCCAACCCGGCCTGAGTGGGGAGCTGCAGAATTACCGACAATTCCTGCCTTCTGCCGCTGCATCAGGATCTGCTGTTCAGGGTGCTTCGCTGCGTTAAGCCATAAGCGAATAAAACTAGAGAGTCGATTATGAGCCTGTTAATGGATGCGCTGCGCAAGGCCGAGGAGTCCAGGAAGAAGGCTGAGTCCGGTCCTGCTCCGAAGGAAGGGCAAGACCCTGCCAGCGACAAAGCCAGACACAGCTCTGAAACAGCGCAACAGCCTGCGACTCCCCGCCGCGAAGTGGCCAGTCCTCCGGCATCACCCACAGCGGACAAGAGCACGAAACCAGGCGCGCCTGTAGCGCCAACTGCGCAAGCACCTGCCAGCCACTCTGGGCCCGGCAGCAGCATCCCCGATCTGCCGCTGGATTTTCAGGATTCAGACGGGCCTGGCAAACCGGATCAGACGCCGGACGCGCAAGCGGAAAAGGCTTCGCCAGCCGGTGAATCAGCATTGGAGCTGGCGCCCCAGGAAAGCACGGCAACACGGCAACCTTTCATCGGCGAGCCTGACGCGGAGTCTGAAACAAAAGCCTCGCCTGATAGCCTGAAGTCTTTGGCTGAAGAAATGTCTTCTGCCCAACCAGAGCCTGACTCAGATAAAGAGCCTTCAGCGGATAAAGAGCCTTCAGCTAATAGAGAGCCTTCAGCCAATAGAGAGCCCTCAGCGGATAAAGAGCCCTCAGCCAATAAAAAGCCCTCAGCCAATAAACAGCCAGCAGGTAGCAGCGGACCAGGCACAGAATCTCCAGTGAATGCTGATGAAAGAGCGCCGGCCAACAAGCCCGCCAGCAAACTGGAACTGACAGTTGAAAACCAGTCAGGCAGGGGTGAGTCAGGTGAACCCTCTGCAAAAGCCGAAGCCCGGCAGTCGGTGGGAAAACCGGCGGAACTGACACTGGCCGATAAAGCACCCGGAATAAGAGAGCGCAGTGCCCGCAGTCGCGCCTCGGCCCGCTCCGTGTTTGCTGCCAAACAGCAGGGCAGCGGCAAGCGTCGCCGGCAATTGTTGTTACTGAGCGCAGCAGCCGCCGTGGTGCTGCTGTTGCTGGGGGGAGGGCTGCTGATGATGCTGAACAGCGACTCCGGCAGTGGCATTACCGTGCCGGATAACTATGTGGCCGGGCAGTCGCAGAGTGAGCAGTTTGAGCAAGGCAGTGAACAGCAGGAACTGACCGGGGCTGCCAGTTTTGATCAAGCTGAACCGGATGAGGCGGAGCAAGCGGTGACTCTGGCTGATACTGACAGCACCGGTACTGTTCGTTTTACCACAATGGCAACCCCGCCTGCGGAAACCGCGGTGTCAGTTCCCATGTCTGCAGTTGAACCAGTTGATAGGGTTGAAGAAGCATTGCCAGTAAGCCCGGCGCAGTCAGCAGCAGCACCAGCCCAGGCGAGCGCCGCAATTGATAACAGCAATACCGATCAGGCAACGGCAGAAGAAGTGCTGGCGGATGCAAGTGATGCCACGGCAACAGCAGCTGACAGCAATGAGCCGGAACTTGCCGGCAGCGCTGCGCAGCCAGAATCAGATACTGAAGCGCCGGCTGCGGCGGTGGCGCAGATCAATTTCACCCGTCGGCAGGCCGATTCGACTCTGCAGCCTTTGCTTAATGAGGCCTATGCAGCCTATCAGCGTGGCGATCTGGGACTGGCGCGCCAGCGCTATCAGGCAGCGCTGGCGGATTCTCCCATGCATCGGGATGCACTACTGGGGCTGGCGGCCATCGCTGTGGCAGAACAGCAGCCAGCCCTGGCCATGGACTATTATTCCCGGATGCTGGCCCGTAATCCTGCCGATCCGGTGGCCCGCGCCGCCTTGCTGGAATTGAGTCCCGCCGGTGGGCCAGCAACCCAGGAACGTGAATTACGGCGCCTGTTGGATCTGCATCCACAGGTTGCCAGTCTGGCCTATGCCATGGGCAATTTCTATGCATCACGGCAACAGTGGAGCGATGCCCAGCAATATTATTTTCGTGCCCTGCAACTGGCCCGAAGTCAGGCAGAGGAGCCCCGGCAAATTAACCCGGACTATGCCTATAACCTGGCTGTCAGCCTCGAGCATCTGAATCAGGCCAGGGCAGCAATCACTTTTTATCAGGAAGCCCTGACTCAGGCAGAGAGTCAGCAAGCGGGCTTTGATCTGAGCGGAGCCCGTCGTCGGGTTGAAACTTTGAGCAGGACGTTGACACCATGAGTGAAGAAACCACGGAAGTTCCCAACAAGCGCCTGGGTGAGGTTCTGATTGATCGCGGCATCATTACCGAGGATCAATTGCGCATTGCCCTGCAGGAACAGAAAGCCATTGGCAAACGCATCGGTGCCGTGCTGATACAGTTGGGTTTCGTCACTGATTCCATTATTCGTGACGCCCTCAGTGAAAACACCGGCTTTGAAAGCGTTGATGTCAGCAGTGCCGTGATTGATGCCGAAGCGATCAAGATGGTGCCCCAGGACCTGGCGCGTCGCTTCAAGATTCTGCCCCTGTCCTTTGACAAGGAAACCGCGGTACTGAGCCTGGCCATGGCTGACACATTCAATATCGTTGCCATGGATCAGGTCCGGGCCATGAATGAAGGGGATATGGAAATTCGCCCCCTGTTGGGCTCGGAAGCCGATATTGTGCGCCTGATTGAGGAAGTGTACGGCTTCGATCTGTCCATCGATGGCATTCTGCAGGAAATCGAAACCGGTGAGGTCGATTTCGAGAATTTGCAGGCTGAAGGTGATGAGTACAGCCACCCCATGGTGCGTCTGGTGAATGCCTTGCTGGCGGACGCGGTTCAGCGTGATGCATCAGACATTCACTTTGAACCGGAAGAGGCCTTCCTGCGCATTCGCTATCGTATTGACGGTGTGCTGCGCCAGGTGCGTTCCCTGCACCGCAGTTACTGGCCAGCCATGGTGGTACGCCTGAAGGTGATCAGTAATATGAATATCGCCGAGTCCAGGGCACCACAGGATGGCCGTTTGTCATTGTCGCTTATCGGCCGGCAGATCGACTTCCGGGTGGCGTCACAGCCAACCACCTATGGCGAGAACATCGTCATGCGGGTACTGGACCGGCGCAAGGGTATCGTGCCTCTGGAAAATCTGGGGCTGAGTGATTCCAATCTGCATTTGACCAAACTGATGCTGGCCAAGCCGGAGGGGGTGATACTGGTTACCGGTCCAACCGGCAGTGGTAAAACAACGACCCTGTACTCCATTCTGAATCACATCAATACCGAAGCCATTAATATCATGACCATGGAAGACCCGGTCGAGTATCCCATGCCCATGATCAGGCAGACTTCCATCAATGAGTCGGCGAAGCTGGGTTTTGCCGAGGGTATTCGTTCCATGATGCGTCAGGATCCGGATGTCATTCTTGTAGGTGAGATTCGCGATGCCGTGACAGCGGAAATGGCCTTTCGGGCATCAATGACCGGCCACCAGGTTTTTTCCACCCTGCATACCAATTCAGCCGTGGGCAGTATTCCCCGGCTGCAGGACCTCGGTGTTTTGCCGGATATCATTTCCAGTAACCTGATTGGCATCATCGCCCAGCGTCTGGTGCGCAAGCTGTGCAGCTTCTGTAAAAAGCCCCATGAGCTGGGCGAGATCGAAAGACAATTACTGGGCCTGGACGAAGCGGTACAGAATATAACCATTTATCAGGCAGAGGGCTGCGCCAATTGTGGCTATGTGGGTTACAAGGGGCGTATTGCCATCGTCGAGATTCTAAAGATCAGCGATTATCTTAAGAAACTGATTTCTTCCAATACCTCGGCGCATGAATTGAGCAAGGCAGCCACTGCCACGGGTTTCAAGATTCTGGCCGATGATGCCTGTCGCCGGGTTATCGATGGCTCCACCAGTCTTGATGAGATCACGCGCAAGGTGGATCTGACGGGTCGCGTCAGCAGGTAACTCCGTGGCGCTGTTCACCTACAAGGCAATCGATTCCCGGGGTCGTACCCAGACCGGCAAGCTGGATGCGGCCAATGAATCTGATCTCGAGCAACGTCTTGGTCGCATGGGTATGGACCTTGTTCGTTGCAAGTTCGTGCAGGAGAAACGGTCGCGCAGCAGTATCCGAACCATCAGGCGCATTGACCTGATTAATTTTTGTTTTCATATGGAACAACTGACCCGCTCCGGTGTGTCCCTGATCGACGGCCTTGAGGATTTGCGTGACAGTGTCGAACAGGCTGCCTTCCGGGGCGTTATTGCCAAGGTCATCGAAGACATCGAGAGTGGCATGAAGATGTCCGAGGCCCTGGCTGAGCATCCAGCAGTTTTCGATGAGATGTTTATCAATCTGATTGCTGCCGGTGAGCAATCCGGTCAGCTTCCGGATGTCTTCAAATCACTGAATGAAATGATCAAGTGGCAGGACGAATTGATTGCAACCACCAAAAAACTGATGATTTTTCCGGCCTTTGTCGGCACGGCAATCTTTTTCGTGGTGGGCTTTCTGATGGTCTATCTGGTGCCGCAACTGGTGTCTTTTATCGAAGGCATCGGCTCCACCTTGCCGGCCCATACCCGCCTGCTGATTGCGACCTCCAACTTTTTCGTGAACTACTGGTATCTTTTCACCATCGTGCCCATTGCCCTGACCCTGATAATCAAGATTCTGGCCTCCGCCAGCAAGGATGTGCGCTACCAGCTGGATTCTCTCAAGCTGAAAGTCTGGCAGATCGGGCCGGTGCTGAAGAAAATCATTCTGTCACGCTTCGCCAATCTGTTTGCCATGATGTATCGGGCCGGCATTCCGGTTTTGCAGTGTATCGAGATCACCGAACGCACCACCACCAATACAGCCATCAGGTCGGCCCTGTCGCGGGCCCGGGCAGACATTCAGCAGGGCGAGGGCGTATCGGCCAGTTTCAGAAATACCGGGTTGTTTCCACCACTGGTAGTGCGCATGATCCGGGTCGGGGAAACAACCGGCGACCTGGACCAGGCACTGCTCAATGTCTCCTATTTCTATGACCGTGATATTCGCGATTCCATCGAAAAGGTGCAGGCTCTGATTCAGCCGGTGATGACAATTTTTCTGGGCGGAATTTTGGGCTGGGTCATGTTATCGGTCATGGGCCCGGTCTATGATTCCATCAGTAATCTGCAATTATAGGGACTGATCTTGCGGAACTTCTTCACACCAAAGACCCGACGCATATTCCTGATCAATCTGGAAGGCTTGTCCATTTTTGAATTACACAAGGATTGTCTGACCCATGTGGCCAGATTTTCCGATGAGCCAACCGGGCATGAGAATTTCAAGGCCTATCTGGCAGAGAACAAGCAGTTGCCGGTAACCATCCTGGTGGACTCAATCTCCGAAGACTTCATCATTGAAAAGGTACCTCATGTCAGTCCCACTGACCGGCGTTCTTTTCTGGCGAGAAAATCTGCCCAGCATTTCAGGGGTCTGGACTACAAGTCGGCAAAAATTGTCGGTCGCGAGAGCGGCGGGCGCAAGGATGACAAGGTTCTTTTCAGTGCTATCGGCAAAAACCAGGCGCTGGAGCCCTGGGTCAAGGCACTGCTGCAACAGGAAATTCCCATTCGCAGTATTACTACTCCGGCCTATGCACTGGCGGCCTTGATCAAGGCCATGGGCCTGGGGGATCAGGAGCGGGTCTTGCTGGTGAACTGGGAGGTGTCCGGCATCCGGCATACCTATTTCGAGAATGGCAAGACCATGTTTTCCCGCCTGACTCCCTTGCCCGAGGGCAGCGAGGCTGAGCTGGCCGACACAATTATCGAAGCCTGTAATCAGTCCAATGACTATCTGGAACGGATTGGTCTGATCGGTTTCGATGAATCCATGGACGTGCATGTCATCACCCCGATCCTGCCCGATGACATTTTTGCAGACATTCCGGCCAACAAGAATTTCAAGCGAATCGAGCATCACAATTCCATTGATATGATGGACCCGGCCCGCTTTAGTGGCCCGGAAAGCTCAATCACTGCCGTCATGTTGTGTCTGGATTGGGCTATTCGCGGTCATGAGTTGAATAATTTCTATGCCTCGCGCTCAGTGACCCGCTTTCAGGAACTGTTTGCCGCGCGTCGGGTGATCTATACCTTGTCAGTGGTATTCCTGATCGCCGGTATTGCCAATGCCACACCTATTGCTCTCAATGCCCTGAACAGACGCGACAATATCGAGCGCCTCAGTGGGCAGTTGCAGCCCATTCAGGCGCAATACGATGCCCTGACTGCACAGTTTCCCGAAACGCCCATTCCTTCCGAAGCCATGGAACTGGCAGTAGGCACTTTTGAGCTTATTGACAGACAGGCTGAGACTCCTTTTGCCCTGTTGGCGACTCTGAGCCAGGTGCTGGACCAGTATCCCACGGTGCGCCTAAGAAGTCTGGTCTGGCATTTGCGGGATCCGGAAAGCACCTTGTCAGTGACCCAGATGCTGCTGGATAACCAGGCCCAGCTCACGATCGATGTCACCGGCGCATTACAGAGCAATAGCAGCATTGGTGATTCCGATCGTCAGTTACGCAGTTTTATCAATGCTCTGGACAACGTCGAAGGCTTGCGCGTTACTCCGCTCTCAATGCCGGTGGAGAACACCCCGGACAGTGGCGTGAGCACGGTAATCGACGACCGGGAAATAAATGTGGATTTTGCCATTCGAATAATCCAGGAAAGATAGCATGGCCCTGAAACGTCGCAATGTAGAAGAAGATTTGCTGTGGCTGAAAATGCCGCTGCTGACATTGTTGTCGGTGCTGCTGCTGTCTGCTGCGCTGTGGTGGCTGGCCAGCCGTTATCAGGATGAAATGCGTATTGCCGAATTTCAGGTGAGTGGAGACCTTGAACTACTGGCGGCCCAGGTTCAGGAAATCGAAGCAGCGGAGCAGATTATCGTCGACAATATCGGTGTCTTCGAGCAGATGCAGTCACGTGGTCTGCTGGACCAGGAAGACCGGGTAGCGCTGCTGGACACCATCACAACTCTGCGCAACCGCCACAATCTGTATCCCGTCACGGTGGAGATCGCCGAACAGGACCGGGTGGTAATCCCCTATATCACCGAGGTGGACTATCCGGAAGAACAGATTTCCTTGCGGGGCACGCCGCTGCGCCTGGAACTGCCACTCCTGCATGAAGGCGACCTGGCCCGGCTGCTGGAAGGCCTGTATGCCACCGGTGGCCTGTTTGTTGTTGACGAATGTACCATGCGGGAAGCTATTGAATCCGATAGTGAATACCTGAGCTTGCTGCCGCACCAGATGGCAGATTGTGCGCTCATCTGGTATTCATTCCAGCGAGAGCCCTATGTCGAACCGGAGTACTAGCTGCGTCATGAGTTTAAGCAGGCATCAATCATTTCTCTGCGCGCTCTTCGCCCTGTCACTGATGACTGCTGGTGAAAGCGGTTTTGCCCAGAGTTCTGCGCAGACTGAGGAAGTTGGACGCTTGTTTCTGACGCCGGCTGAGCGATCTCATCTGGAAGCGCTGCGCCAGCGCAGCTTGCAGCCGCAAGTGCTTGTAGAGGAACCAGAGCCGGAACCGGAAAGACCAGCGCCGGTGCTGGAGCCGGAAGAGAGACTGTTCAGTCATGGCGGCACACTCAGGCGCAGCGATGGCAGCTATACCATCTGGCTTAACAGTCAGGCCTATGCCCAGGATCAGTTGCCCGACAATGTGGAGTTATTATTGCCCTATTCACAGGGGCGATTGCTGATTCGCAATCCTGATAATGGCATCGGCTATGAAGTCAAACCGGGGCAGGTACTGGATCTCAATACGGGGCAGATACTTGAAGCCTATCAGCTTCCCGCTGCCACTCCCGAGCAGAGCCCGGATCAACAGTGAGGCTGGTATGCTGAACAGATCTTCATCAGCTGTCTGTCCGCCATCCCCCTTTCATCAAAGAGGCGTGGTTTTGCTGATTCTGTTCATGGTTCTGTTCATGGCAGGGGCCAGTGTCTTCCTGACGGTGATGAACAATAATGTGATTCAGCAACGAGAAAATACTGACACCCTCAACGAACTGCGCGCGGCCCGGGATGTGCTGATTTCCTATGCCGTCTTGCACGGTGATTACTACGGTGCCGCCGGCGCGGGCCCCGGGCATTTGCCTTGCCCCGATTCCAACAACAACGGCAGCGAAAACAGTCCCTGCGCGACAACCACGCTGGCCCGTCTGCCGACATCAATAACTTTGCCTTCCGGCGATATCTTTCCGCTAAGCGAAACCATGACGGGCATCGATGAGCAGTTATGGTATGCAGTCAGTCCGGAGTTTCGGCGCAACCCGGCAGGTATTGTGAATACCACAGTCAATGGCAGTTTTAGCCTCGACGGGCGCGGCGGTATAGCCGCGGTCATCATTGCGCCGGGTGAAGCCCTGGCAAGCCAGTCCAGGCCCAGTAACAATACTTCCAATTATCTGGAAGCGGATAATCTCTCACCCCCTGATTTCATCACTTACTACGCCACCGATCCTGCTGCCTTCAATGACCGGGTGATGGCGGTGACCGCAGCGGAAATTCTGGCGCCGGTATCTGCCAGGGTGGCGGAAGCCGTGAAGCAGTCTCTGGATGCCTGGCATGCCAGCAATGGCAGTTATCCGGCCGATGCCAGTGAATTTGCCGATGCCACTACAGTAGCACCGGCGCCGGCCCCGGCCTGGTTTCAGGCCAATCAATGGGATGTGAACGCGGCCTACACTCGCCTGAGCAATGATTCGGCAACTCTTGCCTTCACAGGCTGTGGTATTACCTATACTCTGGATCAAACCGTCCCCAATATAAGCAGGACCGGAACCCGATGCTGATCAATCCAAAAGTAAAGTCTGAACGCGGTTTCAGTTTGCTGGAGATGGCAGTAGTACTGGTCATCGTCTCGGCGCTGCTGGGTGGTCTGCTGATGTCCCTCGGTGCCACCCAGGAAATGAACCGGCGTAATGCCACCGAGGCTCGCCTGCAGGAAATCGTGGATTCCCTTTACGGGTTCGCCCAGGTCACCGGCCGCTTGCCCTGTCCGGCCACTGCCGCCAGTGGCGGTGCCGAAGCACCGGTGGGTGGTGGGGCCTGTACTCGCGACCATGGATTTGTGCCCGCGGTTACTCTGGGCATCAGCGGGCCGGTAAATGATGATGGCCTGTTACTGGATGAATGGCTTAATCCCTATCGTTATTCAGTCTCTGATGCCAACGGCAATGCCTTTACCACCGCCAATGGCATGCGAGGCGTGGGTATGGCCGCCCTGAATCCCGATTTACGCGTCTGTGCCCAGGCGGCCTGCGCCGATGTGATTGCCAGCTCGGTGCCGGTGGTGCTGTTGTCCATGGGTGCAGACTGGGCTGAGTTTACCGCTGCGGATGTTGATGCCACGGAAAATTCCGGGGAGACCACCGTGGCGGGCTACCGCATGGCCAATGACGATGATTTCGTCTCCACCGGCTATATCGAGGATGTATTCGACGATCAACTGGTCTGGATATCTGCCAATATTCTTTTCACGCGCATGATTTCCGCCGGGCAACTGCCCTAGGTCTGTTAACAACAAGCCATGTCAGAGATTAGCAACGACGATCAGGACAGCGGCGAAGCTGTCGGGCAAGCGGACGAGGCTGTTCGCATTCTGCTGGTGGAAGATGATCCGGCCCTGCGTCTGGTAATGCGAAATTTGCTGGAAAGCCATGACTATCATGTGCAGGAAGCTGATAGCAAAGACAGTGCCGAGGCGGTGCTGGACTCGGATCCTGACATCGCCGTCATTGTTGTCGACCTTGGCCTGCCGCCATCACCCCATACCACCACCGAGGGGCTGGCCACTATTCGTCGCATCGGGGAAAAACTCTATCCGGCGAAAATAGTTGTGCTGACCGGACAGGACGAAGAAAGCTCGGCCCTGGCGGCAATCAAGGAAGGCGCTTTCGATTTTCTGTCCAAACCCTCCTCCTCTGAAGTCATTCTCAATGCCGTGCAGCGGGCCGTATTGTTCTACGGCAATGAGCGTACCCTGTCCCGGGAGCAGGGGCTGACCAAATTACAGCTCAACGCCCGGGTTCAGGATGGTTTGAAAGCGGTCAGGGAAGACGCCGAAGAACGCCTGGTAAGACAGGTGCTCAAGGATACTGAATTCAACGTCTATCAGAGTGCGGCGCGGCTCGGTGTGAAACGCGAGAGCATCTACTATTTTCTGAAAAAGTTCGGCATCAAGCGGGAAGATGGCTAGTCTCTATCCCTATCTGATCCTGATTGGCCTCAGCATTATCGCCGCAACCCTGTGGCTGCTTGGTCAGGCCAGGGCACGGGTGAAAATAACCAACGAACTGGTCAGCCTCAATGAAGAGCTTGAATTTGATCTGCCCAATTTTTTACGCCAATGCTGGCAACCCCTGCAAAAGGCAGGCTTTCGGGGAATCAGCTGGCACCTGGACTGGTTCGGCTCCACAGTAACGGGCAGTGAGGGCAAGGAAGGAGAGCTGTTTATCAGCCGCCGTCTGGAAGTGGAAGACATTGCTCTGACCGTGAATCTTTATGACGGTCGCCGCCGCTTTGAGCAACGCTATTTTTCAACCATGGTTTCACAAAGCCTGTTTCTGGTTCTCTACACTGATATGTGGGTGAAACTGGCTTCGGTGCAGGGTGCCTTTGCCCAGACTGCAAAAATGAATGTGTTCCTGCAGCATGATATGAAAAATATTGTGCAGCTGGTGAACCTGCTGGGTGAACAACTGGAGAGTGGGCGACCGGGGTCCGAGGAGAAGCTGATGGAAAGCGTGCGTGGCGTGATGCCCACCCTGCGTCAGCGTTGCGAGCGATTTCTGAAAACCCTGTCCAGTGAACCGTCACCGGAAACCCGGACCGAGATTGATTTGTGTGAAGCGCTTCACAAAACGGCAAAGATTCACGATCTGTCAGTTGTCATAGACGGGGCTGGCGAAGTGGCCATGAACCAGGAGTCCCTGGACAGCATTCTTGACAATTTGTTCGGTAACTACGTGGATCAAAGCCAGCTGAATACGGGAGGCAGGCCCGATATTGCGGTCAAAATCGAAGCAGAAGACGAAAAACTGCTCAAAGTCGAAGTGCAGGACCGCAATGGCAGCCCCTGCAAATGGCCAGAGCGCCTGTTTGAGCCATTCTGGAGCGAAAAAGGGGATGGTCTGGGTATAGGTCTGTATCACGCCAGGCAGCTTGTGACGGCGGCTGGAGGGCGTATTGAAGCCCGAGCAGCGCCAGACAAACCGCTTATTTTTGTGATGAAATTACCAAAATAATTGTAAAAAAAACCTACATATTGCGGCTTTTTGGGGGCATGGCTATAGTTGCCGCCAGTTTAGTCGATGACACTAATAACCTTATTACTGTATACAAACCAACGGAATCTGATTCCAGGGGGATGCAAGAATGCAACGATCTATCAAAACAATGCCGGCCATACAGCGTCAGCAAGGTTTACCTTGATCGAGATCGCCATTGTTTTGGTGATTATCGGTCTGCTTGTGGGTGGTGTACTGCAAGGTCAAGAACTGATTGAAAACTCACGGGTCAAGCAAGCGACTCGGGATATGAATGGTACCGCTGCTGCCATGTTTGCCTATCAGGATCGCTATGGCGCACTGCCGGGTGATGATGGTAATACCGCAGCTGTTCAGGCTCGGGGTTCCAGCTGGAGCAGTGCCAATATCGGTGGTAACGCCGACGGACGTCTTCGTGCTGATCGTGGCCGGACCTTCAACCCTAATCAGGAAACAGACGTGTTCTGGCGCCAGCTGCGTGCGGCCGGTTTCATCGCCGGTGATCCTGCCGATACCGGTATCGCTGCCTTGCCAACCAATCCCTGGGGCGGCCTGATCAGTATTACGACCCAGCCTGTCAACGGTGGCCTCGGTGGTAACAAGGTGTGCATGAGTCAGGTTCCTGGTTCTGCCGCTATAGCCATCGACAATGAGATGGATGATGGCAACGGCGCTTCCGGTCGACTGCGTGCTACCCAGGGTACCAGTGGCCAGAATACCAACCCGGGTAATGCGGCTCTTGGTGGCGGTGGTGTGTACTCAGAAGACAACGAATACACGCTTTGCTATCGTATGTAAGCGCGAAGATTTTTGTTCGACCCGCCGAATTTCGGCAACGCCAAACCCGATCACTGTTGCAGTGATCGGGTTTTTTAGTATCCGGGGAGGGCTGCGGGATCAGGCGACGAAAGTCGACTACTGTTGTCCGCGCGGTTTCGTCTCATTCTGTTGATAGAACAGGCTGTAGAAAAGCAGTGGCCAGATGCCGACGTGTACCATCACGTCGGCGGTATTGAAGATGTAATTCCAGTAGGGAATATGCTGGATGTCGATAAAATCGATAACACTGCCCCGCAGCAGGCGATCAATAATATTGCTGGCACCGCCGCCGACGATAAAGCCAAAGCAGATATACTCGAAGCGGGCAATGTTTTTACCCAGCCACAGATAAGCACTGACACCGGCCAACAGGGTGATACTGAACAGGCCGAACAGCCAGCCCAAGCCCTGGCCAAGTCCGAAGACGCCGCCGTAATTCCTGATATGGGTGAAATGTACCAGGCTATTAAGTTCCACTGTGCTGTTCAGGGGAATGGTATTGTTTACCCAGTAACCGCTTAGCTGCGAGAATGCCGCCACGGTAACGGCGATGGCAAGGTACAGTGCCATGTTGATATTTCTGATTTGCAAATCCGGCCTCCCGGCTAATCTGGTGCGCAGACTGTTGATATGTCTGATGGTGCTGCCAAAAGCGCTAGCATAGCACAGGGCAGGGGAGTGATTGGCCGTGACAGGACGAGATTCGAGCTTGTGAAGCAACAAACAGATGCCAGCAAGAAGCAGCAGCGGAAAATGCGCAAGCGCCGTTTCGCTGCACAGTTATTTGTTGCCCAGGGCAAAGGCCAGCGCTTTATTCCACCGCTGTTGCGGGGCGTAGTCGGGCTGTTGCTGGTGGGGCTTGGTTTTCTGGGCTTTCTGCCGGTGCTGGGCTTCTGGATGATACCGCTGGGCCTGGCGCTTATCGCCACCGATATTCCCCCCGCCCGGCGTTGGCTGCGCCGCCACCTGCATCGCATGAGCAAGGACAACCGCTAGTTGTGGCCCCGGTACCCGGGCGGAGCTATGGCAATGCCTGATCGGCGTACTGAATCACCCGCGGCTCTGCCAGGCTTTCAAACTGTACAATACTGTGGGCACAGTTGTGCATCTTCGGGGCTGCCCATAACTCACTCAGGGCCTGCTGTTGGCAATGGCAGAGTACCGATTTGATCAGGGCGCCATGACTGACGATGGCGATGCGTTGCCCACTGTGTTGGGTAAAAATTCCGGCAATGGCGTCCATGGCCCGCTGTTGCAACTGCTCAAAGGTTTCTGCCCCCTCAATTTGAAACAGATGAGGCTCATGCCAGAAGTGTCTGAAAGAGTCCGGCTCGCGCGCCGCGATATCGTCATAGAGCTCCCCCTCCCAGGGCCCCATGAAGATCTCCCGCAGGCTGTCCAGATACTCGATGTCGAAATCGGCATGGGCAAAGGCATGTTCTGCCGTTTGTCGGGTTCTGACACTGCTGCTGCAGTAGATTTTCTCGTACTGCAGGTGGCGGATGCGTTCACTCAGTGCCCGGGCCTGTTCAATACCCTGGGGGCTGAGTTGTGACTCTGACTGACCCTGCACCCTGCGCTCGGCATTCCAGTCAGTTTCTCCGTGTCGAAATAAATGTAGTTCCATAAGGTTTAAATACTTCGGGGCTAAAGACTTCCGGCAATTATTCTCGCTTCAGACGACACTGCGGGTTCGGCCAACAGCATCGAGCCAGCCGCGATAGCGGGCCTGGCGCCACTGTTCGTCCTTTTCGGGTTTGGTGGCCTTGTCCAACTGCCATTTGCTTTCTATCTGATCGAGTGAGTCATAGATGCCCGCCTGCAGCCCGGCCACATAGGCAGCACCCAGTGCTGTGGTTTCGGTGACCGTGGGCCGATGCACTTCACAGGCCAGAATATCTGCCAGTTTTTGCAGCAGATAGTCGTTATTGATCATGCCGCCATCCACGCGTAGTGTTTCCAGGCTGGCACCATCGGCGGCAATGGCTTCGGCCAGGTCCCGGGTCTGGTAACAAACTGACATCAGGCCGGCGGTGACTATTTCCTTGTCGCCGGTATCACGGGTCATGCCAAAAATGGCCGCGCGGGCTTCGGCGTCCCAGTAGGGGGCTCCCAGGCCGGTGAAGGCGGGAACCAGATACACACTGAGATCATCACTGGTGGCCCGAGCCATGGTTTCAGAGTCGGCGGCGGTCTTGATCAGCCGCATTTCATCCCGCAGCCACTGCATGGTGGCCCCGGCCATGAAAATACTGCCTTCAATGGCATAGCTGGTTTGATTATTGAGACGGTAGGCTACAGTGCTCAGCAGGCGATTGCTGCTCTTGACCATCTCATTGCCGGTATTGACCAGCAGAAAACAGCCGGTGCCATAGGTGCTCTTGGCCATGCCCGGATGGAAGCAGCATTGCCCGAATGCCGCGGCCTGCTGATCCCCCAGAATACCTGTTACGGGCACTTCGGCGCCCAGTACATTTTTGTCACTGAGCCCGAAATCAGCGGCACAATCTTTTACCTCGGGCAACAGATTGCGCGGAATATCGAACAATTCCAGCAGTTCATCATCCCAGCACTGCTGGCGGATATTGAACAGCATGGTGCGTGAGGCATTGCTGGCATCGGTACTGTGTTCCCGGCCACCACTTAGCTGCCAGAGCAGATAACTGTCGACAGTGCCGAAGGCCAGTTCGCCTTTCTCCGCCCGCTCCCTGGCACCTTCTACATTGTTCAGTATCCAGCGCAATTTTGTGGCTGAAAAATAGGGATCGAGCAGCAGACCGGTCTTGTCCTGGATCAATTCCACAAGATGCTCCTGCTGGCGCAGGCTCTGGCAATATTCGCTGGTACGGCGATCCTGCCAGACAATGGCTGGATGCACCGGTTCGCCGCTTTGCCGGTCCCAGACTATGGTGGTTTCCCGTTGATTGGTGATGCCGATACAGACCAGATCGGCGGCGTCAGCGCCAACCGAGGCCAGGGCTGAACGACAACTGGCGACGGTGCTGGACCAGATCTCCAGCGGGTCGTGTTCCACCCAGCCATTGGCGGGAAAATACTGACGGAATTCCTGTTGTCCGACTGCGCAGGGCTTTCCGTCCAGGTCGAAAAGCAGGGCCCGACTGCTGGTGGTTCCCTGGTCAATGGCAAGTATGTATTTTTTCATGTCGATCTCTGACTTGCTCTTGTCATTATTAAGGCGCAGGATGCATGGTTTTTATGTCCTGCATTGCAGCAATTTACAGCAGGGCCCATGTTACACTAATGAATCTGGCCTGGCTTGCCGTTGTAAGTAACAATAACAACTTGCAGCAGTAGCTGCAGCGCACCGGGCTTCAGTCCTGTTACCAAAGGCTCCGGCAGTGCAATCCGGGCGCAGTGGATTGCAGGGCAGCAGGATGCTGTTCCGTGAATTCTAATCAGGATAAATCAGGCATTCAGGTGAATCAGTCGGATCAGACACTGGATCTGTTGGTGGTCGGTGGTGGCATCAATGGAGTGGGTATCGCTGCGGACGCGGCCGGCAGGGGCTTGAGCGTCTGTCTGTGTGAAATGGGCGACCTGGCCAGTGCCACCTCCTCATGGAGCACCAAGCTCATTCATGGCGGTCTGCGCTATCTGGAAAACTATGATTTTCTGCTGGTGCGCAAATCCCTCATGGAAAGGGAAGTGCTCACCCGGGCTGCTCCCCATATCATCAAGCCACTGGCATTCCAGATTCCCCAGCTGAACAACTCACGCAACTCCCTGTTGATTCAGGCCGGCCTGTTTCTCTATGACAATCTCGCCAAACGGGATCGTTTCAAGGCTTCCCGGCGCGTCAGCTATGGCGAGGACAGCCCGTTGAACCCAAGCATCCGGCGCGGTTTTGAGTACTGGGATGCCCAGGTGGATGATTCCCGACTGGTGGTTCTCAATGCCCTTCAGGCCAGGGACAAGGGGGCAGAGATTCTCAATTACTGCGAATGTCGGAGGATCGAGCCGGAAGGTGAAGGCTGGAAAGTGACCCTCTACGATCACCGCCAGGGCCGCGAACTGCTGCGCCATTGTCATGTGCTGATTAATGCCGCCGGGCCCTGGGTCGCCAGCCTGCTGGAATCCCTGACCCATGCCCCGGCAGCGCACAGCATTCGACTGGTCAAGGGCAGTCATATCGTGGTGCCCAGAATTCACCCGGGCAAGGAAGCCTATATGCTGCAGCATCATGACGGGCGGGTGGTGTTCGTGATTCCCTATCTGGGCAGGTATTCGCTGATTGGCACTACCGAGGAAGAATACAATGGCGACCCGGGAGCGGCGAAAATCAGCAATGACGAAATCAATTATCTGGTGTCTATCGCCAATCTGTATTTCAGAAAATCGGTGCTGCGCTCGGAAATTGTATCGACCTTTTCGGGAGTCAGGCCGCTGATCGATGAAGACAAGAAAAATGCCAGCAAGGTGTCTCGTGATTACCGCCTGGAACTGATTGAGGACCCGGCACCCATACTGTCAGTCTATGGTGGCAAGGTAACGACCTATCGCTTGCTGGCAGAGCGGGTCATGAATGAACTCGGTCAGTATTTTCCCCGCATGCGCGGCAACTGGACCAAAAAAGCCCTGCTGCCGGGGGGCGATTTTGATATGTCAGAGAACCTGTTCCGTGAACTGGCAAGCAAGTATGCCTGGCTGGGTCCGGAAATCATCAATCGCTGGCTGGGTAGCTACGGCACGCTCAGCTATGAACTGCTCAGAAACACCCGTTCTCTCGGTGATATGGGCGTGCATTTTGGTCATGGCCTGTATCAAAGGGAAGTGGATTATCTGTGCAGAAAAGAATGGGCCTACTCGGCGGAGGATGTGCTCTGGCGGCGCAGCAAACTGGGCTACCAGTTCGATGACAAGCAGAAGCTGTCATTGCAGAATTATATTGAACAAACCTATATGTAATAGAGCAGCAACGATCAGGAATCAGAATCCTGTGTGGCGGGATTGGTCGTCGCAGACAATTTCAACAAGCCAAGCCCCAGCGCAGCCATGGCGATGGCAATCAGAGCATTGAGATAATTGAAAAACGCCCAGGGCAGATAGTCGACAACTGCCACCCCCAGAGTGGCGCTGTAAAAAGCACCGGCCGTAGTCCAGGGAATCAGGCCAGTGGTCAGGGTCGCGCCTTCTTCCACGCTGCGGGACAGCAAGGCCGGGTCCAGTGCTTCCTGCCGGTATTTATCCCGGAACAGCTGGCAATTCAGAATGATCGATATATAGGCCTCACCCATGGCCATATTGCCCAGCAGTCCGCTGCCGATAGTGCTGGCCACCAAAGCCGCACGGTGTCTGACCCTGGTAATCAGTCCCGCCAGCAATGCTGACAGGAATCCGGCGCCATGCATGACTCCACCCAGGGCCAGTGCCATGATTGCCAACAGCAATGTCCAGCTCATGGCATACATGCCACCGCGACCCAGCAATTCATCAAGGCTGGCAAGTCCGGTATTGCCAGGACTGTTCTCCCAGAGTGCATTGAGTACCAGAGCCAGGTCCTGCCCCTGATAGAGTACTGCCACCAGAACCGCCAGCAGACTGGAGACTGCCATGGTGACCTCGGCGGCGACCCTTTTTACGCTCAGGCTGAACAGGGCAATGATGGGCAGCAGCGTAATCCAGGGAGACAGGCGATAGTGGCTGGCCAGGGTCTGGCGAATGAGCTCAGTCTGCCCCAGGGCCAGGGTATCGATGTTGTTGTTCAGGCCGAGCAGGCTGAACAGCAGCAGGGTCAGCAGGAAAGTGGGGGCCGTGGTCATCAGCATGGAATAGATATGGCGGTAGAGATTGGTACCGGCACTCATGGCAGCCAGATTGGTGGTATCTGACACCGGCGAGAGCTTGTCCCCGAAGGTGGCGCCACAGATGATCATGCCGGCCACCATCCCCAGTGACAGATCCAGTACCGAAGCCATGGCCATGAAAACCACTCCGAGCGTTCCCACCGTGCCCCAGGCGGTACCAGTGGCCAGGGACATCAAAGCGCACATGATCAGTCCCACCGGCAGGAACAGGGCAGGGCTCAGCCAGGACAAGCCGTAGTACATCAGGGTGGCGATGGTACCGCTGTGGATGAAGCTGGCGATGATCATGCCAATCAGCAGGAAAATGTAGATTGCAGGCAGGGCCCGACTGACGGCATCACTCATCAGTCGCTGGATTTCCCCATAGCTGTATCCCAGCCAACGGGCATTTGCGGCGGTCCATACCAGACAGAGGAAAATAACGCTGTGCAGGGAGACTGAAAACAGGCTCAGGCCAGCGGCGATCATGCCGATGACGCCGGCGAAGCAAACTGCTGCGTGGGCCATGCTGACGGCATGGCGATCGGGAGAGACGTGTTCAGTCATGGTTCTGGATACGGCAATACACAGACCTTCCGGATTCCCGGGGCTGGCCCGCCCGGGCCTTGTTCGGCATCAGCGCAGGCTGCCTTCAGTGCGGACCCGGTAATGACCGGGCCAGGTCGCTTTTGTTGAATCGCCAGCGGGCTTATTTCCTGAAGCCTTCGGCCAGCTTGTTGAGACGCTCGCTCCAGAGCTGCTTGATGCTGTCCCGCTGCTCAGCCAACTGCTCGGGGATCTTCGCCTGCAGTTTGAGTCGGGTCTTGCCGGCCTCTTCATTGAATGCCACATGAAAATGGCAGCGCTCTGCTTCCCGGTCATCCTGTTGCCAGCTGAACACCAGCAGGCGGGGGATATCCAGTTCCTCATAGCTGCCGTGAAAGGTTACCGACTTGCCGTCTCTTTTCACCTTGTAGGCAAAGTCGCCGCCTTTGCGCACCGTATTGGCAAGGTCCTCAATGGCCTCATCGCCACTATGGGCGCCGAACATCCAGCCTTCCAGAAAAACCGGGATCAGCCAGCGATCAAAGGTGGCCTGGGCAGCGGCATTGACTGTGCGATTGACGGTGAAGCTGACAGTTTTTCCCCCGGCGGCGGGGCCTGCATCAGCAAACATGGAGATTTGTTGGTCGGACATCAAATATCTACCGGCTAGGGATTCTCGGGTAGCACAGTGCTGCCAGCGGTGAACATCGCCGCCAACTGTCGGGGCTGCAGTGCTTGCTCATGATTCTACCTTGTCTGAAGCCGAAAGGCTTGAATCCAATCTGGCGAGTCAGCCTATCAAATCATGCCCGGGGCTC
Source organism: uncultured Pseudohongiella sp. (assembly GCA_965216715.1). GTDB lineage: Bacteria > Pseudomonadota > Gammaproteobacteria > Pseudomonadales > Pseudohongiellaceae > UBA9145. The sequence goes on along the minus strand of OZ244193.1, from coordinate 2,122,655 downwards.
CAAGCAGCAACAGTGAGGCTCAGGGCTTGGTCAGTTTCAAAAGAAAACGGTCTGTGTTGCGGTTCAGGGCAGGATCAAAGATGTTGCGGCTGTGATCGTCCCGGGGATTGCGCAACAGTTCGCTGGACTCGACTTCGAAGCCGGCCTGTTCTGCCACAGCCACGGCCTGCCGGATTTGCATGCGATGCAATTGCCGGTTATTGCGGCCGGCGATACCAACATGATCGGTCACCCCCAGCACGCCGCCTGGTTTCAGCAGGCTGTACATCTGTCGCAACAGGGCCAGGGCACGCTCAGGGTCGGTGTTGTAATAGTCGTGCAGGGTCTGGGCCAGCAGGACGGCATCGAGGGATTCGGCTGCCAGTTGCAGTTCACCAACCGCTTGTACAAGTTGCCGGACATTGTTGAGCCTGCCCCGCTCGATTTTCGCTGCCAGGGCCTGCCCCTGGGTGATGTCCTGGCGATCCTCCAGGGTGTTCAGACCACGCCGGGTGTTTTGTGCATAGACCAGGCCTTCCGGACCTACTGCCCTGGCCAGGATGAAAGTGTAATAACCACCGGCCGCATACAGATCCAGTACCGTCATACCTGCTTCAATGCCAAGAAACTCCAGCACCTGGACCGGTTTGCGATAGGGGTCACGGATGTAGTCATTGACGTCGCGATCGGCTGCGGCAAGCGCCCGACGCAGGGCTTCGCTGTCCAGGTCCGCCCATACCGGCAAGGGCAGCAGCAAGGCTAGCAGCAGAGGCAGTGTGTTGAACCGTGCCATGAATTCCTCCGCAATGGGTTCAGCTGCTGCCAATACCCCGGGCCATCAGAAAAGCCAGTATGGGAATCACCAGCATCAATACCAGCTCCAGCCGCAGGAAAAAGCGCAGCGCCCCTGGAACCGCAATACTCTCCTGCCGGGAATGGCGATGACGATGAAAAAACAGCGCTGGCCAGGCGGCCAGGGCCAGAAGCAGAAAAAACAGGCCCAGCTTGGCATGGAAGACCGGATTGGCGCTGTAGAAGGCTGCCGGCTTGCCAACCCAGAGCCACAGCAGCAGTCCGAACACGAAGCTGAGCAGGGCGCCCAGCCCGCAGGCACGATCCACCTTGGCCAGATTGCGGGCATCTTCCCCGTTTATGGTGGGTTTTATGGCCATATTCTCAATCAGCAGGGCACCGGCGAACAGGAACAGGGCGGCGAAATGCAGCAATCTGAAGAGCGAATACATCATGCTGCCAATCATACGTGAAAATCGTCGCTTAGGCGTAAACGGATGAATAGAGCGCTCGTTTCCTGCTATGCTCGATGCAGCCTTCCCAGGCAGATTAGCGAAGGATAACAATAAACTCCTGGCCCCAAAGCCATGGAAATAATGAGGAGAGACCCGCTATGGCCGAGAATATCGAGCCAGTTGCCACCGGTGCAGTCGACGAGCAGCATCTTAAATCGAATATGCGCAAGGTGGCCCTGACCGCCCTGGCTGGCACCAGTATCGAATGGTATGACTTTTTCCTGTACGCCACGGCCGCCGCCCTGGTGTTCCCCGCTGCCTTCTTTCCGGGCAGTTCACCCACCATTGGCCTGATTCTGTCCTTTGGTACCTTTGCCTTCGGTTTTATCGCCAGACCTTTGGGAGGCATCCTGTTTGGTCACTTCGGCGACCGGGTAGGTCGCAAGAAAACCCTGGTCATCGCCCTGGTACTCATGGGCGTGGCATCGACCCTGATCGGCCTGTTGCCAACCTATGCCACCATCGGCATTGCCGCACCCATTCTGTTGACGGTGCTGCGCTTTGCCCAGGGTCTGGCCATTGGTGGTCAGTGGGGTGGTGCCATGTTGCTGGTCACCGAAAGTGCCCCGGCTGATCAGCGAGGTTATTACGGTGCCTATGCCCAGGCAGGAGCACCGGTGGGCGTCATTCTTGCCAATCTGGCCTTCATGATTATCAGCGCTCTGGTGTCTGAGGAATTTTTCATGAACTGGGGCTGGCGCATACCCTTTATCTCTAGCGTGGTGCTGATCGCTATCAGCATGTACATCCAGTTGCATATGGAAGACACCGATGCTTTCAAGGAGCTGGAGGCGGTGAAGATGAAGAAGCAACTGGAAGGCAAGATTGATCAGGCGCAGCCGGTCAAGCGCTCACCGGTGCTTGAGGCCCTGGTGAAGTATCCCAAACGTATCGCCCTGGCGGCGGGTGCTTTTCTGTCAATTCAGGTTACTTTCTATATTCTGATTGGATTCGTGCTGGCCTATGGGGGAGACCCGAACGGGGCTGCCCTGTCCCGGGACAGCATGCTCGGTGCCGTCCTGCTGGCTTCAGCCATTCAGATACCGACCCAGTTTATGGCGGCCTCTTATTCTGATCGCCATGGTCGTCGCGGCATTTTTATGCTGGGTGCAATCCTCACCGGGGTCTGGGCCTTTGTCCTGTTCCCCCTGATTGATACCGGCAATTTCTGGCTGATCGTGGTGGCAATCAGTGGCGGCCTGATGTTCCTTGGGATGATGTATGGTCCCCAGGCGGCCTTTTTCACCGAGCTGTTCAGCACCGAGGTGCGCTACTCCGGTGCCTCCCTGGGCTACCAGATCGGCGCCATTGTCGGTGGTGCCTTTGCCCCCACTATCGCCACCATTCTCTGGACCGAATATGCCATCATCTGGGTATCGGTCTATATCGCCATCGCTTCGGCGCTGTCGCTTTTGTCGGTGGTCTATCTGACAGAAACCTACAAGACCAGTCTGCACGATACTGACTAGACGCAGTCCCGGGCTCGTCTGGCATCCTGCCGGGCGCACCCGGGCCGGCTTGCCCGGGCAGGGCTTCGGGAAGCACAATTTTCGCGCAGAAATTCCGCGCCTGTTTCATCCTGGTTCAAAATTGGCTGCCCGGAGGCCGGATAAGCGCCGTTTTTCGGGTTCTGGAAGTTGGCACGGGTCCTGCAAATATCCAGGTGACGTACAGGAAATCTTGTATGGCACTGACTGGCAAATCTCTCCCTTGACAGTTATGGCTGTACTGCTAAACAGATTTCTTATGTATATGGGCATTTACGCCCGCGCCAGCTGAGCCTGGTGCGGGCTTTTTTTTGCCTGAATTTCAGTGCTGCTATCGAGCTATCGGGCCCCAACTGATACTCTTTGCCTGCAGCGGGCCGGCGCTTGCAAGCCTGCTTGCCAATGCTGTCAGCAAACGTTTTGGGAGAGAAGATCGTGTCCAGCACAGAGGCATCAATACAGTCAGAGCGGCAATCCCTCTGGCCTAACTACAGTCCACCGGCTGATCTGGTATTCAGTCACGGCAAGGGCAGTGAACTGTTTACCGAGTCCGGAGATGTCTACCTGGATTTTCTCTCCGGCATCGCCGTCACCAGTTTTGGCCACGCCCATCCCCATCTGGTGAAAGTGCTGGACGAGCAGGCGCATAAGCTCTGGCATATCTCCAATCTGTTTCGTATTCCCGGTGCAGAACACCTGGCCAGGCGCCTGACCGAACACAGCTTTGCCGACCAGGTGTTTTTTGCCAATTCCGGCACCGAGGCAATCGAGGCGGGGCTCAAGGCGATCCGCGGTTACCAGCTTGCCACGGGACACCCGGAACGTTTTCGCATTGTCGGTTTTACTGAGAGTTTTCATGGCCGAACCCTGGCAGCGCTGGCGGCGGCTGGCAATGAAAATCATACTCGCGGCTTTATCCCCACTGATTACGGTTTCGATCAGGCCGCCTGGGGTGATCTGGAATCCCTGCGGGAACAGATTACGCCGCAAACGGCCGGGATTATTCTTGAGCCGGTGCAGGGTGAGGGAGGCATTCGTCCCGCATCCACTGAATTTTTGCAGGCAGTTCGGCAACTCTGTGATGAACAGGGTCTGCTATTGATGTACGACGAAGTGCAATGTGGCATCGGTCGCAGTGGCAAATTGTTCGCCCACCAGCACAGCGCCATCGCACCGGACATCATGGCACTGGCCAAGGGGCTTGGCGGTGGCTTCCCCGTGGGTGCCTGCCTGACCAGTGCCGCCGTAGGTCAAACCATGGGGGTTGGCAGTCATGGCAGCACCTTTGGTGGCAATCCGCTGGCCATGGCCGTGGGTAATGGAGTAATGGATTTGTTACTGGAGCCGGGTTTGCTGGATGAAGTGCACAGCAAGGGTGAGAGTCTGCGACGCAAACTCGAGGGCCTGATTGAACGCTTCCCGGAGCAGCTGGATTCAGTCCATGGCCGTGGCTTGATGGTTGGTCTCAAGTGCAAGACCAATAATGCTGAATTGATGGCGGCGCTCAGGCAGAATCACCTGCTGGTGGGCACCGCTGGCGGCAATATGTTGCGGCTGTTGCCACCTCTCAATATCAGCCAGACTGACATCGACCGTGGTGTGGATATTCTGGCTGCCACCGTGGCGGAGATTGCCGCCGCCTGACCGTGCAGCCGGCAGCTGTCCGCCGGCACCGGGATAGGCGCTCCGACCCTGGGAACCGGAGCCGAGGTGTCATGAAGCCGGTTTATATTACAGAAAGTTTACGGTTTGTCTGATTGCTACCGCAGTGGTTAACAAGGGCAGTCTTTCCGGGTTAAATTCAAGCACAGGTGAATCAGATGCGCATCGAAATCAAATACTGTTCCGTTTGAAACTATCGACCCGAGGCTGACCGTGTGTCAGCAGAGATTCTGGATAGCGGGCCCGCTGAGATCAGTCTGGTGGCGGGCGGTGGTGGTATTTTTGACGTGAAGCTTGATGGCGAGCTGATTTTTTCCAAGGCTGCGAGCGCGCGCTTTCCGGAACCCGGTGAGATTGCTGCTCTGATTGCTCAAAGGTCAGACTAAAGCGTTGAATAAAGCCGTCCTGAAAGTGACAGCGCGCCCCCTTAATCGTCCTTCCGCAGGCGGATCATTGATTTGCTAGGCAGTATTATCGCAATCACCGGCCCATCCGGTTCCGGCAAGTCCTGGTTGGCCAGAAACCTGACTGCTTGCCTGGCAGAAATGGATCAGAGCCTGGCGACCGAAATCCTTCCCGAAGACGCCTACTACCGTAATCAGGACCATCTGGAATTCAGCGAACGCACCCGGGTCAACTATGACCATCCCCGGGCACTGGAACATGAACTGCTGCTTGAGCAGTTGAATTGTTTACGTGCCGGCGAGCCTGTGAATGTGCCGGTCTATGACTACGTCAACCACACCCGGGCACGCCGTACCCGGCCATTACAGCCCCCGCAGTTGCTCATTGTTGAAGGCGTGCTGGTGCTGTCTGATCCCCGGCTGCGGAAACAATTCGACCTGACCCTGTATCTGGACACACCTATCGAGCTGTGCCTGGACCGCCGCATCCAGCGGGATGTTCGTGAGCGCGGCAGGACGAAAGAATCGGTGAAGCAGCAGTTTGCAGACAGTGTACTGCCCATGTATCAGGAATATGTTTTGCCGGGCAGGGAGCATGCCGATCTGCTCATCGATGGTCAGACTCTGCAGGAATCCCGCCTGCAGGCACTGGCTGAAAGACTATTGTCCCAGCTACAAGGACCGGATTGATGACTGCACTGATTAGTCTGTTGGGCATGCTGACACTGCTGGCCATAGCCTATGCCTGCTCCTCGGCACGTAGCCGGATTAACTGGCGTACTGTGAGTTTGGCCTTTGGTCTGCAGCTATTACTGGGCGCCCTGGCGCTCTACCTGCCGCCCGGCATAGCCATGCTGGAAGCAATCTCCTCCGCGGTTTCCAGTGTGCTGGACAATGCTCAGGAAGGTATTGCGTTTGTATTCGGTCCCATTGGTCAGTTTGAGATGGGTTTTATTTTTGCCTTTCACGTGCTGCCGGTTGTGGTGTTCTTTGCCTCTCTGGTTTCGGTGCTGTACTACCTGGGAGTCATGGGTTGGCTGATTCGGGTAATTGGTGGTGCGCTGCGCAAACTGCTGGGCACCAGCAAGGCTGAATCCATGTCGGCCACTGCCAATATCTTTGTCGGGCAAACAGAAGCTCCCCTGGTGGTGCGGCCCTATATTGCCAGCATGACCCGCTCCGAACTGTTTGCCATCATGGTGGGTGGCATGGCCACGGTCGCGGGCTCGGTTCTGGCCGGCTATGTGCTGTTGGGTGTGGATATCCGCTTTTTGCTGGCGGCGAGTTTTATGGCCGCACCGGGCGGCTTTCTGATGGCCAAGATGTTTGTGCCGGAAACCGAAACCATCACCAATGAGGATGAAAATTTTCACCTGGAATTCGAACGCCACGTCAATGTAATCGATGCAGCGGCTGCCGGGGCCAGCAATGGCATGAGCCTGGCCATCAATATCGGGGCCATGGTGCTGGCCTTCGTTGGCTTGATCGCGGTGATCAATGCCCTGCTGGGCTGGCTTGGTGGGCTTTTCGGTTTCGATAGTCTGTCAATGCAATATCTGTTCGGGGTGGTGTTGCAGCCCCTGGCCTTTCTGCTGGGAGTGCCCTGGGAGGAATCCCGTATGGCCGGCAGCCTCATCGGCCAGAAGCTGGTATTCAATGAATTCGTGGCCTTTGTGGAATTTACCGCTCAGATTGAGTCCTTCAGTACCCATACCCAGGCAGTGGTTTCCTTCGCTCTGTGTGGATTCGCCAATTTCGCCTCCATCGGCATTCAATTGGGGGGGCTTGGCACTATGGCACCGCAGCGGCGGGGAGAAATTGCCGAACTTGGGCTCAAGGCGGTACTGGCGGGATTCATGGCCAATCTGATGAGTGCTGCCATCGCCAGTTTCTTTCTGAGTCTGGGCTGACTCTTAATCCATCAAGCCAATATCACGCAGTCGCTGCTCCAGAAACTCACCGGCAGTAATCGGCGGGTATTTGCTGCCGTCAGGACCGGCGCATTGGGGCGGGCAGCTAAGACTGGCTCGGGAGTGGGGATGCAGGAAGAAGGGCATGGCATAGCGGGAGCAGTCGGCCTTGTTGGGATTAACCACCCGATGCAGCGTGGATGGCAGCAGGTCATTGGTCAGTCTGCTCATCATGTCACCGGTATCGACAACAATTTCATCCGGCTGCGATTCAACCGGCAGCCAACTGCCATCACGGGCCAGCAGCTCCAGTCCCGAATCGGTGGCTCCAACCAACAGGGTAATCAGATTGATGTCGGCATGGGGTGCGGCGCGCATTGCCTTGCTGCTGTCCAGGTCGGTCAAGGCCGGATAGTGCAGCAGGCGGTAGACTGAATTGCCATCCTTCACCAGGTCCGAGAGGAAATCCCGTTCCAGGCCCATGGCCTGGCCCAGTTCCGACAACAGCTGTTTGCCCAGTTGTTCCAGGTCTTTGTACAGGGCGCTAAAACATTTCCTGAAGCCGCTGATTTCTTCGGGCCAGAAATTGTCAGGATAGCTGTTGAAATAGGGGCTGTCGGGGCTGAGTTCCGGGCCGATATGCCAGAATTCTTTCAGGTCTGCATGTTGATTGCCGACGGCGTTTTCCCGCCCGAAGGCGGTATAGCCACGGGCTGCGCCCTTGCCGCTGTCGTATCTGAGTTTGGTGTCCAGGGGCAGGGCGAACAGCTGCCGGGTGAGCGCATAGGCCTGTTCAAGTCGCCCGGCGTCGATGGGGTGATCGCGAAGGATGATAAATCCGTGCTCGCGCAGGCCTTCATAAAGTTTGTGGCGAAAAGCCGGGCCGTCGCTTGCCAGTTCGGCGAGGCTCAAACGCGTAATTTCAGCAGACACAGGATGCTCAACAGTTCAAATGCTACCGGAGTGTAACATCCCAATATTACAAATTTGATAAGCCACTTGTGGAAATTTGAAAGGGTCGACTATTCCAGCAGAAAGTGGTGCAGCAACATGCCGCCGATCATGGCAGCCAGGAACAACCATACCAGAGGATTGAGGGAAACCAGGGCCGCCAGCGCCGGTCCGGGGCAAAAGCCAGCGATACCCCAACCGATACCGAACAGCACCGCGCCGGCAACCAGTTTGCTGTCCACCGCTTTGAGTGTGGGCAGGAAGAATTTTTCTTCAAACAGAGGCTGGGGCTTTTTGAGGACCAGATGAAAGGCCGGCACTGTGATCAGCAAGCCGCCTCCCATCACCAGAATCAGGCTGGGATCCCAGTTACCGGCAATATCAAGAAAGCCTACCACCTTGGCAGGATTGGACATGCCAGACACAACCAGACCCAGGCCGAACAGAAAGCCGGCAATAAAAATGCTCAGGTAGGCGCGATTGCTGACTGTGCTCATGCTGCGGCTACTCCAATCAGATGGCGTATGACAAAGACGGTGATGATAGCCACCAGCATGAAGGTCAGGGTGGCGGTGAAGGAGCGTCTGGAGAAGCGCGCCAGTCCACAGATGCCATGACCACTGGTACAGCCGCTGCCCAGTCGCGTCCCAAAGCCAACCAGCAGACCGGCGACGATGGTCAGGCCCGGGCCAACCTGCAGATCCAGTGGTGTGGGTTGGCCACGCAGGAGGGCATAGGCCAGAGCGCCGCTGAGCAGGCCGAGAACAAATAACAGGCGCCAGATGGCATCCCGCCCCCGGGGGACGATGACGCCGGAGAGAATGCCACTAATGCCGGCAATGCGACCATTGGCCCAGAGAGTGAGTGTTGCGGCAGACCCGATAAGCAGGCCGCCAAGCAGGGCTGTGAGGGGAGTAAAATTTTCCACGGTGCAGACTCGTATCAGAGATTGGGCAGTGAATCAGCGCGCCCCGGGCGCGGCCGGAATCACCGGTTCCATCATACTGCAATTCAGGGCCTGCCGGGCAGACTGGCCCTGATGCAGATCAAGGCCAGTGCTATTTGTCATGGCTCAGTGCAAATGGCTTCTGTCGATAAAGCCGTCGGCATTGGGCATGGTGACTGAAAGCAGTGCTGCCCGGTCCAGAGTTTCCTGCTCGCCGATGATGCCGTTGAGATACAGCAGGTAGGCGGTGAGCTGGTAGACCTCGGTGTTGTCCAGGGACTTGGGGGCATCGGCGGGCATGGCCCGGCGAATATAGTCAAACAGTGTGCTGGCGTGGGGCCAGTAGCTGCCAACAGTGCGCAGGGGTGTCCCCTCGGATTGCATGGAGCCGCCCACCAACACGGTATTGCCGGATGTGCCCTGGCCCTCGCTACCATGACAGGCGGCGCAGCGTTGATTGAACAGACTGCGGCCCTGGGCTGCGGTACCACTGCCTTCCGGGAAGCCACTGCCTCCCGGAGGAGCAACCAGATCGAAGTTCTCCAGTTGGGCTTCACTGATGGCCTGTCCCAGGCCGGGTGAGGGGTGATCCTGGGCGACACTGTTCCAGCCGGCTCCCAGCATCACCATGCAGATCAGGCTGGCAAGCAGACGTTTTCCGGAAAAATCAGGCATAGACATTACGCAACTCCCCGGCTGAATTGACTGACCAGCTTTGAATACCGTTGTTGTGGTAGGTAGCAATATTGCCGCGGGCAGCCAGTATGCTGGCCCGGGTAGGCTGCACATTACCGCGGCTGTCATGGGCGCGACTCTGCAGAATGGCGTCCGAGCCGCGCCATTGCCAGGGCAGGCGGAAGCGGGTCAGGGCGCGGTCATGGACCTGGGATTGCAGCTCTGCATCGGCCCAGCTACGTCCGCCGTCCGCACTGATTTCCACACGGCTAATACTGCCATGACCCGACCAGGCTATACCGCTGATTTCATAAACGCCGGGATTGTTCAATTGCATCTGACCGGAAGGGGATGTAATGAGCGACTTGACCCCCATGGGAAAAGTAAACTGCAGGCTGCTGCGATCGGCCAGGGTGTCGGTGTATTTGCTGGTTTCATCGCGGAACTGGGCAGCTTCATCCAGCAGCTTGAGCTGGGTCAGCCATTTGACACTGATATTGCCTTCCCAGCCCGGTACGAACAGGCGCATGGGATAGCCCTGTTCGGGGCGAATAGGCTCGCCATTCTGGTACAGGGCAATCATGACATCATCCAGAGCTTTGCTCAGGGGCAGGGAGCGGCCCATGCTGGCGGCATCTGCGCCCACCGCCGCCACCCAGCTGGCCTGATCCAGTACACCGGCTTCTTCCAGTAGCGCAGACAAGGGAACGCCGGTCCATTCTGCACAGGAAACCAGACCATGGATACTCTGGGCGGTGGCGCCGCCATCGGCAGTGGCATTACGTAACATGGCGCCACTATTGCCTGAACATTCCAGAAAGTGAATGCGGCTGACCATGGGATAGCGCAACAGGTCTTCATAGCTGAAAGCCAGGGGTTGGCGTACCAGGCCGTTGATGATCAGTTTGTGGCCGGCCGGATCAATAGCCGGTACCCCGGCGTGGTGCCGTTCAAAATGCAGGCTGTTGGGGGTAATGCTGCCCTGCAGGAATTGCAGGGGCGAACGGGAAGCACCACCGCCCGGATAGGTCGGATTGGGGTTGCCGGACATGCGCTGGATGTGACTGGCGTGGGGAGAAGGACTGCCATAGGGGCTGGAACCCGGTCCTGGCTGTCGTGACCACTGAGGAATGGAAAAAACCACGCCGGATTCCTGGGCCAGCAGGCTGTGGCTGGCCGCGAGTCCAGCCCCGCTCAGTCCCAATCCCAGTAAATGTCTCCGACTCAGCAGGCCATTGCCAGCCACCTGTTGCAATGCTTGTTTTTCTTGTTTTGCCATGCCGTTTCTCCTGAATCAGTCGCCCATAAATGCTCTGGCTTCGTCGGCTGCGGGCTTGCCATTGTCTCCCCAGTTGGCCAGCAGGGCGCTGTAGTGCTCACGTGCCACTTCTTCATGACCCAGGGCCCGGTGCGCCCTGGCGGCGCCCCGCAGGGACAGGGAACGATTGGGGGTGCGTAACAGGGATTGATCAAAATGCTCGGCTGCAGCTGCGGCATTACCGGCGGCCAGCAACAATTCACCGGCCAGTTCATGGGCTGGTTTCAGGGGGAGGGCAGCGCCCCTGGGCAGTGGGCCGGCTTCGGCAGCGGCAACTGCCATGTGCAGATGCTCCAGGCCCTCACTCTCCTGGCCCTGCTTGAACAGCACCAGGCCAACAAGCTGATGGCTGGCATTTTCGATGTTGAGATTGTCAGGGCTGGCTTTGGCAAGGGCGGTGAGTTGATCAGCGGCCTGCTGCGCCAGTTCCATCTCGCCAAGATTGGCCGCACTGAGACCCAGGGCGAGCAATTCATCGGCGCTCATGTCGTCATTGAGGGCCTGAATCTGCCAATCCTCGGTTTCAATAATATGGCGTGCCTGCAGGGTCTTGAGGGTATTCATGGAGCGACGCTGGTCAGGATTTTCCCTCAGGGTTTGCTCGGCTCTTTCGATCCACAAACGGGAGCGGTCCAGATCCCACAGCTGCAAATCACCATACTGCCCCCAGTCGGTGGCATGGTTCTGGGGGTCGGCAGCATCACCCGGCTGCCAGAGTTCACGGGCCACGGTAAAGGCAGAGTCATTCCACAGAGAGACCTGTTCCCACATGCCATGCTGGATGAAGATATGGGTAGGCATGTGGCGGGCATGGGAGACAGCCGGCGCGATGTCGGCATACTTCCAGGCCGCCTCGAGAGCAATGGGAGCATGTACCGGATCGTCAAAGGCGTGAATCACATAGTGGGCAGCGCCGGGATGGTTGTCATTCTTCTTGAACAATTCCATACCCATGGCACCGGCCCGCATATTGATGCGCTCGCGCATATCGCCGGAAGCAGTGGCGCCCGCCAGCATGGCCACAGTGGTGAAGGCCTTGACCTCATCATGCTCCGGATACTTTTCATGGACATCCAGCATGGCTTCCATCCAGGCAATACGGCGGTCGGCCATGTCACCCTCGGTCATGGCATAGGCTTCGGCCGCCAGCAAAAAGCCTTTCTCCATATCGGTGGGCGCCTTGGCCAGGCGCTCTTCGGTGCTGCGACCCAGGCGCATCAGAGCCTCGGCCGGGCCGTCTGAGGGACCACCGAAAAATGGATGCTGATAGGTGAAAACTTCACCCCAGTAAGCCATGGCAAAGTCAGGGTCCAGTTCCTGGGCGCGGCGGAATTCCCGCTGGGCCTGCACGAAGCCAAAACTGTGCAGGTAGCCGACTCCCAGCAAAAAATGCTGCTGGGCCTGGCCGCTGCCGGATGTGGGGAAGTCGAAACTGCCGATCTGTTCGAATTCAGCGGCCTGCAAGCTGCTGCTGGCACTGCCAAGAGTGAGCACAAGGCTCAGAAATAAACAGGATTTAAGGCGGTACATGCTGTCACCTCGCGGGCAATTAGTCTGATGGAAACCGCTCCAAGGTTGCCAATTGCCAGCCACTAATGCAATACATGCCGGCTCTGTGTCCGCGAAGTCGGGGCTAAAGCCCGTGTAACTGCAACACCCTTTGAACCTCGGGGCGTTCTCCCATGGCGTGAAAATGCTCGGCAATGCGAGGAAATTCCTGCACATCCACGCCATCACCCTTGAGCCAGTTGCTGATGGTGAACAGATAGGGATCGCAGATTGAGTAGTTTTCACCCATGACCCAGGGGCCCTTGAAGTACTTGTCTTCAATCAGTCTGAAACACTCCCGCATATTGGCGGGCACCCGTTGTTGCATGGCTTCAATGGCGCGGGGGTCGTCGGTCCAGCGGTAGCCCCGTACCCGATGCGCATGGGCAACGTGCACAGTGGCACAAAGATAGAGATTGAACTCCTGCACTCTGGCAAAGGCGAAGGGCTCGGTAACGGGAGCCAGATTGGCATCGCCTGCAATCTGGGCGATGTAGGCAAGAATGGCAGGGGTCTCGGTAAGAATGCCCTGGCCGGTGTCCAGGGCCGGGACCCGGCCCTTGGGATTGATGCCCAGATAAGCCCGGGATTGCTGTTCGGTGGCGGCAAAATCGAGGCGGCGGGCCTCGTAGTCCAGTGCCGCGTCTTCCAGGGCAATATGGGATGCCAGGGCAACAGTTTTGGGGGCGTAGTAAAAGATCATCGTTGTCGCTGCTCAGGTCTGGGGCTGCACAGTGTATCAATCGATCCGGAAATTGGTATCGGCAGTGCAAGGCCGACTGCCAGATCCTTGCCGAAACCACAGCCCCGTTGTTGTATCATGGGCAATTGATTTTTCAGGACTCTCCGGCAAGAGAAGCAGTCAATTATTGTGGAACAAGCGCTTGTGCAACTGGATAACAGATTGCGGACTTTTTTCAGCCAGCCCCAGCCAGATGCCCGGCGAATATTTCATGGTCGCGGGCGCTGTTATCCGGGGCTGGAACATCTCTGCATCGACTGGTTTGCCCCCATTGTCCTGATTACCAGCTATCAGACTGTCGAACAGCCGGCACTACTGCTGGAAGCCATTCGGCAGCATGATTGCCTGCAACAGGTTGAGACTGTACTTTTGCAGAGACGGGAAATCCGGGGCGCGCCCACCGAAGTGTTGGCCGGCAATGAGTCTGACCTGACTCTGGTGCAGGAAGACGGACTGGTCTATGAGGTCCATCCGGGCCGACGCCAGAATGCCGGCCTGTTTCTGGATACCCGAATGCTCCGTAGCTGGCTTCGACAGCATAGCAAGGATTGCAATGTGCTGAATCTGTTTGCCTATAGCTGTTCACTCTCGGTGGCGGCTCTGGCAGGAGGTGCCAGGACTGTCACCAGTGTGGATATCAGCAAGACCAGTATCAGCTGGGGGATGCGCAATCACCTGCATAATCAGCAGGACCCGGACAGGATTCGCATGCTGCCCCATAATCTGTTCACTTCCTGGGGCAAGATCAAACAGCTGGGCCCCTATGAGCTGGTCATTATTGATCCGCCAACCCGGCAGCGCGGTGCATTCAATGCCGACAAGGACTATGGCACCGTAATCCGCAAACTGGCCAAATGCCTGAGCCCGGGCGCCCGCATTGTGGCGGTACTCAACAGTCCTTTTCACAAGGCCGATTTTCTGCACAAATTGTTTGCCCGTCATCTGCCTGCGGCCACATACAGTGAGTCGATCGAGGCGGCACCGGAATTCGAGGAAAGCGAAGTGGGCAAGGGGCTGAAAATCTGTGTTTTCTCACTTCCCTTTGAGGATGATCAAGACGCCCGGGGCTGAGATGCTTGACTCTATACCGGAATGAAGTGCCACACTGGGAGCATTATCCCTGAACCAAAACAGGAGACTGGTAATGACACAGGACCACAAACAGAGTGAGCAGGACAACACGCCGGATCAGGCAGAAGCCAGTGAGACAGACCATGCCCAGGTCAAATTCCCGCCGCCTCTGCTGTTTCTGTTGCTGATTGGGCTGGGGGCGGGGCTGGATGCCATCTGGCCCCTGGGCATGGGAATCCCTGAGTCAGTGGAGACGCTGGGAATCGCCGTGACCCTGTTCGGTGTCACAGTAGTGATCCTGATTAACGGCAGCTTCAAGCGCTCGTCCACGGCCATCGAACCCTGGAAGCCCACTACCGCCCTGATTACCCACGGCTTCTATCGCTATTCCCGCAATCCTGTCTATGTCGGTTTCTGCCTGTTCAATATGGGCATCGGTCTGGCCACCAACAGTCTGTGGATTTTTCTCAGCTTCATTCCCGGCGCAGTACTGGTGTATTACATCGCCATAGCCCGGGAGGAAGCCTATCTGGAGAGGGCTTTTGGTCAGGAATATCTGGATTACAAGAGCAAGGTGAGACGCTGGCTCTGATCCAATTTTGATGACAGTAACAACAGGGGCCAGCTCGCACAGTCTGGAATCTGACCGATGAATTGCTGATGCCGGACAGAATCAGTTGGCATTGCTAATGCGGGATGAGTGATCCTGGCCTAGCGGTCGAAGGCTTCACGCAGGGCCGCAGCAGACTCGGACAGGGCTTCCCGGGCCCGGTCGAGGATACCCGGCATGGTATAGAAACCGTGAATCATGTCCGGGTAGTGGGAGTATTTCACCGCGACTCCTGCTCCTTCCAGTTTATAGGCATAGGATCTGTTTTCATCCTGTAGCGGGTCATAGCCGGCAGACAGGATGAAGGCCGGCGGTAAATCGGCAAAGCTGCGGGCATTGAGTGGCGAGGCCTGCCATTCGGTGACATCGTCATCGCGTTGGAAATAGGCTTCATAGAACCAGATGATCAGATTGCGGGTAAGGCGATAGCCCTCGGCGAAGGTTTCATGGGAGGGCAGGCTGCAACTCATGTCGGTGCCGGGATAGATCAGTAACTGACAGGCGAGATTCAGATCCCCTGCATCCCTGGCCATGAGGCAGACCACGGCGGCCAGATTGCCACCGGCGCTGTCGCCACCGACAGCCACACGGTCCGGATCTGCTCCCAGTTTTTCGGCCTCGTTCACCACCCAGCAGCAGGCAGCCCAGGCGTCTTCCACCGCCGCCGGGTATTTATGCTCGGGCGCCAGGCGATAGTCCACAGAGACCACCAGACAGTGCGCCTCCTTGCTGAGGGCGCGGCAGACACAGTCATGGCTTTCGATGGAGCCAATAGTGAAGCCGCCGCCATGGAAATAGACCAGAACCGGCAATTTTTCTTCCGGGCCTGGCCTGTAGAGCCTGGCCCGCAACTCACCGGCAGGGCCCGGAATACTGATGTCTTCCACCTTGTGCAGGGCAATGGTTTCGCCGGCGGTCTGGGCTGCACCCTTTTCATACATGGCCCGGGCCGTGGCCACATCCACTGTCTCCAGAGGCGGAATGTCCATCTCTTCCATGGCTTGCAGATAGGCTTTGAGTTGGGGGTGCAGGGACATGGCTGAATTTCTTGCGATTGTCAGAGCTTGTAAAACACGACTATTCTAGCATTGTGCAGAGATTCTGGCAGGCCGAATGGTCAGATGAGTTGCCAGGCGTTGCCCAGTTTGCCGTTTAATTCAGTACGCAGGAGTATCCACACATGGCCAAACCCCGCATTGCAATCAATGGCTTCGGCCGCATCGGTCGGACCATCATGCGCATTGCCAAGCTGCATCAGCATTACGATGTGGTGGCAGTGAACGATCTTGCCAGCGCCGACCAGCTCGCCTATGCCTTCAAGTATGACAGTATTCATGGCACCTTCCCCGGCGAGGTCACGGTGGATCAGGACAGTATGACCATAGCCGGCGACCGTTTCCGGGTGCTGCAGGAGCGCGATCCCGCCAGGCTGCCCTGGCAGGAACTGGGCGTTGATTATGTGATCGAAAGCTCCGGCGTGTTTCGCAAGCTGGATGAAATCAATCAGCATCTGGAAGCCGGAGTCAGCCGGGTGATTCTGACCGTGCCCAGCAAGGACCCCCTGGAGGCAACCCTGGTGAGCGGGGTCAATGATCATGTCCTCACCCCCGATGCGCGCATAATCAGCAATGCCAGTTGTACTACCAACTGCGCCGCGCCACTGGTCAAGGTTCTGCATGAGGCGGTGGGGGTCAAACGTGGATTGCTGACCACGGTGCATGCCTATACATCCGATCAGCGCCTGATTGATTCGCCCCACAAGGACAAACGCCGCTCCCGCAATGCCGCTTCCAATATTGTGCCCACCTCCACCGGTGCCGCGCGGGCCATTGGCCTGGTACTGCCGGAACTGGCGGGCAAGCTGGATGGTCTGGCCATGCGGGTGCCGGTACCCGACGGCAGTCTGGTAGACCTGACCATCGAGACAGAGCGCGACTGTGATATCGACATGATCAACAATGCCATGCGCGAGGCCGCAGCGGGCCCCTTGAAAGGTATTTTGCAATATACCGATGAGGCCATCGTCAGTAGCGATATAATCGGCAATAGCCATTCCAGCATCTTTGATTCGCAGCTTACCCAGGTACTGGAAAAACGCATGGTGAAAGTGGTGAGCTGGTATGACAATGAATGGGGATACAGCACCCGGGTGGAAGAACTCATAGGCCGACTGGCAGAAATGGATGGCCTGGGGAAATAGCGCCCGATCCGCCCTGAGCAGGAAGGAAAATGGATTTCAGTAACAGTTTTACTAACAACAAGGTTTTGGTGACCGGCGGCAGTCGGGGAATTGGTCTGGCGGTTTCCACCGCCTTTGCCAGCCAGGGCGCTACCGTCGCCATGCTGTTTCGGCAAAACCGCGAGGCAGCCGAGCAGGCCCTGGCGACACTGCCTGGCGATGGTCATAGTTTAATACAGGCAGATGTGGCCGACGCCAGGGCAGTGGAGACAGCAATAACCGAGGCAATCGAACAACTGGGTGGCCTGGATATCGTGGTCAACAATGCCGGAATCGGGGCCTACCATCCGCCGCAGTCATCCAGCTATGAACAGTGGCAGCAGGCCTGGCAGTCGACTCTGGCTACCAATCTTGTGGGCCCGGCCAATATCTGTTTTTGCGCAGCCCGGCATATGATGGCCCATGGCGGTGGCCGCATCATCAATGTCAGCTCCCGGGGTGCCTTTCGCGGTGAGCCGGGCAAGCCCGCCTATGGTGCCAGCAAGGCTGGTCTCAATTCCCTGACCCAGTCACTGGCCGTGGCCCTGGCTCCCCACAGGATTTTTGTGGCGGCGGTAGCACCGGGCTTCGTGAATACCGAACTGGCGGCAGAAGTGCTGTCCGGTCCCGATGGCGATGCCATTCGCGGCCAGAGCCCGTTCAAGCGGGTGGCGGAACCACAGGAAGTGGCTCATGCGGTGTTGTTTCTGGCTTCGAAGGGGGCGGAGTTTTCAACCGGCACCATCATCGATGTCAATGGTGCGTCCTATTTGCGCAGTTGATGGCGCGTCTGGCTGTCACAGAACTTTCACCAAGCTGCAAGACTCTCGCAACACTGACTGTTTACAGTAGCACCAGCATGTAAGGCTGACTGATCAGCACTGCAAGCCTTTACCTTCACTGTGGGTGCTACTAAATTCTTAACCGGGCCAAGTAGCTTTGTTAGGACCCGGTACTTTTGTGCCGGGTCTTTTTTTGTCTGTGATTGGCTCACGGTTCAAAACAGTTTCCCGACTTCCTCCGCTGTTATCTCGGCGCCGCTATTGCCCCAGCTATTGCGCACATAATTGATGATCGCCGCCATTTCCGCAAAGCTCAGGGCATCCTTGAAGGAGGGCATTTCACCCCGACCGATTCTCAGCACCAGGGCCACATCTGCACCACTGCCCAGCACAGTTTCATTGCCGGCCAGGGCAGGGTAGATATTATCGAGGCCCTGGCCATCGCTTTGATGGCATTCGGCGCAATTGTCCAAAAACAGCTGCCGTCCGTCTTCCTGCGCCAGGCTGATGCTGGCACACAGCAGACAGGGTAAACAGAGCAGCAAGGCTTTGACAGATCCGGGCATCAGATTCTCCTCATCGATCGTCTATGTTAGCAGAGACTCTGATTAGCAGACACGCGGCAACCATTACATTCAGGCCGGTCATTGCTACCATCTGTCCATGAGCAAAATACTGATGAGCATCCTGCTATTGCTGCTGCAATTGCCCTGGCTGTCGGCACAGGGGCAGGACCTGATTCCGGGCCCGGCCCCGACTTCCTTGCCCGAAGGCCTGCAAACTGTGGAATTTTTCAGCCCGGCGCTTGGGCGTAGCATGAAATTTGATGTGATTCTGCCACCGGGCTACGGGAACAGTGAGAGGGACTATCCGGTGCTCTACCTGTTGCATGGTTATATGCAGAATTACACGGTCTGGGGCCGCAATCTGGCGGCGGCCTGGTATGCCCGGCAGGTGGACGAGTTGATTCTGGTCATGCCTGATGCCGGCAATAGCTGGTACATCAATTATGCCCGCAGTGATGGCGGCCAGCGCAATAACTGGGAAGACCATATCATCAATGATGTGATTCCCTATGTGGATGACAATTTTCGCAGCATTGCCGCGCGGGAAGGGCGAGCCATCGCCGGGCTTTCCATGGGCGGCTTTGGCGCACTGGCTCTGGGCCTGCGACATCCGGACAAATTTATCTCTCTGGGCAGTAGCAGCGGGGCTCTGTCCCATGCCCGGGATATTGCCCGGGCGCTGCACAGCGGCATGGAACGCGAGCAGGCGCCGGTGCCCGGCAGTGAGGATGGCAATTTTCAGCAGGCCGATGCCTTTGTGGCCAACATCATCGCCATCGACGGTTTCAGTACCCAGCAGGAACGAACTCCACAAGGCATCGATTTCCTGCAGGCGGAACAGGCCGAGGCCTATGATCCGTTTCAGATTATCTATAATGTACCCCGCAGCCAGATGCCCCACATCTATCTCGATGCCGGCACCTCGGACAGTCTGATTGCGGCGGCGCGGGAACTGATGAGCCTGCTGCTGATCAATAATGTGCCGTTCCAGTATCGCCAGGCGGCGGGCGGGCATACTGCTGACTACTGGCGAAGAGCGATCGGCCCCATGCTTAATAGTCAGAATGAAGTCATGCAACAGGCTCTGGGGCGGCGCCCCTGAGGGGGGCGAATATCAGGGACACCGGTAAAGACCGGAAAGCCTGGGCAGAGCAAAAGGCCGGGAATGACTTTGGAAATTACAGGAATAACGATGGGACTTGAGACGAGAGTAAAACCATGAACGAGCCTGCAGTACTCAGTGATGCACAGATTGCTGAATTTGAACAGCGTGGCGTACTTCGCATCGACCTTGGCGTCGATGAGGCAGTACTGGATACCATCAAAGAGAAGGTCTATCCCCTCTATCCGCAGGAGTTTCGCGACGGTGAGCTGCCCCTGGCAAGAGTGCAGGATGCCTGGAAGCAAGTGGATGAAGTGCGGCAACTGGCCATCAACAGCCGGGCTTTACAGGCGCTGGAACAGCTTTATGGCCGCAAGGCATTGGCCTTCCAGACCCTGAATTTTCCTGTTGGCACGACACAGCTGGCCCATTCCGACACCATTCATTTCTCCACCATTCCGGCTGGCTATATGGCGGGTGTCTGGGTGGCACTGGAAGACATCGATGACAATAACGGGCCGCTGATTTACTACCCCGGCAGTCACAAGCTGCCCTATTACGGCATGCACGATTTTGATCTGGAGCCGGGCTACAGCAATTACCATATTTATGAGCAGCGTATTCAGGAGCTGATCGCCGAGCAGGCGCTGGAAGCGGAATATGGCATTGCCAGAAAAGGCGAGGCCATTATCTGGCATGCCAATCTCTTGCATGGCGGTGCGCCGCGCAAGGATGCCAGCCGCAGTCGTCATTCCCAGGTCACCCATTATTATTTCGAGGGCTGCAAATACTATACGCCCATGGAAAGTACGGCCGACAAGCTGACTTTTCGTGATCCGCTGTGGATTCCGGAAACGGCCGATTACAAACTTTCTGACCAAGACAGCTTCCATCGCAAATTGTGGCGCCGGATCAGCCGTAGCCTTGGCTTGAGGTCCTGAGCGCTCGATGTTGTTGCGTGTACTGCAAGCCGGGACTTTCGGCGTATGACTGTGTTGCTCCAGGTCGACCAGGCATTGTGTCGCATCGGCCGCAAGGCGGTGCTGAAGATCGACAGTCTGGAACTGGAACGCGGCCAGCATTACTGTCTGTTCGGTCCCAATGGGGCCGGCAAGTCGCTACTGGCTGCCTTGCTGGCGGGCAAGCGCCGTGAATCCGGCAGCTATGTCAAATGGGCTGAGGACCTGGACCCCCGCAGGCAAATCTTTCTGGTGTCGTTTGAGGAGCAGCAACGTCTGTGGGAGCGGGATAATCGCCTCGATATCAGTGAATACAGTCCCGATGCTGCAGATCAGGGCACCAGTATTGAAGCGCTGATTTGCAGTGCCAGAACCCGGCAGGAGCAGGATAAGGCGCTGCTGGATCAGTTGTTACAGGTATTGAATCTGGCCGCATTCAGACAACAGGGCATTCGCTTTCTGTCATCGGGGCAAGTGCGCAAGGCCTTGCTGGCCCGGGCTCTGTATGGCGTCAAGGCGGCAGCCGGCGGTTTGCTGATTCTCGACGAGCCCCTGGAAAGCATCGATCGGGAATCGCGGACCCACATCCTCAACTGTATCGAACAGCTGCTGGACTCAAATTTTTGCAGTCTCAGCCTGCATCGGCGGGCCGGGGATATTCCTCCCTATGCCTCTCATCTGCTGTTGATGCAGGACCTGCGCCTGCTTGCCCAGGGTCCGGTGGAAGAAGTCCAACAATCCCCGGAATTCCGGGCCATGATGACCCGGCAACTGGAACTGCCGTCGGTTTTGCCGGGCACCGGTGAAATAAAACGCCCCGAGCAGGAAGGGAAGCTGCTGGAATTGCACAATGTTTCCGCCGCCTGGTCGGGCAAGCCGGTACTGACAGATATCAATTGGCAGATGACAGCTTCTGACCATGTCTTGTTCGAAGGCCCCAATGGCTGCGGTAAATCCACCTTCCTGAGTCTGATCGACGGCGACAATCACCAGGCCTATGGCCAGGATGTGCTGTTGTTTGGGCGACGCAAGGGTTCCGGCGAATCAGTCTGGGAAGTGAAATCCCATTTCGGTGTGGTTTCCAATGAGTTGCATAACAGGTATGTGAAGGGATGGCGGGTGCAGGATGTGGTGGTGTCGGGTTTCTACGATTCCCTGGGATTGTATGATGACAGTGGCGCTCTGGAACGGGAGCAGGCACTGGCATGGTTGCAGGTCATGGGTCTTGAGAACTCTGCAGCTGCTTACTACCATGAATTGTCATTCGGGCAACAGCGGCTGGTATTGCTGGCGCGGGCCATGGTGAAGCAGCCCAGAATTCTGATACTCGATGAGCCCTGTGTGGGCCTGGATGACTATCATCGCCGCGCGGTTCTCAGCTTGCTGGATAAAATTGCCGGGCAATGCCTGACACAATTGCTCTATGTCAGTCATGTCGCCGGTGAGCAACCTGCCTGCATCAACAAACATTACCGCTTCGTGCCCGCTGCCGGGGGCGCCCATACCCTGCAGCAACTACTTTAGCTGCGGATATAGTTTTCCAGTTGTTCGATGGTGCTTTGCTGATCATCGATCACGTCTTTCACCAGATCACCAATAGAGACAATGCCGATAATCTGGTCCTGATCAACGACCGGCAAATGGCGAATGTGATTATTGGTCATCAGGCTCAGGGAATCCCGGACCAGATCGGTGGAGGAAACGGTAATCACGGGGGTGGACATGATCTGTCCTACCAGAGTGTCCTTGGAGGCACGCCCTTTGAGGATGACTTCCCGGGCATAGTCCCGTTCCGATATGATGCCGCGCAGTTCCTTGCCTTCAATGACCAGCAAGGCTCCGACATGGCGGTCAGCCATCATCTGAATGGCTTCGAAAACCGTGGCATCAGGCCGCACCGACCAGACGTCAGTGACGGATTTTTGGGCGAGTATTTGCTGTACTGTATGCATGGGTCACTCCTTTTTGAAGGGAGTGACGGCAATCATTCCACCCTGGACAAGGCGATGTTCGCGTATCCTGCATTATTCGCGTAAGTAACATAGCTGTCGTTGACAAACAGGGCCAGTTTGCCGTCACAGTTAGCGACGAAATAATAACTGCTACTACTTTCATCGAATTCCAGATCGCTGATCCCGGCCAGGCTTTCACCGGCACAGCGGGGTTGGTAAAGCATCAGTTCGAACCACCGGTGTTGGCCGGAGCGGCGGAAATGTCGTAACCAGGGCCAGGGCATCTGACTGTTGGCGAATCCCCGCTCATCGATATCCAGGCCAGATTCATTTTCTGCAATCGAAGCATCGGCCCAGTTGCTCAGCAAGCGGATATGCAGTCCATAGCGAGCGCCTGCGGCAAGCTCAACGCCGGTATCAAAATCACTGATATTGGTAAAAAAGTGCATCTGCGCCGATTCTCCTCTGGCCAGGCTGTGGCCGGGCCGGGAATCCATCAGGCTGACCGGTGCGGTGGTGCAGGCCGCGAGCCCTGTCACAATCAGGCCGATCAGGGCAAGTCTATGAATTCCCGGGGTAATCTTTGGCGAAAACAGCATTAATCAGGCTCCATGGGACTGACAGAAATGGGTGGATGTCCACAGTCTAGCTTGCCCGGGGGAAAATCGCCAAGCCTCTGCCTGTTCCCATTGGCTGCCAGCCTCGGTAGTCTTTGCCGCCATGAAACTGCTATTCCTCTGTAACCGTGATCTGGCGAGCTGCGTGGCGCTCAACCGGCTGCTGCCGGTCTTGTCTGAGCAGCATGACATTCAACTGGCCCTGTCCGCCAGGGTTGGTGGCAACAAGACCCTGCCCGTTGCCCTGCGGGCCCTGAAGTTTGTGGAGCAGGACTTTTTCAATGAAGTGGTTTTCCCGATGGCCCAGGCCAGCAGCGATCGTCCCGCCTCGGCGCTGAAAACCTTCGAAGAACTGGCCCGGCTGATTGGTCAGCCGCTGCGACAGTGGAACCGGCTCAATGAAGCAGAAGAACTGGAGCAATTGCGGGTCATGGCTCCGGATCTTGTCATCAGCATCCGTTATGGCGTCATTCTCAAAGCGGCGGCGCTGGCGATTCCCCGGCTTGGTGTTATTAATCTGCACTCCGGAAAACTTCCGCAATATCGCGGGGTGATGGCCAGTTTCTGGGCCATGCTCAATGG
The DNA here is from genome assembly GCA_965216715.1 of uncultured Pseudohongiella sp. Classification (GTDB taxonomy): domain Bacteria; phylum Pseudomonadota; class Gammaproteobacteria; order Pseudomonadales; family Pseudohongiellaceae; genus UBA9145. Next base: position 2,099,267 of record OZ244193.1, on the reverse strand, counting down.
CGAGTCCAGTCTCGGAACGACCTTGCACACAATTGACGATGCCAGTATCGATACCGGTCGAGTGATCGCATCCACCGAATTGCCAATCGACAGCGAGCGATCCTATCTGTGGCATGTGCTGGCGCTCTATGAAGATGGCTGTGCGGAGATACTCAAGGCGGTGGACTGCCTGTCTCGTGGTGAGACTCTGTCTACTGTTGCCCAGGGGCAGGGCGGCGCTTATTACAGCTTTCCGGATGAAACTGATTTGCAGCGCTTCGCGGCCAGGGGTTTGCAACTGTTTGACAGCAAGACCCTGAGGCAGCTTTGCCAACAGTTTCTGCCCACCTTGGACATTGATGCTTAAGCCAGGCTGCGGCAGGTGTATACTGCCTGCCAGATAAACCAACAACAGTCCGATCGATTCCACCAGGGATCGGCTCCAGTAAAAAATAGTCAGGGAGACAGTCATGGCAGATTTGATTTTCTACACCAATCCCCAGTCACGCGGCGCCATTGTGCATTGGATGCTGGAAGAGTTGGGTGAAGATTACGACATGCAGGTGATCGAATACGGCGAACAAATGAAGGGAGCCGACTATCTGACTATCAATCCCATGGGCAAGGTGCCGGCAATCCAGCACAAGGGGGCGGTAGTCACCGAAGTGGCAGCCATTTGCACCTATCTGGCCGCCGCCTTTCCCGAGAAAGGGCTGATTCCCGCTGCGGATGATCCGGCCCTGGCAGACTTCTACCGATGGCTGTTTTTCGCTGCCGGCCCGGTAGAGCAGGCGATTTCAGTCAAGTCCATGGGCTGGGAAGTCACCCAGGAGCAATCCAGAACCCTGGGTTTCGGAAATTTCGACGATGTGTACAAGGCTCTGGAACAGGCACTGGTGAGAGGCCCGTGGATTTGCGGTGAGCAATTTACTGCAGCCGATGTTTATCTGGGCTCGCAGATTTTCTGGGGCGTGCAATTCAATATGCTCGAAAAGCGTGATGCCTTTGTGAGCTATATCGAGCGAATTTCGGCGCGTCCTGCTGCACAGAAGGTCATGAGTCTGGCCTGAAGAGTCAATTGCCACTTTTTTTGATGGCAATCAATAGATTGCAGACTGTCGATTGCCTTGCCTGCGGCATTGGTGCTTTAATCTGCTGCCCTGCCTGCATTGATCGGGTAGGGTATGAGCCAAGTCACAGGCTGGACAGCTTCAGGATTGAGCCGGCTGTTTTCCATCAGTCGGGTATTTTTCTCCAGATATTGTCCAGATGCCAGGGGGAAGCTGGCAACGGGTCGATTTCCGGGAAGCCTGGGTAAATAATACTGTTTGATGAGCGCCAGCTTGCGATAACAGCTTCAAGATTGAGTATTCGGGGGAACGTGCGATGGCAGGTGAAGTAGACCTGGACAAGTTACTGGCTTTGCTGCAACCAAAGTTGTTGCCCGGGGAATTTGTCTTCTGTTCCGTGCCTTCAGCGCCCTTCAGTGAGCTGGACCGCCTGAGTCCCCTGGCTTGCTATTTCGAGGAAGAGGGCATGAGCCTGATTCTCAAGAAACAGATCGCACAGAACCATGGCATCAAGCATACCTCGGTGTTCAGATGCATCACCCTGTCTGTGCATAGCTCTCTGGATGCCGTAGGTTTCACCGCTGCAGTGGCCAATAAGCTGGCGGCCAATGGCATACCGGCCAATGTGGTGGCGGCGTTTTATCATGATCATGTGTTCGTGCCTGAAGAGAAGGCAGAGCAGGCCCTGAAATTTCTCACTGACTTCCAGAAAAACTAGCGGCCGCAGGCAGCGGCGGCATAACATCGCGTCGTCCAATCACCAGCAGCAGTTCACCTACCTTGAAACCAAATTTGCGCAGCGATGATTCGTTGAGCAGCAGCTCGGGTGTGAGCAGATACATGCGATCATCAACGCGCACATTGATGCTGCCGCTGCCGTAGGGTATCTGCAAGACATAATCCAGAAACACGGCATTGCCCGCCACCTGCAACTCACCGGTGCCAAGGACATCACCGGCGGTACCCCGATAGCTGTCTTCGCCAGTGGGAGTGAGGGTCCAGACCCGGCGGTCGGTTTCGCCGTCGTCGAAGAGAAAATCTTCATCGAGGGTGCCGACGCCCGCTTCCCAGCTGGCGTCGATATCGGCCTGAAAGCGCCGAATGGCCCGGCCACGCCAGTCCTTCACCACGCCATAGGCCACCAGGTCACCGTTGAAGAAGCGCTCCATTTCCAGCTCTGGTTCGGCTCCGGCGTAATCCTGCACGGTCACGGTGGAACAGGCGCTCATCAGAATGCCCGACAACAGCAGTAGTGTTTTACTCGCTCTGAAAAAACCTGTCATGGCCTGTTTTACGTGCTCTGTGGCTTGCCGGATTACTTCCCCTGTCCGACTAAAGTGTTATTTCTACCCCGATTTTCCTTTTAGTTGACCGATTATTCATGCCAAACTCACGGAACAATAATAATACGAGGAGGAAAAACCATGGGCCGACTCGACCAGGACGGCACTCGACTGCCTATCAAGATCGACAGCACCTCCAATGGTGAATTCGAACCAATCCCTGTATCCCCCGCCAATGAGCTTGGCAATAAACTGGCTCTGGAAGCGGCCACTACCCATGCCCGGCGTACCGCACAATCCCGGCGGCAATTTCTGATTTCAAGTTGCGGCGCTGCCAGTACCCTGCTGGCCTTTAACAAGGCTAATGCTGCCCATGACCGTCGCGGTGGTTATTTTGAGGTGATGGATGAGGCTGCCCTGGATCCCGCAGCCGCCAATGCCCAGGTGGGCGGAGGTGAATTCATCTTCGATGTGCAGGGACATTATGTGAATCCGGAAGGCGACTGGCTGAGCCGGATTCCACCGGATTCGCGCCCCTATGCCGGCATGGAAAAAGCCTCCTGCGAAGCGGCCAACACCGGTGGCAATCGTGGCTATCTGGGTTGCCTGGGGCAGAGTGAATTTATCAAGGACGTGTTTCTCGATAGTGATACCGACATCATGGTACTGTCCTTTGTGCCCTCAACCCGGGAAACCGAGCCGGTGACCATTGAAGATGCAGACCAGACACGGCAGATCGTCGCGGAGCTGGAGGGCAGCAAGCGCCTGATGATTCATGGCCGGGTCAATCCCAATCAGGACGGCGACCTGGAAGCCATGGATGAATTGGCGGAAAACTGGAATATCTCCGCCTTCAAGACCTATACCCAGTACGGGCCCGGAGGCGTCGGGTTTTTCCTCAGTGATGATGTGGGCCGGGCCATGATTGAAAGGGCTCGAGGTCTGGGTGTCAGGAATATCTGTATCCACAAGGGTCTGCCTTTTGGGCCACAATCCTATGAACACAGTCAGTGCTCGGATATTGGCGTGGTGGCCCGGGACTACCCGGATATGAATTTTCTCATCTACCACTCTGGCTTCGTGGCCGGGAATCAGGAGCAGGCCTTCGCTGAAGGCGCGGGCAATGATGGTATCGATACCCTGATCCAGTCTTTGCTGGATAATGAGGTGCCACGTAATTCCAATGTCTATGCAGAATTGGGAAGCACCTGGCGCTTTCTTATGCGTGATCCGGACAATGCGGCCCATGCCCTGGGCAAGCTGTTTCGTTATGTCGGGGAAGACAATGTGCTCTGGGGCACCGATTCCATCTGGTACGGATCACCCCAGGACCAGATTCAGGCCTTCAGAACCTTCCAGATTTCCGAGCAATTTCAGGAAGAGTTCGGCTATCCGGCCATCACCCCGGAACTGCGGCGCAAGGTCTTCGGGCTCAATGCCGCCGTGCCCTACGGCATCGATGAGGCAGAGATCAGGGCCTTGACCGCCACCGATTTCGTCAGCACCGAGAAGCTGGCCTATCAGGAAAATCCCCAGCCCAGTTTTCTTACCTACGGGCCGAAAACACGCCGGGAGTTTCTGAACTTTCTGCGCTGGGGCGGCTAGGTCGGTGGAATAATGCCAGCAGATGCTGCGGGTGGCTGAATTTTTTGCCTGCTCGCAGCCAGGCAGTCATAATATCGCTTTCTTGTTCTGACGAAGTGATTTGACCTCAGCCGATGTTGGTAATTTTTGACTGGGATGGAACCCTGCTGGATTCGCTGGCGAAAATCACCCAGTGCATGCAGTTGGCGGCAGCAGATGTTGGCCTCGATCCCCGGGAAGAGCAGGCCATTCGTGGCATTGTTGGCCTGGGACTGCAGGAAGCACTGGAAGAATTGTATCCGGGCCTGAAGCAGGCGCCTCTGGATGAATTGCGGGCACGCTATTCCCATCATTTTGTCGTCAAGGATGTGCAGCCCTGCGACACCTTCCCCGGTGTACATGAGACCCTCGACCAACTCAAATCAGATGGCCACCAGATAGCCGTGGCAACCGGCAAGAGTCGCCGCGGACTGAACCGGGTGCTGGGCAATCTTGGCTGGGAGCAACATTTTCATGCCAGCCGTTGTGCCGATGAAACTGCATCGAAGCCGAATCCCCTGATGCTGGAAGAATTACTGACAGAAATGAACTGCGGTCTGGACGAGGCCGTCATGGTGGGTGATACCGAGTTCGACATGGAGATGGCTGCCCGTCTCGGTATGCGCAGGATTGCGGTGAGTTATGGCGCCCATTCACCGGAACGGCTGGCCCGCCAGCAGCCGGAGGCCATCATCGACAGCATGCCGACACTGCTGGACTTGCTCAACAATTGATTCCGGATATCAGCACTTGCGATCTGTGCCATTGAACTGCGACAAAGGGTCGCAGCGTAGTCGGGATTCAGGCGGACGATTCAGGTTATGATGAGCGTCTGGCGAATGATCATCCGGACACACCGGGAAACGGAGTAATTATGAAAGCAATCTGTAAATACCTGTTGGCACTGACGCTACTGCCGCAATTGAGTCTGGCACTGGAAGAACCCGCCTCTGAACTGGCGGAGATCACCAATTTCCGGCAATACAGCGAGACCTTCGCCAGCGCCGGTCAACCGACCCGCGAGCAGTTTGAATTGATTCGCGACCAGGGATTCGAGCGGGTGGTGTATATCGCTTTTACCAATAACACCAATGCGCTCCCGGACGAAGACCAGATCGTCAAGGGTCTGGGTATGGAATACATGCAGGTGCCGGTGGATTTCTCCAACCCGCTGCCCAGCGAATTCTACGCCTTCGCCGATTCCATGCAGCGCAACACTGGTAAAAAGACCCTCCTTCATTGCCAGGTAAATGCCCGGGCTACTGCCTTCAGCTTCCTCTACCGGGTGATCTATGAAGATGTGCCAGTGGCCGAAGCCAAGGCCGATATGAATACTGTCTGGACACCCAATGAGGTCTGGCGTGATTTCATCTTCGAAGTGCTGGCGCAGAACGATGTTGATCCGGATTGTCCGGATTGCGACTGGACTCCCCGACCCATCGGACAATAGGTCCCGGGTCAGAGTTTCTTCAATGGCCAGGCGGCAATGTCGAGTGAAACGTCATTGAGCCTGGTCATTGGCATCGATGGTGGCGGCACTTACACTCGCGGACTGGCCCTGACCGTGACTGGCGAGACGGCGGCAGAAGCTACTGGCGGTCCCAGCAATCCCGAGTTCAGTACTAGTGCCCAGGCGACCTTTCAGGAAGTTATCAATGAGTTGTTGAGCAAGGCCGGCTGCGATAGCGGACAGCTGGTGTCACTGGTTGCGGGCCTGGCCGGATATCGCCCTGGCCCTGGCAAGCAGGCCTGGTTGCAGGGCACTGGGCTGCGTTGTTCAAGTCTGTTTGTAAGCGATGCCCATGTCGCCCATATGGGAGCCTTTGCTTCGCAAGCCGGTATCGTGGCTGTGATCGGTACTGGCGCTTCTGTTCTCGGTCTCAATCCTGCGAGACAAATTATCAGAAATCATGATTTTCACTTGCTGCCTCGTGCTGGCGCAGCGGCTTTGGCCTGGTCGGCCTTGACTGCGGCATTGTCTGTAGATCAGAACAATGAGGATGGCCTTTGGCTTGCTGAGCAATTGGCAACCCTGAGACTTCACTCGGCTGGCCAATTAAAGCTCTTTCTGCAAGCTTGCACCGGGCCCGGTGCGGCCAGTCAAAGGATGCAGTTGGCCGGGCTGGCTGCAGAAGTTACCCGGGGTGCTGAGTGCGGGGTGACTGCCGCCCGTCAGGCCTGCGAACTCGGAGCCCGTGAATTGGCTGAAGCGGTGGCTCTGGTGGCCAGCCGGTTCCCCGATGACAACATTGATGTGGTTCTGAGCGGTGGCACCTTGCAGTCTGCCTACTACAAAAAGCTGTTGCAGCAGGCCTTGCTACAGCGTGGGTCGTTCAATCTTGTTGCGCCCAAAGCCAGCCCGGTTGAAGGTGCTGCCAGACTGGCTCTACAAAATCCGCTGCTGAAGCAGTCACCCTGAGAAATGGCTACAGTGGTGCGGTGGTCATGACCGTGCCTTCCCGGCGTGGGTCAGCCGCTCCTTCCAGATGGTCCGGGTGCACGCGAATGACGTGCAGGCCGGAATTCTCGCCTTCGCTTTCCTGCACATCATAGCCTGCTTCATTGAGGTAATCTGCCAGCGCCTGGCCCGGCTCCCGGCCGATTTCGACGCGGACCGTCTGGCCGCGGGCAATGATATTGGGAAAGTCCACTGCTTCCTGCACACTGAGGCCCCAGTCCTCGGTGGCAAGAATGGTCTTGGCGGTGTAGGCGGGAATGGAATTGCCTCCGGGGGAGCCAGTTACCATATACAAGTCACCATCAGCATCCAGCAGAATGGACGGAGACATGGAGGAACGGGGTCGGGCACCGGGCCGCACGGCATTGGCTGCTTCCGGTTGCTCCGGGTCATAGTCACGGGAGAAATCCGTCATCTCATTATTCAACAGAAAGCCTGCCGCCCAACGGTTGCTGCCGAATACCGATTCTACTGTCATGGTGACGGAAACGGCATTGCCATAGCTGTCGATGATGGAGTAGTGGGTGGTGCCCGCAGGTTCCCGGGTGCTGTCCGGCGCAAATACTGCCGCCGCTGCCTCGCCCAGCACCATGCCCGGATCACCATGCTCTGGCATTGCATCCGGTGCTACCGGGTTGCTGGCCCGGTATTCAATATAGGCCGGGTCCAGCAATTGTTCGATGGGGACATCGACCCGATCCGGGTCACCGAAGTAATAGTCACGATCTGCATAGGCCAGACGCTGGGCGTCGACGAAGGCCTGTACCTGTTGTTCCAGGCTGGCATTGTCCGGCACTAAATGATCATAAAGATTGGCCACCATGATTTGCATGGCGCCGGAAGAAGGCGGGGTTGCCGAACAGATTGTCAGCTCTCGCCAGGGACCACAGACTGCCGGACGTTCTATGGCCTCATAGGCGGCCATGTCTTCCATGGTGAGGCTGCCAGGATTGGGCTCGGCCTGGGCTGATGCCACAATGGCTTCGGCAATTTCGCCACGGTAAAACGCGTCCGGGCCCTGCTCAACAATGGCTTGCAGGGTTTCGGCATATTCGGGATTGCGCAACAGATCGCCGGCCTGCAGGGGCTCTCCATTGGGGTAGAAATATTCAGCACTGCCGGGGTTTTCATCGAGTCTGGCGATGTTGGCAATGCCGGGCAGATAATTGGCCATCTTCTCGGTAACCAGAAATCCTTCCCGGGCCAGGTCGATGGCGGGCTGGAAGATTTCAGCCCAGTCCAGCTGGCCGTAGCGGTCATGGGCCAGTTTGTAAAGGGCCACGGCGCCAGGTACACCCACCGCGCGCCCGCTTTGCCAGGCTTGCAGATAGGGCATGGGCTCGCCGTCATTCATGAACATGTCGATACTGGCTGCCATGGGGGCAGTTTCCCGGCCATCCAGGAAGCGGACCTCGCCGCTTTCGGCTTCATACAGGACCATGAAGCCACCGCCACCAAGACCGGAGCTTTCCGGTTCTACCAGGCCCAGTACGGCATGGGCTGCAATGGCAGCATCCACTGCATGCCCGCCCCGGGCCAGCATTGTGGCTGCGGCATCGGTGGCATAGGGATTGGCCACTGCAGCCATAAACCCGAGATCCCAATCGCCGGTGGCAATATCGTTCTCAGCCACAACATTGTCGACAGCGTTTTCCACCGCTGTTTCAACAACAGCCGGCACCGAGTTGTCCGGGACAGCAGCGGTATCCGCAGGTTCGGAACAATTAACCAGTAATAAACCCAAAAGAACTGCAATTGATAGACGCATAAATCAACCTGGAGCAAAGCAATGAATGGAAAACCGGAATGAGCTTAACACAGTGAAAACCGCAGTTGCAGAAAACCCGGGCAAGAATTCTGATGAAGACGGCGGGCACAAAAAAGGCGAGCCGAGGCTCGCCTTTTTGTCGGGCAGCAGTCCTGCCTAGTCTTCGCCACCACCCTGGTTTACTTCCTTCCAGGTATAGAAGCCCATGAACATCTCTTCCCAACTCTGTTCACCCCAGTTCACTTCTATGGATGGGTCGGGGTTATAGGGGTTCTGGCCGGAATTGTCGAAAGCGCCGGTGGCCACAATCTGTGTGCCGGCCGGTACTCTGACAGGCTCTGCCAGTTCATGTGACAGTTGCCAGTTGAAGGAGTAGGCGGGCACTGACAACAACAACTCTTCGCTGCCATCGGGGTAGCGGGCAGTAAAAGCCATGCGCTTGCCGCGGAAATGCATATGGGGCATCAGGGAGTGAATCTCTGCCTCATTGGGCACATAGGTCACCAGCTCCATTTCATGATCCTTGGCATTGGGCGGAATGGAAATGGTGAAAGCATTGCCCACACCACCGGACATCCGCTCTTCCGGTACATAGCCCTCGGGATAGAAATAGATGCCGATCTCGGTGGCATCAGTGACTTCCTTGCCGGAGGTGGTGTAGTGCATCTGCAGACTCAGTTGCGAACCGGCCTTGAGGATGCCGCCCACACCTTCGGGATTGATAGTAAAGCTGTTGCCCGGGGCATAGCCGGCGATGGAGGCCTGGTCGGCATCACCGCCACCGAGAATGAAGCCTACATCGATGTCGGGATTCTCACGGAAAATGCGGTCCAGATCCGGTTGCTCACCGGCGGCGATGGCAGCAAACATCTGGGCGCGAATCGCCGCAGCCCTCTCTTCTGGCAGGCTGTTGATGGCTTCCATAAACGCAGTTTGCGGATCGGCCGCGCCGCCCGGGGGAACCACGGTGGTAATGATATGGTGCAGCACTTCCACCTTGTCCGGAGCGACCTCGCTGGCACGAACCCAGCGATCTTCTTCAAGACCCAGATCAATGGGAATATCCATGTAGTCCACCACGCCTGTGGCAGGAATGGCTTGCGGCGGGATTTTTACCACCAGATCCGGCTCGCCCAGCTCTGCAGCCAGTTGCCACTTGGTATCGGGCCAGGTCAGTTGCGCCAGGGGATCGGCTCCATCGTCCATTGGGGCACCGGCATTAACCCAGCGAACCAGTTTCTGGATTTCATCATCGGCCAGGTTCATTTCATTGGCCATCTTGTGGCCCACCTTGTTGTCAATCTGGCCCGGCGGCATGCGCTTGGTCATCACCACTTCACGAATCATGGGTGACCAGCCTTGCACGGCCTGTTTGTTGTTCATGGCAAAGGGGGCGATGCCGCCTTCCCGGTGACATTCGGCACAGTTTTCGGCAATGATGGGAGCGATGTCTTCACTGTAGGACAGCTCGGCGCCATTAAAGCCGCTATAGTCGATGGCGGCACCCTGGCTGGCTACGGTCACCAGATCACTGCGGTCGCCGGCAATCAGGGCATTGACCGATGTTTCCAGTTCGGCGCCCACCGGGCCGCGATAAACCACTTCGAAACGGGCCGGATCATAAACCACTGCCTGATCCATATGGGTCAGGCCCAGAGCTTCACTGACCACCTGGGCATCGTCCATCAGAACCGCAATATCATGGGCGTCTACCGCTGTGGCTACTGCCTGGCGGTCGGTCTGCTGGCCCGGGTTAATGAGGAAGAATTCCACGCTCTGGTCCTGGTAATCATTGCGCAGTTCCAGCAGGGCCTGCAGGGCGGTGGCATCGGTTTGGCCCACAGCCTGGGGCAGCAGCACGATGGCGCTGTGGTCGTCGTACCAGGCCATGTGTTGTTGCATGCCCTGATGATCGATAAGTGCGAAATCACCCACCCGGTCACCGGCCTGGGAGATGGCAGCCGCCAGGGAAAAAGTGGCAGCAGTCGCGAGTCGCAGAGAAGTTTTCACTAAGTGTCCCCTCGAATTTCTGAGTTTTAATTAACAGGAAATTGAATTTTCTAAAGCGTTGACGCAAGTCTACGCCCTTTGTAAGAGAAAGTGCTGAATAATGCAACTTTTTGTTACGATACTACTCATTCCTCTGAAGGCCAGAGATTATGGGGCTTTCAGGCTTTTACGACGGCCTGGGCGAGGCCTTTTTCGGGACCAAAGCCAGTTACTGAAAGTTAAAATGCAGGCCCTTCACTTCTGCCTGCTGACAGTCTGCCCCTGTTTAATGGCCGCAACAGTCCCCATAATGACTGCTTCTGTCAGTCATGCTTTCAATTCAGAGATCCCGACATGCATAGTGAACCACTGCTGCTCAATGCCCTGTATTACCTCATTGCTGCGGTAATCGCCGTTCCACTGTTCAAACGCCTCGGCCTGGGTTCAATCCTAGGGTATCTGTTTGCCGGTATTGTGCTGGGGCCCCATGCCCTGGGCCTGGTGGCCGACCCCGAGCAGGTGCTTCATTTCGCCGAATACGGGGTCATCCTGCTGCTGTTTATCATCGGCCTGGAACTGGCGCCGGAAAAGCTCTGGAATATGCGCGGTGAAATTGCCTTCATTGGCGGCAGCCAGTTACTGGTCAGTGCCTTGCTGTTAAGCCCGTTCTTCTTTCTGTTGCTGTCCGACCTGGCCCTGTCAGTGGTGCTGGGGCTGACTCTGGGTCTTTCCTCTACCGCTTTCGCCATCCAGTTAATGAGCGAGGAACATATCCTGGCTTCCCCCCTGGGCCGCAAGGGCTTTTCCATATTGTTGCTGCAGGATCTTGCTGTCATCCCCATTCTGGTTCTGGTGGGCCTGCTGGCCAGTGGCGCCGATGATGGCCACGGAGCGCCCTGGTATCTGGCACTGGCCGCGGTGCTGGCGGTGCTGGGATTCAGCCGCTACGGTCTCAATACTGTTCTGGGCATTGTTGCCAACACCCGCAATCGTGAAGTCATGACTGCTGCCAGTCTGTTGATCGTCATTGGCGTGGCGGTGCTGATGGATCAGGTGGGTCTGTCCATGGGTCTGGGGGCGTTCCTGGCGGGCATCATGCTGGCCAATTCAGACTATCGTCACCAGCTTGAATCTGACATCGAGCCCTTCAAGGGGATTTTGCTGGGTCTGTTCTTCATTGCCGTGGGCATGACGCTGAATCTGGAACTGTTGATTAACAACCCACTGGTGATGCTGGCTGCTGCGGTATTGCTGATTGCCATCAAGGCATTGGTGATAGTGGCGATCCTGCGCTGGGCCAGGGTGTCCTGGAAAGAAGGATTCCAATTGGGGCTGATGCTCTCCCAGGGTGGTGAATTTGCTTTTGTTATTCTCAGTCAGGCCAATCAGATGGGCCTGATTGCCATGCAGTTTTCAGAACAGATTACGCTGGTGGTGGGACTCTCCATGGCCCTGACTTCACCCCTGGTGGTGGCACAACGCAAGATGTTTCATTGTCGCAGTGAACGGCAACCGGATCAGGACGCTCACTGGGATGATCATGAGCCGGAAGTCATCATTGCCGGCTTTGGCCGCTTCGGCCAGGTGGTGGGCCGAATGCTCACGTCCCAGCACATTCCCTTTACCGCCATGGACAAGGACCCGGCCCATGTGGAATTCGTGAAAAAATTCGGCAACCGGCTGTTTTTCGGTGATCTGACCCGGCTGGATATAATGCTGGCTGCCGGGATCAAGCAGGCCCGTACTCTTGTAGTGGCAGTGGATGATATAGAAGAATCCCTGGAGATTGTGGACCAGGCCAGAGCTCAAAACCCCGATATCCGGATCGTGGCACGAGCCATTGACCGCTTCCATGCCTATGAATTGTTTGCCCGCGATGTGGACAATGTCATTCGGGAAACCTTTCCCAGTGCCATGGAAGCAGCCACCAGTACCTTGCTCAATCTGGGTTATACCGACGGCCAGGCTTTGCAGGTTGCTGACCGTTTTCGCAAATATGATGAGGCGCTTCTGCAAAAATCTGTGGAACACAAGGACGATATGGAAGAATTGCTGACTATCGCCAGGGAAGGGCGCAAGGAACTGGAGCAGTTGTTCGAAGAAGACAAGAAAGACCGCGTATCTGCCTGAGGCTGTAGTTGAGCCTGGCAGACCAGAAAAAATAATAACAGGCAAGCCAGACAGATGAGCCCTGCCAAAACCAGTTTAGCCGAACAAACGATTCTGCAAAAACGCTGGCGCCTACGGCCAGCGTTCGATTCGGCACCGGTACCTGACAGTTTGCTGAAAAACGAATTTCGTGCGCCACAGGAGTTACAAGAGCAGAGTCAGGCATGTTTGCGCGCATTGCTGAGCCATTGCTATGCCAATGTGCCCTATTACCGCAAGGTGTTCGCAGAGATGGGGCTCTACAAAAGAGATCTGAAAGATCCCGGGCTATTGGCCCGCCTGCCGATTCTGAGCAAACAGACCCTGACTGCTGAGCGGGCTGATTTGCAAGCGGAACGACTCATGCCCGGGCAGCGGCGCGCGGGCCAGACCCAGACATCAGGCACAACTGGCGAGCCGACAATTGTGCTCCACAGTGATTTGAGTCTGGGCATGTTTAATTGGCTGAAGCAGCGTGAGCTGCGCTGGTTTGGCTGGGATCCCGCCGCATCTCTGTTGCTTGTTCGGCCACCTATTGAGCTTCCCGGAAAGTCATGTGGTAGCAAGATCGCTGCCGGGGAGCAACTGGACTTGCCGGTGTGGCCAGGCGTAGGTGAATTGTTTGTTACCGGTCAGGCATTTGCATTCAGTAACACCAGTTCCATTGCCTTGCAACGGGACGAGCTGGAGCGAAGACAAGCGGCCTATCTGCTGATGCAGGCCAGCGGCCTGGAACATTTGTCCTTGCAGGAAATCTCTAATGAGGCCAGGGAAAAACTACGCGGCGCACTGGCCATATCCCAGACTCTGACTGCCCGGATGCGCATCCAGGTGGAGGCTTCACTGAAAATTCCGGTGCAGCAAAATTACGGGCTGAACGAAATTGGCCTCGTTGCCAGTCGATGTCCGGAAGCCGGGCGGTATCATGTGCATGGCGAGCACTGCTGGGTAGAAATAGTTAATGACGATGGTGTTCTCTGTCAGCCGGGTGAGCCCGGCAGGCTACTGATCACCAGTCTCAATAATTCCGCCATGCCGCTGTTACGCTATGATGCCGATGACATGGCAGAACCTGCTGACGGCCCATGTCCCTGTGGTCGCAGTTTGCCAGCTTTCGTTAATCTGCGTGGCCGCTACCGACGCACGGCCTTTCTTCCGCAGGGAAGCTGGCAGCGCTGGGCGGCAATTCAGTTAGCGCTTTACAAGATTGCCCAACAGCATCCAGGTACTGTTCAACGATATCAAATGCAACAGGACCAGAGGGGAGATTTCGAATTGCGCATTGATTGTCAGCCTGATCAGTTCGAAGCAATAAAAACACTGCTCTTGCAAGCCTTCGCAACAGCCTGTCCGGATCTGGAGTCACCGAATTTAAAAATTATCTCCAGTACGGAATTTCTGTATCAGGACGCGCGCAAGTTTCAGAATTTCGTTTCAGCGTTTATGCCGCCGGAGGATCAGTGACGAAGCTTGATGGGACAGAACTGGTGCATGGTGAGGCCTGGCTGGCCCGAATAGCCCGTTTCAGGGTTGAGGTCTGGCAGTCATACGGAATTCTGGCCGAAGGCTGGTATGAGGACGGACTGTGTCTCGAACCTGAAGATCAGCATGCCATTCATATCATTTATCAGATTGAAGGCAGGCTTTGTGGTGCGGTTCGCTATAACGACTATCCCAGTCTCGAGGAATGTCCCCTGGCCAGTAGCTACCGGGGGGCGGGCATAGCACTTGAAGGCCCGATCGCTATTCCAGAGCGTCTGGTGGTGGCACGCGAATTTTCTGGCCAGAGTATCTGGGCGGCGCTGTCGGATCGCCTGTTGCAAATAGGTCAGCAGCGTCAGGCGCGTTACATGATTTCGGAGTGCTCAGAACCGATCGCTCGTGCCGTCAAGAAACGCGGTCGTCACTCACTGGGAACGGCTCCTGCCGACCCCCGGTTTCCGGGCAGTCAGTTTGAGTGGATGCTGACAGATTTCAGTAGCTTGTAAGTTGCGGCTGCGGGAAGTATCAGCGCCGGTCCATCATATTGTAGCGAAAACGGCTGGACACCACATTCATGCGCAGGGCATACAGGCCTGTGCGGGCAGTGATATAAAGACTGTGTCCGTTGACTCCACCGAAAGCCGCTGGGCCGGGAATCCGCTTGTTGACTGAAATCCGCATGCTTGTTTCCCTCCGCTTTCATGTTATCGTTCCGCCAGTTTACTTCTGCTGATTGTTTCTGCCAGCCTTGTTGAAAGCCTGGCCGGGCTTCGGAAATCTTCGTTTTCTGGCTTCGAAAGTGATCCTGGCGGCTGCCGGCCGGCGTAGATAGCGGCTCAAGTCATGGATACTCTTGGCACTTGCCGACCGGAGCATGACATGGATAATGGCCTCGCTCCCGGTACTATCAGGGTTCCATGAGAGTGACATGTTCAGCAAGCACAACAGCAACTACAAAAGGATTAAGGCGTTATGAGCAAAGCAGTGATCTTGCTCAATCTGGGCACACCAGCCGAGCCCACGGCAAAAGGGCTGCGGGATTTTTACCGGCACTTTTTCTCCGACCCCTATGTGTTCGATTTCAATCCTGTGGGTCGCTGGTTACTGCGCAATCTCATTATTCTGCCATTCCGGGCACCGCGGATTGCCAAAGACTATGAGCAGATCTGGACTGAGGAAGGCTCGCCGCTGAAGGTCTATGCCGACCGGATGCTGGCCAGTGTCCAGTCCGCCTTTGATGCAGAAGGTGATCAGGTACTGGTGCGCAATGGCATGGCCTATAGTGAACCCTTTGTCAGCGATACCATGGCAGAGCTGGAGGCAGCGGGGGTCGATGAGATTTTGTTGCTGCCCATGTTTCCCCAGTATTCCACCGCCACCACGGCATCTATTTTCAATGATGTGAACAAGGCCGCGAAAAAGTGGCAGGTGGCGCCAAAACTGCACTTCGTCAATGATCTGTTCGCAGAACCGGCGTTTATCAAGGCCTGGGCAGAATTGATTGCAAGAGAGCTGCAGGGTAAGGAAATCGATCATCTGGTGTTCAGCTATCACGGTGTGCCGGAGAAAACTATCAACAAGGCTGATGCGGCAGGAGTCTGTCAGTTTGGTGAATGCTGTCAGGAGATTACAGAGCAGAACAGCAACTGCTATCGCATGCAGTGTGTGCAAACCACCAATGCCATCGTCAAGGCACTGGACTGGGAACAGGACAAGGTGTCTTTTGCCTTTCAGTCACGCTTCGGTCCCTTGCCCTGGTTACAACCCTATCTGGATGAGCACCTTGAGGCTTTGGTGCAAAAAGGAGTAAAGCGCGTGGCGGTGGCTACGCCTTCATTTATTTCCGACTGCCTGGAAACCCTGTTTGAGATTGGTATTGAATACCGCGAGCAGTTCGAAGAGGCTGGCGGCGAACAGTTCACCCTGTTGCCCAATCTCAATGATGACCCACAGTGGTTTTCTGCAGTTCACAGTATCGCCCGCAAGCACCTGGAAAAACTGCCCTGAGATTGCAATTCTGAATCGGTCGGAAAACTGACCTGTATCAATATTCCGGTTTCGGGAATCGCTATATTGAATCTGCATTGATTGTGAATGGAGAGAGCAATATGAGCGAGCAGGCTATCAGTAACAATAATGAGGAAAGGGCACAGTTGTTGCCCGTGGTTCTTGGCATTGCCGGAGCCTGTCTTGCCATCATTACCACAGCCTATTTCGTCGGCAGTTTTATCAACCAGATTCCCTGAGCTGCAGAATCTCGGCCCTTCTGCTTATTGGGAATAAAAAAAACCCGGCTCCTGAAAAGGAGCCGGGTTTTTTCTGCGAAGCCTTATAGCTATATATGCTTCAGCAAGCTGGCTGAGTCAATCAGCCAGCAGCGCTTTCTGATCAGGCGGCAATCGCCCGTTTGACCAGGTTCTGCAGCAAGGGAATCTTGAAGCCGTTATGTGCCAGGGCACGGGCGCCTTCAGTAGCCATGGGAGCTACAGATTCAGCCGTGGCCATGTCCTTGGACTGGCCGCGCACTGCATTTTCCACATTGCGCAGACGGCGGGGTGTGGTTTGCACCGCACCGGCGATAATGCGCGAGTCTTCAATGGTACCGCCATTGACGCGGAAGGCCGCGGCAACATTGACCAGAGAAAAATCCCAGACATTACGGTCAGCAACCTTCTCGAAATAGAAAGTCGCATTGGCCCAGGTGGAGGGAATCCGCACCGAAGTGAGGATTTCGCCGGGGCGCAGCACCGTGGTGTTTTCGATGTCCAGTGCCGGGCCGACAAAGAAATCCTCGGCCGATACGGTACGCTCACCGTCGACACTGCGAATCACCATGGTGGCATCCAGTGCCACCAAAGCTGGGGCGGTGTCTGAAGCGCCGGCTGCCACGCAGCGGCTGGCATCAAACAGGGCGTGTTCGCGGTTCATGCCCTGGGGCGTGTCGGCGTAACAAAGGTTACCGCCGGCACGGTAGCAGGACAGGCCGCGGCGATAGTACCAGCAGCGCACATCCTGGGAAACATTGCCGCCCAGGGTGCCGATATTGCGAATCTGCGGGCTGGCAACCACCTCGGCGGCATCAGCCAGCAGGCTGTAGCGCTGCTTGACCAGATCGTTGTTGGCAACCTCGGTCAGTGTGGTCAGGGCACCGATTTCGATACCGTCGGCAGTTTCGCGAACCCCGCGCAGGGCTTCGATGGCGCTCAGATCGATGAGGGCGTCCACAGACTTGGCGCGGTCTTTCAACCAGCCGTAGGTGTCCTGTCCGCCGCCGACCAACCAGCCTCTTTCAGCGAGGCGGTCAGCAATCGCAAGCGCATCTTCAACCTGTACCGGTTGGTACAGTTCCATATTTGGCATTACGTCATGTGATGGCATAGTTAACCTCAGAAAGTGTTGGTTTTCAGGGACTTGGAGCTATAGTCCAGGCCGGCCAGATGACTGACAATCATGTCAGTGGTGATGGGTGCGGTATTGAAGGTGTAACCACCCAGTGCATCGCTGATGGCGCTGGCATAAGCAGCGGCAGCAGCACCCTGGGTTGGCTCACCAATGCCGCGGGCGCCCACCGGATTTTGCGGATCAGGAATATTCACCGCGCTCATATTGGTGTCTATGGGCACATCCATATTGGTGGGTGGCTTGCTCTGATAGAGGCCGGTATTGGCGGGCAGGCCGTTCTGCGGATCGTAGACGTGCCTTTCCAGCCCGGCCAGACCCACACCCCAGACCATGCCGCCACGCATGGCGTTCATGAAATTGGTGGGGTGCACCACGGTACCGCAGTCGGCCACCATGGTGTAATCCAGAATTTCCACCTTGCCGGTATCCTTGTCCAGTTCGATTTCCATGAAACCTACCTGCACACCGGGAGGCTGACCCGTGCCGGGAATATTGTCCTTGGCAACACCGATCAGGCCGCTGCCGGCCAGGCCCTGAACCGCCAGTTGGGTCAGGGGATTGATGTCATCAGGGTATTCCTGGCCGTCGAAGCGGCCACCCAGTTCCATGGCCCGCTGGGCAGTTTCGGCATAGCTCATGCCGACACTGTTGTCGTCGCTGCGGAATACACGCTCATTGCCGATGTCGTAATCCTCAGCCGAACCACCCAGGTCCAAGGCTGCGATTTCCTTCATCTTGTTGATCATGTCTTCAGCGGCTACCCAGTTGGTGCGGGTGTGGGTGAAGATGGTGTTACTGCCACCCTGGCCAGAGCTATGGGGCAGATGCCGGTCGCTGCGGCCACGTTCGATAACGCAACGCTCCCAGGGAATCTGCAAACGCTCTGCCGCAGCACGGCAGGTGCCGGCATAGGAATAGGTACCCAGATTACCGACACCGCTGTGAATATGCAGAATACCGTCGGTATCCATACGCAGCAGACCGTCGTAACCACGACCACCGGCACCGTGATAACCGATGCCGATTCCGATACCACGGACCTTGCTGCCATTTTCCTTGGGCAGGGCCAGTTTCTCTTCCCAGCCAAAGCGACGTTCGCCTTGCTGAATAGCCTCACGCACAAAGGCGCTGGTTACCGGTCCACGGCTGCCGCCCTGGAAACCATCGCTGTTCATGGCATTGACCTTGCGAATCGCTGCCCGGTCCATGCCAATGGCATTGGCCAGTTTGTCAGTGAAGGGAGCCAGTACGGCTGCCATTTCATTCTGACCCGGGCCGCGCTGGGCGCCGCGAGGAGTGGTGTTGGTGTAAACCGAGATATGACGGAAGCGCATGTTCTCGGGCTGATAGGCCACGGTCACATGCTGGGCGGAGGAATTACCGCTGCCGCCGCCGGTCATACCGCCATCGTTGACGATCACCAGATCGACGGCGGAAACCTTGCCGTCGGCCTTGACGCCTGCCTTGATCCAGCCCTGCATGCCGGAACGGGCGGAGCCAATATAGAACTCCTGTTCACGGGTGATGCGGGTCTGTACCGGGCGGTTCAGGACGCGGGCAAAATTGCCGGTGATGGCCATATAGGGATAGGGGCCAATCTTGGAACCGAAACCGCCACCGGTGGCTTCATTGATGAATACCAGATCGGCAAGATCGATATTCAGCATGCGAGCCAGGCCGGCATTGTTGGCGCTCTGGGACTGGGACGAGCCATGGAAATAGCATTTGCCATTTTCCCAGTAGGCCATACAGGTACGGGATTCCAGGGAATGGTGGGGATAACCCATGGTGACGAAGGGCATTTCGACAATTTCTGCCGCTTCCGCGAAACCGGCTTCGATATCGCCAAAGGCCCATTCGTTGGTGAACTCGGCACCAACCGGTTCCTGACCAGCACGCAGGGCATCAATGGCGGACTGGGGCCATTTGATATCCCGAATCTGGGCGCCGCGAATGGGTGTGCCTTCCGGGCCTTCTTCCTGGGTACGTACCAGGGCATTGCCGTCGGGATAGGCATTGGGGCCACCGGGAGTCAGGCTGTCCAGCGGATCAACCACAAAGGGGCGACGCTCGAAATCCACCCGGATACGGTCCAGGGCAGTTTCGGCAATCTCTTCGGTGGTGGCAGCCACTGCCAGAATCGGCTGACCGACATAGGTGATGTAGTCAGAAGCCAGGGCCGGATTGGCCGGTGGTGCCACCGGCGGCAGGTCATCGGCGGTAAAAATACCGACCACGCCGTCCATACGCAGGGCTTCCGAGGCGTCGATATTAACCACCCGGCCGGAAGGCATGGGGCTGGTTAACAGACGGGCGAAGACCATGCCTTCGGCTTTGTAGTCTTCGGCATACTTGATCTCACCAGTGACCTTGCCAGGTACATCTGGTGGCGTGAAATCTTTTCCTATATGTGTGCTCATGCTATCTGCCCCGAGGCGCGCAGAACGCCGTTGATATAGTGTTCATAGGCTCCGCAACGGCAAAGATTGCCGGAAAGACCCTTACGCACTTCCTCGCGCGTGGGCTGCGGGTTGCTGTTCAGCAGGGCCACTGCCGACATCACCTGACCCGGTGTGCAGAAACCACACTGGGGGGAGTTCTCTTCGATAAAAGCTTGCTGCACCGGATGCAGGGATCCGTCCGCCGCTTTCAGGCCCTCGATGGATACCACCGACTTGTCCTTGACGTTGTGGGTCAGGACTGAACAGGCATAGTTGGGGACGCCGTCGATCAACACAGTACAGGCACCGCACTCACCGCGATTACAACCGATCTTGGTACCGGTCAAATCCAGTTTGTAGCGAAGCGTGTAGGCGAGTGTTTCGGAAGGCAGGACATCGACGGGGCGGGGACGCCCGTTGATATTGAGAGTTATCAAGCGTTCGGCTGCGCCCTGGCCCTGTTGGGCATTGGCGGCCAGGTAAAATCCGGTGCCGGTTGTCGCGGCAGCGCCGGAGAAAATTACCCCCTTGATAAAACGTCTGCGAGTAAGTTTGGAATTCACTGACTTGGCTCCGTTTTATTGTTTTATGGTCGCATGCAGAGAGCAGGGGATCTGCACGCACTTTTGCTGCATATATAGCTACTCACGAACTTAGTCCTTTTACCGGGGAAAAGCAACAAAGCCGGGGCTTTGGAGTGGTTTGAAGTTCAATTAAAACAACAGCTTGTGAATGCTTGCAGTAGTAAAGTTACACACTGTTACAAAGCCGCCGGCCGGATTTCGAAATCGATCAGATGCTCGGTCCGTGCTTGCCTTCCCCGGGGGCCTGCATTACCTTGCGGCTGGTCCAATTGACAGACTCAAGCGCATTCCGGGAGCCCCCATGAAATTTTCTGTTATCCCCTTGTTAACAGCACTGGCCCTGAGCCTGTTCGGCAGCCACTTGCTGGCGGCAGAACAGCCTGTGTTCAGTGCCGATATGATCACTGCGGCGGAGCTCTCCGACTATGAGCGCACCTCCACCCTGGCTGAAGTGGTCGCGGTCATTGATGCCCTGGATGCCGAAACCGAGCTGATGCACCGGGAGCGGCTGCTGCTGACCCGGGAAGGTCGCGATGTGCCCATGGTGGTGCTGGCCAATCCGCCGGTGCGTTCACCTGAGCAGGCCGAGGCCAGCGGCAAGCCGGTAATCTATATCCAGGGCAATATCCACGGCGGTGAAGTGGAGGGCAAGGAAGCCTCCTTGATTCTGATGCGCGATATCCTGTTCGGTGACAAGCAGCACCTGCTGGACAATCAGATCCTGCTCTTTGTGCCGGTCTATAACGCAGATGGCAATGACGCCATGGCCGAGAACAACCGTCCCAACCAGGAACTGAGTCCGGTGATGACCGGGGTACGTACTGCCCATGGCCTGGATCTCAATCGTGACGGCGTGATTGTAGAGGCAGACGAAACCGCCGCCCTGTATGAGCGGCTGATCAATCGCTGGGATCCGGATTTGCTGGTGGATCTGCATACCACCAATGGTACCTGGCATGGTTACTCCCTGACCTGGGCGCCGTCCTACCATACCGCGGGTGACCCGGCACCTTCCGATTACAGCAGTGAAGTGATGCTGCCTGCCATTACGGAATCGGTAAAAGAAAAATTTGATCTGGATTTCAACTGGTACGGTGGTTTCGATTACCGGGACTGGCCGCCGTCAGAGCTGCGCACTTTTCATCATGCGCCGCGTTACCTGACCAATAATATGGGGCTGCGCAATCGCATGGCCA
Organism: uncultured Pseudohongiella sp.; assembly: GCA_965216715.1. Classification (GTDB taxonomy): domain Bacteria; phylum Pseudomonadota; class Gammaproteobacteria; order Pseudomonadales; family Pseudohongiellaceae; genus UBA9145. The sequence continues at coordinate 2,077,844 of OZ244193.1, read as the reverse complement.
TACTCAGTGAAACCTTCTCCCATGACCGTTTTTACAAGCGTATCCATGCCGCCAATGTATTTATCGAGGAAATTCTAGAATACAGCCACCGGCACGGCGCCGAGATTCAGCGCATCAATGCCGAGGCGGACGCCCGCAGTGCGAACCAGGAAGTAGGGCATGAGAAGGGCGTGCAGTTTGAGATGATTGCCCGGGATGAGCCTCTGGACCTGCTCAGCTATTCCTATATTCCCTATCAGGCCGAGGATGGCAGTACCGATTTCGTGCGCAGTTCCGAGCTGGTGATTACCGAGGGTGTGGCCAATTTCAATGCCTTTGCCGCCACCAGGACTGCCCGCTTTCCGGAGGCCTATATTTTCAGTTCCGCCTTTGTTGGCCTGGCCGACAAACTGCGCCAGCATGGTATCGAAGTGGAGACTCTGGAAGCCGACTCATCTTTCAATGGTGAGGTCTTCATGATTGAGGAGATCGGCAAGCAGAGCTTTGTGCAGAACAATCATCGCAACTCCCTGATGCAGGGTGAGTTCCGTAATGAAAGCCGGCGTTTTTCCCGAGGCGACTACGTAGTCTCAACCCGACAGCGACTGGCCAACCTGATCTTCTATCTGCTGGAACCGGAGTCCGATGACGGGCTTGCCTACTGGAACCTGTTCGATGACTATCTCGAGCCGCGCCTGGAAGATCAGGGGCAGGTGGAATACCCGCTGTTCAAGGCCTTTTAGAGCTTGAACAGCAGGCTGCCGGGAACCCGAAACTATTGCCGGGTAAACAAGACGTTATAGGGTCCGATGCCGCCCCGGTCGATGACCAGTTTCTGGTAACTGGCCTGGGGGCCCTGGGCGCGCACATAGTCGTCGGTGCCAAATGATTTGACGTCGGTATCGAAGCGCTGATGCAGGTATTGGCTCAATTCGATGGCGGTAATTTCGCCATTGTTGTCCCGGTCGGCATAGCGCTGGGTCAGGGCTTCCTCGAAGAAATAGGACAAATAGCCTCCGGCCTGGAACTTCATCGCCACCTGGGACAATACGTCTTCTTCCGAAGAAAACATGCCCATGCGGCCCGGCCGCGACACGATGTCCTTGGCAAAACCACCGCTGAAGCAGGAATCCATCACCAACAAGACCTTGCCTACGTCCATGGCGTCCAGCATGGCCGCCAGTTCATCATCCAGCAGATTGTCGTCGTACAGCACCATGGTTTCGTCATAGCCGTCCGGGTCGCGGCTGTCATAGCCGCTGCTGCGGGGCAGGCGAGAGCCGTGGCCGGAATAGAAAATCACCAGGGTGTCATCACTACCGGCAGATGCCGCGATGCGGTCCAGGGCATTGCTGAAGTTGGCGCGGGTAGCATCGCTATTGAGCAGGGTAGTGGCATTGCCCGGATTCATGCCGGCCCCCTGGATCAGCGCGTCGCGGGCGCGCTGGGCATCCTGATCGGTCAGCGGCAGGTCGGAATCGGAGCCGGGGTAGTCAGCTACTCCCACAAACAGACCATAGATCTGGCCGCCGCTGCCACCGGCAAGTACACCTCCCGGAATGCTGCTGCCACTGCTGCCAGCGCGCACACTGAGCAGGTAATCACCCAGGCCTTGACCGCCATAGGAAGACACAATGACCCGGTAACGGCCAGTTTGAAGCAGGCTCAGACTCACCTGGGATTGCTGCAGGCTGGACTGGAAATCGTCATTCTCGATGTGCTCGCCATCGGGCGTGATGAGAGTCAGGTAAGTATCAAACTCACCGGATTCCAGATCGATTATTACTGATTCACCGGCTTCACCATAAAACACAAAGGCATCTTCCGGCCCGTCTGTGACTGCACGGGAATCAGTACTGGAAAGATTGCCGGTGAGCGATTCCCCGATACTGAGATTATTGACATCGGCACTGACAGAACCACTGATTCCAGAATCGCCATTGGCGATCTCCAGCTGATAACTGCCGGTTTCACCTTCCGAGTAGGAGGTGACCCATACCTCATAGCTGCCCTGTTCAGTCAGGTCCACGACCAGTTGGCTGTTAGTGCCATTGGCATCGTCATTCTCTTCCTGCTCGCCGCTGGGGGAAACCAGAATTACATAGGTATCGAAATCATCGGAGCGCAGATCAATGGAGACGCGCTGGCCGGGATTGCCCTCGAAAGAGTAACTGTCGTGGTATTCGCCCGACTGCAGGGTGAGATCACCGTTTTCCAGTCTGCCGTTGTAGCTTTGTTGAGCGGCCAGGCCCGTGGCAGCAGAGCTGTTCATTTGCAGGGAATAGGCACCGCTTTCAGAACTGCCAAAGCTGGTGACTTCCACCTGGTACTGACCCGCCTCGGTGCTCGGGATGTTGACCACCGAGCGGGAAGTGCTGGCCTGAAAATCATCATTGCTGAGAATCTGGCCACTGGGGCTGGTAACGCGCAAATAGGTGTCAAAATCATCGGAACGCAGATCGATGATCGCCGACTCCCCGGCAGCAGCCTGAAAACTGTAATTGTCCGCATAGCCACCGTTAATGCCCTGTGCATCACCACTGGCCAGGGTGCCGCTATTGGCATTGCCGCTCAGCAGGGCCTGTAACTGCTGCTGGTTGCTGGCGGTGAGTCGGATAGAGCCACTCTCGAACAGGCTGCGGCAGTCATTGGCATCGCGGCGAGTGTCTTCGGCCACGGTGACATTGGCCATGCCATCGCCTTCAAAACGGGGGTCATCGCATTCGCCGTCGTTGGCCCAGTTGCTGCTGTTATCACCGAAATCAATCAACCCGGCGTTGCTTGAGACAGTATTGACCGGGTTGCCTGCAAGCTGGATCGAGCCGGCCTGAAACAGGCTGCGGCAGTCGCTGGCGTCGCGGCGGATATCCGAGTCCTGCGGTGAGAGGGCCATGCCATCGCCACTGAAGCGCGGATCATCACATTCCCCATCCAGAGCCCAGTTGCCGCTGTCGTCACCAAAATCGATGCCGCTGCTGTCCACACTATTGGCACTAGCAGCCACCGAACTGACCAGGCTTATGGATCCCTGTTGAAACAAGCTGCGGCAATCACTGGCATCGCGGCGGATATCTTCCTCGGACGTAGAAAAGGCCATGCCATTGCCTTCAAAACGCGGGTCATCACACTCACCGTCATTGGCCCAGGTGCTGCTGTCATCGCCGAAATCAATGCTGGCGGCATTGCTTTTGCCGACATCGGTGGTGGCAAGTAATTCTATGGAACCTTGCTGAAACAGGGAGCGACAATCGCTGGCGTCGCGGCGAATATCTGCCGCCACGGTAGTGCTGGCCATGCCCTCGCCCTGAAAGCGGGGATCGTCACATTCACCGTCATTGGCCCAGGTGCTGCTGTCATCACCGAAATCAATGGAAGTTGCCGCCGGGCTCCGGGGGCTTATGCTGTCGGCGCTGAGGCGAATTCTGCCGGCCTGGAACAGGGTCCGGCAATCATTGGCGTCGCGGCCCCGGTCCTCATTATTAAGCACCGCCGCCATGCCCTCGCCCTGAAAGCGGGGGTCGTCACATTCGCCATCATTGGCCCAGGTGCTGCTGTTATTGCCAAAGTCGATGCCACCCTGGGCCAGCAAGGGGCCAGCGCCGGTGGGCTCCAGAGACAGCAGGTTGTTGGCTTGGGCATTGTTATTCAGGTCATCAACCAGCACCACTTCACCCAGACCATAGAGCACCTGGCAATCCGAGGCATCGTGCATTTCATGGTCGGCGGAAGGAAACATGGCGGAGCCGTCGCCAAAAAAGCGGGGATCATCACACTCGCCGTCATTGGCGTAGGCACCTTCATCGTCGCCAAAGTCGATGGCGCTGCTGGCAATGGCATTGACCAGATCATCGAAGCCGCCATCAAGGTCAAGCTGCGCCCACATGGAGGGGCCGTATTCGGTAATGGCCAGTGTTGCTGTGGCATCGGCTGCACCGCGCTCGAACGTGCCGATATAGGCGGTGAAATTGCCGGCCGGGGCATTGGCCAGGGAAACACCCGGATTGGCGCCGGGCAATTGTTCATGATCGTCACTGCAATAGTGCTGGCCATTGCTGTCCACCAGCAGCAGGGTGGTGTCGGCCGCGGAGCTCACAAAGACGCCCAGATGACTGTTGCCTTCATAGCTGAATACAAAGCCATTGTCGCTGTCGACGAACCCGGCGCAGTTGGCATCAATTGCCTGCAGCGGTCTGTCGCCGCCGGCTGTCAGGCGGCGAGTGAAGGGGTCAGGACTAAAGCCAACGCTCAGGGAAGCGGCAGGGTCTGCGCTGGCGGGGCTATCCAGCAGGTCCTGGGCGTGCACCGGCAGGCTTGCCAGCCCCAGAGCCAGGCCCAGGCTGATTCGGGTGACAGTGCCAGCTTCGGCCGGGCGGGTGAAATTACGGGTCCTGCGGCAATCCTTCATTGCGTGTTCTTCCCTGTTGTCATTATCGAACGGCTGCCCGATATTAACTCATGTGTCGTCTGAATGGTGGGTGAATCCGGGAAGATTCGCCATAAAAAAACCCGGCCACCGTCAAGTGGCCGGGTTTCAGTCTTGCAATCCTGCCTGATTATTGCAATTCAATTTGCCTCGGATGCTGTTTCCGAAAACGCCGTGTATTGCATGCCTGAATGGCATTGCAGGAGCCGGTGAACTACAGCAGTGGCAGGGGATTAGCCCAGTATCTTTTTCAGGTATTCGCCGGTATGTGATGCCTTGTTGGCTGCCACCTGTTCCGGTGTGCCCTCGGCGATGATCTGGCCGCCGCCGCTGCCGCCCTCGGGGCCCAGGTCCACAATCCAGTCGGCAGTCTTGATGACATCCAGGTTGTGCTCGATCACCACAATGGTATTGCCCTGGTCACGCAGGTGATGCAGGACCTTGAGCAATTGACGGATATCCTGAAAATGCAGGCCGGTGGTGGGCTCGTCGAGAATATACAGGGTCTTGCCGGTATCACGTTTGGACAGTTCCCGGCTCAGTTTCACCCGCTGGGCTTCACCACCAGACAGGGTGGTGGCCGCCTGACCAAGCTGGATGTAGGACAGGCCCACGTCCATCAGGGTTTGCAGTTTGCGGGCAATCACCGGCACCGGGTCGAAAAACTCCCGGGCATCCTCGATGGTCATCTCCAGCACTTCATTGATGTTCTTGCCCTTGTATTTCACTTCCAGGGTTTCGCGGTTATAGCGTTTGCCGCGGCAGACATCGCAGGCCACATAAACGTCCGGCAGAAAGTGCATTTCCACCTTGACCACACCGTCGCCCTGACAGGCTTCGCAGCGGCCGCCCTTGACGTTAAAGCTGAAGCGTCCGGGCTTGTAACCGCGGGAGCGGGCTTCCTGGGTGCCAGCGAACAATTCCCGCACTGGCGTGAAAATGCCGGTATAGGTGGCCGGGTTGGAGCGGGGCGTACGACCGATGGGGCTCTGGTCGATATCCACCACCTTGTCCAGTTGATCAAGGCCTTGCAGTTCTTCATAGGGTGCCGGGTTGAGGGTAGTGGCACCATTGAGTTTGGTAGCGGTAATGGGATACAGGGTGTTGTTGATCAGCGTGGACTTGCCCGAGCCGGAAACGCCGGTGACACAGGTAAACAGGCCCAGGGGCACGGTCAGATTCACTTTCCTGAGATTATTGCCGCTGGCGCCTTTCAGTTTCAGCACACGCTTCTTGTCGAATTCCACCCGCTGCTCGGGAATAACAATGGCTTCCTTGCCGGACAGAAACTGGCCGGTCAGGGAGTTCTTGGCTTTTTCAATCTTGCTTACCGGTCCTTCTGCTACCACCTGGCCACCATGCACGCCGGCGCCGGGGCCGATATCGATGACATGGTCGGCACTGCGGATGGCGTCTTCGTCATGCTCCACCACCAGCACGGTATTCCCCAGATCCCGGAGATGGAACAGGGTATTGAGCAAGCGGGAGTTGTCACGCTGATGCAGTCCAATGGAGGGTTCATCGAGGATATACATGACTCCCACCAGGCCGGCACCGATCTGGCTGGCCAGCCGGATACGCTGGGCTTCGCCCCCTGACAGGGTGTCGGCACTGCGGCTCAGGGTCAGATAGTTCAGACCCACATCCACCAGAAAGCGCAGGCGATCCTGCAGTTCCTTCAATACTTTCTCGGCAATCTTGGCGCGCTTACCCGCCAGCTTCAGCTTGTTGAAATACTCGGCGGCGTCATGCACCGTCATTTCGGTAATGGCCGGCAGATTCTTGCCCTTGATCAATACATGGCGGGCATCCCGGCGCAGACGGGTGCCATGGCAGTCCGGGCAGGGCTGGCTGCTGAGATACTTGGCCAATTCTTCCCGCACCATGGAGGATTCGGTTTCCCGGTAGCGGCGCTCCATATTGGGCAATATGCCTTCAAAGGGGTAGCTGCGAATCATGGTGTCGCCGCGGTCATTGACGTAATGGAAGTCAATGACTTCATCGCCACTGCCATGGAGAATCACCTGGCGATGCTTTTTCGACAGCTTCTTGAAGGGCTTGTCGATGGCGAAACCGTAGTGATCGGCCAGTGAAGACAGCATGGAGAAATAGTAGATATTGCGCCGGTCCCAACCACGAATGGCGCCTTCTGACAGGGCCAGTCCATCGTCGGTGATAATGCGGGATTCATCGAAGTACTGTTTCAGACCCAGGCCGTCGCAACTGGCGCAGGCACCGGCCGGATTATTAAAGGAGAACAGTCGCGGTTCCAGTTCGGAGATGCTGTGACCACACATGGGGCAGGCGAACAGGGAGGAAAACACCAGGTCTTCACTGTCTTCGTCTTCCATATTGCTCACCACCGCCAGGCCGTCGGCCAGCTGCAGGGCGGTTTCAAAGCTCTCGGCCAGGCGCTGTTCCAGGCCCGGTTTGATCTTCAGGCGGTCAATGACTACATCGATGGAGTGTTTCTTGTTCTTTTCCAGCTTCGGCGGGTAATCAATTTCACAGACCAGCCCGTCCACCCGGGCCCGGATAAAACCGCCGCTGCGCAGTTCATTGAATACATGAACATGCTCACCCTTGCGCTCGCGCACAATGGGCGCCAGCACCATCACCCGGCTGCCTTCCGGCAGGGCCATGACCTTGTCCACCATCTGGCTGACGGTCTGTGCTTCCAGCTTGATGTCATGGTCGGGACAGTGGGGATCACCGACCCGGGCGAACAGCAGGCGCAGGTAGTCGTAGATCTCGGTGATGGTGCCCACGGTGGAGCGGGGGTTGTGGGAGGTGGATTTCTGTTCGATGGAGATGGCCGGTGACAGACCTTCGATATGGTCGATATCGGGCTTTTCCATCATCGACAGAAATTGCCGGGCATAGGTGGACAGGGATTCCACATAGCGGCGCTGTCCCTCGGCATAGAGTGTGTCAAAGGCCAGGGATGACTTGCCGGAGCCGGACAGGCCGGTGATGACCACCAGTTTGTCGCGGGGAATTTCCAGGTTGATGTTCTTCAGGTTATGGGTGCGGGCCCCACGTACTACTATCTTGTCCATGTATGGCTCAGGCTGGATGGGCGAAACCGACCATTATCGGAAATTTTGATTACGTGAGTAAAGGAGGGATTGGTTTTGTCTTTCTTTTATTCTGTTGGTGGGTGGTTCTTTTTTGTGTTTGGCTTTTCATTCTATGGGTTGCGGGGAGGCAGGTAGCAGGGCAACCCCCACTGCGTGGGGCCCCTCCCTGCTACCTGCCCCATCGCCAGACATCGGGCAGCGAGGCTTCGAGTGGTTGGGGGAATCCGGCCTTTCATTGCGGCGTAGTTTGGGTGTCGTTTTGGTTTGTTGGTGATGTTTCATTCTATGAATTGTGGGGAGGTGGATAGCAGGGCAACCCCCACTGCGTGGGGCCCCTCCCTGCTACCCACCCCATCGCCAGACATTGGGCAGCGGGGCTTCGAGCGGTTGGGGGATTCCGGCCGAGAGTTCGGGGTACAGAGTACAGGTTAGTGCGGTTGTCGTTTTCTTCTGTTGGTGGGGTTTCATTCTATGAATTGTGGGGAGGTGGATAGCAGGGCAACCCCCACTGCGTGGGGCCCCTCCCTGCTACCCACCCCATCGCCAGACATTGGGCAGCGGGGCTTCGAGTGGTTGGGGGATTCCGGCCGCTCACACCGGAGTAGTGTGGGTTTCGTTTCATTCTTTGTTTCTCTCTATGAGTTGTGGGGAGGCAGGTAGCAGGGCAACCCCCACTGCGTGGGGCCCCTCCCTGCCACCTGCCCCATCGCCAGACATTGGGCAGCGGGGCTTCGAGTGCCTGGAGAATCACGTGGCTGTCGTTTTGCCTGGCGAATTAAACAGATTTCGTCTCAGATTTCCTATCAGTACGGACCATGGTATAGACTTCGGTATTGATCGAAATTCTTGCGTAAAGGGAGAACAGCGTGGCAAGTCGAGGAGTCAACAAGGCTATATTGGTAGGTAATGTCGGAAATGATCCGGAAGTGCGGTACATGCCCAACGGTAATGCGGTGGCCAATGTATCTGTTGCCACCAGTGATACCTGGAAGGACAAAAACACCGGGGAACAGCAGGAGCGCACGGAATGGCACCGGGTGGTGTTTTTCAATCGGCTGGCCGAGATCGTTGAGCAGTATGTGAAGAAAGGCAGCAAGCTTTATATCGAAGGGCGTCTGCAGACCCGCTCCTGGGAGCAGGATGGCGTCAAGCGCTATACCACTGAAATCGTTGCCAATGAAATGCAGATGCTGGATTCCCGCGGCGGCGGTGGCCAGGACAGCAATTTTGGCCAGTCCCAGCCTCCCCAGCAAAGTTCCGGGCAGTCCCAGCCCCAGGGGCAGGGCGGTGGCGGGCAGGCGGCGCCGGCCTTCGACAATTTCGACGACGACATCCCTTTTTGAGGGGCGCTACTGCGCGCATCGCCAGCTTCGTTGTCAGCGGAGCGCCAATGCTTAGGTACTTATCCTGTACATTGCGCTTGTCGCTCCACTGACGCCTCACTGGCAAAGCGCTCGCTACGCGCTCGAAGTCGTGCTGACGGCAGATTCCATTTTGGGTAGACAGCCATTTTGACAGGATAGCCGAGCTTTCTGGTTTTCCGGCAAGCCGCTCGTAACGCTCCTTGATATCCTGCCCTACGGATTAATTCTTTTTGATGGCTTGTCTGCCATGAGCAAGAGTTGGCGAACGATCAGATTACCGCAGTGTTCCTTTTAGACTCATGAAGGCCACCAGTATCTAGGTATTGCCTTGCCTCAGTCTTTCCCAATCCGGGCGTTTTCCGCTTTCCAGGATCTTCGGTGGGGCTGACATGGTCGGGCTCCCGTGATTTTGATTGAAATTTGCCGGGTCTGTGGGGTGGGTGCTTGACTTCGACTGGGCTATGCCTGAAGTTTAGGGGTCGGATTGTTGTATGTTGCTGATTTAGTGGCGAAATGGCATTAAGATTATTTGTAGTGGGCGCCAACAGCCCCACCGGAAAACACTTCATTGAGATCCTGCGGGCCCGCAGGATTCCCTATTTTGCGCCTACGCGAACGCAGTTGTTTCCTGAGAACGCTGTGAGCATTGCCAAGATGGTGACGGACTATGCGCCGACCCAGTTGGTGAACCTGGCTGATTTTATATCCGGCAATCACAGTGCCCTGCGGCGGGCGGAAACGGTGGAGTATCGCTGTCGTGATGTGAATACCCTGCTGCCTGCCACTCTGGCGGAGATCTGCAATCATCTCAATGTGCCCATGCTGCACCTGTCCAACGCCTATGTGTTTGATGGTGAGAAAAAGCTTGGCTATAACGAGAATGACGAGCCCAATCCCCTGGGTGTCTATGGTCGGGCGACTCTGGAAGGCGAGCGGGCCGTGGCCGAGCACAATGCCCATATTATTATTCGCTCGGGCTGGCTGTTTGGTCGCTGGAAAAAAGGGCTGATCAAGTCCTGGATTCGTTCCACCAGTAAAAACCAGGGGCAGGTGCAGGTTACCCGGCGCCGCTTCAGTCCTACTCATACCGGTGATCTGGCCCAGGCCATTCTGGCGGTGTGTCAGCAAGTGGATTGTGATGCCAATGTCTGGGGCACCTATCACTACAGTGGACTGGAGACCAAGCGTGAAAGTGAGTTTGTGCAGCAATGCCTGAAATACGCGGCCAGCCATGATGAGGAAATCTATCAGTTGCTGGACAGCGTCAAGATTGTTGAGCGTGATTCCCGCCCGCCGGAGATCGTCAATTCCACCCTGTCCAGTAAGAAGATCTTCGACACCTTCGGTATCAAACAGAAGTCCTGGCATGGGCATCTGCAGGATGTCATCAAATCTCTCTACGGTGGCAAGACCCAGGGCAAGCGGGCCAGCAATGATGCTGAAAACGCCGCCACCGATGCGGCTTGATTAAAGTGGCCCGGCCTGAACCCAAGCGCGGCGGCCTGACGCCAATCGATCTGGCACTCGAGCATTTGCTGTCGACCCTGCCCGAATTCCCGGAAACAGAAACTATTGAATCAAGCCAGGCCTGCGGACGTGTGCTGGCGGCTGACTGTGTCGCCGCTATCAGTATGCCGCCCCAGGCCAATAGCGCCATGGACGGCTACGCCCTGCGCAGTGCCGATGCCAGCGAGGCTCCGGCCAGTCTCATCGTCAGCCAGCGAATTCCGGCCGGTAAAACAGGTGTTCCACTGGAGCCAGGTCAGGCGGCGCGCATCTTTACCGGTGCCGGCGTCCCGGAAGGGGCCGATGCGGTGGTGATGCAGGAGAATACCGAAGTGGACGGTGAGCGGCTGACTGTCTTGCAGGCAGTCCGGTCCGGTGAAAACCTGCGCCCTGAAGGGGAGGATTTCAAGGCTGGTGCTGTCTTGCTGAAGGCTGGACATCGCTTGCTGGCTCAGGATGTCGGTTTGTTGGCCGCAGCCGGTATTGTTGAGATTGAGGTGGCCAGAACTCCCCGGGTGGCAATCATGGCCACCGGTGATGAACTGGTGACACCTGGCACTAAATTGAAAGCGGGTCAGATCTACAATTCCAATGCCTATAGCCTTGTCTGTTTGCTGCAGTCCCTGGGCGTGGAGCCGATCAATCTTGGTATCATCGCCGATGATCCGGATGCTACTGATCGGGCCTTGCGGCAGGCGGCAGAACAGGCGGACTGCATTATCAGTACTGGCGGGGTGTCCGTTGGTGAGGAAGATCACGTCAAGGCTGCCATTGAGAAGCACGGTCATCTGGATCTCTGGAAGCTGGCCATCAAACCCGGCAAGCCCTTTGCCAGTGGCAAGGTCCATGGCAAGCAGTTCTTTGGTCTGCCCGGTAATCCGGTCAGTTCTTTTGTCACCTTTGTGCTGCTGGTTCGCCCGGCTTTGCTGCAGCTTCAGGGCTGCAGCAAACTGATGCCCTTGTCCTTACCGGTGGCGGCGGGTTTCAGTCGACCCGTCAGTGGCTCTCGCCAGGAGTATCTGCGTGTCTGCCTGCAGCAGAACACTGCAGGCCGGGTGGAGTTGCAACCCTATGTAAACCAGAGTTCCGGAGTCGCGGCTTCCTTGAGTGGCGCAGACGGACTTGCCATAATTCCTCCACAGACCCCCGTGGCAGAGGGTGACATGCTCAGTTTCCTGCCCTTTTCGGAGTTATTGAATTGAAGCAGCGCAGGCCATCACTTCTCATCTTCAGGCTATCCGTGCTGATTCCCCTGGTCGGCATGCTTGGTTGTGCCAGCACCGATCCGGCCAGCAATGAAGAGTCGGCTGCGGATAATGCGGCGCCGACCGTGCGGGTGCTGTCCGAGGCCAGGGTCTATGCCGGCGACAAGAGCGCAGAACAGCAAAGGCTGGTGGCAGATTTGCTGTTCGAAGGCTTGCAGGCACTGGATGCTGACCGTCTTCTGACCCCTGTGGATGACAATGCCCATGCCCGCTTTCAGCGGGTGCTGGCCTATGAGCCTGACAATGCTCTGGCTCTGGAAGGCCTGGAATCCATCGTGCTGCGCTATGTAGAACTGGCGGAGGATGCAAGCCGGCAGGGGCTGTTCGAACAGGCGGAAACCTTGCTGGACCGGGCCCGGTTCGTGGATGAGTCCCATGCCGCCATCGCCCGTGCCGAAGCCATGCTGGCAGCGGAAAAACAATCCGGCGACCTGTTTTTTGACCTGGACGCGCCCCAGGTGCGAAGCCGCAGTGATGCGGTACAGGAAAAACTGGCGGATATCGCCCGCCAGGCCCGCGAGCATGAAGCCTTCTTTCTGATAACTGCGCCCAATGACGAGCAGGCTCGCTGGATTTTCAGTGTCATGCGCGAAGCCGTCGAAGGCTATCGCCTGCGTGGCAATATCGAACTGGCCAGTCGTTACAGCATCCGCCTGCGCATGCCCGAGCAAGAGAGTCGCGGTGACTGAGTCATCCAACAGCTTCCTCGGCAAACTGGGTAGGGCCGGTTCCGGTCGTAATCTACTGATCAGCGTCCTGGGCATCCTGCTGGTGTTTATTGTTGTGCTTGGTATCTACTGGAGCGCCGAGCCTGCTGCCTTCGACATCGAGGAAAACACCCGCAGCAAACTGGCAGGCCTGAGCAATGAGCAGGTGGTGGGCAGTGCCAGCACGGCAGCCCTGATCCGGGTTGCGGAAACCCTGCTGGACAAGCCCGGTGGCTATTTATCCAATGATGTGATGCCGCCGGGACTCTACCTGGATAATATTCCCAACTGGGAATATGGCGTACTGGTGCAGGTGCGTGATTTGTCGCGGGCGCTCAGGGAGAACTTCAGCCGCAGTCAATCCCAGTCTACCGAAGACCCGGATCTGATCATTGCCGAGCCAAATTTCAGTTTTGATAATGAGAGCTGGCTGTTTCCTCCCACTGAATCCGAATACCGGGAGGCGATCAGGCATGTGGAGTCCTATCTGGCCCGTATTGCGGATCCAGGAAGCGATGCCCAGTTCTATGCCCGGGCCGACAATCTGTCTACCTGGTTGCTGAATGTGGAGTCACGACTGGGCAGTTTGTCCCAGCGCCTCAGTGCCAGCGTCGGTCAGGCCAGAATTAACACCGATACCTCCGGCGATCGGGCGGCTACCCAGTCAACTCCCGGCCAGATTGAGATGCGGGTGAGGACTCCCTGGCTACAAATCGATGATGTCTTTTATGAGGCACGTGGCGCTACCTGGGCATTGCTGCACTTCCTGAAAGCGGTGGAGGTAGACTTCAGGCCAGTACTGGAAGACAAGAATGCCGTAGCCAGTTTGCGCCAGATTATTCGTGAGCTGGAAGCCAGTCAGCGCACAGTATTTTTTCCGGTTATTCTCAATGGGTCCGGCTTTGGTGTCTTTGCCAATCACTCCCTGACCATGGCCAATTATATTTCCAGGGCCAATGCAGCCATTATTGACCTGCGTAATCTGCTGGCCCAGGGATAAAGCGCCGGGTCTGATTGTCCAATACAAGAAGCCAATGAAATCCGGACTAAAAGCGGATTGAGGCCGAAAAGCCCACATGCGATTACCATTTCTGCCATTACTGCGCGGTAGCTGCCGCCTGATGATATTTGCCATCGGCCTGTTGCTGGGCATACAGGTGCCGGCCTTTGTCGATCAGTATGAGGCCCGGGTGGACGCCCATTACCGGGAAGTCGCCATTAACATCAGTGGATTTCAGCGCACCGCCGATGTGTTGTTTGACGGTGATCTGGATGCCCTGGTGAGCTATTACCGCAACAGCAGCGACCGGGTTTTTCAGAGCGATGCCGACAGTGTGGCCCTGATCGTGTCCCGTTATCGCCGACTCAGTGCCGAGCAGGCCGCCCTGCAGGGTAGTCCCTGGGGCCGTTTCTTTCATGTTTTACTGCGCCCGGATGCCGAGTTCTTTGATGAGACCCTGGAAGAATATGGCTACACTGTCCCCCTGAACAGCCTGGCAATTTTCTGGGGCATCGGCGCTGCCATCTTCTTTCTGTTGTTTCTGGATTTGCTGCTGTTCAGCTGCAATCATTGTGGCCGCTGGTTGCTGGGGCGCAGCAAGCGCGCCAGTTCTGATATTGAAGCGATGATGGACAAGCCCCGGGAAGAGTAAAAGAATCGAGCACGTGTTGAACAAGTCTGTTTCACTCAAGCGCTATCTGCCCATTCTTGACTGGGGGCGGCGTTATAACAAAACCCGCTTCAGCGACGATGCCATTGCCGCTGTCGTGGTTGCCATCATGGTGGTGCCCCAGGCTCTGGCCTACGCGCTGGTGGCGGGGGTGCCGCCCCAGGTGGGACTCTATGCAGCCATTCTGGGGCTGACGGTTTATACCTTTTTTGGCACCAGCACGACCCTGTCAGTGGGGCCGGTGGCAGTGCTGTCCCTGATGACTGCTGCGGCACTGGGCAAACTGTCCCTGAGTGATCCCGGCGAGATAGTCATTGCCGCCATGGCGCTGGCCCTGATGTCCGGTGTGGTGCTGTTGGTTCTGGGGCTTTTGCGTCTGGGCTTTATGGCCAATTTTATCTCTCATCCGGTCATCACCTCCTTTGTGACGGCAGCGGCCATGACTATCGGCTTCAGCCAGTTGCGCTTCCTGCTGGGTGTGGACGCGGGGGGAGAGAATCTCATTGAGTTGCTGCTGGAAGTCTTTGCGGTTCGCGCCGAGCTCAATTATCCGACTCTGGCACTGGGGGCGCTGGCATTTGCCATTATTATCCTCTTTAAAACCAGTCTCAAAAAATTACTCCTGGCGCGTCAGGTGGATGAGCGTCTGGCCACCATGCTGTCGCGGGCGGGGCCGGTATTTGCCGCCCTGGTCAGTGTGCTGCTGGTCTGGGCTTTCGGCCTGGATCAATATGGCGTGGCAATTCTCGCCGAAGTACCAGCGGGATTGCCTGACTTTGCCATACCACCCTTGAGTTTCGAACTGATTCGCAGCCTCTGGGGTTCGGCTCTGCTGATCGCCATTATCGGCTTTGTGGAGTCAGTATCTGTGGCACGGGTGATGGCAGCACGGCGACAGGAACGCATCAACCTGGATCAGGAGCTGGTGGGCCTGGGAGCCGCCAATATTGCCAGTGCCATGGGTGGCGGTTACGCGGTAACAGGTGGTTTTTCACGTTCCAGTGTGAATTTTGAAGCCGGTGCGGCTACACCGGCGGCGGGCTTTTACACCGCCCTGATCGTAGCCCTGGTGGCCTTGCTGCTGACGCCGGCACTGTACTGGCTGCCTCGGGTTACCCTGGCCGCGATTATCGTCATGGCAGTCCTGCCCCTCATTGATTTTTCCATGTTGTGGAAATCCTGGCGCTATTCGAAATCCGATTTTGTGGCGGTTTGTATGACCCTTATCCTGACCCTGGCGGTGGGGGTGGAAATAGGTATCGCTGCCGGGGTGCTGGTATCCATCTTTATTCACCTCTATCGCACCTCACAACCCCATGTGGCGGTGGTGGGGCGTGTGGCCGGCACCGAGCATTTTCGCAATATCGACCGGCACAAGGTGGAAACCTTCGACAACCTGCTTTCGGTGCGGGTGGATGAGAGCCTGTATTTTGCCAATAGCCAGTATCTGGAAGAGCTGATCTTTGAACTGGTGGCAAAGCAGCCGAAGCTGAAACATGTTGTGCTGATGTGCACGGCGGTCAATGAAATTGACCTCAGCGCCCTGGAGTCTCTGGAGCATATCAACAAGACCCTGGCCGAGCGGGACATCCGCTTACACCTGTCGGAAATCAAGGGGCCTATCATGGACAAGCTGGGCAAAACCGGGTTTTTCAAAACCCTCACCGGCAACAATTACATGAGCCACAATCAGGCTGTGGAAGATCTGCGCCTGCAGAACTGATCGTCGTCAGGCTCAGCCCTGGGTGGCGATGTAGCCAATATAGGCCGCGTAGGCAATCAGCAGTATGGCGCCTTCGCCGCGAGTGAGGGTAAAGCTGCTGCGGGCCAGGGGCAGCAAAATGCAGGCGAATACCAGCATGGTGCCAAAATCCAGCAGTGAAAACTGTTCCCCGGAAATGCTTCCCACCAGCGAAGTCAGTCCCAGCACACAAAGAATATTGAAAGTATTGGAACCGACAACATTGCCGATGGCGATATCGCTCTGGCGGCGAAAGGCCGCCAGTACCGACGTGGCCAATTCGGGAATGCTGGTGCCAATCGCTACCAGGGTGAGGCCGATGATGGCCTCACTGATGCCCAGCAGTCGGGCAATGCTGACAGCCTGCTCCACAAACATGTGACTCCCGGTCACCAGCAAGGCCAGGCCGGCGATGATGAACAGAATATTCTGCCAGGTGCTGCCCGGCTTTTTGGGTGCCACTACCTCAGGCAGGGGAATGGCTGATTCGGCCGGTAATTCGGTTTTTCCCTGACGGTAATTGACAAACAGATAGGCTGTCAGGCCAGCCACCAGCAGCATGCCGTCCAGTCGGGACAGGCTGCCATCAAGCAAGAGCAGACCCAGCATTACCGAACAGGCGATAACGATGGGGATCTGCTTGCGTACCAGTTCCAGCTCGATATGAATCGGCTGAATGAGGGCGGTGACGCCAAGGATCAGGCCGATATTGGCAATATTGGAACCGATTACATTGCCCAGTGCCAAGGCGCCCAGGCCACTGAGTGTGGAGTCGATACTGACCGCCAGTTCCGGTGCGCTGGTGCCAAAGGCGACGATGGTCAGGCCAACCACCAGTGGCGTAACCCCCAGACGCAGGGCCAGACGACTGCTGCCACCGACCAGTAACTCGGCTCCGGCACCCAGCAGAATAAAACCAATGATCAGAAAAAACAGTGAAGACAGCATCACAAATCCAGTGCTTTCACGACAGTGTAGTGCCAGTCATTCAGTACGTCGATGACTGAATCCGGATTAGTTGGCAGCTATGGCCCGGTTAGCCAGTTGCCGACGCTGGTAGAAGATAATGCCAAACAGAATGGCTGCCCCGGCAATATGATAGGCGATGGGAAACGGAGTCCACATCAACAGGGCGGCGGCCAGAATCAGGCCGCCGGCAATGGGCAGATTGATGCGTGTGTCCAGATGCCACTGCAACAATCCCGCCAGGGCATAAAGCCCCATACAGGACCAGATAAACACTTCAATACGTTCGGGCCAGGTACCGGATATCAGGGGTGAATAGGCAAACAGCACCGGCACCAGATACAGACCCTTGGCCACTTTCCAGCTGGTGAGTCCGGTTGCCATGGGGCGGGTACCGGCAATACCGGCGGCCGCAAAAGAAGCCAGACAAACCGGCGGGGTGACATTACTGTCCTGGCTTAGCCAGAAAATGACCAGGTGGGCACTGAGCAGCATGCCGGTCAGCAATTGCGGATCCAGCATTTCCTGGCGAATCAATTGCTTCATGGCCAGTGGCATTTGTTCCAGAGCAGCAGCGGTACCGCCTTCGAACAGGCTCAGGGCCGCAGAGACATTCTGGGGCAAACTGCCATCGGCCACGGCAGTCTGGATGGCCTGCAACAGCGCAGACTGGCTCACCAGATCGAAGATCAAAGGAGCCGACAGGGTTGCCAGCACGATATAGGAGGCTGTCACCGGCAGGCCCATACCCAGTACCAGTGAGGCCAGAGCCACAAGGATCAAGGTGATCAGCAAACTGCCATTGGCCCACTCCACGATCATCAGGGAAAAGGCATTGCCAACCCCGGTGGTGGTGACGACATTAATAATAATGCCCACCGCCACCAGCAGCAGGGCCGTGGATACCATGGTCTGCACTCCCTCCACCACGGCATCGAAGATGTCCCTGGGATACATGGGATTCTTCGACAACCAGGAGGCGCCGATGACACTGAGAATGGCAAAGGCGGCCGAAGTGGTCGGGGTACGACCGGCCACCAGAAAGGCCACCAGAACCACCATGGGTATGATGAAATGCCAGCCTTCCTTGACTACATCGGAAACCTTCTCGCTGTCTTCCACCTGGCTGGGTTTCAGGCCCAGGCGCTTGGCTTCAATGCGAACGAAGTAGGAGACGGTGAGGAAATACAGAATGGCCGGCAGGGCAGAGGCGGCGATAATGGTGAGATAGGAAATCTGGGTATAACTGGCCAAAACAAAGGCACCTGCCCCCATTACCGGCGGCATGAGGGCGCCACCGGTGGATGAGGCGGCCACGACACCGGCAGAAAAGCGGCCTTCGAAGCCGGATTTTTTCATCATGGGAATGGTGATGACACCGGTGGAAACTGTGTTGGCCACGGCCGAGCCGGAGACCGAACCCATCAGGCCGGAACCGACCACGGCCACCAGACCCGCGCCACCTGTGAAGCGGCCGGCCAGGCACTGTGCCAGACGGACTATGAAATCCCCCGCACCGGAGCGCAGGAGAAAGGAGCCGAAGATGATGAACATGAAGACGAAGGTGGCGGAGATGTTGGCGGTCAGCCCGAACATGCCCTCGCTGGTAAAGAAGGAGCGATACAGCACCGTCTCCAGACTGAGGCCCGGAAAGGAAAAGACACCAGGGATATAACGACCCAGAAACAGAATATAGGACAGGCTCAACAGAATCAGCACGGGCATAAACCAGCCGGTAGTGCGCCGGGTAAATTCGATAGCCAGCCCCACTGCCAGCAGGGAGAACAGATAGTCACTGAAAATGTACTCGGTCTCCCGGGCGTAGAGGGCATTTTCGAACAGAATCAGATAGGCCGAGGTAATAATGGCAATGCCCGCCAGGGCAATATTGATCCAGTATGCCGGGCTGCGTTTGCTGAGCGTATCGGACTCATTGGCCATCAGGGCACAGATGGCGCAGAAGCCGCCAAAGTGAATGGCTGACAGCCAGAGTTCGGAAATACTGGCGAAGACATTGCAGTAAATATGGAACAGGGCAAAAAAGAAGGCGGCCCAGCGCAGGCTAGTGGATTGCATCAAAGAGTGTCCGCGGCTCGAAGTTCCTGGGAGGGTGTGGGTTCAGGTGCCTCAACATCCGGGTCCAGAGGCGCACTGGGTTCTTCCATGATGAGGCGGTCAGGTATTTCCAGCCCCACTTCGCGGTAGTAACGCAGGGCGCCGGCATGCAAGGGGGCTCCCAGACCGGCCACCGCAATGTCCAGACGCATGTCCCGGGTTGCGCCATGAATCTCCTGCAGGGTGGCCAGGTTTTCCCAGATCACTCTGGTAATCTGATAGACCACTTCCTCGGAAATATCTGCGCGCGTCACCAGCACATTGGGCGAGGCAACGGTACGAATCAGTTCTTCCTGATTGGGGTAGGTGCCCGGAGGAAAATCGTACCAGTCCCACAGCGGATAGCGGGCATTGATCTTGTCCAGGGATTCCTGGGTCCAGTTCAGGATGGTCATGCGATCACCCAACAGGGCATAGGCCTGGGTGATGGAACTCACCGGCGCGCCGGCGGGAATATTCATACCCACAATATTGCCATCCTGAATGGCGTTGGTGGTGGGACCATAGCCCATATAGGCCAGGTTAAATTTCTCCTGGTAATCCACCCCCAGTGTTTCGAGAATAAAACGGCCGGTTTGTTCGGCACCGGAATTGCGTGCCCCCAGAACATAGCGCTCGCCATCGAGATTATTCAGGTCATCCATGGTGCCGGTCTCAACCAGACGGCTCAGCAGGACAAAGTGTTCGACATTCTTCCACATGGCGGCAACGCTGCGCATATGGGTCTGGGGGGAACTGACCGGCCCCTCGCCGGTCCAGGACCAGGCGCCGAACGGACCCTGCAGCAGGGCAAACTGGGCCTGGTTATCCCGCAACAGTTTGACGTTTTCCAGGGAGCCGGCCGAGCTGATGGCGGTCAGTGAAATGCCTTCGGATTCGGCCAGTTCAGCATGGGCAATGGTGGCAAGTGCCACACCCACCGGATAGTAGGTGCCGCCGGTGGTGGCGGTGGTGAGTACATAGGGCCGAGCCCGGGTGAGTTCGTCGCTACAGGCGGCCAGACCGCTCAGGACGAGCAGGGAAAACAGGATTTGTCTGACGGGCCATCCGCTAAAGCTGGACATCATGGGCTTGTTCTGGGTCTGGGCGCTGTGGCCGGTTATTGTTCTTCGTGAGCGCCGAATTCTGTTTCGTGGCTCTATTCCAAGTCATTGAATTAACGTGGAAAAAACTGAGGTTTTCACTGCTCAGGCGGGGATTGATGAAAGCATATTTCTGCTCAAACCACAATAAATCCCGGACTCCGAAAAGCCGGGAAAATCGGGCTTGTTGCAGGCTTATTCGCGGCGGTCGGCCCCAAGGGTATCCCGGGCCTTGCCGGACAGGGGACGTTCTTCGCCGAGCTTGCCGATCAATATTCCGGCTCCGCCCAGAACCGAGGCTCCCACCGTGACGCCCACCACCAGAGAAATGCGCAGAAACATATGAATCTCAATGCCGGTAATACGGTAGCCGACCTCGGCTATGACATTCACCAGCACCAGGGCGATGCCAAAAGTAATCCAGACAATATTGCGAAAGCGCTTGCCGGCATCCTTGTTGGCGGCTGGAGGCGGGCTGGCCTGTTGGTCCTGATTGCTCATGGTGCCTCCTTTGGATCTGCCCCTGACCGGGCTGCCTTAACGGGGTTTGTAGTGCCGGGCGCGGGGAGCGGCCAGCGAAAAAGAATCGGCGCAGCCACTGAATCAGCATGGCTGCATCAGTTTGAGAGTAACAGCAAACCCCGGATGTGACTAGCATCGAAGCCTGTGAAGACAAAGATGTCATCCACCTCATCCTGATTGAGGCGGGCGGGAATAACATCGCCATTGCTGACAGTCTCATTCAGCGGGATGCTGAGATCGGCGCTGCGTTCTGCGACCGCGGTCAGACGCGGGTTATTGCGGATATCCACGTCTTCGATAATTTGCCGGATGTCGATCTCATAGTTATCTCGCTGGCGGCTGTAGCCCAGTGGGCCGAGGAAATCCTGCTGCTCCTGCTCGGGTTGAATACTGTTGAGGAAGATGTCCAGACGTTGCTGCAGTAAAACCAGCAAATCACCGGCACTGTTATCGTCATCCACTTCGGCAAGCCGGTTGGGGGGAATCTCTCCAGGTGCAAGGGCATCGGTACTGCGGTTCAGTTCCTCGTAGGCATTGGCCAGACGCATCACCGAAGGAAAGCGCAGATCCACGGTAATGCGGCGAGCCGGACGCCGGGCGAAACGCTCGCCATCGTTGGGATAGATAAAGGCCTCAATGGCGATACTGCCGGACAGGGCCAGCCACACAAACACATCGCCAACGGAAACCGGTTCCACTCGCCACAGCCACAGATCCTTCAGACCGTCTTCATTTTCATCATAGAGAAAAGTCGTGAGCACATTGCCACCGGAGCGCAGCACCTGGCGCGGCTGCTCGAAATTCATACCCTCGCTGTGGCCGCCAAACAGGCTGACCTTGCCGCCTTCCCGCAGCAGCAGGTCTTCGATGCCATCACCATCCACGTCTTCCAGAATTTCCTCGTGGGTGAGGGCCAGCACTCCGGTGAGGTTGGAGAAATCCAGATTGTCGATATCAAACTCACCCAGTTCGGCTTCAATGGCGGCAATGTCGAGGCTGTAACTGGCGCGGGGAGGAAACCAGGCGCTGCCCACCGGGTCGGCAAGAAACACGTCCAGACGCTCTTCGGTACGCGACACCAGATCATCATGACCATCGGCATTCACATCCCGCAATTCAAGCTGGGGAATGCTGATGGCCTGGCCAGCGGAGCGATTGAAGCGATTATTGTTCAAAGCCGAACGCAGGCGCATTTCTGACTGGATGCTCAGCGGTGGCTGAAAGCTGTTGTCACCATTGTTGATCAGCAGATGAAGCTGACCAGCACCGGGAATGATCAAGTCATCGGCCTCGTCACCATTGATGTCCCTGGCGAAATGCAGGCGGTTGATGCCGCGACTGAGGAAGCCAGGCAGATTGCTTTCAATCTGTCGGGATCGAGGCGGGTTAGTGCCGTCAAATTCCCAGGCCAGTAATTCACGGCCATCAAGCAGGGCAATCAGTGCGGTGCTGTTAGTGCTGCTGAAGCGCTTGCTGAGATCCCAGCCCACGGCATTGGCGTCGAAGCTCACTTCCTGGAACTGCTGTTCAAAATCGAATCCCTGGGCAGACTGGAAATAGATGCGAATGGATTGCTCCACCACAGAAAGCAGATCCATCAGGCCGTCACCATTCATGTCTGCCACCACCAGCGACTCAGTCATGGCGGGCAGGCGAAAGGCTTGCTGTCGGTAATCCGGAGCCGCGAGCAGACTGCTGCAGCACAGCAACAGGGCGCACAGGCAATACAAGCGCTTCATGGTCTGGCCACCAGTATCGTTGTGCTGGTGCCGTGCCGCAGCATCAGGTCCGGCAAGTCGTCCTGATTCAGCTGCAGCACTTCAAATTCGAATACCGTGCGGGGGGAGACATATTCCCAGAAGGGCTCGCTGGCAATGCTCAGGTCCGGGCCAATGCGTTTTGCCGCCAGGGTGCCATTGGCAGTGATATAGAGCGCATCGTTGCGGCCATCGCCATCCACATCGTATTGCAGAGACATCTGCTCCGACAGGCCCCGCACATTATCGGCGGAGAAATTCTCCTCAAGCCGTGCATCCGGTCGCCGTTTGAACAGTTCCGTTCCGTCCTGTGCGGCTCCGTAAAGCAATTGCACGCGATTGATACTGGCATTGCGAATCGCATCCACTACCGGGATGGTGTAATAGCTGGCATTGAGTACCGGGGCAGCATCCCCCAGACGGACCAGATTGATATCGAGATCATAGCCGGAAAAGCGCATGATCTGGTCCGGTTGCTCCAGGGCGAATTCTGCACCTCTATTGCGATACAGATACAGGGTCCAGTCATCGCCTTCACCCCGCAGGCGCAACAGATCATCCAGATCATCGCCATCCAGATCCAGCAGACGCAGCTCACCACGGCTGTCGAAGGAAGTTTGCCAGTCAGGGCTGGCCGGAAACCCTGCGTCCGGTTGCTGCAAGTGGAGATTGAACTGGCCAAGGCCCGCTTCGCCGGCATTGATATAGGCAATATCCGGGAGCGTGTCGGCGTTCAGCCTGGCCAGGGTGGCAGTGGGCATCCACTGCTCGCTCTGCATCAGTCGCTGCGGCTGTGTCTCCGGTTGCCATTGCTCCACAAAACCCTGAAAGGCCGTCGGCGTTTCGACATTCAACTCCACCACCACACCACGCTCGGCAGAGATGCCCAGACTGGCGTCCAGATCGGCACCGAAATTCTGCCTCTGGATCGCGGTCATGTCGGGATTGAGGGTGGACAGGCTGCCCTGCAATGCGAATTCCTCATTAGCCTTGCCCAGCAGAATGCCATAGCGATCGTCACCGGGAACCAGCAAATCCACCTGGCCATCACCATTCAGATCCCGGGCATGATTGACGAAGCGAACCCGCTCCAGATCCGGAATCGTGGCGAGATAATCCCACTCATAAAGCAGGCGCAGATTGCCGGCATAGCCTTCCCGGGCAGTGCTCAGGCTGAACAGGCCATTGCTGGCAAACAGGATCAGTTCCAGGCCCGGATCCGGGCGCAGATCGGCAAAGTCCACGGCGATGATTTCGGTTTTGATTTCGATGCGCCGGGGTTCGGCATTGAAGCTGCCATCGGCCTGCTGCTCGTAAATATGTAGCTCGCGGCCCAGGTCGGCCTGATAATGGGAGTGCAGGGCATCGAGACGGCCATCGCCATTCATGTCGCGAAACAACAACGGTGACCAGTTATCCTGGCGGCGCAATTCGAAGGCTGCGTAATTGTCCTGGGCCAGGGCTGAGGGCAAATAGCCGGGCAACAGGCAGGCCACAAGCAGCAGCATGGCGCTGGATCTGGTCAATGCTTGTTGTTGCCTGTGAGTCATCGTCGATTCGGGATTATTGTTCTTCCACCAGTTCGCCGTAGTCGCTGCTGAAATTCAGCAGCCCCAGAATGGAATGGGAGCGCTCCCCTTCCTGTTGGCGATAACTGTAAAAGGAGAACAGCCACAAATCAAAGAGTGTCAGTTGTTTCGACTGCGGGCTTAGTGAGGATTCGTAGCGCAGCAGGGGGCCCAGTGCCACCCGGCTGATGCGTCGGCCTGGGTCCCAGAGCTTGACCGTCAGCGACTGTCGGCGGCCGTCCCGGTAAACAGTCCATTCAAGCTCCTGTCCCAGTTCATAGTCACGTAATAGCCTGGTCACCAGATCCTGGGCCGAATTTAGCTGGCCACCATCCACTGCCAGCACCAGGTCGCCGCTGCCGATACCGGCTGCGGCCAGCGGGCTGTCGGGCTGTAGCGAGACCACTTCGGCGGCCACCGCCTGCTCCGTGCCCAGATCTACGAGCTGGCTGCGATAGCTGGCCCGGCTGGCAACGGGATCAATACGATACAGCTCTCTCGGCGGCGGATTATCACTCAGTTCTCTTGCCAGCACAGTGGCCATGATGACTGTTGTGCCACGTCGCACAGTAAATTCAAACTCGCGACTTTCTGCTGCTGTCTGTTCCAGGCTGCGCAGGGCATCCGGGCTGTTGATGGGCAGCTCATTGATGTTGAGAATCACATCGCCGGGCACAATGCCGGCTGCCTCGGCAGGGCCGCCGGGGCTGATCTGTCTGACCACAACCCCCGGCAAGACTTCGACATTGAATAATGAGTCGCTCTCGTTGACACCCACATCGACACCAAAATCCAGCAACTGCTGGCTGCCGGTGTTGTCAGTTTCCAGATCAAGCTGTTCCGGTGACAGGGTAATTTCGGGAATCAACACTGCCGGTTCATAAGTCACGCAGGCGGTCAGTAACAGGGCCGGGACAAGGACCAGATAACGGAGGAAGGAAAAGCGCAGTGCTTTGCTTGCAGAGGGCCACATAATCTAGAGTCTTCGCAAATTCACCAGAACCAGGGCGAGGATGACAAATATCAGCAGTGCCGGAATCGGCACCCAGGAATTCAATTGTAGTAAGCGCTCGTCCACCAGTACATCAGAATAGCCCCTTACCAGGCGACTCACATCCTGCAAGTAGGATTGATCCAGCAGTGAGGGCTGGTAGCGGGCATAGACATAATTGGCCGCCTCACCCAGGCTGGTTTTGAAAATATCCAGTGCCAGGGTCAGTCCCAACGCTGTGCTCACCGCCTGGGTGGCCGTGTTGGCCAGCACCGAAACCAGCAAGGCCAGGGCAATGGCGGCGGGTATGGGTATCAATGCCAGGCGCAGGCCCAGGGCAATCTCCTGGCGAATCTCGGCTTCGCTGATCAACTCAAAGCCGTCTTCCACCACGGGTCCGAATTCCCACAGCAGGCCGCTGAGACCATAGCTGACCAGTAGTAACAAACTAATGGCAATGACTGCCAGTAAATGGAAATACAGCAGTTTGGCCAGTACCAGCAACGGACGTGGCAGGCGGCGAATAACCAGATGCCGCATCACGCCAGTGTCACGATCAAAGGCAAAGCTGTAAGCTGCAAAGGCCACCAGAATCAGTCCCAGCAGGGTCAGTCCGGTACTCAGGGCATCGACGAAATAACCCCAGGCATTATTGGCCACGGCGCTTTCAAAGTCGGCAGAGGCAAACAGATTGCCACTCACTTCGGCCGTCGCCGCCGTCAGGCTGGCCAGGAATAGCTGCAGGCTCACCAGCAGGCTGGGAGCCAGAATCACCAGCTTGCTGCCCAGGGTATGCAGACCGGTATGGATTTCCAGCTTGAGGGCGGTCAGCAGGGTCTTCATGAAGCCTCCCGGGTAAGCTGGCGAAACAGGCTGTCCAGCGAGGCCCGTTCCAGAATCAATTCGCTGATGCCAACGCCCTGCCGAATCAGGCTGGCATTGAGGTCCGCCGATTCCATGGTGGTCAGTTCCAGATGCAGATAGCCAGCGTCATCCTGATACTTGAATTCCACACCTTCCTGATGCTGGATAATGTCCATGGCCGCCTCGGCGTCGGGGCTGAGTAGTTTGACCCGGTTATTGGAGCCTGCCAGCAGGTCTGCTATAGCAGCACTGCGTTTGATGGCACCCTCATGCAGGATGGCGATATGGCTGCAAACCTGTTCCAGATAGGGGAGCTGGTGGGAGGACAGCAGGAAACTGGTATTGGCCTGCTCATTGAGTTGCCGGATCAGGGCCAGCACTTCATCGACACCACCGGCATCGAGGCCATTGAAGGGCTCGTCCAGAATAATCAGTTCCGGATTGCCAAGCAGAGCCTGGGCAATGGAAGCACGGCGCTTGTTACCGAGAGAGAGTTGTTTGATTTTGTAACGATGGAAGCGCTCGATTCCCAGTAGCGCTTCTACTTCCGCAATGCTGCGACAGTGTTCCGGGCAGAGCAATTGGGCCTGCTTGAGACTCTGGGCAACAGTCAGATTGGGATTCAGGCTGGGGCTGTCAAAAACAGCCACTACCCGGCCCTGCAGGCGATACAGCTTGTCAGGACTGGCGCCCAGCAGGCGGATATCACCGGCATTGAATTGTTGCAGGCCCAGCATGCATTCCAGGGTGGTGGTCTTGCCGGAACCGTTCAGACCAACCAGGCCATGAACAGCGCCACGAGTCACAGTCAGATCCAGATCCTGGACCACGGCCTTGTCGCCATAGCTTTTCCGGAGTCCTGAAACCGATATTACCTTGGTGTCAGCGCTGTCCATTGCCGGTAAGTGAATCCTAGTCTACAAACAGGCTGTCGCTATCGATTTCCTGAACCTCACCGAAGCGTGCCAGTGCCTCCCGATCGATGACCGACAGGTCGCCGAGCACAGAAATCAGCTTGGGCCGATCTGCCACATGCTGCTGCTGGAATTCAATCATGTCATCCAGGCTGGCTGCCTGCAGCTGGCTGAAGCGCTGGCGGCGCGGATCTCCATCCAGCCCCAGTTGTTCCCAGCGGCGCACGCTGCCGATTACTTCCCGGAAACTGACCCGGGAAGTGCGGTAGCGATTCTCCAGGGAATTGGCGGTTTCAGCGAAACGCTCACTGGAAGCCGGCATGTTGTCGATCAGGTCGATGAAGGCAGTCAGTGCATCCACTGTCTTGTCGGTCTGGGTGCCAATGACTCCCAGCATCATATTCTGGGCGTCTTCCCGATTACCCTGGGAATAGGCGGCCGAGGCCGAATAGGCCAGCGCCCGTGCTTCCCGCAACTCCTGGAAGACCACGCTGGACATGCCGCTGCCGAAATAGCTGGTATACAACTGGGCGTTGACGGTGTCCTCTTCATTAAATAATCCGTCGGCGAATTCGATGCGAACCTGGGCCTGGGCGGTTTGCTGATCCACCACCAGCACTTCATTGCTGTCGATCTCCCGGGCCCGGCGCAGGCGCACTGGTGGAGTATCGGCCAGTTCTTCTGCCACCGGGTAGTGCTCGCGCAGAATACTGACGACGTCTTCCAGAGGCAGTGAGCCGGTATAGGCAAGCGTGTGTTTGTAATCCAGCAACTGCGCCGGCAGGGCCAGCAGCTCGTCCAGTTCTGCCGCCATGATGTCTTCACTGCTGAGTGCTTCCAGCATGGGGGACTCATCACCGTAGCGGTTGTACAGAAACAGCGCCCGGGCGATGGCAGTAGGTGAGCTCTTCTGGTCTTCTCTGGATTTCAGGCTAATGGCTTTGAGCTGTTCCAGAGTCATGGGATCGGCACTGGGGTTGTTGAGCAAATCCATCATCAGGTCGAGACTGTCCTCGAACTGATCATCCAGTCCGCTCAGGGACATGCCCGAGGCATTTTCGCCGCTGCCGAAGCGGAAGTTGCTGCCCATGCGATACCATTCTTTCTGCAGCTCTTCATTGCTCATGCTGTCGGTGCCAGCCACTTCCAGCAATTGTGAAGCCATGCCGAGGTACTGGTTGGACTCGGTACCCACTTCCACATTGATCGAGAAACTGAACAGATCATTGAGGGGGTTGGGGGCATAGTAGAGCTGTACACCCTCGGCAAATTCCACCACCCGGTAGTCTTCATCGGCCACCACATAGTCCGGTTCGATGGGGTCGAACTCCATGGCCAGAACCGAGGCAGCGAATTCCGATTGCCGGCTGGGGTCAATTGCCACGGGATCGATGGCCGGTTTCTCCACCGGCGGAATGTCTGCCGGCGCATTGACCCGGTAGACCGCCACATAATCATCGGCGAAATATTTGTTGGCCACTGCCACCACATCGTCCTTGGTCAATTCGCTCATGCGATCCAGCTGGCCGATGTAGTGATCCCAGTCAGCGCCTTCGATAAAAGCCTGGCGCATGCTGTTCACCCGGGCCGAGTTGAATTCCAGGCTGGCTTTCTCGTTCTTTTCGAAGTCATTGATGATGGCTGGCAGAATCCAGTCTTCAAATTCGCCTGCCTTGATCAGCTCCAGCTGGGCCAGCAGCAACTCTTCCACTTCTTCCAGGCTCTGGTCCTGTTTGGGCACGCCGTAGAGGTTCTGGACGCCATAGTCATTCAGGAACAGGGGAGAGGACCCGGCTTCACTCAGCATTTGTTGCTGGTTCAGATTGAGGTTGATCAGACCGGCAGTGCGATTGTCCAGAATCATGTCCAGCAGAATCAGCGCCGGCTTGTCGGGGCTGCTGTTACCGGCGGTACGAAAGGCCAGGCTGACCTGTTCCTGACCGGGATATTGCACCACGTCACGCTCGGCTCCTTGCAGGGGTTCTTCCTCCCAGGGGCCGACTTCCGGCACCGGTTTGGGTTCCCAGCGATTGAAGTGTTCGGCAATCAGTTCGATGGTGCTGTCAATTTCGATATCGCCACTGATAAAGATGCCCATATTGTTGGGTACATAGTAGCGGTCAAAATAATCCTGGATGTAAACCAGGGACGGATTCTTCAGATGTTCAACAGTGCCGATGGTGGGTTGTTGCCCGTAGGGGTGCTGTTTGAACAGAAGCTGGTCCACGGCGGTGCCGATGATGCGGCCAGGATTGTCCAGGGTGCGATTCTTCTCTTCATAGACGGTTTCCAGCTCGGTATGGAACAGGCGGAATACCGGATTGATAAAGCGGTCTGATTCAATCACCGCCCATTGCTCCAGGCGGTTGGAAGGCACGCTGACCTTGTAGACGGTTTCTTCATGCCAGGTGTGAGCGTTCAGGCCGGAGGCGCCCATGCTGTTGTAGAGCTTGTCGATTTCATTGGGCACCGCATACTGGGCGGCCAATTGTGCTTCGGCATTGATTTCGGCATAAATCTCGGCACGGCGTTCGGGGTCAGTGCTGTCGAAATGTTCTTCATAGAGTTCGACAATTCGATCCAGATGGGGCTTCTCGGCCTCATAGTTCAAGGTGCCCAGATTGCGGTTACCCTTGAACAGCAAGTGTTCCAGATAATGGGCCAGGCCGGTGGCATCGGCAGGGTCATGTTTGCTGCCGGCACGCACTGCGATCTCGGCATAGAAAACCGGTTCTTCATGATTCTCGGTGAGGTAAACCTGCAGGCCATTGTCCAGCTCGAAGATATGGGCAGCCAGGGGGTCATCGGGATTGGGGCTGTTGAGGCGGCGATAGCCGGGAGCACTCTCTGCTTCACTTCCTGCTTCATTTCCTGCCTCACTGGCAACTGACTCCGGGGTGCTATTGCCGGTCGGTTCACTACAGGCAGCCACCAGGGCCAGCACCAGGATGGCGCTCAGGCCATGTAAGCAATCCTTCAAGACATTACTGCGGGTCATAAACTACTCCTGCTGGGCGGGATTTTTGGCATCGCAATCTCCTGTGAAAGAGACCGGGCAGGGGCCCGAAAACTGCCAAAAAGGGCAAATTTCTTGTCTTTGGCGGGCCAATTCAGGCCACGGCCTTCGATCGAAACGCTATGGTAAGGAAAAAAATCGCAAAATCATAATGATATCCCCCGTATGCTGATCTCGGTTGATCGCTAATAAGCGACGGGTTTGCCGCTTTGGGGCGTATAATTGCTGTTTTCATGCTGTCAGTGCCTGAATGCCCCATGTTTGTGCCTTCAATAAAAATACCAAGCTCTGTACTGCTCTGCGTTTTGCTGGGTCTGTCTGCCTGCAGCAGCAGTGATTACAAGGCCAGTGCCGACCGGGAAAGCTATGCGGCCATTGCCGGCAAGGCCAGTCAGGTGCCCGGCATGACTGATGCGGTGGTGATCGATGAGGCCCGATTGGTGGATCTCAGCAGCTTTCCCATCAATAACGCCTCGTTTGAGTTTCTGGATAACGAGGCTGACAGTGAAGTGGGGGCCCGCATTATCGGCCTCAATGCAGCACTGGACCTGGCATTCCAGCATGCCCGGGAATACCAGAATCAGAAAGAACGGCTCTATCTGGAAGCCCTGTCACTCACTTTTGACCGTTATCGTTATACCCCGACCTTTGCCGCCGGGGCCGGGGCGGAGTATCAATGGGACGCCGAAGACCAGTTTGTCCAGGACATGCAGGCATTGACCGGCATGCGCCCGGTTTCCACGGTGGAAACCGTGGATGCGGGCACCAGTCTGGGGGCCAGATATCTGCTCAAGGGAGGCGGCGCCATTGCCCTGAATCTCACCAGTAATCTGACCCGTTTCCTGACCGGCGATCTGGACGAGGTGAGCAGCAGTGCCCTGATTGGCTCGTTTACCCAGCCCCTGCTGCGAGACTTTGGTACGGCAGTGGAAACCGAGGCCCTGATGCAGGCCGAGCGGGACCTGCTTTATCAATTGCGGGACTTTACCCGCTATCGCAAGGAATTTGCGGTGCGCATCGCCTCAATCTATTACTCGGTGCTGCTGGCCCGGGAAACCGCCCGCAACAACTACGCCGGCCTCAATGCCAATAATCTGTCCCTGGAGCGGGAACAGGCCTTTCAGCAGGAAGGGCTGCGCACCCTGTTGCAGGTGGGGCGTCTGGAGCAGTCTGCCCTGCAGGCGGATCTGCGCTGGACCTCTTCCATTACCCGCTACAAGCGCAGTCTGGATGATTTCAAGATATTGCTGGGCCTGAGTGCCAGCGACAATATCATGCTGGACGATAATGAAATGCAGCTGATCAGCGAAACCGGCATGGCCAGCCCCGACATCGATCTGGAACAGGCTATCCAGCTGGCAGTACAAACCCGGCTCGATCTGTATACTGAACTGGATCGGGTCCAGGATGCGGCCCGCCGTATAGACGTGGCGGCCAATGCCTTGCTGCCAGCCCTGGATTTCAGTTTTGTGACCGCCGTGCCGGACTCGCCGGACAACAGTCTGGCCGAGCTGGATTTCGAAAATGCGGTCTACAGCGCCGGTCTCAATCTGGAACTGCCGCTGGATACCAAAGCCGAACGCAATGATTACCGCCGTGCCCTGATCGATTATGAGGCGGCC
Source organism: uncultured Pseudohongiella sp. (assembly GCA_965216715.1). Lineage (GTDB taxonomy): Bacteria > Pseudomonadota > Gammaproteobacteria > Pseudomonadales > Pseudohongiellaceae > UBA9145. The sequence goes on along the minus strand of OZ244193.1, from coordinate 2,046,692 downwards.
AGCCGCAATTACCTGCTGGCCCAGGACAGTGTGGTGCTGGAGGTGGTGGATGCCTGGCGTCGCATGAACGAAGCGCGCAAGAGCTATGACATCAGTCTTACCAGTGTGCAAATCAATGAGCGCCGGGTAGAAGAAGCTGAATTACGGGCAGAGCTTGGATTGGGGGATATCCAGGATACTGTCGATTCCCAGAACGATCTTACCGCCGCGAGAACTGAACTGATCAGTTCAATAGTGGATCATAATATAGCCAAGCTGGAATTCTGGCGCGATGTAGGCCTGCTCTATGTCGACGATTCCGGTCAATGGGAGGAAGGTGTTGATGAGCCTCGATAGCCAGATAATTCGCAAAACCCTGGCCGGGTTGAGCGAGAAAATCCCTGCCCCCGTTCGTGCCCGGCTAGGGTCCTGGCGTGAGCAATACCTGCAGGCCAGCCGTCCGGTGCGTTATGGCCTGGCCGGTGGCGTTGGCGTGTTGCTGCTGGCCTTGCTGCTATTGGGTGGTGGCGCCGCCGATTCCGGAGCCGGCAATGTCACCTTTACCGCGCGCCGTGGCGATCTGGATATTACGGTGTTGGAAGGCGGTAATCTTGAAGCCCTGCAATCCCAGGAAATCCGTTCCCTGGTCAAGGGCCGGGAAGGGGTAAAAATACTCAGCATTGTGGAAGAGGGTTACCGGGTCACTGAGGACGATGTCGCCGCCGGCAGAGTGCTGGTGGAGCTGGACACCGCGCAACTGGTGGATGAAAAGCTCAATCAGGAAATTGCCGTGGAGACGGCCGAGGCCAGTTATATCGAACAGAAGGCCGAATATGAAATCCAGCTCAACCAGAATATGACGGAATTGAATGAAGCGCGCCAGAATATGCGCTTCGCCCGTCTGGATTTTGAAAAATTCCTCGGTGCCAATATTGTCGCCGACATCATTGCAGAGCTGGAGATTGAGCGGCGCCTGGCAGAGGCAGAAGCGGCGCAAATGGCCAGCCAGCAACAACCGGCGGCGGTTGCACCACCTGCTGACAATAGCCCGGCTGTCAGTAATCAAGCTCAGGCCCTGGATATTGATTCCCTGCCACCGCCGGTGCAAGAGCGACTGCGGCAGATGATGGCCCAGAACAATGGCGAGATTCCGCCTGAAATGCTGCAGCGCATGCAGCGTTTTGCCGAAGGGGGTTTCCCCGGCCGTGGCGCTGCCGGTGGTCGCGCGCCGGATGCCGCGTTGCCGACTACAGAATCGGCGGATCTGGCTGCAGCCGATGAGCCTGGCACTCTCACACTGGAGCCAGTGGAGAGCAATCCTGCCGAGGTCAGCAGTTCCCTGATGATGGATGATTCCTATATGGAAATCCGCGCCGGCCTGGATTTCACCCAGTATGCCGACATCCAGCAACTGGAAGATGGCGAGGCCAAGCAGCAGTTACGGGCCCTGCTGGATGAGTTACAAGTGGCCCAGGAAGAATACCTGTTGGCCCAGGATCGTATCGAAGGTCAGCGCCGACTCGAAGCAAGGGGTTTTATAACACCTACCGAGCTGGAAGCGGAGGAGCTGAATCTCAACAAGGCCTCCAACAAGCAGCAGGAAAAAGAGACTGCGCTCAGTCTTTATATTCAGTACACCTTTCCCAAGGAGGCCGAACAGAAACTGTCCGACTATGAAAACGCCGTGATGGCCTGGCAGCGGCAATTGATCGACAACGTTGCCGAAGAAGCCCAGCAGCGGGCCCGTTTCCGTTCTGCCGAAAGAAAATTCAATCTGGAACGGGTCAAGCTGGCGGATGTGAATGAACAGATCGAACTGGCCACCATTCGTGCCGAACGTCCCGGTCTGGTGGTCTATGGTGCATCGGACCAGAACCGTTCACGTTTTCGCAGCAGTAATCAGGAGGCCATCCAGGAAGGTGCCACGGTGCGTGAACGTCAGGCCATTCTTACCATCCCCGATATGCGCGAGATGGCAGTGAAGGTGAATATTCACGAGTCAGCGGTGCAACGTGTGGCGGTGGGTCAGAAGGCTACCGTCAGTATCGATGCCTTCCCCGATCAACGCTTGAGCGGTGTGGTGACCAAGGTGGCGGTAGTGGCTGACTCCACCAATTCCTTCATGAACCCTGATCTGAAGGTTTATCCCACCACCATCAAGATCGACGGTGTGCACGAATGGTTGCGCCCTGGTATGAGTGCCGAGGTGGAAATCCTGGTGGACAGCCTGACAGATGTGGTCTACGTGCCCCTGCAGGCCGTGTCCTATGTGGGAGATCGGCGCGTGGTCTATGTGGACAACGGCGGCGCGCCGGAAATGAGGGAAGTTGAAGTGGGCACTTTTTCAGAATCCTTTATCGAGATTCGCAGCGGCCTGCGTGCCGGTGAAGAAGTATTACTCCTGGCACCTCAGGAGCAGCTTGCCGAACTCGTTTCCAATTAGTGCGCGGGCATTCTGATATGAGCAGGCTCCACAGCAAGCCAGAACCGGATTCGCCGGCAGTATCGTCCGGCGTCCTGGGTCGTGATGGCGAAATCGTTGCCCGCCTGGAGGATATCCGCAAGACCTACACCATGGGGCAGATGGGGGTGCAGGTATTACATGGCATCAGTCTGGATTTCTATGCCGGTGATTATATTTCCATCATGGGCCCTTCCGGTTGCGGCAAGTCTACCCTGATGAATATTCTCGGCTGCCTGGATCAGCCAACGAGCGGCAAATACTATCTGGGGGATGAAGACACCTCACAGATGAATGATGATGAGCTGTCCAGCATTCGCGGTGCCCGCCTCGGTTTTATTTTTCAGTCCTATAATCTGATTCAGCAACTCAATGTGCTGGAGAATATCGAAATGCCCCTGTTCTACCAGGGCTATTCCGAAGCAGACAGCCATGAGATTGCCATGCACCTGGCGGCCCGGGTCGGCCTTGAGGATCGGGTAGGGCACAAGCCCTATGAGTTGTCCGGTGGTCAGCAACAGCGGGTGGCCATTGCCCGGGCCCTGTCGGTGGATCCGCTGATTATTCTTGCCGATGAGCCCACCGGTAATCTTGATTCCCGCTCCGGCGCGGAAATACTCAATCTGTTCGACGAGCTGCACGCCCAGGGCAAGACCCTGATTATGGTGACCCATTCGGATGAACTGGCGGAACGATCCCACCGGCGCATTCGCCTGCTGGATGGCAAGGTAGAGAGTGATGAGCGAACTCAGTCTTGATACCAGCCAGGGTCGACCCGCCATCGCTGCCCGTCCCCACAACGGCTTTAGTTTGCAGCGCTTCCGGAAAATTACCGAAGTAGGGCTGAAGAGTATCGTCAGCCATGGCCTGCGTTCCCTGCTGACGGTATTGGGCATTGTTATCGGCGTGGCGGCGGTGATAGCCATGCTGGCAGTCAGTGAAGGCGCCAGCTTTGAAGCGCAGCAGCAATTTCGCGATCTGGGAGCCAGCAATATCCTGCTCAAGAGTGTCAAGCCGGTGGAGGTGGAGCAGAATTCCAATCAGGGTTTCGGTCCGCCCCAGGCCATTGTCTATGGCCTCACCGAAGGAGATATCCGCAGTATCCAGGCCACCATCCCCGGCGTCACCAATGTCATCGCCTCGCGCATCGTCAAGAAAAACGTCTGGAATCTGGGCCGCAGCATGAACACCGATATCGTCGGCACTTCGGTCGACTACCCGGTGTCCCGTAACTATAACTTGCGGGCAGGGCGCTTCTTTTCCCAGTCCGAACTGCGGGATCATGCCAATGTAGTAGTGCTTAGCGATGAAGTCTCGCAGCAATTGTTCCCCATCGACAATCCATTGGGGCAATCACTGCGCATCGACGGCGACTATTACAATATCGTCGGCATCATGGAATCGGAAGGCTTCTCCAATCTGGGTCAGAATCAGGCTGGCAGTTCCAATGCGGCTCCCAGTCGTGTCTTTATGCCCATTACCTCGGTACGCAGTCGCTTTGGTGAAACCACGACACGGCAAACCGCTGGCGGTGTGGAATCGGAAACTGTGGAACTGCATGAGGCCATTATCCAGGTTGATGATCAAGACACGGTGATCGAAATCGGGGAAGTGATCGAGCAGATCCTGGCCCGGCGCCACGATGATGTGGACTATGCCGTGGAGATTCCCCTGGCATTGCTGCGTCAGGCCGAGGAGAGTGCCCTCAGGGATTCCATCGTTGCTGGCGCCATCGCCGGCATCTCCCTGCTGGTGGGGGGCATCGGCATCATGAACATCATGCTGGCCAGCGTCACCGAACGAACCCGGGAAATCGGCATTCGCCGCGCTCTGGGTGCCAAGAAGCGCGACATCATTAGCCAGTTTCTGATTGAGGCAGTAATACTGTCAGGAGTGGGAGGCCTGATCGGTGTGATACTGGGCATAGCCATCCCCTTCATCATCTCCCTGTTCTGGGGCATGACCACCATCGTCACCCCGCTGGCGCCACTTCTCGCTTTTTCCATCTCGGCCCTGATCGGCGTCATTTTCGGAATCTACCCCAGTATGCGGGCCGCCGATATGGACCCGGTGGAGGCTCTGCGGCACGAATAATTGTGGGGCAGGCGGGCTAGCTTTCCAGTCTCAGTGTGTCAGCCATGACGCTCTCAGCCATGATTATCTCAGCCATGACCCTCCACAATGAGTCCCTCACCAGTGCCCAGCAGACAGTAGTACTGCGCAAGCCGACTGACATTCAACTGCACTGGCATTGACACCCTGTTGAAAAGGACTTCGACGTGCTGCAGCCAGAATTCTTGTTCGTTGCGCCGCTGGCAGCCGGATTGTTGCCGCGCTATCCGCGCCACCAGCCGGATCCACGTTATTGAACCAGATTGCCGAGCAGTGCTGCCTGGCGTTTTTGCTGCATCTGAAAGCCGAAGGCAGAACGCTGCCCGACTTCACCGTAGTACTTGGGGATGTAACCCGGAACGCCGAAATCGAAAGCTTGCTGCGCGACTTCCGGTTATTCAACCGATGAAAGCACCAATATCGGGGTAAATTTCTGGAGTTTGTTAAGATGCCTGAAGATTTCTATAGCGCCGAGCCATTTAGGATGGAAGGAACCAGTTCCGCATTCGATGTAAATATCGCGGCGTTGCGCCGTAACGGCGGCAATGAGCCCCTCACAAAAGGGAATATGGTCATCGATCAGCAGAATCTTTATGGATTTCGCTGGTTTGGCGGATTCTCTTCGAGTTCGTGCCATGATAAAAAGATTTCAGCCTTGAGGTTGATGTTTACAGTAGCCTGATTCTTGATACTATTTCATGATTATAAAACCACTCTGCTGACCCCATACCGATTGGTAGGGCCTAACGAAGGGAAGACTTCTAGAGTGCAGTATCACTTCATTTCCGGTTTGCCGCGTTCAGGATCCACCTTATTGGCGGGAATTCTCCGCCAGAACCCCGATTTTCACGCCGCCATGTCCAGCCCGGTTGCCGCTCTCATGAATGGTGCGCTGGAACAAACCGGTGCCGGAGGCGAATTCCACACATTCTTTGACGAAGCCAAGCGTAAGCGTATCTGCCATGCCTTGTTCAATGCTTATTATGAAGACAAGGATGAAGTTTCGGTCATCTTCGATACTAATCGCATCTGGTCAGCGAGGCTGCATCAGCTTACTGAGCTATTCAGCGACTCCAAACTCATTTGCTGCGTGCGTAATCCGGCCTGGGTAATGGACAGCTTCGAGCGTGTCCATCGCCAGAATCCTTTTGACTACAGCCGCATGTACAGCGCCCAGACCCGGATGACGGTGTACTCGCGTTGCGAAAGCATGATCAGCGCTGGCGGTGTAGTTGGCAGCTCCTGGACAGCGTTAAAGGAAGCATACTACGGCGATTTTTCCGAGCGACTGCTGATTCTCGACTACGATCTGCTGGTGCAACGGCCGCAGCGAGCCATCAGTCTCTTGTACAAATTTCTCGAGCTCGAAGAATTCGAACACGATTTCGATAACGTGGAATACGAAGAAGCCGAGTTCGATGAAAAGCTCGGCGCAAAAGGATTGCACACCGTAAAAAGGAAAGTGAAATTTACGCCGCGTCGCACCGTGTTACCACCGGACTTGTTCAGCAAGTACAGCGACATGGCATTTTGGGAAGATCACAAGGGCACACAGGCAAGTATCATCGCACCGGCCAGTGCCAACGACGAAAAATAATCTGCCATTTATGAATTTGGCGGGAACTCTAATTAGCAAATTGGAAGCGGTTTAAAAACATGAAACAAAAACTGTTGCAGGGTTTGGCGGGTGTTCTGTTACCACTGGGTCTCTACGGTGCCACGCCGCAAGGTGGCTATGGCAGTTACTATCGGCCCAATGTGCGTGTATCGGCTTCCAAGATCGGCGCGGCTGATGGTGATCAGCTCAGCAAATTCGATCAGGTTCAGCGCCCTGCCGACTTCCAGACGCCTGTTGAAGCGCACAATGCTATCTCAGTTAGCGATGAACTCACTCTGCTCGCGCCAAAACGCGAGCTGCTGATTATTGATGCCGCTGTTCCTGACAAGCATCTGTTTATGCGTGATCTTCGAGCGGGTGTTGATGTGGCAATCATCGATACCAACGCTGATGGGCTGGAGCAGCTTGAGCGAATTCTCGCAGGCAGAACGAATATTTCAGCGTTACACATTGTTTCCCATGCAAATGATGGCGTACTTCAGCTAGGCGATACCTATGTCACCAACGAACTGCTGCAAGAACGCCTCACTACCCTGAGCATTCTGGATAAAGCACTGATCGATGGTGCTGACCTGTTGTTGTATGGCTGTGATCTGGCAGAAACAGAGAAGGGGCAAGACCTGCTCGAATTAATCTCGGGTGCCGCCAATGTGGATATAGCTGCTTCTGACGATCTGACTGGTAGCGCAAAACGAGGTGGCGACTGGGAGCTGGAGATCGTCCTGGGTGACATTGAGTTCGACGCACCATTTTCAGATAAGGCATTGATGGATTTCAGTGCCATTCTCCAAACTGCTTTTGAGTTCGATGTATTAGGTGTTGCCGGCGGTGGATACAAGAGCGCATATGACAATGCTATAGCAGGTGGTACACAAGCCTGGGTACAGGTGAGCGACACATTCAGCTACGTTGCCACCCAATATATGTATTGGGATGCGGTGGGCTCTTCCGCCGACATGTACATCGTTCCAGACGGAGTGAATTACAGCAAATGGGACGTGAGCGCGATTAATCTTTATTCCATCTATGGTGGTGGCAATGTAACCCTGGATTCAACGTCCTACGTTGTATTCTCCATTGATGGTGGTGGTCCTGTTACGCGCAATTTTAGTGGTGATCAGGTGCTTACCGGCGCATCAACTGACATGTTCGGCTTCTTCACCAACACAGCCGCAGTAACTGACGTTACTTCGGTGAAGATGGTGTTGTACATGGATGCGGGTAGCGCCAGTACCAATATCTCCGACCTCGGTTTCAAGAGCATCACTCTGGAAGCATCAGGTGGAGGAGGCGGTGGCGGAGGTGGTGGCGCCAACCCGCTAATCAACAACCTCGACGGCGACTCTTTCAATCATGACGAAGACGAAGGAGCTGAGATCATCGACGTCAGTGGTGACGCCACAGTTACCGATGCTGACGCGCCAGCAAACCTCAATACCGGAAACCTGACAGTCTCTGTTACGGGCAATGCAGATATCAGCGAAGACTTATTGTCATTCTCGACTGCAGGAGGGTTCATCAACCTGTCGGGTACCACGGCGGGCTCCAATGTGCAGGTCGATGAAGACGGTGGCGCAGATGGCTTCGTGACTGTGGGCACATTGGGTAACAATATTGCTGAAGGCAACGACCTTGTTGTTAATTTCAACGCGAACGCGACACTGGATACTACGAACGTGCTATTGCAGCGCGTGACTTACGAAAACACCGATGAAACTGCACCTACCGAGAACAACCGTACTGTATCGTTTACGGTAACCGATGAAACTGCAGCAACCAGCGCCGCTGCTGACGTGACAATTACAGTTATCGGTGTGAACGATGCACCTACTGATATTTCCCTGAGCTCTGCCACCATCGCGGCGGGCAGCACCGGCGCTGGCGCTGATGTCGGTACCCTGAGTGCAACCGATGTAGACGGCGGTGGCCCTGCATTTAGCCTGGTGGGCGATGGAACATCAATCACCGGCACCTGTGGCGGCGCAACCGGCGATGATGACAATGCCTCTTTTCAGATAAATGGCACCACCCTTGAGACTTCCGGTGCCTTGGCCGCAGCAAGCTATGATGTCTGTGTGGAAATTGATGACGGCAGTGGCACCACATTTCAAAAGAACTTCCCGATTACCGTTACAGCCGCTGCCAACACGGCGCCCTCTGATATCAGCCTTGCCCTCAGCGGTTCGGTGACCACAGCCACTGCATCTGGTACGACGATCGGTACCCTTTCTCAGACTGACCCCGATGCCGATACCTGGACGTTCGACCTTGTTGCGTCTGGCACCGCTACTGATGTTGGTGTTTGCGCATCCGATGCTGACAACGGCAGCTTTAACATCACTGGTACCAGCCTGGAAACTGCCGCAAGCCTGGCCGAGCGAGATTACAACATCTGCACCAGAGTCAGCGATGGAACGGCGACTTACAAGGAAACCCTGACTATCAGCGTTGCAGCATTCCCTGATGATCTCGAGGACAGGCTGAAAGACCTGCTTAACAATTTAGGCGATGCCAGCCTTGGTCTAGCGCTTTCTCCTGGCTCTTTAGATGTCCCAGAGGGTGTATCCAACGCATTTATCGTTCAGCTCACAGAAAGCCTGACTGCAGCGGCCAATATTCAGGTCACTGCCGGGGATGGAATCGAAATAAGTGGTAGCAATGCTTCATTCTCGTTAACTGACGAAAGTGATCAGGAATTCGTCAACTTCACCGTCATCGACGACAATATTGCTGATGGTAATCGCGAAAGTACGATTACGCTCAATGCTACTTCGGGGGGTCAACAGGTTTCAGAAACCTTTGTTGTCAATATAGTTGATAACGATGAGGCCGGCATTACGGTTGAAACGGCCACACTGAGTCCTCTGGAGGAGGGCAGCACGGCGGTTTCAACGTTTACCGTAGCTTTGGCTTCCCAGCCAGAAGACACAGTAGATATACAATTGACAGCGGGTAGCAGCGTATCCCTGGATACTTCGACTCTGCAATTTTCACCGTCAAACTGGAATGTATCGCAGCTTGTGACAGTAAGTGCTGTCGATGATAGTGAAGATTTCGGTACTCAGGAAGTGCCGATCGACATTGCGGTGGCGGATACTTCGGATGTCCTGTACCAGGCCTTGGATGCGGTGAGTGTATCTGTCTCCGTATTGGACAACGACACTGTGAAGATCGGCGAACTTACCGTATCCGCAGATAGTCTCAGCGCCAGTGCGACAGCCAACTACGTATTCACTCAGGTATTCGATGAGGCCCTGAATGATGTTCTAAGCGTCGAGATTTCATTCCCCGGTCAATTCGACCTGAGTGACATCACCCCAGAAGTCTCTATTCCCGGGGCGAGCTATACACCGACGTTAAAAGCAGGTTCAACCTCAACGTATCAGTTCAATCTGGGCGCCCCGGTGGATATATCAGCAGGCAGTTCGGTACCTATTACTTTCGCAGGAATTGCGAACCCTGCAATGGCAGGGAGATTGTCGGCGTTTACGATCAAGACATTCAATGATGATGGAAGCCTGATCGCGGAAAGTGCATTCCCTGCATCGCAAGATGCCCAGGGATTAACGATCAATGCGCCGCCTCCTACCATCACTTCTGCGGTTCTGAACGTGAGCACCGGTAAGCTGATGGTGACTGGTGCAAACTTCGTGGCAACCGAGGGTAGTAACAATGACGTTAGTTTTGCTGGCAATTTCCTCTTTTTTGGTACTACATTCGTAGAAAACGTTCCGCCGGTCGATATTTCGGACTCCACATCTTTTACTTTTGACCTGCCTCTATCAGAAGATGTGTTTCGCCAATCTGAGATAGATCGCAATGGAGCAGAAAATTCTTCTGGTAAGAGCTATTCACTATTTGCTAGCAGCGGTTGGATGGGTGATGCCTCTGAAGAAGTAACTGTGCCGTTCACGGTAACCGGAGTTACTACCCAGCCACCGACTGATATTGTGCTTACTCAACCAAGCCGAATCTTCCAGTCCTTTGAGACTCATGTTTTTGTGGGCTCTCTTAGTGCAGTCGATAACGATGATCCTGAGGAATTCAGGTTTAGCTTGGTCGAGCCTGCTAGCTCGAATGGGGCGTGTCCGGATACGGCTACCATAGATGGCTATTCACTTTCGGGCACACAGCTAACAAAAAGTAATGTGCGTGATTCAGGCACTTTCGAAGTCTGTGTTCAGGTCGAGGATGCTCAAGCTTATAAGTTTGTCGACGTGGTCGAAGTAGAAGTGTTGGACGCTCCCAGCGTGGTTCTCACTCCATCTAGCGTGCCACTGTCGGCAACGGGCGCCCTTTCAGTAGTGAGTGAAGTGAGCCTGGCAAGCGAAGAGGATATTTCTGTTTACACCCTAATCAATTTCTACATTCGTGATCCCGATCCATCAACAAGAGGGGTTTGCGAGGAAGGAAGCAACGATGGAAATAAAGGCATTGGAAGTCAGGTTGGTCAAGCGAACTTTTCCATGTCCAACAGGACAATCAATGCACAACTCGTGACTATGGATGCACTCCCGGCCGGCGAATATCCACTTTGCATATACTATGATGCGTTCACCGCGGAAGGGGGCAGCGTAGGTTATGAACAACCAGTTGTTCTTACCATCACCGAGCCAGTACCAGAAATTGCCAGTGTCATCATTCCAAACGAAACCAAAGTACTGGGTGAAACCGTTACTGCCACACTGACCATTGAGCCTGCGAGTGCTGATTTCAGCGGTATGACTCTCTCCGGCACGATCGGCGGCTTCGAGTTAACTAACTTCAAGCGGGTGGAGGGTAGTACTTACACTGCAGATCTCACGATTGCCAGTGCCCAGACCCAGGTTTTTGGGGCTGCGAATGTTTCATACTCCAGTGGCAGCGGGGATCACACTCTCGATGGCGCGAGCGCCTGGGTGGCGGCAGCCGATGATGCTGTAACTGCCATCACTTTTGATCTGGGTGAGATCAAGACTGTCACAGGGGTGCGAATTCAGGCAAGTGGCAGTAATCCTGAACAATACGTAGAGCGGGCTACCATCTCTGTTTCGCTAGACGGTTCGAGCTACGATCCTGTTTTTCAGGGCAAAGAAGCAGTAACAGCTTCCGGCGGGGAGGTGGATATCCTGTTTGACTCTCCGATTCAGGCGCGCCTTGTTGAAGTTTCTGCAAGTGCATGGAAGGGGGCAGCAGCCGCTATGAGAGCGGGTGTGCTTGGTGCTTCGGCGGATACATCTGACAATACTGCTTTGTCCGACATTCCCGCCACCGATGCGATCAATGTAGATCTGAACCTCAGCGACGACGAAGGGGTAGAGCAGGCTACCTACACCGAATCCATTGTCCAGGACAATGATGCCATTCTTATAACTCCAGCGGCTATCAATCTAAGCCTTGGAAGTGACGTTGAAGAAGGTGTTGACGAAGGCAGTTCATTCACAGTCATAGCTACTGCGACAGATGCCTTCGATAATCCCTGGCCCAGGGAGCTTTCTGTTCCATTAAGTTTCGCTGATAGCGAAGCCGGTGGCGACAGCAGTCTGTTTGTAGATGAAGCCGAGGATGACTTCGACTACATCAATGGTGTGAGGGTGCCCGGTGGAAACGCCAGTGATGGGTTTAGTTCGCCCACCAATTTGGGAGTAATAGGTGACAGGGTAGAAGTCGCTGGTTGGCTGAACGAGACAAGCAGTGGTGAGACAGTAAGCGGTGAGGATGTGTATCAGTTCACGGCTGCGCGAACTGCTTCTTACTCAATTGCTATACAAGCGAGCAATCCAGTTGAAGGAGCACATTTCTCGGTGCTCGAATCCAGCACAGAAATTGCCGGCTATAAAATAGAGAGAAGTGACCTTACAGATAGCAATGACCCTGATGCTGCCCCCTTTCAAAAGATACTCACATTCAATGTCACCGCTGGTAATTCATACAGGATCTCACTTTACAGTGGTGGCTCTCCTACCCCTATGCGATACAGCTTCTCAGTAGGTGAGCATTCCGCCGATTTCGCAGGACCGGATTCGATAAGCATTCCTGGCTCAGGCAGTGGTTCAGGCACAATACACGTTAGCAACGATGGGATTGTAGAGCCTGGCATTGGGGGCAATGGCGAGATCATCATGGTTGCGCTGGATTCCGCCAATCTTCCTGCCACAGCGCAAGCTGGTGACTCACCTTCAGTGCAGGTGCGGATTATCGATGGCGCTCCACCACCCCAGATTCTCAGTGTTGAATTGGCTGCGGGCACCCACTTGGTCGGAGATACGGTCACCGCCACTTTGAAAGTCACGGCGAATGAAGAGGACTACAGTGCAGCTGGCAGCCTCTCGGGTTCTATCGCGGGAATCTCGAATCTCAGCTCCTTCACCAGAATTTCCGAAAGTGATGATGCAAGTGACATTTACTCGGTTACTTTTACTGTGACCAAGTTCGATACTGATACTGACTCGAATGGCACAGCCGACTTCCCTGCAAGTGATAACGTGCCTGTGAACTTAACGCTGACTAATGCGGATGGCTTGTCCAGTACGGCGTACACCACACCAATAATCAGCGACAACGATGCAATCTACCGAACACCAGTGAGAGTCTCGTTGGACAATCCGGGTACCGTGGAAGTAACCGAAGGCGAAACTATGCGGATAAATTTCAGCATGTCACCAAGTGGTATATTGGGTGAACGTGGTTTCGCTGTATCGCTGCAAACTACTGCTGGCAGTCCAGATGTAACCTCTGGAGGGGATTATTACCTTAATGTGGGCACAGGACGGGTTCTATTCGCAGGTGAGGAGGCTGTTCTGGCGGTACAGTTGGAAGCGGTCAGGGATAGCATTGAAGAAGGTAACGAAACCGTGACTTTATCTATTGATCAGGACACCTTGCCAGCCTTTCTGAAGCTGGGTGAACGAAGCACCATTTCGATTACCATCATGGATATTCCAACTACACGGAATACTACAGCTTCGAGCTTGATTGATATTTCCTCCGGTTATGAAAGTTCTTCTGCGGATAGTATTGCGGATGCATTACAATCCAGCTTCGCTTCAAAACTATCTTCTCTGGGTAAAACTACAGGCGCCAATCGTCGGGCAGTGTTTTTCACAATATTAAGCACTTCTCTACGTGGCGAGTTTGAAAATGCCGATGTATTGGCCCTGGAATCCGCTCCTCTGGCTCAGGATCCTGAAAGTGGTGATGTCACTGGCTCTGTCGCAGAAGAAGCAGCGGAATCTGCATTCTGTTCGGGGTCGAATGAACTGCGCGGACTCCTATGCGTCGATTCGGACTCGCTAGCGCGTACTTTGGCCAACAATCCGAACGGGGCAGCCGATACCAACGGAGCATTCTGGTACCTGCTGCCGCAGGCGGTCGTCGTCACCAATAACTCTGAAGATACTTACTTTGGTACCGATGACGGCTTGATACTTATCGATGAAGGCGCGCAAGGCGAAGGCAAGCGCATGGTGTACTCCGCGGGAACGCTTGATCTGAATATAGCGCTATCGACTGGTGTCACCGTGAATGATGCAGGGGTATTCATCGACGCGACCAAAGCTGGTGCAGGCATTGATTCTGTCTCACTCAGTGGCCTGGCGAATGTTGATCTTGGCGAGCCGATGCAGGTACCGCTGCTGAGCGTTACTGATGGCAGTGATTCGGCGGCAGAAGACATCTATTTCGTGACTGCGGTAAACCCGGTTTCCTTCCTGGTGGCAGATGCCAGCGCAACCGGTCTGAGTGTGGATACGGCATCAACCGATTCGTCCCTGGCCAGTGCGTATATCACTTATGAGGATGATTTCGGTGCCAAGCGCCGCCAGGAACTGGTACGCTGGCCGCGCCACTGGAACGTCCTGCAGCACACCCTGGAGCAGGTCGAGGGCGTGACCCGCGCGCGTATCGACTCCACAGGACTGATTACAGTGACTGCTAATGGCAGTGATATCCGCGCTGTGGCAGATTATCTGGTACAGGGTTCTGATACCGAGTTCGGTGTACTTACTGCAGAAGAAGGCGTTGCCTTCACCCCGGCCGGAGACCAGAACGGCGATGGCATCATGGACTACACCATGACCTGGCCGAACGGCGATCAGCAAACTCTTCTGATACTCACGCCCTGAAACAAAAGGCGGCTACTGAAAAGTAGCCGCCTTTCAACCTCCTGGACGACAAAAAGCTACAAATAACAGTAAAGACTACCCACCAACATCCAAATCCAAGTCTTGTCGAGATATATGATTTTCCAGCCTGTTTTGGGGCATGATCACCCCTCTATCGCCACTTCTCGCTTTTTCCATCTCTGCCCTGATCGGCGTTATTTTCGGTATCTACCCCAGTATGCGGGCCGCCGATATGGACCCGGTGGAGGCCCTGCGACACGAATAGACGAGCGGGCCTGATGCCTATCTGGTAATCTTCAGGGCAACAGGCAGGAAGTCCGGTTTGGGTCGCCATCGCACATTGGCCGAAAGTTTTTTGCTCACCAGCCTTTCTTCTAGCTGTGTACCCAATTTGTAAGAGAGTCAGCATGAAGTTTTTCGCGCCGCAGCGCTTTGTCCAGTGCAGTCCTTCCGCCCCCCAGTTTCTGATTCCGGAGGTGAGCTGAATGGCTGTCGATTCATTGGCGCTGGAAGTGCCTGCCAACAAGTTTCAGGATCCGAACACCACGGCAGACGGAGAAGTCAGGGCCAGTGTTGACCCGCGTCGCTTGCAAACCCTGTGGATCAATACCGGTAGCCAGTGCAATCTGTCCTGCAAGAATTGTTATATCGAATCCACGCCCACAAACGACCGGCTGTCCTATATCAATGTCAGCGAGGTTCGCGAATTACTGGACGAAATAGCACGCGAAAAACTGGGCACCACTGAAATCGGTTTTACCGGCGGCGAGCCTTTTCTTAACAAGGACATGGTGCCGATTCTGGAGCTATGCCTGGAGCGTGGCTTTGAAGTGCTGGTGCTCACCAATGCCATGAACACCATGCACCGTGAAACTGACAAGCTGGAAGCCCTCCATGAGCGCTTCGGTTCTGCCCTGAAAATTCGGGTGTCCCTGGATCACTATAGCGAGCAGGTTCATGCTATGGAGCGGGGACCGCGTTCCTTCAAGCCGGCGATCAAGGGTCTGAAGTGGTTGTCCGACTGTGGCATTCCCTTCGCCGTGGCCGGTCGCACCTTCTGGGAGGAAGATGAGGCCAGTATGCGCAGCGGCTATCAGCAGCTGTTCGATGCCGAGGGCATCAATCTTGATGCCTCGGATCCGGCGCAACTGATGTTGTTCCCGGAGATGGATGAAAAGGCCGACGTGCCGGAAATAACCACTGCCTGCTGGGGTATTCTCAACAAAGACCCGGCGGATATTATGTGTGCCAGCTCCCGCATGGTGGTCAAGCACAAGGGCGATAATCATCTCTCCGTGCAGGCCTGCACCTTGCTGGCCTATGATCAGCGTTTCAACCTGGGAAAAACCCTGGCCGAATCCTGGCGTCCGGTGCGTCTCAATCACCCCCATTGCGCCAGGTTCTGTGTTCTGGGTGGCGGCAAATGCACGGCCTGAAACATCGGTTGCCATCAGCTCGCGGCTGCTTATTGCTACTGTGAATAGCAGAGCCTGCTGCACCCCGGGCTAACTATTTTCTGGCACCGAAGCTGCCTTCGGGCTTTCAGGTATTGAACCCGGCTCATGCCCGGCCCGAGTGTTGCGCTGTGATCATGTCATGCCAAAAAAATCTGTTCTGCACAAATCCCCGTGGTGTTGTACGCCGTAAGAACCCTGTGGTATCTGTCAGGTAGTTTCTGCACTGGCCTGTCTGTCAGTCGGGCTGGTACATTCGATTGTCATCAGCCGGCTCACTTCATGTCGGAAAAACGGGAAAATACGGGTCAAAAACCTTCGTCCGGAATCAGCCATTAAGAGACCGTTGATATACTGCGGGTCTTATTCGGGGGGGCAAATATTCATGCAGTTATGTCGGGGCGCCAGACAGCGCGTCAATGCAATAGTAGTTGTGCTGCTGATTCCTGTGTTCTGTGCTTTATTGGCGCCGTCTCTGGTGCAGGCTCAGAATCAGGGGGTCCAGCGCGTGCTGGTATTGCATGGAGTCTGGACCCATGACCGCTGGGAGACGGCCCTGGACAGCGCCCTGGACGCCGGCTTCGAGGATATGGATGTGGAACTGTCCTCGCAATATCTCGGCCTGGACACCGGGCTGTCAGAAGAAGCCCTGACCAGTCTTGCCCGACAATTGCAGTACAGCATTGAGGAGCACAATGTCAGCCTGATCATTGCCGCTCTGCCCAGCGCCAATACCTTTTTGAGCGAACGTCTGGACCTTGGGGATATACCACTGATTCGCATTCTGCCGGACCCGGAACTGGAATCGCCACAGGATCTGCGTGAAAACACCGTGGTGATCGAATCTGCCGCCAATGAAATCATCGCCTCCACGCTCGAACAGATGCTGGCACTGCGGCCGGAAGCAGAGGAGTTTCTGGTGCTTGGCGGGACCAGTACTACAGACCAGGTCTACACAGCTCGCGCTCACAGTATCCTGAATAGTCGGGACTGGCCGGTGTCGATTCGCATTCTGGAAGGGGAATCACCGCAATCGGTTTATCAACTGGTGAGCGAACTGCCAGGCAATGATGCGGTGCTGATGTTGCCCTTTGAATCCTATGGTACTGCAAGAGACCCGGTGCCTCTGAATTTCTTCGCTCCGGTTGCCCGGGCGAGTTCGGTTCCAGTGTTTACCATCTATGATGCATCTCTGGGCTCAGGCGTCGTGGGCGGTCATGTGTCCACAGCCGAAAGCATCGCCGGGCAGGCGGTCAGCTACGCTGATGCCATGCTGAACGGCAATATCAACGGGCCCCAGCGCATCAGCACCAATGGGGAAGCCATCTATGACTGGCCGGTGGTGGAGCGTTGGGGACTGGACCTTGACCGGCTCTCGCAAGCCTACACCGTATTGAATCAGCCCCGGACCCTCTGGCAGGAAAGGCCCTTGCTGGTGATTATCTGGCTCAATGTCCTGCTTTTATTGCTGGTTTTTATCGCGGTGCAATCTTTTCTCTTTGTTCGCTATCGCCGCACCCAGCAGGCCGTCTCTGCCGCCAATGCCCAGGCGCTGGAAAACGAAAAGAAATATCGCTTCCTGGCGGAAAACTCCATGGATGTCATCTGGGTCTGGGATGAAGAATCCCGGGCCTTTGGTTTCTGCAGTCCCTCCATTGCCCGGCTTACCGGTTATAGTGAAACCGAGTTTGTTAGTGAACCCCTGGACAAGTTGTTCAGTGAGCAATCGGCCAGGCTTCTTCAGGAAAAGTTGCAAGGCAGAGAGGAGGAAGCCGTAGTCTTCGAAGTGCAGCAATGCAGCAAATCAGGTGACTTGCTCTGGTGTGAGATTGCCGCCAAGAGAATTGCCAATGGTGACAAGTCGGCCGGTGAATGGGTTGGTGTCACCCGTGATATTTCCGAGCGCAAGAAATTCGAGAAAGAGAAATCGCGCCTGGAGATGCATGTGCGTCAGGCCCAGAAATTCGATTCTCTGGGTACCCTGGCCGGCGGTATCGCTCATGACATCAACAATACTCTGGGAGTGATTTACGGCGCCTCGGATTTGGTGGAAGCCAATCTTCCAGAAGATTCTCCGGCGCAAAAGCCGTTGCGGGATATTCGCCGGGCATCGGAGGGCGCCAAAAATCTGGTAAACCAGATTCTGACTTTCAGTCGCCAGAGTGCAGCCACCCAGGAAGTGATCAGTCTTAACAGGGTGCTGAGCGATTCCCTGACACTCTTGAAAACCGGCATTCCACAATCAGTCACACTGGAGCAGTCGATCGACAGCGAGGAACTGCCCATTCTCGCCGATACCACGCACATCGAGCAGATGATTCTGAATCTGCTGACCAATGCCTATGAGAGCATGGAGTCGGGAAACGGTGCCATCACCGTGAAACTGGAAGCCGTGGAGCTGGCGGAGCCGGGGGTCTACCAGTTTGGCAGCCTCAGTTCCGGCCGTTACGCGGTGCTGTCTGTGGGCGACAATGGCAAGGGAATCCCGGAGAGCAAACTGGAACGCATTTTCGAGCCGTTTTACTCCAGCAAGGAGCAGGGCAACGGTCTGGGACTGGCCATTGTTTACGGCGTGGTGAAGGATCTGGGGGGTGCCATCAATGTCAGTTCCATCCCGGGTTCCGGCACGGTGTTTACGGTTTACCTGCCCCTGAGTAACGTCGATGTATCTGAAAAGGCGGCCAGGCCTGTTGCCAAAGCCAGCACCATGGACAGCCTGGATATTGTGCTGATCGATGACCGCAAGGATATGCTGAATATTCTGTCAGTCATGCTGACCCAGCTGGGGCATAACTGTAAGCCCTATGATAACCCTGAAGAGGCCTTGTCTGATCTGGAACAGCTGAACGGGCAGGCCGACTTGCTTATCACCGATTACTCAATGCCGGGCATGTCAGGGCTGGATGTGGTGAATTTCTGCCGGGATAAATTTCCTGCCCTGTCGATTTTTCTGATCACCGGCTATGGAGATAAAGTGCTGGAGGAACTCAGCCAGGAGCAGTCTGCGGTGAAACATATTCTGCAAAAACCGTTTAATATGATGGAGCTCAAGGAAGCCCTCGCTACCCTGGCCGAGAATTGAATCACGACCAATAATCGGTAGCCGGTCTCAAAGGAGGAACACACCATGCCAACAGATGAACAAGCTGCATACGCCAGTGCTGCCTGGCAACGATTCGACAAGGAAATCGAAGATGAACTGGCACGTGCGGTATTGAGTGCCTTCGCCCTGGTGGCCGTGGTGGATGGCGATCTGGCGGAATCCGAGGTCGACGGTTTCTTTGCCCTGATGCAGGAGCGGCATGAGTCACTGGCCGATTTGGGCATCGAGCAGTATGAACATGTGTTCCGGGATATCTGCGGCGCCATCATGAGTCACCCCGAAGCCGGCACAGACAAGGCCGTGGCCAATATCGCGGCAGTGGGCGAGTCGCCGGAACAGGTGGAACTGGTGCTCACTGCGGCCCAGATTGCCCTGCAGGCCGATGAGCGCGAGCAGGCCTCCGAAGCCGAGGCGCTGACTCTGATCCGACAGGTGCTGGGGCAGGACCAGGACAATCGCGCCGGCAGCGGTTTCTGGCGTAAATAGGTTCCTGACGTAAATAATAGTGGCAAGGCTTGACCGGCGTGCCCAAATAGGCAATTTTTACCCCTCTGATAATAAAGTTCGGGGAAATGTCATGCTGTCTTGTCGCAAGATTCACTTTCAATCTGCCTTTATGGCCAGTGCCCTGGCCCTGTTGCTGGCCTGCAGTCCGGCGCCGCAATCCACCAGTGCTCCTGCGCCCCAGCCGGAACTGGTACCGCAAATGTCTCCAGGCATTGCCCTGGAGCAGGCAACGCCTGAATCAGTGGGCATGGACTCCGAGCGGCTAAGCCGGGTTACTGACGCCATGCAGGAGCTGGTGGATCAGGGACGTCTGGCTGGCGTGGTGACTGCTGCGGTGCGTGACAACAAGCTGGTGCACTTCGAGTCCGTGGGTTATCGCGATCTCGAGGCCCAGGACCCCATGCGCAATGATGCGATCTTCCGCATCTATTCCATGAGCAAGCCCATCACCGGCGTCGCCATGATGATTCTCTACGAGGAAGGCAAGTTTCGCCTGTCGGATCCGGTTGAAAAATACCTGCCCGAGTTCAGGGATCTGCAGGTGTTCGCCGGTGTCGATGACGACGGCAATCTGATCACCGAAGCCCAGGAACACAAGATGACCATCCGGGAACTGATGAGTCATACCGGTGGCCTCAGCTACGGTGTATTTTCCCAATCACCAGTGGACAGTCTTTATCTGGAAGCAGATATTCTCGATGCCAATCAGACCATGGACGAATTCGTCGGCAAGCTGGGCGAGATTCCCCTGCTTCAGCAACCCGGCAGTCGATGGCATTACTCGGTGTCGGTGGATGTCCAGGGCGCTCTGGTGGAACGACTCTCCGGTCAGCGCTTTGGTGATTTTCTGGAGCAGCGAATTTTCGAACCACTGGGCATGACCGATACCGATTTTCACGTGCCCGAGGAAAAGGTCAGTCGCTTTGCCCAGGTTTACAACTACGATGACAATGGCGAGCTGGTGGCCAGGGAAGGATTCGAAGGCGCCAATTTCCTGATGGATCCGGAATTCGAATCCGGTGGCGGCGGCCTGGTGGGCAGCACCATGGATTACCTGCGCTTTTCCCAGATGTTGCTCAATGGCGGCGAACTGGATGGCGTGCGCATACTGGCGCCACTGACCGTGGATCTGATGCATCGCAATCAATTGCCTGCCGGTTTCAAGGAAGACGGCATGGGCACTCCCGGTACTTCCTTTGGGTTGGACTTTGCTGTGATCGAGGATCCTGTTGAAGCAGAGTCCTATTCAAAAGGGGAATACTATTGGGGCGGTGCGGCCGGCACCTGGTTCTGGATTGACCCGGTCGAAGATCTGATCTTTGTGGGTATGATCCAGCAGTTTGGCAATGGCCGACCCGACGTGCGTTCCCTGTCAAAACGCCTGGTCTATCAATCCATCATGGAACCCAAGGGAATCTGATCGCCGGACCGAACACCGGTTCCGCTGGTCCTGTCGGAACCGGTTTCCGGAAACGGGCCAGGTGCAGTTATTAAGTGACAGGCATTATCGAAAAGTTCAGGGACCGCCTGGCCGAGCATGAGGCGCTGCCGCAAATGGTGGTGCTGGGGATTGTCTCCGGCCTTGCTGCGTCGCTGTTAATTGTCGCCTTCCGCTGGTTAATCGAAACACCCTTGTTGCTTGCCTTTGGCGACAATGTCGATAATTTTGAATCCCTGTCTCCGCTGATGCGCTTCATGCTGCCATTCGGCGGTGCGCTGTTGCTTGGCCTGGTGCTGACATTTGTTGACCGCAAGCATCATTCCGTCAGCGTTGGTCATGTGCTGGACCGCTTGCATAACTACCAGGGCAAAATCCCCGCCAGCAATATGGTTCTGCAATTTTTCGGTGGTGTTGTGGCCCTCGTGACGGGGCAGAGTCTGGGTCGGGAAGGGCCCAGTATTCATCTGGGCGCAGGCATTTCTTCCCTGCTGGGGCAGTATTTCAGATTGCCCAATAACAGCCTGCGTACCCTGGTGGCCTGCGGCTCGGCGGCCGGCATTGCCGCTTCTTTCAATACCCCCATGGCCGGTGTCATCTTCGCCATGGAAGTGATTCTGATGGAGTACACCATCGTCGGTTTTATTCCGGTGATCCTGGCCTCGGTGCTGGGGGCGGCCATCAGTCAGCTGGTGTTTGGGGGCGATTACAGCTTCGTGGTGGTGCAATCGCAGCCCAATATCGTCACCGAATTACCCTATCTGGTGTTCAGCGGACTGGTATTTGCGGTGGTGGCCGCTGCCTTTATCCGCCTGCATCTGCTCTGCATGGCCCACCAGCATCGGCCCACTTTGCTGCGCTACAGCATAATCGGCCTGCTCACCGGCGGCGTGGCTGTGGTGTTGCCTGAAATACTCGGTGGTGGCTATGACACCCTCAATCTGGCCATGTCCGAGCGTCTGGATCTGCAACTGCTGGTGTGGATCGTGGTAGCCAAGTTGATCGTGACTGCAGTGGCTACCGGCCTTGGCATGGTGGGTGGTCTGATTGGTCCCACCCTGATGATCGGTGGTTGTCTGGGTGCGATTCTCGGTTTGCTGGGAAACAGTCTGGCCAGCGGTGCCTCCGACCCGGGTTTCTATGTCAGCCTGGGTATGGTGGCCATGATGGGGGCGGTGCTCAATGCGCCCCTGGCTGCTCTGGTGGCTATTCTGGAACTCAGTCGAAGTCCGGAGATTATTTTCCCGGCCATGCTGCTGGTGGTGGTGGCCTGTCTGGGGGTGCAAACAGTTTTTTCCTATCGCGGAATTTTCGTGGAGCAATTACGGGTCAAGGGGCACGATCTGTTTGCCGAACCGGGCAAGGCTTTTCTCCGGCGGGTGGGCGTGCGCAGTGTCATGAATCGTTCCTTGCATGTCGCTGACGCTGAAGTCACGGTGGCGGCGGCAGAGAATATTGTTGCCAGCGGTGCCATCTGGCTGGTGATCGAAGACGAAAATGCCTACCGCCTGCTGGCCACCGCTGACCTGGCCCGTAATCTGGAACAACTGGCAAGGGAGGAGCAGGAACAGGCCGGAGCGGAATCCTCAGCGGCAGAGCAAAGCATTGATCTGCTGTCCATGCCGGCCTTTCATTTTGATGTGGCCCTGGTGGACTCTCTGGCCAGTCTGCATGAAGCCAGTGAGGCGATTCGCAGCGCTGGTGCCGAAGCCCTGCTTGTAATAGAGTCGGTAGGCTATACCGAATCCAGGCCGGTGGGTGTGCTGAGTCGAGAAACCCTGGCCAATTACACTGGCATGTAGGCTGCTTATGTCCGGCGTGTTATTCAGAACCTTCAGTTTGATCTTGTTGCTGGCGCTCGGGCAGGGCCTGTGGGCGCAAGAGCAGTGGCAGCGCTTCGATCAGTCGGCTGACCTGGCGGCGCTGTCGGCACTGGACAATGACAGCATGCATTTCCGCCTGCTGCAGTCGCCGGTGCAGGACAAGAATCGGCTCTGGCAGGATCACACTGATGCCCTGGCCGACATGGGGGCCGAGCGTTACGAGGCACTCAAACCGCTGATACTGGAGGCTGATGTGCCCGGGCTGCAGCGGGCCGTAGCGGCAGGGCAGTTCAGCTATACCGAACTCGCGACTTTCTATCTCTATCGACTGCGGGAAATCGAAACGGATCCACAGCGCTATCTGAACGCGGTGATCAGTATCAATCCGCAGCTTCTGAGCACTGCGCGGCAGCGGGATCAGGCCCGGGAGGAAAGGCGGCAAACAGGGCGACAGATCGACAGCCACTCCCTGTTTGGTATTCCGGTGTTGCTGAAAGACAACATCGGTTTTGCGGGCCTGCCCACCACAGCCGGTGCCCTGGCCCTGCGTGAAAATATGACCGGCAATGCCTTTATCAGTGCACAACTGGAACAGGCCGGGGCAGTGATACTGGGCAAGGCCAATCTCAGCGAATGGGCCTATTTCTTCTGCGAGCAATGTCCCTCCGGCTACAGCGCCATGGGCGGGCAGACTCTCAATCCTTACGGTCGTCTGCAATTCGGCACCGGCGGTTCCAGCTCCGGCAGTGGCGCTGCAGTGGCTGCCAATCTGGCTGCAGTGACCGTGGGCTCAGAGACTTCCGGATCCATCCTGTCACCGGCCAGCAGTCATTCGGCGGTGGGCCTGAAACCCACCACCGGATCACTCAGTCGCAGTGGCATCGTGCCGATTTCTTCCAGTCTGGATACCGCCGGTCCCATTACCCGTTCGGTCACGGATGCGGTCATTCTGTTCAATGCCATGGCCGGCTATGACCAGTCTGATCTGGCCATGCCATTGATAAGTAGCGATCTGCAATTGCAGTTACGGGAGGTGGATTTACAGGGCCGGCGCCTCGGTGCCCTGCGCAGTTTCGTGGACGATGCCAATTATCAGCAGGCCCTGAGTGTGCTGTCGGCGCGCGGTGCCCTGATTGTGGAAACCGGGATGCCCGAATTTGACAGCGATGGCTTTGGGCAATTTCTTGGTGCCGAGATGGTTCGGGACCTGGCGGCCTACCTGGCCGACTATGCCGATGCGGCCGTCAGTATTGATTCCATTGCTGCGCTGCAACAGTTCAATAATCAGGATATGGACCTGCGTGCCCCCTATGGCCAGGCTCTGGTGGACATGATGGCGGGTCTGCAGCTCAGTGATGAGGAACTGGCAGCCCTGCGGGAACGTTTGCAATCCGGCGCCCGGGCGGCACTGGATCAGTTGTTTGCCAGCCAGGATATCGAGCTGCTGCTGTCTGTAAACAATCGCAATGCCGGTATCGCCGCACTGGCCAATTATCCGGCCCTGACCATACCCATGGGCTTTGATGACAACGGCCGGCCCATGGGTCTGACCCTGTTGGCGCCGCCATTTCAGGAACAACTGCTGATCGACATCGGTTTGCAGTTTGAGCGCCACAGCCAGGCGCGTCGGTCACCTGCAGCTTACCAGTAGTTTTCGGTAGTGATATGACCCGGTGTGCGGCGGCGATTCTTGCGAAATCCGCGGCTCTTCAATAGCTCGGTCACATCCTTGACCATGTCCGGATTGCCACAGAGCATGAAGTGGGAGTGCTCGGGATTCATCTCCAGGCCAATCTGTTTTTCCAGCTCGCCGCTTTCGATGGCCGCGGGAATGCGACCCGGCAGGGTGCCGGCGACGTCCTCGCGGCTGACAAAGGCCTGGAAGCGGAATTTGTCGCCATGTTGCTCACGGTATTGTTCAATACGTTCGAGATAGCGCAGATCGGCCTCCCGGCGTACGGCATAGATCAGGGCGATCTTGTCAAAGCGCTCCCAGGGCTCCCCGGTGCCCAGAATCGACAGGAAAGGGGCAATTCCGGTGCCGGTGCCCATCATCCATAACTCACGACATGGGGGCACTTCATCCAGTACAAAAAAGCCATTGGCCTGATTCTTCACCAGCACCGTATCGCCAGGGTCCAGTGCCACCAGTTCATTGGACAGGGTGCCGCCGGTGGCGGTATAGAAAAAGAACTCCAGCGGCTGCTGGCCGGGCGAGCTGAGAAAGGAGTAGGGGCGGGCGATTCTTTCTCCTTCCAGATCCAGTGCCAGGCTGGTGAACTGCCCGGCGGTGAAGTTGCTGATCTCTGCCGAGACTCGCAATGAGAACAGATTCTCTGTCCAGTGGGTGTTATCGACTATTTTGCCTTCTATCCATTCGGCCATGGGGGCCCCTGTGTGCTGATTGTTGACGCTGGAACTATGGTATGAATTTCTATAGTCTCCTAGCAAGTAAGCCGCATTCAGGGCCCTGGCGACGGACTGCTGGCCACTGCTCGGACAAGTGACGGGTTGTTGAGGCGCGATGCAGGGCCACTCAAAGGCCAACAATCCGGAACCGACGGCTGCAAGACAAAGAACAAGAACTCGAGAGGCAACAACTTGAAGTACCTATCTCTGTGGTTTTCCATCCCACTCTGGAAACGAATCCTTACTGCCCTGGTGCTGGGCGTCATTGTTGGCATGCTCTGGGGCGAAGGGGCCGAGAGCATCGTCTGGCTGGGCGATCTGTTCATTCGTCTGATCCGCATGGTGGTGGTGCCTCTGGTTTTCGTCACCCTGGTGGCAGGGGTGGTTTCCATGGGAGATCCAAGCAAGCTGGGCTCACTTGGTATCAAGACCCTGGCGATTTACATGGCCACGACCCTGGCCGCCATTTCCATTGGTTTGACCCTGGCGGCATTACTGCAGCCCGGCGTCGGCGTGGATCTGTCCTCGGCGGTACCCAGTGAGGTGCAACAACCAATCCCCCTCAGTGAACGACTGATGAGCATCGTGCCGGAAAATCCCATCGCGGCGCTGGCCGAGGGCAATATCCTGGCCATTATTTTCTTTGCCCTGCTGGTGGGAATCAGCCTGCTCACCATTGGCGATCAGGGCAAGCCCATTGCCGATTTCATGGAATCCGGTACCGAAGTGATGTTGCGTATTACCCACTGGGTGATGGAAGTGGCGCCATTCGGTGTCTTTGCCCTGATTGCCTGGGTGTCCGGCACCCAGGGGGTAGCCGCCCTGCTGGATGTGGTGTTGCTGGCCATGGCGGTAGTGCTGGGCTGTCTGGCCCATGTCATTGTCACCCATGGTGTGATCATCATGAAAACCACCCTGAAGCTGTCTCCGGTGATGTTTTTCCGGGGTGCCCGGGATGCCATGCTGGTGGCCTTCTCCACCTCTTCCAGTTCCGCCACTCTGCCGGTATCCATGTCAGTGGCAGAGGAGAATCTGGGCATCAAGCCGGTGGTGGCCTCCACCGTATTGCCCCTGGGTGCCACCATCAATATGGACGGCACGGCACTGTATGTGGGAATCGTGTCGGTATTTGCGGCCCAGGCCTTCGGAATAGACCTGGCCCTGACTGACTACATGCTGGTGGCAGGTGCCACAACTCTGGTGTCCATCGGTACTGCCGCGGTGCCCGGGGCCTCCCTGTTTCTGATGGCCGCGGTGATGGAAACCATTGGCATCTCACCGGAGCAGATCGCCGTGGTTATCGGCTTTATTCTGCCTTTTGACCGGCCACTGGATATGCTGCGCACCGTTGTCAACATATGTGGTGACTTGTCGGTCTCCACTGCGGTGGCGAACTGGGAAGACGAATTTGATGCTGAAGTATTCAACCGACCGTTGAAATACTAGAATTGCCCAGGACTGTAGGAAATCCTGAAAGCGGTCGTAATCAGGGCTGTCAGGGAAGGCCCCTGCATTGAAACGACCAGCGGGAGGCAGCGAGAAGGATGCTGCAGAGCCCGTAATAACGCGTGTTCCGGCACGGGGCAGCAGTCTGGCCAAAATGGTCAACTGGGGTTTACCCGAGTTTTCCATGGCTGGCAATGGTGCTACTTTTGTGGGAACCTATGTGAGAATAATCCTAATTCTACTCACCTGGTTTCGCCTCAAACGTCAGGATACGTCGTTGTTCATTTGTTAACACAGCCGACATCGCGATGTCTCCAATTCGTCGATAGGGTCTGTGTTTGCATCAGAAAGGCAGCATAATTTTATGGAAGAAGCCAAGCCGGTTGTCTACGTCGTAGACGATTCCGAGGACAACGTCACCGTCTATTCCTGGATGCTTTCCAGTTCAGGCTATGAGATCAAGACTTACCCATCAGGGGTGGAGTTTCTGAAAGAAGCCGAACTCAGTCCGGTGGGCTGTGTACTGCTTGATAATCAGATGCCTGAGGTCAGTGGTCTGCAGGTACAGAGCACCCTGATCGACCGTGGTATCAAACTCCCCATCGTCTTTATGAGCGGTGCCAGTTCCTATAGCGATGTGGTGGAAGCGACGCGCAAGGGGGCGCAGGGTTTTCTGGAAAAGCCTTTCCACAAGGCCGAACTGCTGCAGCTGGTTAATGCGGCGGTTGAGTACAGCCGTGAGCAACTCGCAGCGCGTGATTCCGGAGCTGCCGATAGCAAGCAATTGTCTGAATTACTCACCAGGCGTGAGTATGAAGTCTGCAAACTCATCATCGGTGGATCCACCAATCGAAATATCGCCGATACCCTTGGTATCTCGGTTAGCACAGTGGAATTTCACCGTGCCAATTTGATGGAAAAACTCGGCGTCAAAAATCTCGCCGATCTGGTCAAACTGGCCATCAAGCTCGATTCCTGAACGAATTCAAAATCCTTCATTGACAGGCGCCACTGCGACAATATGTCGCAGTTGTAGCCCTGAGCGCTAACCGACTGAAAAGATACATCATTTTCAATTAAGCTGACCATGCGACAAGTTGTCGCATGGTCAAGTTTGCTCTTGCTTCTACAATTGGCTCTGTTTGAGAACAAGCAACTAGAGAGTTAATTCATGAAGTATCCAAACCGCAAACAGCAATCCCTGGCGGTTGCTGTGCTATCTGCGCTTTCTGCACTTTCAATGCCATTGCAATTGTCTGCCCAGGAACGCATCGAGGAAGTTGTTGTCTGGGGCAGTGAGCGTGATCAGCAGTATGGCAATCTGAGTCCCTCCAGTGTACTGGGCCCGGAGGATTTTCGTGCCATCAATGTCGCCACCACTGAGGATGTGGTGAAGTATGAGCCCAGTCTGGTGATTCGCCGCCGTTTTATAGGTGATTCCAACGGTGTGCTGGGGATGCGTGGCTCAAACATGTTTCAGACCTCACGTTCCATGGTGTTTGCTGACGGCGTTCCACTGCATTACCTGTTGCAATCCCGCTGGAATGGCGCGCCCCGCTGGACCATGGTGTCGGCCAGTGAAATTGCCCGTGTTGAAGTGCTTTATGGTCCTTTTTCTGCCGAGTACAGCGGCAATGCCATGGGGGGGGTAGTGGAAATTGAAACGGCTATCCCCCAGCAGCGGGAATTTCATTTCGACAGCTCCTATTATTCCCAATCCTACAGTGACTATGGTTTCGATGGCACAGTAGATGGTTACAAGAGTTTCTTTTCCTACGGTGACAAGTTCGGTGATACCAGTGTCTATTTCTCCGTCAATCGCCTGGACAACCAAGCCCAACCGCAGATATTTCGAGCTGGCAGTGGCAGCAGCGATGCCAATCCCTTGGTTGTCACCGGATCGATTCTGGAAAATGACGATCGTAGTAATCTGCAGAACTGGTTCATGGATACCGGTGTGGTGGATACCGAAACCAACAATTACAAATTCAAGCTGGGTCATGATTTCAACAACTGGTCGGCGCTTTTGAATCTGGCCTATGAAGATCGCAGTTCCACCAGCGACTCGGCCAATACTTACCTGCAAGATACTGACGGCAATCCGGTTTTTCGAGGTCACGTCATCGACAATGGACGGCAATTCTTCGTACCGGCCAGTCGATTTGCAGCCAGTTATCTGGAGCGGGACAGCCTCAATGTCGGGCTGAGATTGCGCGGTCAATTGGCGGAAAATGTCGAACTGGAAGCCAATATCAGTCGCTTCGAAGTGTTGCGGGATGAAACACGTAGCTCTTCTGCCCACATCAATGACCCCTTGCACACCGCTGCGGGTCAGGTGAGTGATTTTGGTGACACTGGTTGGGATACAGCCGAAGTCAAGTTGATGTTTGATGAGCTTGGTGTAGACGGCTTGTCGCTGGTGACAGGTTTGCGCCAGGAAAGCTATGAGCTGAACCTGGATATTTTTGATTCAGCCAATTATCTGGCCGGAGAGAAAACTGCCTATAGCGCCCGTAGTGGTGGTGAGACAGAGATACTGGCTGCATTCGCCCAGTTTAACTGGCAGTTAAATGAGCAGTGGGACACCGCTTTCGGATTGCGTTATGAGGATTTCGAAAGCAGCAGTGGTTATTTTGACGATGATGACGCAGCCACTCCTGAATTCGATCTTGTCCAGGTGTCGCCACGGGGGGGTGACAAACTCTCACCGAAATTTTCAGTGGGTTTCCGTCCCAACGACATCTGGCAGTTCCGCTATTCAGCAGCTCAGGCCTATCGTTTTCCTATCGTGGAAGAGTTGTTCAGCCAGTTCGAAGCCTATAACTCTGTAAGTGTATCCAACCCCGGACTCAACCCGGAGGATGGTGTGCATCACAACCTGATGCTGGAGCGGGCAATCGACAACGGCGTTGTGCGCATCAATTACTTTACCGAATCCATCAAGGATGTGATTGAAGCTCAATCCACAATACTCGATGGGGGTACTTCCCTTCGTACTTTCATTCCAATTGGAGAGATCGAGACCAGCGGTCTGGAGTTTATTAGCAATATTGATGACTTTCTGGTTAATAATCTCGATCTGCGTTTTAACCTTGTCTACACCGATTCTGAAATCGTCAGGAATGATCCAGATCCTTCAATTGAGGGCAATGTCTATCCGCGTATGCCAAGATGGCGTGGTAATTTGTTGGCAACCTATAACATCAGTGAAGACTGGAATGTGGGATTGAATTTTCAGCACGCATCTGACAGTTTTGGTCGGATCGACAATCGTGACCATGAGAATCGGGTATACGGCGGCCAGGATGGCTATAATCGCTTGGGCCTGAAATCAAGTTACTATCTGGACAATGGCATGAGCTTCGGTATCGGTGTTGATAACCTGACTGACGAAGTCGCTTTTGTTGCCCACCCCTGGCCAGGACGCACCTACTACGCGAATTTCTCCTATGACTTTTAGAGGTTAGCGAGGATATTATGGAAATTAACTTGCGCAAGCTGATAAGCACCGCTGTTGTGACAGTGCTGCCAATTCTGCTGTCAGCCCCGCTACAGGCTGCGGTAAACTGCGACAGTCAAGCATCCGTTCATTGTGGCGCAACGCCCAATGCGACACTGGCCGAGGGACGACTGTGGACTGCTTTTGTCCAGGATCAACATGTCTACGTCAGCAGCAGTGATGATTTTGGCAACCAGTTTTCTGAACCGGTGAAGATTAACCAGGTGCCGGAAGATGCTGAACACAATGGCGAAAATCGTCCCAAGATTATTGTGAACGGTGACGAAATTTACCTGAGCTGGACCCTGAAGACTTCACCGCGTTTCACCGGTGAAATTCGTTTTAGCCGTTCTACCGATGGGGGGCGCACATTCTCCGAGCCCCGCACTATCAATGACGATGGCCTGTTGGCCGGGCATCGTTTTGAGAGTCTGTTTCTTACCGAATCCGGACATCTCTACCTGACCTGGATTGACAAGCGAGACCTGGAGGCCGCCATTGAGCGTGAGCAGCCCTACAGTGGCGCCGCGGTTTACTATGCGGTTTCCAGTGACGGTGGCAAAAGCTTTTCGGAGAACTACCGAGTGGCCGATCACAGTTGCGAATGTTGCCGTATCGCTATTGCTCCCAGTGGGGAGGAAAATATAGCCATTCTCTGGCGACAAATCTTTGGCGTCACTACCCGGGATCATGCCATTGCCGTCATTACGCCCCAGGGCGATATGCAGGAGATGCATCGGGCCAGTTATGACAACTGGCAAATCGATGCCTGTCCGCACCACGGTCCCAGCATGACCCGCTCCCAAAGCAGTGGTGACTATCACATGAGCTGGTTCAGCAATGGTGATAGCCATCAGGGTGTCTACTACGGTCGCTTCGATCTGCAGGCCGGTGAACCGACCCATGTTCGCCAGATCGATGGTCGGCCGGGGGCGGGCCATCCATTTCTCGCCGAGCATCAGGGTGTAGTCTATCTGGTCTGGAAAGGGTTCGATGGCCGGCAGTCCCTGATTCAACTGATAACTTCAACAGATGACGGTGAGAGCTGGTCGGAGCCCCGGATTCTGGCGACTACCAGCGAGGGTTCGGATTATCCCTTGTTGGTGAGTGACGATAGCGGCGTTTATCTGAGCTGGAAGAGCGACGAATTGGGTTATTTGTTCGAGCCGGTGTCTACTTTGGAGGTGAGTGCCAGTGATTAACAAACTCTCTACCCTGATGCTACTGATGACAATGCTTGCCTGCAGTGCCTTTGCTCAGGCCCAGCAGGACAATTTCAAACCTTTCACGGCCGACAGTTTTGCCGAGATCAAGGCGTCCTTTGCCGGCCAGGAGTTTCTGCTGGGCTTGTGGTCGGTGGATTGCCCACCCTGTCTGGTCGAACTGGACATGATGGGGGAACTGCTGACGCTTAACCCGGACCTGCCCTTTGTGCTGATTTCCACAGATCCGATCGAGGAGCGAGAAGAAGCTGCCGAGTTTCTGGAAGACTTTGGCCTGGCAGGCTATGAATCCTGGATGTTTGCCGACAGTTTCACCGAGCGCCTGCGCTTCACTGTGGACCCGGCCTGGTTTGGTGAGTTGCCGCGTAGCTATTTCTTCGATAGCAATCATCAGCAACAGTCCCATAGCGGCATCATGACTCCCGAACTGCTGGAGTCCTGGTTTAGCCGGGACGTTATTTTCCCGGACTGAAAGCGGCGCTTTTCCCGGCTGCCGGCCGGTCACAGGCAGGCCCTGTAACGGGGCTTGCCGACCGTGCCGGTGCTGCCGAGGCCCGGCTATTTTCGCTTAACTTTCCCAGCCAGCTTGTCGTAGTAGCTATCAATATTGCCAGTGCCCATGTCTGTGCCTGGGGATAGTAGATGCTTCGCCGCCTCGGCTTCCCTGCCATGTCACGGACCCGGCCTGAATAAATTCAACCAGGTTACGCGTTTATGAATCAATCCAATGGCTCTATCGGTCCCGAGCTGGGGGGAGCGCAACAGGTCTCTTCAGAGTCCAATGCCCACTCTGACATCTTTGTCGCGCGCCATCCGGTTTTCAATGCCAGGTCGGATCTGTTTGCCTATGAGTTGCTGTTTCGCAATCAGAATGAGGATGTTGCCTCTATTACCGATGGCAATGCGGCCAGCAGCCAGGTAATCCTGAATGCATTCGTGGACATGAATTTCCACGCCATTGCCAAATATCACCCGGTATTTATCAACCTCACCGGTGACTTCATCATGGGTGAGCTGCCTCTGCCCATGGCGCCGGATACCCTGATTATCGAGCTGCCGGAAGAGGTGGAGCCCAGCGAAGATCTGATCAAGGTGCTCAGGGGCTTCTCCAACAAGGGCTATACCCTGGCCATCAATAATCCTGATCTGGACCAGCCTAATGAGGCGCTGTTGTCCACCGCCGATATCGTCAAGATTGATCTGCAGCGCTGTGACCGTGAGCGTCTGGCCGGTCAGCTTGCCGGCCTGCGCGGCTTTGATATCAAGCTGCTGGCTGAAAAGATCGAAACCCATGAAGACTTCGAATGGACCAAAGAACTGGGCTTTGACTATTTCCAGGGCTTTTTCTTTGCCAAACCGAAAAAATTCACCGCCCAGTCCATCAAGCCTAACCGTCTGGCGGTATTACGGATTCTGGCGACGCTACAAAATCCGGACTGTGACATCAGTGAACTGGAGGAGTTGATCAGTAATGATGTCAGCATGAGCTACAAGATTCTGCGCATCATCAATTCAGCGCTATACAGCATGCCTCGCACCATTGATTCAGTGAAGCAGGCAATCATGGCCCTTGGCCTGAAGGCGATTCGTGACTGGGTGGCCATCATCAGCCTCACCGACATCGATGACAAACCCCGGGAACTGGTAGCCCTGAGCCTGCAGCGGGCCCGCATGATGCAGTCACTGGCCGGGCACAAACAGCAGGACCCGGATGCGGCATTCACCACAGGTCTGTTTTCCTGTATTGATGCATTGATGGACCAGCCCATGGGTCAGATCATGAGTGAGCTGCCCCTGGCCAATGATATTGTGCGTGCACTCCTGGATCACGAAGGTGCCATGGGTGAATTGCTGGAGCTTGTGATTTACTACGAGCAGGGCGACTGGGATCAGTTGGCCAGCGAAAATCTCAGCGTGGAAGAACTCCGGCAGCACTACCTCGACTCGATTCAATGGAGTTCTGATCTGATCAACGAGATCAGTTAGACGGCTCAGAAAGACCAGGACAGGGTGGCGCTCAGGCGCAGGTCCTGGTGAAAGACCCTCAAGGGGGATTCCCGGGCGGCATTGATGGCCATCAGTTGACCGCTGATGGCCCAGTTATCATCGAGGGTGTAATCCAGCCCCAATTGCAGCAGCACCGAGTCTGCCTCAAGATCACCCTGCAGGGTCGAGGACAGGACCAGATCACCATTGCGCAGGCTGTTGCTGTAACGCATCAGCCAGCTGCCAAACACACCCTCATTAATCAGGCTCTGGCCTGGCTCAAGACCTTCCTTTTCATCCAGCAGCCTCTGCACCTGCAGGCCGAGACTGACCGACTGTTCATTACTGATGGCGTATTCAAAACCAAATGAGCTGCCGATCTGATCCTTGCGCAGATTCACCGGTGTGCTGAGAGAGGTGGTGCCGGGAAAGGCAAAACTGTCCGCCAGCACGTTGTGGCTATAGGCCAGGTCAAACACCAGCAGCAGTTTGTCGATGGCGCGGTTGATGCTGAAGCCCAACAACAGGAAATCGTTGATCTCGGGGCGGGCATCCACAAAGCCCGGTGCCGGAGGTTCATAGCGGAGCTGGTTTTCAAACAGATAGGCCGCCATAAAGGCAATATCACTGCCTTCACTGCTGCGTTTGTACTGGGTGCCGGCTTCCAGCAGCACCTTGCCGTTGCGGTCATAGTCCGGCAGGTTGTAGCCGGGATCGAAAAACAGCGGGCTGCCTCGCACCGGCGCGGGATTGAATTCCGGATAGAGATTAATAAAGGTGGAAAAGCGGCTGCTGTTGTCACTGCCAAAATAGTCCCATACCAGCATCCACTGGTTCAGGCGGGCATCCTCGATATCGATGATGCTGAAATCGCGGAATTCCACGTGATTGATGACATCCAGCACCGAATTGCCCACGGTCTCACCCCAGACCACGGTCTGTCGGCCGAGCTTGAAACTCTGGCTGGAAAAACTGCGCTGCAGAAACAGTTCGTTGACTCTGCCTTCGGTTTCGATGCTGTCGCCATTGGCGCGATATTCGTAGTCTTCCGGCCAGTAAATGCGGTACTGGCCGCTGCCCTGCAGTAACCAGCCCGGCGCAAAGGGGTTCTGGTAGCGCACATTGATGCCGAGACGATTGCTTTCGATCTCGCTTTCCTTGGGCAGGCTGCCGAGGGCGCCGAAGCTTATGTCATGCTCATGCAGTTGTGCAGAAAGCTGCTGGCTGATGCGGAAGGTAAAATCATCCAGCCAGCTGTCACTGCTGTCGGCGGCAGTTTCTTCGAAGGGGTCAGCAAACAGGCTGTCGTCGAATCCGATATTGGGGTCGAAAGTGACATCGTCGCCGATGACCAGGGGCTCATCCTGGGCCAGGGCCAGGGGGCAAAGCAGCAACAGCATCCCCCCTGCAGTGAAAAGAGCAGCCTTCATCAAGAGTCAGTCAACCTGGGCACGCAGTTCCTGCAGTTCGGCCTCCCGGAAAGCCACATCGGTGAGGGTGCGGGTAGTAAGAAATTCATCTTCCACATCTACCCCAAGATGGATTTCCAGAATGGCCATATTGGAAAGCCGGTTGCTCACCAGATTCATCATGGTCAGCGAGCGTGCCATCCACACATCGTTCACCAGCTCCACCCGGGATGCCAGCAGGCGCTTGATTTCCTTGCCGTACTGATCGTACATCTCCACCCTCAGTGGCACCCAGCGTTCCTTGTCCACATAGGATACGGTGCGTGAGTAACGGGATTTTCTGGCCCGCTCCTCATTGGGGATCAATTCGATTTTCCAGACATCGCGGCCAGCTTCAGTAGTTTCTTCAAGCAAATTGATTTCATATTCTTCCAGCTTGCCGGTGTCGGTATCTTCGGTGGTGAACTCCGAGCCAAACACCGAGGCCGGTTCGGAATCGTCCTCCGAATTGCCGCTGGCGATACGTTTCACCCGACCCAGGGCAGACAGATAGAGCCAGGTCTCATTATCACGCTCGGCATCGTCGTAGCTGTAGGTCAGCATGCCGATACCGCGTTCCGCCGCCGGCTCCAGCACGATGGTGACACCCTTGGTGTCCTTGCCCTCGGGGCCGTAGTTTTTGCTCACCGATTCCAGTGCCTTGACCCGGGGTCGCTCGGCGCAGGTAATACGGTTATCACTGATGCCAAAACGGCAGGTAGACAATTGCATACGATTGAAGGCCGAGTCGGAGGTGGCCAGTTGATAATCCTCAACCTGTTCCATGATTTCCCTGCCAGTGAGTTGCTGAGCGCTGACAGCGGACACTTGCCAGGCACAGACAATCCCGAGGCAGGTCAGTGTCAGGGATTTTGCTGCGAGTCTTCTCATGCCGGATTCTCCAGGAATGTAATGCGGGTGTCGGCGTTTTTGACCCCAAAGGTGGGTTTGAAAATCATGATCATGGC
Organism: uncultured Pseudohongiella sp.; assembly: GCA_965216715.1. GTDB lineage: Bacteria > Pseudomonadota > Gammaproteobacteria > Pseudomonadales > Pseudohongiellaceae > UBA9145. The sequence goes on along the minus strand of OZ244193.1, from coordinate 2,011,116 downwards.
GGGGATCAGAAACAGGTCACAGAGCAGGGCTACAAAAATGGCCGCCGAGCCGAAAAAGCCCATTTTTGCCATGCCCAGATAATCCGAAAAGCTGAGCAGGGCAAAGCCCAGGCCCAATACCATGGTGGTAAACATAACAGCCTGGCCAACATCCCGTATAGTGCTGCGCAACGCTTCACTGATACTGCCGGTCTTGATCAGTTCCACCCGGTAATGGGTCATGAAATGAATGGTGTCGTCCACGGCGATGCCAATAATAAGCGGTGCGATCAACAGGGTGTCGGTGTCCAGCGATATGCCCAGCAGGCCCATCAGACCGAAACCCAGCAGGGCCGGAATGACATTGGGGATCATGGCCATGAAGCCACCCTGCAGTGAACCCAGGGTAATAATCATGATGACACTGATCACAGCAATGGCGAAAGTGAAGCTGGAAAACTGGGAACGGGCCACTTCATCGGCCATACGCATCAGCAGGGCCATGGAGCCGGTGAGATAGACATCCAGTTCCGGAAATTCTTCCCGCAGGGGCGCGAAGCTGGTTTCAATGTCTTCGCCGATTTCATTGAAAAACTGCTGATACTGGTAGGACCCGGCATTGTAGATATTGAGGGTGATATGGGAGCGGCTGTAATCGTCGGACACCAGGTTACGACGGTCTTCGGGATTGGCGCTGTTAAACAGATACAGTAGCTGGGAGATCAATTGCCGGGACTCCGGAATGCGGTAATAGTCCGGGTCTCCGTCATTCATGATTTCATAGGTGTCCTTGACGATATTGGCCAGGGAATTGGTACGCGCCACCTGATCGGCGTAGCGGCTTTCGATCCGCGTCTGCAGATCATCCACTGCCTGCAGCAGAGCCGGATCATAAAGGCCGTCGGGTGTGCCGGTATCAATCATCACCACCATGGACTGGGCCCCGGCCATGTTTTCATCCACGGTTTCATAGGCAATGCGGATGGGGCTGTCTTCCCGCAGCAACTCGGTCATATTGCTATCGATGCGAACCTGGCTGGTGCCCCAGGCGCACAGGGCAAGAACGCTCAAAAAGCTCATCAGAATGAACCAGGGGCGGCGGGCCACCAGATAGGGCACGAAGCTGAGAATCTGTTGTTGCCAGTTCACCACCACATAGGTCAGGGAGGCGATGCCTACAATATAGCTGCCAACCCAGGGGCCCAGCAGCAGAAAACTGGCCAGCACGAATACCAGGGCGATGAGCGCCTTCTTGCCGACATAGAGGTCGGTCCAGCGCTTGCCGAGGCGGTCTGCAAAACTGGCATCACCGGCTTTGGCGGAACCCGGATGCCAGATGTCCAGCAGGATGGGCAGTAACAGCACGGTGAAGAAAAAGGCCATGAACACGCCGGCCGCCGACATGAAGCCAAACACCTGGATCGGGATCAGATCAGAGGTGGTCAGGGCCAGCACACCGGCCATGGTGGTAACAGTGGTGACCATGATGGCCAGGCCGGTTTTGCCATAGGCGTGGGACAGGGCAGCATAGTGTTCATTGCCCTGGCGGCGAAAATTGAAATAGGCACTCATGACATGCACGCAATCGGCGATGCCGACGGCGAAGACCAGCAGCACGGTGAGGGAAATCATTTGCGAAATAGTGATGCCCAGCCAGACGGTGATGCCCCAGGTCCAGGCCATGCTGGCGGTAATGGTCAGCATGGGCCATAACACGGCGCTGAAGGAACGGAACAGAATCCATAGCAGGATGGTAAAGATCAGCACCATCAGAATGCCCAGCAGCATCATCTGGCTCAGGGTTTCCATCATGAAGTCCATCATGGGCGGATTACCCACCGGATAGAAATCAAACTGGGCCGAATACTTGTCAAACAGGGCTTCGGTCACCACGTGGAAACTGGTATAGCCGAGCATGTCCACCGGCTCGAAATTGACCTCCTGAATCTCGGCCGATTCATCAAAGTCCAGCGTGAAACTGTCCTGGTCAAAACCGGTATCAAAATCCAGAAAGCTGTCATCCAATACCACCTCGCTGTCATTGACGGCGGGCTCATAGTCATCCACCGGCTGGGCCCCGAAATCGGTCTGGATCATGATGGCGCCGTAGCGGGCATCGGCGGAATAGAAGGCCAGCAGATAATCTTCCTGGGCCAGGGCCCGCTGTTTGATGGCGGCCAGTTCTGCGTCGCTTTCGGGTAACTGTTCCGGCACCAGGCGATTGGACAGCAGGGTGTCGCCCCGGTTTTCCTGATAGCGGATATTGGCAATGGATTGCACGCGGCGAATATGATTAAGTTCGCTGAAATCCAGTTCCACGCCGCGCACTGATTTTGGATAGTCGGCAGGGTCCAGCTCGTCCCAGTAGCGCAGATCGTCGGTCAGTTGCTGGATGGCCTCGAGGGACTGGCGGGAGAACACATCGCCGTCTTTGGCGCGATAGACCAGATAGACCGAATCATCACTGCCGAACTGGCGGCGAAATTCGTTGAGGGCAAACATGGCCGGGTCTTCCTGGTCCAGGAAGCTGTCGGTGGTCATGTCCAGCTCGGTGCGGGTGAAAATACCCCAGACCATCAGGGCGGTGATGACCACCAGACCGGTGAGTACAAAAGCCTTGTACTTCAGTACCTGATAGGGAAGTTTCTCATAGGCTTCACTGAGCCTGAGCAGGATTCTTTCCATGGCTCTCTCCGCGCCGCCGGTGTGTCCTGAAACGCACCCGACAAGCTCTCACTTCTTGTTTTTGCTTATCGCCTTGTAGTGCTTCTGATCAAGCGTCTGCTGCAGCAATTGCCGGAAAGTTCCTGACATGCCCAGGAGATTAAGGCAGAGGGCGAGTTCAACTCTACCATTGTTTAGGCTAACAGTCCCCTGTGGGGCTGCTGCGGTTCAATTCTGCTTTCAATCCTTGTTGATGCCCTGCTTTTCGTGGCGGAAATAATAGACTGGTGAGTAAATTAGCGGAATTAGCAGTGGTGCCACGCAAAACAATGTAGTGAGCAGGGTGCTGCTGTAAACAAAACTCAGGCCTGCCAGTAACAAGCCGCTGACCACCATCAGGGTGCCAGCCAGTCGGTGGGTGGCACGCCAGTTGGCCGTGGAGGCAATGGTCCAGGGCAGGCGAATGCCGATGAAGAAATTGCGCTCGGTCTTGCCAAAGACATTGCCGGTGACCACCAGAAAGCCGGCCACCCCGAGGGCGAACAGACGCTGAAACAGGGCCGGGTCGCTGCTGTTGATAAGCAGGCCAATATGCAGAAAGCAAAACAACACGCCCACACCAAAGATAATAATATCCATGGCGCGCTTGCTGTTGGGCATGGAGAATTTATGGGGCGAAATTCGGATCAACAGGTTTACCGCAATAATCAGGCCGAGATAGACCAAGGGCAGCAACACCACGACCATAGCCTTGCTGCTGGAGGCGGTGGGATTGCCTCGCAAATCAAAACTGGTGGCAACTGTCTCCGGCAGACTTTCCCACATCTGAATGCTGGCCACTGCCATGATCAGCAGGGCGGTAAAGCTCAATGCATTTGCCTTCAAAAATTTCATTGGGACTTTTCCTTCTGCCTTTGAAAAAAGCCAATAATGACTTGGGCGGCTTCATCAAAGACGCTGGTGTTGATGGAGTAATAGATGCTTTGGCCCTGGCGGCGAGTCTGTACCAGGTCTGCGGCTTTCAGTTTGGCCAGGTGATGGGACATGGAGGGACCGCTGATCTCGAAATGCTGGCCCAGTTCCCCGGCCGACAGTTCCTCCTTCTTGAGCAGATCAAGAATCTGGCGTCGGGTCGGATCGGAAATGGCTTCCAGCACTTTCTGCATGGCAGGGCTCACTAATTAGATATTTAGAAAAGTATCTAAATAAAGCGTAAATGGCAAGCCCCTGATGGCCTGTCCTTGCCAGACGGGGTCAGATCAGTGCCGCAATGGGCTCAGACCGGGGTCAGACCCCGGTCGCTGTGGAAATGGAGGCGAGGGATCGCCGCCTGGTCTCAGGGGCAGGAATAGACGCCGAATATCTGCACCCCGTCCTGAATAACGGACTCCGGCACAATGGCATTACCGCCCAGGGCTCCGGCTTCATTGCGGGCCAGGGTCACCAGTTCATTCTGCAGGCGTTCACTGCTGCGGTCGACGGTGACGATTTCATCAGTACTGCGGGCGGTGACGCGGCCGACGCGCTGGCAATTCTGGACTGCCACCGGTTCCATTAAGGTAACCCCTTCGCCTTCGCTGGTGAGTTCCACCCAGTTACAGGCGCTCAGAAACAGCAGCAGAGCGAACAACGGGCTAAAACGTGTCATGACTGACTCCTTGTATCAGCCCCTCAAGCACCTGGCGTATCTGGCGCCCGGACATGGCCTTCGCTGAAGAAGGCCTGCAGTGCCTGCAATGTGCAATAAAAGGGCCTTGGCTGAATTGGCGCTAAATGTGGATTAGCAGGGACCTATGTTAGCATGCCGTGACCCAATTAAAGCCAGCGTTAAAGCATGAGCGATCAGGACAAGGCAGCATTACTCGAGACCCTCAGGGACATTGTCGGACCAGCCGGTTGTCTGGAAGGGCCCGACATTGAGCCCCGCCACTATCAGGATGTACTGGGGGCCAGAGCCGAAGCTCCCATGATTCTGCTGCGCCCGGCCAGTACCGAAGAAGTGTCAGCCATTCTCAAGGCCTGCCACGCCTATTTGCAACCGGTGGCGGTACAGGGCGGCATGACCGGTCTGGTGTCGGCCGCGGCACCGCGTCAGGGTGAGGTGGCCATCAGTCTGGAGCGCATGCGCCAGATTATCGAGATCGATCCCTATACCGCCACCATGACCGTGGAAGCCGGCGTACCCCTGCAAAGTATCCAGGAAGAGGCGGAAGCCCATGGCTTGTTGTTTCCCCTGGATCTGGGCGCTCGCGGCAGTTGTACCATTGGCGGCAATCTGTCTACCAATGCCGGCGGTAACCGGGTGATTCGCTACGGCATGACCCGGGATCTGGTGCTGGGCCTGGAGGCCGTACTGGCCGATGGCACCGTCATCGATGGCCTTAACAAGCTGCGCAAGAACAATACCGGCTATGATCTGAAGCAATTGTTTATCGGCAGCGAGGGGACTCTGGGACTGATTACCCGAGCGGTAATCAAACTGCTGCCCAAGCCTTCAAGCCAGGCGGTGGCCATGTGTGCCGTGTCGGATTTTGAGCGGGTGGCAGACCTGCTGGTACATTGTCAGGCAGGCCTGGGTGCCAATCTCAGTGCTTTCGAGGTGATCTGGCGCAATACCTGGGAGTTGATTGACCAGCATGTGGAACATGTCAGCATGCCCCTGCAATCAGAACAGCCCTTCTTTGTGTTGGTGGAATCCATGGGCTCCCATGGTGACAAGGATGCCGAGTTGTTCCTGCAGGTGCTGGAATCCGCCAGCGAACAGGGTCTGATCAGCGATGTGGTGGTTGCCGAGGACAGTGAGCGCATTCGCAAGATCTGGGCAGTGCGTGATGCTGCCGCCGAAATTTATCCGGTGTTGGGCTATATGCATACCTTCGATGTCAGCCTGAATGTGGGTGACATGGGCTATTTTGGTGAAGAAGTGGAAAAGCGACTGCGTCAGCAATGGCCCGAGGCCATCATCGGCTTGTTTGGTCATATTGGCGATGGCAATGTGCATATACTGGTGCGCATCGGTCCCGACACCCGGGAGTTGCATTTGCAGATCGACGAAATCGTTTACGGCCTGATCCAGGAATTGAAGGGCTCGGTCTCGGCCGAACATGGCATTGGTATGCTGAAAAAGCCCTTTCTGTCCTGTAGCCGCAGCACAGAGGAACTGGCCCTGATGCGCAGCCTGAAACAGAATCTCGACCCCCAGGGCATCCTGAATCCTGGTCGGGTGCTTTGATCAGGCAATAAACCATTCAGAGTAGCTATTAACAAACAACAGCAAGAGTCCGGCGGCAGCGCCGGCACACAACAATCAAGGAGAGAGAATGACTAATAATCTGTCAGGCAAGAAGGTTGTCATTATCGGCGGAACCGCCGGCATTGGTCTGGCCACTGCGATCGCCGCTGCCGAGCAGGGCGCCCAGGTCTGGGCCGCCGGCCGCAGCGAAGCCAATCTGGAAAAGGCCCGTGCCGCCAGCAATGGCAAGTTCGAGTTGCGCCAGGCCGATACCCACGATGCCGAGGCACTGGAAGCCATCTTCAAGGAAGCGGGCAAGATCGATCATCTGGTATCAGCGGCCGTTGGGGGAGAGCGCACTCTCAAGCCATTTCTCGAGCAGACCGAGGAGCAGTTCAAGGCCGCCTATGACAAGCTCTGGGGCTATGCCAAGGTAGTGCGTACTGGCGCCCCCTATCTGGCCGATGATGGGGCCATTACCCTGGTCAGCGGGTCACCGGCACGCAAGATCAAACCTGGCCAGTCGCCGCTCAGCTGCGTCGGTGCCTCGGTTGAGAATCTGGTGCGCTGTCTGGCAGTGGAAATGGCGCCTGTGCGTGTCAATGTAGTGTCACCTGGCACGATCGATACCGCCATGTTTGACTGGATGGGTGATGAGAAGGCCACCAAGCTGTCTGCCATGACCAGTTCACACCTGATTCCCCGTGCCGGCAGCGCCGAGGAAGTGGCCGAGGGACTGCTGTTTGTCATGAACAACAAGTTTGTTACCGGCACCACCGTGGATGTGGACGGCGGTCGTATCCTCAGTTAATTCCATTCATTGTGCAGGAGAAGTACAGCGTGACTGACAGCAAGGACTCGTCCCTGATTGACCCGGACATGGGCCTGATCGAGGCGATCAATACCCGTCGCTCGGTGCGAGGCTTTCTGGACAAGCCCGTGCCGCGGGAGACCATGAACCGGATTTTCGAGATTGCCCAACAGGCGCCTTCCAATTGCAATGTGCAACCCTGGAAGGCCTATGTGGCGTCGGGTGAACTGAAAGACCGGCTCAGGCAGCAGATGTATGACAATACAGCCAACGGTGTTCAGCCCAATCCGGATTATGAATACCGGGGTGACTTCAAGGATGAGTACCGCACTCGTCAGGTGGAGTGCGCGGTGGCCCTGTATTCAAAAATGGGCATTGAGCGCCATGACCGTGAAGGGCGTCAGTATGCGGTGCTGCGCAATTTCGAGTTTTTCGACGCGCCCCATATCGCTTTTATTGGCATGAATCCGGATTTCGGTACCACGGTGGCTATTGATGTGGGCATGTGGGCCCAGACCCTGATGCTGACCATGGTGGCCTTTGGCATCCATAGCTGTCCCATGGGCACCATGCGCAATTATCCGGATCTGGTTAGGGAAGCCTTCGATATTCAGGATGGCACAAAGATACTATTCGGGATAAGCTTCGGCTATGAGGATCCCTCGGTTGCCGCCAATGCAACCCGTACCACCAGAGATCCCATAACAAGCAATATAGTTTTCCGTTCTGAGTAACTGGCAGGCAATGTCAGCAAGCTGAGATTTCGTATAATAATCAAGAACAAGTTCAGCAATGAGTTTCAAACCGGTTGTCCTGCTCTACGACCTCAATAACAAGATGGTCGATGAATGTGCCAAGATCATTGGCAAGACAGGGCTCTATACCACCATCAATACCTATAATGAGGTCAATGCCATCGAGGCCCTGCGTCAGTATGACCGGATGTTTGGCCTGCTGACCAACCGACTGTCCTGTGTGATTACCGGCTGGAACAACTACAAGCGCCCGCGCGACCAGTTTCTGTTTCGTATTCGCCAGAATGAGCGTCGCAGCCCACTGCGTAGCTGCACGCCGGTCATACTGATCACCGAGGACCATCGCAATGATCTGCGCCAGATCGCCCTGGATCCTACCGATGGCAATGTTGCAGCCTATTTGCATGTGGATGATTTTCAGCAGTCCATTGCCCAGATTCTGCAAAAAGTCGTGTTCGACAAGCGCGCCCAGGAAATGAATTCCATCGCTTACGCCAAGCTGCAGCGGGAACTGGAAGACGAAGAATAGTTGGCCAGGGCAGGCAGGCGGCGCGTTACCAGTAAAGAGGAGTAATGGCTATGTCCGAGTCTCTGGAATTGTTCGCCGTGATGATGGCCATCATGGTGCCCGTCAGCCTGATCGTTTTCATCACCGAATATTTCAAGTACAAGCGCAGTACCAGCGCCAAGTTCGGTGATCTGAAAAAACAGCTCAATGAAAACTCCACCGAATCTCTGGAGCGGGAAATCGCCGCCCTGAAGGAGCGTATTGTGGTGCTGGAGAGTATTGTTACGGATCGGGGTTATGAACTGGGCAGCAAGATCAGTAATCTCTAGATTACTGATCTGCAGCCAGTATCCAATAAGCATGCAATGGCCGGGCATTCCGGCCTTTCTGTATCCGTTACAGGCTATTCAGCCGGCGGAATGCAGAATACGTTCAGCTTGTTGCCGTCCAGATCACGAAAATAACCGGCATAGAAATTATCGCCCCGGGGACCGGCCGGGCCTTCGTCGCTGGCACCCAACTCCAGTGCCTTGTTATAAACGGCATCCACCCTGGCCGGTGAATCCACGGCCAGGGCGATCATGGTGCCATTGCCGGGAGTCGCGGCTTCCTTGTTGAAGGGCCGGGTGACAGAAAAGCCTGGTGCCGTGGGGCTGGTGGACCAGGCCACAAAGCTGTCCATTTCCATAAAGCGTTTGGCACCCAACTCTGCCAGCAGGGCATCGTAGAAGGCCACGGCTTTTTCCAGATCATTACTGCCAACGGTTACGTATCCAATCATGGAATTCTCCTGTAGGAATGAGGCTATGTTCAGCTTTTCAGTTGTTTATAGCGAAAACAATTACTTGTGTGGTCATTCACCAGCCCCGCTGCCTGCATATGGGCATAGCAGATGGTGCTGCCGACGAATTTGAAGCCGCGCTTTTTCAGATCGGCGGACAGGGCATCGCTCTCCGGTGAGGTGGCAGGCACGTCGCCCCGTTGGCGACGACGACCGTCCAGGGGTTTGCGGCCGCCCACAAAGGACCAGATGTAATCGGTGAAGCTGCCCCATTCATCCTGAACCGCCAGAAAGGCCTTGGCATTATTCCTTACCGCAAACAGCTTGGCCCGGTTGCGAATCAGGCCCGGGTCCAGCAGCAGTTTTTCCAGGGTGGCATCGCGCATGCGAGCGACCTTGACCGGATCGAACTGTTTGAAGGCGCGGCGGTAATTCTCCCGTTTGCGCAGCACCGTGATCCAGCTCAGGCCAGCCTGCTGACCTTCCAGGCACAGGAATTCGAAGTGTTTCTGATCGTCATACACCGGCACGCCCCATTCTTCATCGTGATAGGCCACATAGAGGGGGTCCGTGCCGGGCCACCAGCAACGTCGTTCACTGTCATCGATGGCGGGAGTGCTGGCGGAAGCGGGTTTTTTGTTTGCCATGCTGTTCAGGTCTTGTTGTTATTGACTGCTATGTTAAGGGACTATGACAGGCCGAAACCAGCCTGTACCGTCGCCGGATAAATACTGTATAAATATACAGAAGCGATTGCAAGCCTGATTTTGACCAGGCAACAAAAAACCCGGTGGCCAGGGCACACCGGGTTCATAGGGTCTGCGCAGGGTCAGACCGGAATCAGACCCTGATCAGGGCAGGGTCAGGGCGATGATTTTGGCCGGATTACGAAAATCACTGACGGTCATCACCAGATACTGCTTGCCATTGTGCATATAGCTCATGGGCACGCCGGTGATGGAAGCGGGCAGCTCGATTTTGGCGACCCGTTCGCCGGTGGCTTTGTCCAGGGCATGCAGTACCGGGCTGCCGCCAGGGCCTTCGCCGTGGAACAGCAGAGTCTTGCTCAGCAGGATGCCGCTGCGGGTGGGCTTGCCGGTGGGCTCGAAATCGACACCATCCAGCAGCTCATGGTTCTTGATGTCTTCCGGCGTATCACCATTGACCACCTGCCAGACATGCTCACCGCTCACCAGATCAATGGCGGTAATGCGGCCCCAGGGTGGCTTGACCAGGGGAATGCCATCGACCGAAGGGCTGCGGCCGCCGCCCTGGATATAGCGCACCGAGGAGGCTTCCGGATCATTCACCAGTGACAGCACGCCGGTGGCGGTGCGTGACGGGATATAGATGATGCCGGTTTCCGGATCATAGGCGGAGCCTTCCCAGTTGGAGCCGCCGGTGGAAGAGGGCAGGTGCAAGGTGCCAAGTGTGCCATCTTTCGGGTGCTGATAGAGGGAAGGCGGCGTATACAGTTCGCTGAAGCGATAATCGCTGGCGATTTCCCGGGCACGACGATGGATCTCCGGCGTCATGTCATTCAGGTCTTCCGGCTGAAAACCCTGGCGATCATAGGGTGCCGGTAACAGGGGGAATGGCTGGGTGGCGGCAGTGCGCTCTCCCGGTGTGTCCGATTGCGGCACCGGACGTTCCTCAACCGGGAACAGGGGCTCGCCACTGTCGGGATCAAACATGAACAGATGGGATTGCTTCAGGGTTTGTACCACTGCATCGCGGCCGTCCGGCAAATCAATCACCAGCGGTGCCGAGGGCGTATCCCAGTCCCAGATGTCATGGTGAGTGGTCTGGAAATACCACTGCATCTCACCGGTACGATAATCCAGCGCCACAGTAGAGGAAGCAAAGAGGTTATCCCCCGGGCGGTCGCCACCGTAGCGATCACCGGTGGCAGATTCCACCGGCAGATAAACATGGCCGCGTTCAATATCGGCGGACATGGGTGCCCAGACACCGGCATTGCCGGTATAGGAGGCGGAGTTTTCCAGCCAGGTTTCATAACCCAACTCGCCGGGTTCCGGAATGGTCTTGAAGGTCCACAGCAATTCGCCGCTATTGGCATCCCAGGCGCGGATATCACCTTTGACATTGCTGGCTGAGATTGGACGCATGCCAACCAGATGGGCAGCGCCGGTAATCACCACATCCTCCACCACCAGGGGCGGAAAGGAAATGCCGATATCCAGATCGTCACGATCCGGCGCCCGACGCAGACCCTGTTGCAGGTCCACATAACCACCGGCACCGAAAGTCGGAACCGGGTCGCCGGTGAGGGCATTGAGGGCCACCAGATAATAACCCGGAGTCATGGTAAAGATGATTTCCTGGCTGCCATTGTTGTAGTAGGCCACACCTTTACCGCTACCTTTGCGCGGGGCGTCGTCAAAACGCTGGCCTTCCTGGGGGCGCCACATCCACAGCAACTGGCCACTCTCGGCATCAATGGCGACTACATTGCGGGTCGCGCCCACGGTGGCGAATACCCGGCCATTGACCATCAGGGGCGTGTTGACATTGAAGGTCTCCGGTCGTGGACCAAAGGGTCCGGTATCCAGTTGCCAGGCGATCTCCAGATCGGCCACATTGCTGGCATCAATCTGGTCAAAGTCCACATAGCGGGTGGATCGCTCATCGCCGTTGAAGTGAGTCCAGCCCACACTGTCACTGGCGCTCTCGCTCACTACCACTTCCTGGGGGTCGATCTCCAGGCTGGCCAGGGCCGGAACTGCCATGCTGCCCCCTTCGATAGGGACATTGCCGGACTGCAGAATAAAGGCAGTCAGGTCATAGTATTCTTCATTGCTCAATGAACCGGGGGTTTCCGCCGGCATGGTGGAGCGGATCTGCTCGTAGAGTTCCTGGCCGGTACGGCCAACCCAGCGCGCGCGCAAGCGGGCATCCATTTCAATGGGCACATGGCAACGCGAACACTCATTCTGAAACAGGACCCGGCCGCGTTCGACGCTGGCGTCCTGGGCCAAGGCAGCCTGGGAAGCCAGGCCAAGAGTACAAAGGATAAGGAACAATATTGCTCTGGGCACTATCTCGTTCTCCTCGATTTGGATTGTGGGGCTGCGGTAAGGGGCCCGGATGGTACATTGTTTGCGCCATCGGTGAAAGGCGGTGCCAGGCGCTGACTGCGGCCCGGAACACCGGTTCTGGCCATGACATTGGCAAGCGGGGCCAGCGCTGCCGGGCGCAAAAAACTGGCCCTTGCCATGACTGTGACGCAAAAACTTCCCGCATCACTATTACTTACGTTGCTGGGGGCCGGGTGGATTGGCCGGGCTTTCCTTCCCGGACCGTACCGGCTGCCGTTTCCCTGTGTCACAAATGCAATAACGGTGTAACAAAGTATTACAAAGCGGCTCAGCCTTTGGGTGCTAAGCAATTGATATTTCGGCAACTTTCGAGTAATTTACCGCTCTTTTTTGAATCCGGGCAAGATCAGCCCCAGACCCGGAGCATCCTGTAGGGAGACAGACCAATGAATTCGATGGCACGCAGTTCGCTGTCGCAAAGACTGCTGCTGGGCCTTGCCGCCGCAGCTTTGTGGCTGCCCGTCCAGGCTCAGGAGATGAGCACCCGGGCAGTACGCCCTTCCACCACCGCCATGCCCCTGAGCACGATTCCCGTGATTGACGGCAATGTGCTGGATGACGCGGCCTGGCAACAGGTACCGCCCACCAGCGGCTTCACCCAGGTGCAACCCAATGAGGGGCAGGCTGCCTCCCAGCGCACCGAAGTGTTTATCGGTTATACCGAAGACTCGCTGTATATCGGTGTGGTGGCCTATGACGACAATCCCGAAGGCATTATCGTTGCCGACAGTCGGCGTGACTCTGCGCTGGATGAAACCGACAGTTTCCAGGTGCTGATTGACGGCCTGCTGGATCGTCAGAACGGCTTTGTCTTCGGCACCAACCCGGCCGGTATCGAATACGATGCCCAGGTCACCAATGAAGGTGCCGGCGGTGGCTTCGGTGGCGGAGGCGGCGGCTTCAATGTCAACTGGGACACCACCTGGGAAGTGGATGCGCAAATCGGTGACTATGGCTGGAGCGCCGAGATGGAGATTCCCTTCACCGCACTGCGCTATGGCAATGGCGACGAGCAGACCTGGGGCATCAACTTCCAGCGCAATATCCGCCGCGTCAATGAAGTATCCTACTGGGCGCCGCTGAATCGTCAATACAGTATCCAGCGCGTCTCCGAGGCCGGTTCGGTCGAGGGCATTCGTCCACCGCGCCAGCGTAATCTGCAGATTACCCCCTATGGTCTGGTATCCGCCGAACGGGGCGGCAATCTTCCCGCCGGAACCCATAGCAATGAGGAAGTGGGTTTTGACCTGAAGTGGGGTGTGACTTCCAGCCTTACGCTTGATGCCACCTACAACACCGATTTCGCCCAGGTGGAAGTGGACGAGCAGCAGGTGAACCTGGACCGCTTCAGTCTGTTCTTCCCGGAGAAGCGCCCATTCTTTCTGGAAAACGCCGGTATGTTCTCGGTAGGTAACCCCCGTGAGGCCGAGCTGTTTTTCAGTCGCCGCATCGGTGTTGGCGCCGGTGGTAATCCCATTCCCATCGAAGGGGGTGCCCGCCTGACCGGTAAAGTGGGTAACAACACCAACATCGGTTTCCTGCAAATGCGCACCGATGCCGTGGACGGGGTGGCGCCGCAGAATGATTTCTCGGTAGCCCGTATTAACCAGGAACTGGCCAATCGTTCCACCATCGGTGTGATGTATGTGGAGCGTGACGGCGACGGTTCCCTCACCGGCAATTCTGCCACCGATAACAACAAGACCTATGCTGTTGATGGCCGTCTGGGTATTGGCCAGGATGGCCTGATTTCCGGCTGGGTGGCACAAACCGACACCCCGGGTATCAGCGACGACGATCAGGCTTTTGGTATTCGCGGCAACTATTCCACCGAAGGCTGGGATTTCGCCGCCGGTTTTACCGAAGTGCAGGAGAACTTCAATCCGGAAGTAGGCTTCCTGTCACGCCGGGCCTATCGCAAGTATGACTGGCGCATCTTCCGCCGCTATCGCCCCGAGAATCTGTTCGGTCTGCATGAATTGCGTCCCCATGTGAACTGGTATGGTTTCTATGATTTCGAAGGCGATCTGGAAACCGGTTATCTGCATGTGGACAACCACTGGGAGTGGGAAAACAGCTGGGAAGTGCATACCGGGGTGAACTTCACCGAAGAGGGTGTGAAGGAACCGTTCGAGATTGTTGATGGCGTCACCGTGCCGGTGGGCAATTACGATCACGCCGAATCACAACTGGTATTCCAGACCAACCAGGGTGCGCCACTGGCCTTTTATATCCAGAGCCGTATCGGTGGATTCTTTGGCGGTGACCGGGTCTATCTGAGCCCGCGAGTTAACTACCGTATTGGCGAGCGCTTCAGCACCGAGTTGTCCTGGAACCACAGTGACATCGAATTGCCGGTGGCCAATGGTGATTTTCAGGTGGACGTGGCACAGCTTCGTGTGTCCTATTCCTTCTCGCCGCGCATGTCCCTGCAGACCCTGGTGCAGTACAACAACCAGGCCGACTCCATTGCTACCAATGTACGCTTTGCCTGGCTGCAGTCTGCCAATGCCGGACTGTACCTGGTGTACAACGAAGTGGACGAGATGGGATTCAATCTGCGTGACAATGGTCGCCAGTTCATCATCAAGTACAGCCATATTATTGATATCTTCAATTAATCTGGTCTGAACGCAAAAAGGCGTAGTGGATAAAATCCACTACGCCTTTTTTGTGTCTCTTTTATGCCTGCCTTTAATTGTCAGGAAGCCTTGTCAGCAAGGCAGCGGTCTAGTCATCCGAATGCAGGATCTCGGTAATGCCCTCGCGGATGCGCCGGGTAGAGATACTCACCTCAAACAGGAACAGCAGCAGGCCGAGTATCAGCAGCGCCATGGCACAAATGAAAAGGGTGGCGATGGCGGTGGCCAGATCCAGGCCGGTGATTTCCCCCAGAAACAGGGTCATGATCACCAGGCACACCAGCAGTGCACCGCTGACGAACATGCGCACAGACCAATTGACCAGGCGAATCCGGTTCCACAGGGCTTCGGTTTCAGTTTGCAGAATGGAGCGATGCTCGGAATGCTTTTCGATGGCCAGCCGTGCTTCCACAACCCGCGCCCGGTCTACGACACGGCCCAGGCGAATGCTCAGCACGTTCAGCATGCCGGCAATGCCGGCCAACAGGAATACCGGCGCGACGGCAACCTGGATGACGGCAGCAATGGATTCTATGGCGTTTACGGCTTCCACGGCTCTGGAATCGGGCTCCTGTCAGGCTGTTACGGCTCGTGCCCTGTTGCCTGTCAGCGGCAGTATAACGGAGACGGGTCGCTGTCTGAAAGCTACGCCTGGCCGGCGACGGGAGCTTCCTGTTTCAATGCCTGGTCCACGGCCTGGGCAATTTCATCCAGCGGGCTGGGTTTGCCGAGGATGCGCAAATTCTCGATATCGATACTGTCCACCGCATCGAGATAGCCGGTATAGAGAATGACCGGAATGTCGGCGCGGAACTGGCGAATCTGGGAGGCCAGACGGGCACCATCCATTTCCGGCATGGACAGGTCGGTAAACAGCAGATCCCATTTATGTGGTTCGCTTTGAGCGGCCTTCAGGGCCTCGGTGGAGCTGCGGTAAGCATCTACCTGATAATTCAGTTTCTCCAGAATACGCAGATTGGCATCCAGAACCATGTCGTCATCATCCACCAGCAGAATTTGGGCACCAGTGCCACGTAAAGGTTCCCGCGCATCGTTGCTGGTGGCGATTGCCGCCGACTGCTCGCTGGCCGGTAGATAGATGGTGAAGATGGAGCCCTTGCCCGGCTCGGACTGCACATCTATATAGCCACCGTGAGCGCGGACAATGCGATACACCAGAGCCAGTCCCAGGCCGGTGCCCTTGCCCTGGGGCTTGGTGGTGTAAAACGGTTCAAACAGATGAGGTAACTGGTCGGGTTTAATACCCTGGCCGGTGTCAGAAATCGCGATACTGACATAGTCGCCTGGCTCGACCTCCTGGCCGAATATCTTGCTGTCGGCCAACAAATGCTGATCCCGGGCCGAGATGCGGATCACGCCCTGATTGTTCATGGCATGCTGGGCATTGATACAGATATTCATGATAACCTGTTGCAGCTGATTCTCATCGCCATCGATGGCATGGATATCCCGTTCCACATCCAATTGCAGGAAACATTCTCGTGGCAGAAAGGATCGAATCTGGGCGGCGGACTCTTCAATCAGCTCCGCCAAATACAGCTTTTCCGAGTTTCGGGAAGCCGATTGCCGACTGAATAACAGTATTTGTGAGATCAGGCCCTTGGCGCGGTTACTGGCAGAGAGGATATTGCTGATACGTGTGTTGGCCTTTTCCGGTTGATTCAATGTTGCCTTCGCCAATTCGGCATTGGCCATGATGGCCATGAGAATATTATTGAAGTCATGGGCGATACCGCCGGCCAGACTGCCCAGGGCTTCCATTTTCTGGGTAGTTTTTAACTCTTCTTCTGCCTGTTTCCGGCGTGATATGGCCTTGATTAACAGAGTTATCAGAGCCAGTTGTACCAGAATTACCAGAGAAGTAATCGTGATCCACCACAAGTTGTCGCGCCAGTAATTGGGCGGGTCGTTGAGGATGATGCTGTTTTCCGGAAGCAGGCGGCGACTGATACCAAAATGATTGAGCATGCCGCCGTCGAACATGGTTTGCGTAGGCGTTTGTGAAACCAGAGGTGGTTCTGTACCTGTAAGAAATTGCTCGGTGATTTCGGCGGTCGCGGTGGCATAGCCTTCAGCAACACTCATACTGCCGCCCACAGCACCACGGCCGATCTGGCTGTCGAACATTGAAAAGACTGGAATATCAACTTGTCCCTGCAGCAAGGAGTTGATGCTAATGGTGCGGTGGGCCTGGCCAGTGTAATCAGTATCATAGGTCGACAGCACGATAGCACTATTGCGTGCTGAGCCTGCTTGAAGCTCTGTCACCAGTTGATCAGGGGTGAGACCTTGTAATACGCTTACTTCTGCGTCCAGCTCTGAGGGCTCAACTGCGCTGATGACGCGTGCCATATAGGCAAGATCACCTGCGCCACTACCGCCTACCAGATATACATGTTCCAGTTCAGGCAGCAGGCGCTGCATCAATGCCAGGGTTTCCCCGGTTGCAGTCTCGACCGAACTGGCCAGGGCAAATTCCTGCTCAGGGTCGAGAGACTCCAGAATCGTGTCGTCGGGCAACACAAAAAATCGCTTGGCCCGTGGTGCGATGATGTCCGAATAGTTGCGGACAAAATGACCTGCTTCAGGAAAGATGGGAATCACCAGGTCGATTTCCTGAGTTTCAAATTGTAATCCCAGGGCCATTGCCTTGCGCTGATTGCTGGCCTCGTCGGAATTGACCAGTGACAGAAACACCGGTGTTGCGTAAATACGGTCGATCTCGGCAAGCTGGCGAGTTAGCACCGCATTGAAAGACTGCTCCCAGCCACCGATGTCGGTACTGCTGTAAAGAATCAGCGCCTGTTTCTCATCCTGTGCCTGACTTGTACCGGCCAGCAGCGTTGCTGCTATGAAAGCAGCGAGTGACAGCACTGCATTTCCCAGGCGGGAAGTTTTATTTTTTGTCAGACTTTTCACGGGCTAACCACTATTTCAAGTGCGCACTGATGAGCAGGCCGCTGTGCTGGCGACAGTTGTTGTCTTATTCGTCCTGATACTGCCGGGCTGCGAAAACAGGGAACCGCGATCAATCCCTGATCCTGATTCGACACAGCGACAGCAATGGGCCAGTTTATTGCTGGCGGGCCTTGTCTGCTACTAGGGTATACCTCAGTTGCAGCCTGCCTGAGCCGGGTTGGACGATTTATAAATGCTGTATTGTTATCGCTGCTGAAACTCTGCATCACTCCCCCTGCCTACGCTGGTTCTGTTGATGCAGATTGTTGCAGGGCCTTCTTCAGCGCACTGGAAATTTCAGGCATGGAAAAAGGTTTCTTGATGATCTGGATGTCGTCCAGGTCGGGAGAGTTGAGCGTATTGAGCGCGTCCAGATAGCCGGTACAGAGAATGCAGGGCAGACCGGGTGTTGCCAGGCGAATATTGTTGATCAGGCGCACGCCATCCATTTCCGGCATGGAAAGATCGGTTATAAGCAGATCAATGTCCCCCGGATTGTCTTCGGCATACTGCAGTGCTGCCACGGAACTGCTGAAGGCAATCACCTGATAACCCAGGGTTTCCAGGCTCTGGCGATTGGCATCCAGCACCATATAGTCATCGTCCACCAGCAGTAATCGCTCGTTATTGCCCTGCAGCATGATGCCCGGAGCCGTGGCATTGTGATTGGGTGTTTCATCGCTGGGGTGCAGGTAGACGGTGACTTCCGTGCCCTGACCCGGCTCTGAGCGGACATCGATATAGCCATTGTGGGCCTTGACGATCTGGTACACCAACGCCAGTCCCAGGCCGGTGCCCTTGCCTGAGGGCTTGGTGGTATAGAAGGGTTCGAAGATATGTTTAAGGTCTTCGGCTTTGATGCCGCTGCCGCTGTCGGCAATGCGGAGTGTGATGTAATTGCCTGCCGGTATGGTCTGGTCGAGGAAATTCTGTTGTGCCTCGAGCTTGCTGTATTCAACCTGCACCTCGACGACACCATGATTGTCCATGGCGTGCTGGGCATTGATGCAAAGATTCATCACCACCTGATGGAGCTGGTTGGCATCGGCCTGCAATACCACACCGGGCAGTTCACATTGCAGTTTGATCCGGCAGCCCGGCGGCATGATCTGGCGGATATGATCAACCGAATCATCCATCAACTTGCAGAGCTGTATCGCCTGCCGTTCCTGCTGCCGGGACTGGCGACTGAACAAGAGTATCTGGCCCACCAGATGTTCGGCCCGGTCACTGGCGGATTCGATGCGGGCCAGTTTCTCCCGCACCTTTTCATCATCCCCTAGCTGCATGGTGGCCAGTTCGGTATTGGCGCTGATGGCCATGAGGATGTTGTTGAAATCATGGGCGACACCGCCGGCCAGCACACCCAGGGCTTCCATTTTGCTGGCGTCCCGCAGCTTTGCCTCGGCTTTGCGGCTGCGCTGCCGCGCTGCCCAAAGTAAACCGATCAGCAGGAACTGAACAGCCATCACCGCGGTGGCGATCCAGATCCACAGGCCATAGTCTCGCCAGAAGTTAAACGGTTCCTGGATAATTTCACTGCCCGGGGGCAGCAGGCTGCGGTCGATATTGAAGCGGTCCAGTTGGGCGCCATTGAACAGGTTATCGGTTTCGACACTGGCGAAGCCTGACACAGCTTCGCCGGCAATTAGCTGCTGGGTGACATCGTAGGCCGCCCGCGCATAGCTGGCTGCCGAGGTGATGCTGCCACCCAGGGCACCATTGGCAGGCAGGGTATCGGTATTGCCAAACACTGGAATATCCAGGTTTTCGGACAACTCCTGCACAACCATCAGAGTCCGGTAGGGCAGGCCATTGCGATCCATATCATAGGTGGTCATCATCACCGCGCTGTTGGCATCGGCTGCCTGCAGCTCCCTCAGCAGTTCATCCATTGGCAGGCCGTTCAGGTAACGAAACTCCAGCGGGCTGTCGAGGGCCGAGAGGGTTTGCCGGTAGCGCTGCATATAACTGCGGTCGCCGTCGCCGGCACCGCCCACCACATAGACTGTTTTCAGCTCCGGCAGGATCACCGGCATCAGGCGCGCGGTGGCATCCACAGCAGTGGTGATGGCGCTGGCGATGACTGCTTCATTGGGCCCCAGGGATTCCGGGTCGGTATGCACATCGGCGCCGGGCAGGACATGCAGAATCCTGGCCTCAGGCGCAAACACGTGGCTCCACTGATGCACAAAACTGTTGGACTCCGGCAGTACCGGAATCAGCAAATCGATCTTGCTGTTGCTGTATTTGAGCGCCAGGGACCTGGCGATCAGCTCGTATTCATCGGGCTCGGCACTGACCAGGGCCACGAATTCCGGAGTGAAATATTGCCCCAGCTCCGGCCCCAGATGCCCACGAAAATACTCATTGAAATTCTGCCCCCAGGTGGCGATGCCGCCATTCCCATAGATCAGCAGGGCCTTGAGAGGTTCTTCATTAGCGGCAGCAGCCTGCTTGCCGCTGGCAAAAAGCAGCAGTAAAGCCAGGTGCAGATGGAGAGCACTAAAGAAGGAATATGACTTTTGCATCGCCGGGCCAGCCGTATCTTTATAATTTCTGATCACCGCCAATCCCTGGCTGCCTGAAAATTCTCTACTGATTACGGCTGCTTGGCCAAAAATATTCAGTCTGGTCTCAGGCAATCACTGTGGCCCCCGCAGGATAGTCACTCCCCAATTATTTCCCAATCCACCGCTGCTGTCACAGTTTGACCGCTTATCAGGCCGATTTCTGCGTCGAGCCGGTAATTACCCGGCTCCAGCTCTGCCAGGGGCAGCCCTGGACAGCGCCAGCTCTGGCCATCTGTGGCCAGATCGGCATTGGTGGCACATTGCTCAAACAGGGCAGTGACATCAATACCATCTATAGACAGTGTAAGAGAGCTGACGGGGGAGTTATTGCGCAGAATCAAAGCCAGGTCGATAGTCTGGGCCTGCAAATAGCTGCCACTGCCGGGTGAAATCACCAGAGGCGCCTGTAACTGGTAGATGCCGCCATTGATATCCACCACCAGCAATTCCCCGCCTTCAGTCTCGCCGAAGGAGCTGATCTCAAAGCCTGAATCCAGCAACACACTCTGCTGCCAGCCGGAATCGCTCAACTGCGCCGCCAGAATCTCACCACTGCAGAAATCCCCATAGACATACTGCCCCGTCAAAGCCGGGATGCGGGCGCCACGATAAACAAAGCCCCCGGTAATGGAGCAGCGATCCCCGGCATGGGCATAGTCAAAGGCGGGCAGAGTCAGGGAGCCATCATTGCAGCCCGAAGCGGGATTGAAACAGGCCGAACCCTCCATCAAACGCCAGCCATAGTTCTCGCCACCGGCGGTATTGGCCCGGTGCACATGCACCTCTTCAAAGGCATCCTGCCCCACATCAGCGATATAGAGATCGCCGGTAATGCGATCAAAGCTGTAACGAAAAGGATTACGCAGCCCCAGGGCCCAAATCTCATCCAGGGTAAAGTCATCAAAGGCAAAGGGATTGTCCGCCGGAATGGCATAGGGCGAACCCCCATCCACATCAATACGCAGCATCTTGCCCAGCAAACTCAACCGATCCTGAGCCAGATTACCCGGATCCCCGGCCCCGCCACCATCACCCAGGCCGATATAAAGATAACCATCGGGCCCAAAGGCCAGATGACCGCCATTATGATTGGAGGCAGGCTGCTCAACCGTCAGCACTATTTCCTCACTACCAGGCAGAGCCACTGCCGCCCCCGCTTCCGCCCGAAAGCGGGACACGGTGGTATCAAAATTGAGATCGGTGTAATTCACATAGAACAAGCCGTTGTCGGCAAAGTCCGGATGAAAAGCCAGCCCCAACAAACCCCGCTCCCCACAACAACCCACCCGCTCGGAGATATCCAGAAAGGGCTCGGCCAGAACCACCCCATCTTCCCAGACCAGAATTCGTCCAATGCGCTGCACAATAAACAGTCGGTCACTGCCATCGCCGGCATGGGTGACGGCCACCGGGGCTTCGATGTTGGTGGCGATGGGGGTGGGGGTGATGAGGAGTTCCTGGGCTGCAGAGAGTTTTGCCAGGAATATCAGCAAGATAAGAGAGAGGCGCCGCATAAAAGAGTCCCTGAGGATCACTTGATTTGTTCACGATACCCCAGGAAATGCAAAAGTGAAGCAGGAGAAGATCACAGATTAGGAAATCTGGGCCAAGGTCTTTATAATTGCGCACCTGATCGCTGGTAGCGCCCGTAGCTCAGCTGGGTGAGGGCAAGCGTTTTCGAAGCGCAGCTTCGAGCGCCGTCCCGAACGACAACAATCTGTGATTGTTGGCTGGGGAGAGTAACGGGGCGTTAGCCCTTAGGTGAAAGCCACACATATCAGTTAGAATTACCAAATCACGCGCCCGTAGCTCAGCTGGATAGAGTAACTGGCTTCGAACCAGTTGGTCGGGAGTTCGAATCTCTCCGGGCGTGCCAAACCAAAAAAGGGAGCCTTCAGGCTCCCTTTTTTGGTTTGGTGTGCCTGGCGGCACGATGAGAACTCCTAGTTCGAAAGCTGCGAAGCAGCGCAGACCGCGCGCATTTTGCGCGGCCCCGAAGGGGTGAAGGATTTGGCTCAGCCAAATCCTGAATCAATCTCTCCTGGAAGCCGAAGGCTTCCTCACAATAAGCACTAACCCAAATTGTGTTCATTAAGTGATTTAGTTAGCTATGGGGATCAAATTACTCCGACCCCTTTGATTTTGGGTGTTATGCCATCGTAAAAGTATCGAAGGATGTACAGGTCGAAGTCGTCAAGCTCGCCTATGCTCCTTAGTAATTGATTTAGACCCAATTGACGAAAGGTATCCAATATCTCATGTATGTCAGTGTCCTCATTTTCCAAGTCGATAACGCCAGAATTTTGGATTTTTCTAGAAATCATTCTTGGAATTCCATACTCCTCCAATTGATAAACAATTGGGGGAAGAAAAGCGTGCGAAAACTTTGAAATTGCTGGGGCCAAGTCAACTTGGCTGTCGGGATTCATGCGGTTATAAATCACATTTACATCACCTAGTAAGGACGCTAAGACGAAAGTTGTATTTCTTTCCAATTTAAAAAACTCGGCTAGACCAATATCAAATTGATCTAGACGATCGAGTAATTCAGGTATAGTTTCCTTCCAATTGTTAGATAAGATTTTGACAAACGATACGTACTTTCCCCAGTTAATACCCCACACATTTGGGAATAATTCTATCAATTTATATAAAAGCCGATCCCAATCCTCTGCATTATCAGAGTTTAGATATCTAAGTCCGTTCCAAGAAGTGGGGTTTTCACGGATATCTCTCGCAATTCCCAATATCAAATTTGAGCTACTACTTTGCAGATTTGTTGCCTTCCTGAATGAGTCTAGATTTCTCTCTCCTAGTAGGCTCATCATTTGGCTTTCATATTCTTGTATTTTCGCAACTTGATCTGACGTATATTCAAGATTTAATTCTTCGTCCAAAGTGCCTAGAAGTTCATCAGGAAGATCCAAGTCTAATTGTATTTTTTCATCAGCTGGAGGCTGCTCCAAGACAAATATCTTTCCAATGAAATGCTTAAACATTCTGCCGCCTCGACCCATAATATTTTTGTAGGTGAAGTCGTTGAGCTTTGGGCGACCATTTTTATTGCTCCAAATAATCACATTTTTTGCTGAAGTATTTACCCCTTCAATTATGGAAGATGTTGAAATTACAACATCTAACCCTTCGCTTTCTTCGAATAGCTTTATTTGGATCTGGCTTAGAGACCTATGCAACTGGCCGTTATGAATCCCAATACCTCTTACGGCAAGCTTTGTAAGTTCCCAATTAGGGTCATAGTTTCGTGATAACCATGATTGAAATTGGGCAAGTAGCGTGCGTCCTAATGGTTCTAACTCGTCCAAAAAAATGTTCGATATTTTTTGGATATTAGTGAATGTCCCTGCGTAGATTAGTGATTTCCCACTATTAGATTCTAAAATACTTAGCAATGCGTCAGTTTTCTTGGATTCATCTTTACCAATTTGCTCGAACAATTCAGTCTTCTCAAGAAACACAGTATTAAAATCTAGATGTAGAAACTCCATGTCTCTCGTGAATTGACTGTCCCGTAAAGAGCTTATGTTTGGAGCTAAAAAATACCTCTGATCTGAAATTTCTTGGAAATACATAATTGCACGAATTAAAGCAGGCGCCCGTTCCGAATCGAATGCTTTACTCGCTTTATAGAATTCATCAACGATAAATAGATCAATGTGTTGGATTATCCCGAGGTAGCTGATGGCGCGTTCTTGGGGGAAGATAAAGATATTACGTTCAGAAATTGATTGTTCGGAGGTTGTTATTATCTTGTATTCATCTCCGAATTTGTTTTGAAGCCTTCTACGGGTTTCATCCGCAAGTGCAATAGTGGGTACAAGTATCACAATTGTTGCTGGCTTCCTAATCGCAATAAACGAATCGATAACGAAGCTTTTGCCAAAGCTGGTGGGGGCGCTCACAGCGATGCTTTTTCCGGATAAAAGTGCGCTCAATAATCTAGATTGCTCTCGATGAAGAGTGACCGGCTCGACATTGCCAGTATCTACTTTAAAAGCCTCGTATATGTATCGATCTTGCCAAGATGAGGATTCTGGCTGGATATAAGGATACAACCCAACTTCGCGAATAAGATGGTTGATTACTGGGGTGTACTCGCCAACTTCCTGTTCAACTGTTGCTAGCAATTTAATTACTTCATCTCTGGCAATAGATTCCTCTCCAGATTGGAGGAGGTCATTAACTTTGTGGCAAGATTCGAAGACGTCCATTATTTTAGCTCTTATAAAACTCTACTTTTGATACGAATTTATCCACGATAGTGCTTTTGTCAGGTACAGGGAAAAGTATTAGATGGAAAGTTATTTCTCCATACTTATGGACATCACTGAGCGATGTATTTTGTTTGGCGAAATATGCTTCAGCGCGTTCGCGGTGATGGTTTTTTATTGCTTCAATATACTCAGAATTGCTTTCTGTTGCGCCTACTGTCAGGTTGCACTCATGCAAGAGTAGTATGGGGACGTTGAGTATCGGCTTTATACTATCGATCGAATTTTTATTGGACAGGGTTGATTTAATGTTTTCCTTGATTGAGTCTGGTATTTCAAGGAGGTCAATATCAGATACATTCGTGATTATGCTATTTTCTTTTTTAAGCTTCTCAGTCGCCAATGAGTTTTTAACTGACTCAATAATGCTGGGGAATCTAGCATCTTCGATGCTATTGTAGAATTTGGCTTCCCCAAACCATAGAGAAAAGCAATCATTTTCCTCCAACACTATGTGAACACTGTCTGCACCTTTCGCATTATCTTGGTTGTTTTGCTTATAAAATATTTTTGGAACAACAGGAAGAGCATGATATTTATGCTTCATAATTCCATATAAAACGATCTCGGCTAGTTCACTTCCCTTGCCTATATCCGTGGTTGCATCAGTAAGACGCAAATTCTTTGCTGCGCTTGTAAGTAAAGTATCTGGCTTGAACTCAAGCGCGGTGCGTTCTCGCACTGAAAGAGCAGTTTCGGCAATATTGTCCCAAATGAAGTTGTTGAACTTGTCTACACGCCAGGCACCATCTTCGAAGTCATTAAGCATGGTGGCTAGGTTTAGATTTTCTCTAGGGTCAAGCTCATCACCGATTGCTAATTCGACTAAAGAGCTATCAATGACAATGTCGAAATCCATGGGTTGAGGCCATTTGTGGTTAGAAAACTCCGTGGACAGAACCAATAAGGCAAGCGAAGAATTGCCTTCTATATTTCCGAATGACACCACGGAATTTGAGAGTACCACAATATGGGCGGAATAATACGAGGTAAGCTCTTGGTTTCTAGAGATCAATGCTGAGAAACAACAGTTCTTCCATCGGTATTGCATGGAGTAACGACCAGTGCTTGAGTAACGTTTGAGAGTCTGCAATATAGCGAAATATACTGTATAAATATACAGTATATTTTGCAGCGAACATTGTTAACTGATATTGGCCTGGTTTTGCAAGTGTAGTCAGGCAGCTAGTTGTTACGGCTAAACTGTGCCCACTGGGGCGTTAATCAAAGGCGTCGGAGTAATTCAATAGCCCTACCCACCCCCAAACACCCCCTCAACCTCCCCCAAAAACCGAACCTGCTCCCCCACAGGCTCATCAACCAACCCCCCCAACAAACCCACCACAGACTCCCGCTGCTCCTCACTAAAATTCCCCAGGGCCGGTCGGGCAATATCTCCCACCTTGTCGGCAAAATTGGGATCAGTAGTAATCAGATAAGAAGCATAGCTGTACATCTCCGCCGCCTGCTTGTCGGAGTACTTCAGCACTTCCTGATAAAGCTCTAGCAGAGACTCCTTCTGTTCCCGGGTGATTTCGCCGCCGCATTTGAGAAAGGCAAAGGCCAGCACGGCCACCAGGTCCCGGGGTTCTTCGAGGCTGTATAAGGGCGTGATGTTTTTCTTTGCCCACTCGCGTCGGCGCGTCTCTCTTTGCAGGTGCACCAGGCCCCAGACAAGAGCGGCTAAAACCGCGGCCAAGAGTAAGGCGATATGCATGTTGTGCCCCCGGGTGAGTCTGTCGGCATTATGATCAAATTGGTGGGTTCCCGTCCAGTGGCGGGCTGACAGGGCAGGGAATCTGCAGTGCGCAGCCTCCTGTACCCGAGCCCCATTCACCCAAGCCCCCTTCCACCCGAGCCTCCTACACCCGGGCCGCTATCTGTGCTACCGTCTTCTGTCCCTGTTTAATGTTACTCCATAACAAAAAGGTTCGATTCCCCAGGAGGAATTCATGAAGACACCGCTAACTGTGCTAACTGCTGGTTCGCTGGCCTTGCTGCTGGCGGCTTGCTCCGAAAGCAATGAGCCCGCGTCAAATTCTACTGCCAGTGATGCTAATAGTAGTGCCGAGACTGCTTCAACAGCAGCACCTGCCCCGGCGGCAGAGCCAAGCATGATGAGCGCCACCACGCTGGAAGAGGTCATCAATCATCCGCGCCGCAATGAGAGCAGTGCCCGAGACCAATGGCGTAATCCGCTGGAAACCCTGTCTTTTTTCGGTATTGAGTCGGATATGACTATTGCCGAGGTATTGCCCGGCGTAGGCGGCTGGTACACCGAGATCCTCAATCCGCTGACTGCCGATCAGGGCCGGCTCATCGGTGTCACCTATCCCGATAGCCTGTTCAGCCAGATGTTTTCCACCTGGAATGATGAAACCCGCGAGAGCAGCGGGGCCAATATTGAAAACATGGCGCAATACATGAGCGTGGCGGGTGTAGAGCCTGCCGAGCCCATCGTTGGCTACACCATCGACAATATTCCCGATTCTGAAAACGGCCAGGCCGATGCGGTGCTGATCTTCCGCGCCATGCATCACCTGTTCCGCTTCGAAGAGCCGCTGATCGATACCGCCCTGGCGGAAATCCATGATCTGCTGGCACCGGGAGGTGTAGTGGGTGTTGTTCAGCACCGTGCACCGGAGGATGCCACTGCCGAATTTGCCAGTGGTAACAATGGCTATGTGAAGCAAAGTGATGTGGTCGCTGCCTTTGAAAGAGCCGGCTTTGAACTGGAAGAAGCCAGCGAGATCAATGCCAACCCCAATGATCCAGCGGACAGTTTCGTCTGGCGTCTACCGCCATCGACAACCGATAACCCGGACACCATGGCCATCGGTGAATCTGACCGCATGACCCTGAGATTCCGCAAGCCCTGATAACCGTCAGGGTCTGATCTCGACAAGCCCCGGTTCAGCCGGGGCTTTCTTATTGCCAGTCTTTCTGGCTATTTTCTCTATCTTTCCTTTCTATCTTTCCTTTCTATAGCTTTTCCTGACAACTATTATTTCTTCGCCTCATCAAAGTTTCGCACTTCTCCGGGCCGTCGATCCGAACCCATGACTTCCATCCAGGCAGGATAGGTCAGGGGCAGGGCACTGACCGAGTCCAGACGATCCAGTTCCTCTTCACCCAGTTCAATATCCACGGCACCAAGATTGTCTTCCAGTTGGTTCATCTTGCGGGCACCGATGATGACACTGCTGACGGCCTCATTGGCCAGCACCCAGGCCAGCGCTATTTGCGCCACACTGGCGTCATGGGCTTTGGCGATATCTGCCAGTACCTCGACAGTGTCATAACCCTGTTCCTTGTCGATGGGCGGAAAGTCGAAGGAGGCGCGGCGGCCTTCGCCTTCATTGTCACGGGTAAATTTGCCGCTGAGGAAGCCTCCGGCCAGCGGGCTCCACACCAGCAGGCCCAGACCCTGGTCCTCAATCAGGGGAATTACGTCGCGCTCGATCTCGCGCCCGGCCAGGGAATAGAAAGACTGGGTGCACTTGAAGCGTTCCATGGCCTGGCTGTCGCTCACCCCTAATGCCCGCATCAGTTCCCAGGCCGGCAGATTGGAGCAGCCGATATAGCGCACCTTGCCCTGACGCACCAGATCATCCAGTGCCCGCAGGGTGTCTTCGATATTGGTCAGAGGATCGCTGCGGTGAATCTGGTAGAGATCAATATAGTCTGTGCCGAGACGTTTAAGACTTGCTTCCACGCTCTGCATGATATGCAGGCGTGACAGGCCCACTTCGTTCGGCCCCGGCCCCATGCGGCCACGCACTTTGGTGGCCAGCACCACATCATCGCGCTTGCCCTTGAGTGCCTTGCCGGTCATCACTTCGGACTCACCGTTGGAATACACATCGGCGGTGTCGATGAAATTGATGCCGGCATCCAGGGCCCGGCCCACCAGCTTGTCTACTTCGGACTGGGACAAGCCGCCAATGGTTTCCCACATCTGCCCCTTGCCGCCAAAGGTCATGGCCCCCAGACAGAGTTCGGATACGAATACGCCGGTATCGGCAAGATTTCGGTATTTCATTGCTGCGGACCCTCAATGTTTTTCTATGTGGTTTGAATAGCTCCGACTCTAACATATCTCGTCTTTGCCAGCCTGTTTCGCTCACAGAAAACCAGTCAGCAAGAGAAACGACAGACTGCAGCTGCACGAGTTGATCAAGACGCCAGACATTCTTTTGCTGATAAGTGCGTGGTAACAAGCTTGATCTTTTGTATTTCCGACGCTGCAATTATTCTGATTCTTTGCTGCAATTTAATTCAATTAATATTCGGCCTCTAAGGGGCTAGAATCTTTTCATGCAAACATTGAGCTTCGGCTAAAACAGAGTTCGA
This sequence comes from uncultured Pseudohongiella sp., assembly GCA_965216715.1. Taxonomy (GTDB): domain Bacteria; phylum Pseudomonadota; class Gammaproteobacteria; order Pseudomonadales; family Pseudohongiellaceae; genus UBA9145. The sequence goes on along the minus strand of OZ244193.1, from coordinate 1,982,431 downwards.
TGAATCTCAAAACTATTATTCTTCTGGCGTCAGCCTTGCGTTTGCAAAGACGCAGTAATTGCTGATTCCTGTTTTCTGTATTGCTTCGAATAACTGACCCAAAAGTACAAATGTCTTATGAATGAGATGTATCAAGCTGGAATTCATCTGCTTTACAGCGCTCGTTGATGATCTTGCTTGTGATTTAAGAGGCATTTTAATTGGTTTGGGTAGCTCGCAAATAGCTGTGATTGATTTCGTCAATTCCAGGTCAATGCCATGAGTAATCAAGGAGTGCAATATGTCTAATTTACCTATTGCTGATTTCGATCAGGGGCAAGTATTGCCTCATCCTGAAACCTGGGTTGGCAAATATGTATGGAGTCAGGACCACAAGGTTATCGCCATCCAGTATGGATGTACGGCAATGTTTGTTGGTGTGGTTGCTCTGGTTCTTTCCTGGGCTATTCGCTTGCAGTTGGGCTATCCAGAGTCGGCAACGCTTATAGACCCTGCTAACTACCTGCAGGTTGTCACCATGCATGGCATGATCATGATTGTGTATTTGCTAACTGCACTGTTTCTGGGCGGCTTCGGGAATTATCTGATTCCCCTGATGTGTGGCGCCAGGGATATGGTGTTTCCTTTTTTGAATATGTTGAGTTTCTGGTGCTATTTGTTGTCGGTGCTGATACTGATGGCAAGCTTTTTTGTGGCGGGCGGGCCAACTGGCGCGGGCTGGACGCTCTATCCTCCGCAGATCGGCATGGACGGAACGCCAGGTAATGGCCTTGGTATTGTGTTCATGCTGGCTTCGATAGTGGTATTTGTTGTGGCATTCACAATGGGAGGATTGAACTATGTAGTGACGATTCTGCAAGCACGTTGTGCGGGATTGAGCTTGATGCGAATGCCATTGTCAGTATGGGGAATATTTGTGGCAACCTTTCTTGGGCTGTTTGCATTTCCGGCATTACTGGTGGCAGCGATAATGCTTGTCTTTGATACCCAGCTGGGGACAAGTTTCTTCATGCCGGCAGTTATAGAGTCGGGTGCGCCCATGAGTCATCGAGGTGGCAGCCCGATTTTGTTTCAGCACTTGTTCTGGTTCTTCGGTCATCCAGAGGTGTATATCGTTGCACTTCCGGCCTTTGGTCTGGTGTCGGATATTCTCAGTACCCATGCGCGCAAGAATATCTTTGGATATAAACTTATGGTTTGGGCGCTACTTGCTATTGGTTTTCTCAGCTTCCTTGTGTGGGCCCATCATATGTTTGTGAGTGGCATGAATCCTTATTTTGGTTTCTTCTTTGCCACAACCACAGTGATCATCGCCGTACCAACGGCCATGAAGGTTTACAATTGGGTGCTAACCCTGTGGCAAGGCAATATTCATCTCAATGTGCCTATGTATTTTGCTGTTGGCTTTATTTTTACTTTTTTGCACGGCGGCCTGACAGGTTTGTTCCTTGGCAATGTGATCGTCAACGTACCCTTGTCTGATACCTATTTTGTGGTGGCGCATTTCCATCTTGTGATGGGAGTTTCGCCGGTGCTGGTTGTGTTTGCTGCAATCTATCATTGGTATCCGTTGATCACCGGGAAAATGTTTAACCGCAGGCTGGCAATGTGGCATTTCTGGCTGACTTTTCTTGGTGCCTATGCGATCTATCTGCCAATGCACTATCTGGGATTTCTGGGCGTTCCCCGTCGTTATTATGCGCTCGGCAGTTCAGATTTTATTCCGCAATCGGCGCAGTCACTCAACGCAGATATTACAATTGCCACCTTCATAGTCGGTGCGGCACAGATTCTATTCTTCATTAATATATTCATGAGTCTCAAATTTGGCGAGAAAGCCGATTCCAATCCCTGGCGTTCAGCCTCCCTGGAATGGCAAACGCCTCAGACCCCGCCTGCCCATGGAAACTGGGGCGATAAACTCCCTGTCGTTTATCGCTGGCCTTATGATTACAGCTTGCCAGGCGCCGCTGAGGATTTCCTGCCGCAGACTGTAGCCGAGGAGGCTGAGCCTGGGGAGAGTGATGCTTGATGTCTGCACTGCAGCGTGCGGCTGGCCATCTTGAATCCAGGCAAACTCCGGTGTTTGTTGGCGAGGGGCGCTGGCGGAATGCCTTGCCGTGATAGCTAGATCGACAGGCTTGCTAGCGAAAAGAGTTACCAGAGGGTTAATAGCAAGAGGAGCTGGCGAGGACTGCGTCTGCGCCAATTCACCTCCAGGCGCCGTTCCGCCTCCCGCGCCGACCAGGCCGTTTTTCACCGCGTCCTCAAGCAGACTCCAGCGGAGAGCAAGAACTGCGTAGTCAGCGCCGAGGCGACCAGTCGCTCAGATCCCCCGATTGCGACTGCTGACATCGCGGGTAATTTGCAGCAGATGGGCGTCGACCAGTGCCTCCCGGTGCTTGTCAACAATCTGCAGCGCCTTGGGCCGACGGCCCTGTTATGTGTGTCGGTCAGGCGCCTGTGACAGCTATATTGTCAACAACCTTGACTAAAAACGCCCAATAAACTACATTTACGGTCCAAATCCATCGTATATTGTCAACAATCCCCGATATGCAGACCGACCTCGTCAGCCCTGTCACCTCCGCCGATCCGGCTCCTGGTCAGGCCCTGACCCGGGCCGATCAGGCCTTTAATACCCTGCAAGACGATATCACCAAGGGCAAACTCAAGCCCGGCAGCAAAATCTCCGAGGCTGGCATTGCCAGCGAATATGGCATCAGTCGGGGGCCGCTGCGGGAAGCCCTGCAGCGCCTGGAAAGCCGGCGTCTGATCGAGCGGGTTCCCCATGTGGGAGCGCGGGTGGTGTCCCTGAACCTGAAAGCCTTGCTGGAGATTTATCAGGTGCGCGAAGCGCTCGAAGGCCTGGCCTGTCGCCTGGCTTGCGAGAACATGAGTGATGAAGACATCGCCGGGCTGGGCGCGCTACTGAAGCAACATGGCTCCGATGAAGAGATTCAGTCCGGCCATGCCTATTTTCAGCGCGAGGGCGATCTGGATTTTCATCACCTGATTATCACCGGTGCCAAAAATGAACATCTGGCCCAGCAGGTGCTGGGCACCATGTATCACATCCTGCGGCTATACCGTTATCAGTGCAGCCTGTCGGAAGGGCGGCCGCAAAAGGCCCTGCAGGAGCATCTGGCCATTTATGAAGCCATAGCTGAGCGCGACGGGGAACTGGCGGAGCTGCTGATGCGCCGGCATATCCGCAAGGCGCGGGACAATATCGAGGCCAAATACAAGCAGCAGGATTTTGATCTGATTAACCAGAATGCCAAATGAATTTCATCTCCGTGTGTTAGAACCATCATCTACGACCTGCACCCGGACCAACAATTTACCAATCAGTAATAAAGGCAGAACCACATCATGAGCACATTGACCCCCGGCGCCCGTTTTCGCCAGGCCATTGCCGACAACAAGCCACTGCAGGTGGTGGGAACTATTAATGCCTACTCCGCCATCATGGCGGAAAAGATCGGTCACCAGGCTATTTATCTGTCCGGCGGCGGGGTGGCCAATGCCTCCTATGGTCTGCCGGATCTGGGCATGACCTCTCTCAATGATGTCATCGCCGATGTGCAGCGCATTACCTCGGCCAGCAGCCTGCCGCTGCTGGTGGATATCGATACCGGCTGGGGCGGTGCCTTCAATATCGCCAAGACCATTCGCGACATGGAAAAAGCCGGTGCCGCCGCGGTGCATATGGAAGACCAGGTGGCACAGAAGCGTTGTGGTCATCGCCCCAACAAGGAAATTGTGTCAACAGAGGAAATGGTGGATCGCATCAAGGCGGCGGTGGATGCCCGCACCGATCCGGACTTCTTTATCATGGCCCGCACCGATGCCTTTGCCCAGGAAGGTCTGGAGCTGGCGCTGGAGCGCGCCAAAGCCTATGTGGCCGCCGGTGCCGATGGCATTTTTGCCGAGGCCATCAAGACCGAGGAACACTACCGGGCTTTTGCAGAAGCGCTGGATGTGCCTATCCTGGCCAATATCACCGAGTTCGGCCAGACCGAATTGTGGAACAAGCAGCAACTGGGTGAGTGGGGCGCAGCCCTGGTGCTGTACCCTCTGTCGGCCTTCCGCGCCATGAGCAAGGCGGCAGAAATGGTGTATCAATCCATTCTGGCCGAGGGGGATCAGAAGCAGGTGCTGGATTCAATGCAGACCCGCGAAGAACTCTACGATTATCTCGGTTATCACGACTACGAAAAGAAACTGGATTCCCTGTTTGCCTCAGGCAAGAACAAGTGAGCCAAGAACAAAGTAAGCCAGGAAAAAGAAGCCAGTCATTAATTCATACTATTTATCAAAAAGAGGGGAGCTGTCATGGCTGAAGGAAAGAAATTAGCAGGGGCCGGTTTGCGCGGCCAGGTGGCGGGCAAGACTGCACTGTCCACCGTGGGTGTGTCGGGTTCGGGCCTGACCTATCGTGGCTACGATGTTAAAGATCTGGCGGAAAACTGTGTGTTTGAAGAGGTGGCCTATCTGATCCTCAAGGGCAAGCTGCCCAATCAGGCGGAGCTGGATGACTACAAGCGCAAGCTGAAAGGCCTGCGCGGTCTGCCCCAGGCATTGAAAGATGTGCTGGAACGTATTCCCGCCGATGCCCATCCCATGGATGTGATTCGTACCGGTTGTTCCATGCTGGGTAATCTGGAGCAGGAAGACACCTCGGTAATGGGGGAGTTTCCGGATCAGGAAGCGGTGAGCGATCGCATGCTGGCGGTTTTTCCCTCCATCATTTGTTACTGGTATCGCTTTTCCCATGACGGTGAAAAGATCGAGGTGGAAACCGATGACGAGTCCATCGGCGCCCATTTCCTGCATATGCTACGCGGCGAAAAACCCAGTGCCCTGCATGAGCAGGTGATGAATGTCAGCCTCATTCTCTATGCCGAGCATGAATTTAATGCCTCCACCTTCACGGCCCGGGTTTGTGCCTCCACCCTGTCGGATATGTATTCCTGTATCACCGGCGCCATTGGTTCCCTGCGCGGGCCGCTGCACGGCGGTGCCAATGAAGCGGCCATGGATATGATTGAAAAATTCAAAGACGCCGATCATGCCGAGCAGGAAATGATGGGCATGCTGGAGCGAAAGGAAAAGATCATGGGCTTTGGCCATGCCATCTATTCCACCTCGGACCCCCGTAATGAAATCATCAAGCAGTGGTCGGAAAAACTGGCCGCCGATGTGGGCGATACCGTGCTTTATCCGGTGTCGGTACGCTGCGAAGAAGTCATGTGGCGGGAGAAGAAGCTGTTCTGTAATGCCGACTTCTTCCATGCCTCGGCCTATCATTTCATGGGCATACCCACCAAGCTGTTCACGCCCATCTTCGTGATGTCGCGACTGACCGGCTGGGCTGCCCATGTGATGGAACAGCGGGCCGACAACCGCATTATTCGTCCCTCGGCGGAATACACCGGTGAAGAGTATCGCTCGGTGCCGCCCATGGCAGAGCGCTAGTTCATTGCCAATTTACCAAGACTACCATTGAGGAAAGTGAAGGAATGTCCATGAATACTGCTTATCGCAAAGCCCTGCCCGGATCCGTGCTGGAGTATTTCGATACCCGCCAGGCGGTGAATGAAATCCAGGCCGGGGCTTATGAAAAGCTGCCCTATACCTCGCGCATACTGGCCGAACAGCTTGTAAGGCGCTGCCCGCCGGAAGATCTGACGGCGGCCCTGGGGCAGTTGATAGAGCGCAGGCGTGATCTGGATTTTCCCTGGTATCCGGCGCGGGTGGTCTGTCATGACATTCTCGGCCAGACTGCCCTGGTGGACCTGGCGGGTCTCAGGGAAGCCATTGCCGAAAAAGGCGGTGATCCCGGCAAGGTCAATCCGGTGGTGCAAACCCAGTTGATTGTGGATCACTCCCTGGCGGTTGAGCATCCCGGCTTTGAGGAAGGGGCCTTTGAGAAAAACCGCGCTGTGGAAGAGCGCCGCAACGAAGATCGTTTTCATTTTATCAACTGGACCAAGACCGCCTTTGATAATGTGGATGTGATTCCGCCGGGCAATGGCATCATGCACCAGATCAATCTGGAGAAGATGTCGCCGGTGGTACAAATCCAGGACGGCGTGGCCTTTCCGGATACCTGCGTGGGCACGGACAGCCATACGCCCATGGTGGATGCCCTGGGGGTAATCTCGGTGGGCGTGGGTGGTCTGGAGGCAGAAAACGTCATGCTGGGTAATCCTTCCATGATGCGCCTGCCGGATATCGTCGGGGTGGAACTGAAGGGCAAATTACAGCCTGGCATTACCGGTACCGATCTGGTACTGGCCCTGACTGATTTTCTGCGCCGCGAAAAAGTGGTGGGTGCCTGGCTGGAGTTCTATGGTGAGGGCGCCAGTGCCCTGTCGGTGGGTGACCGGGCTACCATTGCCAATATGACGCCGGAATACGGTGCCACTGCCGGCATGTTCTTTATTGATGATCGCACCCTGGAATACCTGAAGCTGACCGGCCGGGAAGATGAACAGGTGGCACTGGTGGAGACCTATGCCAAACAAACCGGCCTGTGGGCGGATGATCTGGGCAGCGCCGAGTACGAGCGGGTGCTGAGTTTTGATCTGGGCAAAGTGGGTCGCAACCTGGCGGGCCCCTCCAACCCCCATGCATTGCTGCCGGTCTCACAACTGCAGGAGCGGGGCATCGCCAAAGCCTGGCAGCAGGAAGAGGGGCTGATGCCCGATGGGGCCGTGATCATTGCCGCCATTACTTCCTGTACCAATACCTCCAATCCGCGCAATATCATCGGTGCCGGCTTGCTGGCCCGCAATGCCAACAAGCTGGGATTATTGCGCAAGCCCTGGGTGAAATCTTCCATGGCGCCCGGTTCCAAAACCGTGAAGATGTATCTGGAAGAATCCGGCCTGCTGAGTGAATTGCAGACCCTGGGTTTCGATGTGGTGGGTTTTGCCTGCACCACCTGTAATGGCATGTCCGGTGCTCTGGATCCGAAGATTCAGCAGGAAGTGATCGAGCGGGATCTTTATGCTACGGCAGTGCTGTCGGGTAATCGTAATTTCGATGGCCGTATTCATCCCTATGCCAAACAGGCCTTTCTGGCTTCGCCGCCCCTGGTGGTGGCCTATGCCATTGCCGGCACGATCCGCTTCGATATCGAGAAGGATCCTCTGGGCACTGATCAGGACGGCAAGCCTATTCTGCTTAAAGACATCTGGCCCAGCGATGAAGAAATCGACGAGATTGTGGCTTCGGCGGTGAAACCGGAACAGTTCCGCAGCGTCTATATTCCCATGTTCGAGAAAAAGGACGACGGCGAGAAAGCTAGCAGTCCGCTGTATGACTGGCGAGAGCAATCCACCTATATTCGCCGCCCGCCCTATTGGGAAGGCACCATGGCCGGACAACGGGCCCTGAAAGGCATGCGGCCACTGGCGATACTGCCGGACAATATCACCACCGATCATTTGTCGCCCTCCAATGCCATTCTGGCCAGCAGTGCCGCCGGTGAATACCTGGCGAAAATGGGTTTGCCGGAAGAAGACTTTAACTCCTATGCCACCCACCGCGGTGATCACCTCACTGCCCAGCGTGCCACCCTGGCCAATCCGAAACTGTTTAATGAAATGGTGAAGGATGAGAACGGGGAAACGGTACAGGGTTCCCTGGCCCGGGTTGAACCGGAGGGCGAAGTGATGCGCATGTGGGAAGCCATCGAAACCTATATGCAGCGCAAACAGCCACTGATTATTATTGCCGGGGCTGACTATGGTCAGGGCTCGTCCCGGGACTGGGCCGCCAAGGGCGTGGCACTGGCGGGTGTGGAAGCTATTGTGGCCGAGGGTTTTGAGCGTATTCACCGCACCAATCTGATTGGCATGGGCGTGATGCCCCTGCAGTTTGAACAGGGTACCACCCGCAAGACCCTGAATCTGGACGGCACGGAAGTCTATGATGTTGAAGGCGAGCCATCGCCCGGAGGCAAGTTGACCCTGCTGATCCAGCGCGCCAGCGGTGAGACTGAGCGGGTGCCGGTGATCTGTCGTCTGGATACCGGTGAGGAACTGTCGGTGTATTCAGCCGGGGGTATTTTGCAGAAATTTGCCAAGGAATTTATGGGCGAGGCGGCCTGATCCCCTTTGCTCCCTGGCGCCAGTTGAGGAAGTCATCGTGTCAGTCAAACAAGTCAGGATACCAGCCACCTATTTTCGCGGTGGCACCAGCAAGGGCGTCTTTTTCAGGCTGGACGATTTGCCGGCAAGCTGTCAGCAAGCCGGTGCTGCCCGTGATGCCTTGTTGCTGCGGGTAATTGGTAGTCCTGACCCCTATGCCGCCCATATCGACGGCATGGGCGGTGCTACGTCCAGCACCAGCAAGTGCGTGATTCTGTCCCGCAGCAGCAAGGCGGATCATGATGTGGATTATCTCTATGGTCAGGTGGCCATCGACAAGGCCTTTGTGGACTGGAGTGGCAACTGCGGCAATCTCTCCAGCGCCGCCGGTGCCTTTGCCATTCATGCCGGTCTGGTGGACAAGGCGCGCATACCGGAGAACGGCAGCTGTGAGGTGAGAATCTGGCAGGCCAATATCAACAAGACCATTATTGCCCATGTGCCCATGGAAAACGGTGAGGTGCAGGAGTGCGGGGATTTCGAGCTGGACGGAGTCAGCTTTCCCGCCGCAGAAATCAAACTGGAATTCATGGATCCGGTGGATGCCAGCGAAGGCGCCATGTTTCCCACCGGCAATCTGGTGGATGATCTGGAAGTGCCCGGCGAGGGCGTATTCAAGGCCACCATGATCAGCGCCGGTATCCCGACGGTGTTTGTAAATGCCGAAGACATTGGCTATCGCGGCACTGAACTGCGGGATGACATCAACAACGATGCAGCGGCCCTGGCCCGCTTTGAGGCCTTCCGCATTGCCGGCGCCCTGCGCATGGGTCTGATAAGCAAAGCGGAAGAAGCCGCCAGTCGGCAACACACCCCCAAGATAGCTTTTGTGGCGCCGCCCCAAAGCTATGTGTCAGCCAGTGGTAAAGAAGTGACGGTTGACTCCATCGATCTCTGTGTACGGGCCCTGTCCATGGGCAAGCTGCACCATGCCATGATGGGCACGGCGGCAGTGGCCATTGCCACAGCGGCGGCTATTCCCGGTACCCTGGTAAACCTCGCTGCCGGCGGTGGTGTGCGGGAAAGCGTCACCTTTGGTCATCCCTCCGGCAGCCTGAAGGTGGGCGCCGAGGCGGTGCAGGAACAGGGCGAATGGTTGGCCCGCAAAGCCATCATGAGTCGCAGCGCCAGAATTCTGATGTCCGGGCAGGTGCATGTGCCCGAGGATAGTTTCCAGTAGTCAGATGGCTTCGACTCCTGGCCTGGCGTAATAAGGATTCGGGCGCCGCCTGATTATTTTTTGTAAGCTGTTCTGCCAGGACCTCAAGCAGAGTCACGCAATGTTCAAATTCCACTTCTGCTGCTGCCCCCATTGTTGTCGATTCTGCTGGCTTGTAGTAACAGCACCAATTCCAATGATAGTGGCGTTTTTCGACTGCAACTGCCTGATGGCGATACGGTAATTATTCAGGAGAGCGAGTTTGAGGCGCGCTCACTTGGTAGTTTCAGTGTGCGACTGTATCGCGCGGCAGAGCCACCCAATGAAACCACGTTTTTTGTTTCGGGATTGCTGCAGGCTCGAGATGGATTCATCGAACATGTGCTGCTTGAAGATATCGATGCTGATGAGCGGCCTGATATTGTAGTGCTGGTTCGCTCTGCCGGTAGTAGCGGTTTTATAACAGCCCATGCTTTCTCCGCAATTCAAGGCAGACTTCGATTGATCGCATCGACTGAAACTCTGGCGGCCGATACCGATCCGGTCGCGGCGCTGCGTTCACTTTGAGTATTCGGTTTGTTCAGGCAGACTCGGGGGCCTTCAGGCCTTTGCTGTAAAAGCCCGATACATCAAAGCAACACACCCGTTTCTTGCCTTCCGCCAGCATCTGGCAGGCATCATTAATGCGCTTGTTACGGGTTTTGGCCTGTTTGGCCGACTCGATCCAGTGAATCCAGTCTACCCGCGCCAGGGTAGTGGTGTTGTCCCAAACAACTCGGGCTTGCGCAGCTGAGCCAAGTGCCCTGGCAAAGTCTTCCGGCAGAGGCGGTTCCGGTTCATTCTCAACCGGCGCGATTGTTACCGACACCGTATCACCCGCCGCGATTCCGGCGGCTGATTGCAGATCAGCATCTACCTTCAGCCAGTGACTCAATTGCCCATCCGGTTCCAGTCTGGCGCTAAAGGCCTGGCCATTGATTGTGCCGGTTACCGAGGTTCGACCCCGGCGCGGCAGAATCTCACTGGCCTGTTTGGGCAAAACCAGAAAGGCCCATGGCTCGCCTTCGCCTGGTTTGGCGGCTTGTAACAGGGTGGCAGTAAAACTGTAGTCTGACTCGGCCATATCGCTTGTTAATGTAAGGAGTTTATTGTGAGTGCTGATTGTCTCAGGAAACTTGTATCCGATTCTGAATCAGTCGGGCTGGTCGTCAAGAGAGCCAAGATCGAAATCCTCTGCCAGCAGCCTTTCCCCTGAAACGGTGTAGACGATGGGGATAGTCAATATGCGACCGTCATCGAGCCGGAACTGCATGTCCATTCTGTTATCAACGCCACTCTCAAATATTGCCTGGAAAGGTAGAACCTCAACCGGTCCGTAGCGCTGCTGCAACCAGGCTAGCAAGTCATCCTGGGTGCGCACAAGGTCAGCAGACCTTGCGGCATTGGCACGGTTTGCAGCCTCCTGCAGCGCTTGCCCGGAATCGTCGGAACAGTGACTTGCAGCGACTGCAAACAATATCAGGGAAATTGCCTTGCTGACTGAGTTCATTCGCCTGTGTTTCGGCCTGTGTATTCAATTTCCGCAAAAGTATTGCATACCGTGAAATCAGTGGTAAACTGATTTTTAATTCGTGGGAAAATATCCCGCAAAATGGCGATTATCTCGTAATATATTGAAATATAACTAATAAATTCTTGTGGTAACGCGGATTGTTGTTAGCAATTCCGGGTTTGGCAGTGAAGATTGAATTATGAACAAGTCTGTTTTTCAGAAGATGCAGGAAACCGGCTTCAATCATATTGTGGGTGGTGGGGATCCGCGCGAGATTGCTCAGCAGAATTTCACTGCCGTACAGTTCCTGACCCAATTACAGCCTGATATGCGCGTGCTGGACTTCGGCTGTGGCTGTGGACGCCTAGCCTTGCCGGTACTGGATTTTCTGTCGGAGCAGGGGATTTATGTGGGCGTGGATATTATTCCAGGGCTGGTGAAATTCTGTCAGGATGAGATTGCACCACAGCATCCCAATGCCAGCTTCCTTGTCAGCCTGGATCGCAATGATCTCTATGACAAATTCAAATCAGACCATGGCCAGGAATTGCCGCGCATCAATGATTTACTGGAGCTGGGTGAAGGCAGTTTTGATGTGATCACCGCCTTCAGTGTCTTTACCCATCTGAAGTATGCCGACGCAGTGAGCAATCTGGCCAAACTGGCCAGGCTGCTGAAGCCCGGTGGCAAAATTTTGCTGAGCTGTTTTTTGATCAATTCCTCTTCGCGAGAATTACTGGCGGCCGGCAATTCCAGCACTCCGTTTGGCAAGGACGTGCAGCAGGACAAGCAGATTTATTTCGCCGACTGTCGGGAGCCGCTCACCTGTGTGGGCTTTCAGGAACGGGAATTGGTGATGATGGGGCATGACAGTGGTCTGCAACCCTTTGTGACCTATTATGGCCACTGGTGTGGCCGGCCACCCCGGCACAGTTTTCAGGACATCATGGTATTTGAGAGTCTGGTGAAGCTGCCGGCGGAATTTGATGCCAGACGCTATCTGCAACTGAATCCGGATTTGCCTTTTGAAGCCACGGCCGAAGGGAAAATACTGGCCGAGCGACATTTTCTGGAACACGGTTACAAGGAAAACCGTGCCTGGAAATAGTTTTCCTGAGGCCTTCTAGACCAGCGCCGTAATCATCGCCACCAGTTCTGCTACAGTCTCCTGCAAAGTCGCAGAAACTGACGAGCCGTCAATCTGGTCCGCCAGGGCGCGGACAAACAATTTGGCATTATGTAACTCTGCCATCCCCTCGGGGGAGGCAAAGGCCGTGCCCCAGTCCTGGCCATCGCGGCGCGTTTGGAATTGCGCCAGCCAGGCTTGCCATTGATCATCGGCAAGCACTTCCCGCGCCATTAACCGGCTGATAACTCGCGCCAGGCGATCCCCTTCATTGAAGGCATAACTGGCCTCCAATGGAGTGGCTTTGCTGCGCACGGCACGCTGAATCTGCCGCGCCTGCTCAGCGTCCAGGGCCGGGTGCAAGGCAAAGCGCCAGAGCACATCGGCCAAATGGGCAACCGGATGGACCCAGCCCAGTTCGGCATCGAGGCCACGATAATCCGTTTCAGCCTGCAGTGCTGCGGCAGTGCGCTGCAGCAAAACTTCTCGCTCTGCTGCCGTCATGAAGGTGTCGATGGCATCGGCGCGCATCAACTCCGCCAGTATCAGGGCAGAGAAGGAACGCTGAAAAGTGTTGTTGCTTTGCAGATCGGACTGCAGGGCACCCCGCAGAAAAGCTTTGCTGTCCCGATCCAGGCGCTCATTACGCAGCCAGTAACTGTAAAGCCCGTAGCCAATTGTGTCCCGGAGGACCGGGTTGGCAGAAGCCAGGCAGGGCAGCAGATCCCTGGCCAGGGCCTGGGTGACCATGCGGCTTTCATCGCGTTGCTGATAAATTTCCTGCCACCAGGCGATATTGGCCTGATTACTGGCGCAGTTCGCATCAGGTTGGGCTGATACTGTAGCGCTGTGACCCAGAAGCAGGGCGAACAGCAGCATACTGCTTAAGAGAGAGATTTTTCCGGGCATGCTTGTCAATTAGTGAAACTGATGTGTCGCTATTATGCCCGGAGTCACCGGAGAAGTGCAGTTGCTGTCTTGCAAAAAGTTGGTCCATCCCTGGACCCAGAGGGTTACCCGGTCAGTCTTCGGCTATCTCAAAGACAATGCGTTGGCGGATATCGTGTACTGCGACCGGCTCGCCGTTGTCCATGGCCGGCGAGTATTGCCATTTGCGAATGCTGTTCAGGGCCGCACGTTCAAAATAGCCTTCCGGCTCGGCAAAGAGCACCACCGGGTCCACTACCCGGCCCTGAGCATTGACCGTGAAGGACAATTCCACATAACCCTGGACACCCCGTTGCAAGGCCCGGGTGGGATAGGGCGCGGTGGCGCGCACCAGCGGTACCATATGCCGCGACAGCGGTATGCTTGTGCCATCGGTCTGTATGGGGGCATCGAAACCCTGGAAGCTCAGGGGCTGATTGACGCTGATACCCGGGTTCAGGGTTTTGGCTGGTACTTCCAGCGGAATTTCCTCCGGTGGCTCAAAGACTTCCGGCTTCTCGATTTCCACAATCAGTTCCTGCTCGAACACCGGCACGCTGGCGTCCATGATTCTGGTAATGGAGGGCGGCTCGAAGTTGCTGTTTTCGGTGCTGATCAGGAACTGCATGAAATAAAACAGCAGGAAAGTGATCAGGGCTGCGGCAATCAGCACGGCATTGAACTTGAGGGTGTTGTTGCTCAGGGTGGACAAACTCATGGTCATTCTCCTTGCTGGTGCATGGGCAATATCAGCGATCAAGAGACTGCTCCGGATAGAACTGGCTGAGAATTTCCCGATAGTGCTGACTGCCGCGGGGATAATAATTGACCTGAAAGCTGTCGACAGGAATCACCCTGGCTTCAGGCTCAATAAGGTTCAGTTCGATAACTGCCACCGGCCACAGTAGCAACACTGAAAAAATGAGACCTGCCACCATATTGCTGCGGCCATTGATGCAGCGATAGGGATTGTCGGCGAGGATATAGCGTACCCGGCGGTAGAGCAGGGAGCGGCTGCCTAGCCAGTGGCTGGCAAGATGGGGAGAGGACAGCAGGGACCGCTCAGGTTTCATTTTGCCAGCCAGCCAAAGCAAGTTTTCTGCATAAGTGACCGGACAGCCGGTGTCATCGATGACGGCTTCATCGCAGGCTTTTTCGGTATCCTCAAGGAAGCGCGCCTGTAACAACCAGACCAGGGGATTAAACCAGTACAGGCACAGCAGCAGCCGCGACAGGATATGACTGGCCCAGTCCATACGCTGAATATGTGCCAGTTCATGACTGAGACATTGAGCCAGCATTGGCGCCGGCCATTGCCGTGCATCTTCCGGCAACAGGATGTGATGCCGAAACAGACCCCAGGTCAGTGGCGACTGGATTTCATTGCTGAATCGCAATTGCACCGGGCTTTGGATGCCATTGCTTTCCTGCAGGGTATTGGCCAGGGACAACAGCCGCGGGTCCTGGACCCGGCTGGACCTTGCACTGATGGCTCTGACCTGGCCAATGCCCACCAGCAGATAGATCAGGCCGATGCTGGCAATCAGGGTATAGGGCAGAGCCAGCCAGGCCAGAGTGGCGGGAGTGGTGGCGAGCCAGGGTTGTTGTATCAATTGTGCCAGCTGGCTCTCGCTACTGATGGCCACGGCCAGGCCGGGCAGCAGCAGACTGAACAGGGGCAACAGGGCCAGAGCACAGATCAGCATCAGCCAGAGCACACTGCGTACCGAGGCACTGCGGGGAGACAGCAACAGGATCAGCAGGCTGGAAACCAGCAGAATCAATGAACCGCGCAGTAACATCTCCTGCAACAGAAACCGGACCAGGCTGTCACTGGCTGTGGCGATGGCGATGTTGTCGAGACTGAAGCTTGTCATTGTTGTTCCCCTCATCCCGTAGCAGTGTTATTTGTCCTGGCGTTGTTTGCGGGCCTTGTTGATCATGGCCTGCATCTCCTTCAGTTCCTTGTCGGACACTTCATCGAGGGACAGGTCCAGCAGAGTGCTCATGGCCTGCTTGGCCGAGCCGGAAAAGAAAGTTTTGAGCAGACGCTGCAGGGCAGTGGAGCGGGCCTGGTCATGCTCGATGGTGGGGAAGTAGATATATTTGAGATCCTGTTCCCGGTGCGAGAGAAAGGCTTTGTCTTCCAGCTTGTTCATGGTGGCACGGATGGCGGAATAGCCGGGTGCATCGGGCAGGCGCGCCTGTACATCCTTGGCCGAGGCTTCCCCCAACTCATAGATGACCTCCATGATTTGTCGTTCCCGACGGCTGAGATTCTGGGATACCGGCATGTTCGAATTCCTGTGTTATCCAATGATGCTGTTTTTATAGCACTGTGCTGTAAAAATAGCACCTCCAGGCTCGCTGTCAAGTAGCAATTCAAACTTTGCGTTTACACGGGCGGATGGTCACTGTGTACCCGATCGATTGGCGCAGAAACGACTCAGAGCCCGGCGCTTGCTCTCTCCAGACCCGCGCCTGGGTCCTGTGCTTTGAACGGCATGAGCGGATTGGAACAATTGATCGGGCGCTTGTGAACGACAGACTTGTGTCAGTTCGCCGTCAATTTCAATCGCCGGCCGCTTTTTCTTCCTGCAACCATTGCCAGGCCTGGCTGAAATCCCGAAAGATGCGGGACCGGGACTGAAAGCCTTGTTGTTGCTGATAAGCTTCAAGCATGCGCAATTTGCCAAAGCTGAGGTTGTCACTGGCAACAAATGCGGCGCGGCGGGCTTCCGGCAGGGTATCGGTAACATAGGACACAATGGCGCGCAGGTCATTCTGCTCCAGGTTGATAACCACATCCTGCAGGTCCCAGAGCCGATATTGATAGGGGTAATTGAGGGCCAGTTCGTTGATGGCTTCGATAAATTCAAGGCGCCCGGGACTGTGCGTAAAATGAATGATGCTAATACCATCTTCCACGCGGAAACTGCAGAAATCGCTCATTGACCCCTCCAGGCTCTATTATGCGATACCCTGATGTTTTCCTCAGGTTGAGGTCAGTGTGCGCCGAATCGGCGCCTGAATCAAGCGGGTTGGATCGGGAGGGAGTAAATGCGGCGTCCTGGTGAGCGTGCTAACGTCCCAACAGCCAGTCGATGGCCTTTTGGTAGTCGCGGAATACCCGGGTTTCTGTTTGCCTGGACTCCTGCTCGCTAAACACTTCAAAAATGCGCAGCGATCCAAAGCTGAGGTCATCATCAGCAACGAAAGCCACGCGAGATGGGCTAGTAAAGATCGCAGCAGACTTTCTCGCCAACTCACGCAATTCACGCTGACTTTGTTCAATGACGATATTACGCATATCCCAGAGCCTGAGCTTGTGCGGATAGTTGGCCGCAAGTTCGGCCAGTAGTGCCTCATTGGCTTCCAGATCCGGCATCTTTTCAAAGCGGACTATGGTGATGTCATTTTCTACTCTTATGTCACCGATGTCAGAATGAGCCATTGAGTCTTTCCAGAGAAAACTTGTGGCTTGGGTGGAGTATTGCTGCTGACCTGGAACCACGCATAAGCAAGCCCGACAAGGCTTGCCTGTTTATTGCCTGACCTGAACTGGCTTGCGTATTACTACAGATACTTACGTCATCCTTATTAAGGTTTACTGGCCGACTTGTTCGGGTCAGCGCTTTCACTGTCTGTGGTCAGCAAATAGTCGAACACACTGGCAATGGCAAACAGCAGGTCCTCTGAAAGTTCTTCACCGAGGGGGATACTGGCCAATTCCTGACTCAGGGCGAAATCCTGCAATACCGGAATATTGTTGGCGCGGGCCGTGGCTTCAATGGCGCGGGCCAGGGCACCATGACCCTGGGCTACAACATCGGGGCCTTCGTCTTCGCCGAATCGCAAGGCCGAGGCAAAGTCCTGTTGATTGATTTTGTTCATCTGGATTCGGGTCCTAATGGGCGAAACTGTTGAAATTACTGAGCTTCAGGCCGCCGGCAGCCAGTTTGCTGCGCAGAGCCTCCTGGCCCTGTTCCAGGCGGCTGGCCAGCAGCTCGTCTTCACAAAGAAATTCCAGTCTGAGGGACTGGCCCAGCAGGTTCATGCGGGCCTTGACCCGGCCATGGTTGGCCAGGTCCATGGAAAACTCGGCTGCCCAGCGTCGTTCCTCGTCACCCTCGGCCAACTCTTCCTTTTCACCGTGAATGATCAGGGGCAGACAGTCCGGTTGGCTGTGACTGTAAAGGGGTAACTCGAAAACCCAACGGTGCCAGCCCTCGTCGGTTTCATCCACGGCGCGGTACTGGCTGTCGACTATCTTCTTCAGGACTTCTTCCGCCTGATTGATGACCTTGCGCTTGAGCCCGATGGGCTGATGATAAAGCTCGCGATACAGCGACAGGCCATAGGGTTGCAGGCCCTGGCTGGGATAACTGGGACCGCCGCCGCCACCGAGGCTGTTTACCAGGCGCAGCAGCAGGGCTTTCAGATCTCTTTCGAAGGGGTTTTCCCGCTCATGTAATCCGCGGCTGGCCGCTTGTAGTTTGCTTTCCAGAAACAGGCCGGAATTTTCCAGTGCAGCCTTGAGGTTTTCCAGGCGGCCCAGATCGCCCGGTCGCAACATCGAGCGCTTCAGTTTATGCAGCAGGATCATGCTGTCGCCGGGCAGGGTCTGTAGTTCAGCCTGGGATTTCTCATAGGGAATCTGTGCCAGCCGGGTGAGATTGTTCTGACGCAGGCGTCTGGCCTGCTCCAGCAGATTGCCGGCCAGCACCGCCGCAGGCTGATGCTGGCTATTGGCCGCCCGCAGGTTTTCCACCACCTCCAGCTCCAGTTGGGGAGTGAGGGCGGCAACCCGAACAATCAGGGAACTGCCCTGTTCCAGGGGCGCTTTCGAAGCGGCCTGATAGAGCTGGCCATTGATGCGCAGCAAGTTGCTGCCATCCTTGTCGCGGCCCACTACCAGGGCCAGCATTTCCTGATTGAGCTTCCAGCTTAGCTTGCGCTCCTGGCCTGGTAATTGCCTTAGATCGAGACGGGTTAAATCCACGCAGGTTGACCTCTAAAAACTGCAGGGTGAACAAATTGCGGGTAGCAGCAAGGCCGCGTATTTACCCGTAAGACGTCTTACGACGGCTATTTCAGAAAGCTTTAGAACTTTTTCGCAATCATTGGCACAGAGTTTGCTCCTTACCCTGTAACTAAACAGAAAGACACTCCATCGACGCCAGAGATAATCGCCAGAGGCCCCGGAATACAAGGGCTGCAGCGGCAAAGCTGGAGCAGGGTGTCAAAAAAACTACCCGCTGAAAAATCGACGTTGTCAAAGCGTTGACTGGGTACAAGCAACGAGTCAGAGACTGAAGATTGTTATGAATCAGGTAGATCGCAAACAATTAGCGCGTAACACAGGCCCCGCCCGGGCTGCGCAGTTCCTGATGGTGATGGGTGAGGAAGGGGCAGCCAATGTGCTGCGTCATCTGTCCACCGATGAAGTTCAGAAAATCGGTGTGGAAATGTCACGCATGAGTGAAATGACCACCGATGAAGTGAACGACATCCTGACCAATTTCCTCAAGGACGCAGAATCAGACGGTTACATCAATATTGTTGCAGACGAATATACACGCGCGGTGCTTACCCAGGCCCTCGGTGAGGAAGCTGCCGGTGAGATTCTGGAAAAGATTCTCATGGGCGGCAACACCAAGGGCCTGGATTCTTTAAAGTGGATGGAGCCCGCCCTGGTGGCCGGCATCATCGCCAACGAGCATCCGCAAATTCAGGCGATTGTCATTTCCTATCTGGGTCCGGAGTTGTCCGGCGAAGTGCTCAACCACATGCCCGAAGCGGCAGTGGTGGAGCTGATCGTGCGTATGGCAGAGATGGACTCCGTTGACCCCAAGGCCCTGCAGGAACTCAACCATTCCCTGGAGAAGCAGGTCGAAGGTGTGGTCACCAAACAGAGCTCGGCCATGGGTGGCGTCAAGAACGTGGCCAATATCCTCAACTCCCTTGAAAAGTCCATGGAAGACCGGCTCATGGAGAAGGTCACCGAGGTCAGTGCTGATCTGGCCCAGAGCATTCTCGATCAGATGTTTGTATTCGGTGATCTGAAAGACATTCCCGATCGCGACTTCCAGAAAGTGCTGCGTGAAGTGGCCACCGATCGCCTGGCTCTGGCCCTGAAAGGCGCCGACCAGGAAATCCTCGACAAGGTATTGAACAACATGTCCTCCAGAGCGGCAGAAATCTTCCAGGAAGACATGGAAGAGCTGGGTCCGGTGAAAGTGGCGGATGTGGAACTGGCACAGAAAGAAATTCTGGCAGTAGCGAAGAAGATGGCTGATGCCGGTGAGATCGAACTGAAGGAAGACGAAGCGGCCATGATTGGCTAGGTCTGAGAGAAAGCGACTATGAGTGACTTGTTATCACAAAATGAAATCGATGCCCTCTTGCATGGCGTTGGCGGAGACGAGGAACAGCAGTCCAGTGCTGATGCCGAGGATTATGTTCTCTATGACCTGACCAGCGGCATGCATCGCGTCAAGGGGTGGTCGCAGGAGATTCAGGCTGCCGATGAGCGTATGCAGGCCTCCCTCAGCATCAAGTTGCTGGGTTTGCTGCACAAGAGTGTGGAAGTGAAGCGCCAGGACATCCGCATTGAAAAATACGGCAAGTACGTCAAATCACTGTATGTACCTACCAGTATGACCACTTTCCTGCTGTCCGGCATGGTGGGTTTCTCGGCTATCGTACTGGATGCCAAGCTGGTATTTGCCCTGGTCAATGCCTTCTTCGGCGGCGGTTCCCGCCCCACCCAGGTTACCGGTCGTGAGTTTACCCACACCGAGCAGCGAGTGATCAAACTGATCCTGAAAACCATCATCGATGCCATCAAGGACAGCTGGAAGGAAATCTCAACCTACGAGTTCACCATCACCGAATCGGAAATGAACCCGGCTCACCTGTCGGCCTATAACGATTCCGACGTGTTGATGATCAGGCCGTTTAGGGTGGAATTTGCCGGCGGTGGCGGAGAGATCCAGCTGCTGATGCCGGGCAACATCATCGATGCCCTGTTCCGCAACAAGAAATCCAAGCTGGCTGAGGCCGGTTTGACTTCCGCAGATGTGATGCGCGCCGTGGCCCATGACTTCGATCTGGATGTGACCGGCGAGTTGAGTGGTGCGCGCCTGACTATCGGTGAGGTTTTCAAGATGAGCCGTGGCGACATCATCGGCGTCGACTCTCCCGAAGAAGTGGATGTGAACATCAATGGTATCACCAAGTTCAAGGCCCGCATGGGTGAACTGAACGGCAAGGTTGGACTGGAAATTCTGAACAGGGTTTAGGGCTGAATATGACTGACGTGAACAACAATGAACTCGACATGGCCGCCCCCGGCGCTGCCCGCAGTGGTGCCATGTCCAGAGCCGCGCTGCAGCAGCCGCAGTCGGTCACCATGGATGCATTGAATGTAGCGCCCAGCGCCATGAATGTACCTGCGGTGATCAATAACGAGCCGCTGACAATTGAGTCCATGGGTGATGTGCCGGTAACCCTGATCTTTGAAGTGGGCCGCTCCAATATCACCATCAAGCAATTGATGGAACTGAAGGCCGGCTCTTTTGTGGAAATGCGCAACATCATGGTGGACATCATCGATGTGCGTGTCTGCGACCGAACCGTAGCCCATGCCGAAGCCATCGCCCTGCAACAGTGGTATGGCATGCGTATGGGTGAAGTGGAAATTCCGGCCACCCTGGAACTGGAGCAGCTGCGATGAACCGCCTGCAGAATTTTTCAGTCAGCATGTTGATACCAAGCCTGATGTTGCTGCCCTTGATGCTGCTGGCAGAACCCAGCAGTGCCGCAGAGGCCAGCAATGGCGTCAGTCAGGCCAGTGTGCTTGATACTTCAAGCCTGATACAGATGTTCATGGCCCTGGGGCTGGTGATCGTCATCATTATTGGTCTTTCCTTTGCCGTGCGTAAATTCAATATGTTCTCCGCCGGACCGGCTCGCCATATCCGTATTGTGGGCGGCCTGGCGCTGAGCAACAAGGATCGTCTGCTGCTGATTCAGGTAGGTGATGAGCAACTGCTGATCAGTGCCAGCCCCGGCGCTGTCCGTAAAGTCCATGAAATGCGTAATCCGGTTGATGAAGACACGGTAGTGACTGGCAAGAGCACTAATGCCGCCAGTTTTGCCAATCTGCTGCAATCAGTTACCCAGCGAGGCCGCTCATGAAGAAGCTGATTACCCTGTTAATGCTTGCTGCGGCCTTGCTGCCCGAGATGGCGCTGGCGCAGTCAGATCTGACTCTGGTGACTTCCCAGGCCAATGCCGATGGTGGCACCAACTACAGTGTCAGCCTGCAGATTCTGATGCTGATGACAGTGCTGACCCTGTTGCCGGCAGCGCTGATGGCCATGACCTCTTTTACCCGCATTATTGTTGTGCTGGCTATTCTGCGTCAGGCCCTGGGTCTGATGTCGACGCCTTCCAACCAGATCATTCTCGGCCTGGCCCTGTTCATGACGGTATTCATCATGGCGCCGGTGTTTGAAACCGCCTATCAAAACGGCATCGAGCCCTATATGAATGAAAGCATTGGCTTCGATGCAGCCCTTACCGAGGCCGGTGGCCCTTTTCATCAGTTCATGGCGGACCAGACTCGCGAGTCGGACCTGGCACTGTTTTCCCAGATGGCGGGCTATGAAGGTTTTGACAGTCTGGCGGATGTGCCGTTTCGGGTATTGGTACCTGCCTATCTCACCAGTGAGTTGAAAACCGCTTTTCAGATCGGCTTTCTGATTTTCATCCCCTTTCTGGTAATCGATCTGGTGGTGGCCAGCATCCTGATGTCCATGGGCATGATGATGTTGTCACCCATGCTGATATCGCTGCCTTTCAAGATCATGCTGTTTGTGATGGTGGATGGCTGGACTCTGGTGGTAGGCACTCTTGCCAGCAGCTTTGCTGTGGCCTGAGGCGAACAAGGAATCGCGAGAACAAGACTATGAATGAAGATGTGGTTTTACAGATAGGGCGCGAGGCGCTGTTCCTGATTGTAGCCCTGGCCGGCCCGCTGCTGCTGGCAGCACTGGCGGTGGGTTTGCTGGTGGGTGTGCTGCAGGCCGCGACCCAGATCCAGGAGCAAACCTTGAGTTTTATTCCCAAGTTGCTGGCACTGGTGATCGCCCTGGTCTTCATGGGTCCCTGGTTGCTGTCTTCCTGGGTGGTGTTTACCGAACAACTGTTTTTTCGCATTCCCGATTTGATCGGCTAGAAACTGGAGCCAAGGCGAAAGTGGAAATTAATCTGGACAATCTCACTGCATGGGTCGGCGACTTCTACTGGCCGTTCCTGCGCATCAGTGCCTTGTTCATGGTGGTACCGTTCTTCGGTGCCCGCACGATTCCCGTTCGTATCCGCATCATCCTGGCGGTGTTTGTGGCTTTTATTCTGCAGGCCACGGTCACGGTGGAAGAAAGTATTGAATTGTTCAGCCCCCTGGGTGTGCTGACTGCCTTGCAGCAGATTGCTATCGGGGTGGTGATGGGGTTGATCATGCAGATTGTATTCGCGGCCCTGGTGATGGCCGGTCAGACCATGGCTACCACCATGGGTCTTGGTTTTGCGTCTTCGGTAGACCCCCAGAATGGGGTGCAGGTAACAATGCTGGGTCAACTGTACCTGATATTGGGCACCCTCTATTTCCTGGCCATGGACGGTCATCTTTTATTACTGGAAGTACTGGCCAACAGCTTTGTCTATCTGCCGGTTGGTACTCCCCTCAACAATGCCCAGATCTTTGGCGACATTGCCATGTTCGCCGCCCAGTTGTTTCTTGCGGCAGTGCTGATCTCCCTGCCAGTGATGGTCGGGGTGTTGCTGGTGAATCTGGCCTTCGGTGTTATCACCCGGGCCGCGCCACAACTGAATATTTTCGCGGTGGGTTTCCCCACCACCATGCTGGCCGGTTTTGTGCTGATGTTCTTCAGTATTCCGGTTCTCCTTCCGTTGCTGCAAAACCTGTTTGCCACCGGTTTTGATTTCATGCAGACGATGGTCAACTAGGAGGCAGCAATGGCTGAAAACAGCGCTCAGGAAAGAACCGAAGAGGCGACCCCCAAACGGCGGGAAGACACCAAAAAGAAAGGTCAGGTCGCCCGCTCGAAAGAATTGAATACCGTTGTGTCCCTGATGGCATCCGGCGTTGGCATGCTGATTTTTGGCCGACAGATCATCACCGGCATCAACGACATGCTGCGTGACAGCCTCATCTTTGGCCGTGAGGCTGCCTTTACCGATGCCCTGGCACCGGCGCGATTGATGGATGCCATCATGGGTTCGGTCTGGATGCTGGCGCCCTTGATGGCCTTGCTGACCTTTACCACCCTGGCCAGTCCCCTGTCCATGGGTGGCTGGGTTTTCAGTGCCAATCAGTTTGCCCCAAAGATGGAGCGCATCAGTGTGATCAAGGGTTTTGGCCGGATGTTCTCGCCCAAATCCCTGATGGAACTGGTGAAGGCTCTCGGCAAGTTTTTCCTGGTGGCCACGGTGGCCTGCCTGGTACTGATGGCGGTACTGGATGACATTCTGCGTTTGCCGCTGCTGCCGCTTGCCCAGGCCTTTCAGGAGACCGGTTATCTGTTTATCTGGTGCCTGCTGGGTTTCAGTTCCATCCTGATTCTGGTGGCCATGATGGATGTGCCTTTCCAACTGTTTGAGTTCAAGAAGCAGATCCGCATGACCAAACAGGAAGTGAAGGAAGAAATGAAAGACACCGAAGGTCGCCCGGAAGTGAAGGGCGCCATTCGTGAAAAGCAACAGCAAATGGCCCAGCAGCGCATGATGTCGGAAGTGCCGACCGCTGATGTGATTATCACCAACCCCACCCATTACGCCGTGGCCCTGCGCTATGACCAGGACAGCAATGGCGCGCCACGGGTTGTGGCCAAGGGCAAGGATTTCATTGCCCAGCGTATCCGTGAAATTGCGGAAGAAAATGAAGTGGCAATTTTTCGGGCGCCGCCTCTGGCGCGTGCCCTGTATGGCTCCACCGATCTCAATCAGGAGATTCCGGGCAATCTGTTCATGGCAGTCGCCCAGGTGCTGGCCTATATCTTTCAACTGCGCCAGGCGCGCAAGGGACGTGGTCGCAGGCCGACTCCGCCCAACAATATCAAAGTGCCCGCGGAATACACGCGACGGGAACTAGAGGAGGGTAAACCCTGATGTCAGCTGCTGCCCCACAAACTGCAGGCACCGGAGGAATGGATCTGCGTATGCTGAGCCTCGGTGCGCCGCTGTTGATTGTCATGCTTCTGGCCATGATGATCCTGCCATTGCCGCCGTTCATGCTGGACTTTTTGTTCACCTTCAATATTGCCCTGTCGCTGATCATTCTGCTGGTGGCGGTGTATATCGCCAAGCCGCTCGAGTTTGCTGTTTTCCCCAGTGTGCTCTTGATCATGACCCTGCTGCGTCTGGCACTGAATATTGCCTCAACCCGAGTGGTGCTGATTGAAGGACACAATGGCACTGGCGCCGCCGGTCGCGTGATCGAGGCTTTTGGTGATTTTGTGGTAGGCGGTAACTACGCCGTGGGTCTGGTGGTATTTGCCATTCTGGTGATTATCAACTTTGTGGTTGTCACCAAGGGTGCCGGTCGTATTTCGGAAGTCACGGCCCGTTTTACCCTGGACGCCATGCCCGGCAAGCAGATGGCCATCGATGCCGATCTCAACTCCGGGCTCATTGATCAGGATCAGGCCCGGGCCCGACGCGAGGAAGTGTCCAAGGAATCCAGCTTCTACGGAGCCATGGATGGTGCCAGCAAGTTCGTTCGCGGTGATGCCATTGCCGGTATCCTGATTCTGTTTATCAATATTGTCGGCGGTTTCGCCATCGGTGTGCTGCAACATAATCTGTCGGCCTCCCAGGCGGCCACCAATTATGTGCTGCTCACCATCGGTGATGGTCTGGTTGCACAGATTCCGTCCTTGCTGGTTTCCATCGCCGCTGCCCTGATCGTAACCCGGGTCGGTGCCGCCACCGATATGGGCCGGCAGGTACTGGATCAACTGTTCGAGTCACCCAAGGTTTTCATTATCACCGGTGCTGTCATCGGCTTGCTGGGTCTGGTACCGGGCATGCCGAATCTGATGTTCCTGTTTATCTCCTCGTCTCTGGTTGGCATCGGCTTCATGCTGTCCCGCCAGAGCGCCAGTGAGGAAGAGCCGGAGCAGGGACAGGAAGCCGAGGCTGAAGCCGTTCCCGAAGCCCAAAAAGACCTGAGCTGGGACGATATCCTGGGGGTTGACATCATCGGTCTGGAAGTCGGCTATCGCCTGATTTCCCTGGTGGACAAGAATCAGGGTGGTGAATTGCTGGATCGTATCAAGGCGGTGCGCAAGAAGATTTCCCAGGATTTGGGTTTTCTGGTGCATTCGGTGCATATCCGCGACAACCTCAGCCTGCCGCCCAATTCCTATCGCATTACCCTGATGGATGTGCCGGTAAGTGAAGGCCAGATTCATCCGGGCATGGAAATGGCAATCAATCCCGGTCAGGTCTTTGGCGATCTGGAAGGTATTGCGGGCAAGGATCCGGCCTTCAACCTGGACACCATCTGGATTGAATCAAGCCAGAAAGAAGAGGCCCAGGCCAAGGGCTATACGGTGGTGGATGCCAGCACCGTTATTGCCACCCATCTCAGTCATACCCTGAAGTCACATTCCCATGAGCTGCTGGGTCATGACGAAGTTCAGAAGCTGCTGGACAACCTGTCCAAATCCGCACCCAAGCTGGTGGAGAACCTGGTGCCGGATGTGGTGTCTCTGGGTGTCATTCTCAAGATCATGCAGAACCTGCTGGAAGAGGGCGTGCCGGTTCGTGATCTGCGCACCATCATCGAGGCCATTGCCGAACATGCCGGCCGCGGTCTCAACTCTGACGAACTGACAGCAGCAGTACGTGTCAGTTTAGGGCGCACCATCTGTCAAGGAATCGTCGGTATGGAGCCCGAAATCAAGGTAATTACGCTGGGTGCAGGCATGGAACGGATATTGCTTGAGTCAGTAGCAGGTAATCGTGAAGGCGGCCTGGCCGGACTGGAACCGAGTCTGGCAGAGAACTTCCTCAAGGAAATTCATGTCCGCTCACACGAACTGGAAGCAACAGGACAGATACCGGTGTTGCTGGTATCGGACCAGGTAAGAAATTGGATGACGCGCTTTGTGAAGAGCACGAATCCCAGACTGAAAGTGTTGGCCTATAACGAAATAGCCAACAACAAACAAATCAATGTGGTTTCTTCAGTCGGTCAATTGGAAGCAAACGCAGCCTGATAAGGCGGCCTTGTGAACCAGCAGTCGGGAGACTGCCTGACAGTGAAGATCGCTGAGTGACAATCGAACTGATTGGTGGAGTAGTAAAGTGAGAGTAGAAAGATTTCAGGAAGAGAACATGCAGAAGGCCATGGCCAGGGTTCGTAGCGAACTGGGTCAGGACGCAGTTCTGATATCCAGCCGCAATATCGATGGCCAGATCGAAGTCATGGCGGCCAGCGACTACGATCCCGAGCAGCTCAAGCAGGAGATGAACAAGCTGGCTCCGAAGAAGCCCGTTGGCAAACCCAAGAGCGAGTTTCTTTTTGAAGTGCTCAGCGACAAGCAGACCAAGGCGGAGCAGGCACCATCACTGATGGAGATGCAGGAAGAGCTGGGTCGTCTGCGTGAGCTGTTTGAAGGGGAGCTGGCACAACTGGCCTGGCGCGACGCGCGCAGCCGTCAACCCAATCGTATGGCCTTGCTGACCCGTCTTGAAGAGATTGGTGTCAGCCGTGACATCGCCGTCAAGATCGTCAACAAGATTCTGCCCTGTGATGATCTGGAGCTGGGCTGGCGACGCAGCCTGCGCATTCTTACCAAGGTGGTCAAGGCGCCTGCTCATGATCCGCTGCGCGATGGCGGTGTGATTGCCCTGGTGGGTCCCACCGGTGTTGGCAAGACCACCACCGCGGCAAAACTTGCCGCCCAGTTTGCCGAGCGACATGGCCGCAACCAGGTCGCCCTGGTCACGACGGACAATGTCAGAGTGGGTGGCAAGGACCAACTGATTTCTCTCGGCGGCACGCTGGGTATACCGGTGCAGGTGGCCTCTGATGCCCAGGAACTGCGCCGTACCCTGGACAGTTTTGCCGGACGCAAGCTGGTTATCATCGACACTGCCGGCGTCAATCCCCGCAGTCAGGACCTGCTGGCGGAATACGAAAAGACCGTCGGCGAGAACAACGATGTGCTGCCTTTCCTGGTGCTGTCAGCAACCGCCCAGGAATCGGTAATCAGCGAGACCATTCGTGCCTATTCGGCGCTCAAGCTGATGGGCGCCATCATTACCAAGACGGATGAGAATGTCTCCATCGGTGCCGCCATTTCCGGTGCCATCCGCTTCCGCTTGCCGGTGGCCTTCCTGGGTATTGGTCAGTCCATACCTGAAGACCTGATTGCAGCGGAGCCCAAATTCTTCTGGAACAAACTCCTGGAAAACTATCGTGAATTGCGACGCCAGCGCATTACCGTGCAACCGCGTCAGGCAATGGCCAGCCAGCAACAGGCTTTGTTGAGCTAGTTGCGCGGCCTCTTGAATGCGGAAATTTCAATGAATCAGTCAGTCAGAACAATTGCAGTATCAGGCGGCAAGGGCGGAGTCGGCAAGACCAATGTCTCTGTCAATCTTGCCCTGGCCCTGATCAATAGCGGTAAGTCCGTGATGCTGATGGATGCCGACCTTGGTATGGCCAATGTCGATGTCATGCTGAAGCTCAAGGCCGAGCGCGATCTGCATCATGTCATCACCGGTCAATGTGAGCTGGAAGATGTGGTGGTGCAGGGGCCCGGCGGTTTGCAGATTGTGCCGGCGTCTTCCGGCGTTGGCAAAATGGCGGAGCTTAACAGTGTCGAGCAGGCCAATCTGGTGAGGGCCTTCGATGATCTGCAGCAAAACGTGGATGTGCTGGTGGTAGACACCGCCGCAGGCATTTCCTCCAGTGTTATCACCTTCAGTAAAGCCTGTCAGGAAGTCATTGTGGTTGTCTGTGATGAACCCGCTTCCCTGACCGATGCCTATGCCCTGATGAAAGTGCTCAATCAGGAACATGGCATCAAACGATTTCAGGTACTGGCCAATATGGTCACAAGTGCCGAGCAGGGCCGCAAGCTATTCGGCAAGCTCGTCAATGTGGCTGATATCTACCTGAATGTATCGATCGGTTTTCTCGGCAGCATCCCTCTGGATGATCGGCTCAGGGAAGCAGTTCGCATACAGGTACCGGTTGTGGAGGAATTTCCCAACTGTGCCGCCAGCCTCGCCTTCCAAAGGCTGGCAAAAACGGTCAATGAGTTACCCGTACTACCGCCTACCACCGGCAATCTGGAGTTTTTTGTCGGCCGAGTGGCAACCCATGAAAATGCTATGACGAGACAAGTCAGATGAATAATCCAGCAATGCAATACGAATCGAGTGAGTACATGTCGCGGGACAAGTTGTTCGAAGATCACTTGCCCCTGGTAAAGATCATTGCGCATCACATCAGTGTGCGCCTGCCACCGGATAAATGTGTGGAAGATCTGATCCAGGTGGGCATGATCGGACTGCTTGAAGCAGCGCGAACCTACGAGCCAAACCAGGGGGCTGAATTCAAGTCCTATGCCAGTATCCGGATCCGCGGTGCAATTCTTGATGAACTGCGTCGGGAAACCTGGGTGCCCCGTTCTGTGCAGCAGAAATCGCGGCGCCTTTCCCAGGCTATCCAGGAAGTGGAAAACCGCAAGGGCTGCACGGCAACCGACAAGGAAATTGCCAAAGAGCTTGGTCTGTCCATGGAAGAATACGCAGAGCTGCTGGAAACAGTAGCCAGTTGTACGGTCTTCAGCCTGGACGATGACAATACCTTTTCCGAACCATCTACTGATGAAGATCAGACCATGATGGGTCTGCATGACGAGTCGGTGAAAAAGACCCTGGCCTCGGCCATTGGTCAACTGCCCGAGCAGGAAAAAATGGTGGTTGTGCTTTACTACGACTACGGCATGAACCTGCGTGAAATCGGTGAAGTGCTGAATGTCAGTGAATCTCGGGTTTGCCAGATCCACAGCCAGGCAACCTCCCGTCTGCGTACCAAGATGCGCAGTAATATGATCGAAGAAGACGATCTTTGAGTATTGACTGCCAAAGCTGAGGAATTATGAGAGTTCAGCCCTGATGGAATTGCTTTGGGCTGAAGGAAACCAGTATGGATATCATGACAATCATCGGCCTGGTGATCGGTCTGACGGCGATTGTGGGCGGCAACCTTCTGGAAGGCGGCCATACCGAATCCCTGATGATCTTCACGGCCTTTTTCATCGTCTTTGGCGGCACCCTGGGTGCTGTCATGGTACAGACGCCGTTGCGCATTTTTATGCTCAGCATGAAGCGTGCTGTCTGGATGGTGGCGCCGCCGAAGATTGACAACGAAGGCATGATTGAGAAGCTGATTGAATGGAGCCAGGTGGCGCGCAAGGAAGGCTTGCTCGCGCTGCAGGAACTGGCGGAAGAGGAGAAGGATCCTTTTTCCAAAAACGGATTACAAATGCTGGCAGATGGAAACGAGCCCGAGTCTGTGCGGGGTGTTCTGGAAGTGGAGCTGGAAGCGACAGAGCACAAGGATCTGCTGGCGGCAAAAGTGTTTGAAGGATTTGGTGGCTACTCGCCTACCATTGGCATCATCGGGGCGGTCATGGGCCTGATTCATGTCATGGAGAACCTCTCCAATCCCGAGGCCCTGGGCCCCGGAATCGCGGTTGCCTTTGTGGCAACCATCTATGGTGTGGGCCTGGCCAACCTGGTCTTCCTGCCCATGGCCAATAAACTCAAGACCCTGATTGGTGATCAATCACAATACCGGGAGATGATCATCGACGGCCTGGTTTGCATCGCCGAGGGGGAAAACCCTCGCAATATTGAAGCCCGCTTGCGCGGTTATCTGTAGTCGGTCCCGGCGCCCGGCCGGTTTTCTTCCACTCTGTCAGCGCTGTTGGCGAACAAGACATGGCACGAAAGAAAAAACATGAGGGACACGAAAACCACGAGCGCTGGTTGGTGTCCTATGCCGATTTTATTACCCTGTTGTTTGCCTTTTTTGTGGTGATGTATTCCATGTCTTCAGTCAATGAAGGCAAGTACCGGGTTCTGTCCGAATCCATGAATGCGGCTTTCCGGCCCATCACCCATTCCCTGACTCCCATTCAGATGGGCACACCGGTGCGCAGCATGCTGGTACAGGAATTTCCGGTTATCGCCAATGTGCCCCAGCCGGTCAATATCGTGCCCTTCATTCCCGGCA
Organism: uncultured Pseudohongiella sp.; assembly: GCA_965216715.1. Taxonomy (GTDB): domain Bacteria; phylum Pseudomonadota; class Gammaproteobacteria; order Pseudomonadales; family Pseudohongiellaceae; genus UBA9145. The sequence goes on along the minus strand of OZ244193.1, from coordinate 1,952,158 downwards.
AGAGTGAAGAGGTAGTGCAGGTCGAGGAAGTTCTGGACGGGGAAGAAGGCTCCGCGGCTGGCTATGGTGATAGCACGCTGGCCTATCTGGGCAATGAGATTGCTGAAGACTTTGAAGAATTAATTTCCGCCGAACAGGTGGATGTCCGGCAAAACCCATTCTGGCTGGAAATCGAGATCAAGAGCAATATTCTCTTTCCCAGTGGCAGTGCCACCCTGTCGGAAGCCGCGGGTGAGATCCTGGCAAATATGGGTGGTATTTTGTCGCGCTATCCAAACCCGATGGTGGTGGAAGGCTTCACCGATAATATGCCAATCCAGAATTCCATTTTCCCCTCCAACTGGGAATTGTCCTCCGCCCGGGCCGCCTCTGTGGTGCGCCTGTTTGAACAGTCCGGGGTAGAATCCATCCGCATGTCCTCGGCAGGGTTTGGCGAACATCGACCCAAGGCCGACAATGATACAGTAGAAGGCCGGGCCCAGAATCGCCGCGTTATTGTAGTGGTCATGGCCGACCTGCAATCCAATGACCCGACCGACCCGCAACTGCAAATGGAAACCCTGGAAAAAATGCGTCAGCGCTATAACTATGCCCAGGAAACCCTGGGCTGGTGGTAGTTCCTGCCTTGATGCTTTTATCGCAGCCTGCATCCAAAAAACTGTTCTCACAGCCTTACTGACAGCAATTACAACGCCCTGGTATCTGTACCTGATTGATTGCGATCTGAGCGAATCATGGCTGCTTCAGTCCGGACTCCCACTATCAAGCCAGCCCACCAGAGCCTCACCAATGCGGGCGATGGCGGCATTGCGGGCGTCGAAATCGGCTTCCGTTTCAGTAATATAAATGGCCATGATCAGTGGGGCCCGCTGCGGTGGTCGAATGATGGCGGTAATGGAGCGGGAACCATAGCCGCCGGCGCCGGTCTTGTCGCCAATCTGCCAGTTTCCGGGGATAGCAGTTCTGAGCAGGGCATCGCCCACCTGATTGTCCTGTAACCAGGATTCCAGTTGCTGACGCGAATCGTTTTGCAGCCGCTCCTGCAGCAATAGTTTCTGCAGGGTCATCACCATGGTATCGGGGGTAGTGCTGTCACGGGGATCGCCAGGCAGGGCTTCATTCAGTTCTGTCTCCCAGCGATCCAGGCGTGTCAGCGGATCACCCAGCTCCCGCAAAAATGCAGTGAGTTCGGCGGGGCCGCCGATGGCCTCTAACACCAGATTGCCTGCTGTATTGTCGCTCCAGGCAATGGTGGCCGCGCATAAGTCTTCCAGACTCATGCCAGCCTTGCCTGTGAATTGTTCGCTAATGGGGGAATAGCTCACCAGATCTGCCGCGTCGAAAAAGACTCGTCGCTGCAATTGTTCGAGGCCCTCATCAACCCGGGCCAGCAAAGCGGCGCAGGCCAGCGGTTTGAAGGTGCTGGACAGGGGGAAGCGCTCCTGGCCGCGCCATGACAAGTGTTCCTGATTGCCGGTATCAAGCAGACTGATGCCGATGCGGGCATCCAGTTCCGATTCCAGTTGCAAAACTTCGGCAAGCACCGGGTTTGGCGGAGTAGAGGCTCCAAAAACCGGCAATGTCAGCAGCAAGGCCAAACAAGCCGGAACCAGCCTGACTGTTTTCAGCACAGATCAATCCTGTTTGTGAATGACGGTGAGTGACTAAGGCTATCAGCTGCCATAGCGTGCCTGGCGGCACATGGAAGTGGCTGGATGATACTGCGGGCTGGCAAAGGGATACAGGCTGCGATGCAAAAACAATCAGGCAGCGGCGAGCCTGGCGCGGGGCAAAGAGCGCAAGACCTGGGGGCGGGCCGGCGGCAGATATTGCCGCCCCGGGGCAGTGCTCAGTTGCCCTGCGCCTGCAATTCGCTTTGTGACTCCACCGCATTGATCAGGTGGGAAGACAGGGCGCCAAGTGCACGCTCGATAATGATCATTTCTTCTTCACGGAAAGGCGACTGACGGGTCAGGGTGACTTCTCCCAACTCCAGGCCCTTGTCCTTGATATTGTAGTGACAGCTATGAATGCTGGCGCTGCCGCGATCTACCTGGATATCCCTGGCGGTATTGCTGTAACAGAAGCTGTCATACTCGACAAAATCCCTGATTTCATTGGCAAACAGCCCAATCAATTCCCTCAGTGGCAATGTGGTATGCAACTCGTCCAGATTGGCTTCTGGCGTCATTGAAACCTCCTCAATATAGCTGTGCGCATGCACCTGGCTATTATTCATGGATAGACTCCATTTCCTGCTGAATTTGCCCAGTCACCGTTCAGTGAACGGTTCACTTGGTCCTTGCAGTAAGAAAATGCAAGTCCTGTGCCAATTGTTAGGAATATTGGAACGCCCGGAATTCGCGGCTTTCAGAGCGATGAGGCCGGGAAAGGCCCGGGTTTTTAGTGGAATAGTCAATATGCCGACAGTAGATTTACTGACACTGGGACCGGATTAGCCCTAATTCTTGATATTGTTGCGTTCCAGCTTGATCAGGGCACCGCGCAGGGCATTGCTCTGTTTCGGCCCCATGTCCAGAAAGGCCAGTCCCACCAGCAGATTGCCGTTTTTGAGAGTTTTGGCGCGGCAAATTCTTGCCGCACATTCCAGATCGATAATCGACGGAATGGAGATTCTGACAGACTGGATGCGGGCACCAGGCTGCAGCGAGCGCTCGGCTGCCTGCAGTTGTTCGGACTTGAGCTGGGGGAGGTGGATAAGCGTGCCGCCCTGGGAAATGTCCTTGCACTCACCTTTGAATTCAGTGCCGGGCTGGAAGGTCAGGATAGCATCGGAGTCATACTTCATCACCGATACCCGGAAAGTGGAGCGTAACTGTTCCTTGCTGACCTGTTCCGGAAAACTGAGTTGGCAATAGGGTGAGTTTTCAGCGCCATCCAGGGGGCTCAGGTGGCCCTCAAAGCGGATGGTGCCATTGGGCATATTGCAGGACACCTTGAGTGCCTGTCTGGCAATGATGTGCTGCTGCCAGTCGTCAGACTTGGGCTGATGCACAACGATCTGCTCGGCTTCTTTTTCGATGCGCGCAATCTGGGTACGAAATATCATCTCATCGCTGTCATCAAGGGCAATGCGAATCGGCAATTGCTGGTCGGCGATACCCTGAATGGTTCGCCAGATGACATTCTTCTGCGTGATTGTGGTGATGAGATCAGACTGTTCCACGGCACCGTCCCCTTGTGCAGCGATGACTAGATTTTGGTCTGGTAGAACATGTTATTGCGGGCACCGGCAGCAGGATTGCCGTCTTCCTTGTAGGTCAAACCCTGAAGATCGGCACTGGGTGACAGACTACGCAGAATCTGGCTGATGAACTGACTGCGGCGATTGATCAGCTGGCCAATGACGCGATTTTCATCGAAACATTTCTGGGCCAGTTGCGACAACTCAATGAACCTGGCGTCGAGCCGGGCATTGCTGGCCTCGCCGGGATCATAGCTGTGCAACTCCTGGGCCCTGGTAGAAAGCCCATGCTCGGTCATGAAATTGATGCGCGCCTCGCTGGCAGCCTGAAGCTTGTCAATCAATTTGCGCTTGTTGGCGCTATTGATAGTGACCAGCTTGGCATCTTTGCTGGCCAGGGCAGCGCTCTCCGCTTTCAGTGAATCCAGCAGAGTGCGGGCACAGCCCACTTCACTGTCCAGCAGTGCTTCCAGGGCTTCACTGACTTCAATACTCTGTTCCATAGCCAACCTGCTTCAGATTACTTCTTGTCTGGAGTCGGAACGCCCGTTTCCATTTCGATCAGTTTGCTGGCGGTGCGCTCCAGATCCATCTCCAGATTGCCATTGGCAATTAGCTGGCTGACTTCTTCCACCAGGGAGTTGTTCACCGGAGGCACGGAACCCAGCATGTTTTCGATTTCCTGCAGGCGTGAAACCTGGTCGGTAATGCTGACAGTATCTGCCGGGCGCGCTGCAGGCGACTGGGAGCCTGCCTTTTGGGCGGACTGACCGGTTTGGTTGGCAGCCTTCTGGCTGCTGGTACTTAGATTGCTGACTGGCAGATTGCCAGTTTGTATGTCATTGCTCATCTGAAACGCTCCATTAATGCTGCAAAATATCGGCCGTGACATTTCTACGCTACGACCTGTCAAAAAAATTACTTTAGACTTTTTTCAATCAAATTGTGAATTGACCTATAAATTGACAGTCACCAGGCCCTCATTGCTCACTGCGGCCTCGATTATACGCCCGGAATTGTTGTTTCTTACCGGGATGAGGTCACCATAACTTCCTGATTTTAATGCTTTTCCTGTCATTTTTACTTGAATGCCGGCGGTATTGGCCTGAATCACCACTTCCTGCCCCTGACGCACCACCTGACGGGCCCGAACGGCATTGAGTGTCAAAGGAACGCCGGCCCTGAGTGGTCGAACCGCCTCCAGAGAGGCCAGATTTTCGGTTTCGGACAGGCTGTTAGGCGGCAATTTGTCCAGCGGCATGCGCCGTACTTCCACGGCCGAGCTGTCCAACAGCTCACCCCGCAACAGGGGCCGGGCGGTATAGAGGGCTTCGGCCAGGGCACTAATGGTTACCGGGACATACAGGGTCCAGGGGTTCTGTCCGGTGCAGCGAACCCCGACAGTGCTGCGTGAACGATTGCGACTGTTACTGGTGGCAAAGGCTTCCAGCGCCTGATCACATTGTTTCAGGCGCAGCCGGGCATCCATAGTGGCGGCACTGGCGCTGATCTCACTCAGTCCGCTGCTGTCGATCCGGGTCAGCGCGAACTGTTCGGCAACCCGGCGAATCTCTGCCAGGGACTGGCTGGACTCGGCCGGTGCCGGCAAAGGCATCATGGCCAGAATTGCCAGTAATAACAGCTTTTCCGTCATTCGGCTTGTCAAAAAGTTGACCTTCATCTTGCTTTCCTGCTCTCAAGGCCCCGTATTCCGGGGCTTTCAGCACTGTCGTGCAAAGTGCCTGTGAATATGGGCAGTAGCGATGCAATCCACATGCCAGTGTTCCAGTCAGACCCGGTGGATTTCAGGTGCTTGTGTGCCAGGCCCCGTAAATACAAGGCTTTGAGCAGCAAGTCGTGGTTTACAGAAAAGGAGGTCAGCTCAGCGGCAAGGCTTGCCGCCGGAGTGTCGAAAGTTTGCCACAGTGACAGAGGAAAATTTTGCCGCTTTTGATCTAAGCTATTGATATCTATAGCTATTAACGATCTGGCACGGCAGTTGCAGACAAGCAGAGCATTACGGCAAAAAACCGAACGAGGTAAACATGAACTGGATCGACAACTCTCTGGGCCTGCATGCGAAAGCGTTGAGCTTTCGTTCCCAGCGCAGTGCCGCTCTGGCTTCCAACATCGCCAATGCTGACACCCCCGGCTACAAGGCAAGGGACTATGACTTTCGTACTGCCCTTAATAGTGTCGCCGATGGCGGTCGCTTGCAGATGAACACAACTCATGCCAAGCACGCGGTTAATGCTAATAACGACAGCTTCGGGGAATTACTTTACCGAATGCCAACAAAACCTATGTACAACGGTAATTCAGTAGAAGCAGAAGTAGAGCAGGCGGCTTTTGCCCGCAATGCTCTGGAGTATCAGGCCAGTCTGGAGTTTCTGAACGGATCCATCTCCGGTTTGCGCCTGGCAATTAAAGGACAACGCTAATGGGAATCTCAAATACCTTTGATATTACCGGCTCGGCACTCAATGCCCAGAGCACCCATATCGACCTGATCGCCCGCAATATGGCGAACTCCCAGGTGGTCAGTAGTTCCGAGGCCGAGGCCTATAAAGCCCAGCGACCCGAATTCAAGGCCCTGCTGGGTGATGCCTTTGGCAGCTTCAACTCGCCGGTGAGCAGTTTCGGTAACGGCAATAGCGATGGAGTACAGATTTCACGCTTTATGGAGAGCCAGACTCCGGTTGAACGACAGCGCATGCCGGAAAGCCCCTTGGCGGACGCCGATGGCTATGTCTATCTGTCCAACGTCAATGTGGTGGAAGAGATGGCTTATATGATGGAAGCGTCACGCGCCTATCAATCCAATGTCGAGGTTCTCAATACCTCCAAGCAGTTGATGCTGAGCACTCTCAGCATGGGCAATAAATAAGGGGGCCAGCGATGAACACGATTGAACAGGTTTTTGGCAGCAGTGCAGTAGCACCGCCGACGGTGGGCAAGGGCAGTGATGAGTTGGGTCAGGAAGATTTTCTCAAACTGATGATTGCCCAGCTGAAAAACCAGGATCCGGTCAATCCGGCAGACAACAGCGAGTTTCTGGGCCAGATCGCCCAGTTCCGTACGGTCTCTGGCATTGATGATATGGCTCAATCCTTTGAGGGGATTTCCAGCAATCTTTATGCGGCTCAGGCCATGCAGGCTTCCACTCTTGTAGGTAAGGAAGTATTGAGCAGCACTGAATTTGCGAACTTGTCAGCCGGTGGTGAGATTGACGGCCTGATTGAGACTGAAGCCACCGCCACTAATGCCCGACTGCTGATCCATGATGCCGCCGGCACCCTGGTCAACAGCTATGACCTCGGCACGGTTGGCGCTGGTGCCCAGCGCTTCAGCTGGAATGGATTGCGTGAAGATGGCGAACAGGCAGTCGCCGGTGACTATTCCATTACAGCCCAGGGGCTGGTAGATGGCGAACTGGTGGCCATCGGTGTCTCTCATTTTTCCAAGGTTGAGAGCGTGTCGGTAGACCGCGAAAACCGCAACGTCTTATTGCATCTGGACAATGGCAATGCTGTCAGCCTGCCCCAGGTGCGTGAATTCAAATAATTTGCAGCGATTACCCAGGAGTTAATCTATGTCATTCGATACTGCAGTTTCAGGCATTAAAGCCGCCTCTACCAATCTCGGTATTATCGGCAACAATATTGCCAACGCCGGTACCACCGGTTTCAAATCCTCTCGGGGTGATTTCACTGACGTATTCGCAACAAGTTTATTGGGTGTGTCCCAGAATGCCATTGGTAAAGGTGTTGCCGTCAACGGCGTGAACCAGTCATTCTCCCAGGGCAATATTACCTTCACCGATAACGTGCTGGACATGGCGGTCAACGGCAGCGGCTTTTTCGTGCTGAATGACGGCGGCACCCAGGTTTATAGCCGGGCCGGTAACTTCCAGGTGGATCGCTCGGGTTTTGTGGTCAACGCTGCCGGTCAGCAATTGATGACATTCAATACTACCGAGGCGGGTAATCCTACCGGTGGCATGTCACCACTGCATATCGACACCTCCCTGATTCAACCGGAAGGCACCACCGAGGTAACCATGTCGGCCAACCTCGATTCCCGCGCCACGCCGCCGACAGTGCCCTGGCCGGGCGCAGGCTTCGATGCCTTTGCTTCTCCGCCCACAGCGCCGGATCCGGATATGTTCAATTCATCCACCTCGGTAACCATTTATGACAGCCTGGGTAACGCGCATACCCAGAGTCTCTACTTCGTCAAGACAGCCACTTCCAATGAGTGGAATGTCTATACCCTGATCGACGGTGTCTCCCAGACTGGTCCGGATACTGTGACATTTGACTCTTCAGGCAAGATCCCGACTGCGAGCTTGCCAGTGGAAGTAAGCGTTGCGGGTTGGACTCCCCAGGACACTGCCGGTGCAGCCAATGGCGCTGCGGCACAGACGTTCACTCTCGATCTGTCCAAACTGACCCAGTTTGGTAATGAATTCTCCGTCTCTTCCATCGACCAGGACGGCTTTACCACCGGGCAACTGCGCGGTGTCGAAGTGGGTGAGGGCGGTATCGTCTATGCACGCTTTACCAACGGTCAGTCCCGTGCCCTGGGCCAGGTAGCTCTGGCTGATTTCGCCAATACTGCTGGCCTGCAGCCGTTGGGTGGCAGCATCTGGGCTGAGACCTTCACCTCCGGTCAGCCGACCCTGTCCAACCCCGGCACTGGTGGTGTGGGAGTGGTGCAGTCCGGCGCGCTTGAGGATTCCAATGTGGAAGTAACCCAGGAACTGGTGGACATGATTGTTGCCCAGCGTAACTTCCAGGCCAATGCCAAGGTGATCCAGACCGAAGACACGGTTACCCAGGCCATTATTAATTTGCGCTAACACACTAAAGAGCCCTGACAGGACTGAATCATGAGTCAGCTTCTACTGAACGCCGTTGAAAATGCCAAGCAGATCATGCATGCGCAGGCGGTCAATGCGAATAACCTGGCCAATGTGAGCACAGATGGCTTCAAGGCCGAACTGGCTCATGTGGCGGCGGCCAGCGCCGGTGGCAAGGCCTACAGTGTGCCTGACCTGTCGGAAGGTGTGGTTCGCACCACCGGCCGTAATCTGGACATAGCCATTAATGGTGAAGGCTGGATTGCGGTGCTGGGCAAGGACGGCACTGAAGGTTATTCGCGCCGCGGTGATTTGCATGTGGACAGTTTTGGACAGTTGCTGGATGGCGTCGGCCGCCCGGTTCTGGGCAATAACGGTCCGGTTGCCTTGCCACCTTTCTCAACGGTGGAAGTCGGAGCGGACGGCACTATCTCCATACAGCCCCTGGGTTCGGCTGCCAATACCCTGGCAGTGGTGGACCGCATCAAACTGGCGGAACCGAATGAGCAGCAATTGCAGCGATCCGGGGACGGTTTGATGCGTTTGCCCGATAACGAGATTGCGCCAGCCAGCGCCAATGTGCGTGTGACCTCCGGCAATATAGAAGGCAGTAACGTCAATGCCGTTGGCGAGATGGTAAAAATGATAGACCTGGCACGACGATTCGAAGGTCAGGTAAAGCTCATGCAAACGGCTCAGGAAAACCAGCAGGCCCTGAGCAAACTGATGAGCTTGAGATAAGCAGCAGCTTAATAAACAGGAGTAATAAACATGACACAGGCATTATGGATTGCGAAAACCGGTATTGATGCCCAGCAGACCAAGTTGTCGGTCATTTCCAACAACCTGGCCAATGCCAGCACCACCGGTTACAAGCGCAGCAGGGCAATCTTTGAAGACCTGCTCTATCAGAACCAGCGCCAGCCGGGTGCCCAGTCTTCCCAGGACACTACCTATTCATCCGGGTTGATGCTGGGTACCGGTGTGCAAACCGTGGCCACAGAAAAACTCTTTACCCAGGGCTCAGCCACCCAGACTGACAATCCTCTGGATGTAGCGATCGAGGGCAAGGGCTTTCTTCAGGTGCTGATGCCAGATGGCAGCCTGGGTTATACCCGTGACGGTTCCCTGCAAGTGGATGCCCAGGGTCAGCTGGTGACTGCCAATGGCAATCCCATTCAGCCGGCCATCAATATTCCCGTCGACGCCCAGTCGGTGACAATCGGTACCGATGGAACCGTGAGTATTTCCACCCAGGGCAATGCGGCGACTGTGCAGGTGGGTAATCTGCAACTGGCGGATTTCATTAATCCTGCCGGTCTGCAACCCACCGGTAGCAACCTGTATATAGAAACCACCTCCAGCGGTGCGCCCCAGGTGGGCTCGCCTGGCCTGAATGGCCTCGGCAGTCTGCGACAGGGCTTCATCGAAGGCTCCAATGTCAACGTGGTGGAAGAATTGGTAAGCATGATTGAAACCCAGCGTGCTTACGAAATGAACAGCCGGGCGATTTCCACGGCCGATCAGATGCTGCAGTACGTCAGCAACAACCTCTAAGGGGAGCATGATGAGTGAAGTCAGTGTAGTTGCAAGATTCAGCTTGCTCAGCTTGCTCGGGTTGATTCTGATCAGTTGTGGCGGTGTCCCGGCCCCTACTCCAGAGCCTGAGTCCATGCCGAGCTATGAACAGCTCAGAAGCCAGCATCAGCAGCAACGCAGCGGTTCGATCTATCAGGCCGGAACCGAAATGGTTCTGTTTGAAGACATCAAGGCGCGGCGAATAGGTGACATCCTGACGGTTCTGCTGGTGGAGGAAACCTCCGGGCAGAACAGTGCTGATAACAGCATTAATCAGTCGACCGAAATGAATGTGCAGACGCCCACCTTCGGTGGTAGCGCCCGCCCCAATATGAATATCGATCTGGGCTCGGAAAACACCTTCAGTGGCCAGAGTGGCAGCAGCCAGAGCAATCGTCTCAATGGCAGTATCGCTGTCACAGTCCATGAAGTACTGCCCAATGGCAACCTGGTTATTCAGGGGGAGAAACGTATTCGCATCAACCAGGGCGACGAATATATTCGTCTGTCCGGCGTGGTGCGCCCCAGAGACATCGGTACTTTCAATACCCTTTATTCCACCCAGGTAGCCGATGCCCGCATCAGCTACGCCGGGCGTGGTACCAATTCTCACAACACAACTCCGGGATGGGCTGCGAAGATTCTTTTTAGCCCACTATGGCCATTCTGATGATGACTGAAAAAACTGCATTCAGAGTAATGAGACTCCTGTTTGTTCTCGTATTCGCTATCGGCTTTTCCGGATTTAATCCGGCCCAGGCCGAGCGCATCAAGGACCTTGCCTCAATCGAAGGCGTCAGGGCTAACCAGTTGGTGGGCTATGGTCTGGTGGTAGGTTTGCCGGGCACCGGTGACCAGACAACCCAGACCCAGTTCACCGTGCAGAGTCTGAAGACGACTCTGGCACAACTGGGCGTGGTAGTGCCTGAAGATGTCAATCCGCAGCTCAAGAACGTGGCAGCGGTACTGGTGCATGCAGAACTGCCGCCTTTTGCCAAGGCTGGACAAACTATCGACGTGACTGTGTCATCGGTCGGTAATGCCAACAGTTTGCGCGGTGGTTCCTTGTTGATGACGCCGCTGAAGGGTGCTGACGGGGCCGTCTATGCCCTGGCCCAGGGTAATCTGGTGGTGGGTGGTTTCGGTGTCGAGGGTGCCGATGGCAGCTCTGTTACCGTGAATATCCCTTCCAGTGGACGCATCCCCAATGGTGCGATTGTGGAGCGGGAAGTGACCAGTCCTTTTGCCACTGGTGGAGATTCGCTGGTATTGAATCTGAATCAGACTGACTTCACCACGGCCCAGAATCTGGTCAGGACGGTGAATGATTTCTTCGGCGCCGATACGGCCAGAGCGCTTGATGGTTCCTCAGTGCGGGTCCGTGGGCCGGTCGATGCTTCCGCCAAGGTGGCCTTTGTTTCAGTACTGGAGAATCTGGAAATTGAAACCGGCAGTGCCAGTGCCAAGGTGATTATCAATTCACGAACCGGCACCGTGGTAATTGGCTCCGAAGTGCGGGTGGCCGAAGCGGCCGTGGCCCATGGCAGCCTGATCGTCACCATCGATGAAGATGCCTTTGTGAGCCAGCCCGGCGCCTTTTCTGGCGGTCAGACCCAGGTGGTGGAAAACAGCTCGGTCTATATCGAGGAAGAAGACAATCGCATGTTTCTGTTCAGCCCCGGCGTGACTCTGGATGATCTGGTGCGCGCGGTGAATCAGGTGGGGGCGTCCCCCAGTGATCTGGTGGCGATTCTGGAAGCCTTGCAGCAGGTGGGGGCTCTCAAGGCCCAATTGGTAGTGATCTGATTACAAACTGAAAATGCCTGATATGGAAAAACTGACTACAACATCGCCTGCCGTCTATACCGACTTCAATGGTCTGGACAATCTCAAGCGCAAGGCTGGCTCGGATCCGGGTGCGGCCGCGAAAGAGGTTGCCCAGCAATTCGAGTCCATCTTTGTTGGCATGATGCTCAAATCCATGCGCGATACCTTGCCCAAAGACGGCATGTTCTCCAGTAATCAGATGGAAGCCTATCAGGATATGTTTGACAAACAGCTGGCGGTGGATATGTCCAGCAAAGGCGGGCTGGGCCTGGCTGAGGTAATCGAAAAGCAGATTCGTGCCAGCTCGCAATTTGCCAGTCAGGCCAATGATTCAGGAGAAGGAAAGTAATGCGCGCTGTCCATGACAGGCGCGGCAACTTAGCCGAGAAAGCATTATGGTAGATATTCTTAAAATGGGTTCCGGGTCTCTGGCCAACCTGCAGCAGGCCATGAATACAACCGGCCACAACATTGCCAATGTCAATACCGAGGGCTATAGCCGTCAGAGTATCAATTTTGAGACTCATGACTATCAGCGCTATGGCTTTGGCTTCATGGGCCAGGGTTCGCGCATTGCCAGTGTTGACCGCGCCTATGATGATTTTCTGACCAACCAGGTACAGGATTTCTCCTCCAGTCGTGCCCAGTACGAGGTGTTCGTGGAGTTTGCGTCACGGGTCGACAATCTGATGGCCAATTCCGAGACCAGCCTGAATGCTTCCATCCAGAACTTCTTTACCTCGGTAGCCGATATGGCGGCAAGCCCGTCTACCCTGCCTGAGCGTCAGGCCCTGATTGGTGAGGCCAATAATCTGGTGGACAAACAACATGCATTCTATGGCTTGCTACAGGATCTGAATGCTGAAGTGAATTCGGCCATGCGCCTGGCGGTTGAAGACATCAATACCTTGTCGGCCGGTATCGCCGATCTGAACCGACAGATTACCAGTGAAACTTCGTCAGGGAATCGTGCCTTGCCGAATGATCTGCTGGATCAGCGAGACAAACTGATACGCAGTCTGGCCGAAAAAATTTCCGTGACCACCGTCGCCCAGGACGATGGTGCCCTGAATGTGTTCATCGGCAAGGGCCAGCCAGTTGTGGTAGGCACCCAGGTGACCGATCTGGCAATCGGCAGCAATGCCTATGACAGTTCCAAGCTGGAAGTGATTATTGCAGGGCAGTCTGCTGCCAACGGTAACAGCAGCTTTGTTACTGGCGGCGAGCTTCAGGGTCTGTTGGACTTTCGCAGCCGCCTGTTGGATCCTGCCATGTCGCAATTGGGACTGATTAGCCTTGGCTTGTCTGAGTCCCTGAACGCCCAGCATCTGTCTGGCATGGATCTGAACGGTGATCTGGGTGGTGCCATGTTTAACAGCAATACAGTGCCGGTGGCTGCCAGATCTGCCAACGCAGGCACTGCTGCACCGAGTGTCAGTCTTGATGACTACAGTCAGGTACGGGCCAGTGAATATCAGCTTAGCTACGATGGTGTGCAATGGCACCTGAGCCGAGAGAGTGACAATACCACGGTCTCCGGAGCCGGACCCCTGAGCCTTGATGGTATGACGGTGGATGTGAGCACTGGCGTTGCCTCCACCGGTGACAGTTTTGTATTCAACCCGGCCAAAACTGCCGCCGGAAATTTTGATTTCAGGATATCGGACCCGCGCAAGATCGCGGCAGCCTCACCCATATCTCCTTTGCAGAATGCCAGCAATACCGGTACTTCCGAGTTGACTGCTGTGCGAGTGGACCCGGTTAACGGATTGCCACTGGCCAGTACAGTGACACTGACTTTCAATCCGGATGCCATGGGACCAGGTGTGCCTGGTTTTGATGCGGTAGGTGGTCCCGGGGGTCTGGGGCCCTATGCCTATGATCCGGCAACCGAGAGTGATGGCAAAGTCATCACCCTGGGAGGAGCCACGGGAATCAGCTTTACTGTTTCCGGTACTCCTGATGCCGGCGACAGCTATACGCTGGAAAACAATTTTGGCGCCACCGGTGACAATAACAACGCCCTGATGATGGGTGAACTACAGCATGCAAGATTACTGAACAATGGTGAAGACAGTTTCCAGGAAGTCTATGGCGCTCTGGTGGCGGATGTGGGCTCACAGCAGCGGCAGGGCAGTGCCAATCTGGAACTGGAAACCACTTTGCTGCAACAGGCTGAGTCCTACAAGGACAGCGTAGTGGGAGTCAATCTCGATGAGGAAGCGGCAAACCTGATTCGTTTCCAGCAGTCCTATCAGGCAGCAGCACAACTGATCAAGGTCTCTGAAGAAGTGTTTCAGACCTTGATGAATTCGATGCGTTAGGCATAGCCAGGCAGGAATTACTTAAGGCCAGAACAATGCGAGTATCAACACTGAATTTTTACAATCAGGGCGTTATTGCCATGCAGGAGCAACAGGCAAAATTGCAGGAAACCGAACTGCAGATTGCCAGCGGCCTGCGTATCAACAAGCCCTCGGATGACCCTTCGGCTGCAGTAAAAGTGCTGGATCTGAAGGCCGGTCTTGACACTCTGGATCAGTATTCCCGCAATAGTGCCCTGGCACAATCCTCTCTCGCCTTTGAAGAGAGCGTGGTGGCAAATGTGAACAATACCCTGCAGCGTATCCGGGAGTTGGCGGTGCAGGGTAATAACTCGACCTATCAGGATCGCGACAAGCAATCCATTGCCCAGGAAATTTACCAGCGCCTGGATGAGCTCGTAGCCCTGGCGAATACCAAGGATGCCCAGGGTGACTATATTTTTGGCGGTTATAAAGTAGACTCGCCCCCCTTCGTTGAACTCAATGGCTCGGTTGTCTATCGGGGCGATCAGGGGCAGCGCATGTTGCAGGTGGGTGATGGTTCCATGGTTGCCACCCGGGATTCCGGAATGGATGTTTTTCAGCGGGTGCGCTCCGGTGACGGCAATATTTCAGTGCAAGCAGCCGGGACCAATGTGGGGACAGCCATCGTCGGTGCATTTGGCCTGGTTGCGACATTTCAACCCGACGATTACACCGTGACCTTTGATCAGGTCAGTCCGGCTGCGCCTATTACCTATGAAGTAACGGACTCTTCCGCCGGGGTAGTGGCTACCGGCACCTATAGCGAAGGTAGCAGTATCAGTTTTGGCGGTGCCCAGTTTGACCTGAGTGGTACACCGGCTCCGGGTGATCAGATAATGCTTTCGCCGTCTTCCTATCAGGATATTTTTACTACTGTGAAAAATATCGCCGATGCTCTGAATGCGCCGGCCCCCGATAATAGCAGTCGGGCGCAGTTTCATAATCTGATGGGGCAGGGTCTGGCCAATCTGGATCAGGCGCTGGATAACGTCACCGCGATTCGTGCGGACGTAGGCGCAAGGCTCAATAACCTGGAAACCCTGGAAGAGATAAACCAGGATTTCAAGTTGCAGATGGAAACCGTGCTTTCGGATACCCAGGATCTGGATTATGCCGAGGCAATATCCCGATTCAATTTGCAGTTGACGGCACTTCAGGCCGCGCAACAGGCTTATGTGAAAGCCTCTGGATTATCCCTGTTTCAGTTTCTCTAGGAGTTTCTGGAAAAGGGCGTATTTTTTAGGGTTGCTCCTGACCCTTTTGCTTCGGGCAACATCGATGTTGCCCGGGATTTTTCCTGTGCGCGCGTCAAACTCATGTGCATGAAAATGAAAATAAAAATAAAAATAAAATATACCTTTCATTCTATATATGAAAAATATTCGATAAAAAAGTGAAAAAATTGTTAAGGTAATTTCCTTGGTGTCGTAATCATTCCCGAAGCAACACTGTTGCTGAAATTTTTAAACAGTGGTCCATACCGGCTTTCAGTTGCAAGCTTTCGCCGGTCAACATTAAGGGGATTATTATGCCACAAGTTATTAACACCAATATTGCGTCTTTGAACGCTCAGCGTAACCTGAACAAATCCCAGGGCATGTTGAGCACTTCCTTGCAGCGTCTTTCTTCCGGTATGCGTATTAACAGTGCCAAAGACGATGCCGCAGGCCTTGCGATTTCAGAGCGATTTACTGCTCAAATCCGTGGCCTTAATCAGGCCGCCCGTAACTCCAACGACGGTATCTCTCTGGCACAAACTGCCGAGGGCGCCCTGGGTGAGGTTACCAACAACCTGCAGCGTATTCGTGAGCTGGCCGTTCAGTCTGCCAACGCCACCAACTCTGCTTCTGACCGTATTGCCATGCAGCAGGAGGTCTCGCAGCTGATCAACGAGATTGATCGTGTTGCTTCTACTTCCAACTTTAACGGCGTTAATCTGCTGGACGGCTCCTTTACCGGTCAGACCTTCCAGGTAGGCGCCAATGTCGGTGAGACAATTTCCGTAAACAGCATTGTTGACGCCACCAAGGCCGGTCTGGGCCTGGATGACGGCACTGCAGCTGCCACCAGTACTGCTGTTGCAGGTGCCCTGTCCGCCGGTGACCTGAGCATCAATGGTGTTGAAGTCGGCGCTGCCACTCGTGACGCGGCCGAAATCGCCACTGCCATTGCTGCCACTGGCACCAATGTGTCTGCCACAGCGACCAACCAGACTGCCAACCTGTCTTTCACCGACTTCGCCACCACCGGCGGCGGCGAAACCTACACGCTGACTGTTAACGGTGTGGATATCGATGTCGTTGAGGCGGGTGCCGGTATTACAGGTGCCATGCTCGATACGGCTCTGACTACCAATGCCGCTGCCCTGACTGCAGCCGGTATCACCGTTTCCGGCACTGCCAATGGCGGCGACCTGCAGTTCTCCACCACTGATGGCAGCAACATCGACATCTCCGAGAACAATGGCGGTACTACCGCAGCGATCAGCGCTACCGGTACTACCTACGGTACCGTTTCTGTCACCAGCACTGGTGAAGATCTGGTAATCGCCGGAGCGACTGGCGCCACTGCCGCGGGTCTGACTGTTGGTACTACTACTGCTACCGGTAACACGCTTTCTGTAGAGACAGTGTCTGGTTCCAATTCGCTGATCAGCGCAATTGATACCGCACTGGCCACCGTGAACAGCTCCCGGGCGACACTGGGTGCGGTCCAGAACCGATTTGAATCGGTGATAACTTCACTGCAGACTTCCTCGGAGTCTTTGTCAGCGGCCCGTTCACGTATCCAGGACACTGACTTTGCCGCCGAGACTGCCAACCTGACCAAGGCGCAGATTCTTCAGCAGGCCGGTATGTCCATGCTGGCCCAGGCCAACTCGCTGCCTCAAGGTGTTCTGTCCTTGCTCCAGGGCTAGGAATACCTCGCGTGACGAAAACCCCAGTCGGGTAACCGGCTGGGGTTTTCTTTTATTTGTGATCCGCATCACGCTAGCTGCTGAATGCTGGTGATGTGTTGCCGGGCCAGGTTCCTGGCTTGCCGTTGATAGAGTTTGCTTTGGCGCCATTCGCACATTAAGGCGGCAAGAATTGCCACCGGCCTGGGGCAGTTTGGATGAATTAACTGGCTGATAAATATAGGAAAATGGCTGGGGCGGCAAAAAGCGGAAATAATTGCTCAAGTGTCTTTGCCGCCTTGCCGTAGTGTCCCCTGAACAGCAACAGTGTTGCTTTTTTAAACAATGACGATCTCTGCAGTTTGGTGCTACCACCACTGAAGGGATGAAAGAGGACATACACATGCCACAAGTCATCAATACCAACATTGCGTCTTTGAACGCTCAGAGAAATCTGAATAAATCACAGGGTATGCTGAGTACTTCGTTGCAACGTCTTTCATCTGGTATGCGTATTAACAGCGCCAAAGATGATGCAGCAGGTCTTGCTATTACCGAACGTTTCACCGCCCAGATCCGTGGCCTTAACCAGGCTGCCCGTAACTCCAACGACGGTATCTCCCTGGCACAAACTGCCGAGAGCGCCCTGGGTGAGGTTACCAACAACCTGCAGCGTATTCGTGAGCTGGCCGTTCAGTCTGCCAACGCCACCAACAGCTCCTCTGACCGTGCTGCCATGCAGCAGGAAGTCAGCCAGCTGGTAAGTGAAATCGATCGTGTTGCTTCTACTTCCAACTTTAACGGCGTTAATCTGCTGGACGGTACTTTCTCTGCCCAGAACTTCCAGGTTGGTGCCAACGTGGGTGAGACCATCACTGTATCCAGCATCATCGACTCTACTGCTGCTGGTCTGGGTCTGAACGACGGTACAGCTTCTGCTACCAGCACTGCTGTAGCTGGCGCCCTGTCCGCCGGTGATCTGAGCATCAATGGTGTTGAAGTCGGCGCTGCCACTCGTGACGCCGCTGAAATCGCCACTGCCATTGCTGCCACTGGCACCAATGTCTCTGCCACAGCGACCAACCAGACTGCTAACCTGTCTTTCACTGATTTCGCCACCACCGGCGGCGGTGAGACTTACACGCTGACTGTGAATAGTGTCGATATCGATGTTGTTGAAGCGGGTGCCGGTATTACAGGTGCCATGCTCGATACGGCTCTGACTACCAATGCCGCTGCCCTGACTGCAGCCGGTATCACCGTTTCCGGTACTGCCAATGGCGGCGACCTGCAGTTCTCCACCACTGATGGCAGCAACATCGACATCTCCGAAAACAATGGCGGTACTACCGCAGCGATCAGCGCTACCGGTACTACCTACGGTACCGTTTCTGTCACCAGCACTGGTGAAGATCTGGTAATCGCCGGCGCGACTGGCGCCACTGCCTCGGGTCTGACTGCTGGTACTACTACTGCTACCGGTAACACCCTGACTGTTGAAACTGTCTCTGGCTCCAACGCGGTACTGACTGCGATTGACACTGCCCTGGACAATGTAAACAGCTCGCGTGCGACTCTGGGTGCGGTTCAGAACCGTTTCGAATCTGTGATCACCTCGCTGCAGACTTCTTCCGAGTCCATGTCAGCTGCCCGTTCACGTATTCAGGACACTGACTTTGCTGCCGAGACTGCCAACCTGACCAAGGCGCAGATCCTCCAGCAAGCCGGTATGGCAATGATGGCCCAGGCCAACTCACTGCCGCAGAACGTACTGTCACTGTTGGGTTAATCCCGACGGACTGATGACAAGTCACGTCAAACAACTACAGCCCCTGTTGGGGCTGTAGCTGTTTAAAACAGAAAAAGACCGGGGCACACCGGTTATCAGGGCCTGGGAGCAGGCCTTCAGGAGAGACATCCGGGGAGTACAAACATAAAAATAACAATGGTAGTTTTCACGACGAGGTTAGCATTATGACAACTCTGGATAAGTCAGCCCTGATCGCCAATCAAATGCGCGCGGCGATCAAGATAGACCCTGTGCAGGCCACCCAGACTCGGCAGCAACTTGCCACCGGCGGCAAAAATGTCCCCGTGGTGGCACCCGCGCCAGTCCTGCCAGATCAGGAGAAGAAAAAAGGATTTGAGCAAGCCCTCAAGAGCGTTTCCGGTTATGTACAGAATATTTCACGGGAATTGAATTTTTCCGTGGATGAGGACCTGAATCGTTCCGTAGTCACCGTGCTGG
This sequence comes from uncultured Pseudohongiella sp., assembly GCA_965216715.1. Classification (GTDB taxonomy): domain Bacteria; phylum Pseudomonadota; class Gammaproteobacteria; order Pseudomonadales; family Pseudohongiellaceae; genus UBA9145. The sequence continues at coordinate 1,933,195 of OZ244193.1, read as the reverse complement.
ACGAGGAAACAGGCGAGGTAATCCGGCAGATCCCCTCTGAGGAGATGCTGGAATTGGCCAGGCATGTATCCGATGCCCAGGAATCCGGTGAAAACAAGCCCTCCAAGGGCCTGTTGTTCCAGGGAGATGCCTGATCCCTGAACAAGTCCGAAAAGTGGTACAGAAGTTGCACCTTACTTGCTGTGAAATAACAGAGTAAGGATTCTGCCTGATTGCGTCGTAATAACTGTCGCAATTAACACGGGCAGGATTGTGTATTTGGGCCAGGCCCAGACTACAGAGGTGCAACATGATCACGGCAACAGGACTTGGGTCCGGACTGGACATTAACGGTCTGGTGGACCAACTGGTGGCTGCTGAGCGTGCAGGTTCCGACCTGCAGCTCAACAGGCAGCAGTCCCGTTACAATGCCAAATTTTCCGCGCTCGGTTCGCTCAAGAGTGCGCTCTCTACTTTTCAGTCATCGCTGTCCAGTGTCAACACACTGAGCAATTATGACAAGAACACCGCTACGTCTTCTGACAGCTCGGTGCTCGGTGTCAGTGCCAGCAGCGAAGCGATTGCCAATCTCTACAGTGTCGAAGTCAGCCAACTGGCTTCTTCCCATGGCCTGGCCAGCGGCACATTCGCCGATAGCGACACCACCACAGTGGGCACCGGCAGCATTACCATTCGATTTGGCACTACCGACTATGATTCCGGGACTGATACCTATAACAGTTTCAGTCTGAATGCGGACAAGAATGCTGCCACCATCGATATCGACAGCAGCAACAATACCCTCGAAGGCATCATGGCGGCCATTAATGACGCCGATATCGGCGTTAGCGCATCTATCGTTAATGATGGCTCCGGCTTCCGTTTGCTGATGCGATCCGAGGATACCGGCGAATCCAACAGTCTGGAGATCGCAGTCAGTGATGACGATGGCAACAACACTGACGCCAGTGGCCTGTCACAACTGGCCTTCAATTCCGCCGCCACCCATATGCAGCAAACCGCCGCGGCGGAGAACGCCCAGTTCAGCATCAATGGTCTTGCCGTCAGCAATGATACCAATCAGGTCAGTAGCGCCATTCCTGGTGTGAGTATGACCCTGAAGCAAGTCAGTGAGTCTCCGGTAAGCCTGACAGTGGCCCAGGATACTTCTGCCATCACCAAGGCCATAGACAGTTTTGTCGGTGGCTATAACAAGTTCATCAGCACTTCCAATGCCCTGTCTGCCTATGATGCAGAAAATGATGTGCCGTCGGCGCTGGTAGGCGATTTTACCTTGCGCTCGGTGGAAGGACAGGTGGGTAATATTCTGCGCAGTACGCCGCCGGGATTCAGCGGCAGCATCGGTAGTCTGGCAGAACTGGGAATCAGCACATCCTCCAGTGGCACCCTTGAGTTTGACAAGGAAACCTTTCTGGAAGTCTGGGAAGAGAACCCTGACGATGTGATCAAGATGTTTGCCGCCTATGGAACGCCTGATGATGAAGAGATCAGCTTCAATAGCGCAACAGAGACGACAGTCGCTGGCGATTTCGCCGTGGAGATCAGTCAGTTGGCCAGCTATGGCTATTACGGTGCTGCGGCAGTATTGCCGGATTTTGGTGGTGGTTCTACGCTGCTCATAGACAGCGACAACGATAATCTGACACTGGAAATCGATGGCATCGACATCGGTGAGATTACCCTGACCGCTGGTACCTATAGCACGGGTCATGATCTGGCCGGTGAATTGCAAACCCAGATCAATGGCACGACTGCCATGCGTGATGCAGGCAAAACCGTGTCAGTTGCCTATGACAGCGGCAGTGACAGCTTCACTATTACTTCCTCGGTGTTAGGAAGTACTTCAGCCGTGAATATTTTAGCCGTAGATACTAACAGCGCCGCGGAGCTGGGATTCAGTGTTGCTTCCGGTGTTGATGGAGTCGATGTAGCCGGCACGATCGATGGCATTGTCGCCAATGGCGCAGGCAATATTCTGATAGCTGCTGAAGGTAGCGATGCCGAAGGGCTCAGTCTGACGATCGGTGGAAGCACCACAGGCAGTCGCGGCACCGTTAATTTCACCCGGGGAGTGACCAGCCAGTTTGATCAATTGCTGGAATCACTGCTGGATGAAGAAGGAGCGCTGGTCGATCGGATAGATGCCTACGAAGACCGCATCAAGGATGTTGAAGAGCGCCGTGAGGAGCTGGAATTGCGTTGGGAAAAGGTCCGCGCCCGTTATACGGTTCAGTTCAATGCGCTGGATACCTTGATGAGTCAGCTACAAAGCACCAGCAGTTACCTGGAGGGGCAACTGGCGAACCTGCCAAAGCCCAACTCCGTTAAATCGAATTAATAAACCCGAATTATTGCAGCAGTAATTGCAGCAGGAAACCAAAGCAGGGCTGAATTATGTACAATCAAACTCTTTTGAATGAATACCAGCAGATCGGTGTGCAGAGCCGGGTCAATTCCTCCAATCCCCACAGTCTGGTTGCCATGCTGTTTGATGGATTGCTGGAAAAACTGGCGCGCGCCAACGGTGCCCTTGAGCGCGGCGACGCTTCCGGACGCGGTAGCTCAATCAGCGCCGCTATTCGTATCATCGACGGTCTGCGCGCCAGTCTCGACACTGCCCGCGGCGGCGATATCGCTGCCAATCTCAGTGCCATGTACGACTATATGGAACGCCGACTGGTAGAAGCCAATGCCCAGGCCGATGGCCGCATCATTGCCGAAGTCAATTCCCTGGTCAATGAGATCAAGGAAGGCTGGGATTCCATTCCTGCTGAATACCGGGGTGCCTGATCGTGCAAGTGGTTCCCAATACGGCACCCAGCATGAGCGAATTGCTCGAGCAAGAGCAGAGCCGCCAGCGCTTTCGCCTGGCCAGTCTGCTGCGCTCCACCGAAGAGGTTCTTCATTGTGCCCAGATGGGTGATTGGGAGTCTGTGGAGAAAATGGAAAAACAGCGCCAGGCCGAACTGGTTGCCTGTTTTTCCGGTGACAATGCCGAGGCATCACCGCTGATAGCCGAGGCACTGGCCACACTGCTCTATATGAATAACCAGATTGCCGATCTGGTGAAGCAGGCCAAAGCAGAGTTGGTGCAAGAGCAGCAGCGTATGGAGTCGCAGAAAAGCGCTGCCACTCAGTATCAGGATCTGATTTAGCCGCAGTGTCGGCTGGCTTGAAGGAGAATCCTGTGAGTGTTGGCGAAAGCAAGCATGATGGCAGTCTGGTCTATGATGGCCTGTTGCCGTTCAGTGTTCAGATCCTGGATGCCATGCCCAGTGATAATACTCTGGCTATGGTGAACGATAAAAATGAGCACAGTCTGCGTTCCAGTCTGGTCGGCAACGACAATTTCGATCTGGAAGAGCACGATGAACTGGGTCATTATCTGAAGCGTCAGGAAGCCAAGATTGATCTGCTTCTGGATATGGTGACGGAGCTACTGACCCAGCAAAAACGCCTGCCGGAAGAACGGCAGCTGCGCCTCACCCCACAGGGTTTGCAATGGCAGCAAAGCGATGCTGACTTGCCTGCCGATGCCTGGGTAGAGGTGCTTCTCTACCTGACACCATCCCTGCCCAGACCCTTGCGCTTCTTCGGTACTGTCAGCAGCAATGCCGAAACCCATACGGTGGATTTTATCGCCGTCAGTCAGCAGGTGACTGAGCTGATGGAAAAATTGTTGTTCAGACATCATCGCCGGGCAGTCGCCCAGCAACGCCAGTCGCGCTAGCCGCGCTTGCGCTGCATTCCTTTCGGCAGCTTGCCGTTCTGGTCTTTTCCCTGATTAATAACGCAGCAACCAGGCGTCGGCGCCATAGTTCTGGCGGAACTGGGGCAATGCTGCTTCTGCGTTTTCCAGACTGTCATAATAGGACGCGGCAACACGGTAGCGGTTTGCCGGCGGGTAGGGGGCAATGATGGCGGGCTGTTCACCACGTTGAACCAGTTGCCCGGCATGGCTGCGGGCCAGTTGCTCATTGGGAAAGCTGGCGACGATGATATAGGTGGCACCGCTGCGCGAACTGATCAGGGGAACGCCGGGTGAAGGCGGATAACGCAGGGGCCAGATGCCACTGCCAAACAATGCCTGCAGACCCGGAATATTCTCGCGCGCCTCGGCCATGGAACGGTAGTTGGCGACGGCAACCCGGTAATTGCTGGAGCTGCCGAAGGGTGGGATTACATAGGCACTGATTTCGCTGTCAGTGATACTGCTGGCATGACTGTTGGCATCGGCGGCCGAAGCAAAACTGGCCACGATAACATGATAGTTGCGTCCCTCAGCGGTGCCGGGAATATCGATGTCACTTACAGTGGACGATGCAGTAGAAGATGTAGAAGAGGACACAGGGTTGGCATTGCTGTTGGCCGGAGCTTGTTCTTCATTGTCCTCGCTTGTGACGACTGCTGCAGTTTGCGTTGATGCCTGCACTTCGGCGGTCGATTCGGTAGTGTCTTGAACCGGCAAGTCGGTATCAGCCTGGTTGTCGGTTTGTTCCGGTTCGGTCTGGGCCAGCAGCATGTTTTCATTGCCCGGAGACTCCGGGCCAGAGTCCTCTGTTTCCTGCAGCGCATCCTGGCTGGCCACCAGCGTCTGGCTATCGGGACTGCTGGATTCGCTGCTTTCGCTATCGCTGTCCTGATCCTGGCTCAGGGCTGACTCTGCGCCGTTGTTGATTTCCTGCTCCGCGCCCAACCGGTTTACTTCACGGCGAGTGGCGGCCAAAGCCGGCTCAATATCTTCCGCGGTCAGGTCAGGCACATTTACCGCATCGCTATCGCGCTCGATACTGCCATCACTGCTTTGTATAAAGGGGTTTTCCGCTGAGCCCGCAACGGCGCTTTCAGAACTGTCATCTTCCAGGGTGCCAGAAGAATCGCTGTTGATGCCAAGCACGGCAAAAACCACTACAGGCAACAGTACAGCCGCGGTGCCGGCGACGATCATGCGCGGGGATACACTGCTAAGAGAGGCAAGAAAAGGGGGCAGGGCGATAGTCGGTCCGGTCTCTTCCGGTTCAGCCTCTGACTCATCGGCAGGGGCCTGTGCGGGGCTGACTGTTTCGGATTCCGGAGTGCTCATTTCAGTGACTTCGGGGCCTGGTTCCGGGGCTGGTGCGGGATCAGGTTCCTCAGGTGCAGCGCTGGCGTCTTCCTGCTCCATGGCGGCAAGCTCTTCGGCGATTTCATCATCGCTGATATCGATTACGTCATCGTCGAGTTCATCGGCAAAGTCATCGATGGGATCATTTGCCGGATCCGGATCGAAATCGCCTTGCAGCTCGGCTTCGAAATCTTCTTCCACCGGGGATAGTTCAGGCTCAGTGCGGCTGCTCTGATCCTGTTTTTCATCGGCAAACAGGTCCAGATCGAAGTCCTCATCGAGATCTTCGAAATCGTCACCCTGGTGCTGGTCTTTCTCGTCGGCCATAGTCGCTGTTACCGCTTTCCGAGGCATTCAGCCCGGGGCTGAAGGTCGCTCGCTACCTTGTCTACATCTTGCAGGCAGGAGCGAAAAACGGCCCGTGCAGGGCTGGCTCACTTCTACCACTCTATAGCTTGATATCGTTTGCTGACAAATAAAGATAAGCCGACAAATATTTGCTAGCAAAAACAAGGAGATAAAGCCTGCTGAAAACCGCCTCAGCAGGCCCTGGCAAGCTCTAGAGGCTCCTGGCGCGCTCTTCCAGACTGATGATGTCGGTAATCTGGATACCGAAACGATCCTCGGCAAGCACTACCACGCCATGGGCGATCAGGGCTCCATTGACCAGAATGTCGAGGGGTTCGTCCAGCATGCGTTCAAGCTCGATGACCGCGCCTTCCTTGGTGTCCAGCAGATCATTGAGAGGCATTTTGGTACGGCCAACCTCAATGGAGAGTGACACCGGTACCTTTAACAGGGCATCGATATTGACGTCTTCACCGGCCACGGTACGAGCAATAGCCTCGGCGCTCTGGCCGGGCGTTACTTCCGCATCCTGGCTGGTATTTATTTCCACATCCAGGGCTGCAGCGTCAGGTTCAGGATCGTCACCCTGGCCTGCTTCGGCCATGGCGGCGGCCATGGCAGCCATATGATCTACCGGCTCTTCCTGTGCTTCCTGTCCTTCTTGTGTTTCCTGCTGCTGGGCTGTGGTTTCTTCGCTCACAGCTTCTTCATTGTTTGATTCGTCTTGCTTGTCGACATTGTCGTCACTGGAATTATCCACTTGCTTTCCTCCCGAAAGATAATCCTGACCGACTCTTCAGCTTGAAGAGCAAGTCTATTGCATTACAAAATTTGTGATAAAGACTTCACCATGAACCAGGTCATGGGCCTGCTCTTCGTCCTGGTGCTGAACCCGGCTGTTAATGGCAGCGAGCATTTCGCCGCGCAGCTCTTCTTTGCCCTCGAGACTGCTGAGTTTTTCAAAACTCTGATCGCTCAGCAGCAGAATCAGTTCGTTACGAATGGCTGGCATGGAATGCTCTACCCGTTCCAGAACTGCCTTGTCTTCGTACATCACCTCCAGAGAGATCTGCAGAAAGCGCAGACTGCCCAGATGGGTAAAATTAACGACAAAGGGCGGATTGATAGGAATATACTGTGCCTCAGCGCTGCTCTGAACGGGATTGCCGTGAGAGTCCAGTTCGACCTCTCCATGTTCGGCTGCAGCCGCTTCGGCGGGCGCGCCACCAAAGGGGAGATAGCCCATAAAGTAGGCGCCGGCGCCTCCACCGATCAGTATCAGGGCAAGCACTATGACTGCTTTCTTCTTCACCTGTGACTCCTTAACTATTCACGGACCCTGACGTTGTTTAAACGTAGTGGTCTACCTGGGACCGTGACTCGCGTTTCATGTGAATGATCTGGCTTTCCGGTTCGCTGTCGTCCCCGGCATCGAATCGACTGTTGCTGCCTATCTCGGCTGCCTGTTCTTCAGCGCCCTGTTCCCGTTGGGATACATCGCCCTGTTCCAGTTGCAGGCCACTGTCGCCCAGCAGCTCGCGCAGGCGCGGCATCGAGTTTTCAATGACTTCGCGGGCAGCGTTATTGCTGGTGATGAAACTCACCCGGGTCTGGTCGTCTTCGGTGGAGATACGCACCTCGATACTGCCCAGCTCTGCCGGATGCAGTTTCAGTTCCGCCGCTGACATTTTCAGATTGCCCATCCAGCGAATACGGCTGGATAGCTGTTGATCGAATTCCTTGCTGCCGGCTGCCGCTGTCAGGCTGAAGCCCGGCATGGATTCGACAGTGGCAGTATTGCCTGAGCGAGAGCCGGAGATGCCACGCTCGATGCTGTTGGTGGCCGCCAGCTGATTCAGTATCGTGCTGGCATCGCTATTGTGATTGCCGGCCTGACCGCCAGAGCCGGCTGCGCCATTGTCGCCACCGGCCGCAGCCTGAGCGCCAAGAATATTGCGCAGCAGTGTTTCGCCACCGGCGTCAAAATCCGCTTTGCCGCTGTATTCCATGCGGCCAATGAACTGTCCATCCAGGCTGATAGGGTCCTTGCTGTGGGTCAGTTTGTCTCCCAGGCGCTGGAAGGCCTGTGGATCACTGCCGGCAGCTGGAAAAAAACCAGCCGGCAGGCTTTTGCCGGGAGGCGGCAAGGTTTTGCCTGCGGCTGATAAAGACTCACTATTGCTGGCCTGTTTGACTTGCTCATGAATGTCGCCTGACAGTTTGTGCGGTAAATCGCTGTCTTGCTGTCTGTTGTCAGCAGCGGCCTTGGCATGGCCCGGTTCGGTTGACCCGAGCAAGGTACTGGCGGCCTTGTCCTTGTTGCTGCCAGTGACAGCGGCCCGGCTGATGGCCTGGGAACTGTCTGCCTCGTCTCCGGTTTCGCCGACCAGCTCAGTAAGTCGCAATTCACTGGCGGCGGCATTATTCCCGGTCTTCTCTGCATCCTCATTGCTGTCAGCCACGATCTTCTGCAGCAACTCGCTGTTCTGCCCGGAAGCCCCGTTTTCTCTGGCCTCTGCGGCTATTGCTTCGGCCTTGTCAGAGTCTGTTTCGGTCTCCGTTGTTGCCTCTGCGCCGGCGGATTTGTCGGCGCCGGCGTTCTGCTCTGTATCGCGCTGGCTGCCTTGTTCTGTTTTGGCAGGGCGGCTTTCGGACTTCAGTACATTGGCGAAAGAGGACTCGTTGCTGTCCTCCTCGCCGGCACCTTGCCTGTCTGTACCGGAATCGAGCGTTTGGCTCTGCTGAGCCCGCATGGTGGCATCCTTACGGCTTGCAGCAGCAACCGGCTCAGTTGTTAAATTGGCAATGTTAAGCGCTGTATCCATAGTTCAATTCCAGCTGATTATTTGGCAATGGTGCGGATCGGGCGGCACTCAGACCACTCTCTCCACCCTGTCCTGAAAAATGCAATAACCGGGCCACTTCCTCTAATTCAGGCTAATCCCTGTGCCCCGGTTTCGGAGTAAAAAATTGCTATTGCTCAACTCATCGCTCTCAATCTGGGCCTGCCGTTCCATATCGGCGGCTTCCCGTTGACGCAAATTGTCCGCGGCACGGTTGAATTTCTTCACTTCCTGGCGCCGGTCCAGCCAGTTGCGCTCCACTTGTTCAAGCTCGGCGGCAGCTTTGTCCACTTCCAGACTCTGTTGGGCGATAGCGTCATCCAGAGATCCGAAAAAATACTGAAAATCCCGAATCACCTGCGCAGAAGTACTGCCAGACATGCGCTCACTCAATTGATTACGATAGTCCTCGCGATACACCTTGAGTTGCTGCAATTGCTGCTCCTGCTTTTCATAGGCCGCGCGGGCCGAGGCCAGGGCAGCCAGTGCTGCGTTTTCATGGCCGAGATTGATATCAGCCAGTTTTTCCATGCGTGTAGAACGTTTCATTTAACCTCCTGTGGATGCATGAGAGACAACAGATCATCCAGGCTTTGTTGGTAATTGGCGCTTTCGCCGCGGCCCTGTTGAATAAAGGCCTGCAAATGCGGGTAGTATTGAATGGCCTGGTCGATTTCCGGATCGCTGCCCATACGATAGGCGCCGACATTGACCAGATCCTTGTTTTGCTCATAGCTGCTGTACAGCTTCTTGAAACGAATGGCAGTGGCCGATTGCTCGGGGCTGACGATGCTGTTCATCACCCGGCTGATTGAGGCTTCAATATTGATGGCCGGATAGATGCCGGACTCTGCCAGCGAACGGGACAGCACGATATGACCATCCAGAATGGCCCGGGTGGCATCCACCACCGGATCGTTCTGGTCATCACCCTCAGCCAGCACGGTATAGATTGCCGTGACTGAGCCGCCGGTTTCACTGGTGCCATTGCCCGCCCGTTCCACAATGGAAGGAAGCTGGGCAAACACGGAAGGCGGATAGCCCTTGGTTACCGGTGGCTCACCAATGGCCAGGGCCAGCTCTCGTTGGGCCTGGGCAAAACGGGTCAGGGAATCCATGAGCAGGAGCACATGTTTGCCCTGATCACGAAAATGTTCGGCAATGGCGGTGGCACGCCAGGCGCCATGCAGACGCATCAGTGGCGGGTCATCGGCTGGCGTGGCAACCACAACGGCCTTGCCGATGCTGTCCGGGCCGAGAATATTTTCGACAAATTCCCGGACTTCCCGGCCACGTTCACCGATCATGCCCACTACGACCACGTCGGCTTCGGTATTCTTGGTCATCTCACCCAGCAACACACTCTTGCCCACACCGCTGCCGGCAAACAGGCCCATGCGCTGACCCCGACCGATAGTCAGCAGGCCATTGATAGCCCGGATACCCACATCCAGAGGGCGATCAATCGGCAGGCGGGAAAAAGGATTGATAGGTGGCCCGATGAGGGGCACATGTTTTTCACAACGGGGCTGCTCACCGGCATCAATGGCATTACCCATGGCATCGATGATGCGACCCAGCAGGGCATTGCCCACGCCCACTTCCGGATAATGTGGAATGGGCAGGACCCGGCATCCGGGCTTGAGGCCGTGGACCCGGCCAATGGGCATCAGATAAAGATTGCCATCGCTGAAGCCGACAACTTCTGCTTCTTCTTCCCGGTCAGGCGACACGACGATACGGCAGCGGCTGCCGATATTGGCCTGGCAGCCAGCGGCCACCAGGGTCAGGCCGGTCATCTGTATCAGACGACCTTCCACTGGCAGGTCAGGTGCACGCACCAGGTCGGCATAGCTGTGCAGACGATTGCGCAGGAATGCCTGTCGCTGCTGGCGTGGATTTTCGTATTGAGTCTGGGTCATTCCCGACTCCCATTGCGTTCATCGCCCAGAAACTGGGTAATGATCATGCTGATGCGGGCGTCCAGATCGGCATCGATGATGGAATCGCGGCAGCGCACCTTGCAGTTATTGAGGGAGATCATGGGATCATCCACAATCTGCCAGCTTTGTTCGCCGCCAGTATCATTGATCAGTTCACGAATGACCCTGGCATTATTGGGGTTGAGATGAATCGTTATCTCCTGCTCCACAGAATTAAGAGCCGCTACCGTATCCCGTACCAGCGCCATCAGTGTTTCCGGTGTAGTTCGCAACTCCCGGCGTACCAGGCTTTTGGCAATACGACCGGAGAGTTGGGCCAGATACTCGGCCAACTCTTCGTTCTGATCGGCAAAGGGATGGGACAGTGAGGTAATGAAGTTCTCAAGTATCTGCAGGCGTCGGGATACTTCTTCCAGGCCCTGCTTTTTGCCAGCTTCGTAGCCTTCCTTGCGGGCTTTCTCGAAGGCTTCCTGGCGCAGTTCCTCGTCACTTTTTTCCGGCTCCGGGGCAGCGGCAGCCGCACCGGACAACTGCGGTGTTTTCCAGGTGCTGATGCCGCCTTCGGCGAATTTGCGAGAGAAATTATTCATCGGCCATCCAGTTCTGGATCATGCGCGCTGCACGCTGGGGCTCCTGGCTCACCAGGGCCTGGGCTTTGTTGAGATTGCTGTCATAGGCAGAAGGTGCCGGTGAGGCTATCAGTTGCTCCTGGGCAGCCTCGGACAAGGCGACCTGCTCTTCACCCAGCTCGCCGCCGGCTACTGCCAGCTGTCGGGCCGGAGCCTGTTGCACAACAATGGACTTCATGGCCGGGCGCAGTACGCCAAGGACCAGTAACAGCACCACGAATCCGGCACCCAGTTGCTTGAGTGTGCTCATGAACCAGGTCTGTTCCCAGATGGGGGTACTGACTTCCGGCAGTGGCTCCGGGCTCAGAAATTGTTCGTTGATCACACTGACACTGTCGCCTCGGGCTTCATTAAAGCCGATGGTGTCGCGAACCAGTTGTGTCAGCCGTGCCACTCTTGCATCGATCTCGGCCTGGCTCAGGGCAGCTTCGCCTTCCTCGCCTTCAGCCGCCTCGGCAGCGTTGCCGAACAGTCCGCTTTCCAGGTCCACCAGTACTGCCACTGACAGTTGCTGGATAGTGCCAGGTACCCGCTTGATGTGATTGACGCTGCGATCAATCTCATAATTACGGGTGGAACTGACTCTGGAATTATTGGCAACGCCACTCTGTCCCTGGACGTTGGCGCCTTCCTGGGCAGCCTGTTCCTGGGGTGGAATGGGAGACAAGGCACCTGGCTGGGCACCGGCGCCGGTGGTATTACTGATGCCGGAACGCTCTTCCTGAACCTGTTCGCTGCGCACCACAGAGTTCTGCGGGTTGTACAGTTCCTCGGTGGTCTCGGTGGCGGTGAAATCGAGGTTGGCGCTGACCTGGGCGCGCACATTACCGGCACCGACGATGGGCGTCAGGATATTGATAATGCGATTGCTGTATTCCTCTTCAATGCTGCGGGTATAACGAATGGTCTCACTGGTATTGCCGAGTTGGGAATTGTTCTGGTCTGACAGCAGATTGCCACGCTGATCGACGATGGAAACACTCTCTGCTTCCAGGCCGGCAACGCTCGAAGCCACCAGATGCAGAATACCGGACAACTGCTGATCACCAGGACGGCTGCCGCCGGCGATATCGATCATCACCGAAGCACTGGGTTTGCGGGAGTTGCGAATAAAGGAAGTCTGCTTGGGGATACTCAGATGCACCCGTGCTTCACGCACGCCCTGAATCTGCCTGATGGTCTGCACCAGTTCCTGTTCCAGGGCACGCTGGTAACGCGCCTGTTCAATAAAATTACTGGTGCCCAGGCTCTGCTCGTCTTCGAGAATATCGAAGCCGCGATCGCTGGAGCGGGGCAGGCCTTCATTGGCCAGTTGCATACGAATCTGGCGAACCCGATCGCCCGGTACCGTGACCATGCCGGTGGAGGCGTCAATCTTGTAAGGTACGCCACGCTGCTCCAGGGCGGTGATCACATCGGCCGAATCCTGGCTGCTCATGCCGCTGTAAAGAGCGGTATAGGTGGCCGATTGCGACCACAGCACCGTGGCGATGCCGAGGGCAATCGCCATGGCCAGAATCAGCATGAAGCCGATCTGCCGAACCAGATTAAGCTGACTCAGGGAATTGAACTGTGCCAGTAAGTTGCTGAATGATGAATTAGCCATTGTTTTTTCTGTCAGTGTTTATTTGGGTTAATAGTTCAGGGTTCAGACCTGCATATTCATGACTTCCTGATAGGCAGTCAGCAGTTTGTTGCGCACTTCGGTCATGGCCTCGAATGACAGGGAGGCCTTCTGCGCCGCCACCATCACTTCCGGAAGATCCACATCCTTGCTACCGGTCTCGAATGCAACCTTCATGGCCCTGGACTGGGATTGCAGTTCATTGACCTGGTCCAGCGAGTTGGTCAGCATTTCGGAAAAATTGGGCTTGCCGACAGCGTCGGCCTGTTGAGCTCCCGGAACTACATTGTTCTGGGAGAGAATCTTCATCTGATTCAGAACTTGATCAATATTCATGTTGTTCATGACTTACTCCTAATCAAGCGCGAGCTTCGTTGGGAAAACCGGGGATGGTGATGCCGTCGCGGCGAAACTGGGCCAGCTTGTAGCGCAAGGTGCGCGGGCTGATACCGAGTTTTTCGGCGGCTTCCTTGCGGCTACGGTGATTGGCTACCGCATCGATAATGATTTCTTTTTCACGGGTCTTCAGGTCGCTTTCCAGTGCCGCCGGATTGCTATCCACGGCAATGGCAGGGCTGACACTGGCAGACGGATTTTCAAACACGATGTCACTGGCGCTGATGCTGTTGCCAGCCTTGAGAATCAGGGCACGCTGGATAACGTTTTCCAATTCACGCACATTACCTGGCCAGTCGTGGCTGAGCAGGGCAGTTTCGGCAGACTCTGCCAGTTGCACAGCCTTGCCGGGCTCGTAATTTTCCAGGAACTTGTGAGCCAGGGGCAGAATGTCGGCCCGGCGCTCACGCAAGGGCGTCAGGTGCAGGGGGAAGACATTGAGACGGTAAAAGAGGTCTTCGCGGAAACGACCGGCAGTCACTTCTTCCTTCAGATTGCGGTTGGTGGTGGCAATGATGCGCACATCCAGAGGCATGGGCTTGCTGCCGCCCAGGCGTTCCACTTCTTTTTCCTGCAGGACTCGCAGCAATTTTGCCTGCAGGCCAATATCGATCTCGGAGATTTCGTCCAGCAGCAGGGTGCCGCCATTGGCCTGTTCAAATTTACCGGCGCGGGACGTATAGGCGCCGGTGAATGCTCCTTTCTCATAGCCAAACAGCATGGATTCCAGCATCGGCTCGGGAATGGCGGCACAATTGATGGCCACAAAGGGCTTGTCACTGCGACGGGAGTTTTCGTGGATGAAGCGGGAGTACACTTCCTTGCCGCAACCGGAATCGCCACTGATCATCACAGTAACATCGGTGGCAGCGACACGACGCCCCAGTTCAGCCAGTTCGCGGCTGCGGGGGTCTTCCATAATCATGGTGCCGGACTCGACAGTACTCAGGCAGAGACGCTCAACCATTTCCACCAGCACTTCTGCTTCGAAGGGCTTCATCACATAGTCGGCGGCGCCGGCCTGCATTGCTTCCACGGCCTTGTTAACGGTGCCATAAGCGGTAATCAGCACAAAGGGAATTTCCGGGTACTGACGCTTGACGGTTTTCAGCAATTCATCGCCGTTCAGGCCCGGCATCTGCACGTCACTGATAATCAGATTGACCTCTTCTTTGGCAAGCAGGCTCAGGGCAGGCTCGGCTGCTTCGGCCTGCAGCGTGGTGTAGCCTGACAGTTCGAGGGTGTCTGTCAGAGCCTGGCGCAGATCGGCGTCGTCTTCGATAACCAGAATGACTTTGTTGCTCATGGTTGAATTCCTGTTGCTTGTATTTGCTGAAAATTGTTTGGATTTATTGAAATTGATTATTTATTCCGGATCGCTGGCCCAGATACCCAGGTCTTCAGTCTCACCCTGGGGCCAATGGGGCAGTGACAGGGTGAATACCGTGCCGCCGGTTTTAAGATTTTCTATGCTGACTTCACCGCGGTGGGCTTTAACAGCCGACATCACCACCGCCAGACCCAGGCCGGTACCGCCCTCACGGGTGGAGTAGAAGGGGTCGAAAATATTTTCCTTGTGGTAGTCGCTGACACCCCGACCGTTGTCTGCCACCTTGATATTGATATTGCCGTCGGCCTCGAAGATGCCGATGGTGATATGGGGGGCTTCCTCGGCAGCTTCGATTGCATTGTCGATCAGGTTCAGCAGCGCATTGACAAGGGCTTCCTTGTCTCCGCGCATGGTCAGATCCTGCACCGGGCAATCGATGAGTAATGAGCCTTTGGCTTCCTGCAGTTTGGGCCGGCTGGTGTCGTCCACTTCCCTGAGCAGGGAATCGATGGAGAAGGTCTGGCTGGCGCCAATATCGCCGCGGATGTAGGAGAGCATGCCCTCCACCAGCTTTTCGATCTGGCGCAGGCGATTACGAATATTGTTGCTAATGACCTCATTGTGCTCAGGCGCCGTTACCTTGCCGGAACTCAGATGGGACAGATAAAGCATGGCCGATGACAGGGGGGTACGAACCTGATGGGCCAGACGGGCTGCCATTTCTCCCAGCGCAGTCAGACGCTTTTCGCGATTGATCAGATTGCCCAGGCGATAGTTTTCCGAGATATCGGTGAGCAGGATGATGGTCTCGCCGCGCTGCCCATAGGCATTGCTGCTGATGGAAATGCGTTTGCCATTGTGCAGGCTGGCTTCACCATCCATGAAATCTTCTTCACTGGTGAGCTCGGACAGGACGCTGTGCCAGCACTGGCCGATGAGTGACATACCGAGAATGTCGCGAGCGGCGGGATTTTCATCCTGCACCTTGCCGCCGGGGTCAAGACTCAGGACACCGCCGGGCAGGGCCTGCATCAGGGCAGAGAGTTTGGCGGCCAGTTGCTCCTTGGCTGTCAGTTCCCGGACCCGTGCCGAATTGGAGGCCGCCAGTTCCTGACGCAATGCGCCGACCTTGTCCTCCAGTTGTCGATAGCTGGAACCCAGGTCTTCCGATAACTGATTGAACATGTCGAAAGCCTGTTCCAGCTTGTTCATGTCCATGCTGATCTCGGGGGTGCTGATCGCCGCTGCTTTCATTGTCTGCTTCCACCTTGTTGCTTTGCTGTGGCAGCTTTTGCCGCCCTGTTCATTGTCTGTTTTATTCTTAGCAAACTGCGTGCCAACAAAATTAAACAACAAAAACAACGACTTATGGGGGATGGTCAAAGAAATGACCGGCGGTATTCAGACGTCGTCAGAATTTTTACAGCTCATTTGCCGCCAAACGGCAAGGGCTTGCCAGGGCTTGAAGCCATTCGGCAATGCTGCAGGCGGCGACGCTGCAGCGCATCGGCACTGGGCTTATTCCGGAGTCGTGACCTGGCGGTGTCAGGGGATGGCTGCGAGCGACAGGCAGAAAAAGACCTGGGCAGAACGCAGATCCAGGAGAGGGGTGGCTAAACCGGGGGTAATTAGTGCTGCAGCCACTTGCCTAACAGCCAGGGCAGGAAATTACAGCGTGGCGGCTTCGTCTTCTTCGGCCGGCTGCTTGATTTCCAGCTTGCGGATTTTCTCAATCAGGGTGGTGCGGCGCAGGGACAGGGCCTTGGCGGCCTGACTCACTACCCAGTTGGATTTTTCCAGGGCGCGGCAGATCAGGGTGCGCTCCATATTGGACAGATAGAGTTTCAAATCGATGCTGTCTTCAGTGTCCAGGGGCAGGGCGCCGCTGGCCATATTGCTGGCTGACGCGCTGGCGCTGGCATCGGCCTCGCCATTCTGGCCGCGGTAGCGCGCCGGCAATTTGTTGCGGGTGATGGTTTCTCCCGGATAGAGAATGGCCAGACGTTCCACCAGATTTTCCAGTTCACGCACATTACCGGGCAGGGGATTCTTTACCAGGGCATTGATGGCCGACTCGTCGAACTCAATGGGGCTGCGTTTTTCCAGCTCCATTTTGTAGGCGAATTCCTTGATCAGCAGCGGAATGTCATCGGGGCGATCCCGCAGGGGCGGCAATTCGATGGGGAATACATTCAGGCGGTAAAACAGGTCCAATCGGAATTTGCCTTCGCCAATGCGTTTCTCCAGATCCTGGTGAGTAGCCGCAATCAGGCGCACATCACTGGTGATGGTTTTGGTGCCACCAACCCGTTCGAAGGTTCTTTCCTGGATAACCCGCAGCAGCTTGACCTGCATTGGCATGGGCATGTCGCCAATTTCATCGAGGAACAGCGTGCCTCCTTCTGCCAGTTCGAAGCGACCGGCGCGAGAATGGATTGCACCGGTGAAGGAGCCCTTCTCGTGGCCGAACAGTTCAGACTCCAGCAATTCCGGAGGTATGGCGCCACAGTTCACTGCCACGAAAGGCTTGTCAGCCCGCAGTGAGAGGTTATGGATGGAGCGGGCGACCACTTCCTTGCCCGTACCGGATTCACCGGAAAGCAGAACATTGGCATCAGTCATGGCAACGTGCCGGATGAGTCCCTCGATGGATTTGACCTGAGGACTGTTACCGGTCAGGGACACCGACAGCTTCTTGCGGGCACCCTGGTGTTTGTTGTCCAGTTCTGCCTGTCGAATCAGGCTGAGCACATCCCGGTACTGCACCGGATAGCTGATTATGCCGGCCAATTGCTTGGGCAATTTCGCCGAGCGATCACGGTCTGATTCTTCCTCCAATAAAAAAATCGGCAGGGACGGAGAGTTCCTGTTGATATGGCTGATGGTGACATCCTGCTGGGCAGAGTCGGAAAGCATCACCAGAGCCACCAGGCATTTTTGCTCTTCAAGTAGCGCAGCGGCCTGTTCGGCATCGCTGGCATGAACTACCTGATGATCAATAAATTCAAATACCGTGGTGGTCTTGGCGGCTGTCTCGTCACTATCTGTAACCAGCAGTACTGCATTTGCCATGGTTTAATCGTTCCGCTTTTTTATTGTCAGTGTCTATCCGGCAAACCTGTATCAGAAGCCGAGACTGGACAGAAGATTGTCGACTTCGTCCTGGTCAAGATGCTCCTGGTTGTTCAGGTCATTGAACTTGTCGATATTGTCCTTGAGCTGGGCACTTTCCTCGACATTGACCTCGGTGGCCGATTTGCCGGAGAACTGGGACAGCTTGGTCAACAGGTTCGCGTATTGTGTCAGTGAGATCAATGAATTCTCAACCTGTTTGATGATTTTCAGGGCCTTGGTCAGGGATTGACTGGCCAGATCCTGGAAATTCTGGGCGATAATGATCTCGGTGATGTTCTTGTTCAGTTCAGCAATATTGTCGTCCTTGCTGGAGGAGAGCTGACGAAGCTTTTCCAGCAGATTCCGGGTTTCGTCATCTACCTTGTTGTTGGCCAGGTAGCTGTCGATCAGTTCATTCTGATCATTGCTGTGCTGCACGATTTCCTGGGTCTGGGCCTTGGCCTTTTCGGTCATGGCCAGGGTTTTCTCGGCGGCGTCCTCGGTAAGGCTGATCACATAGTTGAGATCGCTGCGGGTGCGATTGTTCACCGGCTCCGATGAAGCTGTAGGAATGCTGAGATCAGAGACTGCATCGTGCAGACCCCGGGTCAGCTTGCCAATCACGCTGTAAAAGTTTTGACCATTCAGATTGTTCAACTCGTCTATGCACTTCAGTGCATCCTCAATGTTGTTATTTTCCAGATCGGCCAGTAGTTGATCAGTTTTTTCCCTGAAACCGTCGAGTTTGATGCTTTCCATAATCTGGGGTACCAGATTGGGATCGTTTGAATTTTGCAAGACTCTGTCCTCTTGTTAGCTGCGGCAGTCGTTATATAAACCAGACTGACCGGCGGTTAGGGAAAGATGCGGGAAATCTTTTCCGACAGAATTTCCGCGTTAAATGGTTTGACCACATAGTCATTGACGCCGGCCTGGGCCGCTTCAATGATCTTGTCTTTCTTCGATTCTGCTGTGACAAGAAGTACCGGGGTCTTGCTGATGCGCTCGTCGGCGCGGATTGCACGCAGTAACTCGATGCCTTCCATCTGCGGCATATTCCAGTCACTGATTACAAAGTCGTAGTTGCCTTTCTGCAGCATGGGCAGGGCAGTGGATCCGTCATCGGCCATATCGACATTTTTATAGCCGAGGTCGTTCAGAATCTGCTTTTCAATTTTACGCATGCTTTCGTGGTCATCGACGACCAGGATTTTCATGTCGAGTGATGCTGGCATTTCGCTCTCCGTTTGCTAGCTGGGATTAATTGGTGCTCAGCCAGCCTCAAGCAATTACTGCGCCAATATTGAAAGCCCAGATTCTATGGGCACTGTAGAGCAGCGCCTGAACTTTGTCAAAATCCCGACAGTCCCGCAAAAGTCATCGCCTGTCCAAAAATTGACAGTTGCCTCCCTGGCAGAGAGTCAAAAAATCCCGGATCGTCCCGGCGCCTGCTCATCTCCCTGCCGTGGCACAGAAACTCTGGTCCGGACAAAACAGGCACGGGCCTTGCAAAGCATGGAATGGTGGCCGGGAGATGGGCAGGCAGAAAGAGCTTGCCCGGGCTCGCGGAGCCAAAAGGCCGCAGGGCGCCGGAGCAGCAAGACCGGGCCTGTCAGGGCAATAAGCGGTGACGGCAGCGGTCCCGGGCCAGGGTTCCGGGGCAGGCATGGGCTTGCCACAGCAGCGGAATAGAGCGGCAAGTGATTGCCGCGCCGGGAGAAAAATTAAAGATTTGAAAATCTGGTTCCGTAATCACTCCCAAGTTTATGCACACAGTGTGATCGGGTTCCGGAAATTTTCGGCACCCCAATGTAGTGCTCCGGCACTACCAAACCTATATAGGCAAACATGGAGACAGAACAATGTCCGAAGTCCTCATAGTCGATGACTCGCATTCCATCCGGGAGCTTCTTTCCAGCGTCCTGCAGAAAGCCGGCTACCGCGTAACGAGTGCGGAAAATGGCCGGACCGGTCTCGAGACAGCGCAATCATCCAGCTACGACCTGGTCATTACCGACATCAATATGCCGGAAATGGATGGTCTGGAATTGCTTTCCAAGCTGCGTTCCCTGCCGGAATACAGCTTCAAGCCAATTCTGATCCTCACTACCGAGTTTTCTCAGGAGATGAAGATGAAAGGCAAGCAGGCCGGTGCCACCGGTTGGCTGGTCAAGCCCTTCGACCCGGAAAAACTGATTAGCGTGATCGCAAGAATTCTCAACTAGCAACAAATTTGATTGATCGGACAGACCGGGACGGGGAAGCATGCCTGAGTTAAGCGCAAGTAGCAGCGGAATGGATGAGATTCGGCAGATTTTTGAAGCCGAATGCCATGATGGCCTGAATGTCATTGAGTCCGGATTATTGGCTCTGAAAGCCGGGGACAATAACGCCGAGACCATCAATGATATTTTTCGTGGAGCCCACTCCATCAAGGGAGGCGCGGCCACCTTTGGCTATAGCAATATCGCTGATTTTACCCATGTCATGGAAACCCTGCTCGATCGCCTGCGTTCTGATGAATTGGCGGTAGTGCCTGCTCTGGTGCAGGTATTCCTGGAGTCAGTGGACTGTCTGCGCGACATGGTGGAATGCATGGGCGGCGGCGAATACGACGTCGAGCGCACTGAGCGGGTCAAGTCCGAACTGGAAAAATGGCTGGGTGATGATGCCCAGGCTGACGCTGATGACAGTGAAGACAGCGCTGAAGCTGCCACTGATTCGGCCTCGCAAGAGCAAAGCGGCGCCCAGTGCTGGGATATCGCCTTCAAGCCCAAGAAAGATTATCTGAAAACCGGTAATCAGCCTCAGCATATTTTTCGTGCCCTCGCCGAGCTGGGCGAGGTGAAACTGCAGCCGGATTTCTCCGGCTTGCCGGCATTCACCAAGTCAAAACCGGATGAGATGTATCTCAACTGGCAGATCGAATTGAAGTCCGATGTCTCCAAAGAAGAAATTCTGGCGGAATTCGACTGGGTTGAGAACGAGTGCGAAGTCGAAGTGACAGCACGGGCAGGAACAGGCAAGGGCACAGGCAAGGGCGCAAACAAGAAAGCGCAGGCGGAAGCTACGCCGGCATCGAGTGCAGCGCCTGCCGAATCTGCCGGAGCAGCCCCCGCCGCTGCCAATACCCGTCAGGCCAAGAAAGAATCCGGATCCATCCGGGTTGAGATCGACAAGATTGACACCCTGTTGAATCTGGTAGGCGAAATGGTGATCAACCAGTCCATGCTGAATCAGTTCAGCAGCAGTAATCGCAATGGCGAGAATCTGGGTAATGGCACCGAGCTGGATCAGGGTCTGGCCAATCTGGAGCGCACCACCCGGGAGCTGCAGGAAGCGGTCATGAGCATTCGTATGCTGCCGGTGAGCACAACCTTTAACCGCTTTCCGCGTCTGGTCTATGACCTGAGCAGCAAGCTGGGCAAGGATGTGGAGCTGAAGATTACCGGTGAGACCACGGAACTGGATAAGACAGTTCTGGAAAAGATCGCCGACCCCTTGTCACACCTGATTCGCAATTCCCTGGATCACGGTGTCGAGGCGCCGGATGTGCGTCTGGCCCGGGGCAAGGACAAGACCGGCACCATCAGTCTCAGTGCATCCCATGAAGGCGGCAGTGTCATTATCCGCGTTGCGGACGATGGTGGTGGTCTGAACAGTGAAAAGATTTATGCCAAGGCCCTGGAGCGGGGTCTGGTGAAAGAGGGCGATACCCTGTCCTCGCAACAGATCAACAACCTGATTTTCCAGCCTGGATTTTCCACCGCGGATGAAGTGACCGATGTTTCCGGCCGTGGTGTCGGCATGGATGTGGTGCGCAGCAACATCGAGGAGATTGGTGGTCGGGTTGAAGTGTTTTCCGATCCCGGTAAGGGCAGCACCTTCCAGATTACCCTGCCGTTAACACTGGCGGTGCTGGACGGCCAGCTGGTGCAGGTGGGAGAGCAGGTGTTCGTGGTGCCACTGCTGTCCATCGTTGAAACCGTCCAGGTGGATATGGACAAGATCAATATCGTCTCTGGCAGTGAGCCGCTCTACCGACTGCGTGGTGAAGTCATACCCATTATCGATATGCGCTCCCTGTACATCATCAATGGCGAGAAGAAGCTGAACTCCTATGAAGGCAAGCAACTCGTCATTGTCGACATCGACCGCAACTACATCGGTCTGGTGGTGGACGATCTGCTTGACCAGCATCAGGTGGTGATCAAGAGCCTGGAAACCAATTACGTAAAGATGCCGGGTATTCTCGGCGCAACCATTCTGGGAGACGGCACCGTTTCCCTGATTGTTGATGTGACAACTTTTGCCGGGCCCATGTTAAAGGGCGGCGCCAACCGGGTAGCGCACTAAATTTATTCAGCCCTGAAAAGCTGTGAGGAGATCAATTCATGAGTGATGAAGAAAAAGTGACAGAAGAACTGGAACAGTATCTGACTTTCGTGCTGGATAGCGAAGAGTACGGTGTGCCAATCCTCTCGGTACGAGGTATTCAGGGCTGGGAAAAAACCACGCCGATTCCCAATGCCCCGGAGTATGTGATGGGCATTATCAATCTGCGCGGTGAAGTTGTACCCATCATCGATCTGCGCCGTCGTTTTGGTCTGGAGTCAGTCGAATACAGTGCCAATACCGTGGTTATCGTCGTGCGTATAGAGCAGGGCGGCAGCGAGAAAACTGTAGGCCTGGTTGTGGATGCGGTAGCCGATGTTCATGACATCAAGTCCGACGACTTGCGTGAATCCCCCGACTTCGGTTCCGATCTGAAGCAGGAATATGTCAGCAGCCTGGGTCTGATTGGTGAGAAGATGGTCATTATTCTCGACATCAACAAGATCATGGACTGGGGTGATCTCAATACAGCAGATCAGAACGCCCAGCAGGCAGAATCAGTAGCGGCATAAGTAATCAATTCCTGCTGCGGCAGGATCGTGACAATCACGGAGACAATACAATGGGCATTTTCAGAGATTTTACCCGCGAGTCAGGCAGCAAAAACGCCCAACAGCTTGCCGCGACACGCGCCACCGAAGGCGCCAGGGATCACTCAACCTTGCAGGCTGTGCGTTCCTGCGTGATGGTGGCTGACCAGGACAATGTCATCGTCAAGATGAACCCGGCTGCCCTGCAACTGATGCGCAGCGTCGAAAGCGACATCAAGGAATTCCTGCCGCATTTTGATGCCAATAAGCTGATCGGTGAAAAGGTAGATATATTTCATCGTCAGCCGGATCACCAGACCAAATATCTGGCTGCACTCGATTCCACCAACGTAACGAGCTTCAAGATTGGGGAGCGAACATTCGAGATCACCCTGAGCCCGATGTTTGACGAACAGCGTCAGCGCATGGGAACCGTGGTGGAATGGGTCGATATCAGCGAGCGCCTGGCACGTGAGGCCGAAGATCAGAAAACTGCCGAGAAAGAAAAGGCAGTGCTGGCGGATATGGCACGTATCAAATCGGCGCTGGATTCCTGTTCCTCCAAAGTCATGATGTGTGATGAATCGGGAGACATCGTCTATGCCAACAAGGCGGTAAGCCAGATGTTGCTGGATTCGGCAGATGAGATTCGCAAGGAATTTCCGCAGCTTGATCTGGAAAATCTGGTGGGTGTGAACCTGGAGAATTTCAACAGTGACAAACACAACAAGCTGATCAGTAACCAGGAACAGAGCTACGAAACCGTAGTCACTCTTGGCAGCAAGGCCTTTGGTTTGCTGTCAAATCCGGTATTGGATGACCAGGGCAATCGCCTCGGCATTGTAGTGGAATGGAACGACAAGCTTGCCGAGCTGAAGTTTGAAGAGGAAGTGAACAACCTGATTCTGGCGGCGACAGCCGGCAAGCTCGATGATCGTATCCAGCTGGATACCGATTGCTCGCCCTTTATTACCAATATCTCTGAAGGTATCAATCAGCTTCTGGAAGTATTCGATAATGTCATCAAGGATGCCTGCTCGTCCCTGTCCAGCCTGGCCGAAGGCCGTCTGACCCGTCGCATGGAAGGCAGCTACGATGGCAGCTTTGAGCAACTCAAATCCGATGTGAATACCACCATCGACAAACTGGTATCAGTGGTTACTGAGATTGCTGACTCGGCAACCCGGGTCAAGAGTGCTTCTACCGAAATCACCCGTGGCAACTCTGACCTGAGTCTGCGCACCGAACAGCAGGCTGCCAGTCTTGAAGAAACCTCCTCCGCCATGGAAGAGATTACCGCCACGGTACAGCAGAATGCCGAGAACTCGGTACAGGCCAATACCCTCGCTCGCGGTGCCCGTGAAGCAGCGGAAAACGGTGGTTCAGTGGTTGGCCGGGCGGTCAGCGCCATGGAGGCCATCAGTGAATCCAGCAAGAAGATCAATGACATCATTGGTGTGATTGACGAGATTGCCTTCCAGACCAATCTGCTGGCTCTGAATGCAGCAGTGGAAGCCGCCAGGGCTGGAGACCAGGGTCGGGGCTTTGCCGTGGTTGCCGATGAAGTACGCAGCCTGGCCGGCCGCAGTGCGACGGCAGCCAAGGAAATCAAGGAACTTATCAAGGACAGCGGTAACAAGGTCAATGAGGGTTCTGAGCTGGTGAATCGTTCCGGTGAGACTCTCGATGAGATCGTCACCGCAGTCAAAAAAGTGAATGACATTGTGGCTGAAATCGCCACCGCCAGTGATGAGCAATCAACTGGTCTGGGGGAAATCAGCAAGTCCATTACCGAAATGGACAATATGACCCAGCAGAATGCAGCGCTGGTAGAAGAGGCTGCAGCCGCCAGCGAATCCATGAATTCCCAGGCGGATACCCTGGATCGACTGATCGCCTTTTTCGATACCGGAGTCAAACGCAAGCCGGCACCGGCAGTAACTGCCCCGGCAGCGCCGCCGGCAAAGAAAGCCGCTGCGCCTGCGGCCGCCAAGCGTGACGATGCGGTGAAAGCCCCAGCCGTTCAGGCGCCGAAGCCAGACCCGGCCAAAGCGCCCAGTGTGCCCGTTGCCCCGCCTGTTGAAGACGAAGGTGACGAGTGGGAAGTGTTTTAGATAGAAGTGTTTTAGTAGTGCCGCAGCTCAAGAGCTGAACTGTCAGATTTTGCCTGAAATTGATTGGAGAGTAGAGATGCCCGGAAAAAAGCAGCCAAAGGAAGAAACCTATGTGTTGCCCCGTGTTCTGGAGATTGCCGAACTGGATTCGGTCTACAAGGAACTCGTGAAGTTCGCCCGGAAGACATACAGCAAATTTACACTCGACGCCGGTCAGGTGGCATTGATTGATGCCGCAGGTATGCAGTTGATAGTTCAGTTCTTGCTTTTTATGCGTGCCAAGGACTGCCGGGTGGAATGGATCAACGATTCGATTCAGATCTATCAGACCGCCGCCGAACTCGGCCTGGAAAACGAGCTGGAAGAACAACTGGAAGCCTGATCGACTCCATCAATGGAAAAGTCCGTCATGACAGAACAATCAACAGAAACCATGAGCGACAAGCTGTTTCAGCTCTGCGAGCAACAGCTGATTTCGATCATTACTGACTCCGGTGCTTCTATCGAACAGATTGTCGATAGTACGACTGCAGCGGTGCAGGATAGTGCGACGCTCTCAGGCAAAATTGAGCATTGCAGCGAGTTGGGTCCGGAGGAAAAAGAACTCTGTGCCGGGCTTGAGGAAAAAGTGGCTGCCATTCTTACCAATATGCAGTGTTTTGATGAGTTGTCGCAGCGTATAGAACATATTAGCGAGATAGTCCGGTTGATCAAGATTGAATCGGACCGGGAAGGCTTTCTCAGTGACCCCAAGAGCTCTGAGGAGCTGTTCAGGGATATCAGTAGCATTTTCTCGATCCGCTCCGAGTTTGAGGTTCTGGAAAAAATATTTCCGGAAACCAGGCAGGCGGATACGGGAGATATGGTAGAGCTATTCTAGCATCAGAAGCGTTTCTGATGGCGATGGCTGTAGCCGGTTTGTGGAATAACATGCATGAATACAATTGTCTCTCTGGAGCTCAGTGAGAAAGAGTTCAGTTCGATCAAGCAACTGGTGTTTGATGTCACCGGAATCTGTTTGGGGGAATCCAAGCGAGAGCTGGTCAAGCGTCGCTTCTCTCCGAGAATCAGGGCGCTGGGGCTGGGCAGTTACAGCGAATACGTCAGGTTTGTCCAGGAAAATGGCGAGCTGGAAGTGTCCAACTTCTGTAATGCCATTACCACCAATCTCACATCCTTCTTTCGTGAGAATCATCACTTCGAATTTCTTGCCAGCGAGGTGCTGCCAAAGATTGCCGTACGCAATCTGTCGAGCCGGCGCCTGCGGATATGGTCGGCAGGTTGTTCTACCGGCCAGGAGCCCTATTGCCTGGCGATCAAACTGCGTGAATCTTTTCCGGGCCTTGAGAAATGGGATGCCCGTATCCTGGCAACCGACCTCGACGATAATTGCCTGAGGACCGGCCGCAGTGGGGAGTATGCCCTGGAGGGCTTTGAAAAGACGCCGGAAAAGATCGTTGAGAAATACTTTCAGGCCCTGCCACTGGATGTAAACAAGAATTTTGCCAAGCCAATGGTCAGGGCCAAAGAAGATATCCGCAAGCTGATCACTTTCAACAAGCTGAATCTGATGCAGCAGCCCTGGCCCATGAAAGGTAAATTTGACGTGATCATGTGCCGTAATGTGTTCATATACTTTGACAAGCCAACCCAGGTAAAACTGCTTGCACGTTTTGCCACATTACAGGAACCAGGAAGCTATCTGTTTCTCGGTCACTCCGAAGTAGTTCAGGATCCTCAGTCAATTGGCTACAAACTGGTAGATAAAACCACCTACCAGCGACTATGAGAATCCAAGATGGAAATTACTGTTCAACCCTGCCCGCCGATATTTTCCCATATAAATCGTTATGTGGATCGTACCAATAAATGCGTAGCCGCCAAGCTCATGCCTGGCGAATACTATATCTCCGACAAGCAGGAGATGATCACCACGGTACTTGGTTCCTGTGTGTCGGCCTGTATTTACGATGAGAGGCGCCATATCGGTGGCATGAACCACTTCATGTTGCCTGCCAAGGGTTCTGCGGCCCTGATGGATGAATCGGCCCGCTATGGCCTGTTTGCCATGGAAAGCCTGATCAACGAGCTGATGAAATCCGGTTGCCGCAAAAAAGACCTGAAAGTCAAATTGTTTGGTGGCGGCCAGATCATCGCCAATATGTCCGATGTGGGCCGCAAGAATATCCTGTTTGCCAAAAATTTTCTGCATGCAGAAGGGCTGCCTCTTGAGGCCTCGGATCTGGGACTGATCTTTCCCCGCAAGGTGAATTTCTTTCCCTTCTCCGGCAAAGCCATGGTGAAACGGCTGAAGACCCTGCATAACGATACTATTACCGAGCGCGAGCAGCAGTATGCAGCAAGTCTGCGTAGCGAAGAGATCGCTGGCGACATTGAGCTGTTCTGAGGAAGAATCTGCACAGCGGAGACTGAAATTATGAGCAAAGGCAAAATCAAGGTGCTGATCGTGGATGATTCTGCGCTGGTGCGGAAACTGTTGACTGACATCCTGTCAGCCGATGCCGAGCTGGAAGTGGTTGGAACAGCCATGGATGCCCATGCAGCCAGAGAGAAGATCAAGGCTCTGCATCCGGATGTGATAACGCTTGATATAGAAATGCCAAAAATGGACGGCATTACCTTTCTGCGTAATCTGATGCGTCTGAATCCACTGCCGGTCATCATGATCTCTACCCTGACCGAGAAAGGGGCGGAGGTGACACTTGACGCCCTGCAGGCCGGGGCAGTGGACTTTGTTTCCAAGCCCAAGATTGATATTTCCAATACCCTGGATGAATACTCCGAAGAGATCACTACCAAGGTAAAAGCGGCTGCCAATGTACGGGTACGTCGCCTCGAAACCGGCAAGGCCGCTGCCGCCGGTGCTGGAGCCATGCGAGCCAAAGCTTCATCCGGCAGTGCCCGGCACTTCAGCACCACTGACAAGATAATAGCTATCGGTGCTTCCACTGGCGGTACCGAGGCCATTCGTGAGGTGCTGGAGGAAATGCCCCTGTCGGCGCCAGGTATCGTTATTGCTCAGCACATTCCAGAATATTTCAGCAAGGCTTTCGCCGATCGCGTCAATCTCAGCTGTGCCATAACCGTGGCGGAAGCCAAAGACGGTGACATTGTGCTGCCTGGTCATGCCTATATCGCCCCTGGCAATCAGCACTTGTCCATCCGCAAGGACGGGGCGCGCTGGCGCTGCCGCCTGCTTGACTCCGAGCCTGTCAACCGGCATCGGCCCAGTGTCGATGTGCTGTTCAATTCAGTGGCCGAATGTGCCGGCCAGAACTCCCTCGGAGTGATACTCACGGGCATGGGCAAGGACGGTGCTCGCGGTTTGCTGGCCTTGCGTACAGCCGGAGCCCATACCATCGCCCAGGATGAGGCCAGCAGTGTGGTCTGGGGAATGCCAGGCTCTGCTGTGGAAATCGGTGCAGCCGCTGAAGTATTGCCACTTGACCGAATTGGCAGCACCCTGTTGAGTGCTCTGGCCAAGAAAGCAGGCTGAGTAGATCCCGACTGACAATGCCCCGGCCAGACTGGCTGGCGGCTCTGTCCTGCCTGTTGATCAGTGCCTGAAATTGCAGAAATTTCAGTTAAGAAATACCGGCAAATGTCGTAGCTAATTCATGGAATTAATCCCTGCGGCGTGATGATCGGGAAAGCCAGCGACTCATCGCCTGCCACGTTCAGGACTACATAATGAATCAAGCTATCAACCCCATGTCCATATTGCTGATCGATGATGATCCGTTCTATGCCCAGTTGGCTGTCGAAGTTTTGGGTAATCTGGGTTTCAATGAAGTTGCAGTTGCCAATGACGGTACTGCTGGCCTGGACCGGCTGAAGAGCGCGGAGCAGCGATTCGACGTTGTTATTTGCGACCTGAATATGCCGCAAATGAATGGTGTTGAGTTCATCCGCCATGCTTCCAAGACCAAGTTTGGTGGTGGCATTATTCTGCTTAGCGGAGAGAACAAGCGCATGCTGGAAACGGCCTATGGCGTCGCCAAGACCCATGATGCCAACATCCTCGGCGCCATGTCCAAGCCCATCAATCCTGAAGATCTGCGTGAGGCCATGGGTCGGCTGCAACCTTCGGAGAAAAAGCGCAGCTTCACTCCCCAGGAGCCCATCACCGAATCGCAATTACGCGATGGCATCGAAGGCTCGGCCGATGACGATGTACAGCTTGTCTACCAGCCCAAGATCGATGTCCGTTCCGGAAAAATTGTTGGTGTGGAAACCCTGGCACGCTGGTGGAACAAGGAGCGGGGCATTCTAGGCCCCGGTGCATTTATTCCTCTGGCTGAGAAAACCAATCTCATCGATGACCTGACCAACAGGATCTATAGCAAGGCCGTACAACAGGCATCGGAATGGCAGAAAGAGGGAATTGATCTGCGCGCCGCCATCAATTTCTCGGTCAATTCATTCTCGAGCCAGGCTTTCTGTGATTTCCTGGTGAGCACAGTGCAGGATTGCAATATCGACCCCAGCAACCTCTGCCTGGAGATCACTGAAACCCAGGCCATGACCATCGCCGTCAACTGCCTGGAATCCATTATTGGCATGCGTCTGAACCGTTTTGGCCTGTCCATTGACGATTTCGGCACCGGCAATTCCTCACTGGCCCAGCTCAAGAACATTCCCTTCACCGAACTCAAGGTAGACCGGGCATTTGTCACCGGCGCCAACAGCAATGAAGGTGCTCTGGCAATTCTGGAAGCCAGTATTTCCCTGGCCAGAAAACTGGAAATGGTGGTAGTGGCTGAAGGCGTGGAAACCCGTGAAGACTGGGATCTGGTGGAAGAACTGGGTGTTGACTACGTGCAGGGCTTTTATTGTGCCAGACCCATGAGCAATGATGATCTGATGGGCTTCATGGAAAAATGGACCGGACCCCACTGGGCTTGTCAGGGCTAGTTGGAGAGCGACGTCTCCTGCAAGTCATCGTCAGCAGCAAATCATAGTGCAATCACTGAACAGGCCGGTCTCGAATGATACAGGATCAGGGAGTAGGAGAAATTGAAACTCGAAGAAGTAATGTCCAGAGCTGACTCCGGTTTTACACCGGATGCACTGCTGGTGGACGTCATTGGCTTCCTGTCTGCCAGGTCAGCATCCTGTATGGTCATTTGTGAGGACAGCGTACCGGTTGGCATGATCACTGATCATGACCTGGTCAAACTGTTCTATAAATATTCCGAGTACGGTTTGCCGGAATCCGTGACTGCCGGTGATGTCATGACCCGCAACCCGGTGACTTTCAAGACCGGTATGGAGCTTAACGAAGCTATTCTCCTGTTCAGAAATCACAACCTCAAACACTTGCCGGTGGTGAGTGAATCCGGAAAGCTGGCTGGCATCATTACCCTGGCCGATATGGTCAATGCCTATATTGCCCTGGCGGAAGAGCACAACAAGCTGGAAGAGGTGTCCGAGGAACTTCATTGGCTGTCTCTGGAAGATTGTCTGACCGAGATGCCTAACCGCCGTGCCATGGAGCGGGATCTGCTACAGGCCGAAGCCCGCGCCCAGCGCTATGGCGAAACCTACACAGTGGCACTGATAGATATCGATCACTTCAAGGCCTATAACGATTACTATGGGCATCTGGCCGGCGATGAAGCATTGAAGCAGGTTGCCGCAGTATTGAAAGAGATGGCAAGAACATCGGACAAGGTGTTTCGCTATGGCGGTGAAGAGTTTCTCTACTTCATGCCGATCTCCAGGGTCGATGAGGCCCATACTGCCGCCGAACGAATGCGCAAGGCACTACAAGCGCAGAACTACGAACATGTAAAAAACCCGCAGGGCATGATTACCATCAGTATCGGAATAGCCCAGGGTACCGATGGTTCCTGGCAGGATACCATCCAGCGTGCCGATGAGGCCCTGTACGAGGCCAAGGAAAGCGGTCGAAACCGGGTTTGTATGGCCAAATCCGGCACCGATTCTGAATCGGAAGAGCCAGCCATGGTACAGCCGGAATCAGGCAAGCATCTGGTACAGGCGGCCCCCAAGCCGATCTGATTCTCGCCGTGCCCGCAGACTGCTTTTACCACTTTGATCGGGCCAATTTACATTGGCTCGCCTTTGGGGGAAACTAGCAAACTGCTGTGCTTGATGGGAATCAACACAGAGGGTTGGCGCTAACCTATAATAGCCACCGAGATCAGTAGCCACAGAAGCCAAGTCATCAGCCAGACCCAAGCGGTCTGACTGCGCCAGGCATCCCGGCTGACATAAATTTGACCCGAAAGATCAATTCTTTAGCCCAGATGCCGCAAATAACCACAAAATCCTCACAACTCGCCGAACAGTTACTGGACCTCATCAAACAGCGCAATACCGGCCAGTTACATGAAACCGGTTTGACGGATTTGCATGCCGATTTCGTCCAGGTTCTCGATGGTGCCGGCTATGTCGGAGAAGGGGTTGAAACCAAACGGGTGGTGATACTGCTTTCCGATATCCGCGGCTTTTCCGAGATTGCCGAGGCCTATCCCGCCGCTGAGGTGGTGGGCATGCTTAACCGCTACTTTGCAGCCATGGGCGATATCATCGTCAACTACGGTGGTTCCATCGACAAACTGATGGGGGATTCCATCCTGGTGACATTTGGCCTGCCGGATTCCAGGGAAGACGATGTACAGCGCTGCATCAGCTGTGCCGTGGAAATGCAATTGGCCATGGGCAAGTTCAATGAAGAAAACCTGGCCCTTAATCTGCCAGCCATTTATATGGGCATTGGTATCAATTGCGGTGAAGTGGTTGTGGGGGCTCTGGGTTCAGAGCATTACAGTGAATATACGATCATCGGTGAAGAAGTGAATCTCACCTCACGTATCGAGGCACACTGCCTGCGGGGACAGATCCTGATCAGCGAGCAGACCCTCGGCCTGGCCGAAGATTATATTGAAGTGGGCCCGCCAAACTCCGTCGAAGTCAAAGGCGCCAGAGAACCGGTCAATCTCTACGAGGTCTACTCCATCAGCAGCCCCAAATCCATGAAGGTACCAAGGCGGGAAGGCCGAAAGAGCCCCCGGGTGGCGGTGCAAATGCCGGTGACTTTCCAGTGTCTGGCGGGCAAGATTATTTTGCCCGACAAGATCAAGGGGCAGGTCATCGATATCAGCTACGGCGGTATGCTGATCGAAAGCGATGCACGTCTGGCACCGCTGTCTGAAATCAAGATGAAGATTTCCCTGGAAATGTTCAGTGACGAGACCACGGACATTTTCGCCAGGATTATCAAGTCCGAGCAGCAGGGCAGCAATTATCTGAGCAGCATGGAATTCACCTTCGTGGATCAGACTGGCCAGACCGCCATCAAGAATCTGGTGGATCGCCTGGTGCTGACCCTCTGACAGACCCCGTCAGGGTGGCACCCGCCACTTTCATACTGATGTTTTCCTTGGTTTTTTCAGTATATTGCCTGACTCTTTCTTGTAATTTCCCGTTATTACTCTGGACAAGGGATGCCCCGCTACCTATGCTAGGCTTGTCAGCAATATCGTGGGAATCATTCCTGTAATTCTGACCTTCAACCATGAATTTAGCGGTCCGGGAATGCGCAACAGAAACGGCAATTCAGACGTCGGTGGTACGGAGACTGCCGGGATGGAAAAAGAGGCGAATGAAGAACTGGCTCTGCTGGCCAGAGTATTCGACCACGCGCCTGACGCCCAGTTACTGGTGGATGGCGATGGCATTATCGTCAAGGCCAATCGTCAGGCCGAGGATCTGTTCGGCTACCCACAGCAGGAATTGCTTGGCAATAGCATCGAAATGCTGATCCCCGAGCGATTCGTTCCCCAGCACGCAGTCTATCGCAAACAGTTCATGGACGCGCCACGTCCCCGGCCCATGGGGGTAGGGGTTGACCTCTATGCCCGCTGCAAGGATGGCAGTGAGGTACCGGTTGGCATCATGCTCAGCTTTCTCGATAGCGATGATGGCCGGGTGGGGCTGGCGGTGGTGCGCGACATCAGTGAGCGGCGCAAGGCCGAGGAAAAATTTCGTGACCTGCTGGAGTCCGCCCCCGACGCCATGGTGATTGTCAATGAGCGTGGCCTGATTCAACTGGTGAATTCCCAAACCGAAATGGTGTTCGGCTATCCGCGTAGCGAACTGTTGCAGAAGCCGGTGGAAATGCTGATTCCCGAGCGCTACCGGACTGCCCATCCAGGCCACCGGGCTTCTTTTTTCAGGCAGCCGCGGTTCCGGCCCATGGGGCAGGGCCTTGAGCTCTATGGTCAGCGCAAGAACGGCGAAGAGTTTCCCATTGAAATCAGTCTCAGCCCTCTGCAAACCGAAGACGGCATGCTGGTCTCCAGTGCGATACGGGATATTACCGAGCGCAAGCAAGTGGAAGAAAAGCTGCGCAACTCCCTGGAAGAAAAAGATACCCTGCTGCATGAAATACACCATCGGGTCAAAAACAATCTGGCGGTGATTGGCAGCAGTTTCTACTTGCAGTCTACCTATGTGGACGATGATCGTCTGGTGGAGATTCTGCAGAATTGCCAGGACCGGGTTCGTTCCATGGCCCTGGTGCATGACCGGCTTTATCACTCCGGTAATTTTGCGGCAGTCGATTTCGGCGAGTACACGCGGGAGCTGTGTTCCGATCTGTTCTCCAGCTACGCCGTAAACCAGCAGAATATCAATCTGGATATCGACATTGAAAAAGTCCACGTTGGTCTCGACCAGGCGGTGCCCTGCGCCCTGATTCTTAATGAATTGGTCAGTAACAGCCTAAAGCATGCCTTCCCTCCGGAGTATGATGGCCGCTTGAAGGTACAGATTCGCCAGGATGAGGACGCTGAACTGGAAGTGATAGTGGCCGATAATGGCGTTGGCATGCCGGAAGATCCCGAGCAGAAACCCGAAGGCTCCTTCGGTATGCGCTTGCTGACTGCCCTTAGCCGGCAAGTGGATGGTACAATCGAGTATTTGCCGGCCAATCCTGGCACTATCGCCAGGCTGAATTTTAGACAACATGAGTGATCTGAATCTGGACAGTATGGTTGGGCTGCGCATTCTCGTGGTGGAGGATGAGGGCCTGATTGCCGAAGAAATCCGGGAGCGGCTTGGCCGCCTCGGGGCCAAGGTGATCGATGTAGTGGATACCGGCAAAGAGGCGGTTGAGGCAGCCGTTGAGCATCAGCCCGATCTTGTGTTGATGGATATCCGCCTGAAAGGCTCCATGACCGGCATTGAAGCGGCCGAGCTGATCAATGAAAGTACCCACATACCGGTGGTTTATCTGACCGCCCATTCAGATTGGGAAACCGTACAGCAGGCCAAGCAAAGCAACCCTTTTGGCTATCTGTCCAAGCCCTTCAAGGAGACCGATCTGATATCGGTGATCGAGGCGGCATCGCTGCGACAGAGCCTGGAACAAAAACTCAGCGACTCGGAAAAACGCTTCAAGGCAACGCTTGAGAGTCTCGCTGAAGGGGTTATCACTGTCGACACCAATGGTCACATCAGCTTTATCAACCCTATCGCAGAACAACTCTGTGGCTGGAGCTCCATCGAGGCCCTGGGCGGCGAACTGAAATACATTTTCCGCTTCTTCCCTGAAGACACGCCGGAGATGGAATGCAGGCTCTCAGACTACCTGAGGACCGAACGTCCCTTTTCCAGAAAGGGTATTTTGCGGGACCGCCATGACAAGCGCATTCCCATTCAACTGAAAGTCGCTCCGGTCATGGAAAACCCGGAAAACAATGAGAGGCTGGGGGCGGTACTCACCTTTCAGGATTTGACTGAGCAACTTGATATCGATCAGCAGATACGCCATTCAGAAGAGCGGGTGTCGGCGGTGTTTCGGCACAGCCCGGTGGCGATGACTATTGTTGACCTGGATAATCCGGGCAAGACTCTGGATATAAACGAAGCCTTTATCAACATGACCGGCTACACTCGTGAGCGAGTACTGAATGCCGATCATAAGGACTCCGTATTCTGGCAGGGCGAGGCAGATTTTCTGGAGATATTCGAGGAATTCCGAAAATACGGCAAAGTGGTGGGCAAGGATTTTCGCTTCCGACATGCCGATGGTGAGATGCGCCATGGTCTCATTTCCGCGGCACCCTATACCGTCGATAAAAAAGCCTATGTGCTGACTTCCATCATGGATATTTCTGATCGGAAGAAAACCGAGTTGCTGTTACGCCGCAGCGAGGAAAAGTTTCATGCCATCTTCAGCCAGTCTTTCCAGTTTATCGGCTTGCTGGATATCAATGGTCAGGTACTGGAAGCCAATGAGACGGCATTGAAATTTGCCGGCGTGAGCCCGGCTGATGTGATTGGCGAATTGTTCTGGGAGACTCCCTGGTGGGCCCATTCCGGTGAGCTGCAGGAAAAACTCAAACTGGCCGTGAAACGGGCAGCCCGAGGCGAAGTGGTGCGCATGGAAGTGAATCATCTGGACGTCGAGGGGCGACGCTTTGATTTTGACTTTTCGCTCAAGCCGGTCAAGGACGACGAGGGTAATATCACCCTATTGATTCCCGAGGCCCGGGATATTACCGACCTGAAAGAGATGCAGGCATCCCTGCAGATCAGTGAAGCCGAGAAATCCGAATTGCAGGCCAGTTATCTGCAATCCCAGAAAATGGAAGCGGTGGGACGCCTGGCCGCCGGTGTCGCCCATGATTTCAACAATCTTCTGACCGTCATCAACGGTTATGCTGATCTCATCGATCATGGTGTTGGTGCCGGAGAGGAGGCCAATCAGTTGATCAGTGAAATTCGCTCGGCAGGCCAGCGGGCCAGCAGCCTGACCAAGCAACTGTTGGCCTTTAGCCGCAAACAGGAGCTGAATCCGGAGCGGGTTGATCTGGACTCACTGTTGCAGAATTTGAGCAGTTTGCTGGAAAGACTTCTCGGCGAAGACGTTATTCTGACCACCAGTGTCAATGAAAAGCTCTGGCCGGTGAACGTGGATCCCAACCAGCTTGAACAGGTTATTGTGAATCTGGCTGTCAATGCCCGGGATGCCATGAGCCTGGGTGGTACCCTGCTGATTGAAGCCGAAAACCTGGTACTTGAGAACAGTATCAAGCTGAATGCCGAGGGTGAAAGCCTGAAGCCGGGGCAGTATGTGGTACTACGAGTCAAAGACAACGGCATCGGTATGGAAGAAGAAATTCTTGGCCATATTTTCGAGCCTTTCTTCACCACCAAGGATCAGTCCGAAGGCACGGGTCTGGGCCTGGCCACTGTGTTTGGTATTGTCAAACAGTCCGGTGGCAATGTCCGGGTGCAGAGCGAGCCCAACAAGGGCAGCTGCTTCGAATTATTCTTCCCGGGTCTGGCTGAAGAAGAAATCAGGGTTAGCGAACAGTTTGAGAAGCAGGATGTGGCTACCGGTTCCGAAACCATTCTGGTGGTAGAAGACGATGCCAGTGTGCGGGAGCTGATGACCACCGGGCTTTCAATGCTTGGCTATAACATCCATGCGGCCTGCAATGGGCAGGACGCCCTGGAAATTCTTGGCAAGCACCAGCAGGAAATTGGTCTGTTGGTGACCGATGTTGTGATGCCAGGTATGAGTGGCGGTGAACTGGTTGAAGCGACCCGGCAACGTTACCCGGATATCAAGGTTGTCTGCCTCTCCGGCTACAACAATGACGAGGTAGTGAAGCGGGGAGTGATTCAGGGGGATGTGCGCCTGCTGAGGAAGCCTTTCACGATCGATGAATTTTCCCGGGTGGTGCGCGAGGAACTGGACGGTCAGGCGGGATAACAGCCTAGGAGTCTGACTGCTGCTGAGACCGGGTCAGTTCGGAAATCATACTGCTCAGGTTCTCAAGCCGAACCGGCTTGTCCAGAAAACGGGAAACTCCCAGCTCCGCAGCTGCTGCTTCATCTACCATTTCATTGTTACCCGAGCACAATACTACCGGTATATCCCTGCGCTTGTCCCTGATGCGTCTGGCCAGTTCCAGGCCAGACAGATTGGGCATGGTCTGGTCTGTGATGACGATATCGAAGGCGCTGCTGTTTTGGGCAAACACATCCCAGGCATTCTCACTATTGTTGATGGCATGGGAATCGATCCCTTTTCTGTCGAGGTAATTTGTCATCAAACGGGTGACGGATTCGTCATCATCCACGATCAATACCCGGGGTTTGCTGTTATCAGCAATGGCCGGGGCAGGCTCGGCTGATCTGTTTTTTTCCGATTCAGCCTCCGTACTGGTTTCCAGCGGGAAGAGGATGCGGAAACAGGTTCGGTCCGCTTCGCTCAGCACCTGAATATGCCCCTCATGCATATGCACAATGCCGTGGGTTGCCGACAGACCCAGACCGGCTCCTTCACCCAGCTCCTTGGTGCCGGTAAAGGGATCAAAAATTGTCTTGCGAATTGCCGGGTCAATGCCAATGCCATTGTCTACCACTTCCAGGCAGGCATAGCGGCCATTGATAGCCTGGAAACAGGAATCGCATCGGGCATGTTGCATTAGTTTGACGCCGGTCTTCAGCCAGATGGAGGCATCATTGCTTTTTAGTGCCTCCTTGGCATTCTGGCAGAGATTCATCAACACCTGCTGGATCTGGGGTTTGTTGGCCGCCACTTCAGGCAACTCAAAATCCAGTTCGGTAACAAGCTGGATGGAACTGGAAATCATGGCCTGCAACATACGCTGTGAATCATTGATCACTTCATTCAGGTCCATGGGTTCCTTGGACAGGACATTCTCACGGCTGTAGTCCAGCAGTTGTGAGACCAGTTTGCCGGCTTTTTTGGACGTGGCGCGAATGGCGCCAAGATAGCGGTCGGATTCGACTTCGGCATTACGCTTGATAGCGATCTGGGCGAGGTCGGCATAGCCCATGATGCTGGTAAGCATATTATTGAAGTCATGGGCAATGCCGCCGGTTAATTGCACAATGGAATGCATTCTCTGTACATTCTGCATTTCTTCCTGCAGGCGGGACTTTTCTTCGCGCTGACGGGTCAGTTCGGTAATGTCTTCGCCGGCCCCCAGAATGCTGTCGAAATTCCCTTCATCATCATACTGGTAGACATTGTTCCAGCGAATCAGCAGCTCCCTGCCATCCTTGGTCAATACATGATTTTCGAAGCTGCTGACAACATTGTTAACCGAGTCTTCGGTCTCTAAGAAAAGCTCATTGAGTTGCGCTCGTTCGTTCTCGGGAATGAAGTTATTGAACCAGTGTTTCCCCTCAATCTCTTCCGCTGCATACCCCAATAATTCACAGCAGCGGTTGTTCACCAGTTTGACATAGCCATCGGAGTCCACGGAGACAATCATCACATTGACGGTGTCGAGATAGGACTGGGCCCGGTCCCGTTCCTTGCGCAAATCTTCTTCAATCTGCTTGTTGACGGAAATTTCCAGCAGCAGCGAAACCACATTGGAGATGGAGCGGGCGAAGTTGCGTTCGTCGATGGTCCAGTGCCGGGTCTCATGCTTGTTTTCTGCACAGACAATACCCCGAACCTCACCATCGATCTTGATCGGCGTGTCCATCATGGAGACGATATCCCGGGGTGCCAGATAGGTGGGGGTCAGTTCCCGGGTTTTCTCATTGCTCTGGGCGGCACTGGTGGCAACCACGTCACCCAGTTCCATGAAGCTGAAGTAGCCCGGATAATTGGCCACCAGCAATTCGTCTTCATCCAGATGGCTGTCTTCTTCAGCCGAATAGAGGTCCAGACAAACGATGCGGCTCTTGTCCTGACTGAATAGCCACACCCCGGCGCGACTGACACCCAGAGTCTGGGCCATCAGGCGGGTGACCTGCTGCATGGACGCTTCCAGGCTGCCGCTGAATTCACTCAGGGCCAGCAGGGCACTCTGTTGTGCCTGCATGCGCTCTTCCCGTTCCGACAGGGCCTGTTCGGCGGTGACCATGCGAGTAGAGTCCAGGATGATGCCATCGACATAGACGCCTTTGCCGTCCGGCGCTTCCAGTGGCTGGCCGCGATCTACCACCCAGACGATGTCGCCGGCACTGTTGAACAGGCGGTATTCGAGCGTGAAGGGTTTGCTCTCCTCGACGGCTTCCAGATAGATCGGCAGGATGGAATCCCGGTCTTCCGGATGCAGAAACTCCAGCAGGCTGGGGTGCTGGCCTTGCAGGATTTCCTCGGCACTGAGCCCCAGCAGGCTGCTGATATTGTCACTGATGTGTTCCAGTCTGGCTTCACGGTCGCCACTGGAGCGGTAGGATACGCCAGGCAAATTACGAATCAGGGCCTGGTATTCACGGTTTTTGCGGACGATTTTTTCAGTCAGTCTGGATTGGGCGTAGGCGATAATAAACAGCAGGAAGAAAATGGGGACCATGAATTCCAGCGTGTCCACCATCAGGTCCATGCCGGCATTGTCAAACAGGATCGGGTCTACATGGCGCCGGTAGATGGAAGCCAGCACCGAGGCCAGAAAAATACCCAACAGCCAACCCAGCAGGTAGCGGCTATAACGATCAAGGCGTAGTCCTCCCTGACGCTGCAGCAACAGACAGGCAATCAACAGGGTTGCGGCGATAATATCCATGAATGAGGACAGCAGATTCATGGGCCCGCCTTGTTTCTTCGCAGCCAGATCCAGGCCAGCAGGCTGGCAGCAGCGGCTGCATGCAGACTGTGCTCCAGCGGTTGCAGCCAGGTGAGATCAGTTCGGTAGTCCAGCAAGTCCAGAAACCAGCTACAGATCAACAGCACCAGACTGAGCAGTACCAGGCGCAAGGAGGTGAACAATTCCAGTTCCCGATGCAGGAAAAGGAAATACACAAGTACTCCCAGTCCGAATATCAGTATTAACAGTTCCCGCTCTTGCATGTCAGATTTGACCGTTTCTCAATCAGGTGTCGCCTCCAAGGCTCTGCTGTGGAGGCAATTGTGCTGGGATGTGCTGGGAATTGTAAGGTAAATTGCTCCCGGCTTCACTGTAATTGGTGATTTTTTGATCAATTCCTCCTGGGCCCCTTGCCTGGGCAACAGCAATGCCAGTTTCGGGCTTTGCGGGCCATATTCCTACAGGTCTGCAAGTAAAGCGTGATGGGCATCAAATCGCCCAATTATCAGTAAATAATCGGAACCCGGCGGTCGTAATAACCGGAACATTAACCCACGGGAAGATTGCACCAGTGAATAAAGTAGAGACCGTTTGTCCCGAAACCCTGCTGAGCGACACCAATGCACTGATTTCCCTGCCCCAGGTGTGCCTGAAACTGCGCGAGCGTCTTGCTGATCCGCAGCACACGCGCAAGGAAGTGGCGGATACCATTTTGCATGATCCGGCCCTGACCGCTCGACTGTTGCGCATCGTCAACAGTGCCTACTATGGTTTACCCCAGCCGGTTCGGGAGATCAGTCATGCGCTGAACATTCTGGGTGAGGAAGAACTGCACAATCTGGTGATTGTCACTTCCATTGTCAAAACCATGGCCAAGGTCGATTCACCGGTGGACATTAACAGCTTCTGGCGCTCCAGCGTCTATGCTGCCGTCATGGCCAACAATCTGGCCAAAAACAGCATTACGGAGGCTGACTCCTGGGAAGAATTTTTTATTGCCGGTTTGCTGCTCAATATCGGGCGCCTGCTGCTTTATCATCACGAGCCGGATTTGCTGGCGGAAGTTGAGCGGCAGATGGCCGAGACCGGCGAGGCCGATTTTGCAGTGGAGCGTGATCTGCTTGGTTTCGATCACTCCGATGTGGGTGCCCTCATGGCCCGGCGCTGGAATTTTTCTGAAGATCTGATTGATTGTATCCAGTGCCATCACCGGCCGACCGCCAATATACAGGGCGTCAGTCAATCCATCATGGCTTTGACTGCCTATTTCACCGACCAGCTGGATTTCAGAAATCCACGCCAGGTAGACCTGGGTGAGTTGAAGCAGAGTAAGGATAGCCTGCTTCAAAACCTGGGACTGGACTGGCAGGAATTCTGCGTCATCGCCAATAACAGCTATGAAGACTATCTGCATGCCTACGAGGCTTTCTGCGGTAGTTGAACCGGAAAACCAAATCGTCAAGGGCAGCCTGAGTTGTCTGGATTGAGTCTATGAGAAACTGGTTATCAGAACGAGCGCATCGCTTTGAGAAGTTGCAACGGCAGCGTCAGTTAGCGATCACCGAATCTACCACTGACCTGGTGGCCACCATTGATATTGACGGTTTTATTACCCGTCTGAATCAGGCTGGCTACGATATGCTGGAGCTGCCGGTCACTGTGGATCTGTCAGGTATGCGCCTGGTCAGTTTTTATGACCGGGACAGTGCCGATGCCTTCGTCAAGCAGGAGATCCCCAACGCGGCGAAATACGGCGCCAGTCACAGTGAGGTGGAACTGTGTACCCGGGAGCAGAAAAAGATTCCCGGCTCCCAGGTGTTGATTGCCCACAAGGACAGCGTTGGCAATATCGAGTGCTTCTCCGTCATCCTGCGTGATATCAGCACTATCCGTGAAGCCGAGGAAGAACGGCGGATACTGCTGGAAGAGCTGCATCAAACCAAGAAAATGAACACCATGGGCCGCCTGGCCGGTGGTGTTGCCCATGACTTCAATAATCTGATGACAGTCATCATGGGCTATGCCGAGTTGGGCATGATGAATAATGCCAAGGACAAGCCCAACGATCAGGAACTGAAGATGATCCTTGATTCTGCGCAGAAGGCCGCGCGGCTCAGCAGCCAGCTTCTCGATTTCAGCAGCAAGCAGATGATCGAGCCACAGGTCCTCAACCTCAATGAAGTCATCCGCGAATCATTGCAGTTTATGGAATCGCTGCTTGGTGAAGGAATTATTCTTGACTGGCAGAGTGAGGAAGACCTCTGGGCGATCCGCATTGACCAGTCGCAGCTTGAGCAGATTCTGCTGAACCTGACCGTCAATGCCCGCGATGCCATGGCCGATCATGGCCAGTTTACTGTCAGCACCGAAAACCATGTGCTGAGCCGCAAGCAGGCCAACAAGCTGGGATTGCCGGAGGCCGGCGATTATGTGCAGCTCAGCATTGCTGATAATGGCGCCGGTATTGAGGCCAGACACCTGGAACATATTTACGAGCCCTTTTTTACCACCAAGGAAAAAGGCAAGGGTACAGGCCTGGGCCTGGCGGCCGTCTTCGGTGCGGTCAAGCAAAACAATGGCCTGATCCGGGTAGATAGTGAGCCGGGCAGGGGTACCCGCTTTTCAATCTATTTCCCCCGTGCCGAATACCCGCAGCAACTGGACGACAGGACAGTGCCGGTAACTGCGGCAGCGACCGGGCAGACCTGCAATGAATCCATTCTGCTGGTTGAAGACAATGAACAGGTACGCAGTCTGCTGACTACAGTATTGCAGGACACCGGCTATCAGGTGAAGACCGCCGAGAACGGTGCACTGGCCCTGGATCTTTACAGAAATGAAGAAAGCCATTTCGACCTGGTGGTGTCGGATGTGGTGATGCCGGTGATGAACGGTATGGAACTTTACCGTCAGCTCCAACAAACCAATCCGGAGGCCCGTGTTATCCTGATGTCAGGTCATACCGACCAGATGGTGTCGGTGGAAGAGCTGGATCTGAAGCGGGTCAATCTGCTCAGCAAACCCTTTCCCACGGCCAAGTTTACCGACACCATCAGGGAAGCTCTGGACAGTTAGGAAATCGGATTGATCGCTGCAGGTGATACTGCTGGTTTACTGAAGGCAAGTAATTACCGGCACACAAAAAAGGCTGCTCTCGGGAGCAGCCTTTTTTGTGTGTCTGGCATTCTTGTTGGCGGTAGTTTGAAGCAGAGTGTTTGAAGCAGTTGCTGGGAAGTAGGGAGTTCGATCAACTCTTCCGGCAGTTATCCTCAGATGTGCAGGGCAACAAAGATCAGGTCTTTGACCAGTCTCTCCTGATCGCTGGTCAGGCTCGGCCAGGCAACGCCAAACTTGCGGCTATTTCCACTGACCCAGGAGTTACTGAGGGTGGCGGGCAATTTGGCCAGTTCATTGCTTTCCGGGTGCTGGATTGTCAGATCCAGTTTGGTGCCCGCCTCGGGTATCTCAGCGGAGCCGAGGCTGTCATTGGGGACGCTGATACAGCAGCCGCCCATACTGATATCCAGGACATTGCCGACCAGTTCATTGCCTGCCACTGGCAGCCAGCCCTTGAAATCGCACTGATAGCGTTTCCAGCCCCGCAGGTTCTGGCGGGTGATTTCCCGGGGATAAGCCAGGAACAGCAAATTGGCCGGAGCCTGGATTGAATTGAGAACCGGTGTCTGAAAGGCAATGACTGCCCCGTCATGCACGTATTTGATGACCACCTTGGCACCCGGTTGCCAGGTCTCGTTGTTACAACTACCGGCCCTTGGACAGGCAATAATCACATAATTCTGCTGGTCATGGCCGATGATGCGGCTCTTGAGCTTTTCCGAAGTGTCGCTGATCTCCACGAAAACGGGGCAGCCGGTGGCGATTTCCAGGTTTTTTTCACTACTCATCGATAAATCCCTGCAACTGGCTTGCAACGGTCTGATTGAACTGTCGGACGCGGGGCGCTTGGCCCGCGACCATAGTCAGGTTTTACGACGGCTCCAGCCCCTTTCTTTAGTGAAATTCCCGGATGAAATCAGGGTGCTGAACAGTGCTCAGTGGCTGATTCCGGCGCTTCCTGGCCCCTGTAAATCCATCTGCAAAGGCCTGCTAAAAGGCCTGCGATTAGTACTCAAGAAGTTCCTGATTACAGTCGTAAGAGTCATTGCTTACCCGAGGGGCTTACTCACAGGGCTTGGTCCTTGTTGTCGGCAAATCGTCAGCAGTCCAGGCAGACAAGGGAATTCCAGAAATCGATGTCCGCGAACAGCAGTAATACAGTTGCTCTTAAAACCCTGATTGACGAATGCGTTGGTCTGTCCAGGCCTTCCTCCGATGTCAGTCCCAGTGAGGTCTGGTTCACCGCCAGCAAGGAATTCCGCGTCTATGGCGAGCGGGATCGTCTCAAGGAAATACTGCTGCAATTGCTGAACCACGGCATTGACTCACCGGACTACGGTGGCGTCAAGGTGTGGATATCCCGCTCTCCGGTCATCGATGCCGGATTGCGACTGGGCTTTCGTAGCGCCATGCCCTGGCCAACGGAAGAGCAGATCCTGCAGTCAGATCAGGAGCGTGAGTGGGTACATCTGGAATACGAAGATGAAAGCAATGTACTGCCGATGCGGGACTTCGGTGGTCGTGAGCGAAACCTGCCCGGACAGGGAAATTACAGCGTCCTGTGGATGGATTTGAAGCTGTGCACCGATGCGCAGTCGAGCCAGGATATGAAGGGAGAGAATTCTGTGGAAGAGTCCAAAAGGCAATCCTATCGGATCCTTTACATTGAGGATAACAGTGCCAATCTGAGTCTGGTGGAAACGGCGTTGACCCACCGCGATCATGTCGAACTGCTTAAATCCGGCAATGCCGAGGACGGTATTGAACTGGCCATCGAACAGCAGCCCAATCTGATTCTGCTGGATATCAATTTGCCCGGCATGGATGGCTATGAGGCCCTTTACCGCCTGTCCACAAATCCCCTGACCAAAGAAATACCGGTTATTGCCGTCTCAGCCAATGCCATGGGTCAGGATGTAGAGCGTGCACGCAAGGCCGGGGCCCGGGACTATCTGGTCAAGCCCTACAGCATCGCCAAGCTGTTCGATCTCATCGATCAATGGTCAGGCCATGAATGCAAGACGCTCAGCGCCTGACAGAGGCAAGAAATCCGCTGGGACCTGGCACCGGGCCGGGTCAGCCTGCAACCGGGCCATGGCAGCACTCATCAAACAGCACACAACAGGCAGGTAGACCGGAATGGAGTTACTGACTCCCGAATCCAGATTCAAGATGGACAGCAATGTCGATCATCTGTTTGTCAAGATGATGGAGTCCTCTCCGGTCGCCTCCTTGATTCTCAATGCCGGGGACGGCAGTATTGCCTACCTCAATCCGGCGGCGGACGAACTCACCGGTCTGCCGCGCAGCGAAGCCAGTGGCAAGCCGCTCTGGGCTGTCCTGAATGGTCTTGAGGCGGACAAGGTAAAGGCCGCCATCAGATCCACTGCTAATGCCGATACCAAAATCCAAAGCTCTGAATTCACTGCTTTGAATGCGGATGACAGCCTGCGGTTTACCCTCAGCCTGGCAGCGCTGGACGCCGATTATGTTGCTGCCTATGCAGGAACTATCGAGTCAGTATCTGATGCCCAGGCCCACAGCGATTCCCGGCTCAGCCACCGTTTACACGTCGTGGAAGACCTGGCCAGTATCGGCTACTGGGAGGTAGATCTCGAAAGCGGCTACCGGGAATGGTCACCCTGGGTATTGAAA
Source organism: uncultured Pseudohongiella sp. (assembly GCA_965216715.1). GTDB lineage: Bacteria > Pseudomonadota > Gammaproteobacteria > Pseudomonadales > Pseudohongiellaceae > UBA9145. The sequence goes on along the minus strand of OZ244193.1, from coordinate 1,888,477 downwards.
CTGTTTGGCTGGCAAGAACAGCAAAACGACATCGGCTATGCCGAGCTGGCGGAATCCATTCATCCTGCTGATCGTGAGCGCATGGCCAAGGTGCACAGGGCAGCCAGGGAAAAAGGCGTCGGCTATAACACCCAGTTTCGAATCCTGGCCGGAAACGGCGCAGTGCGCGTTGTCCAGGACCGCTGCAAGGTGGATCGTGATGCCGATGGCAAACCGGTCCGCTTGATCGGGGCAGTTCAGGATGTGACTGATATCAAGGAGCAGGAACACGAACTGATTCAGCTCAACGAAATCGTCAACGCACTGCCAAGTCCGGTGATGGTAGTGGAAGCCAAAACCGGGCAGATCTGCTTTAGCAACAAGGCCGCCGCTGTCAAGTACAACAGCAGTGTTGAGGCCATGATTGGTCATACAGTCAGGGATTTGCTGGGTGAGGAATTGCACGACAAGCTGTTGGCGCGTTACCAGAATCAGCTTACTGACAATGAGCGGGTCACCACACTGGAGCTGGACCTCAGTGTTGAGGCTGACAGTCCCCGCTGGAACAAGTTCATCATGCGCCGCTTTTCTGTCGACGGACAGGACTATGTGGTGTCCATCTCAATCGATATCAGCGAACGCAAACAAACAGAACTGGACCTGAAGCGGGCCTATGCAAGGGTTGAGGAACTCTGCCGCGAACGGGCACGTGAACTGGAATTCAAGACCCAGCAGGGTGAGAGTATTGAAAAAGACCTGAAGCTCAGCGAGGAGCGTTTCTTCGATATTGCCTCGTCCCTGGCCGACGGTATCTGGGAAACCGGTCCCGATCTCAAATTCACCTACCTGGACGATTCCATTGTCAAGATACTCGGTATCAGCCGCGATCTTTTTGACGGGCTGGATTCACCCATCATCGAAGCCAATATTGCCAGCGCCCAGAATTGGGTGAGTTTTTGCAGGAATCTTGAGCAGCGCAAACCCTTTCGGGAAATGCGCTTCAGCTATGAGTCAGCCGAGCATGGAGAGCGCTATTTTTCCATGAATGGCGTGCCGGTATTCACCGCCAATGGCGAGTTTAATGGCTATCGGGGAACCGGGATCGAAGTGTCGGAGCACGTGGCCAGTGAATTCAAGGCGCGCAAGGTGCAACAGGAAATCCTGCAGGCCAAGGAAGAAGCCGAGAAAGCCAACCGGGCCAAGTCGGACTTTCTCTCCTCCATGAGCCATGAATTGCGTACTCCCCTGAACTCCATTCTGGGTTTTGCCCAGTTGCTGGAAATGAACTGCGCAGAAGAGGACAAGCAGCAGTCCGGCTATATCAATCATATTCTGATGGCGGGTCAGGAACTGCTGAGCCTGATTTCGCAGATTCTTGAGCTCAGCACCCTGGAGAAAGGCCGCATTTCCATGCGCATGTCGGAAGTGGTGGTGGACCCGGTGATTGATGCCAGTCTCAAGGATGTAGAGTTTCTGGCCCAGCAGCGCAAGGTTCGTGTGCTGGACAAGCGTGATGACGGGCGACGCTGGCCCAAACTCTGGGCCGATGACGCGCGGCTCAAACAGGTTCTGATCAATCTGCTCAGCAATGCCATCAAATACAATGTGGAAGGTGGCTCGGTAGTGATCAACTGCAACAACGGGCCAGAGGGCACATTAAGAATCAGTGTTGAAGACAGCGGCCTTGGTATTCCCATGGAGCAGGGGCGCAATCTGTTCCAGCCTTTCGAGCGCATGGGCAGGGAAACCGGTGAAGTGGCAGGCTCCGGTGTGGGTCTGAGCATTGCCAAGCGCATTATGGATCTGTTCGGTGGTGATATCGGCTACCGCAGCGAGCCCAATGTCGGCACTACCTTCTGGATCGACGTGCCCATCGCCAAATCTGCCTATCGCCAGGCCGGCTTCGGCAGCCACACGGCGAACCTGGAAGGCAAGGCATCCGAGACCAGGACGGTCGGCTGTGATTCCCGCACTATTCTGTATATTGAGGACGATCCCGGCAGCCAGGAATTGATGCAGCATATCCTCGAGAATTTCAAGGATTTCAATCTGAAAGTGTTGCGCGCCCACAATGCCGAGTTGGGTATCGCCATGGCAGCAGAACAGCAGCCTGACATGATTCTGCTGGATATCAATTTGCCAGGCATGAATGGAATTGATGCTGTCCAGGAATTGAAGCGTCTGGACGAAACCGCCGCTGTTCCTGTGGTGGCCATTTCCGGAGATTCGGAACTGGTGGACGAGGAGACCGCCAGCAATCTTGGCTTCGTGGACTTCATTGCCAAGCCATTGAAGATCAGGACCGTGCATGCCGTGATCAACGATTACCTGGGAGACTGTTCATGAATCCTGAAATGCGGGACGTCTCTGCAGAACAGTTTGCTGCCGGTGGTGGCAACAATGGCCTGGATCTGTTCGAGCACTTTCATTGTGGTGTTGCGGTGCTTGACCAGGAGCGGCGGTTTCTCTTTTACAACCGGCAATTCAACAGTTTTCTCTGTGAGCAAACCGGCCTGGATCTGAATCAGGACGACCTGATTGGTCAGTCATTGCCGATTCAATCTCTGTGGGAAGCCGAGCCTGCGGCTCCTGAAACCAGCTGGAAGCTGGAGACTCCCGGGGGCAAATATGGGCTTTCGACAGTGCGCCTGTCTGAAGGCTCCAGCCTGATGCAATTGCATCCCGAGGCCAGTTATATCCTGCAATTAAATTTGCTGACAGCGCGGCGGGAACTGGAAGCGGAACTGGCGGCGGCCATTACCCAGAGCAATCGTAGCGAGGCCGACAAACTGGAGCTGCTGACCAGCTTCAGCCATGAATTCCGCACACCGCTGAACGCAGTCATGGGCTTTGGCAATCTGCTGCTTGAAGAAGGTGACAAGTCACCCAAACAGCGTGAATACATCGAGGGAATCATTGGTGCAGGCAGTCATCTGCTGAAGCTGGTCAATGAAATCCTGGTGTTGTCCAAGGCGGATCATGATATTTCCGAACTTGAACTTAACAATGAGAATGTGGACATCGCTGAGCTGATCAGGGAAACAGTTGCCATGTTGCAACCCCTGCTGGATCGCGCCGATGTCAGTCTGATCCAGAGTGGTCCGTCGGCCAGGCTGATCTGTGACAGGACCCGACTCAAGCAGGTCTTGTTAAATCTGGTCTCCAACGCCGTCAAATACAACAAACCCGGTGGTGAAGTGGTGGTCAATTGCCTGGCTATCGGTAATCGCTGTGCCGGGATTGAAGTGCGGGACACCGGCATCGGTATTCCCGCGGAAATGACCGAAACCATATTCAACCCTTTCAAACGCCTGTTGCAGGGCAAATCAATCAGTGAAGGCAGCGGCCTGGGATTGATGCTCAGCCGGCGTCTGGTCAATCTTATGGGCGGTCAGATCAAGGTGGCCAGCCAGCCGGGAAGCGGCAGCGTCTTCACGGTGGATTTCAATCTCGATGCAGACTGCGAGGGCAGCACCGGTTTCAACCGACAGGCGGTGGCCTGGCTTGGCAGTGATGCTGAAAGGGCAAGCCTGGCCAAACGCTTTCTCGAAACCCGACCCGGTGTGTCGGTCTCTCATATGGCGGAGCCAGTCAAGGGGACGGAAAAACAGTTCATTGATGCCGATCTGGTCTTCGTCGACGGCGAGTCACTGGAACAACATGACAGCAAGTTCCTGAATGCACTGAAAGCCCTGCTGCCAGCGAACCGTGTCATCGGTATCGAAAGTCGCAGCAGCGGCCTGCAACGAGATGCCTTGCTGGAAGTGGGGGTGGTCAAGCGTTTGCCGAACAGTCTCAATCCGGTGAATCTGCTGGATGTCTATGATCGGGTGCTGCAGCCCGGTGGGGAGTCCGTGGCATGATCGATGGTCTGGACAATGTCAGGGGCAAACCGGCTCCCTCCCTTCGTGGCGACGGGATGACTGCTGCCCATAGCAGCCTGGCCAGCCAGACCGTCATGGTGGTGGATGCCGATACCGCCCACACGGACAGCTACCATCAGGCTTTGCGAGCACTGGGCCATAGCGGAATCGAATTTCAGACCCGGGGTCCTGAGGCACTGGAGCGACTGAAGTGCGGCTCAGCAGCCCAGCTCTTGATTCTGGATCTGCATCTGCCGGATATGGACGGTATCCGCTTCATGCGGGAACTGCTGCAGATTCGCAGCGACCTGGAACTGGTGCTGGTCAGTGGCGAAAACCGACGCCTGCTGGAAACAACGGTCAATCTGGGCCGCTCCATGGGCCTGAATGTGCTGGGTGCCTTGCCCCGGCCGCTGGAGCTGGCAAGCCTGAAAACCCTGCTGAACCGGAAGATCAAATCCGGTGCCGGCAATGACGATAGCCAAACCTTGAATCGCCCCCTGGCAAAGACTGATTTGCAGGAAGGTCTGGCCGGGGACTGGGCCAACAACCGCCCGGTACTGCAATACCAGCCAATCGTTTCCCTGCTCACCGGAAACATAGTCTGTGTGGAAGTGCTGACCCGCTGGTGGAACCGCGAGCGGGGATTGCTGACGCCCGAGAAATTTCTGCCTCTGGCGGAAAAGTTTGGCCTGCTGGATGAACTGAGTCGGCTAATTTATCAGCAGACTTTGAAACAGGTAGCTGACTGGCTGTCCCATGATCAGAAAATCTCGGCGGCGATCAATGTCTCTATCAATTCATTCAATGATCCGGATTTTGCCAATTTTCTCATTGACGCCGCGGCTGAACATAAAATCGATTGTGCACGCCTGGTTTTTGAAATGGCTGAGACCCAGACCTCCTCGGTGCAACCGCGCTGCCTGGAGTCCTTGCTGACCTTGCGTCTGAAAGGCTTCCGTCTGTCGATTGACGATTTCGGGACTGGCAGTTCCTCCCTGACACATCTCAAGAATATCCCCTTCACGGAACTGAAAATCGACCGAGAATTCGTGACCGGTGCCAGCGAAAACGCCGCCAGTCGCTCCATTCTTGAGGCCAGTGTCAATCTGGCCAAGCGCCTGAATATTGCCATCGTCGCCGAAGGGGTGGAAAGCCGTCAGGACTGGGATCTGGTTGAAGCCCTGCAATGTGACTATGTGCAGGGCTATTACTGCGGCAAACCCATGGATAACAAGGCTTTCCTGGCGCATCTGGAAAGCTGGCAGGGTCCACATAACATGCCGAGGGTCCAGGATTAATGCCGTTCTACAGCAAGGAATCTGCTCAAGCCGGGTCTGAAACCCGTCGTAATAATTCCAGGCCTTTTTCTGACGCGAACGATTGCTCCCCATGACTATGGAATTCATCGCTATCCTGACCTTTCTTCTGATTACTGCACTGGCTGGCGCTGCGTTCTGGTTCTACTGGCGCACGCGGCAGATGGCAGGTTTGCTGGCTGAGCGCGATGCAGTGAGTTATGGTCTGGAACAATTACTTGAAGATGAGTCCGGCGTCTGGGCCTGTAGTCCGGATGGTATTCTCATTTGTGATGAAAATGGCCAGATCCTCTGGGTCAATTACAAGCTGCATGAGATGTTTGGGCATTCGCCCAGTGCATTGCTGGGCAACAAACTGGCCTATCTGTTCCCTGAGAACAGACATATCGAACTGAAAGATTTATCTTTCGAAAGCAAGCGTGCCCGCCAGTTCATCATGGGACAGGACGGGATCGGCGATGGTCTGAAAGCGCGCCGCAAGGATGGATCCCTGTTTAGCGCCGAGATCGCCCTGGCCCGCAGCAAACAGGACTACTATGTAGTATCCATACGCGACATCAGTGAGCGAGCCGGTGTGGCTCAGCAGATTATAGCTGCTACACCGAATGCCATCTTCGCCTATGACCGTCAGAGTATGGATATCATCTTCGCCAACCTGACGGCAGCGAAACTGCTTGAATACAGCCGTGATGAACTGTTGACCATGAATGCGCTTGATTTGTTGGAACTGGAAAGCCAGTCACCCTTCCGGGATCACTTCCAGCGCATGGACAGTGGTGAACGACAAATCAAGCCCCGTACTTATCTATACCGGACGAAATCTGCGGCCAATATTACTGCTGATACGAGCCTACATTATGTTGAGCATGGTGAAAATTCCTATCTCATTTCCATCGGTCGGGATGTGTCAGAACGCATCGAGGCCATGAATGCCATCGAGTACAAGTCCATCGAGTTGCAGGAACTGAATGAGCAACTCAGCCGTGAGCGGGAAAATCTCGAGCAGCAGGTACTGGAACGCACTCGTCAACTCGATGAGGAACGCAAGAATGCGGAGCAGGCCAACCTGGCCAAATCCTCGTTTCTTGCCGCCATGAGTCATGAGATTCGCACCCCCATGAACGGTGTGGTCAGCATGATTGAATTGCTGCAGGAATCAGAACTGGATCAGGATCAGCGCGCCAAGACGGATACCATCCAGGACTCTGCCCAGAGTCTGCTCACCATCATCGATGAGATTCTGGATTTCTCCAAGGTGGAAGCCGGTCGCATTGAGCTGGCCTGTGAAGACGTCAATCTTGCCGAGTTCGCCAATTCGGTCTACAACTCACTGCAGGCCCTGGCTGCTCGTCGCAATGTGACTCTGGGTTTTTATTTCGACCCCTCCCTGAACAAGGTGATACGCGCGGACAGGACTCGGCTGCGACAGATACTGAACAATCTTGTGGGCAATGCCATCAAGTTCAGCTCTGCAGCGGAAGCGGGGGGCAAGGTGATGCTGCGACTGGAAGCCCTGGCCCGGGATTCCATGCAGATTGTGGTGGAAGACAATGGCATCGGCATCTCCGCGGATCGCCTGGAATCCATTTTCGAACCTTTCGAGCAGGAGGATCGTCATACGACCGCCCGTTTTGGTGGCACGGGTCTCGGGTTGCCAATCACCAGGGCCCTGGTGGACAAGATGCAGGGCAGCATCCGGGTCAGCAGCCAGCAAAATGTGATGACCTGTTTCACGGTGAGCTTGCCGCTGCGCCTGGCCGAACAGCAGCCGGATCAGGCTGGACTCCTCACCGAAGCAAGATTACAGGGCAAGTACTGTGTACTGCTGGCCGGCGATGAGCGTCGCAGCCGAAACTGGCGTGACTGGTTGAAGCTGGAAGGTGCTGAAGTGGTCTGTGTCAGCGATCAGGAAAACCTGCTGACCAGATTGCAGTTGCGCGCCGACGGTGAATACACACTGGCAGGCATTGTTCTGGGAGAAGACTTCGACCAGGAAACCGCGCGGCAAATTGATTTGCAGCTGAGCAAGCGTAACCTGGACAAATTCATTCTCTTGCACCTGCCGGATGACAGCCTGAAAGAGAAATATGGCAACTGGCAATTGCTGCTTGATCAGGCCAATGAAAACCAGAATTTTGATAATGTGCTGCGGCTGTTGAACGAAGGCAGTGAGGAAAGCCGACTGCCTGAAGAGTCTGTGCCCGAGATGCAGCAGAGCGCAACAGCAGACGCTATGCCAACAAGCGATCCGCAAGCAGATGCCCCGCAAGCTGACAGTCCGCAAGCAGACGGTCCGATCAATGTGCTGGTGGCCGAAGACAATCCTATCAACCAGAGTGTGATCAGCAGCCAGCTTGAAGCCCTGGGCTTTTGCAGCACCCTGGTGAGCGATGGTCAGCAGGCTCTGGAAGCCTGGGCGCGCAAGGAACACAGCTTGCTGCTCACCGATCTGCACATGCCCAATATGGATGGTTACACCCTGGCCAGGGAAATTCGCCGCCGGGAAGTGGACAATGAATACACGCCCATCATTGCCTATACCGCCAATGCGGTGAAAGGGGAGCGGGACCGTTGTCTGGATTGTGGCATGGATGACTACCTGACCAAACCCATTGCCCTGAAAGACCTGGAAGAGAAAATTTCCAACTGGTCCCGCGAAGCACGCCTGATGGAAGCGGTCGGTGACGGCTATATATCGCCAGAACCGGAACGAGGATCGGAATCAGTGGATAATAGCCCGGATCCGGACTGTCTGGATGTCGAAGTACTCAAGGGACTGGTGGGGGACAAGCCGGAGCTGATCCAGCGCCTGCTCATGACCTATCAGGATTCACTGCAGTCCAGTTTCAACAAGATTCACCATGCCTATGAGGCCAATAACTGGGAAGACCTGGAAGCAGTGGCCCATACCCTCAAGTCATCTTCACGCAGTGTTGGCGCCTTGCCTCTGGGCGAGCTCTGCGAGACTCTGGAGGACGCTGGCCGGAGCAAGAATGTCACCGCCGCGGCGGCAGTCATGGTGCCTTTCGATGAGGCGGTTGAGTCAGTGCAGGCACAGTTGCTGAGTCATCTTGCGGTCAGCCAGAACGAAGCCCATTCTGCCCAATCCGGCGAAGCCTCACGGGGCCACAGCCTCAACTAGCAAAGTCTTCAGGTCAGACTTTCGATTGAAGACAGCAGTTCATTAATCGTGAACGGCTTGTTGATCACCCGATCCACACCCCAACTGGCACAGGTGCTCTTGCCAATCTTGTCACTGAAACCGGTGCTGAGAATGATCGGCACATTGGGATTGATGCCGGAGATGGTGGAAGCGATTTCCGAACCCGGCATGCTGGGCATGATGAGGTCGGTAATTACTACGTCATAGTGATAGGGTTGCTGCCGGAAATGTTCGATTGCCTCATTGCCGTCCATGAAGGTGGTGACGGCATAGCCATGCTTTTCCAGAATCTGGGTCGCCATCTGGATGATTGAAGCCTCATCGTCAATGACCAGCACATGTTTTTCGGCACTGCCGGCGGCAGGGCTTTGCTTGTTACTGCTGTCTGTATCCTGCACTTCCGAGTGCACCAGAGGCAGGAATACCTCGAAGCGGCTGCCCTTGTTCACAGTACTGTCGACATAGATCATGCCGCCCTGGCTGGTGACAATATTGTGCACCGTGGTCAGACCGAGGCCCGCGCGCTTCTTGCCATCGCCATCTTCGGCACTGGTGGAGAAGAAGGGCAGGTACATTTGTTCGATAGTCTCGATACTCATGCCCTTGCCATTGTCTTCAACCATGATGCGCACATAGTCTTTTTCTGCCAGACCCGGGTAGCGGGACAGATTGTCAGCATCATTGGCGACATAGTCCACCGTGACCTTGATCTCGCCACCGTCTTCGGGCATTGCCTGGATACTGTTCAGGCAAAGATTGTTGATGATTTTGAACGTCTCGGTTTCATTGCCGAGGATGGTGCGGCCCTTGCTTTCCTCAATCTCACTGCTCAGTGTGATACCGGATGGCAGTTTCGTGTTGAGGTGGGCAATGGCATCGTTAACCGCCTTGTCGATGTTGATGGCGGACTGTTTCAGCTTGGTGTTCATGCTGAAGGTGCGAATCCGGGCAACCAGTTCTGTAGCCCTGTCGGTGGCTGCCAGCACATGTTCAAGATCGGAACGGGCGCGCTCGCCTTCCGGAATTTCGCTCATGGCCATTTCCACATAGCCGGAGATCAGGGACAGGATGTTATTGAAATCATGGGCAATCTCACCCACGACAATACCAAGGCTTTCAAAGGCCTTGTCGTCCTGAATGCTCTCCATAAGGACTTTAAGTTCTTCGCTGTCCTTGGCTTTTGGCATGGTTGTGCTTCTCCAGATTGTGCTGTGCCTGAAATCGGCCGGCTATGTTCGCAATATTGAGCCTGACTGGCAAGGGAGGTTCGGGCATGCCGGACCGGCTATAAGAGCTTAACTATAGGGTTTTGCGAGGAAATTGGAAGTGTCGATTCATTGACATAGCCCAGGCGTGCCGATGCTCAATTCCGGCTTGTACTAACGACGGGATTTTGACGACAGGGCTGAACCGCCCTGTAGCAGGCCGGCCTGCGCCGCTCCGGGCAGACCGGTCTGTCGCCAGGCAGCGGTTTTGTGCCTCAGTCCTGCGGCAAAGCCAGACCGAGCAATTGCGGTACCGGTTCGCTGGCCACACTGATGGCAATATACTGCCGTCCCTGCCACTCATAAGTCATGGGGGCACCGCGCGGGCGACCGGGCATGTCAATCATGGCCAGTTCGGCACCGGTCTGTTTGTCACGGGCAAGCAAGACATAGCCATCACCCCGTTGCTGAGCATGCACCAACAGGGTTTTGGTCACCAGGATCGGGTGTCGCCCGCCACCACCCAGGGGTGGCAAGTCCAGGCCGGCCAGGGCCGGGTGGTTCTCCACATCGGCATCACCATCGCCATTGGGCAGCCGCCAGGCAATTTCTCCACGATTCATATCAATGGCGGTGATGGTCGAATAGGGAGGCTTCAACAGGGGCAGGCCCTGGGGTCCGCGCACGCCACCCAAAGAGATGCGCACATAATCGAAATTGGAGTCGTCCTCATCGAGGGTGACGATGACCGGTACTGTCATGCTGTCGGCCGAAGGGATATAGAGCATGCCGGTCTCGGGGTCATGACTGGCACCGGACCAGTTGGCGCCACCGCCGGTGCCGGGGCGCAGGATTGTGCCGCGATTACCACCCCGGTCGGTGGCAGTGGGCGCAGTGAACAGTGGCCCCCAGGTGTAGTCACTGAGTATCTCTTCGGCTTCGGCGCGCAGCTGGGGGGTGAAGTCAATCAGGTCATCTATTCGCATGCCCTGTTTTTCAAAGGCAGGGGGCTTGCTGGGAATGGGTTGGGTGGGAGATGCCACTTCGCCTGGCAGCAGCGCCGGTGGCACTGGCTGTTCGGGGATTGGCCAGACCGGCTCGCCGGTCTCCCGATCGAAGACATAGGTAAAACCCTGCTTGGTCACCTGGGCAACGGCCCTGATATCCCGCCCGTTAACCGTGATATCCATGAGATTGGGTGCGGCCGGCGGGTCGTAGTCCCAGATGCCATGATGAATCATCTGGAAATGCCAGGCCCGCTCTCCGGTTTCGGCATTCAGTGCCACCAGGCTCTGACTAAAGAGATTGTCTCCCGGTCGGTGACCGCCGTAGAAATCATTGGTGGCTGCCTCAATGGGCAGATAGACCAGACCCAGTTCCGGGTCTGCACTCATCATGGACCAGACGCCGGTATTGCCGGCCCGGCGCCAGGATTGTTCGCCCCAGGTCTCAACGCCAAATTCGCCTTCCTGGGGAATGGTGTGAAAGGTCCAGGCCAGATCACCCTCGGGCAAATGATAGCCGCGGATGAACAGAGGCGGTCGCTCCTTGTAGCGCGGACGATTGGAAGTGATCTGGGAAGTCACCAGAATATCGCCGATCACAATGGGTGGTGAAACCACAGCCAGGGGCTGGCCACCGCGCCAGTCCAGGTCATCGCGGGTGGCGCGGGGAATGCCATGGGTCAGATCGATGCGGCCACCGGCGAAAGCCGGATCCGGATGACCCGTTTCGGCATCCAGTGCCAGTACGAAGGCATCGTGGGTGCTGACTATTACCCGGCGTTTGCCATCGCCTTCCCACCAGGCCAGTCCCCGGGCGTGATAGCCAATGGGATTCATGGGGGCGCCATTGAGATAGGACTCGGGATTATATTGCCAGAGGGTTTCGCCGCTGGCGGCGTCGATTGCTGCCACCTGATGCAGGGCAGTCACCATATAGAGCACACCATCGATCATCAGTGGGGTGCCTTGCATATTATTGATACGAATGGCCGGATTGATTTCCGTGAGGGCCTCGAGATCCAGTTCGGCATCGATGGAATCCCAGGCCCAGCTTATTTCCAGGTCGGCAAAATTGTCCCCGTTGATTTGCTCAAGGGCCGCATATTTGGTGGAGCCGGTGTCGCCCCCATAGCTGGGCCACTGGCCATCCTGAACACCCTGCTGGGCGAAGGCGTCAATGCCCACTAGCGAGAGGCCAAGGATAATGCCTTTGAGAACAAGGTCCTGGCTGCGGTGAAGATTGAGTGTTTTAATTGTTCTTCTCCTCTACCGTTGTTGTTATTTGTTGCAGAATACTCCCTTGCGGGCCCGACTGCGAATTTTCAGGCCCCGATGGCAGATCATCCTGCTCATCATCATCCTCATTCGGATTCCTGGGACCGGGCAGGGTGGATGTTCTGGGCATCCAGAAACTGCTCCATCTGCAGGGCGATATCCTGTTTGCCAATATCGAGCATGCTCAACACCTGACGGGTAATCATCAGGCTGGATTCCAGAACCTCCGGGAAGACATGGCTGGCCCCGAGCGAGACCAGTTCTTCATAGTGGTTATGTTCCTGACAGCGAACGATGATGGGGATTTCAGAATTGCGCTCGCGAATGCGACTGATGGCCGCCTTGCCTTCCTCGAGGGATTTGAAAGTCAGTACCACCAGACGCGCCGAGTCCAGATGACAGTGCCGCAGGATCTCCAGATTATTGCTGTCACCAAACACGATATTGCTGCCCTGGCGCCGGGCCCGGTCCACTACATCGATATCCGTGTCGATGGCGACATAGGGAATTTTATTGTCTTGCAGAAAACCGCTGAGCAGGGAACCCAGGCGGCCATAGCCGCCAATAATGACGTGGTCTTCCAGTTGCAGATTGACCGGCATGGCCCGGCCGGCGCTGGCGCCATCAGCGGACAGATAGCGACTGAGCCGTTCCGATTGCCGGATCAGGGCAGGGCTGGCCATCATGGAAAATATGGCAATCAGGATAATAAACGAGGCCTGATCGGGAGGCACAATGCCATTGGCCAGTGCCAAGGCCATCAGCGCCAGACCGAATTCTCCGGCCTGGGCCAGATTCACACCGACCGCCACTGCATCGCGACTGGAAAAACCCAGTAACCTCACCACGCTGGCCACCGCAGCGGCCTTGATCAGCAACAGGCCGAGGGTGAACAGGAGAATCCTTGGCCAGTAATCCAGTAGCAATTGCAGGTCCAGATTCATGCCGATGGTGACAAAGAACAGACCAAGCAGGATATCGCGAAAGGGTCGGATATCACTTTCAATCTGGAATTTGCAGGAGCTTTCACCCAGCATCATACCAATGATGAATGCGCCCAGTGGCATGGAAAGATGCAGGGCATGGGTGAGCCAGGCTGCCAGCAAAACGATAACCAGGGTAGTCAATACAAAGATTTCATCGGATCCGGCCTTGGCCACTTCCGTGTAAATCAGGGGCAGCACCCAGCGTCCGACAATAAGCAGGATCGCAATAACAGCCAGGGCACTAAGACCCGCCTGGGCCAAAGCAGCTCCGAGGCCTGCCTCGCTATCGCCACCCAATACCGGTACCAGCACCAGAAAAACTACCGCCACCAGATCCTGAAACAGCAATACACCAATCGATAATTGCCCGTTACGGCTATGCAGTCTTCGGTTGTTGGCCAATTCGCGGGTGACAATCGCCGTGGATGACAGGGCCAGGCTGCCGGCAATCATGATGGCGGCAGCCATGCTGCTGCCCCATAAATAGACGGCGCCGAAAAATACCAGGCTGCAGATCAATACCTGAAAACCACCCACACCAAATACAGCAAAGCGCATGGTGAGCATTTTCTTGATATTGAATTCCAGGCCCAGGGCGAACAGCAGGAACACCACGCCGAATTCGGCCACGAAACCAAACTGATCCGGATTGGTGATGAAATTGAGGGCATTGGGGCCGATGATTGCACCCACCACCATATAGGCAACAATGGATGCCATGCGTACCCGGCGCAGGATCAGCACGCCAAGCAGGGAGAAAGACAGAATTAACAGGTATTGCTGGAACAGGGCTTCAGACATCAATTTGCCAAACAGCTGTTGTGACCCGGCACAGCATAAGAACTTATGCGCCGCAATGCCAGTCAGCGAGCAATGGCTTGCAGCAGGGACTCCACCGCAGCCAGCAATTCAGATTGCTGAAAGGGTTTCTGGATAAAGTCGGAATGCTCCTCAGACAGTTTGTCCAGATCGAGGCCCTCTTTGGCCTGGCCGGTAATAAACAGCACCGGCAATGCGGGCCTGAGTTGGCGCAGCCGGGCACAAAGTTGCGGGCCCTGCATATGAGGCATGATCACATCCAGAATCACCAGGCAGATTTCATCCTGATGCTTGTCAAACTGTTCGATGGCCTGTTCCGAGCTGCCTGCCTCGATCACGTCATAGCCACCCTGTTTGAGCAGTTCCCGTGTTACCGTGCGCACCATCTCATTGTCTTCGGTCAGCAGGATGGTGCCGCTGCCCGGTTGGCAATTCCGGGGCAGGCTGGCTTTGCTGCCTATTGCGCCAGAGTCATCCAGGGGCAGGTAGACATCAAAGCGACTGCCCTGACCCGGCTCGCTGCTCACCGTCACGAAACCATCATGTTGTTGCACAATACCCAGCACCGATGACAGGCCCAGTCCGGTGCCCTTGCCGGCTTCCTTGGTGGTGTAGAACGGTTCAAAGATTTTTTCACGGGTGCTGGCATCCATGCCGCAGCCGGTGTCGATGATGCTCAGCCTGGCATAAGCTCCGACTCTGGCTTCATCCTGTCGCTGACAGAATTGTTCATCGAGATTCACCTCCCTCAGTTCAATGCTGATGCTGCCGTTCTCATGGATGGCGTCACGGGCATTGATGCAGAGATTGAGTATCACCTGTTCGATCTGGGTACGGTCGGCTACGATCTGCAGGGGGTGATCCGGACCGCTATGCTGCAGAATAATATTCTCGCCAATGATGCGTTGAACCAGATGCAGGGATTCCTCGACAGCCCGGCTCAGATTCATGGGGCGGGCTTCCAGATGCTGGCGTCGACTGAAGGCGAGCAACTGGCTCACCAGTTTTTGGGCGCGCTGGCCCGATTCATGGATTTTTTCCAGCTCATTGCTGCCTTCCTTGCCCTTCAATTTGATCCTGGCCAATTCACAAAAGCCGATGATGACCTGTAATGAGTTATTGAAGTCATGGGCTATGCCGCCGGCCAGTTGACCGATGGCTTCCAGCTTGTGGGTTTGTGCCAGCTGGGCTTCGAGGCGTTTTTTCTCCGTGATGTCACGCAGAATAATAAAACTGATATCACTTTCCACTTTAGTGACGGTCACCTCGGTGTCTCGCTGACTGCCATCGCTGTGTTCAAGCGTCAGGGTGGTAACACCGGGCAAGGCAGCCTGTTGCAGGATTGTCTCCAGCGAATCGGAAGCATTGCCGCTGAGCTTGGCCAAGGGACGTTGCAGAAGCTCGTCATGTTGCAGACCAGTGAGTTTTTCGGCGGCGGGATTGGCCAGCAGAATGGCGCCGCTGTGGTTGTTGATAAACAGCACAGCGTCCTGGGAATTTTCAAACAATCGGTCAAACTGCTCTTCACTCAGCTTCAGGGCGTCCTGGGCCTGTTCCCGACGAGCACTTTCAGTTTGCAGGTCTTCAATCAAACCGTGTTTTTCTGCCAGGGACTTTTGCAGTTCGCGGAACATGACATAGACCGCCGCGACGGTCATGGCGATCAGGGTCATCTGCCCGACTGTGGGGGCCAGCCAGCGCAGGAAAGAACGGAAAAATTCCAGGTCCAGGGGCACATCGGGATTGTCGGCGAAGTAGCCAGTCCAGTAGCGGAAACTGACCAGGGCAAAGGCCAGGCCCAGGCTAATCAGGGCCGCTCGGATGCCGTACATCAGGCCGGTGAAGACCACCACCGCGTAGATCAATGTGAAAGACAGGGCGGTGGTGCCGAAATAAACAAATTCCAGTGCCAGTACTACCAGCAGGAGCATTACCGGTACCAGGCGACTCAGGGAAAAACCGAGGCGGGCATTGCGGGCCACAAGCACAAAACCGACATAGATGCTGACGTAAATCAGGGCGAGCAGCACATTGCCCAGAACCAGTTGATCAACAAAGGCAATCGAACAGGCAATACCTGCAAAGATGACGAAGTAGCGCAGCAGATTCCCCAGCAAATGCTGGCGTACCGGCAACAGAAAGTTATCGAGCGGGTCTGACATTAAAAGCCGGGAATCATCAGTTGTGAATTATCAGGAACACCCCGGTCTGCACTACGACCAGAGCCATTAAAACCTGTTGTACTGATTCAGGGCAATGCCTGGCGCCATTTATTGCCAATTGGAGGCAGTTTCCGGCCGCGAAACTGCTATCAGCTACTGCCCGAATCCCGGGATTTCAGCAGCTTGTGCATGTCGTCCAGTTGTTGCTGCATCTGCTCCAGCCGGGCTGCCATTTCGTGACGCTCATTATGCGCCTGGGTAGCCGTTTCCAGATTACTTTCCTCGGACATGACTTCCAGTATTGCTCCCACCATCATATTGAGAAAAACGAAAGCCGTGAGAAAGATGAAGCTCAGATAATAGATCCAGCTCAGGGGGTGTACTTCCATGGTGGCGTACATGACATCGGTCCAGTCTTCGAATGTTGCAACCCGGAACAGGGTCAACATGGCGATGGAAACATCACCCCAGAGCCCCTCATCGATGGCAGAGAAGAACAGCGAACCAATGGCGCCATAGATATAAAAGATGATGAACATCAACAGAGCGATATAGCCCATCCGGGGAATGGCCTTGAGCAGGGCATTGATCAAGGAGCGCAGCTCCGGTACCACTGACACCAGTCGCAAAACCCGGAAAACCCGCAGCAAGCGTCCGATCAGTACCGCCTCGGCATTCTGCAGGGGCACTAATGAGCCAATCACGATGAGGGTATCAAACAGATTCCAGCCATCGAGAAAGAAACGTTTGCGATCCTGACAGGCACTGAAGCGCAGGAGTATTTCCGCCAGAAAGAAATAGGTCACCGCCATATCCAGACCCGACAGCAGACGCTCGAAAAAAGGCGGGATGTCGTAGGTTTTGGCGCCGATGGAAATGGCAGACAGAATTATGATGAAGATCACCGCAGTCTGAAACAGGCGGCTGCTCTCTATACGTTGCAGGGTGCCGGCAGCCCGGGAAGCCTGGCGAGCGGATGGGGCCTGTGGATCACTTTCATTGCTGCTGGACATGGTTTTGCTTCGCTGCCGAAAAACTGGCGATTATAGTGGTGACGGCGCAGGGCCACAAACGGCGTCCTCTCCTACAGACCTGCGGCATGGCAGCGGGCATGCTACAGTAGTTGGCAAGACTTGTGTGTACGCCCTGCCGGTGGCCGGGTCTGGCAGTGAGGCATGAACAACCAGGAAGCCCTGGCTGGCGTATTCCCTGATAGCTGTATTCAATTGGTTTTCGACAATGGAATTTCCACTATGCAAACCCTGATAGCGCTCTCACTGGTATGGTTGTTCGCCTACAACCGGGCCCGTATGTACACCATTCTCTCCTGCCTGCTGCTGGCCCTGCTGGCCATGAGTTGGTACTGGGGCTTTGCGCCGCTGCCCTGGCTGGTACTGGCGGTGGTGGCCTTTTTCTATTTTGCCCGCGATCTGCGCATCAAATACCTGACAACACCCATCTACGATTTCTTTCAGCGGGTCTTGCCACCCATGAACCAGACCGAGATGGAAGCCCTGGAAGCCGGTGATGTCTGGTGGGAGGCCGAACTGTTCCAGGGGGATCCTGACTGGCGTGAGTTCGCTGCCTATCCGGCGCCCGGTCTGAGCGAGGCTGAACAGGCGTTTCTGGATAATGAGACAGAAAAGCTCTGTGACCTGCTCAATGACTGGGAGATCGTGAATCAGGGAGATCTGAGCGAGGCCGCCTGGAACTATATCCGGGAAGCCGGCTTTCTCGGCATGATTATTCCCGAAGAATACGGCGGCAAGGGTTTTTCGGCCCTGGCTCATTCGGCGGTGGTTACCAAGCTTGCCAGCAAGAGCACCAGTGCAGCGGTGACAGTGATGGTGCCCAACTCCCTGGGACCAGCAGAGTTGCTGATGAAGTATGGTACTGACGCCCAGCGCCAGCGCTATCTGCCGGGTCTGGCCAGTGGTGAGGAGATTCCCTGTTTTGCCCTTACCAGCCCCGAAGCCGGCAGTGACGCCGGGGCTATCATTGACCAGGGGATAGTTTGCAAGGGCATGCATGAAGGCAAGGAGTGTCTCGGCCTGTCTCTGACCTGGAACAAGCGCTATATCACCCTGGCCCCGGTGGCCACGGTGCTGGGTCTGGCCTTCAAGATGTATGACCCGGACGGACTGCTGGGCGATCAGGAAGAGCTGGGTATTACCGTGGCCCTGATTCCCACCGACCATGATGGTGTGCAACACGGCCGCCGTCACATGCCCATGGGCATGGCCTTTATGAACGGGCCGACCCGGGGTGAGAATGTGTTCATCCCGCTGGACTGGATTATTGGTGGTGTGGACTATGCCGGGCGAGGTTGGCAGATGCTGGTGGATTGCCTGTCCGAAGGGCGGGCCATTTCCTTGCCGGCACTGGGCACCGCCATTGGCAAGGTCAGTTATCGCCTGACCGGTGCCTATTCAATGCTGCGGGAGCAGTTCAATCTGCCCATTGGCAAATTCGAGGGCATCGAGGAAGCCCTGTCGCGCATTGCCGGTTACAGCTATCAACTGGAAGCCTCCCGGGTAATGACGGCCGGGGCGGTGGACCAGCATGTCAAACCCAGCGTGGTGTCGGCCATTGCCAAATACCATATGACCGAAAACTCCCGCAAGATCATTACCGATGCCATGGACATTCATGGTGGCCGCGGTTTGATTCTGGGGGAGAGCAACTACCTGGCCTATGGCTATATGAGTACTCCCATCGCCATCACTGTGGAAGGGGCCAATATCCTGACCCGCAATCTGATCATCTTCGGTCAGGGTGCCATTCGCTGCCATCCGTTTATCTTCCGTGAAATGCAGGCGGCCAAGGATGAGGATCGCAGCGCGGGTCTGGCTGCCTTTGACAGCCTGATCTTTCGCCATGTCGGCTATACCATCAGTAATTTTGTGCGCACCTTGAGTCTTAGTCTCAGTGGCGCTCTGGTGACCCGTGCTCCGGTCAGTGATGAAACTGCGCGCTATTACCGCGGCCTGACCCGCATGAGTTCCTCCCTGGCCCTGGTTTCCGATATCTCCATGATGTTGCTGGGTGGCGATCTGAAGCGCAAGGAACGTCTGTCTTCACGACTGGGGGATGTGCTCAGCAATCTCTATCTGGGCTGTGCGGTACTGAAATACTACCGTGACAATGGCAGCCAGCAGGCGGATTTGCCATCGGTGCACTGGAACCTGCAACTGGCACTGTATAACTGCCAGGTGGCGTTCAAGGAATTTCTGGAAAACCTGCCCAACCGGCCCATCGCCTGGTTACTGCGCTTGATTGTGTTCCCCCTTGGCGCCCGCTATCAACTGCCGGATGATGCCCTGGAGCACAAACTGGTGCAGCCCATGTTCACCGATAATGAATTGCGCGACCGCATCACTGCAGCGATGTACATCGGCAAGGATGAGTCTGATCCGGCCTTCATCATTGAAGATGCTTTCCGTCAGGTGCTGGCCACGCAAGACACCCGGGACAGTATTCGCAAGGCCATCAGGTCAGGTGAAATCGACGCCCGTGGGGATCTGGCGGCGCAGGCCAAAGCGGCTGTCAGCCAGGAGCTATGCAGCCGGGCCGAGGCCGATGCCTGGTTGCAGGCCGAGCAGGCCCGGCAGCGTGCCATTGCCGTGGATGATTACGGGCCGGAATATTTCGCCAGCCAGGCCAGCAAGGAATCGGCCGGGGCCGGAAGCGAAAATCAGACAAAGAAACAGGCAAAGAAAAAGGCAGCGCCGGATAGCGACGCTGCCTGATTCGAAAGGGGAAAGGAGGGCTGCTGGTCAGAAGGTGGTGCGAACCTTGAACGCCACTTCCATGCCGTTGCCGTTGCAGTAGTCTTCCACTTCTTCAACAATGCCGCCTGCGGTGGCACCCACATAGCGGGTCCGTACGCGGCAGAATTCCTTCTCGGTCAGGTTGTGACCTTCCAGGCGGAAGGTGGTGTTGCCGAAAGCCACTTTTTCCACATAGGCCCACATATAGGGCTGTTCGATCCGCGTTTCGGTATCGATGATGTCGTACTGGGTGCGCCCGGTGCCATCATTGGAATCGTTGGAATAGTTGATGCCATAGGTCATGCCCAGATCGGTAATGTCATGGCGATAGTTCATATTCAGTGACCAGCGGCCATTGCCTTCCATGCGACGCTTGATGCCCAGGAAGGGGTCGGTGACTTCCGAATCGCGAACCCGGATACCGGTATTCAGCAGGGCATTGTTCAGACCCAGAGTATCCAGTTTGGTGCTGATATCCAGGTTCAGACCATAGCGCTTGCCATCGCCGATATTGCCGCGGGCAGAGGCCAGGTCATCGGGACTGGTGGACACATCCACGCGGTCAATCACGTCTTCGATGTCGCGATACCAGAACTGGGAATTGACCACACCGGCATCATTGGGCAAACGCATTTCCAGATTCAGCTCATAGCGCCAGTACTGTTCCTGACGAATGTCCGGGTTACCGGCCTGGGTGTTCTGTTCTTCGTCACCGCCGTCAACCGAGGCAGAGAAATCGGAGAAGCTGAGCTGCTCCACTTCCTTGCGCACACCCGCCCGCAACTGCAGGGAAGGAGTGATGTCGAAGCGGTAGTCCATACGCGGTTTGAGGAAGGCAAAATCCCGGCTGTTGCTGACATCACCACTTTGTTCAATGGTGGAGCTCTCATAAATCAGTGAGCTTTCCAGTGACATGCGGTCATTCAGCTGCCAGTTGTGCACGGCGAAGGGCTCGTAACGCATTTCTTCCACGGTTGAGGTGCCGTTGGCAATGTCCTGGGGCACCAGGCCACCGAATTCCGGCGAGGCAATGCCGTCGTCATCCACCAGGCCCATGCGCAGATTGGAATCGCGAATGGTCTGGGCGGCTTCAATGCCCAGTTCCATGCCCTGGCTTTCATTCATGGCCCAGCTGTAGGAACTGCGGGCAATGCGTTCACGATTGCGTTCCTGATTCAACAGAAACAGGTTCTTCTCACGCTCACCCTCGAGAATATCGAAACGGTTGCGTTCGTTCTGGCTGTCTTCGTCATTGACGATAAACAGGAAGCGGTAAATGCTGCCATTGTCGAAACCGTATTCGTAATCGCCGCCCACTTCCCAGTTATCACGGCTGTTCAGGCGATCTTCTTCTTCCAGGCTGAGACTGTCGCTGGACAGATCATAGATGCTGCGATGGCGCTCCTCGGGAGTCTCGCCGCGGGTTTCATACAGGGCATTGAATTGCAGTGTGCTTTTCTCGAAGGCATAGCCCATGCTGCCGCTGAGTTCGTACTGGTCTTCGTCGCGAGCCGAATCGAATTGCTGGAACTCGATCAATTCGCCGTCAGCGTTATAGGCAAATTCCCGGCCCTCGGAATAGCGGTAGCGGGGGTCGGCCTGCAGATGCAGGACATAGCTGAGATTGCGGTTCTGACCGCTATGGGACAATTGTGCCCCCGGGTCCAGGGTGCCGTCCTGCATATAGTCGGTGCGCACTTCCAAAGTGGTGCTGGACAGGGAAGGGGAATCCATCAGCACCACATTCACCACCTGGCCGCCACCGCGAACACTGAGGCCTTCGGCACTGCCACGAATGATCTCGATATAATCCACCTGATCGGCGGAAATCCGGCTCAGTTGGCTGCGGCCACCGTTGTTCTTGCCGGACATGCGCTGACCATTGATCAGCACCTCGCCAGCGCCGGAGCCCAGCCCGCGGCCACCGCCGCCGCCACGCAGTGCCAGGCCGATACCGGGAATGCGGTTCAGCATGTCATTGGCGGAGACCGGATAGAATTCGGCGAAATAGTCGGCTTCGTAAACAACGGTTGAGTTGTCGGCATCGACTTCGGCGATGGTTTCGGCCACAGCGGCCGAAGTCATAAGGGCAGTGACCAGACCAAAGGACAGGCCTGTGCTAAATTTAGTCATAGTATCCATCAAGCGTTGGGGGCACATTTGGCAGCTAATTTGTCGGCCGCTACCGCGAGGTGCCAGGGCAATCGCATTAACCCGGTTTATTTAGAACCAATAGTGTGAGTAACGCTATTATATCGGCTCGAGATCAGTGATTTTGTGACAATTTGTAGAGAAATCCTGTCGTTACGGTCACATTTCGGAGAATTTCTGCATCCCTGCATTAATAACGGTTTGCCACAGGTTTTACTTTAGTGACTCGCTCAGACGCACCAATATTGCTGTTTCCAACCCATTATCTGGGTAATTTTATTCTCGGCCTGCCCTGGGTCCGGCAGGTCCTGCAGGAACATCCCGATGCCCTGGTGGTACTGGACAGTCGTTTTCTGCCCCTGGCTGCCACAGTTCTGCCACAATCTGCCCAGGTGCTTGCCTACCCGCGGGACAAACTGGCCTCCTCACAACCCTTCTTCAGCCGCCTTGGACACTACTGGCGCTTTCTCAGGCAATTGCGGGCACGGCCCGCGGCAACCCTGATGGATCTGGAAGGTGAACGCTTCACCGGAGTGCTGTCCCGTTTGAGTGGTTGCCGGCGACGTATCGGCCCCGCCGGCAAACGAGCGGAGCGATTCTACACCGAGGTGCTGGAGCTTGATTACCGGCGTCACCGCTTCAATGCCTTTGGCGAAGTGGTGGCCGATTTTGTGGGTGGCCAGCGCCCCGACAGCCATTTGCCCTTCTCCCTGGATGAATCCCTGGAGCAGTCCGTCGCCAGCCGTCTGCCCCGGGCCGCGGGCAATGTCATTGCCATTCATCCGGGCGCCAGTGTCAGCTACAAACTCTGGCCCGAAGAATATTTTGTCAGCCTGGTGAAGGAGTTGGAGTCGCTGGGCTATGCCGTGGTCTGGGTGGGGGCGGGCAGTCTGGATCAGGGCATTATCGAGCGAGTCATGGCCCGGTTGCCGGAGTCCCGGGCCACAATCCTGTGTAATGCACTGGATTTTGTGGAACTGCTGGCCCTGTACCGCCAATGCGCCTGCTTCATCGGCAGTGACAGTGGGCCCATGCATCTGGCCGCCGCCAGCGGTATTCCGGTACTGGCCCTGTTCGGTCCCAGCGTCGAGGCCATCTGGTCACCGCTTGGGGATAACAGCAAGGTGCTGCGGGGCAGCAAGGCCTGTGGTGAAAACTGTGACGCCTGGGCCTGCGATTTTGGCTATCATTGCCTGTCATCACTAACTCCGGAGATGGTTGTGTCTGCCGCCCGGCAGCACGCCCGTTCACAAACATTGGAAGCGACCGTAAATGAGTGACAGTTTGCCCGTCAGCGCCTTTATCATCACCCTGAACGAGCAGGACAATATCGGTGCCTGCCTGGACCGGCTGGTGGAGTTTGACGAAGTCATCCTGGTGGATAGCGGCAGCAGCGATGCCACCCTGGCCATCGCCGAGGCCTATCCCAACGTCAAGGCATCCTTCAATGCCTGGCCGGGCTTTTCAGAGCAGAAGGCCCACGCCATGTCCCTGTGTCAGAACGAATGGGTGCTGAATATCGATGCCGATGAAATTCTCACCGATGACTATCTCGATGAAGTACGACGGATAGTCAGCGAAGACAAGGTGGACGGTCTGGAGTCAAATCGCACACTTTATCGCTGGGGCAGAAAACCGCGCCACTTTGGTGGCGATGATCGTCTGATTCGCCTGTTCAGGAAATCCAGGGCTCATTATGAAGCGCGACGGGTGCATGAGAGCATCACGGTTGAAGGGGAAATCGCCAGCACCGATGCCACCATTATTCACAATGAGAACCTGACCTTCTCCCAGCGGGTGGACAAGTCCAACAAATACAGCCAGGCCAAGGCCGAGGACAAATTCGAAAAGGGTCATCGGGTCTCTGCCATCACCCTGTTTCTGATTTTTCCCCTGACTTTCCTGCAAGTGTATGTGTTCAAGGGGCATTTTCTCGATGGCACCGGCGGGCTGATGACCGCCATGAATGCGTCTTACTACAATTTTATGAAGTACGCGAAACTGCGGGAGATGCACCGCCTGGCAAAAATCGAAAACACCGGCCAGGGCAGTCCGCGCAATTAGGGCTCAGGGATTCATTGACACTA
Organism: uncultured Pseudohongiella sp.; assembly: GCA_965216715.1. Lineage (GTDB taxonomy): Bacteria > Pseudomonadota > Gammaproteobacteria > Pseudomonadales > Pseudohongiellaceae > UBA9145. Next base: position 1,864,694 of record OZ244193.1, on the reverse strand, counting down.
AAAAGCCGCGTTAACGCGGCTTTTTAGTGAGTGGTTGTTTATCCACCGGAACCGGATTATGCCTTACTGCAATTCGTAACGACTGAAGCGTCCACTGTAGTCACTGCCGGGTTCGCTGATAAAGGACCGCAGATTTTCCTTGCCTTCCAGGAAGACCTTGAGAAAGGCCAGGGTGAATTTGCCGATGGTGGCAAGATCGCTGCCCCCATTGGCCACCAGCATGTGGTTGCCCTCGGCAAACTCCATATATAGCTTGTTGCCATCGGCCAGATTGTCATACAGCATTCTCGCATGCTCGGCCGGAGGTGCCACTTCATCCACGGCACTGGCAATGATCAGGGCTGGTGTGCCGAGGGCGCTGAAGTCACCGCTAAAGCTGCCACCGGGTTCGCAGCAATAGGGCGCCAGGGGAATAACAGCGCGTATCTCTTCACCCATCTCTGCTGCTGCGGCCAGAGCAGCGCCACCGCCCATGGAATGACCCATGATGGCCACCCGGGAGGTATCGAATTTGCCATTAAGGGGGCTGTCGGGATTGCTGTTCTGGTCTTTCAGGAAACTCACGCCGGCAATGAGGGCCTGTTTGCGTGCCTCCAGGCCATCGGTGGGGGAGTTGGTGTCGATGATCATTACCGCATAGCCCAGCGAAGCCAGGGCAGGGCCCCACCAGTCATAATTACTCTGGCTGGCACGAAAACCCGGGGCCAGTACCAGGCCTCCCATGGGGGCATCGAAGCTCAGGGTCAGGGGATAGAAGATGGTGGCGCCGGCAAAGGCCTCGGCATTGATCTCGGGTACATAATTGCGCACCTCAAACAAGCGCTCACCCAGTTCCTGAGCGGCCGCCCGGCCGATTTCACGGCCCTCGGGCCGGTAGCGCCCCTGACTGTTGTCCTGGGCCTGGCTGTAGCCGGTAGCCAGCAGGGCGAGCAGGGTCAGAAGGAGCGCCAATCGGTTCTGTCTGTAAGCCTGAGTCATTGCGTTAGTCCTCTGTATTTATTGACTATTTTTGTTTTACAGGAGCAGCCGGTGGGGCCAGGGGCAGCCCCGGACAGCGCTCACTATAGCAAAGACCTTTAGTGGGCGAAATAAAGTGCCGCCGAACCGAATGACTGGTCAATCGGGCGGCTTTGGAGCGACAAACCTAGGAATTTTGGCGGAAAAATGGATAATCAATAGCTTGGGTCTCACGCGTCCCTGTGATTCGTAACAGTCCCACAGGAGTCGGCCCCGGGGGTCGGTTTCTGCCTTACATGCAAAGAGGAGAAGTAAATGCAATTTCTTGATTTAAGGAAGGTTCTGATTGCCGTCCTTAGCCTTATGATGCCCATGCTGACCACTGGAGTGGCAGCGCAGGAGAGCATCGAGTGGTTTACCCTGGGCAGTGACTATGCCCACACTCGTTACTCCCCGGCCGCGGAAATCACGGCAGACAATTTTGAAGACCTGGAGGTCGCCTGGGAATGGGATGGCGCCAGCTTCGGCGCTGCCAGTGGCCGCTCCACGCCGTCCTACATCGATGGCATGCTCTACACCGTGGCAGGCTACAACCGCCATGTGGTGGCTATCGATCCCAAGACCGGTGAGACCCAATGGTCATTCAGACTGCCGGACACGCCGCGTCAGGAATATTCCATGCGCGCTGACTACGGCAAGGGCGTAGGCTTTGGCTATATCGATGGCAAGGGTGTCGTCTATATCGTCACGCCAGGTTTTTTCCTGGTGGCGCTGGATGCCAAGACCGGTTTGCCGCTGGATGACTGGGGCACGCCTGTTGCCCTGGACGGCTTTCCCGACACCGGTGTGGTAGATCTGCTGAAAGATCTGGGCCACCCCTATGACCCCTATGAGGGCATCCCCCTGGAAACAGGCTATATCACTTCTTCTTCACCACCAATCGTGGTTAACGACACCATTGTGGTGGGTAACTCGGCCGAGCAGGGCTATCATCAGGCGCGCATCGAAAACGTGCCAGGTGACATTCTTGCCTACGACAAGGATACCGGTGAATTCAAGTGGAAGTTCAATGTCATTCCCCAGCCGGGCGAATATGGCCACGAAACCTGGGAAAATGATGCCTGGCAGTGGACCGGTGATATTTCCTCCTGGGCTCCCCTGTCAGCCGATCCGGAAAACAATCTGGTGTTTGTACCCACCAATCCGCCCACCATCGATTACTATGGTGGTTTCCGTCCCGGTGACAATCTCTTCGGTACCAGCCTGATTGCCCTGGATACCCGCACCGGTGAGCGCGCCTGGCACTTCCAGTTCGTCAAGCACGATGTCTGGAACTTCGACACCCCCACGGCCCCCATCCTGCTGGATGTGGAAGTGGACGGTCGCCAGATTCCCGCCGTGGCCCAGGCCACCAAGCAATCCTGGCTCTATGCTTTCAACCGCCTGACCGGCGAGCCCATCTGGCCCATCGAGGATCGGCCGGTGCCGGCATCGGAAGTGCCCGGTGAAGTGCTGGCTACTACCCAGCCCCATGTCACCAAGCCTGCGGCCTATGACATCCAGGGCATCAGCGAAGATGACCTGATTGATTTCACGCCGGAGCTGAAACAAATGGCGCTGGACGCACTGGAAAACTATGTCATGGGCGGCCTGTTCAACCCGCCGATCCATGATGGCAACTCGGCTGGCAAGTATGCCGCCATGAATTGCCCGGGTGGATCTGGCGGTGCCAATATCAATGGACCACCGGTAGCCGACCCGACAAGCGGTGTGGTGTTTGTGAATTCACACAGTTCCTGTTTTGCCCTGCGTGTGATTCCCGGTGAAGAGTCTGATGTATTCTTCCCCAATTCCACCGGTACCACCACGGCCCAGTTTGCCAATGGTGTGCCTGGTGCCACCGCGCGTCCGCCGCGCATGGCCAATGGTCTGCCTTATCTGAAGCCGCCCTACAGCCGCATTACGGCGATCGATCTGAACACCGGTGAGCACAAGTGGATGATTCCCACCGGTGAAACACCCGATCGTTACAAGCGTGCCTTCGAGGAAGCAGGTGTGCCCGAGTCCGTGTATGGCAATACCGGCACCGGTGCCCTGATTCCCATGGTGGCTACTGCCAATATGCTGATCTACTCCGATGCTGCCTCCGATGGCACGCCCATGCTGTGGGCCATCGACAAGGAAAGCGGTGAAATCATCGGTGAGATTGAAGCGCCGGCCCGCAGTGGTTATGGCATGAGCTCCTGGCTGCATGACGGTCATCAGTACGTCATCCTGCAAACCGGCTCTACCCTGACAGCCATGGCGCTGCCTGCTGCCATGGAAGAGGAAAGCGGCGGTCATTGATCTTTATCTCCTGAATGTCAGTGCGCGGCACTGAATCAGGTCTGATCAGATCGCAATAAAAAAACCCGATCACTTGTGATCGGGTTTTTTTATGCCTTGGGTTTCAGTGTGGCGGGCCCTGGCTGCTGCTCAGTTGCGACGGCGGCGACTTTCGTTAATCACCACAATGGCGGTCTGCTCGCCAATATTGCGCAGCATGAAAGAGGAGTCCGCTTCACGCCAGGCCCAGGCACCGGCCCTGGCCAGTTCGTGTATATGACCATCGCTGCGGCTGACATGAAGCAGCCCCGGGTTGGCCAGGATGATAGCGGTGGGATTTCTGTGGGTTTGCAGCGTGGTCTGTTCACCCGGCGGCAGTTCGATGCGCCAGGAACGGAACCAGGGATTGCTGATATCCGGTTCTTGCGCAATTCCGCTGGGGGCATCGTCGTTGTCGCTGCCTACTCCCTGGTTGTCATTGACCATGGCCATGATGTGCAGCAGACCAGGGCCGGGATTGTCCACCACATGGGTCAGGGGTTTGCTGACATAGTCGGTGCGGGCGATAACCTCGCCCAGCCGGGGGCCGTTTTCATCATGGATATAGGTGAGCAGGATGGCCTGATTATGGGTGTGGGGATAAGTGCTGTCCCGTGGATTGACCTGCACATCCAGCAGAAATACGCCGCCATCTCGATACACGGTGCGATGTCTGGGTTCCTGCAGCAGATGCACAACTTCGCTGGCATCAAACTCGCTGTCCTGCTGTGCCTGACTGCTGAAGCTACCGGCGCCGAGCAGGCTGAGTCCGGCCACAAGCTTCAGCAAAGCCAATTGCAGTGGACGCTGAGGGGAATGAATACCAGAAGCCATTCGAGTGCTGTGCTGTTCCCTGAGGGTAATGACGGCTGCCAATCCGTTTTACGCTGGAATGCCCTGAAAGCATGGCATGACAGCTTTCATCTCAAACGCGGTTCCACAAAGGAAATCACGGCTTTAGCCTTGAGGTCAAGAGTGTATTCACGGCTGCGGCAGGCGCTGATCCCAGTTCAGTACGCCATGGCGGTCCAGAATTTCCAGTAATTGATCCAGTGGCACGGCGCGCAATTCGCCGCGGCTGCTGCTGACCGTGGTGGCCTTGAAGATGGCGTTGTAGATGGCTTCTTCGGTGGCCTCGGCGGTGGCGGCAAACAGCGGTGACATGGCGCCATTGCTCAACTCCGGGGTCATGATGGGCTCGCTGGCAGCACGGGCTTTGCGCACCCTGGGATCAGTGGAAAAGGCAATGACATAATCACCGGAACCATTGCTGGCATAGGAGCCGGTGCGGCCCAGTCCCATGATGGCGCGGGTGCCGAGGCGGTCCAGATTGCGGGCATTCAGGGGTGCATCGGTGGCCACCACAATCATGATGGATCCATCCTCTCTTTCGCCATCATCGCTGATGGGCAAATTGTCGCGGTAAGGGTAGGTCCCCAGCTCGCGCCCCACCGGCGCGCCATTGATGCTCATGACGCCCCCGTAATTGGTTTGCACCAACACGCCAACGGTGTAGCCGCCCAGTTCTTCCGGCAGCACTCGTGAGCTGCTGCCAATGCCGCCTTTCCAGCCGAAGGCCTGGGTTCCGGTGCCGGCACCGACACTGCCTTCTGCCACCGGGCCACTGTGGGCCTTATCAAGGGCGGCGAAGACCTGGGGGCGCTGAATGGGGTCGGCCCACATATTGTTGACCCGGGCATCATTGGTTTCACCCACCACCGGATTGACCGTGTGCTCGCCCATGCCGGGTTGCTCATAGACCCATTCCTTGAGGGCATTGGCAGCGCTCCAGACACAGAGAGTGCAGGTGAGCAAAATGGGTGTTTCAATCTCGCCAAATTCACGAATCTGGGTCTCGCCAATCAATTTGCCGTAGCCATTGCCAATATGAACCCAGGCCGGAACCGGGTCCGTGTAGAGATTGCCCGGGGCCGGAATAATGGCGGTGACCCCGGTGCGGATATCGTCCCCTTCAATCACGGTTTCCTGGCCCACCAGCACACCTGCTACATCGGTGATGGCATTAAGCGGGCCGGGCTCGAAAATTCCCACCACCAGCCCGGCTTCACGGGCCCGGGGTCGTTCCTGGCCCTGGGTCTGGGCGTGCGTGAGGGACAAAGGCAGGGCAAGAACACAGCAAAAAGAGACGAGTAAGACTGACAAACGATTCATGAAAACCTCCAATCCAGGTACCGGAAGCATAGCATTGGCGGCCGGACCCGTCTTGCGGCGGCAGGCCTGCATGATGAAGCCGCAGGATAAAAGTGCTGAAACAGCCGGGACTTTTTGCTTAAATAGCCTCAGCCAGCCAGATCCCCTGTAACAACACAACAACGAGCAGGTGTGAGCAGTAATGACAGCCAGCAGTTTGCTATTGGGTCCCCGCGCCAGATTTGCCGTATTCCTCTCTGTATTCAGCCTGATCTTCCTGATGCCGCCGCTGCAAGCAGCGTCTCTCAATGAGGTTGGTGCCGAGCAATTGCAGCGGGTTTTCCCGGAGGCCGACAGCTTTTCCGGCAAAAGCGGTGAGCCACCGGTGTATCGCGCCTTTAAAAATGATCCCGGCGGCGGCGAGCCGGAACTGATGGGTTATCTGTTTGAGACGCCGGACCTGCCACCGGAAGAAGTGGGCTACAGTGCCCCCATCGAAGTGCTGGTGGGGCTGGACCTGCAGGGCAACATAACCGGCATCGAAATTCTCTATTACCGTGAATCCTATAAAAGTATTCGTGGGGACTTCCTCAATACCGAAGGCTTTCCGAACCAGTTCGCTGACAAAACAGTTGGCGACGGTTTCCGCGTGGGACGCGATATCGATGGCGTATCCCGGGCCACCATCACCAGCTGGGCGGTAGCGCGGGGAGTGCGCAATGCGGCCCGGCGGGTGACCCGGGCCTATCTGGCGGATTCGGAATTTGTGGCGGAAGTCAATTCCGACGCCATCGCTCTGCGGGTGCTGGGAGAACAGTCCTGGGAAGACATGAAGGCCAGCGGACTGGTGGCTGAAATGGACTACCGCTATCCCGATGACAACACGGTTCTGCAACTGGATCTGGCCTTTATGGCCCACGATGGCCTGGGTGAGTTGCTGGTGGGCAGCGATGACTATTCCCGGGCCGACCGGGAAGCCAGTAATCGGGTACGCAATGGCAATATGCTGTTGGTGGGTATCGACGGGGATGCTTCCCGACCCTTCCGTCAGGAGCGCCTGGCCATAGAGCAGGGCGATCTGTTCATCAATGTGCCGCGTAGCCGTTTCGTCTATGTGGGCAGCGCCGAGGCGGGCAAAATCACAGACCAGGTGCGTTTTGCCGGTGCTATTGTCATGGATACCGATGTTGACCTCAGTCAGCCATTTACAGTGATATATGATGCCAGCGAGGAAAATGGCAGCTTCGAGCAAACCATGAGCGTTGAGTATCAGGTGCCAGCTCTCCCACTTGCATTGGCCCAGGGTACCGAGATTCCGGCCGAATATTTGCCCGAGTCTGACAATGCCATGGATTTCGCCGAGGAAGGCACTTTTGCTGCCCTGATCAATAATGCCCCCTGGCTGCAGGTATTGGCCCTGCTGGCGATTTTGGCGCTGGTGATGACATCCTTTCTGCGCAAGAGTGCGGGCCTGCGCTGGTTGACCCTGGCCTGCACCCTGATTTATCTGGGCTGGATCGATGGCGGCTTTGTCTCTGTCTCCCACATCACCAATGGCATCAAGATGGGGCCGGGGATGTTTCTGCAGGACTTGCCACTGTTGCTGATCATTGTGTTTACCGTGGTCACCACCCTGTTCTGGGGGCGGGTATTCTGCTCCTCCCTGTGTCCCTTCGGTGCCTTGCAGGATTTCATGACGCGACTGTTGCCGAATTCCTGGCAGCGCAAGATGCCCCAGGCCTGGCATGACAAGCTGATTTATCTGAAGTACGGCATTCTGGTGTTTCTGGTGGTCATGGCGCTGACCTATAGTGAACTTAGCTTGTTCCAGTATTTTGAACCCTTTGGTACAGCATTTTACTTCAGTCAGTCTGCTATCCTGTGGCTGATTCTGGCGGCAATATTGCTGGCAGCCGCCATGGTGCCACGCTTTTATTGTCGCTATGCCTGCCCTCTGGGTGCCGCCCTGGGTTTGACCGCCCTGATTTCCCCCTGGCGCATCAAGCGGGTGGAGCAATGCCAGCTTTGCAAGGTTTGCGAGCAGGCCTGTCCCACCGGCGCCATTCGTGGCCATGAAATTGACTTCAAGGAATGTGTGCGCTGCGATGTCTGCGAACGAAAACTGCTTGACCAGGCTGGCACCTGCAAGCATGGATTGCCGGAATTGAAGCAACGCATGCCACAGTGGCAGCCGGTCACAGTGACACAGCTCTAGCCCTAGAGCAGGATGCCGCCTATGGCGTCCGTCCTGAATCTTTTCCGGGACAAAAGCGGTAAACCTTCAAGTTGACGGGTTTACAGGGCGGGCCCTGGCCCGCATACTGGTCTCCTGATTCAGCTTTTCCCGAATTATTCAATCGTTCTGCCTGGCAGTCAGGCAGTCGGTATTTTTGAGTGTCCAGCACAGGCTTTGAGCGTTAAACCCGTGTCGAAGTGCGTGCAGTAGATTCCGGTCAGTCTCGCCACACTGCGTTTGCATGCCGCGGGCAAGTCAGCTGCCGGATAGAGGTCGCTATGTCTGTGTCTCAAGCACGAAGGGAAAGTCCCGCAGTTCCGGTTGATGGCCAGATGGCACAATTCCGTTCGGAGTTGCCACAGCGCTTGTTGGGCAGCATTGCACTGGCCAGCAATCTGCTCGCCGTAGCGCTGGGATTGATGGGTCTTCTGGGCTGGGTGCTGGACATCCAGTTGCTACGTATTTTCCTGCCCGATGCGGCCAGCATGAAATTCAATACCGCTCTGAGTCTGCTCTTGTTAGGGGCAGCCGGCCTTGTTTACAGCTTGGAGAACTTTCGCAAGGACTCTGCGGATGCAACGCTAGCCATTGAACGACCCTTCCGAACAGCTGGGACTTCACTCAGTTTTCTGGCGCAGTTGTGCAGCGCGCTGGTTTTGCTGCTGACGCTTCTGACCTTATTGCAGTATCTGGCCGGCTTTAATCTCGGGATAGACGAGGTCTTCTTTGCCGACACCGCCACACCGGACCAGGAATTTCCAGGCCGAATGTCCATTGCAACCAGCAGTGGATTTTTGTTGTTGGCAATGGCGCATCTGCTGATGGCGCAGCACGTAGACCGGGTCGGGCAATTATTGACCGGCCTGGCGATAGTGATCAGCTTTCTGGCCTGCGCCGGCTATTTGCTGGACCGTGATGCCCTCTACAGTGTTGGATTTTTTTCCACTATGGCCTTGCACACAGCAATCGGAATACTGGCCCTGGCGCTGGGCTGCCTGTTCTCGCACTCCAATACTGGCTTCATGACAGTGCTCTACAACATCAGTCTGGGGGGAACCACTGCCCGCATATTGCTGCCGGCGGTGCTTCTGGTGCCAATTGCCATAGCCTGGCTGGCTATCCATGCCTCGCAATGGCTGGCATTCGATGCGGTGTTTGGCATTATTCTGGCTGCTGTGATCAGTGCTGCTCTGTTAATGGTTGCTGTCTATTTCGTCGCCTATCGGCTACAGGTCCTGGAAGCGGCAAAGCGCCAGCTTGAAATTCAGGAGCAGATGCAGAATGAGCGTTTACATCAATTACAACGCAGCGAAGCTATGAGTCTGGTAGCGGGCGGGCTTGCTCATGACTTTAACAATCTACTGCTGCCTATTCGCTGGTCAGCCGAATTGGGTCAATCAGGTCTGAAAACCGATGATCCACTGCACAAGCATTTCAGAACGATTCATAAGGCGGTGGATAAGGCGACGGGTCTGGCCAATCGCATGATGGACCTGGGCAATGACGAGAAACAACAGCCCGAAGTCCTTGACCTCAATGAGGTCATCACTTCATTCAGCGATTTGCTCAGGGGGATGACCAAGGGCAGGGCCGATATTCGTACAGAGTTAAGCAGTGAGAAACTTCCCATTGTCATGGTGCGTCAGCAAATGGAACAAGTCTTGTTAAATCTGGTGAGTAATGCCTGTCATGCAATTGAGGCAAGACAAGCTCCAGAGCAGGACTCCGGCGAAATCGTAATCTCGACCTCTCTGCTGTCAATCGCGCCGAACAAAGCCGAATTGCCCCGGGGAGAACCCTGTCGGCCTGGAGATTACGCGCATCTAGAGGTCGCCGACAACGGTGTGGGGATGTCCAGCAAGGTTCTGGGGCAGGCCTCGGATCCTTTTTATTCGACACGCGAGGCCGGGGCGGGGCATGGGCTGGGACTGGCGACGGTAAAAAATATCGCTCACCAGCACCATGGCTATCTGGAATTGCAATCCCGCGAAGGCGAAGGAACGGCTGTTTCTCTGAAGTTTCCGGTCAGAATCCTCGCTGCGGTTCAGGACAGTATTAAAGTGGCTAGCCTGACTTCGACCAGTAATTCCGGCCAGTCCCGGCTGGCGAAGGACTCCGGGGAGGGGCAGGCTGCCTCCTGATTCAGTCGCTGTCCTCGGTTAACCAGCCAAAATCATCCTCAGTCAGATCCAGCAGATCGGCCCGCTCCCGCCGCTGTTGCTCGGCCGCCCGGGCTTTTTCCAGTACGTCCTGGGGCATATCCCGTCCCACCACAATGCCTCGGGGGGTAGCCGGCGCGTAGTAGATGCGGGCATTGGCCATCTCATCGGTGGTGGCTGGGCCGTATTCCACATCAGCCGTGGGATCCGGATTCCAGCGATTGGCCTCGGAATTGTCAAACCACCAGCTCATATGCATGGTGGAACCGGCCGGGATGAACTTGGGTTCCTTGTATTCATAGAGGAACTGCCAGTTGAAATCATAGTTGGGCACCCAGAGCAGGGTTTCCCGTTCTCCATCGGGGTACTCCAGTTCATAGCGCATGGCCTTGCCCCGGTAGTGCATATGGGGGCCCATGGACAGCAGGTAGATGTCTTCCTCGATTTCATGGGTGTTATCTACCCGGTAGTCGGGATCACCCGCCGGAATAGTCCAGCCACGGTGGGGCAGCAGATTGGTTTCCACTACATAATCGATGACATCGCCATCATCATAAAACTCGAAGCCGGCGCGGGTGCTGTCATAGACGCCGGTGCCTTCACCGGTATCCTTGTGGTAGTGCATGTTGACGGTGATAAAAGGATCTTCCGGCAACAGCACGCCCCAGCCTTCAGGATAGGTAAACGGACCACGACCAGGCACGCCGACACCCATATGGCTGGAGACGATATGGTGTACCCAGGGACCGCCGGGATCCAGCTCGGCCTTGGAGATCCAGCGCGGATTTGTGTGGGCGCCCTCGGGATAGTGCATTTGAATGGTGGGCTGCCAGTCTTCCACTTCATCGGGTACATGTACGGGCCGCTCGAACTCCACCACCAGATCGGGCTCACCGATCCACCAGCCCGATTCCGGCATGCCGGCACCCACAATGCTGGACAGCAGGCCCTGTTCGTCGGCAGCGGCAGCCGGGTCACCCTCCAGGGCGCCGCCATCTACCCAGGCAATCAACAACTCTTTTTCATGTTTGTCGATATAGCGTTCGGCCTTGAACTCACCCCGATGCCGTTCATGGGCGCCCCAGGGGGGCATATAGCCGGTGATCAGGGCGTTTTTGATCAGGGGTGCCCAGATTTTGGCCTGATCGTAGTCCATCAGGGACATGGGGGCTGTAATACCGCCCACATCGGGTCCTTCGGGTTGGTGGCAGGCCACGCAGTTCTTCATGAAGACCGGCAGGGCATCCTCGTAAAAAGTAGGAGTCTCCTGAGCCTGGCTGCCATTGGCCGCCGTCAGCAGGGCCAGAGCCATGGGAAGAGAAAGTGGAGCACTGAGAAAACGGCTAAGCGTGGCTGTCTTCATGCTTGTTCCTGCTTGTTATTCTGATGGTAAGGAAACACTGCTTAGAAGCCTAAATGCTCTTTCCCAGCTTGTCTATAAATCAGTCGCCACAGGGGCTCGGACTGGCTTGCGGGGGCCGTGGAGAAGTATCGAAAAATCCGATTGTAGCCATCGATATTAATCATTTTACCGATTACTGTTGAGTCGCTATATTTCGTCCCCATAGTGTATTACTCATCCATTTATCTGATAGAGGAAACTCATTAAATGACTCAAGAAGTACCCCAGGTAGTATTCAAAACCCGCGTACGCGATGAATCCATTGGCGGCGACAATCCTTTCCGTTGGCAGGATGTGTCCACCGATGACATTTTCAAAGGCAAGAAAGTTGTTGTCTTCGCGTTGCCCGGTGCCTTCACCCCTACTTGCAGCAGTACCCACCTGCCTGGCTACGAAGCCAAGTACCAGGAATTCAAGGATGCCGGTATCGATGAAGTCTACTGCCTGAGCGTGAACGATGCGTTCTCCATGTATCAGTGGGGCAAGCAGTTGGGCGTCAAGAACGTTAAATTGCTGCCGGACGGCAATGCCGATTTCACCCGTGGCATGGACATGCTGGTGAAGAAGGAAAATCTGGGCTTTGGTGATCGCTCCTGGCGTTATTCCATGCTGGTGGAAGACGGCAAGGTGACCAAGATCTTTGCCGAAGACGGCAAGGAAGATAACTGCCCGACAGATCCTTTCGAGTGCAGTGACTGCGACACCATGCTGGCCCACATCAAGTCAGCAGCCTGATTGCAGAAAACTCAGTAACTCTCTAGCACAGGGTAACCCCATTACCCGTTAATGTGCGTTCTCAGGGAACGGCGGCATCCCCATCCCCTTCAAGTCCGCCGTTCCTTTTTTTATTCCAATAATCTTTCCCTTTCCTTCTGTCTTGCATGCCAGGCATAGCGGATATCCCATGGGCGGCAGGACAAGACTCGATCTGCCTGTTCACAAATTCAGTCAGGGAGGGGGCAGTTCAGCGTGTATCTGGGAAATTAGGGTAGTATTACGGGGAATTGGATTCATTTTCGGCAGACGAGGGAACGACCACAAGCCAGAAAACCATGTGGTTCTGCAAGATCCTGGATGGGACATAGTGTTTATATTTCCAATACTCAAGACGAAGAGAGGGATTTCTGCTACCTTCGATGCCAGTTCTCACACATAAGTGACCAGGATGAATCGAGGCTGCAAGATTGCATCGATCAGAGTCTCAAGGAGCTTGCCTAGGTTCCGGCCAGACAGATTTAGGCCAGACCTGTTCCGTTCTGTCGCCTCGAGGATGGCAGGAGCGGGATGCTGTGGGGGAGACTGCTGTTCTCCAGACGTTTCTGTTCGCTTCAAGCAGCAATCTGACTAGTTGCCCTGAGAAACAGTGCCATGACTCCTGAGTCGAAACCACCGATCCGCATCTGCTACCTCCTTTGTTACAGAGACCCGGGTTATACTCGTACCGCGACCCTGTTGAATGCCCTGAAGTCGCTTGCGGATGTGGAACTCGATGTGATTATCAATCGACGTCGAGGTCTGCTTCGCTATCTTGAAGTATTGATCCGACTGATCCGCTATCGTGGCAAGAACCGTCCGGATGTGTTCTTGGTGGGTTTCAGGGGCCACGAATCTTTCTGGTTGTTCTATCCGTTTTTGCGCGGCAGTCGAATTCTGTTTGATGAATTCGTCAATCTGCACAATTGGCTCTTCCTGGAACATCCCGAAAAAGGGCGGCGGCTGAAGCGCTTCGAGCCCCTGTTGGATGGCTACATGAAGTGGCTTGTCAGCCGCTGCGACTATATTCTGCAGGACACCGAAGCCCACGCCCGGATCGCCGCAGAGTTTTACCAGCAATCTCCGGAAAAATTTCCAGCCGTTCCCGTAGGTGCGGACGAGACTCTGTTTTACCCCCGGCCCGATATCGAATCGGATGACATTTTCACTGTGTTCTTCTACGGCACGCTGTTACCCCTTCACGGCATCGACATAATTCTCTCATCTTTCCTGCGTCTGTCGCGGCAATTGGAGCCGGGGAGCTGCTGCCTGGAGTTGGTAGGCGGCGAGGGCGACGCGGCACAGCAGCGATTGATTGAGGATTTCATCAGCGCCAATGAACTGGAAGACTGGATTAACTACAGGCCCTGGGTGGATTACGAACGACTGCCTGAGCGCATCGCTCGGGCGGATCTCTGCTTGGGAGGGCCCTTCGGAGACACCAGTCAGGCCTCTGCCGTAATTACCGGCAAGACCTATCAGTTCCTGGCCATGGGCCGCGCTACAGTGGTGTCCTTGATCGAAGGCAGTGAATTCTTCCAGGACCGGGAGAACGTGCTGCTGTGTGAGCGGGGATCGGTGGAGTCCCTGGTTCAATGTCTTGTCTGGGCCTTTGAGAATCGGCAGGCACTGCCGGAAATCGGCGGGCGCGGCCGGGAATTGTTTACCGAGAGGTTTGCAAGCGCGGCAATTGCGAAGCGGCTGTCCCCGCTGCTGGCAGCGGATCAGCGTCGGACGGTGCGCTAGTCATTGTCAGACCCGGCCCGGATTTCCCGCCGCAGACTGGATAGTGAGGCGCCGAACAGGTAGCGACAGGCCGGGGGCGTAGCGAGGGCCAGGCAGCTGAATACCAGCACCCGGCGCAGAATCGCTGAGGCGATCAACAGCTCGTTGTCGACATCGACGCTGTTGCCGGAGAAAAGCAGCAGCCCCTCCTGCACACCGAGTCCGGCGGGCGTGATCTGAAAAAGACCCGATAGACTGCTCACAGAGCCCATGTAGAGCAGTTCCGGCAGCGACGTCCGGGCTCCGAGCACCGCAAACTCGACGGCAAGCATCGCCGTAAACGAGAACAATAGCAGCATGGCCCAGAAAACCAGCCGCAGCAGCAGGGGCTGGCGAAATATACTCCCGAGGGGCGAGATCAGTCTGTGCAGAGCCGCAAGCCTGCCCCGCTCAGGGATCAGGGGCTTCAGCAGCATGGGGAGCAGGAGCATGGCCAGCAGCAAAGCCAGAGCCCAGCTCGCCAGAGTCAATGGCGTGGTCTTGGTCGCAGCGGCGGCCGGCAGTAAAGCGAGCGCGAGCAGGGCGGCACAGACACAGACTATATAAAAGACGAGATTGCCCACTGCCAGTCCCAATAAGGATTGTGAAAATTCGACCCTTCTGACCTTCTTCAGATAGTAGATTCTCAGCGCGAATCCCACATTGCCGAAGGAGAGATAGTTCCCGAAGCGTGCGACCGTCGACATGCCCAGGGTTTCCAGCGTTGTCAGCCGAACTCCATGGGGGCGCAACAGAGTATCCAGCAATTTGCCGCTGGCGAACAGGCTGAGCAGCAACAGCGGGATATTGAGCAGCAGCAGGCCTGGCGCTTCCAGAGAGAGTCGCGTCAGACCCTGCCAACCTCGCTGCAGCGATAGCAGCGTATAGGCGATGAGTAACAGGCCAAGCAGCGCCGAGATGGATTTAAGCAGCGTGCGAATCGTCATAGCCCCAAAGCGACAGCAGGTCCTTATCAATCAGTTCGCCCAGCCTCTCCACTTCCCGGTAACTCATGCCCATGAGCTGCTGCCTGGCGGCGGCGGGGATCGGGTCTCTTGTGGCGCTTCGCATGAGCAGCGGCGCTATGCTCTTGTGGAGCCTGGTGTACAGGCGTCCACCCAGCATGCGGTAGAAAATGTTCTTCAGCGGAGGGTGATTGATCACTTTGTTGAGCCAGGGGCTGCGTGGCTCCCGGCTGCCGTGAACCTCTCCGAAACGGGCGCTGAAGCCGTCATCGGGCAGCTCGAGAAAATCCAGTACCCGGCGATAGCTGGCGGCGTTGTCGGCGCGGAATTCATCGTGCAGCATGATCAGCAGCTGTTCGGAGGGGAAGCTGCGGCTATAGCGCTGTACCTGCTCGAAGTATTTCATGCGCTGGGAATAAAACAGATAGGAGGGCACGCGCACCCTGGTCGGGATGTGATCCCCCTTACTGCGTTGCTGCTCAAGTTCCAGTGCGCGCTGAAAGTCTGTTTCCTCCTCGACGGTTTCATTGAGGTATTGTCGATGCAGGGCGTGGACGAAATCCACCGGATTCCTGATCAGAATGATGATTTTGGCATCCGGATTGTAGGCGTGGATGTTCTTCGCCGCTTCCTGCGAATAGATATAGGCTGTCGAGGCGTCCCCCAGAATCTGATCAGCAGCCGCCCTGGCAAACAACGCCTCATACTCGGCTTTGGTTCTGGTCTTGAAATAAAGCGGCTTGCCGTGAAACCGGTCGCTCTCGGCCATGAGATCGGTGGCGAAGTAGGCCGGCTCCTTGGGCACCGACATGAAGACCCGGGGGTGCTGGTCGAGAAAACTGGCCAGGGCAGTGGTGCCTGACTTCATGAAACCGACGATGAAAAAATCTGCTTTGCGCATGGTAATCGTTATGCGGGAATTGATGGTCCCGGCGTACATTGGCCGGAACGGAAGCTTCCCGGGCTCGTTGGAGAATACGCAGGTTTTGCCGCCTTGGCCAGTCCACGGCCGCCGCACTGACGATCGCCTGGAGCGGCTGCCATGCCAGGGGAAGGTTTACTCATGTGGCAGTCGGCCCCAGCTTCAGCTCGAAAGAAATGCCAACCGATTAACGGGCTGCAAACGAAATATTGCACATATCTCGAGCAGCAGGGGCTTCTGCCAATCCTGCAAGCGGGCCTGACGGCGCCGCTTATCAGGCCCAGGGATCCTCCATGGTATTAAAAAAAGCTTGATGACCACTGACGATGCGGCGGGTGTCATCTGCATCCGGCGCGGTGGTCCAGATACGACGATCGAAGGTGCCACCCAGCAGGATGCCGTCGCTGCGGGGAAACATATACAGGCCACCATTGCCGAGAATAATGTAGTTCACTTCTTCCTGGGGTAGCAGAAAAGTTAACTGGCCCTTGATGGGAAACAATTCCTCGTCATTGAACAGGTCCCGTGCCCCCAGTCCCGAACAATTGAATATCACCGGTTCATCCAGAGTCATCAGTTCCCCGGCATCGGCAAAGGCGCGTCGCTCGATGCGACCGCCGGCGGTATAGAAATCTTCCATCATGGCCGGCAGGTAGGTGGCCGGTTCGATCAGCATGGTGTCGTAGTGGCGCACCCAGCGGGCCGCAAAGGGGTGCTCATCGGGTCCCAGATCGCTGTGCTGCGGATAGAAGCTTTTATACTTGTCAGTAAATGCCTCGCCATCCGGAGCCTCCGGCAGGATGGTGTAATTGCTGATCCAGCGAATTCCGTAACGGTTGCCCACCAGATTCTGATAATAGCGATAGGAATGGGCCATGGCCGCTTCAAACTGGGCCACAAATTCGGGGGTCAGATAGTCTTCGTCATAAACCGAGGTGGGCGACCACTGCCCGCCGGCCACATTGGAGGTGGTATTGGGGGGCAGGTCTTTGGCATAGATGCTGACCTGCCAGCCCTGATCCTGCATCAGTCGGGCCGTGGCCAGACCCACGGCGCCGCAGCCAATCACGGCACAGCGCCGGTGTTGGGATTGCATGGCCAGTTCCATGGCCAGATGGGAGGTTCCCCAGCTCAGGGTGATACCGCCACCGCCATGGCCATAGTTGTGAATAAAGAGCTTGTCACCCCGGGGATCGGCCTTCACCACAAAGCCCCGGGAGCGAAAGGGTCTGAGGCCGGCAATACTGCGAATCACCCGATCCTCTGAAACCTGCACTCGCCGCAGCGGCAGGCCGGAGGGGCTGTGAAAGCGTGCACCGGGCGAGGAGCTTGTGGTGCAGGCGCCCAGCAGGGGAGTCAGGGCCATGGCTTGCAGCAATCGGCGGCGGGTGGGCATGAAACACTCCTTGTTGGCGATGACAGGAAACCGGAGCCACCAAGCTTAACCCAGGCCAGCCTGAAACCGGTAGGGGGCAGACCCGCTCATGGAGTACAGTTCAGAGTGAGGACAGTTTCTTGAGGTATTTCTCGGCGGTGTCGAGGACTGCTTGCCGCTGCTGTTTTTGCATGCGGTCCCAGCTTCCGTAGAGCAAACGCAGACGCTGATTTTTGGCCAGCTCATCGCGGTGTCGGTGCATGAAATGCCAGTACAGGCTGTTGAAGGGGCAGGCCCGCTCCCCGGTTTTTTTGTTCACCTTGTAGTGACAGCTTTTGCAATAGTCGCTCATCTTGTTGATGTAATTGCCACCGGCGGCATAGGGCTTGCTGGCCATCAGACCCCCGTCGGCAAACAGGGCCATGCCGCGGGTGTTGGGCATTTCCACCCATTCCAGCGCATCGATGTAGATACCCAGATACCAGGCATCCACGGCGTCAGGTTTGATGCCGGTGAGCAGACAGAAATTGCCGGTGATCATCAGGCGCTGGATATGATGGGCATAGGCGAATTCCAGGGACTGGCCAATGGCGGCAGACAGGCAGCGCATACGGGTGTCACCGCTCCAGAACCAGTCCGGTAACTTGCGCCGGGCATTGAAATGATTCTGCTCGGCATAGTCCGGCATATTGGCCCAGTACAGGCCCCGCACAAATTCCCGCCAGCCCAGTATCTGACGCACAAAAACTTCCACCTGGGCCAGGTCGATCTGTTTCGATTGCTGGTAGCTGGCCACCGCCTTGTCCATGACTTCATCCGGCGACAGCATTTTTGTATTCAGGGCAAAGGACAGTCGGGAGTGATACAGGGACCAGCCGGCATCGCTCTGGCATGTCATGGCATCCTGAAAGCGACCGAAATTTGGCAGGCAATGTTCACAGAAGTAATTCAGCAGTTTCAGCGACTGACGTCGATTCACCGGCCATAGCAATTGCGCATGGGCATCGCCGAAGCTGTCTACTTCATGCTTGTCCAGTCGCTTCAGAATGGCGCTGACATCATTGCCAAAGCAGAGGGGTTGGGGCAGGGCCTTGAGGTCAGTGGCCTTGAGCTTGTTGCGGTTTTCCTTGTCAAAATTCCAGCGTCCCCCGGCTGGCGAATCACCGTCCATCAGAATGCCATGACGGCTGCGCATACGCCGGTAAAAGCCTTCCATGCGCTGTGCCTTGCCGCTGCTGAATTGGCTGTCGATTTCCTCGAAAGGCAACAGGAAATGTTCGCTGTCGGCTGCTTCAATGTCACAGCCGGAGATTTTCAGTTGCCGCAGCTGTTGTAACAGCCGGTGCTCATCCGGGCGCTGATACTGAAAAGAAGTGATCTGATACTTCTTGCAAAGGGCCTTGAGCAAGGCCGGCAGGGATGAATAGTCGGCGGTATCATCAAGGGTCAGGTGCAGAACCTGGTGACCCTTCACTTCCAATTCACCGGCAAAGGCTTCCATGGCAGCAAAGAAGGCACAGAGTTTCTGCACATGATGTTTGACGTAATCGGTTTCCTGGCGCAGTTCCGCCAACAAATAAAGACAGGAGTTATCTGTGTCGCTAAACCAGCTATGTTTGCTGTTGAGCTGATCGCCGAGGATAAGGCGCAGGGTTTTGAATTGTTTGCTGGCCATGCTGGCGTCCATTCACTCTGGGGATTGGCTGTTTCTACGCCGGTCAGCCCGGGCTGGACCACAGCCGCCTGCTAATGGACAGAGGCCTTTGGACAAAAGGCAATCCGGCTGGCACTGTCAGGCGTATGCAGGGTATGGAAAAGCAAACAAGGACATCAACTTCAGCACAGTCAGCAGAGCCAGTCGAGCTGACCATTTTCTATGATGGCTACTGCCCTCTCTGTGTGGCAGAGATGCAGCAGCTTCGGCGACTGGACGACCGACGGCCGGGACCGCCACGCCTGTTGCTGGAAGATATTCACAGTGCCGGCTTCACCCAGCGCTATCCCCATGTGGACCCGCAGGCGGCAGATCGTATCCTGCACGGCCAACTGGCCGATGGCCGCATGATCTTCGGTCTTGATGTCACCTGGCGGGCCTGGCAACTGGTGGAGCGCAAGCCCTGGCTGAAACTGCTGCGCTGGCCCCTGATTCGCTGGTTTGCCGATCAGGCCTACCTGCTGTTTGCCCGTAACCGCTATGGCATTTCCTGGCTGCTAACCGGCCAGCGGCGTTGCCAGAGCTGCCAGCTCACTGACGGCGATAGCTGTGCAAGCACCAGGCAGGGTGAGTCCGGGCAATGACAGCCGTTGATAACAGTCTTGTGATCGGTGCTGGCAGCAGCATCGCCACGGCCCTCATCCGGCAAATTCTGCAGAAATCAGACAGTCGGGTGATTGCCATCAGTCGCGGTGAGCAGCCCGAGGCACTGGCGCAAGCCCACAGCGATTTACACTGGCTGCAAAGCGATTACAGTGAGGCCTCCATTGCCGAGCTGGCCGAGCAAGTATCACAGCAGGCTCCGCAACTGCACCGGGTTTTTATCTGCAATGGCATCCTCCATGACGGCGACTACCAGCCGGAGAAGCGTCTCGAGGACCTGCAACTGGAGCAAGTGCAGGAAGTCATGAGAGTGAATGCCCTGTTACCAATGCTGTGGCTGAAGGCACTCAAGCCCCGCCTGCGGCGTTCCCCGGGATGCCAGGTGACCGTCTTCAGTGCCCGGGTAGGCAGTATTGATGATAATGGCAAGGGTGGCTGGTATGCCTATCGCGCCTCCAAGGCAGCCCTGAACATGATGCTGAAAAACGCCGCCATCGAGTTCAATCGTCTGCGTCATCAGATGCAGTTCTTGCTGTTTCATCCCGGCACCACCGATACCGCATTATCTCGGCCATTTCAGGATGCTGTACCTGAGGACAGGCTGTTCAGCCCAGATTTTGTCGCCAGCCGCCTGCTGGGTCTGCTGGACGAACTCCCGCCCGAGCCCGCCATCCAGTTTTTGGACTGGGACGGCAAGACCGTGCCCTGGTAGGTCCGGCTGCAGCCCCGGCAGGCTGAATTACCACCGTTATTCTGCGCCACGGGCGATTTTCGGCTATGATCGGGGCTGAATCTGAATTTCATTGTTTTCATCAGGAGTAGCTGCAGTGAAGAATTTCCTGTCTATTTTCAGTCTTGCCCTGGTCTGCCTGTTCAATAGCCAGCTCTGGGCCCAGGAGACCGTTCGTTATGAATGGGATCTGACCGATATTTACGCCGATGTGTCGGCCTGGGAAGCGGCCATGGAAGAAGTGGCTGCGCGTATCGAACGCCTGCCGGATTTCCAGGGCAGCCTGGGCGACAGTGCCAGTGCCATGCTCACGGCACTGCGTGAGATTTCCGATACCAACAAGGAAACGGTGCGCGCCTACGTCTATACCTCCCTCGAGCGCGATGCCGACCAGCGCCAGGCCGATACCCAGGCCCGTTTTGGTCGCGCCCGCCAATTGTTCACGGATTTCAGTGAAGCCACTTCCTGGCTCAGCCCGGAAGTGCTGGAGATCGGTGCCGAGCGGGTGAACCAGTTTATTGCCGCAGAACCGGGCCTGGCGGATTTTGAATTCATGTTGCAGGACATGCTGCGCCGTGCGCCCCATACCCTGGATCAGCAGACCGAGGCTATTCTGGCCCAGGCGGGCATGGTGTTGTCCTCGCCGGAGCAGATTTACGAGAATTATGCCAATGCCGATATCCCCTGGCCCACGGTAACCCTGAGTGAAGGCCAGGAAGTCACCCTGAGCCAGGCAGGTTACTCACGCTGGCGCGCAGCCCCCAATCGCAATGATCGCAAGCTGGTATTCGATACATTCTGGGATACCTGGAACCAGTTCGCCGATGGCATGGGTGCCACGCTGGCCAGTGAAGTGCAGGCCAATGTCTTCACCGCCCGGGTTCGCAGCCATGACGGTGTGCTCGATCACAATCTGTTTAACGATGGTCTGCCGCCGGAGGTGTATACCCAACTGGTAAGCCAGGTCAATGAGGCCTTGCCGATTTTCCATCGCTATCTGAAGCTGCGCGGTCGTATGCTCGGGATAGATGATCTTCGTTACTACGATATCTATCCGCCCCTGGTGGAAGTGGACACCGGTGAATTCGATCTGCGCCGTTCCGAAGAAATCACCTTCGCTGCCCTGGAGCCCTTTGGTGAGCGTTATCTGGAATTGCTGGAATACGGCCTGTCACAGGACTGGATGCATTCCCATCCCCAGCCCGGCAAGCGTTCCGGTGCCTATATGAATGGCAGCGTCTATGATGTGCATCCCTATGTGCTGCTGAACCACAACGACGATTACAATTCCCTGTCTACCTTCGCCCATGAGTGGGGCCATGCCGTGCATTCTCTGCTGGCGAACGAAAACAATCCCTACGAGAACGCTGGCTATTCCACCTTTATCGCCGAGATGGCTTCCACCATCAACGAGATATTGCTGGAAGAGTATATGATCGCCAATGCCCGTACCGATGAAGAGAAGCTGTTCTATCTGGGCGGCGCTCTGGAGAGTATACGTGGCACCTTTTTTCGGCAAACCATGTTTGCCGAGTTTGAGCTGGCTATCCATGAGGCGGCGGAAAACGGCGAGCCACTGACTGGCCCGCGTCTGACCGAGATTTATGGTGATTTGCTGAAGCGCTACCATGGTCACGATCAGGGCGTGCTCACTATCGATGAACCCTATGCCGTGGAATGGGCCTATATTCCCCACTTCTACTACGACTTCTATGTCTTCCAGTACGCCACGTCCATCTCCGGTGCCGCCTGGTTTGCCGAGCAGTTCCTGGCTGGCGATACCGAAGTGCGTGATGATTTTATTCGTGTACTCAGTGCCGGCGGTTCAGACTACCCCCATAACATCCTGCTGAATGAGGCGGGTCTGGACATGACCCAGCCCGAAGCCTATGAGCCGGTGTTGCGGCGTATGACCGATCTGATGGATCGCATTGAGGCGCTGCTCTAGCTTATAAGGCAGCAACAGCCGAAAACAAAACAGCCCGCAATTGCGGGCTGTTTTGTTTCTGTCAAGTCAGCGGCCGTCAGCCGCCAGTCTGGCAATCAGTCGGCAGAACCAACGCCCGCCTTGGGGTGGGCATAGAGCCATTCCACAACCTGTTCGGCGAATGTGTCAGACAGGGGCGGGACATGGGAGCCGGCAGAGATGGTCCAGAGTTCACTGGAACCACCGGCCTTGCAGCCGATTTCAAATTTCATCACGCCGCTTTCATGGCCGGGCAGGCTGGCATCCAGATCGCGGATTTCCCGGGCCTTGCCCTGGGTCTCGCAGCCGTTATAGGCGGCCCATTGAGTCACCGAGCCAATGGCGCCGGGGTAGCGATTCTCCCGAATCTCACCGCCCTGATAGGCAATGGTGGCATCGGCGGTGCCGTGAATTTGCAGGATGTGAACCGGGCTGGAAGGCGCTTCGCGATTACCGGCATGGCTGGCGCCGGCCAGACTGGCGATAGCCGCGATGCTGTCCGAGTGCTCATAGGCCATACGGTAGGACATGAAGCCACCATTGGAATGACCGATCAGATAGACTCGGGCCGGGTCCACATTGTAGTCCTGCTTCATGCTGTCGATGATGCCCTTGATATAGGCCACATCGTCCACTTGTGAAGCAAAAAAGTTACAACAGGCTTCCGAGGCATTCCAGAAACGACTGCGATTGCCGCCGGCCTCCTGGGTACCGTCGGGAGCCACCAGCAGAAAACCATAATCATCAGCCAGTTCGCTGAAGCCCATATAGCCATCCTGATTGGCGCCACTGGAGGTATAGCCATGAAGCAACACAATCAGCGGTGCCGCTCGGTTCTCGTCATAGCTGTCAGGTATGGTCACCTTGACCTCGCCGCGCCCGAAATCCCGGTTTTGTGCCAGTAACTGGGTGGCCAGGCCGAGGCAGCAGAATGCCAGCAGTATGGCGGTGAATTTTTTCATTGATTTCTCCTTGTTCCCGTTAGCTTCTTGTTTGTTTGTTCTGGAATCTGACCATCAGGGAGTCAGTATCACCTTGCCGGTGGTCTTGCGGCCTTCCAGTGCCTCGTGGGCAGCGCGGGCCTCCGCCAGCGGAAAAAAGTGTTCAAGCCGCAGATTGAGTTTGCCCTCGGCGATCCAATTGAACAGGTCGCCACTGCGCCAGTCCAGATCTTCGCGGCTGGCCAGATAGTCAAACAGGGTTGGGCGAGTCAGAAACAGGGAGCCTTTAGGCCCCAGGGTCGCGGGATTGAATTCCGTCACCGGTCCACTGGCATTGCCGTAGAGCACCATGGTGCCGAAACGAGACAGGCAATCGATGCTTTTCTCAAAGGTGGCCTTGCCCACAGAGTCGTAGGCCACATTGACACCTTCGCCTGCTGTGATGCGTTTTACTTCCGCTTCAAAGTCCTGCTCGCTGTAAAGAATCACTTCATCTGCGCCCGCCTGACGCGCCAGTTCCGCCTTGGCTTCCGTGGAGCAGGTGCCGATTACCGTGCCGCCCAGCATCTTGATCATCTGGATCAGCAATAAACCCACTCCGCCGGCGGCGGCATGCACCAGACAGCGATCACCGGCCTTGACCTTGTAGGTGGACTGGCAGAGATAGTGGGCAGTGCAGCCCTGCAGCATGGCGGCAGCTCCCTGGGCAAAGGAAACCCCTTCGGGAAGGCTTACCAGTTTGTCTTCGGGCACCGCGGCATAGTCTGCATAGGCACCGGCCACATTGGTATAGGCGACGCGATCCCCCACCTTGAAGCTATTGACGCCGGGGCCAACGGCTTCCACCGTACCGGCTGCTTCCAGGCCCAGGGTCGAGGGCAGGGGAATCTGGTATAAGCCGCTGCGCTGATAAGTATCGATAAAATTGATGCCTGCCGCTTCAACCTTGATCAGGGCTTCACCCTCGGCGGCAACCGGAGCCTCAATGTCTTCTACCGACAGGACCTCGGGGCCGCCAAATTCGTTTACTCGTACCGCTTTCATGGGTATTCCTTTATTTATTGTTTGCAGATGGACTGGAAGCCGCTATTTATCGCAAATATCGACCGGGCTGACAACGCAGAATGCCAGTGCCAGCGGGCTGGAACCGGGATTGCTGGCCAGTGATGAGCTGCCTGGAGGAGACTGAGAGGCTGAGGAGATTGAGGAGAGAGTAACGGGAAACTGGCGCTGCCCAAGCGGCACCAGTTTCGAAAGAGTGCCTGTTCTGAATTATCTAGGCGGCCTTGTCGGCCTCGGAATCGGCTTCTTCCTGATCCATCAGGTCAGCAATGCGCTGCAGAGAAGACAGCAGTGCAGTCTGGTCGTATTCCTTGAGCTCGGAAAACTGGTCGATGAACTGGGGCTGCAGAGGCGGCGGCGCATCTTCAAGAATGGCCTTGCCGGTTTCGGTCAATTCCACATGGACCTTGCGCTTGTCCACTTCAGAGCGCACACGTCGGGCAAAACCGGCCCGCTCCAGGCGATCAAGAATGGTGGTTGCGGTGGCCTGGCTGAGACAAATTGCCTCTGAAAGCTGGCCGATGCTGGCGTTCTCGGATTTTTTAATGGCTTTGAGAAGCAGGAGCTGGGGTGAAGTCAGCCCGGAAGTACGTTTGATGAAATTGGAGTGCAGGTCAGCAGCACGCATGATGCGTCTTACGCTGATGAGCATTTGATCGAGCACGGTTTCCATAATCACTTACACCTTGATTGGATTCAGGCAGGGGTTGTTGTGCGTGCCTGTCTGCGGATTCTGCTTCATTCATACTGCCTTTTCATGAATGTGTTGTTGCTGCTTTGAACGACTATTGGCGGGAGCCAATAAACAAAGCCTGTGTGCCACAGACAGTTTGTATTCTAACCAATCATGCCCGGGCTGCGAACACGACGTCACAATTTGTTATAAGTTGATCACAAAAAAAGCGTCTGGCTTGCAAAAGCCCGAACCTTGAGGGCTTGCCGTCTTCAGTTGTGAATATTTTACAGTTTTTATAGCGCAGTCTTGCTGCTGATGATGATCTATGGCAGGCATGCCATTTGGGTAAAATCATTTGAACTCAAATCGAATCCCGAGGCCAGATTGTTCACGGCGCCAGGAGGTGTTGGCGACAGGGTATAAAAAACGCGCTACTGGCCCCAGGCCGGCAGCGCGTTTTTTCCGCGTAAGTGCCGTCCGGGTCTAGAACTCGGCTGTCAGACGACCGAAGTAATAGGCGCCCTGCCAGTCTACCGCAGTGCCAGAGGAATACAGGCGGCCACAGCAATAGTCGCTGATCATGTCCACTTCCGGGTATTCGTCGCCGACGTTTCGGCCACCGATAGCAACCCGGAAAATTTCATTGATCTGATACTGGGCTTCCAGGTCAATGAAAAAGATATCATCGAAGGTCTGGAAGCGCAGCGGGTTACCGCCGGAGTTGGAGTTTGTGGATTCCCCATACCAACTCAGTCTGCCAATCAGATTCAGATCGCCAACACTGTGATTGGCAGTGAATACCCCACGCCAATTCGGGTTAAAGTTCTCAAAATCGTACTGGGTTTCAGCATTGAGCACTGCGCTGGGGTCTGTTTCGAACTGTTCCTTGTTGTAATTCAGGGAACTGGTGAACGTGGTAGTCCCCGCATTTCCCCAATCAAAGGGAATGGTCGCCACTATATCCAGACCTTCGGTGGAGGTGTCGAAAGCATTAGTGAAATAAAAGACACCACCAATGGATTCAGCGCCGGCGACACCGGCATCACGAAGTGCGACGTAATTATCGTAGGCCTCGCCAGAAGTCGGGTCCGTTGAGACGTCCCGGGTGGAGATCGCCCGGGTCCGATCGTCAATATCGATGCGATACATATCCACAGTCAGGTCCAGCTCACCAATGGTGGCGGTGAAACCCAGCGTGTAGTTAGTGGAAAGTTCGGGTTTCAGTGCCACAGCCCCGAGTGCCTGTGCTACAGGGCCACCAGCAGGGAAAAGCCCGGTGGCAACCGGAAAGCCATTGGGCAAGCGGGTTGAGACATTGATGGTACCTTGCTGTCCCGGGGTTGGCGCGCGAAAACCGGTACCTACTGAAGCGCGAATACCAAAATCTTCTGTAATATTGAGTTTACCGGCCAGTTTGCCCACTAACTCTGAATCAAAGTCATCGTAGTCTTCATAGCGTATGGCGCCTTGCAAGAACAGAGTGTCAGTGACATCGGCACTCAAATCTGCATAAAGTGCGAAAGAACTACGCTCATACAATTCCGAGAACTGGGGCGAGTAACCGGGGAATCCGTTGGAGCCGACGCCCACCACCTGGTACACAGGGTCATCGGAGTCAGCACAGTCCAGGCTCGAACCACCGGCGATTACGGCTGAGCCTTCGGCAGTGGGGGTGCCATCATCATTACAGAATCCCCAGGGGTCCGGTAAGGCATAAGGTCCGTCGATATAGGAATTGACTTCACCTTCTACAACCTCATAGGACTCATCCATATAGCTGCTGCCAAAGGCAAGCAGTAAGGGGCTGGCCAGGCCGGTTTCGAACTCATAAGTGAAATCTGCCTGAAACTGGGTTTCAGTGTTGATCAGGTCACCAGGGCGGAATTCAGTGGGGCTGTCGGGGCCCATTGAAGGGTTCACAGTATTACGCAAGGTGTATTGGATTTCGTTTTCACCGGTGCGGGCACTGAAGTCATAGGTCAGGCCATTCTCCAGACTGCCACGCATTCCACCAGCCAGGCTAAAATCGAAGACTTCACCAAAAAACCGGGGAGTGAATCCACCCGGGAATTTTTCAAGCGGCCAATACAGCGAGCCATCAGGTTCGCGCAGATATTCAATTGTGCCGTTTTCCGGGTAGCGATAGAAGAATCCACCATCAGTCTCGGATTCGGAATAGCTGCCGAATGCATACAACTCGGTATCAGCATCCAGTTCATAGCCGGAATTGAAGAATACCCGCATGGCCTCCTGATTCGGTGCTCCCCAGGGCTGGACAACATCACCGGCGCCGATATTGGCAGCAGGGACTCCGGCCTGGAAGTCGGGATCTTCAGTGTATTGGGTGTAGGAGGCAGATGGATCGTACCCCGGCAGGCTTGGATCCACACAGAACCAGGATTCGCAGTACTGCTCAGCCCGTACAGTGGGAACCATTTCCTCGATCTGACCTGAAACACTGATAAAGCCATTCTCGCCCAGTGGTAACCCAAAGTTACCCGAGATAGTCATGGCTGTTCCATCACCTTCCGAATACTCACCGCTATCAATGCTGAGACTACCGCCTTCGGTGTTTTCCTTGAGGATGAAATTGATCACTCCAGCAATTGCGTCAGAACCGTACTGGGCTGCGGCACCGTCACGAAGTACCTCAACGTTCTGGATAGCAGCGGCAGGGATGGTCGCTACATCAGGGCCCTGGGTGCCGGAGCCACCAATTGAAACCAGCGCGGCACGATGACGACGCTTGGAATTTACCAGAACCAGAGTCTTGTCAGTGGGCAGGCCGCGCAGAGTAGGAGAGCGCACAAAAGTGCCACCGTCTGAAATCGGTGCCCGGTCAACATTATAGGACGGCACCAGAGTTTGCAGAATATTGTTGGTGTCAGTGTAGGAAACGGCTTCGATGGCAGAAGCATCGAAGACATCAATAGGAACCGGGGAATCGGAAACTGTTCGTGGTCGACCCCGAGCACCGGTAATAATAATTTCTTCAAGTTGTGAGGCTGATTCGTCTTCTTGCGCTAAAACAGTGCCGTTTATCAGGCTGCCGGCAGCGAAAATAGCAGCACTCAGAAGGCAGGTAGGTTTTTTACGAAAGGTCATCAAGGTTGCTCCTGTGGGTTTCTTGTATTCAAGTCCAGAGACTCAGTTTCGCTTCTGCATTTTCTGTGCCAGTCAAAACAATTTTTTTATAGTCACTGTTTATGGGCTACCCGGCGCCATATGAAGGGCTTTATATCCAAATACGTGAATTGTCTTGGTGAAAAACGTGCACTGGAATATTCCCCTTGCCCACAATCGAGGCATAAAGTGTTTTGAATAAAGTGCAGGTAAATTGACCAGAGATGAGCGTGAGGATCAGTTGGGGTAAAACTGAATTCACCGTGATCCCGTCCTGGGAGAACCAATGGCTTGAAATTGCCCGGTTTTGGCACCAAATCGTCAAGCCGCACCAAGTTGGAACGCTATCGGTGCGCTGCAATAAACCAGAGTCTCGTTCCGAAGTAGTAAAAAGCCATTAAATACGGCCTCTATTGGCAATCGGGTCCAACTGCTCTTTCTGGCACAATTCCTGCTCCAACTCCGGCTGCAATCAGCATTTTTTATCGCCTGCCAGCGGTGGTAATTCAGGATTGACCGGAGAGACTATGAACAAACGAGTAACGAGACGCGAATTGCTAACGCTGTTGGCTGCCACCGGCAGCAGTGCCACAGTGCTCAATGCCAGTGCCGCCCTTGGACTGATCCCTGATACCCGTCTGAGCATTCCCGAAATACCCAGGGCCGACCCCGTGAATCGCCCCAGTGTGGTGATACTGGGTGCTGGCATTTCCGGACTGACTGCCGCCTATGAACTGGACAAGGCCGGTTACGACTGCGTCATTCTGGAGGCCAATTCCAAAGCCGGAGGTCGCTGCCTGACGGTACGCCACGGCGATCTAATAGATGAAGTGGGCAATCCGCAGATTTGTGATTTCGATGATGAGGAACATCTCTATTTCAATGCCGGGCCTGCCCGTATTCCTGGCAGCCATCGAAACCTCATGCACTACTGTCGTGAGCTTGGTGTGGAGCTGGAAATATTCATTAATGAAAACAAGGAATGTTACTACCAGGACGATGCCATGTTCGGTGGCAAGCCCATCAAGAACCGGGTGATGACCACCAATGCGCGCGGCTTTATGGCAGAGATCATGGCCAAGAATTTCAGTAATGAAGAGCTGGAACGGCCCTTTGATCAGTATGAGGCGGAAGCCCTGATGTCGGCCATCCGCTCCTTCGGTGATCTCAATGAAGACGACCTTTTTAAAGGCAGTTTTCGGGCCGGTTATGCCAAGGGCGGTTTTATTGAGCACGGTGTGCAGACTGAAGTGGTGGCGCTGCATGAATTGCTGAAATCCCGTTTCATGAATTCAGCCCTGAGTGCCAATGAAGGGGAAACCGGTCCGGTGCTGTTCCAGCCCGTGGGTGGCATGGACAAGATCGTGCAGGGATTCACCCGCGAATTGCGCAACAAGATTTACTACGACGTGGTGGTCACTTCGGTACAGCTACAGGGCGATGCTGTTGCCGTGGAGTATGAACACAATGGCATCAAATACCTGGTGGAAGCGGACTACTGCTTTAATTGCATACCGACGCACTTGATGACCGGCATCGACAACAATTTTCCGGCGGACTACGTGGAAGCCATGCAATATGTCCGCCGTGGCGAGGCTTATAAATCCGCCTTCCAGACCAAATCCCGCTTCTGGGAGAAAGACGATATCTATGGCGGTATCACCTGGACCAACCAGCCCATCCGGCAGATCTGGTATCCACCCCATGGCATGTTCAAGCAAAAGGGCGTCATTCTTTCTGCCTACGATTTTGGCGGCGGCATGCACTTCACGCGCCTGTCTCAGGAAGAGCGCCTGGAAACCGCCATTCGCCAGGGTGAAAAGGTCCATCCCGATTATCGCCAGCAGGTGGAGAAGGGCATCACCATCGCCTGGCACCGAATGAATCACATGCTCGGCTGTGCCGCACGCTGGCAACGCAATCGGGGCGGCATGACTGCCCAGGAAGAAAGGCTCTACCACACCCTGCAGGCACCCGCCGGAGGACGGCACTACACCATCGGAGACCAGATCAGTCTGCATACGGCCTGGCAGGAGAGTGCCATATTGTCGGCCCACTGGGCTATTTCGGACATGGTGGAGCGTATGGGCGGCACCAGTGCCATGCCGGGGCGGCGGGTCTGATTCGCCCCAGGGAAATTCCGATGAAGACTGGATATTGCATAAAGAGAATCGAGATGAAGAATCTGGCTGTACAATTATTGTTTGCTCTGGCCCTGCTCTGCCCGGCAGTGGCTTCGGCCCAGCAGTATGACAAGGTGGTTAGTGGCAGTCAGTCGCTGGCCAATAAAATCTGTGTCACCTGTCACGGTGCCGAAGGGAAGGGCAATCCTATCGTCGGCGCACCAAGGCTGGCGGGAATCGAGTCCTGGTATTTACGCAATCAGCTACAGGCTTTCAGGGCCGATTACCGCGGGCGGGAAAAAGACTATATCCCGGCCTATGAAATGCAGGACTCCGTGGCCCGCATGAGTGATCAGGAAATTGAGGATGTGGTGGCCTATATTGCCACCTGGCAGACTACGGAAAATGCGCCGACCATCAGTGCAGATGCCAATCGCGGCTCACAACTCTATCTGGCCTGTGCCGCCTGTCATGGGGTCAATGCCGAGGGTAATGAGGCGCTGGCAGCGCCGGGACTGACTGAAAAGGATGACTGGTATCTGTTCAGGCAACTGAAACTGTTCCAGTCCGGCTACCGTGGCGGCCATCCTGAAGACCAACTGGGCCAGCAGATGCGCGCCGGCATGGGCGCTATCGAGAGCGAACAGGACATCGAGGATGTTCTGGCCTATATCAATTCACTGTAGATTTTTCATCCGGCGCTGCAGGCGAGATCACCAGCGTTCGAGCGAGAGAGCAGCCGGGTAGCAAGCAAGAGGAAGTAATTATGGCAAAGTCCAACGACAACAGTGCAGAGCCGGAAGTCATTGATTCCGAGGCCGAGACAGTAGAGAGCGAAGCGGCAGGCGGCGACAGTGAGTCCTTTCTGCCACAAGTGAGTAATTTTCATATGGTGCTGATTACCGGCTTCGGTCTTGCGCTGTTGGTGATTATTGTCATGCTGGCCAGCGGTACCTCTCCCGAGCAGGCCATGGCAGAGGCGAGCCCGGTGGAAGCAAGCGAATCGCCCGGCGCTCCTGCAGTGGCTACACCGGCAGCCACTTCAGCCGGTGATATCGTCGGCGACGGGATGATTGAACGCAAGGGCGAGGGTCGTCACTTTTACACCACTATCAGGATTCCACCGGGGGCCGAAACGCTGTACCTCAGTGGCTCCGGTGCCAGGCAGATGGAAGACGGGACCTGGGGTGATATGGAGCAACAGACCATTGATACCTTTAACCGCTTCAAGGCAACGCTTGAAGCAGAGGGCTGGTCCATGTCGGATATCGTCCAGGTTCGGGCCTTTGCCGTGGCCGGTGAGTATGGCCTGCTGGATTTCGATGGCTTCAACCGCGGCTATCGGCAGTTCTTCGGGACAGAAGAGAACCCCATGAAGCCGGTCCGCTCCTTCGTGGAGATTGCTGGTCTGGTGGTGCCGGGATGGCTGGTGGAAATTGAGATTCGTGCTGCACGTATGCCGGACTAGATCTGCAGGAATCAAAAAACCGGCCCAGCAGGCCGGTTTTTTTGTGCCTTTGCTTTATGCGCCGCTACGGTTTCAGGACTGAGGGGCGGGGATCAACACGGGAGTGTTTTCGACATAGCGCTGATATTCCGGGTCTGAACCCCAGCGTTCCCGGGCATTCTTTTCCAGCATGGGAATACCACTGATTCGGGTCAACAGCAGAATTACGAACAAGGGAGATATCAGACACAACCATTGCCAGCCCTGCAGAACCGGCAGGGCGATGACGGCGATACCAATCCACAGCACAATCTCACCAAAATAATTGGGGTGTCGGGAATACTTCCAGAGACCGCTTGTGATGAAGCGCTCCTTGTTGTCAGACTGGCTGCGAAATCGGGACTTCTGGGCATCGGCGATCACCTCAATGGCAAAGCCCATTAGCCAGATGGTGACACCGACAAAGAGATAAAGGTCGGCAGCAACACGGTCATTGCTGGTGATGGCGGCAAGACCGGCTGCCAGGGTCAGAAACACCCAGGCACCGCCGAGGGTCCAGGTGAACAGAAATCGCCAGAACTGCTTCTTGATCTCATCGAAGCGCCGGTCCTTGCCATCCTTGCGAATCCGATTGAACAGGAAGCTGCCGAGTCGCGCAGCCCAGATCGCCACCAGCAGACAGATCACCAGCCCGCGAGTCGATATGGACGGATGTAACAACGCCGCCAGCAGCACGGTGCTGATAAAGGAGAGACTGCCGGTCAGATCAAAATAGCGTTCGGTCTGAAACAGATAGGCAGGAATGAACATGATCCAGTGCAGCACAAAGCCCACACTTGCCAGGATAAAGAACAGGGGCAGGCCGGCCAGCGCTACACTGTGCTGACTGCCGGCCGCCATCAGGCCGCCGCTGATCAGCAGAATCAGCAAAATGGCGAGAATAATTTCAAGAGTCTTGGGCATGATGCGCTGTTGGCCTCGTTATTCTGTTTTGATGGCTCTATTACGCTTGCCGCCCGGTCCCGGTTCAATACTGCCGGGGGCGTTTTGGCAGTATACGGGGGATGCACCGGAATCCACAATCAAAACCCGGTGGTCGGAGCTGGAGTGGCTGCCGGAACTCTTCCAGATGATCTGTAGGCCGGCCAATTCAGCGGCGGCAGTGAAAGTTTACAGATTCGGCGCCGCTGCTGACGTTCTCGACGACAGCGCCAGGTACCACATTACCGGCATTGGCCATGCGTCGGCGGCGGTCATCCATATAGCGGTTAAAACGGAGTCGGGTGGGCTCGTCCAGAAAGCTTTCGATTTCCATTACTACTACCCGGTAATACATGGCAATGAAATCCCGGGTGAACTGACGCCGGGTCCGGTAGGCCTCCAGTGCGGCTTCGATGCGTGCTTCCCCTTGGAGCCCGGATTCATGCCAGTTGCGACACATGGCACGAATGCTGGCCATTTCATTGTTATTGATGAAACCGGCGGCATTGGCCAGGCTGATGCTGATGTCTTCCAATTGGGTTTCGTTGACTGACAGCTCCGCCATCACCCTTTCCGGGCTGTGGGTAATATCCTGCAACAGACGGTTCAGGACCGCCCGGTCGATCTCTTCCGGCGCCAGGGTGGGGGACAGCACAGTCAGTTCCCGGCTATCCGGGTTCTGTCTTGCGCTCTGTTCGGCAGCCTGGCGGTCCAGGCCGCCATCGACGGGCAGGGAGGCATTCTGGGCCAGCAGAGCAGGCGCCATAAGACTCAGTGTCAGCAACAGAAAACGCACGCCGGACTATCCTGGTGGTGGCATACCACCGGAGCCACCACCGCCCTGGCTACCGCTCTGGCCGGAATCACCGCCAGCGCTTTTCTCGAAAGAGCTATGGGGCGTGCCCTGAAAGCAGGCCATGACCCAGGGGTATTGATCCACCACATAATAGCCATAGCTGCCGTTACGCATCATGCCATTGCACTCATCGAGGTCACCCAGACCTTCGACATATTCGTAATCGTCCACATAAGTGCCGTCGTAAGTGCCACCGGGATCGTCGTTGCCGGCAGGGCGGTTGCCGGACTTCAGGCGATAGCTGCTGCTGACAGCGCGAACCTGGCCATTGTCATTGATGAAGCTGCCGAAAATCGGGAAACCGTCGGCGGCGAAGCCGATTAGCGGTGATTCACTGCTGGCCTGCTGATTAAACAGGGCCTGTGGATTGCCATGATAGTGATAGCTGCCATCGGGCTGGGTATGGGCATTGTGGGCATCGGTGCCGAAGTTGTTGCCGGCATGCATGGGATCAAAGCGCCAGGGCTGATCCATGTCATTGCAGCCGATTTTTTCATCGGCAACACCGAAGCAGGCTGCTGCCAGCAAATCCAGTTTGACCCCGTTGAGCAGAATGCCGTTGTCATAGCTCAGGGAAATTGGCGTTGAACTGCTGGCGAAGACCGGCTCCAGGGGAATACGAAATTCAGTGCTGACAGCGGCTACATCGGTGGCAAAGGCTGCCATGCTGTCATTGAAATCATGATTGGGAATGCTGTTGCTGTTGAAGACGCATTCACTGCTGTCAGGGTCTACACTGATCTGGAGATTGCCATTGAAAACAGTGTCGCGCTTGATATCCCGCACCGTGGAGACCAGGGTGTCAGCATAATAGCTGCAACTGGACTGACGATTGCTCAGACTGATGTTGCTGATATCGGTGGGGCTCAGTTGCAGCTCACTAAAATCCGACAGCTTGCCCACATAGATAACGCCGGGGCCGAGTTGTTCCTCCCCTAAAGCCCAAACATTGTCACCCTGTACCCCCAGATAGATATCAGTGCCGCTGTAATAGCGCACATAGAAACCCTGGATGGCCTGGGTCTCGGGCCTGGCGGGACTGAGCAGTTCCGGATAGGCGTCTTCAGCAAAATTGAACAGGGCGTTGGCATTGTCCAGGGTGTCAGCCCTGACTGTTGCAGTCACTGCCAGCACAAATGCAGCCAGCAGAGAAGCGGATTTAGGCAGGCCCATATTGGATTCCCTTTAGCTTCTTATCGGTTTTTATGGAATCGGTGATCCAGTAGCGATTCCTGACAGAGTATACGGGAAAACATGGTATTCCCGTCGCCGCTGAATGTATAGCCGGGCCGCCAGGCTGAAAGCTCAGTCCTGACTGCCGAACTATGGCGTTGCCTGATAAAAGCTATTTGTTGAGCACTGCCCGTAGCGCGCTGGCAAGATCAGGGTGTTGCAGGCTTATGCCCAATTCCGAAAGCCGCAAGGATTGGACGCGATTGCTCACCAGCAGGGCGCCGTCGGCCATCTCGCCGAACATCAGGCGTACTACGAAGGCAGGCAGGGGCGGAAGGCGTGGCCGGCCCAGGGTCGCTGCCAGGCAGCGGGAAAATTCCTGATTTTGCACCGGCTGTTCACTGACCAGATTGATGGGGCCGGAAACACTCTCGTCCTTGAGTAGTTGCAGAATAATCTGCAGTACATCCGGCAGGCTGATCCAACTCATATACTGGCGTCCGGAGCCTACCCGGCCCACCACTGCCAGAGACAGGGGCAGGATGAAATTGGCCAGCAGACCACCCTCAGGGCTAAGCACCAGACCCAGGCGCATGTGCACGGTGCGGATTCCCGCCTGCTCGGCAGCAGCCGTGGCCGCTTCCCATTTTTTGGAGATATGGGCGAGAAAATCATCGCCGGCGGGACTGCTCTCATCAACGACAGTGACGCCGGTATCCCCGTAATAGCCCATGGCGGAGGCTGACAACAGCAGCTTCGGTACTTGCGGCAGGGCTGCCAGGGCCTGGCAGAGATCTTCGGTAGTGTGCTGGCGGCTGTGCAGGATTTCCTGCTTGCGGGCCTCGGTCCAGCGTCCGTCCGAGATATTGGCGCCAGCCAGATTGATTACTGCCAGCAAGGGAATTTCCTGGCTGAGATGCATTTGCCGGTTTTGCTGATCGTAGTAGAAAGGCGCTTTGTAATCGCGGCGTGACAGTGCCCAGACCCGGTAGCCTTCAGCTTCCAGAGCCTTGCCAAGGGCGCTGCCAATCAGGCCGGAAGCGCCGCTGATAAGAATATTGCCCTTGTCCGCTTGCATATGTTTTCCCCTTTAATCAGACACTTACGTTGAATCAGGGAAGCCGGATCTGCGCCTGGGGGGAGATTTTGAAATTTTTTTGCCTTGGCAGTGAACCATTTGCTCCCGGGCTGCGTTGTATAGGACGAGTGGTTATTTATTTATTGTTTTTCTCCTCTGCTCAGCAGCAACAAGGCTGAACAGTTCGGGATACCGCTGTCCTACCTGATCGGGCCCATCCGCCCGATCAATTCCCTAGAGGCTTGAGGCTGACTTTGTCAGCCTTTTTTTTGGCCGCGATTTGGGTCCGTATCAACGGCCAGTGTGGCTCAGGCGAGATCAGCCTGCAAATCATAGTCGTCGGCGGCGGTGATTTTGACCTTGACCATATCCCCAGGCAGCAAATCCCCGGCATTGCCAATAAACACATTGCCATCAATCTCGGGCGCATCGGCCATGGAACGGGCGATGGCTTCACCCTTGCCCACTTCATCCACGATCACCAGTTGCTCGCTGCCAATTTTGGCGGCCAGGCGGTCGCTGGAGATCTGCTGCTGCAAGGCCATAAATCGCTCCCAGCGTTCCTGTTTCACTTCCTCGGCCACCTGGTTCGGCAAGTTATTGGCCCGGGCGCCGTCCACCGGTGAATACTGAAAGCAGCCAACCCGGTCCAGTTGCGCCTCCTGAAGAAAATCCAGCAA
The DNA here is from genome assembly GCA_965216715.1 of uncultured Pseudohongiella sp. Taxonomy (GTDB): domain Bacteria; phylum Pseudomonadota; class Gammaproteobacteria; order Pseudomonadales; family Pseudohongiellaceae; genus UBA9145. The sequence goes on along the minus strand of OZ244193.1, from coordinate 1,828,493 downwards.
TTGCTGAAAATCGTCTTCGGTCTCGCCGGGAAAACCGACAATGAAAGTGCTGCGCAGGGTCAGCTCCGGGCACTGCTGGCGCCAGCGCTGAATACGCTGCAGGGATTTCTCGGTTGCCGCGGGTCGGCGCATGGCCTTGAGAACCGGCAGGCTGGCGTGTTGAAAGGGTATGTCCAGGTAGGGCAGGATTTTTCCGTCCGCCATCAGGGGAATAATATTGTCTACATGGGGATAGGGGTAGACATAGTGCAGCCGTACCCAGATGCCGAGATCCGCCAGGGCTTCACACAAACCCTGCATATTGGCCTTCACCGGGCGCCCCTGCCAGAAGCCGGTCTGGTATTTGATATCCACACCATAGGCACTGGTGTCCTGGGAGATGACCAGTAATTCCCGCACGCCGGCATTGGCCAGGCGTTCGGCCTCGTCCAGCACTTCACCCACCGGCCGACTCACCAGATCGCCGCGCATGGACGGGATGATGCAGAAACTGCAGCGGTGATTACAGCCTTCGCTGATTTTCAGATAGGCATAGTGGCGCGGTGTCAGCTTGATACCCTGGGGTGGCACCAGATCTGTAAAGGGGTCATGTGTCTTGTCTAAAACAGGTGGCGGCACAAAGTCATGCACCTGGCCTACGACTTCCTCATAGGCATGAGGACCGGTAACGCCCAGCACATTGGGATGTGCCCGGGTAATTTCCTCGGCATTGGCACCCATGCAACCGGTCACCAGTACCTTGCCATTTTCTGCCAGGGCTTCGCCGATGGCGTCCAGGGATTCCTGCTTGGCGCTGTCAATAAAGCCGCAGGTATTCACCACCACAATATTGGCATCCTCATAGCTGGGGACGACTTCGTAGCCCTCCAGACGAAGCTGGGTGAGAATGCGCTCGGAATCGACCAGGGCCTTGGGGCAGCCCAGGGAAACGAAGCCGACCTTGTTGCCGGTGGATTGTTTGGAATCAGTCATAATCGCCGCTTCTGTAAATCGAGGCGGCGATTATAACGGGAAGCGTGCCATCGCGCATGGCATGCCGGGCGATTTCTGCTTCAGGCGGGTGCTAGAAGGCGCCCAGAATCAGTCCCATCAGGGTCAGGGCCACCGTGCAATAGCCGGCATTGACCGCCCAGGCCTTGAAGGGCCGGCTTTCGAACAGATAGATAATGCCGATAAACATGGCGACCCAGCCAAAACCCGCCGCGAATCCGGCAGCGGCACCAAAGCCGATATCTGCTTCCGGGCCCAGGAACATGGCGAGGTTAAAGGCGGCGATCAGGCTGAGCAGAAAGGCCAGGCCAAAGACCTTGGGCCCATGACCCTTGGCAATGTCATCCTCGCTAATGTTAAAGGCTTCCATCCAGGCTTTGCCAAACAGGGGGCCGTACCAGAGTCCCCCCACCAGAAAAGCCGATAACGCCGCCAGCAGAACGCCGAGCCAATTGACTGTCATTGCTTCCATTGCTTCCATAACCGAGCCCTCTTTGTTGATAGAGCTTGTGTGAAAACCGGCCGACTGCAATTAGCCGATCTGCGATTGCCTACATATCGAGGCTGGCCCGTTCTTTCTCCACCAGTACCCGGCGCAGAATCTTGCCGGAGGCAGACTTGGGAATCTCGTCCACAATTTCCACCTTGCGCACTTTCTTGTGTGGCGCCACATTGTCGGCCACATAGGCCATGATGTCTTCAGGGGAAATGTCTTCCTTGAGCACCACAAAGGCCTTGGGAATTTCGCCGGCCTCTTCATCGGGGCTGGGAATAACTGCCGCATCGGCGATGGAGGGGTGGCCCACCAGAATGGCTTCCAGTTCGGCCGGGGGCACCTGATAGCCCTTGTATTTGATCAACTCCTTGACCCGGTCAACAATATAGAAGTAACCGTCCTCATCGAAATAGCCGATGTCGCCGGTATGAAACCAGCCCTCGGCGTCGATGCATTGATCGGTAGCTTCCTGGTTGTTCAGATAGCCCACCATGACATGGGGGCCACGAATCAGTACTTCACCCCGCTCATTGGGGCCCAGATCTGCACCGGTTTCGGTGTCGATAATTTTTGACTGGGTGTTGGGTAACACCAGTCCTACCGCGCCGCGTTTTTCCGGCGGCACCGGTGCGGTATTGATATGGGAGGCAGCGGCGCATTCGGTCAGGCCATAGCCCTGATAAATGTCGACATCCAGCCGTTCACCACAGCTCTTTTCCAGTTCGGGCCCCAGGGGGGCGGCACCGGAGCCGATGATGCGCACACTGGACAGGTCATACTGGTCCACCAGTGGATGTTTGGCCAGGGCCAGAATCAGCGGCGGCACCAGATTGAGACTGGTGATCTTGTAGTCCTGCACAATCTGCAGAAACTGTTCCAGTTCAAAGCGGGGAATGGTCACCAGGGGGATGCCCCGATACACCGCCAGGTTGAGAATCAGCACCATGCCATAAATATGAAAAAACGGCAGCACGCCTATCATGCGGTCCCCGGGTTGCAGGACATTCATCTCGCAGGACAACACCATATTGGCGATCAGATTGCTGTGGGTCAGCATGACGCCCTTGGCCAGACCCGTGGTGCCGCTGGAGTAGGGCAGGGCCACCAGATCTTTTTGCGGGTCGATGTCCACCGCCGGGGGCTGGCCATTGTTCTGCATCAGCTCGGCGAAGGGCCTGGCGCCTTCTGCCTCTCCCAGCACATAGATTTCCTCAATTCCGGCTTCCTGGGCTGCGGGCAGGGCCCGGTCCATGAACTGGGGAATGGTGATCAGGAATTTGGCGCCGGAGTCCTTGAATTGATGCACCAGCTCTGAAGTCGAGTACAGGGAATTGACCGTGGTATTGATGCCGCCGATTTTGGCAACTCCCAGAAAAATGACACCATATTCCGGGCAGTTGGGGCAGAACACCGCGCAAACATCACCCTTTTTGAAGCCCTTCTCGTGCAGCCCGGTGGCCAGGTGATTGATTTGCTGTTGCAGTTGGCCATAGGTCAGTTCGCGGCCTGTAGGGCCATCGATCAGAGCAGGCTCATCGGCCTTTTCCTCGGCATAACGCAGAACAACGGTAGTAAGGTCGGTATTCGGCAGCTCCACTGCCGGTTTGGTGCTTTCGACAATCAAACTGATTCCCCTTTTTGTCAGTGATTTATTATGGCGGGTAACTCTGCATCGACTTTATGTCAGCTGGCAGCAAAGCTCAATACTGAGGGCGGGGAATGCGTCAGAGTGCGTTGAAGCAGGGGTGATACTGCACGGTGCCGGATAATTGGGCCAGGCTGCCGGGCTGCAATTCCAGCGCCATGAAAGCTTCATCGGGTACCTCATAGTCACAGCTCAGATCAAAATGGCTGGCGACCTGGAAGCCGAAACGGGGATAGTAATGGGGATGACCGAGCACCACCACGGCAATGGCCCCGAGCTCCCGGCAGGCGCTCAGTCCGGCGCGCACCAGCTGGCTGCCAATGCCCCGGGATTGTTGCTCCGGTGCCACTGCCATGGGAGCCAGCCCCATTATCAGGCTGTCGTCGGCGGAGGTCAGGCTGACCGGAGAGAACAGGATATGGCCGCTGAGCAGACCGTCCTGCTCAGCCACCAGGGACAGCAGAGGGGAGGCCTGTTGCCGCAATGCCTGTACCAGTCTGGCCTCGGCATCGCCGGGGAAGGCATTGCACAGAATGCGGTGGACGGCTTCCTGGTCCGCGGCTTCTTCGGGGCGAATAGTGAGCAAGCTCAGTCCAGTTGGTCGATGGAAAAATGATGACTGGCGATGGCAAAGCCCTCACGCAAATAGAAACGGTGGGCAGCAAATCGCTGCACGCCGGAGTCCAGATGCAATTGCTGGCAGCCCTGTTCGCGGGCGTAGTGTTTTAACCAGTCCATGAGCATTTTGCCGGCGCCGCGGGAGCGCTGTTTTTCACTGCTCACCAGATCGTCCACATAAAGGTGTTTCTGCCAGGCCAGTTTTTCGGCAATCACAAAACCGGCGACACAAAGCACCGCGCCGTCTTCTTCTACCCAGGCGAGCTGAAAGCCATCGGCCTGCTGTTTTCTGATTTGTTGCAGCAATTGTGCCTGGCTGTATTGCGGACGCAACTCCAGCAGCACCGGTGCTATCTGTTCCAGTTCCCGGTCTTCGCTCAATAGTTTGACTTGCATGGCCTGGCCTCTGAATGCGCTAGCTGCCCGGAATCAGTCCGCTGGCGGCAATGCCATCGAATATAAACTGTACCGCCAGGGCTGCCAGCAATACCCCCATGATGCGTGTGATGACATGCATGCCGGTCTTGCCGAACAAGCGGTCAACCTGGGCCGAGAGCAACATGAAAATCAGGGTCATGGCCAGAATCACCAGCAGGCTGCCAATCACAATAGCCTGTAATATCAGGTCGCCTTCGGTATCGGCGATCAACAGCACCGCCGCACCCATGGCGCCGGGTCCGGCGATCAGAGGCGTGGCAATGGGAAACACCGAGATATCCTGCTTGCCCATGGCTTCCGCTTCTTCTTCATCGGTGGTGCTGGTGCTGCCGGAGCTGCGCTGGAAGACCATGTCGATACCGATCAAGAGCAACAAAATACCGCCGCCGGTGCGCAGGGCAGCCAGGGAAATACCCAGTAACTCCAGAATGGTTTCGCCGGTGAAGGCAAACAGCAGCAGCACGGCAGTGGCAATGAAGGCGCCACGGAATGCCATCTGACGCCGCCGCTGGGGTGAATGACTGGCGGTGAGCGCAGCAAAAACTGCCGCCACATCGAGCGGGCCTATGGTGGCAAAAAAGGTGGCCAGGGCCACGGTGGCGGTCTCAAGCATCATGGTATAGCGTCAGTCGTTTAATCGCTCAGGGCCAGTTCAACGGCGGCCTGACAGTGAATGGCGGTGGTGTCATAGAGTGGCACTTTTGTGTCCTGTTGGGCAACCAGCATGGCAATTTCCGTGCAGCCGAGAATCACCGCTTCGGCTCCCTGGCTGGCCAGGGCATCGATCGTGTCGAGGTAATACTGCCGGGATGCCTGCTCAATATTACCCAGGCAAAGCTCTTCGTAAATGACCCGGTGTATCTCCTGCTGGCGCTGGCTGTCGGGCACCACCACCTCTATGCCGAAGCGCTCCTGCACCCGGCCCTTGTAGAAATCCTGCTCCATGGTGAAGCGGGTGCCCAGCAATCCCACCTTGCCAATACCATCCTTGCTCAGCTCTGCCGCGGTGGCATCGGCGATATGCAGCAGGGGAATGTCGATAGCCGCCTCAACTTCCAGCGCCACCTTGTGCATGGTATTGGTACAGATCATCAGGAAATCAGCACCACCGGCCTGAACCCGCTTGCCGGCCTGGCTCAGAATATCGGCAGTGGCGGCCCAGTCACCGGCATGTTGAAGCTGTTCAATTTCATCGAAATCAACACTGTAAAGACAAATGCGGGCCGAATGCAGGCCGCCAAGTCGTTGCTTGATGCCTTCGTTTACAAACCGGTAGTAACTGCTGGTGGATTCCCAACTCATGCCACCCAGCATGCCGATGGTTTTCATGGCTGCATTGATTTCCTGCGGTCGTGGATTTTGTGCTGCTGCCGGCTTTAAATAATTGCGTCAGCGGATTAAGCTGCCTGGACAAAGACTATTCTAAAGCTTTCCCGATGCCAGCTCCATGCCTGCATGCCGATCTCTGAATGACAACGAGCAGGGATGAAAGAATAGGCAGAACGGAGACACTGTAATTATAGACCGCGATGCCACTATGACCTTTAACAATTCCGACTCCAGCCCATTTCGGCTGCTCAGCCTGCTGCTTGCCGCCCTGTTTCTCACGGCCTGTGCCGCTTCCACCCGGAACCTGCCCGGCGATTTCGTTGAGCTGGGAGACTATGCTCCGGATATTCGCCTGGAGGTGCGCTATTTCAGTAGCGACAATTTTGTCGGTGAACCCATTGATGGCTACCAGTCGGCAAAGATATTCATGACCCGTGAAGCCGCCGAGGCGCTGTTGTCAGTGCAGCGGGAGTTACAGCCCTTCGGGCTGGGTCTGAAAGTATTCGATGCCTACCGGCCCCAGCAGGCGGTTGATCATTTCGTGCGCTGGGCCGAGGACCTCGATGACCGGCGCATGAAGGCTCGATACTATCCTCGGGTAGACAAAAGCAATCTGTTCAGTGATGGCTATATCGCCTCGCGCTCCGGCCATTCCCGTGGCTCCACGGTAGACCTGACCCTGATCGATCTCGCCACGGGTGAAGAGCTGGATATGGGCACGCCCTGGGACTATTTCGACCTGGCCTCCTGGCCCGACTCCGATCAGGTCAACACCCAGCAACAGGCCAATCGCCTGCTGCTGCGCAAATACATGCTGGAGGCTGGCTTTACGCCCCTGACCACGGAATGGTGGCATTTCACCCTGAGCGATGAGCCCTACCGCGAAACCTATTTCGATTTTCCGGTGCGCTGAATCTGTTGGCTAGTCGCAACTTCCAGTCATATTGCTGATCCAGTTGCTGACCAGGGCCAGGCCTTCCTCGTGTACCAGTGAGCGACCCAGCTCCGGCATCATTTCATCGGCTGCTGTCGATTGCATGCGGTAGTGCAATATAGACGTTTCCGGCTGGCCCGGCACAATGCCGTAGAGCAGATTGCCGGCACCGCCGCCGGCTGCCACCGGAGGTTTGCAGATGCCCAGCTGAGCCGGATTGCTGGCACTGCCATCCAGTATCAGGGCCGAGGTGTCGGCAGGGCCTTCGGGATTGTGGCAATGACCGCAATTCATATTCAGATAGGCCTGGGCTCTGGCCTCAAGGCTCTGGTCCTGATCCTGCCAGTTCACCGCCGTTGGCAGCTGCGGCAATGTCTCCAGCCAGCCCCTGGCCTGCAGATTCTGTAATTGGTTCTCGTTGTTATTGAAGCCGGAAGCCAGTTGTTCCGGCCTTGCTCCCAGGGGCTCCATGTCGCCGTCCGGATGTTCTGTCTGGTGACAGCCACTGCATTGATTCTGGTTGGGAACAAAATAATTGAAGCCCTGTGGCTCTTCATAGGCTACAGGCGTCCCATCAGCCACCAGCGTCAACTGGCTTGTGGCTCCGGCTACCCGCAGAAAGGCCTCGCTTTCTTCGGCATTCCACACGTAGGGATAGGCATCCCAACCGTCTGCCCGTTTCACCAGCAGTCGGGTTTCAATGAGACGGTAGTGCGACAGCTCGATGGACTGCTGTTGCAGATCCGCCTGCTTTAAAACCGCGCCGTTATCCGCTTCCGGGTAATAGAAGGTCTTGCTGAGGATGCTGCCTACCGGATAGACCAGTTCACCGTCCCTGATCCGGGCCTGCTCGCCATCCGGAATCCACAGGCTGCGCAGTTTTTGCGCGTAGTCGGTGAAAAGAGTGCTGGCAGGGCGAAACACCAGGCTGTCCTCCACCGGCACCAGTTGTCGATCATCAAGATGAAACAGATTCCAGTCAGACAGGCGAGAGGGCGCCTGGGCTTCATGCAGTACCGGCGTGGAGTCGCTGCAGGCAGTCAGTAAAGAAAGACAGATGGCGCCAACTGCCAACAGGCGCCCTGCATGTTCAGTCATCGACATCGCTCAGGGAGATGGCCTCCAGCGGGTCCATGCGGCAATCGTGGGCGCTGGCGTCGAAGGAGGGTGCCGCAAAATCATTCATGGCATCCAGATTGACGAATGACTCGCCACTGTTGCCCTGCAGGCAGAGGATGTCTGCGGCGGTATTGCCCGGTACCAGCGTGCCATCCCAGACAATATTGGGAATCGTCTGGCCAGTGGCCTGTTGCAGCATGGCCAGTGGTTCCGAATCGGGCTGACTGCCGCCGCTGACGAAATTGTTGTCGTGGATGTAAATGGATTCCGGAAAGGGATCATAGTTTGCATCATCAACGGCGATGCCGGTGATGTGATAGCTGACGATCATGACATTGGCGCTATTGTTGTTAACAAACTCATTGCCAAACACTTCGATATTGTCATTGGCCAGAATCATCAGGCCGGTTCCGGCGGGCACGGTACCGACGATATTGCCCTCCGGGGCAAAATTGGCGGTGTTGTTATTCTCGATCCGGTTATTGAAGACCCGGGTGTTACGGCCGCCCTGTACCGGCAGGTTGGGCAGGTCAAACACCAGGATGCCACCGGTATTATTGGTGGCGACATTGTCATAGACATCGGCATAAGTGGAGTTTTCAATTTCGATGCCGGCCACATTGTATTCGGCGCGGGAGTTACGCACGATGATCTGGTTGGACTGGCCAACATAGATTCCGGCATCAGAGGCACCGATGGCCACGGCACCCTCGATCAGCACATTGGTGGACTGCACCGGATAAATACCATAGGCACCATTGCCAGTGTCGGCACCATTGGTCCACTCGGTGCGCACATTGCGAATGGTGACATTATTACTGTCATTGATCTTGAGGGCGTCGCCGATGGTGTCTTCAATGGCAAGATCCTCAATAACAAAATCATCGGCATTCACCAGCAGGCCTTCGGCACCCTGGGCCTGATTGCGGAAGGAAAGGACGGTTTCGTTGATGCCGGCGCCGCGGATGGTCACGCCGCCCACATTAAGAGACAGGCCCCGGGTCAGCTCATGGGTGCCGGCAGGGATTTCGATCACATCACCGGGCTGGGCTTCGATCAATTGCTGTTGCAGGGCTTCTTCGAAGCTGAGTTCCGGCTCTGATACCGGTGTGTCGCCGCAGGCTGCCAATAGCAGGCCGGCAATGCTGGCAAGGGCAAAGGTTCTGAAGCGGACGATTGCTGCTGAAATCACTGGATGCATTGCATTCCCCCCGGATAGTGGCTGGCATCTTCTGTGGTTGTCTGTCAGGCAGTATAGGGCCCCTGAGGGCAGCGGGCAAACGGGGTCGGCCTGTTAATTTTGCCCAAAGCCGTTTATAAATGGCACTGCGGTTCTGTCTGCTGCCAGCAGGCGGTACTTGCCCCGATAAACATAAAATTAAAGAAGAATGCCCATGCAAGAAATTTACCGGCAACACAAAGCCCTGCTACTGTCCCTTATTCTGATCTTTTTTGGTGGCCTGCTGGCCTGGCTGGTGCAAACCGGTGCTGGCCAGGTGGAGCTGCGCGATACCCGTTTCAACAGTGCCAGTGGCGCAAGCCTGAGCGCTCTGCTCTATGTCCCCGAGGGCGTCACTGCCGACAACCCGGCACCGGGGGTTTTGGCCGTGCACGGCTATATCAATTCCCGCGAGACCCAGTCAGCCTATGCCATCGAACTGGCGAGGCGGGGTTATGTGGTGCTGGCCATGGATCAGCGCGGCCATGGTTATTCTGATCCGCCGGCCTTCGCCGAGGGCTTCGGCGGTCCGGCCGGGCTCGCTTATTTGCGCAGTCTGGACTTCGTGGACCCTGATCAGGTGGTCTTGTCCGGTCACAGCATGGGAGGCTGGACAGTACTGAGTGCCGCAGTCGCCATGCCAGATGCCTATACCTCGGTGGTGGTGTCGGGCTCTTCCACCGGGACCTTTGGCGTGCCTGCGGGTGATGCCAGCTTTCCCCGCAATTTTGGCCTGGTGTTTGGTCAGTACGATGAGTTTTCACCATCCATGTGGTCTTCAGCCACCGGCGCCGGCATTGTGGATACCGAGAAACTCCAGACCCAGTTTGCTGTGACTGAAACGGTGCAGCCGGACCGCCTCTATGGATCCATCGCCGAGGGCACGGCGCGGCAACTCTATCAGCCCGCCCAGACCCATCCAGCCAATCATATAACCCGCAGTGGTGTGGCCGGTGCACTGGACTGGGTGCAACGCACAACAAGCGCACCCAATCCCATTCCCGCCGATCAGCAGATCTGGCCCTGGAAAGAGTTCGGCACTTTTCTGTCCCTGTTGGGTGGCATACTGTTCCTGATCAGTGCCGGGCCGGCCTTGTTGCAAATACCCCTGTTTCGGGAACTGGCCGCAAGCCCGGCCCCCAGTGCCGGCATCCGGGACCGCGGCTGGTATCTGGCGGCAGTGATCGTGATGGCCATTCCGGCCCTGACCTATTTCAGCTTTCAGGGCTGGGCTGCCATGATTCCCACGTCGGCCCTGTTTGCCCAGAACCTGACCAATGGCTTCATGGTCTGGGCCCTGGGTAACGCGGTGATTTCCCTGTTGTTGTTCAGCCTCTGGCATTTTGCCCTGGGCGGCCGTGCCGGCGGTGGTAATGGCTATAACTATGGCTTGTTGCCGGGCAATGAATTATCCCTTCGCAAATTGGCCCTGTCGCTGTTGTTGGCGCTGACAGTGGTGTTCGGCCTTTATTTGCTACTGGCCATTGTCCATGGCCTGTTCACTGCCGATTTCCGTTACTGGGTGATTGCCGTGAAACTGATGAACGGTCTCCAGTTCCGCCTCTTTCTGGGCTACCTGCTGCCTTTCACTGCTTTTTTCCTGGTCTTTGCCCTGATTCTGCATGGTCAGATGCGGCGCAATGATGCCTGGAGCTTTGCCCGGGCGGCGACAGTCAATGCAGTGCTGGCCGGTGGCGGTATTCTTGCCTTGTTGCTTTATCAGTACGGCACCCTGTTTGCCACTGGCAGTCTGGCTATTCCAAGCCAGGCCCTGTTGACGATCGTGGCACTGCAATTTGTGGTGGTGCTGCCCATCGCGGCGATTATCTCGACCCGTTATTTCATGGCCACCGGCCAGCTTTATGTCGGTGCATTTATCAATGGCCTGTTTGTCACCTGGTTGATCGTGGCCGGGCAGGCGACCCATTATGCATTCTGAATAGCTGCATGACAGTGAGGAGAGAGCATGACTTGCATTCGACGACTCGTTGTTTTGACCTGCGCCATCGGTCTCGTTTCATCATTGGCCCGTGCCCAGGATTATTCGCCCGTCACCGACCAGCGCCTGAATAATCCGGAAGCTGAGAACTGGCTCAGCTACCGGGGCAATCTCGAAGGCTGGGGTTACAGTGTCCTGGATGAAATCACGGCCGATAATGTGGCCCAACTGCAGCCGGTATGGACCTATTCAACCGGTGTCACCGGAGGCCATGAATCGCCACCGGTGGTGAATGACGGCATCATGTTTATCACCACCCCCGCCAATGAACTGCTGGCTCTGGATGCCGCCAGTGGCGATGCCCTGTGGAGTTACCGGCATAATCTGCCGGAAAACCTGATTGCCTTTCACCGGACCAATCGCGGTGTGGCGCTTTATGGTGACAAGGTTTTTATGGCGACCCTGGATGCCCGGGTAGTGGCACTGGATGCGACCACCGGCGAGAAAATCTGGGATGTGCCGGTGCAGGACAATTTCTGGGGTTATTACATCACCATGGCACCGCTGGCGGTTGAAGGCAAGGTAATGGTGGGCACCTCCGGTGGCGAGTTGGGTATTCGCGGCTTTGTGGTAGCCCTGGATACAGAAACCGGCGAAGAGCACTGGCGTACCTATACCGTACCGGCACCTGGGGAATTTGGAAATGACTCCTGGCCCGGTGAGTCCTGGCGCACAGGTGGTGCCGCGGTGTGGGTGCCGGGTCACTATGATGCCGAACGCCGCTTGAGCTATTGGGGCACCGGTAATCCGGGGCCATGGATTGGTGATCAGCGCCCTGGCGATAATCTCTATACCAATTCGGTTATTGCTCTGGATATCGACACCGGGGTTATAGAAAGCCATCACCAGTACCACTGGAATGGTTCCTGGGACTGGGATGAGGTATCCACGCCGATTCTGATGCCAGTCGAGCGGAATGGCCGTGAATTCGATGCGCTGGTGCACGCTGGCCGTAACGGCTATTTGTGGTTGCTGGAACGGGGTGAGCCGGAGATCAGTTTTGTGGATGCCGAGCCCTATGTGTACCAGGATGTTTTCACCGCCATCGACCCGGTCACTGGACGCCCCAGTTACGATCCCCAGCGCAAGCCCACCACCGGAAGTACCACCTCATTCTGTCCTTCTCTATGGGGTGGCAAGGACTGGCCCCCGGCGGCCTACAATCCGCAAACAGGCCTGGTGTATATACCCGCCAATGAGAATACCTGCGGTACCCTGGAGGGCAGGGAGGTGACCTATATGCCGGGCAGTTCCTATATAGGTGCCAGGTCTACCATGACATTGCGGGACGGTGCCGATCACATCGGTGAGATCCAGGCCTGGGATATCAACAGCGGCGAGCGTGTCTGGACCCGGGAATTCGCCTCCCATAACTGGGGTGGCATTCTCACCACGGCTGGCAATCTCATCTTCAGCGGTGGCACCACCGACCGCTATTTCCGCGCCCATGATGCCCGCAGTGGCGAAGAGTTGTGGCGCTTCCGCACCAATTCCGGAATCATCGGCGTACCTTCCACCTTTGCCGTTGATGGCAAGCAGTATGTGGCCGTGCAATCCGGTTGGGGTGTGGATGCGGCGTCCATGACCGGCCGCATCGATCTGGCGCGGCGCACCCGAACTCCGGTGCCCCAGGGTGGCGTGGTCTGGGTATTTGCCTTGCCCTGATCATGCCCTTGCCACAAAGTCACTGCGACGGCTTGCCAGCGTGGCAGTTTGTCGCAGTGACAATATGCCGCATTCTACCGACATCCGGTTCCCGCTAGACTTCTCTGCATCTGTAGAAAACAGGTTCTTTCTTTAATGAAAGTATGAGTTTGGTAAACCCCGGACGATTCTGTTATCGGTGCACCCAACTCTGCTGCGGCGCATCAGGACTCGATTCGATTCGGCGACTGTGATCCGCTGATCGGTCGGCGACCAGAGCAACTGTTTTTCATTTGCTTCTTCATGCCAGTGGGTACTGGTGGGCTTGACAGGGTAGGAAGCATTGCTTCCTACCCTTTTTTTATCTGTATGGTCAGAAGTGCAAGCTGGCCAGCGATTGCCGGCCAGTATTAATCGGGAATGTAATAGGTCCAGTAACCGGTAAACATTTCCTGGCGGCTGTAGATGCCGAAGGGAACTTCCGATTCCGGATTGGGGTTATTGGGATTGGACTCGGAATTATCCAGGGCACCGATCACATGCACGGTACTGCCTGCCGGCAGTGTGACCGGGTCGGTAAGCAGGTAATGGGGCTGCCAGCCGTAGTTATAGGCAGGCACGCTGAACAGGTCGCGCATCTCGCCATCCGGCAGGGTGGCGGAGAACTTCATGCGTTTGCCGCGGTAATGCATATGGGCGCGTAAACCCACAATCACCACTTCTTCATCGAACTGATGGTCGGCCTGCAACTGAAAATCATTGACCTCGGGCGGCAGGGTGAACTGGGCGCCAACCACCTGGGTCCGCTTTTCATACTTCGGTGGTTCATCGTAGAAGTACAGGCCCAACTGGGTTTCATCCACCGTCGAGCGACCATTGGTCACATAGTGAAACTGCATCGCCAGCCGATGTCCGGCCGGAATCAGAACGCCGGTGTCTTCGGGAAATTCAACGGCCTCGATTGTGCCTGGCGCATAGCCTTCCAGAAAGCGGCGGCTGACAGAAGTCTGCTCGGCTTCCGGTCCCCAGAAATCTTCTTCCGGTGGCACGACATAGGTCATCAGGTGGTGCAGCACCGATTCATCACCGGCCATGTATTGAACCGCGCGCACCCAGCGATCTTCCTCGAAAGGCAGATCCACGAATTCGTAGCTGTAGTCCATCACGCCGGTGGATGGAATATCGATGGCCGGGCCCTTGACGATATAGTCCGGCTCACCCAGCAACCATTCCTTACGGTGACTGAAGTCCAGGTTTTCCAGGGGATCTTCTTCACTCTCACCGCGTGGCGCCCCGGCATCGATCCAGTGAATCAGGGTCTGCAATTGCTCCCTGTCCAGATAGCGGGCATGGCGGGAATGACCGAGATAGGGGTCCACCTGGGTAGGCGGCATACGGCGGTTAAGCAGGACTTCGCGAATCATGGGAGACCAGCCCATCACCATGATGTGGCTGTCCATGGCAAAGGGACCCACACCATCCTGACGATGGCATTCGGCACATTTCTCGATGATGATGGGGGCTACTTCGCTGGCATAGTCGGGCACGCCAGCATTGGCATTACTGCTGTTGTAGTCGATGTCGCAACCTTCCACAGCCGCGGTCAGGGTGTTCTCGATGCCGCCGTCCAGAAAATCTTCCAGGGCCGTGTCCAGGCCACCATCGACGGGGCCGCGATAGAGCAGGGTAGTGCGTTCCGGATCGAAGGCCAGCACTTCGCCGGCTTTCTGAATCTCCAGTGATTCCGACACCAGTTGGCCCATGTCTTCCAGCAGTGGCATGGGCAGGTCCACCTCGGCCATGACTTCCCGGCCCAGGTCTTTTGAGTCCATCAATACAAAACTGACTTCGCGGCCTTCGGCCTGTTCCCAGCTTTCACTGAACTCATTATAGGCCTGCACCAGTTCCGGCATGGCCGGGCAGTCGCGGTCGTAGCTCATAAGCACCAGCGCCTCGCGGTGCAGGTAGCGGCTCAGTTGATGGAACTGGCCCTGATAATCCAGCATGGCGAAGTCGCTTACCCGTTCGGGGGCGGCCAGGGCTGGCATGGCGCCCAGCAGGGCAGAGCTGCTGAGCAGGAGTGATTGCAGGGCGCGACGAGTGAAACTTCGATAGAGACTTGTGAAAACTGCTTTATTCATAGGGCGACCATTGTACCGGATAGACCGCGAAGCGGGGAAAATTCCCGGCAACATGACCTCCAGCTGAGATTTTCTACGGCGATTCCTGCCTGAATATTCGGTGTAGCAGGATTATGATGAGGTGGGCGCTGATTGCAAGCCGTCGGCAGCTTGATTATCATTTTCCCTTGTCTTACCACCACAACACAGCGAGAACTTTTGTCTTGTTTACACGATTGCGCGACATCCCCGGCCACAGCAAGCGGGCATTACTGATTCTGTTGCTGGCCTGTATGCCAGGACTGCTGCAGGCCCAGCACAGTCACGGCGTGCTGACGCCTTCTGTGACTTTTCCCCAGGACGATGCAGTGCTGCGGGAGCAACCGCGCATGCTTACCATCAGTTTCCGGGTGGATGTGCAGTTGTTGAAACTGGCCCTGTACACCGATACCGGCAAGTGGATTGATCTGGATTTCCAGTGGGATCCCAGCCAGCGCGATCACAATTTTGTATTTCCCATCCCGACAGAACTACCGGAGTCGGATTTCTATGTGGCGGAATGGTCGGTGGTGGATGAGAACCGCCGCTTCATGCGTGGTTCCTTCAATTTTGCCTTCGGCCCCGGCGCCATACCGCCCTCGGAAACCATCGAGGCTTCCATCACCAATGAACCGAACCCGGACGGCAGCTATCGCACACCCTTCGAAGCCTACCGGGCCCGCCAGGAACGTCTCCAGCAGGAGTCCGGGCAGGAACAGAACTGAGTTTGGTCTCACTTAGGGTTTTCGGAATCCGTCAGTGTCAATCAGTTGTGAATCAGTTGTGAATCTGGCTGTGAATCCAGAGTGCCGGTCAGGCAGTTAATTCGCTTCGCGACAAAAAGCGTCGGGTAAAATCAGACCAGTTCCCCGCCGGCCTGTTGCTGTCGATTCGCTGCAACAGCGCCTTCATCAGCTCCTTCGAACGAAACGAACTGGCAACGGCGGTGAGCAGATCCAGTGGAACCTGATCATCAAAATGTCACCGTAGCTGCTGATGGCCTGCAGTAGCTGCTCCACTGTGTAGTCTTGCTGTTGTGCGTTCATCGCGTTTTTCCAGGGCAGGCGCAAGCCTGCCCCTGAATCAGTTGCCGGGATCGCAGCTATTGGCTATAGCTGAACTGGTAGCTGCCTTCGTAGTGGGTGGGATCACCTTCTACCGTAGTGGACCAGAACACCGTGTAGGTGCCAGGTACCACGGGATCCATGATTTCAATCATCAGATCATCGGCCGCCATGGTGTGCAGGCCGCGCAGGGCCAGTTCTTCGCCAGCAGGGCCCACCAGGCGCAGGCTGCTCTGTGATACATCCGGCAGGGCCGAGTAGAACAATCGCAAGGTGCGTGGAGCCCGGGTCAAGGAAGCATCCACTGCCGGTTCCGCACTGAGCAGAGGAGAAGGTGGCGCCGCATTGCTGCAGGCAAGCAGCGACAGGGACAGGCAGATCAGGATCAGGCTTTGCGTTGATTTCAGTAATTTCAATTTCCGGTACTCCACATTGGGCCAAAAGTCGGGCGATTGCTGACTGACAAGACGTCAGCAAATCAGCTTGATGGCAATCAGAATAGAGTGGCTGGCCTCCGGGTTCAAGGCGGCAAATTGCCGCACAGGCGCAAGTCAGCTGCCAGCGGCTGTCAGGGTGACTGATCAGAAGCGGCAAAGTGGGCGTTTAAGTAGCTGGCAGGGTCGCACTATCGCTGCAATATCGCCGCAGCTGCTGTCACAAAGACAGCCCCGGCGATGCTTCGGGCTCTTATTAATGTAGCAATTTGTAATAAGGGCTAGCACAAGAATCAGGCAGTAAGTGTCCAAGCCCTTGAATAATATGAGGAATGTTAGTTATTCAGCAGTTTGTGGCAAATCAGTGGGACATTTTGTCGCAGCCTGCTTTGCATCCTGTTTCGCCTATAATCCCTCCCGAATCAGTGCCCATGCTGGCCTGGTTTAAATGGAGAGCCCATCGCTATGCACATTGAGAAAGCGAACAAGACCGGTAACACAAGCCGGGGATTGCTGGTCAGCCTTCTGATGCTGGTGACTGGCGACATGGCTTTGGCCAATGGTCAGACCGTGTTGGCCAGCCGCTATCCCGAGCTGCAGCAATTACTGCTGGCCCACGATGTGGTGCAGGCCCGGGCCTATGAAGAAATTACCATTACCAATGCATCGCCCACGGCGGCCATTGGCCAGCGACTGTTGCTGGAAAATCTGGAGGAGCTGGCAGAGGCGGAGGGCTCCCATTACCACTCCGCCGGTGATCATCTGGCCATGCTGGGTCCGCACCGGGTATTTGAGAGTCGTGCCACGCCGGGTCTTTTGGGTGTGATCCGTCAGAACCATGATGCCGAAGAAGTGCGCAATGCCCTGGCCGAAATCGGCAATTTGCCACCGCTGGCAGTGGAGACCCTGCAGAGCGGACGACAGTTTGTTGAGCAGCTTATCGAGATTTACCTGAACCCGGTGTATGAAGACAAAACTGCTGCCGTGAATGAAGCCGTGGCTGCCTATCTCAGTGACAATCAGCATTCGGTGGCCAGCAAACCCAAGACCGATGAGCTGCTGTCAGACCATGACCATGCCTATGCCTACCGGGTAGGCTTTCCCCAGCTCAGCGGTCTGACCTGGGCTTCCCAGTGGATGAAGCTGGCCCTGCTGGAGATTCTGGTGACAGCCCCGGATGAGGAATATCGCGATCGTGACATCCAGAATCTGTTGAATATCTATGGTGAAAAAATCACCCGGCTGCATGGCAGCTTTGTATCCCTGCCCAGTGATATTCCCACCAACCCGGTCATCGCTCCCAATTTCTACGGCAAGCATCCCGAAGCGGCCTATATCCTCGACAATCTTGAATTGTTGAAAGTGGTGATTGGCGATGCTCTGGCCTATCCCGGCATCGACAATTCCATGGCCCTGATCGAAGACGCGGTCCATGCCTATACCGACAAGACCGCCAATCTCGCCGACGAGATGGACTATCTGATGTATGTGCTGCGTGGCGGAATTTACAACGCCGGCGGTCCGGCCCGGGGTGGTATGAGCAATCCCGATCGTAACTGGACCCGGGAGCAGGTTGAGAATCCCCACATCAGTCCCAATCCAATGGCGCAGTAAACAGGCCTTTGCCTTGAAGAGTCAGCAGATATGAACAAGCATTCACTATTCAGCACCGCAATCACAAGCCTGGTCCTGGCTGCCCTGACAAACCTGGCCCAGGCGGCCACCGAACGGGTTGGTGATTTCGCGCTGCTGGATGAGCAGGGGCATTTCCACCAGTTAAGTCGCTACCAGCATCGTGAGGCTGTGGTGCTGCTGGCCTTCGATCATGGCTGCGACGCGGCCACCAGCGCTGCCGAAACGCTGGCCACTTTGCAGGAGCAGCATGGACAGCAGATGGCCTTTCTCGCCCTGGATATCAATGGTCAGGCCCGCAAGGTACAGGCTGGATGGGAACTGCCATTTCCGGTGCTGGCCGATGAAATGAAACTGGTCTCTGAAAGCCTGAAACTGGGCCAGGCCGGAGAAGTGCTGGTATTCAATCCCCAGCGTATGTCGCTTTATTACCGCGGTGCGGCAGGGGATGCCCTGGGCGCCCGCCTGGAAGAGGTCGCTGCCGGTGAAGCCTCCGATACAAGCGTCACGGAAGTGAGTGGCTGCGACATCGAATACCAGGATCTGGCCAGGAACAAGGAACAGCCCGCTGACTACTCCACCGAGATAGCCCCGATCATTGAGGAAAACTGTGCCATCTGTCACCGTTGGGGTGGCGCCGGTCCCTTTGCCTTCGACAGCTATGTTTCATTGCTGGGCTGGTCGCCCATGGTGCGGGAAGTATTGCTCAACAAGCGCATGCCACCCATGCAGGTGGACCCGCAACTGGGTGATTCCGCCAATGCCCATTTTATTTCCGCCGAAGATCGTCAGAAGCTGATTCACTGGATGGAAGCCGGAGCCCCGCGCGGTGACGGTGAAGTGGATCCTCTGGCAGAGATTCCCATCGAATACGAATTCGACTGGCAACTGGGCGAGCCTGACTATGTGGTGGATGCGCCCATGAATGTGGTGCCGGCGGTGGGTATCCAGGACTATGTCTATGTGGATGTGGACCTCGATTTCAGCGAAGACAAATGGGTGCGTGCCTTTCAATATGCACCGGGTGATCCACGCGTACTGCACCATCTGATGGCCTTTGTGGTGCCCGCCGATGAAGATTTCTGGGGTCCGGAAAAAACCGAAAACAGTGCCCGGCGTCGTTTCCTGGGCAGTTTTATTCCCGGCGAGAACCCCGCAACGGTGTTTCCGGAAAACAGCGCGGTGAAAATTCCTGCCGGCCACAAACTGGCCCTGCAATTTCACTATGTCACCAATGGCGTGGAAATTGATGATGAGACCCGGGTAGGACTCTACTTCAGTGATTCCGTTCCGGAGAAAGAAATTTTGACCCGCTCGGTAGGGGAGCGCTTCACCATTGCCCCGGGTGATCCCAACCATCAGATGGCCGCCAGTTATCAGTTTGAGGAGCCGGTACAGTTGCTGGCCCTGCGGGCCCGCATGAACTACCGCGGCAAGCATATGCGCTTTGTACTGGAATACCCCGGCGGCGAAAAAGAGCCCCTGTTCAATATCCCGGCCTATAACTATGGCTGGCAGCCCCATTACTGGCTGGATGAGCCCCGCAGCCTGCCGGCGGGAACCACCGTGCATGTTCTGGGTGCCTTTGATAACTCCCTGTCCAATCCCTTCAATCCCGATCCGCGGGAAGAGGTGAGCTGGGGGCTGGAGAGTTATGAGGAAATGTTTACCGGTTATCTGACCTATATTGTCGAAGACTGAGTTCGGTCCTGAAATAATGGGTCACTGGCAAAGAATAATGTTGGAGAGGAAAAGAGGAGTCACTATGTTTAAACAAGCACTGCTTGGATTGGGTTTTATTCTGGCAGCATCGCCGCTGCTGGCGGATGAATGGCTGAAGTCCCTGCCGGACTTTGAACTGCAGGATCAGCATGGCGTTGTTCACACTCTGAACGAGTACCGTGATCGCGAACTGCTGGTGATGTATGTGCAGGGAGTGGGTTGTCCCATCGCCCGTATCGCCTTGCCCAACTACCGTGAAGTCCGCGACCTGTATCAGGACAGGAATATCGAATTTCTGATGTTCAATGCCAACATCCAGGACGACATCAATCGCATCAACCGCGAGGCGGATGAATTCGGTATCGATTTTCCGATCCTCAAAGACGAAGGCCAGGCTCTGGCCAAGGCCCTGGGTGTGGAGCGCACCGCGGAGGTATTCGTGGTGGATACCCAAAGCCAGAAGGTATTGTTTCGCGGCCCCATCAATGATCAGTTGGGATATGAAACCCAGCGCAATGAAGCCGATGAGGAATACCTCAAGGACGCCCTGGATACCATCCTGGCCGGTGGCGAAGTGAATATGAATGACATTCCCGACTCCAAGGGTTGTCTGGTGGCCATATTCTGATACCCCTTGCCCGGCTTGCGCCGGCTTTAAAGCGCAAGCAAAGGCAAGAACAAGAGGCGGATTCGACAGAATCCGCCTTTTTTGTGCCTGCCGGATTGCTGCCGGGATGACAGTTCCCGCTGGCTGTTCAATAATGGCGTGAAGCAATCCAACAGGCGGTCAATGATGGCCGCACAGAACAATAGAGGAGTGGCTATGTCTGGCAAGAAGATCGGTAAATGGAGTCTCATTGGTATTGGCGTCTTGTTCCTGCTGTACGTCGCTCAGGTTGTGGCTTTCGAGGTACGCCTTGGGGTCAATCAGCCGGAAAACCAGTCCACCATCGTCATTGCTACCTTCAATGACCAGAGTGAGCGTGCCGAACGGGTGGTGCGTCTGACCGAGATCGATGGCGAAGACTATATTGCCGCCAATCACTGGCCGCGGGCCTGGTATCACCAGGCGCTGGAAAATCCGCAGATCGAAGTGGACTACGGCAATGGTTTTGAGCCCTATACGGCCGTGCCGCTGGAAGGCGCCGAGGAAGAGAAAGTACGCAGTATCTACACTGTGGGTTTTGAGTTCAGGTTTCGCACCGGCTTTCCGCCACGTTATTTCATGCGCCTGGATCCACGCTAGACAAGCAACTTCAATGGCTGTAGTTCGATATTAGTTCGATATTAGTTCGGTACTGGATCGATACCAGTTCAATAAAAACAAAGCACAAAGGATGACACCATGAATAATCGAGTAAAGCTTCCGATAGGACTGTCCTGTGGTATAGCAGCGCTGCTGCTGACAGGCGCGGCCATGGCCCAGGACAAGTTGGTGGTGGGTCAGGTGGAAATGAGCGAACACCGGGTCACTAACCAGTCTCTTGCCCCTTCCATGGCGGGGCAGACTGTCGAGCTCTATGTGCGGGAGAAAAAAGTCGCTGACCATCCGGTTGAAGAGGGCGACGTGGTGCTTTTTATACACGGCGCCGGCACCCCGGCGGAGGTGGCATTCGATGTGCCCCATTCCACCTATAGCTGGATGGACAATCTGGCCCAGGCCGGCTTCGATGTTTTCGCCATGGATGTCACCGGCTATGGCCGTTCCACCCGTCCGGCAGTGATGAATGATCCCTGCAATCTCAGTGAAAGCCAGCGTCAGGAGTTTGTGCCGGAACTGATTGCAGCCGATTGTGAACCCAGCTATGGCTATGCGGCCACCACTATTGAATCAGACTGGGACGATATTGATGCGGTGGTGGACTATATCCGGGAGCTGCGCGATGTTGAACGTCTGCATCTGGTGGGATGGTCACTGGGCGGTCCCCGGGCCGGAGGCTATGCCGCTCGCAACCCCGACAAGGTAGCGCGCATGGTATTACTGGCACCGGCCTACAGCCGTAACCGCGCCAGTGAACGACCGGAGTTACCGGTGGCAGGCCCGGCCTTCAGCAAACAGTCGGCCAGTGATTTCACTGCCAACTGGGATCGGCAGTCTGTGTGTGAAGGCCAGTATCAGTCCGGAGCTGCAAATGCTATCTGGCAGGCCATGCTGGAGTCAGATCCAGTAGGTGCCACCTGGGGTAGCGGCGTACGCCGGGCACCCCGTACCACGGTCTGGGGCTGGGGCCCTGAGGTAGTGGCGCAAACACAAACACCGATGTTGCTGGTGGCGCCGATCCACGATGCCCAGATTCCGGTGCGCCTGGTGAGGGAACTGTATGAAGATCTGGGCAGCGAAGAAAAGGTACTGGTGGACCTGGCCTGCTCATCCCATAACGCCATGTGGGAGATTAATCACAACATCCTGTTTGAGGATTCCCGGGAATGGTTACGTGAAGGCACGGTGGACGGTCGTAGTCGCGGTGAAGTACGCCGCGGGTATTGAGGCTGCCGTGCTTGAGAGAGCGAACTCGGGGGATGTAACAGGGCAGGGAAGGCAGAACTTTGACTGAACAAAAGCCTGACCTGCCGTTTTACAATGGCATGCCCGTTAGTCTGGGCCTGAAGCAGTGGATGACCGTGCTGGGTTTTTGCCTGGCGGGTTTTTTCATACTGGCCTTGCCGCTGCCGCTCTTCATGAGCCCCTACGGGCAATTCATTCCTGCCAGCCTGTTTATGCTCTTGCCGCTTTACGGCCTGCACCGGGTCGCCCCCGGTCATGTGGGGGCGCTGTTCCGGCGTATCGGCTGGCGGGATTTATGGCTGATGCCGGCCTTCGCCCTACTGAATTTGTTGGCCTCTGTCATCGTGGCGCTGATCGTGGCCAGCTTTTTCACGGTCAGCATCAACCCGGCGGCGGAATTGCTGATGGCCTTCAGCACTTCGGAGCGGCTGCTGTTCCTGCTGCGTACTCTGCCACAGTTACTGGGCGAGGAGTTGATTACCATCCTGCCGTTTCTGGCCCTTATGGGCTGGCTGGTGGGACATCTGGGATGGTCAAGGCGGCGCGGCTTGATAGTGGCCTGGGTTCTCAGTTCGCTCCTGTTTGGGCTGCTGCATCTGCCCACCTATTCCTGGAATATCGCCCAATCGCTTTTAATCATCGGCGCGGCAAGAATGGTGCTGACCGGTGCCTACCTCATCACCGGCAATATTTGGGTCTGCACCGGGGCCCATGTGATCAGCAACTGGATTATCTTCTTTATTGCCATGGCCATGTCAGCGCAGATGGATGCGCTGTAATAATCAGGCATTCACCTGACAAGCAGCCTGCGACGTGAATGCTTGTGGACTGGCGTCTGCTCTTCAATCTTCAGACGTGCTGATCCACCAGGATCACATTGCCGTCCGGGTCGAACAGGGTGAAGCTGGCCGGCCCTGAGCCGGATTCCTCGGCCTCGGAGTGTAATTGCACACCGTTCTCCTTCAGGGACTTCTGAATGGCGCGGACATCATCGTATTCATCCAGAGTGCCGGCATCCTGATCCCAGCCGGGATTGAAGGTGAGGATGTTCTGCTCGAACATGCCCTGAAACAAACCGATGAGCTTGTCCTCATTTTTCATGATCAGGTAGTTCTGGGCTTCGTCGCCGGCAAACTTCTCAAAGCCGAGTTTTTCATAAAATGCTTTTGAGGCCGTCAGGTCTTTCACGGCCAGGCTGACTGAAAAGGCGCCAAGTTTCATTGTTATTCTCCGCCATAAGGCTCAGCCTCGCTGGACTGAGCCGGTTTACTGTTACTGATCAGGCATCCTCACGCACACAGCGTGGATCGCTGTTCTGAATACCAACAATGGTTTCCCGGGTAATTGGCAGCGGGGCGCAACCATGGTCGCTGCCGCAGATCAGATCCCACTCCGGCCGTGCCAGTTTGTGACAATCGAAGCAGTTGCCACCGAACTGGTTTACCACCTCAGTGGTGCCCCGGACATTGATCTCGGAGCCGGCTTCGCTGACATTCAGCTCGATAAACTCCCAGTCATTGGTTTCCGGATTCCAGCCGGGATTGTGTTTCACCATGACCTCGGAAGGGATCAGGCTAACCACGGAGCCGGGTGGATAGCTGGCGCCGGTCTCGGAATCCGCAGCCGCCTGGGTGGCCTCCAGGTCGCCGAGGATATTGTCCACGAAGAAACTGCCGGAGGCAGATTTGGCCATCTGGGTAATACAGTCAAAAAGCTCAGCAGTGACGTCCAGCTGCTTGCTGGCATCCTGGGAGTGGCTCTGGCTCATCAGCACCGTGGCGGCGGCAAGGCTGCAGGCAATCTTGCCGGCGGTTTTCCAGTGTTTGGCTGGCATGGGCGATACTCTTGGTTGATTGGTCAGACAGCAGTCTACTTAACTTCTGTGGCCAAGCTCAATAGCCGGAAAAGTTCCTGATCTATTCAGTGCAAACAAAATGCAACCAAAAAGTTGCATAATGTCCCCGACTCTGTTTTACTGCCCCCAATGAGTCAATCACCCCGAAGGAGGGCATGACATGCAAGATGAAATCAGGCGGGAACTCACCATCAATGCCAGCCAGGAGCGGCTCTATGCTGCCATCAGCAGCGCCGAGGAACTGGTGAAATGGTTTCCGGAAACTATTGAGGGTTCAATGGAGCCAGGTTCGGAACCCGTGTTCGGCTTCGGCGAACATGGCAGCGGCAAGGTGTTGATCGTAGATGCGCGCCCCCATGACTACTTTGCCTACCGCTGGATACCCGGCGGTAATCCCTTCAAGGGGGAGTTCAATGAGGCCAATACCACCCTGGTGGAATTCCGCATCAAGGACAATGGTGACGGCAGTTGCCAGCTCACCCTGACCGAATCGGGCTTCTCCAGCTTGCCCGAAGATTTCATTGAGGCGGCCTACAAGGACAACTCCGGCGGTTGGGAGATCATGCTGGAGCGTATGCAGAACTATATTGGCAAAGCGGCCGCGTGATGGCCATGCAGGAAGCGCAAATCTACAAGGCCCTGGGTGATCCGGTGCGTCTGGAAATGGTGCAGCGACTGGTAGAACAGTCGCCTTTGACCCTGGGAGAGATATCCCGTGATCTGGGTGTCAGCCGCCAGGGGGCCAGAAAACAGATTCAGGTGCTGGTGTCAGCCAATGTGGTGCATCTGCAACCCAAAGGCCGACAAACCGAAGTGACCCTGGACTCTGCCAGTTTGCGGCGGGCGCGGGAATTCATCAGCAGACTGGAACAGCAGTGGGACCAGCGACTGCAGGCTTTGAAGGCGCTGGTGGAAGACTAGCTTAGCCCCGGGCAGCCACAAACAGTCCGCTGCCTACCAGCATGGCGCCGGAACCATAGCGCAGCAGTGGGTTGCCACTGGAATCCCTGAAGGAGGAGCGTGCCTTATGGGACAGCCAGGCATAGGCAAGCATCACGCCACCAACCGCCAGCGTGGTAATGGCAAATATCACCGCAGTCTCGGCCAGGTCAATCTGGCTCAGGTCCAGCAGCGAGGGGAAAATACTCACGTAGAACAAAATGGCTTTGGGATTACTGAGAGTAGTCACCAGGCCGGCTATAAAACTGGCCAGGTGGCTGGGGGCCTGCACTTGCCTGATGTCAGCTGCGCCGGGTTTTGACAGTGCGATGCTGAATCCCAGCCAGAGTAAATAAGCGGCGCCAAGATATTTCACCACAAAGAAGAAACTGCCCATGACATCGGCCAGCGCCGCCAGTCCCAGCAATGCCAGAATAATGAAGATAAAGTCGCCGGCCACTATTCCCACCGTGACAGAAAAACCATGACGCAGCCCGGCGCTGGCGGCGCGGCCTGCTACCACCAGCACACCTGGCCCGGGAATCAGGGCCAATAGCACCATGGTCAAAAAGAGTGTCAGGGCAGAGCTGAGGGTCATGGCAGATCCTTTGCTATGAAGATAATTGAAGAGGCAGAATAAGGGGGCAGATTTGCTTCCAAACGTAAATCTGCCCTTTCGATAGCATCACAAACAAGGCTAATAGTTACATAATTTTTTGCTGCAAGTCGATCAACTTGTCCTGCTGGGCAGAGCTGAGCCGGGCAAACAGTTCCTCGGCGATGTGACTGAAGCTGACACTGGCGTCGGCAAATAATTGGCGACCGGCCTTGGACAGCCTCACCAGGCTTTGTCGTGAGTCGCGGGGGTTCTTGATGCGCTCGATGATGCCGTTCTTTTCCATGGGCAGCAGCATGCGGGTTACCCCGGAGGCGCTCATACCCAGATACTCGGCCAGCTCCACCCGGGACACTTCGCTCACTTTCTCGCTGCTGAGAAAATGCATGACGATGTACTCGTTAAGGCTGATACCGTGAAAGGCGAGCCGGTTGCTGGCCTTTTTCGACAAGCGTGAGGCCAGTACGGTGTTGCTGATTAACAGCAGGGAACTGCTCTGTTCGGAAGACATGACTAATCCTTCACATATAGTTGAATACGCAAGTATATGTGAAAGATTGAAGCTGTCAACGATTTCTTTCGTCAGATGGGCCGGGCTGTTACTGTCCCTGGCCGGCCGGGACTGAATGCTCGACAAAAATCAGGGCGTCGGTGTCGAAACCCAGTTCGGCGGCCCGGCGAATGAAACGGTCTATAAGCGCACGTGGAGGATTGGCAGAACGGGCCAGTAGCCACAGATAGGAATGGTCCTGGCCAGGGACAAAGGCATAGTCGTAGTTGTCCTGATTCAGTTCGAAAACCACATAGGAGCCATAGAAAGGACCGAAGAAGGACACCTTGAGATAGGCTTCGTCTTCACTGTTGACGAAATAGGCCCGCCCTTCGGCTTCCTCCCATCGCCCGTCCTCCACCGAATAGCCCCGGTTCAACACCGACACGCCGCCATCGTCCCGGCGACCGTATTCCGCCGTTACCTGCTGCAGGCCGCGTTCGAAGGAGTGATCCAGGCGAGCGATTTCATACCAGCTGCCCAGATAGCGCTGCAGTTCGAAGTTGCTGACCGGAGTGACTTGCTCGGGCATGCCGAGGCAGCCGGTAAGTATAAAAGCTGTGGTGCAGATGAGTATTGATTTGCCCATGTTGCTCCAATAAATCTCAATCATTGATTGATGTTCTGAAAAGCAATACGCCGCCAGTGGTCAGGCAGATTGACCGGAGGCCTTAAGCTAGCTGCGAAGGATTTTTTCCATGGCCTTGCCCCGGGCCAGCTCATCGATCAGCTTGTCCAGATAGCGGATCTTCTGCATCAGGGGATCTTCCACATCCTCCACCCGCACCCCACAAACCACGCCCTTGATCAGGGCCACATTCGGATTGAGACAGGGGGCTTCATCGAAGAAGGTGCGAAAGTCCTTTTCCTCTGCAATAACTGTTTCCAGGCCAGCCTGGTCATAGCCGGTGAGCCAGCAGATGATTTGATCGACTTGTTCCTTGCTATGGCCCTTGCGTTCGGCCTTGTTGACATAGGCAGGGTAGACCTTGGCAAAGGCCATGCTGAATATTTTATGTTCGCTCATGCTCAGTTGAGCTCCCGTTATTGGCTGCGTGGATTCAGGACTGGGTATTGGAGCGCAGGCCCAGCAGCAGGGCAGTCACTATCAGGCCGCTGCCGGAGGCGCGCTCGATCCACAGGGCAAAGCGCTGGCTCAGGCGCTGGGCCAGCCAACTGGCGCTCTTGCCGTAGACGCTCAGAAAGCTGCCATCCACCAGAATATAGGTGGCACCCAGGACAAGCATCTGTGGCGCCAGCGGGGCGTCGGTATTAATGAACTGGGGAAATAATGCGGCAAAAAATACCACTGCCTTGGGATTGGCGGCCGAAGTAATAAAGCCTCGCAGCCAAAGCGACCGCAGTGAAGCCCGGGGCAGGGGCCTGGCTGCGTCAGGATGTTTGAATGAAGCCAAAATGGTGCGCAGGCCGATCCATAGCAGGTAGGCCACACCGGCCCATTTCACCAGGGCAAATCCGTAGCGGGAGTTGATAATAATGGCTGCCAGGCCGGCCCCGGCCAGCAGGATCTGCAGGGCATTGGCAGTGAGGTCTCCGGCGGCGGTGGCCAGGGAGCGCGGAAAACCATTGCTCATGCTCACAGAAATCATCAGCAGGTGACTGGGCCCCGGTGTGCTCATAAACAGCAAAATGGTGCCCAGATAAATGAGCCAGGTATCGATTGTCATTATTATGCTTTCCCTTGTCAGTGCTTTCCGGCTACCCGGGCCGTTCCTGTCAGCTTGTCTTCTCCAGTAACCAGGCCACGGCCTCATCTTCGTCAGTGAAGACTTCCCGCAGGATGGTTTCGTCTTCGCGGTAGCTCATGTACTGGCGAATTCTGCCGAGTGTCAGCTGATTGTCCACCAGAAAAGCGGTGCGCACCAGATGCTCGTCTGTTCGCTTGATGACTGCCGATACCTGCTGCTGGGCCGGCATGGCCAGATCCACGGTGGTGCCGCGAAAATCGATCAGGCGCAGTAAGGAATCTTCCCGCCCACTGATGTTTTTCACCATTTCCATGGCCATCTCCAGAGTTGGATTTACATGGGCTGTGGCTCTGATAATGCCATTTTCCAGTCTTTCAATAGTATAGTTACTGCTCATTGTTGGATTTGTTGCCTGCTGCTTCTCAAGAGGGTCGGATGCCCCGGTATGAACGCTGGCAGCCGTGTATTGGTTTTTTATTTGCTGCCGCTTCAGACCTGCAACACTATCACGAATTTCAGGATTGTCGAATCGGGCGAACCGGGTAATCGTCAGGCGTAATCAGCGCAGCCAGGCACTTTGGGAAATCTGAACCAAGGGAGAACTCCTCATGCCACGTAGCTACCTGCAAACTCTTGTCATGCTATCAGGTTTGGTGGTGATGCCCTTGCTCTGGGCCCAGGACGCCCTGCTGCTGGAAAACGCCACGGTGATTCGCGGCGATGGGGCGCTGCTGGAAAATACCAGTGTGCTGATCGAGAACGGCCGCATCGCTGCGGTAGGCAGTGCAGATCAGTTGGCGGTGGAGGAAACTGTCAGCCGCCGCGATCTCAGTGGTCAGTATCTGCTGCCCGCCCTCATCGATGCCCATGCCCATCTTGGCTATCAAAGCAGTGAGGGTTGGGGCGCCGAGTATTACAGCCGCGAAAACCTGATCGACAATCTGCAGCAATACGCCCGCTACGGCTTTGGTACCGTGTTCTCTGCCGGTAGCGATCCCGATGAACTGGCCCTGGCCCTGCAACAGGAACTGGCTGCCAATCCCCGGGCCGCGGCCCGGCCTCTGTTTGCTGTCGGCATGGGGCCGCCGGGGCAGGGCCCCAATGATGCTTTCCTGATTGAGACCGCGGCGGTGGAGGCGCGCACCGGCATGACTATCCTGCGTGGACTCGAAGGGCCTGTGCAAGGCATTGAGCGAGCGCGGGAAGTGGCGGCCCTGGGCATTCCCTTTATCAAGATCTGGGTCGATGATCGCGGCGGCAGCCAGGAAAAACTGTCAGCGGATGCCTACAGCACATTGATAGCCGAAGCCATGCGTCAGCGCCTTGCGGTATTCGTGCACCAGCAGTCACCGGAGGATATGTGGCATTTGCTGGAAGTGGGGGCGGCCGGTTTTCTCCATGGCCGTCTGGGGCCAGCATTCAGTAGCGAACTGGCAGAAGCCACCGCCAGGGCCGGGGCCTTTATTGTGCCCAATCTGGGGCTGGCGGAGCTGCGCCGGGAAACCATTGGACGTGACCCCTTTCTGGCCCGGGCGCTGCCGGCCAGTGAAAGGCAGCGCTTGTCACAGCAGAGCAATCAACGGCAGATTGAACCGCCGCTGGATCCTGAGCGGGAATCTGAACTGCGTGCCGCCATGTCACGTCTGTTACAGGCAGATGTCGATATCGTGCTGGGTACCGATGCCGGTGCCTTGCCGGACCATCCCTTTGGCTATACCGGCCACCGGGAACTGGAGATCTTGGTGCGTCTTGGCATGAGCCCCATGCAAGCGCTGGTGGCGGCCACCGGCAATGCCGCCCGGCATTTGCGACAAAATGATATCGGGCTGATTGAGGTGGGCCGGCGCGCTGATCTGCTGATCCTGGATGCCAATCCTCTGGAAAATATCCGCAATACCCGGCGCATTGCGGCGGTGTATCTGGGAGGGCAGCTAGTGGCGCCCTGAGGGCATTCATGGTCATTGTCAGGTGCAGGCAGTGACAAAGCTTTGCAGGAAGCGTATAAAAGAAAGACAGCTCTCGGGCCTCAATGGCCCAATTCAGGTCTGTTGAATCCGCTGGCCCATTGCCGGCGGGTTCAGTCTTCTGGCCCGGATCCGGGGATCATTGACCCCAATGAGCCTTCTGTTAAGGAGGGTTAGATCCATGCGCACTGTATTCCATTCCCTGCTGCTTGCCAGCCTGTTCAGTCTTGTTGCCAGCCCGGCTCTGGCCCAGACCGTTTTTCATATGGAAAATCCCTATATTGGCACCTGGGATATCGACAAGCAGAATTCCGATTTCGGGGGCGCCGAAGTGCCCCAGACCATGTCTCGCACCTACGCCAATCTGGGCGACGGTGCCTATATGTATCTGGTGGCCAGCATTGACCCCGATGGCAGTCTGGGAGGCAGTTCGGCCACCTATCGCTACGATCAGCAGCTCTACCCCATTGCCAATCTGAACTCGGTGGAATCCGCCTATATCTCCTACCGCAGGGAGAACGAGCGTACCGTGGAATACACCGTGCAGGTAGATGGTGAGGTAACCCAGATCGGGGCCAAGACCATTTCACCGGATAACCGGGTTTTAACCATTGTGATCCAGTATCCCAACTCGGATCAGAACAACCAGATTCTGCGTTTCAACCGGCGCCGCTAGTTCACAGCCTGGCGGTGCTGTGAGGCCCGTGCCTCACTATTCGTTGTGGCGGCCTGACTGCCGCTAGCCCTATCCATCAGAACAGTTCCTGCAGCAGCCGCTGTCAGTACTTGGCGGCGGTTTGTCGATTGATTTCCTGTCGCCGATTCTCTTTCCTGATTGATTACTTTGGCATGTGATTCACCAGGCAGCTATTGCCGGGATCAGTTGGCGCTGTTCCCATGCCACAGTTCAAGTACAATAGCCGCGAATTTTAACCGACCACCCAGAGCACTGGCCGTTTTGACGCGGGCATGGGTGCAGCGACAGGAAGCAAGTGTATGAGCAGTTTTGAAAATGTCACTATCGAGCGACTGGCCAATGTCTATTTCGAGGGCAAGGTCACCAGCCGCGCCGTGATCTTCCCCAATGGCGAAAAGAAGACCCTGGGCATCATGATGCCCGGCGAGTACCGTTTCGATACCGCCAAAAAAGAACTGATGGAGATCCAGGCCGGCGCTGTGTCGGTATTGCTGCCCGGCGAAGAGCAGTGGCGCAGTATCGGTGGCGGTGAGAGTTTCGAAGTGCCAGCCAATTCAGCTTTTGATATCAAGGTTGAGCAAGTGACTGACTACTGCTGTTCCTATTTCGATTAGGCAGCCACGCTCCGGGGCACCGCTATTGCAGATGACCTGCAGCCGGCAATGACGCGGTGCCCCGTCAGCCGCTTTTCAAGGCATCAGCCTTTCTTCACAAATTCTGACTTCAGCTTCATGGCACCGATGCCGGGAATCTTGCAGTCGATATCATGATCGCCTTCCACCAGACGAATATTCTTCACCCGGGTGCCAATCTTCACCGTCGAAGACGTGCCTTTCACCTTCAGGTCCTTGATCACTACCACAGTATCGCCGTCCTTGAGCACCGCGCCATTGGAGTCGGTAATCACCGGCCCGGTCTCGGCAGCTCTTTCCTCCCCATCTCCAGCTTTCGCCCACTCATGACCACACTCGGGGCAAATCAGTAACAGGCCGTCTTCATAGCTGTAGGCACTGTTACATTGGGGGCAGGGTGGCAGGTCTGACATGATGGATTTCCTTGTGGCGATGAAAGCAGGCGGGGATTATACGCCATCGTCTGTGAAAAACGGCGGCGCGTTTGTCCTGTCTTGAGCAGTGAATCAGACAGCGGGTGGCTCGGCTTCATTCAGGGTGCCTTCCCCCGGTGTGACAAACAACAGGCTGCAGGCTTCTCCTATCTGCGCGGTATGCCAGGTATTGCGGGGCACAATCAGAAACTCTCCGGCCCTGGCGAGCTGATGGCTTTGCTCGCCCGTCTCTGTTTTGAGCAGAAAGCGGGCGCTGCCGGACAGCAGAATCACCATCTCATCCCCCTTGGGATGAATCTCCCAGGTTGGCCAGTCTTCGGTGAAGCGGTGGGCGGCAATCAGGCTGTGGGATTTGAAGTCACCGTAGCTTTGCTCCAGGCGCTGATACACATCGGGGCCGGCGCTCAGGGGATTCATACTCAGGTCGGGGGTGAAGACCACAAAATCATCGAATACAGTTGCCATGGTAATTTCCTTGAAGCAGAGCTCAGACCTTTGTCGGGACAGATGCCGGACTGTTGCAGATGACCTTCGGTTTTCAGTGTCGCTCAGTCGCTTTTCGAGTCACTGTTTGAATTGGTTCCGCTTTGTTCATTGCTGTTCAGGCGCTTGCCGCGGCGTTGCAATTGCCTGCTCAGATCAGACGCCTCATGGATGCCGTCGGCCGCCAGCACTTCCCGGGCTTCGGGATTGTTCTGCAGGGTATCCTGAAGTGAGTCCTGCAGAGCGTCGATGGACTCGGCGGTGAGCATGTCGAGCTCCTGGTTCTCCTGCAAATACCGGATATGTTCCAGCCCCCATTCATGCATGGCCTGGATGATGGGTTCCAGTGCCTTGCCATGTTCGCTCAGCTCATATTCCACCCGAGGCGGTTTCTCATCGAAATCCAGTCGCGTCACTACGGCATCGGCTTCCAGCTCCCGTAACTCCCGGATCAAGACCCGCCTGCTGAGCCCCGGTGTCAGCGCCAGGATATCAGTCAGCCGCCGTTGACCCGCTGACAGATGGGAGAGGATCAACACCTTCCATTTGCCAGCCAGGGCATCGAGACAGAAATCCACCGACGTATGATACTCAACCACGTTTTATCCGACTCCATTTTTGAAGCAGACCTTAAATCTGAAACAAACCATAGCGCATCTGCCGCCGGCATGCACCGGTGACAAATTTGTCAGGGATTGGCAGGGCGGCTCAGGCGGCTTAGGCTGCACAGTATTGCGACTGAAGAGAGTCTTCGAACATGTGGTATATCCTGATTTCCCTGACCATCACCGTGTTCTTTCCATTGAACCAGTATCTGGTATTCCCGGCCGTTCGCCAGCAACTGGAGACTGACCCGGAATACAAGCGCCGATTCTATCTGCACTCGGCGACGTCCCTGTGGTTGATTGGCGGGGTACTGCTGCTATTGCTGTGGTGGCTGGATGCCCCATTGGCGCAAATGGGCTTGGCTATTCCGGCCTGGCAAGCACTGCTGGGGATGCTGGCTGCAGTATTATTGTGTGCCGCAGTGGCTTTTGCCAGGCTCAATATCAATGCCGGGAATGTTGACCGGCTGCGGGAGAGCTATGCCCATGTGCGCTTTTCACTGCCTGATAACAGGCCCCAGTTCAAAGCCATGTTGTTTACCTCATTCAGCGCCGGGGTGGTGGAAGAAATAATCTTTCGCGGTTATTTGTACTGGCATTTGAGCCAGTTTCTGCCCTGGTGGGCTGCCCTGATTCTGGCCAATGCAGCCTTCGCCCTGGGCCATGTCTGGAGCGGTGGCAAGAACGCCATGGGTGCTTTCGGTATCGGCCTGCTGCTGTCGGCGATCTACCTGCTGTCTGGCTCGCTGCTGCCCGCCATGCTGGCCCATGTGCTGGTGGATGCCTACGCGGCTCTGCTGGGCTACCGTCTGTCCCGCTACGAAAACCAAGACGCCTCTGTACTCGGCGCGAGCCAACAGACAACAGCGCCTGAAGACCAGCGATGAGAACAGCCGTTCAAGCCATCCCCGTTAGCAGTAATAGGGCCGCGCCAACTGTGATCAGCCAGGTCGTAAGGGCACCGAAGACCCGGGTCAGAAAATAGCGCCGCGTTTCCACCGGCGAAAACATGGCCACGGCATGGGACAGTCGGGCCAGAATAAGCAGCAGAAACAGCCGCTGCAGTATTACTCCGCTGAAGCCCTGAAATTCAAGCAGGCCCAGCAGAATAATGACCAGCGGCACATGCTCGGCGAAATTGCCATGGGCCCGCACCGCACTGCGCAGGGCGGTGATATTGCCATCGCCATAGGGGATCTTGTTCTGCTGGCGCTGGAACACCACCAGCAGGGACAGGGCACAGAAAAACAGGGTGAGCAGGGCGGTGTAGAGGCTGGTGACGGGGAGTGAGTCCATGGATTTGAAGTCTCTTTTCAATCAGTGTAAATAAAAATGGCGTGGTCTCTTATTGGCTTATTACCGCGCGATCCAGCCCGTCAGTGCTTGATTATTCATGACCAAGCGATTCCCGGATTACAGATCTCTGTCATAAAGCACATCCATGGAATCCTGCCTTTCGAACTCAGACTTCAGGAAATTGTCCACCAGCGAATTGAACAAGGTCGGATTTGTCACTGGTGTGAAATGGGTTTCATTGGGGAGTATGGCGAGATGCGCGTTTGTCAGGCTTTCATACAACTCGACGGTATGGCTGTTGTTAATGAAGTCTCTGTCACCGGCAATAATCAAGGTTGGCGCAGTGATACTTCGCAGCTCCTGCTGGCTAATATTGGGCTTTGTCAGCACCATCTCCAGCTGCTGTCGGGCGCGTTGCCAGTCTTCACTGTCATCACCCGCTGCTATCATTTCATTGATATAATCAAGCCGCAGGTAAGCGAATTCTATCAGCGTGCCATCAACTGCAGTTTCATCTGGCCGGGTGTTGGGCGACATTAGCGCCATTTTGGCAATCAGTTCAGGGTGCTCTATTCCGAGGATCAAACCGGTAATGGCCCCATCGCTCCAGCCGATCACATATACATTTTTCAAAGACAGGGAATTTGCAACAGCGGCGATATCATCTGCAATGAGCCTGTAGGCAAGGGGGCTGTCTCCCAGCTCACTTTTCCCATGGCCACGGCTGTCAATGGCTACTACATGGTAATCCTGCCTGAAATAATCTATCTGCTGGCTCATTCCAGAGATATCAGAGCCATTACCATGGATGACTATAAGCGGTTGGCCACCGCCATAGGTCTCATATTAATATTGACACCATTCACCAGCAAATAGGCACCGGCTTCTCTGTTTGAACCGTAGTCAGTCTGTGCGAAAGCAGCACCAGCCAGGCCGAACATGGCGAACAGAGCATATAATGTCGGGGTTCTCATTGTTACCTCCCTGCAGGCTGGTGGCGATAGTTGGAACTGAGCTTACAACTGAAGTATTCCTACCGTACTGGAGCTCAGTATTCCAACGATGCCCAGGACCACTGCCAAAAACAGTGCAGCGTACTGTGCAATGCTGAGCTTTGCCGATTCTGAATCACTTTCCACGTCAGCGCCGCCCAGAAATGAGCTGCATAGCGCGACCACCAGTGCCGCATTGAAGGACAGACTCGACAAGCGCATATTCCCATCAAGAAACTGGGCGACTATTGCGAGCAATGCCAGGGTAATCGCCAGCAGGGAAGCAGCTTTCAGGTCAGTGGTGTATTTATTCATTTTTTAGCACCTTTGTTAGTGGTCATGCTTATATTGCGTTGTCGGTTGGCTTTGAATCCAAGAGAAGCAAAGGGTTTGGAGTGCTTTCGCCATCATGACTGGAGCAATATGCTTTATCCCTTTTAAGTAGGCCTAATTAGACGTCTTGCTCTAAAAGCTTTTCCAACTTAAGGACTCTTTTCCTCAGACTAAAGTAGGGCACTAATACCACCATCAGGCAAAAAGGTGTCAGGACATATAGTGAGGCTGCGTTTCTCTCTGAATCAAGCGCGAGACCAAACATGGTTATAAGTGCCACGCATGACATTGTAGTGGCAAAGCTAGTCCCGATTCGTATCTCGGATAGCTTGTCTTTAACTGCATCAGGATAGATCTGATTGGTATTTGAAAGAGGCTCTGACATAGGGATCTGCTCCTGGTTAGACATGCGAAATTGAAGTAACGCCCTTGTTTATGGGCAAACTGCTCAGCAGTTTGTCCTTTATAGAACTGATTGTTATGTGCCGTATTACTCTTAGATTAGTCACTTTCGAACATTCCACTCGGCCTTGAGACTGTGTATCAAGGCTGATTCTTCTTTTTCCAGGTCGGCTTGAGGAATTGCATGCCTTCGTAGGCCATAGATGCCAATTCCCGTACCGGATTTGAGTATTTCTTTAATAAGAGCGCCAACTCTGTCATTTCTAAAATGAGAGTAGTTGTCTAATCTGGTTCTGAGCACGTTAGTAGTAATTCCCACATACTTCACTGATTCATCAGTAGCATAGGCATAGATCCACCCGGAGGTTTCTTCCCAATTCAGATGTACAGGCTTGATCTTCTCGTGGCGAATCTCCCACTCAGATAATTCTTCAAAGCCAGATTCAAGTAATCTTGAATTCATATTTGTATATACGCTCTCCGCCACTCAGATGCCGCTTAGGCACATAACGCTCTTAATAATGGGCGGGGCGCTAGCCCAGTCCTTAATTGATTTGATTGTTACTTAGCGCCTTCTCGAGGTCCATTTTGGTGCTTAGCGGCGCCAAACTAGACTTTCGAAAGGGGCATGCATCTAGCAGTTCTAGCCATTTAATTGAAAAGAACTGCCCCACATTCAAATCTCGTTGCAGGTCACGCAACTCCATGTTGCGTGCCGATCTTATTCTCTTACCGGCACCAGGAACGAAGCCCTAGCTCTGTCGTCCTTATGCGTGCTCTGGCTGCGGGTGGCCAACTACGAGCAGAAATCCTGATGCTTCTTCTTAGTTTCTTATGGAGCGCTCAGTAACGCCCTTGTTAATGGGCTCGGCGTAAGCCGAGTCCTTTATTGAACTGATTGTTATGTTTCGTAATCATGGAATTACTCAATTTCTGATTTAAGCACTTTTTCTGAGATTGATTTCAGGTGTAGAGCTATCAATCTTTGTTTTCTCACTTTGGCAATATTGAAGCTGACTAGCACTAGCACTCCCGCAATGGGATATGTGATGGAGTTTGTCACTATCCCCAAGACCACTAGCAATGCGGGAGGCAAGATCTCAACTGCCCATCGGTTTACTGAGCTGGCAGTGTTTGAGCTCATAGCCGAATAACTCTTCATCAATTCAAGTTCTGCTTCTGTAAATCTCATAGCTCACCGCACCGAAGAAACATAACGCTCTTAATAATGGGCGTGGCGTAAGCCACGTCCTCGATTGATTTGATTGTTACTTTGCGCCTTCTCAGAGTTAATTTTGGCACTTAGCGGCGCCAAACTAGCCTCTCGAAAGGGGCGTTTATCGAGCAGATTTAGCTATCCAACTAAAAAGAACTGCCCTACATTCAAATCACGTTGCAGGTCACGCAACTCCGTGTTGCGTGCCGGTCTTATTCTCTTACCAGCACCAGGAACGAAGCCTAAGCTGTGTGGCGCTAATACTTGCCCTGGTCACGGGTGGCCAACTACGAGCAGATATCCTAATGCTTCTTCTTAGTTTCTTATGGAGCGCACAGTAACGCTCTTGTTTATGGGCAAACTGCGTAGCAGTTTGTCCTTTATAGAACTGATTGTTAGGTACCTTTTCTTGCAGCGAAGTAAACTGCCCCGTATAGCAGTGAGCCGAATATCCCGATGTAAAAAGGCAGAACCGCGAATATTACGACAGCGGTTGAACTGGTGCTGCCTTCAATGTCTTTCCCTGCCGCGTAGTAGAGCCAACAGGATATCGGAACCACAAATATCGTTATCAATAATGAGATTCTTGAATATTTGGGGGGTCTACCTTTCTTCGAGATAGAGGCGCTTATCGCATAGAAAATCAGAAATGGCAGCACGCTTAACCCAAGCACAAATAAGGTGGAGACAAAGTAGACTGCGACGAATTCAATAATCCCAACTTCATCCCCTAGGGAGAAATCTGTCCAGGTCAACATGTAGATGAGGATGAAAAATCCACCTAATGAAATTAGCGTCCTATCGGCCTTGCGAATTGTCTCGATCTCTAACATATCGCGTGTACCTAACGCTCTTAATAATGGGCGGGGCGCTAGCCCCGTCCTTAATTGATTTGATTGTTACTTAGCGCCTTCTCGGGGTCCATTTTGGTGCTTAGCGGCGCCAAACTAGACTTGCGAAAGGGGCGTGTATCTAGCAGTTCTAGACATTTAACTGAAAAGAACTGCCCCACATTCAAATCTCGTTGCAGGTCACGCAACTCTTTGTTGCGTGCCGATCTTATTCTCTTACCGGCACCAGGAACGAAGCCCTAGCTTTGTCATCCTTATGCTTGCTCTGGTTGCGGGTGGCCAACTACGAGCAGAATTCTTGATGCTTCTTCTTAGTTTCTTATGGAGCGCTCAGTAACGCCCTTGTTTATAGGCAAACTGCGTAGCAGTTTGTCCTCTATAGAACTGATTGTTAGGTGCTGTTTGAGTCTCGTTCACCCTGGGTTCTACTGTCGAACCAATCATCGAGCAATATGGACAACACAGGCACCGAGATTACAAATATCCCGATAAAGACCCACCATGGTATTTGGTCTAGAAACCGCTCGGTCGCTGGAATTTGTTCCAAAGTCCTACGATGTAACCATTCTCTGAAAATCACGTAACCGACTGTGAATATAGCCACAGCGATGAGGGTTACCGATTTCGCTAATATTTTTCGCACTATTAAAACCCGAAAAGTGGCTTCCAAAGTATCAGTCTTGCATGAACGAAATGCACCTAACGCTCTTAATAATGGGCGTGGCGTAAGCCACGTCCTCGATTGATTTGATTGTTACTTTGCGCCTTCTCAGAGTTAATTTTGGCACTTAGCGGCGCCAAACTAGCCTCTCGAAAGG
The DNA here is from genome assembly GCA_965216715.1 of uncultured Pseudohongiella sp. Taxonomy (GTDB): domain Bacteria; phylum Pseudomonadota; class Gammaproteobacteria; order Pseudomonadales; family Pseudohongiellaceae; genus UBA9145. The sequence continues at coordinate 1,790,153 of OZ244193.1, read as the reverse complement.
GGCGTTTATCGAGCAGATTTAGCTATCCAACTAAAAAGAACTGCCCTACATTCAAATCACGTTGCAGGTCACGCAACTCCGTGTTGCGTGCCGGTCTTATTCTCTTACCAGCACCAGGAACGAAGCCTAAGCTGTGTGGCGCTAATACTTGCCCTGGTCACGGGTGGCCAACTACGAGCAGATATCCTAATGCTTCTTCTTAGTTTCTTATGGAGCGCACAGTAACGCTCTTATTTATAGGCAAACTGCATAGCAGTTTGTCCTTTATAGAATTGATTGTTATGTTTCGTAACCTTCAGCGTTTACCTGGGTAGCTGGTAACGAATAACTAAGCTCGCACCTTTCCCTTTTTCAGGCTGGCTTACGATCTCGTCGCCAGCCTTCATCTCATGGCGCATGGCATCGCAGCAAACTGGCATTCGGTGATTATCACCAGGATAACCACCAATCCTCCGATGGAGGTTCCCAGAATTTACGTCGACAGCAACCAATCCGAGGTTCTCAGCAGTTTTTAAAGTTTCACTTAATGCAGTTTGGAAACCTTCTATATTAGTACTCATATTTCGATGCTCCTCGAAGCCAAAGAAACATAACGCTCTTGTTTATGGGCAAACTGCGTAGCAGTTTGTCCTTTATAGAACTGATTGTTAGGTACCTTTTCTTGCAGCGAAGTAAACTGCCCCGTATAGCAGTGAGCCGAATATCCCGATGTAAAAAGGCAGAACCGCGAATATTACGACAGCGGTTGAACTGGTGCTGCCTTCAATGTCTTTCCCTGCCGCGTAGTAGAGCCAACAGGATATCGGAACCACAAATATCGTTATCAATAATGAGATTCTTGAATATTTGGGGGGTCTACCTTTCTTCGAGATAGAGGCGCTTATCGCATAGAAAATCAGAAATGGCAGCACGCTTAACCCAAGCACAAATAAGGTGGAGACAAAGTAGACTGCGACGAATTCAATAATCCCAACTTCATCCCCTAGGGAGAAATCTGTCCAGGTCAACATGTAGATGAGGATGAAAAATCCACCTAATGAAATTAGCGTCCTATCGGCCTTGCGAATTGTCTCGATCTCTAACATATCGCGTGTACCTAACATTTTTATAAATAGTTGACCCCCATATCTAGCGGGAATCTACTCGCAGTTTAGTACCCATCCATCTGAAATGGAATACTTTGTTTAATACTGCTTCACATCAATGCCGATATATCGAGCCAGCTCGCTATCTCTGGTATGAGGAAACCCCATATTTGCCTAGCGGGTTTCCCCGTATCTAAAACCCGATACTTATATCACCTTGAAATGCCAATAAAATAATTCTCGCCTATCTGAGATAGCGGGCGCTTTGATAAAGATATCCCGACTAATTTCCCCCACAAACCGCGCATCGAGACACCTTTGCAAATACTCTGATTCTCTACTGCCATCGGCGCCCGGATTGCCGCAGTTTCCACACTTGCCAAACCCGCTCACCACCGCTAATTTAAGGCTCTGAAGTAACAGCCAAGGAATAATAACAATGAATCATGGCTACACCCGCGCGCTGCTGCGCCTGTCTGTTTTTTCTCTGTCTTTGTCTATTTTTTCTCCGGTCTCGGGCCAGGATTTGCCTCAGCCCTGGGAGTCCATTACTGATGAGCGACTGGCGGTGCCGGAGCCCGGTGACTGGATCAATTATCGCCGTACCTATGATGTGGCCGGATTCAGTCCGCTGGTGGAGATCAACCGTGACAATGTGGATGAACTGCGCATGGTGTGGAGCTGGGCGGTGGAGGATGGCAATCGCTGGGTGCCGACGCCCATTGTGGCCAATGGGTTGATGTATGTGTCCGAAGGCATGGGGCGGGTGACGGCCTTTAATGCCGCCACTGGCGATATTGTCTGGCAGCACACTCGCCGCTATCCGCAGGATATTGGTGTGTCCCAGGCCTATAACAAGCATCGCGGCGTTTCCATTTATGGTGACAATATTTACTGGGGCACGGCGGATTCCTATCTGGTGGCCCTGGATGCGCGAACCGGTGAGCAGGTGTGGGAGGTGCAAACGGCGGATTACACCGTGGATGGTGGCCATTCCCATCCGCCTTTGATCGTGGATGGCAAGGTGCTGCTGGGGCGTACCGGCGGTGATCTGGGGACCCAGGGTTTCTTTCTGGCCCTGGATGCTGACAGTGGCGAGGAGTTGTGGCGTTTTAACACTGTGCCGGTGAACGAGGGCGATCCGGCCTGGAATACCTGGTCACGCAGTGATTCGCCGCCCCTGGGCGGCACGCCCTGGAATACCGCCAGCTATGATGCGGAACTGGGGTTGGTGTATTTCGGGACCGGTCAACCCTATCCCTGGTCGGCACTGCTGCGCGGGCCGGGGGATGCCTTGTATACCAATTCCATTCTGGCGGTGGATATCAATACCGGCGAGCGGCGCTGGCATTATCAGGTGATGCCCAATGACTCCTGGGACCGGGCGGCTTTTGAAAGCCTGCTGGTGGATGTGGAAATCAATGGCGAGATGCGCAAGGCCCTGATCCAGACCAGCAAGATCGGTTGGGGCGTGATGCTGGACCGGGAAACCGGCGAGTTTCTGCATGCCTTTGAAACCGCCTATGACAATCTGGTGACCGGTTTTGAAAATGATGGTCGACCCATTCTGAATCCGGAACTGGTGCCAACGCCTGCGGATATGGACAGCGGCAAGGTGTTCGAGGTTTGCCCCTTTTATCACGGCGGCCGTGATCTCAATACCGCCAGTTGGGATGCTGCCACCGGTACTTATTATATTGGCATGAACAACTCTTGCATGGATGTGTCTTTCTTCTCCCAGGACTATGATCGTGGCACTTTCTATACCGGCATGAGCGGTCGCGCCAAGCCGGCACCGGGCTATGACTATGTGGGGGAGTTTGTGGCCTTTGATCCGGTCACTGGCGAAAAGCTGTGGACCTATCAGGATGACAAGGGCTCGGCCATGACTGCCTCGGCCCTGGCTACCGCCGGTGGTGTGGTGTTTGGTGGCACGGCGGAACGGGAGTTCTTTGCCCTGAACAGCCAAACCGGTGAGCGCCTGTGGCGGGCGCGACTGAACGGAGATATCTCCGGTGCACCCATCAGTTTTGAAGTGGATGGCAAACAGTATATTGCGGTGGGGGCAGGCGGGCGCATTGCCCAGGCCTTTACCTATCGACGTCTGTCGGATACCGAGTTGTCACCCGGAGGCGGGGTAATGTGGGTCTTTGCCTTGCCGGATTAGGGCAAGGCAAAGATCCTGCTCTCGATTGACTTGGGGGACAGCTGAGAGTCTGTTTGTCCGGCCTTGTGGCTGTCAGTGGTAACTGGCTGTTATTAACTGGACAGTAGTAAAGACAATGCCTAGTTGGCCGAACGTGACATGGGCCGGGTGCGCACGCCGTGATACTGCTCGTCGGTTACCGGGTCCAGCCACTCCACTTCACCTTCATAGATAGTGAGCTGATAGGCGTCCACCTCCGGGTGGGCACCATGCCAGTGTTCGACGCCGGCGGGAGTCCAGAAGGGCTCGCCGGGATGGAATTCTTCAATAGCCCGGCCCCGGATCTGGTGCAGGCCAATGCCTTCCTCGATCATCAACAATTGCCCCCAGGTATGACTGTGCCAGGAAGAGCGCACGCCAGCGGGAAACAGAATGCGGATATTGGTCATGTCCGGAGTCTGGCTGACTTCAGGCAGGCCGCCCTGGAAATTCGGTGACTGGGCGCTGATGATGTCGGTCTGGGTAGCAATGACCACGGCGCCAAGGGCGAGGGCGGCACAGGTGGAGACCATAAACTCACGGGCTTTGGAGGGTTTTTTCTCAGCGGGCTTCGGATTCTGGCTCATGGGCGCTCCGATTATTCTTGGTTTGTTGTTATTGGCGGAAGGTTTCAAGGAAGCGTCTGTGCACTTCCTGGCCCTTCCTTTTTATTGCTTGAGGCTATGATTAATCCAAGGCCGGGGGCCTGTCAACGTCAAAGCAGGATTAAAACCGCATCAATGCTGCAATCACCACCGGGCCAGCCCTGGTCCTGATTGCCAGATTAATCTGGTAGTGCCTGGTCTGGCGCTTTTCGCGCTTGCTCGTCAAAGGCAGCGGGCGGGCCGGAGGGAAAAGCAGGAGCCGCGGCTGTGGCTGCTATTGCCCGGCGCAGCGGCTACAATAGGCCGGATCAATCACACAATGACAATAATAAAGAGGTGATCGCGCCCTCGTGAGTATGCAGCTTGTTCACGACAGTTTTATCTTCCTGGCACTGTCCCAACTGGTCACCACCAGTCTGTATTTTCTGATTCATCACCGAAATCGCTCGGGCCTGTTGTTTGTGGCCCTGTTTGTCTGTTTGGCCTGCTATGTGGCCTGGCCCCATTCTGCCTTTGACGGCAATCTGGATACGCCGCTTTATCGCATTTCCCTGCTGACCCCGGTGCTGCTTTACGCCATTGCCCGTTATCTGTTTCTGGATGAGGCCCGCATGAAGCCCCTGGACTGGCTGCTGCTGGGCTATTTTCTGTTGTTTCGGGAGGTGGTGGGCGGCCTGTTTTACAGCCCCGCCGAGGCCAGCGATACCATCCTGATCCTGGCCTATATTCTGCCCCTGGCCATACTGATTTATTTCGCGGTGATGGCGGCGGTTTACACCAGCCAGGGCTACCGCGCCGACCTGATGGAGAACCGCCGCAGCCTGCGCCTGTATTTTGTTATCAGCACCTGGCTGTTCATTATTCCGCGTCTGGTATCGGGCTTGTTGGTGTTTTCCCGCATGCTGATTGGCGGCGAGGAATTCAGCAATGTGAATTTCCCCGAGTGGGTCTATGCGGTCTATGGGTTTTTTATCTTTCTGGGTTTCAATCTGCTCAGCTCCCGTCGCCATGAAGACCTGCGCCAGCTCTTTATGCAGACCTCCGTTTCTGGTGCCGCCAGCCCGGAGTCGGTGGCAGCTTCCCAGGCAACAGCGCCGGCAGCACAGGAAGATGCCGAGGCCGAGTTGGTATCGCGTATTGAAGCGGCCATGCAGGAGCAGGGGCTTTACCGGCAGCAGGGCTTTTCCATTGCTGATCTGGCACAAGCGCTGGCCATCAGTGAATCCCGCTTGCGCAAGACCATCAATCACGAGATGGGCTATCGCAATTTCAATCAGTTTCTCAATTTCTACCGTCTGGGGGAGGCCAGCCAGCGCCTGCGGGAGAGCGAGGCCCCGGTTTCCGCCATTGCCTTCGAGGTGGGCTATGCCTCCCTGTCTTCCTTTAACAGTGTCTTCAAAAACCAGTTTGCCCTGACACCCACCGAATACCGGCAATCGGCCCAGCAGGATCACTAGCGGGCCATTTCCGCGCCCAGGGCCATTGCCAGATTTGTGATTGGCGCTTACAGATTTCTGGCAAAGCCCCCGGCAATGCCTGATTCCTCGCAGGCTTCGGGAAAAATCTGGCAGTGCATTGCCGGATTTTTGGGTCCGGGCTGACAGGTTTTCGCGTTCCCGAAAATCTGCACATAAAGCCTTGCCGGCTCTGTATTTTTTGATATTTGCGGTGGTAGGCTAACAGCATAAGAAGTGCCGGAACCCCTGGCCTGGCATGGCAAGTGCCTCTCCCGCTTGCCATGTCGGTCAGGCAAAAAACCGTCCGCGACTGCAGTTTCAGCTTCGGCTGGAAGTTCAAAGAAGTTTCCCGGTATCGCAATAATCCTTGTCCTGAAGGTTTAAGAAGAGGAAACAACCATGTCCAGGTCTCTTTCCAAGCTGGCACTGCTCAGCAGCATTGCAGCCTCCGCCTTGCTGGCCCAGTCCCTCAGTGCCCAACCCCACGATGCCAGTGTTGCCAACCATGAGCTGCACTACTACGACATCGAGGATTTTGGCATGGAGGCCAGTGAGGTTAACTACGCCGAACATATCGCGCCGATCCTGCAGCAGAGCTGTCAGCAGTGTCACCGACCCGGTGGCGCCGGCCCCATGTCTTTTATGAGCTATGACGAAGTGCGGCCCTGGGCGCCGGTGATCATGCATCGCACCGCCATCCGCGATCGCATGGGCGCCATGCCGCCCTGGTTTGTGGAAAAAGACATCGGCATTACCGATGGTTTCGAAAGTGACTATTCCCTGTCCGACAAGCAACTGGCCATGATCCAGGCCTGGGCCCGCAATGGCGCCGCCCGTGGTAATCCCGATGACGAGCCGGAACCGCTGGTGTTTGCCGAAGGCAATGAGTGGACCCTGGGCGAGCCGGATCTGGTGTTGCGGGGCCCGGACATGACCCGGCCTGCGGTAGGGCCGGACTGGTGGGGCGATCTTGGCCTGGTGCCTACGGGGCTCACCGAAGACCGCTATGTGAAATCCATCGAGGTGCGCGAGATTAACGACATCCCCATGGATCAGGGCACCAACACCGTGGGTGGTCGTTATATCTTTCACCACATGACCTACCAGAGTGGGGTGCTGTCTGAAGACGGCAGTTATATTGAGCCCGACACTTCGGTGAGCTGGCCAATCCACGAAGTGGGCCGCAATGCCGATGTGTTTCCGGATTCAGCCGGGCGGCTGCTGCATGCCAATTCTGCCCTGCACCTGAGTGCTGCCCATTTGCATTCCAATGGCCGGGAGACCACCGGGCATCTGGAATTCGGTATTACCTTTTTCCCTCGGGGCTATTTGCCGGAGTACACCAACCGCGGTCCGCGCACCGGTAATGGCATCGACCTGGATGTGTTGCCCAACAAGGCCAACCAGGAACTGCATAACTATGTGGTGTTGCAGGAGCACACCAAGATCATGGCCTTTGAGCCCCATCTGCACGCACCCGGTGTGCGCATGTGCATGGAAGCCATCTGGGGTCACAACATCTTCACGCTCAACTGTGTGGGCTATGACCACAACTGGGTGAAGCAGTACATCTACAAGGAAGACCGGGCACCCTTGCTGCCCAAAGGTACCATCTTGCACACAATAGCCTATATGGATACCACCGACGCCAACCCCAATCTGGCGGATGCCCGTAACTGGGCCGGCGGCGGTCGCCGTTCGGTGTCCAATATGTTTATCGATCTGGGCTACAACGTCACCATGACCGAGGAGCAATTCCAGGCGGAGATGGCCAAGCGCCGTGCCACCATGGCAGATCGCAATGAATACGACGTGGGCTGCCCGCTGTGCTGGGCACCGGTGCCGGAGTATTCCACCGTAGCAGGCAGTGAGGATTAAGAAGCAATGAAATGTAGTAGCAGAATAATTAAAACAATCAGTCATTCATTGCTGGTTCTGGCTCTGATGGCCGCTGCCAGTCTGCAGGCCCAGGAGCGGCGCATGGTGTTGTCGGGCGAATTGTTGTCACCGGCCTATGAAGGCTGGTGGCCCAATCCTGATGGCACTTTTCGCCTGTTCTTCGGTTATATGAATTCCAACTGGGAGCAGGAATTTGATATTCCGGTAGGCCCGGAGAATTATTTTCGCATTGTGGAAGAGGGGGAACTGGATGATCTGGAAGAAAGCGGCTATGTAATGGGAGAGGCCGACATGGGCCAGCCCACCCATTTCTATCCACGCCGCAATCCCTTCCTGTTCACCATCGATGTGCCGGCCGATTTCGGCGAGAAGGAAGTGGTATGGACCCTGCAGTCCCAGGGTGATCATGTGGCCCGTGCCTATGGCAGCCTCTATCCGGATTACCGCATCGACCCGCAGGTGATTTCCACGGAAGTGGGTGGAGCCTTTGGCAGCCTCGATGACCGCCTGCGGGACAATATTGCCCCGGAGCTGGAAGTGGAGGGCGATGCCTATCGCACCGTGGCCGTGGGTGAGCCTCTGGACCTGGCGGTGGTAGCCAATGACCCGGATAATTTTCCGGCCCGATCCGGTCGTGGTCTGCCCAGAACACCGGAGCAGATTTATCGGCCGCCGTCTTCCATCGTTGCCATGAGTGGCCCGGGCCTGCGTTTTTCCTGGACTGTGTATCGCGGGCCAGCGGCGGCTGCGGATTTCGAGCCCACCCAGATGAAGACCTATACCGATACCCGGGTCTATGCCAATTCGCCCTGGTCACCGCCTTACTATATTCCCGAGCCACCCAAGGATAACCGCTGGCAGTCCACAGTGACCTTTGATCAGCCCGGTGAGTATGTGCTGCGCGGCATTGCCAGTGACGGTTCCATGTTCACCTATCGCAATATCAATGTGACAGTGACCCCTTGAGCCGATCTTGCTGAATGCATCCAGCCACTCGCTGATGGCCATGTGCCGGGCCTCGGCGGGTGGTTCGGATGTCCCGTTCAGCAGAGTTCTGTGTTTATAGCCAAGCCCTGAACGCTACGCTATGCTAGCGCCAAAGCGATAAGAAAAGCAGGGTTGGTCGATTGAAGGCAGTGACTCGCAGAATAATAACGCGCATTAACAGCAGCGACCGCCGTGCTGGTCTGGCTGTCATGTTTTCTCTGTCCCTTTTCCTGTCTCTGCCTGTTGGCAGCAGCCAGGCTGCCGAAGTCCAGTTTCCCAAGACCATTGCCTGGAGTGCCTATCCCACCGGCACCGGGGGCTATAGCCAGGCCGTTGCCCTGGGTAATATTCTGCAGCGTCAGTACAGCACCAATCTGCGGGTCATACCGGGCCGCAACGATGTGTCGCGTCTGGCTACCCTGCGGGCCGAGCGGGTCCATTTTTCCGCCGGCGGTTCGGAGTCGGTTTATGCCCAGGAAGGCATACTCAATTTTGCCTCCAGGATCTGGGGCCCCCAGCCGGTGCGGGCCCTGTTGTCCAATTATTCCGATGCCTGTTCCTTCAGCTTTGCCACCGCCGCCGATGCCAATATCAACAGCGTCGCCGACATGGCCGGCAAACGCATGACCTTTGTCCAGGGAGCGCCCTCGCTTAACAATGCCACGGCTGCGCTATTGGCCTATGCCAACCTGACCTGGGACGATGTGATTCCGGTTGAAGTGGGTGGCTATAACGCCTCCATCGATGCGGTGCTGAACAACCGTGCCGATGCGGCCGGCGGTGCCTGCAATTCGCCGCCATTTCTGCGCATTGAGGCTTCACCCCGGGGCCTGTACTGGCCGGAATTTCCCCATGATGATGCCGAGGCCGTGGCCCGGGTGCGAGACCGCTTGCCTTGGTATGTGCCCCATATTGCCATCGAGGGAGCCAATATCCCCGACGGCGGCATTGAAGTGTTCTCCTCAGCCTATCCCTTTCTGGTGGCCTATGATTTTACCGACGAGACCCTGGCCTACAGCATGGTGAAGGTAATGATGGAGCATTTTGACCAGTACAAAGGAAATGCACCTGGCGCTAATGGCTGGGCTCTGGAGCGGCAGAAATTTGAGCAGAGTTTTGTGCCTTATCATCCGGGGGCTATTCGCTACTTTCGCGAGATCGGTGTCTGGACCGAGGAGGCCGAGGCTCTCAATCAGGCCAATCTGTTTCGGCAGCAGGTTTTGAAGCAGGCCTGGGATGCCTTTCTGCCCACGGCACCGGACGACTATCAGGAATTTGAACAGGCCTGGCTGCAGGCCCGGGAGCGGGCCCTTCAGGCCGAAGGCCTGATCACACTGGGCGAGGGACTGTAACAGTAATGGCGGGGGAACAGTCGCAGGACAAAGAAGGCCAGTCAGGGAGCGATGAGCTGGAAGTGAAAACCCGGGTCGATGTGGATGATCTGGACAGCGACGTGCAAAAGCTTCGTTACCGGGAATTGCCCCAGACCTGGCGTCTGGTCATGGCGGCCATGACGGCGGTTTCCATTCTGCTGGCCATCAATCAGATCTTCAATTTCGGCTTTGGCATCGGCTATGTGATGCTGGACAGCCGCTATATGTATCTCATCACCGGCGTGATGTTATGCATGGTGTTTATTACCTTCCCCGCCAGCAAACATTCCCCCACCCATGTGCCCTGGTATGACCTGGCCATCATGGCCCTGATTGCGGTGATTTTCAGTTACTACGCTTTCTATGCCGAACGCATCGTGCTGGAAGCCTGGGAATATTCGGCGCCGCCCATCGGCGTGGCCCTGGCCGTGGCCACCTGGGCCGTGGTGCTGGAAGCCGGGCGGCGGGCAGGGGGTTGGCCGGTGTTTGCCATCGTGCTGGTGTTTTCCCTTTACCCCACCTTTGCCGATCGGCTGCCCAATGTCATCGCCGCCCTGTCCATTCCCCTGACCGATGCTGCCATCTTCCATGTGCTGGGTGCCGAGAGCCTGTTTGGAATTCCCATGCAGGTGTTTGCGCAACTGGTGTTCGGCTTTCTGATTTTTGGTGTCTGTTTGCAGTTTACCGGTGGCGGGCCTTTCTTTATCAATCTGGCTTTTGCCCTGCTGGGGCATCTGCGTGGTGGTCCGGCCAAGGTATCCATTTTCTCCAGCGGCCTGATGGGTTCCATGAGTGGCGGGCCCATCTCCAATGTACTCACCACCGGTCCGCTGTCCATTCCTGCCATGCGCCGCATCGGCTTCAGCAAGGAATATGCCTCCGGTGTGGAAGCCTGTGCCAGCACCGGTGGCGTTTTTATGCCTCCCATCATGGGTGCCACCGCCTTTGTCATGGCCAGTTTTCTCAATGTCAGTTATGTCACCGTGGCCATTGCTGCTTTGGTGCCTTCGGTGCTGTATTTCTTCGGTCTGTTCATGCAGATCGATGCCTATGCCGCCCGCAACAATCTCGCCGGTCTGCCCCGGGAGGAATTGCCGAAGCTGGGTTCGGTGTTCAGGGAAGGCTGGTATTTCATTGCCGTCTTTATTGCCCTGATCTGGATGCTGGTGTATCTGCAAAGGGAGGCAGTTGCCCCGTTTTATGCCACCGGCCTGTTACTGGTCATCAATCAGTTCACCAGGCACCGCCTGTCCATCGAAAAGCTCATGCAACTGGTGGCCACCATGGGCAAGCTGCTGGCGGAACTGGCGGGTATTCTGGCGGCAATCGGTCTGATAATCGGCGGCCTAGCGGTAACCGGTATCGCCGGCACCATTGCCAATGACCTGGTTTATCTGGCGGGTGAGAACGTCATCATCCTGCTGATGATGGGAGCCCTGACCAGCTTTATTCTCGGCATCGGCATGACGGTGACGGCGGCCTATATCTTTCTGGCCATTGTGCTGGTGCCGGCCCTGACCAATTCCGGTCTCGATCCGCTGGCCAGTCATATGTTTGTGATGTACTGGGGCATGCTCAGTTTTATTACCCCGCCGGTGGCACTGGCGGCTTTCGCGGCGGCCTCGGTGGCCCAGGTCTCGCCCATGCGGGCCGGCTTCGAGGCCATGCGTTTGGGCGCCATTATTTATTTTGTGCCCTTCTTCTTTGTGTTCAACCCGGCGCTCTTATTACAGGGCGGCTGGCTGCAAAACCTGCAAGCGATCTCCACTGCCCTGGTGGGGGTGGCACTGGTTTCCGCCGCCTTGCAGGGCTATCTGCTGGGTCTGGGAGATCTGGGTCGTGGCAAGGCGGCGTGGCTGGTGCGCAGTCTCATTGGTCTGGCCGGGCTGACTCTGGCCTTGCCGGCCGGTGGCCTGTTTGGGCTTAGCCAGTGGCTGTTGTTAAGCCTGGCTCTGGTATTTCTGCTGGCCGGGATTGGCCTGCGCACCCTGATGCGCCCGGCACTGCAATCGGCCTGATTCGCTACAGCCCAAAGCCGACCCCAGAGAATAAAAACAAAGGGAGGTAAGGCAGCATGATGAACCCCTATGGCGAAGCCCTGCTGCGCTTCACCCGCGAGCATCCTGACTTTGTTCACGACAGCGACGGCGATGGCAAGCATCTGGCATTGATCGTGGAAACCCGGCCCAGTTTCTGGCTGCCCCTGGTGCTGCGCAATGTCATGTATTTTCTCGGTCCACGCTGGCGCCTGTGCGTGGTCTGCAGTTTGCAGGCGGAGTTTTTCCTGCGCAGCCACACCCGCGACTGGAAGATGCAAATCATCAATACCCTGCCAAACGGATTGCTGAAGCGGCCGCTGTATAATCAGTTGATTCTGAATGGCGGCTTCTGGATGCAATTCAGGGAAGAAAAAGTGCTGATGTTTCAGACCGACAGCTTGCTCTGCCGGGATGGCGTCGAGGACTATCTGCACTATGATTTTATCGGTGCGCCCTGCGGTGATCTGGATGGCGACTTTGTCTATAACGGCGGCTTGTCCATACGCAATCGTCAAATGATGATGGATATCCTTGCTGATCATGGCGAGGTGCAGGGGACGGATATAGCCGAGGATGTGTTCTTTACCGAGCAGTTTCGCAAGCAGGGAGCGCGACTGCCGGACATACTCACGGCTTCAGAGTTCTCCGTGGAATCGGTCTACCGCCGCCATCCTTTTGCTGTGCATGGCACCGACAAGTACTACCACAATCTGGATACCGCCATGCGCATTGCCGCAGGCATCCGTTACTAAGCGGGCTGTTGTGCCTCAGTCGCCAGATTGTGTGTCCGCTTCACTGTCATCGCTGGCGGCGGGCTGGCTGTGAATGGCTTCCAGCAAGGCATCGGCTGCAGCCAGAGACTGGCGATTCACCTTGACCCGCAACTGGCCGCGGCTGGCACCGGGGGCATTGGCCAGCACCCGCATGTTCTTGCCCTGTAACACCAGTTCCGAACTCCACAGTTTCTGTTCCAGCCTGGCGGCGCTCAGTTGTGCCAGGGGAATCTCGGTGACCTTGACGCCGGTTTTCAGTACCCCTAACACGGCATCTATGGTCTGGTATTCCAGCAGCAGTTTGTCCTCTTCGATGCTGAGCATACCGGTGGTTTCGGTCATGCCCATGGAATCGCTGGTGGAAAACAGCACCTGGTCCTCCTCATTGCCGGTCTGAATTTTGTTGTCCACCATCTCCCGGGTGCGCTGCATGGCCATTTCCACAAACTGGGGCGCATAGCGCAGACCGGCATAGTGACCCAACAAGAACAGGCCCCAGCCAAACACCACATACAGAGCCCAGAAGCTGTCGGAGCCGCTGAACAGATTGACGGTAATGAGCAGCAGGTTAATGGCGGCAAAGAGCAGGGCATGGCCCTTGAAACGCAGCCAGAGCAGCTTTTCCTTGTCGCGGGTTTGCTGTTCTTCTTCCAGCAGATGTACCGCCCGGTCGATCTGATCGCTGTCCACCCCCATGTCTTTGGCGATGGTCAGCAGCTCATCGTAGTCCACCGTATTGTCCTTACGCTGGCGGCCTTCATCCTGCAGGCTCAGGCGGATGATATCGGCCACTTCCTCGCTGCTGTAGCGGCGCTCCATGGCGCGTTTTTTCCGTTGATTGATGCTGGCGTCCATTGATTGCTGCCCTCCGATACTGATCCTGTCTGCAGATGAATTGAACGTCTCTGGCAGATGAATTGCAAATACTTTGCCAGATTCACCAGATCGCCTGCAGACCCCGTGGGACGGGCTTCTGGCAGTTCAGTGACTATCCGGTGTCAGGCAAAAGGGCAGGGCAGTTGGTGAAATTGGCAAACAGGTGGCGGAATCCGCAAGCGGCCCGGCCTTCAAGCTGTCAGGCTCAGGCCTTGTTCTTGCTGCTGGCGTAGCGGGCCAGGGCCTCGGGATCGCTGTGGATATGGCGCTCGATCAGTTTCACCAGGTCAGACTTGGTTACCAGGCCAAAATTGGCGATCAGGTCCGAATTCAGGATCAGGGAAACAAACAGAATCACGAACAGCAAGGGGTAGAGAAAGGACATCTCCAGGCCCATCAGGCGCAAACCGGCAGTGACAATCAGGCCCGCCAGCAGAAATGAACGCAGGGACGATTCCCGCCTGATCTGGCGTTTGGCGCGCATCAGCAAATGAAAATCCCTCTCGTCCATGGCAACCTCCACAGGGTTTTGGATGACTCTGCCTGCCAGACTACCAGCTTTATACCGGCAGGGCATGAGCCAATTTGCCCGCTTGTGACGGGGTTCCTGCCAAACAGGGGCAAGCCTGGCGCTGCAAGTGCCTGCTGCCTGCGCTAGACTAGGCCCATGAAACTCAAGAAAGGCTTCCGCCAGCTGGTGGCCGAGGCCGAGCAACAAATCCAGAGTCGCAGTCCCGCCGAGGTGGCATCCAGTCTGGCTGAGCCGGGCACCCTGTTGGTGGATCTGCGGGATATCCGGGAGCTGAAGCGGGAGGGCAAGATCGCCGGAGCTCTGCATGTGCCCCGGGGGATGCTGGAATTCTGGATTGATCCCGACAGTCCCTATTATCGCCAGGAATTTGATGCTGCCGAGCAGCTCATTCTGTATTGCAACAAGGGCTGGCGTTCGGCTCTGGCTACTCGCGCCCTGGTGGATATGGGACTGGAGAATGTCAGTCATATGCGCGGTGGGCTGGAGGCCTGGCAGGCCGAGGAACTGCCGCTTGAGGCTCCGCCCGAACGCTGAAGCGGGGCTGGACCCCGGCCACCTGCTGTCGCTATGATGAAGCCCGCTTCCGCAGCGGTTGCGCCCGCAATGCCAGGGGAGATCAGCATGACAAGCCACGATGCAGAACAACAGGAAAGTGCACTGTCACAAAAGGCAGGCGATGTAGATGTCCGGCGTCGCCGTTTGCTGGCTGCCTTGCCTCTGAGCGCCATGCCGGCGCTGCTATTCTCACCCCCATCCCTGGCCCAGGATTCTGTGGCCGTGCAGAAACTGCACAGTTTCGCCATCAATGTCAGTGATCTTGAGCGTTCCCTGGTTTTCTATCAGGACGTCTTCGGTGCGGCCATTCAGGCACGGGAGGCGGATCGCATCAGCCTGCGCATTGGCAACGGCCCCCGATGTTTTATATTGCAAGGCGCCAGCGCCGACCGGCCGGTGGGTTTCAGTCATATTGGCCTCAGTGTGGCGGATTTCGATCTCGACCGGGTGCAGCAGCAATTGCGTGGTTTTGCCGTGCAGCCGGCGGCACCACCAGCGCCAGGCAGCAATCGCCTGGACTCAGCCATGAGTAGTTGGGTACAGCAGCGGGGCGAAACCCGGGAACTGTTTTTTGCCGACCATGAAGGCATACGCTATCAATTATTGCCTGAGGATTACTGCGGCGGGCAGGGCGCTCTGGGTACGGTTTGTGAGAGTATCGAAGCGGTACCGGAGTCAGGACTGTTTGAACTGCTGGATATCAATCATTTCACCAGCTTTCTGGCCAATCGCAGCCGCGCCAATGATTTTATTACTGCCGTGTTCAGCAAGCAGTTCCAGGCTTTTCAGGGGCCGCTTTCGCCGGTGATCGGCATCGGTGACGGCCGGCAGTTCCTGATGTATATCGGTGGCAGCGAACCGGGTCGACCGGCCAATCCCGGCCGGATACATCATGTCAGTGTGGCTATTGCCGATTTCGATGTGGCGGCAATTCGCCGTAAGCTGAGTGACTATGGCCTGCAGGCACGCCCCGAGGGTGCTGCCGAACAGGCCCTGATGCATTGGGTCAGCATGCGCATGCCTGATCGCGGCGGTGCCGAGGGTGGCACCCCGGAAGTGTATTTTTCAGATCCGGACGGTATCCGCATTCAGATGCAGGGTGCTGCCTATTGTGGTGGCGGGGGTTATCTGGGTGACAGTTGTCCCCCTTTGAATTGAATCGAATTGAATAAAACAGAATTGAATTGGTATTAACTGAGTAAGGAAGTAGTGAATGGAATTTCGTTATATCGGCAAGAGTGGTCTGCGGGTCACACCCATTTGTATGGGTACCATGAGTTTTGGTACCTGGAGTGACAAGAGTGAAGCCTTTCGTATTCTCGACAAGGCCTATGACCGGGGTATCAATTTCTACGACACCGCCGAAATCTATCCGGTGCCGCCCACGGCCGAACTGGCGGGCCTGACCGAAGAGATCTTCGGCAAGTGGATCAAGACCCGGCCACGGGATGGCCTGATCATTGCCACCAAGGTAGCCGGTGCGGCTTCCGGCTGGTTTGTGCCACCTATTCGACAGGGTCTGACCGCCATCGACCGACATCATATTGAGCGTGCCATCGAGGGCAGCCTGCGCCGCCTGGGCATTGACTATGTGGATCTCTACCAGGTGCACTGGCCCGATACTGTGGTGCCTATCGAGGAATCCATGGAAGCCCTCGACCGTCTGGTGCAGGCGGGCAAGGTACGTTACCTCGGCACCTCCAATGAGACTTCCTATGGTCTCACCAAGGGGAATACCGTGGCCCATTACGAGGGCCTGGCGCGTTTCGAATCCATCCAGAACAATTTCTCGCTGCTGAACCGGCGTTTTCTCGATGAACTGGCGGAAGTCTGTCGCCGCGAAAAAGTATCACTACTGCCTTACTCACCCATTGGTGGCGGTGTCTTGAGTGGTAAATATAATGACGGTGCCAATCCGGCCAATGCCCGTTTCTCGGACTATCAGAACGCCAATTCCCGACAGCAGGCCATGGCGAAACGTTTCGTCAATGAGGGCACCCTGGCCTCCACTGCTCGCTATATGGAAATCGCCAAGGAAGCTGGCATGTCACCGGTAACCCTGGCCACTGCCTGGAGCATGAACTTTGATTTTGTGGCCTCCACTATCATTGGTGCCAGAACTGCCGAGCAACTGGATGACTCGCTGGCGGCGCTGGATGTGAAACTGGATGATGCCATCATGGAAGCTTGCGATGCAGTACATCAGCAGTATCTCTATCCCATGGGTTAGCCTGTGGCTGGCCCTGGCGGCTCCGGCCGCCCTGGCCCAGTCAGTCCATATTTCCCATTGCAATCGGGCCTGTCCCCAGTCACCGGATGTGCAGGAGATCGTCGTCCATCATCTTTATGCTGCCGGCATTGAGCGGCAAACAGGCATGGCGGAATGGGTCTCCTACCGGGTAATTCGCGACTCAATAGGCGTGGCATCCCTGCTACCGAGGTTGTGGCAATCTGATCGCCTGTTGGAAGTGGAGCTGGCGCCGGAACTGTCTGAATCTTCCGGGGAAGACTTTTTTCAGCCGGATCTCAGTAATGCCCAGGATTCGGAATATCGCGTTAACGAGATTCTCTACAATGTGGAAGATCGCGGCAGGCTGGCACCCATGACCAGTTTTGCCGGTACGCCCTATTGGGAGGAGCTCAATAATCTGAGCAATATGGCGCCTTTGCCAAGGGATTTGCGACTGGGTAGCTGGGCTCGCCTGGAGCAGGCCATCAATGGTCTGGCCGCCCAGGTAGGCGAGGTGCATGTGCTGGCCGGGCCAGTGCAACAGGCAGCGCAGTCGATATCCGAGCCTGCGGCTTATTACAAGGTGGTGTTGTTCGACAATCGTCTGGCCAGTTTCATCTTCAGTGCCGATCTGGACCAGAACGACAGTTATTGCAGCCAGCTCAGCTCTCTGGCGACGATCGAGGCTGAAACCGGCCTCGTGTTGTTTCCGGATCTGTCCGGACTGCAGGAATCGGCTTTGCTGACGGAACTGGGTTGCGGGCAAAGTGAATAAACAGACAAGAAAATACTGGTATCAGCAGACTCTGCTGACCAGCTATCTGAAGGAAAAGCACAAGTGACTTACATCTTCACACCGCCGCCGATACCGGCGGTTCCGGTGTCGGGCAATGATGCCCAGTTTGCCGTCAATCGCATTTATTGTGTCGGTCAGAATTACTCTGATCACGTCAAGGAGATGGGCGGGGACCCCAAAAAGAATCCCCCTATCTTTTTCAGCAAACCGGCCAATGCCATCGTTACCGATAATAAGCCGGTCAACTATCCCCAGGCCACTTCCGAGTTGCATCATGAGGTGGAACTGGTGGTGGCCATGGCCAGCGGTGGCCGGGCCATTCCGGTGAGCGAGGCCCTGAATCATGTTTATGGCTATGCAGTTGGCGTAGACTTCACCCGCCGGGATCTGCAGTTGCAGGCCAAGCAGGGCGGCAAGCCCTGGGATGTGGCCAAGGGTTTTGACCAGTCGGCGCCGGTTTCCGCCATTCAGACCCTGGGTCAGGGTTCGCATCCCGACCAGGGAGCGATACAACTGGCGGTTAATGGCGAGCTGCGCCAGCAGGGTGATCTGTCACAGATGATCTGGTCGGTGGCCGAGATCATTGCCGCCCTGTCCAATCTGTTTGAACTGAAAACCGGTGATCTGATTTTCACCGGCACCCCGGCCGGGGTCTCTGCCGTCAATGCAGGAGACCGCATTGAAGCTTCGATAGAAAACGTCGGTGTGCTGGCCTTTGATCTGCTGGGTGAGCAGCAGGAGTGACTTCCGAGCAGACCATATTGCTTTCCATTCTGGCCCTGTTGCTGGGCCTGCTGGTCTGGGGGCGCTGGCGCTATGATATCGTTGCCTTGTCAGCCCTGTTTGTCGCCAGTATTGCCGGTGTGGTACCCCAGTCGGAGATTTTCTCCGGCTTTGGTAATCCGGCTACGGTAACAGTAATACTGGTGCTGATTGTCAGTTATGGTCTGACCCGTTCCGGGGCGGTGGATTATCTGTTGCCGGTTCTGGAACCCTTCAAGGACAAACCCTTTCTGCATATTGCGGCGCTGACCTTCATGGCGGCCTTCCTGTCCATGTTTATGAACAATGTGGGGGCACTGGCACTGTTGATGCCCATTGCCATTCAGTCCACCAGCAAGGCAGGGCGGCCACCGGCGATGGTGCTGATGCCCCTGTCTTTCGGTTCGATTCTCGGTGGTCTGGTCACCCTGATTGGTACACCACCCAATATCCTGATCGCCAGCTACCGGGAGGAAGTGACCGGGGAATCCTTTGCCATGTTTGATTTCAGTCTGGTCGGTGGCGGCGTGGCACTGATGGGAATCCTGTTTCTGCTATTGATTGGTTGGCGCCTGGTGATAGTGCGCAAACAATCGGCGGGCATGGAGCTGTTCGAGGTGGAAGGCTATCTGTTCGAGCTGAAAGTGGGAACCGAATCGGATCTGATCGGCACCAAGGCTGGCGAGCTGAAGAAATCCCTGCGCAAGAAAAAGCTGGACCTGTTGTCGGTAGAGCACAAGAAAAAAATACTGCGCAATATCACCCCGAAGACTGATCTGGAATTGCATCGCAGTGATTTTCTGATGGTGCAGGGCAGTCATGAGGAAGTGGCCGCCTTTGCCGAGGAGCACAAACTGAGTTTGCATTCAGCCCAGAACGGTGTGCATGAAGTGCTGCACTCCGATGAGAAACAGTTTGTCGAAGTGGTGGTCACCAAGGATTCGGCATTAGTGGGAGAGACTCCCACCAGCAGCAATTTCAACAGCCGCTACAAGATTAATCTGCTGGCCGCTTCACGCTCCGGCGAGCCCCACCGCAATCGCCTGCGGGATTTTCGCTTCCGGGTGGGCGATGTGCTGCTGCTCTATGGCGAGGAAGAAGCCCTGCACGAGGCGGTGTTGAAGATGAATTGCTACCCCCTGGCGCAGCGCAGTATCGGCCTGGTGAAGAATGGCAAGGCCAAGCCGGCCCTGGCTATTTTTGTTATTGCCATTGGCATCGTTGCCAGTGGTCTGCTGTCTATACAACTGGCTCTGGGAATCGCTACGGTGGCCATGGCCCTGTCGCGGGTCATTCCCGTGCGGGAATTCTATGAGGGCGTGGACTGGCCGGTGGTGATTCTGCTGGGAGCCATGATACCTCTGGGCAATGCTCTGGAGACAACCGGCACCACAGAGTTGCTGGTATCAGGCATTCTCGCCATTGCGGGCGACCTGTCACCGGTATTTATCATCGTCATGATTCTGGTGGTGACCATGACGGTGTCCGATGTGCTGAACAATGCCGCAACCGCGATTCTGATGGCACCCATTGCCTACAATCTGGCATTGTTTCTGAATTTGAATCCCGATGCCTTTCTGATGGCGGTGGCCGTGGGTGCTTCCTGTGCCTTCCTGACGCCAATCGGGCACCAGAATAATGCATTGATTATGGGGCCGGGTGGTTACAGGTTCGGGGATTACTGGCGCGTTGGCCTGCCACTGGAAATCGTGATCGTCTGTGTGGCGACTCCCTTGCTGCTGTTGGCCTGGCCATTGACGAATTGATCAGTTAAGCGGTGTCGGCCGAGGCCAGCGTGGACAGAAGCGCTGACTGTGGTAGACTCGATAATAACTGTGATGCAAAAAATATTAGCACTACACGGCTCCAATATCCTGATCGCGGGTAAAACCGATGCGCGTTAATTGGAAGTCCTATAACCCCGGCAAGTTTTATGATGAGCTCATCAGCAGCCCGGGTTACGCACGAAAACCCGCCCGCCGCCTGGCCAGCTATCTCCGTTCCCTGACCCATGAAGAGTTGTTGCAGAAAAAAACTGCAGCGGAACTGGCTATCAAAACCATGGGCATTTCCTTCACTGTCTACAGCGATGCCGGCAATATCGATCGCGAATGGCCCATGGATATCATTCCTCGCCTCATTGCAGCCTCGGAATGGGACCACACCAGCAAGGGTCTTGAGCAGCGCCTCAAGGCACTAAACTGCTTTATCCACGATCTTTATAACGATCAGAAGATCCTCAAGGACAAGGTAGTGCCCGAGGAGTTGATTCACAACTCCGGCAATTTCCGCAAGCAGTGCGTGGGGATCAAACCCAAATTCGATGTCTGGGCCCATATCTGTGGCACCGACCTGATCAAGGGTGAAGACGGGCAGTTTTTTGTACTGGAAGACAATTTGCGGGTGCCCTCCGGGGTGTCCTATATGCTGGAAAACCGCCGCGTGACCAAGCGGGTTTTTCCGGAGTTGTTTGAGAACAATTACGATATTCGCCCGGTAACTGAATATCCCAACCAGCTTTTCGATACCCTGGCGGCCTTGTCGCCCCGTAATGTGAAGTATCCCGAAGTGGTGGTACTGACGCCGGGGATCTATAACTCCGCCTATTTCGAACACAGCTTCCTGGCCCAGCGCATGGGTGCGCAACTGGTGGAAGGGGGCGATCTGGTGGTCGAGGACGACAAGGTCTTCATGCGTACCATCGATGGTCTGTCCCAGGTGGATGTGATCTATCGTCGCATCGATGATCTGTTTCTTGACCCTTCGGTGTTCAACAAGGATTCGGTGCTGGGGGTCAAGGGCCTGTTCAATGCCTGGGTGAAGGGCAATGTGGCCCTGGCCAATGCGCCGGGTGCCGGTGTGGCCGATGACAAGATCATCTATACCTATGTGCCCAAGATCATCAAATACTATCTGGATGAAGATCCGATCATTCCCAATGTGCCCAGCTATTTGTGTACCGACAAGGCCCAGCGCGATCATGTGCTGAAGAATCTGGACAAGCTGGTGGTGAAGCCCGCCAATGAATCCGGAGGCTACGGTATGTTGATTGGCCCTCAGGCCAGCCGCAAGGAACGGGAGGAGTTTGCCCGCAAGATCAAGGCGAATCCGCGCAACTATATGGCCCAGCCACTGATCTCCCTTTCTACTGTGCCGATACTGGGTGAGCGTGCGGTGGAGCCGCGCCATGTTGACCTGCGCCCCTTTATCCTGCAGTCGGACAAGACCCATGTCACCGCCGGCGGGCTTACCCGGGTAGCCATGGTCAAGGGCTCCTATGTCGTAAACTCATCCCAGGGTGGTGGCAGTAAGGACACCTGGATAATCGGGGACGAATAGGCCGCAAGATGTTGCTATCGAGAGTTGCAGAACGCGTTTACTGGCAGGCCCGCTATCTCGAGCGGGTGGAAAATACTGCCCGCCTGTTGAATGTGTTTTCCACCTTGCTGATGGATCTGCCCAAGGGCACCAAGCTGGGCTGGCACTCCCTGGTGGAAATTACCGGCACTGAGAAAGCCTTTGCGGAACGTTACAAGCAGGAATCCGAGCGCAATGTCATGCGCTTTCTGCTGGCTGAGCGCAATGGCTATTCCATCTTTGACAATCTGGCCATGACCCGGGAGAATGCCCGCACCACTCGGGAGATCATGCCCACCGAAGCCTTCGAGATGATCAATGATCTGTATTATCTGGCCAAGGAGAAGGCAGACACGGCAGTTGCCCGTGGCCCGCGTCATGAGTTTCTCGATCAGGTTATTTCGGACTGTCAGCAGATTACCGGTCTGCTGGGCGGATGCATGAGCCGCGATGAGGCTTACAGTTTTATTCGCCTTGGGCGCAGCCTCGAACGGGCTGATATGACTACCCGTATTGTGGATGTGGGTACCGGCAGTCTGCTGGAGTCTCTCCCCAATGTGCCAGGTGAACCAGAAAACCAGGCGCCATTCGAAGGCATTCTCTGGATGAATATTCTGCGCTCTCTGTCGGCCTACCAGATGTACCGACAGCATGTACGGGAGCGCATCAGCGGTGAGGATGTGGTGAATTTTCTGCTCAAGGATGAACTGTTCCCCCGCGCCACGGCCCACAACCTGACCACCATGAACAAGGTGCTCAAAAAGCTGCCGCGCTCATCGAAAGTAAAATGGCAGGTAGACCGCACTCGCCGTCTGCTGCGCGATGGCGATATTGAAAAGCTGCTGAACAAGGGCCTGCTCAAATATATTGACGAGCTGCAAAAGTCCCTGGCCGCGACCCACTTCAAGATCGCCGATACCTGGTTTCTGCATTGATCCAGAGTCCATTATGAAAAACTTCAGTTGTGCCTGTGGTCAGGCGCTGTTCTTTGAGAACAGCCGCTGTCTGAATTGCGACCATCAGGTCGGCTTCGACCCGGTCACCATGGAAATGCGTCGCCTGGACGACACTGATGATTCAGGCAGGACCCTCTGTCAAAACTCGGCCGACTACGGTGTTTGCAACTGGCTGGTGTCCGCGGAGGGCGACAGTTACTGTCTGGCTTGCAAACTGAATCACACCATACCCAATCTGAAATTACCGCAGCGGCGCAGCTGGTGGAAAAGCATGGAGCACGCCAAGCGTCGCCTGATCTATTCCCTGTTATCCCTGCAATTGCCGATTGAGGGCAAGGACCAGAATCCCGACGGTCTTGCCTTCGAGTTCATAGAAGATCAGCGTACCAATCCGGGGGTGGTGGAAGAACATGTGAATACCGGCCATCTCAATGGCCTGATTACTATCAATATTGCCGAGGCCGATCATGTGCGCCGGGAGATCAATCGCCAGTTTACCGGTGAGCTCTATCGCACCCTGCTGGGCCATTTCCGCCATGAGATCGGGCACTATTACTTCACTACACTGGTGGCGTCTGATGCGGACAAACTGGCAACCTTTCGGGAACTGTTCGGCGATGAGCGGCGTGACTATGCCGCGGCCCTGGAGTACTACTACAACAATAAATTTACCCTGGAGCTGGACCCCAATCTGATCAGTCACTATGCCCAGGCGCATCCGCTGGAAGATTGGGCCGAGGTCTGGGCCCATTATCTGCACATGGTAGACACCCTGGAGACAGCAGGGGAGTACCATATGCAACAGGGCTCAACCCATTTCGATGATATAGATGATCTGATGCTGAAATGGTCAGAGCTGACTATTATGCTGAATGCCCTGAACCGCAGTATGGGGCTGGAGGATGCCTATCCCTTCACCCTGTCGACAATGACTATGGCTAAGCTCCGCTTTGTCCACGGTCTGATTTATCCCAGTTCTTAGCCCAGGTCATGGGCGGCATCTGCCGGAAGGCTTCCTTGAGACGTTCATCCCAGCTGCGTTTCAGATCCCGCAGAAAATCACTGTCACTCTCGAAACGATAGGGCTCATCCAGATGCAGTGAGTCGGCCTTGTACATCAGCAATTCGATGGGTGGCCCCACGCTGAGATTACTGCGCATGGTTGAATCCATAGAGACCAGGGCGCACATGGCACTGGTATCCAGATTCAGATCCGGAGTCAGAATGCGGTCGAGGATGGGTTTGCCGTACTTGCTTTCGCCGATTTGCAGATAGGGGGTGTCCGGTGAGGAGGTAATGTGATTGCCTTCCGGATAGACCAGAATGATCTCGTGTTCGTTGTCCTTGACCTGGCCACCGATGATAAAGCTGGCTTCGAAATTCTTGCCTTCGACGGCGCGCTTCTCCTGCTGCTCACAACTGATATCACCGATATAGTCGGCGGCGTCCTCGACACTGCTCATGGTGAGCAGGTTGTCAGCACTGTCTTTCTTGATATCACTCTTGATTCTGGCAATGGTGGCCTGGGTGGTGGCCAGATTGCCGGCACTGAGGATGACGAAGCATTTTTCCCCTTCCACACTGAAGCGGTGCATCTTGCTGTAGGTGGAGACCTGGTCTACACCGGCATTGGTCAAGGAATCGGAACAAAACACCATGCCTGCATCCACAGACACTGCTACACAATAGGTCATTCGTTAAATCGGCCCTGCTAAAACAAGGGGCCAATCATACTAACTTCGGAGGAGGCTGAATAGCCTGAATTGCAGGGGTCGGAAACGCCGAAAAATCGGCTGCAGCTGGCAGAAACCGAATAAATTCAGTTGCTTGCCATTGATCTCTGGCGCAGTGAAGCAGGTCTTTGTTGTGACTCGGACCTGCCCGGGCTGGCTGTTACTGGAGTCTTTCCAGGGGATCGTCGAAATCGAGATCGTCTGAAATATCTTCCATTTCGAGGTAATCGTACTCCAGAGCAATTCGCTTGCTGTCGAGCCGTTCCTCAATTCTACGACGCATTTCGGTAACCCGAGACTTGTCTTTGGTAGACGAGGCCTTTTGTTCGCTGGCCTCGGCTTCCTCAGGCATTAAAGCAGCCTCAAGAAACTCCTTTGCGCTTTCGAAGTCATCCCATTTTTGCTCTTTCATGGTCTGTCCCTCTTTGCCGGTTTTAGCTTTACGCATATCGCCTATCCTGTATATCGGTATTTCTGGGGATTTCCTTCAGCTATTTAAAGGCTCCGGAGCTGAAATATTTTCACCCCAGGGGTGAAGTTCTGGCGCCCACCTTAAGGCTTCAATGTGACAGTTTGATGAAGCCAGGACCGCTCGGGGGCAGCCATCTCTGGATTTAATTACGCAGGGCTTGCGGGGCTGGATCAGGACTTGAGGCGGGCGATGGCTTGCTCGCGCAGCAGGCGCTTGGCGATCTTGCCGGTGCCGAGGCGGGGCAGTTGCTGGTAGTGGAAGTCAAAGCTTTCGGGAATCTTGAAGGCGGCGATCTTGTCGGCCAGAAAGTCTTTCAGTTCTGCTTCGCTTAATTGGCTTCCCTGTCTGAGCATGACCGAGGCCACCGGTAGTTCACCCAGGCGCTCATCGGGGATGCCGTAGACAGAGACTTCATTAACCGCCGGGTGCTCGCTGATGGCGTATTCAACTTCGGCACAGCCGATGTTTTCGCCGCCCCGAATGACAATGTCCTTGGCCCGGTCGGAAATGATCAGAAAGCCGAGGCTGTCCAGATAGCCGATATCGCCGGTATGGAACCAGCCGTCGATGAGGACTTCGGCAGTGGCTTCCGGTTTGTTCCAATAGCCCTTCATCAGGGTTGGCCCCTTGATGCAGATTTCGCCCACCTGTTCCGCCTCCAGGGTCTGGCCCTGTTCGTCGACGATCTTGACCTGGGTGACCGGCGGCGAAGGGCGACCGGTGCTGTGGGGACGTGCCAGGTAGAACTTGCCGGAGATAATGGCGCCAATGGCATTGGTCTCGGTAAGACCATAGCCGAGGCCGGGCATGGCCCGCTCCGGGAATTTTTCCTGCATCAGTTTCAGGTGTTCCGGCGGACGTGGGGCGCCGCCACTCTGTACCTGGCGCAGGCTGCGCAGGTCGGTCCGGGAGAAGTTTTCGGCATGCATCAACTCCCAGGTCATGGTGGGTACGCCATGGAAGACCGAAATACGTTCGGCCTCGATCAACTCCAGCGCCTTGTTGGCATCCCATTTGTACATCATCACGAACTTGCGGCAATAGAGAAAACAGGACAGAAACTGGGCATGGCTGCCAGTGACATGGAACAGGGGAACATTGGCCAGAATGGCAGGCTGAAACTCGGGATTTTCTTCCAGCAATTCCGGGCGCAGAATTTCGTTGATTTCCTTGACGAATCTCCAGGTGTAGGGGGCACTGATAATGGCGCGGTGACTGGACAGCACGCCCTTGGGCTCGCCGGTGGAGCCTGAGGTATACATGATGGAGGCATTGTCGTCGGCCGCTACCGCCAGGGCATCGATTTCGGCATCGCTGAGGGGCTCTACGCCGTCCAGCAGGGAGTAAAACTCCGGCGCCTGCTCGCTGACCGACTCCGGCTTGATCTGCACCAGGGCCACTCCCAGTTGGCTGAGACTGTCCTGCATCTGCATGGCCCGCTGCTGATCGGCAAACACCAGGCGGCTGCCGCTGTCCTTCAGGCCATAGGCCAGTTCGGGGCCCTTCCACCAGGAATTCATGGGTACCACCACCGCACCGATCAGGGTGATGCCCATGTAGGCCAGGCACCACTCCGGCGAGTTGCGGGCACAGATGGCTACCCGTTCACCGCGCTTGATGCCATAGTTTTCCAATAACACCCGGCCAAGACGGCGCGCCATGTCCAGCGCTTCGGCAAAGCTGTAGCGCTCATGCTGGTAAACCAGAAAGGGCAGATCGGGCTGCGCCAGGCCCAGTTTGTAGAGTTGGCCGAGGTTCTCGGGAATCTTGCTGAATACCGTCAGACGCTGGCCAGCCACGTCCTCTTCGTGGACAGCCAGTTCCGCATCGGCCGCCTTGTGGGCGGCGACGATGTCTTTCAGGCGGGCCAGGTCGGCGCGAATCTGATCGTCAGTCAGCATTGAATTGCAGGCTTACCTTACCCATGACCCGGCGTTCACTGAACACCTTGAAGGCTTCCACATAATCTTCGGCGGCAAAGCTCTGGGTGACCACCGGATGCAGTTTGTCCTGCTCGTACATTGCCAGCAGTTCCCGGAAATTGGCTTCATAGGCCTCGGGCTCTTCCTTGCGGAAGCGGCCCAGGAAGACTCCCACCATGGAAGAACCCTTGAGCAGTGCCAGGTTGGCCTTGTACTCGGGAATCCTGCCGCTGGCAAAGCCCACCACCAGCAGGCGGCCATTCCAGTTGATGCAACGGCAACTCTGGTCAAACAGGTCGCCGCCCACCGGATCGTAAATCACATCGGCACCACGGTCGTCGGTAAGTGCCTTGACCTTCTCCTTCAGCTCGCCATCGCCATAGTTGATGGTGGCATCGGGATTGAACTGCTTGATGAAATCCAGCTTCTCTTCGTTGCTGGCCGCGGCAATCACCCGCGCGCCCATCAGCTTGCCCAGTTCCACCGCCGCCAGACCAACTCCGCCACTGGCACCCAGCACCAGCAGGGTTTCCCCGGCCTTGAGTTGGGCCCGTTGCTTGAGGGCATGGTAGGAGGTGGTATAGATCATGGCGAAGGCCGCGGCGGTCTTGAAGTCCATATTGTCGGGAATCTTGCGCAGCGCCGGGGCCTTGCACAGGACCTGCTCAGCCAGGCCGCCAATGCCCGGTGTGGCCATGACCCGGTCGCCAACTGCGAAGCCGTGAATATCGCTGCCCAGACTCTTGATAATGCCGCCCACCTCAGACCCGGGGGTGAAAGGCATGGGAGGCTGAAACTGATACTTGCCCTGAATCTGCAGGGTGTCCGGAAAATTCAGTGACGCGGCATGTACTTCAACCACTGCCTCACCGGGACCTGCCACAGGCGCCTCAATATCTTCCAGAACCAGATTTTCCGGGGGACCGTAGGACTTGCAGACAATTGCTTTCATATAATTACCGCTCGCTCGCCGAAGCCGGATTCAATCATGAAAGGCAGCCAACTTCAAACCGGCGAGTTGGCCGGGCAAAACCGTGGCTTTGTTGAGCACAGCCCGGCTTCGGGGTATATTGCAGCTCTTGCCAAAGTCCCGGCCAGTGGTCGGTTTCCAGGTCAGGCTCCGGATCAGATTCCGGATCAGATTCCGGATCAAAAGCACCAGCATTTTATGAACGAACAGCAACGCCAGGCTTATCTTGAAGCCATGGGGATACAGGTTTATTACCCGCGTCAGCCCCTGGCCAATGCCCTTGCCAGTCCCGACTATGTCTGGCCCGAGCCGGCAGAGCCGCAGGCAGGGACACATCCGGCTGCAGGCTCTGACTCTGCCGGCAAGGCCAAAGCGGCGCGCCCGGCTTCGGCCCGGGTGGTGATGGATCTGGATGAGTCCCGGCGTGAGCGACGCCGTGAAAGCCCGGCTGACAGCGCGGCCGCCACGCAACAGGCCCAGGAACAGGCCCAGGAACAGGAAGCTGCCAATGCCGAACCGGCGCTGCAGTTTCGTCTGGCCTTTTATCGTCCTGGCCCCGATCTGGCGGTGCTCA
The DNA here is from genome assembly GCA_965216715.1 of uncultured Pseudohongiella sp. Classification (GTDB taxonomy): domain Bacteria; phylum Pseudomonadota; class Gammaproteobacteria; order Pseudomonadales; family Pseudohongiellaceae; genus UBA9145. Next base: position 1,762,015 of record OZ244193.1, on the reverse strand, counting down.
GTGAATTACCCCTGCAGGCCAGGGCAGACTCAGCCGAGGCCCGGGAGTTGCTGGGCAATATTCTGCTGGCCCTGTCCGTTGAAAGCCGTGACAGTGATTGGCAGGCGGAGATGTTCAATTGGCCATTGAGCCCCGACATGCCCGCCCGGGAAGCCACCGAAGAACATGCGCGCCAGGCCCTGGGTGGTTTTATTACCCAGCGCCGCCAACAGGGTGGGTTCAGCAATCTGCTGCTGTTCAGTTCCCGTCTGGCCCCCTTGATGCCTGGAGCGGCCAGAGACCAGGGAACCGGAGATTTCCCCGCCCGAAAGCTCAATTGTCAGGTTTGCTGTGTTGAAAGCCTGCAGGCCATGCTGGCCCTGCCGGAGCTCAAGCGGGAAGTCTGGCAACAGCTACAGCCCTTGCGCCAGCGTTTGCAGTCGAGTTGAGTCACATCCCTTTAGCTGAACATGAACAGGCCAGCCACCACGCCCATGCAGTTTTTTGCCCGCAGTATGCGTCACAGCGATCTGGACCTTGTGGTCAGGAATGAGGCGGCTGCCTATGAGCAGGGCTGGAACAAGCGTATTTTTGTGGACTGTCTGCGCTCCGGCTATCAATGCTGGGTACTGGCCAATAAGAACCAGATCGTTGCCCACGGGGTGATGTCTGTGGCGGTGGGGGAGTGTCATCTGCTGACCCTGTGTGTGCATCCGGACTATCAGCGCCAGGGTTATGGTCGCAAGCTGTTCCGCCTGCTGCTTGAGCGGGCGACCAAACTGGACGCAAAACAGTGTTTTCTTGAAGTGCGGGTCAGCAATGATCCGGCCATCGATCTGTACCGTTCCATGGGCTTTGAGCAAATCGGCCTGCGCAAGGCCTATTACCCCGGTAGTGATGGCCGGGAGGATGCCATCATCATGTCGCGGGAACTGCCCATGCCCTGATCAGGGTCAGCTTCTGCTCGCCGCGACGCTAGTCGCCGTTCTTCTCATGCTGCCTTTCGGCAATCCTGTCCACCAGTCGCAGGATCAGTTTGAAGCCTACGATCAACACCAGGGCCGCCGCCATCACGGCGCCCAGCAGGACGATGACCGCCAGCAGAATATTCACCAGTTCCTGAATGCTGATGTCCTGCCACATGCTCAAACCCCACAGACAGAGTGCGGCGATGGCAATTCCGGCCAGGGTGGCGGCGGTTTTCTTACGAACGTTTAGCAGTGAAAAAATCAAAATCGGGCCTGTTGTCCTTGTTGCGATAGCTTGCGGTGCATTCAGGATACTTGCTGCAGCCCCAGAATTCACCGTGTTTACCCTCGCGCTTGACCAGCAGGCTGCCGCAATCGCGGCAGCGGTAGGCTGCCTCGGGCTTGCCGTCCTGATCCGCCAGACGGATGCGGCAACCCTTGCTGTAGCCGCTGCAGAACCAGTAATCCCCCTTGTCCTTGTCGGCCCGAATCATGGGGCGAGTGCAGATGGGGCAGCGGAAGCGCTCATCCGCTTCTGCCGAGGGTTTGCCGTCCAGATCATGCAGGGTGGCGCGACAACGAGGGAAATCGGAACAGCCCCAGAACGGGCCGCGTTTGCCGCTGCGCCGCTGCATGGGTTTGTGACACTCCGGGCAGGGATAGGTCCTGCCGGAGGCCCCGTCCTTCGCTTCGGAGTCCGCCTGTGATGACATGGAAAGCCAAGCCGCTGGGTAAAATTTGTTTCTAACGGGCAGTTGCCTGCTTGTCAACTCACGCTGCCAAGGATTTCCCGGATAGCATCGATCAGAGCATTGTTTTCCTCTTCACTGCCAATGCTGATCCGCAGGCGATCCCGCAGGCCTTCCAGATCAAACCAGCGCACCAGAATGCCCTTGTCCTTGAGGGCCTGATACAGTGCCTTGGCGCCCGGTTTGTGTGGCACCTGGCACAACAGAAAATTGCTCTGGCTGGGCTCGCAGGGCATGCCCAGTTGCGCAAGCTCGGCGGCCAGCTTTTTACGACTGGCCCGTACCCGGTCCCAACCCTGGCGGGCATGGTCAACAGACTTGAGGGCGGCCGTGGCCAGGCGCTGGGACAGCAGGTCGGTGTTATAGCTGTCACGGGTCTTGCTGAGCATCGGCGCAATCAGATTCGGGCTGCCAATGCCATAGCCGAAACGCAGCCCGGCCAGGGAGTAACCCTTGCTGAGGGTGCGCAGGATAATGACATTATCCAGCTCCCGCACCAGTGGCAGGGAGTCATAGCCTTTGTCCGGATCGATGAAATCCACATAGGCCTCATCGATCAACAGAATGCCGTCAAAGGAATTGGCAACCTCGCGCAAAACCTCAACCGCCATCAAATGGCCGCTGGGGGCGTGGGGATTGACCAGAATGCAGAGCTTGGCGTCCTGGATTTGTTCACTGAAGTTGGCTGGCAGATTCCAGCCTTCCTGCAGGGGCACCTGCCTGAGCTGGCAGCCCTGGATTGCAGTCAGTACCGGATAGAGAGAGTAGCTGGGCTCGGCCACCACGACTGTTTCCTCGGGATCCACAAAGGTGGTGAGCACCAGGCGCAGTAACTCATCGCCGCCATTGGTGGGCAGGATATTTTCAGGCTCAACAGCATGCAGCTCGGCAGCGGTCTGGCGAAATTCGCCGGCCGTGGGTGGCGGATAGCGGCGCAATTCCTCACTGCTCACAGCGGCCAGGGCCGCGGCTACCGCCGGAGCCGGCGGATAGGGATTCTCATTGGTATTGAGCTTGATGGCCTTGTCGCCAGCAGGCTGTTCGCCGGGCGTATAGCCCTGCATGGCTGCAATATTGGGGCGCTCGAACGTCATAGAAATAACTCGGGAATTCAGCGAGTGGCAAGGTTAGTCGGAAATGCCGCAAGCGGCAAGCAGCCTAGGGGCTTCGCAGGGAGCCGGAGGCAGGCAGATAGGTTTGCAGACGGGCCCGCCAGCCGGCCAGCCAGCGTTGTTCATTGCGTGCCGGCGGGGCATTGGCAACCCGGCGACTGAGCACCGCATCGGCACTGGTCACAAAGTTTTCCAGACTGGCCTCGGCGGGCATTTCCTCAAGCACCTGCAGCAGCCCCCAACCCTGGCCCTGATAGCGCTCACCGGGGCTCAAGCCGCTGCCCTTGAAATGGACATAGTCGATCAGGGCGTAGAGGCCGTAGGGAGGCGCTGTATTGGCCAGGCTCATAAAGCGCCGCTGCAACTCCGGGCGCCGGGACTCGGGCACTGCCGCCAGTAACTCCGGCAGGCTGTGCTGCAGGCGCTCGGCAATAAAGGCACTTTGCCAGGCACGGCTGTCATAGAGGAACTGGCGCAGTTGTCCCATTTTCTCCGAATCGGCGGCAGCCAGAAACTGCTCACGACTGGTCCAGGGTGAATCGGCCTCGCCGGCAGCACTGAGCCATGCCGGCAGGGCCACGCCCCGTTGCTGCAGATAGTCCAGCAAAGCGGGAAAAGTCTCCTCGAACAGCTCCTGCTGCCCCTGTTGATACCAGATGAAATGGCCGATTCCCAGGGATGGGAAATCTTCTCCGGCATTCCAGCTCACCAGGCATTCAAAACGCTGATTACACTCATTGGCATAGATGCGCTCACCCAGACTCTGTAATTCGCTGTCGCTCAGTGCTGGCAAAGCCGCCAGGGCCGGGCCGGCAAGGGTGAGCTGGCTTAGCAATATCAGTAAAAACCTGTTGAATCTATTTGAATTTGCTGGCATTTTGATTGATTACTGCTGTGTTGTGCAGGCTCCATGACTGTCTGCAAGAACGGCGCCGGGCGGGCTTCGGCCACTGCGTCGCCAGGCTTTGGGAATTTATCGGCCTCAGGGCGGGAATTTCTACCACAAGTCTGCCGGTCAAACGCCGATGTTGATGTAGCTCAGGACAGATTGCGCTGCAGCCCGCACAATTGACTGGAGCCGGGACAGCAAACGGACGTAACAACAGAATAAGCCTGAAAAGATAGCATTGTGAATCAAGCATGTCAGAGACAGCCGCACAGGAAGTAGAGATCGAGACGCCACCGGCCGAACCGGTTGAGCAGAAGGACGAGTTTGTCGCCAAGCTCTCGAAAATCTATCAGCGCCTCAAATACAGCAAAAAACTGAAAGTGGCGATGAAGGAAGTCGAGCAGGATTTGCTGGACTTGCTGGGCGTGCGCCTGTTCACCATTTATCAGTCGGTGGATAACGGCAAGGAGATTCTTGCCAGCATCAAGGGCGGTGATCCCGATGATGATGATTCCATCGAAATCCGCGTGCCATTCAGTACCACTTCACTGGCCGGTTATGTGGCGCTTTCCCAGCGCGCGCTGGTGATCAAGAACGTCAAAGACAGCGAAGAGCTGGTGGATATTCACCCGCGTCTGCAGTTCGACAGCAAGTTCTCTGACGCCAAGGGTTGGAAGGTCAAGTCCCAGATCGTGGTTCCCATCAAGGACGAGATTCTGCTGGGGGTCATGCAGCTGATCAATTTCGAGGGCGACCGGGATTTCACCAAGACTGATCTCAAGCACGCCCTGATGGTCAGCCAGATGCTGGCCAAGCAATTCCGTTCCTCACTACAAAGCACCCAGGGTCCCTATGACTACCTGGTGCAGAAAGGCCATATCAGCAGTGCCGAACTGGAAGACCTGAAGAACAAGGTTTCCCTCTATGGTGGCTCCACTTCCCGGGCCCTGATGGAGGAATACAATATCGAAGCCGACACCATCGGCAAATCCCTGGAGTATTACTACCGGGTGCCGTACATGAAGTACGACCCCAAGCATGAACTGCCGGTGGATCTGCTGGAGAATATCGGTATCAGCTACCTGCGCAGCAATCTCTGGCTACCGGTGGCCGGTGACAAGGATGAGGCGGTGATCCTCATCGATGATCCCTCGGATTACCAGCGCATCATGGAAATTCAGGGCGTGGTCAATGCCCGCAACTACGTATTCCGGGTTGGCCTGCCGGAACATATTGCCCAGTTCCTGCGCGGCGATGATGGCGACTACGAGGAAGGCTTTGACGATATCTTTTCCGGCCTGGACGAGCAGGGCGCGGTGGAGCTCGATGATGCCGAGGAAGACGATGAAGATGCCAGCCTCGCCGAAACCAATGCCATTATCCAGTTGGTAAACCGCATCATTACCGAGTCAGATCGACTCGGCGCTTCGGATATTCATATTGAACCCGGCAAGGACAGTGCCCCCGGTGGTGTGCGGATCCGTGTCGACGGCATCTGCCGTGAACTGCTGAAGGTGCCCAAGGAACACTGTGCGGCCCTGATTGCCCGTATCAAGGTAATGTCGCGGCTGAACATCGCCGAGAAGCGTTTGCCCCAGGACGGCAAGTGTAAACTCAAGGTGCGGGGCAAGAAGCTGGAGCTGCGTGTTGCCACCGTGCCCACGGTGCAGGGGGAGAGTGCGGTACTGCGTATTCTTGCTGCCGGTGCCGCCATGCCGCTGGAAAAACTGAATATGCACCCGAACAACCATGAGCGGGTGGTGGAGCTGTCTGCCCATCCCCATGGTCTGTTTCTGGTGGTGGGGCCAACCGGTTCCGGTAAGACCACAACCCTGCACGCGGTACTGGGTTATATCAACAAACCCGAGCGCAAGATCTGGACCGCCGAGGATCCGGTGGAGATTACCCAGCCCGGTCTGCAACAGGTGCAGATGCTGCCCAAGATTGATTTCACCTTCGCCACCGCCATGCGCGCCTTCCTGCGTGCTGACCCGGATGTGATTCTGATTGGTGAGATGCGTGACCATGAAACCGCCAGTATCGGTGTGGAAGCTTCACTCACCGGTCACCTGGTATTGTCCACCCTGCACACCAACTCGGCACCGGAGACCATTACCCGTCTGCTGGATCTGGGGCTGGATCCGGTGAACTTCTCTGATGCCCTGTTGGGGGTACTGGCCCAGCGTCTGATGCGTACCCTTTGCGGCAGCTGCAAGGAAGCCTACAAGCCGGAGCAGCGGGAAATCGATCACCTGATTGACTCCTATGGCCGCGAAGTTTGGGAGATGGACAACCCCGACTTCGATGCGGATTCGGTGGAGCTGTGCCGGGCGGTGGGCTGCGATGAATGTGGCGACACCGGCTACAAAGGCCGTACCGGTATTCATGAGTTGCTGGTGGGTACCCACGAGCTGCAGGCCATGATCTACAAGAAGGCCGAACTGGACGATATTCGCGCCCAGGCTCTCAAGGACGGCATGCGTACCATGAAGCAGGACGGTATTCACAAGATTTTCCAGGGTCTGACCGATTACCAGCAACTGCTGCGTGTGGTGTCTGAGTAAAGCGCGGGCCTCGCTACCGCTGCCATAAAACTTCCTTTCGGCAAGTCTTCAGCCAACAGTGCTGCAGGGTTTCGCTGTGGGCTTGTATTGCTGCTGGTCCGCGTCCTCGTTCAATGATTCCCCCTTAATAAGAGGACTGACCCCTTTACCCCGGTGTAGGGGAATTCCCCTGAGCGCTCGCTCGCCCGAAAAACTGTTGCCCGGTCCGCAACTTCGATTTGAACTGGTTCATAGTCTGGGCAACTGCTGTATCACCTCTTCGGGGGAGCACATATAGTGGCTTTGAACTGTTTTCATTCGCCTGTTATCGGGGAAACACCATGCGCGGAGAAAAACACGCTATCAAACCGCTCGCCCATGCGGTTGTGGTTTTTGTGACCCTGGGCATCACCATCGCCAATGAGACCCTGGCACAGCTCGGGATAGAGAAGAACTATATCCTGGTCTTTTCCATAGCTCTGATCCTGGCGGCCCTGCTGTTAAGTCGAAATCTGATGCTGATCGCGGTAGTCGCCTGTGGCGTGATTGCCCTGAATCTGCCGGAACCGACCCTGCTTCGATTTGGTCTGGACCAGGATGTACTGTTGGCTTTCGTCTGTGCGGTGATACTGGTTCCCAGCCTCTATGAGTTGATTGTCAAATAGGCCACTCAGTCGTACAGCAGCTGTGACTCCACCCGGAAGGCGCTGACCTGCCAGTCCTGACCGTTATGGCTCAGTTCGATCCAGGCCTCGGCAGCCTCGTCATTGGCAAACTGCATCTCGACGCTGTAGGCGGCGCTGGTGCCGCTGGCGGAAAAGGAGAGCAGGGATCTGTCGATACCACCGCGAATACTGCTGAGCCGCTCCAGTGGCCCCAGGCGGTTGCGGATATGACTGATATAGTTGTGCAGGGACTCAGCCGGCATGTCGCTGAGAAACTGTGGATGGGCCCGCTCAACCAGGCTGTCTGACTGACCATCCCCCAGTACTTGTTGCAGCAGTTGCAGACTGAAGTCGCTGGCACTGCTGGCGAGTCGGTTTTGCTGCCACAGGGAGCTGCCCAGGCCAATGGCGGTGGCCAGCAAGACCGTTATCAGGATGATCAGGGTGGGAGCGGCGGATCTTGCGGTCATGGGGATTTGTCCTGGGGAAAACTTTGCTTTATGAACGAACGGTATTGTGATTGTAAAAACTTTAATAAAAACAATGACAAATGAATCCGGATCACTGCAAAAGTCAATTCAGCCCTGTTTTTTATGCACATTAATTACCTGCCTGTCACAAAAAGTCTGCTATAGCTGTATATTATTTTTGGATGATCTTTCCATAAATCATAAGTTATTGAATTTGAATGATAATTCGGATTGATCAAAATTCGCACAAAATGTGTCATTCGGGCATAAAGTCGAGGCTTGAGCCCCTTCTTCAGGAATTATTCACCGACTTATCCACAGAATCTGTGGAAAAACTCCGGTGCCCGACCAAAGGCTTTTTCTCCTTGTTTCTCAAGCAGTTGTTGGACCTTGCTCGATGTTGATCTGAGCTATGATCGCTAAGTTGGCTAAACTATCCAGCGCCGTTTGTCGTCATTACTATCAAGCACATCAGCATTCTGCCGATGCGATTAAGTATGCTATGTTAACAATCACTTTCTCACTGTGTAGTAGAAATTAATGATTGAATTCAGTGGCGATATTCCCTTCCTCTGGCGCCTCAGTGCCGAAAGCGCCGAAGGCTACTGTTCTGTTTCCATGGTTGTTCCCTGTCCTCCCGAAACCGAGGTGCGTGATCTCACCATCGAGACCAGCGTGCAGAGTCTGTCCTCCGACAGCAGCCGTTCGGAAACCGAGGAAACCCTGGAATGGAACCAGGAAGACATCAATTTGTTCGTCAAACTGGTGAACCAGCGGCAGATGACCGCCAATCAGCCCATTCATGACACTCTGAGAGTCGACCTGACTGATCCGGATATCATCGATATTATTCATGTGGTGGCCGCGGCCGGTTTTGGTGTGGCCTTTACCTCCTGCGGGCTGCTGAAGGACACCGATGGCAGTTTCCCGGTGCACAGCTTTGACGTGGGTTCCTTCGCCTCCCTCAACACCATCAATGGCTTCAAGTCCTGTGTGGTGGTGGATGTGGAGGATGATGACGTGGTCTGTGTGCTGCTGGATGACATCGATGTGCGCTCAGCCGATGAGAATGATCACATCTCCCGTCACGACCTGCTGCTGGTGAAACGCAGCGATATCCTGCATCCGGAGTTCGCCGAATCCCGCACCCTGCCCCGGGGCACAGTGCTGCACTAGGGCAACACGCTCACTGCCTCTTTTCAAGGCAGCAGCTTATTTCTCAATATAGTCGATGATGGCATCGGCCGCCTGTTCTACAGTCAACTCCACCGTATCCAGTGTCATCTCCGGATTGCCCGGTGGCTCGTAAGGGCTGTCGATGCCGGTGAAATTCTTGATATCACCCTGGCGCGCTTTTTTGTACAGGCCCTTGGGATCGCGTTGTTCGCAAACTTCCAGAGGCGTGTCCACAAACACTTCCACAAATTCCTGCTCATCGAACAGGGAGCGGGCCATGTCCCGCTCGGCCCGAAATGGTGAGATAAAGCTGGTGATTACAATCAGGCCGGCATCCAGCATCAGCTTGGCGGTTTCCCCGACGCGGCGAATATTCTCCACCCGGTCGGCATCGGTAAAGCCCAGATCCTTGTTGAGGCCATGACGGACATTGTCGCCATCCAGCAGGTAGGAATGGCGGCCCCGGGCAATCAGCTTTTTCTCCAACAGATTGGCGATGGTGGATTTGCCGGAACCGGACAGGCCGGTAAGCCAGACAATGCGTGGCGTCTGCTGTTTGATGGCGGCGCGGGATTGCTTGTCCACATCCAGGGCCTGCCAGTGCACATTGCTGGCCCGGCGCAGGCCATGTCGAATCTGCCCCCTGGCAAGCACTTGTCCTGATTTTTTGTCCAGCAAATCAAAACTGCCGGTGGCTTCATAGTTATTGAAGGGGTCATAGATAATGGGACGGGTCAGGGCCAGGTTGGCGACCCCCATCTCATTTTCTTCCAGGGTCTTGGCGGCAATCTGCTGCTCATCCTGCAGGCGGTATTTCAGACGTGACACAGTGGCTTCGCTATCACCGCCCGGCGAGCGCAGCTCATAGGAGCGGCCAGGCAGCAATTCGTTTTCACTAAGCCATTCGAGCCTGGCTTCAAACTGATCGGCGTATTCAGGGCGGTCATCGGCCGGGGCAATGATATTGCCGCTATGGGCTGTTACCGAATAGGTGAATTCCAGATCCAGTTCCACACCGATCGTGGCAGCGGCGCCGGTATCATGGGGGCCGCTGACCGACATGATGGTGGATTGCTGGCCGCCCGGGGCAATGGCGATGCTGTCGCCTTCCTCAATACTGCCCGCCAACAGCACGCCCTTGACGCGGTTGGCCGATGTCACTTCATTGATCAGGAATCGCAATGCTGCCACCTGGATTCTCCCTTATATCTCGCTGTTTTTGTTCTCGTCGGTGATTAGCTGGCGCGTTGGTTAAAGCGGCGTCCCACCAGAGCGGAGGTGATATTAACCTTCTGGATGTCGATGGCGCCACCGGCGATTCCCCAGCCCCAGGCATCACGCATCTTCTGCTCCAGAGGAAATTCCCGCGAATAGCCATAGCCGCCCATCAATTGCAGGGCCTTGCCGGTGACGCTGCGGGCGGTTTCATTGGCATAACATTTGGCCAGGCTGCTGTCGGCGATACTGGGCAGGGCGCGATCGGCATTGGCGACAGCCCGGTAGAGCAGCAGGCGGGCCGCATCCAGTTGCATCTTCATTTCGGCGATCTGTAATTGCACCGCCTGGAAGTCCACCAGGGGCTTGCCGAACTGTTGCCGCTGCTGGCAGTAATCCAGCACATAGTCGAAGGCGGACTGGGCCACTGCCAGGGACATGGTGGTATTGCCGCAGCGCTCCAGATCGAAGGCATCCATCAATTTGCCAAAGCTGCCGGCCGGCACCAGCATTTGCTCCAGGGGCAATTCCACGTTATCGAAATACATATCGGCGCTATAGACGCCGCGAAAGCCCATATGATGATCGCGCTGGCCAAAGCTCAGGCCCGGGCTGTCCTTGTCCACCACCACGGCACCGATGCCCTTGGCGCCAGGGGCGTCGGACAGGCGGCAATAGACCACATAGGCCTCGGAGTGGCCTGCCCCTGAACACCAGCGCTTGTTGCCATTGAGGATCAGGCGCTGGCCCTCGATGCGGGCAGTGGTTTTCAGGTCGGTTAATGCCGAACCGGCCTCCGGCTCGGACATGGAGACCGCCAGAATGGTGTCGCCGCTGCAGACTCGGGGCAGGTATTTCTGCTTCAGTGCCTCGCTGCCATAGTGCGCCAGGGCCAGGCAGGGCCCGAAGCAGGACTCGAAAATGGGAAAGGCCACGGCGATGGAGATACTGGCGATTTCTTCCAGCACAATCACTGCATCGAGATGGGACAGTCCCTGGCCGCCATAGTCTGGATCGAGATTGACGCCCAGATACCCCAGCTCCGCGTAACGGTGGCGCAGCTCCAGGCTGGGCGGTTCATCTGACTCCTCGATAGCGCGGGCGATCTCCGGCAATTCCTTTTGGGCGAAGCGGCGCACCGAGTCCTGAAGGGCCTGCTGCTCCCCGGATAGACTGAAATCCATATTGCTCTCCTGCTGGGCTGATTGGCGGTCTGGCGGGACATTGTCTGGGCGCCATTGTAGAGCAGTCGCGCGGGCAAGCGTAGTTCAGGGCACTCTTGATAGATGCCCGAGGGCAGGGCAGCTGTTATAATCGCGCCCTTTTTCACCCGCCGGACCCGGCGCTGTTTCCCGGGCCAGCTATGACGGGCCTTTTTGCTTTGCTGCTTTGCCGCTGGCAAGCGGTCCATGCGACAGACACCATGAGTACAAATTCCCTGACCAAGGACATAGAGCGTCGCCGGGTGCTGGCGATTATTTCGCACCCGGATGCCGGCAAGACCACCATTACCGAAAAGCTGTTGCTGCTCGGCAAGCTGATTCAGGTGGCGGGCACGGTGAAGAGTCGCAAATCGGACCGCCATGCCACCTCCGACTGGATGGCCATGGAGCAGCAGCGGGGTATCTCGGTGACCTCTTCGGTGATGCAGTTTCCCTACAAGGAGCGCATGGTCAATTTGCTGGATACACCGGGCCACGAGGATTTTTCCGAGGATACCTACCGTGTATTGACCGCGGTGGACTCGGCCCTGATGGTGGTGGACGGTGCCAAGGGTGTGGAGGAGCGCACCATCAAGCTGATGGAGGTGTGCCGCCTGCGGGACACGCCCATCTTTACCTTCGTCAACAAACTGGACCGGGATATCCGCGACCCCATCGAAATTCTCGATGAGATCGAAACCGTATTGAAGATTCAGTGCGCGCCCATCAACTGGCCCCTGGGCATGGGCAAGGCCTTCAAGGGCGTCTATAACTTTTACACCGACACTATTCATGTCTACAAACAGGGCCAGGGCGACAAGCTGCCGGAAGACATTCGTATCCAGGGAATCGACAGCCCCGAGGCAGATGAGTTGCTGGGCTCCTATGCCGATGATTTTCGCGATGAGATCGAGCTGGTGAAAGGCGCCAGTCACAAGTTCGACAAAGAGGCCTATTTAAAGGGAGAGATGACCCCTGTTTACTTCGGTACCGCCCTGGGCAATTTCTCGGTCAGGGAAATGCTGGACGATTTTGTGGAATGGGCGCCGCCGCCGAAGAATCGCGAAACCGAATCCAGGGAAGTGGAAGCGACCGAGCCGGATTTCAGCGGCTTCGTTTTCAAGATCCAGGCCAATATGGATCCCAAGCATCGGGACCGTATTGCCTTCATGCGCATCTGCTCCGGTCAGTATCAGCGTGGCATGAAGATGCGCCACTGTCGCATCGACAAAGACATCAAGGTCACTGATGCGGTGACTTTTCTGGCCGGCGATCGCGAGCACGCCGAGACGGCCGTGTCCGGTGACATCATCGGCCTGCATAATCATGGCACCATCCAGATCGGCGACACCTTTACTCTGGGTGAGCAGTTGAAGTTTCGCGGCATTCCTCATTTCGCCCCGGAATTGTTCAGACGCATTCGTCTCAAGGATCCTCTGAAACTGAAGCAATTGCAGAAGGGCCTGACCCAGTTGGCGGAAGAGGGCTCGACCCAGTTGTTCATGCCCCTGGCCAATAACGACCTGATCGTCGGCGCAGTGGGGGTGCTGCAGTTTGAAGTGGTGGCCTTTCGTCTCAAGGACGAATACAAGGTGGAGGCGATCTACGAGCCGGTGACCCTGCACAGCGCCCGCTGGGTGGACAGCAAGGATCCCCGCAAGCTGGAAGAATTTCGCAAGAAGGCCCATGACAATCTGGCGCTGGATGGAGGTGGCTATCTCACCTATCTGGCACCGACGCGGGTCAATCTCAATCTGATGGAAGAGCGCTGGCCGGATATCGAATTCACCGCCACGCGCGAGCACTAGGGGCGGGCCATGAGTCATTGCCGCATGGAGTTTTCCGTCAAGGCCACCGAAGGCCAGGCTCGCCTGGGTGAAATGCGTTTTCCCCGGGGCCTGGTGCGCACGCCGGCCTTTATGCCGGTGGGCACCTATGGCTCGGTCAAGGGGCTGAATCCGCAGCAGGTAGGGGATACCGGGGCCGACATTCTGCTGGGCAATACCTTTCACCTGATGCTCAGGCCGGGCACAGACATCATCAATCAGCATGGCGACCTGCACGAGTTCATGGGCTGGTCCAAACCCATTCTTACCGACTCCGGCGGTTTCCAGGTGTTCAGCCTGGGTGAGCTGCGCAAGATCAGTGAAGAAGGGGTGCAATTTCGCTCGCCGGTGGATGGCCGCAAGATTTTCCTGGGGCCGGAAAGTGCGGTGGAGATCCAGCACAAGCTGGGCAGCGACATCCTCATGGCCTTCGATGAATGCACGCCCTATCCGGCGGATGAGAAGCAGGCCCGGGAGTCCATGGAATTGTCCATGCGCTGGGCCAAGCGCTGTATTGAAGCCCACGGCGACAATGACGCGGCCCTGTTCGGCATTATCCAGGGCTCCATGTATCCGGCGCTACGGGATGAATCCCTGCAGGCGCTGAGGGAAATGGACTTCCCCGGCTATGCCATCGGCGGATTGTCAGTGGGGGAGCCCAAGGACGAGATGCAGGCCATTGTCAGCCACTGCGCGCCGCAGATGCCGGCGGACAAACCCCGTTATCTGATGGGCGTAGGCACGCCGGCGGATATCGTCCATGCCGTCAGCCAGGGCATCGACATGTTCGACTGTGTGATGCCCACCCGCAATGCCCGCAATGCCCATATTTTCACCTCCCGGGGACTGCTGAGGCTGCGTAATGCCCGATATCGGGAGGACACCCGCCCCCTGGATGAGAACTGCGACTGCTACACCTGCCGAAATTTTTCCAGAGCCTATCTCTATCATCTTGATAAGTGTAAGGAAATTCTTGGTTCCCAGCTCAATTCCATCCACAATCTGCACTATTACCAGACCCTCATGGATGGTTTGCGCAGCGCTATAGAACAGGGTAGATTGAGCGCCTTTGTCAGCAGCTTCGAGGCCTCCCAGGCAGAACTGGAGGCAGAATTGGAGTAATACTTGGAGTAATACTTGGAGTAAGCACAGGCCGATTAAAGGCGCATCAGCGGCGGTAAAGCAGGGCTCAGAACTGTGGCTGACTTGAATTTGCCCGGTTAAGCCCAACTAAGAACAGATCGGCATTGAACTGGTCGGCAAGATCGAGCAGCAATTGGCGCCAGATAGACAAACGACAAAACAAGAACAAGGCAGAATCCGCCGATCCCCGCCGCAGCCCGAGGCCCGGCAAGTGATCAGCTAACAAGCGGGGCTGCCAGCGACGCAGCCAGGATGCTGGCCTGCAATCCCAAACGCACGACTGGAATATTGACGAGAGCACAACATGAACTTCCTTTTTCCCACAGCCTACGCCCAGGAGGCCGCAGCCCAGCAGCCTTCCATGATGTACAACCTGATTCTGTTCGGCGGCATGTTCCTGCTGTTCTACCTGATCCTCTGGCGCCCCCAGTCCAAACGTGCCAAGGAGCACCGGGAACTGGTGGAAGGCATCAACAAGGGAGATGAGGTGATGACCTCAGGTGGATTGCTGGGCAAGGTCACCCGGGTCAGCGAAGACTATATGGCCATTGAAGTGGCCGAAGGCACCGAACTGAAACTGCAAAAGTCCTCTGTGGCTGCAGTTTTGCCCAAGGGCACCATCAAGCAAATCTAATCTCTGGAGAGTCCCGGTCTGAGTCCTGGGCTATAGCGCTATGCTGAACAAGTATCCCGCCTGGAAAAATATCCTGATCCTGCTGGTCGTGGTTTGGGGACTGGTTTATTCCATTCCCAATCTCTACCCGGACGATGAGGCAATTCAGATCAGCAATGAGAGCCTGTCGGTCAATGAGTCGGACCTGGCGGCGGTAACCACCGCCCTGGAAGCGGCCGAGATCGAGTTTTTCGGTGAGGAGTTGACCGAGTCGGGCCTGTTGCTGCGCTTCAATGATGTGGATGACCAGTTGCGGGCCAAGACCGCAATTGAAGATGCCCTGACTGATGATTTTATTGTGGCCCTGAACCTGGCCCCCACTACCCCTGGCTGGATGCAAAGCATCGGCGCCGGCAAGATGAATCTGGGCCTGGACCTGCAGGGTGGAGTGCATTTCCTGATGGAAGTGGACATGGATGCGGCGCTGGAGCGGCGCATGGAAGACAATCTGTCCAATGTGCGCTCGATTCTGCGTGAAGAGCGCATTCGTACCCGCGGCATCAATCTGGTGAGCAATACCCATCTGGAAGTGAATTTTGCTTCCGCCGATGACCGTTCCGCGGCGCGTTCCATTCTGACCGACAATTTTCCTGACCTGCAATTCCAGAACTCATCACGCAATGGCAATGAAGTGCTGGATATGCGTCTGACCCCGGAAATGGTTCTGCAAATCCAACGTGAAACACTGCAGGCCAATCGCACCACTTTGCTCAACCGTGTCGATGCTCTGGGCGTGTCCGAACCGACGGTGCAGCAGCAGGGCGCAGATCGCATTGTGGTGGAGTTGCCCGGTGTCCAGGATCCGGCCCAGGCCATTCGTATTCTGCAGCGCATTGCCACCCTGGAATTCCATCTGGAAGCGGAAGTGGGTGCGCCCCGGTCCAGCTATGAGACCTATGAATTCGAGGGCATGCTGATCAATGTGGACAATGACGTCATCCTGCAGGGCGATCGCATCAGCAGTGTGCGCTCCACTCTGGATCAGAACGGTCTGCCCCAGGTGCAGATCAATCTCGATGCCCAGGGTGGTAGTCAGATCAACCGCGTCACCCGCGACAATGTCGGTCGCAATATGGACATTCTCCTGATTGAGACCCGCTCACGTACCAATACCTACCTCGATGAAAACGGTCAGGAAGTCGAGGAAACCGAGTTCTATGAAGACAAGCGTCTGATCAGCCATGCCACCATCCGCACGGCCCTGCCGCGCACCTTCGTCATTACCGGTCTCACTGCCCGGGAAGCCAATGATCTGTCGCTGCTGATTTCCTCCGGCTCCCTGGCGGCCCCCATGACCATTGTCGAGCAATCGGTGATCGGACCGTCCATGGGCCGAGAGAATCTGGAAGCAGGCATTATGGGCGTGCAGACAGCAGCAGCCCTGGTTGTACTGTTTATGCTGTTCTACTACCGTGTTTTTGGTCTGGCAGCCAATGCTGCCCTGATCATGAATATCCTGCTTATCTTTGCCATCCTGTCGTCAATTCTGCCTGCCACCCTGACCCTGCCGGGTATTGTCGGTATTGTGCTAACGGTGGGTATGGCGGTGGATGCCAATGTGCTGATCTTTACCCGGATACGGGAAGAGCTCAGCAAGGGGGCGCCGCCACAGCGGGCCATTGATTCCGGTTACGACCAGGCCTTCTCCACCATTCTCGATGCCAATATCACCACCTTTCTGGTGGCAGTGGTGCTGTTCACCATTGGCACCGGGCCGGTGAAAGGTTTTGCCGTGACCCTGATGATCGGCATTATCACTTCCATGTTCACGGCCATTGTCGGGACGCGGGCCCTGGTTAATCTCATTTATGGTGGCCGCAAGGTACAGAAGCTGTCGATTGGCAGTTATGTCGAGCCACAGAAAGCGCTGGCTGAATAAGTAGTTTCCTATGTTAGAGAAAATCGTTGCGGATAATCAGATCGACTTCATGGGCGTGCGCAAGCTCGTCGGCTCTGCCTCCATTGTGCTGGTGCTGGTGGCCATCGTCGCCCTGGTGCTCAATGGCCTGAACTTTGGCCTGGACTTCACCTCCGGTACTGCCGTGCGGCTGAACTATTCCGAGGCGGTGGTGATCGATGAGGTCAATGATGTCCTGCGCAGTAATGGCTATGAAGATGCTGTGGTAGTGAACTTCGGTTCCGATCGGGATATTCGGGTGCTGCTACCGGTGGATGCCGATGTGGCGGAAGCCGACCAGGCGGCCCAGGCGGTGGCTGTGGGTGAGACCATTGCCGATTTGCTGGACAACAACAGCAGCAGTGAGGTGACCCTGCTGGGTTCTGACTATGTCAGTGCCAAGGTGGGTGCCGAACTGGCAGAGCAGGGCGGTCTGGGCATGCTGGTGGCCCTGGGCATCATCATGGTATATATCTCGGTGCGCTTCCAGTTCAAGTTCGCCGTCGGTGCCGTGGTTGCTCTGGCTCATGACCTGCTCATCACCCTGGGCATCTTTGCCCTGTTCCGGCTGGAGTTCAATCTCAATACCCTGGCGGCCATGCTGGCCATTATCGGCTACTCCCTGAATGACACCATCGTGGTGGCCGACCGCATCCGGGAAAACTTTCGCCGCATGCGCAAGGGTACTCCCATCGAGATGGTGAATGTGTCACTCAACCAGACCCTGAGCCGCACCCTGATAACCTCCTTCACCACCTTGCTGGTGCTGGCCTCCATTCTCTTCATCGGCGGTGAAGCGACCCAGGGCTTTGCCGTGGCGCTGATCATCGGTGTGGTGATAGGTACCTACTCATCCATCTATGTGGCGTCCAATGTCATTCTCTACATGAACGTGACCCGCGAAGATCTGATGCTGCCGGTGAAAGAAGGGGCCGAGCTGGACGAAATGCCCTGACAGCAGGCCCGGCCAGCTCCCCCACGGCAATGCTTTCTTAGCTTTGTGCGCCGGCCTGTCGTAAAGCTGTTTATCCTGCAGGCGATATAAATAGCAGGGCTCCGCGCAATCGGGCGGCTTGGCCTGGCGTTCTGTCGTTTCCTGCAAATAGCGCTTGGCGAAAATCTTCATACTTGTTATGTTTTAGCTCCTGTGCGTCATGACCCGGGCGCTTGTCGGAAGATGTTGAATTTAAAGGCAAAAACAGCCCAGTTTATGGCATCAAAATGGCACAAAAATGGCCCCTCGCTGCTGCTGAGTCTGCTCCTGGCTCTGACGCCGCTGCTGGCTAATGCCCAGTCCGGGGAATTGTTTCCGCGCCCGCCGGAGCTGGAAGATGCGGTTAATTTCTGGGTCCGGGTCTATACCGAGGTGGATACCAACAGCGGCTTTCTGCACGATTCCCGCCACCTGTCAGTCATCTATGAACGCCTGCCCCTGGATCGTCGCGAGATCGAAGCCACCCGAAATCGCATTCGAGAAGATTTGCGGGAGCTGGCCACCGGCAAACGCAGTGGCTTGAGCCCCAGCCAGCAGGAAATCCTGGCGCTGTGGCCGGCGGATGTGAGCAATGAAACCCTGCGCACCGCCGCCTCCAATGTGCGCTGGCAGCTTGGGCAATCCAATCGTTTTCTCGCTGGCCTGCGCCGCTCCGGGGCCTACCGTGAACATATCAACCGGGTCATTGAGGAAAAAAACCTGCCGCCGGAACTGGTGGTGCTGCCCCATGTGGAATCCTCCTGGAACCCCAACGCCTATTCCAGCGCGTCGGCGGCGGGCATGTGGCAATTTGGCCGGGCCACGGGCCTGCGCTTCATGCGTATCGATCACATCGTTGATGAGCGCATGGACCCCTATATCGCCGCCAATGCCGCCATGAGTCTGTTGGAGTACAACTACTCGGTCCTGAAGACCTGGCCTCTGGCCCTGACTGCCTATAACCATGGTGCCGGTGGAATTGCCCGGGCGGTGCGAGAAACCGGTACCCGGGATATTGAAACCATTGTCGCCAATTATCGCGGTCGGGCCTTTGGTTTTGCCTCGCGCAATTTCTACGCCCAGTTCCTGGCAGTTCTGGAAGTGGAGGAGCGGGCTGAAGAATTTTTCGGACCGGTGCGTTTTGACCCGGCCCCCGAGTTCGTTGAAGTGCGCCCCGACGCCTTCATCGATGCCGAGATATTTGCCCGTTCCCTGGGCATGTCCCTGGAGCAGTTGCGGGCCGATAACCCGGCCCTGCGTCCGGTAGTCTGGGAAGGCAATAAACGCATTCCCCGGGGCTTCCCCATCAAGGTTCGTCGTGAATTTGCCGGCAGCGGTGATTTGCTGGCGCAAATTCCTGCCGACTATAAATTCGCCGTGCAGACGCCGGATATTGCCTATGTGGTGGAGCGGGGCGACAGCCTGTCAGTCATCGCCCGTCGTTTCAATACCAGCGTCTCGGAGCTGGTGTCACTGAATCAATTGGCCAGCCGCAATCGTATCCAGATTGGCCAGCGTCTGCTGCTGCCCCAGGACAATGCCAATAGCCAGCAACTGGCCTCAAGCCCGGAAGAGGCACTGGAAGACGGGGTCTATCGGGTGCGTCGTGGCGACACCGTGTCCCTGATTGCGGCGCGCTACAATATTCCTGAAAACCAGTTACTGGGGCTGAACGGCATTGCGGATCGCAACCGCATCTACCCCGGCCAGGAATTGCGCCTGCCTGGCGTTGGCGACGAGGGTCAGCGGCTGGCAGTGATCGATGGCAATATGCGTCCCACACCCCCCACCCAGCTGCAGTATGCCGGTGAAGAAGCAGCAGCCGAGACCAGCGGCAGTGCAGGCGGCGAAGGTGACAGTGAAAACGATGAGCCGCCCGCCCAGGTTGCCAGCCAGGAGCCGCAATTGGCCCAGGCCGAGCCGGCCGCAGCAGAAGCTGAGCCGCAAAGCAGAGATGAAAGTTCTGCGCCCGGCCAATTGGCTCTGGCCGATGATCTGCAGGCGCCCGCCGTGGTCATGCCTGCTGGCGATGAGGCCGTTGAAGAAATCAGTGAAGAGTCCGGTGAACTGGGCGACGAAATCCTCGCCGACAGCGCAGCCGACAATGAGGCGGTTGACAGTGAGGCAGTGGCTATGGAGCCGCAACTCAGTATCGCGCAAAGCAATGAGCAGTTGAGTGAGTTGCTGTCTGCAGACCCGTCGGACTACAGCGTGGCCAGCGACAACAGTATCGAAATCCAGGCCTCGGAAACCCTCGGCCATTATGCCGACTGGCTGGGTATTCGCGCCTGGGATCTGCGCCGTCTCAATGGCATGGCCTACCGCGACCCGGTCATTATTGGCGAGCGCCTGAAGCTGGATTTCTCCCAGGTCAATATCGACGAATTCGAAGTCAGGCGCCGGGACTACCACTCCACCCAGCAACAGGAATTCTTCAGCCGCTACCGCATTCAGGATGTGGAAACCTATCAGGTACGCCGGGGTGACAACCTGGGCAGTATCGCCCGCAGTCGCTATTCCACCCCTATCTGGCTGCTGCGTCAGTACAACCCCAGCCTGGATTTCAACCGCGTACAGATAGGCCAGGAAGTGGTGTTTCCCCTGCTGGAACCGGCCGAAGACTAGTTGCTGACGCAACAGCTGTCCCGCCAGGCCATCCCTTTACCGTCAAAACAGAGCCCCTTGCCTCAGGGTTTTGCCTGCAGCAATTCCTCGAAGCATTGCCCATAGCTGGCGGCGAGTGTCGGGCCACAGTATTGATCCATGCTGACCCTGGGCAGGGCCTTGTGTCCCGCCTGTAGCCACTGGGCCAGGCGCTCCACCACCGCCCGGGCCGAGGCCTGCAAATCCTGACTGCGCTCATAGCGGCAGCCCGGGGGCAGATACTCCCTGTAGGCCAGGTCATCGGGTACCAGAGCTGCACAGCCAGCCAGGCAGGCCTCCTGGATGCCCAGACCCTGAAACTCATGCCAGGCGGTGGAAAGGGCCACGTCGCACTGTTGCAACAGGCTCTGGTACTGCTCGGTCGGCAGAAAACCAAAACATCCCCGCTCCAGATTCTGCGCCCGGGCCATTTGCTCACAGAGTGCATCGATTTTGCTGAACTCGGCCGGTTGCTGGCGAAATCGCTGGCCACAAACATGCAGTCTTACCGGCAAAGCTGATGCTGCCAGCTGTTCACAAATTGCCAGCAACAACTCCGGACCCTTGTCATATTCCCAGCGATGATTCCACAGCAGTTCAAGATGGGACCGGGCAGGGCGCGGCGCTGCTGCTTCCGCTTTGGCTGACACCGGCACCGGAATCACCCGGGCGGCCTCCAGTTTTTGCCAGGCCCTGGCGGGCAAGTCATCCGGCAAGCGGGCAAACAGATCCCGGGCCCCCTTGAGGAAACTCTGGCGGTTGAAGTCACTGTTGAAGACGATGGCATCGGCACACAGGGCGCTGTAGACAGGAATCAGCAGGGGTTCGATATTGTCGCGCCGGCCGGGGCCGTCGCCACTTTTATTGGCGGGGTAGAAAAACTGGTTTTCGTGGAAGTACAGCAGTGTCGGTAGCTGTGCCAATTGTGGGCGCAGGCCGCGCAAAGCTGCCAGATCCACCATGGAGGTGGCAATGAGCAAATCCGCTGGCAGGTCCAGGGCCTCTTCTTCGCCCAGCCCCCAGTGCAGGCTGTTGCTGCGAATGCGCCAGTCGAAATGGCGGGCTGGCAGCGCCAGTTGGCACCAGTCGTGCTCCGGAAACAGCGCCGCCAGACGCTCGCGCCAGAGTCGATGACTGTTGGCGTCATAGGCTGACAGAAGAAGTATGCGCACGGGCGCTGACGCTCGGATCAGCGGTGGGGCTGACGCTCCAGAATGCCGACATTCTCACTCATATCCAGAATCGTCTCGATATTGGCTTCAATGTCCTCGGCGCTGGCAGCGCTGCCCAGATCGACACCGGGGTTTTCGCGGATATCGGCGGAGTAATAGCGGCCACCCATGGCCTGGATTATGCGGCCATTGGGAGCCTTGTCGCTGCAAAGAAAAACCACCGCCGGTGTTACCAGCTCCGGTGCCAGGCGCTCGGCACTGTCCTCGAAGCCGGGCAGGTCCATGGTCATGCGGGTAGCGGCGATGGGAGCGATACTGTTGGTAAAAATATTATACTTGGCGCCTTCCAGGCGCAGGGTGTTCATGAAACCCACCAGACCCAGCTTGGCAGCACCATAATTGCTCTGGCCAAAATTGCCGAACAGTCCGGAGGTGGAGGTGGTCATGACAATGCGACCATAGTTCTGTTCAATCATGATGGGCCAGACGATCTTGGTGCAGTTGAGGCTGCCGGTGAGATGCACATCCATCACCGCATGCCAGTTGTCCAGCTCCATTTTGGCGAAGGTCTTGTCCCTGAGAATGCCGGCATTGTTCACCAGGATGTCGATGCGGCCCCAGTTATCCATGGTTTGCTGCACCATTTCCTGTACCGCTTTCAGGTCGGTTACCGAAGCCGCATTGGCCATGGCGGTGCCGCCGGCTTCATTGATTTCCCGGGCCACCTGTTCGGCCGCGCTTTCAGAACCACCACTGCCATCAACGCTGCCGCCGAGATCATTGACCACCACTTTGGCGCCGCGGCGACCCAGTTCCAGTGCGTGTTGGCGTCCCAGACCACCGCCGGCACCGGTGACAATAGCGACCTGATTCTCAAAGCTGATAGACATGTGTAGCGACTCCCTGTTGGCGGTTCTGTTGCTAAATTTGACTGTTGAATTTGGCTGCTGAATTTGGCCGAAGCCCGCCGGCGGCGGAATTCGGCGCAACGAGGCTGGATTCTATGCCGAGCCTGCGCCAGGGTGCAATCGGGGTGACTGGGGCTGGCTCGATGGATCGGCTATCATGGCTCTGTCCCATTGTGTGGATCACTGAATTACCGATTGATCCCCTGACCTGGTTGAAGCGATGTCTGAGTCTGATTCCCGGCCACCTGTGCCCGCCGCTACGGTGGCGCTGGTGCGCGAAAACCCGCAACTGGCGGATATTGAGGTCTTGCTGCTCAGGCGTGACAGCAAGCTGGTCTTTCATGGCGGCCACTGGGTCTTTCCCGGCGGGCGTATTGATCAGGAGGACTATCAGGCCCAGCAAACAGAACTGGAATATCCGGCAGCCCGTCAGGCCGCCGTGCGCGAGACCTGGGAAGAGGCCGGTATTCGTCTCGAAGCCGAGCAGCTGATCCACCTGGCCCACTGGACCACACCGCCCAAACTGCCACGACGTTTCAGCACCTGGTTCTTCGTTTGCCCCCTGACCGAACCGGTCGAGGTGCAGGTCGATGACCGGGAAATCCGTGAATACCGCTGGAGCACTCCCAGCGCTGCCATCGAACTGGATGATGCCAGGCAACTGGTGCTACCGCACCCCACCCGGGTGACACTGGAGGATTTGCAGGGCTATCGGGATTTGCAATCCATGGTCCGGGCCGTCACCGAAGGTAACATCCGTGTCTTTCCGGAAAACTCCAGATTTTATCGTCCTTCGGAAATGGGCTATCAGGAGCCGGAAAATTGAATCAGACTGTTCCCTGACCGGTCAAAACCGGGGCCTAAATGTGCCGATTTGTGTCTTTGTGCTGACCACCATCGGGTTAGCCGACCAGAGCGGGATTTTGTCCGTTAAAGCCCGGCCAGGTCCTTGCTTTTCGGGGTCCGATAGTGGGATAGTTGGGTGAGATTTCAAGTCTGTGGCCCCGCAAATACCCGGTTGGAAACAGGCATCAAGGCTTTGCCAGCAGGAGATGTTCGGTCGGTCTGGATCAGGTCCGACGGTGTTGGAGCAAGGTGAGTCAGGCGAATCAGATCGCCTTCCGCACCGGTTCCGGTTTCTTCGCTTGTAAAGCACACACAGTGATCTGATTGTAGTGTTGAGGCAGTAGATTCGATAACAGCCCATCGAATCCTGAAGGTTCAGTCAGCCTTTGCCACTGGACTGCATGAGTCGAGCAACTCCTGGAACAGACTATGGCCACGCCCACTTTCGAGAGCCTTCGCAATACCCTCAGGAATTTGCGCCGCCGGCGCAGTCAGTTGTTCTTGTTGAAACAGGTTAGCTACCTGGTGATTGCGCTGGTGGCTCTGACCCTGCTGGCCACCGGCCTGGCGGTCTGGCTGGAACCGGGCAAGACTGCCACCACCGCACTGTTTGCCGTGACGGTGATCTCGGCCCTGGGGCTGTGTACCTTTTTCCTCGGCATGATCAAACGCCGTCACTACGATGATCGTGCGCTCGCTCACTATGTCGAAGACCATATTCCCGATCTGGAACAACGCCTGCTGACCTCGCTGGAATTCAGCGAAGACGATCTGATCAACGGCCGTGCCGGGGTGTCCCAGCAATTTATCCAACAGTTGTGGCAGGATGCCCAGCAGCATGTCAGCCAGCAACAGAAGCAGGTGGAAACTGTCATGCCCGCCAGTGCTTCCTGGTATTCGGCCCTGGCGGCGACTGCGGCAGTGCTGGTGCTGGTGGTGACTTTTCTCACCTCCGAGCTTTTCTCTCAGGCCGGTAGTCGACTGGCCTGGCCCTTCGCCATACCCGAGCCGGTTGTGGTGGTGGCGGAAACACCGGCAGCGATCGAAATCAGTATCGAACCCGGTAACCTGGAAATGCAGCGTGGTGACAGTCTCACCATTATTGCGCGGGTGGACAATGCTGCCCCGGACGCCATTAACCTGCGCCTGCAGGACGATAATGTGAACTGGCGTGATGTGCCCATGCGCCGGGATGGCAGTGGCAGCGACAGCGCCACCTACAGTTACTTCATTCCTGCTCTGGAAGAGGACACTACCTATTACGTCAGTTTCAACGAGCGAGGCGAAGAGCAAAGCTCGCCCCAATACCAGATAGATTTGTTCGACCTGCCCCAGGTTGAGCAGATCAATCTCAGCTTCAGCTATCCGGACTACACCGGACTGGAAGCGGAAGTGGAGGAGGACAGCGGCGACATGCTGGTGCCGGAAGGCACCGTGGTGGAAATGACCGTCAACTTCAACAAGGCCATTGCCGAGGCCAGTCTGGATTTTGATCGTGCCATGGTGGAAACCGAAGACGGTGAAGCCCCTGTGCTGTCCGGGCCCGCCTTGCCGGAACAGCTGAGTCTGGAAATCGATGGCAATGTGGGCGTGGCCCGCTTCCCGGTGCATGAAGACGGGGTATACCGCATTAATGCCCGCGACAATGCGGACATGAGTAATCGCGACCCTCTGGATTATTTTATTCGTGCCATCAAGGACCAGCCGCCGGAACTGGCTCTGGAGCGCCCGGGGCAGGATCAGGAAGTGATGCCGCTGGAAGAAGTGGTGCTACAGGTGCAGGCCAGTGACGACTATGGCCTCAGTGAGTTCCAGCTGAATTACAGCGTGGTGGGCAACGATGAGGTAGAGGTGGATTTTCTGCCGGAACCGAATGCCCGCAGCGTGGCCGGTGACGAACTTATTTATCTGGAAGAAATGGGCGTGGAGCCCGGCGATTTTGTCAGCTACTACCTGACCCTGGCTGACAACAATGGCCTGACCGGTCCCAATCAGGTGGTATCCGATATCTATTTTCTGCAGGTCATTCCCACCGACCAGGAATTTCGCCGCAGCAACTCCGGCGGCGGTGGTGGCGGAGGCGGCGGAGGCCAGGCGGGTGACTCCAGTGCCCTGGTCAGTATTCAGAAAGACATCATCGCCGCCACCTGGAAGCTGCGTAATCGCATGGGCCAGGTATCTGAATCCGAATTCAGTGCCGATGCCGAGATCATCGCCGAATCCCAGCGTGAAGCCACCGAGCGAGCCCGCATGTCCATCGACCGTTTGGCGGAACGTCTGAATTTTTCCGATGACACCTATGACGCCGCAGTGGAGAACCTGTCCCTGGCCATCGACGAAATGAACAAGGCCGCCGATGAACTGGCCCTGGAGCAGATCACCAGCGCCCTGCAGCCGGAACAGTTGGCCCTGCAGTATATTCTCAAGGCCGAAGCCAGTATCAATCGTACCAATATCGCCATGCAGCAGGGTGGCGGTGGCGGCGGTGGTGGTTCTGCCCAGCAGGAGCGGGAAGACCTGCGTGAGTTGTTCGAAATGGAAATGGGACAACTGGAAAATCGCTATGAAACACCCAATAGCCCCGGCGGTGGCGGCCAGCAGCAGAGTGAGGAAGCCAATAAACTGGAAGAACTGGCACGTCGTCAGGAAGGCCTGACCAGGGCACAAAGAAATCTGGCTCGCCGCGAAGAGCAAATGACAGAGGAGCAGAAGCGCCGGGAGCTGGAACGCCTGATGCGTCAGCAGGAACAGCTGTCTCGCGAAGTGGCACAACTGGCAGAGCAAATGTCTCGCAATCAGCAGCGCTCCCAGTCATCCCAGAGTCAGTCGCAGTCACAATCACAGTCGCAAGCCCAGTCCCAGGCTTCATCGTCAGGCAGCTCCAGTGGCGGCCAGCAGCAACAGCAAACGGCTCTGCAGCGTGCGGCCCAGCAAATGCAGGAAGCCTCTGAAAGTGATTCCGCCTCCATGGCCGCGGCTCGCAGCCAGAAAGCGCTGGAGAATCTCAGGCAGCAACAGCAGGAAATGAATCAGCAAGGTGAACGTTCGGTGGATCAGCTGGCCCAGAATCTGGGTCAGCGTGGACAGCGACTACTGCAGCAGCAGCGCGATCTGCAACAAGCGCTGGCGGAAACCAGTCGCCAGCAAGGTCTGGGGCAGACCCGCCAGTCGGTGCGCGAAGATGAGCAATTGCAGGAACTGGTGGAACGCCAGCAACAGCAACAACGCGACCTGGAAGAAATCGAGGATATGTTACGCGCCATCATCGCCCGGGGTGACAGTGATGATCAGCGATTGTTGTCACAGGCCCAGCAGGCATCCCGTGAGCTACGACCGATTCGGGAAGAGATGCAGACCAGCAATCGCGTACTGCGTAATGGCATGGTGAATCTGTCGGTGGATATCGAAGAGGAACTGGAACAACAGATTGAGGAATTTTCCCGCTCCCTGGCGGGCCTGGATCCCTCCCAGGCTCAGTCCCAGGGTGGTCAGGTTCAGCAGGCGGCCCGCGATGCTGAAGCCCTGCGTGAGCAACTGGAAGAACTGGAGCAGCAAGCCCTGGCCTTTAATGAAGGTGATCAGGAGGGCGGTGCCCCCAGCCTGCGGGAAATGCGCGAACAACTGGCCCGCAGCCAGCAACTGGCCCAGAGCCTGCAGCAGCAAATGGAGCAGCAACAACAGGCTGGCGCTGCCCAGCCCGGTTCTCGCCCCGGTCAGCAGGCTGGCAATAACGGTGGCCGACAGCAAATTGGCGGCGCCCGCCAACAACAGGGCAATCCCCAAACCGGCGGTGCCGACCAGGCAGACCAGTCCGGCAATAATCTGCCCTGGGGCAATGCCCGCTCGGTGCGTCAACAGTTAACGCAACAGGACATCGAGGACTTCCTCAATCAACCAGAACTGTTTCGCCAGTTGCTGGAGCCCATTCTCGAACTGGAAGGGGCCTTGCGCGCTCAGGCGGAACTGGAAAACATCAACGAGAAGCTCTATGCCGCCGTTGATGAGGATGTGCCCGAGGAATATCGGGATCTGGTGGAGCAATATTACCGGGTCCTTTCTGAAAACCAGGGTTCGGCGGACAGTAATCAGTAGCAATGCAATCCAGCGCACCCACTCTCTTCACAGCCCTGTCTGATGGTTCCCTGAGCTTCGCTTATGGCATCAGCCCCTGGCTGTTTGCGGTCTTCGTCCTGCTGATTATCGCTGCGGTCTGGGCGGTGTATTACAAAACCACCCGACCCCTGAGTGGCCCCTGGAAGGCCTGGTTTATTGGTCTGCGCTCGGCAGTGCTGGTGCTGCTGCTGTTCTGTTTGCTGCGCCCGGTGGTGACCACCACCCAGGTGGCACCCCAGGAAACCTATCTGGCCGTGCTGATCGACAATTCCCAGAGCATGGCCATTGGCGATATGCCCGGCGGTGACAGCCGGGCGCAAGTGGTGCAGGAAGCCTTTGTTGACGATGGCCTGCTGGATGAATTATCAGACTCCTTCCAGCTTCGCAGCTTCAGCTTCGACAAACAGGCAGAGCGAGTCAACAGCCTCGATACCGTGGCCGAACCGGGCACTGCCTCCTCGATCGATGCAGCCCTGGCCTATGTGCAGGATCAGTTGAATGGCCTGCCCCTGGGGGCGGTGGTGCTGATCAGCGATGGCGCGGATAACAGTGAAGTGGACCCGGTGATCCGGGCCCGCGATTACGGCAATCAGCAGGTTCCCATCTTCACGGTCGGCGCCGGACAGGAAGAGATTCCCCGGGATATTGGCATCGTCGACGTCAGTGCTGCCGAAACGGTGCTGGAAGGGTCGGTCTTCAATATCCAGGTGGCTCTGACCCAGCAGGGCTATGGCGGGCAACCGGTGCTGTTGTCGGTCAAGGACGGGGATACCACCGTGGCCAGCGAAACCGTGACCCTCGGCGCGGAAGGGGTGACCCGCCGTTACGAGATGGAAGTGACACCGGACCGCCCCGAGCTGATTGTCTATGAGCTGGAAGTGGAACTGCAGCCGGACGAGATCATTCCCCAGAACAACCGCTATCGCTTTCTGGTGGACAATAGCGCCAAGACTCCACTCGATGTGCTGTACATCGAGGGCCACCCCCGCAATGAATACAAGTTTATCCGCCGCGCCATCGAGGGCGACAATTCCCTGCGCCTGGCCACTTATTTGCAAACCGGCCCGGAAAAATTCTATCGCCAGGGCATCAAGTCGCCCACCGAACTCAGCGATGGATTCCCCAGCGACAAGGAAACCCTGTATCAGTATGAAGCCATTATTCTGGGTGATATCGAGGAAAGCTTTTTCACTAGCGAGCAACTGCAATTGATTGAGGATTTCGTGGCCGAGCGTGGTGGCGGATTCCTGAAGAGCGGCATGGTGGATGAGGATTTTATTGATACTCCTGTTGCTGACATTCTGCCCCTGACCCTGGTGGAGGAAAATTTTCTGCCCGGGCATTTGCGAGGAGGTATTCGCCGTGGCAGTCATCCCACTGGCGAGCTGTTCTTTCCAAGGTTGACCCGCAACGGTGAATTCTCACCGCTGCTGCGACTCAGTGGCGACGATGCTACTAACCGAAGCCGCTGGAACGCGCTGCCGGAATTGCAGGGCATCTATGCCGCTGGCCGCATCAAGCCCGGCGCCACGGTATTGATGGAACACCCTCTGTTGCAGTATCAGAATCAGGCACTGCCGGTGATAGCCTCCCAGCGCTTCGGTAGCGGCCGCAGCATGTCCGTTACTACTGCCAGCACCTGGCGCTGGCAGATGATGATGCCCTCGGAAGATCAGTCCCATGAAATACTCTGGCGGCAATTGCTGCGCTGGCTGGCGGTGTCTGCGCCAGAGCGTATCAGCATCAATTTCGACCGGGAATTCTATAATGTCGGTGATGAAGTGCGGGTGACCGCCACCGTGCTGGATGAACAGTTTGAGCCGGACAACGACGCCACCCTGTGGATGCAAACCACCACGCCACTGGATGAGATTAGCGATACACCCATGGAATGGGATATCAGTGAGGATGGTGTTTATCGCAGCAGTTTTACAGTGCAGGAAGAGGGCGTCTTCAGTCTGCTGGTGGACGTGGCCAGTGCTGCCGGCGAATCGACCGCCGAGGGCAGTGAGAAACGGGCCGCTTTTGTAGTAACGCCTTCGCTGCGGGAATACACCAATGCCGAAATGGATCGCGGTCTGCTGGAACGCATTGCTGAGGCCAGCGGCGGCCGCTTTTTTGACCTCAACAATGTCGGCAATCTGGCAGGCACTGTGGAATTCACCCCCAATGCCTATTCCAGGGAAGTGCAGATCGATCTCTGGGATCGGCCCTGGTTACTGGGATTATTAATTCTGCTGCTCTGTTTGGACTGGATGAGCCGGCGTCTGAAGGGCCTGTCCTGAGCCATGAATATCAAAGCGCAAATTGTCACAGTGTTGGGTCTTGGTCTGCTGGCCGGCATCGCTGCCGCGCAGTCGAGTCTGGATGAGGATTCTGCCTATTTTCTCGATACCCCAGAGACCAACAAGTACGCCGTGATTATTACCGGGCCCACCGTGGGGCAGAACAATATCGACCAGTTTCGCGGCTGGACCTTCCGCCTGCACGATGTGCTGGCGCGGGACTACGGCTATAGTTCTGACAGCATCACCCTGCTTTATGATCGCGGTGAAAGCAATTCATCCAGCGCCAGTCTGATTGATGGTGCGGCTGATCGCGAAGGCATCGAGATGGCACTGACGGAACTGGCCGCCAGGGTGGAGCCGGGTGACCAGATTACCCTGTATCTGATTGGCCATGGCAGCGGCGCCGAAGACGAAGCCAAGTTCAATATTGTCGGCCCCGATCTTACCGGTCCCCAGTTTGCTGAAATTCTCGATCAGTTCGATCGCCAGGACATGGTGATCATCAATACCACCAGTGCCAGCTATGGCTTTTCCACGGCCCTGTCCAGCGAAGGCAGGGTGGTGATCTCGGCGACCCGTTCGCCCTCGGAAAAATACGATCCGGTGTTCTCCCGCTATTTTATCGAAGCCCTGGAGGAACGCCGCGGCGACCGCGACAAGAACAATCGGGTTTCCATGCTGGAAGCTTTCCAGTACGCCAAGGCCAGTGTTGAGCAATGGTATGAGGAACAGGGAAGGCTGGCCTCGGAACATGCGGGTCTGGATGACAATGGCGATGCGCTGTTCTCTCTGGACCCTGCCATCGATGAGGCCGATGGCAGACTGGCAGAGATCGCCTTTATTGATCGCCTCACCGACGACACCGCCGGGCTGAGTGCCGATGCCATGGCACTGAAACTGCGCATGCAGGAACTGGAGCGCTCGGTCTTTATCCTCAGGAGCCGCAAGGCGGATTACCTGGAAGCCGATTACTGGCAGGAAATGGAAGCACTGTTGCTTGAATTGGCGAGAACTACAGGACAATTCAATGATCTGGTCAATGAGTAAAGTAATGGCACATCTAACCCGGACCCTGGCGCTGCTACTGATCAGTACGGTGGCACTGGCCCAGGACAATGTCAGCAATTCACCCCTGTTTCGCGGCGAGGAACTGATGTTGAGCGGCTCCTATGCAGCGGCGGCCGATGTCTTCCAGATGGCCGATGGCCTGGACCGGGAAGACGGTCTGGTGGGCAGCAGTCGCGCCCTGGCCATGATGGGCAATTATCAGGAAGCCATGCGAGTGGTGGAGCAGGGCATTGACGATGAGCAATATGCCGATGCGCCGCTACTGGCCACGCAACTGGCCGAGGTGAAGCGTCAGGTGGGCCAGTCCGATGAGGCCCTGGCCATTCTGGCGGCGGTGATGGAAGGTCTGGCGGAACCTCCGGTGCGCAGCCTGGTGCAATACGGCAGTCTGCTGAAATTCACCGGCGAGAAGGAAGCTGCTTATCAGGTGCTGGACCTGGCGGTACAGCGTTATAACAATGGTCTGGTGTTCGCCTCTGAAGATGTGGCCATGGTGGCCCTGGCCAGCTGGTTGCTGGGCAATTTCCATGATGCCAACAGTCTTTTTAGTGAAGCCACCCGGGCCAATCCCAATAATCTGGAAGCCCATACCCTCTGGGGCGATCTGTTCCTGGAAAAATACAATGCCGCCGATGCCGAGCAGAGCTATCAGGATGCCCTGGACATCAACAGCCGCTATGTCCCGGCCCTGGTTGGTGTCGGTCGGGTATTGGGGGATGAGCGTGCCCTGACCCGGGCCCTGGCCATCAACCCCAATTCCACTCCGGCCATGGAAGCCTATGGCCAGTTAATGCTGCGCATGGGCCGCGAAGATGAGGCCCAGGACTATTTCGAACGGGTGCTGCAAATCAATCCGGAGTCCCTCAAGACTCTCAGCATTCTGGCTGCCGCCGCGGCTTTGGAAGAGCGTGAAGATGACTATCAGCGCTACCTGGCCCAGGTGGAGGCTTTCAGCCCGGACAACCCGCAGTTCCTTGGTGATATCGCAGACACCATGGGCAATAACTATCGCTTCGAAGAGGCAGTGGGCTATGCCCGTGCCGCCATCGCTGCTGATTCCGAATACTGGCAGGGCTATACCCTGTTGGGCAGTAACCTGATCCGCCTCGGGGAAGAGGATGAGGGGCAGGCCAATCTGGAAATTGGTTTTGACAATGATCCTTTCAATGTCATGACCTCCAATATGCTGAAGGTGTTCGATACTCTGGAGACCTACGAGACTTTGGAGAGTGAACATTTCAAGGTGCATATGAGCGCCCGGGATGCGCAGATTCTCTGGCCCTATATGGAGCCGCTGCTGGAAGAGAGTTATGACACCCTGACAGCGAAATACGGTTTTGAGCCGGAAACGCCGATTCTGATCGAAGTGTTTGAAAACACCGAGGATTTCGCCGTGCGTTCGGTAGGTCTGCCAGATATCGGTCCCCTGGTGGGCATCTGCTTCGGCAAGGTCATCACCCTGATTTCCCCGGATACCCTGACTGCCAACTGGCAGGAAATAGTCTGGCATGAATTCATGCACGTGATCACCCTGCAGATGACCGACAATCGTATGCCGCGCTGGTTGTCCGAGGGTATCTCGGTCTGGGAAGAGCGGGAAGGGCGGCCCTACTGGGGACGCAGCCAGGGTCTGGATCTGGTGCGGGCCTCCGAAGAGGGTCAGTTGATCCACATTAGCGAATTGAACTCTGCTTTCACCAATGCTCGCAGCAATGCGGACCTCAGTTTCGCCTACTTCCAGTCCTATCTGGTGGTGGATTACATCGCCAAACAATACGGTTTCAACAAGCTGGTGGATCTGGTCAAGGAATATGCCTTCATCAAGGAAGATGCCGAACGCTTTGATCTGGTATTCGGTCAGAGTCTCGATCAGTTCGACGCCGGTTTCCGCAACTGGATCGACAGTCGGGTAGAGGAAATCAATGTCTATGTGCATCAGGAAGATGTGCCTGACGAAGGCGAGGGCCATGGCCACGGCATTCGCGAAAACTCCTCTGCCATTCTGGCGGAGCTTTATAACAATGCCTCCCTGAAACAGCATATGCGTGCGCGTATCGAGGAGAACCCCCTGGATTTTCAGGCGCATCTGCAACTGGGTATCGTCCTGTTCAAGGAAGAGAGTTATCAGGAAGCCAAGGATTCCCTCAATCTGGCCTATGAGATTCTGCCGTCCTACACCGGCTATCCCAGCCCGCCGTTGGTGCTCTCCCAGATCTATGAGGCCGAGGGTAATACTGCCGAGCAGCACCGTTGGCTGGAAGTGCTGCTGGAAAATGTGCAGCATGATTTCGCCTCCGCCATGATTCTGGCTGAGGCGGCTCTTGATGTCGGGGATAATGAGAGCGCCGCCTACTATATTGACCGTGCCTTGCAGGTCGATCCTTACCGGGCTGATGTACATCGCCTCAAGGCCCGCTATGCCCAGAGTACCGGCAATACCGAAATGGCGGTGACCGAATTTGAAGTTCTGATGGAGCTGGATTTCAACGACCCGGTGGAGGCTCGCACCGATCTGGCCCAGGCCTATCTCAATAACAGCCAGTATGACGAGGCCCGGCAGAATGTTCTCTATGCTCTGGAAATGGCACCCAGCTACCGGCGCGCCCAGGAAGTGCTGCTGCAGTCAGTGGCGGGAGAAACGGCACAATGATCGGACGCTGGTTCATGGCATTGCTGGCAGCTTCGCTGTTGACCACGGCGGCCATGGCTCAGGTGCAACCAATGCCCTTTGTCGACGATGAAGATCTGTCGGTCTATGGAACCGATGTTACGGAATTCACCTGGCTGCGCGGCCAGTACACCAACCACGGTGGTGGTCGCGGCGGTTTTGGTTTCGGTCGCCGTGGCGGCTGGTGGGATACAGACTATCCGGATTCCGATGAAAATTTTCTGCGCGGCGTGCAGCGCTATACCAATATCGATACAAATCCTCGCAATCATCGCTATGTGCAGCTCACCGACCCGTCCCTGTACGAGCATATTTTTCTGTACATGAACTGGAAGCGAGTGCCTATCGGATCTTCCTACAGCGGCCCCAACTTCTCGCCGGAAGAGATCGAAGCCCTGCGGGAGTTCATGTTTCGCGGCGGTTTCGTGATGGTAGATGATTTCTGGGGTCAGCCCCATCTGGATGATATGTTCATGGAAATGGGCAAGATTTTTCCGGACCGGGAAATCGTCAAACTGGACACCGACCATGAAATATTTCATACCTTTTTCGATATTAACGAGCTTGCCCAGGTGCCCGGGCGCATGGTCACCTGGGATTTCGGCGGTTTCATGAATCTGGATGATCCCAGTTATCCGCCGGAGGTCTATGCGGTGCTGGACGATGACGGCCGGGTCATGATGGTGGCCAATTACAACACCGATCTGGGTGACGGCTGGGAGCATACCTTCTATGCCGGATACCCCACCAAATACACCAATGAGGCCTACAAGATAGGTATCAATTTTCTAATCTACGCATTCAGTCACTGAGCGACAGGAATTCAATCATGTCAGAAATAGAAGAAACACTGGAAATTGAAAACAGCGATGACCTGGCATTGGTCAAGCGCATGCAGGATGGTCGCGACCAGATTGTGGCTGAAATCAGGAAGGTGATTATCGGTCAGACGGATATCATCGACGAGTTGCTGATTGCCCTGTTTGGTGGTGGTCACGTGTTGGTGACCGGTGTGCCCGGGCTGGCCAAGACCCTGTTGATCAAAACCGTGGCAGATATTCTGCAGGTGGATTTCTCCCGTATCCAGTTCACGCCGGACCTGATGCCGGCTGACGTGGTGGGTGCCGAAGTTGTGGAAGAAAGTGAAGGCATGCGCAAACTTAAATTCGTCAAGGGCCCGATCTTCACCAATATCCTGCTGGCGGACGAGATCAACCGGACTCCGCCCAAGACCCAGTCGGCCCTGCTGGAGGCCATGGAGGAGCGGCAGGTAACCGCCGGGGGTGTTACCCATCCCATGGCCAAGCCCTTCTTTGTACTGGCTACCCAGAACCCCATCGAACTGGAAGGCACCTATCCCTTGCCAGAGGCACAGCTGGACCGCTTTATGTTCAAGATTGAACTGGGCTATCTGTCCGAGGAAGACGAGGTGACAGTGGTCAGCAATACTACCCAGACCCAGGACCGCAGTCTGGCCCACCCGCTGAGTGGCGAAGACATTCTCGATTTCCAGCGTATTGCCCGACAGGTCCCGGCGGCCGAAGCGGTGGTGCAATACGCGGTAAGACTGGTACATGCCTCGAGGCCCCAGAGTGAGAACGCGCCGGAGTTCGTCAAGGACTGGGTAAGCTGGGGTGCCGGTATTCGCGCCTCCCAGAATCTGATTCTGGCGGGCAAGGTAAGAGCGCTGCTGCACGGTCGCTACAATGTATCCTATGGCGATGTGCGTGCCCTGGCACCATCGGTGCTGCGCCATCGTATCCTGCTTAACTTCCACGCCGAGGCAGAGCGGGTGACCACCGATGAAGTCATTCGCCTGTTGCTGGAAGCGGTGCCGGCACCGGCGGCGGAAATCTAGGCTCCATGTCTGATTCCCTGAATTTTCTCGACCCCTCGGTGTTGACCGGACTCGATAATCTCGAGCTGCGGGCCCGTGTGGTGGTGGAAGGCTTTCTCAGCGGTCTGCACAAGAGCCCCCATCGGGGCTTCAGTGTCGAGTTCAATGACTATCGCCAGTATCAGCGTGGCGACGATATGCGCCACGTGGACTGGAAGCTCTATGCCCGCAGTGACAAGTTCTATATCAAGCAGTATGAGGACGAGACCAATGTGCGTTGTGTCATCCTGCTGGATACCAGTGCCTCCATGGACTACAGCTCCGGCAGTATGTCCAAGCTCAATTACGGCATTACCCTGGCATCGGCCCTGGCCTATTTTGTCATGCGCCAGCGCGATGCGGTGGGCCTGATCACGTTCGATGATGAAGTGCGTGAGTATATTCCGCCCCGTTGTCGGCAACCCCATTTGATGCGCATCCTGCGTACCCTGGCTGGAGTGAAATCCGGTACCCGGACCAATGTGGTCAAGCCCCTGACAGACCTGGCATCGACCCTGACAAAAAAGAGCATGGTGATTCTGATCACCGACATGCTCGACGACGAAGAGCGTATTATCTCCACCCTGCAAAATCTGCGGGCCATGGGCAATGATGTGTTGACCTTCCAGGTCATGGATGCCGATGAGCTGACCTTTCCTTTTAACGAGGCCTCGGAATTTATCGACATGGAGAATAACGAGACCTTCACCACATCACCGGCGGCGATACGCAATGCCTATCTGGAGAACCTCAATGAGTTTCTCGCTTTCTGCAAAAAGCAGTGTCAGAGCAGTGGCGTGGATTATTGTTTGCTGAATACGGCGGAGCCTCTGGACCAGGCCTTGTCTTCCTATATGACCAAGCGGGCCAAGAGCTTCTGAGACGGTTGATTAAATGGTATTCCTGACACCTCTTTTTCTGATTGGACTGCTGGCGGCGGCTATCCCCATCGCCATCCATCTGATTCGCCGTGAAAAACCACCCAAGCTGATGTTCAGCAGTATCCGCTTCCTGAAGAAGACTTCCAAGAAGCTGGTGCTGTTCCAGCAATTGCAGCAGATTCTGCTGTTGCTGCTGCGCTCGGCAGTGATTGCCTTGCTGGTGGTGGCTTTCGCCCGTCCGCTGCTGAATCAGTCGGTAGCCCGTCTGGTGGATGCCGACCCCCAATCAGCGGTGATCATGCTGGATATGTCCATGAGTATGCATTATGGCGACAGCTTTGAAAGAGCCCGGGAAGAAGCCCTGGATATTCTAGCCAGTCGCAGTGCTGGCGATGAAGTAGCCTTTATCGGCTTCAGTGATTCCGCCCAGGTGGTGAGGGAACTGGACACCGACCTCGATGCCCTGCGCTCGCTGATCGAGGATCTGGAAGAGCCGGGCTTTGGGCCCACCCGTTATCTGCCCAATCTGCGTCTGGCAGATCAGTTACTGGAATCCTCCCGCTTTGAAAACCGGGCGGTGTATCTGGTGTCCGATTTTCAGGCCGCCGGCCTGGGCACTGGCGAGGATAATTTCAAGCTGGCACCCGGAGTGGCATTCACCGGTCATGACACAGGCAGCCCCAACAGCAGCAACCTGGTGTTGTCCGATGTGCGCTCACCGGAACAATTGCTTGAAGATGCGGAAGAACAGCAGATTCTGGCGCGGGTGCGCAGCACCGGTACCCAGTACCTGGACAGCGGCGAAGTCAGCCTCAGCCTCAATGGTGAGATGATTGATCGACAGCCGGTGGATCTCAGTGAACGCTCAGAAGAGGTGGTCACCTTCAATGCCAGCTTTGCCGAAGAAGGGTCCTATATTGGTGAGGTGCGGGTCAGTGGCGACGACTTCGAGGTGGATAACAGCTATTACTTCACCGTGGATGTGTTGCCGAAGATTCAGGTGCTACTGGTCAATGGTGAAGCCTCGGCAGACTGGTTCGACGATGAGAGTCACTGGTTCGGGCTGGCGGTGAGTGCACCGGGTCAGTCACCCTTCGAATTGCAGACCATTGAGCCGGCCGAGCTGACCGAGGCTGCGCTGCGCCAGAACGATGTGGCGGTATTGCTCAATGTGGGCGATCTGTCCGACAGCCAGGCCCTGGCCATCAACCGCTATGTGATGGATGGAGGCAGTCTGTTACTGGCGCCGGCAGACCGGGTTAACCCGGATGTCTATAACCGTCAGTTTGCAGACATCCTGCCAGCCACGCTGGCCGGGCAGGGCGATCTGGGACTTGATGATTATCTGGTGATTGCCGATTTTGATCGGCGTCACCCGGTATTGCGGCCGCTGGACAGCGACTGGTCGGCCCGATTTCAGGCCCACTGGAGTCTCAGCCCCCAGCAGGGTGCCGATGTGCTGATGCAGTTTGATAATACCGAACCGGCCCTGGTGGAACGCAGTGCCGGCCAGGGCAATGTCATGTTGTTTGCCTCTTCACTGGATCTGGAATGGAACAATCTGGCCCTGCAGGGCCTGTACCTGCCCTTTGTCCATGAGACCCTGCGGCATCTGGTGCAGCCGGAATTGAAGGAGCGCGCCTATCAGGTAGGTCAGCGTATCAACCTCGACCCGGAAGGAGAGGCCCGGACAATCTCCGCCAGCGATGCCCGCGGTCAGACCCTGGCCCTGGCCGACAGCGCCGTGATTACCGCCAGCATTCCGGGTTTTATTGACGCCAGTGTGGATGGGCAGAGCAGCCGTTATGCTGTGAATATTCTGCCGGCCGAATCCGATTTCAGCCGCATCAGTCCGGCCAATCTCTATGATCGCATTATCAATCCGGACACCAATCCCATCCGTTCCCGGGAAGTGCAGACCGCCCAGCTGATCGAAGAGCTGGAGCGTCCCCAGCGCCTGTGGTGGTGGATACTGGGCCTGGTTATGGCCCTGCTGATCGCCGAAGCCCTGATCGCCAATCGCACCTATCGTTAACTGCCGCCGGTATTGATCCCGGCGGTTGCTGCTCCCCAATCCCCAATCCCCAATCCTCAATCCCCGGTGGCCGGTTTTCCACACTTTTCTGCCTACTATTTCACTTTCCAATTGTGCTTTCCAGCATGTCCGGGGAGAGGCAAAGTCGGCTAGACCAGAGGGTTACAGCCAGGAGCGAGCGGCAGAGTTCGGCAAGGCAAAATATTTTTTGGGGGATCGAAGTGCTGTGGAAGGGGCGCTAAAGCGGAGACTTGAAAGTCGCTCGATGCTTTAGAAAAGGGGGGAACAAAGAAAAACTCCCAAGCTCCGGGCTTTAGCTATTCACTGTTGACCGGCCATTTCCATATTGTCCGTCATCAATGAAGTGAGGAAATATTACCATAGCTTCCGGGGCCGGTCACCGCTCTTACAATTTGTCACAAACCCTGTATTTATCGAGCGAGCGCTTGATATTTTGTCTGCCCGGAGTTCTGCGGGGAGAGGAGTCTTGCTATTGAGAAATAGTAAAGGGGGCAGGACGCCCAGATAAACTCAGGCCTTGCTGCTCTTCTTTGTTTCGCCTTCATCGGGGGTCAAAAGCTTTTCCTGCTTTTGTTGGCGGGGCTGGCTTTTGTCTTCGCCGGGAATATTGATGCCCATGCGTCGGGCTCTCGCTTCCCAGTTCTTGCGCGCCAGGGCCTGCATGTCCTCGGCATTGTCGGATTCGTCGACAATCTCCAGGCCTAGCAGGGTTTCGATAATGTCTTCCATGGTGACGATGCCTTCCATGCCGCCGAATTCGTCCACCACAAGTGCCAGGTGTTCTTTCTTGGTAATGAATAGGTTGAGTAGCTCCGGTATCGGCATAGTCTTGTGCACAATGATGATGTCCCGGCGAATCTCGGCCAGGGTCTTGTGGTCATTGTCTTCCACCAGATTTAGCAGTAATTCGTCCCGCAGGAAATAGCCGATCACATTGTCATTGCGTTCGTGGTAAAGGGGGATGCGCGAGAAGGGCAGGTCGGCATTCTTGTCGTGAAATTCCCGTACTGTCAGTTGGTCGCTGGCCGCCACCACGACGATGCGGGGCGTCATGATGTCACGCACCAGAATCTTGGAAAAACGTAGCAGATTGCGAATGATCTTTTCCTCGTTCTCCTCCAGCACTCCGGCATCGGTGCCCAGTCGGGTCATTATCAGGAAGTCAGCCCGGTTCAGCACCGGCTTGTCCTTGTCCTTCTTCAGATGCCGGGTGATGTACTGGCTCAGCCACACCAGGGGAGCCAGGGCGATCAGCATGATCTTGAGGGCGATGACCGTAAATGGGGTGAGCGACTCCCAATTATTGGCGCCAATGGTCTTGGGAATGACCTCGGAGAAGATCAGCACACACATGGTCATGGCGCCAGCAATAAAGGCTTCCCAACTGATCAGGTTGACGCCGAATACGCTAATGGTGGTGGGGCCAAAAATTTCGGCGGCCTGGGAACCCACACCAATGGCACCCACGGTGTGGGCAATGGTGTTGAGGGTAAGAATGGCGGCCAGGGGGCGGTCGATATCTTCCTTGAAGCGGGCCAGGTCATGGCCCAGATCACTGTCCTTCTGTTGCTGGATACCCACATAGGCGGGCGTCACACTCAGCAGAACCGCTTCCAGAATGGAGCAGAGGAAAGAGAAGAAGATACTGACAAAAAAGAAAGTGGCTAACAGGCCCATTGTGTTTGCAGAGAGTACTGATCAGCCACCATTCTTTCATGAACAATGGTGGCTGACAATGCACTATCCGGTGCTGTACTCCGCATTGGCCTGGGCGCTACCGGACGAGCCGGGCTTGCGCTTGATCAGCTGGCGCAGCCTGTCAGGCAGGGCCAGCATGGCCGGGGTTACCACCAGGGTCAGAATGGTGGCGAAAGACAGGCCAAAGACAATGGCTGAAGCCAGACTTACCCACTGGGAGGTAATGGGGCCGCCTACCTCAACCTCGGCTCCGATCAGGTCAATCGAGACATGCAGGGCCAGTGGCAGCAGGCCGAAACCCGTGGTGAAGGTAGTGAGAAATACCGGACGCAGGCGCTGCACACCGGTCTGAACGATGGTGTCGTGCAGGCTCCATTCCGGATGCTCCTTGCGCAGCACATTGAAAGTATCAATGAGCACGATATTGTTATTCACAATAATCCCCGCCAGAGCGACGATGCCGATACCGGTCAGAATCACCGAAAAGGTCTGGCCGGTTGTGAGCAGTCCCAACAGGACTCCAGCGGTGGACAGCAATACTGAGGACAGAATCAGCAGGGCCTGGTAATAGCTATTGAACTGGGTCACCAGCAGAATCGCCATCAGGGCCAGGGCCAGCGAGAAGGCCTGCATCAGGAAGGCCGCAGATTGCTCCTGTTCTTCATTGGCGCCGCGAAACTGGTAGAAGACGCCGTTCACCGGTGGATTGGCTTCCAACCAGGCTGACAGCTCCTGCAGCTTGTTGTCGGCGATAATGCCGGGAGCAGGATTGGCGCGCACATAAACCACCCGGTTACCATCCACCCGCTGAATGCTGCTGACCTGGGGCTTGGCTTGAAGGGTCACAAAGCTGCTGATGGGCACGGGGCCATTGGGAGTGCCGATGCGAATGGTATCCAGCTGATCCAGGCCTCGGTATTCAGCCGGGTAACGAATCCGGATATCCACTTCTTCTTCACTGTCATTGGGGCGGTAATCCCCCATGAAAATACCATTGGTCATTAACTGGATGGCGGCGCCCACCTCGGCCATATTGGCACCCAGCATGGAGGCCCGGGCCCGGTCGACGATAATTTCCCATTCGATACCGGGTACCGGCGCGGTGTCATCGATATCGATGAGCTCGCCATTCATTTCGGTTTCCATGTGATTGCGAATGCGCTCGGCTTCAGTAAACAGCAGATCCAGGTCTTCGCCGGAAAGCTCCACCTGAATTTCCTTGCCCACCGGCGGGCCCTGCTCAACACTGGCAATCTCGGCACGTATGCCGGGAATATTGGCGATGGCATCCCGGTAGCGGTTTTCTACCTCGAAGCCGTCGAGGTCGCGGTCGCGGCGATCGGTCATCTCTACAAAAATGGAGCCGATCAGGTCCGGCGCTGTTTGCTGGTCCCCGCCCATTTGCTGACCAGAGCCGGATTGCATGACAATGCCTTTGATATAGCCCACATCCATGATGCGGCGCTGTACATCCAGCATGACGTCGCGCAATTCAGCCGGCGAGAAATTGCCACGGGCAAATACCCGCACCTGGGTCTGATTCGGTTCCACGGCAGTGAAAAATTCCACCCCGCGGCCAAACTGGCCATAGGCCCAGACGATGGAAATCAGTACCACCACACTGCCAATGGCGACGACGCCGGGAATCTTCACCGCCTGATTGAGAACCCGTGCATAGAGGCCGGTGATGCCGCCCATTTTGGTCGGGTCGCCTTCTTCCAGTTCGTCCAGGTTACTCTGGGCAGCAGCACCGCCGGAGCGACCCAGCATGGCACCAATGGTGGGGGCAAACAGCAGGGCATAGAACAGCGAGCCTACCAAAACCGCAAACACGGTGATGGGCAGATAACTCATAAACTGACCGGCAACTCCGGGCCAGAACATGATTGGCAGGAAAGCGGCCAGGGTAGTAGCGGTTGAGGCCGTAATGGGCCAGAACATGCGTTGCACGGCGAATTTGTAGGCCTCGGCACTGTCCATGCCCTCGGCCATCTTGCGGTCGGCATATTCCACCATAACGATGGCGCCATCGATCAGCATACCCAGGCCCAGCAGCAGGCCGAAGATCACCATGAAGTTATAGGTGAAGCCCAGGGCAGAAATGATGATAAAGGCGAAAAAGAACGAAAAAGGTACGGCCATGGT
Organism: uncultured Pseudohongiella sp.; assembly: GCA_965216715.1. Classification (GTDB taxonomy): domain Bacteria; phylum Pseudomonadota; class Gammaproteobacteria; order Pseudomonadales; family Pseudohongiellaceae; genus UBA9145. The sequence goes on along the minus strand of OZ244193.1, from coordinate 1,720,173 downwards.
AACCAGCAAGCCAGAGCGAACACCGACTGCAGCAATGACCACAATCAGTACCAGCACCATGGCAGTGGCCATGTTGCCCTGCAGGCCCATATTCTGCTCGATCACCAGGGGCGCGGTATTATTGATATAGGAAACGGTCACCGCTGGCGGCAGATTCGGGCGCATGGCAGATACCACAGCGTCTACCTGCTCCATGGTTTCCACCAGGTTGCCCCCCGTGCGTTTCATCACGTTCAGCGAAATGGAGGGCTCGCCATTGGCGTAGGAATAGCGGGTGGCATCCTTGAAGGTACGACGAACCTCTGCCAGATCGGAGACTGTCAGGACACCAAGGTCATTGGACGCCAGTGGCAGATCGTAGAGATCCTGGGCAGTCTCAATCAGGCCGGGGACCTTGACCGGGAAACTGCCCTGTCCAGTATCTACCTGTCCGGCAGGAATCAGGCGGTTATTACTGGTGACGGTCTGGACGATGGCTGAATTGGAGATGCCATAGGTTTCCAGCTTGGCCGGGTCCACCACGGCTTCCAGCAGTTCTTCCCGGTTGCCCACCATTTCCGCTTCCAGTACCGACGGCAGGATTTCGATTTCCCGCTGCAAGTCCTCAGCGATACGCAGTAGTGTGCGTTCCGGGACGCCTTCGCCGGCAATGGCAATCTGCACCACCGGCAAGGTGGCGGCGGAAACTTCCTGGATAATGGGCTCTTCGGTGTTTTGGGGGAATCTGGCCTTGGCCCGATTCATGGCTTCACGCACATCGGCAAGGGCCGTGGAGGCTTCGAAGTCGATATCAAATTCGACGATGACCGTGGCCGCATTCTCGCTGGAGAAGGAGTCGATCTGGGTAATGCCATCCAGGGTTTTCAATTCCAGTTCGGCCGGTTTGGCCAGCAGACGCTCGGCGTCCTCCGGAGAAATGCCATCATGCAGGATGCTAGTGACGATCACCGGTACTTCCACGTCCGGGTTGAGCTCTACCGGTATCGACATATAGGACACCAGGCCGGCAACAATGATGGCGGCAAAGATACTCAGCGTGGTGCGCGAGCGGGAGATGGCGTAATCAATATAGTTTTTCATCAGCTTGCCCCGCTATTAGCGTTGCGACTGGTTATCCCAGTCAAAATTCGCTTCAATCGTCTGCCCGGGGAAGACAATCTCCTGGCCCAGGGTAATCAGATTCACCGAGCCGCTCAGGCCGGTGACCCAGACCGCCGGATTCATTTGATTGCTGTCATCACCGACAATGGTGACATTGCTGAAGCGAACCACATTGTTGCGGTCAATCACCTTCACGCCAATTTCGCCGGCATCGTCCAGGGTCAGGGCCGAGGAGGGGATGCGATGGGCGCGCAGTTGCGCGGCATTCACCAGCATTTCAGTGGTAATGCCTTCGCGGATTTTCTGCTGGCTTGGATCTACCGTCACTTCCATGCGATAGCTGCGGGATACGGCATCGGCGGCACTGGCCAGAAAAGTCACCCGACCGGTCAGTTGCTGACCGCCCAGTAATTCAGCGTTTACCCTGGCACCTTCCTCAATTCGGCTTACATCGCCTTCCGGCACCAGCCCCACCAGCAACATGGGGTCATCGTCGATAACCGAGGCGCAGACATCACCGATGTTCAAAAGGTCGCCGACTTCTACTGTGCGCTGTTCAACAATGCCGTCATAGGGAGCCAGTATGCGGGTATCTTCCAGAGCCAGTTCGGCCCGGGTAACGGCAGACTCGGCGCCAGCGACGGCGGACTTCAATTGGGCAAGCTGAACTTCAGACTGCAAATTGCGGCTGCGCAGATCCAGACCGGCCTGGTATTCAAACTCGGCCTCTTCCAGCCGGGCACGTGCTTCTTCCAAAGCGACATCGCGACCATCCACAGCAATTTCGCAAAGCAGGTCGCCAGCGCTGACACGGCTGCCTCTGGCTACCGGATCACTGATGATGCGTCCGGCCTGTTCGGCGCGAACCTGGACATGACGAAAGGCCTGGGTGCGACCTCGCACGCGGATGCGCTCCACATAGTCTTCTTCGCTGATTTGTCTGGCCCTGACGGTAATCTGTTCGGGGTTCTCAGCCGGGCTGGCGCCTTCGGGAACGGCGGCAATCTGGCGCTCGGGCACTTCCGGTTCTTCGGCGGTGCTGCGGGTATCCCGGGGTACTGCCATCCAGGCTATAACTGCCACCAGGATAGCGGCTGCTACGATTTGCTGTTTTTTCACTGCGGCCTCCGTAATCGCTCGCTGTGATTATTGGTTTTGCCCCGGGCTTGAAAGCTGCCTGTGGCGCACAAAAAAATCATCCTGTCCCGCGATCAATAGAGTCATTACGACGATCACAGGCAGAATGGTTTGTCTGCGCTTGGGTTGTTTTGCCTTATTAGTATTTCTATCCCGGTTGGGCGGGCTTCAACTTTTGTGGCTGCTGCTGATTATGACAGCTGGGTATGACAAAAGTGTTACCTATTGTAACGGCAAATAAGCTGATTGCAATGACATTTATCAGTAATTTCAGACGCCCTGACGCCTGTAGTCCGGGTGCTGCGCTGCCCATGAGCGCTGCAGTTATGCTACTTTGCCAGCAGTGAATATTTTTCCCGTGACCATGAGGGCCAGGACTTGAAAGATTTGCGCGATAAAGTTGCCATTATTAGCGGTTCCAGCAGTGGTGTGGGGGCTGCCACAGCCCGGCTGCTGGCCAGCCAGGGTTGCCACATTGTGATCAACTACAACTCCAATGCCGAGGGTGCCCGGGCCTGCGCTGATGCCTGCGCAGAATATGGCGTAGAGACGCTTGTCTGCCAGGGCAATGTGGCCGAAGACAGTGCCTGCCGCGCACTGGCCAGGGCGGCGCTGGACAAATGGGGGCGAATCGACGTGCTGGTAAACAATGCCGGCACCACCAAATTTGTCGAACATCATGATCTGGATGGCCTGGACAGTGAGGACTTCCAGCGCATCTATGGGGTCAATGTGGTGGGCGCCTATCAGATGATCCGGGCCGTCAATGACACCATGCAGGCTCAGGAAGCGGGCGGTGTGGTGGTGAATGTCGCCTCGACGGCGGCCGTGACCGGTATCGGTAGCTCGGTAGCTTATGCCGCCTCCAAGGGTGCCATGGTCACCATGACTTTGTCCCTGGCGCGCTCACTGGGCCCCAAATTGCGGATCAATGCTGTCTGCCCCGGCTTTATTGAAGGAGACTGGTTGCGCGAGGGCCTGGGCGATGACAAATACCAAAAACTGATGGAGTTCAATCGCAGCAATGCCACTCTGGGAGTGACCGCCACGGCGGAGACTGTGGCCGATGCCATTCTGCATTTTATTAGCGGCCCCCAGATCGTCACCGGGGAAACCCTGATGGTGGATGGTGGACGGCATCTGGCCCAGACACCCCTGACCAGGCGCTAGGCAATGTCCAGCTTGCTGCGAATTTTTCCGGCTTTTTACCTGTTGCTCAATGCTCTGGTGTATCTGGTTCTGGCCTGGCTCTTCGTGCAGGCGCCGCGGGAATGGTTCGAACGTCTCGGGGTGGTGCTGCAGGATGCCAATGGTTATACCGAATTGCGCAGCATGTATATCGGCCTGATGGCCAGTCTTGGTTTGTTTTTTCTGTTGGCGCTGTTACTCAAGAGCTGGCGAGTACCGGCTCTGGCTCTGGCGCTGATCAGCTACACCGCGCTGGCTCTGGTGCGAGCCTGGGGTCTGTATGGTGACGGAATGGGCAATGCACTGATGCAGCAATTGCTGTTGACTGAAATCGTCAGCGCCTTGCTGGCAGTGCTGGCCCTGTATTGCCAGCAATTGAACGCACGTCGCCCGGTTAATCCCTACCGCTGAGTCTATTTGGCCACTGGCCGTTTCTGCAGCTTGCGCTGCAGGGTGCGGCGATGCATTTTCAGTTGCCGGGCGGTGGCGGAAATATTGCCGTCGTTTTCCTTCAAAACTTTCTGGATATGTTCCCATTCCAGACGCCGCACCGACATGGGCTCCATTACCGGCTCTGCGCTGCCGGTTTCTGCCGGCTGCGGTTTTTCCCGGGCATCGCCCACCAGCAGCGCAGACAGGATTTCGTCCGTATCTGCCGGTTTGGCCAGGTAATTATCGGCGCCGAGTTTGATGGCCTCGACGGCGGTGGCAATACTGGCATAGCCGGTGAGGATGAGTATGCGAATATCCGGATTTTTATCCTTCAGTGGTGCAATCAGGCTGAGGGAGGTTTCGCCACCCAAATTCAGATCGAGAATGGCATAGGCATACTCGCTGGCCGCGATTGCCTGCTCTGCCGCTTCCAGACCGGCGGCATGGTCCACCACGTATTCACGGTGCTGCAGGGCACGAGCGATAACACGGGCAAACACCTCGTCGTCTTCCACCAACAGTATCCGGGCTTCTTCACTGGACACGATTAATTCTCCTGATTGGCTATGAGGGGTAATCTTATCAGGGTCATGGCACCACCAACCTTGCGATTGAACATTTCTATTTTGCCCCCGAGTCGCTGCACTGCCGCGTTGGCCAGAAAAATTCCCAGTCCCATGCTGTCCTTGCGCATGGAAATAAAAGGCTCCCCCAGATTCTCCATCACCTGGGACGGGATGCCGGGACCATCGTCGGTGATCACAATTTCAATATTGTCGTCCCCGCTCAGGCGGAACTGTACATCTACCCTGGAGCCGGCTGCCTTGATGCCATTTTCGATGATATTGATGACTGCGTGTTTGACCGACAGATCCACCGGGATTGTTGGGTCCTGTTCACCTTCGATACTGAACTGCACCGTCGCCGTGGGGTGAATATTGGTTATATAGTCCTGGATATCGGAGACAAATACCGACAGGCGGTCATGTTCCTCCTCCACCGGATTGTCCTTGTTGTAGTAGCGGATCAATTGGGTCAGGGAATCCTTGCAGCGGGTCACCTGCTGACGCAGTACCGTGATGTCATCCTTGATATCAGCAGTCTTGAGTTGTTCGGCATTGAGTTTGTCCAGCTCGGTCAGCACCACTGCCATGGTGGACAGGGGAGTGCCCAGTGCATGGGCCGTACCGGCGGCCAGGGTGCCGATGGCCACCAACTGTTCATTACGGATCTCATTTTCTCGCGCCTTCGCCAGATTCAACTCGCGAATGCGAATTACCGTCGCCATGCGGGTTATAAAGACACTGATGAGAATGGCGCTGACCAGGAAGATGACCCACATGCCCACCAGGTGAAGCTGGAAAACCACATTGTCTTCCATGGGGGCCATGCTGGGTTCATGGTCGGTTTGCATATCCAGCAGCAGAAAGAAGGTATAAAGCAGGATGCTGCCCAGTGCAAAACTGTAGACAAAGGAGCGCGGCAACAGGGTGGCGGTCACCGCCAGCAGCACCAGCAAGTAGCTGATCAGGGGGTTGCTGACACCGCCGGTGTAGTAAACCAGCAGCACCAGAAATATCACGTCCATCAGCAGATGGCAGAACAATTCCATCTGGCTCACGGCCCAGCGCTGTTGCAGCCGCCAGTAGCCAAGCACTATGGACGCAAAGATTGCTGCGATCAGAACCATGATGAAGCTGAAGGGAATATCCAGCTCGGAAAAACTCTGAAATATCAGCAGGCCCAGCACACTCATCACCGTCACGAAGCCACGCAGCAGCAATAGCCTTTGCAGGCCCTGACGGGTGGCACTGGTATTGCCGAGATCGCGGGGGATCAGCCATTCAAACCAGCTTTGACGGCGGCTATTGTTAAGCATGGCGCCATTCTACCTGAAGCGCGTCTGCTGAACACGTCTGCTGGCCAGGGTAGGCAATGGCAGACACACGGGGTATAGTGCAACGCCTGCAATCCTGAGCTGCTGCGTCCTGAATTACGATAAAGATTGATGTCAACGCCATTCCTTTCTCTGGTCTCCCGTCTGTTGCTGGAACAACAGGGGCCGGCTGATCCCAAACCACTGCTCTGTTATGGCCTCGCCACTGAGGGCGAGGCCTTGCCGGCAAGGCAGGCGGCAATGCTGCATAGCCTGCAGGAAGCTCTTGCGGAGCATCTGAATCAGGGTGACAGCTTGCTGCTGGCAGGACCCAGTCAGCACGGCCTGCTGGATTTCTGCCTGGGCAAGGGTTTCGATGTCACCCTGGTGCAGGCAGACGAGAAGCAGATGGTCAGTGCCGATGCCAAGGTCATCAAGGGTGATTTTCTTGATCATGGGGTGAGCAATGCCTATGACTTTGTGGTTCTTGAAGGAACAGTCAGGTATCTGGATCAGCTGCCCACATTGCAGCATCTTCGCAAGTTGCTGCGTGAAGGAGGCGCTTGCCTGCTGCTGGCCGAGTTTCTCGATGATGATTCAGACATTGAAGTCAGCGAACTGCCCAACCTGACTTCCTTTCGTCAGTTGGCGCAGCGACTCGGCTTTCAGTTATTGCAGGAGCGGGATCTCAGCAGCGATGCGAGGCAGAGTCTCGCATTGTTGCAGACCAGCAGTGAACACTGGTTCCAGGCCGGTCAATCCGGTCTTGCTGAAGATGAGCGTCAGGCATTCACAGACCAGTTGCAATCCATGCTTGCCGGGTTCAAGGCAGGGCGTCGCTGCCTGCGCTTGTTTGAGCTTCGCTATGCACCTGCCGAGACTGATAGCCACCGCGACGTGGAATACGCTGCCATCAATGAATTTCATCCCCGTGACGTCGCCACTTTGTTTGAAAAAAGCTTTGACACTGCCTTTGACGAAGACCTCTGGCGCTGGAAGTATGAGGCCGGTGCCGGTCGCTGCGTGATCGCCAGGCAGGCCGATAGCGGCCAGATTCTGGCTCACTATGGTGGGGCGCCACGCCGGATTCATTATTTCTCCAAACCGGCCCTGGCGATTCAGGTATGTGATGTGATGGCCTTGCCGGAAGTACGTCGGCAGTATGGTCAGGGCAGTCTCTTCTTCAAGACTGCAGCAACTTTTCTGGAGCGCGAAATTGGCAATACAGTGGGCCATTTGCTGGGCTTCGGTTTCCCCAATCAGAAGGCCATGAATATTGCCAAACGCCTGGGTCTGTATGACAAGACCGATGATTTTGTCGAACTTGAAATTGCCGGCACGGATCAATATCGGGGCCAACTGCAGGCCCAGCCTCTGGAGACGGACAATCAACCGGTCCTGCTCGATGCTATCGACCGGCTCTGGCAGGCAATGCAATCAGGCTTTGCCCGGGGCATTATCGGCGTGCGTGATGCTGACTATTTTCGTTACCGCTATTTGCAGCATCCGGCTCATGGGCGTGGTCTCTATTATTACTGGCAATTGCTGGATGAGCAGGGCCGGCCGGGTGCGATTGCTGTTTGCAAGCGACACGGCGAGGGCTGGCTGTTACTGGACCTGATCTGTGCCCGGGAGTCTCTTGCCAGTGCACTGACGGCCATGGCCGACTGGGCCGCCGCTGAGCCAGAGCCGTCAGCATTGAAATTCTGGCTTACCAAAGGCCAGCTTGATGCGTTAAGCGGTGCCAGCTACTCTGTGCATGAGTTGGGTATTGAGATACCCTGTAACAGCTGGAATCCGGGTCCTGCTGCGGACCTGCTCTATGGCAAATGGTGGTTGACTGCGGGTGATATGGATTTCATGTAGCTGGTTCCTGAAGTCAGTGCCATTCCCGGGCACGGTCCAGGACAGGAATGGCGCCATGATTTCACACGCCTGACAACAAACCCCTGACAGCCATTGCTGGCAACAAACTCAGTCAGGGGCGTGACAGTAAATAACAATAAACAGGGACGAAATTCCCGAGCAGTAAAACAGGCAGAATTCTTTCATGAGCAAAATAAATATCTACAAGCAGAATCTGGACCAGAACAAGGCCAATTTCGCCGCTCTTACTCCCCTCAGTTTTATTGAACGTGCCGCTTCGGTCTACCCTGATCATTGTTCCATTATTCACGGCGAAACCCGCTACACCTGGTCACAGACCTGGCAGCGCTGCTGCCGTCTTGCTTCGGCCCTGATCAAGCTCGGGGTAGGAGAAGGCGACACCGTGTCGTTTATGGGAGCCAATACGCCGGAAACCTTTGAGGCACATTTTGCCGTGCCCATGACTGGTGCAGTGTTGAACGCCCTGAATGTCCGCCTCGATGCCAAGGCCATTGCCTTTATTCTGGATCATGCGGAGACCAAAGTACTGTTCACCGATCGTGAGTACAGCGACACCATCAAGCAGGCGCTGGGGATGGTGGCCAACAAGCCTTTGGTGATAGATGTAGACGACCCCTGGTTCGATGGCGGTGAACTGTTGGGTGAAAAAGACTATGAGGCTGTGTTGCAAAGTGGTGATGAGGACTTTCGCTGTTTTCAGATCGAGGATGAGTGGCAGGCCATCTCCCTCAATTACACCTCCGGCACCACCGGTGATCCCAAAGGCGTGGTGTTTCATCATCGCGGTGCTTATCTGAATGCCATTTCCATGGCGCTGTCCTGGGATATGACTTCGCATCCGGTTTATCTCTGGACGCTACCCATGTTTCATTGCAATGGTTGGTGTTTTCCCTGGACTATCGCCGCCATGGCGGGCACCAATGTCTGCTTGCGCCACGTGCGTGACGAAGCCATTTTTAGTGCCTTTCGCGAACACAAGGTCACCCATTTCTGTGGCGCACCAGTGGTGCTCAATACCCTGATAAACGCAGCCGATGAAGTCAAAGCCGGGGTGGAGCACAAGATCAATGCCATGACGGCCGGGGCTGCGCCGCCGGCAGCAGTGATTGCCGGCATGGAAAGCATGGGCTTCAGTGTTTGTCATGTTTATGGACTCACCGAAACCTACGGGCCCTGCACTGTTTGTGCGCCGCAAGCGGGCTGGGAAGAACTGGATGTCGGTGAGCGAGCCGAGAAGCTGGCCAGTCAGGGAGTTCGTTCGCCTCTGCAGGATGAAGTAATGGTTGCCGATCCGGAAACGCTTAAGCCGGTTCCCAAGGATGGCAAAACCATGGGTGAGATATTCATGCGCGGAAATCTGGTCATGAAAGGTTATCTCAAGAACCCGAAGACTACCGAGGCATCCTTTGCCGGCGGCTGGTTTCATTCAGGCGACCTGGCGGTCTGGCAAGAAGATGGCTATCTGCGCATCAAGGACCGCTCCAAGGATATTATTATCTCCGGCGGCGAAAATATTTCTTCACTGGAAGTAGAGTCAGTCCTGTTCAAGCATCCGAAGATACTGGAAGCTGCCGTGGTGGCATCCAGCGACGAAAAATGGGGCGAAGTGCCCTGCGCCTTTGTGTCCCTCAAGGCAGGGCAGGAGATGGATGCTGAGGAGCTGATCGCCTATTGCCGCGATGAGCTGGCACATTTCAAGGTGCCGAAAAAAGTGGTATTTGGCCCTATCGATAAAACATCGACGGGTAAAGTGCAGAAGTATTTGTTGCGAGAAAAGGCCGAGAAGGTCCCACTGGTCGCAGAACAATAATGAGCCCGGCCAATCAGTGCCGGAGACAAGCAGGAGAAAAAGATGAAAAAAGCAATGCTGGGAATGGTAGCAACGGTAGCTCTCGGCTGGTCGGCGGCCTTGTTTGCGCAAAATGATGATGTGGTAACAGTAAGTAGCTCCGCCTTCGCTCACCATGGCATGGTGCCGGAGCAGAATTCAGCCTACGGTGCCAATGAATCCATTGACCTGAGCTGGTCTGATTTGCCCGAGGGCACGGTGGAACTGGCGCTGATCATGGACGACCCGATCGTGGTGCAAATCGGCATGATGGAACAACCCTTCGTGCACTGGGTGGCCTATAATATTCCAGCCGATGCCCCGGGTCTGCCGGCCAATCTGAGCAAGGATGCCGAAGTCAGCGGCGTTGCCGGGCTGGAAGGCATGATCAATGGTCTCAACGGCCTGGGCCGACCGGGTTATTTCGGACCCCGTCCTCCCGCCAATGGCCAGTTACATGCCTATCATTTCCGCGTCTATGCACTGGATGCCGACCTGGATCTGGCGCCTGGTCTTGGCAAGGATGAATTGCTGGCCGCCATGGACGGACATATCCTCGGCAGTGGCATGCTGATGGGGCATTACGAGCGCAAGGAATAATTCTTCGTGTGATAGTGCAAAACAAAAAGGCAGGTTAAACCTGCCTTTTTTTGTCCGGCTGTCCTCGAGGGTCTCTATTGCCGGGCATCAATAGTGATGATAGATATTGCCGACCTCGGCATCGGGGTGAATCTGCAAATGGGTTTCCCGGTACAGATGGATATCACCAAGAATGACCGAGTCTGCGTCCACCTCCAGCTGCGGTGCCGTGCGCTGACCAAAGCTGAACAGACGGCCCAGCCAACCGCTTTTACCCCGAATGATGACATCGCCACGGACAGTGCTGCCGCGACTGAGGTTAATATCGCCATTGGCCGTTTCCACATCACCACCTACTTCGGTGCTGCGCAGGTCAATACGGCCATTGACGGTTTCCACGCTACCCCCGATTGTGGAACCGGCCCGGCAACGAATTCCGCCATTGACGGTATGCAGTTGTCTGGCAATCGTGACATTTTCATCGACGCTGATAGCGCCGTTCACTGTTTCAGCGCTCTGCACCCGGGCGCCGGATTGCAGGGAAATGCCGCCGTTGATTGTGTCCACTTCGCCGGCAACCGCATTGCGTTCTATCTGCACCCGGCCATTAATGGATGAGACATCACCTACCTGGTCATTGGCCTCAACTTCAATACTGTTATTGATGCGGGTGACATCCCTGACCCCGGCCGCTTCGGCATGGCTGACGAACAGATAGCTGCCCAGCACCATGGCCAATAACGACGCCGCACCGAGTCGAAAGTTGTGATTCGCTGAAGTCATTGCTTGTCCTCTCATTGCCTCCCCGGGAGGCTTCGTTGTGTTGTTGTCTGGCCCGGGCCGCGCTGACAGTCCCCTTGCGCCAGCGGGCTTTGTTATTTGCCAAACCTGTAAACTGATTAGCAATTCCTTTGCCAACTATAAAAAGTCAATTTATTCAATGTCTTGAGTGATTTTTGGGTATGCAGGCAGGCACAGGGTGGTGGATTTGACCAAGGCTTGTGGTGAATCCGGCCAAGTCCGCTTACCCGGTCCCGCCGATGGCTTGCTTTAGCGGCGTGGCGGGATAGACTACGACAGGTCGGCGGGTGTTGATGTCTTCGCTGCCCCGGCCTGAACGAGAATCACAACAACAAAACCAGGAACAACAGGACATGCCAATGGATACAAAGCCCGCCCGCAAACGTTCTCAGATGATGCTCTTACTTATTGCAGCCAGCCTGCTCTTGTCTGGCCAGGCCTGGCCCCAGGGACGGGTGCTGGAATCCGCCTCGCACCGCTTCGAAGAGGTGGCCGAAGGTGTCTGGCACGGCTCCGGCACCGGCACAGTCAATACCATGAGTAATGTCATGGTATTGGTGGGGGAGTTTGACACCCTGGTGGTGGACTCCCATGTGACGCCGGCGGCAGCCCGGGCCCTGATCGATTCCCTGGCGGAAATCACTGACAAGCCGGTGCGCTATCTGGTGAACAGCCATTACCATTTCGATCATGCCCACGGCAATCAGGCCTTTCCCGAGGGTGTGGAAATCATCGGCCATGAATTTACTCGCGCCAAGCTCAATGGCGAAATCGGCAATGTGCTGGAGGAACGGACTTTCAGAAGTTTTTCCGACCCGGTGCCCATTACGGTGTCCAGCCTCGAGCGGCAGCTTGAACTGGCCAGCGACGAAGAGCAGCGGGTCCAGATTGAGCAGCGCCTGCAAACCCAGCGCGACTATATGAATGCAATCCCGGAGGTGCGACCAACACCGCCCAATATCACCCTGCAGGAAAAAATGACCCTGTTTCAGGTCGTGGCGGATGGCAGCCGCGAAATCCAGTTACTGCATTTCGGTCGTGCCCATACCGGCGGTGATGTGGTGGTCTATCTGCCCCAGGACGGTATCGTTTTTACCGGCGATATGATGTTGCCGGGCCTGGCCTATATGGGGGATGCCCACGTGGATGAATGGCCGGCCTCTCTCGAAGGTCTGAAATCCCTGGACTTCGATACCTGGCTGCCCGGTCACGGTCCGGTGATGCGCAGCAAGCAACCGATCGAACATTTCCAGGCCTATCTGCGCGATCTCTGGGACAAGACCAATGCCATGTATCGCGAAGGAGTTGCCTGGGAGCGCGCCGCCGGACAGATTGATATGAGCAATCATGCTGACAATTTTGCCCAGATTCGCGGGCCCGGTGTGGATTCGCGGGCTATTCGACGCATCTATGACTTACTGGACCAGCGTGAGGGCAACTAGCCGCAGAATTGAAACTACAAAAAGCAGCGATAAAAAAAGGGGCAGATGCCCCTTTTTTTATGTCTGCAGTCAGGCTCGGACCTTTACATGGAATAGCCTTTTTCGTCATGGTCGGCGATGTCCAGGCCCTGCAGTTCTGCTTCCGAATCCACACGCAGGCCGCCAGTCACGGCACCGGTCAGTTTCAGAATGATAAAGGTCAGTACTGCGGTATACAGCGCCGTGGCCAGAATTCCCAGTACCTGCACAGAAAGCTGGGAGCCCATGTTCATGCCTTCGGCATAGCCATTACCGCTGAAAATCCCCAGATTGCCGGAAACCAGAATACCCGCCAGCAGTGTGCCGACTATGCCGCCGACACCGTGCACGGGGAAAACATCCAGTGAATCATCAATGCGCAGGCCTTGTTTCAGCCAGGTGGTGCAGAAATAGCAAACCACGCCGCCGCTGAGCCCAACGATGAGGGCTCCGGCCGGGCCCACTGAGCCGGATGCCGGGGTGATTGTAGCCAGGCCTGCCACCATGCCGGTAATGGCACCGAGTCCGCTGGGTTTACCAAATTTGATCCACTCGATCAGCATCCAGGTGAGGGCGCCGGTCGCGGCTGAAATATGGGTGACAAACATGGCCATGCCGGCGGCACCATCGGCGGCCAGGGCACTACCGGCATTGAAGCCGAACCAGCCAACCCAGAGCATGCCGGCACCGGTAAAACTCATGGTGAGATTATGGGGCAGGGTGGTGGCAGAGAGGAAATCCTTGCGCTTGCCCAGAACCAGGGCGAATACCAGGGCGCCGACACCGGCAGTCACGTGGACTACCGTGCCGCCGGCAAAATCGATCAGACCGCGCTGGCCAAGCCAGCCGCCACCCCAGACCCAGTTGGCCACCGGAAAATAGACCAGCAAGGTCCAGACCACACTAAACAGGAGCATGGCGGAAAATTTGATTCGCTCCACAAAGGCACCGACGATCAGGGCCGGGGTTATAATGGCGAAGGTCATCTGAAAGGAGGCAAAAACGGTTTCCGGTATGTCGCCGCTCAGGGAATCAATATTCACGCCACTGAAAAAGGCCTTGCTCAGTCCGCCCCACCAGGCAGATTCGGCTGGCCCGAAGGCGATGGAATAGCCCACCACCAGCCACAGAATCGATACCACCACGGCAATGGAGAAACACTGCATCAGCACCGACAGCACATTCTTGCTGCGCACCAGGCCGGCATAAAACAGTGACAGGCCCGGCAGGGTCATGAACAAGACCAGGGCAGTCGAAGTGAGGATCCAGGCAGTATTGGCCCCGTTCAGTTCATTGCCCTGGGCAAGGGCAGACGCTGGCAGCATGACCAGCGCCAGGCCCGGTAATATGGAGTGTTTTTTCACGGGAAGTCTCTTTTTTATTATTGTGCTTGTTGGGGAGCTATCAGAGCGCGTCGTTGTCAGTTTCACCGGTGCGAATACGAATAGTCTGCAGCAATTCGGTGACAAAGATTTTGCCATCACCAATCTGACCGGTGCCCGCTGCCTTGCAAATGGCTTCAATGGACTGATCCAGCATTTCGTCAGCAACGGCGATTTCCAGTTTGGCCTTGGGCAGGAAATCGATGACATATTCAGCGCCCCGATAGAGTTCGGTATGACCTTTTTGCCGGCCGAATCCCTTCACTTCGGTCATGGTCATGCCATTGACTCCAAGTTCAGCCAGTGCTTCACGCACATCGTCGGCTTTAAACGGTTTGATAATCGCTGTTATCAGTTTCATTCCTGTTCTCCTGGGCAAATAGACTGTGTTGTCAGGCGGCAGCTCTGCGGACAGTGCCGGTGCGCTGGTCGGGGCGCGTCCTTTTTATGATTGTGGGTGGCATCGCCCGGGCAGCCTGAAAACCCGGGAACTTTAACATGCCACCTGTTAAAGCACCAATAAGACGCGCGGCAGGCAGCCGGTTTCAGGCGCTCGAAAAACTGGGCCTTCAGGGTAGCGGACACTTAAAAAGCGGGGGCAGCCACTCCCAGGAGGGAGAGGGAAGAGTGACTGCCCCCGAGCGGGGAGGGACTTGTAGCGGGAGGCGAAAATTCGCCTCCCGATAAGCACAGCATCATGCTGCGGCGCGTTGCTGTATGGTTCGTACCAGTTGTATCAATGGCAACATTACCGTGATGAAAACCAGTACAAAGGCCAGGGCCAGAACATTGAGCGTCAACTCCAGTCCATGGCTCTCGGCCAGATAGCCCACCAGTGGGCCGGTGCTGATAAAACCCAGGCGGAACAGAAAACTCACAAAAGAATTTGCTGTAGCCCGGAATTCACTGGGCACCCGCCGGTTAAGGGCATTCACCAGAATGACCTGGTTCAGGCCCCGACCGGCAAAGATCAGCAAGGCGATGCCAATACCGGCCCAACCTGGCAGCCAGGCCATACCCAGATGGCCTACGACTGGCAGAATGCCAATGAGCATCAGGGTGGCCGGAGCGCCGAAGCGACGTTCCAGCTCAAAGCCGTAGCGGGCTGACAGGGCCACCGCCAGAGACTGGGAAAACCACAGCAGGCCAAAGATAGCCAGAGACAGGCCCTGGGCCTCCCAATAGGGTTGTACCAGCCAGGCCACATGAAAAGTGGCCAGTGAGTACAGTGGTATGGCAATCACGATCTGACGCAGTACCGGGTCCTGCAGCAACAAGTGCTTGAGGATATCCAGTATGCGAATGCGGCCGGCGGTATCGCCTCTGGGCTGATGCGGTGGTTCAACAACCAGCAATGCCAGCAGCAAACACATCCAGGCTGCCGCCGCCTGCACCATCACCATCAGGTCGAATGAGATCAGGGCCAGAGCACCACCCAACAGGGCGCCGAGCCCCTCGGCACCACTCTTGAAAAAGCCCAGATTCGCTATTACCTGGCTGTGCTCAGCCTGATCCTGGTCTTCCAAAGCCTTCTGGGTGTCATAGAGCAGGGCCAGGTCGGCACCAGACAACAGGCTTGCCGCAACGCCGACGGTGATCTCGAAGATGATCAGGCTGGCCAGATCATCTGCGAAGACCAGCAACAAATAACCGGCACCATGAACGACGGCACCAACCACCAGCGCAAAGCGACGGCCAAACAGGTCGGCAAAATAGCCCGAAGGTGCCTCGAGTAACACTATGGTGGTGGCATACACCGCCTGCAGATAAAAAATATCAGCCAGGCTCAGGCCCTTGGAGATAAAAAAGGGCACGATCACTGGAACAATCACCATAAAACTGTGAAAGAAAGCCAGTGCGTAAATTGTGATTATGTTTTTTTGTATTTTTTCAGGCACAAGGCCCCCTCTGCCCACATCCATGGTGAGCATCAATAAAAACTGCCGGGTAAAAAAAAGACCTCTAGGCTTTTGGGCTTAGAGGTCTTTTCTTTTGAAAATCAGTTATGTAGCTAATTATCAGAGAATCACTCCAAGCGGGTCTCCCAGTTCTTTTCCACGCGCACGCAGAACTGATGACCCTGGGAGGTCATGGTTGCTAGCGTAATGGCGGGGTTGCGGTAAGTGTTCATCTGTCTGAATCTTTTGTCTTGAGTCTTTGCTGATAAAACTGTTTCTGAATCTTGTTCCGATTGCTGACCGCCGCCGGGCGATCAAATTTCGTTGTCAGGCGCGCATTTTATGCCTGTCAGTTTTCAAGTCAAGCATCGGGGCGAGATATTTTCAAAAAAACTGACTTTTATACCTTCTGTTCTGTTTGTTGCAGTTCTTCGTCTTTCAGAAGGTAGGCGAGGCTGTCTCTCTTGCTGCGCCAGTGGGAGGCCAGCATGGAGCCGCTGACATTATGCCAGACACTGAACAGGGCGCCGGGCAGGGCAGCGGTGGGGGAGAAAAACTGCAGCGCCAGGGCTACGCCGAGTCCGGAGTTTTGCATGCCTACTTCGATGGCAATGGTATGACTCTGGCGATAATTGAAACCAAACAGGCGGGCCATGTAAAAGCCGGCCATCAGGCCCAGGCTGTTATGCAAAACCACCGCCAGCAGGGTAAGCAGGCCAACATCCAGAAGGCGCTCGGCGTTAAGGGCGACCACCGTGGCGATGATGATCAGGATAATGACAATGGCCAGCGAGGGCAGCAGCGGTTCCAGACGTTTTACCGTAGAAGACAGGTAATGATTGACCAGGGCACCAAGCAGTACTGGTGCCAGTACCATTTGTACAATGCTGATCAACAGACCCAGGGTATTCACCTCCACCGTGCGGGACAAATAGAAACTGCACAGCAGCGGCGTGGCGATGACGCCGATCAGGGTCGAGCTGACGGTCATGCCGATGGACAGGGCCAGATCCCCCCGCGCCAGATAGCTGATGACATTGGAGGCGGTGCCACCGGCACAGCTTCCCACCAGCACCATACCCGCCGTGAGTTGGGGAGACAGTTGCAACATGGCCGACAGGGTCAGGGCCAATACCGGCATGATCAGAAACTGCGCCGCCACACCAACCAGCACCGGCCGGGGATTGTTAATGATGCGACGGAAATCATCCTCACAGAGGGTCAGCCCCATCATGAACATCACCACTGCCAGCAATGGCACGATGGCTGACTCGAATTGACTGAATTGCTCAGGCTGGGCGAAAGCCAGCACGGAAATCAGGACGGCCCAGAGAGGGAACAGGCGATTGAAGTGATCGATCATGGCTGCGTGCCAGGTGTTGGTAATGAAGCTTGCGACATTCAGTATTGATTCAGGCGCGAACGCTACCATGACCGAGTCATTCTTGTAACCTTTTTGGATGAATGGCGTCTTACAGGCAAACGAGCGGATATTGGCCTTTCGGCAGCACGCTCGCCTTAACAATGATTATTGACGATGCAGGGGAACAGCAATGACAAAAAACCTGGCAATACTGGCACTGGCTTTCGCTCTCACCGGCTGTCTGGTTACGGTAGATTCCGATTCCAGGCCTATTCATACGGTGTGGAATGAAGGAGAGGTAGCCCGCCTTCAGGTAGGCCGTAGCGATCAGGACTGGGTGCGGGCCTCCTTCGGCGAGCCCATCAGCAAGCTGAGTTATGCCGACGGCTCGGAAATCTGGAAATACCGCAACCGTTCCGAGAAAGACACCGAAGTGGGTTTGTTTCTGGTGTTCTCGGTGGATGTGGAAGAGGAAAGGGTGGATACCCTGTCTATCGAATTTGTTGACGGTATCGTCAGCAATTACTGGATAGAAGAAGAGCGTTACTGATCAGCTGGCTGTTGGCGTATGTGTATGCCCGGAGGGGCAAGCTTGGCTGTGCGCTGACAGCTGCCGTCTGAGCGCTGAGACCTACAGGCCCTGAAGCGTGGTTTCCAGCCAGGCTTCCAGGTCTGTCCAGTTCACCGGAAATATATGTTTGGCGCCGGGTACCAGTGCGGCGTTGACCACCGCGCCCGCCGATTGCAGACGGGCAACGTCTCTGTCCATGCGCCGATTCCAGCGCAGATCGTCCTTCTCACCGATGCGAAGAAAGACTGGCAGGCCATCGAGATACTGCAGATCATCCCCTTTCAGTCGACCCGGCGTGGCCACCACGCCCAGATATTGATCCGGTTGCATGGCGGCGATCTTCAGGGCGGCGCTGCCGCCACTGGATATACCTACCAGCAGGGTCTTGCTGCTGTTCAGATCATGCAGATTGCGCAGGTCGCTGATCAATTGTGGAAACTCAGCGGCATGCTCTACAAAGAAATCCCGCCCATCAGGTGAGATCGGTACGGCCACTGCCCAGCCCCGGTCCACCAGTTCCTTGCCCAGCCAGAATTGTGCCCTGGCCATGAATTCATTGCTGGAACCACCGGTGACCATCACTGCCAGGGGGGTATCAGTGTCGCCGGTAGCGGGCTCGAAATAGAGCACACGGATACTCTGGCCGCCGGACATCAGCAGCACATCTTCACCGGCACGCAGGGCAGAATTGCCCAAAGCCAGGCTCAGAAGCAGCAAACTGCAGAAAAGTCGGCGCATTGACTGGTATCCACTCGGTGGTATTACTGAGATAGTACGGTAACTCTATTACTGGCAAAGTATAGCAATCCGCCGCCGGCAGCCGCAGTGCCATGAGATGAAATCGCAGATTTGGCAGTTGACCGCCCCGCTATGGGCGAATTGAGGAAATTACCTGTAACCAATTTTCCCAGTTCCCGTCTTTAGAAACAAATGTTGCAACAATACCAACAAGTGATCGAGCAGTACCGGCAAAGGGTGTATTCCTTTGCTCACTACAGCCTGCGCGCCCGGGAAGATGCCGAGGATGTGACCCAGGAAGTGTTCATCAAGCTCTGGCAGCACTGGCGCAAGATTGATCAGGCCAGATTGGGTGCCTGGCTGATGCGGGTCGCCCATAACAGCGTCATCGATCATGTACGGCGGCAAAAACCTGGTAAAGACAACAGGGACCAGTACAGCGAGGTGGAGGAGCAGGAGGCTGAGAGTGATCCCGGCTCAGAAGTGGAATCCGAGACCTTTCGGCTGGAGTTGCAACAGGCCATTCGCGCCCTGGAGGAGCCCTTTCGCAGTATTGTCATTATGCGGGATATCCAGGGCATGAGTTATGAAGAGATCCGGGAGTGTCTGCAGATGAGTGAAAGCCAGGTGAAGGTCTACCTGCATCGCAGTCGCCGCAAGTTGCGGGAAAACCGCCGCTTGCGGGAAATATTCAGCGCCGCTACCGGCGCTTCCCTGCCAGAGGCAGGCAGTCGCGCCGATAAAGCGCGCCAATCAGAATAGACGAGTGTCACTATGAGCCTAGCAAAAGAGTCACAATGTTATTTCGTGCAACTGCAGATCGACAGCTTTCTCGATGCTGATCTGACCTCGCAGCAGCAGGATGTATTCATGGCCCATATCCATGACTGCGGTGCCTGCGCGGCGGAACTGCAATTTGCCCGGCAATTGCACGACAGTGTGTTGGACCTGCCCCTGCTGGAATGCCCCGAGGCGGTGCTGGAACCAGTCCATCGTCTGGGCAACAGCCAGCAGCCGGTAAGCCCCTGGTCAGCCCTGTGGGCTGCGCTGGAACAATTGCCCCTGGCGCTACGTTACGGTTTGCCGGCGGCCGCGGCAGTTGTGCTGACCCTGCTGCTGGCACCCCAGTTTACCCAGGACCCGGCCGGCAATGTCGAGCTTGCCAGCCAGCCTTCCGAGGAAACCTACAGCCAGGAAGATGTGGTAATGGCTCTCAGGGATCTGAATACGGCCATCAATTATCTCAATGAAGTCAGTGAGCGCACTGAAACCATGGTGGGCAACCGCTTTGTGATCATGCCATTGCGGGAATCCCTGAATGCCTCTTTCGAGCGTATTCAGGATGCCGATGAGGCGCTCAACAATGGACCCATTTAAGGAACACAGACCATGCCGCCGCGGGCGGTGACCCCGACAATTGAAGTGGAGTGAGGATCGAATATGAAACAACTCAAGTTTGTAGCTGCTGCTGTGCTGCTACTGCTGGCCTCTGCAGGTCATGCCGCAGACAGCGAGATCGACAATCATCCCGGTTTTGTGGATTTCTCCGCCCTGACGGCCCTGGCCGGTGGTGAGCCCACGGTGGAAATCAGCCTCAAGGCGCCGCTGTTGAGTATGGTAACCAATCTGATTCGCGCCGAGGATGAAGAGGCGGCCGATTTTATTTCCAAATTGCTGCGGGTGACCGTGAATGTCTTCGACAGCAGCAATGTGGACGTGGATGCCATGTCTGACAGCATGGAAACCGTCTCCAATGATCTGGAATCCCAGGGCTGGGAGCGGGTGGTGCGTGTGCGTGAGGATGAGGATCACGTGGACATCTATGTGCGCCTGTCCGCCAATGCCGAGGTAATCCATGGCCTGGCCATCATGGTGGCAGAGCCCTATGAGACGGTGCTGGTGAATATTGTCGGTGATATCAGCGGCAATGATCTGGCGGCTCTGGGCAGACGCTTTGATATTGATGAACTGGAAGGGCTGGAAGTCGAAACCAACTAGGCAGATCAGGCAATCCTTGCCGGCAGCGCGTCATTGCCAGGAGAAATTTCCATGAAAACAGCTTTGCTACTTCTGTTCTGCCTGCCTCTGGCGGCTTGCATTTCCTTCAACGATGAGCATTTCGATCCCCTGGAGTCAGCGCTGCAGGCCCGTATGCCTGAAATCACCCTGGAAAAGGAGATGGCCATCGGCCTTGGCTCCGGGCTGTTTGACCTGGTGGACCTGATGGACAGCTCCGATGCCGATCTTTCCAAAATCAACCATGTGCGGGTCGCGGTCTATGAAGTGTTCCCCCGCGCCGGCCAGTATCGCTTCAGTGATGCGGTATTCAGTGAGTCTCTGCGTAGCCAGGGCAGTCATCTGCACTGGGAGCGCATCGTGCGGGTCAGGGACGACAGCGAGCAGCTATGGATATTCGCCGGTCTCAATGAAGCTGAACAATTACTGGAAGCACTGACCGTGTTTGTGGTGCAGGACAATGAGCTAGTGCTCATCAATCTGGATGGCGGACTGAATGAATTGCTGAACTATGCCCTGGCCAGCGCCCGCCAGCACAGAACCACCTAGCTTTGGTTCTTTGCTGAATCCGGTTTTCCTGCAAAGCTCTGAAGATTATCTGAAAGTCTGTGACACCGACGAGTTGGCAAGGAAGCTGGCAAGGAAACTGGCAAGAAAGGGGGCTGATCTCACACAATCAGTCCTGAAGCCCATCTACCACCATGCGCTCACTGGCGGCCACCGTCACCGTAAGCCCGTCGACAGTGGTAAAACTGCGATCCCCCAGCTGGTATTGATAAACCTCGTAGGTGATGGGCTCCTGCTGACCGTCGCGGTGCAGGGTGACGGTAACAATGCGATGCTGGTCCTGCCACTGGAAATAATACAGTGCTGCCCCCAGACCAACCATCAGCACCAGGAACATCCAGGCGCCAATGCGTAAATCCCGTGCCAGGCCCGGATCTGCTTGCTTGTCTGTTTCATCAAGCAGGGCCGCCGCTTTATTGCCGGTCGTTGCTGCATGGTCCTTGCTGCGCTGTCTGACCAGGGCAAAGGCAATCAGAATGACGGCCACGGTCAGCAGAATTTTCCCCAGCATAGTGTCTCCGTCCTGAAACTGACAAAGCCCTGATCTTAGCTTGCCCGGCAAGGACTGCCTAGTCATCATGGCAAAGTGGCCGATAAAACGGGACATCGGGCCAGTCTGTCGGGCGCTGAAGGAATGTTTTGCCTGCTTATCGGGTCTACAATCGACAGCAAGGGAAGCTTCAAATCATGTCGGTCGAACATGTCCAATAACAATCAGTTTCAAGCCAGCTATGTGCCACCGGGCATGCCGCCTCTGGATCAACAGGGTCGCAGCACCTCCTTTTTTGAATTCTGGCCACTGTGGTTGATGTACCTCCCTGTGGCGCTGCAGTGGTTGTTGCTGGCATGCCGTTATCGCTCCCTGACCCTGCCACTGATAGCCAATCCGGCCATTCCCCTGTCAGGCATGGTGGGGGTGGCCAAGAGCCATGTGTTTGAGGTGGCCGGTGACTATGCCCGGCAGTGGATCCTGCCCTGGTTTGTGTGGACTGTCAGCCACCAGTCAGGCCTTGAGCAGACAGCTGCCATCATGGCAGAAATGCAGGAGCGGGGCTTCAGCTTTCCGCTGGTGGCGAAACCCGATATCGGTTGCCGCGGCGCCGGGGTGAAGTTGCTGGCGGACAAGGATGAATTGCTGGTCTATGTCGAGAGTTTTCCCCGGGATGGCCGCATCCAGTTGCAGGCACTCAGTGATTTCGAGGCCGAGGCCGGGGTGTTCTATGTGCGTTATCCCGGCGCAGAGTCCGGCAGCATTACCTCCCTGACCCTGAAGTACACGCCTTTTGTGGTCGGGGACGGGCAGCGCAGTCTGGGCCAGTTGATCGCTGATGACCCGCGCGCCCGCGACCTTGAGCATCTCTATGCCGGGCGCCACCGGGATAACTGGCAGACGGTGATTCCCAATGGGCAGGCCTGGCGACTGGTGTTCTCTGCCAGTCATTGCCGGGGTGCGGTGTTCAGGGATGGGCGTGAGTATATTGATTCGCGGCTGGTGGAGGCCCTGGACAGGGTATTTGAGGATATTCCCGGCTTTTATTACGGCCGCCTCGATATCAAGTTCAAGGATATCGACAGCCTTCGTGCCGGCAGGGATTTGCAGATTATTGAAATTAACGGTGCCAGTTCCGAATCCATCAATATCTGGGATCGCAATGCGGGCCTTGTTCAGGCCCAGGCCACGCTGTTGCAGCAATACCGAACGCTGTTTAAACTTGGCGACGCCAATCGCAGACGCGGACATAAAACGCCCGGCATCAAGGCTCTCTATCGTGCCTGGCGCCATGAACAAGAACTGACAAAGCACTATCCGCAGAATGACTAATCCTTGCCGACTGCCCGTCAAGCCCCGGTTTCTGGCCGCCACGCTGGAACGCGCCCTGGGCCTTAGCCCCCTTGGAAAGATTTATGATGCCCGCCCCCGGGGTTTGTCGCCGGTGGATTTCCTCGACTATGCACTGGATGCCCTTGGGGTCACCATCGAGGTGGAGAACCGGGAGCATCTTGAGGAGATCCCTGCCAGCGGCCCGGTCCTGATTGTTGCCAACCATCCTCTCGGTGGTCTGGAAGGCATGGCGATTGCGCTGGAAATTGCCCGTGTGCGGCCCGATGTGAAAGTGCTCACCAATGAGCTTTTGCGGCTGATTCCTGAACTGGCTCCCATGTTTATCGGCGTCAATGTGCTGTCCAGCAAGGCAGCGGCGGGCAATGTGGCTGGCATCAAGCAGGTCCATGCCCATTTGAAGAATGACGGTGCCATCCTGTTATTTCCGGCAGGCATGGTTTCCGCCTGGGAGCGTGAGCATCAGCGCATTCAGGATCGGGAATGGAATCGCCTGGCTGGCCAGTTGCTCAAGCGCTACCAGTGCACCACGGTGCCGGTGCATGTGGCGGGCAAAAACAGTCGCTATTTTTACGCCGCCGGCATGATCCACCCCCGCCTGCGCACGCTGTTGTTGCCCCGGCAACTGGCCAATAAACAGGGCTACACCCTGCCTTTGAAGCTGGGGCGTCCGATTCCTGCCCAGGAATTACGTCTGCTGAAAAGTCCCCAGGCGGTCACCGAGTATTTGCGGGTCAGCACCGATGCTCTGGCGGAAACTTTTGAGCTGCAGCCCAAGGCGGACCTGCAAGGTATTGATGAGCTCGATCCCCAGGCCACTGCCAGTGAAGTTGAGCAGGCCCTGGTGCGACTGGAGCCCTTCAAGCTGGTTGAACACGAGGAGTTTGATGTCTATTGCGCCCCCTTCGATGAGCTCGGGGCGATCATGGAGCAGATTGCCATCGCCCGGGAGATTACCTTCCGCGCTGTGGGCGAGGGCACTGGCCTGAGCCGTGATTCTGACCAGTTTGACCCCCATTACCTGCATCTTTTCCTGTGGGACAAGGCCGAGCAATGTATCGCTGGCGCCTACCGGGTCGGCCTTGTGGATGAAATTGTAGCCAAACTGGGTGTCGAGGGTCTCTATACCCGGTCCCTGTATCGCTATGATGAGGGGTTTATCCGCAAGCTGGGTTCTGCCATCGAAATGGGGCGTTCCTTCATCCATCCCGACTATCAGCGCCGGCCGGTTTCCCTGAATCTGTTATGGCGCGGCATCGGCAGGATTCTGGTGGATCGACCCCAGTACCACACCCTGTTTGGTTCGGTGAGTATCTCGCGCGAATACAGTGACCTGGCCCGTTCCCTGATTGCGGATACCATGCTCACCAATTTCCGTGCCCGGGAATTTGCCGAGCTGGTGCAGCCCCTGACCCCGCACCGGGTTCAGAACCGGATCTGGAGCGGCAAGATGTTGGCGGAACTGGCCAATGTGAAAATGCTCGGTAAACTGATCGGTCGCTGTGATCCGGGCAAGGCGGTGCCGGTGTTGCTGCGACACTACCTGTCTCTCAACGGGCGCCTGGTGTGCTTCAATATCCATGCCGGCTTCAATGAATCGCTGGAAGGCTTGATCGTGGTGGATGTGCGCAAGACCGAGGCCAAGACCCTGAAGCGTTTTCTCGGGGCCGAAGGACTGGCCCACTTCCAGGCCTATCACCAGCTTGAGCAGGCGGATCTCAAGGATTCCGCCTGAGGATTTGCCGGGCAGGGCACAGGCCACCTATAATTTGCCCATGAACAAATTCATTGCAGCACTTCAATTGCTACTGTCGGCTTTGCTGGCAGTGGCTACCGTCGCCACTGTGGTCAACGTGGTTCTGATTTCTTCCAATCAGGAAAATTCCATTTCTGTGGTCAATGTGATGATTGGCCAGGGTGTATTGATCATCTTTCTGGCGGCCCTGTCGCGCATCCTGTTCCGCAAGGGCCTGCTGGCCTGGCGCGCCGCCACCCGGGCTGAAGAACCCGGTGCCGGGGACGATTCCCCCGCATCCTAGTGTGCAACAAGGCTGCTGGCCTGCACACAATGGCGAAAAGGCGTATAATCACGCGCTTTTATCAATGCCACCCACGCCATGATTATCTTTACCGAACCCCAGCGCTTTTCGCAGCTGGAGCAGAATTGTGTTGCCACCATCGGCAAGTTTGATGGGGTTCATCTGGGCCATCAGCTCATTCTGGACCAGCTCAAGGCCGAAGCCGAGCAGCGGGAGCTGCCGTCTTTGGTGATTCTGCTGGAACCGCATCCGGAAGAATTCTTCGCTGGCGATGCCAATTCCTGCCCGGCACGCCTGACTACCCTGCGGGAGAAGCTGGAGCTGTTGGAGAGCTTTGGTATCGATTATGTTTTTCAGCTCAATTTCGATCAGGGCATCAGCCAGCTCAGTGCCGAAGACTATATCCAGCAGATACTGGTGGATGGTCTGGGGGTGAAGTGTTTCATTGTTGGCAATGATTTCCGTTTCGGCCACCAGCGCCGCGGAGACTATGCCATGCTGGAGGCCAGCGGCGCCGAACTGGGATTTGCAGTGCAGGAAACCATGGCCTATGAATACAATGGCCAGCGCATCAGCAGCACCTATATCCGTGAGCAACTGGCGGCGGCCAATTTCGACCTGGTTGAGCAATTGCTGGGCCGGCCCTATTCAATGAAAGGGGAAGTGGTCAGGGGTAAACAGCTGGGCACCGATCTCGGTTTTCCCACTTGTAATATCAATCCCCACCGTCACCGGATTCCCCTGCACGGCGTTTATGCCTGCCAGGTGCGGCTGGCTGACCAGTACCGGCCGGCGGCTGTGAACATCGGCTATCGGCCCACCGTCGCAGAAAGTGGTGAGGCATTGCTGGAAGCCCATATTCTTGATTTCGATGAAGACCTTTACGGCAAGACCATCGAAGTGATATTCAGATGCAAGATCCGCGAGGAAGTTAAATTTGATGGCCTGGATGCCCTGAAGCAGCAGATCAGTGCCGATGTTCGTCAGGTCCGTGAGGTACTGGCGCAGTAAATGCCACTGAGACAATCGACATGAGTGACTACAAAGCAACCCTGAATTTGCCCCACACCGATTTTCCCATGAAGGCCAATCTGGCCCAGCGGGAACCGGCCATGCTGGAAAGGTGGAATGCCATGGATCTCTATCGCCGCATTGGCGAGAAGAATGCCGGCAAACCCAAATTCATTCTTCACGACGGCCCTCCCTATGCCAATGGAGAGCTGCACCTGGGTCACGCCATTAACAAGACTCTCAAGGACATTGTCGTCAAGAGTCGCCAGCTCAGTGGTTTCGATGCGCCTTATATTCCCGGCTGGGATTGTCACGGCCTGCCCATCGAGCACAATGTGGAAAAGAAGAAGGGCAAGGCCGGTCAGAAAATCAGCCATGCAGACTTCCGCAAGGCCTGCCGCGAGTACGCCGCCAAACAGGTGGATATCCAGAAGCAGGGATTTATCCGTCTCGGGGTGTTGGGTGACTGGGACAATCCCTACCTGACCATGAACTACCAGACCGAGGCCGATATTGTCCGTGCCCTCGGCAAGATTGCCGCCAATGGCCATCTGGTGAAAGGCTACAAGCCGGTCTACTGGAGTGTGGTTGGCGCCTCGGCACTGGCCGAAGCGGAAGTGGAATACCAGGACAAGCAGTCCTGGGCCATCGATGTGCGCTTTGCGGCGCAGGACCCGAAGACTTTCCTGGCCACTTTCAGTGCCTCGCTGGCGGAGCAGGAGCTGCCGGTATCGGTGGTGATCTGGACCACTACCCCCTGGACCCTGCCATCCAATCAGGCGGTCTGCCTGCATGGCGAGCTGGACTATGCCCTGCTGCGCTGTGAGCTGGAACAGGGGCCTGAATTGCTGGTTCTGGCCAAAGACATGGTGGACAACATCATGCAGCGCTATGGCTGCGAGGATTTTGAGATCATCGCCGAGGCCAAGGGCGCCTCACTTGAAAACCAGCTGCTTAAACACCCCTTTGCAGAGCGCCATGTGCCACTAATTCTTGGTGAGCATGTCACGACTGAGGCCGGTACCGGAGCGGTGCATACTGCACCTGACCACGGTGTGGATGATTTCAATGCGGGTCGTCAGTATGGCCTCGGCACGCTGAATCTGGTTGATGAAAATGGCGTCTTTATTGATGCGGCCGGTGAATTTGCCGGTGAGCATGTTTACAAGGTGGATGAAAAGATCATCGAACGCCTGAAGGCCAACAAGGCGCTGGTGGCGGTGGACAAGATCACCCATAGCTATGCCCATTGCTGGCGCACCAAAACGCCGCTGATCTATCGGGCTACGCCGCAGTGGTTTATCAGCATGCAGGAAAAAGGTCTGCAGGATGCGGCCCTGGAGGCAGTCAAGTCTGTGCAGTGGATTCCCGACTGGGGTCAGGCGCGTATTGAATTGATGCTCAAGGGCAGCCCCGACTGGTGTGTGTCCAGACAGCGAACCTGGGGCGTGCCTATTACCCTTTTCGTCCATCGGGAGACTCAGGCACTGCATCCTCGTAGCAGCGAGATTTTCGAGCAGGTGGCCGAGCGTATCGAGCAGGAAGGGATCGAGGCCTGGTTTGAACTGGAACCGCAGGAGTTGCTGGGTGAGGAAGCGGCAGACTATGAGAAGGTCAATGACACCCTCGATGTCTGGTTCGACTCCGGTGTGACTCATTACTCGGTGGTGGAACGTCGGGAAGAGTTGAGCTATCCGGCTGACCTGTATCTGGAAGGTTCTGACCAGCACCGTGGCTGGTTTCAGTCCTCCCTGAAAACCGCCATCGCCATGCACGGCACTGCACCCTACAAGCAGGTGCTGACCCATGGTTTCTTTGTGGATGCCGAAGGGCGCAAGATGTCCAAGTCCCTGGGCAACACCGTGGCGCCGGCGAAGATCTTCCAGCAGTATGGAGCCGATGTCCTGCGTCTGTGGGTGGCTGCTACCGACTATCGCGGTGAGATGACTGTCTCCGACGAAATCTTCAAGCGGGTGGCGGACGCCTATCGTCGCATTCGCAACACGTCCCGTTTCATGCTGTCCAACCTGAATGGTTTTGACCCGGCCAACGATTCCCTGCCGCCGTCGGAAATGCTGGCGCTGGATTACTGGATTCTGCGTCGCTGTCAGTTGCTACAGGAAGAAATCATCGCCCATTACCATGACTACAGTTTTCTCAATGTCTATCAGAAGCTGCACAATTTCTGTGTCATCGAGCTGGGTGGCTTTTATCTGGATGTGATCAAGGATCGCCAGTACACCACCCGTGCAGACAGTGCAGCCCGGCGCTCCACCCAGACTGCCATGTACCATATTCTGGAGATGTTCAGTCGCATGATTGCGCCGATCCTGAGCTTCACCGCCGACGAGATCTGGCAGAACATTCCCGGTGAGCGTGCCGAGTCGGTATTTCTCAGCAATTTTGATGAGGCACCGGCACTGTTGCCGGAATCCGGGGACTTCTCCGACAGTTTCTGGCAGCAGCTGATGGCGGTGAAATCTGCCGTCAACAAGGAACTGGAAGCCAAGCGGGCTGAGAAGCTGGTGGGCTCCGGTCTCAGTGCCGAAGTGGACTTGTATTGTGAGGCCGATCTGGCCGCGAATCTGGCGCGATTGGCCGAAGAATTGCGTTTTGTCCTGATCGTATCCAGGGCCAGCATTCATGACTCCGATGCGGCCGATGCCGGGGCCGTGGACAGCGAAGTGCCGGGTCTGAAACTGAAAGTCAGTGCCTCTGACTACAATAAGTGTGAACGTTGCTGGCACCACCGACCCGATGTGGGCGAACATGCCGGACATCCCGGTCTGTGTGCCCGCTGTATCGAGAATGTAGAAGGCGAGGGCGAGCAGCGTCGCTTCGCCTGAGCCAGGGGTTTGCCATGAGTGCTGACACGCCTATCGAAGCCGGCTCCCGGGTGAGTCTGTTTTTCTCCCTGGCCCTGACCGATGGTCAGCAGATCGATTCCAATTTCGAGGCCAGCCCGGCCAGTTTCAAACTGGGGGATGGCAATATGCTGCCGGGCTTCGAAGCCCGGTTGCTGGGTTATGTGGCTGGTCAGGAAGCCGAAGTGCTGCTGCCGGCGGAGCAGGCCTTTGGTGAAGTGAACCCGAAAAACCGGCAGCAGTTTTCCCGGGACAAGTTTGCCCATCTGCTGGCCGATGAGGTATTGCCCACCGAGGTGGGCAGCGTGGTTTCCTTCAAGGACCCCGCCGGTTTTGAATTGCCCGGCGTGGTGCAAGAGATCACCCCGGCCACGGTGACCGTGGATTTCAATCATCCGTTGGCGGGCAAGGACATCCGTTTTCGTTTTCGCATCGTCTCGGTCCTGCCCCCGGAGCAAGAGCCGGTGCAGGTCAAACTCTGAAGCAATGCTTGAACCCGGCGCCCCCGGACGCGTTACAATGCAACCATGAGCAGTGAAGCCATCAACAAGACAGTGAAGGACGAAATCAGTATCCGTCTGGCCAATCCCCGGGGATTCTGTGCCGGTGTGGACCGTGCCATCGATATCGTCAATCGGGCCCTGGATATCTTCGGTGCCCCGGTCTATGTTCGCCACGAGGTGGTGCACAACAAATTTGTGGTGGACAGCCTGCGCAAGCGTGGCGCCATCTTCGTCGATGAGCTTATTGATATTCCCGCCATCGATTCCCGGGGCAGGGCGTCTATCGTGGTATTCAGTGCCCACGGTGTCTCCCGCGAAGTGAAAGACGAGGCCGCGGCCCAGGGCTTCAAGGTCTTCGATGCCACCTGTCCGCTGGTGACCAAGGTGCATCTTGAAGTGATGAAATTCTCCCGCGCCGGCCGCGAATGTGTGCTGATTGGCCACCGTCACCACCCGGAAGTGGATGGCACCATGGGCCAGTACGACGAAAGCCAGGGCGGCAGGATGTATCTGGTGGAATCGGTAGAAGATGTACAGCGCCTGGAGGTGCAGCACCCCGACCGGCTGTCATTCGTCACCCAGACCACCCTGTCCATGGATGATACCGCCAGGATTATCGATGCCCTGCGCGAGCGCTTTCCGGCCATTCAGGGGCCGCGCAAGGATGACATCTGTTATGCCACCCAGAATCGTCAGGATGCGGTCAAGCAACTGGCCCTTGAATGCGATCTGATGCTGGTGGTGGGCTCTCCCAACAGCTCCAATTCCAATCGACTGCGGGAACTGGCCCAGCGCCTGGGCTGCGATGCCTATCTGATCGACAGCGTCGATGATATCCAGCAGCACTGGTTTGAGGGCAAGAGCCGTTTCGGTGTCACTGCCGGCGCCTCCGCCCCGGAAATTCTGGTGAAGCAGGTGGTTGCCACGCTCTGTGAACATACCTCCCAAAAGCCCGAGGAAATCCTCGGTGTGGAAGAGAACATCGTCTTCTCCATGCCCCGGGAATTAAGGCCCCAGGGCTAGCTGGCCGGACCTTGAACCCACTGGCAGGGCCGTCTCCGGAATTGCCAAACCTGTCACATTTCTCCGCAAGTAATCCCCCAAAAACTCTAAAGCTTCTTTTCTGAGCCGTCGTAGGACCTCTCAGGGAATCCGCGGTGCCTTTTGTTCACGGTTGAGCAGAGAGCTGAAAAAGATACCTTCTGTAACATTTAGCCGCTAAAGGATTTGGCCAAAGAATCCGTAAGAATTGTCACGCCGCTACTGGTGGCGACAGAAAAGAACGTAATGGTCGTAAATTCTGCAACTCCGCATCGAGCTTTGCTCAATGAAGAAACGGATCGCAAGGGGTTTACCCAGAACCCGCAAGACGAAAGTGGTCATTGCAGTTCTGCTTGAGCGACTGCTTAAGGTGCCAGGTGCACTTTTACAGTCCAATATGGATCGAGCTGGGCAAGTAGTAACGCTCGAGTTTGAAAAAATATTCGCCCCCAGGGGCGAAACTGGAATTGCTGCTCTGGTGCCCGTGTATAACGACGTACAAAAGCAGCAGATTTTGTAGCAGGGTGGTAACAAGTGCCTTGTTTCTGCTTACGACACTTAAACGATGATAGTAGGAGTTTGACGACTATGAAAAAAGTACTGGTATCTTTTGGTCTGATGGTTGGATTGGCCCTGAGCAGCGTTACTGCTGCCGCTTGCGAGAAGCCCGCTGAGCCGGCTATCCCGACAGGTGAGGCTGCTTCCGGTTCCGATATGCTGGAAGCCAAGAAAGCTGTTGAAGCTTTCCTGAAAGACGCTGAAGCCTATCTGGAATGTGCTCGCGGCGGTATCGCCAAAGATCGCATGGTAGCCGATATGGAAGAAGTGGCTGACAAGTTCAACCGCGAACTGCGTGCCTATAAAGCCAAGTCTTAATCCAGACCTGCGCGAACCCCCAGAGGCCCCTGCGAGGCGTTCTACCCGAACGCCTTGTGTGGGCCTCTACTTGTTTGGGGTAGCGCAAAATCGGCTGTCGGCTGCGGCAAAACCGGGATCAGACATCCTGCAACTGAGTCAGTTTTTCCTGCAGGGCAGCCAATTCATCCGAGAATTTCTGCTGCTTCTCTTTTTCCTTCTGCACCACCGCCTCCGGTGCATTTTCCACAAACCGTGCATTGCCCAGTTTGCCATTGACCTGTTTCAGGCCGGCTTCCAGCTTGGCAATTTCCTTGTTCAGGCGGGCTTGCTCTGCGGCAACATCGATAAGGCCAGCCAGGGGTACCATGATCTCCATGCCGGCATGCAGGCCGGTGGCACTGGCGGGAACTTCCTCGTCGTCCTCGAGCCAGCGTACTGATTCCAGTTTTGCCAGCTTTTGCAGGTAGAGGCGGTAGGCCTCCAGGTTTTGACGGTCGCGCTCATTGCCCTGCTTCAGCAGTACAACAATGGTCTTGCCCGGGGCGATATCCATTTCGCCGCGGATATTACGAATGCTGACAATCACTCCCTTCAGCCAGGCGATATCTGCCTCGGCTTGCTCGTCGATGTTGCCGGCATCAAACTCCGGATAGGGCTGCAGCATGATGCTGTCGCCACTGATACCCAGCAGCGGTGCCAGCTTCTGCCAGACCTCTTCGGTAATAAAAGGCATGAAGGGGTGCAGCAGGCGCAGGGATTTCTCCAGGGTGCTGAGCAGTACCCGCCGTGTCATCCTGGCGGCTTCCGGATTTGCTTCTTCGTCCCACAGTACCGGTTTGGATAGCTCCACATACCAGTCACAGTACTCATTCCAGATGAATTCATGCAGGGTCTGGGAGGCCAGGTCGAAGCGGAAATTGGCCATGGCCTCCTGCATTTGCTGCGCGGTTTCCTCGAAGCGGCTCATGATCCAGCGGTCTGCCACAGAGCATTGTGCCGGATCCAGGGTCTCGGCCACTGCCTTGTCTTCGCTGTTCATCAATACATAGCGCGCGGCATTCCAGATCTTGTTGCAAAAATTGCGAAAACCTTCGGTGCGGCCCAGATCGAACTTGATATCGCGGCCGGTGGACGCCAGGGAATAAAAAGTAAAGCGCAAGGCATCGGTGCCATAGCCGGTGATGCCTTCCGGGAAGGAATTGCGGGTGTATTTCTCGATCTTCTCCCGCAGTTGGGGCTGCATCATGTCGGCGGTGCGTTTCTGCACGAGCTGGTCCAGCTCAATGCCATCGATCAGGTCAATAGGGTCAAGTATATTTCCTTTTGACTTGGACATTTTCTGGCCATGCTCATCCCGTACCAGGCCGGTGATATACACTTTCTTGAAGGGGATCTCGCCGGTGAACTTCAGGGTCATCATGATCATCCGTGCAACCCAGAAGAAAATGATGTCAAAGCCGGTGACCAGCACATCAGTGGGGTGGAAGCGATCGAAGAACTCCCGTTCATCGGGCCAGCCCAGGGTGGAGAAGGTCCACAGCGCCGAGGAGAACCAGGTGTCCAGCACGTCCTCATCCTGACGCAGTTCCAGATCTTCGGCCAGCTTGTACTTGCTGCGCACTTCCGCCTCCGAGTTGGCCACATAGACATTGCCATCCTCGTCATACCAGGCGGGAATGCGGTGTCCCCACCACAACTGTCTGGAGATACACCAGTCCTGGATATTGCGCATCCAGGCGAAATAGGTGTTTTCCCAGTTTTTGGGAACGAATTCGATATCGCCGTCTTCAACTGCCTTGATGGCCGGATCTGCCAGGGACTGGATAGCCACATACCACTGATGGGTCAGATAGGGTTCGATAACCACACCGCTGCGATCGCCCCGGGGTACCTTCAGTTTATGGTCTTCAATTTTCTCCAGCAGGCCGGCGGCTTCAATATCGGCCACAATCTGTTTGCGGGCCTCAAAGCGGTCCAGACCCCGGTAGGCTTCAGGCGCATTGTCATTGATGGCAGCATCGTCGGTCAGAATATTGATCACTTCCAGATCGTGACGCTTGCCCATTTCATAGTCATTGAAATCATGGGCAGGGGTGATCTTGACGCAGCCGGTACCAAATTCCCGATCCACATAATCATCGGCGATGATGGGAATGCGCCGATCACACAGCGGCAGTTCAATATACTTGCCCACCAGATCCTTGTAGCGCTCGTCTTCGGGGTGAACAGCGACCGCCGTGTCGCCCAGCATGGTTTCGGGGCGGGTGGTGGCAATAGTGATATGACTGTCACCGCCAGCAGTGGTAGCGCCATCCGCCAAAGGATAGCGAAAATGCCAGAGATGGCCGTTCTCTTCCTCGGAAACCACTTCCAGATCGGAAATGGCGGTATGCAGTTTCGGATCCCAGTTCACCAGGCGATTGCCCCGGTAAATCAGTCCCTCGTCATAGAGATCGATGAATACCTTTTCCACCACTTTGGACAGACCTTCGTCCATGGTGAAACGTTCCCGGGTCCAGTCCAGTGAGGAGCCCATGCGCCGCAGCTGCTGGGTAATGATGCCGCCGGATTCCTCTTTCCAGTCCCAGACCTTGGCCACAAAGTCTTCGCGGCCCACATCCTGGCGACTGCTGCCGATAGCATTCAATTGCCGCTCGACCACCATCTGGGTGGCGATACCGGCGTGGTCCGTGCCCACCTGCCACAGGGTCTGACGACCCAGCATGCGGTGATAGCGGATCAGGGCGTCCATGATGGCGTGCTGAAAACCGTGCCCCATATGCAGGCGACCGGTGACATTGGGTGGCGGGATGACGATGCAGTAGGGGTCGCCATCACCCTGGGGCGCGAAATAGCCAGCCTCCTCCCAGGTCTTGTACCAGTGATCTTCCAGTTGCTGAGGTTGGTAGGTTTTGTCCATGAATGCTTCGGCTTTATCGTGTGGGAAAAAAGGCGCAAGTATACATGAACAGGCGGGATTTTGCCGTTTTGCTGCGCGCTGGCAGGGGTGAAAAAATCACAGTTTGTGGGTTTGTGGCTGGTAGCCCTCCGCCCGGTAATAGCGCCAGGATTCCCGGCCTGCCGCCAGAATGTCCTCGTCCTGGCAAATGATTTCATTGATGCGCTGAAAACGCTGATGGCTGTGGCAGGGCTGGCCACTGAGATTGATCAGCACATCGCCATGGTGTTCCAGTTGTCGGGTGGTACCCACGGCGATGGCCTCGGCGCCGGGCTGCTCATCTTCCATCAGGCTATGGGGCAGGAAACTGGCGGGGCGTGAGCGCCACAGCAATTCCGAGATCTGACTGGCCTGCTCCGGGGAGGCCGCATTGATAAAGATGCGGTGCCCCAGGGAACGGGCTTTTTCAGTCAGCCTGCAGGCGAACTGCAGGCGACTGTCCGGTTCATTGCTGCCCAGATGATAAAAATTGATCGGGCTCTGTGCCGCATTCATTGCGATCAGGCTTTCTGACGCTTCAGGTATTCCAGCAGCAGGGCGACGGGACGACCCGTGGCGCCTTTTTCAGCGCCCTGGTTCCAGGCACTGCCGGCAATGTCCAGGTGCGCCCACTTCTGCTTTTCGGTAAAGCGCGACAGAAAGCAGGCGGCGGTAATGGTGCCGCCCCGGGGGCCGCCAATATTGGCGATGTCGGCAAAATTGCTGTGCAGTTGCTTCTGGTATTCATCCCACAGGGGCAATTGCCAGGCCGGGTCGCCGGCCTGTTCACCGCAGTCCAGCAGGGTTTCCGCCAGCTTGTCATCATTGGCCAGCAGTGCCGAGACCACGGAGCCAAAGGTAGCCACGGCGGCGCCGGTGAGCGTGGCAATATCGATAATGGAGCGGGGCTTGAAACGCTCCACATAAGTGAGGGCGTCACAAAGCACCAGTCGGCCCTCGGCATCAGTATTGAGAATCTCGATAGTCTTGCCGGACATGCTGGTGACGATGTCGCCGGGCTTGGTGGCTTTGCTGCCGGGCATATTTTCTGCTGCCGCCACCACGCCAACCACATTGATGGGCAGGCGCAACTGGGCAATGGCATTCATGGCGCCAAACACTGAAGCGGCACCGCACATATCAAATTTCATTTCATCCATGGCGGCGCCGGGCTTGAGGCTGATACCGCCGGTGTCGAAAGTAATGCCCTTGCCAACCAGGGCGTAGGGTTCGGATTTGGCGGCCGCGCCCTTGTATTCCATGATGATGAGCTTGGCTTCCTCGGCAGAACCGGCGGCCACTGACAGCAGGGAGCCCATGCCCAGGCGGGCCATCTGCTTTTCGCTGAGCACGCGGGTACTGATGGATTTGTATTTGTCTGCCAGACTCTTGCCTTCATTGGCCAGATAGCCGGGTGTACAGATATTGCCGGGCAGATTGCCCAGTTCCTTGGCCACATTCATACCCTGGCCCACTGCCTGGCCGTATTTGAGGGCTTCCTGAATGGCCTTGCGGCGGGCACCTGCCGGTGGGGTCAGGCTGATGGACTTGAGGCTGACCCGGCCGGGTTTCTTGCTCTTGGTGCTGTCATAGCGATAGCTGGCATCTTCCAGGGCACGGGACAATTGCCCGGCCAGCCAGTTGGCATCCCGGTCCTTGACTTCAATGGAGGCCATGGCGAAATGGGCAGTGGCAGCTTTCGAGCGGCACAGGCTGCGGGCGGCTGCCGCCAGCGCGCGGCCAGCGTGGCGGGCATCGAACTTCGATTTCATGCCGGCACCCAGCAGCATTACCCGCTTGGCCTTGATGCCGGCCGGGGCGTAGCTGATCAGGGTCTGGCCTAGTTTGCCGGAAAAGTCCCCGGATTTGATAATGTTGCTGATGGATTTCTGCGTGTCCGCGTCCAGTTGCCGCGCCTCGTCACTGAGTGTGCCCTTGTTCCAGACGATGACGACCAGACAATCGCTGGCGATATTGGCAAGGGATCCGGTTTTGATTGAGTAACGCATGGGCAGAAATGTTCTCCTCGAAGTTGAACAGCCATGAAACAAAGCTGTATTGATTGACTACAGGCCAATAATCCTACGGTTGTTCAACAGCTTAAGCAAGGTGGCGGTCTGCTTGCGTGCAAACGCCTTGATCACTCATCGGGCTTTGTTAATATCCCCTGATCGATTTGCCCGCCGGGGCGAACCAATTTCGCTATTCGTTGTCAGATCAGAAAGCCTGTTTCATTGTCGGCCATTAGCCAGTAACTGACAGATCTGACGACCGCAAAAACAACAAAGACCAGAACGAGCAATCCCCAGGAACAAGCCATGTCCCGAGTCAAAGTCGAGTGCCCTGATCAATTTTTATTCAGCATGGAACGAGTGGTGGGAATCAGCGACGTCAATTATGCGCGCCATCTGGACAATGTCGCCATGGTGCAAATTCTGCACGAGGCGCGGCTACAGTTTCTGGCCCACCTGGGTTTTACCGAAGCCAATGTTTATGGCCTGGGTATTGTGGTTACCGATATGGCGGTGGATTTCCGCTCGGAGTCCTTTGCCAATGATCGCCTGATCATCGATGTGGGGGTTGGCGAGTTCAATCGCTACGGCCTGGATTTTGTCATGCAGGTGACCAATTCGGCACTGGAGTCGGTGGTCTGTAATGCCAAGATCGGGGTGGTGTTTTTTGATTTCGACAAGCACCAGATTGCCCCCATTCCGGATGCCTTTCGGGCCCTGCTGGACAATCAGCAATCCGATCAGTCCCAGGTTGCCTGAGCCATCCTCCGCTTCATGACTCGGCAGGGCAGCCCGCATGCAGTAAACTGCGGTTTTGCCTGATCACGGGTCAGCTTGCCGATGCTGGTTTTTCGCTATCTCAGTAAACAGATTCTCCAGGTCATGGTGGCGGTGACCCTGGTGCTGCTGGTGGTGGCCCTGACCAGTCGCTTCATCCAGTATCTGGGTGATGCCGTGGCGGGTCAGTTGGCCTCCGATATCCTGCTGCTGCTGATGCTGTACCGCCTGCCGGATTTCCTGCTGGTGATCCTGCCCCTTGCCCTGTTCCTCGGCATCATTCTCGCCTACGGCCGCCTCTACGCCGACAATGAAATGGTCATTCTGATGGGCAGTGGCTACAGTCAGCGACGACTGCTGCTGACCACCCTGGCCGGCGTGTCGGTGGTTATTGTCATCATGGCGGCACTGAGTCTGGTACTGGCGCCCTGGGGTGTGCGCAATACCGAACAGATCAAACTGAGCCAGCAGGAATTGACGGAAATCGACCTGATTGTGGCCGGGCAGTTTCAGCGCTTCGGCGATGACTCCCGGGTCACCTATGCCGAAGGCATAGAATCCTCGGCCAATGGGCGACAGCTGGAAAATGTGTTTGTGGCGCTCAATAGCGGGGCCGATGGCGCTGCACCGCGAATCGTGTTGGCGGAATCCGCCCGACCCCAGATCGATGCCGACAGTGGCGCCCGCTTCATGCGTCTGGAAAATGTGCTGCAGTATGACGGCGAACCGGGGCAGGCGGATTTCAGCATTGCCCGATTTGATGTGCAGGGCATAGTGCTGCCGGAGCCTACGCAGTTTGAAGCGGTGCTGGAAGAATCCACGCTGCCGTCCATGGCCTTGCTGGGCGCCAGTGAGCCGGCCTTGCGGGCCGAATTGCAATGGCGCTTGTCCACAATTTTACTGATCCCGGTGATTACCCTGATCGCCGTTCCCATGAGTCGAGTCGATCCACGTCAGGGGCGTTTCAGCAAGCTGATCCCGGCGGCTTTGCTGTATGCCTGCTATTTTGTGCTGCTGCAGTTCTGCCGCGATCTGGTGGCAGAAGGCAGCCTCAGCCCCATGCCGGGTCTGTGGTGGGTGCATCTGTTATTCATTGCCATTGGCTGGTACAGCTTTCGCAATCAGGGCCGGCTGCTGTTTGATCGTTCCGCCTGGAGGCAGAGCTGATGCGGCAACTGGACCGGCATATTCGCAATACGGTGATTGCCAGCATGGCGGTGGTGGTGGCTCTGGTGGTGTCTCTGGACCTGGTGTTCACGCTGGTGGACGAGTTGGGTGAGACCGGGCAGGGCAGCTATTCCGTGTTCAATGCCCTCAGCTTTGTTCTGCTTACCACTCCCACCAGTATCTATGAGCTGCTGCCTTTCACTGCTCTTGGCGGTGCGCTTATTGGTCTCGGTATTCTGGCTTCAAATCAGGAACTGGTGGTGATGCAGTCTGCCGGCGTTCATGTCTGGCGCATCGTCGCGGCGGTGCTCAAGCCGACCCTGTTTATCATGTTGCTGAGCCTGCTGCTGGGGGAATATGTTTCACCGCCGCTGGAGCAGCTTGCCAATAGCAACAAGGCCCTGCAACTCAGTGGCAGTGCTTCGATTGGCTCTGAGCAGGGTACCTGGCGGCGGGTGGGCAATGAATTTATTCATATCAATGCCATCGCTCCGGGGGGCGAGACGCTCTATGGTGTCAGCCGTTATCGTATCGATGCCAACAGACAACTGGTCAGTGCCAGTTTTGCCGAATCGGCTGAGTATCAGCGTGAGCCAGAAAATGCCTACTGGCGCCTTTCCAATATCAGGGAGAGTCTGATCGAGCCGGGCAGCATCAGCACTGCAAACTATTTGCAGGAAGACTGGATGGTGGATCTGTCACCGGAATTGCTCAGTGTCTTGCTGGTGGAGCCGGACAAGCAGTCAATCACAGGCCTGCTGCGCTTCGCCCGTTTTTTTGAGGCCCAGGGCCTGGACAGCGCCAGCTATTTTCTCGCCTTCTGGAAAAAGCTTTTACAACCCCTGTCCACCCTGGCACTGGTCATACTGGCCATCTCCTTCATATTCGGCCCATTGCGGGAAGCCACCACCGGCTTTCGTGTGTTTGTGGCCCTCGGCATCGGCCTGCTGTTCACCATCCTGCAACGGCTGATGGAGCCGGCTTCCCTGATCTATGGCTTTAACCCCTTGCTGGCGGTGCTCTTGCCTATTGCCCTGGTCGGGGCTCTGGGTGTCTACTATATGCGTCAACTGCGCTGACGGGATTGATCGAAGCAATCATCATTCGCCCCTGATCAGCGTCGCCGGGGATGCTTATGTTGCGCCATATTGTCAGCCTTGCTGCTATTCCTGCGGTACTGGCTTGCCCGACTACTCTGCTGGCCCAGGCCGTGCCGGATATCGGGGGCCTGTGGAGCTACCGGGCAGATACGCCGCTGCAGAGAGAGGCGCATCTGGGAGAGCAGCAGGCCTGGACCCAGGCCGATCTGGCTGGACTGGAAGATGCGTACTGGCGCTCCGGCGCGGCCGTGGCAACAAGCCCAGGAGAGCGCCATGGTTTTGGCAGTCTGTCATTGGCGCGGGTCAATGGCGAATACCGCACCTCCCTGATTATTGCGCCGGCCAATGGGCGCATTCCCTACCTGCCGGACAGTCAGTCCCGGGGCCGAATCGGGACCGCAGACGGGCCTGAGGATTTCACCGCCCGGCAACGTTGTCTGTCGCCACCGGCCCAGTTACCGCTGCTGGCACCCACGCCCGGACAATCCATGGCCCAGCGCAGTCTGCGCATTGTGCAAACCCCGGACTATCTGCTTATCCAGCAGCCAGGCAGCAACCACGCCCGGATCATCAAACTCAAGGGGCAGCCTTTGCCCTATTCGGGAGGTCAGTGGCTGGGGGATTCCCAGGGCCTGTTCGATGCCGAATCCCTGGTGGTCAACACCAGTGATTTTCGCCCTGAACAAAGCAATGCCGTGATTCCGTCCTCCAGGGCCCTGCAAGTCTATGAGCGCTTTACACCGCTGGCCGATGGTCAGTTGCTCTACACCTATACGGTGTTCGACCCCCGACGATTCGCGGAACCCTTTACCGTGGAAATGCCCCTGAGCCGACTGCCGGACAACACCCGCTTCAGCCCCGAGCCTTGCCATGAGTCGAACCTGAGTCTGCCCGCCAGCCTGATCCGGCAGCGTCAGCATGAGGCGGTGAAAAACCGCTCCGCCGGGACCAATTAAGCCGCCCGACCTTGCCAGCCCGGGCTATTAAAGTACAATACCGCCTCCCTCGGGACCTGTTTCTGCGCCGCGGGGTGGAGAATTTCATGCAACTGACACTGCTCAAAGGTAAATTGCACATGGCTTCGGTTACCCAGGCCGAGCTCTGGTATGACGGTAGCTGTGCCATTGATGCCGACCTGATCAAGCTGGCAGGTCTGCGTGAATTCGAGCAAATCGATATCTACAATGTCTCCAATGGCGAGCGCTTCACCACCTATGTCATTCAGGCAGAGGCAGGATCACGTACCATATCTCTTAATGGTGCAGCGGCGCGCAAGGCCCAGGTGGGTGATCGCATTATTATTGCCGCCTACGGCCAGATGGATGAGGCAGAAGCCAAAGACTTCAAGCCCAGCCTGGTCTATCTCAATGAAGACAACAGCGTTGAACGTATAAACCAGTCTATTCCTGTGCAGCTAGCCTGAGGCCGCGATTCGGGCCAATTCCGCCTGCCAACTTCAAATTACTGCCCGCAATTGCTAGATTGCCGTTATGACTACAGCAATCAATTTCTATTCTGAATTCGGGGAGCCCGCCAAGGATCAGGAAGCCTTCACACAACTGTGTGACTATCTGGTCTACAAGGGTAAATACAAAAATGCCGACGCCGCACGCCGCGATGCCAAAGAGCGTGTTTCCTTTCTGGAGAAGATGGACTTCTATGCAGACAAGGCCGATCTGGGCGATGCCAGTTTTGAACGCAAGGCGGCACTGGCCCTGATTGAAGGCCATGACCTGCAGTCGGTGCTGGCAGACAACAAAGGCTTTCTGCCCCATGAGCAGGAGCCAATAGCGCAGCCGGAGCCCGAGGCAGAAAGCGGGCAGTCAGCAGCAGCCGGGGAACAGGCCGCTTCCGCCGCCGGCAAGCGGCCCATCACAGAAGTGTTTTCTGCCATTGAGCTGGATTTGCGAACCGGACTGGATCGCGATCAGATTGTACGCAAGCTGATGGACAGCGGACTTAGTGCCGACAATGCCGCTGACGCCATAGAAGCGGTTGTCCGCCAACGGCGCCAGAAGCAGCAGACTCGCCTGCTGGCGGGCACCACCATCGCCATTGTGGCACTGGTGATGTATTACTTCGCGCGCTAGGCAAATCTACTTGAAAGGCCGGTGTGATTTCGGCAACAGCACCACCCGGGTGCCAGACAGCCGATCATGGGCGGCATCGCCGTTACGGTCCAGCAGTAGCCAGAGATAACCCAGGCCACCACAGGCAAAGGCCGGCCAGGCCAGCAACCAGCGCAGCAGCGCCTGGCCAGGGGAAATGAGTCGGCCATCTGGGGTCTGGGTACGGATCCGCCAGGCGATCATGCCCAGGGTCTGGCCACTGCGAATCCAGAAAAAACCATAGAAACCCAGGGCACTGCCCACCATCAGCATGAACAGCAGGGTATCCTGTAACGGATCGGTTTGAACCTGCCCGTCGACAAGCTGATTGCTGTCGCTGCCAAAGATAAACTGCATGATATAGCCCAGCAGAAACCAGATGGCCACCACCAGGAAACCGTCATAGAGCAGGGCTGCCAGACGTCGCCAGAGACCGGCGGCAGGTAGCTGCGCCGCATCGCCGCCGCTTGTTACTTCTTCGTCGCTCACAATCTGTTCCCCGCGATTAACCCAGTTCCTTGATGGACTGAATCAGTTCATTGGCAGCCTTCTGACCATCACCAAACAGCATCTTGGTGTTGTCGGCGAAGAACAGCGGGTTCTCCACGCCGGAGAAACCGGCGCCGCGACCACGCTTGATGACAATGACATTTTCCGATTTGTCCGCATCCAGAATGGGCATGCCGTAGAGCGGACTGCTGGCATCGGACTTGGCGGAAGGATTGACCACATCATTGGCGCCTATTACCAGTGCCACAGTGGTGTTCTTGAAGTCGGCATTGATGTCTTCCATGTCATAAATCATGTCATAGGGCACACCGGCCTCCGCCAGCAACACATTCATATGACCGGGCATACGGCCAGCCACCGGATGGATAGCAAACTTGACGCTGACACCGCGCTCAGTCAGCAACTGGGTCAGTTCCCAGATCTTGTGCTGGGCCTGGGCCACTGCCATGCCATAGCCGGGAATGACAATGACCTGGCTGGCAAAGGCCATCAGGATGCCGGCATCCTGGGCCTGTATTTCTTTCATCTCGCCCAGCTCGCCGCCTTCGGCTGCGGGACCGGAGCCAACCCCGGCGAAGAACACATTGCCCACGGAGCGGTTCATGGCCACCGCCATCAAATGAGTGAGCAGACTGCCGGCAGAGCCTACGACGATACCGGCGATGATCATGGCGGCATTGCCCAGCACATAGCCCTCAAAACCCACGGCGAGGCCCGTCAGGGCATTGAACAGGGAAATGATGACCGGCATGTCCGCACCGCCCACCGGGACAGTAATAAAGACACCCAGCAGCAGGGCCAGGCCATAGAAGATAATGATGCTGTTGATATCGCCGCCAAGGTAGATGGAGACGGCAAAGCCCACGGTGATCAGCGCCAGGATGGCATTGATAATATGCTGGCCGGGCAGCAGGCTGCTGCGATTCAGGCGCCCGTCCAGCTTGGCCCAGGCGATGATGCTGCCGGAGAAGGAGACGGTACCAATAATGGCGCCAAGTATCGCCAGAACAGCAACATCGGGGCCGAGCACATCGGCCACGGTCATGGTCTGGGAGGGATCCAGATGGGCTTCCGATTCAGCCTTGAGTAATTCCACCGCAGCGATAGTGGCAGCAGCGCCGCCCCCCATGCCGTTGTACATGGCGAT
Organism: uncultured Pseudohongiella sp.; assembly: GCA_965216715.1. Taxonomy (GTDB): domain Bacteria; phylum Pseudomonadota; class Gammaproteobacteria; order Pseudomonadales; family Pseudohongiellaceae; genus UBA9145. The sequence goes on along the minus strand of OZ244193.1, from coordinate 1,677,434 downwards.
CATTTGCGGCATGTCGGTCATGGCCACCTTGCGACCACTGACCCAGGCATAGCCGCCACCGATGGCGATGGCAATGATGATTAACAGGATATTGGTGGCCGCCTGCTCGCCACCAATGACTTCCGGTGTGGCGAAGGTAACCAGGGTGGCCAGCACCATGCCGATACCGGCCCAGTAGATGCCGCGACGGGCAGTGACCGGGGAACTCATCTGCTTGAGCCCCAGGATGAACAAGACGGCGGCCAGGAAATAGGACGCCTGAACAATCAGGTCAACGCTCTCCATCAGGCCTTACCTCCGTCATCCTTGTTGCTGGACTTGAACATCTCCAGCATCCGTTCGGTCACCACATAGCCGCCGACGGCATTACCGGCGCCGAGCAGCACTGCAATGAAACCGATGGCCTGTTGGGTCGGCGTTTCGGCTATTCCCAGGGCAAACATGGATCCCACCAGTACAATGCCGTGGACAAAATTGGAACCGGACATCAGGGGGGTATGCAGAATAACCGGTACCCGGCTGATAATTTCGTAGCCGGTAAAGCCGGCCAGCATGAAAATATACAGTGCTGCCATTCCTTCAATCATTTGCCGGCTCCTTGCTTATTGCCTGAATTATTATTGCCCAATTGTTCGCGAATACCGGCGTGATGAATCTCGCCGGCGTGGGTGATCAGGGAATCATTAATAATCTCATCGTCCAGATTGATATTGATGTTGCCATCGTCGATCAGCAGCTCGAGAAAATTCAGCAGGTTCTTGGCATACAGTTCACTGGCATGATTACCCAGGGCGCTGGGCACATTTACCGGACCATGAATCTTGACGTTGTTATGAAGAATCGTTTCGCCAGCCCGGGTCAGTTCGCAATTGCCGCCGGTCTCGGCGGCCAGGTCGACAATAACCGAGCCGCCGCGCATGGCCTCCACCATTTCCTTGCTCAGGATGCGCGGGGCAGGGCGGCCGGGAATGGCGGCGGTGCTGACGATGACATCGGCGGCTGCTACGTGGCGGGCCAGAATTTCCTGCTGTTGTTGCTTTTCTTCCTCGGTGAGTTCGCGGGCATAGCCGCCGCTGCCTTCGGCCTTGATTTCGATGTCGACGAATTTGGCGCCCAGTGACTCCACCTGTTCCTTCACCGCCGCGCGCACATCATAGCCTTCCACCATGGCGCCAAGTCGGCGGGCAGTGGCAATGGCCTGCAAGCCAGCCACCCCGGCACCAATCACCAGCACCTTGGAAGGACGGATAGTGCCGGCGGCTGTGGTCAGCATGGGAAAAAACTTGCCCAGCAGATTGGCCGCCAGCAGCACCGCCTTGTAGCCAGCAATGGAGGCTTGGGAAGACAAGGCATCCATGGCCTGGGCACGAGAGATGCGGGGGATCAACTCCACGGAAAATGCGCTGATATTGCGCTGTCGCAGACGTTCGAATCGTTCAAGATCGGCATGGGGGTTCATGAAGCCAATCACTACCGAGCCTTCTTTCAATTGGTCGATTTGCTCCAGGCTGAGCGGATTGACGCTGAGCACGATATCCGACCGGGCAAACAGGTCGCTTGCTGAATCGGCGATGCTGGCCTCTTCATAGTCACTGTCACGGTAACCAATGGCGAGACCCGCCCCGGTTTCCATGACCACGTTCAGTTCCTGTTTCAGCAGCTTTTTCGCTGCATCGGGAATGAGGGCGACACGTTGTTCGTCCTGACGAATCTCCCTGGGTACACCTATTGTTATTGGCATGGGGTGCTAAATCCTTGTCAGCGGGCATGAGCCGGCAGTATATAACGCCCGGGATGCAGATAAAATCTGCAAGTGACCCCACACAGGCCGCTTCGCCTCACCGGTGCTTTTTGATAGAATCCACGCCCTTCGCCGGGCAATCCCTGCCGGGCTCCAGAGGCCAAAGGGCCAGGACAGACTCATGAGCGCTCCAGCGCAATCTCGCAAAATACAACTGATGGACACCACCCTACGGGATGGTGAGCAAACCCAGGGAGTTTCATTTTCAGCCAATGAGAAAATGAATATTGCCCGTGCCATGCTGCAATCCCTGAAAGTTGATCGCATTGAGATTGCCTCCGCCTGTGTCTCGGAAGGTGAGAAACAGGCAGTCGCGCAGATTACTGACTGGGCGGAAAAGAACGGCCTGGTGGACCGTATTGAGGTGCTGGGTTTTGTTGACTACAAGCGCAGCGTCGACTGGATCAAGAGTGCCGGCGGACGGGTGATCAACCTGTTGGCCAAGGGCAGTGAGAAGCATTGCCGGGAGCAGCTTGGCAAGACTCTCGAGGCCCATAGTGAAGATATTGCCCGCACGGTTGAATACGCCAAAGAGCAGGGTCTGCGGGCCAATATGTATCTGGAAGATTGGTCCAATGGCTTCAAGGACAGCAAGGACTACGTCTTCGGTCTGATCGAAGCGACCCGGCACCTTGGCATCGGCCATTACCTGCTGCCGGACACCCTGGGCATGCTGTCACCGGCCCAGGTAACCGCTTCTTTGAGCGAAATGCAGGAGCAGTTCCCGGATGTAGAATTCGATTTCCATCCCCATAACGACTACGGTCTGGCCACGGCCAATGTGCTGGCAGCGGTGGAGGCCGGTATCAATAATATTCACTGCACCATGAATTGTCTGGGGGAACGGGCCGGTAATGCTTCACTGGCGGAAGTGGCTGTGGCCCTGCGTGACATGCTGGGGATGGAGTTGTCCATCGATGAAAGCCGCATCGCCATGGTGTCGCGTATGGTGGAGAATTTTTCCGGCAAATTCACTGCTGCCAATACCCCCATCGTCGGTGCCGATGTCTTTACCCAGACCGCTGGCATTCATGCCGATGGTGACCTCAAGGGCGGTTTATACAAGACGCGCCTGAGCCCCGAACGCTTCGCCCGCAAGCATACCTATGCCCTGGGCAAGATGAGCGGCAAGGCTTCATTGAAGAATAACCTGGATGAATTGGGTATAGATCTGTCGGAAGAGGATCAGGCCAAGGTCCTGCAGCGCATCGTCAAGCTGGGTGACTCCAAGCATGTCATCACCGCCGAAGATCTGCCCTTTATCATTGCCGATGTCATGGAGAGTCGTGAGTTTCACCACATCACCATGCTCAACTGCTATATCAATTCCGGTTTCAATGTGGACAGCACTGCCAGCATCCGGGTCGATATTCAGGGTCAGGAATACCAGGGTACGGGTTCCGGCAATGGTGGTTTCGATGCCTTCATGGGGGCGATTTCCCCGATCCTGAAACAGCGTGATTTCATCATGCCCGAGCTGCTGGATTTTGAAATCCATATTCCCCGCGGCGGTCAGACCAGCGCCCTGACCGAGTGTATTATCACCTGGGCAGGTGAGGAGCGAGAGTTCAAGACCCGTGGCGTAGATGCCAATCAGGTGCTGGCGGCGGTCAAGGCCACCATGCGCATGATTAATCTGCGCATGCAGACCGAGGCAGGCTAGAAGCGTCTGCCTGGCAGTTGGCAATCGTCAGCCCAGCTCTGCATTTGCAGATGTTGGGCTGTCACTGCCTGTTGGGCCTGTCGGATACTCAGATTCCAATTGCGCCAGTCACTGTTCCATTCAATTGCTCCAGGCGACCACTGCGCCAGTAGTCCCTGGCTGGCCACACAGCGCGTCAGCAGCGGTAATTCCTCCAGTCGGCTCACCAGGGTTGGTACAGCATCGCTACCCAAATACAGCAGATAATCTGAATCCAGTGGGCGTTGCTGTTCGAGGCTGCGATCGATATTGATCTCGGCCACCAAACTGGCCGGGTTTATCAGGCCAAAACCGAAACCCGCCAATAGAGCCGACAGAATCAGTCCCGGTGCGAACAGGTTCAGCCGATCCTTGTAAATGCACCAGGCAAAGCCGAGCAGGCTGACTGCCAGCCAGATCAGGATGGCCGCCGCAAACAGGCGGTCGATACTGAGATCAAAGGCATTAATATAAAGTGCCAGTCGCTGCAGGGCTGATAGCAGAATCAGCAACACGCAGACGATATGCGCTAATGCCAGGATTCTGAATACCCTGTTATTGCCGCAGGCATTGGCAGTCAGCAACAAAAAGGCCAGGCTCAATACCACTACCAGCAATAATTCGAAAAAGCCACGCCGGGCGTATTCGGCAACAGTCAATCCTGCCACCGCCTCGATGGTTTCCCGACCACCGAACAGGTAGTTAAGCTGGATACTGACGAAAAGCATAAACAGCGCCACCACCAGACCCAGGAACACGGCAGTGTCCATCGTGCCGAGGCGCAACAGTTGCAGTGTTTTCGATTGAGCAGGATTGCCGGCTTGAGCCAGTGGGGCCAGCAGGCCGCTGCAGAGCCAGGTCACGGCCCCGATCAGTGCCAGCCGGGCCAGCAAATCTTCCGACAGTGAGTCCACCAGTCCCGATGCCAGGCGGGAGAAGCCGGCATCGGCCGAACTGAACAGCAGGCTGAATATCAGCAGCGCCGGCAATGCCAGCAAGGCGCCACGGCCTGCGGCCCGAAGGCGGGCATTGCCCACCAGGTTGCTCATATCCAGTTTTCGAAAAAGTGCGAAACTGCCGAACAAGGCCTGAGGCAGCAAGGCGAAAGAGAAGCGGAGGTGATCTTCTACCGTCGCTTGCTGAGGTGGCAGGCCTCTGCTTTGCATCAGCACCATGGCGGCAGTTGTGAACATGATCAGCATGGAGCTTAGGGCCACCATGGCATTGCTGCGCAACAACAACAATGCTGCTGCTGTCAGCACAATGCCGATGCTGCTGCTTGTGGCCGCAACACTCAAGGCGGGGCAGTAGCGAGCCAGCCATCCTGCCGCCAGAGAAAAACACAGAAGCCACAGAAACAGGCCTGCACCGGCCACCTCCGTATCGAACAGGAGCAGGTCAGCGAGCATGCCCAGCCCGATTCCAGCCAGGAGAATTCGGGTCGCAAGATTGATGCCGGTTTGCAGGGAGTCAGCCGGAGCCGTGTTATTCATGCTATTCCTTCCTTGTCTTCAGTGAAGGGAAGCACAGGCAAAGGATTTAAAGTCCTCGCCATGTTGTGCTGTCCGCTTGCTCTTGCAAAAGATGTTCAGAAAATCAAAATACTTTGCATTACAAAGTATTTAGGCAAATTTTTTCGGTTGTTTGGTTTAACTGCTCTTCATGCTATTGATCAGCGCCTCCATATGATCGATGTACAGCTTCAGCGCTTTCTTGCCAGCCGCGGTCAGGGAGTACTCGGTGCTTGGCAGGCGCCCCTTGTAACCCTTCTTGCAGCGGATATAACCGGCTTCTTCCAGTTTTCTGGCGTGGGTGCTGAGATTGCCGTCGGAGACCTCCAGCAATGATTTGAAGTCATTGAAGCTGAGGGACTTGTTGGCAGCCAGGGCACTGACGATGGCCAGCCGGGTGCGTTCATGGATCAATCGATCCAGTTTGGCACCATGATTGCTGATTGCCAGTTGCGGGGCAGAATTACTGCGGGATGCATTACTGCTATCCTGCTTGCGCTTGGGTTTAGCCACCATACTGCCTCCAGATCATGAAGCCGAAGACCAGATGCAGCCCGCCGAAGCCGAGTGCCAGCATCAGATTGGCTGAAACCGGTGCCAGCAATACTATTGCCGCCAGCATGATGAACAGGACGCCCATCAGGGGAACGATGCGTACCGAGTGAGCGCCGGCAGTCATCACCGCCGCGCCATAGTGTGCCAGCCAGATGCCGGGCAACCAGGCAAATTCTCCCTGTGCCGCCAATGCCAGGGTCAACAGGGCACCGATTCCCACCGTGGGAAGAAAGGCATTCATCAGCTTCTTGCCAGAGCCTGACCACAAGGAGCCTCCCTGCGTCTCGGCCTTGCGGGCAGTCAGCGCCAGCACCACGCCGCCGGCGAAAAAGGCCTCCAGCATCCAGACAGTAAACCAGACCTCGGCACTGGCCTGCTGGCTGGCGAGCCAGGTGACCGGCAGGGCCGAGGCGCCGGCAATCATATAGCCCAGGCCAGAGATGCCGGTAAAGGAAGAGGCTGCTTCCATGGAGGCGCGGATATAGCGCAGATTGTCCTCGGCGCTGCTGTGTAGTGGCGTGATTTTTGCGCTGCTCATGGATGCTGGCTTCTGATTGTTATTCATGGTTGGCAGTTTCGGCAATATAGAAGAAAATGTAAAGTACTTTTTAATGCAAAGTTATGCGTTCGATTAGTCAGATATCTGCAATTGGGGCATGCCGGACTGAGGTATCTTGCTTGTGATGCAGACTACTTATGCCTGTGGCAGTTATAGTGAGGCGTGCCGAAAACATGCAGGCAAGTTTTTTGCATGCACCCCGGCCCGCGAAAGTTAAACTGTGAGCTTACCTCTGATTGGCGCAGACAGTGCTATACGAAAACCTGTTCGTTCAGACGCTGTGCTTGGTGGCGATGGAAGCTCGCAGTTGAATAGCCCCCCCAAATGGGTAATTGTTAGTCGTTGAGGTTGAGACCGGTATTGATAATTGCTAGTTTGGGTGCGATTTCTCGTTCGGTCAGGTGTTGATATTTTGATCTGTCGTGCAGTTCTGGTGTTTTTATTGGTGGCCCAATTGGGTGCTTTTCTGCTTACCCCGGCACAAGCTCAGCAGTCAGATTCCATGTTGCAGGTCGCTGTGGCTGACTATGAGACTGCGTTGGAAAATCCGGCCAGTGAAGCTCATTTGCAATTGGCCCTGCTGAGTGCCGCTACCGCAGCTGACGCTGCTCCCAACGACCCCCGACCACAAATCCTGTTAGGCAGTTTGTATTTGCGGCTGTCAGAAAATGCTCTGGCGCTTGAGCAGGCTGAGACTGCCCTTCTGACGGCCCTGGATCTGTCTCCTCTTGATGCCCGTGCCAGTACCTTGCTGGGCCAGGTGTATTTTCTGCAACGCCGTTTCTACTCGGCCCGCTCAGCCTGGCTGCCCCTTCTGATTGCCGAGGCAAACAGTCTGGCGCCCACCTTGCTGGGTCAGACCTTGCAGGCCTATTTGCTGAATGACGATGTGGTATTGGGATTGAAAGAGCTGGCTGAGTTGCGCCAGCATCATAATGACAATCCCTGGCTGGCGGCATTGGAAATTGGTCTTTTAAAAGCCCGCCTGCGAGTCGTGAATGATGAAGACGCCAAATCCCGGCTGCTGACTCTGCGCAGCTGGTGGCAGCATCAGACCGCAGCACCGGCGGACCTGGCAACCTTCGTGCAAAGCACCTGGTTGCAGGAGGACCAAACCGATGCGTAGTTGCCTGTTGATCACTGGTTTATTGCTGGCGCTAACCGTGCAGGCGGCTGAAGCCCCCGACATTTTGCCTGCGGATCCGGCCGCCTATCGTGATCCGGAATTGGTGCTATCCATCATGGCGGACTCGCGTCGGGTACGCACGCTTAAAAGTGCAGATGAATCGGTTCGTGAGGCTTTTACAGAAACCCTGCGCAATTCGGTTTATGACGAGGTGGACGCAGCGGTACTGGGCCGGGTTCGCAGTCTGCCGGAATACGCCGGCAAGCAGGTCATGGTGCATGAGTTTCGCACCCCGGGCAGCGACCCCAATGACATTAATGCAGACCGCGATGCCCGGGTGCTGGTGGAAGTGGAGCAGGGGCGCTGGCTGGAGGTTCCGCGCCAGGATTGGGAAGATACCTTCTATGAAGCTTTCGGGGAGGTTACCGGCAAGCCGGATAATGTCACAGCCCGGGACCATGCCGATCGCTATCGGCAACTGGCCACCGACCGGGTGCATCGGGAGGCCAGCCTGGACTATACCGACCAGACTCTGAGTGTCGTTGACGGTGACGATGGGCGACGTGTGATTCGTGATTCCACTATTAGCCAACAGCGCAATGAAGATGGCAGTCTGGCTTTTGACAACAGTGGCAAGCCGATCCTGGCGGGTCAGTCCAATGTCCAGACCGTACTGGCGGCGGGGCCGGAAAATCGTAGCCGTCTGCGCGATGCCGAAGGGCTCGGCTATATGTACTATGAAAAAGGTGATGAACAACTTCGCAAGGCAATTGATTATATTGCCGACCCGGATCTCAATGCCATGCATCGCAGCGAAGCCGCCGTGCAGATTCGTAAGGGCGTTCGCTCACTGGACAATTTACGCGCCTCCTATACCCGCCAGGGCTATGACGTGGGGCAGCTTCCGGAAAATTTTCAGCAGGCCTCCAGGCTCGTCAATGCCTACCAGGGGGATATGGATGCCGACCCCTTCGCTCTGGAGCGACAATTGCGGGAGCTGGGATTCGAACAGGGCCTGCGCAGTTTCAATGATCGTTTGCAGGGGCAGATGGAATCCCTGCAATTGGCCCGACGCAGCCCGCCTCCGGCCCCGCCCCGGGAGGCAATCGAATCCATGCGGTCTGATGTGCGAGCCGGAAGGGCCCTCGCCGCAGCCAATTTTGGTCAGAATCTGGGTGGTAAGGTGCTGGAAGTGCTGGATTTCATGGAGAGCGCCGAGCGCATCGAAGCCCAGGCCGAGCGTGGTGAGTACTTCTATTTTGACCTCGATGAAAATGATTCGGCATTCGCACGCAATGCCCAGGTTTATGCCGCCACACTGATTGAGACCACCGGTATTCCGGCGGCCATGGAAGCGGGCTGGGAAGCCGATGAAAATGAACGGCGACGTATTGAAGAAGCCATTCGCCGGGGTGAAACTGTAGATCCTTTTTTGTCCACGGCGCGCGTCATGGCCGATGTGGGCACCAATGCCGTAAAAACAGTGATACTTGACCCGGTTCAGGGCGGCGTTGATAAGGCTGTGGAGATCACCAATTGGGCGGAGGCAGTGGTCAACGAAGATGCGGCACTGGACAGACTTGAACGCCAGCAACTGGCCCTGGCCGGTACCCGTCTGGATCGCCTTCAGCGGGAGAACGAATTCAATCTTGACCTGATCCAGAAGTGGCGCGGCAGTCCCGGTGGCGAGAGTCTGGTCGGCCCGGTCAGTGATGGCAGCGCCATTGCCTTTTCGGTTGCGCGTGATTCCGGCTGGACCGATGAATATGAAGTGGAGTGGTCTATTCCGGAGCTGGGCTTGAACCGCCGCCTCAGTGCCGCCGAGCCCAGCGCCAATCAATTTGGTTTGACAGTTCAGGATTGGCCGGTGGGAAGCTATCAGGTGCGTCTTACCATTCGCGGCAGCAATGGACTGGTCTACGGACAGGAAAACACCAGCTTTGAACTCAATCCCCAGGCGGCATTGGGTACGCTGACGGCGCGGGTGGATGAACTGGACGGTCCTCTGCTTGATGAGCTGGAGGAGCCCCTGACACCGGGTCGCATCGTGGCCTTCGATGTGGTGCCGCTGGGGCAATGGAGCGAAGCCATCGATGTAGAATGGCTGGTGGATGGGGAATCCTACAAGACCACGCCGGGCAACGGTGGCAATGCCGAGTTGATTCGGTTCCGCACTGACCACCTGGAAGGCACGGGCTTCACCATTGCCGTGCGCCTGCTGGACCGGGCCAGCGGGGCCATCCTGGATCACCAGGATCGGCGTATTGACTTCGCTCGGCCCGCCACCGTTGTTGAACCCTTCAGTCTGCGGGCCAGCCTGGACAGTTATGACGGCCCGGCACTGAACCAGGCCATTCGCAATGGTGATATCGTCGCTTTCAGTGCCGAACTGGTCTTTCCCGAAGCAGACCCGGCGCCCATTACCAATCTCCTGTGGCAGGTCTTTGATGCCAGCGGCCAGCCCCTGCCGGGGCTGAGCAAGACCGAACAAGTGGTACTCAGTGGCCAGCAACAGCAATTCGGATTTCGTTTCCGCCCGGAAACTCTGGCTAATGGCGACTATCAGGTACAGCTCACCGCCAGCCTGGCCAGCGACCCTGTCCAGCGCCAACAGGCCCGCACTGACTTTGCCGTGTTTGAAAGCGTCAGTATTGACCGCCTTGTGGTCAGCGCCGATGCGGCAGCGCGGTTAAACCGGGAGACGCTCTACAGTGATGAAGCACCGCATTTGTTTGTGTATTTCAACCTGGACGCTTCAACTTCCGTCAGCGCCGAGCTCACTGTGAGTAATGATCAGGGCGAAGCAGTATTCAGCGACGCGGTGGAACGACAAGCCAGTGGCGAGGCTGACCAGCGCGTGGGTGTGCGTCTCGAACCTGGTGCCATTCCCGTGGGAGAAACCGGAACTTTCATTGTCAGTTTGCAGGCAAGTGATGGCCTGCAGGTGCAGGCCAGCCAAAACTTCTCGGTATCCGATTATGTGCTTGACCTGGCGCTTCCGGAGCGACTACAGGCTGGCGAAATCGAGCGCTTCGAGATCGGAGTGCCGGATAAATTCACACCGCCGTTTGATGTTGATCTGGACTCCTATGCCGCTGTTACCAGTATGGATAGCGAACTGAGCGGGACTATCAGCGGGATCGCAGACACTGGTCAGTCTGAGGGGCAGTTGAGCATCAAGTTGACTGACAGTGCAGGCCGCGTTGCCAGATTGACAAAATCGTTTATTGTTGAGCCGGAGGAAGTGCAAGTGACACAAAGCCCTTCGACCGAATCGGCAGTTACTCCCAGAATTACTGTTACTGGCCGTTCAACTGAATGCAGCGAGAATCGCTACTATTCTGATAGCAATGGTAGTATTCGTGATGGGGATATTGAATTGAGTCGGGATACATTGAACCTGAATAATGAAGAGCTGAGATACAGTGATAGCCCCAAGTGTCTGGTTGCACCCACTGAACACCCTGCGCTTTATGCCGAGACTGGCTATTCCATCAGCCTCTGCGGCCGTAGAATCTATGTTTTCGCCGAAGAGCTAGCTGAATTCAGCGACAAGTTACGGAGTGAAATAATCGCCGCTATCGATAGAGCGCCTGCTTCACTACGTGGATACTGGGAATCCGGCAGAAACAGCAATATTGCCAGCCAGGTAATGGAGCAGAACGATGTGTTCGACGTTGGGTTCGATTATTTTGCTGTCCATAGCACCGCAGGACCCTATGGTCCCGTGCAGTATTGTGTGCCGGATGACTGGCCGTATTGAAGATTCAAGATAATAAGACAAGAGGAAAATCATGCCAAAAATAAACAAGTGTTTGGCTGATTACAGAGTTCACTCGATTCCGGCAACCTGGAAAAGGCAGTCTTTCAGGCTGTTGGCACTGTTTTGCCTGGCGGGAAACGCCGCGACGGCTCAGGAACAGCCATCCGGCTTCAACGCTGGCGTGGAACTGCTTGGTCCGCCGGATCAGGTGCGCATGGCACCGGGAGGTGGCTATTTTCTCAGTCAGCGTGAGACACTACGCCTTTGGAAAATCGAAGACGACGATGCGGTGCTCACCTATGAATGGGATCAGGTATTGCCTGGTTCGATAGAGCATCGAGCGGCGGTATCTCAAGACGGAAGTAAAGTGGCACTGCAAGTGTCAGAGACTCGCGGGCGACTTTTTGGTAGTGATCAAACTGAATCATTTATTAGGGTCGTCGATATTGCAACAGGCGAGAACAGGGATATTGAAATTGATGAGCTTGATCTTGGCTCTATTTGCGGAATGGACTGGGTAGGAGCCGACTCTCAATTATTAGTGTGTATTAATTATGCTGCGCATGACGGTTCACAGTTGTTCCTGCTTGAAGGGGAGCAGGTTCGGGACAGTTGGTTGCTGGACGATATCGTAGCGCCGATCGGTGGTGACAAGAAAATGTTCGCGCTCAGCGCGAACAGGCTGCAATTAGAAGGGGCGGTGACAACCGGGTCATTCGATAGAGGTAATGTAGAAATTGTAGAAACATTGGTTGTGCTGAATATCGATGGTGGCCAAATTGCAAGAATACAGAATGATTTTGCACGTCAAATAGGCATTACCTTGTCTGGTAATCTGCTATACCGCTACCCGAGAAGTTTTGAAATCGAGGGTACCCAGCGTGAGATCATTCAAAATCCCGCTCCGCTAGTTGAAAACGATGCCAACATTTTCTTCCAATCTGGAATTGATGAGATGCTCTTCGCCGTCAACGATGGTTTAGAGGCGCTGTCTATCGGGGAAAACTCTGTTGCCAGACTTAATTTTGATTATAGTGGTGTCACAGTACTGGATTTCAGGGTCGGTTCCGATGGTCGCTCCATGATTGCTGTTACCGATGAAGGTGTTCGGAAACTGGTAGTTACGCAACAACGGCAGCAGGCAATAGTGGAATATATGCGAGGCTGGGAGATGCTGGAGAGTGGCTTTGCTGAGTTGGGCATGGCCCGAATTACCGAAGCGCTCACTATCGATCCGTCAATGACACAGCTCAATGCGGTTTATCCCTATCTGCACAATTTCGTCAGCTATCTGGATGACGTTGAGGAAGAGCTTGAGCCTGCGATCTATGGTCAATTTGCGCTTGCATTATTTAACGTTGCAAGCGCGAGAATAGACGGTGAACTCGTTTCAATTGATATCGGCTTCAGAAGCCTGTTCAGTCATGGATTGTTTGCTTTGATTGCCGGTCAGCCAGGTATCGCCCGGCAAAGCCTGAGCCGATTGCAGACGTTCAACAATGACGTGGTTAGCAATGATGACTTTCCTCCCGACCGCAAGCCGGTGCTGGATGCCTGGAGTGACTTGCTGGAAGCCCTGATTATGGGCTATGAAGGAGAAATTGATGGTGCCTATAACCTGCTGGCTGAGCGCGGCGGTCTGGTGCGTCTGGATTTCGCCGCCGCCGCCAGGGAATTACAACGCCGCTACCCGTACACAATGCCGCTGTGGCAGAACAAAACCAAACTGGCTTTCGTGCTGGATGAGGATGTTTCCGAACTGGATGAGGAATTTCAGCCGGAGTACCTGAACCGGCCCATGCAGCCTTATCCGGATCTCAGTGGCCAGATGATCCAGCCGGTGCAAACTACCGGCAGCAATCAGCCAGGGGCTGGTAGCACAGGTCAACAGGCGCCCGTGGCTACCCCGGAAACGACGCCAGTCGATCCACAACCAAGCCGGCCGGCTGGACAGATACTGGACTAATGGCGTTGCGATTCCTTCCGCTGAGCCTGGTTTTTTTTATGGCTGCCTGCCAGGCGAATCAGCCGGAGCCGGAAGCAGCAGTGCCGGCGGTGCCAGCCAATTCTCCGGAGGGTCTGTTGCAGCGCATCTATACACTTCCGGTGCCGAATTTTACCGCCTTTCATGACCCGGCCGAGCGCGATGAATTTTACACCCGATCCACCAGCGAGCTCATTAGCGAGGCCGAGCGTTGTGTGGCTGATAGTCCGGGACTACCCCACCTGGAGTTTGATTTCATCGTTCCCGGTGATGATTTTCAACTGGCAGAGCTTGAAATTTCACTCCAGGACCAGGGTGATATCCGGGCGTCCGTACTTGTCAGTTTTCTCAATGGTGGGAAGCCGCAACGCCTGTTCTATGAGTTGCAGCGGCAACAGGGCCAATGGCTGATTCATGATGTGCATTTTCAGGAGTCCAGCCTGCGCGGTGAGTTGCAAGCCGCCTGTGGGTCCGGGTGATGACGGTCCAGACGCCTCCTGCTGGGCGAGGGGCACGGCTTGGATTCGTGCTGAGCTACAGCCTGGTGAACAGTCTCGCCGCTTTCCTACTGACCGGGCTGATGGCTGCGCAGAATGAGAGGCCGGCAGAGGCCTTTGCTTTTCCCCTCATGCTGGCTACGATTTGTCTGTTGAGCAGCGTGGCCTGCGCAAGCTTGTTCAAGGCCTGGCTCAGCCTGCGCCAATGTTTGCTGGCGGGATTGTGCTGGCCTTTCCTGGCAGCACTGCTCATGTCCCAGATCCTGTCACCGCTGAACTGGCGCCTGAGCCTGCTGGCGCTGCTATTCACCCTGTTGATGTTTTCACTGCCTGCACTGCTTGTTGCCTGGGGCAGCTTTCGTCTGCTGGGCGCCAGCAATGCCCCCGACAGGGCAGAATAATCAGGCGTCTTTCAGAGCAGCCGCGACCCGGTCGCCAAAATCGGCCGTATTGATCAGTTTCGCATCAGAGGCGGCGCCTTTCAGGTCCGGGGTGGAATAGCCGTCGGCAAAGACGCTTTGCATGGCATGCCAGACTTTCTTCGCTTCCTCTTCCATGCCAAAGCTCATTTCCAGCATCATGGCCACAGAGCCGATCATGGAGTAGGGGTTGGCAATGCCCTGGCCGGCAATATCCGGAGCCGAGCCATGGGAGGGTTCATAATAGGCCTTCTCCGGACCCATGCAGGCTGAAGGCATCAGGCCCAGGGAACCAAGAATGCCGCCGCCCTGGTCGGAGAGAATGTCACCGAACATGTTTTCCATGACCATCACATCAAACTGGCCGGGGTTCAGGCAGAGATAGGTAGCGGCGGCATCCACCAGAATGTGTTTGATTTCCACCTCGGGATAATCCTTGCCCACCTCTTCCATCACTTCATTCCACAGCACGCTGGATTTCAGCACATTGCTCTTGTGGATGTTGTGCAGCACTTTCTTGCGCTTCTGTGCGGTTTCAAAGGCAACCTTGGCGATACGGGCAATCTGGTCTTCATCGTATTCCAGCGACTCCTTGACATAGCGCTTGCCGGCCTCGTTGACACCGGTTTCCTTGTTGCCGAAATACAGGCCGCCCACCAGTTCACGGATGATGATGAAATCAATGCCGTCACCGATGATCTCGGCTTTCAGTGGTGAAAAATGGGCCAGACCCCGGGGCAGGGACACCGGGCGGAAATTGGCGAAGGTGTCGTAACGGCGACGCAGAGGCAGCAGGGCGCCGCGCTCGGGCTGCTCATCCACGGGAATCTTTTTTGATTCTTCATGGCTGAGACCGATGGGCCCCTTGATGATGGCATCGGCCTGATCGCAGATGGCCTTGGTTTCTTCCGGAAAGGACTGGCCATGGCTGAAATAGGCGCTGGCACCGAAGGGGGCATGGAGCAATTCAAATTCCACATCATTACGGCTGCTCACCAGTTCAAGGACCTTGACCGCCTCGGTCATGATTTCCGGGCCGATGCCGTCACCGTCCAGTAGCGCGATTTTATAGGATGCCATGTTGTTTTAACCTGTGATTAAAAGAGATGTCTTGAGTCAGCCCGGGCGTGAAAATCCGCGGGGCCAAAAAATAAAGGCGCGTAATTTAGCATGCAGCGGGCGCGGATGACAGCAACAGGCCGGTCAGGGCGACTGTGGAGTGACAGAAACAGAGGGTGGCAGGCCGCCGGGAAGGCAGCGGCCCGGTGCCGGGCGGGCTTTAGTTCAGTGCCTGGATAACAACGGCAACCTGGCGAATGAATACCAGGGTGAGAATAATAACGATGGTATAGACCACGCCATCGCTCAACTCCAGGCCAAAAAAGGTTTTTGGCTTGTTCTCGTCCTGCTTGTCTTGCTGATCTTGCGGATTTTCGTCAAAGCCCATGAACTGAGTGCTCCTGCTCCTCAGACCGAAGTGCCAGCACTCCGGCTACCAATTTGAATGCTATCTCACTGACCTATCGGCAAAAAACGCCGGCTCTACAGTGAAATGCCCCGCCAGTGACAGAATCAGACGGGTCCGCATCCTTGCATTTTTTCGTTTTTATTTACTCAAGCGCCGCAAGCGGCAATCCGCCAATGACGGCTGCAACCCACGGAAAAGATGGTACCAGCGGGCGGACTCGAACCGCCACGCCCGTGAAGGCAACGGATTTTGAATCCGTCGTGTCTACCAATTTCACCACGCTGGCATCATTTCCCGGGCGGTGGAAAGTCTCCACTGCCTTTGCTGAAAGCCACGTCCCACGTGACTTGCAGGGGGCGGATTATACCAATTGCGCGGTCTGGGGCAATGCACCATTTCAGGGGGTGCTGCGGCGTCCCGAGCTTGGCTGCGGGCCCGCATTCGGCTAGTCTGCGCATTTTTCCGCAAAGCGTCACTTCATGAGCCTGAAATTATCCGATTTTGACTATCAGCTGCCCGAGGAGCTGATTGCCCGTTATCCCGCCAGTCGCCGCAGTGACAGCCGTTTGTTATGCCTGGACCGGCGCAGTGGTGATCTGCAGCATCGGGTCTTCCGTGAGCTGCCGGAATTGCTGGACGCCAATGATTTGCTGGTGTTCAACAATACCCGGGTGATTCCGGCCCGCCTGTTTGCCCGCAAGGAAAGCGGCGGCAAGGTGGAAGTGATGATCGAGCGTATTCAGCAGGACAATCGCCTGCTGGCGCAATTGAAATGCAGTCGCTCTCCCGGGCCTGGCTCCCGCCTGATCTTTGCTGTGGAAGACACTGTTGATGTCAGTGCCGAGGTTTTGGCGCGCCAGGACAGTTTTTTTCAGTTGCAGTTTGATCAAGAGCTGGATCTGATGGCATTTCTGAAATCGGCCGGACATATGCCCCTGCCGCCCTATATCAAGCGCGACGATGAGCAACTGGACAGCGAGCGGTACCAGACAGTTTACGCCAGCAATGAAGGTGCCGTAGCGGCGCCTACTGCCGGGCTACATTTTGACGAGACCCTGTTCGCGGCACTGGATGAACTGGGTGTCAGTCAGGCCTATCTGACCCTGCATGTAGGGGCTGGCACTTTTCAGCCGGTCAGGGTAGAGAACATAGAGCAACACCGCATGCACCGGGAATGGATAGAAGTGGATGAGTCGGTCTGTGCGGCAGTGCGTGAGTGCCGGGCTCGGGGTGGCCGGGTGATAGCCGTGGGCACCACCTCGGTGCGCAGCCTGGAAACAGCAGCCAGCAGCGGCGAGATCCAGCCTTTTACCGGTGAGACTGATATTTTTATCTATCCGGGCTATGAATTCAAAGCAGTGGACGCCATGGTGACGAATTTTCACCTGCCCGAGTCCACCCTGATGATGCTGGTCAGTGCCTTTTGCAGCAAAAAAATGCTACTTGACGCCTATCATGAAGCAATCCGGGAAAAATACCGTTTCTTCAGTTACGGCGATGCCATGTTTCTCTACTAGGCCTCGGTGTCAGGTTCCCGTGCTGCCCCGGAGACCTGTCAGGCAGGCCCGGGCGACAGGCGCTGGGCTCACCCGGCGGCGCAGAATCTGTTATACTCCCGGCCCCTGATTTTTCATTCCAGACACATCAGACACAAGGACATTCGACACCATGAAAGCACCCGTTCGTGTTGCCATTACCGGCGCTGCCGGCCAAATCAGTTATTCACTGCTGTTCCGTATCGCCGCTGGCGAAATGCTGGGGCCGGATCAGCCGGTAATCCTGCAGCTTCTTGAAATTACCCCGGCTCTGGACGCGCTCAAGGGTACCGTGATGGAAGTGGAAGACTGCGCCTTCCCGCTGGTAGCTGATATCGTGCAGACCGACGACCCGGAAGTGGCTTTCAAGGATGCCGACTACTGTCTGCTGGTAGGTGCCCGTCCCCGTGGCCCCGGCATGGAGCGCAAGGACCTGCTGGAAGCCAATGCCCAGATCTTTTCGGTCCAGGGCGCTGCCATTAACAAGGTGGCCAGCCGCGACGTGAAGGTGCTGGTGGTGGGCAATCCCGCCAATACCAATGCCCTGATTGCCTATCGCAATGCGCCGGATCTGAATCCGGGGCAGTTCACTGCCATGACCCGTCTGGATCACAACCGTGCCATCAGCCAGCTGGCGGCCAAGACCGGCAAACACAGCACCGATGTGGAAGGTGTCATCATCTGGGGTAATCATTCGGCCACGCAATACCCCGATATTCATCACTGCAAGGTAGACGGCAAGGCCGCCACCGAACTGGTTGATCAGGCCTGGGTAGTGGATGATTTTATTCCCACCGTACAACAGCGTGGCGCCGCCATCATCAAGGCACGCGGTGCTTCCAGCGCTGCTTCGGCAGCCAATGCCGCCATTGAGCATATGCGTGACTGGGCCCTGGGCACTGATGGGGCGATCGTCAGCATGGGTATTCACAGCGATGGCAGCTATGGTATCGAGGAAGGTTTGATCTATTCTTTCCCGGTCACCTGTGAAAATGGTCAGTACAGTATTGTTCAGGGCCTAGATGTCAATGACTTCAGCCGTGATCTGATGGACAAGACTGCGACTGAGCTGAGCGAAGAGCGCGACGCCGTCGCCGATCTTCTGCCCTGATTGGCCGGCCCGCCCGGGCGGGCCTGATCAAGATGAAGCAGAATCCTTTTGCCCTGATCACCCGTAGCCAGTTCTGGGTATTCCAGATACTCGGGTGGTCAGCCTGGGTTCTGATGCTGGTGGCACGGGATATTATCTTTGTGCCGCCAGAATATATTGTGCCGCGCGCGCTGATCTTCTCGGCCTCTGCGGTGGCAGGCATTGTGCTTACCTGGGGGCTGCGCAGCCTCTACAAGCTGGTCTGGGAGCGGGGCCTGATTGTCCGCTTTCTCACGGTCTGGCTGGGTTCCCTGCTGGCGGCCATGATCTGGCAGGCCTTTCGCAACTATATTGCCCTGTTGCCCTTCGGCGAGACCATGGATCTGAGCAATACCAGTGCCGAGGATTTGCTGGATGGCACTGCCTTT
Source organism: uncultured Pseudohongiella sp. (assembly GCA_965216715.1). Taxonomy (GTDB): domain Bacteria; phylum Pseudomonadota; class Gammaproteobacteria; order Pseudomonadales; family Pseudohongiellaceae; genus UBA9145. Next base: position 1,659,017 of record OZ244193.1, on the reverse strand, counting down.
ATTGCCTATCCCCTGATGCTGAGCTGGAGTGCCCTGTATTTTATTTTCAAATACAACAGCCTGTTCCAGGCCGAAAAGGAAAAGAGTCTGCGTTCCGAGGCTCTGGCCCACGAGGCCCAGTTGCTGATGTTGCGCTATCAGCTCAACCCCCATTTTCTGTTTAATACCCTGAACGCCATCTCCACCCTGGTGCTGGCCGAGGCCAATGACAGGGCCAATGAAATGCTCACCAAGCTGAGCAAGTTTCTGCGCTATTCCCTGGACCATTCGCCTCTGGACCGGGTCTCGCTCAGTCATGAATTGGAGACATCCAAGCTGTATCTCGATATCGAGAAGGTGCGCTTCGGTGAGCGCCTGCAGCTGGAATTTGCCATCGACAGTGATACCCAGGATGCGCTGGTGCCCACCATGCTATTGCAGCCGATCATCGAGAATTCCATCAAACACGGCATTTCCAAAGTAGAATCCGGTGGCACTATTGCCATCAGGGCCAGGCGCGACGGTCAGCAGCTCATTATCGAGGTCTCCGATGACGGGCCAGGTCTCGCCAGTCGCGATACCCTGGATGCCGATTCGGCGCTTTCAAATGGCGTCGGAGTCAGTAATATCAGGAATCGCTTGCGTGAAATCTATAATGATCAGCATGAGCTTGAATTTCTGAGTGTCGAGCCCCACGGACTCACAGTAAAGGTAGTTATTCCCTATGAATCAGAGTGATCAGGACAAATTGACAGCAATCATCGTCGACGATGAGGAGCTGGCCCGACAGGGGCTTGCCATGCGTCTTAAGGAACTGGACGACGTCAATGTCGTTGCCCAGTGTGGCAATGCCAGCGAGGCCATCAAGGCCATCGGCGAGCATGAGCCGGACATGGTGTTTCTGGATATCCAGATGCCGGGTAAGACCGGCCTGGAAATGATCAGCGAGATTCAGGGCGACATCATGCCCATGGTGATCTTTGTGACCGCCTATGACGACTATGCGGTAGAGGCGTTCAAGGTACATGCCGTGGATTACCTGCTCAAGCCGGTGGAAAGCGAGCGCCTGAAAGAGGCGGTTGATATTGCCCGGCGGCAGAAATCCCGGGAATCGCTGCATAATGAAAAAGAAAAACTGATGGGCATGGTGGTGTCCCTCACCGGCAAATCGCCCCAGGCCATCGACAAGATGATCGAAGAGGGTGAGGAATTGGTGGAGCAACCGGACCGGCTGGCCATCAAGGACGGCTCCTCCATTACCTTTGTGCCGGTGCGCGATATTGACTGGATTGATGCCGCCGGCGACTACATGTGTGTGCATGTGCAGGGCGAGACCCACATCATGCGCACCACCATGAAAGAGCTGGAAGCCAAGCTGGACCCTTCCATTTTCCAGCGCGTACACCGCTCCACCATCGTCAATCTCGAACGGGTGGACAAGGTTTCCTCCCATATCAATGGCGAGTTCCACCTGACCCTGAGCTGCGGCACCTCATTGAAGATGAGCCGCTCCTATAAAGACAAAGTTAAACACTTTTTCTGAGGCCCAACAGCAACGCCGGGCCGGGCCCGGCACAACTGACTAGTTGAGTAAATGGTCCAGCGGTAGCTGGGTGCTGTTGATGACTTCCCGCAACATGAAGCTGGAGTGGACATCGCTGACGCCTTCGATACGGGTAATCTTGTTGAGCAGGAACTCCTGGTAGTACTGCATGTCGGGTACCACCACCTTGAGCTGGTAGTCAGCGGATTGGCCGGTGATCAGCAGGCATTCGATCACCTCCGGGTAGCTGGCCACTTTGGCCTCAAATTTTTCAAAGCGGTCGGGGGTGTGGCGATCCATGCTGATCTGGATCAGTGCGGTCAGCTTCAGATCCAGCCGGGCTCCATCCAGCAGGGTCACCTGGCCGCGAATCACTCCATTGTCTTCCAGTTGCTTGACCCGGCGGGCGCAGGGCGAGGGCGACAATCCCACCTTCTCAGCCAGTTCCAGATTGGTGATGGCGCCATCACGCTGTAGCTCCCGCAATATGCGGATATCCATCTTGTCGAGTTGGGGCTTGTCCATGGGGCTCTCCTGCTGTTCAGGGTGGGCAAAATCAAGGTATTCTGCGTCCCTGTGCTGCACTATTTGCTAATATTGGTGAAATATATCATGCAAACAAAGAAAAAAGGTTAATATTGCCAATAATGCTCAAGAATGGGGTAAATTAGACGTAGAATCACCTCGGGGATTGCCCTATGCTACGCAAACTCAAGCCAACGCAGCTTCACAAGAGATGCGCTATCCGGGCAGCGAGTTAAAGCAGGACTTCACAAGAGTCTGTGCGAGAGTAAGCAAGATAGTCGCAATGAGCAGGCTTCAGGAGCCAGCGCCGGTTCAGGCGGCCCACCGCCGCCTTGACCGATCAGTCACCGCGGTACTGACACTCTGGTGACAAGCGCTGCGACAACAGCCAGGCACAGTGATACCGGCCACAAGCCAGAAGGTGTCGCACAGGCCCAGCCGCCGGCCAGCATGTCGGCCCTGAAAACGAGATGAGACCAGCAAGCGAGACACAGTCATGAGCAATCGATTCGATCATCGTAAATACAAGCCATTTCCGCCCATTGCCCTCAAGGACCGGACCTGGCCTGATCAGCTGATCACTGCGGCACCGACCTGGTGTAGTGTGGATCTGCGTGATGGTAATCAGGCGCTGATTGAGCCCATGTCTGTGACGCAGAAACAGAAGATGTTTGAGCTGCTGGTGGAAGTAGGCTTCAAGGAAATTGAAGTGGGCTTTCCCGCCGCTTCGCAACCGGATTTTGATTTTGTGCGCAGCCTGATCGAGGAAAACAGGGTGCCTGATGATGTAACGATCCAGGTATTGACCCAGGCTCGTCCGGAGCTGATTCAGCGCACCTTCGAATCTCTCAAGGGCGCGCGTCGTGCCATTCTGCACGTTTATAATTCCACTTCTGTGGTGCAGCGCGAAAAAGTATTCAAGACTGACAAGGCGGGTATTATTGATATCGCCATTGCCGGCGCAAAGGAAGTGAAGCGCTGCGCCGAGCAGGCTCCTGAAACAGAATGGGTATTCCAGTACTCGCCGGAAAGTTTTACCGGTACCGAAGTGGATTACGCCGTCGAGGTTTGTAATGCCGTCGTGGATGTCTGGCAGCCTACTGTGGACAAGCCCTGCATTCTGAATTTGCCATCCACCGTGGAGATGGCGACCCCCAATGTCTATGCCGACCAGATCGAGTGGTTTGGCCGACACATCAACAAGCGTGAAGCAGTGATCATCAGCCTGCACACCCATAATGATCGCAGCTGCGCGGTGGCCGCCGCCGAGCTGGGCGTCATGGCCGGTGCCCAGCGTGTTGAAGGTACCTTGCTGGGCAATGGCGAGCGTACCGGCAATATGGATATCGTGATCATGGCCATGAATCTCTACAGCCAGGGCATTGACCCCGAGCTGGACCTGCACGATATGGACCGTATTGTCTCGGTGGTGCGGGAATGTACCCAGATTGATGTGCATCCGCGTCAGGCCTATTCGGGTGATCTGGTATTTACCGCCTTTTCCGGTTCGCACCAGGATGCCATCAAGAAATGCCTGGACGTCTATGAAGAGGGAACGCCCTGGGAGATTGCCTATCTGCCTATTGATCCTCGGGATATTGGTCGTACTTATCAGGACGTGATTCGGGTCAACAGTCAGTCCGGCAAGGGCGGCGTTGCCTATGTATTGGCCAACAAGTTCGGCTTTGAGCTGCCGCGCTGGCTGCAGATTGAATTCAGCCGGGTAGTGCAGAAAGTCACCGAGGAATCCGGGCAGGAAATTCAGCCAGATCGAATCTGGGAGTTGTTCAATCAGCACTATCTCAGCGATAACAAGGTATTGAGCCTGGAAGATTTCAGTATCGAAAAACATGAGGGGCGCGAGACCTTCAAGGCCCAGCTGGACTATTTCGGCCAGCAGCTGGAGATCAGCGGTCAGGGCGATGGTGTGCTGGATGCCTTCGTTGAAGGTCTCAAGCAGGTTATCAAGATGGATTTCGAGATCATGGAGTATGGTGAGCACGCCCTGGGTCAGGGTGCTGATGCCGAGGCTGTTACCTACATCCAGCTCAAATGCGAGGGCCGCCGCTACAGCGGTGTGGCCATTAGCAAGGACATCATCTCCTCGTCACTCAATGCCTTCATGGGCGCTGCCAGCCAGTTGCTGTCGGAGCAAGCAGCAGCCGCCTGATCCGCTTTGCAGTGTACCGGGTCAGGATGTCAGTCGCTCACAAGGCGCAGCCAAACCGGATTGGCCATCCTGGCCCGGTGGACTGTAAACTCCATGTTTCTCTCAGCGCAGAAACATGGGTCCGTAGCCGCAGGCTGCGGCAGTTATCATGATCAAATCCTGGTTAATCATTTCCGCGGCCTCATTCTTCCTCGAACTGTTCGGAGTGAGCTGGGATTCTGTGGATGGAAAAATCGCCGAAGAGTTTCCCGGCGTGGCCATGCTTGAGACATCCGACTTACACGCCCGGTTGCAGAGTGCTGCAACAGCCGCGCCGGTGCTGGTAGATGTGCGTGAGGCCGACGAATACCGGGTGAGCCATTTGCAGGCGGCGCTCAACCTGCAGAGCGCGCAAGACATTGCCGCCAGGTTTCCTGACCCTGACACCGAAATAGTCGTTTACTGCTCTGTCGGTTACCGTTCGGCTGCGGTGGCCCGGGAGCTTGAGCGTCTGGGTTATGGCCAGGTACAAAATCTGCGCCATTCCATTTTCGCCTGGGCCAATCAGGGCCTGCCTCTGGTCAATGCCAGCGGAGCTACCGACAAGGTGCACCCCTTTAACCGGGCCTGGGGCAGCCTGCTGGAAAAAGCCCGGCATCAGTAGCTGCGGTGAAGAGCCGCCTGTCTGGCAAACTATTCTCCCGCCCTTTACGACTTATTCAGCAAAAATGAGTATCCTGTGGTCTGGATTTTCATTGTCGCTGAACGACAATCCTGACATGACATCGACAAGCGGCACAGGACTCAGGGCATGAATGCCATTGATGAAGACGAAGCATTGATAGCGGCGGCGCTAAAGGGCTCGGCCTATGCCTGGGAAAAGCTGGTGAAGCGCTATGAAAGCAGAATCTATAACCTGGGGCTGCGTCTGACCGGGAATGCTTCCGATGCCATGGATCTGATGCAGGAAGTGTTTCTCGGGGTGTATCGCAATCTGCACCGTTTTCGTGGCGACGCCAAATTCAGTAGCTGGATATTTCGTATCGCCCATAACAAGGCAGTGGACATGACCCGGCGCAAACGCCTGATGACTGTCAGCTCCTGGGGCGAGGACGGAGACTCAGTGGATGTGCTGGATACGGTGCCAGGAGAGTCGCAGCAGGAACCCGAGCGACAACTCAATGCACTGCAGGGCAATGAGCAGGTGATGGCCATGCTGGCTCGCCTGCCGCTGCCGCAACGATTGATTGTGGAATTGAAAATTTTTCAGGGCCTGACTTTTGAGGAGATCGCTGAATTGCAGGACATCTCCGAAAATACCGCCAAGACACGGTTCTACTCGGCCCTGCGTAAACTGAAAGTTCAGTTGGAGGAAGATGATGTCCTGTCCTAGAACACCCCATTTGCTGCAGGAGTATTTTGCCGAAGATCTGTCCAGCCGGGCCGGTCAGGAAATTCAAAAACACCTGGATCAATGTGTCCATTGCCGCGCCGAACTGGATCTGCTGCTGACTACCCGGGATCAGCTTGAAGGCTGGCATGAGCAGGCGGTGCCCCATTGGGATAGGGGGTTGGAACTGTTTCGTCGCGAGCATCGCAGCCCGGTGGAACAGCAGGGATTTTTCGCGCGCTGGCAGTGGTTTCCCACCGCCGCCAGTTTCGCCATGTTATGTCTGATGTTGTTCAATACCACCATCGTGGCCGACGGCGATGGTGTTTCCATCAGCTTCGGTGCTGCCGGCGGCGAGGCGCAGATAGCCCGGGCCATGGAACAATTTGGCGAAGAACAACAGCTCGAGCGCGAGGCCCTGGTGGCACGCTTCGAGGCCCGTCAGGACAGCAATAATGTGCAGCTTATGGAAGCGGTGATGCAGCAAAGCCAGCAGGCGACGGCCGAAAATCTGGAACTGGTATACAGCTATTTTGAGCAGCAGCGGCTGCAGGATTTGCAGGCCATGCGGGCCGGCTATCAGGAGTTGCTGGACAGTGACTACCAGACCATTCGCTCTTTGCAGCAACTGGCCCAATACGTCAGTTATGACGATACCCTGATTCCGCAATAAACCCTGGTCGGACGAGACGAAATGAAATCAATAGCAAAACTACTGCCACTGCTGCTTGTTACGGGCAGTGCGCTGCAGGCACAGCCGCAGCAGCTCTCTGAACTGCGCGCCGATGTGGAGCTGTTCTCCGCCGTGCTGGCGGAGTCTCTGGGACTGAATGAGTCCTCGGGCCTGTTTGGCATGAGCCTGGGAGGTGTCCAAAGCACCTATCTGCAGGGACAGGGCCTGGTGATTGAGCTGCGCTCACCACTGGCTAACCGACGCAATCGCCTCGGTCTGGCAGCGTTGAACAATGCTCTGCAAAACCTGCAAATGAACAGCAATCCACTGGAAGCTATCCGTCGCAATACCGAAGCTGCGGCGCGTACTTCTGCCCTGGCCCTGAATGAATCAGTGGCCCAGGCGGACAGCTTCTATCAGGAGATTATGGACAAGATTGCGGCGGTGGACTTCAGTCTGGTGGTAAACACGGCCGTGGAACAGGCTGGCAATTCCCTGCGTTCGCTGCGCTCACTGGGCGAAATCAGCGACGAGGAATTCGAACGGCTGCAAGCCGAAGTACAGGAGCTGCGTCAGCAGTTGCAGAACAATATTGAAGACCTGCGGGAGCTCGAACAGCAAGCCAGGGATGCCGCCGGCGACAGTCCCGATGCCCAGGCCGCACCGGAGACCATGATGGCCAGACTGGATCAGCTGGTGGATCGCTTCGAGCCTCTGAGGGAGGCTGCTCTGAGCAAGGCACGGGAGCTTCAGAACAGAAATGATGCTGCCGAGCAGCGCTATGCCCGGCAATGGCAGGCTGATCTCGATGCCTTTGAGACCAGGCTTTACACTACGCTCTGTGATTACGGTGCATCCTTGCGGGCTTTGCCTGGTGATGAAACCGTAGCCCTGATTTTGCGCAATCTGGGGGATGATGCGCCGGATAACAGCTCCATGGATAAAATTCACGTGCTCAAGGTGGCTGATATGCAAGCCTGTCAGCGTGGCGCCATAGACAGTGAAACCCTGCGCAGCCAATCCCTGGCCTACAGTTATTAAATCATTGGACTAGAACGGTGCCCCGGTGATATTCACATCGGCCGGAGTGAATTCCTTGGCGCCGTCCTGCTGTTGATAGAGCCGGGTGATCAGCAAGAGCACGCCAGGCACATCCAGTAAATCAATATCATCAAACACCAGGCTGCGACGAATTCTCTCCCGAGTGGTAAAAAACTCCCCACTGGTGGTGAAATTCAAGAAGGTAAAATCCTCGTCTTCCTCGCCCCAGTCCTTGGAAATTTCTTCCTGGCCAATCAGGCCGTCAAAACGGGGGAAGGGGTAGAACCAGCGTGCGCCCTTACGTCCCGCCTCATAGGTGATGATGTTGTGCCCATCGGGATAAAACCAGGTGACCTCAAAGCGCCGGAAATGTTCGGTGGCAAGATTGCCGTTGGGCCAGAACAGGGCCTGGTCGCCATGCATCCAGTGGCTCGCCATCAACTGGCCGTTGGGGTAATAGATCGGAGTGTCGAAACCCGGTGCCGCAAAAAACAGCTGGCCATTGGGAAAGCGCCAGGGCTGATAGTAGAGGTCGCTGGAAATCCGTTGCCCCGAGTCATAATAGCTGTTGCCCCGGGTGAAGCCGGTCAGTATGGCAGGCTGACAGACCCGGCGATTGAGTTCTTTGAGCGAGTCCTGCATCTGTGCAAGCTCCTCAGGGTCGTCGTAGTCAGCGGGCAGCAGGGCATTGAGAGTTACCATCTTGGCCATGAATTCCAGGGTGGCACAGGCACTGGCCATATTTTCCTCACCGCCGGCCCGGCTATGGGTGCTGACAACAAGGCTCAGACAGGCGAGTAATAGGGTGGGAAATTTCATTGCTGTTCTCCATTGTCCCGGGCTTGAATCAATTCCTCATGCTCACTGTAATTGGGCCAAGGTGAATCCCGACTTAACGCCCAGACCGCTCCGGGCTTGGTCTTCAGCGCTTTTATCCTATAAAATGGCAAGGGCTGGAAATCGCTGAACCAGCATGTGCAAGGTCGGTCTGACCTGGGCAGGCAAGCCGTCGCAAGTGCTTGTTGCAACAGTTAAATATTGCAACAACATGGTGGCAACCCTGCTGATTGGGGGATTGGCTGTAATAATTCATGAGTCAGTGAACTCGACTAATAAGAAGCCGGATCCAAGGAGACCCAAATGGACTGTCCGAAGTGCAATTCAGAGATGCAAGAGCTGAAAATTGAAACACTCACCGGTCAGGTGGTGATCGACCGTTGCAACAGCTGCCATGGTTTGTGGTTTGATAATGGCGAGGCCGAGCAGCTTAAAGGTGACTGGATGGCTGAGTTCGCTGATGTTGGCGATCCGGGTGTCGGCAAGACCTATAACACCGTGCGGGATATTCAGTGTCCACGCTGTGGCAAAACCATGCAGAAGGTGAATGACCCCAAGCAGAAGCACCTGGAGTATGAGGCCTGTGCCGAGCACGGTATGTTCATGGACGCCGGCGAATTCACCGACTACAAACACGAGACATTGCTGGATATTTTCCGTGATGTCATATCCGGCCTGAAGCGCCGCTAGGCGGCTCGACATTTATCAGGCAGCGGGCTTCGGACACTCGCTGCCGCGCATTGACAAGGAATGCCATCCGGGATGATGCCAGATGGCATTTTTTTGTGCCTGGCTGCCGAGGCTGGGAAATTTGCCGAGGGCGGTCCAATGGGCCTCGGCACTGTGAAAATCGGAACCCTGGGAGACTAATAATTCCTGTTCTTCGGCCAGGGCGCTGAGCTGTTTCTGCAGGTCCGGATGAATATTGGCGTAACTGGCTTCCAGTGCCACGCCGCCGGCGTGTTTGAAGTCTTGCACCAGAGCAAGCAATTTGCGTTTACTCAGCGGATAACGGCCGGGATGGGCCAGTACCGTCAGGCCCCCGGCCTCGCCAATGGTCTGCACGGCCTCATCCAGGCTGCACCAGTTGGCGGCGGTATAGATACGACCGCGGCGGCCCAGGAATTTTTTGAATGCTTTTTGCAGATTCTTGCTGTGTCCTGCCTGCACCAGAAACTGTGCCACATGGCTACGAGTACAGGCATGACAGGGCAGGGCATCGATATAGTCCTGCAGGCCATGGATATCCATAGACTGCAATTTGCTGTCGAAGGCAGCGATACGTTGCCGGCGGCTGCTTTGTTGGCGTTGTAACAGCTCATTGAGCCTGTTGTCGGACAGGGAAAAGCCCAGTCCCACCACATGAATTTCCCGGCCTTGCCAGTCACAGGAGATTTCCACGCCGCTGATACAGCTGAGGCCAGCGGGGACTTGCAGGTCGGCATGGGCGGCAATGCAGTCGTGGTCGGTGATGGCCAGATGGCTCAGACCCTGCTCGAGCGCTTGCCGGAGCAGGTAATCGGGAGGATGTCCGCCATCGGAGTAATGGCTGTGGCAGTGCAGGTCGGCTTTCAAGGCTGGTTTGTCTTTGGGCTGAGTGATGCTGTCTGTAATAATCCTGCCAGGCAGCGGTCTTATGTCATAGCATAGCAGTCCCACAGGGCCCGGGTTAACTGTTGCCGGGCCAGGAGCGCAGGGCTGTCAGACAGGCGGTGATTCAGAGTGGGCCCTTAAGGCCGACTCAAAGAGAGATTATACAGGGCATACAGGGATAGAAGCGCAGAAATGACAAGCATTGAAGCCAGCCAGGAAGCAGAGCAGACAGCAGCACAGACCAAGCGCTTACTGGCCGGTTGCCACTATTGTCTGGGGCAATGCCAGGATTTGCTGGAACAGGTCAGTGTCGAGGATTATCGTGCCCGGACCGGCAGTCAGTCTTCTGTGGGGGCGCATCTGCGCCATGTGCTGGAACGTTTTCAGAGCTTGCTTAATGGCCTGCCCGAGGCCCGCATCGACTACGACAAGCGTCGCCGCGACCCGGCTCTGGAACAAAGCCCGGATTCGGCCGCCTTTGCCCTGAACTCAATCCGCAGGCGGCTGCAGCAATTGCGGCCTGACCATGCCCCTACCGAGGCCGCAGCCCTGCAGGTGAGCGAATCGGTGCATCCGGGCCAGCAGGCTGTCACCGTCAGCAGCTCCATGGAGCGCGAGTTGATGAGTCTGGTCAGTCACAGCGTGCATCATCTTGCCCTCATTGCCACGTTGCTGCGGCCCCGGGGCTACACGCTGGACGAGCAGTTCGGCAAAGCCCCTTCCACTCTCATTCACCAGGCCCGGCAATAATCTCCAGCCCAGAGCCGGTGCGGCCTGCAGCCTGACTGCCTGAGCTTGCCAGGGTCTGGCAATACTTGACTAATTCACTTGGGTATTCGATAATTCGCCCTGTCAAAGAGTGAAAAAGCCGATAATTCATGCGACTTACAACCAAGGGCCGATACGCCGTTACAGCCATGCTTGATCTGGCGCTACATGAGAATCAGGGGCCCATCAGCCTGGCTGACATCTCGCGGCGACAGGCGATATCACTGTCCTATCTTGAGCAGCTGTTTGCGAAGCTGCGCAAGGGTTCACTGGTGAGCAGTGTGCGCGGTCCCGGTGGCGGCTACAAGCTGCAGCGAAATTCCGCGGCGATATTCATTGCCCAGATCATCGATGCCGTCAATGAATCGGTGGACACCACAAAATGTCGGGGCGCCGGTGACTGCCAGGGTGGCGAGATCTGCCTGACCCATTATTTGTGGTCGGATCTGAGCGAGCAGATTCACCATTTCCTGGAAGGCATCAGTCTGGCTGATCTGGTCGCCAGGAACGAGATACGGCAGATCGCCGATGAGCAGGATCGCAAGCAGCTGATTGTCAGTGAGAACGGTCATGATGTTGACGGTGGCGAACTTGAAGAATTACGGGTGTCCGCCAGCACCCATTAGTGACTAATTTGGAGCACAGCATGCAATTCCCCATTTATCTCGACTACTCATCCACCACTCCGGTCGACCCCAGGGTTGCGGAGAAGATGGCTGAGTGTCTGACACTGGAGGCCAACTTCGGTAATCCGGCTTCCCGTTCCCATATGTTCGGTTGGAAGGCCGAAGAGGCGGTGGAGACAGCCCGCAAACATGTGGCGGACCTGATTAACTGTGACCCAAGGGAAATCGTCTGGACTTCCGGCGCCACCGAGGCTGATAACCTGGCGATCAAGGGTGTGGCCCATTTCCACAGCAAGAAAGGCAAGCACATCATTACCTCCAAGATCGAGCACAAGGCGGTGCTGGACAGTTGCCGCCATCTGGAGCGGGAAGGCTTCGAGGTGACTTATCTCGAGCCGGGCAGCGATGGTCTGATTACGCCTGAAGCTGTGAAGGAAGCGATTCGTGAAGACACCATCCTGGTGTCCCTGATGCACGTCAACAATGAGATCGGCGTGATTAATGATATTGCAGCAATTGGCGAGATCACCCGCGCCGCCAAAGTACTTTTCCATGTCGATGCCGCCCAGAGTACCGGTAAAATCGCCATCGATCTGGAAGCAATGAAAGTGGACCTGATGTCCCTGACTGCCCACAAAGTGTATGGGCCGAAAGGCATTGGTGCCCTGTATGTCCGGCGCAAGCCCCGGGTGAGGATTGAGCCGCAAATGCACGGCGGCGGTCACGAGCGTGGCATGCGCTCCGGTACCTTGCCGACTCACCAGATTGTTGGCATGGGTGAGGCCTACCGCATTGCCAGGGAAGAGATGCAGGAAGAGAATGCCCGCATTCTGGCACTGCGCAATCGCCTGCTGGAAGGACTGAAGGATATTGAAGAGGTGTATATCAATGGTGATATTGATCACCGAATCGCCGGCAATCTCAATATCAGCTTCAATTTTGTAGAGGGTGAGTCCCTCATGATGGCGCTGCGGGACCTGGCGGTTTCTTCCGGCTCGGCCTGTACGTCCGCCAGTCTGGAGCCGTCCTATGTGCTGCGGGCACTGGGTCTGAACGATGAATTGGCCCACAGCTCCCTGCGCATTACCATCGGCCGTTTCACCAAGGAAGAAGAGATCGATTACGCAATCGAAAAAATTCATGAAGCAGTTGCGAAACTGCGTGAGTTGTCACCGCTTTGGGATATGTACAAGGACGGTGTCGACCTGAATCAAGTTCAATGGGCTGCCCACTAGGCAGAAGAGGTAAACATGGCATATTCAGATAAGGTAATTGACCACTACGAGAACCCGCGCAATGTCGGCAAGATGGATGACGCCGACAGCAATGTGGGTACCGGCATGGTTGGTGCTCCCGCCTGCGGCGACGTGATGCGTCTGCAGATTCGGGTTAATGACGATGGCGTCATCGAGGATGCCAAATTCAAGACCTATGGCTGTGGCTCTGCCATTGCCTCCAGTTCCCTGCTCACCGAGTGGGTCAAGGGTCGTTCCCTGGATGAGGCAACTGCCATCAAGAACAAGGATATCGCTGATGAGTTGGGTCTGCCGCCGGTGAAGATTCACTGTTCTGTACTGGCCGAAGATGCCATCAAGGCCGCCATCGACGACGTGAAAAAGAAGCGTGGCCTGAGCGAAGAAGCAGCAGAGTAAACGGAGTTTTAGCAATGGCCATTTCTATTACCGAAAATGCAGCGCGTCACGTCGCCAGGCAACTGGAAGACCGTGGTCATGGGCTGGGGATTCGGGTTGGTGTTACCACCACCGGATGCTCGGGTATGGCCTATGTGCTGGAGTTTGTCGACAAACTGGAGGTTGGCGATCAGGTATTCGAGGCCGAAGGTGTGAAGATAGTGGTAGACCCCAAGAGTCTGGCCTATATCGATGGCACCGAAATGGATTTCGTCAAGCAGGGCGTCAATGAAGGATTCGAATTCAGGAATCCCAATTCCAAAGGTGAGTGTGGTTGCGGCGAGAGCTTCAGTGTTTGAGTTGGCCGCTGGCAGGGAGTGATCCCCGGTGGCCAGATCCAGTTCAGGGGCAGTCTGTTATCTGCCCCTGTTTCTGTTTTAGATAGCAGACTTTTTAATCCTATTCTCAAGCTCCCGGTATTCAATTCGGTCTCATCGTGCAAGGCAACAGGCAAAATTTTTTCCAGCTATTTGATCTGAACCAGAGTTTCGACGTGGATGTCGACAAGCTGGGAGATCGCTATCGACAATTGCAGAGTGAATCACATCCGGATCGCTTTGCCGGTGCCGAAGAAAGCGAAAAGCTGAAAGCAGTACAATTCACCAGCCTGATCAATGAAGCCTATAACACCCTCAAACAACCCCTGGCCCGGGCGGCCTATTTGCTGCAACTGCATGGTGAAGACACCGAGCAGGTGAGTCAGGCCGATCTCGGCATGGAACTGCTCATGGAGCAGATGCAGCTAAGAGAGTCGCTGGACGAACTGCCGGGCGACGAATCGGCATTGCCGCGCCTGGAAGAGCTCAAGGCCGAGGTGCAGGAGAAATTCGCGGCCCGCCAGCAACAGTTCGCCACGGCCCTGGAAGCCGGTGAAGTGCAGGCCGCGAAAAAAGTATTTCATGAGATGCAATTTCTGCACAAGCTGCTCAAGGAAATTGATCAGGGTGAAGAGCAGCGGCTGGGTTACTAGTCTGATCAGCAAGACCTGCTTACGGGGCTCGCTCCTGGCGAGTCAGCAAATGAAACGAGACAACAGCGACAAAACAATCTGACATGGCACTTTTACAAATATCGGAACCGGGTGGCAAGCCGGCAAAACCAGCGCACCGCCTGGCGGTTGGCATCGATCTTGGCACTACCAATTCCCTGGTGTCTGCCAGTTGCGGGGGTAAGGTCGAGGTGCTTGCCGATGATCAGGGGCGCAGTCTGTTGCCCTCGGTGGTGCAATACCGTGCCGGTCAGGAACCGCTGGTTGGCAGTGATGCGAAACAGGCTGCTATCGAAGACCCGGCCAATACCATCATTTCAGCCAAGCGGCTGCTCGGCCACAGTCTTGATGAGCTAAAAGGCTCAAACCAGTTTCGCCAGTATCAGTTTGATGACAGCCGGGGCGATGGCTCGCCGGCCATTATGACCGCGGCGGGCAGCAAGGACCCGGTGGAAGTCTCTGCCGATATTCTCCGCAGTCTCGGCGATATTGCCGAGGCTCGCCTGAAAGGCAAACTGGAAGGTGTGGTCATCACCGTACCGGCCTATTTCAATGACGCCCAGCGACAGCAAACCAAGGATGCCGCCAGACTTGCCGGCCTGGAAGTCCTGCGCCTGTTGAATGAACCCACGGCAGCGGCGGTGGCCTACGGTCTGGATAGTCAGGACCAGGGCAATATTGTTGTGTTTGATCTCGGCGGTGGTACCTTCGATGTGTCCCTGCTCAGTCTGACCAAGGGTGTCTTCGAAGTCCTGGCCACCGGTGGCGATACCAATCTGGGCGGTGATGATTTTGACCAGATTCTGGTTCCCCATCTTGCCAGCCAGGCCGGACTGACTGCTGAACTGAGCAATCAGGAACATGGCGAACTATTGCGCCTTGCCAATGCGGCACGTCACGGTCTGAGTGAACAGGACCGGGTCGACCTGTCTTTTCGGGGGCAGACCCTGACTGTGGATGCCGGTGAATTTGCCGCCCTTAGCAAGGACCTGGTGGCGCGCACCATCAACACCTGTCGCCGGGTGATCCGCGATGCCGGCCTGGACAAGTCTGAGATAGACAATATCGTCATGGTGGGTGGAGCTACCCGGATGCCGGTGCTGCGCGCAGCGGTGGCGGAGTTTTTTGGCCGCGAGCCATTGACCGATATCGACCCGGACAAGGTGGTGGCCATCGGCGCGGGTATCCAGGCAGATGTGCTGATTGGCAACAAGTCGCCCGACAGTTTTCTGTTGCTGGACGTCAATCCCCTGTCCCTGGGGATTGAAACCATGGGTGAGCTGGTGGAAAAGATCATCCCCCGCAATACCACTATTCCCGTGGCCCGGGCCCAGGAATTCACCACTTTCAAGGACGGCCAGACTGCCATGTCCCTGCATGTGGTTCAGGGTGAGCGGGAACTGGTGAAGGACTGCCGTTCCCTGGCGCGGTTTGAATTACGGGATATTCCGCCCATGGTGGCCGGTGCCGCCAAGATCAGGGTGACTTTTCAGGTGGATGCCGATGGCCTGTTGAGCGTCACAGCCGAAGAACTCAGTACCGGCAAGACGGCTGAAATTCAGGTCAAACCCAGCTATGGCTTGGGCAGTGAGGATATCGAGCAGATGCTGAAAGCCAGTCAGGATCATGCCGAGGAAGACATGAAGATCCGGGCCCTGGTTGAAGCCCAGGTGGAGGCCCGGCAACTGGTGGATGCCATTCGCGCCGCCGAAGCGCAGGACGGTGATTTGCTGGACCAGGATGAGCGGACAGCACTGGACAAGGCAGTCGCGGAACTGGAGCAGGCCATCGATAGCGGCGATCGCAATGCCATCCATGAGCAGAGTGAGGCGCTCAATCGCCTCAGTGGCCAGTTTGCGGCGCGGCGCATGGATCTGCACATCTCCCGGGCCCTGCGTGGAGAGCGCATCGAAGAAATTGAATCATCGAAGGAATAAACCTGCGGTTATCCGCAGGTTTCATTGGAAATCAGGATCATCCTATGCCAAAACTGAAGTTCTTGCCCCATGAAGTGATCTGCCCGGAAGGCGCGGAAATCGAGGCCGACAGCGGCGAAAGCATTCTCAATGCTGCCCTGGCCCACAAGATCCCCATTGAGCATGCCTGTGAGAAGTCCTGTGCCTGCACTACCTGCCATGTGATAGTCCGGGAGGGCTTCGATTCCCTCGAAGAGGCCTCGGAGAACGAAGAAGACTATCTGGACAAGGCCTGGGGGCTGGAAGCCGAGTCCCGGCTGAGCTGTCAGGCCCTGATCGCCGACGAAGACCTGATCATTGAAATCCCCAAATACACCATTAACATGGTCTCGGAGGATCACTGATATGAAATGGACCGATGTGTTTGATATCGCCATGGCGCTGGCGGACGAGTATCCGGATACCGACCCGCGTTACGTCAATTTCGTGGATTTGCACCAGTGGGTCTGCGGCCTGGAGGGCTTTGACGACGACCCCGCCAGAAGCGGTGAGAAAATTCTCGAAGCGATCCAGGCGGCCTGGATCGAAGAAGCAGATTAAACCCGAAAATACAGGGGCTTAAGTTCACACAAAGCGTACAAAACCGCCGCATAACCACGTATAATGCGCGCTCTTTTGCGTTAACAGAATACTGGGAGACAAGATGGCGATCGAACGTACTCTTTCCATCATCAAGCCGGATGCCGTAGGCAAGAATGTCATCGGCGAAATCTATGGCCGTTTCGAAAAGGCCGGCCTGCAAATCGTGGCTGCCAAGATGCTGCAACTCGATGACGAGTCAGCAGGCGGATTCTACGCCGAGCACAAGGAACGACCCTTCTTCAAGGATCTGATCGAATTCATGACCTCCGGACCGGTAATGGTTCAGGTGCTTGAAGGCGAGGATGCCGTGGCCAAAAACCGTCAGCTTATGGGTGCAACCAACCCGGCCGAGGCGGAGCCTGGCACCATCCGTGCAGACTTTGCCAAATCCATCGATGCCAATGCGGTGCATGGATCTGACTCAACGACTTCAGCAGCACGTGAAGTCAGCTATTTTTTCAACGACGAAGAAATCTGTCCGCGCTAGAACGGGCGGTTTTTAATGGAGCAGAAGATAATGACTGAAGCGGGCAAACACAATCTGGCTGGAATGAGCCGGCAGCGTTTGCGCGAGCTGTTCACTGAGCTGGGTGAAAAACCGTTTCGTGCCGAGCAGGTTCTGAAATGGATTCACCAGCGTGGTGTCCTTGATCTTGATGCCATGACAGACATCAGCAAGGTGCTGCGTGAAAAGCTCAAGCAGCAAACAGTCATTTCTCTGCCTGATATTGTTGAAGAGCAGCTTTCCGAAGACGGTTGCCGCAAATGGTTGATTGAAGTGGCCAGCGGCAGCCGCGTGGAATTGGTTTATATACCGGAGGCGGGGCGCGGCACTCTTTGTGTTTCGTCCCAGGCTGGTTGCTCACTGGATTGCAGCTTTTGCGCTACTGGCAAGCAGGGCTTTAACAGCAATCTTTCGGTTGCGGAAATCATTGGTCAGCTCTGGTGGGCAAATCAGAAGTTGGGTGGCTTCGACGATAAAAAGGAACGGCCGGTCAGCAATATTGTCATGATGGGCATGGGCGAGCCATTGTTGAATTTTGACAATGTCATGGAAGCTATCGATTTGATGATGGACGATGTTGCCTATGGCTTGTCCAAGCGCAAGGTCACCATCAGCACCTCCGGTGTGGTGCCGGCGATAGATCGCCTGAGCGACTACACCGATGCCTCTCTGGCTATTTCCCTGCACGCACCCAATGATGAGCTGCGCAGCTCCATCATGCCGATCAATCGCAAATACCCCATCGCCAGTCTGCTGGACTCTGTGCGACGTTATATGGCTTCCCTGCCTGACAAGCGGGTTCCGGTGATTGAGTATACGCTGATAGCCGGTGTCAATGATCACCGCCAGCACGCCCGGGAACTGGCTGCGCTGCTGCAGGATTTCCCCTGCAAGATTAACCTGATTCCCTTCAACCCATTTTCACTCAGTGACTATCGCCGTCCCAGCGGCTCCTCGGTGAGCAATTTTCGCCAGATCCTGCAGCAGGCAGGATACACCGTGACGGTGAGGACTACCCGGGCCGATGATATTGCCGCTGCCTGTGGGCAGCTGGTGGGCGCGGTAGAGGATCATACCCGGCGCAGTGGCCGTTATCGTCAGAAGGCGGCCGAGCAGGCCGGAAAAATTTTTGACAGCACTGATAATCTGGCGGTTGCGGCCGACAGACTATAGAGAAATTCCAATCGGCATCAATCTGTTACAGGTAGCTGGTGATGAATAATTATATGGTGACAAGGACAATGCGAGATGTGGCCCTGCTGGCCTTGCTGCTGGTGTCCCTGTCTGCCTGTGTCACCACCACTACCGGCGGATTCGCCGTCGAGCCGTCCGAAGAGCAGGCGGTGCGTGACTATATTCAGCTGGCCACCGGTTACTTCGATGCCGGAGACATGGCCGGGGCGCGACGCCACATCAATAACGCCATGGAACTGGATAGTCGCAACAGCGATATCTATAACATCCAGGCTCTGGTTTTCCAGGCAGAAGGTGATCTGGATCTGGCCGAAGAAAACTTTCGCCGCGCCATTTCCCTCGACCGTGACAATTCCCGGGCCAGAAACAATTATGCCGCCTTGCTGTTTGCCGCCAACCGCTATGATGAAGCCTATGAGCAACTCGAGCAGGTTACCCAGGATGTGAATTATGACGGCAGGGCCATCGCCTTTGAAAATCTGGGCAGGGCAGCACTGCGTCTTGATCAGGAAGAGGATGCCAAAACCGCCTTTCAGCGTGCCCTGCAACTGAACTCCAATCTGTATCTGTCGGCCCTCGAGTTATCCATTATCGAATCCAATGCCCTCAACTGGCAGATCGCGCGCCGCTATTTTCAGCAGTACATGACAACCGTCAATTTTTACAATATTCCCCATACTCCCAGAGCCCTGCTGGCCGGCATTAAAATTGAAGGGCAATTCCAGAATGAGCAACTGGTGGAAGGTTTTGTTGCCATCCTCAGCACTCTGTATCAGGATTCGCCGGAGTATCTCATGTTCCAGAGGCTGAGCAATGCCAATTGAGCAAGCATCAACTGAGCAGCAAGCCCTGGAGCAGGAAACCGAAACAGCGGGTTCATTGCTGGCCGCGGCACGCAAGGCTCGCGGCCTGGACGAAAAGCAGGTGGCGGATCAACTGCATATCACCGTGCATTATGTCAAAGCCATTGAGGCTGACCTCTATGAAAAATTGCCCGGTGCCATCTTCGCCAGGGGTTATATCAAGAGCTATGCCAATTATCTGGGGCTCGATGTGGACGATATTCTGTCTCGCTACCAGGCCGTGGCCGGGCAACAGCAATCAGCGCCCACCCGGATCCAGACGCCAGTCAGCAGTAAACCCCGCCGCCAGCGCAATCTGCAATGGGCACTGGCCTCTGTGGGGGTATTCAGTGCGGTGATCATTGCGGCCTGGCTGCTCAATGGCGATTCCGGATCCGCTAATGAAGTCGCAGTGAGCAGCACGGAGTCACAAGGCACTGCAATTAGCCAGACAGAAAGTAGCCAGACGGAATTGCCGGCAACAACGACCACATCCAGCACTGAACCGCCGGCCGGACAGCCAGTGGCCCTGACTGCCTCTGCTGCCGACGGCCCGACTGGGGAAGAAACAGACTCGCAGCAGGCCTTGCTGACGGCACAAGCCGATTCCATACAGGCACCGATTGTCAGCAGTGCAGACCCGGAGCAGATGGAAACTGCGGACAGCCCGGCGGGGACTGAGCCAGCAGCGGATGCCGAGCCAGAACCGGCTGTGACTGCTGCAGATTCTTCTCCGGAAAGCAGTCGCCAGGAAGTTGCCGCCAATGAAGTAGCCGACAGCGAGAACGCGGCAGACAGTGAAGTGGTCGCCGACACTGCGCCCAGTATCGCCAGTAGCGCAACAACTGATGTCAGAGCTGCCGGACAGGCAGAGGCAAGCGCCGAGTCAATAGTCGATGTCAGCGACGAGCCCGTTGGCGATGCCGCCGCTGCGGCAAGGCCCGAAGAGCTGGCGGTCATCAATGTCATGCAGGGCAGTAATGGCGAGCGCATCATCGCCGTTGATGCCAATGGTGAGGACGTGCTGCGCATCAGCTTCTCCGGTGAAAGCTGGGTGGAGGTGAATGACAGCCAGGCACGCATGGTTTACCGCGATTTACGACAGGCCGGCGATGTGCTGGAAATCACCGGTCATGCCCCTTTTAATATCTTGCTGGGCGATGCGCCCCTGACAAGCCTGCGTTTCAATGGCGATGAGATTGATGTCAGTGACGACATTCGTATCGATAATTCTGCCCGATTAACCGTCGGACTCTGATTCCATGTTAAGTAATGACAATATTCGGCGTCGCAAGACGCGCCAGATCATGGTCGGTGATGTTGCCGTAGGGGGTGATGCGCCCATTTCTGTGCAGAGCATGACCAATACCGAAACCACCGATGTGGAAGCGACACTGGAGCAGATTCACCGCCTGCAGAACGCTGGTGTGGATATCGTCCGGGTATCAGTGCCCAGCATGGATGCCGCAGCGGCGTTCAAACAGATTCGCGCCCAGGTACAGGTGCCGCTGGTGGCCGATATCCATTTTGACTATCGCATTGCCCTGGAAGTGCTGGAAAACGGCGTGGACTGTCTGCGCATCAATCCCGGCAATATTGGCAGTGAGGAACGCATCAGGTCTGTAATCGACAGCGCCAAGGACAAAAATATTCCCCTGCGTATCGGCGTCAATGCCGGCTCCCTGGGCAAGGCCTTGCTGCGCAAGTACAAAGAGCCCAATGCCGAGGCCATGGTGGAGTCAGCCCTGACCCAGATCGATATCCTCGACAAACTGGATTTTCAGAATTTCAAGATCAGCCTCAAGGCCTCGGAAATATTCATGACCCTGGCTGCCTATCGCAGCCTGGCTACCCAGATCGATCAGCCCTTTCATCTGGGCATTACCGAGGCCGGCGGGCAGCGCTCAGGTACCGTCAAGTCGGCTATTGGGCTGGGTGCCCTGCTGATGGAAGGCATTGGTGACACGATTCGAATCTCTCTGGCTGCCGATCCGGTGGAAGAGGTCAAGGTTGGCTTCGACATTCTCAAGAGCCTTGGTCTGCGCCACAAGGGTGTGAATCTCGTGGCCTGTCCCAGTTGCTCGCGACAGAACTTCGATGTGATTTCTGTGGTCAATGAACTGGAATCACGTCTGGAAGATATCATTACACCCATCGATGTGGCGGTTATCGGTTGCATCGTCAACGGGCCGGGAGAAGCCAAGGTGGCGGAAATCGGCCTGACCGGTGCCAGCCCCAATAATCTGGCCTATGTTGAAGGTGTTCCTGATCATAAGGTCAGTAATGAAAATCTCGTGGATGAACTGGAATCCATGATCAGAAAACGTGTTGCTGCCAGAGATGCGGCGCAGAAGGACATAATCGCCTCCGACTAGGCGACCCTCCCAAGAAAGGACTATGGCAAAACTTCAAGCAATCAGGGGAATGAATGACATCCTCCCCGGTGAATCACTGACCTGGCAATATGTGGAAGCCTGCTTCCGCAGTGTGGTGAAAAGTTTCGGTTACCAGGAAATTCGCTTTCCGGTACTGGAGCAGACCCAGTTGTTCAAACGCTCGATCGGGGAAGTCACCGATATTGTCGAAAAGGAAATGTATTCTTTCGACGATCGCAATGGCGACAATCTGAGCTTGCGCCCGGAGGGCACCGCCGGCTGCGTGCGTGCGGCGGATCAGCATGGTCTGTTGTACAACCAGCAACAGCGACTCTGGTATCAGGGTCCCATGTTTCGTCATGAGCGTCCCCAGAAAGGTCGCTACCGTCAGTTTCATCAGTTCGGGGTCGAAGCCTTCGGAATGCCCGGGCCCGATATCGACGTTGAAGTGTTGCAACTGGCCCATCAATTGTGGCTGAAATTGGGGCTGCTTCCCCATGTGCAACTGGAAATCAACAATATCGGCAGCAGCGAGGATCGCAAACGCTATGCCGCGGCGCTGACGGCTTTTCTCGAGCAGCACGAGGCCAGCCTGGATGAAGATGCGAAGCGTCGGATGCACAGCAATCCAATGCGGGTGCTGGACAGCAAGAATCCACAGGTTCAGGAAATCCTCGCTGATGCACCGGCACTGGCTGACTATGTCAGTGACGACAGTGTCGAGCACTATCAACAACTACAGGCATTGCTGCGTGGTCTGGGTATCGAATTCAGGGAAAACCCGCGCCTGGTTCGTGGACTGGATTACTACAATAACTGTGTCTACGAATGGACCACCGAGGCGCTGGGCGCCCAGGGTGCGGTTTGTGGTGGTGGTCGCTACGACGGCCTGGTGGCACAACTGGGTGGCCGGGATACGGTCGCGGCAGGCTTTGCCATCGGTATTGAGCGCCTGGTGCTGATGCTGGAGAGTCTGGATCTGGTGCCGGAGCAAGCCCGTCGTGCCATCGATGTCTACCTGATCATGGTAGGTGATAATCTGACCGCCCAGGGGCTGGCATTGGCGGCCCAGCTGCGTCAGGCACTGCCAGATGCCGGTATCGTCAGTCATTGTGGTGGTGGCAAATACAACAGTCAGGTGAAGAAGGCCTTTAATGCCGGTGCCCGCCTTGCCGTGATTCTCGAGCGGCGTGACAGTGGCAGCGAAGCGGTACAGCAGTTACGCCTCAGACGCCTGGACAGTGACGATGAAGCCATCACCGTCGAATTGGCGGAAGTGGTGGACAAGGTAAGGGAAATGCTGGCCGCGAGCTGATGCCTCTGTAGGCCAAATGGGCACACAGATGCAGTGAATTAGCGGGAACAAACAGGTATCATTGCGGTCCCTATAGATTCAAGATCTATTTAACCAATCAAAGATTCAGTTTGCAGGAGAGAGTCGTGGCGATAAACGCGGCGGAAGAAGAAACCCTAGAAGCATTAAAAGCCTGGTGGAATGAGCAGGGCCGCAAGCTGGCCGCCATTGTCATCGTCGTGTTCGGTGCCTACACCGGCTGGCTGCTCTGGGAAAATAATCAGGCCGACACAGCAGCAGCCGCCTCCGATATTTACGAGGAGATTCTGACTCTGGCTTTCTCCACCACCGAGGGTGAGGCCATCAGTGCAGCCGATGGTGATCAGATCATCAGCTATGCCGAGCAGCTCCGGGCGGAATACGAGGACACCATGTATGCCCGTTACGCCGCCCTGTATGCAGCTCAGCAATATGTTCGCAAAGACGATCTTCAGGCAGCTGCCAATGCCCTGCAGTGGGTGCTGGATAACCCTCTGGATGGCTTGTTTGCCGAATCCGATCCGGGGCTGGAGCTGACCGCTACCCTGAGACTGGGTCGTATTCTTCTGGCCCAGGGCCAGGCGGAGCAGGCCTTGTCGCTGATCGGCAGTGTTGATCCCCAGGGCTACGAAGCCGGTTATGCCGAATTGCGCGGTGACATCTATCTTGAGATGGAGCGGCTGCAGGATGCACGGGAAGCCTATATCGCTGCCCAGCAGGCCGGCTCCAGCAGTGACGCCCTGCGCATGAAACTGCAGAGCCTGCCAGCCGACAGCTAATTATTCTGCATGACTTCCAACTACCCCCGACACTCAAATTTCCGACGCCCGGGATTGCCCTTGCTCGTCAGGCTGCCGGTGCTGATGCTGCTGGCCCTGGCAGTTACCGGCTGTGCCAATCTGAACCCGCTAAACTGGTTCGGTGATGATGAAGTCAATCCACCGGCAGAGCTGCAGGACATTGACAGCCAGGTGAGCCTGCGGCGGGAATGGTCTGTGTCGGTGGGCAATGGTCAGGGAGACAATTACACCAAACTCGAGCCAGCCATCGACGGCAATACGGTTTACGCCGCCAGTGAAAATGGCCGCATCGTGGCGGTCAATCTTGCCAATGGTGATGTGCTGTGGCGACAACGACTGGATGTGTCTGTTTCCGGTGGTATCGGCGCCGGCGACGGTCTGGTGATGTTGGGTACCCAGGATGCACAGGTGATTGTGCTGAGCCAGGAAGACGGCACGGAACTGTGGCGTGGAGATGTGAGCAGTGAAGTGTTGGCGGCACCACAGACCAATGGTGATATCGTGGTGGCCCAGACTGTCGACAGCAAGCTGATTGCCCTGGATGTCGAAAGCGGTGAGCAGCGCTGGATTTACGAAACTACCCAACCACCCCTGACCCTGCGCGGTACCAGTAAACCCCTGATCACTTCCGCCGGAAGTGTGGTGGCGGGTTTCAGTAATGGCACACTGGTATCAGTCAATGCCAGCGATGGCGTCTATAACTGGGAAGAGCGGGTGGCGGTGCCGGAAGGGCGTTACGATATTGACCGCGTGATTGATGTAGATGGCAACCTGCTGCTGGACGGCAATCGCATCCTGGCGGCCTCCTATCAGGGTAATCTGATGGCCTTTGATGCCCTCACCGGACGCATTGTCTGGGGCACCGAAGCCTCAAGCTATCACGGTATGGATATCGGCTTTGGTAATATCTATTACAGCGATGACCGCAGCCATCTTGTAGCAGTCAGAAACAACAGCGAAGACGAAGCCTGGCGCAACGAAGATTTGCAATACCGGCAGATCACTGCACCGAAGGCCTTCAACAACTACATCGCGGTGGGCGACTTTGAAGGCTATGTTCACCTCATTTCCCAGATCAATGGCAGTATTGTTGGTCGCAGCCGAATCGACAATGATGGCATCCGCGCCGGACTGCTCAGCAGTGGTAATCGCCTGATTGCTTATGGCAACAGTGGCCGGCTGGTGGCCATGAGCCTGGAACAGAATTAGCCTCTTCACCGCCTTTATGGCACTCTGATCCCGCCTTGAGGCTGGTATAACACTGGATAACACTATGCGGCCTGTAATCGCCCTCATTGGTCGACCCAATGTGGGCAAATCCACATTATTCAATCGGCTGACCCGCAGTCGCGACGCCCTGGTAGCCAATCTGCCAGGCCTGACCCGTGACCGTCGTTACGGCGAAGGGCGTGACGGGGAGCGGACCTTCATTGTCATCGACACCGGCGGCATCACCGGGTATGAAGAGGGCATTGATTCGGAAATGGCCGCCCAGTCCCTGCAGGCCATTGAAGAGGCCAATATCTGTCTGTTTCTGGTGGATGCCCGTGACGGCCTGACGCCGGACGATAACCAGATTCTCGACCATCTGCGACGTAACAACAAAAATGCCTATCTGGTGGTGAACAAGGTCGATGGCCTCGATCCCGATCAGGCGACGGCCGAATTTGCCAGCCTCGGCATGAATGCCATGTTTCCCATCACCGCCACCCAGGGCCGGGGCCTCAAGCCCATGCTGAATGCGGTGCTGGCTGACTTTCCGGTGGATGCCGAGGAAGAGCAGGACTCGGACGAGGCGGGCATCAAGATCGCCGTGGCCGGCCGTCCCAATGTGGGCAAGTCCACCCTGGTGAACCGCATGCTGGGTGAAGAGCGAGTGGTGGTCTATGACCAGCCGGGTACCACCCGGGACAGCATCTATATCCCCTTCGAGCGTCGCGGTCAGCGCTATACCCTGATTGATACGGCCGGTATTCGCAGGCGCGGCAAAACCAAGGAAACCGTTGAAAAATTCTCGGTGGTGAAATCACTGCAGGCAATTCAGGATGCCAATGTGGTGATCATGGTGGTCGATGCCAGGCAGAGTATTGTGGAGCAGGATCTGCATCTGCTGGGCTATGTCATCGAAGCGGGCCGGGCCCTGGTCATCGCCCTGAACAAATGGGATGGCATGGATGAAGAGTCCAAGGAAAAAGTGCGCATGGATATCCGCCGCCGCTTCAGCTTTGTCGATTTCGCCAAACTGCATTTTATTTCGGCCTTGCACGGCACCGGTGTGGGCGAGATGTATGGCTCGGTACACAAGGCCTATGAATCGGCCCGGCGCAAACTGAATACCAACAAGTTGACCCAGATATTGCAGGATGCGGTGGTGGAGCATGCGCCGCCGACGGTGAACGGGCGCCGGATCAAATTGCGTTATGCCCATGCCGGTGGTCAGAACCCACCCACCATTGTGATCCATGGCAAGCAGACCCAGAAACTGCCAGCCTCTTACAGTCGTTATCTGGAAAACAAATTCCGCAAGGTGCTGAAACTGGAAGGCACGCCATTGCGCATTGAGTTGCGTAGCGGCGACAATCCCTTCGTCAAGGCTGAGGAAAACCTGACGCCTCAACAGGTTGCCCAGAAACGCCGGATTCGTAAAAACCGCAAAGGCGGCCGGGCCGCCAAAGCCAGGGAGAAATGAGTCAGAGCACTGTCAGCTTCAGGGATATAAAGGCTGCAGCGAAGCGTTTGCAGTCAGTGGCTGTGCGCACGCCCCTGTTATATTCCCAGGATCTCAATGCACGCTGCCAGGCCCGGGTTTTCTACAAACCGGAATCACTGCAGCACATTGGCGCTTTCAAATTCCGCGGTGCCTACAACCGTCTGGCACAACTGAGTAGTGAAGAGCTTGCTCTCGGTGTGGTTGCCTATTCCTCCGGTAATCATGCCCAGGGGGTTGCCTATGCGGCCAAGTTGCTGAACTGCCCGGTAACCATTGTTATGCCCAGCGATGCGCCTCGCATCAAACTGGAAAACACCCGAAAACTGGGTGCCAAGGTGCAGTTGTATGATCGGCACACCGAATCCAGGGAAGAGATCGCTGCCGCCATAGCCAGCAAAACCGGTGCCACTCTGGTGCCGGCCTTCGACGACCCCCATATCATTGCCGGACAGGGGACCTGTGGTCTGGAACTGATGGAGCAACTGGCTGACTATCAGCTACAGGCCAGCAGCCTGCTCAGCCCGGTGGGCGGAGGCGGATTGCTGGCGGGGCTGAGCCTGGCTGCCAAAGCCATGGATCCGGCGGTCAAGGTCTATGCGGTGGAACCGGAAAACTATGATGATCATTTCCGTTCCCGTGCCGCGGGTGAACGGGTCAGGATAGATGGGACGGTTAAAACCCGTTGTGATTCCTTGATGGCCACCACGCCCGGTGAATTGACCTGGTCCATAAACAGCCAGTTGGTGGAAGATTTCCTGCTGGTCAGTGAAGATGAAGTTGCCCACGCTATCAGCTATGCCTTCTACAAGCTTAAACTGGTGATTGAACCCGGTGGGGCCGTGGCCCTGGCTGCTCTGCTGCAGGGCAGATTACCCGTTCAGAATACGGTTGTGGCGCTGGTTCTGTCGGGTGGCAACATCGACGCTGATACCTTTGCAAGCTGCTTGCAGCAATTCCCCAATCCCTGATACAAACGGCCTGTGAAAGCACAGCGGCTGTGGAGAATCAATAATGTCAGAAACCCCGGCAGTGTCAGTCAGGCTGTTTGATCTCGGCCATGGGGTCAATTGTCTTGATACCGAGTTGCAGCGCTCTGGCCTGGCCAGTTGCTATCTGCTGGTGGATGAGGGTGAGGCTGCCTTTATTGACTGCGGCACGGCCAATTCCTTGCCTTTGCTGCTGGCTGCGCTCAGACGCAAGGGCCTGGACAGCGATGCGGTGCGCTACGTTATTCCCACCCATGTACATCTGGACCATGCCGGTGGTGCCGGGGCCCTGATGGCGGCCTGCAGCCAGGCAAGCCTGCTGGTTCATCCCCGCGGTGCCCGCCATATGATTGACCCGGGCAAGCTGCAACAGGGGGCACAGGCGGTCTATGGCGAAGAGCGGTTCGCAGCTCTGTTTGGCGAATTACAGGCAGTGCCGGAACAGCGGGTGATCAGTGCCGGTGACGGCCAGCGTTTCAGTCTTGGCAGGCGCGAGCTTGAAATTATCGATACCCCTGGCCACGCCCGCCATCATTTTTGTATTCACGATCCGCACAGCAATGGCATTTTTACAGGTGATACCTTTGGTGCCAGTTATCCCGAATTGAACAGCGGACGGGCTCGTTTTATTTTCCCGCCCACTACGCCCATTCAGTTTGATCCTGAGGCCTGGTTTGAGTCGCTGGACAAACTCATGGCCCTGGCGCCCCAGCGCATGTATCTGACCCATTTCGGCATGCAGGAAGAACCCGAGCCTCTGGCCGCCCTGTTGCGTCAGTTTATCGAGGAGTATGCCGATCTGGCACGGGAAAGGGCCGGGCAGGAACAGCGCCAGGCCGCACTGGAGTCAGCGCTGATGCAGCACAGCATCAATTATCTGCTGGATCAGCAATGTGGCTGCTCGCCGGATCAGATCAGGGACAGTCTGGCCATGGATATGGCGCTCAATGCCCAGGGTCTGGATCACTGGTTATCGACGCAGACTCCATAGCATCGCGTTTCGACTGTCGCTTCTCCTGACGCCTGGTGGCAAGCCAGCTGTCCGCGCTATAGGGGCCGGGGCCAAACACAAACAGCAGCCAGTAAACCAGAAAGTACATGGCTGCCAGCTCGCCGCGGTTCAGGGTTGGAAACCAGGCCAGGTGTGCAGTGAGGTAGGCCATGAGCATCAGGATGGCAGCCAGCAAGGCCAGCAAATGGGTCCACAGACCGATGAGCAGCAAACCACCGCCGAATAATTCGATGACGCCGGCAAGGAACAGGGCATTGATTTCCATGGGCATGGGAAACACCAGCAGATCGGCAATATTGACCGTGGTCATGCCGCTACCGACGGCCGCCTGGGGATTCTCCCCAAACAGCTTGCTCCAGCCATGGGTCATGAACATGGCACTGCTTAACACCCGCATCAGGGTCCAGGCGCTGTCCCGGGACTCTTCCACCAGCGAGCCAACCCATTCATTGATTCGATACAACACAGCTTATTCTCCCTGCATGGCTGAAGGCAGACTATAAGCTAGCGCTATCCCGTTAAATTGCAAGTAGTAGACAGGAAAAGCCCATGATGAAGAAACTGCTGATCATTAAAACCGGCAACACCATTGCCAGTTTGAGAAGCAAAGGTGAAGATTTTGAAGACTGGTTTATTGCCGGGGCCGGGCTTGAGCCGGATCAGGTTTTGGTCAGCTCCCTGTTCATGGGGCAGCCCCTGCCGGCACTGGAGAAAGTTTCCGGGATCATTATTACCGGCTCACCGGCCTATATAACCGACCTGGAACCCTGGAATCAGGTCGGTGCAGATTACCTGCGCCAGGCCGTGGACAAATCCCTGCCGGTACTGGCTGTCTGCTATGGCCACCAGTTGCTGGCCTGGGCCTTTGGCGGAGAGGTGGATTTTCACCCCGGGGGCAGAGAGATAGGCAGTGTTGAGATTGAGCTCACCGGGGCCGGTCAGCAGGATCGCCTGTTGGGCAGTCTGCCGCCGCGTTTTACAGCCCAGGTGTCCCATCAGCAGTCAGTGTTGCGTTTGCCGGCAGACGCTGTGCGCCTGGCGCAAAATGATTTCGACCCCAATCATGGCTTCCGCCTGGGCGAGACTGCCTGGGGATTGCAGTTTCATCCGGAATTCACCGCCGACATCTCGGCTGCCTATATTCGTGAGCGGGCCGCCGATCTTCAGGCAGAAGGGCTCGACAGCGAGGCCCTGTTACAGGCCCTGCAGCCCAGTCCGGAAGCCGCCGCCTTGCTGGGGCGTTTCGCCGGGCTGTGTCGGCAAGAGGCGTTCTAGCCGGCGGCGGCTTCCACTTCTTCGGCCACCACTTCAAGAATACGCTGGCGGGAAGGGTTGGCCAGCAGGCGTCCGTTGATAAACACCGCCGGGGTTGCCCTGACGCCGGAGGCGGTGCCCCCGCGCTGATCATTGCGCACCTTGTTGATCACTTCCTCAGATTCGATGTCTGCCAGTAGCTGATCCAGATCCAGATTCATCTCCAGTGCATAACTGTTGAACTCGGCCTCTACCTCGGGCAGAGCTGACCAGGTGGCCTGGGTGGCAAACAGGTAGTCATGAAAAGACCAGAAGCGATCCTGGCGGCCGGCGGCTTCGGCATACAGGGAAGCGGTCCAGGCATGGGGATGGGTGGTGGTAATGGGATAATGGCGAAAGACGATATGGGCCTGGCTGGACAGACGCGGCCAGAGCTGGGACATGGTCTGGTGCTCTACGGCGCAGGCAGGGCACTGGAAGTCGGCGTACACGACGATGGACACCGGTGTCTCCGGATTGCCGCGAATATGATCATTATCGGCAATCTCTACCGGTGAATAGGTTGGTCCCTGGCTGAACAGCGTATAGAGAATGAATAGCAGCAGCAGGGGTGCCACAACCCAGCTGCCGAATTTCTGTATCAGCTTCAGGGTCTGCTCGCGCTGCTTGGCGGCTTGCTGTTTCTGTTCCTTGATTTTTCGTTGTTGTTCGCGCTTTCCCATAATCCTCACTCATTAATCGTGCATCTTCTTGCCAGGCCGGGCTGCCTGAATCAGACAGAGGGCCCAAGATTATAGGAAGTGGAACAGATTTCAACTCCGGGGGGCAGGCTTGCTCCCTGGGCGGCTGCTAGCCGATGCCAAGATAAATAATCACGGCATAGGCGATCTTGCAGCCGATATGGATGGCCTGATCCTGGTGGGTGCTGATCCAGCCTTCGCATTTGATGAAGTCGGTGAACCAGTGCAGGACCGTCTCTATCAGTCCGAACAGCAGGGCCAGGGGCGAGCCCAGCATGAGGCCTGTTACCACATAGACAACGCCGCCATGAACCAGGGAGTGGGCGGTAAGCCAATACCACCAGACCGGAAACAGGCTGTGCTCCTTGCTGTGGATCTTGTCGTTGCGATTCTTGCCATAGCCCATGGCTTCCGGCTGCAGCACGAAATCGGCCAGGGCATGGCCAAATATCAACAGAAACAAATTATCCAGCAGGGGCATTATTATTCTCCAGCATCCATTGGGCAGGAAACGCTGTTCAGCAGGGCAGTTTCCTTCCCGGTCATTCCCTTGGTGCCATAGCGGCTCCTATTGTCCCGCTACGGGAAAATTCTTACTTATTGGCAAGAATTGTAAGCACTTAAAATGCCAAACGAAGAGGCTCAGGGAGCAAACTGTTAGCTGGCTCACACTATCGGCGCGTTTCGCGGTGATATCAACCCGCCTTCTCCGGTTTCTCTCATAACTTACTGAAATAAATAAGTTATTTACCCGGATTTTACCCGGCAATGAGGGCCTGTAACTGTCAGGCAGGGGCGTAAACTGTCAAAGATTGGCAGCTGGCCCGGGCCGGATCGCCGGAGTGGCTCAGTTTTCCGATGATTGGTCCTCTGCCGGGTCCAGGGCAATCACCCTGGCCTGCAGGCTGCCACGGGCCAGCCGGGTGCTGATTTCGTCCCCGACCGCCACTTCGCTGCTGTCCCGCAGCAGGCGCTGATTGGCATCCCAGGTCAGGCTGTAACCCCGGGCCAGGGTGTTCAGCGGACTCACCGCATGGAGGCCGCGGCTCAATTCCGCCAGTTTTGACTGCAGGTCCTTGCAGCGTTGGGCAATAGCCTGCTGCAGATCCTGCTGCAGCCGCTCCAGGCGCTGGCCGGAGTTGTCCAGCAGGCGGCGGGGGGAATTGGCGGTGAGTCGTCGCTGCAGTTGTTCGAGACTGGCCTGCTTGCCCTGTCGCAATTGGCCTTGCACCCGCATGAGCCTTGCCTCAAGCCGGTCCAGGGTCTGGGCATAATCCTGCAGACGCCGGTCCGGACGGGTGAGATGGCGTAGCAGATTCTTCAATTGCTGCTCGGCCTGCTTGAGCTGCAGGCGCATGCTGTGCACAAGCAGATTCCGGAAGGCCAGTAATTGCTCCCGGTAGTCGTCCTGGGAGGGGCTCATCAATTCAGCGGCGGCCGAAGGCGTGGGAGCGCGCAAATCGGCGACAAAATCGGCGATGCTGAAATCAATCTCATGACCCACGGCGCTGGTCACCGGCAGTTTGCTGGCATGGATGGCGCGGGCCACTGATTCTTCATTGAATGCTTGCAGGTCTTCCAGCGAGCCACCGCCACGGCCCAGAATCAGGGCTTCAATGCCGAGCTTGTCCGCCAGGCGATTGGCGCTGGCCAGTGCGGTGACGATTTCATCCGCCGCCTGTTGTCCCTGCACAGACACCGGAAACAGGGTCAGTTTGATGGCAGGAAAGCGACGTTTAAAGACGCTGAGCAAATCCCGGATGGCGGCTCCGGTGGGGGAGGTAATAATGCCGATATGGCGATAGCTGTTGCCCACCGGCTGCTTGTTGGCTTCGGCAAACAGGCCTTCGGCATCCAGCTTTGCCTTCAGGGCCTCAAAGGCTCTTTGCAGGGCGCCATCACCGGCGGCTTCCATACTGTCGACAATCAGCTGATAGTCGCCTCTTGCCTCGTAAATGCTCAGGCGTCCGCTAACAATGACCTGCTGGCCATTGGCCGGCCGAAAACGCACCTGGCGATTGCGATTGGCAAACATGGCACAGCGTAGCTGGGCCTTGCTGTCCTTGAGACTCAGGTACCAGTGGCCAGAGCCGGGCTGGGCCAGATTGGAAATTTCACCTTCAACCCTGACCGCCGGAAAATTCCCTTCCAGCAGGGAACGGGCAAGGCGATTCAGGCTGCTCACCGAGAGGACGGCGGGCTTTTCCTGAGTGGCAGTATCGAAGCCGGGGGGATAAAGAGTGGACATTGGGGACAGTTTAACGCATCCCTGCAAAGCCGCGAAGCGCTGCTTCGCCTTACTTGTTCTGGCCTGCCAATCCCGGTAGGGTTCAGGCTTTGTTGCAGACGGGCGGCGGGCCTTTCAGATGTCAGCGAGTACAGATAACAAAGGCAATACAGACAGTACAGACAGCACCGGGCAGCAGGGGTTTGTGTTTTTCAGTAACCGTGCTTCCAGGCAGTTCGCCCTTGCCCTGGAGCCGCTGGGAGGAAGAGTCTGGCAGGAGCATCAGTCCCCGGCGCAGATCGATTTGCTCTATTTCGATGACTATGGCGGCAAGCAGGCACCGGCCATCAACAGCAACTGTTTCAGCCTGATCCCAAGGCAGCGTACCGCGGCACTGGATAACAAGGCTGATATGGCGCGGGCCCTCATCGCCGCGGGTCTGGATGAGCCGCGGGTGTTTTTTTCTTCCCGGGCTATTACCTCAGAGCCGGACTCGCTCTGGTATGTGAAACTGCCCTATGCCTCGGGCGGGCGTGGCATCCGCATTCTCAGCAGCCAGGAACTGATAGACAGTGAACTGGACAATGTAGTGATACAGGAAGCGATTCGCGATGTGCTCCTGCTGGAACAACGCAAATTTACCCTGCGTCTTTATGTGCTGGTCAATCGCGGCAAACTGTATCTGTTCGACCAGGGCTTTGCGGTGCTGCATGCGGCTGACTATGATCCGGACAGCCGTGATCCCGAAGTTCAGTTTGCTCACGAGGGCTATATGGATCCGGCCAGTGGTCTGCGTCTGCTGGAGGCCAGCCAGTTGCCGCAATGGGACAGTATTCTGCAAAACAGTGCCGCCACCCTGACCAGGGTCTTTAAGGTATTCCGTGACCGGCTGCGACATGAGCAGGACCGGCACTTTTGTCTGTTTGGCGTGGACTTGCTGGTGCGCAATGAGCTTTCGGTGGTGCTGGTGGAAATCAATGATCGGCCAAACCTGGTGCACACCGCTGCCATCAATCAGAGCGTCAATATCCCCATGCTGGCAGCAATGGCAGGCATCCTGAACCCCGCCTGGCGCTGCGCTCAGCAAGCGCCAGAGGACAAACAGTTCAGGATGCTTGCACCGCTCTAGGAAGCTAGCCGCCGGTCAGGCGCTTCTCGTCAACCCGGGAAAAGCTTTCGCTGTTGCGGACACTGCCATCCAGGTCGAAAGTAGTGATTTCCAGCTGGCCGCCTGCCGGTCCGAAAGGGAAATTCACTTTCACGAAAGCTGCTGAACCGGCATTGCTCACCAGTCCGGCGGTGATGGCATAGCTCTTGGACATGCCCATGGCACTCCATTCACAGGCACCCTCGCCGGAGGATTCCAGCTCGAATACCTGATCGCCGTATTTATGGGATTCATCCAGGCTTTTCAGAATCAGGGTGCATTTGCCTTTGCCGTTTTCGTCACCGGCTGATTGATAGATACCGTCCACCAGGGATTCCGCCTGACTGCCAGTACTGGCCAGCAGTGCAGCCGAAGCCAGCAGGGGCAGAACAAATCGTTTTATATTCATAATGCTCACTCTCTGTTTGGAAAAGCTCAGGAGTGATACTAGGTAGGTGACGGTCAAGTCGTTTTGACCTATATCAAAGCAGCGCTACTTGCCGCCTTGTCTTTCATTGCCGACCTGTCGCCAGTAGATTGCGGCCAGCAGGAAATTGCCATGCAGGAGCAGGGCGATATTCCACTCGAAAGCATCCTCGACACTGTCATAGTCCTGCATCAGTCCATCCAGCAGCAGGGTCAGCAGTCCGATACAAAGAATCAGTAACAGCAAGGCCGCTTGCCGGGCGCTGTTGGCTGTGGGCAGTTCCAGCCGTCGGCCCTGATAGAGGATGAGAAGCTGGCACAGATAGGTGAACGTAAAGTAAAAAATAATGCCGATGCGGCGGGTCAGCTGCAAGGAGTCACCCGCCGCTCCCAGTGCCAGCACATAGGCCAGCAGAGCAATAACAGCAATGCGCCCCAGCACAACAATCTGTCTGCCGGTATAGCCATGTTGTTCCAGACTGCGCTGTGCATCCTGCCAGTACAGCCAGTAGATCAGGGCCACGGGCAACATGGTCAGCTTGAAAAAATAATAGGCCAGGCCGTGCCGGCCGGTGGCGCTGATGGAGGTGCAGCTGTCCCAATAGGGAACACACCAGGGTACATGAGCCTCACTGGCCGCAATAAGATAATTGAGATTAATGGCCAGAGTTGGCACAGTAGCCAGTAACAGGGCCCAGAGTGCCGCCCTCTGGTTAGTGTTCAGATTGGCAATAACCATGATAATCGATCAGCAGCTACAGGTTCGGAAGTATGACATTGTTCAGCAACAGGGCGAAAGGCTTGGCATTGGCTATCGCAGTGCTGCTGTGTGCTGTTCCCGGGGCGGGCAGGGCCCAATCAGCTGCCGGGCAAGCCCTGGCTTGTGAACCTTTTGTGCCGGCCGACAGCGGCTATGAATTCTCCCGGAATCAGCGTCAGTTGCCACAGCAGCGTCAGGCACTGCGCTTTGGTGAGATTCATCTGACTCGCCTGCCGATCTTTGATGAAAGCGATCCCGAGGAAGATATTGCCCTGTTCCGCTGGGCCAATGATTTTCACAGCCTGACCCGCCCCCAGGTGATCCGTCAGCAACTGCTGTTTGCTGAAGGCGAGCCTTTTGATGCCAGGCTGATGGCGGAAACCGCAAGGTTGCTGCGCCAGCAAGCCTATTTCCATGATGCGGATATACGTGCCGTCAGCGTTTGTAACGAGACTGTGGATGTGGAAGTCATCAGCAAGGACAACTGGTCACTGACACCCAGTTTGTCTTTCGATCGGCAGGGCGGAGACAACACTTACAGCATTGGTCTGCGCGACAGCAATTTTCTGGGCTATGGCAAACTGCTGGCCTTGTCCGATGGCAAGGACATCGATCGGCACTCCAGTGAATTGATGTATCAGGACCCCAATCTGTTGGGCAGCCGCCTGCGTGCCGATGTGAATCTCGAGAACAGTAATGACGGAGACAGCCGGGCGGCCAGTCTGGATCTGCCATTCTATTCCCTGGACAGTCGCCGCGCCTGGGCTTTGCGCTTAAAGGAAGAGGAGCGCCTGGATACCCAGTATTTTCGCAGTGAGGAAATTTCTGAAGTTCGCCACCATGAGGAAATGGCGGTGGCGGAGCTCGGTTTTTCTGCGGGACTGATCAATGGCTGGGCCCGGCGCTGGCAATTCGGCCTGCAGTATCAGCAAGATCGCTATCAGCCGGGCAGTGAATTACCCACGCCCCCGGAACTGCCCCGGGATCGCAAACTGATTTATCCCTTTGCGGCGCTGGAGTTTGTCGAGGACGACTATGTTACTGCCTTCAATCTCGATCAGATCTATCGAACCGAGGATTTGCATCTGGGCAGAGAACTGCGCCTGCGCCTGGGTTATGCAGCCGAAACCTTTGGCTCTGATCAGGACCGGCTGGTATTCGACGGCCATTACAGCAACAGCCTGCACTATGACGATGACAGTCTGTGGCAACACCAGGCCGACTGGGAAGGTTTTTACAATTTCAACAGCAGGGCTCTGGAAAACGTGTTGCTCAGTTATCAGAATCGCTATTTTCGTCGCCAGACCGCGCAGCGTTCTTTCTTTGCCCGGCTGGAAGCGGTTTACAGCAGGAATCTGGATCCCCACAGGCAAGTGGTACTGGGAGGCCAGACCGGAGCCCGGGCTTTTGAAAATCGCTATCAGGTAGGGGACAGCCGTGTGCTGCTAAGCCTGGAAGAAAGACTCTACAGCGATATTCATCTGCTGAATCTGATTCGCCTGGGGGCAGCGGTGTTTGTGGATGCAGGGCGGGTCTGGTCAGATGTCGAGACAGGGAGCCGTGAAGACTGGCTTGCCGATATCGGTTTTGGCTTGCGTCTGG
Source organism: uncultured Pseudohongiella sp. (assembly GCA_965216715.1). Taxonomy (GTDB): domain Bacteria; phylum Pseudomonadota; class Gammaproteobacteria; order Pseudomonadales; family Pseudohongiellaceae; genus UBA9145. Next base: position 1,622,743 of record OZ244193.1, on the reverse strand, counting down.
CCTCCAGCAAGGCCGCTTCCGATCGCATCGCCCATCTGGATTTTGCCTTTCCGCTTACGAACCAATCTGACCCTGCCGTGGACAGCGTGTTGGTGTCATTCACCGTGAAGGGCAGCTTCTAGAGCCTATTCCTGCTTCAGTTCATCCCGCAATTTGATGCGTCCGCTCTCGTAATTTTCAGCATCACCGAAGGGAATGAACTTGCTGTAGCGGCGGTGGGTGCCAAGCACTTTTCTGGCATGCTTGATGGGACACCAGTATTGCTCTGTGCGGGCAATGATTTCCCGGGCATAGGCAATGACGCCATTGCCATAGCCACAGTACAGGCAGTTGAATTTTTCGATACCGTTCAGATAGGCCAGCTGGTGTCGGTCCATGACTACATAGCGGTGACGTTCCACCCGCCGTATGCCATACAGTCGGAAGCAGATGTGTTGATAAACCGTGACAGTCAGGTCGAGGAAGGCCAGGGGAATGACCATGGCATAGATAAACGGTGAGGACAGGATATTACGCAGGGTGGAATTTTTCAGCCAGGGCAGAATGGCGGTCTTCAGTTTGCGATGGGCATCCTCCACCGAGCGTTCGAAACGAACCCGGTGTCCTTCCAGTTTGTACTGGAACTCTTCTTCCTGTTCCTTGATCTCGTCCAGTAATTGCTGTTCCAGTCTGGCGATCTTGTCTACCAGATCAGTAATCTTGCTACTCATGTTGCAGGGCTCCAGGAAGATTGAAAGGCAGCGTTTGCCGGCGAGAACGCCTGCTCGGATTATTACCTAGTCGGATTGATAATAGGAACTGTCGCGGTATTGTTGCAGGGCAAAACTCAGCAGCACACCGATGCTGGCGGCTACCGGCACTGCCAGCAACATACCCAGAATTCCCATCAGTGAACTGCCGGCAAGAATGGCAAACAGAATCCACAGCGGATGCAGGCCAACGCTCTTGCCAATCAGTCGGGGGGTAATGACATTGCCTTCCAGTACCTGGCCGGCGATGAAGATACAGGCAATGACAGCCACATAACCGATGCTCTCGGCCTGGAACCAGGCGACGACAACGGATGCGAGCAGTCCCACAGTGGAACCAAACAGGGGAATAATGGACAGCAGCCCTGCGGCGGCACCGATGAGGAAGCCAAATTGCAGGCCGGCTATGGTCAGGGCAATGGCATAGACCAGGGCAAGTGCCAGGGCAACCAGCAACTGGCCGCGGACGAAGCCGGCAATCTTGCCATCGATCTGGTTGAGCAGGTCCCTGATTTGCTCATAGTAGTGTCGCGGTATCTGCTCGTCGATCCATTGTGTGATACCTGGCCATTCCAGCATCACCATAAAGGCAATCAGGGGCGTCAGCAGGAAGAAGGACAGCAGCTCTACCACAGCGCGGCCACCGCTTTGCAGGGCCGCCAGCAGATTGCCGCCGAAATTGAGGATATTGCTGATATTGTTGCGCAGTGCCTGGCCGAGGTTTTCCTGCAGATTGCTGTTATTGACCTGTTGTTGCAGGCCTTCCATGCGCGGCTGCAATTGCTGCCACAGCGCTTCTATGGTCCCGGGGGCGGCATTGGCCAGCTGGATGGCTTCGCTGTAGAGCGGCGGCAGGATGAGCCACAGTATCAGGGAAACCAGCAGGATAAACAGGAACAGGATGGCCGAAACAGACACAGCCCGGGGCATACCGAGCTTGCCTGCCCGGTTCACCAGGGGATTGAGCAGATAGGCAATGGCAATACCGAGGGCAAAGGGCAGCAGCACATCACGAAACAGCCAGCTCACTGCCAGCAAGGCTGCCAGGGCCAATGCCCAGAAAACGGCGTGATTACGAATCGGCATCACTCAAAGCTCAGTCCTGTCTGTTTGCGACTGCTTGTTGCCACTCATTCACAGACACTGCCATCAGTGCAACTGAGCAAGAAACTCCCCGGCTTGAAAATAGTCCAATCCGCATTCTAACACCCCTTGCTGCCAGCGCCAGACGAATCTCGTGGCGAATCTGCAGTGACAGGCGGTGAGCAGGCCGGGGTGGGCGTTAAAAGGAAGCCAGGGTAGTGATGTCTGTTGGAGGCAGGGTTACAATGTCGGCTGCCATTTCCGGAGTTCACCAATTCATTATTCAAAGGAGTCGATCCCTATGCGTCTCGATAAAAAAGCCCTTGTGGCAAGCCTGTGTCTGTCAGCTCTGGCAGTCAATTCCCAGGCTCAGGAATTTACCGCCGGAGAGCCCATTGGCTCGGTGAACGAAGCCGGTGTACGGGTGCCGATGTCAGATAACGTCAAGGTTTATGGCAGTTTTCATTTCTCCGAGAGTTGCACATTCGATCCCGCCAGGAACCTGATTCTCGCCATGAACAATGGTGAGCGTGGCGACGGTACCGAGAACGACGGTTTTGTGTCCCTGATCAATCCCGACGGCAGTGTGCACACGCCCAAATGGATCGGCGTCAATCGCGACGGCCTGGAGTTGCACCACCCGCTAGGCAGCGCCGTGCGCAACGGTGTGCTTTACACTGTAGATGTCGGTTATGTACGTTCTTTCGATCTGGCCAGCGGGCAGCCGCTGGATTCGGTGGCAATCCCCGGTTCAACCCTGCTCAATGGTATCGCCGTGGCTGAAGACGGTACGGTCTATGCTTCCAATACCCGCAGCCCGGAAGTGATCTACAAGGTGACTCCCGCCGGTGAGACCTCGGTATTTGCCGACGGCGCGCCCCTGAATGTGCCCAATGGCGTGGCCATGGACCAGGATGGCAATATCGTGGTGGTCAATATTGGTGACAACGCGGTAATCACCTACAACCCGGACGGTGAAGTGATACGCACTGAACATGCCGTGGAAGGGGGTAATGACGGTGTGGTGGTACTGGAAGATGGCACCAAGTATGTCAGCTCCGTACGCTTTGGCAGTGTCTCCCGAATCCGCCCGGGACAGGAAGCGGAAATTATTGCCGAGGGCATTCCGAGCGCGGCTTCCATGTGCTACGACTCCGTTCAGAACCAACTGGTCATTCCACTTAACAGCAATTTCGCGCTGGCATTTGTGCCACTGGACTGAATGACTTTAGCAGTTCCAGGAATTAAAAACGCCGGGCTTGCCCGGCGTTTTTTTTTGTCCTGGTTCCGCCTTTGACCTGCCCTTATTCAAATACCAGGCTGGGATCCCGGGTCGGCTCGGCGGCCAGCAGTTTTCTGTCCAGCAGATAGTCCTGGGTATTGCGCCATGGCGGCTGCTCAGACTGTCTGGGGAACAGGTGTATACTGCGCTGCATGTATCCCGGATTGAAGCCGGTAATAAAATCCCGGGCAGGCATGTCCGCTTGCGCCGGGCGGGCGCTGCACTTTCTGGCGGACCGGGCATCCATCTCCCTGATCAGATCGCAAACGAACTGCGAATTGAGATCAGCGCGCAAGGTCCAGGAGGCATTGATATAACCGAAGGTCTGGACCAGGTTGGGAATGTCCGAGAGCATCATTCCCTGCCAGGAGTAATGCTGGCTGAAATCAACCTTCTCCCCATTCACATAAAACTCGGCACCGCCCAGCAACTGCAATTGCAGGCCGGTTGCGGTTACCAGAATATCAGCCGGAACCCGTTCACCGGATTGCATCACCAGGCCATCGGCTTCAATGCGTTCAATCTGGCCGGTGACCACATTGGCGCGACCTGATTTCAGGGCCTCAAACAGATCCGAATCAGGAATCAGGCACAGGCGCTGGGTCCAGGGATCATAGTCGGGGGTGAAATGCCGGTCGATATCGAATGATTCCCCAAGCTGCTTGCGCGCCAGTTTGAGCAGGGTCTGTTTGACCTTTTCCGGATTCTTGCGGGCACGCTTGTAGATGAAATTCTGAAAATGAATATTACGCCAGCGGGTAATGGCATAGGCAATCTTTTCGGGCAGAACCCTGTTGAGGAAATTGGCGACCCGGTCCTTGCCGGGGCGAGAGACTATCCAGGTTGGTGAGCGTTGCACCATGGTGACACTGGCAGCCTGTTCAGCCATGGCGGGCACCAGGGTCACCGCGGTGGCACCGCTGCCAATGACTGCAACCCGTTTGTCGCGGTAATCCAGATCCCGGGGCCAGTGCTGGGGATGGACCAGCTGACCCCTGAAGTCTTCGATGCCGGGGAAGTCCGGTGTATAGCCTGCGTCATAGCGATAATAACCACTGCACATAAACAGCAGATTACCGCGAACGCTGCTCTGCTCGCCTTTGCTGTTTTCTACGGCAAGCTGCCAGCAGGCGTCCTCATCTTGCCAACTGGCCCGTTTAACCCTGCTGTCAAAGCGAATATGTTCGCCGATGCCATACTCCTGCACGGTTTCCTGCAGATAGGACAGAATGGAAGGGCCATCGGCAATGGCCTTGGCATTGGTCCAGGGCTTGAAGCGAAATCCGAAGGTATGCATGTCGCTGTCGGAACGAATGCCAGGGTAGCGGAACAAATCCCAGGTTCCACCGATTGCCTCCCGCGCTTCCAGAATCAGATAGCGCTTGCCGGGACAGTGCTGTTCCAGATGGGCGGCGGCACTGATGCCGGATATGCCGGCGCCGACGATGATTACATCATAGCATTGTTGTTCATCACTCAAGAGCCTGCTCTCCTTGTGCGCTGGCGGGGGCTTGCAGCCAACGGGGCGCGGTTGCAAGCGGTGCTGTCAGACTGTGCATAAAAGCTTCCAGTTGACGCAATTCAGCGGCCCGCAAGCCCAGGGGCTTGGCTTCATTGTGGCTGAGCATGGAGACCGGTGCCTCATTGTAATGCTGGATAACCTCCGCCATGGTGGCAATTTGCCCGCCATGCATATAGGGCGCGGTTTCGCTGACATTGCGCAGGGTCGGGGTCTTGTGGGCCCCCACCAGTTCATTGCTGTCCAGGGCGAAGCGCAGTTCCAGACATTGTTCCGGCCTGGCATCGCTATAAGGGCCGAGGCAGTTGAAGCTGTCCTGGCGTGCCATGCGCACTCCTTCATAACGACCCATCGGGGGCAACTGGCCGTCTACCGCCAGCACACCGGTGTTATGAAATTCATGATTGCTGAGCAGGGGGCCATTGTGACAACTGACGCAGTCAGCCTTGCCAATGAACAGGGCGAGACCGGCGATCTCGGTGCCAGTCAGGCTGTCATTGGCACGGGCATCCAGGCTGTCGTCCAGGGCATCGGCGTAGTCATCGAAGCGGGACCGCCCCGGTTGTAACTTGCGCTGATAGGCGGCCAGGGCCTTGCCGGCATTGGCGTAGATCCGGTTGATGGCTTGCTGCTGCTCAGCATCCAGTGCCTGCCAGGCGGCAATTTTTCCGGCATCACCAGCGGGGGTGGCGGGCGCTGTATTCACCGGTACTTCCGGCAGGGGACCAAAGACCTTTTCATACAGCGCTGTCAGTCTGGCATCACTACTGATCAGACTGGCCAGTTCGCTACGGCTGAAATCATGCTCATGGGGTGCTTCCAGAGGAGCCAGGGCCTGAGCCCACTGGCTGTCCTTGCGTCCATCCCAGTAGAACCAGGGGCTGTGACTGAGTCCCACCAGACCAGGCGTGTGACGAGGTCCCAGTGATTTGCCAACGGCCAGGGGCAGCTGGTCGGTGAAATAATGTTCCGGTTGATGACAAGTAGCACAGGAAACGCTGCCGGTACTGCTCAGGCGTTCATCAAAAAACAGCTCATGACCCAGTTCAGCCGCCAGTGGATCGTCGGCAACGCGATTGCTGGGATCGGCCGGCAAGGGCGGCAGGGCAGACAGGGACATGGAGCGAATCAGTGCCGCTTCCGCCGCAGTCCAACTGCTGGGCGGTGGTGCCCAGTACTGGTAAGTGGCATAGCCCAGGCCAGTGGCCAGCAGCAGGATCAGGGGAATCAGGATCTTCACAGTTGCAGATCAAATACGATTTCGTCAGAGAATTCGTCTTTTTGCACCACGGCACGTAACTGCCAGTAGCCAGGCATATGAAAGCGCATGCCCTGCAGCAGATAGACACCGTCCTCGGCAGTGGCGCTGACCAGAGGCGCCGTAGGCAGGCCGTGATCATGATCCGGCATACCGCCTATCACCTCAATACTGGCACCATTGAGTGGCTGGCCTTCGCTATCCCGCAAAATCAGCTGCCAGCTATGCAGGCGATTGATCACCAGGGGTTGCAACTGGCTGCGCAGTTCGATGGTCCAGCCATTGGCCAGTTCGGCCTGCAGAGGCTCGGCGGCTACGGCAGGAGGCGTGCTGGAAAGCAGGAGAAACAGCAGATTCAGCACGACTGCAAAACGTCGTGGGCTTGGCTTTTTCATGGTGGCAGGATTTTAGCAAATCCTGCACTCCGAGGGTGCAATTGCCGGGCTGAATTGGAAAGGTCTTGTCGATTTCGACGATGAAAAGGCGAATTGCCCCCTAAAGGGCGCTGATGGTGGGGGTAAAGGCCACTTGCACCAGAAAGTAGAGATTGTAGAGCATGACCGCAAAATGCATCCAGACGGCGGTGCTCAGGGCCGGAATAAGCAGGCTGCCGATCAAGGACACCCCGATGAGGGAAAAGCCGCTGCCCTGAATCACCAGATCAGCCAACTGGGCGGTGATGACGAAAATCGCCAGACCGAAAAAGATCGGCGCGCGGCGGGACATATAGTAATCGCGCAGGAGCAGGGTGTCGTCGGGGCCGACATCCGGAGTGATGGCAAAACTGACCAGCACGATAAACAGGGTGGGTATGATCAGAAACCAGACCTGATAGATATAGTTGAATTCCTGCACCCGGTAGGGCCAGATTCCCATCCAGTACTGAATGGCATAGAGCACCACCACCACCGACCAGCACAGATGCAGCCAGTCGATTTGCGGCACGATATGAGCCCGCAGCAGGTTTCCCCAGCCACCGAACATTTCGGTCAGGGCGATGGCGATGACCACCGAGGCGATGGCCATCATGAATTCAAACAGAGTCATGAGTCATTTATTGTTGTTTTGGTGGATGACAGTAATGGCTGATTCAGACCTGACAAACCATACTACAAACAGAGGATAGTCACGAGCAGGGATTGGAAGCGGGCTCAGATATTGTAGTAATTCCGGTGGCTGAAGCGCGGGGTGCAGATCGCCAGGAATTTCAGATCGCCTTCGCCGATGTTCTTGATGCGCTGCCTGGTCTGCGGCGGAATGATGACCACATCGCCAGGATTGACCTCGGTGGGTTCTTCGGCACCCACCTCTACCAGGCCCTTGCCCTCCAGGATGACATAGCGCTCATAGGTGCCATTGAGCCAGTGCCAGCGGGTTTGCTGGCCGGGCTCCACCCGGGCCTGGGCGATGGAGACTTCACCATCATCGACACTGTTTGAGGTCTCAACGATGAAGCAGCCTTCCTTGAAATAGAACTCATCTTCAGGAATGAATTTTTTGATGTGCTCAGACACGCCCTTGTCCACTTGCTTCCATGCTGATAGCTAATAATAACTGGCGCTGCATTGCAAGAGCCAGAAACCGAACTCAGGATACCACTCAGCGCGGCCGGCTCTGGTAGACACCGAAATGAACATAGGCGGCGGGGGCGGGCTGGCCAGGATTCACATTGCGGGGAACCGCGTGTCGCACCGGTGGCAAACTTTTCAGATAGGCGGCGATGGACAGGGCATCCTCCCGGCTGATGCTGGCATAGGCAGGCCAGGGCATGACCGGCAAACTGAAGCACTGTGCTCGGTGGTGCCAACGCGAATCATGGTAATCAGACGTTCCATGGTCCAGCTGCCGAGGCCGGTTTCCAGATCCGGTGTCAGATTGGCCGGATAGACCACCCCCGGATTGCTGTCTTGCAGGGGGTTGGTATAGGCGATGCCGGTGCTGGATCCGGCCAGCAGGCGGTCGGGATCAGGGGCGCCCAACAGTGCACCGTCGGTGTGGCAACTGCCGCAGCCCAACAGTCCCACCAGGTATCGACCCCGGCTCAACTGCTCGGTGGAATAGTCACTGGTTTGCGGGCGGGGTTCGGGCGTGGCAAAAATGGAGGCGGGGTCCAGGACTTCAAAGTCATCCAGGGGATTCCAGGCCTGGGGCGCTTCTTCGCTTGCTACCTGACAGGCAGCCACTGCGAGCATGATGACGCCCACAGCTAAACTCTTCAGACTCTTGTCAAACTCCAACATGCCAACTTCCTCCTGCCTCGGCGACCAAGCAAACAGCTTGTCTGGCGGATGGGGTCTGCCCCATCGCCGTGGAATGATGGCATGACTGCCTTGCACGGGAATTGATCCCGCGCAAGGCTCGGTCATTTATTGGCTATCAGGGCTTGCGGAACTTCAGGGTAAAGCGGTCAGTGTTACCGCGCACACCGGGGGTGCCGACTTCCTGGGTCAGGTCGTCTTCCGGGTGATAGTGCATATCACTGAAATCCACGAACTCGAAGCCGACATCCACCATTTCCTTGATTACCAGCACCGGGTCAAGGCGCCGGCCTACGGCCCGGGAGGTGGGCTGTCCATGACGCCGGGTGTGGTCCACAACACCATAGATGCCGCCTGATTTCAGGGCATTGAAAACAGCGCGGTTCATGTTCTGCCGGTCTTCGGCGCTGGGATTGTGCAGATTCCAGAAAGTCAGCACCAGGTCGAAATCGCCGGTTTCGAATTCGAAGGGGGGAATATTGCCAAGATTGACATCGTCATTGATGGCGGAGGTACACTCCAGCCCGGGCAAGCTCATGACGTCATTTTTGAAGTTGTCACTGACCCCCACAGAAAACACCAGTTCGCCGCCATTCTCACACAGGGTAGGGCCGACGAATTTGGACCAGTAGCCTGTGGCGGGACTGATTTCCAGCACTTTCATATCATCTTCCAGGCCGAAAAATTCCAGCACTTCGGCGGGCTTGCGATTGGCATCCCGGGCTACTTCGGCCGCCTCGCGAATAGAACCCTGCAGGTTCGCTTCGATCTTGCTGCGGGTGGTGGCAGGGTCTGCCGCCAGGGCCTGCTGCGTGATCAGGGTCAGGGCGAGAAAGGTGAGTTTTTTCATAGTGTCTCCGTAATTGCTCTAGTCAGGGCATTATTGGTTTGAGTTGTTTCAGCGTCTCGCATCCAGCCACCAGCGCAAGGTCGTGGTGACCAGTTCGGCGGCATCCTGCTGGACAAAGTGATTGGCTTCAGGGGCTGATACGATGGTGGTATCGGCATCGTTCCAGTCCCAGGTGTTATTGAGTCCGTCCGAATGCAGGGCGGTATCCTGCAGGCCGTGAAAGACCAGCAGGGGAACATCCAGTTGCGGAGCAGGTGGCGTGGGCTCACTGCCGGGCCGGGGATAGTTCTGTTTGTAGTAGGCCAGCATGGCGTCGAAGTCAGAACGGGAAAAGGCCTCCACATAATGTGGTCTCTCGGCCGGATCTGACACCCAGAATGACAAGGTCTCAGCCGTCATGGGGCCGCCAAAGAGGATGTCCGGATCACCGGGGCTGCCTTCAATAAAGGCGCGGGCATAGGCACTGTTGGCCTGCTGTTCAGGATTATTGGCCAGCTCGCGAGCCATGCCATTGGGGTGGGGCAGATTGAGAATCACCAGACGGTCCACCATCTCCGGCATGGCGAAGGCAAATTGCCAGGAAACAATACCGCCCCAGTCATGGCCCACAATGGTGGCGCTGTCCTGGCCGAAGTGGCGGATCACCGAAGCCACATCATTGATCAGGAAACGCATATTGTAGTTTTCTTCCCCTTCCGGCTGGCCGCTGCGGTTATAGCCGCGCTGGTCTATGGCCACGACCTGATAGGCATCCTTCAGGCCTTCCATCTGGTGGCGCCAGCTGTACCAGAAATCAGGAAAGCCATGGATCATGATCACCAGTGGTCCTTCACCGACGGTGGCATAGTGGATCGGCACGCCGTTGCTGTCGGCGAAACCGTGCTCCACTTCATCAAGGAAATCACTGTGGGCCAGATTGGCAGTGAACAGGGCGACAAGCAGGAGTAATAGTCTCACAGCGAGCATGGGGTAACCTCTCATGGCTGGCGAATTGGTAATGGCTGAGACAGGATTAAATCAGAATCCGGCTGCCTTGGTAAGCGCTGCCTGTCGCCTCTGGCGGTGACTGGGCGTCAGGCCTGGATCAGCTTATGCTCGCTAAAATTCCAGAGGGGGCTTGAATGATGTACAAGTTGTTGCAAAGTGGATTGCTGGCCATGGTTTTGCTGTCGGGCGCAGCTACGGCTCAGGAAAGCGGGCCAATGCTGACAGTGAAGCAGTTGATGAATGCCCTGCTGACGCCCGCTACCAATACCATCTGGGGCGCTTATCAGCTGGAAACCCGGGAACAGTGGCAGGAAGTCGAAAATGCCGCCCTGACCGTCATCGCCGCCGCCGAGTTGCTGGCCGCCGGAGGTGCACTTGAGGCTGACCAGGCCAGCGCCGCAGAAGCGGACTGGCAAGCCTGGAACAATGACATGATTGCTGCCGCCAGACAGGTGTTGAGCGCGGTGCAGGAGCAGGATGAGCAGGCCCTGTCAGAAGCTGGCAATAATGCCCTGTATCCACCCTGCGAATCCTGCCACCAGCAATACCAGCAGCGCTGACCCGGTCAGGAATAATGACCGACAAAGATCAGGAAAAGACCAGGAAAAGCTCAGGCAAGGGCCAATGACGGCAGTCTTTCGATAAACCAGAACATGGCTACGCTACCCAGGCCATAAGCCAGGCCGCGGTAGATGCTGGGAATCAGTTCCTGTGACAGCCGCTGCAGCAGGGCATGCAAGGCGAGCAGAACAGCAATAAAGCCAATCTGACCCAGTTCCACGCCGAGATTGAAAAACAGCAGGGCCAGGGGCACATCCTGGCTGCTGAGGCCAATCTCACCCAAGGCACCGGCAAAGCCGAAGCCGTGGAAGAGACCGAAGATGAGAGCCACCAGCCAGGGTTTGCTATGTACCAGGCTGGTCTGGCCCTTGAGTCCGCAGAGAATTTCCCGCGCCAGCAAGACAATGGACAGGGCGATCAGCACTTCCACCGGCGCATTGGGCACCGGAAAAATCTCCAGCACGGCAAAGCCCAGGGTAATGCTGTGGGCGATGGTGAAGGCGGTGATGGTTTGCAGCAGTTTCCAGGCACTGTGTTGCAACAGCAGCAAACCCAGCACAAACAGCAGGTGGTCGATACCGAACAGGATATGCTCGGCACCCAGAATCAGGTAGGTGATGGCGAGCCCGCCGAGGGAGCCGGCACCAGCCTTGAGGCCACTGAGGGGCACTTCCACGACACTGCCATCGCCGGCAAAATAGGCGGAATTCTGCTGCCCATCGCTCCAGTTGGCCAGCACCACCACGCCTTCCAGTGACCAGGGAAACTGCAGCGTATCCTCGGCGTTCAGCTCTGGCTCGCAGCTAAATCGGTAGCTGAATCTGGCCGGGGGAAGTGCCTCACAACGTTCCGGCAAGATGCGGCCAACATCAAACAGTGGCGGTACCTGCTGGTCTACCACCGACAGGCTGTAGACGCCGTCCGGTAACTGATCCAGAAACACCCTGGCAACCCCGGTGACATCCACATCGTGGGCTAGAGCCGGCAGCGGCGCCAGAATCAGGCCGGTGAGTAACAACAGCAGGGCCTTTTTCATTCACTGTCTTCCTGGCTGTAGACGATGTCGTATTGCTGCATCAATTCTGCGATTTCCCGGGCCAGCAGGGCTTCTTCTTCCCTGGCAATCCAGTCCAGTCGTAGTTGCTCGAGAATGCTGCGCCCGGCCGGGGTGTGGGCTGGCTGGCGCTGACGAATGCGCAACCAGTGCTGGCCACGGTTGCTGACAAAGGGTCCTTGCCACTGGCCGGAATCGGCTGCAAACAGTTGCTCGGCAAAATCCGCTGAGAAGATATTGGCCAGGTCCACCTGACTGACATCATCAAGTGGCGCCACGTCGCCGGCTTCGAGTGCCAGAATGCTATCCGGCTCGGCACCGGCATCCAGCAGTTGCTGCAGCTCCGGGCTTACTGCCTCCCGGGTATTGAGTACCAGCTCATCCAGTTGCAGAGTGGCTGGCCGGCGGTAGCGCTCGATGTTTTCCTCATAGAAATCCAGCAGGGTTTGCTCATCCGGCTGAATCACCTGGGCGCTGAGCACATGGCGCATTTTCTGGGCGAGAATATCGTGGATGCGGGCGTCGTTATCCAGATTCATGGCCAGGGCTTCCTGCACCAGTAATTGCTCTTCAATATAGGCGGCGGTGAGTAACTGACGCTGCTCGGGACTCAAGGCCTGGCCACTGGCCAGTTCCTGCATGAACAGCCGGGCTTCCAGTTCCTGCGGGTCGATTTCCAGTACCTTGTCATTACCGGCATTGAGCAGCCCGTAGGCGGCAAAGGCCAGCAGGGCAATGAGCAGGAAGTGCAGGGTGGGTTCTTTGAGCAGGCCTTGCGTGTTGATTTTCATGATGCCCGGGTCCCTGGGGTGATGCCTGTATTTATTATTATGATCGCAGCTAGTGTGTCGTCTGTCTGCGGCAGTTTCAAGTCCGGGTCAACAGGGCCGGATTTTGGTCGACATAGGCTGTATAGCAATTGCTGAATCTTGCCATGGAAGCTCTGACTGATAATTATCTGGCCGGCTGCCGGCGCTACCAGGGCCGCATTATGCGCGGCGAGAACATGACCCGCATCGAAACCTTTGTAGATGCAGCCTTCGCCTTTGCCTTCACCATGCTGGTGATCAGTATTGACGAGATTCCCCAGAGCCCGCCGGAGCTGTTCGCCCTGTCACGGGATATTCCGGCCTTCCTGCTCAGCGCCACTCTCATTGGCTCGGTCTGGCTGGCCCATGCCACCTGGTCGAGAACCTTTGGTCTGCAGGACGGGGTGACCATCTATCTGAGCCTTGGGCTGGTGATGCTGGTGCTGATCTTTGTCTACCCCATCAAGCTGATGGTGCAGGCGACGGTGATCTATCTGTCCGGGGGTGTGCTCGGCACTGAGCTGTTTGACAACCCTGGCTGGCAGGACAACAGCGTCGCGGATTTGTTTCTGTATTTCTCTATCGGTCTGGCCTGTCTGGCCATCCTGATCCTGGCCCACTACTTCAATGCCCTGCGCTTTCGCAAACCGCTGCGCCTCAATCTCACTGAAATCCATTTCTGTCATCACAAGATTGCCGGCTGGTTTATGGTGGTGCTGGTGGCGGTCATTTCCTGTTTCATTGCCGCCATCGCCAACAGCCAGAACATTGCCTGGGCCGGCTATGTCTATTTTTCGCTGTTTTTTATTATCCCTCTGGCCGAACTTGCCTATGACAGGTTCTGGGCCCACAAGCTGAGCCTGGACTGAGCGGTTCAGCTGGCAAATCTGTACACAGATTATCAGCATCTGTATAATGCGGTTTTTGCGGATAGTGGAAATCTTATGTTACGTATTGCTGAAGAAGCTCTAACATTCGATGATGTTCTGCTCCTGCCTGCCCACTCTACTGTTCTGCCTCGATCAGTCAGTCTCGAATCCCGAATCACCAAGAGCATCGGTCTGAATATTCCTCTTGTATCCTCTGCCATGGATACGGTGACCGAAGCCCGTCTGGCCATTGCCATGGCCCAGGAAGGTGGTCTCGGTGTGATTCACAAGAGCATGTCCATAGAGAAACAGGCCCGGGAAGTCAGAGCCGTCAAGAAGTTTGAGAGCGGGGTCGTCAAGGACCCGATCACCATTCCTGTTACTGCCACGGTGCGTGAATTGATCGCCCTGATCAATGAGCACGACATCTCCGGTATGCCGGTGCTGGACGATTCCGGCCTGGCGGGTATTGTCACCAGTCGCGATGTGCGTTTTGAGAACAATCTCGATGCGCCGGTGGCGTCCATCATGACGCCCAAGGAACGCCTGGTTACCGTCAAGGAAGATTTTAATCTGGACGAAGTCAAGGAGCTGCTGCATCGCCACCGGATCGAAAAGATTCTGGTGGTTAATGATGATTTCCAGCTCAGTGGCCTGATCACCCTGAAAGACATTCGCAAGTCCGAAGACTTTCCCAATGCCTGCAAGGATGAACTGGGACGCTTGCGTTCGGCTGCTGCCGTTGGCACCGGGCCGGAAACGCCAGAGCGGGTTGATGCCCTGGTGGAAGCCGGCGTCGATGTCATCATTGTGGATACGGCCCACGGTCACTCCCAGGGAGTAATCGACCAGGTAGCAGATATCAAGAAACGCTACCCCTATATTTCAGTCGTGGGTGGCAATATCGCCACCGCCGATGCTGCCAGGGATCTGGCCGAAGCAGGCGCCGATGCCGTCAAGGTGGGCATCGGTCCGGGTTCGATCTGTACCACTCGCATCGTCACCGGTGTCGGTGTGCCACAGATCAGCGCCGTGGCCAATGTGGTGGAAGCCCTGAAAGATACCGATGTTTGCGTAATCTCCGACGGTGGCATCCGTTTTTCCGGTGATATCGCCAAAGTCATCGCCGCCGGGGCCCATGTGGTCATGATCGGCAGCCTGCTGGCGGGTTCCGAGGAAGCGCCGGGTGAAGTGGAACTTTATCAGGGTCGCAGCTACAAGGCTTATCGTGGCATGGGTTCATTGGGTGCCATGTCGCACTCTCAAGGTTCCAGCGATCGTTACTTCCAGGACAGTGAGGCGGGTGCCGAGAAGCTGGTGCCGGAAGGAATCGAAGGCCGGGTTCCCTACAAAGGGCCGATGTCTGCCATCGTGCATCAGCTCATGGGTGGCCTGCGTTCCAGCATGGGTTATACCGGCAGCAAGAATATCGATGAAATGCGGACCAAGACGAAGTTCGTGAAGATTACCGGGGCCGGGATGAGTGAGTCCCATGTGCATGACGTCTCTATCACCAAAGAAGCTCCCAATTATCGAGTTTCCTAGGTGGGGAATGCCTCTGGCGGGCGCGATCCTGCGTTAAAAGCCCGCGCGAAATGCTCACGTACTGACGTGTACGCTCCGCTTTCGCGCGGGCTTTTGCCTTGTCTCGCACCCACCAGAGACATTCCTCTTGAAGGACTTCAAGAAACCCCGATTTGAATTTTGTTCTCTTTCGGAAGTGAGAGAGTATTCATTTTTACTTGTAATTAATTTGTGTGAGTTATGGCTGAAACGAATATTCATAGCCAGAAGATATTGATTCTGGATTTTGGTTCGCAGTATACGCAGTTGATCGCCCGGCGCGTGCGTGAGGCGGGGGTCTATTGCGAAATCTGGGATTACGAGGTGGATGTGGAGGAGCTAGAGCGCTTCGATCCGCAGGGGATTATTTTTTCCGGCGGGCCGGAGTCGGCCAATACCTCGGCATCCCCTCGTGCCGCAGAATTTCTCTATGAATATGGAGTGCCGATTCTGGGAATCTGCTATGGCATGCAGCTGATGGCAGAAGAATTTGGAGGCAAAGTTGAGGCTTCTTCCCGTTCCGAATTTGGCTTCGCCCGGGTAGACATCAAAAGCGCAGGCAGTCTGTTTGCCGATATTGAAGACCGGGTGCTCGACAATGGTGAAGCACAGCTCGATGTCTGGATGAGTCATGGTGACAAGGTGGCTCAATTGCCGGAGGGTTTCGTGCTGAGCGCTGCCACCGAGAGTGCGCCTATTGCGGCCATGGCCAATGAGGAGCGGCGCTTCTACGGGATCCAGTTTCACCCGGAAGTCACCCATACCCTGCAGGGCATGCGCATACTGGAACGATTTGTCCACGACATCTGTGGCTGTGATGCCCTGTGGACTTCGGCCAGCATCATCGAGGATGCCATCAATACCGTGCGGGAAACCGTGGGTTCGGACAAGGTATTGCTGGGCTTGTCCGGCGGTGTGGATTCTTCCGTGGTCGCGGCCTTGCTGCACAAGGCCATTGGTGACCAGCTTACCTGTGTGTTTGTAGACAACGGTTTGCTGCGCCTGCACGAGGGTGATCAGGTCATGGCCACCTTTGCCAAGAATATGGGCATCAAGGTGATCCGGGTGGATGCCGAGGATCGCTTTCTGTCAAAGCTGGCCGGGGTGGATGATCCCGAGGCCAAGCGCAAAATTATCGGCAATACCTTTATCGAGGTATTCGATGAGGAAGCCGTTCGTCTGCAGGATGTGAATTGGCTGGCCCAGGGCACCATCTACCCGGACGTGATTGAATCGGCCGGTTCCAAGACCGGCAAGGCCCATGTCATCAAGTCCCATCACAATGTCGGTGGCCTGCCTGAAGATATGCGCATGCAACTGGTGGAACCGCTACGTGAATTGTTCAAGGATGAAGTGCGCAAGATTGGCCTGGAACTGGGCCTGCCCTATGACATGGTTTACCGTCATCCATTCCCCGGGCCTGGTCTTGGGGTACGGGTACTGGGTGAGGTGCGCAAGGAATATTGCGATATCCTGCGCCAGGCCGATGCCATTTTCATTGAGGAATTGCACAAGGCGGATTGCTACCACAAGGTCAGCCAGGCCTTTGCCGTATTTCTGCCGGTGAAATCTGTTGGCGTGGTGGGGGATGCCCGACGCTATTCCTGGGTGATCAGTCTCAGAGCCGTGGAAACCATCGACTTCATGACGGCCCGCTGGGCCAGACTGGATCCGGAATTGCTGGAGACAGTCTCCAATCGCATCATGAATGAGATCAGCAATGTGTCCCGGGTTGCCTACGATATTTCCAGCAAACCGCCGGCTACTATCGAGTGGGAATAGCAGCCAGGGTTTGCACTGAAAGCGCGAATCGGTTCCTTATTAAAATTCTGTAGATCCTGATCAGGGACCGCTGCTCATTCGGCCGCAATACACTCGATCTCAACCTGGGAGTCGCCACCCAGACTGATACCAACGGTGGTGCGCGCCGGTTTATTGACCGGAAAGTACTCGGCGTAGACCTCATTCATGGCGCCCCACTGGGACATGTCGGTGAGGTAGACAGTGCATTTCACCACCTTGTCCATGGATGAGCCGAATCGCTCCAGTGCATCCTTGATGGATTCCAGGGTACGGCGGGTTTCCACCTGCACGCCACGGGGACCAGGTCCGGCTGTTTTGCCTGCCAGGTAGATAAGGCCGCCAAAGCGTACGCCTTCCGAATAGGGAGCTCTCGGATTCGGATTCATGTATTCCGGCGCTTCGGCCCCGGTCTGGGCCTGGGCGAAGGTTGCGGAAAAGCTGAGCAGTAGGGCCGCCATGGCGGCGGAGAGGCTGAGTCTGGGCATAAGGGTGCTCCTGTTGTTGGTTTGTTATCAGCATATGGAGAAGCGCCCCGCAAGTCCATGAATTGATCCTGATTTGATCGTTCAGTACAGCAAGCGAATCTGTACTGTCCTGCTTGTCTTGTTTGCTTTAGCTTCCTGTCATTGATTGTTTGCAGGTTTTTCCATGTTAAAGGTGTTTTCGATTCACGCAGTGCCGGTGCTGCCCTGGAGTTCTTCCCATCCCCATAACCTGCGTCCCGGTCCGCAGACCCTGGCTTTTCTCTGTGTCGGGCTGAGCCTGTTTGGCCTGGGTGAAGCGCTGATGATCGGGGCGGGTCTCGGGGTCAGTCCCTGGACGGTTCTGGCCCAGGGTGTGGCCCAGGTTTTTGCCATCAGTATCGGTTGGGCGACCTTTGCGGTCAGCGTGGCCGTGCTGCTGTTGTGGATTCCCCTGCGTCAGCTTCCGGGTCTGGGCACACTGCTCAATGCCATTATTATCGCCCTGGCCATTGAGCTGAGTTTGCCGTTTCTGCCCCGGCCGGAAGCGGTGGCCTGGCAATTGTTGCAAACCCTTATCGGTATCTTGCTGGTGGGACTGGGCAGTGGCATGTATTTGATTGCTCATTTGGGAGCCGGCCCCAGAGACGGACTGATGACCGGCCTGCAAGGCCTTACCGGCTTGCCCATTGCCTGGGTGAGGATGGGTATCGAGATTGTCGCCGTAACAAGCGGCTGGTTACTGGGAGGCGTGGTTGGCCTGGGCACGGTATTATTTGCCCTTGGCATCGGACCGGCAGTTTCGCTGGGACTGTTTCTGGTAGAATCAGCGGCTAATTCGAAACCGGGCCAGCAGTAAGATCGCAAGCCTCGGGATAACAATCTTGCTGCAAGCGCAAACCATCATAAGACGATTATAAGAGTGAAGCATGGCCCCTTCAGAGTCTGACCGGCAACGCAGCGAAGACGAGCACTGGATGGCGCTGGCACTGGCGCAGGCTGAGCTTGCTGCCAATGCCGGCGAAGTCCCGGTAGGGGCAGTGCTGGTGGAAGACGGCAAACTGCTGGCCACCGGCTTTAATCAGCCCATCACTGCGGTAGACGCCACTGCTCATGCGGAGATCGTGGCGCTGCGCGCCGCCGCCCGCAGCTGTGGTAATTACCGGCTCCCCCGGGCAACCCTCTATGTTACTATCGAGCCTTGCAGCATGTGTGCCGGGGCGCTTGTCCATGCGCGCATCAAGCGGGTGGTATTCGGGGCCAGAGAAAGCAAGGCCGGAGCCCTGCTCAGTCAGTCGCGCTTTTTTGAGGCTGATTTTCTCAACCACCACCCCGAATTTGAGGAAGGCGTGCTGGCCGAACAATGTGCCCAACGCATGCAGGATTTTTTTCGCCGGCGCCGGGAACAGAAGCAGCAACTCAGGCAGGCTGAGGCGAAAACTGAAGAAGTCGGGAATCAGCCCGACAAGCATAAATAACGGCTGCGAATAAGCACTGAAACAAATAGCACAGCCATTCATTGATCCGGCAGTTCAGGCCGGGGACCGGAACAAATTGCAGGACTTGATTACAACAATTCAATATTTCTGGCGATCCGCCACCACTTCCAGCGGGGCCCATTGGCAGCGTCGAGTCAGACTCCTGGGCATCGCGCTGAGCAGCCTGTTGTTTCTGTCCTGCTCCGCCTCTGGCACTTTCCGGGCCTATGAAGGTGCACAACGTTCCGACCTGCAGGTGGCAGTATTGGAAGGCGAGTCCTATCTGCGTCAGGACTGGCTGAACCGCTATGTGGATTCAGTACGCTTCCACCGCGTGGACGACATCGAGATTCAGGATAGCGACAATTTTGAGCGCATCGAAGTGTCGCCGGGCTTCCACGATATCGTAGTCTATTTTTACTGGGATCTGGGTAACCAGCGCGGACTGTCCCAGGCTCTGGTGCAATATGCTTCAACCCGGGAATCCCTGTCCCGTACCCTGCGACTCAATGCCAGGGCCGGCGAGCACTATACCGTGCGGGCGGAGCCCGTCTTCAATGATGGCCGCCGTGATATCACCACGCTGTCCCATGTGAACTTCTGGATAGAGGATTCCCGAGGCAATGTTGTGGTGGATCGACAGGCCGGTCGATACCGCCCCCAGGCCCTCTGATCCGATTCTCAGGCTAGCTGCTACCTGAATTTTCGGGGCGATTGCATTATCATAGCGCCTGCCGCTCTCGCTCACTGCCTGGGCTGAAAGCGGGCCAATAATCATCTATCAACTTGTGCTGCGGATCGACTCTGATCCCGGCGGATTCGGGAATCGTCATTCATGCAAGTCCTGTTTGGAGCGACTGCTCTTTCAGCTTTTAAATCGGCCAAATTACTCTCCACCCTGCAAAAAACCTTTCCCGAGATCAGCGCCATCGATGCCCGCTATGTGCATTTCATCGACTGCGATCCGCAGTTCGATGCCTGTGGCAATCAGCAATTGCAGTCACTGCTGGAGTACGGTCCCGCTGACTCCGGGGCCAGCCCGGAAGCGGCTGTCAGCCGCTTTGTGATTCCCCGTCCCGGCACCATTTCTCCCTGGTCCAGCAAGGCCAGCGACATCGTCCATAACTGTGGCCTGGAACAGGTGCGTCGCGTGGAGCGGGGCATTGAATACCGTCTGCAGGGCTTGGCGGAAATTCCGCCTGCCTCTCTGGCACAACTGGATGCCTTGCTCCATGACCGCATGACCCAGGTGGTGGTAGCGCAGTGTGAAGAAGCCGCGGTGCTGTTTGACAGCACCGAGCCCAAGGCCATGGAGTCGGTGGATATCCTGGGGCAGGGCAAGAGCGCCCTGCAAGAGGCCAACCAGAGCATGGGTCTGGCCCTGGCCGATGACGAAATCGATTACCTTTTTCAGCGTTTCACCGAGCTTGAGCGCAATCCCAATGATGTGGAACTGATGATGTTCGCCCAGGCCAATTCCGAGCATTGTCGCCACAAGATTTTCAATGCCAGCTGGTCTGTGGATGGCCAGCAGCAGCCGCACTCCCTGTTTGGCATGATTCGCCATACCCACGAGCAGTCACCGAACAATGTGCTTTCTGCCTATGCCGATAATGCAGCCGTCATGAGTGGCTCGCGCGCGGCCCGTTTCTTTCCGGCCCCTGACAATGCCCGGTACCACTACAACGAGGAAGAGATTCATATCCTCATGAAAGTGGAGACCCATAATCATCCCACGGCAATCGCACCCTATCCGGGAGCCGCCACCGGTTCCGGTGGTGAGATCAGGGACGAAGGTGCCACCGGCCGCGGCGCCAAGCCCAAGGCCGGTCTGACCGGTTTCAGTGTATCCAACCTGCGTCTGCCGGAACTGCCCCAGCCCTGGGAAAAGCCTTTGGGAAAACCTGCCCATATTGCTTCGGCCCTGGACATCATGATCGAAGGGCCAATAGGCGGCGCGGCATTCAATAACGAGTTCGGCCGCCCCAATCTTTGTGGTTATTTCCGCAGCTTCGAGGAAGAGGTGGAGAACGAGCAGGGCCAGGCGCAGGTGCGGGGCTACCACAAGCCAATCATGATCGCCGGCGGCCTGGGTAATATTCGCGCCGAGCATGTGCACAAGGGAGAAATTCCCGTTGGTGCAAAGCTGGTGGTGCTGGGTGGGCCGGCCATGTTGATCGGTCTGGGAGGTGGAGCAGCGTCTTCCATGGCAGCCGGTACCGGCAATGAAGAGCTGGATTTCGCCTCGGTACAGCGAGACAACGCCGAGATCGAACGCCGCTGTCAGGAAGTGATTGATCGTTGCTGGCAGCTGGGTGACGCCAATCCCATCGCTTTTATTCACGATGTCGGTGCCGGTGGCCTGTCCAATGCCTTGCCGGAACTGGTCAAGGATGGTGGCCGTGGCGGTCAGTTCAAATTGCGGGCAGTGCCCAATGCCGAGCCTGGCATGTCACCGCTGGAAATCTGGTGCAACGAGGCCCAGGAACGTTATGTGCTGGCCATTGAAGAGCAGGACATCGAGAGCTTTGAAGCGATCTGTGCCCGCGAGCGCTGCCCTTTTGCTGTGGTAGGCGAAGCGACGGCGGAAAAACATATCAGCCTCGAAGACAGTCATTTTGACAACAAGCCCATCGATCTGCCCATGGATGTGCTGTTTGGCAAACCGCCGAAGATGCACCGTCAGGTTCAATCAGGGCAATTGCCACAGAAAGACTTTGTCACCGCAGGCATCGACCTGGCCAGCGCCGTGGAACGGGTATTGTCCCTGCCCACCGTGGCGAGCAAGAGTTTTCTGATCACCATTGGTGACCGGACCATTACTGGTCTGGTCAGCCGCGATCAGATGGTGGGACCCTGGCAGGTGCCAGTGGCAGATGCTGCAGTCACTGCCTCCGGCTTTCAGTCCTATGCGGGTGAAGCCATGGCCATGGGAGAGAGAACACCGGTGGCACTTCTGGATGCACCGGCCTCCGGGCGTCTGGCCATTGCCGAAGCAGTGACCAATATTGCCAGTGCCGATATTGATGCCATCTCGGATATCAAATTATCGGCCAACTGGATGGTAGCCGCCGGTCACGGCTGTGAAGATGCCAAGCTTTACGCCACAGTGGAAGCGGTGGCCATGGAGCTGTGTCCGCAGCTCGGAATCTGTATTCCGGTGGGCAAGGACTCCATGTCCATGCGTACGGTGTGGCAGGAAAACGGAGAAGACAAGAGCAATACAGCGCCACTGTCACTGATTATTTCCGCCTTCGCGCCGGTCACTGACATTCGTCGCAGTCTGACACCTCAACTGCGGACTGATCAGGGCGAGTCGGGACTTTATCTGCTGGATCTTGGGCGCGGCAAGAACCGCCTTGGTGCCTCGGCCCTGAGCCAGGTCTTCGGTCAGATCAGTGGTGCGGTGGCCGATCTGGATGAGGCGGATGATCTCAAATCCCTGTTCGCCCTGATTACGGCGGCCAGACAACAGCAGTTACTGCTGGCCTATCATGACCGCTCAGATGGTGGCTTGCTGGCCAGTCTGGTGGAGATGTGTTTCGCCGGCCATTGCGGGGCTCGTATTGAACTGCCTGAAACTAAAAATGGGGTATCTGACCCCATAGCATCACTGTTCAACGAAGAGATCGGTGTGGTGGTGCAGGTGCTTGATTCACGCCGCGAAGAATTTGAAAAGCTGGTGGCCGAACATGGCCTGACGGATCTGCTGCACAGAATCGGCACGCCCCGGAAGGACAGCAGTGTCGAGATTCGATCCGGCGGCGAGCTGATCTATACCAGTCAGCGGCAGGACTTGCAGCGCATCTGGGCCAATACCAGTTTCCAGATACAGCGGCTGCGGGATAATTCCGATTGTGCCCAGGAAGAATACGATCAGATCCTGGCGGATGATCCCGGCCTCAATGTGAAATTGAGTTTTGATCTCGAAGAGGACATCACCGCGCCCTATGTAAACCTGGGCCAGCAACCCCGTGTTGCGGTTCTGCGGGAGCAGGGGGTCAATGGTCAGGTGGAAATGGCAGCCGCCTTCGATCGCGCCCGCTTTGAAGCGGTCGATGTGCATATGACCGATTTGTTTGCCGGCCGTGTCGGGCTTGGGGATTTTCACATGCTGGTGGCCTGTGGTGGTTTTTCCTATGGTGATGTTCTCGGTGCCGGAGGAGGTTGGGCCAAATCCATACTCTTCAATGAAAAGCTGAGGGCACATTTCCAGGAATTTTTTGCCCGCCCCGACAGTCTCACACTGGGAGTCTGCAATGGCTGTCAGATGGTGTCGCTGCTGAAGGAATTGATTCCCGGAGCCGATCATTGGCCGCGTTTCGTGCGCAACCGTTCTGAACAATTCGAGGCGCGCCTGTCTCTGGTGGAGGTGGCCGATTCACCTTCCTTGCTGTTTGCTGACATGGCGGGTTCCCGCTTTCCCATGGCGGTTGCCCATGGGGAAGGGCGGGCAGAATTTGCCAGTCAGGAACAATTGCAAAGTGCCCGCCCAGGCATTGCCCTGAGCTATGTGGACAATCATGGCCAGCGTGCTGAGCGCTATCCGGCCAATCCCAACGGTTCGCCACTGGGCATAGCCGGACTCAGTTCCGAAGACGGCCGGGCCACTATCATGATGCCCCATCCGGAGCGGGTATTCAGAGCCAGCCAGAATTCCTGGCATCCGGATGAATGGGCGGAAGACGCGCCGAGTCTGCGTTTGTTCCGTAACGCCCGCAAGGCATTCGACTAAACCCGGGGCTGGTCTGGGAGAGCAAGATGAGTCTGTACAAGATCGAATTCTATGTGCCCGAATCCCATCTGGAGGAGGTTAAATCAGCCCTGTTTGCCGCCGGGGCCGGGCGCGTGGGGGATTACGACAGCTGTGCCTGGCAATGTCCCGGGCAGGGACAGTTTCGCCCGCTTGAGGGCAGTAATCCCTATCTGGGGCAGACCGGGCAGGTGGAAACCGCCCGGGAGTTCAAAGTGGAGATGGTCTGTCAGGGCGAGCTGGTCAAAGCTGCGGTCGCAGCCCTGAAACAGGCTCACCCCTACGAGGAAGTGGCTTACTCGGTAATCGCGACCGAATCACTGTAGTGACGCTGCTGACAGGCTCTGGCGCGACGTGAGAGGGTCGCCTCGGAAACACCAAGGGCATGGGCAGCTTTCTTCTGGTTGCCCTGATAGTAGTCCAGTACATGCTCGACCACCGAGCCTTCCAGATCCTTCATCACCTGCTTGAGATTGACCGGTGCCCGGTCGGGCTCATCACTGACCGCAACACAGTCGGTGATTTTGGCCAACAGCTGCTTGTGCAGTTGGCGCTCTCGGGTATAGGGCAAAATAGTCAGCAAACGGAACAGGCGTGACTTTTCTTCTGCGAAGACGATAAGACCTAACATCAGGGACATGGCCAGGGACATGAAGATGGCCGCGTTGATGTTGATTCCGGCGGCCATCAGAGCCACCACGCCTACGGCAGTCAGTACCGGTGCGGCAGCACTGACCATCACCACCATGCATTTCTGGCGGGCAATATTGGTATCTGCCTTGATCATGCCCCGGATCAGCAAGGCCACGGCCATGGCCAGGCCAAGCACCAGATAGCTCTGAATTACCCAATAGCTGTCACCGGCGATGCGAGTCAGGGTGAAGGCATTCATGGGCTCAACGCCAGCAATAATATTGCGGTTGAAGATGATATTGACAATCAGCAGCGCCAGCAGGGTGTTCAGGCCCAGACGGATGCGGCTGCTGTGCCAGTCAAACTGGGAATACTTCAGGGCGACATTGATAAAGCCGTGCACGGTGAAAACCACGCAGCAATAATAGGCAAGCAGAATCAGCAGTGAGGAGTCAGGCGAGAATTCTGACTGAATGGACAGCATCTCAAAAATATTGAGGAAGAACACCGCCACGAAAAACAGACCAAGATCGAGGTTTTCCCGGCTCAGGGACGTGTGATAACGCAGAAAAATGCCAATCTTGATGCTGATTGCCAGAACTGAAGGAAGTATCAGTAATTCCATGTGGTCGGTTCCTCGTCAGTGGTTTGCCCGCCGCGCAGTTTTGCTGCCCGGCCAGCTGCCTGTTTCTACAGGGGTCGTGTCACCCACCCTGTTTACAATGTCGCACTTTCGCTAACTCTGTACTACGACGAAACTTCCGGATCACTTTAGCCTTGTTTGACCGACTTCGCATTTTTTATGTCGGGCGTAGGACTTATTCCTACGCCCGTAGCTGCAAACCCTGGTCACTACGCCTGGCTGTTACAACACCAGGCCAATCTGGCTGATAGACAAACCGCTGCCTGCACCGAGAATAAGGATTCTGTCCCCCTCTTGCGGGTCAGCCGTATCCAAGGTTACCGGAATAGTTGCGCTGGTGAGGTTACCATAACTCTGGAATATAGTGGGAGCTTTTTCAAGTTGAATTCCCGCCAATTTGGCCATTCTGTGATGTGGTTTGCTTCCTACCTGGTGACAGATGAGGTGATCCACATCGGCAGGCTGCCAACTCAGGGATTCATAGGTTTCCTGAATGATGGCCTGATGCATGCGAATCATCACGGCGGAAATCTTGTCCATGATCATCTGCCCACAACGCTTGCCTTCATGGTCAAACTTGTAGAAACACAGCTCGGCGTAGCGTCCGCGGCTGTCGAAACGATAGGTCTTGATGCCTGACTGGGCAGAAGCCCGCTGCAGAATGACCGCACCGCCGGCATCACCGGTGGTGAATCCTCCGATCTTGTTGTGAAAATTTTCCAGGGTGGGGTTTTCACGAATGTCCTTGATGACATCACCAATCAGATGACTGGGTACCTCACCGGTCACTACCAGCACATTCTCAGCCGCGCCGGTGGCAATCATGGCGTCACCCACCGACATGCCGTTGGAGAAACCGTGGCAGGCATTGGTCACGTCCAGGCAGGTGGCATTGACACAGCCCAGCTCCCGCTGGATGCGGTGGGAGGTGGCGGGTTCGATCCAGTCCCGGTCGATGCCGCAGTAAAGCACCATGCCGATATCTTTCGGGTCCATGCCACTTTTTTCCAGTGCCGCACGGCCAGCGTGGATAGCCAGGTCGGAGGGGCGATCCTCGGGGGCAGCGAAGCGACGTGAATGAATGCCGGTCAGGTCTTCGATCCAGTGATTGGGAATGCCGAACCGATGTTCCGATTCAACCTCGTCCATCAGTTCCTTCGATGTGACAACCTGTTCAGGTAAATAGGTGCCAATTGAGGCGATGCGGGAGTGGCCAGTCATATTCATAGCGTGTTCCTTTGAAGGTTATGCAGGAGAAATATCGTTTGCTAACGACCTTTCTTCATTATCCACGCCCAATTACTAAAAAGGAAAACCTAATGCAAATCGGTTTTGCAATTCTGAAATACTGATAATTACAGTGTTTCAGGAAGGAAACCGGGGAATACCCCAGTAAGAAAAATAAATGATGCAGAAAGAAATGCTCCAGGGAGTTTGTAAGAATAATTCTAGCTTGTTGTAGGAAAAATGCCCGGCGATCTGACTGTCATGCAGATGGGTGACGAAATTTTCTGAGAATTTTTTGCAATTCAGTCCTGGTGACTGTGACTGATCAGAGTCGTAGTAATTGACCGGTCGGTGCCGTGTACCACATCGAACATCCGCACCGGAAAAGTTTCCTGCTGCCGATCTTGGAAAAAATGTTCCAGTGTACTTCTCACCACCGGAAAGGCGATCTCGTCCCAGGGAATTTCCTGTTCCCGGAACAGGGCCACTTCCTGGGATTCAAGCCCTGGCTCAAAATTCAGGTCCAGAAGTTCAGCTCTGAAAAACATATAGACCTGATTGATGCGGGGCAGATTGAACAGGGTATAGAGGCTGTCCTGGAAAACCCGGATGCGGGCACCGGCTTCTTCGGCAGTTTCCCGAATGGCGCCCTCGAGGCTGGTCTCACCGTTTTCCATAAATCCGGCAGGCAGGGTCCATTTGCCCAGGCGTGGTTCAATGGCCCGCTTGCAAAGCAGTACCCTGTCCTCGAATACCGGCAGCGTGCCAACCACATTATTGGGGTTCTGGTAGAAAACCGTCTCGCAGCTTTCGCAGATGTGTCTTGGCTTGTCATCCCCATCGGGGATTCTGAGCTGTACGGGGGAGGCGCAGTGGTGGCAATACTTCATGACTGGGTCGGGCTATTCGGCTGACAAGCAGTCTAGTGTACTGTGGGCAAGCGGCTATTGAAACTCAGTCCCGGGCCTGGCTACGAGGACTAGATGCGATTGATTTCGCAATGCAGACGAAAGCGCTTGGAAGTCATAAAGGCCTCAATCTCGCGCAGACGCAATTCCAGTTCACTGTAGATCTCGGTGCATTCCTTGCGTGAGTAAAAACCGGTGTCAGTCTCCTGCTCCCTGGCAGTGCTGTCTTCGCTGGCGGCATGGGCAGCCGGCTCATACTCTTCCTCGTTGACATAACTCTTGCGCACTTTCTGGCGGCGCCGTTCGGCCCGGCGGGCGCGGCGGGCTTCGCGGCGTTCCCGGCGGCGGCGATGGCGAGCGCTGATCTCGGCATCGCTGACATGGGGATCCGGATCAAACACGAACCAGCAGATGACATAGGCCCAGAAGGTAAAGGGGCCGAAGACAAAGAAGGACAGCAGGGTAACCAGGCGTACTGAAAAGGCGCTGACTTCCAGATAATCGGCAATTCCTGCACAGACGCCGGCGATACGCTTGTTACGCTGGTTGCGGTAAATGGGCTTGCGATAGTCCAGTTTGCGGAAATGCTCGGCAGTCTCGGAGGCGCTGAAATAGTCGCGAATCTGGTCCGGGGTGAAATCCTTGTCTACGCAGAAGTAGATAATGAAGTAGCCCAGCAGCAGGGGTGGCCAGGCCAGCACACAGATGACAAAGACGATGCGCACCAGCCACACTGGCAAATCGAGCCAGTTGGCGATGCCGGCACAGACACCGAGGAAGCGGCCGTTTTCACGGTCCAGGCGCATGTCATTGGCTCCCGGGTTCATTCTGTTCCCTCCAGTCCGGTATTTCTGCATCGAGAATGGATTCCAGGGTTTCTATGCGATCGCGCATGGTTTCGGCCATGGCTGACAGTTCACGCATGTCATAGTCGACCTGGGGATCTATCTGCTTGTCGGAGTGAGACCGGCGATTTTTGAACAGGATCATCCAGAAGGTGATAACCCCCAGAACAATGCTGACCAGCGCGATGATGAATTCGAAGAAATCCATGATGAAGTCCTGTTATTGCTTGTCGGCACCTGTGCTTTCTGCGCTTTCGGAGCCTTTATTGAGTTTGTTCTTCAGAGCCTCGAGTTCCTTGTCGATGGACTCCTGTTTTTCCAGCTCATCAAACTCGCTCTGCAGGCCGCGTTGCTCGATATGAGCACTGTCCATCTGGCCTTCCATCATGTCGATTTTCTTCTCGTAATACTCAAATTTGTCCATGGCATTGTCAATACTGCTGCTGTTCAGGTGCATATTGACATGCAGACGCGATTCGGTGGCCTTGCCGCGCATGACGATGGTCTTTTGTCGGGCGCGGGCATCATTGAGCTTGGCCTGTAACTGCTCGATCTCGACACTGAGTTTATCCAGGGTTTCATCAAGCTTGGCCAGATCTGCTTCGGTGATGTCGATACTGCTGTTGATACTGGATTTTTCCAGCAGGGCGGCCTTGGCCAGATCTTCCCGGCCCTTGGAAAGTGCCAGTTCAGCCTTGGCTTCCCAGTCGCTGGCCTGTTTGCGCAATTGCTCCAGGCGGCGGGTCAGGGTCTTCTTGTCGGCAATGACCTTGGCGGTTCCACTGCGGACTTCCACCAGGGTTTCTTCCATTTCCTGAATCACCATACGGATCATTTTTTCCGGATTCTCGGCCTTGTCGAGCAAGGCGCTGATATTGGAATTAATGATGTCCGATAGCCGTGAAAATATACTCATTGTCTCTTACCTCGATTAGCCATCTGTAAATCCGCCAATTCTGGACGCGGTAATCAATACTTAGCAGGGACCGTGCCAGAATCTTTCACTGAGTTAAGGTGTTGAAAAATATAAGGAAAAAATTCCAGGCGAAATCAGGTCCCTTGCTGCGTAGCCAAATTCCACAACTAGTGGTAATTTTCACCAGCACTTGTCACTGATGGGGCCGACATGGACAGATTGGAGAGTCGCCTGAAACCACCCCGCATGATCGGGGAATCCGCCAGTTTCCTGGAGATGCAGGAGCATATTTCCGCAGTAGCGCCGCTGAACAAGCCGGTGCTGATCGTGGGTGAGCGTGGCACCGGCAAGGAACTGGTGGCGGCGCGCCTGCACTTTCTGTCCCGACGCTGGGAACAGAATTTCCTCAAGATCAATTGTGCCGCCATGTCCGAGAATCTGCTGGAAGCCCAGTTGTTTGGTCATGAGGCCGGTGCCTTTACCGGCGCCACAAAATTGCGCAAGGGCTATTTCGAGCGCGCCGATGGCGGCACCCTGTTCCTGGACGAGCTGGCCAATACCGATATGGCGGTGCAGGAAAAGATCTTGCGGGTTATCGAATACGGTGAGTTTGAACGTCTGGGGGGCAATGAAACCCTGTCGGTGGATGTGCGCATTATTGCTGCCACCAATGAAGACCTGCCGGAACTGGCGCGGGACAATCGCTTTCGGGAAGACCTGCTGGACCGGCTGGCCTTCGACGTAGTTACCCTGCCACCCCTGCGGGAGCGGGCCGAAGACATTCTGGTGCTGGCCGAACATTTTGCGGTGGGCATGATCAAGGAGGTCGGTGGCGAATATTTCCACGGCTTCAGCGAAGAAGTGGCAGAAGAGATTCTTGCCTATCCCTGGCCGGGCAATATTCGTGAACTGAAGAATGTGATTGAACGGGCGGTTTATCAACATGGCGATAACCCCATCAGCAATCTGGTCTTCAATCCCTTCGATTCGCCCTACCGCCCGGGCAGAAAAGCCGTCGAGGCCGGAACAGAAGCCCAAGCAGACAGCAGTGTCCCTGATCTGGCGAGCCTGGATTCCTATGACTTCAAGAAGGAAATCCAGGAGTATGAGATCAAACTGCTACAACAGGCGATGGAGCAGAATCAGTTCAATCAGAAGAAAGCCGCCGAATTTCTTAATCTGTCCTACCATCAGCTGCGGGGTTATCTGCGCAAATATGATTTGCTTGGCTAGGCGGGCTGAATCATAAACAGAAACAGAAACAGAAACAGAAACAGAAACAGAAACAGAAACAGAAACAGAAACAGAAAGGGAGGCTTGATGCCTCCCTTTTTCATTCGTGGATGAAGAGCAGGGCTATTAGTTGCCCAGGGCTTCATAGACCACTTGCTGCGCCACATTATTGTTGAAGGGAGCCCGGGGGCCGCCGCGCTTCTGTTCCATGTAGAGCATGAAGAAATCGTTTTCCCGGTCCACCACAAAGATGGTGCCGCCGATGCCGCGCCAGCCAAAATTATGGGGGCCATTGGCATCGCCGGCCGTGGGTTGCAGGTGAAAGCCCAGCCCCCAGTCGCCGTTATTGCCGTAGAAAAAATATTCCCGGGAGACTTCATCGCCTATGCGTTTTTCCAGCATGAGGTCCAGGGTGGCTTCCTCAATGATGCGTTCGCCCCGGTACTGGCCACCCTGCAACAGCATTTGTGCGAAACGCAGGTAGTCCTCGGTGGTGGAATTCAGGCCGCCGCCACCGGAGAGCATCTTGCGCGGCACAGTGTTGTCGGACATGTTGCCGTAATGAGGTTCGGCGATTCGCCCGGCTTTTTCAGCGGGGACCCAGAACGAAGTCTCATCCATACCCAGGGGAGCGAAAATACGCTCTTCAAGCACCTGGTCCAGACTGGTACCGGCCGCCACTTCCAAGACGGCACCGAGCACATCGGTGGAGTGGCCGTAGTGCCAGGCGCTACCGGGTTCGAACAGAACCGGCAGGGCGCCAATACGGGCCGCGAATTCTCTTGCGCTGAAGTCACCGGACAATTCGGCGGCATAGCGTTTGCCCAGTTCGCTGTCGGGGGAGAAAATGGCCTGGATCAGGCCGGATTCGTGGGTCAGCAGGTTTTCGATGGTCATGACATTGCGCGCCGGTCGCAGATCGCCATTGGCATCAATCACCTGCAGATTGGCAAATTCCGGAATGTATTTCTCGACCGGATCATCCAGTGCCATCAGCCCGTCTTCCACCATTGTCATGATCGCCACGCTGATGATGGGTTTGGTCATGGAATAGATGCGGAAGATGGTTTGTTCATCCACTGGCGTCTCGCCGGCCGGAGTCTGGTAGCCCACTGCCTCCAGCAGGCCGACGCCGTCGGAATTGCCCACCAGCAACAGGGCGCCGGGTATGAATTCGCCGTCCACCGCTTCCTGCATGCGGCTGCGAATGGAATCGATCTCGGCCTGGTCAAAGCCAAAATTGCTGGCCGCAATCCTGTTGATGCTGTCGGGATTGTCGGCCTGCACCGGCAGGCTCAGGCACAAGCCGAAAGCAATGCTGGCGATCAGTTTAGTGAGAATTACCTTGTTCATGGCTGGGCCTCTTGTTTTGAACTGCCCCCTTGGTCGGGGTCTTTATTGTCGGGCTCATGGGGATGGTCGGGCGAGAGTCTAACCCAGGCAGCCAGACCCCACAAACCGGCTGCCATGGGGAGCTCAGGATCAGTTGAAATCGCGTAGCAGGGATTCCCTGATGGCGTCGGGCAGTGGCTCAGTGCTGTGCTGATAGTTCAGGTGTTCACAGGCAATCACCCAGTCAGCGCCAGCACGGGCAGCGGCAATCTGTTCCTCGCTGAATTCGAAGCGCAGAAAATGTACTGACGATGTTTTGTCCTCGGTGGAGCGCGGCAGGTCCTCGTTGGCAATGGGGTAAACCGGGTCGCTATCACCGATGCGGATGGAGATCAGTTCTTCGATGCCGATCAACTGGCTGAGCCGTTCACGCCGCTCGTTTTCGTCCGGATACTCCAGCATGAAAGTGGCTTTCAGGTTGCTGCCATCGGGAATGAGCGGATTATAGGCTTCCAGTTCTTCCTCCAGATCTTCCTGGCGGGTGATTTTCTCCGCCCGGATCAGTTCGAGTATCTGGTAACGCATCACCATATAGTCTTCGAAGTGGAGCATGGCATTGGGGCCCAGGGGAACACGGCGGGTTTTCTTGTGCTCCATAATGGCCTGACGAATGGCAGGTCGCTGGGCCTCATAGGCTTCGATGCTGAGCAGGTCGCCGAGGGAAATCTTTTTCATGAAACAGAGTACCTTGATTGTTTGATCAACAATTTATGGGTGAACTGGCACGGCTGCCGAATACTAGATGCCATAGGCAAGTCGCAGCATGTCTATGGGATGAATCGTGCCTTGCCCGTTTTCCAGATTATTTTCCAGATGCTTGCCTGCTACCGGACAGTCACTGCCGTAGTGATCCGGTTTTTGCTGATTGATTTGCCGAACAATGGGTTTGGCAATCTTGTTGGCAAACTTCAGGGTTTCTTTCTTCACGCCATAGGTGCCATCGTGTCCCGAGCAGCGTTCAATGCTCTTGACGGTGGTGTCGGGGATCAGCTCGAGAATCTGTCGGGTCTTGGGGCCGATGTTCTGCACCCGCTGGTGGCAGGCGACGTGATAGCTGACATTGCCGAGACTGGTCTTGAAGTCGGTTTTCAGTTTGCCCTGTTTGTGCAATTTGTGCAGGAACTCGAAAGGATCGCAAAAGGCCGCCGCCACTGCCTGCACCTTGTCATCGTCCGGAAACATCAGGGGCAGTTCCTGTTTGAACATCAGCACACAGGAAGGTACTGCGGCCATCAGTGTATGGCCCTGCTGTACGGCTTCATACAGCGCCGGAATATTTTCGTCCTTGAGGCGGGTGACGGTTTCAAGATCACCCAGTTCCAGTTTGGGCATGCCGCAGCAGTGTTCCCGTGCCGGCAAACTGACCTGCACATCGTTGTGCTGCAGAATTTTAATGACGCTGTCGGCCACATCGGGCTCATTGTAATTGCAGTAACAGGTGGTAAACAGGGTGACCTGGGCATTGCTGTCTGTGGCAGGCGCCGCATCGGGGTCAAAAATGATGGCGGCATTCCTCGCGCGCGCTGTCTGCCGGGCGTATTCCGGTAATTTGGCTTGCTTGTGAATTCCCATGCTGCTGTCCAGCAGACCGCGGATAGCGCCGTTTTTGTTACCCGCATTCACCAGGGAATTAAGCAGGGGTTTGGAGGCCAGCTTGCCCACCATGTCGGTGCTGGTGATGAGGCGGTCCCGGAATTTGCTGTCGCCTTTTTTGAATTTCACCGCCTTGGCACGCAGCATCAGATGGGGGAAATCCACATTCCACTCATGGGGCGGAACATAGGGGCATTTGGTGAGGTAGCACAGGTCGCAGAGGTAACACTGGTCGACTACCTTGTTGTAGTCAGCCACGTCGACACCATCCACCTCCATGGTTTCGCTCTCGTCCACCAGGTCAAACAGGGTAGGGAAGGCATTACAGAGGCTGACACAGCGACGGCAGCCATGACAGATGTCATAGACCCGCTCCAGTTCCTTGTTCAGCAGTGCCTCATCCCAGAACTCCGGCTCATTCTGGTTCAGGGGGTGGCGGGTAGGCGCATCCAGGCCACCTTCTCGACCTTGCTCAGCCATGGCTTTCTCCATCAGGGGCGGTGGTGCAAGCAAATCAATCCTGCCGCCATTGGCAGCAGGATTGATCGAAAGGCTCAGTCTTCCAGCGAGTCCAGGGCTTTCTGGAAGCGGTTGGCGTGGGAGCGCTCGGCCTTGGCCAGAGTTTCCATCCAGTCGGCGATTTCGTCGAAACCCTCGTCACGGGCATCTTTGGCCATGCCAGGATACATGTCGGTGTATTCATGGGTTTCGCCGGCAACGGCTGATTTGAGGTTGTCGGCGGTGCCGCCAATGGGCATGCCGGTAGCGGGGTCGCCCACTTCTTCGAGGTACTCAAGGTGACCATGGGCGTGGCCGGTTTCGCCTTCGGCGGTGGAACGGAACAGGGCAGAGACATCATTGTAGCCCTCGACATCCGCTTTCTGGGCGAAATAGAGATAACGGCGATTGGCCTGGGATTCGCCTGCAAACGCAGCTTTCAGATTTTCTTCGGTCTTGGATCCTTTGAGCGACATAGTATTTCTCCTGTCGTTTTTTTATTGAGCCAGCGTCAAGCATAGAGGCTGTGCAAGGCAGCCATGTGACAGCTGCAAGAGCCTAACTGTACGACCTCGGTTTAATCAAATCAAATAGGTTTTTTTGATGTCTTGATCGTTTTATTCGATTAATATTCCGTCCATGACACCTTCTATCAAACAGCTTAAATACCTTTGTGCGGTGGCCGAGCAGAAGCACTTCAGCAAGGCTGCCGAAGCCTGTCATGTCACCCAGTCCACCCTCAGCGCGGCGATCCAGGAACTGGAGTCGCAACTGGGCGTGGTGATCTTTGAACGCAGCAAAAAGAATGTGCTGATTACGCCCCTGGGCGAGCGCCTGCTGCATCAGGCCCGGATCATACTGGGCGATGTGGAAGACTTTGTCTCGCTGGCCAAATCCCATGATGAGGCCCTGGCCGGGGAAATCCGGCTGGGCGTGATTCCCACCATTGGGCCTTTTTTGCTGCCCCATTTGCTGGCGGATTTGCGCAAGCGTTACACCAAGCTGAAGCTGTTTCTCAAGGAGGATCTGAGCGCGCAACTGGTGCAGCGACTGCAACAGGGGGATCTGGACCTGATCATTCTCGCCTTTCCCTATGCCACGCCGGATATGGAAACCCTGACCCTGTTCCGGGACGAATTTCTGCTCTGCCTTCCCCAGGGCCACGCCCTGGAAAAAAGCAAGAACGTGCGGCAACAGCAATTGCGCGGCGAGAAACTGTTATTACTGGAAGAGGGGCATTGCCTGCGTGATCACGCCCTGGAAGCCTGCAAACTGGAATCCGCCGATACCGATCTTGTCTATCAGGGCACCAGTTTGCACACCCTGGTGCAAATGGTGGCCAACGGGCTCGGTGTCACACTCCTGCCGGCCATGGCCGTGGAAGCAGATGTGTTGGGGGAAACCCATTTGCCCCTGAAACACTTCGGCAATGAAAATGTCAGTCGGGAGATCGGCATGGCCTGGCGCAAGTCTGATCCCCGTCGTGAGGATTACAGGCTGCTGGCGGAGTTTATTCGCGAACACGCCCATGGCCCCAAGGCAATTCCTGAGTAGCCAGGCCTTTCAGCCCAGCAATTGTTTGACGCGGGCTCTCAGGGCCGGCACGGCTTCCGCCTCGAACCAGGGGTTACGGCGCAACCAGAGCTGATTTCTGGGAGAAGGATGCGGCGTGACAAAAAACTGCGGGGCAAACTCTGCCCAGTTTCTGACCCGTTCGGTAAGATTTTTGTAATTACCGGGCAAATAATGGTTCTGGGCATACTGGCCAATGAGGATGGTGCACTGGATATCCGGCAGCTGCTGCAGAAGTTGCTGATGCCATTGTTTGGCGCATTCCGGTCTTGGGGGCAGGTCTCCCGATTTGCCCTTGCCGGGATAACAGAATCCCATGGGCATGATGGCGACCCTGCTGTCGTCATAGAATTCAGTATCGCTCAGTCCCAGCCATTGCCGCAGGCGCTTGCCGCTGGCATCGTTCCAGGGAATGCCGCTGTCATGCACGCGGGTACCCGGTGCCTGGCCGATCACCAGCAGGCGGGCCGAAGCTGACATTTGCAGCACCGGCCGGGGCGCGGGAATCAGGCCCTCGCAGAGGCGACATTTTCGTACTTCCTCGAGCAGGGGAACAAGTTCAGGGGCTGGACGCTGGGGCATGAAAGCATTATAAAGCGGCGGACCCTCCAACAAGCAAGCCACAAGGAAGCCATGCGCGTTTTCGCCCTGTCCGATATTCACGTCGATTATGAACAGAACCTGGACTGGCTGGCTGAGATTTCAGCCAGAGACTATCAGGATGATCTGTTACTGCTGGCCGGTGATGTGTCTGATGATCTGGTCTTGCTGGAAGAAGTTCTGGGCAGTCTGGGCAGCAAGTTTCGCAAGCTGTTTTTCGTGCCCGGCAATCATGAACTCTGGGTACGTCGGCGCACTGCAGCCAGTGGCGAGTCAGGGCAGGCGGTCGACTGCTCTGTGGAAAAATTCAAGCTGATCCGGCAGCGCTGCGCGGCACTGGATGTCGCCTGTGATCCCTGGCATCTGGATCAGCTCAGTATCGTGCCCCTGCTGGGCTGGTATGATTTCAGCTTTGGTGAACCGGACCGCCATCTGCGCCGGGCCTGGCGTGATTTCCGCGCCTGTAGCTGGCCTGGTGAGATGGATTCAGCGGCGGCTATTACCGACTACTTTCTACGGCACAATGAGGCCAGTCTCGAGGTGAGTAATCAGACCGTCATCAGCTTTTCCCATTTCCTGCCGCGTCTGGATGTGATGCCGCCGCAGATTCCCAGCCATCGCCGACGGGTTTACCCGGTACTGGGCAGTGCCGCCCTCGGGGAGCAGGTGGCCAGGCTGAAGCCGGACCTGCATGTCTATGGTCACAGTCACGTCAATCAGGCCATTACTCTCGATGGCACCCGCTTTATCAACAATGCCTTTGCCTATCCTGATGAAACCAGTATTTCCCGAAAGCGCTTGCTCTGTGTCTGGGACAGCGAGGGAGGTATCCAGTGCTGAGTCTGGCCAGCAATGAGGTCCATGTCTGGTACTGGCACTTCGATGCCGAAGCGCCAGGGAATGCCTGGCTGGCAGCAGAGAAAATTGCCTGGCTCAGCGACGCCGAGCGAGCCCGCTATGAGCGTCTGCAACTGCCACGGCGCCGACGTGCCTTTCTGGCCGGCAAGCTGTTTCTGCGCGAGGTACTGAGCCATTACAGCGATCGACCGGCCGATAGCTGGGAATTTGTCGAGAATGAATACGGCAAACCGGCCTTGAAAGCCGGGCCGGAAAATCTGGCCTTCAATCTGTCCCATTCGCGCCAGGGCTATATGCTGGCACTGTCGCGCCATGGCTGCACCGGTGCGGATATTGAATTCAGTGCCCGCAGTCGGCGGGTACGGCGCCTGGCAGGGCGATATTTTTCCCGGCCGGAGTGTGACTGGCTGCTGGGTCTGTCCGAGGCTGATCAGCAGGATGGTTTCTATTGTTTGTGGACTCTCAAGGAAGCCACTATCAAGGCCCGGGGCATGGGGCTGGCTCTGCCGCTTGATTCATTCAGTTTCGACCTCGCCGCGCCACCGGCCATTGCTTTCACCGAACATGAACCGGCCCAGGCCTCCGGGCAGCACTGGCAATTCTGGCGTCTGGCATTGCCCCGGCATGCAGCGCTGCCAGAGATGGCCGGAGATTATCATGCTGCGGTGGCGGTAGCCGGGCAGGCACAGGAGTTAACTGTCAGCAAACAGTTTATATTCAATCCCCGGGGGGAAGCGGAGCTTTGTGAGAACAGGATTCTGGCGCAGAGCCAGGGTTTGCTGCCCGGGCTAGCCGTCGATCAGTAATTCCACGGTGGTGGGCACCGGCCGCATGCGCACCGTGCGGATCACATTGTCCTTGGTCTGCACGATTTCAGCGTAATAGCCATCCAGTTTGACGCCCACGGAGGAATCCGGGATGGACTGCAGGATCTCCATCAATAGGCCATTGATGGTTTTGGCATTGCCGCCATCCAGGTCCCAGCCCAGGGTGCGATTGATTTCCCGGATGCTGGTGGCGCCGTCGATGAGAAAACTGCCATCCACCTGGGCATGAATGTCCTTGCTGCTGGCCGCCAGGTCGGTGGTGAATTCCCCGACAATCTCTTCCAGAATATCTTCCAGAGTGACAATGCCCTTGACGGCACCGTACTCATCCACCACCACCGCCATGCGCAATTTCCGGGTCTGGAAATTAAACAGCTGGGTGTGCAGGGGCGTGGACTCGGGAATGAAATAGGGCTCATTGGATTCCTGCACCAGCAGGGCCTTGTTCAGATTTTCCACCTTCAGCAGTTTGCCCACACTGCGCAGGTGCAGAATGCCCACAATATTGTCGATGTCACCACGATAAACAGGCATGCGGGTGTGCTGGCTGCCGGCAATCTGGTCCAGCAGGGTGCTCAGGTTTTCTTCGATATCAATGCCGAGTATTTCATTGCGGGGCACCAGAATGTCATTGACGGTGGCTTTTTCCAGATCGAGGATATTGAGCAACATACCGTGGCGACGACGAGGGATGCGCTCGCCGGACTCATACACAACGGTGCGCAATTCTTCCTGGGTCAGTTGCTGCTGGCTGTCGCCGGCATTGAGGGTAAAGCCCAGCAATCGGACCAGGCCATTGGAGACGAAATTCACTACCCAGACCACCGGATAAAGAATCTTCAGTAACAGGGTGAGCAGCAGGCTGGATGGATAGGCAATGCGTTCAGGGTACAGCGCCGCAATGGTTTTGGGGGTGACCTCGGCAAAAATCAGCACGATCAGAGTGAGCACCACGGCCGTGGCAAGAGGCGCCGGGTCACCCAGTAATTGAATGGCGATACTGGTGGCAATGGACGCGGCCAGGAAGTTGACGAAATTATTGCCGATCAGGATCACGCCAATCAGCTTGTCCGGTTTTTCCAGCAGCTTGCTGGCGCGAGTGGCACCGGCATGTTTTTCCCGCTGCAGGTGCTTCAAGCGATAGCGGTTCAGGCTCATCATGCCCGTTTCCGAGCTGGAGAAATAGGCTGAAGCGATAATCAGACCCAGGAAAAACAGCGACAGCATCAGCAGTGAAGGTGCTTCAGCTTCCATGGTGTTCGGGTCCTTCAGGCATGACTGGTGAATTCCGCTCTGGCATCAATGGCCAGGCTGTCAGGAGATAAGAAACTGAACAACGAATTTTGAACCGTAGAAGCCCAGTAGCAGAAAGGCAAAACCGATGAGAGTGCCACGGATGGCAGTATTGCCCCGCAAGCCGGACTGATGTCGGCCCCAGAGCAGAATGGCGAATACAATCCAGGACAGGATGGAAAAGAAGGTCTTGTGAATCACGCCTTCGCGCTGCCAGATATCCTCGACGAAGAACAGCCCGGCAACAATGCCAAGGCTGAGCAGCAGCTGACCGATCCACAACAATTCAAACAGAAACAGTTCCATGTCCTGCAGGGGTGGAAACTTGCTCAAAAAGCCGCCGGCGTGGCCATGTTTGAGCTGGTAGTTCTGATAGGCCAGAAACAGAGCCTGCAAGGCTGCAATGGTAATGACGCTGTAGGCCAGAATGGACAGCACCACATGGCTGGCCAGCCCGGTACTCAGAACCGTGGGCTGGGAGCTGCTGTGGAAGAACAGGGAGGTCAGGATGGCAATAATGGCCAGGGGAAACAGCCCCAGAAACAGGTTTTGCAGGGGCTTGCGCAGGCTGCTGATCAACACCAGCACGGAGATGGAGACCGCGATCAGGGAGGAAATCTCCATCAGGCCGAACTGATAGCCTTCGGGGCCGCGGATTAGGCCAAAGGCGCTGATGGCATGGGCGAGCACGGCCAATGCCCCAAAGCCCATTACGAGCTGGCGAGTGTCTTTCTTGCCGAAAAAATGGGCGCCCTGGAACAAACATCCTGCCAGGTAGCAGAGAACGGCAAATATTCCAGAAATAACGGTGACTTGCATGAACTACTTGGGCCTGAAATCAAGCCCCAAAGTGTCGCATATGTGTATAAGGGGTTGAAGTCCTTTTTTAAGTTGGGCGGTAACCGCTATAATCCGCGCTCGATTTCCAATCCCCAATTCAGGACCATCCGGAGCTTTTCCGTGTTTGATAATTTAACCGAGCGACTTTCAGGTACCTTTCGCAAGCTCACCGGCAAGGCCACCCTTACCGAGAGCAATATTCAGGATGCCCTGCGGGAAGTCCGCCGGGCCCTGCTGGAGGCCGATGTCGCCCTGCCAGTAGTCAAGGACTTCATTGATCGCGTCAGCCTGCGAGCCGTGGGCCAGGAAGTCTCCAAAAGCCTGAGTCCCGGGCAGGCCTTTATCAAGATTGTCCAGGCCGAACTCGAAGCCATCATGGGCAAGGCCAATGCCGAACTGGATCTCAAGGCGGCGCCGCCGGCCATTATCCTCATGGCAGGCCTGCAGGGTGCCGGTAAAACCACCACGGTGGGCAAGCTGGCGCGCTGGCTCAAGACCCGGGCCAATAAAAAGGTGATGGTGGTCAGTGCCGACGTCTATCGACCGGCGGCCATTCAGCAACTGCAAACCCTGGCCGGCGAAGTCGGGGTTGAGTTCTTCCCCAGTGAAACCGGGCAGGCACCGGAAGTGATTGCCAAAAACGCAGTGGCCGAAGCCAGGCGTCAGTTTATGGATGTGCTGCTGGTGGATACCGCCGGCCGCCTGGCCATTGATGAGCAGATGATGGCTGAGATCAGCAGTCTGCATGCCCAGCTTGATCCGGTGGAAACCCTGTTCGTGGTTGATGCCATGACCGGTCAGGATGCCGCCAATACTGCCAAGGCCTTCAATGACGCCCTGCCGCTGACCGGTGTGGTGCTGACCAAGGCCGACGGCGATGCCCGCGGGGGTGCCGCGCTGTCGGTACGCCATATCACCGGCAAGCCCATCAAGTTTATCGGTATGGGCGAGAAGCCCGATGCGCTCGAGCCCTTCTACCCGGATCGTATTGCCTCACGGATTCTCGGCATGGGCGATGTCCTGTCCCTGATCGAAGAGGCTGAACAGAAGGTCGACAAGAAGAAAGCGGAGCGACTCGCCAAAAAGATCAAGAAGGGCAAGGGCTTCGATCTGGAAGACTTCAAGGAACAGCTCAAGCAGATGCAGAACATGGGCGGCGTGGCCAGCATCATGGACAAAATGCCTGGCATGGGAGCCCTGCCTCCGGGTGCCGCCGGCATGGTGGATGATTCCCAGTTCCGCCGCATGGAAGCCATTATCAATTCCATGACCATGCGAGAGCGGGTCAATCCGGATATTCTCAATGGCTCCCGCAAACGCCGCATTACCCAGGGTTCCGGCACCCAGATTCAGGATCTTAATCGACTGCTGAAGCAGCACAAGCAGATGCAGAAGATGATGAAGAAGATGAAGGGCGGCAAGATGGCCAATATGATGCGTGGCCTGGGTGGTATGCAGGGTCCGGGAGGCCCCGGAGGCTTCCCCGGCGCCGGCGGCGGTGGTTTTCCACGATTCTGACGGGCTCGGCCCCTTTGAAAATGCTGCCGGACAGGGATTTTAGGGGGCTTTTGCGCTTCCATCTGCTGTGCAATTGACATAGAATACCCGCCTTTTTATCCGGGCTCAGAGCGCCAGCTAAAAAAGCACGCCTAAGTTCGTGTAATTCAAAGAATTTTACTGACAGGAAAAATTTATGGTCACTATTCGCTTGTCTCGTGGTGGGGCCAAGAAGAAACCTTTTTACCACATCACTGTTAGCGACAGCCGTCGTGCCCGAGATGGTCGCTTTATTGAGCGTATCGGCTTTTTTAACCCTATGGCACGTGGCCAGGAAGAGCGTCTGCGTCTGGACCTGGATCGCATGTCCTACTGGCAGTCCCAGGGTGCCCAGCTGAGTCCGCGTGTTACGCGTCTGGCCAAGGATGCCAAGGCTGCGCCGAGCACTGAGGCCTGATTAACGCTGGCTGCAGCTCTGCATGAGCCGGACTGACTCAGCCGCGAAGAAGTTAACCCTGGCCAGGGTCGGCAAGACCCATGGCATCAAGGGCTGGCTCAGACTGAATTCCTATACGGAGCCGGCGGACAATGTGCTCCAGTACCAGGAATTTCTGGTGCAGCAAGATGGTCAGTGGCGGACTTTGCATCTGGATCAGTCCAGACGGCAGGCCGACAAACTGCTGGTGCATTTTCAGGGCTATGACAGCCCGGAAGCAGCCCGCGAACTGACCGGCCTCGATTTACAGGTGGAAGCCGGACAATTACCGGCACTGGCTGAAGGCGATTATTACTGGCATCAGCTACAGGGCCTGACCGTGCTGAATCTCGATGAGGAGAATCTCGGCAGCATCAAAACAATGATGGCCACCGGAGCCAATGATGTTCTGGTAGTCAGCCCCACGGGGCAGAGTCTGGATAAACGGGAACGACTGATTCCCTGGTTATTCGGGACAGTAGTCAGGGAAGTGGATCTGACGGGCGGAATCCTGATAGTGGACTGGCCGGCGGATTACCTGGCCTGAAACAGAAAACCGACGCAGGGTGCAGCAAGGGGGATTGATGCAGGTTGGAATCGTCAGCTTGCTCCCGGAAATGTTCGCGGCCCTGAGCGATTACGGCATCAGTGGCCGGGCGGTAAAACAATCGCTGGTGGATCTGCATTTCGTCAATCCCCGGGATTTTACCGAGGATCGCCACCGTACGGTGGATGACAAGCCCTATGGCGGTGGCCCGGGCATGTTGATGAAGACCGAGCCACTGGTGGCAGCCATCGGCTCGCTGCGGCAATCGCTGAGCACCGGACCGGGACAAAGGGTTCGCAGTATTTACCTGTCGCCCCAGGGCAGGCCCCTGACCCAGAAACTGGTCAGTGAGCTGGCTCAGGAAGCAGCCCTGA
This sequence comes from uncultured Pseudohongiella sp., assembly GCA_965216715.1. Lineage (GTDB taxonomy): Bacteria > Pseudomonadota > Gammaproteobacteria > Pseudomonadales > Pseudohongiellaceae > UBA9145. Next base: position 1,580,635 of record OZ244193.1, on the reverse strand, counting down.
TACTGGTCTGCGGTCGCTATCAGGGCATCGATGCCCGGGTGATCGAGTCGGAAATCGATGAAGAAGTTTCCCTGGGAGACTTCGTGATCAGCGGCGGCGAAATGGCCGCCATGGTCTTGCTGGATGCCCTCATCCGTTTACAGGCCGGTGCGCTGGGAGATGAGGATTCAGCCTTGCAGGACAGCTTCAGTGAGGGGCTGCTGCACTGGCCGGAATATACCAGGCCAGCCAATTATGGAGGCCAGGCAGTACCGGATGTATTGCTCAGTGGCGACCACCAGGCCATACGTCGCTGGCGTGAGAAGCAGAGCCTGGGAGTGACCTGGCTGAAGCGGCCGGATTTGTTGAACGAGATTGAATTGAATGCCGAGCAGGAAAAACTGCTAGCGGAATTCAAGCAGGAATACCAAACGCCAAGGGGTGAATAGCAGCCCGGGCGGAACTTTTCAGGAGTGAGTGTGATGAGCAAGAACAAGATCATTGAACAGCTGGAAACCCAGCAGATGGAAAAAGATCTGCCGGAATTCGGTCCTGGCGACACAGTGGTCGTGCAGGTGAAAATCAAGGAAGGTGATCGTGAGCGCCTGCAGGCTTTTGAAGGCGTGGTGATCGGCAAGCGTAATCGCGGCCTGAACTCTTCCTTTACCGTGCGCAAGATTTCCCATGGTGTGGGTGTTGAGCGTACTTTCCAGACTTACAGCCCGCTGGTTGACAGCGTCAAGCTGAAGCGCCGTGGCGATGTGCGCCAGGCCAAGCTGTACTACCTGCGTGAACTGACCGGTCGTGCTGCCCGCATCTCCGAGAAGCTGGACAAGAAGCCCAGCTCCGAGGCTGCATCCAGCTAGTCTGTAACCGGTTTTTTATCCGGTTTCCCTGATAGCGACTTAATAATGAGAAGAGTGCCCCGGGTGCTCTTCTCATTTTTGTTTCCGGCCAGGAAAAATGGCAGTATGGCGCTGCCTGAAAGTCTTTTGCCCAAGGCCGGTCTATTGTCGGGAGGGCCTTGCAGGCAGCAGCAGACCCGGCAGCCCGATCAGGCTGAGTCCCAAACATCCGGACAAACACCTATAGTAAGCACCTATAGTAAGCACCGCGAGTAGCGAGCAGGAGCGAATTTGATGAAGTTGATGCGATTACTTCCAGGCATACTGGTCCTTGGCCTGATGGCCAACGCGGCTGTGGCCCAGCAAGTCCCGGCCCAGTTGCGTGAGAAGCTGGTGCAATCCCTTGAGGTGGCCTCGGGCGGACAGCTGCAGATCGTGGCGATCAAATCCACGCCCCTGACTGAAATCTATGAAGTGGAGCTGAATACCGGAGAGCTGCTCTACAGCGATCGCAGCGGCGACTATCTGTTCGCCGGTGACATGTACCAGACCACCAATGATGGCCTGTTGAATCTGTCCTCGGCTACCCGCCAGGTGCGCAATGCCGAAAAAATTGCCGCCATCGATGAGCAGGAAATGATCATCTTCAGCCCGGACAACACCAGGGCCACCATCACGGTCTTTACCGATGTGGATTGCACCTATTGCCGGGCCTTGCACCGGGATATGGAAACCCTGCTGGATCTGGGAGTCGAGGTACGTTATCTGGCCTATCCCCGTGGCGGAGAGCAGGCCAGTTCCTTTGCCAAGATGAATTCCGTCTGGTGTGCCGATGACCGCAAGAAATCACTGACCCAGGCCAAGAATGGACAGAACCTGCCGGTTCGGGAATGTGACAATCCCATCATGGCCCATTATGCCCTGGGCAATGAGCTGGGCATCTCCGGTACGCCGGCTATTGTCTTTCCCGATGGCCAGTTGATTCCCGGCTATCTGGATGCCGACACCCTGGCGCAAATGCTGCAACTCAACTAGCTCCGCGGGCCCCGGTCTTCGCCCCGGGGCGGTGGGTTTATTCGCCCAATCCAGTATAATTCGCGCTTCAATCGAACCCGGATGGAAGCAGCTCTTGAGTAAGGAAATTCCCGAAAAATTCCGAGTCGGCCTGTGTGGGCTGGGCACCGTTGGCGGTGGCACCCTGCAACTGTTGGCCGACAACAGTCATGAAATCCAGCGCCGCGTTGGTTGCCCGATAGAAATCGTGCATGTGGCAACCCGCAGCCCCAAGCCAGACCTGGTCAAGGCAATTGCCCGCAGCGGTACCGATCCCTTCGCTGTTGCCAATGATCCGGAGGTGGATGTGCTGGTGGAAACCATGGGCGGATTCGATCCGGCCTTCGAGGTGGTGCGCCAGGCTCTGGCCAATGGCAAACATGTAGTGACCGCCAACAAGGCATTGATCGCCGAGCATGGCAATGAGCTGTTTGCGGTGGCCAGGGAGAATAATGTCTCTCTGGCTTTCGAGAGCAGTGTGGCCGGTGGCATTCCCATCATCAAGGCGCTGCGCGAAGGCCTGGCCGCCAATCGTATCGACTGGCTGGCGGGCATCATCAACGGCACCGGCAATTTCATTCTGTCGGAAATGTCTGCCAAGGGCAGGCAGTTCGAAGACGTGCTGGCCGAGGCCCAGGCTCTGGGTTACGCCGAAGCTGATCCCACCTTCGATGTGGAAGGTATCGATGCGGCCCACAAGCTCACTATCATGGGCGCTATTGCCTTTGGAATTCCCCTGCAGTTTGACCGCACCTATACCGAGGGCATCAGTTTTATCACGCCTGAAGATATCGACTATGCCGATGAACTGGGCTATGTCATCAAACATCTGGGCATTGCCCGCATGACCGACAAGGGGGTTGAGATGCGTGTGCATCCGACTCTGGTTTCCAGATCCCGGCTACTGGCCAACGTCAATGGTGTGGGAAATGCCGTGCTGGTACATGGCGATGCCGTCGGCTCCACCTTGTACAATGGTCCCGGTGCTGGCGCTATGGCCACTGCCTCGGCGGTGGTGGCTGATGTAATAGATCTGGCCCGTCAGGCCATGGCAGGCAGCACTGTTCCGGTCTATCCGCCACTGGGTTATCTGAGCAGCGATACCGACAAGGCGGTGCTGGATATCGAAGAGATCGAAGCGGAATACTATCTGCGCATTCCGGCAGTGGACAAGGTCGGCGTCATGGCACGCATCTCCAATATCCTGCAGGAACACGATATCAGTATCGAAGCAGTTATTCAGAAAGAGGCCTGCAGCGAGTCGGTGTCTATTGTCATTCTTACTCACAATGCGATTGAGAAAGAATTAAACCAGGCGCTTTCGGCCATTGCCGCGCTGAACGATGTGGTGGGCGAGATTACCAGAATTCGCGTCGAACCATTCCACGCAAACAAGGATTAAACAGGCCTTCCCAGGCTGTAAGGGCAGAGTTGTGAAATATATCAGTACCAGGGGCGGCTGCTCCGATTACGGCTTCAAACAGGTATTGTTGACCGGTCTGGCACCGGACGGTGGTCTGTTTGTGCCGGAGCAATTGCCGCAATTCAGTGCGGCGGATATGGAGTCTTTCAAACAGCTCAGTTATCCGGAACTGGCCCTGAAAATCATCAGCCCCTTTGTGGCGGACGAAATTCCGGAAGCTGATTTGTCCCGCATCATTCACGAAAGCTATGCCGATTTCGATGACCCGGCGGTGGCGCCTTTAACTCAGCTGGGTGAGCGGGAATGGGTGCTGGAGCTGTTCCATGGTCCCACGCTGGCGTTCAAGGACTTCGCCCTGCAGGTGCTGGGGCGGCTGCTGGATTATGTGCTGACCGAAAACGATCAGCGGGTGGTGATTCTCGGTGCCACTTCCGGGGATACCGGTTCGGCGGCCCTGGAAGGCTGTCGGCATTCGGACCGGGTGGATATTTTTATTCTGCATCCTCATCAGCGGGTCTCCGATGTGCAGCGCAAGCAGATGACCACGGTGCCCGGCGACAATGTGTTCAATCTGGCGGTCGAAGGCAATTTCGATGACTGTCAGCGCATCGTCAAAGCGGCATTTGCCGATCAGGGCTTTCTGCCGGACGGGAGGCAACTGGTGGCAGTCAATTCCATTAACTGGGCCCGGATACTGATGCAGATTGTTTACTACTTCTCTGCGGCCCTGCGTCTCGGTGCGCCACAACAGCCGGTGTCCTTTTCGGTGCCCACGGGGAATTTCGGGGACATCTATGCCGGTTACCTGGCCAAGCATATGGGCCTGCCCATAGAGCGTCTGGTGGTGGCCACCAACAAGAATGACATTCTGCACCGCTTTGTCAGTGCCAATGATTATTCTGCCACGGAACTGAACAAGACCTATAGCCCCAGCATGGACATTCTGGTGTCCAGCAATTTTGAACGCTATCTGTTCGATCTGTTTGATCGCAATCCGCAAACCCTGTCGGGATTCATGTCCGGAGTTGGCAATCAGTCATTGAGTGTCAGCGATGAACAATGGCAGCGGGTCAGGGAAGAATTTGACAGCGCCAGTGTCGATGATGAAACCACCTGCCAGTTGATCGCCGAAGTCTTTGGCAATAACGGTGAGTTGCTGGATCCCCATACGGCGGTTGGTCTCAAGGCTGCCAGAGAATGTCTGGCAGGGCGGTCGGAGCCGGCCATTACCCTGGCCACCGCCCATCCGGCCAAATTCAGTGATGCCATCACTGCCGCCGGTCTGCCCACGCCACAGCTTCCTGCGCACCTGGCCGATCTGTTTGAGCGGGAAGAGCGCTATACCGTGGTTGCCAATGAATTGGCGGCGGTCACCGACTTCATCCAGCAACACGCCCGGCGCTGATTATGGGCGTCACGGTCGAGCGACGCCCGGTTATTGCCGATCTGGAGTTTCCTGATCAACTCCATCCGCTACTGAAACGCATTTATCGGCAGCGCCATCTGGGCAGCCCGGAAGAACTGGATCTCGGTTTCAGCAAACTGCTGCCGCCTGATCAGCTCAAGGGCATGGCGGCGGCTACTGAGCTACTATTTGAAGCCTTGCGGGAGCGCTGGCGCATTCTCATTGTTGCCGATTTCGATGCCGACGGTGCCACCAGTTGCGCGGTGGTGATGCAGGCACTCAGACAAATGGGTGCTGCCCATGTGGATTACATCGTTCCCAATCGCTTTGACTACGGCTATGGCCTGACGCCGGAAATCGTGGCGCTGGCAATCCAGCGTGATCCCCATCTGATCATTACCGTGGACAACGGTATTTCCAGTATCGACGGTGTGGAAGCCGCACTTGCTGCGGGAGTGAAGGTGCTGGTCACTGATCATCATCTGGCGCCCGAACAATTGCCCCGGGCCGATGCCATCGTCAATCCCAATCAGCCTGGCTGTGACTTTCCCAGCAAGAGTATTGCCGGTGTCGGGGTGATTTTCTACGTCATGCTGGCTCTGCGGGCAAGACTGCGTGAGCAGGGCTGGTTTGCCGGGCAGGGCATCCCCGAGCCGCAACTGGCCCAGCTGCTGGATCTGGTGGCCCTGGGCACGGTGGCCGACGTGGTGGCTCTGGATCATAACAACCGCATTCTGGTGGATGCCGGACTGCGACGCATCCGGGCAGGGCATAGCCGCCCCGGCATTATGGCGTTGCTGCAGGTCTCCAAACGCCAGGCTCACAATCTGTCGGCCAGCGATCTGGGCTTCAGTCTCGGCCCGCGCCTCAATGCGGCCGGCCGTCTCGATGATATGTCTACCGGCATTGAATGCCTGCTGGCCGCTGATGCCACGACCGCAGAGACACTGGCCCGGCAACTGGATGCCATGAACCAGGATCGCAAGCAGATTGAATCAGAGATGAAAGAGCAGGCCTTTGCCATACTCGATCAACTGGATCTGGCGGAGCAGGAACTGCCCGCCGCCCTGTCACTGTTCGATCCACGCTGGCATCAGGGGGTCGTGGGTATTCTGGCGTCCCGGGTCAAGGATCGGGTGCATCGCCCGGTGATTGCCTTTGCCGAGGTGGAAGAGGGCGCCAGTGGCGAATTAAAGGGCTCGGCTCGCTCCATCAAGGGCTTTCATATCCGGGATGCCCTGGATGCGGTGGCTACCCGCCATCCTGGCCTGATCAACAAGTTCGGGGGTCATGCCATGGCCGCCGGCCTCAGTCTGCCGCGGGACCGCTTTGAGGAATTCAGCCAGGCTTTTGCCGAACAGGCCCGGGACATGCTCAGTGAAGAATTGCTGTCGGCCCGGGTCTACAGCGATGGTGAGATTGCCGCCGAAGACCTGCAACTGCAAACGGCAGAATTGCTGCGCCAGGCCGGTCCCTGGGGGCAGGAGTTTCCCGAGCCGCAGTTTGATGGCCGCTTCCGGATTATTGAGCAACGGGAAGTTGGCAAAGGCCATCTGAAACTGCTGCTCTGCCCACCAGAGGATCCCCAGCATTGCCTGGACGCCATTGCCTTCAATGTGGCTGCCGAAGACTGGCCCGCCGCCGATGCCAGTGAGATCGATCTTGTCTACCGTCTGGAGCGTAATGAGTTTCGTGGCCAGAGTAGCCTGCAGTTGATGGTCGAGCACATCATCGCCAGTCGTTGAATTCGTCTGCACGATTTTGGCGGAAATCGGGTCTACTTGTTCAGTTGTTTATGTGGCTGGCGTTAATGCGGCTCCGGACTGCTGTTGCGGCAATCTTCCTGTGCCTTGAAAAACAGGCTGGACCGCATCAAGTACGAGCCCATCTCTGCCGACTTTCCATGACAGTTAATGTGGCTTTTGTTACTTTTTGACAATCTTTGCGTTAATTAAGGGCATAAACTTTATGTCTTCAATCAGATTCTTCACCAGGATTAAGAATGCTTCGTAATACATTGATATATCTGGCTTTATTGCTGTTCCCCGGTTTGCTGCTGGGCAATGTGCACAAGACCGATCAAATTGAAGTGGAGCTCGTATCCGAAACCCGCAATGTGGTGCCGGGGCAAACCCTGTGGCTGGCTATCCGTCTCGACCCCATTGAACACTGGCATACCTACTGGAAATTTGGCGGTGACAGCGGTGAAGCCACTGAAGCCAGCGACTGGCAGCTGCCTGCCGGTGCCGAAGCCGGCGATATTGTCTGGCCGATTCCGGAATGGACGCCGTTCCTGGGCTCTGAACTGGTGACCTTTACCTATGAACGGGAGGTCTTTCTGCCCATTCCCGTGTCGGTGCCGGCGGATCTGGACGGTGACAGCTTTGACATTGGCACCCATATCGCCTGGCAGGTGTGTGATGAGATCTGCATCCCCGGCGAGGCTGATTTTTCCCTGTCCCTGCCGGTCGGCCAACAGGCGGAAATTGATCCTCGCTGGCAGCAGGGCTTTGCCGATGCCCGCGCCCATACCCCGGTTCCTGCTTCCGAGCACCAGCTCCAGGCCAGTTTCAATGACCATGATGGCAAGATCAATGTCATGGTGGCCGCCGATGAAGAACTGTTTGCCGATGCGGATGAGGCCTGGTTCTTTCCCACCGAGCGCCGCATCATGCGCTATGCACCATTCCGGGATGTAATGCTGGATGGCAACCGGGTACAGATCAGCACCGAACAGCACCGCCGCTATGACGGGCTGGAGGAGATGGCCGGTCTGCTGGCCTTCGTCGATGACGAGGGCAACTGGCAGGGTTATGACATCGAAGCCCGGCGCAGTGCTGTGGCCTGGGATAACAGTATTGAAGTGGAACTGCTGTCGGAGAACAGTTCAGTGGCCCCCGGCGAGACCTTCTGGCTGGGACTGCGGCTGCAGCCAAAAGAGCACTGGCATACCTATTGGCGCATGGGGGGTGACAGTGGCGAGCCCACCAGCCTGAATGAATGGCAGGCACCTGAGGGCACCGAGATTGGCGAGATTCAGTGGCCGGCACCGCACTGGCTGCCATTCTATGACACCGACCTGGTGAATTTCGGCTATGAGGAAGAAGTGCTGTTGCCGGTAGCGGTAACCCTGCCGGCGGATTACCAGGCTGACAGCGTTGAATTGAGCACCCTGGCCTACTGGAATGTCTGTGACCAGATCTGTATTCCGGGTGAGCAGCGCCTTGAGCTGACTCTGCCGGTTACCGATGCGGCCGAGCTAGATGCCGGCACCGCCGCACAGTTTGCGGCAGCCCGTGAGCAACTGCCGGAAACCGACCACGATATTGAATCCCTGATTGCCGTGGCGGGCGAGCGAGTCAGCCTTGGCTTTGAATCCACAGAAGTCCTTTTCAGTGACTATGTGGATGCCTGGTTCTTTCCAGAGCAGCGTCGCATTATCAGCCCCGGGCCGCTGCGTGATGTCAGCATCCAGGACAATCTGTTGCAGATTACCCACCAGCAACCTCGTCGTATGCTGGAAAACCCGGAAGCCTTCGGTGTGCTGGTGCTGGCCGATGCCGATGGCAACCGCCGGGCTTTTGAATTTGATAATCCCGCCAGCAATGCCAGCACCACCACGATTGCGCCAATGGCCTCGGTCAGCAGTGAATCGGCCGGTGGTGGCGGCGCCTCAGGGGTAGAGGGCAATATCCTCCTGTATATGGGCTTTGCCATGCTGGGCGGCCTGATTCTGAACCTGATGCCCTGTGTGTTTCCGGTGCTTTCAATCAAGGCCCTGAGCATTGCCAAAAATGTGGGCGAAAGCAGACGCCGACAGCGGCTCGACGGCCTGGTCTATACCGCCGGTGTGGTGCTGGCCTTCATGGCCCTGGCCTCGGTATTGATTGCCCTGCGCGCAGGTGGTGAAGCCATCGGCTGGGCTTTCCAGTTCCAGCAGCCCTGGTTCCTGGCATTTATTGTGTATCTGTTTTTCCTGATGGGTTTGAGCCTGTCCGGTGTTTTTGAAATTGGTACCGGCTTGATGAATGCCGGTTCCGGCCTGACGACCCGCAAAGGGTACCAGGGCTCATTCTTTACCGGCGTGTTGGCCACCACGGTTGCCACCCCCTGCACGGCGCCGTTTATGGGGCCGGCCATCGGTTTCGCCCTGACCCAGTCCTGGTTTGTGGCCATGGCGGTATTTGTTTCTCTGGGTCTGGGTATGGCCCTGCCGATTCTGCTACTGTCCTTTGCTCCGGTATTGACGGGCTATCTGCCCAAGCCCGGTGCCTGGATGGAAACCTTCAAGCAGGTGTTGGCCTTCCCCATGTACCTGTCGGCCCTGTTCTTCCTGTGGGTACTGGGTAATCAGGTGGGCGTCATGGGTATGTCCCTGGTGCTGGCGATCTGTGTGCTGATGGCCTTTGCCGCCTGGTTGTACCAGCGCCGTTTCAGCTTTGGTCCCATTTTCCGCACCATGTCGGCAGCCACTGCCGCCCTGGTGCTGCTGGCGGCTGTCTATGCCTTGCAGACTCCTTTCCTGAGCCCCCAGGCACCGGCCGTAGCGGAGCTTGAGATCGGCGCCGATGGCGAGCCGGTCAATGCAGAGTTTATTCCCTTCAGCAGTGCCGGCGTGGCCGAGCTGAGAGCCGCAGGACGACCGGTCTTTGTGAATATGACTGCCGACTGGTGTATTACCTGTCTGGCCAATGAGCAGACCAGTCTCAGCACTGATCGGGTGAAGCAGGTGATGGCCGACAATGACATTACCTATATGAAAGGTGACTGGACCAATGAGGACCCGGAGATCACGGCGGTGCTGGAGCAGTTCAATCGCCCCTCGGTGCCGCTGTATGTGCTCTATCCGGGAGATGTGAATGCCGAGCCAATTATTTTGCCCCAGATTCTGACGCCGGGCATTCTCACGGAAGCCTTTGAAAATATCTGAGTCAGGGACTGAAGCGAGTGCGTCTGAGTAAAGCTTGCCTGTATTTGCTGATTCTCTTATTGCCGCTGCCAGCCCTGGCGGCTGAGTCCGGCGCGCCTGATTTCAGCGCGGCCCACAGCCGAGCCCAGTCGCTGCCGCGTTTGCAGAGCCTGCTCATCAGCCATGCCGGAGAACTGGTTTTCGAGCAGTATTACAATGGCACCGACCCCCGTCGCCCCGCCAATATGAAGTCGGCCTCCAAGAGTGTGATCTCCGCGCTGGTGGGGCTGGCGGTAGAGCAGGGCTATATCGAGTCTGTCGATACCCCCATTGCCGACTACTTTCCGGAATATATTTCTGCTGAGCGCAACAGCGACAAACTGGGCATCACCATCGAAGATCTGCTGACCATGCAGTCGGGCCTGGAAACCACCAGTAACCGCAATTATGGCCGCTGGGTGCTGAGTGACAACTGGGTGGAATTTGCCATCGATCAGCCACTGGTGGCCGAACCCGGTACCCGCATGCTCTACAGCACCGGCAGTACCCATCTGTTGTCGGCCATTCTCACCCGGGCCACGGGCATGGATACCAAGCATTTTGCCCAACAGGCTCTGACCCGACCCCTGGGCTATTCCATGTCCTACTGGTCACAGGACCCCCAGGGTATTTACTTTGGCGGCAATGATATGGAAATGACGCCGCGACAGATGTTGCTGTTTGGTGAGTTATATCTGAACGAGGGCCGCCATGAGGGCCAACAAATTCTCTCTGCTGACTGGATAGAACGTTCGCACCAGCCCCATGCCCGTTCTCCGCGGGGGCAGGGCCGCTTCTATGGTTATGGCTGGTGGCTTCGTGATCTGGCGGGCATGCAGGTGCCGGTGGCCTGGGGTTACGGCGGGCAATTGATTTTTGTGGCGAAAGAGCTGGACCTGGTGGTGGTTGCCACTTCCGACAGCGATCCGGACCCACAGCGCCGCAGTCATTTACGCCGCATCTATGATCTGGTGGAAGAAGCGATTCTACTGCCGCTGCGACAGGCCAGCGAGGAATCCCTGGCGGCATTGCAGCAGTCGCAGACAGAATTGTGATTGATTATCAGTGCGGCGCCGACTCCGGCGGCTGGCCTAATACTCAGCTTTCGATTCAGCCTTCCAGATAGTACTCAATCTTCAGGCGATTGATTTCGATGACGTCATGGTTTTCGAGTTTGACGGCGCGGGAACCAATGGCCTCACCGTTGACCTTGGGCTGGGATTCGCTATTGGGGGAGTCCAGACAGACGATGAAATGGCCATCCGGGCGGCGATTGATCTGCACTACCTCAGCTCCGGAGCGACCCAGTTTTACCGAAGGTTTCACCAGGGGCAATTCCTTGCCGGCACCGGAACCATTGAGAATCTGCAGCTTGGCCGCTTCCAGGGCAGGGCCCTGTGATTTGTCGGATGATTCGAAATCAATGCTGTTGTCTGCCGTGGCCGGGGCAGCGGAGTAGCCAGGCTGTTCCGGCTTCTTGCGAATCAGAACGGTTTTGTCCTCGTCCTCGCCGACGCCGGTAGCTTCATTGATATAACGCAGCTCGTGTTTACCGATGGTGATGACATCGCCGTTGCGCAGGGGGTGTTTGTCGATGGGCTTGCCATTGACGAAGGTGCCATTGGTGCTGTCCAGGTCTTCCAGAAAGGAATCCTCGAAGATGGTCAGCAGTTTGGCGTGATGACCGCTAACGGCGAGGTTTTCAATACGGATGTCATTGTCTTCCTTGCGGCCGATGGTCATGACTTCCTTGTCGAGAATAAACTCGCCGAGTTTGCTGGAATTAAAACTGAACTCTAGTTTGCCTGGCATTGCTAACTCACCTCTGATCCGTCTCTGCAGTCGGCCTGCTGACCTGGATCAGTATCACCGATATATTGTCCTTGCCGCCATTCCTGTTGGACTGGTCCACCAGTCTCTGGGCCGTTTGTTCCAATTCACCTTCGCCTTCGCGCAGCATTTCCTCGATATGCCAATCTGCCACCATATCCGACAGGCCGTCGGAGCACAGCAGCAGCACATCGCCCGGTTCCAGTTCCTTTTCCAGGGTATCCACTTCCACTTCGGGCTTGGTACCCAGGGCCCGGGTGACGATATGCCCAACACTGGCAACCCGGGCTTCCTCTTCTGTATAAAAGCCGCGATCCACCAGATCCTGCACCAGGCTATGGTCTTTCGTGACTCTGCTAAGCGTTTGATTCCTGTATAAATATAGCCGGGAGTCACCGACATGACCAGCATAGAGACGACGGCCCTGAATCACGGTGGCTACCAGCGTGGTACCCATGCCCCGATGCTCTTCGAGCTGTTCGGCGGCATTGAATATCAGACTATTACTGTCAGAAATTGTATTGGAGACATATTGCAATAACTGAGAACTGGTTATCGCTCCGGAGGCATCGCCATTGACCATGGATTTGAGGCTTTCCAGCACCGATTCCACTGCCATATGGGAAGCGATCTCACCGGATTGGTGACCACCCATGCCGTCGGCCAGTACCGCAATGCCCAGTTCCTGATTGTAGCCAATATGATCTTCGTTGTGCTGGCGACGAATGCCAGTGTCAGTACAACCCGCTATTCTCAATTGTATTTGGTCCTCTGGCATTGGACTTACCTAGTATTCCCTCAAACTCGTTAACCACGTCGTTATAGAAAGTCGGCATCGACTGGTTAATCTTTTCCTGTCCATCGAAGATGAATAAATATTGAGCGTAAACCAATACCAGAATGGCAAAAAGCAGGTTCATTCGGCTGCGGCCCCGGTTACCGCCAGCGACAGCCAGTATGGTCCCCATGTGTTGCTCATCTTCCAGATCGTCCTTGCGGCGACCGGTCTTTCGGTTTTTATCACGTACCGGTTTTTCAGTAAATGACTTGCTGCGTTTCCGGCTCTGGTGACCCCGGAATATTTCCACAGCCCGTTTCAGGCTTTCCGGATCCCGGTTTTCCGGGATGGTGGACAGCATATTGGTGATCAGGTCCTGAATATCGGCCGGCAGTTTGGAAAAGCCCTTGCGGATATGGAAGCCGGTTTCATTGCGACGGCGGGGCAGGCAGCCGGTGAACAGCTGATAGAGCATGACGCCCACCGCATAGATGTCGGCCGAGACCGAACGTTCCTCGCCGTCCAGATAGTAATAATGAGCCAGTTCCACATCACTGATATCGTCCTGCAGGGAAAAGTCGGTGACCTTCAGTTCCCCTTCATTGGTAAACAAGACATTGGTCGGGCGCAGATGGCCGTGGGTGATGCGGTTGTTGTGAGCGAAAATCAGTGCCTCACAAAGCTGGCTGGCAATCTTCAGGGTTTGTTGCCAGTTGAGCTGAAAAGCCAGTTTGTCCTGCAGGGTGCCGCCACTCATGTATTCCTGCACCAACATGAAATATTCGTCATTGCGGAAACTGCCCAGGGTGTTAACGATATTGGCATGTTCCAGTGAGGCCAGCAGATTGGTTGCCTCAAAGCCGCTGGTGGACACGGCTTTCTTTTTGATAATAAACAGCGAGCCCTTGTCCTTGTGCTGATACAGATAGACGCCGCCGTATTTATCTTCGCGCAGTACATCCAGCAGCATGAACTTGGACTTGAAACGGGTGATGCCACGCTCGGCGCGCTGTTTTATTTCATCGGTGATATGGGCGCCCTGGGAAACAGCCAGCAATTGGGTTTTCAGTTGCTCGGCCGAAGGCGGGCGTTTCGCCGGGTCGGTGTTAAGGCAACTCATGATCAGATCATTGAGAGCCTCGCTGACTTCACTGTTCAGTTCCGCCGGGGGCGGGAAGACGCCGGTGGGCAGCTTGCCGGTGAACAGGTTATACATCACCACGCCAACCGAATAGATATCGCTCTGGGCTGTGACATTGTCCGAACTTTCCCGCTGCTCCGGCGACATGTAGTTATAGGTGCCCATGACAGTGCCGGTGCAGGTTCGATCCTGATGGCGATTGTCATCGTCGTAGAACTGGGCGATACCGAAGTCGAGAATTTTAACGCAGCCTTCGTCGTCAATAAGGATGTTGTCGGGTTTGATGTCACGGTGAATGACATTGTTCTTGTGCGCATAGGACAGCGCCTTGAGAATCTGCACCACAATATCGATTTTTTCACCATGGCCCATGCTGCGACTCTTGCAGGCGGTGCCCAGGTCGATCCCCTCGATAAACTCCATGACGAAGTAGGGCATATCATCGCCGGTGATGCCGCGATCGATGACGTGAATGATATTGGCGTGATTCAGGCGCGCGACAATAAACGACTCGCGCTCGAAGCGGTGTCTTGCTTCGGCGTCGTTGGACAGGTCATTGATCAGGAGCTTGATGGCCACGGGGCGATCCAGAGACTCCTGAATGCCGCGGTAAACATGGGCCATACCACCTTCACCGATTTTGACCAGATTTGAATAACCTTCTAGTTGCATGGTTCTCACTTCATTACTGCTTTACTGCATTCCTTATTACGACAGGCCATTTCTAAACTGACCCAGGCAGTAGACTAAATGAGTGGTGCTTGCTAAATATGTGATATTCTTCGCAAAACCCCGGTCGGGGTGTAAAAAAATTTTACAGGTGTGCAAAAGCGCGAACTGGCTAGCATTTTCAGAAGATGAAAGTCCTTAATTTCACTGCCTCAGCCCTGTTTGTCGTGCTCGTTTTCTATCTGTTGATCGTTGGCGAGGCGCTGCTGCTGCCCCTGGTGATTGCCATAGCCTTCTGGTATCTGATCAATACCCTGGCAGCCGCCTTTGCTGCCATCCGGCTGGGCGAGTTCAGTTTGCCGTTCCCGCTCTGTCTGGTGGCATCGGTTTTCACCTTTCTGTTTCTGGTCTGGGCGCTGATCAATTTCCTCAGTGGCCGGGTACAGGCGGTGCTGGAAGTGGCGCCGGTTTATCAGGTCAATCTGATCAACCGGATTGAGGCCCTGCCGTTTGTCGATCTGGCGCAGTTCCAGGATATGAACCTGATGCAATTGCTGACGGACTGGATCGACATTCCCAGCTATGCCACCTCGGTGGCGGCCTCTTTTGCCGGCATTCTTGCCAGTGGCGGATTGATTCTCATCTATATTGGCTTTCTGTTTCTGGAGCAGAACCACTTCAAATCGAAGATCACTGCCCTGGCCAGCAAGGGCAAGGAAGATGACGTCAAAGAGATCCTCGACCGCATCCGCCGGGATATTCAGAAGTATATTGGCATCAAGATGTTTACCAGTGCCCTGACCGGCATACTCAGCTATATCGTCATGCGGCTTTTGGGTGTGGATTTTGCCGGTGTCTGGGGACTGCTGATTTTTCTGCTCAATTTTATTCCCACGGTGGGTTCCATCATCGCCACCATTTTCCCTGCCATGATCGCCCTGGCCCAGTCAGAAGGCTATACCCTGTTTCTGGTTGTACTCCTGGGTATCGGCGCCATTCAGATCTGTGTCGGCAATATCCTCGAGCCGAGGCTGATGGGCTCCCGCTTCAATATGTCCCCTATAGTCATCCTCCTGAATCTGGCCCTCTGGGGCTATATCTGGGGAGTGCCGGGTATGTTCCTCTGTGTGCCATTCCTGATCATCATCACCATCATCCTCAGTTACTTCCCGCAAACCCGGCCCATCGCCATCATTCTGTCCAGAGATGGCAAGCTGGTGGTGCCGAAGCAGGAAGCCTTTGGCAATTTTTCCCTGAATCCGGACAACAAGCTGCTGGAAGCGGGGCAAAAAGAAGGCAGCGAATCGCCCTGAGGGTCTGCACCTGAAGGCATTTGCACGCTATAATCGTGCGCTTTTTTGATTTGCTCCGGGCCGGATTCCATTGCCCGTGCCGGGGACCGAAATTCAGTCAGATTATCAGGATTCGAAATGAGCCAAGTGATGACCAGCGCCGAAATACGCCAGAAATTCCTGGATTTCTTCGCCGCCCGCGGACATGAGATTGTGCCCAGCAGCCCCCTTGTGCCTGGCAATGACCCAACCCTGCTGTTCACCAATGCGGGCATGGTCCAGTTCAAGGATGTCTTCCTTGGCAGCGAAAAGCGCGCCAGTAACCGGGCCACCAGCTCCCAGCGCTGTGTGCGGGCAGGGGGCAAGCATAATGACCTGGAAAATGTCGGCTATACCGCCCGTCATCACACCTTTTTCGAAATGCTGGGCAATTTCTCCTTTGGCGATTATTTCAAGCGCGAAGCGATTCAGTTTGCCTGGGAGCTATTAACCGGGGAATTCGGCCTGCCGGAAGAGAAACTCTGGGTTACGGTTTTTCAGGACGATGATGAAGCAGCAGCCATCTGGCTGGACGAGATGAAAGTGGATCCCGAGCGCTTTTCGCGTATGGGCGAAAAAGACAATTTCTGGGCTATGGGTGACACCGGACCCTGTGGCCCCTGTTCCGAGATCTTCTATGACCATGGTCCCGATGTGCCGGGTGGACCACCGGGTAGCCCCGATGAAGATGGTGACCGCTATATTGAAATCTGGAACCTGGTTTTCATGCAGTACGAGCGTTCGGCCGATGGCAAATTGACGCCCCTGCCCAAGCCTTCGGTGGATACCGGTGCCGGTCTCGAGCGCCTGGCAGCGGTGCTGCAGAATGTACACAGCAACTATGAGATTGACCTGTTTCAGGCGCTACTGAAGGATGTCGCTGCCGTTACCGGTGAGTCTGATCTGGAAAATACCTCGCTGCGGGTTATCGCCGACCATATTCGCTCCTGTGCCTTTCTGGTTGTGGACGGCGTAGTGCCTTCCAATGAAGGGCGCGGTTATGTACTGCGGCGCATCGTTCGCCGCGCCGTTCGCCATGGCTATCAGCTGGGCGTGAAAGATATTTTCTTCTACAAGCTGGTGCAGTCGCTGGTGAATGTGATGGGCGAGGCCTACCCGGAACTGAAAGCCAGCCAGGCCCAGGTTGAGAAAGTACTGGAAGAGGAAGAAAAGCAGTTTGCCCGAACCCTGGAAAACGGCATGGCAATTCTGGAAAAAGCCATCGGCGATCTGGATGGCAAGGTGTTGCCCGGAGAAACCGTTTTCAAACTTTATGATACCTATGGCTTTCCGGTAGACCTGACCGCCGATGTGGCCCGGGAAAACGGCCTGAGCCTCGATATGGAAGGTTTCGATGCGGCCATGGCCGTGCAGAAAGACCAGGCGCGGGCTGCCAGTCAGTTTTCGGCGGTGGAGAAGCTGGACATCGATGCCGATGCTGCCACCGATTTTATCGGTTACGAGGAATTGGCAGGCGAGGCCACTGTTGAAGCTATCTTCTCGCCCGGCAATGAGCGCCTGGATAGCCTGGAAGCCGGCACTGAAGCGCTGATAGTGCTGAACACCACCCCTTTTTATGGCGAGTCCGGTGGTCAGATCGGTGACCATGGCGTGCTGGAAAACGAGCACTGCCGCTTCGAGGTTCGTGATACCCAGAAGCAGGCCGATGTCATGGTGCACCGGGGCGAGCTGACCAGTGGCAGCCTGAAGCCGGGTGACCGGGTTTTTGCCCGGGTGGCCGAGGACGACCGCGCCGCCATTACCCTGAACCATTCGGCCACCCATCTGATGCATGCAGCCCTGAGAAAAGTATTGGGCGAACACGTCAGTCAGAAGGGCTCCCTGGTGGCGGCCGACCGTTTGCGTTTTGATTTTTCCCATTCTGCACCGGTCAGCGAGAAGGAGCTGAGAGAGATTGAAAACATCGTCAATCAGCAGATTCTGGCCAATAGCGAAGTCAGCAAGGAAGTCATGCCTATCGATGCTGCCCGCAAAAAGGGAGCCCTGGCGCTATTTGGTGAGAAATATGGCGATGAGGTAAGGGTGGTTTCCATGGGCGGCGATTACTCGGTGGAATTTTGTGGCGGTTGCCATGTTGATCGCACCGGTGATATCGGTCTGTTCAAGATAACGGCCGAGACTGGTACATCAGCCGGTGTCCGTCGGATCGAGGCTGTTACCGGTCAGGGCGCACTGGCTGTCATCGCCCGGGAAGAAGAAGTGTTGCGCAGAACCGCCGAGATTCTCAAGTCTTCGCCAGAGGATGTGGCGGACAAGGTTGAGCAACTGGCTGCCAGCAACCGGGCACTGGAGAAGGAATTGCAGCAGCTCAAGGCCAAACTGGCCTCCAGTGCCGGCGACGATCTGGGTTCCCAGGCCGAGAAAATCGGTGACCACAATCTGCTGGTGTCACGCCTGGAAGGCTTTAATTCCAAGGCCCTGCGCGACACAGTGGATCAGCTCAAGAACAAGCTGGGCAGCGCGGTCATCGTGCTGGCCAATGTGGATGGCGACAAGGTCTCTCTGGTGGCCGGTGTCAGCAAGGATCTCACCGATCGCGTCAAGGCCGGTGAGCTGGTGAATATGGTTGCCCAGCAAGTGGGCGGCAAAGGGGGTGGCCGTCCCGATATGGCCATGGCCGGAGGCAGTGATGCCGGAGCCGTGGGCACGGCACTGGACAGTGTCAAACCCTGGCTGGAAGGAAAACTCTGAAACGGAATTTGCTATGGCTTTAATCGTACAAAAATACGGCGGCACTTCTGTCGGCAGCGTCGAACGCATCGAGGCAGTGGCTGACAAGATTATCCGCTTCCGGGAGCAGGGCGATGACATCGTGGTGGTGGTGTCTGCCATGAGCGGTGAAACCAATCGTCTGACGGCACTGGCCCGGGAAATGATGGACCAGCCCACGCCCCGGGAAATGGATGTACTGCTGTCAACCGGCGAGCAGGTCACTATTGCACTGTTGTGCATGGCGCTGGAAAAGCGCGGCTTTTCCGCGCGCTCCTTCACCGGGGGTCAGGTGAAAATACTGACCGATACTTCCCACACCAAGGCCAGAATCCGTGAAATCGACGGTACCCGCATCCATGCCCAGCTTGAGCAGGGCAATGTGGTGGTGGTAGCCGGCTTTCAGGGAGTCGATGATCAGGGCAATATCACCACCCTGGGTCGGGGCGGCTCGGACACCACCGCCGTGGCCCTGGCGGCTGCGCTGGAAGCCGATGAGTGCCAGATCTATACCGACGTCAAGGGTGTCTATACCACCGATCCCCGGGTGGTGGATGATGCACGGCTGTTGACGAGTATTACATTTGAGGAAATGCTGGAACTGGCCAGTCTGGGTGCCAAGGTTCTGCAAATCCGTTCCGTCGAGTTCGCCGGAAAATACAAGGTTCCCCTGCGCGTACTGTCCAGTTTCGAAGACGGTCCAGGGACATTGATCACTCTGGAGGAAGAATCAGATATGGAAGATCCCGCCATTGCCGGAATCGCTTTCGAGCGCGATGAGGCCAAACTCACTGTTGCCGGGGTGCCCGATGTACCTGGTATTGCCTACAAGGTCATAGGACCGGTCAGCGAAGCCGGCATCGAAGTGGATGTGATCGTGCAGAACGCCGCCGCCGATGGCAGTAATGATATCAGTTTTACCGTCAAACGGGCGGAAAGCGACCGAGCCCACAAAATTATCACCGATGTCGCGACTTCCCTGAAAGCCCGGGAAGTGGATGTTGACACCAAGATCTGCAAGGTTTCCCTGGTGGGGGTCGGTATGCGCTCCCATGCCGGCATTGCCAGCAAGATGTTCAAGGCCCTGGCGGATGAGGGGATCAACATCCAGATTATTACCACTTCCGAGATCAAGATTTCCGTGGTGATCGAGGAAAAGTACCTGGAACTGGCGGTTCGCGCCCTCCACAGTGCTTTCGACCTCGGTGATCCAGAATCTCCTGCCCGCAGTATTGATGACTAGTCAGGCACAAAATTAACCCGGTTTATGCCCCTGAAACAGTTGGCAAGGACAGATCAGGGGCAGATACTAGGGTGTTATGACAGCCCGGAAAACTGATGTCCGGGCTGCCAGGTGCGTTGCTGCCATGACTTGCACGCCGGTGAGCTTGCACACAGCCGGGCGCGCCTGTTGATTCGATCGACAGCGGCAATGAACGAATTCCTGCCGCAAAAGGGTCGGATTGAAGGGATGTACAAAGGAATGAGCAATGGAGGATCTCAATGTTAATACTGACACGCCGGATCGGCGAAACATTGATGGTTGGCGATGATGTGACGGTGACAGTATTGGGTGTTAAAGGGAACCAGGTGAGAATTGGTGTCAACGCCCCCAAGGAAGTAGCTGTACACCGGGAAGAGATATATCAGAGGATTCAGAAAGAAAAATCTGAAGAAGAGACTAGCGGCGGCGACTGAGACAGGTTGCTGTTGGTAACAGAATTTTCAGACCCTGGCCTGACTTTGAGAAGTGGCCGGGGACAGAGGCCCGGCTTATGTCGGGTTTTTTATTTTGGGGGTGGGGTGCTTTTTTTGGTGCGTTTTTTTGGAAAGACTGGTGGTGGGGTTGGTGATGTTGTTGGGAGCGCTTTGCGCTCCTGAGAGAGGGATAGATTCGGATTTTGGCTTAGCCAAAATCCTCACCCCGTTGGGGCGGCCTTCGGCCGTCTGCGCCGCTACGCGGCTTGGATTCAGCATTTGGCTGAGCCAAATACTTCACCCTCCGGGCAGCGCAAAAAGCGCGCTGTCCAAATTGCTGGCGCAATTTGTCGAACTGCGAGGGGGCTCTCACCCTCTCTCTCCGCCACACACAAAAAAGCCCGGCAGTGGAGATGGGGCTCTGTTGGGATACTGATGATGCTGTTGGGAGCGCTTTGCGCTCCAGAGGGATAGATTCGCAATTTGGCTAAGCCAAATTATTGGTGATCTTAAACGGGGTGAGTGGTTTAGACGGCAGGTATTGGGGCGGTAAGATGCGGCGATCCCCTTCGGGGCCGCGCGGACTGCGCGCGGTCTGCGCCGCTGACGCGGCTTTCGAACCGCGAGGGGGCTCTCACCCTCTCTCTCCGCCACACACAAAGCCCGGCAGTGGAGATGGGGCTCTGTTGGAATTTTGTTGGTGCTGTTGGGAGCGCTTCGCGCTCCAGAGGGATTGATTCGCAATTTGGCTAAGCCAAATTATTGGTGATCTTAAACGGGGTGAGTGGTTTAGACGGCAGGTATTGGGGCGGTAAGATGCGGCGATCCCCTTCGGGGCCGCGCGGACTGCGCGCGGTCTGCGCCGCTGACGCGGCTTTCGAACCGCGAGGGGGCTCTCACCCTCTCTCTCCGCCACACACAAAAAAGCCCGGCATAGCCGGGCTCTTTTGTGTGTGGCGGAGAGAGAGGGATTCGAACCCTCGATAGGTGTTAACCTATACGCCCTTAGCAGGGGCGCGCCTTCAGCCACTCGGCCATCTCTCCGTAAACTCTTTGTTCGACACTTTGCATGTCGTTTTAGGAGCGCTTTGCGCTCCAGAGGCAATTACGCACCTCTTCGGAATGCCGCTATGGGCGATCTGTGCTGTTTTCGATCCCCGGTAGGTATTGACCTATCCATTCTTGGCAGGAATCTGGAGTAAAAGCATTTTGGGATTGCAATCTGCAACCCGGTCTCTACTCGTGGGCGCGAATGATAGCACAGGCAATTGTGGATTATGAACGGGGAATTTGCGTCTATTTTACCCGGCTCAGATACAGCCTGATTCTTTTAATTGCCTGATTTCTTGCGGGCTGTAGCCCAGTTCCTCTAGCAGGGGTTCGTTGTGTTGGCCCAGGGCCGGTACTTGCCGGGCTGTATCTGGCAAGGCGGCTTGGCCTGGGGGGAGGAAGGACTGGATGGGGCCGTTTGGGGTCTGGATTTCGGTGAGCCTGTTCAGCGCCCGTAATTGGGGGTGATTCCAGACTGATTCGAGGTCATTTAGCCGGGCCCAGGCGATGTTGGCCTGGTCCAGTCTGCGGGCTACTGTTTCGCTGTCCAGGCTGGACAGGGCATGGTCTATGCGGGCTTTGAGTGACTGGCGATTGTTTGAGCGCGCCGGGTTGTCGATGTAGTCCGGGCTTTGTGCGAGTTCGGGGGCTTTGAGCACCTGCTTGCAGAAGCTTTGCCATTCCCGCTCGTTCTGGATACCGATTATCAATTGCTGGCCATCCTGGCAGCAGAAGCTGCCATAGGGGTAGATGCTGGCGTGGTCAGTGCCAAGTGGCTCCGGTGGCTGTTGGCCGTCCCAGGCGTAATAGAGGGGAAAACCCATCCATTCCACCATTGATTCCAGCATGGAGATAGAGATTTCACTGCCCCGTCCGGTTTGCTGGCGTTTGATCAGGGCCGCCAGGATGGCGCTATGGGCCTGGCTGCCGGCGGCAATATCGGCGATGGATATGCCGGCCTTGGCAGGGCCAGCCTGGTTGCCGGTGATCGACAGAAAACCGGATTCGGCCTGGATCAGCAGGTCATAGGCCTTGCGCTCGGCCAGGGGGCCGGTCTGGCCATAGCCGCTGATGCTGCAATGAATCAGGCGGGGATAGTCTGCCTGTAATGCTTGCCAGCCCAGACCCAGTCGCTCCATGACTCCGGGAGCCAGGTTTTGCAGCAGGACATCGCTGCGTTCCAGCAGGCGCCTCAGGATTTCCCTGGACCCGGCTGCCTTCAAATTCAGGCTCAGGCTCTGCTTGCCCCGGTTGGTCCAGATAAAATGTGAGGACTGGCCCTTGGCTCGTTGATCGTAGTGCCGGGCGAAATCGCCCCCATCGGGCCTTTCAATCTTGATGACCCGGGCGCCCAGATCGGCCAGTTGTCGGCTGCAGAGTGGGGCGGCGATGGCATGTTCGAAAGACAATACCGTGATGCCGCTCAGGGCCTGTGTCTGATCCTTGCTCATTCAGCTTTATCAGGCCAGTACCGCCTCTCCCTGCATATGCAGTCCCTGATCCTGGGTTTCTACCCAGAGTTGGCAGTGTCCCCGGGAATCCGGTTGCTGCCCGCAGACCCGGAAGGGCTGCTGGTCGAACACCGGCGCCATGGCCCGGAAGCTGAATTCGCGGAGGGTGCTGAGGTCTGCGTTCTTGCCAAGCAGTTCCAGCATCAGGGTGGCCAGCAGGGGGCCGTGGACCAGCAGGCCAGGATAGTTCTCCTGCTCCCGGGCATAGTCGCGATCGTAGTGAATGCGATGGGCGTTAAAGGTGAGGGCGGAGTACCTGAACAGCAGGCGACTGTCCGGCTCGAGGGAACAATCAAAATCTGGCTTGAGATCAATTGTATTGATCTTGCTGGCAATTCCACCGGAACGGTTGTCACGAAACACAATGTCCTGCAGCTCCTGAATGCAAAGCTTGCCCTGTTGGGATATCTGGTGGCTGACGGTGATGAACAGCAGGTCACCGGATTTGCCCTGTTTGGGCGTGATGGATTCGATTTGCGAAAGCCGCCGGGTGGCCTGGCCACACTGCAGTGGCGCTGCAAATGTCAGTCGGCTGCCGGCCCACATGCGGCGCTCCAGTTGGCTGGGAGGCAAGAAACCGCCTCGCTGTGGATGCCCGTCCGCTGCCAGCTTTGATTGCCCGGTGCTGTCCAGAAAATAAAGCCAATGCCACAGCGGCGGCAGCATGGATTGCTCATCGAATTCATTGCTGTCACGGTCGAGGGTGGCCGCCATTGCCCGCAGGGGAAAGGGGTGCAGCACTTCCTCGGTGACTTGCTGGCGTCCGACCCATTGCCGGAAATCTTCTGTCATGATCCTGATACTCCTGCGAACAGCCCCTGCAATGTATAAGAAGCCCGGGCAAGTTGCTAGCCGTGGTCCGGCGCTTTAGTATCCAGTGCAATAGTTTCTACAGGCCAGCAGTCTGGCCCGGTTTTTTAAGCGCGGAATATCACCATGAGCGAATCCAGTCCTGTGACGGTGCGTCGATCCCTGCATTTTGTGCCGGGGGGAAACGAACACATGTTTAACAAGTCGCTCGGTCTGGCCGCCGATGCCCTGATTCTGGATCTGGAGGATTCAGTCACCGCGGACAACAAGGAAGCAGCCCGGGATGCAGTCTGCGAATGGTTACAGGCGGATTTCGGTCGTCAGCAGAAACTGGTGCGTATCAATGCCCAGGATTCTCCCTGGGGGCGTGATGATCTTGAGGCGGTGGTTGCTGCCCGGCCAGATGGCCTGGTACTGCCCAAGGTGAGTACCCGCGCTTCGGTGGATGCCATTGAGCAGATACTGAATGTGCTGGAGACCGAGCATGGCCTGGAGCCGGGTTCTGTGGAGCTTGTGCTGATTGCCACGGAGACTCCCGAGGCGGTTTTCAATCTGCCACAGATGGCCCGCAACAGGCGCATCAATGGCGTTAGTTGGGGCGCGGAGGATTTGTCCAGTGCGCTGGGCGCCAGAGCCAAACGGGATGAGCAGGGCGACTATCTGGAAGTGTTCAGCTATGTGCGCTCCACCTGCCTGCTCAGTGCCGCGGCGGCAGAGGTGCAGGCCATCGATGCGGTTTATGTGGATATTGAAAACCAGGCCGGTCTGGAGCGTGAATGCCGCCGCGCTGCCGATATGGGTTTTCGCGGCAAGCTCACCATTCACCCGGCCCAGATTGAGATTGTTAACGCTGCTTTCACGCCCACTGCCGAGGAAGTTGCCGAGGCGCAGGCGCTGGTGGCGGCTTTTGCCGAAGCGGAACAGCAGGGCAAGTTGGCATTCAACTGGCAGGGTCGCCTGGTGGACGCGCCCCATCTGAAGCAGGCCAGGGAGGTCCTGCTACTGGCCGAGCGCATCAAAGCGATTGCCGGTTAGCGTCTCAACTCAGGGCGGCAACCGCTTCGGCAGCAGTCTGATAGGGCAGGCCCAGGGATTTCAGGTCCTCGGCAATTTCAGCACGGGTCAGATGGCCGCGGCAAACATTCAATCCGTTCAGCAAATGGGCATCTTCTGTCAGCGCCCGTTTAGTACCCTTGCCAGCCAGGTCCCGTATATAAGGCAACGTGGCACTGTTGAGTGATTGCGAAGCCGTCAGGGGCACGGCGCCGGGAATATTGGCAACGCAGTAATGTATGATGCCATCCTTGACGAAGGTGGGCTGATCGTGGGTGGTGGGTCTGGAGTTTTCACAGCAACCGCCCTGGTCAATGGCCACATCGGCGATCACAGAGCCCGGGCGCATGGTCTTCACCATGTCGCTGCTAATCACATAGTTGGCCCGCTTGCCAGGAATCAGCACAGCACCAATCACCAGGGCGGCATCCCTGACCGCCGCGGCGAGATTTTCCTGATCGGAGTAAAGGCAGTTCACCGCGCCGGAGAAGGCCTCATTGAGTTCTTCCAGCCGACTCCGGGAACGGTCCAGAATGGTGACCCTGGCACCCAGACCAAGGGCGATCCTGGCGGCATTGCTGCCCACCACACCGCCGCCAACAATCACCACAGATTCGGACTCAACACCCGGCGCACCGCTGAGCAGAACCCCGAGGCCACCATGGTGTTTTTCAAGATGGATAACTGCTTCCTGAACCGACAGTCGACCGGCGATAACCGACATGGGCGTTAGCAGCGGCAGGCGCTGATCCTTGTCGGTAACGGTTTCATAGGCAATACAAATCGCTTCGCTGTTGGCCAGGTCTTGTGTTTGTTCCGGGTCGGAAGCCAGGTGCAAATAGGTGAAAAGTGTGTGACCGGGCGCCAGCTTGCTACGTTCCTCGGCATTGGGTTCCTTAACCTTGATGATCAGCTCGCCGCGGGCGAAGACCTCATCGAGGTCAGCCGCAATTCGGGCGCCAGCCTGACGGTATTGTTCATCGCCCTGTCCGATACCGAGGCCTGCATTGCTCTCCATCCAGACCTCATGACCGTCGTCCACCAGAACCTTTACGGAGTCCGGCGTCAGTCCGACGCGATGTTCCTGGGACTTGGATTCTTTTGGGCAAGCGATTTTCATGGCAGTTCTCTCTTGTCTTGATTTCTCTTCTTTGCTGAACCTGGCTGGTCTTTAGGTCTTTCGTCTGGCTGTTTTCTGTTAACAATAGCCCCTCATCGCCGGGCCCTCGGGCTCGGTATGGCATTGCTGTAACAGGGGAACTTGGACAGGACAGCGGTTTCAAAACGAGTGTATATCGTATATAAAGCCACTTCCACACAGGGTTTTTTTACTGCTTTTTTAGCCGGGAATTTGCGCTTATGTCCAGTCGTTTTCGTCACTTGTTTAGTTTATTCACGCTGCTGTGCCTGTTCAGCCTTCCTGGCATGGCGCAGGAGGCGAGTGAACGGGATGATCCCGAGTCGCAGTATGTGGAACCGTTCCAGGTTTTCGACAATCTCTACTACATTGGTGCTCGCTGGGTATCGAGCTGGTTGCTGGTGACCGACCAGGGACTGATCGTCTTCGACGCGCTCTATGATGAACTCACTGAGATGGCAATCGATAATATTCGCGATCTGGGCTTCGATCCTGATGACATTCGTTACCTGATTATCAGTCATGCCCATTACGACCATGTCGGCGGAGCGAGACGTTTTCAGGAAGAATTTGCGGCGGTCACCATGATGACCGAGGAAGACTGGCAGATGACCACCGAGCCGGCGGTCTACCGCGAGTATCCCACTCCGATTCGTCACCTCAGTGCCAGCAATGGTGCCACCGTCAATCTCGGTCGCACCATGCTGCGTTTCATGACCACGCCGGGCCATACCCCGGGTGTGCTCTCCACGCTCTTTACAGTGTATGACAACGGCTATCCCTACAATGCCATGCTGTTCGGCGGGGTTGGCTTGAACTTCAGCGGTGTGGAGCGCACCGAGCTGTATATCGACAGTATTGCGCGCATGCAGCAATTGCAGGATATCGACGTCAATATCACCAATCATCCGTCCGAGGATTTTTTCGAGCGCGCCGCCATGCTTCAGGAGCGTGGCGAGGACGACCCCCATCCCTTCGTGGACCCGGAGGGCTGGACCGCCTGGCTGGAAACCCTGCGAAGCAATGCCGAGGCCAAACTGGCGGAAGAGCGCGCCGCTGCCAACTGAGTCCTGAGGCCGGTAGTGTCTCCGGCTGCTGCAACAGGGTCTGCCTTGAGCCGGCCTGGACTGGTCCGCAATCGAAATCCTGCTTTCCCCCCTGGCTGCCTGCTGGCCAAGCTCCCATGCCCAGAAAAAGTGCTTCACAGGCAAAAATATCGCTCGCTAAAGGGGTGACGGATTCTGTAATTCGTCGTTCTTTCATAAAGAATTAGCAATTTGCCTGAAGCTGTGATTTATTGACTACAGGTTTCGTGGTTTGAAACCTGAAAAACCAAAAAAGTATAAGAAATTCAATAAGAAGAAGTAGAGGTGCACACCTATGGTAAGGCCTGCCCACAAGCGCAAATACCAGAAATTCCCCCTGAAAACACTAACTGCTGCCATTTCACTGGCAATGATTAGCCCGCTAACCGCTCAGGCCCAGCAGGATGCTGCTGAGGTCGAGGAAGTGGTGGTGACGGGCTCATTTATCCGGCGCTCGGAAGGTTTGAGCGCTGCCTCACCGGTCACCCAGATCACGGCAGAGGACATCGAGGCCCAGGGCACCATCAATATGGCTCAGGTTGTTCAGAATCTGACCTTTAACAATGGTACCGGTACCTCCAATTCCATCCAGGGCACCACCAACCAGATTGCCAGCTTCAATCTGCGCGGCCTGGGGTCCCGGGCCACCTTGCCATTGATTGATGGCAAGCGCGTGCCGACCGACAACGTGCAGTTGTTGCTTCCCACCATGGCCCTGCAGCGCATGGATATCGTGACTGACGGGGCGGCAGCCCTGTATGGCACCGATGCCGTGGCCGGTGTGGTGAATATGGTGCCTTACCAGTCCTATGACGGCTTCAAGCTGGAGTACTATGAAGAGGGCGACAGTCGCGGTGATTTCCGCAAGATTGAGACCTCGTTTCTGGGTGGCCTGACCTTTGGTGATGTGGACATGGTGTTTGCCGGTTCCTATCAGGACGGTGGCACCCTGGCCTGGCATGAGCGGCCGGAACTGGTGCGAGCGGGTCTGACCCACAACAGTGGTTCCAACCCCGGCAACTTCGAAGTGCCTCTGCGGGACGAAAATGGTGATCTCACTGGCGCCGTTGCCAATCGCCCCGACCCCAATTGCGGCCTGAATGAAGACGATGATCAGGCCCTGTTCGGCAATTCACCCTGGGGTACCAATGCCCTGGGCCGCTGCTGGTTAAGCTTTGGTGACACCCGTGACTTCATGGAAGCGGTGGATACCACCTCCCTGTACAGCAATATGACCTGGGATTACAGTTCTGATCTGACCCTGTCAGCCCAGTTTCTGTACAACCGCCAGGTGGTGCGCGGTCGGGAAAACCCCGGCAATCCCGGTGCCCGTATTGATGATCTGCCAACTGTGCGCGGTGAGCTTCCCGGTAATACTTTCTGGGCCACCACCAGCGATGGTACTGCCCTCTACGCCGAGCCCCTGCGCGATGAACAGGGCAATATCGTCAATGATGGCTTTGGGCGACCCTTGCCGATGCGTGGTGCAGACGGTCAGGTGGTTCTGGCAGACAACCGTTTTGCCTCCATTGACAATGATCCCGCCGGAGGTGTGCCATTTCGGGAAGATGTTCGCATCGGTGCCTGGTTGCCCTTCGGTAAACCGGCCGCCAATACCCAGCCGGCTTCCTTTGCCGCCAATGATGGCCTGAATATGGAACTGGATGACAAGCGAACCTTCCGCATGTCATTCGATGCCGATTTCACGGTGCCCTTTATTGAGGGTTGGGAAGGTACAGCCTTCTATACCTATGGCTATACCGAGCAAAACGATGTGGCTAACCAGGACTTCAGCTTCAGTGCCGTTGAACAGGGCCTGCTCTGTGACCCGGTGAACGACGTTGACTCCTGCTTCAACCCCTTCGCGGCAGTCGATCCACAACTGCGTACTCCACAGCATGTGGCCGATGCGGTGTTCACCCAGTTTCGCGAATCCAATCGCGACGAATTGCAAACCTTCGACATCATTCTCAATGGTGATTTGCCTCTGGGTGGTTTCGAATTGCCCGGCGGTGCCATTGCGGCGGCGGTGGGTTACCAGCGTCGTGATGAAACCGATGAAGATGTTCCGCCAGCCGGTGACATCGGTAATGACCAGTTGATTGGTAACCAGGAACTGCCGCAAACGGTCAACCGCTTCAGTAATTCCTGGTTCGCCGAATTCTCCTTCCCGCTTCTGAACCAGTTGGAACTCACGGCGGCGGTGCGGGATGAGAGTTTCAGCACCGGCCAGGGCGCCGTGGTGGACAAGTATGGCTTGATCTATTCACCGGCCGACTGGATTACCTTTCGGGCCACTTCCGGCGAGGCCTTCATTGTGCCAACCCTGCCACAGCTTAACCGGCCGGAGCAGTGCGGTCTGAGTAATGTGGATGACCTGTTCTCCACCTTCCAGGGCTTCATTACTTCCTGTATTACCGGTAACCCGGATCTGAAATCGGAAACCTCAGACAGCCTGTCCGTAGGTTTTGAGATGAATCTGTTCGATGATCTGGTATGGACCCTGGCCTGGAGTGAGACAGATTTTAAAGACCGTATCGTCAGCACCACCACCCAGGACATCGTGCGTTCAGACTATCGCAACTTCCAGTTGGCAACCGGTTTCACGCCCACTGATGCAAACCCCTATCCGAGCGAAGATCAGCTGCGGGCCTGGGTGAATAATCCGGCTTCTGATCCGCGCATCGTTCGCAGTTCCAATGACATCACTACGCCGGTACGCATCAATCAGAGCGATTCCAATGCTTCATCCATGCTGGTGCGTGCCATCGATACGCAATTGGGTTATGGCTTTGAGTTGAGTGATATCGGACTGGATAACTGGGGTCGCATCGATATGCAACTTCAGGCTACCTATGTGGATACCTATTCATTCAGGTTGTCGGATCTGGATCCCGAACTGGAAGCGGTGGGTAACCAGAACAACGACTACGGTGCAGTACCGCCGATTCCGGAGATTCGGGCCAACTTCCGGCTCAACTGGATCTACGGTCAGCACACAGTCAGCGCCACTGCTCGCTACGTCGACGAAGTAATCTTCGACGCCAACGAGTTCAGCTTCCAGCGCTTCTTCCCGGGCAGCGAATGGCGCTCTACTGATGTCATCAATGCCTGGTCGCAGCTGGATATGTTCTATGCTTACCGCGGGCTGGAGTTCTGGGATGGTGAATTCAATTTCACTGTCGGTGCCCGCAATCTGTTCGATCGGGAGCCGCAGAAGACCGGTATGATTGCCGGTGTGGCTGCCTCGCTACAGGATGCTCTGGGTCGCGTGGTTTACGCCCGCGTCAATTACAACTTCTGATTGTGATTTGAGCAGACCATCAATGCCAGGCGCCTCAACAGGGCGCCTGGCATTTTTCTTTCCGTCTTTAATTGCTTCAGCCCGGACAAGTCCGGCAGGTGACAGTAATGAAGTTATCTGAATTTTCCGACTGCGCCTGCAAGGGGCGCCTGGCACTTTTGGGTATGATTATTGGCCTGTTTCTGAGTGTGCCGCTAGGCGCGCAGGAACAGTCCACAGTTAGTTATCCAGCAGACTATTTCAGTCAATGGAATCCGGTGACAGTGGCCGACATGATCGACAGAATACCCGGTATCGCCATTGCCCTGGATGATTCCGGTGGAGGCAACCAGAACAATCGCGGCCTTGGCAGTGCCGAGAATATACTGATCAATGGCCGACGCCTCAGTGGCAAGGACAATGATGCTACCGCCCAGCTCAGCAGAATTTCCTTCGAGCAGGTCTCCCATATAGAAATCATTCGCGGCACTTCCACGGAACTGGTCGGGGTGCGCAATGAAGGGCAGATCGTCAATGTAGTCACCCTCAGCAGCAATGAGTTGTCGGTGACTGTGTCCGGTGATATCAGTCGTTATCAGGATGGCCATACCGAACCCGGTGGCGCGCTGATCTTCAATGGCTCATCCAATGATCTTGATTACCGTGTCAGTCTCGAGCGTGCACCTGCCTACCGGGTGGTAGACAGTATCGAGGAAAGCGTTAACGGTATCGGTGATTTTTCACCCAATGATCTGCGTCAGGTCAGGACAGTCACCGATCAGGTTAATCATATTTTCAACTCCAACCTGAACTGGGCTTTTTCCGACTCGCAGAATTTCACCCTGAACTTGCTATGGGAGGAGACCGATCCTCCCAATCAGCTTGAGCGCACAATTCTGGACTATGACTTTCAACCGCCGGCGGTATTTCGCGAGCGGGAATTCAGCGCCGCCCAACGCAATAACTGGGAGCTGGGTGCGGATTACAACTGGCGCCTGAATGATGACAGTCAGTTACAGTTACTGGCCATCAATAACCAGCAGGACTTTGACAATGAGCGCAACCGTTTTCGGGTACAGACCGGGCAGGGCGGCACTGAATCCCTGTTGCAAGACCTGCTGCTGCGTAATGACATTGTCGAGACGGAACGCATCTATCGGGGCGTCTATACCCGTCCCATTGCCGCTGGCCATGATCTGGAGTTTGGCCTCGAACGTGCCCAGACCATTCTCGAGACCGAACTGGGCTTGTCGCGCCTGCCACCGGGCGGCACCGACTTGCAGTCAGTGCCCGTGCCCAATGCCAATTCCCGCATCGAAGAGCTGCGTTATGAAGGCTTTGTGGTGCATCACTGGCAACTGAACGAGGCCATGAAGCTGGAAAGCACATTGCTGTATGAAGTGTCAGAGATTTCCCAGTTCGGCGATGTCCAGCGCAGTCGCGATTTCAATTTCCTGCGTCCGAAAGTGGACTACCGTTACGACATTACGCCCAATCTGCAGTTGCAGCTGAGTATCGAAAAATTTGTGGCGCAATTGAGTTTTTCCGATTTCGCTGCCAATACCGATCCCCGCGATGAAGATCGGGATACTGTGGCGGGTAATCCGGAACTGCGTCAGCAGCAATCCTGGCGTTACAGTGCCAATCTGGACTACCGCTTTGCGAATAATCGGGGAGTGATCAATGCGCGGGCCTGGTACTGGGACGTGAGTGACGCAATCGGTCGCATCGATGTGTCTGATCCGGGCGGGCCGCTGGAATCTGCCTCCGGCAATATCGGCGATGGCGAGGTGATGGCCTTGCAGCTCAACTCCAGCTACCGCATTACGCCCAATTTGCTGATATCGGCGGCTGCCCTGATGCGTGCATCAGAAGTGACAGACCCCTTCAGTGGTGTCGAGCGTCGCCTGGTACCCAATGACCGGGGTTATTACAGCATGGGCCTGCGCCATGACCTGACCGCCCTCAATCTGAATTACGGTATCGATTATCTCGGGGCATCCCAGGGTAACCGCCCCCTGTATGACATTAACCGCATCGACCATATTGATGCCCGTGAGGATTTGTCGGTTTTTATAGAGCGCAATTCCATCGGCAGCCTGGGACTGGTGGCCAGGCTGGAAGTAAACAATATTCTCGACCGGGGTATGTGTATAGACCGCTTTCGCTTTGATGACCGTTTGGCTACGGGCCAGCTCAGCGAAGTTGAACGGCGCTGTGATGAACGGGGCAGTCAGCTACTGTTGCGTTTGCGCGGCACGTTTTGAGCAAAACCCCGGTCGCTATCAATTCAGTTTGCTATCAATTCGGTTCACTATCAATTCGGTTCACTATCAATTCGGTTCACTGTCAATTCAGAGCACTGTGAAAGAATTCCCGGGTCTGATCATTGGCAGGGAAGTAGCTTTCGATCAGGATTTCTTCCATGCCGATGTCCAGCGCCGTGCCGAACTGACTGACAGTGGTGAACAGGCTCAGCTGCAGATCCCCAAGCTTGATATCAATAGTGAGCACCGGGCCGTCATCGCTATTGTCTTTAGGTGTTTGCCAGTCTTCGGGCGCGCCGAGTTCAAGCAGATGATCAAAAAGCTGTTTGTGGGCCTCGGTATCATAGGCCAGTAACTGCCTGCGCAGGCGACGCAGCAAATGGCTGGCAACTTCATCCCAGTTGGCAATGAGGGGCTTGAACAGATCATCACGAAAGGCTGCCTCAAGCATATTCAGTGGTTGCTGGACAGGCGGGCTGGCGATCATTGCCAGCAGTCTCTGCTGGCTGCTATTGGCCATCAGCAGATTGTAATTGCCATCCATAACCAGGGCCGGGTAGGGCTCGTGGTTTTCGAGCATCATCTGAAGAGCAGCGCGGATGTTGGCCAGTTCTTCAGACTCCAGGTCCAGGTCGCTGTAGGCGGCGGCGAAACCGGCGCAATGTAATAACAGATTGCTGTCCTTGTGGGGCAGATTGAGCACTTCTGCCAGGCGCAGCAACATGCCGCGACTGGGTTGGCTGCGCCCGGTTTCAATAAAGCTGATATGCCGGCAGGACACATCCGCCATCAGGGACAGATCCAGTTGCGACAAACGCTTGCGCTTGCGGAATTCACTGAGCAGGGTACCTACTGCCGCCATAAGCCATTCCCTCTTGCTGGCAATTGATGGAAGCAGTGTAGCGCCGCAGGATCATGGAAACCATTACCCGGCAGGTAATGGATTATGGCAGCTCAATGGCACTGATGGTGAGACAGAAACCGATCAAGGTTATTGGGATAAGAGGGGGTGGCACTGAAAAAGTAAAGAGGGCTGAAAGAGAGGCAGGAGTTGGCGACGAAGAAGCCGGAGTAGCTGGCGCCGCTATTGTATCTGCCAGCGCGCAAACAGGCGTCGGGCCTGACTCAGTTCTTCCTCATCGAGCCTGTCTTCAATGTCCTGCTTCAACTGCTCCGCATCCGGGTGCTGGTTATAGACTGCCTGGCTGGCCCAGGCATGGGCAGTAACCCGGTCCCGGTCAATTTCATCACCCTTGTGATAGAGATCGGCCAGTGCATAGGCGGCATTGGCATGTCCGGCCAGAGCCGCCTTGCCAAACCAGGCCACAGCCTGCTCAGCATCCCGCGCCACCCCGTCACCGGCCAGATACAAAGAGCCCAGGTTATATTGGGCATCACTATGCCCCTGTAGCGCCGCAGCCTCAGTCCACCTGAAGGCCTGGCCCATATCCCGCTCAACACCCTGGCCGGTAAAATAC
The DNA here is from genome assembly GCA_965216715.1 of uncultured Pseudohongiella sp. Lineage (GTDB taxonomy): Bacteria > Pseudomonadota > Gammaproteobacteria > Pseudomonadales > Pseudohongiellaceae > UBA9145. The sequence continues at coordinate 1,547,130 of OZ244193.1, read as the reverse complement.
AAAATCGCCAGATTGTACTGAGCCATCATCAACCCGTCCTCCGCCGCCAGACTGAATTCCCGAAAGGCAGTCTCAAAATCCCCGGCAAAAGCCGCATTAACCCCTTCCTCATAGTCAGCATACAGGGCAGGGCAGAGGAGCAATCCCCCAAGGACCAGCAAAACAAGCGCTTTAACTCTGAAAAACATCATACAAACCATGGTATTACAGCCAATCCCCCGGGAAAACCACCCTGCGACAAACATGTCATTTATGACTATGAAAAATCAGCAATTTCGCTATAATACCGCCCTCGTTTCAGGGCAGCCCAGCGCCGCCCCAAAACAAACAAGCACCCGTAGCTCAGCTGGATAGAGTACCTGACTACGAATCAGGTGGTCGCACGTTCGAATCGTGCCGGGTGCGCCATACAAAAAGCCCGCCTTTGGCGGGCTTTTTTTATGGCTCCCCCGGCCGATTCCACGTGCCACGTTCGAAAGCCGCGCAGCGGCGCAGACCGCGCAAAGCGCGGCCCGTAGGGTGAGGAATTTGGCTCAGCCAAATTCCGAATCAATCGTGCCGGGTGCAGCCCGCCGCAGGCGGGCCCAACCTCCCGCAGCCCCTATGCCTGCTACGGTTGAGATCCCCCAAAATCACAAATCACCATGAAGTAGCTCGCATAGTCAATCGTGCCGAGTACGCTAGTTTTCCCTACAAAAACAGATGGTTATAAAGAAACCGCTTTCTTAAAATCCGGCAACACCTGACATTGTCCATAAAGTGTCCATCTGCTCAAGGTTTTACGCCCGTCTGTCGTACGCTCACAGTGCGACTGTGGGACTGTAAGGTGCTATATAGCGTTAAATTATAACCTCTGGTATTATTGCCATAGACGTTGGGGCGGCCTGCCCTTGATGATAAAGGCTCCTGAGCCTTTCCGTATTACGCTGAGTCGCACTCAGCCTCTACCGTTAGTAATGGTGGGTGTTAAACGGATAGTCAAGATTGCAGCCCGCCCTATTTTTTTGCTTTAGAAATAGTGAATAGTGCCCCGTGACCACAGGTCATATTCCGAGTGGATCTTGTCGGAAATTAGGTCATAAGAGCGCAAGTCATTCCTTTCCCATTTTCTCTGAATCGCCCAAGCGCAATAGTCCGCTAGTTGCAAGCATGGGTCTGTCGCCGCAGGCCAGAAATTCGTTTGGTGATCTATCCCGCCCAAGGTTTCACGGGCGACGTTGTTTAAAACGTCGTTGAACAGTGCCTTTTTCTTCTTAGTGCCCAGAGATGCAGCAGTCACATTGATTGAACTGGCTCCCCGCACTATGCGAGGTCCAAGATATTTCAGGTGATAAAACCATGCGTATTTGTAGAAAGTATGTTCGTCGACGGTGCATTGGGGTTGTGCCTTCGATTTTTCCAGAATCGTCGCATCAATGCGGAAATTCATGTCGGAAAGCAGTGCGAACACTTCATCACGGACTTCCTGTTTATCAGATGTAGCGTGAAATGCATCAGTGACCATGCCTTTCCCTGCTAGGTCGCGGCGTAGCTGCATGAGCTTGTCGCCGCAATCCGGGGATTCGAGGAGGGTGGTACAGATAATGAAGTACCGCGACACTCTGGGGTGTCTCCTTAGTGTGAGACAGCCCGCCTCGTCGGCAAATAGGTGTAAATCCATCTTTTTGCTTATTGTTAAAAAGGTGGGATTTTAGCGGCTATCAACTAGCTTTAGGAAATGTTCACGAATTTTTACCAGTGGTCTGAGTGCGCAGCGGTAAAGGCCGCACAAAGCGCGGCCCTAAATCAATCGTGCCGGGTGGCCCACCACAGGCGGGCCCGACCTCCCGCAGCCCCAGTACCGGCTACGGTGCTGAATTCAAAAAATACTCAAAACCAATAGCAGCCCTACATACATGCGCTGCGACAAACCAAACCTACCCCTTCCCCCCACTACCCCCAACAATCTCCCCAACCGCCAAAATCGGCGAGGCATCAATCCCCTCAGCATTCATCATCGCCGCCAGCCTCTGCAGCGAACTCAGCATCATATTCGCTTCCCAGGGTTCCAGTTTGCGGAAGTTCTCCAGAAAGTCGGCCTGCAGGGGCTCGGGCGCAGAGGCGATCTTTTCAGCCCCGGCTTCTGTCAGACGTACCTCGGTGCTGCGCCGGTCGCCAGCCGATTTTTCCCGGCTCACCAGACCGTTGCTTTCCAGGCGGGCGATGACATTGGTTACCGTGGCCTGGGACAAATGGATATCCCGGGCAATGGCGGTGGGGGTGGCATGCTGATGTTTGGCGATGTTCTGGAGGATCAACAGTTGCGAGGTGGTGAGCCCGGTGTCGCGCAACAATTGCCTTGAGTGCAAATCGATGGCGCGAGTGATCTGGCGCAGGGCCACCAGCAGTTCTTCATAGTCCTTCATGGGTCAAAGCTCCATAGTCCCGGGCAAAAGCGCCATTATCGCCTGATTGCCCACGGAAATGTCGATTCGCCAGCCGCCAATAAAGCATTCAATTGAGTGTAAAAAATGGAGCATTTGCTCTAATTATCACAACTGATATTGGTGGTTTGGCTGCAGGGTCTCGTATAACTTATTGATATAAAAGCCATAAATTTCCAGTCATGATGCGCCGGCCTGCCAGTTAGTGGTGAAAAAGCATTCAGATCTATATATAATTGCCCACTTACCCACATTATTCTTCAGAAACTCACAACAGGAAATCTATGTTTCGCAAAAAACAACTCTGTCTTGCCATTGCCCTGGCTTCCACCAGCTCTCTTACCGCCCATGCCCAGATTGAAGAAGTTGTTGTAACTGCCACCAAACGCCCGGAATCCCTGCAGGATGTCCCCGTGGCCGTGTCGGCCCTGACCGCCGAAACACTGGAGCAAACCGGTGTCACCAATTTTGAAGATTATATGTTGCAACTGCCTGGCGTCACTGCTGGCGGTAGCGGCCCGGGCCAAAACACCATCTATATTCGTGGTGTAGCCTCCACTACGCCGAACCTGACTGTGGCCGGTGTGGCTGGTCTGTCTCCCAACGTGGCCTTTTATCTGGATGAGCAACCCCTGGCCCAGCCCGGTCGTAACCTGGATGTCTACGCCGCCGACCTGGAGCGGGTCGAAGTTCTGGCAGGCCCACAGGGAACCCTGTTTGGCGCCAGTTCCCAGTCCGGCACCGTAAGGCTGATTACCAACAAGCCGGATCCCAATGCCAATTCCGCAAGCCTGAAGTTTGGCACCTCCTTCACCCCCGATGGGGAGATGAGCAATAACGTCGAGGCGGTGGTCAATTTTCCGGTGACCGACCAGTTTACTCTGCGGGCAGTGGCCTATGTCGATAACCAGGGTGGTTATATCGACAATGTTCAGGGCAGTCGCACTGCACGTGAGTCCGCGCGTTTCCGTCCTGAAGGCACGGTGCGAGCCAATGGATTGCCAGTGAGTGCAGGGCGGGCCGGATTTCAGTCCACGGCCGACCTGAGCGATGTCACTTTTATTGCTGCCGACAATGGCAATCGCGTTGAAGAAAACTTCAATGATCTGACCTATGCCGGCATCCGCGTATCCGGTCTGTATGAGTTCAATATGGACTGGTCGCTACTGGTTTCCCATACCAGTCAGCAACTGGACAGCGATGGCGTGTTCTTTGCCGATCCTGATCTTGGCGATCTGGAAATTCAGCGCTATTCCGACGACCGTCTCGAAGATGGTTTCAACAATACCAACTGGACCCTGACCGGTCGTATCGGTGAACTGGAAGCAGTCTATGCCGGTGCCTTTACTGCCCGTGATGCGGAGCAAATTGTTGACTACAGCGACTACCTGTTTGTAGGCCAGTATCTGCCTTATTACATCTGTGATGGTTCGGTGACTTATCCCTCCGGCGATCCCAGCGGTACCTGTCAGTCACCGGAGTTGTTTGTTAACAGCACCACCGGTGTTGACGTGCAATCCCATGAGCTGCGCTTTACCACAAATCCGGATCGTCCGATTCATGCAACCTTTGGTGGTTTCTACAGCAAGCTGGATTTGCGCGAACTGAACAGCTTTACCTATCCTGGTTCAGAGCAGGCAATCGCCTTCAATGGCAATGTGGGTTTTGGTCCGAATTTCTCGGCCCAGGGCTCTTCCGCGGCTGATACTGCAGTATGGCCGGAAGGGGTTATCTTCCGTAACGATGTCTATCGACCCGACGAGCAGCTGGGTATCTTTGGTGAGGCAACCTTTGACCTTAACGATCAGTTCTCCATTTTGTTGGGTGCACGCTGGTACGATATCGAGGTTGACCTGAAAGGTAGTGCAGCAGGTTCCTTTGGTAACTTTGGTGCCAGTGAAGACAACAATGCCGGTAACAATCTGGACCAGTTGTTCAGCGCACCGAACCCCGAGTCTGCCCAGACCGACGGTGTGATCACCAAGTTTGGTGTCAACTGGTCACCCACGCCGGATCAGCTGGTTTATGCGACTTACTCCGAAGGTTTCCGTCCGGGTATTCTTAACCGTCCAGGCGGTTCGGTCAGTCCTGATGGCAGCTTCACCGTCCCCTATGCCATCGATACCGATGACATGACCAATATCGAACTGGGTTGGAAAGTAGATTTGTTGGACTACACCCTGCGATTCAACGGTGCCATCTTCGCCTCTGAAATCGAACAGATGCAGACCACCATCTTTGATCCGAGCATTACCAATCTGTTCTTCTCGGACAATGCGGCCGATGCCGAGGTTACCGGTATAGAAGGTGATTTCATCTGGGCGCCGCCGTCCATGCCCGGACTCAATGTAGTGGGTGCATTCTCTTTCCTGGATACTGAAATTACCCGGGTTATCACGCCGACCAATGATGTTCAGGTGGGCGACTCCCTGGCCTTTGCGCCGGAAATGCAGTTCAACCTGCGGGCACGCTATGAATGGACTATTGATTCCGGTTTGACTGCCCATGTCATGCCCCATGTGACTTACTCCGATGAATCCTACAGCGATATCATCAGCATCAATCGTGATCTGATTGATAGCTGGACGATGTGGGGGCTTACCGCCGGAGTCAGTTCCGACATGTGGTCGGCCGAGTTGTTCGCCGAGAACCTGACTGATGAGCGCGCCGAAATTGCCCGCTCTTTCGTGTTCGACCGCGAGCGGGTCACTTACGCCCGACCCCTGACCATGGGTGTCCGGGTCAGTTATGACTTCTAGGAGATTTTGATATCCCATGTATCGCAAGGCGCCTCAGCGATGGGGCGCCTTTTTTGTTACCGGCCGCGAGAAAACAAAACCCGATGAGTGAGCAAGAAACAGCACTGGCGGATATTCAGCGAACCATCCAGAGTGGCGATTTTGCCACGGCGCTGGACAGTCTGAATCGTATTCTGGACAAGTCTGCCAATGCCGAAGCCCTGTATATGCGGGCGGTCTGTCAGCGCTACCTGAAGCTGCCTGAGCAGGCACTGGAAGATCTGGAAGCATTGAAACGACTGGTGCCGGGCCATGGTCGTGCCCATCAGGAAGAGGGGCATTTGTATCGTAGCCTGGGGCGCCTTGACGATGCGCTCAGGGCTTACGGCCGGGCCTGTTATTACAACCCGGCCCTGGAGGCCAGCTTCAGGGCGCAAATCGAAATACTGGATAGCCGGGGCAACAAGACACGGTCAGAGCAACTGCGTGCAGAGCTGGCGCAGTTGCAGGCCACGCCGCGGCCACTGGTGGCGGTGATCGATCTGATCGCCCAGAACAAATTGCTGCAGGCGGAGGCTCTCTGTCGCAAGTTTCTGCAGAAAAACCCAAGCCATGTAAGAGCCATGCGTTTGCTGGCGGATATTGGTATTCGCCTGGGTGTGCTTGAAGATGCTGAATTTTTGCTGGAATCGGCGGTTGAATTCGAGCCGGAAAATATCGAGGCAAGAGTCGATTATATTCAGGCCTTGCGCAAGCGGCAGAAATTCTTTGCCGCCCTGGAAGAGGCTGAGAAGCTGCTGGCCAAAGCACCGGACAATCCCAGGTTCAAATCGATCTTTGCAGTGGAGTGCATGCAAACCGGAAAATTTGACCAGGCTATCAGTCATTTCAAGGCGATTCTGGACAGCCTGCCCAATGACCCGGTCACTCTCACTTCACTGGGCCATGCCTACAAGACCCAGGGCGATGCCGGGGCCTCCATTGCTGCCTATAATGCCGCCATCAAGGCCCATCCCTTTCATGGTGAGGCCTATTACTCCCTGGCCAATCTGAAGACCTACAAGTTTTCAGAACAGGAAATTGCCGCCATGCAGTCCCTGGGCAAGAACAGCAATCTGTCCCATATGGATCTGGTCTATATTCATTTTGCACTGGGCAAGGCCTTTGAAGACGCCCGGGACTATCAGCAATCCTTTGACAACTATCAGCTCGGCAATAGCCTGAAAAAAGCCCAGAGTCGATATCGCGCAGACATCATCAGAACCGAGTTTGAGCAGCAGCAACAAGTCTGCACGGCAGAGTTGCTGGCGCGGGGCAAAACAGCCGGCTGTCAGGCAGCGGACCCCATATTTATTGTCGGTCTGCCCAGGGCGGGTTCAACCCTGCTGGAGCAGATTCTGGCGTCCCACAGCATGATGGACGGAACCCTGGAATTGCCCAATATCCTGTCCCTGTCACAGCGTTTGCGGCGGCGGGAGAGGCAGGGTGATTCCCGTTCCTATCCGGCATTGCTGGCTGATCTCAGTGACAGTGAACTGCGTGAGCTGGGTGAAGAGTATATTGAGGATACCCGGGTACACCGTCAGGCGGCGCCGTTCTTTATCGACAAGATGCCCAATAATTTTCGCCATATCGGTCTGATCAAGATGATCCTGCCCAATGCCAAAATTATTGATGCCCGACGCAATCCCATGGCCTGTTGTTTCAGCGGTTTCAAGCAGCTGTTCGCAGATGGCCAGGAATTTAGTTACTCTCTGGAAGACATTGGACATTACTACCGGGACTATGTGTCCCTGATGCAGCATTGGGACAAGGTACTGCCCGGTGAGATTCTCAGAGTGGAGAACGAAGTTCTGATCGATGATTTTGAGAATCAGTTAAGACGAATGCTGGACTACTGCGGTCTGCCGTTTGAGGAGCAATGCCTGCGTTACTATGAAACCGAGCGAGATATTCGCACGCCCAGTGCCGAGCAGGTACGCAAGCCACTAAGCCGTGCAGGCATCGATCAGTGGCGAAACTATGAGCCCTGGCTGGCGCCCCTGGTGGATGCGCTGGGGCCGCTGGCAGAGCTGTCTTCGCCAGAAGCGACGGCAGCGTCTGCAAAACAGGAATCACAAGCTTTACAGGAAACTTTATGAATCAACCCAACCCGGTGACACCGGAAGAAACAGAACAAGCCATGATCAACAAGCCGGTGTTCATTATCTCCGCCGCCTTGATTGTTCTTTTCAGTGTCTATGGTGGTGGTTTCAGTGAGCATGCAGCCGGTACATTTGCAACGGTGCAATCCTGGCTGATTACCAATGTTGGCTGGTTCTATATGGGTGTCGTGGCACTCTTCTTTGGCTTTGTGGTGTACCTGGGCTTTTCCCGTTTCGGTCAGATCAAACTGGGGCCGGATGATTCCGAGCCCGACTACAGTTATCTGAGTTGGTTTGCCATGCTGTTCAGTGCCGGCATGGGAATCGGTTTGATGTTTTTCAGTGTGGCCGAACCGGTAACCCATTTTCTTGCTCCGCCGGTAGGCGAGGGCGGCGATGCCGAAGCTGCCCGCCAGGCCATGCAGCTGACCTTTTTTCACTGGGGTTTGCAGGCCTGGGCCATTTATATTGTAGTGGGGCTGGCGCTGGCCTATTTCTCCTTCCGTCACGGGCTGCCGCTCACCATTCGTTCGGCCCTGTATCCCATTATCGGTGATCGTATTCATGGCCCCATCGGCCATGCGGTAGATGTGTTTGCCGTTCTCGGCACCATGTTTGGCGTCGCCACTTCCCTGGGCATCGGGGTGATGCAGGTCAATGCCGGCCTGTCCTATCTGTTTGACGTACCGGTCAGCACCCTGGTGCAGATCGGCCTGATTGCAGCCATCACGGCCATGGCAACTGCCTCCGTGGTTGCCGGTCTGGATGGCGGAATCCGCCGCATCAGCGAACTGAATCTGGTGATGGCCCTGATACTGCTTACTTTTATCCTGCTGGTGGGTCCAACGGTAACCCTGCTGGGCAGTCTGATTCAGAATCTCGGCCTGTATCTTTCCAATATGGTTGAGATGACCCTTAATCCCTATGCCTATGAACCCAATGACTGGATGGCAGACTGGACTCTGTTCTACTGGGCCTGGTGGATTTCCTGGTCACCGTTCGTGGGCATGTTTATCGCAAGGATTTCCCGTGGCCGCAGCATCAGGGAGTTTGTGGCAGGGGTGCTGCTGGTGCCCAGTGGTTTTACTTTCATGTGGCTGACCTTTTTCGGTAATACTGCCTTGTATCTGGAATTGCAGGGGCTTGGTAATGGCATCGCAGTGGCGGTGCAAGAAGATATGCCCACTGCCATCTTCGTCTTGCTGGAACAGTTGCCACTGACTACCCTGATGTCCCTGCTGACTACCCTGCTGGTGGTGACCTTCTTCGTCACCTCGTCGGATTCCGGTTCTCTGGTGATCGATATTATTACCTCAGGCGGAGCGGAAGAGCCGCCGGTCTGGCAACGGGTTTTCTGGGCTATCTCTGAAGGTGTCGTGGCAGCGGTGTTATTGCTGGCCGGTGGACTCAGCGCCTTGCAGACCGCGGCCATCACCAGTGCCTTGCCATTTGCCTTTATTATGCTGCTGATTTGTTATGGCTTGCTGCGGGGTCTGAAACAGGAATCGGTGGGTCTGGTGCCGGTGATCACAACACCCTCGGTGCCACCATCGTCGCCGGGAGTGTGGCAAACACGGCTGAAAGCCCTGCTGGGTCATCACAATGAGCAAATGGTGCGGGACTATCTGCGCAGCACTGTACGGCCCGCCATGGAAGCGGTGGCTGAACAACTGCGAGCCCAGTCCCTCTATGCCTCCATTGAAGAGAACGCTGAGGAGATTCAGCTATCGGTAGGTCAGGAGGAAGTCAGCGAATTCTTTTACAAGGTGAGGCTGCGCAAATACTCCACCGCGGCGGTGGCCTTCCCGGAAATTCCGCGCAAATCCCAGGAGCGCAGTTACTGGCGCGCCGAGGTTTATCTGGTACAGGGCCCGCAGCACTATGACGTGGCCGGCTACTCCCGTGATCAACTGGTCAATGACATCCTCAACCAGTTCGAGTTGCATCTGCAGCACCTGCATTGTGAGTACTGAGCAGAAGCAATTGTAGCCTCGGGTCCTGAATCAGGGGGCTTGCCTTTGGCGGCCTCTTGCGTCATTTTCACAGTCTGGCAAGCAAGGGAGGACCGATCCATGTCGCTGATTCGCAAAATTCTGTCGCTGCTGGTGCTGGGCTATTCCCTGGGCACTGCCTGGGCCAATGAAGGCACTATCCTGTTTTATGGCGCCACAGTGATTGATGGCACCGGCGCGCCGCCTTTGGAAAATGCAGCCCTGGTGGTGAGCGATGGGCGTATTCGCGCGATTGGCAGGCGCGAGGATGTCAGCGTCGAGCAGTATGATGAAGCCATTGATCTCGGCGGCAAGACAGTCATTCCTGGCCTGATTAATGCTCACGGTCATGTGGGGGGCACCTATGGCCTGCAGACCGATCAGTACAATCGTGACAACCTGCTCAGACAACTGGCACTTTATGCCCGCTATGGCGTGACCACTGTCTACAGCCTGGGGGGCGATGGCCCGGAAGGCTTTGCCCTGCGTAATGAGCAGGATCATGCTGGCCTCGACAGAGCGCGTTTATATGTGGCCGGGTCGGTGGTGACCGGGAATACCGAGGCAGAAATTGTCAGGCAGGTGAATGACAATGCTGACCAGGGTGCCGACTTCATCAAGGTGCGGGTAGATGACAATCTCGGCCGCACAACAAAAATGCCCCGGGAGCTGTTCGATGTTCTGCTGGCCCAGGCCCATAGCCGACGCTCGCCCCTGGCGGTACATCTTTTCTATCTCGACGATGCCCGCTATGTGCTGGAAGCCGGTGCCGATCTCATCGCCCACAGCATCCGGGATCTGCCGGTGGACGATGCCTTCATCGAACTGATCAGGGACAAACAGGTTTGCTATGTGCCGACCCTGACCCGGGAAGTATCCACCTTTGTTTACGAAAATGAGCCGGGCTTTTTCTCCCATCCGTTTTTTCGCCAGGAAGTGCAGCAGTCCACTATTGATGCCCTGACCGAACCGGAGCGGATGGCACGCATGGCCAACAGCAGTATGGCCCAGGGCTACAAGGCCGGTCTGGAAGTGGCCATGGAAAATGTAGGTCGCCTGGCGGCGGCCAATGTGCCCATTGCCATGGGCACCGACAGTGGCCCGCCGGCTCGCTTCCAGGGTTTTTTCGAACATATGGAACTGAGCATGATGGTGGAGGCGGGGATGAGCCCGATGCAGGCCATTCGTTCGGCCACTTCAGTGGCGGCCGATTGCATGGGTAATTCCATGATAGGAAGCCTGGAGCCAGGCAACTGGGCCGATTTCGTTGTGCTGGAAAACAGTCCACTGGAAGCCATCGACAATACCCGCAGTATCGACAGTGTGTGGATTGCCGGCAATCGGGTGCCAGACAATTAGGCCGCGATCAACTCCAGGGTTGCATCGAGCAGCACATTGCAGCCCTTTTCGACGTCGTGCCAGTGGCTCCACTCATCGGGCGCGTGACTGACGCCGCCGACACTGGGAATAAACAGCAGGCCGGTGGGGGTGATATCAGTAAAAAACTGTGAATCATGGCCGGCGCCGCTGGGCATCAGCAGGGTCTTGTAATCGCGCGCCCGGGAATGGCGTTCCAGCAACTCGACCATTTCAGGTGTGCAGGGTCTGGGTTCCAGCCAGCTCATTTGCTCGTACTCAAACATCAGTTTGTGCTTGCGGGCAATGGAGGAGCAGACCTTGCGACAGGTATCGGCGAGGTTGCGCATGACTTCCTCGCTCATGTCACGACCCACCAGGGTAAAATCTGCTTCACCTGGCACGGTATGGGCGAATCCGGGTTTTAGCTCGACACTGCCGATCGTCAGGCGGGTCTTGTCGGTGCCTTCCTCATCGATGATGCGGGAGATTTCATGGGCAAAGTCTGCCACGCCCATGAAGGCATCACTGCGAAGATCCATGGGGGCTGTACCGGCATGATCCGCCTTGCCTATAAACTTGATCAGCCATTTGAATACGCCGGAGATGCCTTCCACTACACCGATAGTGTTATTGGTTTTTTCAAGCACCGGCCCCTGCTCGATATGCAGTTCCAGAAAGCCCACCAGGTCTTCGGGGTCCCGGGCTGCTTCCATGGCGAGGTGATAGGGGAGTTGGCACTTGGCCATGGCATCGCGCAGCATCTCGCCGCTGTGATCCTGGGCACGCTCCAGCCAGTCCAGTTTCAGGTTGCCGGTGAGGGCCTGGGCACCAAGCATGCCGCCGAAACGGCCTTCCTCTTCGGAAGTGCCTATGACTTCAATGGCGTGTTTCAGCTCTATGTAGTTTTCCTGTAACACACGAATGCATTCCAGGCCGGCGACAACACCAAGCACACCATCAAACATGCCCCCGGCGGGAACCGAGTCCAGGTGTGAGCCTATAAGTAGTGCTTTCTGATCGTCGCTGCCGTAGCGGCCAATGACATTGCCGGCGCCGTCCATGCGCACCTTGAGGCCATAGCCCTCCATCTGGTCCATTAACCAGTGGCGGGCTCTCATGTCTTCCTCGCTGAAGCCCTGACGGTAGATTCCCTGATCATCAGGGTTGTAGCCAAAGCGGGCCAGATTGTAGAGGTCCTGTTTGACCCGCTCCAGATTGATCGTTAAGTCCGATGACATCTGAAGTTTCTGGTTCATGCAGCCCATCCTAACTCATCGGCACGCTGTTTTGCCAGGGCCGGGATATCGGCCTCCACAAAATGCTGATGCAGAACCTGCACGCCAATCAGGTGATTGATTACGGCATCCATCTGCACCTGCTCGGCCGCGCTGGTGTTGGGGTCGTCGTGGCGGTCGAAGAGAGCACAGACGCCTTCATAGGAAAGCATGCCGGTGGCTTCGATGCGTTCTTTGGACAGATGCTTTTCTGACAGTTCGCGCATCTGCTTCCATTTGGTTTCGTCGGTGTGGGCCGGTGGTGCCATGAAGGCAAACTTCTCCCGCTTGTACAGCACTTCCGGCAGGATGCCTTTCATGGCCTCGCGCAGCACATATTTTTCAGTGCGGCCCTTGATGCGATGCTCCGGTGGAATCTGCACGGCAAACTCGGCCAGATGATGGTCAAGAAAGGCCGGACGGGCTTCCATGGAATTGGCCATGTCGACGCGGTCACCACCCCAGGTCAAAATCTGACCCTCGAGCATGGTTTTGCACCAGACATATTGTGCCTTGTCCAGGGCATGGCGGCCTTGTAACTGATCGGTATCCAGGGTGTCGGCGATGGCAGCGCCGGGGCGATAGAATTTCAATTCCTCGCGAATATCAGCCGCCAGCAGGTCAGGAACCAGATCGGCACAGGCCAGCCAGGGTTGCAGGCAGCTGGGGGTAAAGCCGACGGTAAAATGCAGGGCCGTATCATCAATCTGGTTTTCCGACAGCATGGCGCCGGTAAACATGGCATTGCTTTCATTCAGCAAAGATTGCCAGTTGGCACGCTCGGCGGCCGACAGTGAATCGAGGCCGTGCAGGAACATGTCGCGGCGAAAAGCCGGGTAACCGCCGAACAGTTCATCGGAGCCTTCTCCGGTCATGACCACCTTGTAATTACTCTTGTTCACATGTCGACTCATCAACAGCTTGGCCACCGCCAGGGTGTTATAGATGGTTCGTTCGGTGTGCCAGAGTGTTTCCTCGAAGTGGCCATAGAGTTCATTGCCGGACAGGCGCATGATGTCCTGCTCGGCGCCACAGCTTTCGGCCATCTGCTGGGCAATACCACTCTCATCGTATTTGGCATCGTCAAAGCCGATGGTGAATGCTCGCACCGGCCCCTGTCGACAGGCAGAAGCCAGGCCGATAATGGCGCAGGAATCGATGCCTCCGGAAAGGTAGCTGCCGACCGGGACGTCTGCCTCGAGTCGATGGGCGACCGCATTGAGCAATTCCTCGCGGGTGCGCTCAATCGCTTCTTCCTCGGTCATCGGCTTGCGTTCGCTTTCACGGGGGAAGTTCAGATCCCAGTACTTGGATTCGCTCACTACCAGCTTGCCGCCCTGGCGTTTGATCTTGACGATATGACCGGGTTTTACCTGATTGATATTCTTGAAAGCTGTGGTACCTGGCACCATAACCTGGATAAGCTGGTGATACAGGCCTTCGGAGGTGAACTCGGGTTTAACATCAGGGTGGGCAAACAGCACCTTGAGCTCGGAACCGAATACCACAGTATCGCCGATCTGGGTCCAGTACAGTGGCTTGATACCGAAGCGGTCGCGAACCAGATAGAGACTGTCTTCTTCCTTGTTGTAGAGCGAAAAGGCAAATTCGCCACGCAATTGCTCCACCGTGCCTTCAATGCCCAGGCGCGGGAACAGGTGCAGGATGATCTCCGAGTCACTCTTGGAGGCGAAACGTGCTTCCTGGGCCGTCAGGCGGGCCCGGATGCGCTGGTAGTCATAGAACTCACCGTTGTGTGCCAGCATCAGGTTACCGTCCTGGCTGACGAAAGGTTGCTTGCCGCGATTCTCATCCAGATCGATGATGGACAGGCGGGCGTGGCTGAATCCAACGCTGTGATCGGGAAATATCTGGTAGCCAAATCCGTCAGGGCCCCGATGGTGCTGAATCGCAGCCATGTTTACCAGGGTCTGGGGGTCAATTTGAGCTTGAGTCTGGGCATTAAATATGCCGGCAATACCACACATAAATTATTTTCTCGGTTTGGTTCAGTCGAATGAAAGGTTAAAAAGTTGCTTGCGGACGTCAGACAACGTCCAGTACGCGGCCCTTGCGATGCACCAGGCAGGTTAGCAGGGCCATTCGAACAAACACCGCTCCACGGGCCTGGGAGAAATACCAGTTAAAGCCGGTTTGATCGAGTTCATGGGAGAGTTCCTCGCCGCGGGCGAGGGGGTGCAGGACGATCGCACCTTTTTTGAAGGGCGTGTCCGGGGTCAGGGTGAAATCATTGCCAAAGGTCTGGAAGTCATCACCGGTCCAGGCGATGGCATTGATGTAGACAACATCCAGTTCAGGGACCAGTTCCTTGAAGCGGGTGCCGCCCTCGATGATATTCAGGCCGCGATCGATAAACTCCTGGAGTACCCCTTTGTCGCAGGCGTCCTTTTCATCATTGAAAAGATAGACTTCGGCGAAGGCATGCTTGAAGGTGGAAAAAATCTTCAACAGGCTGCGCACAGTGCGCATTTTGTCAGGCACACCAATGATGCCCACCTTGATGCGCTTTTGCGGGTCCAGCTCCTTGTTGATCAGTTCCGGGCGCCATTTGAAAATCGTATAGATGTCGGCCATGGCCTGGGTCGGATGTTCGTCCAGGCCGTTACCGGCATTGATGATGGGGATGCGCAGTGAACTGCGCATCTCATCGAGAGATTCAATGCGGGTGTCACGCAATACGACGCAATCGGCGTAGTTGTTGAACATCTCGCCCACATCGGACAGGGACTCACCCTTGGCAATCCCGGTGGTGGAGCGGTCGGTGATCGACATGATGTCGCCACCCAGTCGATGCCAGGCACTCTCAAAAGAGAGGCGGGTACGGGTGCTGGGTTCGTAGAAGGCGCTGATCAGGATCTTGCCCTGCAGCGGTGTACTGAATCGGTCCGGGTTGGCCTCATACTTGGCGGCCAGACGAAACAGTTGCAAGAGGGTCTCAGGGCTGAACTGGTCAGCACTGAGAATATGTTGTTGCTCCAGAGGCAGCAGATGGTCGCCGTCTTCAAGGATGGTGCGCAACAATTGCTTGGGATGTGCATCACCTTGCACGTCCGGCTTTTCACGAGTAAGTATGTGGGCTTTTTCGTCCACGTCTGAAGTCTCCTTGCTTACCACAGTTTTCCGTTTTTCCAGTCCCGGTAGACCAGCGCGATCAGTATCAGCGGTGTAGCGCTGGCAAAGACCAATGCAATAGTTACCAGAATCGTCAGAGCGTTGAGTGAAATCATGACAGGCTTTCCCCTTTGGCCAGGGATTCAAAATTGAACTTGCTGTTGTCCAGACGGCTCACCACCACCAGGACAATGAGCGATACCGCAGCCGATGCCACAGCGGCGACATAATAGCCAATCTGGAAATAGGCCAGCAGGCCCAGGCCGGTACCGGCCACCATGGCCAGCGTCGCTGCCAGACCGGTAGCCCAGCGAAAATACAGACCGAAGACGATGGGCCAGATTGCGCTGGCTACAAAGGCACCGGTGAAATAGAGCAGGGAGGCCAGAGTCGTGATTCTTGGTGCGCAGAGAATCCAGGTCATCAGGCCGAGGCCCAGAATAATAAAACGACCGGCCCGGAAACATTGTTCGTCGCTGGCACCGGGATTGATATGGCCACGGTAAATATCCTGGGTGATGAGATCGGCAGTGGCGGCCAGCAGCGAATCCAGGCTGGAAGCCAGGGCCGAGAACACGACGATAAAAACCACAATAGCGCCTGTTGTACCCAGAATGCGGCCCGCTACCAGCGGTCCGACCATGTCCGAAGAGGGCACGATGATGCCCAGAGAGGGAGCAGCCAGAGCCACAAAGCCGGCGACGATGGGGATGGGAATCCAGAACAGGCCGGCAATGAAATAGGCGCGGGCACCGGTATCGGCGCGAAAGGCGAAGGCGCGGGACCACCAGACATTGGAGTGAAATATTTCACCGACGCCAAATAACAAATTGTTGAACAGGAACATGATGGCGGCGGGAAACAGCAGGTCCAGCAGCATGGGCCGCTCGGTCTGCAGGTCTGTGTGCATGCGTTCGAAACCGACATTGCTGATGACCAGGTAGGCAATGATGATGACGCCGGTAATAATGATGATGGTCTGCACAAAATCCGTGGCAATAACGGCCCGCAATCCGCCCAGCAGAGTATAGGAAACGCAGACGGCCAGAATGAAAGTCATACCAATATGGTAGGGCACACCGCTCAGGGCATTGACCAGAATGCCGCCCGCCATACCCAGGCTGATGAGCCAGCCGAAGGCATAGAACAGGGAAATCACCAGAAAGACCCGCCAGGCCAGAACGCCATAGCGTTCGCGAATAAAATCGCCAGAGGTAAAACCGTGGGGCAGCAAATACTTGATGCGTTTGGCCAGGGGCGCGAACAGCAGCAGACCAACGGCACCGAGGGAATAACCCACCATGCCCCAAACGCCCAGTTCATAGGTGACCTGGGGAGCGGTCATGGTGGTATTGGAGGTTACCCAGGTGGCCATGGCGGTGGCAGCGGCAAAGGCCATGCCGACATTGCGTCCCGCCAGCATATAGTCGTCCAGGGTTTCATTCTTGCGGCCGAGAAAATAACCGAAGGCGATCCACAGCACTCCGAAGATTACCAGGATTATCAGCGCGACAGTGGGAGACAGGGCGTTAAATTGCATGGCCTAGATTCCTGCCTGTCGGTTTCCGTGGAGGATGGTGACGATGAGAATGCTGAACAGCCCCAGTCCCAGCAGGAAGAAGCCTCCGGCCCGGGCCATGCTATGGTGCTGAACCGTGACAGCGACGGTATTGCTGACGATCTGATTTTCGTCCAGCAGGCGAAAATGATAACGGCCATCGGCAAGTCCGGAGATAGTGGCGGCGCCACTGCCGGCTACTTCCCGTGCGATGATGGAATCGAATTGGCTTGAATTGGCTTGTTGCAGAGTCAGGCTGCTGTCCTCGTCCTGAACATTCCAGTTCAATACGAAGTAGCCTTCATTGGACAGCTCGGTGCTGGCGCTGAGTGAGCTGTTTTCGGCTGCCCACAGGCAGGTGTTGGTTGCCAACAACATCAACCAAGCCAGGCGCCGAATTTTTACTGCTCTTAGCGAAGAGCGAATAAATCCTCCCATATCCGCCCAGTTTGCTGGAATCGCTGGATTCCTGGCGTGCTTGTAACAACCGGTTGTACGGACTTTGTTAAAGCTGATGAATAATACTTGAGATTATTGCAAATGTCCACCGGAGCGGCGTCTTCATAATTCTGAAATATTTGCTAGCTCACGGAAAATTAACAAGTTTTTAAATGGTTGACCTGGCACTATATGAAGTCGCCAGGCATTTTTGAAGTGCTGACCGGGGCAGTCAGCTGACCAAAAACAGGGGCGATTGCAGATCCGGCTCTTTATCCTGAGCGATGCGGCGCCGGGACGATTGGTATCAATCTTTGTATCATCGGCGTTCTATCCCTTGCCCGACAGGCTACACTGCCTGTCAATTTCCCTGATCAAGACTCGTGAGGTCAACAATGGATGTTCTTAATGTAGATGTAGCCATAATCGGCGCCGGAACCGCGGGCATGTCAGCCTATCGCGCCGCCAGGCAGCATACCGACAGCATCGTGGTGATTGAATCCGGCAATTATGGCACCACCTGCGCCCGGGTGGGCTGTATGCCCAGCAAATTGCTGATTGCAGCGGCCGAGGTGAACCATCAGCTGGGGCAGGCTGGCAAATTCGGCATTGAGGTGTCGGGCTCCCGGGTAGATGGTGAGCGGGTCATGCAGCGGGTGCGCTCGGAGCGGGACCGTTTCGTGGGATTCGTGGAAGAGGCGGTGGACAACTGGCCCGCTGAGCACAATTTGTTGGGCGAGGCTGTCTTTACCGGCCCTTCTACCTTACAGGTGGGTGACCATACCGAGGTCAGGGCAGAGCGCATTGTGATTGCGGCAGGATCCAGACCGGCGGTGCCACCGCCCTGGTATGAGCTGGAAGACCGCCTGCTGGTCAATGATGATGTTTTTTCCTGGCAGAGCCTGCCAAAGAGCATTGCCGTGGTGGGCACCGGTGTCATCGGCATGGAGTTATCCCAGGCCCTGGCGCGCCTGGGTGTGGAGACTCATTTGCTGGGCATGGGCAACCAGTTTGGTCCGCTTAGTGATCCAATGGTCAATGCCCAGGTGGGTCGTGCCCTGGCAGCGGAGCTGAGCCTGTCTGCCGATGCCATGGTGGAGACTGTAAAGCGTACTGACAAAGGCGTGGAAGTGACTTACTCCGAAAATGGCCAGCAAAGCAGTATTGAAGTGGATTATCTGCTGGCGGCAACCGGCCGCCGCTCCAATATCGATCGCTTGCAACTGGATAAGGCGGGGCTGGAACTGGACACCTTCGGTATTCCGGACTTCAATCTGGCTACCGGGCAGGTGGCCGACAGCAACATCTTTATTGCCGGCGATGTCAGCAATGCCCATCCGCTTCTGCATGAGGCGGCCGATGATGGACGCATTGCCGGTGACAATGCCGGCCGCTTTCCTGAATTGCGGGTCAGACCGCGTCGCGCGCCGCTGTCCATCGTTTTTACCGATCCACAAATCATGATGACCGGTGCCACCTACCATGATCTGGCTGCCGGTGGCGCTGCCTTTGCGGTGGGGCAGGTGAGTTTCGAGGATCAGGGCCGCAGTCGGGTAATTGGCAAGAATGCCGGTATTTTACGTGTCTATGGTGAGCAGGGCTCAGGCAGGTTTCTGGGTGCCGAGATGTTCGGCCCGGCAGCCGAGCATATTGGTCATTTGCTGGCCTGGAGTGTGCAGCAGAACCTGACGGTTCAGCAGATGCTGGATAGCCCTTTCTATCACCCGGTTATTGAGGAGGGGGTGCGAACGGCGCTGCGGGCATTGCAGGCTGAACTGAAAATGGGGCCGGTACCGGTGGAGCGCTGCCTGGATTGCGGGCCCGGCGCCTGAAGCTTGCCGCCTGACTACTGCAGTTCCCCGCGGCGGCTGTTATCCAGCCACTGTCGGGGTGACTGCCCGGTTTTTTTGCGAAAAGCCCGGGCCAGTGCCGAGGCATTTTCATAGCCCACTTCGTTGGCAATGACGCCGACCGACTTGCCTTTCTTGAGGAGATTCTGGGTCAGGGCAATGCGCCATTCCAGAATATAGTCGCCGGCGGTCTGCCCCATTTGCTCGCGAAAAAGCTCGGCAAATTTTGAGCGCGACATGGCACTTAATGTCGCCAGGGACTCCAGGGTCCAGTTCTTTTCCGGTGCGGCGTTAATGGCCATGATGGCGGGGGAGAGTCGGGGGTTGGCCAGTCCGGCCAGCATGCCCTTGTCCATAAGGTCATGATCCACCACATAGCGCAGCAGCTGAATAATGAAAACTTCGGTGAGCCGATCCATCATGGCCTGACGACCATCCTGCTCCTGAAAGGCCTCGGCAAACAATAATTCAGTGGCCGCCTTTAAAGAGGGCGCCTCGGCAAGTCGCACCACGATCAGGCCCGGCAGGGCGTTGGCCAGAGGATTCTGCGGGCCGGTGCCGTAGCGCACCGAGGCGCAGACGATTTGGGCATTATCCTTGCGGTCGGCCTTCAGGCGATGATGAGCCGGGCGGGGAAAGAACAGCACTGCCGGTTCGGCAATTTCCTGTTTGTTGCCCTGATGATCGAATACCACCATGCGGCCCTGCTCCAGCAGATGCAGATGCCCTTCATGGATGCCATCGTCTGAAAAAGCAGACAGGCCGCAAAGATTGCCGGTGTAGAACACACCGGCCGAGATGGAAAAATGTTTCAGTACTTCCGAAAGCTTGTCCAAAAATGAAACCGGACGACTTAGCTGGTAGTGACAAGCAGTCCGGCAATCTCCGAGGGGGTGGCGCGCAGGGAAGTGGCGACCCGGTCAAAGAAGTCTGTCTCGGTGTAGCGGATTTCGGAATCGCTGCGAATGACGCCTGCCAGGGCGTTGAGGATGGCCACCCGTTCTGCATCGGTGAGCTTGCGGGTTGCATTGGTCAGATAGCGTTCCAGAGGCTGGGATTCGAAGACTTCAGAGGAGGCCGCAGTGAGAATATCAGCATCGCTGAAGTCTTCTCCGGTCTGCTCCTTGAGTACATTCCTGACCTGGGTCACTTCCACAGACTCTACATTGGAGTCAGCCCTGGTGGCCCGGGCCAATACCATCAACATGACTTCCTTGAATAATTCCTGCTTGTGTTTGGCGCTGCCACTGCTCACCAGTTCACGGATGGCGTCAAAATTAATCAGGCTCATGCTGTTTGTTCCTTTTTATAATCTGATTGGGTTCTTTGTTATTGATGCCATCTCTTCGATGGCTGTTGGCGGTCAGGGACCGCAGCAGTGCTGATTATACACAGCTCAGGCGCTTCGGCACTGTTAGTTTTACGATGGCGCCAATGCTGCCCTCAGATGACCCGTTTGTCGCGCAGGGCCTGGATGCTGGCAGCATCGTAGCCCAGCTCCTGCATGATCTGTTCGGTGTGTTCGCCCAAAGTCGGTGCGCGGCGCTCGATAGCTCCCGGTGTTTCGGATAATTCAACCGGGGTCTTCATGACCGGGGCTGCCTTGTCGGTACCGGGATAGTCGATTGCCTGAAACAGACCCTTGGCGGCAATATGTGGGTCTTCCAGCACCTGCTGTGGCGAAAGTACCGGGCCTGCCGGAATGCGGGCTTCCTCCATGGCTGCCAGCACTTCCTCGCTTGAGCGCTCGGCACACCATTCGGCCAGGCGCTCGCTGATGATTTCGCCATGGTCGCCACGGCTGATGTCATCCTTGAAACGAGGGTCCTGCAGCCAGTGTTCTTCGCCCATCAAATCCGCCCAGCGTTTGAACAAGGGGCCACCTACTGATTGCACCAGTACCCAGCCATCCCGGGTACGAAAGGTGTCAGCCGGAGCCGAGGTCTGGGAACGGTTCAGGCTGGCAACCCGGTTCACTGCGATCATGGCCTGCTCGATCAGGGTGCCATTCATCATGGTGAGAGCGGTGTTGAACAAGGCACCTTCAACGATCTGGCCCTTGCCGGTTTTCTGGCGCTGGAACAGTGCCGCCATGGTGCCGAAGGCAGACAGGCTGGCGGTTCCGAAATCAATAAAGGGGGCGTAGGCCTTGGCCGGTTGTTCCGGCGTGCCGGACATATACATGCTGCCGGACATGGCCTGGCCCAGACCGTCAAAGCCAACCCGTTTTTCATAGGGACCGCCGCGGCCAAAAGCAGAGATCATAGTGAGAATGATATCGGGCTTGATGGCACAGAGGCTGTCGTAGTCCAGGCCCATTTTCGCCAGGGTATCGGGGGGCAGATTCGCCACCACCACATCGGCAGTTGCCACCAGCTTCCTTACGATCTCGCGACCTTCTTCCTTCATCGGGTTGAGCGTCATGCCCAGTTTGTTGCGCCCCATCTGCATGAACATGGCGCCGTCACCCTGTTCGGTCACCGGTGAGAGAAAGCGGTCTTCCGAGCCATCCACTTTCTCGATGCGAATGACTTCAGCGCCGAGATCAGCCAGCAGGGTGGCGCAATAGGGGCCAGCGATATAACGCCCGAAATCCAGAACCCGAATGCCTTTCAAAACCTTTTCCATTGCCAGAATCCACCTGCTTGCTGATAAAGGCGGCAGTCTATCACAGCCTTGAAGCTATCTCGTCTGAGCCTCCGGGAGGCGCAATGTGAGCCAATTAACACTCCCGGTGGCTGTCTTTCAGGATAATTATTGCTCTGCCAGCCATGCCCCGAGCATGGCGGCGCAGTCATCAGTCTTATCTGTCTGCAGTCAGAATCAGGAGTGAGCATGAACGCATCACGGGAAGACAAGGCCTGGCGCAGGTCCCGCGTCGAACTGGAGTCCATCCTCAAGCAGCCCTATCAGGATGTCTGTAATGTCTGCAAAGGCGCGGGCCATATCAGTGCCAAGAGTCGCTGCCCCAAATGCAAGGGCAGTGGCAGGCGCTATCTCAAGCTGCTCTGAGCAGGGACCCTCTGCCAGGCTGCCGCGGGGCAGCCCGGTGGGATTGCCATGACTGGTTTATCCAGGGCTCGCTGCTACAATGCAGGAACATCTTGAGAGCATAGAGAGCGAATCCGTCATGAAACAAGCCCTGGGGATTATTCTGTCACTGCAGTGCCTTTGTCTGCTGGCCAGCGCCGGCCCGGCGCTGGCTGCCGAGCACCCTGGCTATATTGAAGATCCGGCCCGACGCACCACCGGTATCGGCAAATTCTATATGGGCCGGGAAATTTCCTTCGTTATGGGCCATCGCGCCGCTGACTGGCTGAATCGCCCCGGCCGTATTGAGGAAGAACGCCCGGATGAGGTGGTGGCCAATATGAATCTGCAGGCCGATGAGGTGGTGGCGGATATTGGCGCCGGCTCCGGTTATTTCTCCTTTCGCATCGCTGCCCAGGTGCCCCGGGGCAAGGTAATGGCGGTTGATATCCAGCCGGAAATGCTGGCCATCATCGAGCAGCGCATGGCAGAGGAGGGGGTGGACAATATCGAACCGGTGTTGGGGGCTATAGATGACCCCAATCTGGAGCCAGAGTCCATCGATGCGGCCATCATGGTGGATGCCTATCATGAGTTTTCCCATCCCTTTGAGATGGTGCAGGGCATCTACAATGCCCTCAAGCCCGGCGGACGGATCTTTCTGCTGGAGTATCGGGGCGAGGACCCCAGTGTGCCCATTCGCCCCCTGCACAAGATGACCGAAATTCAGGCAGTGCGGGAAATGAGCGTGTTTGGCCTGGAATGGACCGATACCCTGGATTTTCTGCCCTGGCAGCACATGATGATATTCACCAAACCCCAATAGCTGTCCGCCAGCCGCCGAGCCCAGCCGCTATTCGTCGCAGCAGATGTAACCTTTTGCCACTCGGGCCGTCAAAGAAGGTAATTGAACAGTCAATTGCTGACAGAGGACGAAACGGTGACCAATTACCGCTACAAACAGCTGCTGGTCCCCATGGACCGCTACCTGCGAGGCCTGACGCCCCAGGCAAAGCGCTGGGTGGCATTGGCTGAGGGTGGGCTGTTGCTGCTGTTACTGACCTCGGTGATTTTTTACGTCCAGTAAGGCGCCGATAGCGATTCGGGTCCATCCCCGGACAAGCGGCCTGAGAGCTCGCACAAAAAAAGGCGGCAGTGTTTCTCACTGCCGCCTTTTTTATGCCTTGCAGGCCTTGCCTGAATCCTCAGGATCAGAAGGTGCCGCGAATCTTGATGGCGTACTTCTCACCGGTGTGACTGCAGGAATTCTCGATCTCGCTGATGTTGCCGGTGGCAATGGTGCCGTTCACAAAACGGGTACGAATGCGGCAGCGATAGGACTCATGCACATTGGTGGCCTCAAAGCGGTAGATCAGCCCGCCCCAGCCCTGTTTTTCCACGAAGGCCATCAAGAAGCCGTCGGAATCATAGTCTTCAATCTTGTCGATATCATAGGCCAGAATGCCGCCTTCGAAGCTGTCGTTATAGTTGACGCCGTAGTTGAGTCCGAGGGAGCTGACATCGTGGCGGAAGCCCAGGCGCCAGTTACCCCGGCCGTTGCGATTGATGCGACGATCGATACCGAGGAAGGGGTCGGTCACGGAGGAATCCACCACTTCCACTCTTGATGTCAGCAGGATATTGGGCAGATTCCAGCCGGCCAGACGCAGACTGCCATCGATAGCAGCACCATAGCGTTCGCCGTCTCCGATATTGCCGTTGGCGGAGAGGATATTGCCGCCGGTGGAGACGTCGATGCGATCAATCACGTCTTCCAGATCGTGGAAATAGACATTGCTGTTGATCACGCCATTATCGTTATTGAAGCGATATTCCAGATTCAGGTCATAGCGCCAGGATTGTTCCTGACGCAGATCGGGGTTGCCCGTTACTTCGTTCTGCTCGTCATCGCCGGAGTCAGTATTGGCAGTAAAGTCATTGAAGCTCAACTGGGCGACATCTTTTTCGATGGTGGCTCGAAATTGCAGAGAAGGGGTCAGGTCAAACCGGTAATCAATTTTCGGGCGGACAAAATCAAAGTCGCGGCTCTTGGATACATCGCCAGACTGGGAGATTTCTGATTGCTCGAAAATCAGCGTGCTCTCCAGTGACATGCGCGAGTTGATCTGCCAGTTATGGACTGCCGAGGCTTCGTAGCGAATTTCTTCCACGGTGGCATCGGCATTGGTGAAAGGTGTCAGGCCTCCGAATTCCTCCGAGCCCGGCTGGCTGCTGCTGAGCAGGCCGAGTTTCAGGGTGGAGTCGAGAATGGTCTGGGCCCGTTCCAGTCCGAACTCAATGTCCTGGGTATCGGTCAGGCCCATTGAGTAGCTGCTGCGAATAATGCGTTCCTGGTAGCGATTGTAATTATCCAGAAACAGGTCTTTGCTGCGGTCAGCACCGTCAACCACAAAGCGCTCGCGCAGGCTGTCATCTTCCTTGCGATTGACAATCCAGAGTGTTTTCCAGCGATTGCCATTGGCAAAGGTATGCTCATAGTCACCGCCCACTTCCCAGAAGTCGTTGCTGCTGGCAGTGATGTCTTCTTCAACCCGGGATACGATGGGGGAGACCTGGTAGTCAGTCAGGAAGCGATCATCGCGAAAGGGGCTGTCGGTGTCCTCGTACTGGATGTTCAGGTGGGCGATATCCGCGTCAGTGAACTGATAGCCCAGATTGGCACTCAGGGTCAGAGGTTGTGAGTCAGTGCGGGTATCACGGCGAATGGTGTTATTGAGGCTGCCGTCGGCCAGGGTGCTGACCTCAAAACCTTTACGCCATTCCCAGCGCGGTTCGGTTTCGGCGCTGAGCAGATATTCGAAGGCACCACTGGAACCGGTCAGGGAGATTTTGCCACCCGGCTTGACCTCACCGTCGTGGTAGTGGTCGGCATTGAGCTCATAAGCCACCGAGGAACGGGATTCGGCTTCCAGCAAGACAATATTGATCACCTGGGAGCCGCCACGGACATCCAGATCGGCGGAGGTGCCGCGAATGATTTCGATATGCTGTACCTGATCTGCCGGAATGCGGCTCAGTTGGCTGTTACCTTCGTTGCCCTTGCCGGTGATGCGGCGGCCATTGATCAGAATCTGGTCGCCGCCCAGTCCCAGGCCGCGACGGCTGGAATCACTGGAGGTATTGGAGCCACCAGAGCGGGCCACGCTGATGCCGGGAATACGATCCAGCATGTCATTGGCGGAAAATGGCTCGAACTGGGCAAAATAGCTGGCCGGATAGGTTACGGTGGAGTCATCATCGGTGACCGGGGCATCCTGTGCCATCAGGGTGCCGGCTTGCATGGCCGAGGCCAGGGCAATGGCGTGAATCAGGGATTTTTTGGCAGGTATAACGGGGCTCATGGAATGACTCCAGTGTTCTTCTTGCTATGGTTACTATGGGCTATCTGGGGGTGCGGCCGGGTCTGGCTAGGCCGCTTTATCCGTACTGACGGTGTGCCAGCCGGGCTTTTTGATCAGGCGGCGTAGTATGTACCAAAATCGGCCGTAAATTCTCAGGCCAATAGTCAGATTTTGTGACATTTTGTAATGCCCGGGCCTCTGGCAGGGTTTTTGCGCTGTTCAGGTGAATTAAGGATAATAGCCAGCCTGGATTTGGCCGGGTTTACAAGGGAATGACACCGGGCTTTGACACAGGATTCGTTCGAATCGATTCAAGACAGAGGTTTATCTATGCAACGTGAGTCCATGGAAGTTGATGTGGTGATTGTCGGCGCTGGCCCGGCCGGTTTGTCGACGGCCTGCCGTCTATTGCAGTTGGCCAAAGAGGGGGGCAAGGAACTTTCTGTCTGTGTGCTGGAAAAGGGCTCCGAGATCGGTGCCCATATTCTCTCCGGTGCAGTCTTCGAACCCACGGCCCTGGATGAGTTGTTCCCGGACTGGAAAGAGCGCGGTGCCCCACTTAATACCCGGGTTACCGGGGATAATGTCTATTATCTGCCGGGTGCCGAGTCCTCCTTCAAGTTTCCGGGGCTGATGGTGCCGCGCCCCATGCATAATCATGGCAACTATATTATCTCCCTGGGCAAACTCTGCGCCTGGCTGGGGGAGCAGGCCATGGAACTGGGCGCCGAGGTATTTCCCGGCTTCGCCGCAGCCGAAGTGCTGTACAACGAGGACGGTTCGGTCAAGGGAGTCGCCACCGGTGACATGGGTGTCGGCGCTGACGGTGAAAAGAAGCCCTCCTATGAACCGGGTTTTGAGTTTCATGCCAAATACACCATTCTGGCTGAAGGCTGCCGCGGTCATCTGGGCAAGGAAATCATCAGCAAGTTTGAACTGGACAAGGACAGTGATCCGCAGCATTACGGTATAGGCATCAAGGAAGTCTGGGAAATTCCGGAAGCGCAGCACCAGGAAGGCCTGGTGGTGCACACGGCGGGCTATCCCATGGTGGGAGCCAGCTATGCCGGCACCAGTGGGGGTTTTCTCTATCATGTGGAAGGCAATCAGGTCTCTTTGGGTCTGATCGTTGACCTGGCCTACCAGAATCCACATATTTCTCCCTTCGATGAATTCCAGAAGTTCAAGCACCACCCGGTAATCAAAAAGACCATCGAGGGTGGCAAGCGCCTCAGCTATGGCGCGCGGGCGCTGATCAAGGGTGGCCTGAACTCCCTGCCGAAAATGAGTTTCCCCGGCGGTCTTCTGATTGGCTGTGATGCCGGCACCCTGAACGCGGCCAAGATCAAGGGCAGCCACACGGCCATGAAATCCGGCATGTTGGCCGCCGAATCTCTCTATGCAGCGCTGAGTGAAGAAAATCCGGCTTCGGAATTGACGGATTATGGCGCGCGTTTCCAAAAGTCAGACCTGTATGAAGAGTTACACCAGACCCGTAACTTCAGCGCCGGATTCCACAAATTCGGATTCTGGCTTGGCAGCGCACTGACATTTATTGAACAGAATATTTTCTTCGGTAAATTCCCTTTCACCATTCGCGACAAATCGCGGGATTTCGAGCAGCTCAAACCTGCCGATCAGGCGCCGAAGATCGACTACCCCAAACCCGATGGCAAGATCAGTTTCGACAAGCTGTCATCGGTTTTTCTCAGCAATACCAACCATGCCGAAGATCAGCCCTGTCATCTGACCCTGAAGGATGATTCGATTCCTATCGCCGTGAACCTGCCCAAATATGACGAGCCGGCGCAGCGCTATTGCCCCGCCGGGGTTTACGAAGTGGTGGAAGAAGCGGATGGAGGCAAGCGCTTCCAGATCAATGCCCAGAACTGCGTGCACTGCAAGACCTGCGATATCAAGGACCCGTCCCAGAATATTCACTGGGTGGTGCCGGAAGGTGGCGGCGGCCCCAATTATCCGGGTATGTAAAACGGCAGATCAGCGGCTGCCGCTGTGGCGCCCTCAGTTCAGGGCGCCATCCTGCCAGTAGCGGGTGCCCTTGACGGTGGCCTGCAGGGCCAGGCCGGACTGGGTAAGCTGGTAGACCGTAACATTGTCCACTACTGCTTCACCGCCTACGGCGGCGCCCAGATCACCGGCCTTGGCGGCGGCGTCGGCATTACCGCCTACCGAGATTCCGACATCCATGAATCGCTCCAGCGCTTCTTCGCTGTGAAACACGAACACGGCGCGGAAGTCTTTGACCCCGGCACCCAGGCCAATACCCACTTCACCCATGCGCATATAGGTGTCTTCACCAGTCTGATTGTTGCGCACCACGCCAATGCCGCCGCCGAAGCTGGCCAGAATGACATTGATATTGGCATTGGTGAAAACGGCATAACCGGCGGCACTGCCGATCTGCACCCGGGTATCGGGTTTGAGGCTGTAGAGCTCATCCAGTACTTCGCTGCGCATGTCCTGAATTGCGGCGCGGCGTTCATCGGGGCTGCCGCTGGTCAGTCCGGTTGTGGTACAGGCGGTCAGAAACAACAGGCAGATTGCCAAAACGGCATTACTGGCAGGGGCAGGGATCTTGAAGGGCATGGGCTTCTCCTTTGCTGTCGCAAAAGTGTATATCAGGCAATGTGGCCAGGCCACAGTTCTAGCCGGCGCGTTCCACGGCCACATCCACCAGCTGGTGGAGGCTGTCCAGATAAGGGCTGGCAGGCAGACCCTGCAGACACTGGCGGGCCGCATCAGCTTCCGCCCGGGCCATATTGCGAGTGTAGTCCAGGGCGTCGGAGGCACGTACGATCTGGATCACATTCTGCAGCATGCTGGATTCCACTTTGTCAGCCTGCAGGGCTTCGCGGATCCACTGCTGCTCCTCGGCGCTGCCGTTTTGCAGGACCCGGATCAGGGGCAGGGTAGGCTTGCCTTCGGCCAGGTCATCGCCAACATTTTTACCCATGGCTTCGGCATCACCGTCATAGTCCAGGGCATCGTCCACCAGTTGAAAGGCAATGCCCAGATGATTGCCGCAGGCTTTCAGGGAGGCTTCCAGACTGCTGTCGGCGCCGGCGAGGATGGCTCCACACTGGGCGGCCGCCTGGAACAGGATGGCAGTTTTGCTCTGGATCACCTGCATATAGGTGTCTTCATTGGCATTGACGTTGGATTTGGAGATGAGCTGCAGAACTTCGCCTTCGGCAATCCTGTTGGTGGTGTCGGCCATGATCTCCATAATGCGCATATCGCCGATCTGCACCAGGATCTGGAAAGCCCGGGAGTAGATGAAATCCCCCACCAGCACACTGGAGGGGTTGTTCCAGTTGGCATTGACGGTGGGGCGGCCACGTCGCAGGGTGGACATATCCACCACATCGTCATGGAGCAGGGTGGCGGTATGGATGAACTCGATGACCGCGGCCATGGCGATATGGCGATCATCGCGGATATCGCAGGCCCGGGCCGCCAACAGTACCAGTAGCGGACGCAGGCGCTTGCCGCCCGCATCGACAATATAATGGCCGATATTCTCAACCAGTGGCACATTGGAGTGCAGTTGCTCGACAATAAAGCCGTTGACGGCCTCAAAGTCCGATTCCACGGCCGCGCGTAGTTCCTGGTACATCTGTGCTGGGTCCAAATTAGGGCTGCAGGGGCCGGGTCAAACAGCGCCGGGCCCGGCAGAGTCAGGTTTTAGTCTCGGGATAGCGGGGCAGCATGCTAGGCACCCGGCCCCAAGCTGTCAAGTCGGCGCAAGGCGCTGATTATGGGGAGAATTTGCCCTTTCCCGGCAGTGGCCGGGACAGACCCGGCGATCGCCAATTTCCCTTGCTTCGACCCCGGCTATCCCGTACAATCCACGCCCCTGTAAGGAATGGGGTTATTTGAATCCCCGAATGAGCTCTGGAGACGGTTATGTACGCGGTTTTTGAGAGTGGTGGCAAGCAGCACAAAGTTAAAGAGGGCGAAGTCCTCAAACTGGAGAAGCTGGATGCGGCCACTGGTGACAAGGTCAGTTTTGACAAGATTCTGATGGTTGGCGAAGGCGAATCTGTCAAGATTGGCACGCCTTACGTAGAGGGTGGTGAAGTGACTGCTGAAGTAGTGCAGCAGGCTCGTCACAAGAAAGTGACTATTATCAAGTTCAACCGTCGCAAGCACTCTCGCAAGCAGCAGGGTCACCGTCAGTGGTTCACTGAGGTCAAGATCACTGGAATCAAAGGATAAGCAGGAGTAGATAATGGCACATAAGAAAGCAGGCGGTAGTACCAATAACGGTCGCGATTCCATATCGAAACGGCTTGGTGTCAAGCTTTTCGGTGGTCAGGAAGTGCGTGCCGGCAATATCATTATCCGCCAGCGTGGCACCAAGGTTCATCCTGGTGAGAATGTTGGCTGTGGCAAGGACCACACGCTGTTCGCCAAGGCTGATGGCACTGTAAAATTCAGTGTGCGCGGCCCCAAGTCTCGCAAATATGTAAGCGTCGAGACGGCCTAGAACAGCAAGCAGGATCCTGAAAAAGCCCCGTCAGCGACGGGGCTTTTTTATTTGTGGCCCCGAAGCGTCCGATCCCATAAGCAGGTAAGCGAGATGAAATTCGTAGACGAAGCAGAGATTACCGTGGAAGCCGGCAAGGGAGGCAATGGCTGCCTCAGCTTTCGTCGTGAGAAATATATCGAAAAAGGCGGCCCCGATGGCGGCGATGGTGGCGATGGCGGCAGTGTTCTGCTGGAGGCCGACGCTGCTCTGAATACCCTGGTGGATTTTCGCTTTCAGCCCCGCTACCGGGCCGAGTCCGGCCAGCCCGGCCAGGGCCGCAATTGCACCGGCAAGGGTGGCGATGACCTGCTGGTCAAGGTGCCGGTTGGCACCAGCGTAATCGATGTCGATACCGAGGAGTTGATTGCCGATCTCGACCATGCCGGCCAGCAGGTCATGGTAGCCAAGGGCGGATTTCACGGCCTCGGCAATACCCGCTTCAAGTCCAGTGTTAATCGAGCCCCACGCAAGACCACCAATGGCACGCCCGGTGAAGTGCGGCGCCTGCAGCTGCAACTGCGGCTGGTGGCCGATGTGGGCCTGTTGGGCTTGCCCAATGCCGGCAAATCCACCCTGATAAGAGCAGTCTCTGCCGCCCGGCCGAAAGTGGCCGATTATCCCTTTACTACCCTGACCCCCAATCTGGGGGTGGTGAGTCTTGGCCTGGAGCGCAGTTTCGTGATGGCGGATATTCCCGGGCTGATTCACGGCGCCTCCGAGGGTGCCGGCCTGGGCTTTCGCTTTCTCAAACACCTGTCCAGAACCCGCCTGCTGCTGCATCTGGTGGATGTATTGCCGGTGGATGGCAGTGATCCGGTGCTGGCGGCCCGGGAAATTGTTGCCGAACTGGAGAAATTCAGTCCCACCCTGGCTGCCAAGGAGCGCTGGCTGGTACTGAACAAGGTGGATTTGCTGGATGCCGGGCAACTGGATGAGCTGGAGCAGCGACTGCGACAGGAGCTGGACTGGCAAGGGGATATCTATCGCATTTCTGCACTCTCGGCCGAGGGCTGCAAGCAACTTTGTGGCCGCCTGATGGACTCTATCGAGGAACACCGGCAATTACTCAAGGAAAACGAAGAATACCGCCAGGCTGAGCGGGACCGGGAGGAGGCCATGGCCTTCGAGATTCGGCGCACGATCGAGGCGTCCAGACCGGCCAAAAAAGTGGCGGAAGACTGGGATGACGAGGATTGGGATGACTAGGATAAAGGAGAGTCGTCAGCACCTGCCGGCTGCCCGGCGCTGGGTGGTCAAGGTGGGCAGTTCGCTGGTAACCAATAACGGTCTGGGGCTGGACCGTCAGGCCATCGCTCACTGGGCCCATCAACTGGTGGCACTGCAGCAACAGGGCAAGCAGATCGTACTGGTGTCCTCAGGTGCCGTGGCAGAAGGGGTGTCCCGCCTGGCATTGCAGGCGCGCCCGAAGCAGATTCATCTGCAGCAGGCCGCCGCGGCGGTGGGGCAGATGGGGCTGGTACAGACCTATGAAAGCTGTTTCATGGAGCATGGCGTACATGCAGCCCAGATTCTGCTCAGCCATGCCGATTTGTCTGACCGCACCCGCTATCTCAATGCCCGCAGCACCCTTACCACCTTGCTGGAAATGGGGGTTTTGCCGGTGGTGAATGAAAATGACACGGTGGCCACGGCTGAATTGTGCTTTGGTGATAATGACACCCTGGCGGCCCTGGTGGCCAATCTCATTAATGCCGATTTGATGGTGGTATTGACGGATCAGGACGGTTTATTCAGTGCCGATCCCCGCCATAATCCCGACGCCAAACTGGTGCAGGCCGCGGCAGCCGGGGATTCCAGCCTTGATGGCATGGCCGGTACCGGCAGCAGTCTGGGGCGCGGTGGCATGCAGACCAAGCTGTCTGCCGCCAAGCTTGCCGCCCGCTCGGGCACTGACACAGTCATTGCCAATGGCCGAATTGACCAGGTTCTGAGCCGTCTGGGTCAGGGGGAGCAACTCGGTACCCTGCTTTATGCCGACAGCGAACCCATGACAGCCCGCAAGCAATGGCTGGCGGGGCAGTTAAGCCTGCAGGGTTCTTTGCAGCTGGATAAAGGTGCTGTGAGGGTGCTGCGGGAATCCGGCAGCAGCCTGCTGGCGGTGGGTATCAAGGCAGTCAGAGGCCAGTTCACACGCGGCGAAGTGGTGGCCTGTGTGGATGAAACCGGTGCCGAGATTGGCCGCGGTCTGGTCAACTACAATGTCGATGAAGTCAGGCAGCTGCTGGGCCAGAGCAGTGCCCAGATCGAGGAAATTCTGGGCTATGCCGGTGATGAGGAAATCATTCATCGCGACAACCTCATTCTCAACTGATCAAGGTCTCCCCGGCAGGGTCAGACCCGGATTTCAGGCAATAAAAAACCGGCCAGGGGCCGGTTTTTTATTGGATCTTGCAGCTGGCGGTGATTATGCGAGGGCCTTGACCGCAGCATTCAGGCGGCTCTTGTGCCGTGCAGCCTTGTTCTTGTGGATAATGCCCTTGTTGGCCATGCGATCAATTACCGGCACTGCGGCATTGTAAGCCTCAGTCGCCGCCTTGTGATCACCACCCGCGATTGCAGAGTCCACTTTCTTGATATAAGTGCGGACCATGGAACGGAAAGAGGCGTTATGACGACGGCGCTTTTCGCCTTGTCGGGCACGCTTGCGGGATTGGGGAAAATTAGCCAATTGGGACTCCTTGAGAAACTATCTGTCTACTATCGATCTGTTCGAGAAAACGGGTTGATTTGGTTCAAAGGGGCTTTGGGCCCATTTTTGAAGGAGCGACACTATGCCGTTTTCGCTTTTTGATGTCAATAGCAAGCTGGCCCCAGAAACCGGCGCAAGGGCCTGAAAATTCAACTAATTCAACCGATAACCCCTTAGTGGGTGAGAAGTGGGTGAGAAGTGGGTGAGAAGTGGGTGAATAGTGGGGCAGCGCCGGGCTGTCATCAGGACTTTGCCCCGGTGCAGCGGATTAAACAAAATTCAGGACGGCGACACAGATTCAACCGAAAAGCCTTTAGTGGGCGAGAAGTGGGTGAATAGTGGGGCAGCGCCGGGCTGTCATCAGGACTTTGCCCCCGCGTAGCGGATTAAACAGAATGCAGGACAGCGACACAGACAAGCAGCCGGAGACAGGCCAGGCAGGCGCCGCAGGGTCAGCCGAACCGGGCCTGTTGCGCTCCAGTGGCGTCACCGGTTCCATGACCATGGTGTCCCGGGTGCTGGGCCTGTGCCGTGACATCGTCATTGCCCGGGTCTTCGGCACCAGTGATGGCGCTGATGCCTTCTTTCTGGCTAACAAGATCCCCAATTTCATGCGCCGGCTGTTTGCCGAAGGGGCATTCAATCAGGCCTTCGTGCCGGTATTGTCGGAGTACCGCAGCAAACACAGCCACAGTGATGTGCAGGGCCTGATCAATGCGGTGACTGCCAGCCTGGGGGGATTCCTCAGTCTGTTGACTGTTGTGGTGTTGATTGCCGCCCAGCTGCTGGCGGTGCCCATTGCCTATGGCTTTACCGATGAGCCGGCCAAGTTCCAGCTGTTTGTGGAAATGTTGCGCATCACCTTTCCCTATCTGCTGCTAATATCCATGACGGCCTTGTGTGGCGCCATTCTCAACAGCTATGGCCGCTTCGCCGTGCCGGCCATCACGCCGGCACTGCTGAACATCTCCCTGATCAGTTGTTCCTTCCTGCTGGTGCCCTATATGCGGGTACCGGAGCTGGCCCTGGCCTGGGCGGTCCTGATTGCCGGCTTTGCCCAGTTACTGTTCCAGTTGCCATTTCTTGCCCGCATGCGCTTGCTGCCGCTGCCGAAACCCGCTCCTGGCCATGAAGGGGTCAGGCGTATCAAGAAACTGATGGTGCCGGCGTTGTTCGGGGTCTCGGTCAGCCAGATCAATTTGCTGCTGGATACCGTCATTGCCTCATTGCTGGTGGCGGGCAGTGTCTCCTGGCTGTATTTCTCCGACCGCCTCATGGAACTGCCCCTGGGCACCTTTGGTATTGCCATTGCCATCGTGGTGCTACCGAGCCTGTCCCGCCGCCATGCGGAACAATCCATGGCGGAATTCGCCGAAACCCTGGACTGGGCCCTGCGACTGATTTTCCTGATTGCCGTACCGGCGACGGTGGCGCTGGTTTATCTGGCGGAGCCGCTGCTGATCACCCTGTTCCTGAACGACAATTTCACCGTGGTGGACGTGAGCAGTGCAGCC
The DNA here is from genome assembly GCA_965216715.1 of uncultured Pseudohongiella sp. Taxonomy (GTDB): domain Bacteria; phylum Pseudomonadota; class Gammaproteobacteria; order Pseudomonadales; family Pseudohongiellaceae; genus UBA9145. The sequence continues at coordinate 1,513,055 of OZ244193.1, read as the reverse complement.
GGCTCCCTGCGCGCCTATGCAGTGGGCCTGCTGGCCTTCATGGCCATCAAGATTTTCGCGCCGGGTTACTACGCCCGTCAGGACACCGCCACGCCAGTGCGAATCGGGGTGGTGGCCATGGTGGCCAATATGCTCATGAATATTGGCTTTTATATCGCCGGCTATGCCCATGTGGGACTGGCCCTGGCGACCTCACTGGCGGCATTTCTCAATGCCGGCCTGCTCTGGGCCGGCTTGCTGCGAGACGGCGCCTTCCGCTTCCAGGCTGGCTGGGTTGTTTTCCTGCTGCGGCTGTTACTGGCCAATGTCGTTATGCTGGCCTTTCTGGTGCTGTTGGCCGGTGCCTGGCAGCAGTGGACAGACTGGAGCCTGCAGCAGCGGGTACTGCAGATGGCCGTGCTGGTGGTAGGTGGTGTTTGCCTCTATGTGGCAGTGCTGTTTATAGTGGGATTGCGCTGGCGGCATATTTATCGCTGAGTCCGTCGGCGACGCTATCGAGTTTATGCAGAAAGTTTATACATCCGACACGGTGGCCATGGCCTGGCATCTGCGCAATGTGCTGGAACAACATGATATTCAGGCCCAGGTACGCAATGCCAATCTCTACTCGGTAGCGGGTGAATTACCAATTAATGAGTGTCTGCCGGAAATCTGGGTAGGCTCGCTGGATGTTCGCCGGGCGGAGCAAATCATCAAGGACCTGCAACTGGGCTGTGATGAAGCGGGTCCGGATTGGCAGTGCCAGACTTGCAGTGAGGCCAATGCCGCTACTTTCGAGATTTGCTGGAATTGTCAGGCTGTTCACAGCGAAAACGCCGGATAGGCCAATCTTCACCTTACTGCCATGAAAAAACTGATTGCCCTTGTTTGTCTGCTGGTCAGTCCCGTGCTGGTGGCTGAAGACTGTGTGGTGCTATTGCATGGCCTGGCGCGAGTCTCCGATTCCATGGCTGAATTGGAGAGAAAGCTGGAGCGCAGCGGCATGCGCTCGGTTAATATCAGCTATCCTTCCCGTCGCCATCCCATTGCAGAACTGTCCCGGGATGCGGTGGGCAGAGGACTGGCCGCTTGCCGCGACACTGCCGAAGGCGGGGCCAGTGGCGCTGAGGCTGCAATAAATTCGGCTGAAACAAACTCACCCAGCCGCATACATTTTGTGACCCATTCACTGGGGGGCATTTTGCTGCGGGTCTATCTGCAGGATCAGGCTATTCCGGAACTGGGCAGGGTGGTCATGCTGGGGCCTCCCAATCAGGGCAGCAGCCTGGCCCAGGGCCTGAAAGGAGTTCCAGGCTTCGGCTTTCTGGGGCCAGCCGGGCAGGCACTGGGCACCGATGATGAAAGTATTATCAATGAATTGGGGCCGGTGGATTTCGAGCTGGGGGTAATTGCCGGCGACCTGGCCCTGAACCCTTTGGGGCTGTTATTGATAGACGGGCCCAATGACAGTGTGGTCAGCGTTGAGAGCACCCGGGTTGCGGGTATGAAAGAGCATATTACCCTGCCGGTCATGCATACCCTGATGATGCGGGACAACGAAGTCATTGACCACAGCATTCACTTTCTGAAAACTGGAAACTTTATTCCTCAGTGAAAACCGAAAATTTTGTTCCTCAGTGAAAACCGAAAACTTTGTTCCTCAGTGAAAACCGAAGCCTTTGTTCCCCAGTAATGACAGCCGGGCAAGCAACAGACAATCAAGACAAGACCTCCAGGCCTGAGTATCTGGCGCGCTGGTTTTTGCTGGCGGCAGTCTCCAGTTTACGCCAGGAAAACTGGCAACAGCTTGCCGACAGTACTCTCGATGCAGAACTGGAAGACGCTCTGGTGGCCCAGTTTCTGGCGGACAATGCCGCACGGCGGTCGCTGCTGACGGTGCTGCGTGATCCGCGCTTTCTGGAACGACTGCCAACATTTGGTCAGCAGCGCGATCCTGCTCGCGGCATGCTTGCCGATTCCACCCTGGCCTTCAAGCGCGCTCGCTCTTTACTGGAATGCCACCAGCTACTGGACTCAGGGCCCAGGGAGACGGGCGAGTCTGTCGGGCAGTCCCGGCAGGGCAGCCAGGCCCCGGAATCAATCGTGCAACGCCGGGCGGCACGTCGGACAGCCGCCTTCTCCGGCGCGGCCGAAGTTCGGCCGCCCGCTGGCAATAAAGCCGGGGTCGAGCAGGAACAGATGAGTGATGAGGAATATGCCAGGCTGGAAGAAGCCTTATCCCGGCCGGTGCAGGAGTCGTCACCGCCCGCATCAGGATTTGGCCTGAATGAGGAACGCCTTAGTCTGCTGGCCGGGCTGCTGGCAGGTTTACTGCTGTTCGCACTGGTCTGGTGGTTTCTTCTGTAGCAGCTTGTCGTCGGCCCTCAGGCCCTGGACATGAATTTTCCGGTGGTGGTATTCACTTTCACCAGCTCACCCGGGGCCAGGTATTCAGGCACCTGAATTTCAAGACCGGTAGTCAGCTTCGCCGTCTTGCTGCGATTGGTGGCCGAAGATCCGGTAATCGGTGGTGGTGTTTCAGCGATTTCAAGATTCACAGACTGGGGCATCTCGATAGCCACCAGTTCGCCATCCACCAGCAGGGCAATAATGCCTTCCTGCTGCTCCACCAGATAGGGTAGTTGCTCTTCGATGCGATCGCTGTTCAGGCCATACTGACTGTAGTCTTCCATGTTCATGAAGTAATGAATATCGTCGTCCACGTAGGAGTACTGCACATCCACCCGCACACAATCCGCCTCATTCAGCAGATCCTCGCCCTTGAGTGATTCATCCCGCTTTTGCTGGGTGCGCAGATTGTAGAAGCGAATCTTGTAGAGCGTGGCGGCGCCACGGGAGCTGGGGGACTTGGCCTCCAGTTGGCGAACAATATGGGGATCGCCATCAATATCTACAATCATTCCTTTCTTCAGCTCACTGGCTTTTGGCATTGACTGGGCTCCGGTTCAGTAATCAGCACGGAGCCGGAAGGTAGCAGCGCCATTGCATGCTGGCAAGTCCGGGGCTTTGAGTTGTCAGCGCGTTTCCCCCATAATCCCCATCCGCCCTGTTTGCCAGCCAACAGGCAGCGGGTCAAACCAGCAATTTTCAGGATTCTTGTCATGAGTCAGAGTGCATCGGAAATCGAGAACTACCATATCATCGGCCATGAGGAACTGCCGCCACCGGATGAGGTGAAGAAGGAGTTCCCCCTGCAGGGCAAGGCCCTGGCGACCGTTGTCGAGGGGCACCGCGCGGTGAAGGCCATTCTGGATGGTGAGGATCATCGTCTCATTGTCGTGGTAGGGCCCTGTTCCATCCATAATCCGGAAGAAGCCCTGGAGTATGCCCGTCGTCTGAAAACCCTGGCGGATGAACTGGCAGATGAGCTGCTGATACTGATGCGGGTTTACTTTGAAAAGCCACGGACCTCGGTAGGCTGGGAAGGGCTGATCTATGACCCCCATCTGGATGGCAGCCACCGTATCGATCATGGTATCCGCATTGGTCGCAAACTGATGCTGGATATCGCGGACATTGGTCTGCCCATCGCCATCGAAGCCCTGGATCTGATCTCACCGCAATACCTGCAGGATCTGGTGAGCTGGACAGCCATTGGTGCCCGCACCACGGAATCTCCCACCCACCGCAAACTCGCCAGTGGCATATCCTCGGCCATCGGTTTCAAGAACAATGTCAATGGCGACACCATGGTGGCCATCAATGCCATTCGTTCCGCCTCGGCACCCCACAGCTTCATCAGTGTGACCGGCCAGGGCAAGGTGGCGGTTTTTCGCACCGAGGGCAATCCTCACTGTCATCTGATTCTGAGAGGGGGCAAGTCACCCAATTATGACGCAGAGAGTGTGGCGGCCTGTGAGGCAGAGATGAAGGCTGCCAGTATTCGCCCGAACATCATGGTGGATTGCAGTCATGCCAATTCCGGCAAGGATGCCGCCCGTCAGCCCGAAGTGCTGAATGCCATTGCCGAGCAAATTAAACAGGGCAATGAGTCCATAGTCGGTGTCATGATCGAGAGTAATCTGGAAGAGGGTAATCAGCCCATTCCGGATGATCTGGCAGACATCAAGCCGGGGGTTTCCATCACCGATGCCTGTATCGGCTGGGATCTGACGGCCACTTGTCTGCGGGATTTTGCCGCCGGTGTCAGTGGGTCTCTGAAAAAACGGAGCAGTTGACTTAGATCAACGCGAAATTTTCCAGTTTATCTAGACTGGCCCCAGCTTTACTGGTCTTGCGCTTCGATTGCAGCAACAGCAAGGCGGCTTTGGCAGCAGGGGAAACAACATGGCAAGATTTCGCAGCCTTTTGCTGGCGCTTGATCTGGAATCCGAATCCCGGGCTCTGATAGACCGGGTGCTCTTCATGTATCCCGATGAATTAGAGCATCTGCATGTGGTGCATGTGGTCAAGCAGGGGCTTTACCAAGCACAGGGGAGTGCCGATACACCGGACGCCGATCGCCAGCGACTGCTCGATCATGCCCGGATGCAACTGCGTGAGCTGTTGTGGCGTCATGGTCTGGCGGTGGGCAAAGAGCGCATTCATCTCTTGCAGGGGGAGCCGGCCTTTGAGATCAAGCGCCTGGCGGCAGAGCTGGATGCCGAACTGGTTATTGTTGGCAGCCATTGCAAACCGAGTGACTGGTTGCAGGTTCCAGGTCCTACCACCAATTGCGTTATTCAGGGGATTTCAACCGATGTCATGGCGGTCAAGATCTGACCACCATGACTTCAGTTCGGCATTGACCTGATCAGGCCAGTACTTCGGCGATGCTGCTGGTCAGGTAGTCAATATTGCTGTCATTAATACCGGCAACATTGATGCGGCTGGAGTTGACAATATAGATGCTGTAGTCGTTTACCAGCTTCTGGATATGCTCAACACTCACTCCCAGAAAAGAAAACATTCCCTTTTCCCTTTCGATGAAGCTGAAGTCCTGCTGCACACCGGCGTCCTTCAATCGCGCCACCAGTTGTGCGCGCAGGCTGTTGATGCGGTTGCGCATCTCGGTCAACTCGGCATCCCATTCGCTGCGCAGCTCGGGCGAGGTCATGATGGTTTGCACGATAGCCGCACCATGATCCGGTGGCATGGAATACATGGCCCGGGCGGCGGCTGCAATCTGGGTGGTGGCGATTTCGGCGCTGGACTCCTTGTCACAGATCACTGTCAGGGCGCCGGTACGTTCCCGGTACAGACCAAAGTTCTTGGAGCAGGAGGAAACCACAATCAGCTCGGGCAGGGCTTCGGCCAGCAGGCGCACGCCATAGACATCTTCTTCCAGGCCATCGCCCAGGCCCTGATAGGCCAGGTCAATGAATACAGTAAAGCCCTTGTCCAGGGCCAGGTCCCTGACAGCCTGCCACTGCTCTTTTGACAGATCTGCACCGCAGGGGTTGTGGCAACAGCCATGTAGTAATACCAGGTCGCCGCTGTCCACCTGCTGCAGCGTTTCCATCATGGCATCGAAGCGGACGCTGTGGCTGTCGTAATCATAATAGGGGTATTGCTCGATCTTGAGGCCGGAAGAACCCAGCAGCGGCACGTGATTGGCCCAGGTGGGATCACTGACCCAGACCCTGGCTTCGGGATTGGCTTTCTTGACGAATTCTGCCGCCAAACGCAGGCCGCCACAGCCGCCGGGGGCCTGGGCAGTAACCCGGCGCTTGCCCAGCTTGCTCACCAGGCTTTCACCAAATATCAATTCGGCAGAAACCTGATTGAACTCTGCAGCACCGGTGGGGCCCACATAGGATTTGGATTGCTGGGCATCGAGAATCAGACTCTCGGCTTTCTTGACTGCCTGCATCACCGGGGTATTGCCATTGGTATCTTTATAGACGCCAACACCGAGATCGATCTTTTTCGGGTTGTCGTCGGCACGATAGGCGGCCATCAGGCCCAGAATCGGATCGGCGGGTAGGGCTTGCAGAGATTGAAACATGACGTTTTTCCTAGTTTCGCAGATAGGCTTTCAGGGTGTTTTGCAGTAATGAAGCGCGGGTCATGGGACCTACGCCGCCGGGCACCGGAGTAATCCAGGCGGCTTTTTCGGCGACGCTGTCGAATTGCACATCGCCCACCAGGCGAAAGCCCGAAGCCCGGGACTCATCCGCCAGACGGGTAATGCCTACATCAATGACTACCGCGCCTGGCTTGACCATATCGGCGCTAACAAACTCCGGCTTGCCGATAGCGGCAACCAGAATATCGGCCTCGGCACACAGGGCCTTGAGCTCGGCGGTGCGGCTATGGGCCAGGGTCACTGTGCTGTTGCCGGGTTTGCTGTTGCGGGACATCAGAATCGCCATGGGAGTGCCGACGATATTGCTGCGTCCCAGCACCACGCAGTGCTTGCCTTCAGTCTCGATATCATAGCGCGCCAGCAGTTCCATGATGCCATTGGGTGTGGCGGAGACGAAAGTGGGCAGGCCCAGGCAGAGATTGCCAACGTTCTCCGGGCAGAAGCCGTCCACGTCCTTGCGCGGGTCGATACTGACAGTCACCTTGTGTTCATCAATATGGGCCGGCAGGGGCAGCTGCACAATAAATCCGTCCACAGCTTCATCGGCATTCAGTTCGGCAATTTTGGCCAGAAGTTCGTCTTCAGATACGGACTTGTCGAAACGAATCAGGGAAGATTCAAAGCCCACCTGCTGACAGTCTTTCACCTTGTTGGCGACATAGGTTTCGCTGGCGCCATCATCTCCCACCAGAATGGCTGCCAGATGGGGTGGGCGACGTCCTTCGGATTTGAGTTGGCTGACCTGATCGGCAATTTCCTGGCGGATTTGCTCTGAACATGACTTGCCGTCAAGTATCTGCATGATAGATTCCGGTTCCTTGATGGGTTGGCCCCGGCTGTTGTTTCAGCCCGGGTCAATGGGGGTGTTTATTGCGGCGCTAATAATAATCGAGCCAAGGCGGTGGCTCAAGGCGCCGCTACCAGTGTCCCTGGTTTTCCATGCTGGCCCAGGGTTCCTGAGCGGGCAGGGCGTCGCCCCGTTGCAGCAGCTCGATGGAGATATTGTCCGGGGAACGCACGAAGGCCATGCGGCCATCCCGGGGCGGGCGGTTGATGGTGACGCCGGCATCCATCAGGCGCTGGCAGATTGCATAGATGTCGTCCACGGCATAGGCCAGATGACCAAAATTCCTGCCTTCGTCATAGTCCTCCGGATCCCAGTTCCAGGTGAGCTCAATCTGGGCGTCTTCATCTCCCTCTGCGGCAAGAAACACCAGGGTGAAGCGTCCGCCTTCATGATCCTTGCGGCGCAGTTCCTTCAGGCCCAGTTTGTTGCAGTAAAAATCCAGTGAGTCTTCAAGATTGCTGACTCTGACCATGGTGTGCAGATATTTCATAGCAGCCCTTGCTTGTGTGCTGTTTCGAATCGGTTTAAGCAGATCCGGCTTCAGTAAATGACTACCGAGCGAATGCTGCTGCCTTCATGCATCAGATCGAAGGCCCTGTTGATTTCATCCAGTGGCATGGTGTGGGTGATCAGGGGATCGATTTCGATCTTGCCATCCATATACCAGTCGACGATTTTAGGGACATCGCTGCGTCCGCGGGCACCGCCGAAGGCCGTACCTTTCCAGGAGCGCCCGGTGACCAGCTGGAATGGCCGCGTGGAAATTTCCTGGCCGGCACCCGCCACGCCGATAATGTAAGACTCGCCCCAGCCCTTGTGACAGCATTCCAGAGCCTGGCGCATGGTGGTGACATTGCCAATGCATTCGAAAGAATAATCCACGCCACCATCGGTGAGATCGATGACAGCCTGGGTGACATCATCCACATCCCTGGGATTGATGAAGTCGGTCATGCCGAACTGACTGCCGAGGGCAGCCTTGGACGGATTCAGGTCAATGCCGATAATGCGATCGGCACCCACCATGCGAGCTCCCTGAATGACATTGAGACCAATACCGCCGAGACCAAATACGGCAACGGTGCTTCCCGGCTCGACTTTGGCGTCAAAGGCCACTGCGCCGACGCCGGTGGTAACACCGCAGCCGATATAGCAGACCTTGTCAAAGGGCGCATCGGAGCGAATTTTGGCCACAGCGATTTCCGGCATGACCGTGTAATTGGAGAAAGTGGAGCAGCCCATGTAATGCAGGATGGGTTTGCCGTCCAGTGAGAAGCGGCTGCTGCCATCGGGCATGAGGCCCTGACCCTGGGTGCTGCGAATGGCCTGGCAGAGATTGGTTTTGGGGTTCAGGCAAAAGTCACATTGACGGCATTCCGGTGTGTACAGGGGAATGACCGTGTCACCAACCGCGACTGATTTCACGCCCGGGCCCACTTCCCTGACGATGCCGGCTCCCTCATGCCCCAGGATGGCGGGAAAGGCACCTTCCGGATCATCACCGGAAAGGGTAAAGGCATCGGTGTGGCAGATGCCGGTGGCCATGATTTCCACCAGCACTTCACCCTCCCGCGGGCCTTCCAGATCCACTTCTACAATTTCCAGGGGCTGTCCGGCGGCAAAGGCTACGGCGGCGCGTGATTTCATGGCAGGTTCCTGTAAGATGTCGGTTTTTTCTCCATTGTAAAAGAGTGCCGGAGACCGGGGCAACCAGAGTTCCGGGCTCGGCTGCCGGTTTGTCATGAGTAGTAGCACAGCAAAAAAATATGTATTGACGGTATCCTGCCCGGAAACCAATGGCATTGTCCGGGCGGTCAGTGAGTTTCTCGACCTGCGCGGCGCGAGCATCTATGAAGCGGCCCAGCATCGTGATCCGGTCATCGACCAGTTTTTCATGCGCGTGGAGTTTGAAGAGAACCGGGCCGGCTTTCCCGATTTGCCACAGTTGCAAGCCGATTTCCAAGAGCTGGCAGCACGATTTGCCATGACCTGGCACTTTCATGACCTGGGCAAGCGCACCAGGGTGATGTTGGCGGTTTCGCGCCACGGTCATTGCCTCAACGATATTCTGCATCGCTGGGAATCCGGCGTATTGCCAGCAGACATCGTCGGCGTGGTTTCCAATCATGAGGATATGCGCGGAATCACCGAATGGCATGGCTTGCCCTATCATTATCTTCCGGTCGAGCGGGACAACAAGCCGGCCCAGGAAGCTCGTCTTCTGGAGATCATGAAAAGTCACGATACAGATCTGCTGGCTCTGGCGCGCTATATGCAAATCCTGAGTCCGGAACTGTGTAGCGAGTTGCCGGACCGGATAATCAATATTCATCATTCATTCCTGCCTGGCTTCAAGGGTGCTGACCCTTACCGTCAGGCCTATAACCGCGGTGTAAAGATTATCGGTGCCACGGCTCACTATGTGACAGCGGATCTTGATGAAGGTCCAATTATTGAACAGACAGTCGAGAAAATTGATCATAACTTCGGTATCGAAGAACTGCGCCAGATTGGCAGGGATGCAGAGTGTGCAGCCTTTGCCAGAGCGGTGAAGTGGCATTGTGAGCACCGGGTAATCGTCAATGGCAACAAGACAATTGTCTTCAGGTAGTAATCTGCCCTTATACCGAGGGCCGCTCAGGCGCGCGTTTATATGGATTTACTGATAGCTGCACTGGTAATACTGCTGGGTTCCTATGTGCAGAGCTCCATTGGTTTTGGTCTGGCCATTATTGCGGCACCGGTCCTGTTCTTTATCGATCCGCTGTTTGTACCGGCGCCAATTACGGTGTCGGCTTTGACGCTGTCCCTGGCTAATGCCAGAAAACACCGCCATGCGATTTCCTTCAAGGGTTTGCAGGCGGCAATTATTGGTCGTATACCTGGCACCATTGCCGGCGGACTCTTGCTGCTGTGGATCAGTCAGCGGGAACTGGCTCTCTATCTGGGCCTGACGGTGCTGCTGGCGGTGGCGCTCAGTCTGTCACGCATTCGAATCCGGCCCGGCAATACCAGCATGGCTATTGCCGGTTTTCTGTCCGGCTTCATGGGCACCAGCTCTTCCATCGGCGGCCCGCCCATGGCGCTGGTCATGCAGCATGAGAAGGGCGAATTCATCAGGGCCAATCTGGCCGCGTTTTTTGTGGCCAGTTGTGTGCTTTCCCTGATCATGCTGGCGTTTATTGGTCGTTTCGGCCTGGAAGAGATCAAGCTGTCTTTGCCCTTGATGCCCGCCACTCTGGCAGGTTACTGGTTGGCCATGCGCAGCCTGCATCGTATCTCGCCGCAGAATCTGCGCAGATTCTCACTGCTGCTCTGCGCCGTGGCAGGCAGCTATGCGGTGCTTTCCTATTGGCTGTAAACAGCCTGCAGACCTGCCGCCAACGGCATTACCGCCGGCAATTAGGGTTTGGTCAGGGCTTGCGTTACACTCAGGACAACCCTGCAAGTAATCGAGAAACCGGAGGAAACATGAATAAATCTGCTTTGATTTCCAAACTGACTGCACTGGCGCTACTGCTGTTGCTGGGCGCAAGTCCGGCACTGGTCCAGGCGGATGATGCGGCAGCGGCCCGAACCATTGCCAGTATCCTGACGGATCTGAACCATTTCCCGTCCGATGAAGACAAGGCTGCGCTGATGGAAATCGCCGGCGACAGCAGCAATAGCGAGGCCTACCGGACTATTGCCGAGGCTGTTCACAATATTCAGCACTCTGCCACGGATGCAGACAAGGCGCGGCTCAGTGAAATTATTGATAATGGCAGTGCACCGGCCGATGCCCGCGCACTGGCGGAAATTATCATGGGTATCAGCCATGTCCCCAGTGACACAGCCAAGGTCCGGCTGGCTGCCATAATGTAGAGCTGACAACATTTGTAACAGTCAGCAAACCCCGGTGAGTGTAGGCTCTCCGGGGTTTGCTTTTTTTACAATATGGTAAATACTGTATACACTGAGCGGCCTTTTGAGACGGCCGTTTCACAAGCGCTGGAGCAGTGCAGGCGGTTGTTCAGACAACATCAAAGCAAGCCAAAAATAACAATAAATCGCAGCATAAATCGAACAGCAAAGCAGAGTAGGTAGCATGAAAAACTGGCCCCTCAATACCTCTATGGACGCGTTCCGGCAGGCCTGGATTCTGGAAGGTGAGCAGTTCTGGCATAGCGTTTTTGAAATGCACAAGGACAAGATGCAGATCAAGAACCCCAAGGTCGCCATCGTCAATCTGGAAAAAATATTCACCGCAACATTCAAGCTGGCCAATGCCAAGGGTTTTCAGGCCATGAGCCTGCGCGACCTCAGTCGCGAGACCGGCATCAGCATGGGTGGTTTGTACGCCTATATCGGCTCCAAAAACGATCTGGCTTCGGTCATCGAAGGGGTGCTGCGTAACTACATCGATCAGGTGATTGGTGGTCTGGCGGGAGAAAACCTGGATCCGGTCGACAGACTGAAGGCGATCATTTTTGGTGAGATCTACATGATGCAGATTCTCAATCCCTGGTATTACTTCTGCTTCATGGAATTGAAAGGTCTGGATCGCGCCCAGCAGGAGCAGGCCATGGAACTGGAACTGCGCTTTGAGCGCATTCTTATCGATGCCTTCAAGGCCGGAATCGAACGTGGCGATTTCAACTGTGCCAGACCCGAAATCCAGGCGGCCATGGTCACTGCCCAGTTGCAGCAATGGCATCTGAAACACTGGAAATTCCGGCTGCGGGAAGTGGGCATGGACGAATACGCCCAGTACATCTACGACAATCTGCTGCTGGGCCTGGGTGCCAGCGACAAGTCGGATTCAGCCCCCATGGTCAAACTGGCCTGACAGCCGCCAGAGCGTCTTATGCGTTTTCCGGGTTGATTCCCTGCTTGTTGGCATAGAAGGCGCGAATTTCCCGCATATCCCTGTCGATATCGCCACTGGGGGTGAAGAAATCGGCAAAGCCGGCTTCCTTGTTGGCAGCATCCACATAGCCCAACAGAATGGGGACACCGGCATTGTTGGCGATATGGTAAAAGCCGGTTTTCCAGCGCTCCACCCTGGATCGCGTTCCTTCCGGTGGGATCAGCACCACCAGTTCATCATTCTCCTGATACTGTCGCACCGTTTCATTGACCACATTGTGGGAGGCGCTGCGATTGATGGGGATGCCACCCAGCCATTTCATCAGCCAGCCAAAGCCAAAGGGGAAGAGGGTGTGTTTGCCCATCCAGAAGACCCTGAGGCGCAGTTTGAGAACCACCATCAGCATCAGGGGGAAATCCCAGTTACTGGTGTGGGGGGCGCCAATCAGGACGAAGCGCTGGTGTTCCAGTTCTTCGCCTCGGGTGCGCCAGCCGATCAGGTTGAGTCCGGCAATGGCCAGCAAACGCAGAAAAGGAGTGATGATGGGGGTGGAAAAGACTGTGGTTCGCATTTAAGGCCCGGCGCGCGTATTGGCGATGTGATTGCACTTTGTCAGTTTTTGTTGTCGGTATTGTTGTCGGCACTGTTGTCTGTCTTGTTGCCGTCGTCTCCAAAAAGGCGCTGCAACTCCGCCAGTGCCCTGTCGGCTTCGGATTGGGGAGACTCGGCGGGACTGTCTGCTTCTCCTTCTCCGTCTCCTTTTCCTTCCCCTTCCTGGGCTTCGTCACCAAACAGGGCTGCAAGTTCGGCTTTGGCCTTTTCAGCCGCGCTATTGTCCCGGCCCTTGAAGGGACGTGGATTGGGGCGAAAATAGTCGCAGAAATTGGCCTTGTCCTTGTCCAGTACGAAATCGGCACGATCTTCCCGGCAGGCATCGCTGAGGCTGGGATCATAATTGCGGCAGGCCAGACAGACATGCAGGTCAGCCTTGCACAAGCGGCATTCCTCATAACGCGAGAAGGGCAGTAGCAACCTTCGCAGTTCCGTCCCGCATTTCCAGCACTGGATATCGATCTCGCCTGCCATTGCCAGGGCTCCGTCTGTTAGCCTCGCCAGGCCTGCACAAAGCCGGCCGGGTCCTCTTCGCACAATCGCTTGCCCGGTGCGTCGGGCAGGCCCAGATAGAGAAAACCGATGATTTTCTCATTTTCTGCCAGCTTCAGACCCTGTTTGACGATGGGGTGGTAGGCCATGGAGCCGGTTCGCCACATGGCACCGAGGCCTTCGGCAAAGGCGGCCACCAGCATGTTCTGGGTGGCGGCAGCGGCTGACAGGTCCTGCTCAAATTCAGGCACTTTGGGATTCTCCCGGGGGCTGGAAATGGTCACCACAATCAATGGTGCCCGCAATGGCTTCTTGCGGGCTTTCTCCAGAGCCATGGCGCTGATATCAGGATTGTCACTCCGGGCGGCACTGGCAAACAGATCCCCCAGTCGCTCAAGCGCCTCGCCCTCAATGGTGAGGAAGCGCCAGGGTCGCATCAGCCCATGGTCCGCGGCCCGCAGGGCGCTGCGAAACAGTTTGTCCAACACCGCTGCGTCCGGCGCCGGCCCCTTGAGTCGGGGCATGGAGCTGCGGGTGGTCAGGGCTTCAATGGCGTTCATGGGCATTCTGTCCTCGGGTCTGTTGCGGCCAGTTTGTCAGGGCGCTAATGTTGATTCGAACCATGGCAGAAAGCAAGGCAGGCAGTGAAGCCGCTCCTGAAAACCTGTTCCGAGCTGCTGCCTGGTGATGCGGCTGAAAACCCCGTCAGCAGGGCGTTGCCGGGCAGGGCCAGAATATCTGCGGGGGGCCTGCGTGACAGGGGGCAAAGGTGGTATACTTTCCCACGCTGCAGTCGATATAGCTGTGGTAAGGCGCTGATCTGAGAGAGCAACAAGCAGAATTGATCAGGCAGCGAAGAATTCTGAACCTGATTGAGAATATTGCGTATCCGGCTACGCTGCCTGAACGGCGGGCCTGGCGCATTTCAAGGATTTATCCCATGAATTCCAAGGCAGATGTAATTGCTGTCAGCACTGAACGTCCCGCCTATCCCCAGAGCAAATCCCGGTGGTTTGGCTCGGTCAAAGGGGAGAAACTGCGCCTGGTATTTTCTTTCTATTCGCCGGACGGCAATGAGATTGCCATGCCCATCGCCAGCATGGCTGCCTACCTGAAGCGGGATTTCCCCTGGGTGGAGGTGCTGCTGGAGCCGGTGCTGATTCTCAGGGATGCGGAGAAGTATTCGCCGGAAAACTATGCCCGCATGATCCAGGAGCTGGATGCGGATGTCATTGCCTTCTCGGTAATGAGTCCCCACTGGTATCCGATGGAGCCCTATTTCGAAGAGTTGAAAAAGCTGATGCCGGATCTGCCGGTGGTGATCGGCGGCTATCAGGCCATGTTGTCCCAGCAGCAGACTATCGAGAATCCCAATGTGGACTATATCTGCGTCGGCGACGGCGAATATGCCATTGGCAATGTGGTTCAGCATCTCAAGGGCAGCAAGGATGGGCCGGCTGACGGCTTGTGGGAAAAGCTGATAGATGGTTCGGTCTATGAAACCGAGCCACACCAGATCGGCGACCTGCAGGCATTGCCGTTTCCCGACTATGATGTTTTTGCCAAAGAAGATGGCTTCAAGGATGTCAATTCCTCCATCTTCGGCCCCAAGGGCAAGCTGGTACTGCCGGTAATGACCGGTCGTGGCTGCCCCTATCGTTGCACCTATTGCTGTAATACCCCGATCCTGGAAGGCTGGAAGTCAAAGAAAACCTTCCTGCGTAAATACGATCCCGAGGACATGGTGAATGAACTGATTCGCCTCAGGGATAAATACAATGTGGGCTATTTCGAATTCTGGGACGAGCTGTTTCTGTCCAACCTGAAGTTCGTGCGCGCCTTCTTTGAAATTTACAAAGAAAAGATTCGTCTGCCGTTTTCAATCAATTCCCGTGTCGAAGTCATGAACGAGGAATTTTGCAAGACGGCGGCAGAGGCCGGTTGTCACACAATCTGGTTTGGTATCGAGAGCGGTGATGAAAAATACCGCTCCACCATGCTGGGCCGCAAGATGACCAATCAACAGGTGATCGATGCCGCCGCCAATTGCAAGAAGGCGGGTATTAACCGGCTGACTTTCAATATCGTTGGTATGCCTCTGGAAACCGCTGACAATATGCGCGAGACCCTGAAGCTGAATCAGACCATTGCGCCTGAGCATTTCTTTTTCTTCCCCTATATTCCTCTGCGCGGCACGCCGCTGTATGACACGGCCAAGAAAGAGGGCCTGTTGCTGGATAACAAGAAGAACCTGCATTACCTCTCGGCCGCCAATGACCGGCAGTTCACCCTGAACATGAAGGAACGTCCGGAGTTATTGACCCAGGATGAATACAACGAGATCTGTCTCGAGATGCTGGCATTCCAGGAGCGAAACAATCGCCTGACCTACAGCGATGAAGAAAACGCCGATGGTGAGCAGTCAGCCAGTGTGGAGGACAAGAGCTTCAGCCTGGTGGATGATGAAACTGCAGCCGCAGGCAAGGCAGAGCTTGACGCCGTGGTGGCGCAGGAAACTGCCGGCAAAACCGGCGGCGGATTGCTGCAGGGTGTCAAGAACCTGTTTCGCAGCTAGTCGGTCCCGCCCTTAACTGACGGCCTCTGGTACGGGCGCTTGCTCGGCCAGGGCCTGTTTGAAGCGGCGCCAGGAAATAGCCGCCATGCAAAGATTGCCGGCCACCGCGCCGGCAAAAAATCCCGCCAATCCAAAAAGCTGACTCCCCAGCCAGGCCAGTGGCACATAAAAGACAAAAAACCGGGCGATGCTCAGGTACAGGGCTGCCAGTGGCTGATGCAGGGCATTCAGGGCTGAATTGCTGAGAATGATAATGCCCTGCAAACCATAGCCCAGTGGCATGATCCACACGAACAGGGAGATGGCCCTGATCACCTCGGGATCATCGGAGAAAAGACTGGCGATCAGCCCGGCCCCCAGCGCCAGCAGCAGATAGACAGCCAGCTGCCAGATCATGATGAAGCGGATTGCCAGGCCATAGGCTTCTTCCACCCGGTCCATGCGTCCCGCCCCGAAATTCTGGCTGATCAACGGTGGCAGGGACGAAGACATGGCCAGGACGATCAGGGTGGCAATGGGTTCAATACGGGCTCCCACACCAAAGGCCGCCACTGCAGTACCACCAAAACCGGCGGCAATGGCCGTCATGATACCGGCTGCCAGGGGCGTCATCATATTGGCTCCGGCGGCCGGGATGCCGATTCGCAACATGTCCCTGCCGGAACTTGCCATGACAGCTCTGGAGGGGATGGAACGACTCACCATTTCCAGCCGCACCACCAGCACATAGATCAGAATGACAAAGGCAATGGACCAGGCGATCACTGTCGCCCAGGCCGCACCGGCGATGCCGAGTTCCGGAAAGGGGCCGGGACCAAAGATCAGCAGGGGGTCCAGCAGGGCATTGAAAAAGCCGGCCATGGCCATCAGCAGGCTGGGAGTCTTGGTGTCTCCGCAGGCGCGCAAGACGCTGTTGCCGGCCATCATGCAAACCACCATGACACTGGCAGGCATCCATACATCCATGTATTGACTGATAGGTACCAGCAGCTCTTCAGTGGCACCCATCAAAATGAAAAGATGATCCATGGCCAGATAGATCAGCAGGGCAATGACCGCGGCAATGGCCAGGGAAAGATACAGGATGACAGTGGCGGCCTGTTTGGCCTTGTCGATCTGGGAGCTGCCGAGAAATTTACCCACCACGGCAGAGGCGCCGATGCCAAGGCCGATAGCCAGGCTCATGATGGTGAAGGTAACCGGAAAGGTGAAGCTGATAGCCGTTAGCGGTGCTGTCCCCAGCAAGCTGATGAAGAATGTGTCCACCAGACTGAAGGTGAATAGCATCAGCATGCCGATTATCATCGGCAGGGTCATGCGGATCAGGGCTTGTTTTATAGAACCTTCAACCAGATTCTGGGGGCTTGCAGACTTCGACGGCATTAACAGCAAGAATCCTGAACGGGCGCTCATCAGGGCGCAATGAATTTGCCCGTTACTATAACGTAAAGCGACAGGTAGATGCCGAATTAAATGGCTGCTGCCCGGCTCAGGCCGGTTTGTTGCCGAGTTTGACCAGGCTGCCGAAGGTCTTCTGATTACCGAAGTAAAGCTGGGTGGCTGATTTATAGTCAGGATTGCCGGACTCATTGCCAATAAAACCGCCTGCCTCCTGCAGAATCAGGGCCGCGCCTGCCAGGCTGATTGCCTGGTAAGGGCCACAGCAGCCTCCCTGCAATTGGCCACTGGCAACCGCCAGCATATCCAGGGCCGCGCAGCCGCTACTGCGGGGCAGGGCGCCGATTTCCAGCATGCCAGCGTAGAGTTTGCCGGCAGAATCTGTCGGCAGTGAATCAGAATCCAGGCCGATCAGTGCCGAGTCCAGATCGACGCGGCTGCTGACCCGCATGCGGCGGGCATTGAGCTGGGCGCCCTTGCCGCGGCTGGCGCTGAATTCATCCCGGGTAATGGGGTTCAGCAGGATGGCGTGTTCGACCTTGTCATTGATCATGCAGGCCAGGCTGACGGCAAACTGGGGGTAGCCATTGATGAAATTGCGATTGCCCACCAGGGGATCAATCAGCCATACCGGCTCACCTTCCTTGCCGGCAGTGCTGCCCGATACGCGGGAGAGAAATCCATGCTCGGGATAGGTCTTTTGCAGGTGATAGAGCAGGCTGTTGTCGATATCCACATCGACAGAGGTCAGCAGTTGACCAGCAGGCGATGGCAGGGTTTTTACCCGATCCAGCCGGTCACTGTGCTGGGCGATCTCGGTGGCCACTTCCCGGGCCACACGCAGGGCAATGTTGACGATGGCGTGCATGACGAATCCTGATAGGGGGCATGAACTGTGGTGCTAAAGGCTCTGGCGCCCCGGCAATTCCAGAGGCCGCGCATGATACCTGAAAGGCGGCCAAGGTGACAGCTATACGGGGCATGGGCCCATTACTGCTGCTATAATCCCGCCTCTTTCAAGCAGGCAAGCCAGGGTGGGCCGCAAAACAGTGATCGACTTCAGTAATATCAGAATTGTCCTCGTCAATACTTCCCATCCGGGTAATATCGGTGCCGCCGCCCGGGCCATGAAAAACATGTCCCTGTCCAGGCTGGTACTGGTGCAACCGGAAGAGTTTCCCAGTGGCGTGGCGGTGGGCAGGGCGGCCTCGGCTGTGGACATTCTGGAGAATGCCGTGGTGGTGGACAGTCTGCAGGAGGCTATTGCCGATTGTTCTCTGGTGATTGGTGCCAGTGCCCGTTCCCGCAGCATACCCTGGCCCATGCTGTCGCCCCGGGAGACCGGTGCCAAAATTGTCGAGGAAAGTGCCAGGCATCCGGTTGCCCTGGTGTTTGGCCGGGAAGATTCCGGCTTGCTCAACGAAGAGCTGCAGCTTTGCCACTACCATGTGCAGATTCCGGCCAATGTCGATTACAGCTCGCTTAATCTGGCGGCTGCGGTGATGGTGCTCAGCTACGAAGTCTTTCAGGCCGCAACAGAATCGCAGCAAGAGCAGGACAAATCCCTGGAAGCTGGCTGGGATCAGGAACTGTCCAGCGCCGAACAGATGGAACATTTCTATGATCATCTGGAGCGGGTGCTGGTGCGGGTGGATTTTCACGACCCCGACAATCCCAGACAATTAATGCAACGCCTGCGGCGTCTGTATGGCCGAATTCGGATCGACGTCATGGAAATGAATATCCTGCGCGGTATTCTTACCCATATCGAGAAGAACCTGCGCAGCGACAAGCACAAAGAGAATTGAGCCGCACTGATAGAGCGCTGACGGCACTGACTGGACCGACATGAGTTTCGCAAAAGAATTCTATTACAACGGTGAGCCCTATTTGCCCACGCTGCAAAGGATTCATCATGCCCTCAAGCAGTCCGGTGCCCTGGTGGAACTGGTGGGCGAGGCCGGGGCCGGTAAAAGCAGTATCTGCGACAAGCTGCAGCAATACCTCCGGCGCAAGCAGTTTCGTGTCATCACCTTCAGGCAGCCTCCGGAGTCGGTAGAGGTCCTGCATTCCCTGCTGGCCAGGGAACTGGATGTGGCCGCCCTCGAACACAGCGATGCCATTCTGAGCGAAGCCCTGCGCAGTCTGCAGCAGCCGCTGGTGCTGATATTCGATGATGCCCAGCACCTGAGCGATGTGATCATGCTGGAACTGATGCGCCTGGCGGATGTCAGGGAACATGGTCTGGGGGTATTGCTGGCACGGCAATCCAGTCTCAGTGAAAGTCTGCAGGGCCAACGTTCCCTGCCCGAGCTTGAAGAGCGAATCACCGACTGGTTTCACCTGCAGGCGATGAATGCCCAGCAGTTTCATCTGTTTCTGCGTGCCTATTTTGATGAGAACGGATTGTTTGCGGTACAGATGGAGCCCGAGGCGGAGGCGCAGCTGTACCGGAAATGCGGTGGTCTGCCGGGTCCGGCGGTGGAACTGGTCGGCCATTTGCTGGGCTGGTGTCTTGCCAATCCGGAACAAGAGCTGATCAGTCGACGACAAATAGATCAGGTATTCCAGAACCATGAGGGCTGGCAACAGTCTGCCAATCTGCTGGCCTCGGGTGACAGGCAGCGAAATGGCCTGCTGCCGGTGGCTGTGGTGGTGGTGATTGCCTCCCTGGCCTTTCTTTATCAGCAACTGGCTGAACAGGAGCTTGAACCTGTTGTCAGCCAGGCCTCACCCTTTCTTGCCAGTGAACCAGCGGCACAGACAGAGCCGGTAGAAAGCAGTCGCGAGGCCCCTGCGGATGAGGTCGTCACCGGTACCGGTCAAAACAGTGATGTCGAAGCTGTGGCTGAGCCAGCCGAAGAAGCAGTGCTGACGGCACAGCAGCAGGCGCTGGCCCGGGAGCTGGCGCGGCAGAGGGAACTGCAGGAACTGGCACAGGAGCAATTGTCTGATTCCGGCTTGGCACTGGTAACGGCGCAAGAACGTGGGATACCGGCAGAACAGTTCGCGGTTCCCGAGTATGAAGAGTTGCTGGAGTTGGCCGGTCAGGACAGTCAGCCTGACAGCGATAATCTATCCACTACCGAGACTGTTGCGATGGCGGAAGAGGCCGAAGAAGAGGCTGTAGAACAGACGAGAGAACAACCAACAGAAGAGTCAATAGAAGAGACGGCAAGGGCTGTTCAGGCCGAGGACGGGGATGCCGGCGAGGTGACTGAACAGGCGCAGCAAAGCCTGGCCGCAAACCTGAATGAAGCTGTGGAAGAGACGCTTGCCGCAGAGACTGCCTCAGCATCCGAAACAGAATCAGAAGCAGAACCAGAAGCCACAGTGGAAAGTGCGCTGGCCTCGGCCGAGTCGGCGGCGCCAACAGAATCCGTGCCAGTCTCAGAAACCCCGGCCGATTCCGCCGACGATAGCGTGCCAGCTGACTTGCTGCGCACGGTGGTGCTGTCCTGGTTGCAAGCCTGGGAAAGTCAGTCCCTGCCAGCCTATTTCGCCCATTATCACGCCAATTTTGAACCTCGCTATCAGGATGATCAGAACGCCTGGCGTCGCAACCGTGAGCGCATTATCGGCAATGCCGAATTTATCCAGTTACAGATGAGCGATTTCGCCGTGGTTGAGTATTCGCAGCAGCAAGCGGAAGTGCATTTCTGGCTTCGCTACCAGTCCGGCAGCTACCAGGATGAAACCCTGAAGAAACTGGTGCTGGTGCAGGCAGAGTCAAACTGGCTTATTGTGGAAGAGGTCAATCTGGAAGTACGGCTTGGTATGGCGCCAACTGCCCCGGCGCCGGGCACAGACACAGCGCTGGCAGCCTTCTAGCGGCGACGCCGTTTGCGTTGCCGTTGCGGCCGCTTTTTCTTCGTCTGTGCCGCTGGCACCAGGCATTTATCGGCACTGCCGATCAGGTCCTGACGGCCGAGTCTTTGCAGAGCTTCGCGCAGCACCGGCCAGTTCTTTTCATCGTGATAGCGCAGGAAGGCTTTCTGCAGTCGGCGTTGATCGATGTCCTTGCTGACAGTCAGCTTTTCACTCTTGTAACGCACTTTTTCCAGCGGGTTGCGTTCGGAGTAATACATGGCAGTGGCCAGTGCCATGGGTGAAGGATAGAAGGTCTGCACCTGGTCGGGTTTGAAGCCATGGTTCTTGAGCCACAGGCCCAGGTTCATCATATCCTCTTCGTCGCAACCCGGATGGGCGGCGATGAAATAGGGAATCAGATACTGTTCCTTGCCAGCCTTGCGTGAGTATTTGTCGAACAGCTTCTTGAATTCATCATAGGTTGAAATACCCGGCTTCATCATTTTCGACAGGGTTTTGTCTTCACTGTGCTCCGGGGCAATCTTCAGGTAGCCACCGACATGATGGGTCACCAGTTCCTCAATATACTCCGGGTCACGCAGGGCCAGGTCATAGCGCAGACCTGAGGCAATGGCAACGCGTTTGACGCCAGGTACTGCCCTGGCACGTCGATACAGATTGGTGGTGGGGCTGTGATCGGTGTTCAGGTGTTTACAGATATTGGGGTAAACACAGGACAGGCGCTTGCAGCTTTTCTGGATCGTCGGCGATGAACAATTCAATTTGTACATATTGGCGGTGGGGCCGCCCAGATCGGAAATGGTGCCGGTAAATCCGGGTACCTGATCACGAATCTTTTCAATTTCCCGAATAACAGAGTCTTCGGAACGGCTCTGAATGATGCGGCCTTCGTGTTCGGTGATCGAACAAAAGGTACAGCCACCGAAGCAGCCGCGCATGATATTCACCGAAGTCTTGATCATGTCATAGGCAGGGATGCGTGCGTCGCCGTAGCTGGGGTGGGGGCGGCGCTGGAAAGGCAGGTCAAATACCGCATCCATTTCCTCGGTTTCCAGTGGAATGGGTGGCGGATTTACCCACACTTCCTTGGTGTCATGGGCCTGCACCAGTACCTTTGCATTATAGGGGTTGGCTTCCTGATGCAGAATTCTGGAGGCATGAGCATACAATGCCGGGTCATTTGTCACTTTATTGAAAGAAGGCAGGCGGATATAGCTGTAGGCCGGGTCAAAGTCCACCTTGCGCTGCAGGGGCAGGGGGATGATCTTTACAGGCTGCGCCTCGTCAGCGGCATTGCCGGCAGTGTCCATGTCTGCCGAGTAATTGTTGGCGCCGGTTTTATGGTGAAAATCGTAAGGGTTGGGAATCTTGTCGATTTTCGACGGCCAGTCGATGCGGGTGGAATCAATTTCCGTCCAGCCTTCGGGCACGCTGTCGCGCAGCAGGGCTGTGCCGCGCAAGTCCCAGCAATCCTCGACCGAGTGACCATTGGCTATCTGATGGGCAAATTCCACCAGGGCGCGTTCGGCATTACCGAACATCAGAATATCGGCATTGGAATCAATGAGAATCGAGCGTCGCACCTTGTCACTCCAGTAATCGTACTGGGCGATACGGCGCAGGCTGGCCTCGATGCCGCCAATGACAATGGGCGTGTCGTAATAGGCTTCCCGGCAGCGCTGACTGTAGACAATGACGGAACGGTCCGGGCGCTTGCCGGCCTCGGCATTGGGGGTGTAGGCATCGTCGCTACGCAGGCGCAAATCGGCGGTGTAGCGGTTGATCAGGGAATCCATATTGCCGCCGGTGACACCGAAGAACAGATTGGGTTTACCCAGGGCCTCGAAGTCGGCAGTGCTGTCCCAGGCAGGCTGGGCAATAATGCCTACCCGGAAGCCCTGTGCCTCCAGCAAGCGCCCCACCACGGCCATACCAAAACTGGGATGATCGACATAGGCATCGGCAGTGACAATGATGATGTCACAACTGTCCCAGCCGAGTTCATCCATCTCCGCCCGGGACATGGGCAGATAGGGGGCCGGGCCGAAGCATTCTGCCCAGTATTTGGGATAGGAGAACAGGTCGGGAGCGACATCGCTGTGCCGATGTGGCTGCATTGTGGCTTTGCTTTTCAGGCTCATGGTGCGAACCACTGGTCCAGAGCAATGGTTTCCCCGTTCAGGAGCAACTGACTGTCAGCCAGTTCGGCGTCGAGGCGTATACGACCATTGTCGATGTGAATGTAGCCCTGCTGTACATAGGGATCGATCATGCCGGCAAGGGGGCTGCGCAGGGCGGCTTCCAGATCGAGATCCACTTGCAGGCTCAGTTCGATGGCGTTGAGCAGACTGCGTGGATTCATGCTGCTGAAATCCTGAACATCGGCAAGCCCCGCGTAGTCGATGTCCAATGCAGCTTGATGACTTGCGCCCCAGGCATCGGCTCTCAGTTGGCTGTTGATGGCAAAGTCGGCAGCCAGCAGTTGCATCCCCAATTGCTGACCGAGTTCAGCCAGCTGGTTGTTGTCGCCGGCATTAACGCTCATCTGTAACTGGCTTTCATTAACCAGGTCACTGTAATTCCTCAGCAAGTCCAGGGGCAGACGATTCAGTTCAAATTGCCAGGACAGGGAGCTTAGCGGTAGCTCAGCGCTAATGGAGTCGATGGCAATGTCCTGGGAAATATTCAGTCGTTCGGCATCATCCGGGGTCTGGTCCAGGGTTGAGCTGAATCTGATGCCTTCTGCCGAAAAGTCATTGATACCCCTGGCACTGATGGCGGGAATAGCGATCATGGCCATGCTGGGGGCGAACAGGTCGTTGATCTGTGCTGTTTCGGTGCTGAATTGCAGGCCTTGCAGGCTAAAGCTCTCATTGCTGTTTGCTGATGTGGCGGTTAGTTCGCCCATGTCCAGGCTGCCGCGGGCAGAGAGGTCGGCCTCGGCAATCAGCTGGCCCTGTAGCCCGGCAAAGCGAAAACTTCCCTCGTCATTGTCAAACTGGCCGGGCGCGATATTGAGCCGAAACTCCAGGCTCTCATCGAAACCCACCAGTAGCAGAATTTCCGGGGCGGGTGTCGGGAAGGGCAGCTCCATGAGGGCCTTGCGAATTTCCTTGGAATCCAGAACCGGTGTCACAGTCACGCCCGCCAGGCCCAGGTGCCAGTTGTCACTACTTGCATGGAGCGGACCGTGGGCAATATCCAGATCCAGCTCCATACTCAGTTCGGAGTCTGTGCCTGCAGGCAGGTAATCGATTTTGTAGCGGGCGCTGGAGTTGAACCAGTTGCGCTGGTAATCGAGTAGCTGCCACTGTAGCTGGCTGCGCAGATTGTCCGTCATTAGCGTGCTGACGGTATCGTCCACAGAAGCTTCGATCCGGGTGCCAATCAGGCGCGGGGTCAGCAGCAGGATGGCGAGCAGAACAATCAGCAGGCCGAACAGGATTAGATTATTGCGTTTGATCATGGAGTCTTGCGGGCGGTATTGCCAGCGGCTGGAAATCTGGGGCTATGATAACAGTTATCAGGCCTGGATGATGCAGTTCACAGCCTGTTTCAATGGCTGTTGTCGATAATTTTGTAGGCGCAGCGCCTGGCGCCGCTGAACAGGTGGTCCACTCGCTGTACGTCGGCATAATTGGCCAGCAGGGAACGGAACATATCCAGTTCGGACTGGCAAAACTGGCCACAGCTCTCGGCGGCGGCGAACAGGGGGCAATGATTCTCGATCAATAACCAGCCTTCCGGCAGCAGACGCACCTCCGCCATAAAGCCTTCCTCGCTGCGCAGGCGCGACAGGGCCCGCACCTTGTCCTCCAGGCTGTTGCCGGCCTCCTCCAACACCTGCTCATAGTGCTTCTGCTGGCGCGAGGCACAGACATCCACCAGTTTGTTGAGCCTGCTGCGGCCCAACTCGTCACGCAGAGTGGCGATAAGCTGGACATTGAGCTGGCCGTGCCGGTCGGGAAACTGCTGGTGGCCCCGTGCTGACAGCTTCCAGTAGTGCACCGGGCGGCCGCGGGTCTGGCGGGTCTCGTCGGTTTTCCTGACCAGATCACGGGCCTGCAGCTCGCCGAGATGCTGGCGCACACCCATAGTGGTCATGCCGAGCTGGCTGGCCAGGATCTTGACCGACTGGGGGCCTCTGTTTTTCAGTCTTTCGAGTATGGCTTGCTGACTTTTGGCGAGTTCCAAGCTGGGCTCCGCTAGGGCCGGATATCCGGTTTTTATGAAAGTAATTACTTTACATTGTATCGGCTGGCAGTGGAATTAATACACTGTTTGCCTGTTATTGCCGCGGCAGCGCCCATCACTTGGTAAGTACCGGCAAGATGCTGTAGTTTAAGCGCTTTTGAGCCGCCAGTATGAGTTTCGACGCCCCCCTGCTGATTACCTTTCTCGCCTACCTGGCCCTGGTGCTGTTTCTGGGTATCAAGGCCTACAGGCGTACCCAGGATCTGGGCGACTATATTCTGGGTGGGCGCAAACTGGGCTCGGTAGTCACGGCCCTGAGCGTCGGCGCCTCCGATATGAGTGGTTGGCTGTTGCTGGGCCTGCCGGGCGCAATCTACCTGTCGGGAATCAGTGAACTGTGGATCGGGGTGGGGCTGTTAATCGGCGCCTGGTTCAACTGGACCTATGTGGCGCGCCCGATGCGCGTGTACAGCGTCAAGGCCAATAACTCCCTGACCCTGCCGGACTACTTCGAAAATCGCTTTGCCGACAAAACCCGCTTGCTGCGATTGCTGTCCGCCCTGGTGATTCTGATATTTTTTACTTTCTATACCGCGTCGGGGCTGGTGGGTGGCGCCATCCTGTTTGCCAACAGTTTCGGCATGGACTATCAGCTGGCACTGTTTACCGGTGCCTTTATCATCGTCGCCTATACGTTTATTGGTGGCTTCCTGGCGGTTTCCTGGACCGATGCCATCCAGGCTTCGCTGATGCTGCTGGCCCTGTTGCTGGCGCCGCTGGTGGTGGTGCTGGACGCCGGTGGGCCCGCAGCCATGCTGGACCGCATGCGAGTGGCCAATCCCGACAGCAGCAATCTGTTTCACAATATGACCGCCCTGGGGCTGATTTCCCTGTTGGCCTGGGGATTGGGCTATATGGGGCAGCCCCATATTCTGGCCCGCTTCATGGCCGCCGAATCGGTGGAGAAACTGGTCTCCGCTCGCCGCATCGCCATGTCCTGGATGGTGGTGGTACTGGTGGGCTCGATTACTACCGGTATGGCGGGCATTGCCTATTTTGCCGAGGCTCCCCTGAGCAATCCCGAAACAGTGTTTATCGAGTTGAGCCAGTCTCTGTTTAATCCCTGGATAGCCGGGGTCATCACCGCCGCCATTTTGTCCGCCATCATGTCCACTATCGACTCACAGTTGCTGGTGTCCTCCAGTGTCATCAGCGAGGATTTTTACCGGGTGTTTGTACGCCCCAAAGCCAGCGACAAGGAACTGTTGCTGGTGAGTCGGAGTGCGGTGATTGCCATTGCCATCCTGGCCTTGCTGATCGCCCGGGATCCACAGAGCAGGGTGCTGGATCTGGTCAGTTATGCCTGGGCCGGCTTTGGCGCTGCCTTTGGTCCGGTGATTCTGTTTTCACTGCTGTGGCGGCCCATGACCGCGGCAGCTGCCCTGGCAGGAATGCTGACCGGAGCCATTACGGTTGTTATCTGGTCAAATCTGAGTGGTGGTTTGTTTGAGCTGTATGAAATCGTGCCTGGCTTTGTGCTGGCCAGTCTGGCGATTGTGCTGATCAGTCTGTACCGGCCGGCCAGGGATGCTGAGACACTTGCCCTGTTTGATGCGACCCGCAAGCTTGTCAATGGCTCGCCAGGCAGTGATGCTTGAGTTGCTGATTTCGCTAAATACAACAAGAGGTTTTTGCTTATGCGGAATTACCCGTCGAGAAGAATGATGAATGGACGTGGAAATTGTCAGGGGGGAATCGTGGTGCTGGCGCTGTCCGGCCTGGCAGTACTGCTGCTGGTGGCTGCGGCGGTCTGGTTCTTTACCTGCCCCTGCGAGCGCATGCCGGGAGCCTATCTGAGCGGCGAGCAGATTGAGGAGCCGATACAGGACTGGAGCTTTGCCAATGGGGTTGAGCTGTGTCAGATACAGACCCGTTCCGGCATTCTGCCCCATGCAATCAATCTGAATTGCATGGCCGATGCCGATGGCGAGCTGTTCCTGAGCTGTTCGCAATGCGAAGGCAAGCGCTGGTCCACGGCGGCACTGGAAAACCCGGCGGCCAGAATCCGGCTCGACGGGCAGGTCTATCCGGTATCATTGCGGCGATTGCGTGACAGCAGTGAACTGGACAATGCCTGGATTACCCGGGCCAGGAAGCTGGCCAATCTGCGTGGTCAGTCTGCCGATGAGATTCCCCAGCGCCCCGATCACTGGTGGTCTTTCCAGGTCACATCACGCAGCAGCTGAATCACCTGGCAAGCGCATCTCTACATGATCAATGCCATCTTCCAGATAGGGCGCTGAACAGGTTTCAAAACCCAGGCTCTGGTAGAAGGCCTCCAGATACTGCTGCGCAGAAATGCGAATGTCCTGGCCTGGCCATTGCTGCTGACAGGCAGCAATGGCCGCCTGCATCAGTTGTCGGCCGCAGCCGGCACGTCGTACTGAACCGGCGCTGACCACCCGGCCAATAGACGGTTCGGCAAAGCGACTGCCCGGGGGCAACAGCCGGGCATAGCAGACCAGAGCTCCATGCTGCAGGCCCAGTACATGACTAGCCTGCTGGTCCCGGTCATCCAGATCGAGATAGACACAATCCTGTTCCACCACAAACACTTCACTACGCAGCTTCAGCAAGGCATACAACTGCTCGCTATCAAGCTCAGAGAAGGTTTTTACCTGGAACTGTAAATCATCCATGCCGGGCTCCGGTTCTGAAAGTGAGGCAATCTACCATAGCCTCCGCTTACGAGCACTGGGCGTTTAATTCTTCCGGGCACTCCCGCAGCTTATTGGCACTGGACGCATAATTCTTCTGGGCACTCCCGCCGCTAACTGGCACTAGACGTATAATTCTTCTGGGCTCTGTAGCCAGAACGAATCTCTAGCAATCTCCTCGCAGCGATGAAATTCCAGCAAGCACAATGCTATACTCCCGCCGCGCAACAACGCCCCGGTGGCACAGCTGGATAGAACTCCCGCAGCTTATTGGCACTGTACGTTTAATTCTTCTGCGCTCTGTAGCCTGAACAAATCTCTGGCGATCTCTTCGGAGCAATGAATTTTCATTTGGCTCGGTGCTATACTTCGGCCGCGCGCAACGCCCCGGTGGCACAGCTGGATAGGACTCCCGCCGCTAATTGGCACTAGACGCATAATTCTTCCGGGCTCTGTAGCCAGAACGAATCTCTTGCAATCTCCTCGCAGCAATGAATTTTCAGTTAGCACAATGCTATACTCCCGCCGCGCAACAACGCCCCGGTGGCACAGCTGGATAGAACTCCCGCAGCTTATTGGCACTGTACGTTTAATTCTTCTGCGCTCTGTAGCCTGAACAAATCTCTAGCGATCTCTTCGGAGCAATGAATTTTCATTTGGCTCGGTGCTATACTTCGGCCGCGCGCAACACGCCCCGGTGGCACAGCTGGATAGCGCGGCCCCCTCCTAAGGGGCAGGTCAGAGGTTCAAATCCTCTCCGGGGCGCCATTAACCCCTTCCAACGCACCACCTCCCCACGTAAAAACAATCCTACACCCCCTCCAAACCCTCCTACACAGCAGCCGGAACACCCCTCACAAAAACAGCGTTTCAAAACTGAAACAGGCTTTGAATTTTCAGTTATCAGTAATTGTTAAATGCAATTTTACTGAAAAAATCTTTATGCAAATCAATATGTTGACCCTTATGTCGGATGCTAGGCAAAATTTGTCCCCAGAATATCCGGGACTGAGCGGCAATTCCCGAAAACTGGTCTATAACATTCAATACAGGCCCCAGACAGCGCAGCAAACTGCGCACTCAGGACAGGCAACAGGACAGGCATATGGGAAACGTAGTTCGACTTGACGAGTATCGGAGCCAGGCCTTCGAGGATTTCCAGGACGAGATCAATGACAGCATGATTCCTGTGGAATTTGCGGTTGGGGCTGCGGACCGTGATGCCTGTCTGCAAAAACTGCAGGACTACGGCATTCGCCGGGTACGCAAACAGCGAGTCAATGTTGAGCCGGAAGCGACCCTCTATATGATGGGTGTCCGGGATGCGATCTGGCTAAACAAGAAGATCCTTGAATGCGAGGATCTGGACGATGATGAAATCGCCCAGCGCATCGACCTGATCCAGATGCTGGAAAACGCCAATCTGGCCCTGATGGAAGGTTTGTGGAAATCCATCAGCCGTCAGAGCCAAATGCCGCACTAGCTTGAACTGTCTGCTGCTGACTGCTGATAGGGCAGTTGTTCGATTTTCACTACCGCCCCGGGCTCATCCTGCAGCCTGATTTCCTTTCCCTGCTCCCGCAGACTGGTGTCCAGAATAGCCAGTAATACATTGGGCCTGTTCGCTCCGTCTTCCCCATTGGCAAATGCCAGTATTTCATAGGATTTGTCGCTGCCGTCATCCGCATCGCCTGCAATCAGTTTGCTGTCAGGGGCGATGGGCCGGTCACTGGATAACAGGAACATGCGTTTCTTGGCCTTGCTGCGATAGTACATGCGGGCCACGACTTCCTGGCCGGTATAGCAGCCTTTCTTGAAGTTGATCAGACCGGAGATATCGTAATTGAGGAGTTGGGGAGTGTACTGTTCACTGCGCTCTGCTGTGACATGGACAATTCCCTGGAGAATATCCTCGCGCAGCCACTGCTGGCTGTCAGCCTTGCTGACATCCGGCAAGTCGGCAAGCGGATTGCCAGCCTGGCACCAGAGTTCAAAGCGCGCCGTGCTGCCCGGCAGACGGATCAGCCAGTTTTGCTGCCGGGATTCACAGCCGTTGATTTGCTTCGGCAGGGAAAACCCCAGGGAGGCCAATTGTGTCTCGCTGTCTTCGCCAATTATGCCGACTACCGCCTTGATGGCTTCATCCCGGCGCATTTCAACCTTGGAAAACACCGCATATTTGCCCAGCACCGCCAGGATTTTGTCGGCCATACCCTGGCTGGTCTGCATCAGGCAGTCATCACCGTCGAGCAAGAGGCGAAAATCAGCGATGACCCGACCCTTGAGATTGCACAGGGCACCGGTCAGGCTGCGGTCAGCGCTCAGCTCCGCCATGTCGCAACTCAGCTGTCCCTGCAGGAAACTGATGGTGTCGGGGCCGCTCAGGCGAATAAACTCTTTGTCGGAAACTGCAGTAATAAACATTCATGCTCCATTGAGGCTTGGGTTTCAGGCGCTTGTGCCAGTCGGGCAAACGCCGGATCAGGGCAGGGGCCAACTCGCTTCAGGGCGCCTTTTCAGCCATAATGCGGCGCTTTACGGAAATATCAAGCCTGCCCCGCAAGTCAGCGAGTCTCCGATAGCAGCTTTGAGGCTGGCAGATTCAGCAAAGAGGCGCATTGTATGCCGCAACAGAGTGTAGACAAGATTTATTGGCATAGCCGTCGTGGCATGCTGGAGCTGGATTTGTTGCTGATGCCCTTTGCCCGGGAAGTCTATGAGACCCTTCCAGCCAAAGATCAGTTGTTATACACCGAACTGCTGGAAGAAGAAGATCAGGATCTGTGGAGCTGGCTCATGGAGCGGGCCGAGCCTTCGCGACCGGAATTCAAAACCATAATCAGCCAGATTCTCGCCCATAACAGTCGCAGCGACTAGACTGACAGTACAGGGCACAAAGCTGCCGCTGTGGACACTGACAGATCATTGCATGGTCGAGGTATGGACGAGGTACGGGTGAGGCATGAGCGAGCTGCGACTGAAACCCTCCCGTTTGTTGCTGCTGCTGACCGGCCTGATTTTCGGCCTGGCGCTGCTGGCGCTTTACTGGTCTCCACTGCAATGGCCGCTGACAATAACCCTGCTGCTGACCCTGTTTCTGGCCCTTGGCAATTGTCGACGGACCCTGCGCCTGCAGGAGACCCGCCTGTGGCTGGGGCAAGAGAGTTGTAGCCTGACAGACGGGCAGGGTACTCGCCGCTTCTATCCGCCGCGGACAGACTATCTGGGGGAATATCTGATCATTCTCAGTCTGACTCCCTATCCGGAACAGGCACAATCCGGGGTGATGGGTAAAGAAAAAACAAATGAAAAGATCAAAGAAAAACTGAAGGCCAAATGCCTGAAGCAGCTGTGGCCCCGGCAAACCGCAGAAAAACTGCTGATACCCAAAGGCAGTCTGTCGGCGACTGAGGACTGGCAATTGCGTCGCTATTTGCAGCGTTGCCTTGAACAACAGCGGAGCCTGTCTGGCGCCTGAGTATGCAGATTATTTCTTCTGGGGAGTCAGCACTGTGTCCGCGGCGGCGTCCAGCTGATCGGGGTAGTCCAGGGTGTAGTGCAGACCACGACTCTCTTTTCTCTGCAAGGCAGAATTGATGATCAATTCTGATACCAGCGCCAGATTACGCAGTTCCAGATTGTCATTGGTGACGCGATGGCGAATGTAGTAGTCGCGAATCTCTTCGCGCAGCAATCGAATGCGACTCTTGGCCCGCTGCAAGCGTTTGGTGGTTCTGACAATGCCAACAAAGTCCCACATAAAGCGGCGTATTTCATCCCAGTCATGGGATACCAGCACTTCATCGTCGGAATCGGTCACCCGGCTTTCGTCCCACTGGGCAATGCCATCAACCAGGGCGGTCTCCGGCAGCTTGTCCCGGATACTGTCGGCAGCACCGAAGGCAACCACAAAACATTCCAGTAAGGAATTGCTGGCCATGCGGTTGGCGCCATGCAGGCCGCTGAAACTGGTTTCACCGATGGCATAGAGATTGGCGATATCGGTCTCACCGGCGGTGTTTACCATGACGCCGCCACAGGTATAGTGCGCGGCGGGCACAACCGGAATCCGGTCGGTGGTGATATCGATGCCGAAATCCAGGCAGCGGCGGTAAATGGTAGGGAAGTGCTCCCGCACAAAGCTGGCCGGTTTGTGGGTGATGTTCAGATAGACACAGTCACAGCCCAGTCGCTTCATCTCATGGTCGATGGCCCGGGCGACGATATCCCGCGGCGCCAGTTCCAGGCGTTGATCGAATTTGTCCATGAAGCGACTGCCATCGGGTAATTCCAGATGCGCCCCTTCACCACGCAGGGCTTCAGTGATGAGAAAGGATTTGGCGTGGGGGTGATACAGACAGGTGGGATGGAACTGGTTGAATTCCATATTGGCCACACGGCATCCGGCCCGCCAGGCCATGGCGATGCCATCGCCGCTGGCACCGTCAGGATTGGTGGTGTAGAGATAGGCCTTGCTGGCTCCACCTGTTGCCAGTGCCACAAAGCGGGCACGGATGGCTTCAACCCTGGCGCTTTGCTGATTCAACACATAAACCCCGACACAGACCCGCTCCCCGATGGATGAAGAGGGCCGGGTCACCAGATCGACAGCGGTACAACCTTCCAGCAGGGTGATATTGGGGTGCCTGGCCGCCTGTCGCTGCAGCGCTTCAAACACGGCCTTGCCAGTGGCGTCAGTGGCGTGGATGATACGGCGATGACTGTGGCCACCTTCCTGGGTCAGATGCAGGGAGCTGAGATCCAGAGGATCGTGGCTGCCGGCAGGTCCATTGCTTTCGCTGGCGCCACGGGTGGTAAACGGCACCCCCTGATCCACCAGCCAGGAAACCACCGAGGCACTGCGGGCCACCATGTGCTGCACCACATCGCGGTGACAAAGACCGACGCCGGCAGTGAGAGTATCCTCAACATGTGAGTCGATGCTGTCAGCTTCGTCCAGTACTGCAGCGATGCCGCCCTGGGCATAGAAGGTTGCGCCCTCACGCAGGTCACCCTTGCTAAGCACGGTCACTCTGGCAAAATCGGCGGCCCTGAGTGCCAGGGTCAGGCCGGCAGCACCGCTGCCAATAATCAGAATATCGGTTTCCTTGCCGTGTTCGGCGAGAGACTGGTTCATAGCTGGGCTTGCTCGTTGTTCCTTGCGGGGCTACCGGCAGGGCTAATGACTCCGGCAGCAATGGGTGGCAGGTAGCTTATTTTTAATGATTCTGAGAACTTTTGCACCCTTGGCAGGTCTGAGCAAGGATGCAGAGGGAAGGGCTGGCCGGAATGTCAGCGACCAAGCTCTAACAGGACCGTGTCAGAGCGGAATGCAGAAAAAGGCTGGCACAAGGCAGCACAAGGGAGAGGCAGGAAATGACAGAAGAAACCGATCAACAACTGGTTGACCGGGTATTGGATGGCGACAAGAACGCCTTCAATCTTCTGGTCCTGCGCTACCAGCACCGGGTGGCGGGGCTGGTTTCCCGATTTATCCAGGATGCCCAGGAAGTGGAGGATGTCAGCCAGGAGGCCTTTATCAAGGCCTATCGGGCCTTGCCCCTGTTTCGCGGTGACAGTGCCTTTTACACCTGGCTGTACCGGATTGCGGTCAATACCGCCAAGAATTACCTGGTGTCCCGCAATCGTCGGCCGCCGGCCAGTGATGTCGATATCAACGATGCCGAAGTGATCGAGATTGGCGCAGTGCTGCGTGATATTGAGGACCCCGAAGGCAATCTGGCTACGGACAAGTTGAAACAGGCCATCAATGACGCCATTGAGGAACTGCCGGAAGACCTGAAGACGGCCTTTACCCTGCGGGAATTCTCCGGAATGAGCTATGAGGACATCACGGAAGTGATGGATTGCCCGGTAGGTACCGTCAGGTCACGAATTTTCCGGGCCCGCGAGGCGATTGACAAACGAATCAAGGAATTGATTTGATATCAACGGCTTGGCAGATTTTTCCGGGCCAATTCAGGCTGGTCAGACCGGCCGGCAGGCAGAAAAGTCAGAAGTCTGCCTAAAACCTGACAAATTTCGGGCGAAAATTGAACTTTAGGAAAATTCTTCGGTCTGAACTTACAACGCCAGAGCAGGTGTAGAGGAAATTCGCGCCAATGAAGCAGACAGATCAAACGAGCAAGTCGCAGCCAAGTGAGCAGGAACTGGAATCCTTGTCGGCGCTGATGGACGCGCAGACAGACGAACTGGAATTGCGCCGATTGCTCAGGTCCATGGACCAGGATCCGCAGAAAGCCGAACAACTCAAGGCACACTGGCAACGTTTTCATCTGGCCCAGGACATCTTGCACGACCGTGCCAGCCCTCTGGGAGCCGGCATCGCTGCGGCGGTAGCCGAGCAACTGGCGGATGAGCCCGCATTGGGCCGTTCCGGCCGCCTGGGTCGCTGGCAACAGAGCCTGACCCGGGTGGCAATCGCTGCCTCGGTGGCTGTGGTGTTTGTTGTGGCCATGCAGAGCAATCTGGATGATTCGGCAACGGCGCCGGTGGCGGTCAATGATGCCGGACAGAATGAAAGCCTGGCCAATACTGCCCCCACCATGTTGGCCGACAGTGAGGCTGTTGCCGTGGATCCGGTGGCTGCCGAACGACTGCGCAGCTATCTCGAAGGCATCTCCATTGATGTTTCCGAGCCGGTGGTAACCGAGCATATCCAGGATTCACCGCTGTATCGTCTGGTGAACGAAATCCAGGACTAATCCCTGATCCCCGGCGGCGCAGCCGCCAATTCCTCTCCACCCCGGCCCGGTTTGCCGGCATCTGCCCCTGGCCCTACGCGGGGCGCCATCCACTATGCTACAGTTATCGTCGTTACCAGGCCTGACACCGCCCGTGGTGGCCTGTTCAGCCATGAACGATTAATACATGCCTGACGTACTGAATGAGACTGACCCAAAGACGTAGAGAGAGTGTTCTGAATTTATGAGCGTTTTGACCAGCCTGTTTTCCGCCCATCCCCCGCGCCGGGTCATCCATCTGGCCCTTGTGGCCCTGTTGCTGCCCCTGAGTGGGCAGGCGGCGGAGCTTCCAGGTTTTGCCGATCTGGTTGAACGCAATGCGCCCAGCATCGTCGAAATTTCCACCATGCGCAGTGTGGAAGCACGCCCGACGATTCCCGATCAGGAACTGGAAGAGTTATTGCGTCGCCTCAATCCGGGCCAGGATCCGGAACTGGATCTGGACCAGATCCCCCGGCAGAGACAGCGCGCAGCCGTGGGTTCGGGATTTCTGATGTCCAGCGATGGTTATGTCATCACCAATAATCATGTGGTGGTGGGCGCCGACGAAATCCAGGTGCATCTGAACGACCGGCGGGTCTTTGAAGCCGAGGTGGTGGGTCTGGATGAGCCTTCTGATCTGGCGCTGTTGAAGATTGACGCCGAGGATTTGCCCCATGTGGAATTCGGCGATTCCGATGCTATCCGTGTCGGTGACTGGGTGCTGGCCATCGGTTCACCTTTCGGGCTGGAATTTTCCGCGGCGGCCGGCATTGTCAGCGCCATGGGCCGATCCATTCCCGGGCGGTCTTCCTACAACTACATGTCTTTTATCCAGACCGATGTGGCCATCAATCAGGGTAATTCCGGTGGCCCCCTGTTCAATCTGGATGGTCAGGTAATCGGTATCAACTCCCAGATTCTCAGCAGCACCGGCGGTTCCAATGGCATTTCCTTCTCCATTCCCAGCAATGTGGCCATGAATGTGATTGGCCAGTTGCAGGAAAGCGGTCGGGTAGATCGTGGATTGCTGGGCGTGCGCATGCGTGAAGTGGATTTTGCCCTGGCTGAAATTTTCGAAATGGAAAGACCGCGGGGTGCCTTTGTGGATGAGGTGCAGCCCGATAGCCCGGCCGAAGCTGCAGGCTTGATGAATGAAGACATTATTCTCGAATTCAATGGCCATGAAATTGAATATTTCACCGACCTGCCGTTTTATGTGGGGCAGTACCAGCCCGGTACGGTGGCCGAAGTGCTGGTGTTCAGAAGTGGAGAATTGCTGAGCCGTGAAGTGACATTGGGCAGTTCACCCACCAATGAAATCGCCAGCAATACACCCCAGGTGCAGCAGGAGCGGGGCAACCCCCTGGGTTTTCGTATTTCCGAACTAAGCCCGGAAACACAGCAGGTGACGGGATTGTCCGGTGTTCGCATTGCTGAGCTTAATGCCGGCCCTGGTCGCGATGCGGGATTGCTTGAAGGGGATGTGATTGTGTCCCTCAACCGGCAGACCATCGAGTCGGCCGATGATTTTGCCCGGGCCGCCAATGCCTTGCCCGAGTCGGGTTTTGTCCCGATCCGCATTGTCCGAGAAGGTCAGGGCACCACCCTGGCACTGGAACTCTCACCCTGATCCGCCATCCTGCCCGTGTCATAAGTTGCGGGCAGGGTTGGAATTTCCTGACACTGCCCGGTGAATCCTGTAGAATTGCGCGCTTTGATTTCGCGCCGCATCCCCGATTTCCGGGTTGCGTCAAGCATTGAGTACCGGCCCCTGTGTCAGATTTAGACCATATACGCAATTTCTCCATCATCGCCCACATCGACCACGGCAAGTCCACCCTGGCCGATCGATTTATCCAGACCTGTGGAGGCCTTACCCAGCGGGAAATGGCCGAGCAGATTCTCGACAACCTGGATATCGAACGGGAGCGGGGTATTACCATCAAGGCCCAGAGCGTCACGCTGTATTATGATGCCCGGGACGGTCAGCGCTATCAGTTGAATTTTATCGACACTCCCGGACATGTGGATTTCACCTATGAGGTCTCCCGGTCCCTGGCGGCCTGTGAAGGGGCACTGTTGGTGGTGGACGCCGGGCAGGGCGTGGAAGCCCAGTCGGTGGCAACCTGTTACACCGCTATCGAGCAGGATCTGGAAGTCATACCGGTACTAAACAAGATAGACCTGCCCCAGGCCGAGCCGGATCGGGTCAAGGCCGAGATCGAGGAAATAATCGGTCTGGATGCCAGCGAAGCGGTGTTGGCCAGTGCCAAGACCGGCGAAGGTATCGAAGAAATTCTCGAGCAGATTGTGGCCCGGGTGCCAGCCCCAGGCGGTGATCGCAAGGGTGATCTGCAGGCGCTGATTATCGACTCCTGGTTTGACAACTACCTGGGCGTGGTGTCCCTGGTCAGGGTCAAGTCCGGAACCCTGAGAAAGGGCGACAAGATTATCGCCAAGTCCCTTGGCAAAGCCCATGTGGTGGACAGCGTGGGTGTTTTCACGCCCAAGCGCAATGAACTGGACAGCCTGTCTGCCGGTGAGGTGGGATTTGTGGTGGCCGGCATCAAGGATATCCACGGTGCCCCCGTGGGCGATACCCTGACCCTGGCCAAGACGCCGGAGGTGGAGGCGCTGTCCGGTTTCCGCCGGATCAAACCCCAGGTCTATGCGGGCCTGTTTCCGGTTTCTTCCGATGATTTTGAAGACTTTCGTGACGCCCTGGAAAAACTCACCCTGAACGATGCCTCACTGCAATATGAGCCAGAGAATTCCGATGCCCTGGGTTTCGGTTTTCGCTGCGGATTTCTTGGCATGCTGCACATGGAGATCATCCAGGAGCGGCTCGAGCGGGAATACAATCTGTCGCTCATTACCACTGCACCTACGGTGGTCTATGAAGTGGAGTTGACCAATGGCGAAGTGCTCAGTGTAGACAGCCCTTCGCGTCTGCCTCCGGTCAATGATATCGAGGAAATGCGGGAGCCCATTGTGCTGGCCAATATCCTGGTGCCCCAGGAACATCTGGGCAGCGTCATTACCCTCTGTGAGCAGAAGCGGGGCGAGCAGAAAGACATGCAGTTTATTGGCCGGCAGGTGTCCCTGAGCTATGAACTGCCCATGAACGAGGTGGTGCTGGATTTCTTCGACCGCCTCAAGTCAGTCAGTCGTGGTTATGCGTCGCTGGATTATCATTTTGAACGTTTTACACCCGCCAGCCTGGTGCGACTGGATGTATTGATCAATGGCGACAGGGTGGATGCGTTGGCGCTGATCGTGCATCGCGACCACGCCCAGGGCAAGGGGCGGCTGCTGGTGGAAAAGATGAAAGAGCTGATCCCCCGGCAAATGTATGATGTGGCAATCCAGGCCGCCATCGGTGGCCAGATCATTGCCCGTTCCACCGTCAAGGCCCTGCGCAAGAATGTCACGGCCAAGTGCTATGGCGGTGATGTCACGCGCAAGAAAAAATTGCTGGAAAAACAAAAGGCCGGTAAAAAGCGCATGAAACAGGTCGGAAGTGTTGAAGTGCCCCAGGAAGCATTCCTGGCGGTTCTGAAAATGGAAAACTGAGATGGATATAGATTTCTCGCTGGTACTGGTTCTGTTGGTCGCATTCTGTGGCCTGCTCTGGCTGCTGGACAGCCTGCTGCTGAAGAAGCCCCGTCTGGCTGCCATGGAAGACTTCAGGAAAGGCGCCGGGCAGCATCTGAGCGAGGATAAACTGGCGGAGCAACTGCAAGAGCTGGGGCAGGAACCGGTGGTGGTTGAATACGCCAAATCTTTTTTCCCGGTGCTGTTGATTGTGCTGGTATTGCGTTCTTTTCTGGTTGAGCCATTCCAGATTCCCACTGGCTCCATGATTCCAACCCTGGAAGTGGGGGATTTTATTCTGGTGAACAAATACGCCTACGGGGTTCGCCTGCCGGTTATCGGCACCAAGATAATGGACGTGGATGATCCCCAGCGCGGTGAAGTCATGGTTTTTATTCCGCCCCATGAAAACAAGTACTACATCAAGCGAGTCATTGGCCTGCCGGGAGATACGGTTCGCTACGAGAATAAAAACCTCTATATAAATGGCGAATTGATCGATAAAGATTATGTTGAGGATATTTCCATCGACACCAGTATCGGACAGCTCGAAGGTCAGCTGTTTGAGGAAACCATTGGTGGAGTTACCCATCTGACCCAGCACATCGATGCGGCCAGTGGGCAACGAGCTCGTACCAGTTGGGTGATTCCCAATGGACACTATTTCATGATGGGGGATAACCGGGATAACAGCAGTGACAGCCGCGAATGGGGTCCGGTATCGGAAGAGGATATCGTGGGCAAGGCGATTGCAGTCTGGATGCACAAAGAGCCAGGCCTGAATCTGCCGAGCTTCGCCAGGAACCAGCTGATCAGGTAGAAAACTGTGACAGTTGTCGCGCTTTACCGGCTCCAATCTCTGCTGTCAGGCAGAAATGGGGCAAACTGCCAGTACCGGTCCCATGCAGAGGCCTAATGCAGAGATAAAAGCTATGAAAAAATTACCAGGCAAGTCATTAAAGCAACAGCGGGGCGTATCCAAATTCGGTTTGGTGATGCTGTTGTTGTTGATCACTGCTTTCTTTACCGTGGGTCTCAAGGTTGGCCCGCTTTACGTCGACCATAACCTGATCACCGGCGTCTGCCAGGAACTGATCGATAATGGCGAGGCGGCCAATATGACCGTAGGTGAAGTGCGCCAGCGGGTGGCCAACAGTTTGCGAATCAATAATATTACCGGCTTTGATCTGTCCGATATCCGGATGCGTGTAGACAGCGGCAATCCCATCATCACCATCACTTACGAGCGCCGTGTGGAATTGATCGCCAATCTTGATGTGGTAGCGAAGTTCGACACCACCCTGCAATAAATGACTGCGGCTCTGGATCAACTGCAAAGCCGCCTCGGCCATCAGTTCAGCGACAGTGAACTGTTGCAACGCGCGCTGACCCACCGCAGTGCCAGTAAAGACAATAACGAGCGTCTGGAGTTTCTTGGTGACGCCCTGCTGGATTTTCTGCTTGGCGAAGCGCTGTTCAAGCGCTACCCCGACGCCTCGGAGGGGGAGCTCAGCCGGCTGCGGGCAGAGTTGGTCAACAAATCCGCACTGGCCAGAATCGGCAAATCACTGCAACTTGGGGACTTCATGCGCCTGGGCAGTGGCGAAGCCAGAAGCGGTGGCAAGCAGCGGGATTCCATTCTGGCTGATGCCGTGGAAGCATTGATTGCCGCAGTCTATCTCGATGCCGGTATCGAGCCCTGCCGGGAACTGGTGGCACGCCTCAGCAGTGACATGCTGGAAAAGGTTCAGCCCAGCGGTGAATCCAGGGATGCCAAGACAAGGCTGCAGGAATTGTTGCAGTCCCGGGGTCAGGCCCTGCCCAGCTACGAAGTCATTGACACGGAAGGGGCAGCCCACAATCAGATTTTTCATGTACAGTGCCAGGCGCCGGGGCTGGTCGAAGCGACCCGGGGCAGCGGCAGCAGCAAGCGCAAGGCGGAACAGGCTGCGGCCAAACAGGCACTGGAATTATTGAGCTAGGACCATGAGCAGCCCGGAAC
The DNA here is from genome assembly GCA_965216715.1 of uncultured Pseudohongiella sp. Classification (GTDB taxonomy): domain Bacteria; phylum Pseudomonadota; class Gammaproteobacteria; order Pseudomonadales; family Pseudohongiellaceae; genus UBA9145. The sequence goes on along the minus strand of OZ244193.1, from coordinate 1,473,170 downwards.
AGGAACAGAAATACTGCGGATTCGTCGCCATTGTCGGCCGCCCCAATGTCGGCAAATCCACCTTGCTGAACCACCTGCTGCGCCAGAAGATCAGCATCACCTCACGCAAGCCGCAAACCACCCGGCACCGGATTCTGGGTATCAATTCCAGTGAAAGCCATCAGATGGTACTGGTGGACACCCCCGGACTGCACGCCGCCCAGGGCAAGGCCCTGAACAAGCTGATGAATGAAACCGTGGCCTCCACCGTCAAGGATGTGGATCTGGTGTTGTTCGTGATTGAGCGACTGGTCTTCAATGAGGGGGATGAGCAGGTACTGGACTTGCTGAGTCAGATCAAGGTGCCGGTGGTACTGGTCATCAACAAGGTCGATCAAATCGACAACAAGGCCGAGCTGCTGCCCCATATCCAGAAATTGTCGCAGCGGGTCGATTTTGCCGAAATCGTGCCGGCATCGGCATTGTCGGGTCACAACCTCGAGACCCTGGAAAACCTCATCAAGAATTATCTGCCCGAAGGACCCTTTCTGTTTCCCGAAGACCAGATCACCGATCGCAGTTCCCGGTTTCTGGCGGCGGAACTGATCCGGGAGAAAGTGACGCGGCAACTGGGTGATGAATTGCCCTATGAGGTGACGGTTGAAATCGAACAGTTCAAACAGGAAGAGGGCATTCTGCATATTCACGGCCTGATCCTGGTGGACAAGCCTGGCCAGAAGAAGATTCTGGTGGGCAAGAAGGGCGAGCGCCTCAAGAGCATCGGTACCTCGGCCCGTGAAGACATGGAGAAGGCCTTTGAATGCAAGGTCATGCTAAACCTCTGGGCCAAGGTGAAAAGTGGCTGGGCCGACGATGAGCGTGCCCTGCAAAGTCTGGGTTACATGGACTAGGACGGGTGGATCTTGGACAGCCGCGTCAGTTTGCAACCTGCCTATGTTCTGCATCGCCGGCCTTTTCAGAACAGCAGCCTGCTGATTGATTTTCTGACTCTCGATTACGGCCGCGTGCGCGCCATTGCCAAGGGCGCCCGTCGGCAAAAATCCCGTAGCCGTGCCTTGCTGCAATTGTTCTCTCCCCTGTTGATTTCCTTCAGTGGCCGCGGTGAGGTCAAGACCCTGGGACAAGTGGAAGCCCAGTTGAATCCGATTCATCTGCAGGGACAGCAACTGTTCAGTGGCATGTATCTGAATGAACTGCTGGTGCGCCTGTTGCACAACCAGGAAGAGCATCAGCAGCTCTATCGCCATTATCAGCAGACCTTGCTGGGCTTGAAGGACAGCAGCCAGGGGCAGGGCAGTCTGGAAGCATTGCTGAGGCGTTTTGAGCTGGGTTTGCTGAGCGAACTGGGCTACGCACTGGACCTGCAACATGACTGCCAGGAGCAGCTTCCCATTGCTCCGGACAGTCACTATCGCTTCCAGCCGGATATCGGTCTCAGCCCCCTCGGCAGTGAGCCGCAGGATCAGGAGGACCCACGGGTGTTTCTGGGACGGCATCTGATTGCTCTGCGGGAGTTTGACCTGCGCGAGCCGCAAGTGGCGCAGGCGGCCAAGCGATTATTGCGCCAGGCCCTGCAGGTGCATCTGGGGGACAAGCCCCTGGCCAGCCGCAATCTCTTCACCGTCAGGTCCAGGCCCTCGCTTTAACGACCCTTTTAATCCGTGTAGAATGCCTCGCTCCCTCGCTGCAGACTGCTGTCCATGTCCTATTCCACAATCGGCAAATTGATCGGCAATACGCCTCTGGTAAAACTCCAGCGACTGCCGGGTGAAACCAGCAATACCATCCTGGTCAAGCTGGAAGGTGATAATCCGGCGGGCTCGGTAAAAGACCGCCCGGCCTACAATATGATTCTGCAGGCCGAACTGCGCGGCGATATCAAAGCCGGTGACCGGCTGATTGAAGCCACCAGCGGCAATACCGGCATCGCCCTGGCCATGGTGGCAGCGGTGAAGGGCTACCAGATGACCCTGATCATGCCTGACAACCTCAGCGATGAACGCAAGGCTTCCATGCGCGCCTATGGGGCAGAGCTGTTGCTGGTGAGCGAGTCAGAAGGCATGGAAGGGGCCCGGGACCTGGCCAAACGGCTGGAAGCCGAAGGCAAGGGCAAGGTGCTGGACCAGTTTGCCAATCAGGATAATCCCAATGCCCACTATATGCATACCGGACCGGAAATCTGGCGGGATACCCGTGGCAGTGTCAGCCATTTCATCAGCTCCATGGGGACCACCGGCACCATCATGGGTGTGTCCCGCTATCTGAAAGAGCAAAATCCCGAAGTACAGATCATCGGTCTGCAACCGGCGGACGGGGCCAAGATTCCGGGGATTCGTCGTTGGCCCGAGGCATACCTGCCACGTATTTTCGACAGCAGCCGGGTCGATGAGATTGTGGATGTGGGTCAGGAAGACGCCGAGAACACCATGCGGGCCCTGGCTCGAGAGGAAGGCATCTTCTGTGGAGTCTCTTCCGGAGGCTCTGTGTTTGCCGCATTGCAACTGTCCAGGCAAGTGAGCAATGCCACCATCGTTGCCATTATTTGTGACCGTGGCGACCGCTATTTATCCACCGGGGTTTTTGCGGCCAGTTGATTGCCTGCCGTTTTCCCAGAATTATCCGTTCAGCCTGAATGAGTCCCCAATGAGCCGCCGTAGCAGACGCCAGAGATTGCCCACCGAAGCTGTCGAGTTAAATATTGAATCCCTCAGCCATGAAGGGCGGGGCGTGGCCCGCGTCGACGGCAAGGTTGCCTTTGTAGCCGGTGCCCTGGCGGGTGAAACCGTGCTGGCACGATATACCAGTCGCCGCAGCCAGTTTGACGAACTGCAGGTCGAGGAAGTTATTGAACCCGCCGGTGAGCGTTGTGAGCCACCCTGTGAATATGCTGCGGTCTGTGGCGGTTGTTCCCTGCAGCATTTGCAGCCGGAGAAACAACTGGACTTCAAGGAATCGGTGCTGCTGGAACATCTGCAACAGGCTACGGGGCTAGGCAGTGATCAGTTCGAGCTTATCGGACAGCTCAAGGCCCAGACCCTGCACTATCGGCGCAAGGCACGACTTGCTGTCAGAGTCGTGCAGAAAAAAGGCGGTGTGCTGGTTGGCTTTCGGGAAAAAGCCTCCTCGTTCATTACCGATATGGAGGATTGTCAGGTGCTGGTGGAGGATGTGGCCAGACTGATCCTGCCGCTGCGTCAACTGATCAATGAACTGTCAGCCCGCTTTGATGTTCCGCAAATTGAGGTGGCGGTGGGTGAAACCGGACCGGCTGCCGATGCTGCCAATCAGGTAGCGCTGGTGCTCAGGCATTTGCGTCCTTTGCCAGACAGTGATCAGCAGCGGCTGAAGGAATTTGCGGAGCAGGAAAGCCTGCATCTCTATCTGCAGCCAGGGGGCACTGATACGGTGCATCGTCTTTTCCCGGATGCGGAGCAGGGCCCCGAGCGATTGACTTATTTCCTGCCTGCCCATGATCTGCAATTACAGTTTCATCCCATGGATTTCACCCAGGTGAATGCCTCAATCAACCGCTTGATTGTGGATCAGGCTTTGCACTATCTGCAGCTGGAAAAAGAGGACCGGGTGCTGGACCTGTTCTGCGGGCTGGGTAATTTCACCCTGGCCATGGCGAAACAGGCAGGGCAGCTAACAGGCGTCGAAGGCAGTGAAGAGATGGTGCGACGCGGACAGGAAAACGCCGCCCTCAATGGTCTGACGAATACAGAATTTGCGGCTGCAGATTTAAGCAAGAGCATTACAGAGCATCACTGGGCGCAATCGAGCTATGACAAAATCCTGCTGGATCCACCCCGTTCAGGCGCCCAGGAAATTATTGCTGAAATTGCGGCGCTGGGTGCCCGACGCATTGTCTATGTATCCTGCAACCCCATCACCCTGGCTCGTGACAGCAATCTTTTGCTGCAACAGGGCTATGATTTGAAATCGGCCGGGGTAATGGATATGTTTCCGCACACCACCCATGTTGAATCCATGGCCGTATTCGAGCGAAATAATTGATGGCTGACAAGCAAGCTGCACCTGGCAAGGATTTTGAAGCCAGAAGTGATATCGAAAAACTGCTCGCCATCATGGCCATGCTGCGTGATGGCGAATCCGGTTGCCCCTGGGATCTGGAGCAGTCCATAGCCTCGCTGGTGCCCTATACCCTGGAAGAAGTGTATGAGGTAGTGGACGCCATTGAGAAACAGGATATGGTGGATCTGGAAGATGAGTTGGGTGATCTGCTGTTTCAGGTGGTCTTCTACGCACAGATCGCCAGTGAAGAAGGGCATTTCAATTTTGCAGATATTGCCCGGGCGATTACCCGCAAGCTGATTCGTCGTCATCCCCATGTTTTTCCCGGGGGTGATGTGACAAATTTTGGCAGTAAGCCAGAGCTTTCTTCAGATCAGGTAGTGACGAACTGGGAAGCCATCAAGAAACAGGAACGGGAAGAGAAACAGGCCCGTCGTGGTGCAACCGCCGCCACTGAACAAACAAGTAGTGTACTGGATGATGTGCCCCGGGCCTTGCCGGCAATGGAGCGAGCCAAAAAACTGCAGAGCAGGGCAGCCAGTCATGGATTTGACTGGGCCGAAATGCCTCCGGTATTGGCAAAACTGAAAGAGGAAATTGCCGAACTGGAAGAGGCCCTGCAATCCGGCGACAAGGCGCATGTGCAACATGAACTGGGCGATGTTTTCTTTGCCGCAGTCAATATGTCCAGGCATTGTGGTCTGGAGCCCGAGTTGGCCCTCAGGCAGGCCAATAATCGTTTTGAGACGCGTTTTCGCTGGATCGAAACAGCGCTTGAATCACAGGGGCGGAAGCTGGACGATACGCCACTGGATGAATTGGATGCACTCTGGGACGCTGCCAAACAGCAGGAACAGAATTAACTGGAATTTGAAGATAAACGGAGAGTAAAAATCATGAGGATCATCTTACTGGGAGCCCCGGGCGCCGGAAAAGGGACACAGGCGCAGTTCATTACGGAAAAATTTGGCATTCCGCAAATTTCCACCGGGGATATGCTGCGGGCCGCAGTCAAGGCCGGCACTGAGCTGGGCAAGCAGGTTGAACAGGTCATGGCCAGCGGGGGCCTGGTGACTGATGAGATTATTATTGCCCTGGTCAAAGAGCGAATCAGTGAAGATGATTGTCAGAACGGCTTCCTGTTTGATGGCTTTCCCCGCACTATTCCCCAGGCCCAGGCCCTGGTAGATGCCGAGGTGGATATCGATGTGGTTCTGGAAATCGATGTCGACGATGAGGAAATCGTAAAGAGAATGTCTGGCCGACGCGTGCATCTGGATTCCGGCCGCGTGTATCACGTCGACTACAATCCACCGAAAGAAGCAGGCAAGGACGACGTGACTGGCGAAGACTTGGTACAGAGAGAAGATGATCAGGAAGAAACTGTACGCAAGCGCCTGGCTGTCTACCATGAACAAACCAAGCCATTGGTTGATTTCTATACAAAACTGCAGGATGCCGGTGGCAAGGTCAAAGTAGTTTCATTAAATGGCGTTGCTCCGGTGGATGCTATCAAGGCAGACATTGAGAAACTGTTAAGCTAGTTTTTGAATTGCGCTGTGTGTTTTAAAAGCCCGGTTATCCGGGCTTTTTTATGCCTGAATGCTTTGCAAAGAGAGTAAATGGCCCCTTGCAGATTAAAAAGTGTTGCGAAAAGAAACAGAATAAACATCACAAACAAGTCAGTCATGGCATGAATTCATGAATTTAATTGATTGTTTATTCCTTAAGTCTGTTAAATACATCCCATCTTTTTCTTAAAGTTTTCTATTTAGCTAGCGAAATATGAGATTGATACCGCTAATAAGTGGGTATTTTGTATGAGCGTATAAAAGGAACTTGTACGTTAAATTGGATAGTATCCAGTTTGCTGTCAGCCAGAGAATTTTTGTGATATGTTCGCGGCGAGCAGTGGATACAATGAAGGGTCTTAAGCGGGCACGATTCACCACCTAGGAGAGATATGAGTATGGCTAAAGTTAAGGCAAAAAAGAAAGCATCTGCCAAGAAGAAGTCGACTGCAGCAAAAGTTAGCAGTCCGGCTCTTACCAAGGCTAAAGCTGCCGTTGCGAAGCTGGAAAAAGAAGCCAATGCGGCTTCCAAGGCTGCGCAAGCTGCACGTAAAAAAGCTGCTGCTGCGAAGAAGAAAGCAGCCAAGGCTAAAACTGCTGCCAGCAAGAAGGCAGCTACTTCCGCTCAGTCAGCTGCCAAGAAAGCAGCTGCCAAGGTAGCGGCTACCAATGCCAAGATCAGAACTGCCAAGGCCAGAGCCAGGGCAGCCGAAGCTGCCGCCAAGGCGAAAGCCAAGAAAGCAGCTGACGCCAAGAAAGCCGAAGAAGATTTGAAGAAGGCCGTTGATGCCTTTACCAAGCGCTGGAAGAAGAAGCGTGCCAAGGCGGACGCCGCCAAGGCAGCCAAGCAGGCCCGCAAGGATGCGCTGAAAGCACGCATTGCAGCCAAGAAAGCTGCGCAGAAGGAAAAGGCCGCAGCCAAGAAAGCTGCCGCCAAGGCTAAAGCTGCTGCCCGCAAGGCCGCGGCCAAGAAGAAAGCCAGCGCCAAGAAGAAGGTTGCTAAAAAGAAAGTAGCCAAGAAGAAAACAGCAGCCAAGAAGCCGGCAGCGAAGAAAGCCAGCAAGAAAAAAGCGGCCAAGAAGAAATCAGCAGTTAAACGACGGGCTGCAGCCAAAAAAGCCGCTCCCAAGAAGGTTGCCAAGAAAAAAGCCGCCAAGAAGAAGGTAGCGAAGAAAAAGGTAGCCAAGAAGAAAGTAGCTGCCAAGAAGGCTAAAAAGAAAGTAGCCAAGAAGAAGGTGGCCAAAAAGAAGGTTGCGAAGAAAAAAGTAGCCAAAAAGGCCAAAAAGAAAGTAGCGAAGAAGAAGGTGGCCAAGAAGGCTAAGAAGAAGGTAGCCAAGAAGGCTAAAAAGAAAGTCGCCAAGAAGAAGGTAGCCAAGAAGGCCAAGAAGAAAGTGGCCAAGAAGAAGGTAGCCAAAAAGGCGAAGAAGAAAGTAGCCAAGAAAAAGCCGGCCAAGAAGGCGAAAAAGAAGGTAGCGAAGAAGAAGGTAGCTAAAAAGGCCAAGAAGAAAGTGGCCAAAAAGGCTAAAAAGAAAGTCGCCAAGAAAAAGGCTGCCAAGAAAAAAGCTGTGAAGCGTCGGGCTGCGGCCAAGAAAGCTGCTCCCAAGAAGGTTGCCAAGAAGAAAGCTGCCAAGAAGGCCAAGAAGAAAGTAGCCAAGAAGGCGAAAAAGAAAGTAGCCAAGAAGAAGGTGGCCAAGAAGGCTAAGAAGAAGGTAGCCAAGAAGGCCAAGAAGAAGGTGGCCAAGAAGGCTAAGAAGAAGGTAGCCAAGAAGGCCAAGAAGAAAGTGGCCAAGAAGGCTAAAAAGAAGGTAGCCAAGAAGAAGGTGGCCAAGAAGGCGAAGAAGAAAGTCGCCAAGAAGAAGGTGGCCAAGAAGGCTAAAAAGAAGGTAGCCAAGAAGGCCAAGAAGGCCAAGAAGAAGGTGGCCAAGAAAAAGCCGGCCAAAAAGGCTAAAAAGAAGGTTGCCAAAAAGGCCAAGAAGAAGGTCGCCAAGAAGAAGGCTGCCAAGAAAAAAGCCGTGAAGCGCCGTGCTGCTGCCAAGAAGGCTGCCCCCAAAAAGGTGGCCAAGAAGGCGAAAAAGAAGGTAGCCAAGAAGGCCAAAACGGCTAAGAAGAAAGTAGCCAAGAAAGCCAAGAAGGCGAAAAAGAAAGTAGCCAAGAAGTCCAAGACGGCGAAGAAGAAAGTCGCCAAGAAGGGCAAGGCGGCGAAAAAGAAAGTAGCCAAGAAGGGCAAGACGGCGAAAAAGAAAGTCGCCAAGAAAGCCAAGAAGGCTAAAAAGAAAGTAGCCAAAAAGGCCAAGACGGCGAAGAAGAAGGTAGCCAAGAAGGGCAAGACGGCGAAAAAGAAAGTCGCCAAGAAAGCCAAGAAGGCTAAAAAGAAAGTAGCCAAAAAGGCCAAGACGGCGAAGAAGAAAGTAGCCAAAAAGGCCAAGAAGAAGGTTGCCAAGAAAAAGGTAGCCAAAAAGGCAAAGAAGAAGGCAGCAAAGAAAAAAGCTGCCAAGAAGCCAAGCCGCAAGAAAGCTCCGGCCAAAAAGAAAGCGTCTAAAAAGCGCTGATTGCTGACCGAAGCACTTTAGCCAAAACACCTGCCTTCCGACTGTCCGCTTCAGGAAGGCAGGTGTTCTCATCTCCAGCAAAATCCCACCCGGCTTGATGCGGGCGGGATTTTTGCTTTTAATCTCCCTTTTTCCTGGACCAGTTCAATTCATGGAGCCACTGCTTCTCATCGACACCGCCTCCCCCACGACTACTGTGGCGCTCAGGCATGAAAACCGCATTTTCAGTGAGTCCACCCGGCAGCAACGCCAGGCAGCCCAGCAAGTATTGCCGCTGGTGGAAAGGCTGCTCACCGACAAGCAGCTGAAAATTGCCGAACTCGCTGCCATTGCTGTGATTAATGGGCCGGGGTCCTTTACGGGCATGCGCATCGGCGTGGCGGTCACCCAGGGCTTGTCCAGGGCGGGATCCGTTCCGGCAATCCCGGTATCGAGCCTGGCAGCCCTGGCCCTGAGCGCCGCAAGCCTGGATCCGGCCAGACACTGGCTGGTGGCGATGCCAGGTCGTGATGACGAACACTATATTGCCGCGTTTAGAGTGGAGCAGGATGGCCATATGACGGAGCTGCTGGCGGAGCAACTGATTGCGGCAGCAGACCTGCCTGAAGTGCTGCAGAAGCTGCCAGAAGCCTCAGACTGGTCCGTGGCCGGCAGCAGTTTTAGCCAGGACGCTGTGCTCTCAGGGATTCCGATCGAAATCCATAGCAAGTTGCCGGAGCCCCCCATGGCACTGTCCGCTGTATTCGACCTGGTGGCCAACAAGCTGGCTTCGAAACAGGAATTCAAGCCTGAGCAGGCCCTGCCAAATTATGTCAAAGAACAAATGGACTATTCCTGAGCGGCAATACTGACGTGGCATCTGATTATCTTCAGGCCAGTTGGCTGGCCATCATTCAGGGCCTTACGGAATTTCTGCCGGTCTCTTCATCGGCCCATCTGATCCTGCCCTCGGCACTACTGGGCTGGGAGGATCAGGGCCTTACTTTTGATGTAGCAGTGCATCTGGGTACCCTGCTTGCGGTACTGGCCTATTTCTGGCGTGATTTATGGACCCTGTTGCTGGCCTGGCTGCAGAGTTTGCAGGGGCGGCACAGCAATGATTCTCGACTGGCCTGGTACCTCATTGCCGTTACCATCCCGGCGGCAATTGCCGGTTTGCTGCTGGAAGATTTCGTGGAGAGCGGGGCGCGCTCAATACTGATCATAGCGTCTACTTCCATCATTTTCGGATTGTTGCTATTTGCTGCCGATCGTCACAGCAGTCGGGCAGAGGATGGCCACAGGCAGATTTGGCAATTGAGCTGGCGTCAGGTGATGTTTATTGGCTTCGCCCAGGCCCTGGCCCTGATTCCGGGGACGTCCCGTTCCGGGGTCACCATGACCGCGGCCCTGTTCTGTAATCTGGGGCGGCGGGAAGCGGCCCGTTTTTCCTTTCTCATGGCCATACCCATCATCGCTGCCAGCGGCCTGTTACGCAGTGTGGATCTGCTGAGCGGCAATAACGCCGGTTTCGATCCCATGTTGCTGGTCTGGGCCGTTTCCCTGTCAGCCATAGTGGCCTGGCTGTGTATCCACTACTTCCTCAAGCTGATTGAGCGCATCGGCTTTTTGCCTTTTGTCTGCTATCGCCTGGCCCTGGGCTTGTTGTTGCTGCTGGTTTATTTCTTCTTATGAGCAGACTGGCCATTGTTTATCGGGGCGGTCAGCCAGGGGCGGCTGAGCTGGCTCTGCAAACCCGCCTCGCCTGTGAACTGATTCCCGACTTCAGTGATGACTATGATTTTCTTTTGCAGTTCAGTCAGGGGCATTTGAGTCTGCTCAGTACCCGCGCTGATGCACCCGGTGAGTTATGGGTGGATTTCGCAGATGCCTCACTGAGCCGTCGCCGCCAACAGGGCGTGAAGAAGCAGGAACTGGGCAAGGCGGTGGGTCTGAAGAAAAACAGCGGGCAAAGCATCCTCGATGCCACGGCCGGGCTGGGGGCTGATGCTTTTTTATTGGCCAGTGCCGGCTGCCAGGTGAAATTACTGGAACGTTCGCCGGTAGTGTCGGCACTGCTGGTGGACGGGCTTGGCAGGGCCTTGGGCGCTGGCGGGGAATTGGCAGAGATTGTGCAGCGCATGGAACTGCGTGCGGCTGATTTTCTGCAACTTCAGGATCTGCAGCCGGTGGATGTGGTTTATCTCGATCCCATGTTTCCCAAGGATGGCAAAAGCGCCAAATCCAAAAAAGGCATGTTCCTGTTACAGGAATTGCTGCCTGAACCCCAGGAAGGCGGGGCGCTGCTGGACAAGGCCAGGACTCTGGCCAGGCGGCGGGTCGTGGTCAAACGCGGGCGGCACTCAGCATTGATGGACAGCAGTAAACCCGATATCCAGTACCGTGGCAGCAGTAGCCGTTTCGATGTCTATCTGACCGGTTGAGTCTGCGGGCTTTAGCTACAGCAGCTTTTCCAGAATGCTTCGATAGATGGCCGACAAGTCTTCCAGATCGGCGATTCTGACCGATTCGTTTACCTTGTGGATACTGGCATTGCAGGGGCCCAGTTCAACCAGTTGGGCACCGGTGGGGGCAATGAAACGACCATCGGAGGTGCCGCCGGCTGTAGAGCGCTCGGTTGTTCGACCGGTCACTTCCTGAATGCTGGCACTGACCGCGTCCAGTAATTCACCGGATCGGGTCAGAAAGGGTTCGCCCGACAGATGCCAGTCGATGTCATAACGGCATCCGGATTCCTGCAACAGGGTTTCTATGCGCTGGCGGATTGCTGCGGCAGTGGTTTCGGTGGAGAAGCGCAAATTGAAATCCACTTCCACCACCCCGGGTATCACATTATTGGCGCCGACTCCCGCGCGGATATTGGAAATCTGCAAACTGGTGGGCGGAAACGCTTCATTACCCTGGTCCCAGACTTCCGAAGCAATGGCGTGCAGGACGGGCATGGCCCTGTGAATGGGATTGTCTGCCAGATGAGGATAGGCCACATGCCCTTCGGTGCCGTGAATATGCAGACGTGCACTGAGTGAACCGCGGCGACCAATCTTGATCACATCCCCCAGCAGATCCGTACTGCTGGGTTCTCCCACCACGCAATAATCGATTTGCAGCTGACGGGCCAAGAGGGTTTCCATGACCTTGCGAGTGCCGTCGATGGCGGGCCCTTCTTCGTCACTGGTGATCAGAAAGGCAATGCGTCCGCGCGGCTGCCGTTCGGCCAGGAAATCCTCGCAGGCCGTGACCATGGCCGCCAGGGAAGACTTCATGTCTGCGGCACCGCGGCCATAGAGGAAACCATCCCGTTCCGTGGCGCTGAATGGCGGGCTTTGCCATTCTTCTTCTGGCCCGCTGGGCACTACATCAGTGTGCCCGGCGAACACCAGCAGGGGACCGTGACTGCCGATTTCAGCCCACAGATTACGAACTTCACCGAAGGGTAAATGCTCGATGGTGAATCCCAGGGCGGCCAGGCGTTCGGCCAGGATATCCTGACAGCCGGCATCATCCGGGGTTACCGAAGGGCGCTCGATGAGTGTTTTGGCCAGGCTCAGGGTGGGATTCATGATTTACTGCTTCCGTTTGCTGCGATCAATTGTGGCTGTGCAAGTCTTCGTTCAGACTGATGGCCGCTTTCAGTGGTACACACTCCACCGCGCCATTGACGGAGTTACGGCGGAACAGATGATTCTCCAATTCGCTCAACTCCAGGGCCTTGACAGCCTTGATTACATTAGCATCCTTGTCCATCAGGCATACCTTGGTGCCGGCGGTCACATACAGTCCCGCTTCAACGATACAACCATCGGCCAGAGGAAAACCGATTCCGGCATTGGCACCGATCAGACAATTGCGACCAACGGAAATGATCTGGGTACCACCACCGGACAGGGTGCCCATGGTGGAGCAGCCACCACCCAGATCGCTTTCCTCGCCAACCACCACGCCGGCGGAAATGCGACCTTCGATCATGGCCGTGCCCAGGGTGCCGGCATTGAAGTTGACGAAGCCCTCGTGCATGACCGTGGTGCCTTCGCCGATATAGGCACCCAGGCGGACCCGGGCAGTATCGGCAATGCGTACACCGCGGGGCACCACATAGTTGGTCATCTTGGGGAACTTGTCCACTGACTGCACGTCCAGCACTTCGCCCCGCAGTCTGGCGGCCAGTTGCCGCGCCGGCAGTTCGTCCAGGTCAACAGGGCCTTCATTGGTCCAGGCCAGATTGCGCAAGACAGCAAACAGGCCATCCAGATTCAGCTCATGGGGACGCGCCAGACGGTGGGAAATCAGATGCAGCTTGAGAAACCCTTCTGCAATGCTGGCCGGTGCCTGGTTCTGGCCCAGCACGCACAGCAGCACTTCATCCTGCTCCATCCCTTGCAGCAGTTCACTGGCCTGCTTGTCACCGGCAGCCGCCAGGGCCTCGGCCAGTTGTGTCTGCTGTGCCCGGTCCAGGGCCTTGCTGCCGCAGCCTGATGGCTCCACCGCCGCGGCCTCGAGCAAGAGTTTTGCGCTGGCAGCATCAGGATTGATGACCGGTTGGGGATAGAAAACTTCAATGACTTCGCCGCCGGCGTTTTTGCTGGCCAGGCCGAAGCCGTAACTGTGTAGGGTAGTGCTCATAGTGGGTCCAGATGTCTAGTTGATCAGTTCTTCCATGCGGGCGCTATCATAGCCCAATAGCCATTGCCCATCGATATTGAGGATGGGACGTTTGATGACAGAGGGTTGCTCCTGCATGAGTTCGGCGGCGTTGTCGACAGTGAGTGAGTCACGCCGGGATTCAGGCAGTTTGCGCCAGGTGCTGCCGCGTTTGTTGATCACTTTGTCCAGATCAAATTGTTGCAGCAAGGTCGCTGCCAGCTCCGGCGGGCAACCCTGTTTCTTGTAGTCATGAAAATCGTAATCGGCGCCTTTGTCTTGCAGCCATTTTCGGGTCTTGCGAATAGTATCGCAGTTGGCAATACCGTAGAGGGTAATCATGTTTGTTCCTTCGATAGTGTCTGACGAGTGTGTCTGATTGGGCTCAGGCCTTGCTGCGGCTGTCATCAGTCCGGCAGGCGCTGCTCGATTTCTGATTTGATATCGGCGATCAATTCATCGATCTGGGCTTCGTCGCTCAGGGGCTTGCCGTGTTTGTCGGTGATGAAGAACAGGTCTTCCACGCGCTCGCCCAGTGTGGTGATGCGGGCATCCTTGAGGTTGATGTCCAGTTCCGCAAAGACCTTGCCGACGCAGGCCAGAATGCCTGGCTGGTCCGGGCAGTTAACCTCCAGCGTGGAGTAGTTCTTGCCGGGTGGATTATGAATGCTGGTCTCGATGGGTTTGGAGAAATAGCGGTCCTTGCGGGAATGTCGTACCCGGGCAGGTTTGATGGGGCGATTGCCCTGGCTGAGATTGCTGATCAGGACCCGTCTGATTTCATCAAGCCGTCCGGGCCGGTTGCCCACTGGCTTGCCGGATTCTTCCAGCACGGTATAGGTGTCCATGCAGTAGTCGTGGTCAGAGGTAAAAATACGGGCGCCATAGATGTTCAGATTCAGCTGTTCAAAGGCCGCCGTGCTGTTGGCAAACAGAAAGTCGGCATTGCGGGTATAGATAAAGACCTGGGTGGCGCCCACTTCCGGGCTGCCGCTTTCCAGTTCGCGAAAGGAAATCAGGGGGCCGTCGCCATCGAAGTTGGCGATGGCTTCGGTATGCCAGGCGATATTGGCTGCTGATTCGCGCACGAAGTATTCGTCGTCGGCATTGCCCCAGATTTCTTCAACCTGTTGCGGATCGAGATTCATTTTGTTGATCAGTTTGAGCGCCGACTCTTTCTTGTCGGCGATGCGTTCGGCGCGATTGACTGTATTTTCCAGGCCGTTGCGCAATGCCCGCCGGGTATTGAAATAGAGCTGGCGCATTAGCGAGGCGCGCCAGCTGTTCCACAGTTCCGGGTTGGTGGCGCAGATATCCGCCACGGTCATGGTGAACAGATAATCCAGATGCAGTTTGTCGCCGACGATCTCGGCAAATTCACGAATTACATCCGGGTCGCTGATGTCCTTGCGCTGTGCCGTCATGGACATGAGCAGATGTTTCTCCACCAGCCAGGACACCAGTTTGGCGTCCCAGGCGCTGAGCCGATGACGGGTGCAGAAATTGGTGGCGTCCACCATGCCGAGTTCGGAATGATCACCACCGCGGCCCTTGGCAATGTCGTGGTAGAGCCCGGCGATATAGAGCAGTTCCACCTTGGGCAGATTTCTGACCACCTGGGCTGCCACCGGAAATTGCTCCTCCGCCTCCGGATAGGAGAAGCGCCGCATATTTTCCACCACCTGCAGGGTGTGGGCATCGACGGTGTAGATATGAAACAGATCATGCTGCATCTGCCCGGTGATCTGGCCGAATTCCGGCAGATAGCGCGCCAGAATGCCGTAGCGGGACATGCGTCTCAGCTGCAGGGTCATCTGGTGAGGAGAGCGCAGCAGTTCCATGAACAGGGTGACATTGCGGATGTCGTTACGAAATTCCTTGTCAATCAGGCGGCGACTGTCCCGGATCAGGCGAATGGTGGAGGCACGAATACCCTTGATTTGCGGGTTCTGTGCCATCAGCACGAAAATTTCCAGCAGGGCGAAAGGGGTGCGGCGGAACACATTGTTGTGAATCACTTCAATATAATCATTGTGAATCTGAAAGCGATTGTTCAGGGGCGTGATTTTTTCCCGTTCGCCGCTGCGCAGAATGGCTTCGTCCAGGTGTTGCAGCAGCAGGTCATTGAGTTGGCGCAGATTGGCGACGGCGCGGTAGTACTGCTTCATCAGCTTTTCTACCGCCAGGCTTTTTTTGTCATCCTGGTAACCGAATAACCGGGCCAGCTCACGTTGCTTGTCAAACAGCAGCCGGTCTTCGCAGCGACCTTCCAGATGGTGCAAGCCATAGCGCAGTTTCCACAGGAACTGCTGGCCGCGATTGATCATGGCTTCCTCGGATTGTTTGAGAAATCCCAGTTCCACCAGGTCCTTGAAGGAACTGGCGCCAAAATGCCGTTTGGCGACCCAGGCAATAGTCTGGATATCCCGTAGTCCGCCCGGTGAAGTTTTGACATTGGGCTCCAGGGCATAATCCACATCATGGTATTTCCGGTGGCGTGCCTGTTGCTCATCGATTTTGGCCTGCACAAACTTTTTGATGGGCCAGACCCGTTTCTCATTGATGGCCTTTTGCATGGCGGCAGTGAGATCGCCAGGGCCGATCAGGGTGCGTGATTCCATCAATGCGGTCACCACCGTAATGTCCTTGGCGGCTTCCTGTTTGCACTGTTTCACGCTGCGCATGCTTTGGCCGATATCCAGGCCAATGTCCCAGAGGGTGGTGAGAAAGCCGCTCACGCATTCCTGATACTGCCGGTTTCTGTCCTTGCGGGTCAGGATCAGCAGGTCGATATCGGAGTGGGGCAGCAGCTCGCCGCGGCCATAGCCACCCACGGCCACCAGGGCAATATCCTCCGGGTCCGGCCAGTCCTGAAAATTCCATGCAATGCGCAGGATCTGGTCGATGACCCAGGCGCGACCCCGGACGATGTCGTTGATATTGAGATTGCGTTTGTAGCGGTTATCCAGTACTTCGCTGGCCCGTTCCACCGCCTGTTTGAGCAGGGGCACCGGCTTGCTGCTGTTGTCGATCTCTGCCTGCAACTGCTCCACATTGAGCAGCTCGCGATCGGGGCGGGAGTCCGCCTCCACCGTCAGGTCTGTGATTAACAGGCTGTCAAAGCTCACAGGCTTTCATCCGAGCGCCGGGTCAATACCTCACAGCCATCGGCGTGGACTGCAAGAGTGTGTTCCCACTGGGCCGACAGGCGCCGGTCCTTGGTGGTGACAGTCCAGCCATCTTTTTTCGACAGGCGGGTATAGCGGCTGCCGGCATTGAGCATGGGCTCAATGGTAAAGGTCATGCCTTCAACGATACGGGTGCCCGTGCCGGGTTTGCCGTAATGCAAGACCTGGGGCTCCTCATGGAAGATACGGCCAATGCCATGGCCGCAATATTCGCGCACGATGGAGTAATGGTTGGCCTCTCCGTGCTGCTGGATGATATGGCCAATATCTCCCAGGGTGGCGCCGGGTTTGACGATTTCTATGGCCTTGTAGAGGCATTCCTGGGTGATGCGGATCAGGCGGCGGGCATGCTCGGGCACTTCGCCGACACAGAACATCTTGCTGGTATCGCCATGGTAGCCATCCTTGATCACCGTGACATCAATATTGATGATATCGCCGGCCTTGAGAATCTTGCCGTCAGAGGGGATGCCATGGCAGATGACGTGGTTGACCGAGGTGCAGATGGATTTGGGAAAGCCATTGTAGTTCAGGGGAGCCGGGATGGCCTGCTGCTTGTTGACGATATGGTCATGGCAGATACGGTCCAGTTCACCGGTGCTGACGCCGGGTTTGACGTAGTCCCCGATCATTTCCAGGACCTCGGCCGCCAGGCGGCCGGCTACTCGCATCTTGTCTATCTCTTCAGGGGTCTTGATATGGATTGTCATAGGGTTCGGGGAATTCCGCGTCAATGCATGGCAAAAGCCGCCTATTGTAAATCACCAGAGCCATCGGAGGACAGGGCAATGCCTTGCCAATTGGGCCCTGCGGGCGAGCCGGGGAGGGCGGAAGGGGGCGAAATTCTTTCAGTTTGACACTGTTTGTGGTATAAAGCGCCGCGCCTGAAAGTCGGTCAGCCGATTTGAGGGCTTAATTTTAACTACTTTAACGTCGCACACGCACCGTCACATGTGGTCTGGGTGCCCTTCGAGACTCGATTTTGAGCCTCTCGGCGGGTTGATCCATGGGGTGTGTGGAGGCCTAACCCGAACGAAAAGGAAATATCATGAGCGTAAGCATGAAAGAAATGCTCCGTGCCGGAGTGCATTTCGGTCACCAGTGTCGCTACTGGAACCCCAAGATGGAGCCATTCATTTTTGGCGCCCGCAACAAGATCCATATCATCAATCTTGAAGAAACTGTCCCTGCCATGGACTCCGCCCTGCAACAGGCGGCTGAACTGGCAGAGAAAAAGAAGAAGATTCTTTTTGTAGGCACCAAGCGTGCCGCAGCCAAGATTATTCGTGAGCAAGCCGAACGGGCAGGCATGCCCTATGTCAACCATCGCTGGTTGGGTGGCATGCTGACCAACTACAAGACTATTCGTGGTTCCATCAAGAAGCTGAAAGACCTGGAAACCCAGGAAGCCGATGGCACTTTCAGCCAGCTCACCAAGAAAGAAGCCCTGATGCTGAAGCGTCAGAAAGAGAAGCTGGAACGCAGTATTGGCGGTATCAAGGACATGGGCGGCCTGCCTGATGCCCTGTTTGTCATCGATGTGGACCATGAGCGCATCGCCGTGACCGAGGCCAACAGCCTGCGCATTCCGGTTATCGGTGTGGTGGATACCAACAGTGATCCGGACGGCGTCGACTACGTCATCCCCGGTAACGATGACGCCATCCGCGCCATCCAGCTTTACGCCACGGCGGTTGCCGATGCCTGCGTTGAAGGTCAGAAGCGCAGCGGTCCGGAGTCTGTGGACAGCGAGTTCATCGAGATAGAAGACGACGAGGCAGCCCCGGCAGCAGAGAAAGCCGAAGCCAAGGCCCCGGCAGCAGAGAAAGCCGAAGCCAAGGCCGAGGAAAAGCCAGAAGCCAAGGCTGAAAAAGCAGCCGAGCCTGAAGCAGCGGCTGCCGAGGAAGAAAAGCCAGCCGAAGCGGCTGAAGCCAAGGCTGAGGCACCTGCCAAGAAGAAGGCTCCGGCCAAGAAGAAAGCACCCGCCAAGAAGAAGGCTGCTGCCAAGAAGAAGGCTCCAGCCAAAAAGAAAGCGCCTGCCAAGAAGAAGGCAGCCGCTGCCAAGGACGAAGGGGAGTCGTAGTCTGCTGAACAGACTGCAGTGGCCCTGGAGGCCATACCCCTTGCCTGAATGGCAAAAGGTCTGGACAAAGGGGGCTTAGGCCCCCTTTTTACAATCGAATACAAGCGGGTAGTCCGCGATTGAAATTAAATGAGGCACTGAAAATGGCAAACATTACTGCAAGCATGGTCAAGGAACTGCGTGAGCGTACTGGCCTGGGCATGATGGACTGCAAAAAAGCACTGGCAGAAGCCGATGGCGACATGGATAAAGCCATTGAAGATCTGCGTAAAGCCAGCGGTCTGAAGGCCGCCAAGAAAGCCAGCCGTGTGGCTGCAGAAGGCGTGGTTCTGACCAAGGTTTCCGAAGACGGCAACTACGGCGTTATTCTGGAAGTGAACAGCGAGACCGATTTTGTGGCCCGCGACGACAGCTTCCTGGGCTTCGCTGACCAGGCCCTTGAGCAGGCCTATGCCAACAAGGATGCCGATGTCGCTGCGATTCTTGAAAGTGGCATCGAAGATGCCCGTCAGGCCCTGGTGCAGAAGATTGGTGAGAACATCAACCTGCGTCGCGTTGAGCGTCTGTCTTTCGATGATGCCAATGCCGGCATTGTTGAGAGCTATGTACACGGCAGCCGTATCGGCGTGCTGATCGCCCTCAAGGGTGGTGATGAGTCCCTGGCCCGGGATGTGGCCATGCATATTGCCGCGGTAAACCCGATGTGCATCCGCGCTGAAGATGTGCCCGAAGATGTTCTGGCCAAGGAATCTGAAATATACTCGGCCCAGGCTCGCGAAAGTGGCAAGCCTGAGGAAATTATCGAGAAAATGATCAGCGGCCGCCTGCGCAAGTTCGTCGCAGAGGTCAGCCTCACTGAGCAGGCTTTCGTCAAGGATCCCGATACCAAGGTTGGAGATCTGTTGAAAGAAGCCGGTGCCGATATCGTCAACTTCGTACGCTTCGAGGTTGGAGAGGGCATTGAGAAGGAAGAGGTTGATTTCGCGGAGGAAGTCGCAGCCCAGGCCAACGCCTGATAACCGGCCCACAGCAGGCCCCAGAAGAGACAGTCAGACATGCCGAAAAAAGAGCGCAAATATAACCGGATACTGTTGAAGTTGAGCGGAGAAGCGCTCACCGGTGAAGCAGATTTCGGTATCGACCCCAAAGTCCTCGACCGTATGGCCGTGGAAGTCGGGCAACTCATCGGTCTGGGTGTCGAAGTGGGTATGGTGATAGGTGGCGGTAACCTGTTTCGCGGTGCCATGCTCCATGCTGCCGGCATGGAGCGTGTCACCGGTGACCATATGGGTATGCTGGCCACAGTCATGAACGCCCTGGCCATGCGCGATGCGCTGGAGCGGGCCAGTATCCCCACGCGGGTGATGTCGGCTGTGCAGATGAGTGGCATGGTTGAGCACTACGATCGCCGTAGCGCCATCCGCTACCTCACTGCCGGCGATGTTGTTATCTTTTCTGCCGGCACCGGCAATCCCTTTTTTACCACCGACTCTGCCGCCTGTCTGCGCGGTATCGAGATCGATGCCGACCTGATTCTGAAAGCCACCAAGGTGGACGGTGTTTACTCGGATGACCCCAAAACCAATCCCGAGGCTATCAAATTCGAAACTCTGAGTTATGATGACGTCATCGACCAGAAACTGGGAGTTATGGATCTGACAGCAATTTGCCTCAGTCGCGACCATCAGGTGCCGATAAAGGTGTTTGATATGACTCGTCCCGGGGCATTGCTGGAAAACGTCATGGGCAATGCAGACGGCACATTAATCCAGTAGGCACAGAGCAATCTGGCTGAAGAGCTATAGAGTGGAGCTGAGAGTAGAGCAAGATGATCAACGACATTATCAAAGACGCTGAAGACAGAATGCAAAAAAGTGTTGCCTCGCTGGAGGATGCTTTCAAAAAGATTCGCACCGGTCGTGCTCATCCCAGCCTGCTCGATAGCGTCATGGTTTCCTACTATGGCGCCGAGACGCCCCTTAACCAGCTTGCCAATGTGAATGTGGAAGAAGGCCGCAACCTGATTGTTTCGCCCTGGGAGAAGCCCATGATTGGCGAAATCGAGAAGGCCATCATGAAATCGGATCTGGGTCTGAATCCTTCCAATAACGGTGATACGATTCGTGTACCCATGCCGCCCCTGACCGAAGAGACGCGCAAGGAATATACCAAGCAGGCCAAGAACGAGGCCGAGAACGCCAGGGTTGCGATCCGCAATATTCGTCGTGATGCCAATGGTGATTTCAAGGATCTGGAAAAAGAAAAGGAAATCAGTGAAGACGAACAGCGTCGAGCCGAAGAGCAGATTCAGAAACTGACAGACAAATACATTGCCGAAGTGGAAGCTGCCTACAAGGTCAAGGAAGCGGATCTGCTGAGTATTTAAATCGGTATCTCCTGTCACACCCTCGTCGCATCAGGTTGTCTCCTGGTAGTTCACTGATAAAAAATGACACCTGATACGAATAACAAAATTCCACAACATATTGCCATCATCATGGATGGCAATAACCGCTGGGCCAGGGCTCATAAACAGGCGAGCAAGGCAGGGCATCGCAAGGGTGCCGAAACCGCGCAGGAAATCGCCAGGGCCTGTATCAGCCGCAATATCAAATATCTCACCCTGTTTGCCTTCAGCAGTGAAAACTGGATGCGCCCCAGCAAGGAAGTGCAGAGCCTGATGGCTCTGTTTCTGTCGGTGCTTAAACGCAGCGAAATCCGCCAGCTCCATGAAGACAATGTGCGCCTGAAGTTTATTGGCAAGCGCAGTGATTTTTCCCCGAAACTGCAAGCGGCCATGAGTGATGCCGAAGAACTGACAGCAGCCAATACCGGGACTACCGTGATCGTGGCCGCCGACTATGGCGGTCGCTGGGATATTACCGAGGCAGCCCGAAAATTTGCCGAGGCGGTAGAAAAGGGCGAGGCAAAGCCGGAGGCTCTGGATGTGGAGCGGCTGCACAGTTACACCAGCCTGGCGCAATACCCTGATCCGGACCTTTGCATTCGTACCGGTGGAGAGCATCGCATCAGCAATTTCCTGCTCTGGCAGTTTGCCTACACCGAATTGTATTTTACCGACTGCTACTGGCCGGACTTCGATGCGGCTGAACTGGACAAGGCCATTGCCGATTATGCCGGTCGCCAGCGTCGTTATGGCGGTCATGAAGACAGCAGCGAAGCGGGGGAGGCTGTCGATGGCTAGCTCCCTGAAGCTGAGAGTAATCACGGCACTGATCCTGATGGCGGGTCTGGTGGGAGCCTCCACCTTGCTTTCACCCTTTGTATTTGCGCTCTTTATTGCCCTGGTCGTGCTCATGGCAGCCTGGGAATGGACCGGTTTTCTGGGGGTGCAGGCCAAGTCTGCAAAATCGGGTTTTCTTGGCAGCTTGCTGCTTATGCTGCTGGGGCTGTTTTTCCTGCTCGATGTCCGCCCCGGAGTGGCAGTCATCGACCAGGCCCGGGCTGCCGGAGTGCTGGCTCTTGGTCTGTTGTTCTGGTTGTTGGCCATTGTGATTATCCGCGGATACCCGGCCAATACTCAAAGCTGGAATGATGGTTCCAAGATTGCCCTGATGGGCCTGTGCGCCCTGCTGCCTACCTGGGTGGGCTTTGTGCAACTGAAGTATCTGTTACCGGAAGGCTATCTGGTACTGGCCCTGATCGTGATGGTAGCGGCGGTGGACATCGGCGCCTATTTTGTGGGTTCGGCCCTGGGGCATAGCAAGCTGGCTCCCAAGCTGAGCCCGAACAAATCCTGGGAAGGGGTCTGGGGTGGTCTGATCACCTGTTTCCTGCTGGGCCTGCTGCTGGTCTGGGCAATGCATCGCTTTCTCACGCCACTGACCCTGGGGCAGATGGCGGCCCTGATTTTTCTCAGTCTCACAGTGACATTTTTCGGAGTAGCCGGAGACCTTGTGGAAAGCATGCTGAAACGCAATTGTCAGCTCAAGGACAGTGGCTCCCTGTTGCCCGGTCATGGCGGTTTGCTGGACCGGGTTGATGGTCTGATGGCAGTGACCCCGGCCTTCGTTCTGATACTGTTGCTCACCCTGACGGATCTGGCCTGATATGTCTGCTGTGAAGAACATCTGCATTCTGGGCTCCACCGGCTCCATCGGACAGAGCACCCTGGCAGTCATTGCCGCGGCGCCGGAATACCGGGTGTTTGCGCTAACGGCCCACAGCAACACCGATGCCTTGCTGGAACAATGCCTGCAATTCAAACCCAAATATGCAGTGATCAGTGATCCTGCACAGCTGGATGTCATGGCGGCCAAACTGCAGCAGAGCGGCAGTGCCACCGAATTGCTGGGCGGTCCCGAGGCTCTGGAGCAGGTGGCCAGTGACTCCGAATGTGACACTGTTATGGCGGCCATTGTCGGTGCTGCCGGCCTCGCTTCAAGCCTGGCGGCGGTACGGGCTGGCAAGCGTGTGCTGCTGGCCAACAAGGAAGCACTGGTGATGGCCGGGGATCTGTTTATGGAAGCAGCCCGAGCCTCGAATGCGGTGGTGATACCCATCGACAGTGAGCACAATGCCATTTTCCAGTGCCTGCCGTCGGTACCGGGCGGCCTGGCGGCAGAACAGCTGAAAGCGGTGGAGAAGGTGGTGTTGACCGGCTCCGGCGGTCCGTTTCTGGAAATGCCCAGAGAATCCCTGGCGGCGGTAACACCGGAACAGGCCTGCCGACACCCGAAATGGTCCATGGGGCGCAAGATTTCAGTGGATTCCGCCACCATGATGAACAAGGGCCTGGAATTCATTGAAGCCTGCTATCTGTTTGCCCTGGATGCTGCCCAGGTGGAAGTCCTGATCCATCCCCAGAGTGTTATTCATTCCATGGTGCATTACCTCGATGGCTCGGTGCTGGCGCAGATGGCCAATCCGGATATGCGGGTTCCCATTGCCTATGGCCTTGCCTGGCCAGAGCGCATGCAATCCGGAGTGTCGCCACTGGATCTGGCGGCAGAGCAGGCGCTGGAGTTCCGGGAGCCGGATTTTGAGCAGTTCCCCTGCCTCAGGCTCGGCATGGAGGCAGCCCGGGAAGGGGGTGGGGCACCGATAGTCCTGAATGCCGCCAATGAGGTGGCAGTGGCGGCATTTCTGGAAGGCAGGCTGGGTTTTTCCCGGATTCCTCTCATAATTGCCGAGGTCTTGTCGAAAACACCTTGTGAAGCGCCGTCAAGTCTCGCTATTATTCAGGACTGTGATGCGCGCGCAAGAAGCCTTGCTAACGAACTGATAATCAAGGAATTTCATTAATCGGTATCAAGGGCGCGTCAGCCCTTCTCGCCATTAAAACCGGCAATAATTATGTTGGAAATTTTCATCAGCCTCATCGCCCTGATCGTGACTCTGGGCATCCTCGTGACGATTCACGAATTTGGCCATTTCTGGGTCGCGCGTCGTTGCGGCGTGAAGGTATTGCGCTTCTCCATCGGTTTCGGCACGGCGGCAAAAACCTGGATTGGCAAAGACGGGGTTGAATACGTGATCGCCCCCATCCCTCTCGGTGGCTATGTAAAAATGCTGGGCCAGGAAGACACCACGGTACCGGAATCAGCCGAGATACCGGCCAGCCAGAAACACATGTCCTTCGCCCACAAGCCCATCTGGCAGCGCATGGCCATCGTCGCAGCCGGACCCATCGCCAATTTCCTGCTGGCAATCTTTGTTTACTGGATCATCAATCTTGGCTATGGCGTCAACGGTGTGGCGCCGGTAGTTAACGGCGTGGTGGAAGATTCACCGGCTGCCCGGGCAGGGCTGATGGAAGGCGATGAGATTGTGGCCGTGGATGGCGAGCCAACTGTTATCTGGCAGCACGTCACCCTGCAAATGCTGTCGCGCATGGGGGAGACTGGCTTTCTGGAGTTGACCATCGATCCCGCTGACTCCGGTTCACTGCGCGAGCTTCAGATTCCCATCAGTGGCTGGCTTGGTGGTGAGACCGAACCCAACCCGGTGCGAGATCTGGGCATCGTGCAATTGGAGATTCCGGCCCGAATCGCCGACGTCATACCCGGAAGCCGGGCCGAAGCCGGTGGCCTGCAAAGCGGGGACGAAATACTCAGTGTCAATGGTCAGCCGGTTCGTGGCTGGTCCCACTGGGTGGAGTTGATTCGTAATAATCCGGAACTCAGCCTCGATGTCACTGTCCAACGAGCAGGCAGTCAAAACCTGCTGCAACTGCGGCCTGAGGCTGTGGAGCAGGCAGACGGTACTGTTGCCGGACGCATTGGTGCCTATGTTCAGGAAATGAGTTATGCCGAACTGGTGCCGGCGGAACATCAGCGTGAGATTCGCTACGGTGCCCTGAGTGCCATCGGTCCGGCCCTGACTGAAACCTGGGACAAGTCAGTCTTTGTTCTGGATTCAGTGAAGAAAATGATTATTGGTCTGATCTCGGTGAAAAATATCAATGGGCCGATAACCATAGCCCAGGTCGCCGGAGAGACAGCCACTTACGGACTAGATGTATATCTGGGTTTCCTGGCGCTATTGAGCATATCGCTGGGTGTGCTGAACCTGTTGCCAATTCCGGTTCTGGACGGAGGACATCTGTTGTATTACACAATCGAGGCAGTCATTCGACGGCCGGTACCGGAACGAATTCAGGCCTGGGGTTTGCAACTGGGTTTGCTGATCATCTCCGGAATCATGGTATTGGCGATTTACAATGATGTCAGTCGCATACTCTGATTTGAAAATTCTGATTTGATAATAACAATGAATTTCGAAATTACTTACGCTGCATAGCCCGCCATCCGAAATCAAAGAAGTTGAGTTACATTTGGAAATGAAAAAGCTGTTTTTTTCTTTGCTGCTGGCGTTTGGCTTAAGCACCTCTGTCAATGCGCAACAATTCACTATTGCCGACATTATCGTCGACGGCTATCAGCGCATCTCGCCAGGCATTATCTACAACCTGCTGCCGGTGGGTATCGGTGATGAAGTCACCGCCACTACAGCGGCCGAGATTATTCGCGCCCTGGCGGCCTCGGAATACTTTGATGAGATCGAGGTAGCCCGGGAAGGCAATATTCTGGTGGTCACGGTGCTGGAGCGACCTTCGGTGGCGGAAATCAGCATTGAAGGCAACAGCGTGCTGGAGACCGAAGACATCATCGAAAACATGTCCGGTGCCGGTATCGCCGAAGGTCAGATTTTCACCCGTGCTGCTCTCGAAGCCATTCAGCAGGGTATTCAGGATGTGTACTCCTCCCGGGGGCGTTACGGTGCTGCGGTTGATATCGAGGTGGAAGACCTGCCACGCAACCGGGTAGCTATCAGTCTCGATATTAACGAGGGTGAGGAATCCCGGATTCGCCATGTCAACATCGTTGGCAATACCGCCTTCGAGGAAGAAGAGCTGCTGCAACTCTTCGAGTTGGGGACCAAGCCCTGGTATATGTTCCTCAGTCGTCGTGACCGTTATTCCCGGGAGCAGTTTCAGGGTGACCTGGAACGTCTGGAATCCCACTATCTGGATAATGGCTATGTCGAGTTCAATATTGACTCCACACCTATCGCCATCACTCCCGACCGCAAGGAAGTCTATATCACCATCAATATCACCGAAGGTGATCAGTACACCGTCAGTGCAGTTGATCTGGCCGGTGATCTGGTAGATGCGGAAAACCTCTTGCGTGCCTCAATTTTCGTAAGACCCGGACAGATTTATTCCCAGGGTCTGGTGACTGGCACGGAAGAGATCATGGTGCAGTTCCTCGGAAATCTGGGCTATGCCTTTGCCGAAGCCACTGGCGTACCGGAAGTGAATGAAGAAGACCAGACGGTGGAAGTGACCTTTTTCATCGAGCCCGGCAATCGTACCTATGTGAATCGCATCAATTTCAGCGGCAACCTGTCCACCTCCGATGAAGTATTGCGCCGCGAGATGCGCCAGTTGGAAGCAGCGCCGGCATCCAGCATGCAAATCGAACAATCGAAAGTGCGTCTTGAGCGCCTGGGCTATTTTGAGACGGTGGAAGTTGAAACCGAAGAGGTACCCGGTACCGAGGACCAGATCGATGTCAATTACTCGGTGGCAGAACAAAATTTCGGTGCTGTGAGTTTTCAGGTAGGTACCGGCGGTGGAGGCGATTTCTTCATCAGTTCCAGCCTGCAGGCACAGAACTTTCTGGGCACCGGTCGCACGGTAGGTATCGGTATCAACAAGAGCCGTTTTCAGAAGGGGCTTAATTTCCGTTATGTCGATCCCTATTTCACTCCCGATGGTGTGAGTCGCGGTTTCAATATCTTTGCCCAGGAAATCGATTCACCTTTTAACGTGTCCAACTTCAATACCACCTCCTATGGCGGCTCGGTCAGTTTCAGTTATCCCCTCAGCGAAATTCAGAGTCTGGGTTTTGATATCGGTTACACCCATACCGAATTGAGTGCCGGACTGGGGTCGGTACAGGAAATTATCTCCAGTCCGATTCTGTTTGAGGGTGTCGACAAATACATTATAACTCCCGCCAACAACAATCCCTTTGAAGGGCCGGTGGTGGACTCGGTGCTGGGTGATGTGAATGAGCTCAGCGACCTGCAACTGAATCGCAATTCGGACCCGGGTTTTGTAGACAGGTACGGTGACACCTTCGATAACTTCACCATAACCGGTAACTGGTCCCGCTTTGCCCTGAACCGCGGGCAGCTGGCCAATGATGGCTCTCTGCACCAGATTGGTGTCGAAGTCACCTTGCCCGGCAGTGATCTGGAATATGGTCGCATCAGTTACAGCAACCAGATTTACTGGCCCATTACCCAGAATCGCGAGTGGGTAGTGGGGCTGCGCACCAATCTTGGCTACGGCTTCGGATACGGCGATACCGAGGAACTACCCTTCTTTAACCACTTTTTTGCCGGGGGTCTGATCTCCGGGGGTGGTCAGGTACGGGGCTTCGATGAGAACAGCCTGGGGCCCAGCAGTACTGCCGGGGCTCGCTATCTCACCGAAAGCGGGATCAGCCTGCTGCGGGATGAAGATGGCAATATCATCCGCAACCTTGACGGTACTGCCCAGGTAAGCAGGGAGATTGGTTACCAGACCCAGACTCTGAGGGATGCCAATGGCAATCCGATCCTGGATGCCGATGGTAATGAGCAGGTGCAGCTGGCCGTGCAAAACTTCTTCCTTGATGAGGATTATGATAGTTTTGGTGGTAACATATTGACGACAGCCACACTGGAATTGCTGTTCCCAATTCCGTTTATTCCGGATCGAAGCCGCGTAAGGTCAGCTTTTTTTATTGACGCCGGAAATGTATTTTCCTCGAATTGTACGGAAAGACAGGAGCTGCTTAACAACTGTTCAGATTTCGACTTTAACGAGATCCGTTACGCAGCCGGTATCAGCGTGACTTATTTGTCACCTTTTGGTCCGCTCACCTTCTATCTGGCCCAGCCATTTGGCAAGGACGGGGACGATACCAAGCAATTCGATTTTACTGTGGGAACCGGGTTCTGATTCAGAGGTCGAACCGCATAAACAATTCGGGTCGTTGCAATTGCTGCGACCCGGCTAATTCAGTCAGGAATCTCTAATGAGAGGTTCCGGTGAGTATTTTGGAGATTTAACGTGAAGACACTCAAACTAATTTTTGCCGGTCTGAGTCTGGTGCTTGTTTCCCAGGTGGCATCAGCGCAGGGTACCAAGATCGGAGTACTGAACGCGCTGCAGGCATTGTTCAATTCCGATGCCGCAAGAATCGTTCAGCAGGAATTGGAGAATGAGTTCGCCGAAGACGAACAGCGCGCCAGTGATCTGACCCAGCAGTTGCAGGAACTGCAGCAGGAATTCCAGCAGAATGAAGCGGTATTGTCAGATGACCAGAAGCGTCGCATGAATTCCAATGCCCAGGACCTGCAGGTTCAGTTGCAGCTGATTCAGGAGCGCGTACAGGGCGCTCTGCAGGAGCAGAACCAGGCTTTCGTGCAGAGCATGCAGGACGAGCTTGCCACTGCAGTGACTGAAGTGGTTGCAGAAGGCGGCTATGATCTGATTCTCAATGCAGACTCGGCGCCATATTTCGCGCCGGTGCTGGATATCACTGCGCAAGTGACAGCCAAGCTCAATGAAATTACTGCGGAGCAGTCAGAAGAATAAATCTCGCCAGGCCAGTGACAGGTGTCCCATAAAAAGAGCTATACACTCGCTGAAATAGCCAAACGACTTGACCTGAAACTTGTTGGCGATGAATCCTGTGAGATTCATGCCCTGGGAACGCTGAGCAATGCCGTCTCTGGTCAGCTCAGCTTCCTGAGTAACTCTTCCTATATCGATCAACTCGCCGATTGTCAGGCATCGGCTGTCATTCTCTCCGAAGAGCTTGCCGGGCGCTGGTCCGGCAATGCCCTGATTGCTGCCAATCCCTACGTCGCCTTCGCCCATGCCACAGCCCTGTTTGCTCCGGGCAGTGACGTGGAAGCCGGAGTTCATCCCGCTGCAGTGGTGGCTGAGGATGTGCAACTGGACCCGAGCGCCACGGTGGCTGCCGGGGCAATAATCGAATCCGGCGCGCGGATTGCTGCCTCCGCCTTTATTGGTCCGGGTTGTTTCGTGGGAGCTGATTGCATCATTGGCGAGGCCAGCAGACTGACAGCCAATGTCACCCTCTACCATGGCACGGTATTGGGCCGTCAGGTGGTCATCCACAGCGGCAGTGTCATTGGTGCCGACGGTTTCGGCTATGCTTTTGACGGCAAGCAATCGGTGAAGATTCATCAGCTGGGCGCTGTGCGCATCGGTGATGAGGTGGAAATCGGTGCCGGCACCACCATCGATCGGGGAGCGATTGATGACACGGTGATCGAGCAGGGCGTTAAAATAGATAACCAGGTACAGATTGGTCACAATTGCCACATCGGCGAACACTCGGTGATTTGTGGCTGCGTGGCGATTGCCGGCTCGGCTCGTATCGGCAAGTATTGTGTGCTTGGTGGTGCCAGCGGTGTGGTGGGGCATCTGAGTATTGCCGATGGCGTGCAGGTGAGCGCCATGTCACTGGTAGATCGGGAAATTACCGAACCCGGGGTGTATTCTTCGGGGACCGGTTTTATGAAAACCTCGCAATGGAAACGCAGCACTGTGAGATTTCGCCAACTGGATGAAATGGCGAGAAAACTGAAGGAATTGGAAAAACGGACCGATACAAAATCTACGGACTGAATTTGTTCCATTGGATTATCCAGGCCGACTGTTGCAGGGGGAAAGCACAGACTGGCCGCACCGGGAGACAGGCCTTATAGCCAGACCCGGCGTTAAACTATAGAGAGACAACATGTTATTAGATGTTCAGGAAATCAAAGAATACCTGCCCCAGCGCTACCCCTTTCTGCTGGTGGACAGGGTCGTGGAAATGGAATTGGGCAAGTCCATTGTTGCCTACAAGAATGTGACGGTAAACGAGCCCTTTTTTGAGGGGCATTTCCCCAACCAGCCAATCATGCCCGGTGTGTTGATCATCGAGGCCCTGGCCCAGGCGGCCGGTGTGCTGGGTTTCAAGAGTCAGGAAAAGAAGCCTGCGGACGGTTATCTGTATTATTTCGTCGGTGCCGATGAAGTTCGTCTGCGCCGTCCGGTAGTACCCGGAGATCAGCTCAAACTGGAAGCGGAGGTGATTACCAATCGCCGCGGAATCTACAAATTTGCTGCCAAGGCCTCTGTGGACGATGAACTGGTGGGCAGCATGATCATTATGTGTGCAGAGAGGCAAGTCGATGTCGATTGATTCCTCCGCCAGGATAGATCCCTCTGCCGAGCTGGATGAGAATGTCAGCATCGGCCCCTGGTGCATGATTGGTCCCGGCGTAAAGATCGGTGCGGGAACCCGCATCGAACCCTCGGTCATCATTCGCGCCAATACCCGTATTGGCAAGAACAACCATATTTACCAGTTCAGCTCTGTGGGCGAGGATCCGGCCGACAAGAAATTTGAGGGCGAGGAAACCTGGCTGGAGATTGGCGACGACAATATTTTTCGCGAAGGGGTAACACTGCATCGCGGCACCGGCGTCGGTGGTGGTCTGACCCGCATCGGCAGTGACAACCTGATGATGCCCTATGTGCACATTGCCCATGACTGCATGGTTGGGGATCACACGGTGTTTGCCAATAATGTGGGTATATCCGGCCATGTGGAAGTAGGTGACTGGGCCGTGCTGGGCGGATATGCCGGCGTAAACCAGTTCCTCAAGGTGGGTGCCCACGCCATGGTGGGTGGCATGACCCATATCTCCAATGATGTGCCCGCCTATATGATTGTCAGTGGCAGGCCGGCCACGGTGCGCTCGATCAATGCCGTGGGGCTGGAGCGTCGCGGCTTCGACAAACAAACCATCGCCGAGATACGCGAAGCCTTCAAGATTATCTACAAGCGCAATTTCTCCTTGCGCGAAGCCATCGATCAACTCAAGGTCTTGAGTGAAAGCTGCGAGGCTCTAACCGTTCTGATCGATTCCCTGGAATCCTCCGAAAAAGGCATTCATCGCTAGACAGCAAGCGGAACAGGCAAATGAGCAAAGCGATCCGCTTCGGCATAGTGGTCGGTGAGGCATCTGGCGACAGCCTCGGTGCCGGCCTGATGACCGCTCTGCGGCAACTGTATCCCGATGCCGAATTCACAGGTATTGGCGGCCCCAAAATGGAAGCCCTTGGCTGTCGCTCCCTGGCGCCCATGGAGCGGCTGGCGGTGATGGGCTTTGTGGAGCCTCTTGGCCGACTGCCGGAGTTGTTTCGCATCAAGAAGCAATTGCAGGACTACTTCATCAAGGACCCACCGGATGCCTTCATCGGCATTGATGCCCCGGACTTCAATCTGCGCCTGGAGAAACCACTGCGGGAGGCTGGCATTGCCACGGTGCACTACGTCAGTCCGTCGGTGTGGGCCTACCGGGAAAAACGCATCATCGGCATCAAGGCGGCGGTGGATCTGATGCTGACCCTGTTTCCCTTTGAAACTGCTATCTATCAGGAGCATGGCATCGCGGTGCGCTGTGTGGGTCACCCGCTGGCGGACAGCATCGGTTTCGATGATCAGCGCCAGCAGGCGCGGCAGAGTCTGTCCCTGTCAGAACAGGAACCGGTGCTGGCTTTGATGCCCGGCAGTCGCTCCGGTGAGATCAAGCGCCTGGGGCCCGACTTCATCGGCGCCGCCATCGAGGCGCGGCAATACATTCCGCGGCTGCGGGTGTTGGTACCCTGTGCCAACCAGGAAGCCCGATTCCAGTTGCAGGGCCTGTTGCGCCAGGCGAACCTGCTCGATGCCGATGATTTTTTATTACTGGACAATGCCCAGGATGCCATCAGCGCTGCTGATCTGGTGCTGCTGGCTTCGGGTACCGCCACCCTGGAAACCATGTTGCTGAGGCGGCCCATGATTGTCTGCTATCGACTGGCGCCGCTCACTTACTGGCTGGCTTCGCGCATGGTGAAAATACCCCATGTGGCATTGCCGAACCTGCTGGCGGGCAAGGAGCTGGTGCCGGAACTGATTCAGGACCAGGTCTCGGTGCCGGCGATTCGGGATTTGCTGGTGGCACATTTTACCAAGCCCCGGGCAGAGCAAGCGCTGCTGAAAGAATTTGATCAGTTGCACAAGCTGTTGCGCCGCGATGCCTCGCGCAGTGCCGCCGCAGCGGTCCGGGATCTGGTAGAACAGCGCCGCGGAGTAACGGCGGATGGCTGAGCAGGGGGAACTGGCATTGCGGCTGGAAGGCGGTGACCGGCTCTGCGCCGGTACCGATGAAGTGGGGCGCGGCCCCCTGGCCGGCGATGTGGTGGCTGCGGCGGTTATCCTCGACCCTGAGCGTCCCATTGCCGGGCTCAATGACTCCAAGAAGCTCTCCAGTGGCCAACGCGAGCGTTGTGCGCAATTGATCCGGGAACAAAGCCTGGCTTTCTGTATTGCCCGCGCCAGCGTGGCGGAAATCGATCGCCTGAATATTCTCCAGGCAAGTCTGCTGGCCATGCGTCGGGCGGTGGAAGGCTTGAGTCTGCAACCGGAGTTTGTCTATGTGGACGGCAATTTCGCCCCAAACTGGTCCTATGCCTGCCAGGCGGTGGTCAAGGGAGACTCGCGGGTGGAGGCCATCGCCGCAGCTTCAATCCTGGCCAAGGTGAGCCGTGATAATGAAATGGCAGCGCTGGAAGCAGATTATCCCGGCTACGGTTTCGCCAGCCACAAGGGTTATCCCACCCGGGCGCATCTGGATGCCCTGACACGACTCGGCCCCTGTGCCATTCATCGTCGCTCCTTCGCGCCGGTGGCAAAGCTGTTGTGAAGCGGGCCATGGCTTTCAGCTATTGTGCCCCTGAGCCCAGTCATTAATAATGGCGTTCATGTCAGAGCCCGCCAGCGCACAACAATTTACCCATCTGCGGCTGCACACCGAATTCTCGATCAGTGATGGCCTGGTGACCATCGGGCCGCTGGTGGATCGCCTGCGGGAATTACAGATGCCGGCGGTGGCGATCACCGACCTGGCCAATCTGTTTGCCCTGATCAAGTTCTATTCGACGGCCATGGGCAAGGGCATCAAGCCGGTCTGTGGCTGTGATGTTCTGGTGGAGAGTGAGAATGGCAGTAGCACGGCTCTGGTGCTGCTGGTGCAGAACGAAACCGGTTATCTCAATCTCACCAATCTGATCTCCGATATGTATACCAGGGCCGAAGGTCATGCCGAGCCGATGCTGCGCCGCGCAGATATGGCGGGTCGCACCGAGGGCTTGATTGCCCTGTCCGGTGCCCAGCGCAGTGACATAGGCGAAGCCCTGCTGGCGGGAGACAATGCCCTGGCGCGCAGTCAGTTGCAGGCCTGGCAGGATCTGTTTCCCGATGACTGCTTCTATCTGGAATTGCAGCGGGTCGGCAAGGCTAATGAAGAAGCCTATATCGCCGCGGCAGTGGCGCTGGCGCTGGAAACAGACACCCCGGTGGTGGCCACCAATGATGTGCGCTTTCTGCAGCAGGATGATTTCGAAGCCCACGAGGTGCGGGTTTGTATCAATGACCGGCGCACCCTGGACGATCCGCGCCGTCCCCGAAATTACACCGATCAGCAATACCTGAAATCTGCCGAGGAAATGCAATCCCTGTTTGCGGATATTCCCGAGGCTATCAGTAATGCCGGCGAAATCGCCCGCCGCTGCAATTTGCATCTGACGCTTGGTCAGCCCTCATTGCCGAATTATCCGGTCCCGGAAGGCATGACCATGGAGGTCTATTTCAATGAGCTTTCCGAAGCGGGTCTGAAGCAGCGTCTGCAGGCGGACTTCGGCGAGAAGGCCGAGGATGAGAGCTTTAACAAACCTTATTTCGAACGTCTGGAGATGGAACTGGGCATCATCAACCAGATGGGTTTTGCCGGTTACTTTCTCATCGTCATGGAGTTTATCCAGTGGGCCAAGGACAATGGTATTCCGGTTGGTCCGGGGCGGGGATCGGGTGCCGGCTCCATCGTTGCCTATGCGCTGAAAATTACCGACCTGGACCCGCTCAAATATGATTTGCTGTTCGAGCGTTTTCTGAATCCCGAGCGGGTCTCCATGCCCGACTTCGATGTGGATTTCTGCATGGAAGGTCGCGACCGTGTTATCCAGCACGTGGCCGAACTCTACGGCAGTGAGGCCGTTTCCCAGATCATCACCTTTGGCACCATGGCGGCCAAGGCGGTGGTGCGGGATGTGGCTAGGGTGCAGGGCAAACCCTATGCCCTGGCAGACAAGCTTTCCAAACTGATTCCCTTTGTGCCCGGCATGACTCTCAGCAAGGCATTCGAGGAAGAGCCGCAGCTGGGGGAGTTCGTCGACAGCGATGAAGACGCCCAGGAAATCATGGAGATGGCCTACAAGCTGGAGGGCATCACCCGCAACGTCGGCAAGCACGCCGGGGGTGTGGTGATCGCACCGACGCGGCTGACTGATTTCACTCCGCTGTATTGCGATGAAGCCGGACAGGGTCTGGTCACCCAGTTTGACAAGAACGATGTGGAAACGGCCGGGCTGGTAAAGTTTGACTTCCTCGGTCTGCGCACCCTGACCATCATCGACTGGGCGGTGAAAATGATCAACAACAAGCGCGGCCCCGAGCAGGAGCCTGTTGATGTCAACACCCTGCCTCTCGATGACCCGGATGTATTCGATCTGCTGAAGAAGGGGGAGACCACTGCCGTTTTCCAGCTGGAATCCCGGGGCATGAAGGAACTGATCAAACGCCTGATTCCCAGCAGCTTCGAGGATATTATCGCCCTGGTGGCCCTGTTTCGACCCGGGCCCCTGCAATCAGGCATGGTGGATGACTTTATCGACCGCAAGCACGGGCGTACCGAAGTCTCCTACCCCCATCCGGAACTGGAGCCGGTGCTGGGCAATACCTATGGGGTCATTCTGTATCAGGAACAGGTGATGCAGATTGCCCAGGTGCTGGCTAACTACACGCTGGGTGGCGCCGATATTCTGCGCAAGGCCATGGGCAAGAAAAAGCCCGAGGAGATGGACAAGCAAAGAACCATTTTCACCGAGGGGGCCGTGGCCCGGGGTATCGACAAGGCCCTGGCAGAATCCATCTTCGACCTGATGGAAAAATTTGCCGGCTATGGTTTTAACAAATCCCACTCGGCAGCCTATGCCCTGGTGTCCTATCAGACGGCCTGGCTGAAGGCCCATTACCCGGCCTATTTCATGGCGGCAGTGCTCACCGCCGACATGCAGAATACCGACAAGATCGTTACCCTGATTGACGAATGTCGTTCCATGAAGCTGACCATCGTGCCGCCGGACGTCAATATGGGGCGCTACAACTTCACCGTCAATGATGCGGGTGAAATTGTCTATGGCCTGGGTGCCATCAAGGGCCTCGGTGAGGGTCCGGTGGAAAAGATACTGGCAGCCCGGGAAGACGGGCCTTTCGAAAGTCTGATGGATCTGTGCAGCAGGGTGGATGCTCAAACTGTCAACAAGCGTACCCTGGAAGCCCTGATCCGGGCCGGTGCCCTGGACAAGCTGGTGGCCGGGGATTATGACCACAGCCGGGCACAATTGATGGCCATGTTGCCCTCAGCCATGCAGGCGGCCGAGCAAAGCAATCGAAACCAGGCCAGTGGGGTGGAAGACCTGTTTGGAGATATTGCGCCCACGGAGCCGGCCTGTGAAGGCGAGAACCGGGTGGCGTTCCGGCCCTGGAGTGAAAAACAGCGACTGACGGCGGAAAAGGAAACCCTGGGTCTGTATCTGTCCGGCCATCCTATCGATGAGCATCTGGCAGAACTGAAACAGATTGCGCCGAATCGCCTGGTCAGTCTGCGACCGGAACGGGGCGGGCAGATCGCGGCGGGACTGCTGCATGGTTCCAGAACCATGAAGAGCAAATCCGGAGATACCATTGCCTTTCTCACCCTGGATGATCGCAGTGCCCGCTTCGAGGTATCCCTGTTTGCCAGGGAGTATGAGAAATACCGGGATCTGATCCAGAAAGATGAAATTCTGATTGTGGAGTGCAGTGTCAGTGTTGACGACTACACCGGTGGCATGCGCGGCCGCGCCCGCCATGTGATGACCCTGGAGCAGGCCCGGCGTAAATTTGGCCGGCAATTGTCTCTGGACCTGCAGGCCCAGTCCCTGCCTGCCAATTTCTGTGATTTGCTGGAGCATATTTTGGGCCCCTATCGCCTGCAGACCATTGCTGCCCGGGCCACCGGCACCAATGGCAGGCCCGCCCCGGAGGCCGCCAGTGGCGAGGCCCCGGAGCAGGGCTGCCGTGTCCTGATCAACTATCAGCGAGAATCTTCCAGAGGGTGTATAATGCTGGGCGATGAGTGGCAGGTGGCCCCTGCGGACGACCTGATTCAGAAGCTGAAATCAGAATTCGGCAAGAATCAGGTGGGTCTGAAGTACAGTAAAGCCACCGCTTTGAATTCTTCACAGCAGTAGTGAGCAAATGGATCCGAATTATCTCGATTTCGAGCAACCGATCGCAGAGCTGGAAGCAAAGATCAGCGAACTGCGTCTGGTAGGCAGTGATGGTGAACTGGATATCAATGAAGAAATCCAGAATCTGCAGGACAAGAGTACCCGCCTGACAGAAAAGATTTACGCCAATCTTTCCTCCTGGCAAATCTCCCAGGTGGCACGCCATCCTCTGCGTCCCTATACCCTGGACTATATCAAGCACATATTCAGCGATTTCGATGAGCTGCACGGCGATCGACTGTTCGCCGATGACCTGTCTATCGTCGGCGGTGTTGCCTATCTGGACGAGCGGCCGGTGATGATTATCGGACATCAGAAGGGCCGTGGCACCAAGGACAAGGTACGCCATAATTTCGGCATGCCGCGTCCGGAAGGTTATCGCAAGGCGCGCAGGCTGGTAGAGCTGGCTGAACGCTATCAGCTGCCAGTGCTGACCTTTATTGATACACCTGGCGCCTATCCCGGCATGGATTCGGAAGAACGTGGCATCAATGAAGCGATTGCCGAGAATATGGCAATGATGTCGCGGGTACGAACACCCTTGATCGCCACCGTTACCGGCGAAGCCAATTCCGGCGGTGCCATTGCCATCGGTGTCTCGGACCAGCTCAATATGCTGCAGTATTCCACCTATACAGTGATTACCCCGGAGGGCTGTGCCACCATTCTGTGGAAGTCGGCCGATCATGCCGCGGCGGCTGCCGAAGCCATGGGGGTGACCTCGAAGCGACTGGAAGAGTTGGGCATTGTAGACCAGACCATTGCCGAGCCTCTGGGAGGGGCGCACCGGGATGTGGCCGCAACTTCGGCCAATATCAAAGAGGCGCTCAAGGAACAGGTGGCACGACTCAGTGCCATGGATCTCGACGACCTGGTGGCGCGCCGCTACCAGCGCTTGATGAGCTACGGCATCAGCAGCTGATGCTGCGCTGCATGCCGTGCTTGTCGCAGGTCCTGTAAACAGCTGCGTCAGACTGGAAAAACATGCAGCCATTACTCAAGTCTCTCGAACAGGCGCTGGCCAGCCAGCGCTTTGACTCTGTGGCTGTTGCCTACAGCGGCGGCCTCGACTCCACTGTCCTGCTCCATGCTGCCCGGCATTTATTGCAAGGGCAGCCTACAGGCCTGCGCGCCATTCATGTCAATCACGGTATCGAAACCGCCGCCGATCAATGGCAGGCCCATTGTCAGGCCAGTTGCGAGCAATGGCAGATCCCCCTGGACTGCAGCAAGCTGAACCTGGGCAAGGGCAGCAGTGAAGATGAGGCGCGTCAGGCGCGCTATGCCGTGTTTGCCGAGCAGCTCAGGGAAGGGGAGTTATTGCTGCTGGCCCAGCATCTGGACGATCAACTGGAAACCCTGCTGCTGCGGCTTTGTCGCGGCAGTGGCGTGGCCGGTCTGGCAGGCATGCCCGGGCAACGGCGCCTGGGCCGGGGCAGACTGCTGCGCCCCTGGCTGGATAAGCCGCGTACTGCACTGGAAAGCTATGCCCGTGAGCAGGCGCTTGAGTGGATCGAAGATCAATCCAATGCTGACAGTGGCTATGATCGCAATTATTGTCGTCGGGAAGTGTTGCCGCGCCTGGAGCAGCGCTGGCCGCAATACCGGGATAGCTGGCAGAAGAGTCAGCAACTGCTGCGGGAATCCGGCAGCTTACTGGAGGATCTGGCCAAACTCGACCTGCAGGCAATCACCGGCAGTCACAGCAGTATCCTGCAATGCCAGCCCTTGCAGGCATTGACGCCAGCCCGGCAGCGCAATCTGCTGCGCCACTGGCTGCAATCCGTGCTTGGCATGGACGGGGTGGACTGGCACCTGCTACAGAGCATCTGTGAGCAATTGCTGCCGGCCGCTGCCGACAGCAAGGCCAGGCTGGAATTGCCGGGCTGCACCTTGCAGGTTTTTCAGGAGCAATTGTTCGCCCTCAAACAACTGTCTTTTGACGGGCAGGATGTGGGCAGCTGGAATGCGCTGCAAGACTCGAAACTGTCCTTGCCCCACAATGGTGAACTGGTGGCGCGCTCGGTGACGGGCGCAGGTCTTGCCCGGCCTCTGGCGCAGCAACTGGAACTGCGCTATCGCCGGGGAGGCGAGAGCCTGCGTTTGCCCGGACGTCCGGACAAGGCCCTGAAGAAACTGCTGCAGGAACAGGGCATTCCCCCCTGGCAACGGCAACGATTACCATTACTGTTTCTCGAGGGGCAGCTGGTGGCGGTGCCGGGTCTGGGGGTCAGGGAAGACTGTCAGGCCGGAGCGGGTGAGGCAGGACTGTCGCTGCACTGGCAGGCGCCGCAATTTCTGTTTTCCCGCCGGCCTTATTCAGCCGTCGGAGACTAATTTTCAATTGTCCTGACAGGGGCCTTCTGGTAAGCTGTAACTCCATCTGTGTGAGTCAGATTTCACCTGACCACTGTCTGCAAGATGGGGCCCCGATGACACGTTATATCTTCATTACCGGTGGTGTGGTTTCTTCGCTGGGTAAAGGAATTACTTCAGCTTCCCTAGCCGCCATACTCGAGGCCCGCGGCCTCAAAGTTACTCTTCTCAAACTTGATCCCTATATCAATGTTGACCCTGGCACCATGAGCCCGTTTCAGCATGGTGAGGTGTTTGTCACCGAAGACGGTGCTGAAACCGATCTCGACCTTGGGCACTATGAGCGCTTCAGCCGTACGGTGATGTCGCAGAAAAACAATTTCACGGCCGGCAAGGTCTATGAAGAAGTGATCAAGCGTGAGCGACGCGGAGATTATCTTGGTGCCACGATCCAGGTCATCCCCCACATCACTGACGAGATCAAACGGCGCGTGATTGATGGCGCCGGCGACGCCGATGTGGCATTGGTGGAAATCGGCGGCACGGTGGGTGATATCGAATCCCAGCCCTTTATGGAAGCGGTGCGCCAGTTAAGGGTTGAGCTGGGCTCAGAGCGTGCCCTGTTCCTGCACCTGACCCTGGTTCCCTTCATCTCCACCGCTGGCGAGATCAAGACCAAGCCAACCCAGCACTCGGTCAAGGAGCTGCGCTCCATCGGTATCCAGCCGGATATTCTGGTCTGTCGTTCCGAGCAGGAGATTGACGAGTCCTCGCGGGAAAAGATTGCCCTGTTTACCAATGTGGAATTGCCGGCGGTTATTTCCCTGCCGGACACCGACTCCATCTACCGTATTCCCTCCTTGCTGGGCGCCACCGGTATCGATGAATTCGTGGTGCGCAAATTCCAGTTGCAATGCCCCAATGCCGATCTCAGTGAATGGGATCGGGTGGTGGATTCCCAGTTGCATCCGCAGCGGGAAGTCAATCTGGCCATGGTGGGCAAATACATGGACCTGCTGGACGCCTACAAGTCTCTCAATGAAGCCATTACCCATGCCGGCATTCAGACCCGCACCCGGGTGAAAGTGCATTACATCGATTCCGAGGAGCTGGACAGTCGCGGTGCCGAGGCGCTGGCCAGTATGGACGCGATCCTGGTGCCGGGCGGTTTTGGCGAGCGTGGTGTGGAGGGCAAGATCAAGGCGGTACAGATTGCCCGTGAAAACAGGATTCCCTATCTGGGCATCTGCCTGGGCCTGCAGGCTGCGGTGATTGAATATGCCCGCAACGTGGCCGGCCTGGCCGGGGCCCACAGTTCTGAATTCAAACCTGATGCCGAGCATCCGGTAATCGCCCTGATCAGTGAATGGACCACCGCCAGTGGTGACAAGGAATTGCGTGATGCCGAGTCGGACCTGGGTGGCACCATGCGCCTGGGTGGGCAGAAGTGTCTGCTGGACAAGGACTCAACCACCTATCAGTGTTACGGTCAGGAAGAGATTGTCGAGCGTCACCGGCACCGCTATGAATTCAATAATGATTATCTCGAGCGCCTGGCTGACGCCGGCCTGAAAATGGCGGGCAAGTCTGCCGATGGTATGCTGGTGGAAGTGGTGGAAGTGCCGGACCATCCCTGGTTTGTCGGCTGTCAGTTTCATCCGGAATTTACTTCCACGCCGAGAAATGGCCATCCCCTGTTCACCGGTTTCATCAAGGCGGCAGTTGAGCGTCATCAGCAGCAGGGGGCAGGAGATGACAGCATCAGCCCGCTGCCTAACAATGCCAGCGAGGCCGGCATAGCAAGAGCCTGACGAATCAGGCCGGTTCAAGGACAAGCATTCAAGATGACAGATAAACAGATTTCGGTCGCGGATATCGTGATCGCGAATGATCGCCCATTCGTGCTGTTTGGCGGCATGAACGTACTGGAGTCACGGGAGCTGGCGCTGGAGACGGCGGAGCGTTTCAAGCAGGTCTGTGAGAAGCTGCAAATTCCCCTGGTCTACAAGGCCTCCTTCGACAAGGCCAATCGCTCATCCATCGACTCCTACCGTGGGCCGGGGCTTGAACAGGGGCTGGCTATCCTGGATGAGGTGAAGCGGCAGACTGGTCTGCCCATCATCACCGATGTGCATGAACCGGCCCAGGCCGAGGCTGCCGCCGAGGTGGCTGATATCATCCAGCTGCCAGCCTTTCTGAGCCGGCAAACCGATCTGGTGGTGGCCATGGCCAAAACCGGTGCGGCCATTAATATCAAGAAGGCCCAGTTTCTGGCCCCCCGGGAAATGCAGCATATCCTCAGGAAATTTGAAGAGGCAGGCAATGAGCGCCTGATTCTTTGTGAGCGGGGCAGCAGCTTCGGTTATAACAACCTGGTGGTGGACATGCTGGGCTTCCCGGTAATG
Source organism: uncultured Pseudohongiella sp. (assembly GCA_965216715.1). Lineage (GTDB taxonomy): Bacteria > Pseudomonadota > Gammaproteobacteria > Pseudomonadales > Pseudohongiellaceae > UBA9145. The sequence continues at coordinate 1,432,408 of OZ244193.1, read as the reverse complement.
AAACAATTTGCTTATCCGGTGATGTTCGATGTCACCCATTCCCTGCAGCAGCCCGGTGGTCTGGCCAGCAGTGCCGGTGGCCGCCGCGCCGATGTGACCGTGCTGGCCCGTGCCGGAATGGCTACCGGTCTGGCCGGCCTGTTTCTGGAAGCCCACCCGGATCCGGATGCAGCACGCTGCGACGGGCCCTGCGCGCTGCGCCTGGAGGCTCTGGAACCCTTTCTGGCGCAGATCCAGGCCATCGACAAGCTGGTGAAGGGCTTTGCCCCCCTGGATACCGCCTGATCCATTTGCCCAATTACTGTAAAACTTTGCTAAGGTATTGATATGTCAACAATTAAGGATATTAAAGCGCGGGAAGTGCTGGACTCCCGTGGTAACCCCACCGTGGAAGCGGATGTGATTCTGGATAATGGCGTCATGGGCTCGGCCTGTGCGCCATCCGGCGCCTCCACCGGCTCCCGGGAAGCACTGGAGCTGCGGGACAAGGACCCGGCACGCTATCTGGGCAAGGGGGTTCTCAAGGCAGTTGCCAATATCAATGGCGCGATCAAGGATGCCCTGCAGGGCAAGGACGCGGGGGCCCAGAGCGAACTGGACCAGCTGATGCTGGATCTGGATGGTACCGACAACAAATCCAAGCTGGGGGCCAATGCCATTCTGGCGGTGTCCCTGGCGGCAGCCAAAGCGGCGGCCACTGCTGCCGGCACTCCGCTCTACCAGCATATTGCCCGCGTCAATGGCAGCGAAGGGCAGTATTCACTGCCGGTGCCGATGATGAATATCGTCAATGGTGGCGAGCATGCCGACAACAATGTGGATATCCAGGAATTCATGGTGCAGCCCACCGGCGCCAGCAGCTTTTCCGAGGCCCTGCGTTACGGGGCGGAAATTTTCCATGCCCTGAAATCTGTGCTTTCTGCCCAGGGTCTGAGCACCGCCGTTGGCGATGAGGGTGGTTTTGCCCCCAATCTGCCTTCCAATGCCGCCGCTCTGGACGCCATTATGGAAGCCATTGAGAAGGCCGGGCTCAAGCCGGGCAGCGATATCCACCTGGCCCTGGATTGTGCATCCTCCGAGTTCTATGCCGATGGCCGCTATAATCTCAAGGGCGAAGGCAAGAGCTATGATGCGGCCGAGTTCACCGATTATCTGGCCTCACTCTGCGACAACTATCCGATTCTGTCCATCGAGGACGGCATGGATGAGTCTGACTGGGACGGTTGGGCTAAATTATCTGCCAAATTAGGCGATAAAGTTCAGTTAGTGGGTGATGATTTGTTCGTCACCAATACCAGTATTCTGGAACGGGGTATTAAGGAAAACATCGCCAATTCCATTCTGATCAAGTTCAATCAGATCGGATCCCTGAGCGAAACCCTGGCGGCCATTGCCATGGCCAGGAATGCCGGCTATACGGCGGTGATTTCCCACCGTTCGGGAGAGACCGAGGATACCACCATTGCCGACCTGGCAGTGGCGACGGCGGCTGGCCAGATCAAAACCGGCTCACTGTGTCGTTCTGACCGTGTTGCCAAATACAACCGCCTGTTGCGTATCGAAGAAGAACTTGGCGCCAGGTCTGTTTACAATGGCATCAAGGAATTTTCCCGCTTCCAGGCCTGATTGGGCCCTGTTGTTGCGGGACCCTGAGACAACAAGCAGGGCAGGGGCCAGTGGGCTCCTGCCCCTGACATGATCCATACTGTAAAAGCCATGAAAGCACTGTACGCCATACTTGGAGTTGTTTTTATCAGCCTGCAATATCAGTTGTGGCTGGGGGAAGACAGTGTGCGCGCCCTGAACATGCTTGAGGAAGAACTGGCGGCACAGCAAGCCGTCAATGCCACGCTTGCCGAGCGCAACCAGGGTCTTGAAGTGGAAGTGCTGGATCTCAAAAACGGACTGGAAGCCGTGGAAGAGCGGGCCCGTTCCGAGCTGGGTATGATTGCCCAGGATGAAACTTTCTACATGATTATCGATTAACGATAATCTCTGGCGCACGGGCTCCGCCCTGTGCAGATGACAAGCATTATGACAATTTGGGCTATTGTGCCAGCCGCTGGCGTCGGTCGCCGTATGGGACCGTCAGACCCTGCCACTGAGAATCAGCAATCACTCCCCAAACAATACCGTCTGCTCAATGGCCGACCGGTGTTGTCCTGTACCCTTGCTCGTTTACTGCAGGTGCAGCAGATCGAGTCTGTGCTGGTCCTGCTCAGGGAGTCGGACAGCCACTGGCAGTCCCTGGCTGAGGCCACCTCGCCCCGTATTTGCAGCGGTATCGGCGGGGCCGAACGTCAGGCCTCAGTGCTCAATGGCCTGCGCCAATTACCGGCCGAGCCTGATGACTGGGTGCTGGTGCATGATGCCGTGCGACCCTGTGTCACGGTGGCGGATGTGCAGAAGCTGATTGGCAGCCTTGCCGAACATCCGGTGGGTGGCCTGTTGGCAGCACCGGTGGACAATACCCTGAAAAAAGCATCAGCAGAGTTGGAAGTGGAGGCTACGGTGGATCGCAGTCAGCTCTACAATGCCCTCACTCCGCAGATGTTTCGCCATGGTGTTTTACTGTCGGCCCTGAGCGCGGCGGCAGAGGCCAATTTGCCCCTTACTGACGAAGCCTCGGCCATTGAGCAGGCCGGATACAAACCCTTGCTGGTGCCCGGTGAGAAGCAGAATATCAAGATTACCCATGAGGGCGACCTGGCACTTGCCTCCCTGATTCTGCGGGCCCAGGAGAATTTGGAATGAGTGAAACATTAACCCTGATCGGTCATGGCTACGATGTGCACCGCTTCAGTCAGCAATTCAATCCTGCCCGGCCATTGATGCTGGCGGGGGTGGAACTGCCGGATCAGATGAGTCTGGATGCCCATTCCGACGGGGACGTCGTACTGCATGCGCTTTGTGATGCCATCCTGGGGGCGGCAGGGCTGGGAGACATTGGTGAGCATTTCCCCGACACCGATGCCGAATTTGCCGGCATCGACAGCAGCATCCTGCTGCAGCGGGTCATGGCCAGTATTGCAGAGGCCGGGCTGTCGCTGGTGAATGTGGATATTACCGTCATTGCCCAGGTGCCGCGTCTGCAGGCCCATCGCAGCACCATGCGCAGTTGCCTGGCGGAGTTACTGGCGCTGCCACAGCAACGGGTCAATCTGAAAGCCACCACTACCGAGGGGCTGGGCCCGGTTGGTCGCAAGGAAGGTATCGCCTGCCATTGCGTGGTCCTGCTGCGCAGCTGTGGCTGAAGTGCTGGCCGCAAAGGAAGTATTCGCCGCCATGGACAGTCTGGCCTATGCCCAGGGCAGGCCGGACCTGAAAGCCACCCTGAAAGCCCGTTTCAGTGATTTTCAGGTGGATGAGGACCTGGGCTTTGAACCCAGTGGTGCCGGCGACCATGTCTTTGTGCAACTGCGCAAGACTGATCTGTCCACCACGGATACGGCCCGGCATCTGGCCAGAATAAGCGGAGTCAGTGGGCGTGATGTTGGCTATTCCGGCATGAAAGATCGGCGCGGAGAATGCAGCCAATGGTTCAGCATCAAGCTGCCTGAAGGCGGCGAAAACGCCTTCTCGGATCTGCAGGATGAACGGCTGCAATTGCTGCAACTGACGCGCAATCACCGCAAGTTACGCATTGGCAGTCACCGTCATAACCGCTTTCAGTTATTGCTGCGGGATTGTGAGGGCGATGCAGCAGAGTTCGACCGGCGCTTGCGTGCCCTGGCGGCTCAGGGGCTGCCCAATTATTTCGGTGTGCAGCGCTTTGGCCGCGACCTGAGCAATCTGGAGCAGGTGTTGAAGCTGTTCCGTGACTCTGCCGGGTCGGGCAGCGCCGGCAATCGGCACAAGCGCGGCATGCTGTATTCGGCGGCCCGGGCCTATCTGTTCAACCAGGTCCTGTCCCGCCGCCTTGAGCAGGGCAACTGGTGCCAGTACCAGCCCGGCGATGTCCTTAATCTGGATGGCAGCAATCGCTGTTTCCTGGTGCCCGACGGGGACTGGGATGAGAAATTGCAGGCGCGGCTGGAGGAATTCGATATCCACCTGACCGGGCCTTTGCCGGGCCTTGTTGGCCTTAAAGATAAATATATAAGCAAGGGCATTGCGGCCGATATTGAGAATGCGGTGCTTGAAAAGTACCCGGAACTGCTGGCTGGCTTGCGCCAGCATGGTCTGGAAGCAGGCCGAAGGCCACTGCGTTTCCGGGTCCATGATCTGCAATGGCAGTGGCAGCAGGACCAGCATCTGCTGCTGCAATTCACGCTATCGAAAGGGGCCTATGCCACCAGCCTGCTGCGGGAATTGTGCCAGACCGACGAGCAGGGCTGATGCCCATGAATTTTGTAGCAGGGACAACTCTTTGAACAGTCAGAAAAATCTTCGCGGGATCGGCATGACCTCGCAACGTACCCGGGAGCGATTGCTGGGGCGACTCATGGACCAGGGAATTCGCAATATGCAGGTGCTGGATGTTATTCGCTCCACGCCCAGACATATCTTTCTGGATGAGGCACTCTCCCACCGTGCCTATGAGGATGTGGCCCTTCCCATCGGCCACAACCAGACCATCTCCCAACCCTATATTGTGGCCCGCATGACCGAGGCCATCGTCAGCAGCGGCAGCACCGAACGGGTGCTGGAAGTGGGCAGTGGCTGCGGCTACCAGACTGCCGTCATCGCCCGCCTGGCCGGCAAGGTGTATTCGGTGGAGCGTATCAAGCCCTTGCTGGATCGTGCCCGTGCCAATCTGCGCACCCTGGGTATTCGCAATGTTGATCTGCGCCACACCGATGGAACCCTGGGTTGGCCCGAGAAGGGGCCTTTTGATGCCATCATGACCACCGCTGCGCCCCAGGTGATTCCCGAGGAATTGCTGCAACAACTGGCCGATGGCGGCCGCCTGATCATTCCGGTGGGTGGTGATGAACATCAGGAGCTCAAGCTTGTTACCCGTGACGGCAATGAATTCCATGAACAGACACTCGATCTCGTGCGCTTTGTTCCTTTGCTAAGGGGGCAGGTGCAACACTAATAGCGATGATGGCTGCAGATCCGGAACAGGCGCAAGAGCAAGAGGCCGCAACTGGCTGGCGGGCAGCCTTGCTTGTCTATCTGAAGGGTCTGGCCATGGGGCTGGGTGATTCGGTGCCGGGTATTTCCGGCGGCACCATTGCGGTAATTACAAATATCTACGAACGCCTCATTTATGCCATCAGGGCCGTGGATCTGGATGCCCTGAAACTGGCCGGCAGCGGCCAGTTTGCCGCTGCCTGGAGCCATATCCAGGGCAATTTTCTGCTGTTGGTGGCCCTTGGTATTCTGAGCGGACTCCTGATCAGTGCCAACACCGTGCTGTTTCTGCTGGAAAATTATTTTGAGGCACTGATGGCCTTCTTTATTGGTCTGGTGCTTGCCTCCACACATTTGCTCAGAGAGCATTTCAGTTTTCAGGGCTGGCGCGCCGGCCTGTTACTGCTGGCGGGGCTTCTGCTCACCGCCGGTGTCGGCCTGCTGGATGCCCGGCAGTCACAGGCGGGCTTGCTGTATCTGTTTGTCAGTGGCGCCCTGGGCATTTGTGCCATGATCCTGCCCGGTCTGTCCGGGGCCTTCATTCTGCTCCTGCTGGGTGTCTACCAGACCGTGCTACAGGCCCTGCTGGCCGCAGATCTGCTTGTTATTGCCGTATTCGGGGCGGGTTGTGTGACTGGCCTGTTAATGTTCTCCAGATTACTGGCCTGGTTGCTGCGGCATTTCCATGATCTGGCCTACAGTTTCATCATGGGTATGCTGCTGGGCTCCATCGGCCTGTTGTGGCCCTGGCAACAGGTCCTGCTGCAAACCACAGACAGCAGTGGCGAGGTTCAGGCCCTGAAAACAGCGCCGGTCTGGCCGCTAAACTATACTGAGGTCACCGGTCAGGATCCTGCTCTGGGCCTGTGTCTGGCAGCTCTGCTGCTGGGCCTGTCGGTGGTGCTGTTGTTACATTGGCTTTTTCATCGAAGCGAGAACAGTGACGCATGAAACCGGACTCGGGAAAACCACAAGCAAGCCCCTGCTCGAAGCAACTGGCCGTCTGTGGCGGCTTGTTGCTGTGCCTGTTGGCTGCTTGCGGCAATCGCTATCAGGCACCGGTCACCGAAGCGGGTCAGCGTCAGGTTATTAGGCCTCCGTTGATAGTGGACAGTTCCAGGGACAATCGCAGTTCCCCGGCAGATCAGAGCCGGCCCACGGTAGTCAGTTCCGTAAACAGCCCGGCCAGCAATAGCGGCGGCAGCGCGCAGACGACGCGTCCTGATGTACATATTGTACGTCGCGGCGAGACCCTGTTCTCCATTGCCTTCCAGCATGACCTGGATTTTCGCAGTCTGGCCATCGCCAATGATCTCAGCCCTCCCTATACCATCTTCGTCGACCAGGAACTGGTACTGGATGTAAGTCAGGTGGGACGCCGCCAGATTCAGTCCCTGGGCAGCAATATTGGTACACCTGCCCCCGATAACAGTGTCGCCAGAACCCGGGCCGGAGGTGGCAGCGGTGGTGTTATCCGTCAGCCCATCCAGATTCAGCGGGATCCGGTCTGGCAATGGCCCCACGATGGCTCCATTGTGCGCGGTTTCAATGAGGGTGGCAGTGAAGGGCTGGATATTGCCGGCCAGGTGGGAGACCCGGTACGGGCCGCCGGGGCCGGGGATGTGGTCTATACCGGTCGCGGCATTCAGGGTGTCGGCAATCTGATTATCATCCGCCACAATGACCGTTTGCTCAGCGCCTATGGCAATAACAGTGCCATGCTGGTGTCCCAGGGACAGCATGTGGAAGCGGGGGAGGAGATTGCCGAGGTGGGTGAAAACAGTCGCGGTGAGGCGCTACTGCATTTCGAGATTCGCGAGGAAGGCAAATCAGTAGACCCCACCGCGTTTCTGCCCTGACTGGGGCTCAGCGGGCTGCCTTGCCAGTAAGCTCTGGCGTAATGATTGCTGCAGCAGTGGAATTAACAGCCAGAAATCCCAGTCAATAAAAAAGGGTCGCCCAGGCGACCCTTTTGCTTTTCATAGGCTGCAGATCTGGCGGCAAACTTGCCAGGTTTATCTCATGGCCAGCCTGAAGCCTGGCAGCATTGGCCCTGCAGTATCAGCGCCTAGCGCTCCAGATACTGCAACTTGTTGGGCTTGTCGGCCCATTCCTCGGCATCGGGCAGGGCGTCTTTCTTTTCAGTGATATTGGGCCAGTTCTCTGCCAGTTCTGCATTGAGCTGCAAAAACTCGGACTGGTCTTCCGGCAGTTCGTCCTCGGCGTAAATGGCGTCAACCGGACACTCTGGCTCACAAAGCGCGCAGTCGATGCACTCATCGGGGTGGATCACCAGAAAATTGGGTCCTTCATAGAAGCAATCCACGGGACAGACCTCAACACAGTCTGTGTGCTTGCACTTGATACAATTGTCACCAACTACGAATGTCATGTTTAGCGTTCCCTTTCTGTATTTGCCTGCTGTTCTACCACTCTGGCGCCGGCAGCCAACAAGGCTGGCGGGCCATCAGGCCTGTGGCCGCATTCTAGCAGCTTTTGTGATGCTTTTCTCAAGCGAAACGGGCTGTTGCCTCAGTCCAGATCATCCTTCAACTGATACAGCAAATCCAGGGCCTGGCGCGCGCTGAGTTCATCCGGATCGAGCCGCTTGAGGGCTTCCAGAACCGGGTGTGGCTCACTACTGAATAGCTCGGTCTGTTGCGGTTTATCTTGAGGAGCGCTTTTGCTGCCCAGGGATTCGGCTTCCAGTTGCTGTAACTTGTTGCGGGCGCTGTTGATCACCGGCGCCGGGATGCCCGCCAGTTGGGCCACCTGCAGACCATAGCTCTGGTTAGCCGGGCCCGGTTTGACTGCATGCAGGAAGACGATGCCGCGATCATGCTCCGCAGCATCCAGATGCACATTGTCGATGCCTTCATAGCTGTCCGGCAGGGCGGTCAGTTCGAAGTAATGGGTGGCAAACAGGGTGAAGCAATGCAAATGCTCGGCAATATACAGGGCGGCGGCCCAGGCCAGGGAAAGACCGTCGAAGGTGCTGGTGCCACGGCCTATCTCATCCATCAGCACCAGAGAGTCGCTGCTTGCATGGTGGAGAATATTGGCGGTTTCGGTCATTTCCACCATGAATGTCGAGCGCCCGCCGGCGAGATCGTCGGAAGAGCCGATGCGGGTGAAGATCCGGTCTACCGGGCCGATGCGGGCTGCCTCGGCGGGTACATAGCTGCCGCACAGTGCCATCAGGGTAATCAGGGCGGTTTGCCGCATATAGGTTGATTTACCGCCCATATTGGGGCCGGTGATGATCAGCATGCGGCGACCTTCCTCGAGGCTGACGTCATTGGCCACGAAATTCTCATTGCTGACGGTTTCCACCACCGGGTGACGGCCGGCAACAATATTGATGCCACTGGTCTCACTTAACTCCGGTCGGCAGTAGTCCAGGCTGGCGGCCCGTTCGGCGAAATTGTTCAGCACGTCCACCTCACTGATGGCATTGGCGCTGGTAATCAGGGCTGACAAGTCCCGGGCCAGGGTTTCCAGCAATTCCTCATAGAGGGCTTTTTCCCGGCTCAGGGCCTTGCTGTTGGCGGAGAGAACCTTGTCTTCAAATTCCTTGAGCTCCGGGGTGATGAAACGCTCGGCATTTTTCAGGGTCTGACGGCGCACATATTCGGCTGGCAATTCACCCCCGGCCTGGCCCTTGCTGATCTCGATGTAATAGCCATGCACGCGGTTATAGCCCACCTTGAGGGTGGAGGAACCGGTGCGGGCTTTCTCCTTTTGCTCCAGCTCCACCAGGAACTGACCGGCATTGCTGCTCAGCTCGCGCAGTTCATCCAGTTCTTCATCAAAACCTTTGGCGATGACACCGCCGTCACGAATCACCACCGGCGGGTTTTCTTCGATCGCGGCTTGCAGCAGGGTGGTTTGTTCGGGAAATTCACTGATGCGTCTGGCCAGATCGCTCAGGGCTTCGCTGTCGATTGAGGCCAGCTGCTGCTGCAATTGCGGCAGCAGGGCCAGACTGTCCCGCAGGCGAGCCAGATCCCGTGGCCTTGCCGAGCGCAGTCCAAGGCGCGCCAGAATCCGTTCCAGGTCACCAACACTGGTGAGGATTTCTGCCAGTGCCTCAAAATGAAAATTTTCCATCAAGGCGCCCACCACCTGCTGTCGCCGGGACAGAACCTGCTGGTCACGCAGGGGGCGATTGATCCAGCGGCCCAGCAGGCGACTGCCCATGGCGGTGGCGCAGCGATCCAGCACTGACAGCAAGGTGTTGTCCCGTTGCCCGGCCAGATTGATATCCAGTTCCAGATTGCGGCGACTGGCGGCATCCAGAATGACAGCTTCATCCAGTTGTTCAATCTGGATGCCCTGAATATGGGGCAAATCAGACTTCTGGGTTTCCCGGGCATACTGGAACAAACAGCCGGCGGCAGCCATGGCCAGAGGCAATTGTTCACATTCGAAGGCGGTCAGATCGCGGGTTTTGAAATGCCCGCACAGCAGGCGTCGGGCATTGTCCAGTTCAAACTCCCATACCGGCCGACGGCGCAGGGCGGCCAGTCTGATGCTGTCCGCCTCCTGCTGCAGATCATCGGCAATCAGGATTTCTGCCGGTTTGATGCGCTCGATTTCCGTCAGCAGGGCTTCACGGTCGGCCACCTCATTCAGCACCAGACGACCGCTGCTGATATCCAGAAGGGCCAGACCATAGACCGATTTTTGTTGCTCATCGAGGCCGCCACTGATGGCCAGCAGGGCATTGTCCTGGCGTGCGTCCAGCAGGGCTTCGTCGCTGATGGTGCCGGGAGTGATGATGCGAATTACTTCCCGCTCCACCGGCCCCTTGCTGGTGGCTGGATCGCCGGTCTGCTCACAGATGGCAACCGAAATACCGGCTTCCACCAGCTTCACCAGATAGCGATCCACGGCATGGAAGGGGATGCCGCACATGGGAATGGGTTCACCGGCAGATTTGCCGCGGGCGGTCAGGGTGATATCCAGCACCTGGGCGGCCTGTTTGGCATCGTCGTAAAACAGCTCATAAAAATCACCCATGCGATAGAACAGTAACTCGTCCGGGTGTTGGGCCTTGATGCGTAGGAACTGCTGCATCATGGGGGTGTGCTGTTGCGAATCTGCCAAGGTTTTATCCGGGTCCCGGTGGATGAAAGTCAGCGATTCTACACGGTTTGGAGCCCGACTTGGACACCCGCTGGCGGCCTTTTTGCCGGCTTGCTTCTGACCCGGCAAACGCTACACTAAAACCATGTCTGAAGTGAGCCGGGAACATATCGACAAACTGGTTGCCGAACTGGCGGAGCGGCTGCTGGCCGATGAATTATTGCTGGCCACTGCCGAGTCCTGCACCGGTGGCGGCATCAGTGAAGCACTGACAGCCCTGGCGGGCAGTTCCCGCTGGTTCGATACCGGCTTTGTCAGCTATTCCAACAGCGCCAAGACCCGCCTGCTGAATGTGCCTGAATCCCTGTTCGATCTGGCGGGCCCCGGCGCGGTCAGTGAAGAGACGGCCCTGGCCATGGTGCGCGGCGCACTGGCCAATAGCCGTGCCGATGTGGCGGTAGCCGTGACCGGCATTGCCGGGCCCGATGGTGGCAGCAAGGAAAAGCCGGTAGGCACGGTGTGGGTTGCCTGGCAGTGGCAACAACAGGCACTGGCCCATTGCTTTCAGTTCCGGGGGGATCGGGCGGCGGTGCGGCTGGCCACCATCGTGGCGGCTCTGGAAGGATTGCTGAGCCTGCTGGGCAGTCAGGATTGAGGCCAGGGAAAATCTTTCCCCCATGGCTAAAGGTATTCCGCTTTTTGCCAATATACTGGTTGTATATACAGTAAAATTCTGTTTTAATTTTCACTGTCTGGATATACAGTGGTTTGAAGTTCAGCGGATGGTTCGGTGAAAAGTTCGGTGAAAAGTTCGGTGAAAAGTTCGGTGAAAAGTTCGGCGAAAAGTCCGGCAGGAATTTCAGACCAGATTAAGCAAGTAGCCGGGAATGAGGCTACTCTGATAGTGGCAGGGGCGACAGCCGCTACGGCAGCCAGCTCCGCGCCACGGGGACAACTGCATTACTCAGGGAACCAGGATCAGTTGTAGTGTTAATTACAAGGAAACAACAATGATCGAAGATAACGCCAACAAAGAAAAAGCACTGGCAGCCGCGCTGTCACAAATTGAACGCCAGTTCGGCAAGGGCTCCATGATGCGTCTCGGTGATTCCGAGCGGGTTCAGGTGCCATCCATTTCCACTGGTTCTCTGGGCCTGGATATTGCACTGGGCATAGGCGGTCTGCCCCGCGGGCGGATAGTCGAGATTTACGGACCGGAATCCTCCGGTAAAACCACCCTGACCCTGCAGGTAATCGCCGAGGCCCAGAAAGCCGGTGGCAGTTGCGCCTTTATCGATGCCGAGCATGCCCTGGACCCGATTTATGCCAAGGCTCTGGGTGTGGATGTGGACAATCTGCTGGTGAGCCAGCCGGATACCGGTGAGCAGGCACTGGAGATCTGCGACATGGTGGTGCGCTCCGGTGCCCTCGACGTGGTGGTGATTGACTCTGTGGCGGCACTGACGCCGAAAGCGGAAATCGAAGGCGACATGGGCGACAGCCACATGGGCCTGCAGGCTCGCCTGATGTCACAGGCCCTGCGCAAGATGACCGCCAATATCAAGAATTCCAATACCCTGGTTATTTTCATTAACCAGATCCGTATGAAGATCGGTGTCATGTTCGGTTCGCCGGAAACCACCACCGGTGGTAATGCCCTGAAGTTTTACTCCTCTGTGCGTCTGGATATCCGCCGCATCGGTTCCATCAAGGAAGGCGATGAAGTGGTGGGTAACGAGACCCGGGTCAAGGTGGTGAAGAACAAGGTTGCACCGCCATTCCGCCAGACCGAGTTCCAGATCATGTACGGCCAGGGTATCCATCATCTGGGCGAGGTGATCGACCTTGGTGTGAAGCAGGGCCTGATTGAAAAGTCCGGTGCCTGGTATGCCTATCAAGGCGACAAGATCGGTCAGGGCAAGAAGAATGTCTCCCTGTATCTGGAAGAGAATCCGGAAATTGCCCAGGAAATTGAAACTGCCATTCGCCAGCAATTGCTCAAGAATGCCGGTGGTGAAGAGGCAGCCGAGGGTAATGAAGATGTGGTAGTGCTGGCCGAAGCCAAGTCCAAGAAAGGCTAGGCGCAGAACAGGCTATAACCACTGAACCAATCAGCAGTGTTCTGGATTGGTCATGGCAGAAGAGCAACTGACTATCGATGTCCCCGTTCTCCGGCGGGCCGCCATGGATTTCTTGGCCCGCCGGGAACACTCCCAACGTGAATTACAGGACAAGCTGAGCCGTCGCTTTCCCGATGCTGAGCCGCATTTGCGTGAGCAGGTGATCGCCGAGTTGGCGGCCGAAGGTCTGCAAAGCGATGCGCGCTTTGCCGAAGCCTGGATTCGTTATCGCAAGTCCAGGGGCTTCGGTTATCGCCATATCCGGGCCGATCTGGAAAGTCGCGGCCTGGCTTCGACACTCATCGAACAATACCTGTTTGCCGATGACGAAGACTGGCTGGATACCGCCAGGGCCCTGGTGGATCGCAAACTGAGGACGGACTCACTGGAATTCGGTGGCAAGGAACACCGCCGCCTGTTGCGCTTTCTGGAGTCCCGGGGCTTTGCCCACGGTGAAATTCGCCAGTCTCTGGAGCCCTATCTGAAAAATACTCAGGCTAATTAAATTGCTTCCCTGACTCTATTGCTGTCCGCAGTGTCGGACAGGCTCATTACACGCCATTGATGTTGCATCTCAGGCTCACTACCAACCGCTAGATCCACGGCTTGCAAATGGCTCTGTAACAGGAGGTAGACAAGAGGGTGCAGCAAGGAGCATGGCAATGGTAGTCGATAGTGAAGAATTTTTATCTGAGCGATCAAGGCTGTTTTATGAATTGCAGCGTTCATGCGACAATAAAGCCCTCTATCAGGTTTATCTGGGTCGCATCGCGCATTTTATGAACAATCCTCCCGGGCCCGATCGGCAGGGGGTGTTCAGCTTTGACAAGAAATAGCCCGGTATCGACAGCCAGTGCGCCAGTTGCAATATTGGCGCGCTACACTGGCAACCGGCCAGAACGGCGCTGGATTCTGACTCCAGAGCTGGACCTGAAACTGCAAGCAATCAGCAATAACTACTGGAAATCAGCATGAGTTTGATCAAGCCCTTCCGGGGTTTGCGTCCGACCCGGGAACTCGCTTCCCGAGTGGCTTCGCACCCCTATGACGTTTTGAATCGTGAAGAAGCCCTGGCCCTGGCCAAGGATAATCCCCACAGCTTCCTGCATATCAACAAGCCTGAGGTGGATGTGGATCCCTCCATCGATGTGTATGACCCCCGTGTTTATGAGAAGGGCAGGGAAAACCTGCAGCGCTTCATTGCCGAAGGCACGCTGCAGCGGGATGAAGAGGAAACCCTCTATGTCTACAAACAGGTAATGGGCGAGCACGAGCAGATTGGATTGGTGGCGGTGGCTTCCGTGGATGCCTATGACCAGGGGCGCATCAAGAAGCATGAGTTCACCCGCCCGGCCAAGGAAGACGATCGGGTCAATCACATGGATGCTCTGGGTGCCCAGGTTGGTCCGGTGTTTCTGACCTATCAGGCCCAGGCTGAAATCAATGACATGATTGCCGGTGTGGTCAGCCAGGAGCCGGAATATGATTTCCAGGCTGATGACGACACCCGGCACGTATTCTGGGTGATTCGTGATGCCGAACTGGTATCACGAATTGAATCGGCGGTGAACAGCCTGGATGCACTCTATGTGGCCGATGGTCATCACCGCTCCGCAGCCGCCTCAAGAGTGCAGAAGCTCTACAAGGAGCGCAATGCCGACCACAGTGGTGAGGAATCCTGGAATCACTTTCTGGTGGTGCTGTTTCCCCACAATGAAATGCAGATTCTCGATTACAACCGCATTGTCGCCGATCTGAACGGCCAGCAGGCGGAGGATTTTCTTGCTGCCCTGGCAAAGCAGTTCGAGATTGAAAAGGTGGCAGACAATGCCGCCGCCAAACCGGCGGCCGAGCGTGAGTTTGGCCTCTATCTGGACAAGCAATGGTACAAGCTCAAGGCCAATGCCGAATTGCTGGCCTCAATCGATGATAATGACCCGGTACAAAGTCTGGATGTGGCTATTCTGCAAACGGCAGTACTGGACCCGCTGCTGGGTATCAAGGATCAGCGCACCGATGCGCGGGTCGATTTCGTGGGCGGTATTCGTGGTCTTGGGGAACTGGAAAAGCGGGTGGACGGCGGTGACTGGAAGTTGGCTATAGCCCTGTATCCAACTTCCATTGAGAGTCTCATGGCCATTGCCGATGCCAATGAAGTGATGCCTCCCAAGTCAACCTGGTTCGAACCCAAGCTGAAAAGCGGCCTGGTGTTACACGTACTGGACTAGTGGTCTGGCCTTGTGGTGCTGAGCTGTGGGGGCAATGTGCCCCCACTGTCGCCGGCAGAGGGCAGTAGCGCTCGCGTCACCAGCACAGAGCCGCGAAAGCGCATGCGCAGGCAGAAGTACTTGCGCAGGCTTTGCTGCAGATGTTGCCGGGTTTTGAATAGGAACCGCATAGGGCCACCGTCTGGGTTTGTGAAATCAGCTCGTCTTTGAGGATTACAACGCCGGCAGACCGGCTTCGGTTTACCTGGCCTGATTCAGAGCCGGTGACTCAGCCGGATATCAGCACATAAAAAAACGCGGCCCTGGGGCCGCGTTTTTTGTTTCCGGGTTCAGGCGCCAGTGATCAGGCGGCGTCCCGCTTCATGTCGATCAGCTTGCTATCGCCGCTATTGATGGGGATGGATTTGGGCTTGTCAGCCTCGGGAATCTCCCGCAGCAGGTCGATATGCAGCATGCCGTTTTCCAGGCGGGCGCCACTGACTTCGACGTGGTCTGCCAGCTGGAATCGGCGCTCGAAGTTGCGAGCGGCGATGCCCTGATGCAGGAAATCACGCTCCACGTCATCGGCCTGCTTGCTGCCTTTGACAGTCAGGGTGCCTTTCTCGGTCTGGATGTCCAGTTCTTCCTGCACGAAGCCAGCCACCGCCATGGTGATGCGATACTGGTCTTTTTCCAGACGTTCGATGTTGTAAGGGGGGTAGGCAGTATTGCCGGATTCACTGCGATTGACTGCATCCAGCAGTGAAGACAGGTGGTCGAAGCCTACGGTGGTTCGGTACAGCGGTGAAAAGTCGAAATTTCTCATTTGCATATCCTCGTTATTAAGCAATATGGGTGTGCCCATCCTGTGGATCGGGCTTTGGTTTCAGGGCCTCGATTGAGCACCCTGTAGAAGTCTAGATAGGGTCTGACAACGGGTTTTCAAGGCCTGGCCAGGGAGTCTGTTTGCTGCTGGCTGAGAAGATCTGGTCTAAAAAAGGATGGGAGGCTGCCGTTCGGGCGACATCAGCTACTGCCGGAGATATAGGAGATACTCAAGTGCAGGCATCCATATAAAAGCTATAAAAAATAGCAAGATAGAAGAGATAATTAATAAAAAAATTAAGTGGCGTGCGAGGCTGCCGACCTGTCAGTCCGGGTGAGCATGGTGTTGCCAGTGCCTGGCCGTCAGCCGGTTTGCTCAGCTAGTCGTCATGGGGTAAATCTAACGGGCAGAATATATGTTATCTGAAACCACCGCGGGCGATCCGCTCACCGCTTGCAAGGGGCTGCTGTTCTCGCGGCATCAGCCAGCAAGTCTGAAAAGCGTTACAATAGCCTGTTTGCACAATTCAAATGAGTTCAGCGAGAGTTTTTGTGCCCGAGTCCAAATCCCATAGCAATTCACCGCGGGAACTTAGCGAGGTCTTTTCCGGGGAGCAATTGCGGCAGTTGTATCAACAGATACTCGCCAGTGGCGCTCTGGGTCGGTCCAGGCACTATCAGCGGCTGCTGGAATTTCTCATCGATTGCGCCATCGAGGGTCGACAGCTAAAGGAGCTGGATATTGCTGTTGAGGCCCTGGGCAAGGCCGAGGATTTCGATGTTGCTTCTGACTCTTCCGTGCGGGTGTATATCCACCAACTGCGCAAGAAGCTGGATCAGTATTATTTGCAACATGAACCCCATGCCCGGCAACGCCTCATCATTCCCCGGGGGCAGTACCGGCTGGCTGTTGAAGCTCAGTCTGGGACAGCCCCGGCCGATCCACCCGGCAGGCTCTGGGGCGCGCTGCTGCAACCCTCCCGCCTGGGCATTGCCTTGCTGTCAGTTATTGCGGTGCTGCTGCTGGCCAATCTGTTTCTGCTGCTGCGAGGCGGGCAGCAACAGCCCGAGAATTTGCGTAGCGAGGCAGCCGGCCATCCGGTCTGGCAAACTGTGCTGGCGGATGAGCAGCCGGTATTGCTGGTGATGGGGGATTACTACATTTTTGGCGAATTGAATGCCAATGGCAATGTGGCGCGCATGGTCAGGGAGTTCAATGTTAACTCCAGAGGGGATCTGGAAGAGCTGCAGTTCAGTGATTTCGAGCGGGCCGAAAACTATCTGGATTTAGACCTCAGTTATATGCCGGAAGGCAGTGCCTTTGCCCTGACCCGCATCGTGCCGATCCTGGAAGCGGCGGGCAAGACCGTTAACATCACCATGATGTCGGACCTGACCATGGCCGATATGCGCAGCAACCATATTGTCTATGTAGGATATATCTCGGCGCTCGATAAATTGATGGACCTGAGTTTCTCGGGCTCTCAATTGCAGATCGGTCGCAGCTACGATGAACTGGTGCATACTGATTCGGCACAATACTTCACCAGTGATGCCGGCCTGCCGGAAAAAGGGCAGCGCTTTCGCGATTACGGTTTCTTTGCCAGTTATCCGGTTAGCGCCGATACCCAGGTGATCCTGATATCCGGGATGCGTGATGCCGGTGTCATGCACACGGCCCAATCCCTGGCCAGTACCGATTCCCTGAATGCATTGCTTGCTGCCATCGACACTGACACCGATGAAGCCGTGGGCAGTTTTGAAGCCCTGTTTGAAGTGTTTGGTGTGGACCGCATGAATTTCGACGCACGCATCGTGCATGCGGCACAGATTGACCGGCGCGCCAAATGGCAGTCTGATCTGGCGCAATCCTACCCGGCAAGGAATTGAGCTAATCCCGCCTTGTTGTCAGCTTGCGACCTGGGCTTCAGGCGATCCTGTTGGCCGAGACGGATTCACGGCGCTTCTTGATGGCCAGGCGCTTGGCCTTGTTGTCGCCATACTTGTTGATGGAAAAGTAGGCGTTCTTTTGTTTGCGTCTGGCACCTTTGCCTTCCTGCCAGGTCGCTACCCAGGAATGATCTTTCTCCGAATAGCTGACGCCTATCTCACCTGAAGAATTCAGGGGAGATATCTTGCGGGGGCTGTATTTGGCATAGGGCCAGTTGCTGCCGTAAATTTTTCGGCCTTCCTCGTCTCGTTTCTTTTTGGCGGCGGCAATAGCCTTTTGCTTGCCACCGTATTTCTTGAAGGGGAAGGATTGCTGGAAGCTTTTACCGTCGTATTTGATACGAACCCAGGCACAATTGGTGCCGCGGGACTCGATAATGCTTATATGGTGAAGTGCGCTTAATTTTTTCAAGAGAACCTCGCTTCATTCTTGGTGCCGATTAATACCCGGATAAAAATCAGGGTTTCAGGCGACTGCAGAAGGCCGCGGGCGGTGAACGGAAACCGGAAGGTCACCGATGCGCGGAGTTTGAAGTGCTGCTTGCAAACGCTGCCCGACAGCAAAACTGTCGGGGCAAAAACCAGTGTACACCTAACAGGCGAGTCGGGCTAGGCGTGGGCAGCCATGTGTTGAATAACCCCGGGCTTGCGGCTTTCAACGTGAGAAATGCTGTATTGGTAGGATTTCGCGCAGGGGTCCATATCGACGGCTTCGTCGATGGCAGCGGCGAGATCGGCCTGGGCAGCCTTGCGGGTCAAGTAGGGGCCAGAAATCTTGACCTGCAGACTTGGCTCGTTAGGCGCTGTAGCGACTATGTAAAAATTCTTTGCGTTCACTGCCTCGTGTACCACTTGCCGGCTAAAAAAGCCGACCCGAATGTCGTCAGAATCCGGGGTTGTTGAGCCCGGGCGTGTTGCTCTGACGTCTAAACCGCTGGCCTTCAACGGCTATTATCGGCCGCGTATTAAAAACCAACAGCACTGTTTATACAAGATATTCCGTTACGATTCAGGGCGGCGCAGTCCTTGCTGCCACCCTTTCAGTTTCTGTCGGCACGACTTAATCGGAGCTTAATCTGCAAGTGACCCCGGGGTTGCCGACTGGGTCACAAAGCCGTGCAAAAACCGTTCGGCTCTACTTTGTTTACGTCCGCAGTTGCCGGCAGGTTCAGTTCTTTTGCACTGCTGTGTTCAAGTTTTTGCGGGGCTGGCCTACACTGGGCGCCGCGCAGGCAGGCCTGGACAGCAAAACCCGGCAGACTGCTTCACAATCCGGCAACAGGAATACCGTGAAACTATCCA
Organism: uncultured Pseudohongiella sp.; assembly: GCA_965216715.1. Taxonomy (GTDB): domain Bacteria; phylum Pseudomonadota; class Gammaproteobacteria; order Pseudomonadales; family Pseudohongiellaceae; genus UBA9145. The sequence continues at coordinate 1,413,837 of OZ244193.1, read as the reverse complement.
TCATCATGCCCGTTCTCAATGAGCAGAAGCAGCTGCAGCAGCAGCTGGCAAGTCTGCAAGACCTGCGTGCCCGGGGCCATGAACTGATTGTTGTTGATGGTGGTAGCAAGGATAACAGCAGGGAACTGGCGGCCCCACTGGTGGATCAATTGCTGGAAAGTCAGCCAGGCCGGGCCCGGCAGATGAATACCGGGGCCACCGGCGCTGACGGTGACTGGTTGCTGTTTCTGCATTGCGATACCCGATTGCCGCAGCAGGCGGGCTTTTCCCTTGAGGCGGCCCTGGCTGATACAGAGGCTGCCTGGGGCTGGTTTGATGTGCGGCTCAGCAATCCGGCTATGCCTTACCGGCTTATCGCCTGGTTTATGAATCGGCGCGCCCGACTGACCCGGGTTTGTACCGGGGATCAGTGTCTGTTTGTGCAGCGAAGCCTGTTCCGGGAACTGGGCGGCTTCCCGGAGCTGCCCCTGATGGAAGATGTGGCCATGAGTAAACTGCTGCGCCGCCGGGCTCGCCACCGCGTGTTTGCCGGGCCGGTGCTGACATCCAGCCGCCGCTGGGAAGAGCGGGGCATTGTTGCAACCGTGCTGCTGATGTGGCGCTTGCGCCTGATGTATTTTTTCGGTGTAGCGCCGGAGAAGCTGCGCCGTCGCTATTACCCGGAGCACTGAATGAGTCAATTTGCCTATCCCCGGGCGCGCATTCTGGTTTTTGCCCGGGAACCGGTGGCGGGCAAGGTGAAAACCCGCCTGCAGGCCAGCCTGGGGCCCGAGGGTTGTCTGCGTCTCTATCAGGCCCTGCTGGCCCGTGCTGCGGCCCTGGCAAAGCGTGAATCAGTGGCTCCCTGGCAATTGTGGGTGAGCTCGAATCCGAATCACAAATATTTCGTAAGCCTCTGTAATAAAAGCGATATATATCTACAGAACGGGCCCGATTTGGGGGCGCGTATGGACCATGCCAGCCGCTCTGTACTGGGGCAGGAGCAGGTGGACTCGGTACTGATTATTGGCTCTGATTGCCCGCTGCTGACACCGGACTATCTGACCCGGGCCCTGGCTGCGCTAGAGCAGCATGAGCTGGTGCTGGGACCGGCCGAGGATGGCGGCTATGTGCTGATTGGTCTGCGCCGGCCGCAGGCAGGGCTGTTCAGGGGCCTGGACTGGGGTACGGAGCGGGTGCTGGAACAGACCCTGGCGATTGCCGCAGAGCTGGGTTTGAGCACCGCCTTGTTGCCAGTGCTGTGGGATGTGGATAGCGCCGCGGATCTGGGCAGATTGGCAGAACAGGATGGGGAGATGCGGGCGCTGCTGGCGGAAATCGGCTGGCCTGAGCCGGAAGGTGAGGGCTAACGGGACAGCAGTTGTTCCAGATTCAGCAATTTCTCAGCCAGACGGTCGGCATCCACCTGGTATTCATTGCTGATAATTCGCTGATGCAGTTGCACCACCCGGGTGGCATTGACTTCCGGCAGTTGCTCAATGGTCTCGCGCAATCGTGCCAATTGCTCACGGTCCGCCGGGCTTTCCTTGTCGGCCTTGCTGGCCTCCAGGCTACGGCGACGATGGGAATTAATGGGCGTTACTACCGCTGCACGTTGCGCAGTTTCGGAATGGCCGTGCTGGGAGTCTGATTTATTCACCGTGCTGCTTTGCTACTACGCTGTCTGTCTGCTGGTTGAGGTTGCCTGATTCAGTCCTGGCAGGACTGGCCCGCAGTGGCGGGTCTAATCTATAACGACTGGTGCAATAATATCTTTAAGCCCCTCAGGTGCCATTTGGCGATTTCAGGCAAATTTACAGAAAATAGCTCTAACTATCTGTATTTGAATAAGAAATGGCTGTTATTTTTGAGCTGGAACCGGGCTGAGCAAAGCCGGGCCCGGAGACTGGCCCGTGATGTGCTGTGCAGCGCGGCGTAAGTAAATACTTTGCCCTGCTGGCAAATTATTTTTGATTTTTTTTCGGGTCGACGACTGCTGCACCATAACAGCGCAGAAATTCTTCCGGAAACCGGCTGGGCTTGCCGGTGCTGACCCGAATGCCCACCAGGTCCCAGCAGCCCCGCAGAATGGTTTGGCCACTGGCCGGCTTGATCAGCTGAAAGCGCCGTTGCAGCCGCAGCTTGCCATCGCAGTGGGTGAGCCAGGTGCCGATCAGCAGCTTGTCGCCACTGAAGCTCGGCAGGTAATAGTCGTAACTGGCCTGGCGAATGGCGACACCACGGTCGAGTTGCTGGTAGTCAGCGATGGTGAGGCCCAGCTCGGCAGAGTGGGACCAGGCCGCTTGCTCACACCAGGCGATATAGCAGGCATTATTGGTATGGCCCATGCCGTCAATATCATGGTCGCCGACCAGCAGTTCATTGCAGTGGGGGCCAGGGTAATCCCAGTTCATTAAAAGTCCTTTTAAGGGCCAGGCCGTCTGGCCTGCCCCTGATTGCTGTGGTGGATCAACTAATTTACCCGCTTTTGTCCCTTACGGGCTGTTTTTCCTACAAGTTTTCATGTGATTATTGGTCGAAACCGGTCGCCTGTATTCAGGAATGTGATGCTGTTCCCTGGATCCCGGGAAATTCCTTGCTAGTGTTGTCTGGCCCAATCAGTGGCAGCATTGGCATCCGGAGTCAGCTTTTCAATCAGGAATCCGGTTCACGGTTGCGTCGAGGGCTCCTTCGCCCTGATAGGTAATTTAGTAGTTAAAACTGTGACTGCTGGCGCCGTAAGCAATTACTGCTGTCTGATTCCCGCTGCACAAGCCGGAACGGACAGAACCGGAGTATAAAAAGAATACACGTGGAGAATACAAGATTGCACGCAGTCATCGACACTGACAACAACGCGTTTAACGACTACTGGAACAAGCTGGTGGCTGCCGACCCGGGCCAGAATCCATTGTATGCGCCGGCGCGTGATACTGACGAGGTTGCCGGCCAGTCCTTCATTGACCATTCCTTCATGGTGGTGTCTGAGCAGGAACCGGTATTTGGTTGCTCCCTCACCCTGAACCAGGACAAGAAGGGCCGGCGTCGACTCGGCTTTCTGGGCAGGGAAGCTTCCAATCTTGTTAATCGTCGCAGCCTGGTCAAAAGCAGCAATAATTTTCAGCCGGAAGTGATTCGCCTGATGCAGGATCATTTCCGGCAACTGATTGATGAAGTGCAGCCGGACACGCTGGAATTTCTGGACCCGGTGAGCTGCGGTCTGATGTCACCCCTGACCCAGGTGCTGCTGGAATGCGGTGCCTTGCCTGCGGTGAAGAAATGCCAGGTGCTGAACCTGGCGTTGCCCAGAGCCGATTTGTTGAACAAGGTGGACAGCCAGTATCGCAAGTTGATCGAGTGGGGAAATGAAAACCTGTGCTTCGATGTGATTCGCGGCGACCGCCTGGAGCAACTGGTTTCCAGATTGCCTGAACTTTGTAATGCGGCTGCTGTTGATGACGCCGATGCCTGGTCTGCCTATCGGGAACTGATCGAGCAGGGCAAAGGCTTTGTGGTGCAGGCCTGGTCACCCGAGAGTCATTCGGGCACTGATCGCATCAGTGGCCTGTTCATCCATAACCACCATAGTTGTCACTATGTGCTGGATGATTCAGCCTTGCATGTCGATGACCTGGGGCTGCTGCATGCCTTGCTTTGGCGAGCCATTATGCACAGCCGCAATATCCAGTGTCGGCATTTCGATTTCGGCGGCTGGGCCAGCAATCACAGCAGCATCGACGCGGAAAAATTTGGCGGCGTTGCCCATACCCGCATCAAGGTTTCCCTGAATACTCTCTGAGGGATTTTCGGCGCATGCGACTGCGTTGACTCGTTTGCACTGAGCGGGTCTAATGGAGCGTCCACAGGCGTTCCGGAAAGCCTGTGTTAATTCAAACAGCCTCTGCCCAAGCATCAGTGCCCCATGGAAGCCAATACCAGCATACTTCTGATCGATGATGACGAGAGTCATCGCCTGGCATTGACAACGATTCTGAAATTTATCGGTGAAAACTGCTACGCCAGTAGCAGTGCAGACTGTGCTGTGGCGCTGAGCCAGCTGGAAGCGGGTAATACCAGCCTGGCGCTGATCGGTCGTCTCGACGCCAACAGTCTCGAGCCATTACTCACCCGGTTGCATGAGTGGGAAGCGGGGCTGCCCTTTGTGCTGTTGGGCGAGCATGAGATTCCCCAGGAGCTGCCGGCAGCTCTGCTTACCCGCATCACCGCCCGGCTTGACGATGAACCCAGTTATCAACCCCTGCTTGATGCCCTGCACAAGGGCAAACTCTTTCATGAGCATTTCAACCGTCTGCGTGATGTGGGCGGGGTCCGGGATTTCAATATGTTCCACAGCCTGGTGGGACAGTCGGCAGCGATTCAGAAAGTCAGACATATGATGGGGCAGGTGGCCAGCAAGGAAGTCAGCGTGTTGATCACCGGTGAGTCGGGAACAGGCAAGGAAGTAGTGGCCCGCAACCTGCACCTGAATTCCTCGCGCGCCGAAAAACCCTTTGTGCCAATCAACTGCGGTGCCATTCCCCGTGAGCTGCTGGAGAGCGAATTGTTCGGACATGTCAAAGGTGCGTTCACCGGAGCCATCTCTGATCGTGCCGGCCGTTTTGAACTGGCCGATGGCGGCACCCTGTTTCTCGATGAAATCGGTGACATGCCCCTGAGCATGCAGGTTAAACTGTTGCGGGTGTTGCAGGAGCGCAGCTTCGAACGGGTCGGCGGCGTTAAAACCATACAGGCCGATGTGCGCATCCTGGCAGCCACCCACAAGGACCTGGAAGACATGATCGATGCCGGCGAATTTCGCCAGGATCTTTATTACCGCCTCAATGTGTTTCCAATCGAGGTGCCACCGCTGCGGGACCGCGCCGATGATGTGCCTTTGCTTCTGAATGAACTGATCTCCCAGATGGAGGCGGAGCAGCGTGGCTCGGTGCGATTTAATTCTGCCGCTATTGCCAGACTCAGGGATTACCACTGGCCAGGCAATGTGCGGGAACTGGCCAATCTGATCGAGCGTATGGCGATTCTCTATCCCCATAGCATTGTTGGCGTGAATGATCTGCCAGAAAAATTCAGGCAGGAAAAGGCTCGCCCGCAGCCCGTGGCAATCGATACCGCTGACAGCCCGGACAGAACAACTGCTACAGAGCGCAGCGACAGTAAAGCGCCAGAGGCGCCAGCAGCAGCCAGCCTGGAAGAGAATCTTGCTGCTGCGGCTGAATCAGGATCCTTGCTGCCCATGAATGGCCTGGATCTGAAGGAGTACCTCAACAATCTCGAGCGTGACCTGATTGAACAGGCACTTGATGACAGCGATGGGGTTGTGGCCCGGGCCGCCGATCGACTGCACATTGGCCGTACCACCCTGGTTGAAAAGATGCGCAAGTTTAATCTGGCCCGCCGCCAGGCTGAAGAAAAGCAGGAGCGGGAAGCAGAGCAGGCGCAGCGGCCGGACAGTGATGGAAGCGGTGGCCCGGGCGATAGTGGGGAAAGAGATCAGGCCGCTTCTGCCTGAGCAGGGCGATCACAGCCATGCCTCAGGGCAGGGGAGTCACCTGTTCACCGGCCACCAGGGCATTTTCCAGTTCCAGTTCAATGCGTAGCCCCGAGGGATTGATCTGCTCAATCCGGGCCAGCAAATTACCCCAATCCCTGGCCAGCCAGATGATAGTCTGGCGCCCATTATCGGATTCGCGAATCCGTTCCAGTTTGATCGTGTTCAATGGCCCCAGCGGTGTTTGCAATACTTCATCGCCGAGTCGACGATAACGGTGCGTCTCGATTTCACCCCCATCAATCAATTGGTACTCAAATACCGTGTCGCTTGAGTCGTTCAGGTCCATGGCCAGCGCCAGCTGGTAACTCAATTGATCCAGTACGCCAGGTTGCAATTCGACATTCCAGCTCTGCTCGTCTTCGACGCTGCGAGCCAGGGAGGCCTCCCAGTTAAAACTGATAGCCTGGTTTTCAGTGGTGATGCCGGTGATCAGATACTGGTAGTTATCGGGCACAATATTGCCATCGGCCAGGCTGAACTCACTCACCTGTTCCAGGTCGCCCACATTGATACCGGCTACCTTGGCCTCCAGTGAGGTATTCAGGCGATAGTTGCCATTGTCGAGTCGCAGCAGATGTCTCTCGGCATTGCCGCGCATACCATTGGTGGAGGCCTGGTAGTAGGCTGAAAATTCGTCCACATCGGCCTGCAGACCCGGAGCAAGTCCGAGCAACAGAAGCAGGCAGCTGAGGGGGCGAATGTTCATGGCTGTACCTGTACACCTCCGGCCGGCAGTAGCTCACCGTCAAGCAAGGCCTGATTGTCACGCATCTGCAGTCTGTCGGCAGCAAACCAGCTGACGACCTTGGGGTAGAGCAGATGCTCCTTCTCCAGCACCTTTTCAGCCAGACTGGCGGCGTTATCCCCGGCCAGAATCTTTACCCTGTCCTGGGCGATGACCGGGCCGCCATCCATCTCTTCAGTGACAAAGTGAACCGAGACACCATGTTCGCTGTCGCCGGCATCGAGGGCTCGCTGATGGGTATGCATGCCCGGGTATTTGGGCAGCAATGATGGGTGAATATTAAGCAGTCGGCCCGCGTAGTGGCGTACGAAGTCGGCGCCAAGCAAGCGCATGAAGCCGGCCAGTACCACCAGTTTGGGCTGATACTTGTCGATGCAATTTTGAAGCGCCAGATCAAACTCTTTACGATCCTGATATTGGCTGTGATCAACCACCTCGGTGGCGATACCGTCCCGTTTCGCCCTCTCCAGGCCAAAGGCATCCGGTCGGTTGGAAATCACGGCGCTGATCTTGTAATTCGAATGCAGGCTGTGATCAATCAGGGCCTGCAGGTTTGAACCATTTCCGGAAATCAGGACAACGATGGGGCAATGGGTCTTCACTGTGTTCCTACCTGTTGGCTCAAATGAATTCGACAGCCTGGTCTTGGCCAGTCTTTTCCCGGATCTGTCCGATCAGAAAGGCATCATCGCCATCACGATTGAGCAGGTCCAGGGCAACCTGGCTGTCCTGCTCGGGTATGCACAGCACCATGCCAATACCGCAGTTGAAGGTCCGCAGCATTTCCATTTCCTCAACATTGCCCTGTTGCTGCAGCCAGCTGAAGATTTCTGGACGTGACCAACTGTCGGCCTTGATTTCGGCGCAGGCATTATCCGGCAGAACCCGGGGCAGATTTTCCACCAGACCACCGCCTGTAATATGGGCGATACCGTGGATGTTTACCGTGGCCGCCAGTTCGCGCACCGTATTGACGTAGATAATGGTCGGGGTCAGCAGGGTTTCGCCCAGGCTGCTGTCGGCGAAGGGCTGTGACAGATCAGCGCCGGCGACTTCGAGTATCTTGCGAATCAGGGAATAGCCATTGGAATGGGGGCCGGAGGAGCGCAGACCAATCAACTGGTCACCCACATTCACGGCATTGACGTCGATGATCTTGCTGCGCTCCACCACACCCACAGCGAAACCGGCAACATCGTAGTCTTCACCCTGATACATGCCGGGCATTTCGGCGGTCTCACCACCAATCAGGGCGCAACCGGCCTGTTCGCAGCCGGCACCGATGCCGGTGACCACATCTTTGGCAGTGTCCACATTGAGACCGCCGGTGGCGTAGTAGTCGAGAAAAAACAGGGGCTCAGCGCCGCAGACAATCAGGTCATTCACGCACATGGCAACCAGGTCTATGCCAATGCTGTCGTGTTTGTTCATCTCCATGGCCAGTTTCAGTTTGGTGCCCACGCCATCGGTAGCCGACACCAGTACCGGCTGCTGGTATTTGGCCGGGATTTCGCACAGGGCACCGAAACCACCCAGTTGGGACAGTACTTCCGGACGGTGAGTGCGGGCACTGACCTGCTTGATCTGTTCGACCAGGGAATTGCCAGCATCAATGTCGACTCCGGCATCCCGGTAGCTTAGTGAAGCCTTCTGGTCGGAGTTGGCATTTTTCTCTGATGTCATGCTATTAGTCCTTTATTCACGCGCTTGGAAACAGGCGTGAAGTTTAGCAAGAAGCCCGGTATGAGTCAGTGACTGATTGCCGGGTCCAGTGCAACATGCTGAACATGAATCCTGGCTGAAGCCGGGGTTAGGCGATTCGCCGCCAGTACAGTATTATCCCGCCTATGTTGAAGTGCAGTACTGCTTTTCGCTCCCTGATAATGATTGTCCTGCTGGGCCTTGCTCTGCCGGTTGCCGGCCTGCAGGTTACCGGGCTCTACAGTCATCGGGTGGCGGTGGATAATGAGAGTGATGCCGAGCGCAACCGGGCATTCCGGGTGGCCATGGAGGCGGTGATTCTGAAGGTGACCGGCGACCCGCGCTGGCTTGATCACCCCCGGGTTCAGCAGGCGGTGGAAAACGCCCAGAATTATGTGGAGGCTATCAGCTACAGCAGCGAGATGCTGCCAGTGGCAGCCAGCACTGAAGACCCGCAAACAGAAACCGGGCCCGATGCCCCCGCCGATGAGGATCTGGCAGACAGCCCTGCCGATGAGCAGCCCGTCGCGGACCCGGCCCCCCAATTTGTCGAACAGCGTTATATCGATCTGGATTTCGCCGATGCCCTGATCAATGAGATGCTGGCGGCGGCAGATATTCCGGTCTGGGATGACAATCGTCCCAGCGTACTGGTGTGGATGGCGATCCAGGATGCCAGTGGGGCACGGCATATGCTTACCGCCGACAGTGGTCCCGAGATGATGGCTTTTATGCAGGATTTTGCCGAACGCCGCGGTGTGCCGGTAATTTTTCCCCTGCTGGATTTTGAGGATCGACGTAATCTCAGCGAGGATCAGGTCTGGTCCCTGGATGAAGAGGCAATTGCCAATGCCAGCGCCCGCTATGGCGCCGACAGTGTGTTGGCCGGACGGGTGCTGTTTACCGCCAGCGGTGAACTGGTGGGGCTGTGGCAATTCCAGTTTCAGGATCGCCTGGATGTATTTGATGGTTTTGCCAACTCTACTGAGGACTATCTGCTGGCACCCCTTGATCGTATCACCAGTGAGCTGGCTGGTTATTTCGCCATCAGTCCCGATGCATCACCACGCTATGATGTGCGCCTGCGTATCGATGGGGTGGCCGATCTGGGAGACTATTCGGCGTTGATGGACTATGTGGCCAACCTGGGCCTGGTGGAAAGCGTCAGGACTACCGGCCTGGCGGGTGAGCGAATCGAGTTGTTGCTGGGAGTATTGGGTAGCGCCCAGCAATTGGACGAACTGATCGCCCTGGACCGCGACCTGTTGCCAATCAGCAGCTCTGGCGATGAGGCACCGGGCTTGCTGCATTACCGGTGGACCCGATAACAATGAGCGCCATTGGTAAGAACAGCAGGGCAAGCAGGGAGAGCAAGGATAGTCCCGGGCCATTGCAATTGCCGCTGGGTATTCGTCTCAATGATGAATGCCGTTTTGAGAATTACCATATCTGCGAGGCCAATCAGCCCTTGCTGGATGCCTTGCTGGATGCCTCGCCGCCAGACTTGCTCTATATCTGCAGTCAGCCACAACAGGGGCTGAGCCATCTCTTGCAGGCGCTTTGCCATCAACAGAGTCAGCAGCCTGATCAGGCTGCGGCGTTTTACCTGCCCATGAGGGAATGTCTGGAACTGGGGCCGGAGTTGCTGGAAGGCGTATCCCAACTGGGCCTGCTGTGTATTGATGACCTGCAATTGATCGCCGGCAATGCTGCCTGGGAAACGGCACTGTTTAATGCCTTCAATGAAATTCAGGACAGCCATACCAGGCTGGTGATCGGGGCCCGGGACAGGGCGACAGAACTGCAATTGTCCCTGCCCGATTTGCAGTCACGACTGCAACTGGCGCCACTCTATCAATTGCAGATGCTGAATGACGAAGACAAGAAACAGTTGCTGCAATTGAGGGCCCGCGCCCGGGGCATGAATCTGAGCCCGGCAGTGGCGGCCTATATACTGGCCCGCACCGAACGCAGTCTCAATGCCCTGATCGAGGTGCTGGATGCTCTGGATGCCAGCAGCCTTGCCCATCAGCGTCCCCTCACCATACCCCTGGTCAGGGATACCATGGCCTGGTGAGATGCGCCTGCCGGTGCTGGCGCCCGCTAGATAGGTTCCTGGAAGTGGTCGCGATACTTGCGGATAAACAGGATCAACAGCACAAAGATGGCACTGCACAGCAGCACTTCAATGATGCCCAGCCAGCGCCGTCCCGGATCGAAGGCCACCAGCACCGCGTGGCAAAAATACAACAGAATGGCAAAACTGAACCAGGCATGGGGGCGTGGTCGCGCCTGCAATAATCCCGGTGCAAATAACAGCAGTGGCAGGGTTTGCAGCAACCAGACCACCGGCCAGGCCAGACTCGGCCCCCCCAGGGCCAGATAGCTGCTCAGGGCAAAATAAAGCAGCAGGCCGCCATAGCAGGCCAGCAGCGCCTGGCGGATGCGTTGCAGGGAAGCAGGTAGTTGGCGCTGTGGTGCGAGGTCCATCAGCGCAACCTGGCAGCCAGCAGGCTCAGGCGCTTGCCCTGGGCGATGCAGAGGCTGTTTTCATCATCAGTGAAGTCCCGGTCGCCATTGACACCGGAAACATGGCTGGCGCCATAGGGAGTGCCACCGGCGCTGGTGTTATTTAGGGCTGCCTCGGTATAGGGAATGCCGCAATAGACCATGCCCTGGTGCAAGAGGGGAATTGCCATGGTCATCAGGGTGGTTTCCTGGCCGCCATGGAGGGAGGCACTGGAGGTAAAACAGCAACAGGGCTTGTTGATCAGGGCGCCGGAGGTCCACAGGCTGGTGCCGGACTCGAGAAAATGCTTCAGTGCCGCGGCCATATTGCCAAAGCGGGCAGGGCTGCCCAGGGCCAGACCCGCACAGTGGCGCAAATCATCTTCACTGCAATACACCGCGCCGGATTCCGGTACCGCCGGTTGACTGGCTTCATGGTCCGGTGAAACCGGCGGAACCGTACGCAGGCGTGCCTCGAATTCACCACTGCTCTCAATGCCGCGGGCGATCAGTTGTGCCATTTTGGCAGTGGCACCATTGCGGCTGTAATAGAGCACCAGAATATAGGGCTGACTCATGTATCGGCCCCGATCAGTTCCAGCACTTTCTCCGGAGGCCGGCCAATGATGGCCTTGTCACCCTTGACGACAATGGGGCGCTGAATCAGGCGTGGATGTTTGCACACCAGATCCAGTTTGATGGCCTCATTCAGGGTCTCATCCCCCAGGCCCAGTTCTTCAAATTCCGGCTCGCCCCGGCGAATGATCTGTTCCAGACTCATATCCAGTTTCTCAAGCAGGGCTTTGAGTTCTTCGCTGTCGGGAGGCGTCTCCAGATAATAGACAATTTCCGGATTGATATCGTTTTCCTCCAGCAGTGCCAGTGTCGCCCTGGACTTGGAGCAGCGGGGATTGTGGTACAACGTGATGGCCGTCATGGTCTTACCTCGTTCATTGCCGGGCCTTGCTGAAGCGTTCCTGGCCCAGTTCTTTGGCTAGTGTAGCATCCATTTGTTGCTGGAATTCGCGAATGCGCTGTACCTGTTCCGACTCGCCCAGGGTGAAGCTGGCGTCTGCATTGGCTTCTCTCAGGGCCTGCCACACTTCGATCAGGGTGGCATCGCTAACCGAATGGGTGGGCAGAAAGCGCACCGGTTCTTCGGCCGTGATGGTGATCAGGCCGATGTCCTGCAAAAGGCTGAGGGCGTCTTCAATGGCCGCCGGGCTGCTGTTGAGCTGGCGCATGATTTCTTCTTCGCTAAGTGGCGTTTCGGCATTATTGAAGCGCTCGATAATAAGGTCGGCGACCGCCAGGGCCATGCGTTCCTTCTGACTGATGCTGAGCCGCACCGAAGCGCGACCGGTGCGAATCTTGGCCGGATTCTGGTGATAGAAGGCGATGCTCGAGCCAATCAGCGCCACCAGCCAGCCAATATAGATAAAAAACATAATGACAATTGCCGAGGCGAAGGCAAGGTAAATGGATTCCCGCGCCGAGGACACAAAGAATTCCTGAAAAAAGGTGCCCATCAGTTTCCAGATAATGGTTGTGACGAAACCACCGATAAATGCGGAGCTGAATTGCACCCGGGTGTTGGGTAAAAAACCATAGGCAAAGGCGAAGGCCAGGGACATGAGCAGCACCGGTGCCAGGGTGGCAGTGAAACTGATAATGACGCTGCCGTAGGCCAGGTTCTCAAGAAAGGACTCGAAGAAATTGGTATTTACATAGGAGGTAATACTGATGGAAATAAACAGCAGCAGGGGGCTGACGATGACCGCAAACAGGTATTCGCTGATGCGGCTGGCCCAGGTGCGTCCTTTCTTCACGGCCCAGATGTAATTAAAGGCCGATTCGATTTTGCGCATCATGTCCAGAACGATGTAGAGCAGCAGTCCGATACTGGTAATGCCGATCAGTTCCACACGCAGATTATCAACATAGGTCAGGATCTGCTGGGTGACCTCCACACTGCGATCACCCAAGGGTTCCAGCAGGGCCATCAGGGTAGGTTCCATGGCATTGTGAACCCCCAGGCTTTTCAGTACCGCAAAGGTCAGCGCAAACAGGGGGAAGAAGCCAATCAGGGTAGTGAACACCAGACTCATGGCGCGCAGCGACAATTGCTCCTGAAACAGATCCCGGATAATGGCTGTGGTGATCTGGGCGGTGCGGATCAACAATCGCTTCCACAGGGGTGCCTGGGAAAGGCGGCTGCGCCAGAGCCACTGATTAATTCGCTGCTTCAGTGAGTCACGAAAATGCTTGAGGCGTTTCAGTTCCAGGGCCATGCTTGTCCAGGCGGAAGCTCGCGGTAAGAATTCATTACGCTATTATAGGGGATAAAGACCACAGGCACAGGGCAGGCTATGAGTAGCGAGAACAAGGCGTTCACAGGCCGCATTAGGGGCGTGGTGCAGGGGGTCTGCTTTCGCGCGGAAACCCGCAGGGAGGCCCTGCGTCTGGGCCTCAGGGGTTGGGTTCGAAACACCGCCGATGGCGATGTGGAGATATTGATGGCCGGGCAGGCCCAGGCGCTTGCAGCCATGCAGCGCTGGTTACAAACCGGCCCGGAGCTGGCCCGGGTTACCGCGGTAGAGCTGCATGAATGCGAGGACCCGGGGGAGCCCGGGTTTGAAATTCGCCGCTAGCCTCATCCCGGATCAGCCACTAGCTCACCGGATTCACATGCTCGGCCAGAAAGGCGGGCAGCTCATCCCTGTTGATCATCTGCTTTTCTCCCGATCGCCGGTTGGTGTATTCCACGATGCCGTCGGCCAGGCCGCGGGGAGAGATCACCAGACGATGGGGTATGCCCAGCAATTCTGATTCGGCAAATTTCACGCCGGGGCTGGTTTTCTTGTCACGATCGTCCAGCAGCACTTCCAGCCCCCGATCCAGGCTTTGCTGATAGATGTCCTCGGCAAATTCCCTGACCTGTTCGGATTTCTGTGCATCCAGCATGATTATCATCAGATTGAAGGGGGCAATGTTTTCCGGCCAGATGATACCTCTGTCATCATGATTCTGTTCGATACAGGCGGCGACCACCCGGGTGACACCGATGCCATAACAGCCCATGCTCATCACTACCGATTTGCCGTTTTCATCCAGCACCGAGGCGTTCAGAGCCTGGCTGTATTTCTTGCCCAGCTGGAAAATATGACCCACTTCAATGCCACGTTTGATGGCCAGCCTGCCTTCACCATCGGGACTGATATCGCCTTCGTTGACTTTGCGGATATCGGCAACTTCCGAGTACTGGCAGTCCCGCTGCCAGTTGGCATTGCGCAAATGCAGACCCTCACGGTTGGCACCGCAGACGAAGTTTTTACAGGCCAGCGCACTGTGATCGGCGATTACCCGCTGGGAAAGTTCCACCGGGCCGAGGCAGCCGGGAGGGCAGTCAAGGGCTTTCTGGATCGCTTCATCACTGGCAAATTCCAGCGGGCTGGCAATGCCGTCAAGCTTCTGTGCCTTGGTTTCATTCAGTTCCTGATCGCCACGCAGAACCAGAGCCACCAGTTCCTCACTGCGTTCGCCATCGGCGTCGGCAGCGTGGACAAACAGGGTCTTGATGGTTTGCCGGGCTTCGATTGTCAGCAGCGAACAAAGTTCCTCGATGGTTTTGGCCGCACCGGTTTCCACTGTTTCCATGTCCAGCTCGGCCGTGTCTTCAGCGTCGGGATCGGGGATCTTGCCCTCGGCCAGTTCCCGGTTGGCGGCATAGTCGCCCTTGCTGCTGAAGATGATTTCATCCTCACCGGAATCGGCCAGCACATGAAACTCGTGTGATGTGCTGCCACCGATATTGCCGGTGTCAGCCAGCACCGGACGATAGTCCAGACCCAGGCGCGAAAAGATGGCGCAATAGGTCTCATGCATGAGCTGATAGGTTTCATCCAGGCACTGCTCGCTGGCATGGAAAGAATAGGCATCTTTCATGATGAATTCGCGGGCTCGCATGACGCCGAAACGGGGACGACGCTCATCCCTGAACTTGGTCTGGATCTGGTACAGATTGGCTGGCAGTTGTTTATAGCTGGCATACTCGCCGCGCACCAGATCGGTGATGACTTCTTCATGAGTGGGGCCGAGGCAGAAGTCACGCTCATGGCGATCCTTGATGCGCAACAACTCCGGACCCATATCATCCCAGCGGCCCGATTCAGTCCATAATTCGGCCGGTTGCACCACGGGCATGGAGACTTCCATGGCACCGGATTTGTTCATCTCTTCACGCACAATCTGGCTGACCTTGTGCAAGACCCGCAGGCCCAGTGGCAGCCAGGTGTAGAGGCCGCTGGCCAATTTGCGAATCATGCCGGCGCGCAGCATCAATTGATGGCTGGCCGTTTCCGCATCAGCGGGAGTTTCTTTTACAGTCGCTAGGAGGTATTTACTGGTACGCATCGCTATTAAACAATCATATGGTCAAACAGGCCGGGCCTGTTAAAACCGGGTCGGTGAAAACAAGAAAGGCAGCCTTGGGCTGCCTTTCCTGGGTCTTTGCACTGTAATGATCAGGCCCGCAGGCCCGCTGACTTACAGGGCGTATTCTTTCAGCTTCTTCAAAGGCAATACCTTGACACGGGTAGTGGCAGGCTTCCTTGGAATGTCCATGGTTTCACCCGGACGGAAAGGATTGGGAACACCTTTACGGGCCGGACGCGCTGGACGAACAACAGATTTGATTTTCAGCAGGCCGGGCAGAGTGAATTCGCCAACCGCACGCTTCTTGATATGACGCTCGATCAGTACGGCGAGTTCATCAAGAACAGCGGCTACTTCTTTCTTGCTCAGATCGGTGTTGCCAGCAATCTCGTTGAGGATTTCAGTTTTGGTGTATTTCTTCTGAATAGCGGGAGCTTTTCGTTTTGCAGCACCTGCTTTTTTAGCGGTGGTTTTAGCGGTCTTTTTCTTTGCAGCCATGCCCAGTCTCTTCTGTTTCAGTTGTTGATTGGTAAATTATTATTGTCGGTCAATCCCCTTTTCAGGGGAGGCCTGGTGAATCTCTGAACGCCAGGAAACTTTTGCTGCCCGGGGCCTGAAAATTCAGCATCCTTGAGTGACCTTCAGGGGGTGTATTTATAAATCATTCACCATAGTCAGGCAAGCAGAAAACCTGATAATTACCGATTTAAATCAATTTTTCTTGAGCCGGTTTTTGTTTTCGGTAGGCCTCGCCAAAACTTTGTGCGCTTCACTGTCACATCCGCTGCTCGCGGCAAACTGCCTTGTTGGAAAAGTCAATCACTTTGAGCGAAGTAACAAAGCAATTTGTATCGTCGAAAGCACCACTTCAGAGCAAGGAAGCAGCAGTGAGATTGAGGCCGGATTCGGCATCATGGACTGGTCCGGATTTGTCTGAACAGAAATCAATGTCCCATGTGGGCACTGCGGGAATTTGCAGGCCGTTGTCGACCCGGCCCGGGAGAAGGCCATTTTTCCCCGCTAATCTGCCAGTTAATCGCCTCGCAGCCGGATAAACAGGGTGCGAGGCAAAAAACATATAATGTATAATCGCCGGTTTTCACGAATCCGGGGCTGATTTGGACCCGGTAAAGCGTGGCCCCCACGGCCACCGGGATGGATTCAGGAAACCGGTTCCCATGCCTATTTATGAATACCAATGCTCAAAATGTGAGCATCGACTGGAAGCATTGCAAAAAATCAGCGATGCGCCCCTTAGTGAATGCCCGGAATGTCATGAGCAGAGCCTGACCAAACTGGTCTCGGCCGCCAGCTTTCGCCTCAAGGGAGGCGGCTGGTATGAAACAGATTTCAAGAAAGAGGGTCGCAAGCAGCTGGCGGAATCCGATTCCGGCGATTCCGGCAAGGCCAATTCCTCGGCGGAGTCCAACAGTGGCAGCAGTGCCAGCTCTGGCAAGGATTCCGGCAAGCAGGGTGACAGCAAGCCCAAGGCGGCAGCCAGTAAATCGGCTCCGGCATCCTCCGGGGATAAATGAATCAGTGTCGGGTCAGGCCCGCCTCTATATATAGACAGTAGACAGGAAAATTATTATGCGCAGCCATTATTGCGGTGAACTGAACGAGAAGCTGGAAGATCAGGAGGTAGTCCTGTGCGGCTGGGTGCATCGCCGTCGAGATCACGGGGGAGTGATCTTTCTTGATGTGCGTGACCGGGAAGGCATTGCGCAGGTGGTTTTTGATCCTGACACCGAGGAAAGTTTCGCCATTGCCGAAGGTGTGCGTAATGAATTCGTGATCCGGGTAAAAGGCCGGGTGCGATTGCGTCCGGAAGGCACCATCAATGAAGACATGCCCACCGGCAAGATTGAAGTGCTGGGCAAGGAACTGGAAATCCTCAACGCTGCCAATACGCCGCCGATCCAGTTGGATGAACATGAGAAGGTGGGTGAGGAAGTACGCCTGCATTATCGCTATATCGATTTGCGCCGTCCGGAAATGCTTGAGCGTCTGCGCTTTCGCTCCAAGGTGACCAATACCGTACGCAATTTTCTCGATGACAACGGTTTCCTCGATATTGAAACGCCCTTGCTGACCAGGGCCACTCCGGAAGGTGCGCGTGATTACCTGGTACCGAGCCGAACCCACCCCAATCGATTTTTTGCCTTGCCGCAATCACCGCAGCTGTTCAAGCAGATTCTGATGGCCTCGGGCATGGACCGTTATTACCAGATTGCCAAGTGCTTTCGCGATGAAGACCTTAGGGCAGACCGACAGCCTGAGTTCACCCAGATCGATGTGGAAACCTCGTTCATGGATGAAGAGCAGATCATGGGGGTCATGGAAGCCCTGATAGTCCAGGTATTCAAGACCCATCTGGATGTGGATCTGGGCAGTTTTCCGCGCATGAGCTATGCCGAGGCCATGCGCCGCTATGGTTCCGACAAGCCTGATCTGCGTATCGATCTGGAACTGGTGGACATCGCCGAGCAGATGAAAGCGGTGGATTTCAAGGTATTCAGTGGCCCGGCCAATGATGTCGGCAGTCGTGTGGTTGCCCTGCGCGTGCCCGAAGGTGCCAGCCTGAGCCGCAAGGTGATCGACGACTACACCAAATTCGTCGGCATTTATGGTGCCAGAGGACTGGCCTGGATCAAGGTCAATGATATCAATGCCGGCATCGAGGGCCTGCAGTCACCCATCATCAAATTTATCGGTGAAGAAGTTGTGGCGGGTCTGATGAAAGACCTGCAGGCGGAGACCGGCGACATTATTTTCTTCGGCGCCGACAAGGCCAATGTGGTGAATGAAGCCATGGGCGCCTTGCGACTCAAGGTTGCCCAGGATCTGGGGCAGGTGAAGGACATCTGGGCACCCCTGTGGGTGGTGGACTTCCCCATGTTTGAACAGGACAGTGACGGCGGTCTGACCTCCTTGCACCATCCCTTCACTGCACCTTCCTGTAGCGCCGAGGAGTTGGCGGCCAGCCCGGCTACAGCTCTTTCACGGGCCTATGACATGGTACTTAACGGTACCGAATTGGGTGGGGGATCGGTGCGTATCAACAAGCCGGATATGCAGCAGGCAGTGTTCAAGGTTTTGGGTATTGATGATGAAGAGGCCCGGGAGCAATTCGGCTTCCTGCTGGATGCTCTGGCCTATGGCTGTCCTCCCCATGGCGGAATTGCCTTCGGTCTTGACCGTCTGATTATGTTGATGACCGGCGCCAGCTCCATTCGTGACGTGATTGCCTTCCCCAAGACCCAGTCTGCAGCCTGTCCGCTGACAGATGCACCGGGGGCAGTGTCCAGCAAGCAATTGCGGGAGCTGAATATTCGCCTGCGGGAAGTGGAAAAATCCTGAGGGACAAAATTTGACGGCCCAGGTGCCGACATAGACAGGTAAGCAATAAAGTCGCTCGCAAAACAGTAATAAAGCGCACAAGCAAAAAGAACAGGCAAGACGGCACCGAAGTGCCAGCAGGAGAAACACATGGCAGGTCACAGTAAATGGGCAAATATCAAACATCGCAAGGCGGGACAGGATGCCAAGCGGGGCAAGGTATTTACCAAGATTATCCGTGAGCTGACAGTCGCGGCCCGCAACGGCGGTGACCCGAACGACAATCCTCGCCTGCGCGCCGTCATCGACAAGGCCCTGGGCGCCAATATGACCCGCGACACCATCGATCGGGCGGTGGCCCGGGGGGCTGGTACTGCCGAGAGTGAAAATCTCGAAGAACTGGTTTATGAGGGCTACGGACCCGGCGGTGTGGCGATTCTTTGTGAGTGTATGACCGATAACAAGAACCGTACCGTGGCGGAAGTGCGCCATGGCTTCAGCAAATTCGGTGGCAGCCTGGGTACCAGTGGCTCGGTTGCCTATCTGTTCGAAAAAACCGGAGTAATTTCCTTTCCTGCCGGCAGCGACGAAGAGGCGCTGATGGAAGTAACTCTGGAAGCCGGTGCCCATGACGTGGTCAGCAATGATGATGGCAGTATTGAAGTGCACACCACACTGGAGACCTTCGGTGCAGTGCAGGATGCCCTGAAAGAGAAGGGGCTGAACCCTGAGCGTGCGGAAATGACCATGTTGCCATCCACGGAAGTGGATCTTGATCTGGAAGGCGCCGAAAGTCTGCTCAAGCTCACCGAGCATCTGGAAGATCTGGACGACGTTCAAAACGTCTACAGCAATGCCAATATCTCTGACGAAATAGCCGCAAAACTCTAGGGACAGGGCTTGCGGTGTGAAAGCCAACATGGTGCCGGGAGGCGCAACGCTGGGCAATGGCCATAATTCTCGGTATAGACCCTGGTTCCAGAATCACCGGTTACGGCCTGATCAACAGTGTCGGTAACAAGCTCGAGTATGTTGACTGTGGTTGCATTCGCACCGACAAGCAGCAGCCCATGCCGGAGCGACTACACAGCATTTTTACCGGCCTTAACGAAATTATCGAACTGCATGCCCCGCAGCAGGCCGCCATCGAAGAAGTATTCATGGGGCGCAATCCATCCTCCGCCATCAAGCTGGGTCAGGCCCGCGGCAGTGCCATGGTGGCCTGCCTCGCCCATGCCCTGTCACTGGAAGAATATTCTGCGCGGCAGGTAAAACAGGCCGTGGTAGGCGCCGGTGGCGCCGACAAGACCCAGGTCCAGCATATGGTCAAGGCCATACTGGGGATCGGTGATACACTGGCCGAAGATGCGGCTGACGCCCTGGCGGTGGCTATCTGTCACGCCAATACCCGGGCCAGTCTGATTAAAATGGCAGGGGCGAAGTCATTCAGTCGGCGACGTTTGCGTCGCTAGGGCGCCGGCAAGGCGCAGGGAGAGTAGCAATTGATCGGGCAAATTACCGGAATCCTGGTAGACAAGACACCGCCGGATATTCTGGTCAGGGTAGGGGGCATCAGCTATGAATTGCAGGTGCCCATGAGCACCCTGTTCCAGTTGCCTGAGGCTGGCAAGGAGCTCACCCTGCATACCCATTTTGTAGTCAGGGAAGATGCGCAACTGCTTTATGGTTTTTATCAGGCCAAGGACAAGGCCATGTTTCGCGCCCTGATCAAGGTCAATGGCGTGGGCCCGAAGATGGCCCTGGCAATTCTGTCCGGTATGGATGCCGATGAGTTCGTGCGCACTGTGCGCAACAATGATGTGGCCGCCATGGTGAACATGCCGGGCATTGGCAAGAAGACTGCCGAACGTTTGATTGTGGAGATGCGTGATCGCCTGGCCGAGTGGGGCGAGACAGACGAGCAGGCGCCGGCCGGACAGGCCCCCGTCAGCACTGGCAACTCAGCCCGCAATGAAGCCGAAACCGCGCTGCTAAGCCTGGGCTACAAGCCTCAGCAAGCCAGCCGTGCAGTGGCCGGGGTGATGAAAGAAAATCCTGCGATCGATGACAGTGAAAGCCTGATCAGGCTGGCCCTGAAGAGTATGTTATGAGCATGGACGAAGAGCGTTTGATGACCGCCGATGCGATGCCGATGGAAGATTCCCAGGACCGGGCTATTCGCCCCCTGAGCCTGGGTGACTATGTCGGCCAGACTGAAGTCAAGGAGCAGATGGATATCTTTATCTCCGCTGCCCGCAATCGTAATGAGCCCCTGGACCACACTCTGGTGTTTGGCCCGCCGGGTCTGGGCAAGACTACTCTTGCCAATATCATCGCCAATGAACTGAAAGTGGCCATCAAGACAACCTCGGGGCCGGTGCTGGAAAAAGCCGGTGATCTGGCGGCCATGCTGACCAATCTGGAAGCGGGCGATGTTCTGTTTATCGATGAGATTCACCGGCTCAGTCCCGCCATCGAAGAGATTCTTTATCCGGCCATGGAAGACTATCAGCTGGATATCATGATAGGAGAGGGGCCTGCGGCGCGCTCTATAAAGTTGGACCTGCCCCCTTTCACCCTGGTTGGAGCAACCACGCGGGCGGGTCTGCTGACTTCGCCTCTGCGTGACCGCTTTGGCATCATTCAGCGGCTGGAGTTTTATTCCATTGCCGAGCTCAGCAGTATCGTGGCGCGCTCGGCCGGTATTCTGGGCACGGTCATCGACGAGTCCGGTGCCAATGAGATTGCCCGACGTTCACGGGGCACACCCCGTATTGCCAATCGTCTGTTGCGACGGGTACGGGATTTTGCCGAGGTGAAGGGCGACGGTCAGGTGGATGAGGCGGCAGCCAGCGGCGCCCTGGATATGCTGAATATCGACAAACATGGCTTCGACCAGATGGACCGTCGGCTATTGATGACCATGATCGACAAGTTTGAAGGTGGGCCGGTGGGCATCGACAGCCTGGCCGCAGCCATCAGCGAGGAACGTGATACCATCGAAGACGTGGTGGAGCCCTATCTGATTCAACAGGGCTTCATCATGCGCACACCGCGGGGGCGGGTTGTTACCCAGTATGCCTACCGTCACTTCGGGCTCAAGCCCGCCAAAAACATCGAGGATCTGTTCGACAGCGATGGTCAGGGGCAGATCTGACCGAGGCAGTGAAATTGTCAGAATTTGGTCACAATTAACCCGAATTTCGCCTGAATTCGTCGTCAACTGGCAAGTTTTGACCCGTTAAATGCCAATACCCGAAACTATTTCAGCTTTTGGCCGAATAAATTCTTTGAATCCGCGGATTTCCTGCGCGAAAACAATGTCATAGTGATTCCAGACCCAGTCCAGCTCCGGGAGATTGTTTGTGAATGAATTAAGTCCGATCCAGTTAATTATCGACGCCAGTTTCGAGGTCCAGGTAGTGATGTTTATCCTGCTGGCCCTGTCGGTGGTGTCCTGGGTCATTATCGTGCAACGCTATCTGGTATTGACGGCGGCCCGGAACGGGGTGGTGAGTTTTGAAGAGCGCTTCTGGTCCGGCATGGATCTGAGTCAGCTCTATAAGGAAGGCAGCCAGATGCAGAAAGAGGACATGCCCATTGTCGGCATGGAGAATCTGTTTCGGGCCGGGTTCAAGGAATTCATGCGCTTGCGCCAGAAAGCCTCGGTGGACAAGGAAGCCGTGATGGAAGGGGCCCAGCGAGCGATGCGGGTGGCCTTTGCCCGGGAAGAAGAGAAGCTGGAGCGGCATCTGCCCTTTCTGGCCACGGTGGGCTCGGTAAGCCCCTATATTGGTCTGTTTGGTACCGTAATCGGTATCATGAATGCCTTTCTGGGACTGGCCAACCAGGCCCAGGCTACCCTGCAAGTGGTGGCGCCCGGTATTGCCGAAGCCCTGATTGCCACGGCCATGGGCCTGTTTGCGGCGATCCCGGCGGTGGTGGCCTATAACCGCTACTCCGCCATGCTGGACGCCGTCAGCAGCAGCTATATTACCTTTACCGATGAATTCTCCAGCATTCTGCACCGGCAGATTCACAGCAATTGAGACCATGATGGGCGCAGCCATCCCGGCAAACAGGAGCGGAGTTAACTGATATGGAAACCATGGTGAGGAAGCGGCGCAAGCCCGTGGCCGAGATCAATGTGGTGCCCTATATTGACGTCATGCTGGTGCTGCTGATTGTCTTTATGGTGACTGCGCCGCTGTTGAACCAGGGCATCGAGGTGGATCTGCCCCAGGCCAATAATGAGCCGCTGGATATCGATGAGAATCTTGAAACTCTGGTAGTCTCTATTACGTCTAATGGAGAGTATTTTCTCAGCCTTGGTGCCACCGGCGAAGACCGGGAGTCGGTCAGTCTTGAGACCATTGGTGAGCAGGTAAGCCGGATCATTGGCGCCAATCCACAGATTCAAGTGCTGGTGGAAGGGGATGCCCAGGCCGATTGGGGAGCCATGATCACCTTGATCACCACCCTGCAACAGGCCGGGGTCAGCAATCCCAATTTCATTACCAAGCCATTGGAGTCGCTGTAGCGGCCCTGTTCAGTCCGGCAACAAACTTACGATGCATAAAGTGCTTAACAATCTGATCATATTCAATGGCTACCCCCTGGCGGTGGTGGTGGCGATCAGTATGCATGTTGTCCTGATACTGGGGCTGGTGCTGATGCAGGGAAACAACCATGCCGAGGCACTGGAACTGGTCCAGCCCACGGTGGTGAAGGCCCTGTTTATCGACGAAAACCCCCAGGTGCGTAATGAGCGCATCATCGAGCAGCGTCGTATCCAGCGTGCCGAAGAGCAGCGTCAGGATGAAGAGGCCCGGCGCCGGGCGGCCGAAGAGGCTGCCCGCCGCGAAGCCGAGGCCGAGGCGGAACGCCAGCGTCAGGCCGAAGAGCAACGTCAGGCGGCAATCCGTGAGCAACAGGCCCGGCAAAGACAGCAGGCAGAGCAGGCCCGTCAGGAGCAGGAACGACAGCAGCGGGAACAGCAGCTGCGTGAGGCGGAACAGCGTCGCCAGCGGGACCTGGCGGAAGCCGAACGCCGTCAGCGGGAAGCCGAGGCCGAGCGTGCCCGACAGCAGGCCGCAGCCGAAGCTGCCGCAGCGGAAGCAGCCCGCAATGAATTCGAGCTGGTGCAATCCGCAACCGGACTGATCCAGCAACTGGTACAGGACCACTGGTCCCGTCCACCCAGTGCCCGCAACGGCATGCGCGCCGTGATTCAGATTCGCATGTTGCCCACGGGCGAGTTAATCGATGCCACCATTACCCAGTCCAGTGGCGATCCGGCCTTCGATCGCTCGGCAGAGAATGCTGTTTATCGCGCTGCACCATTTTCTGAATTGCAGGATTTGCCGATCAATGTTTTTAACAATAATTTCAGAAGTCTTTCTCTGATCTTTGAACCCCAGGATTTATTGAACTAGTTATGCGAAAAATTGTACTGAGTCTTTTATTGGCGGCTGTTTCCCTGTCCGCCAGAGCGGAATTGAGCATCCAGATCACCCAGGGCGTGGACAATCCCATTCCCATCGCCATAGTGCCATTCTCCTGGGAGGGCAGTGGTGTTCTGAGTGAGGATGTGGCCCAGATTGTCATCAATGACCTGGAACAGGTGGGTGAATTCCGGGCCCTGTCCCGGGCCAATATGCTGAGTATGCCCAGCGAGGAAAACGAAGTGTTTTTCCGGGACTGGCGGGTACTGGCCCAGGACTATCTGCTGGTGGGCAAGATCAATCGTGCTCCCGGCAGCCAGCTGGTGCAGGTGCAATACGAGTTTTTCGATATCAATCGGGAGCTGAAACTGGCCGGCGAGATTCTGACCGGCAGTGTCACCCAACTGCGTGACATCGGCCATGAGATCAGTAATGTGGTCTATGAGCAGGTAACTGGGACCCGTGGCGCCTTTACTACCCAGATTCTCTACATCGTTGCCGAATATGGCACCCAGGGCAATGTCAGTTACCGTCTGGAAAAGGCGGACTATGACGGCCAGCGTCCCCAGGTTTTGCTGGAATCGGAAGAACCCATTATGTCGCCAAGCTGGTCACCCAATGGTCAGGATGTGGCCTATGTGTCTTTCGAGACTGACCTGCCGCGTATCTATATCCAGAATATTGCCAGCGGCCAGCGTCGCCAGATTACCAATTACCCCAATATCAACAGCTCGCCGGTATGGTCACCGGATGGCAGCAAGCTGGCCATGGTGCTGTCCAAGGATGGCAGTCCCGATATTTACGTCCAGGACCTGAGCAGTAATGAGCTGATCCGGGTTACCGATCATCCCGCCATCGATACCGAGCCCAGCTGGACCCCCGATGGCAATTCCATCGTCTTCATGTCTGACCGGACCGGACAGCCACAGATTTACCAGATCGAACTGGGGGCGCCTTCCTATCTGGTGGAGCGTCTGACCTATGACTGTTTTCAGTGTCTGAAGGCGCAGTTCCTGCCGGACGGGGTCAATCTTGTGCACGTGCGCCGGGAGACCAGGCAAGACCCCAATTACCAGATTTCCATCTTCAATATAGAAACTCTCAGGGTGATCAGTCTGACCGATACGGCCCTGGATGAGTCGCCCAGTATTGCCCCCAATGGCAGCATGATCATGTATGCCACCAAGGCCAATGGGCGCGGGGTGCTGGACGCGGTGTCCATTGACGGTCGCGTAAAGTTCCGTTTACCATCGTCGCGAGGCGACGTGCGTGAACCCTCCTGGTCGCCATTTTTCGACTGAATCCATGTCTGAAACAAACCCGAATCAAAGCCTGGACGACTAACAAAATTTACAAACTTTGGCGGCTGTTCGCCGCTATTATGACTATTAACGGGCGCTTGAGAAATGAACAGAAGCGCCCATATTGCTTAAAACAAGCCCTCTGGAGGATAGAAAGCGTGGTAAAGCACTTTAATCAATTTGTTAAACTGACCGTAATTATTGGCTCTTTGCTGGCTCTGGCAGCCTGTAGTTCAACTGGCGAAACTGACGGCAGTGAAACAGGGGGCGATTCTTCCAGCTCCAGCAGTTCCTCCTCCAGCAGCTCGGCCCGTACCAATCCCGGTTCCGGCAGCGGTCAGCTGACCCAGGAAGAGATCCGTGCCCAGAACGCCCTGGAACAAACCGTGTTTTACTTCGATTTTGACGTGGCTGAATTCCAGCCCCAGGATCGTCAGACCCTGATCTACCATGCCCGCGATCTGGCTGCCAATCCCAACAAGCGTGTGCGTCTGGAAGGCCATGCCGATGAACGCGGTACCCGCGAATACAACCTGGCTTTGGGCGAGCGTCGTGCCAATGGCATTCTCAATTTTCTGATCGTCAACGGTGCTTCCCGCTCCCAGATCGAAGTGGTGAGCTACGGTGAGGAACGACCCGCTGCCACTGGCCAGACTGAAAGAGCCTATGGGCTGAACCGACGTGTTGAAATCGTCGAACGATAAAATCAGGTAACTTATGAACGCACTGCTCTCCGGAAAAAACCGACTTATCACCGCCAGCTGTCTGCTGTTGCTGGCCACATCCACCGTGGCGCAAAACAGCTCTGTGGTGGAATCCCGTGGTGTCACGCCCGGGCAGGGCAGTGCTTCCGCCGCAAGTTCCAGCAGTAATAATGACGCCCTGTCCCTGTTGCTGGAGCAGAATCAGCAGCTGCGGGCCGAGTTACAGGCGGTGCGCGCCATGGTGGAAGAGCAGGGCTTCGAGATTCGCAAGCTGCAGCGGGATTCCCTGAACCGTTATACCAATATGGATGATCGCCTGACGGCACTGGAATCGGCGGCCGCCCGGGCGCCGGTTGCTGCCGGTCCCGGCGCCGGTGCTGCCAGCACGGCCAACCCCTTGGCCGCGCCGGCAAACAACAATACCGGCACTGGCAATACAGGTGCGGCCCTGGCGAACACGGCGGGCACGGGCAATAACGCCATTGGCGGCCTGTCTGGCAGCAGTACCAGCAGCAATACCAGCAGAACCATTGGTGGTGTCAGCAACGGCAACACTGCCAGCAACAGTGCCGCCAGCAGCAGTCGCAACAGCGGCCGCGGAACCCTGCAACCGGCAGTGCTGAGTGAACAACAGCTTTACCAGATGGCCTATGATTCGGTCATCAACAGCAATTTCGAGCGCTCCCTGGCGGAATTCGATCAGTATCTGAGTATCTATCCCCAGGGCCGTTTCGTCACCAATGCCCATTACTGGAAAGGGCAGGCCTATCTTTATCTCGAGCGTTTCGCCGAGGCCCGTGACTCCTACGAGATGATTCTCGAGCAATACCCGGATTCTGCCAAACTGCCTGATGCCATGTATGGTCTGGGCCTGGCCTATCAGGGCCTGGGCAATATACCCCGTGCCCGGCAACTGATGAATGACATCAAGCGCCGCTTCCCCAATACCGGCGTTGCCAATCTGGCCGACACGCGTCTGCTGAGTCTGGACTGAGTGATATTGACGCCCGGTTCTTTGCCCTGGCAAAGCCGGCACTCTGGCAACAATGACTGACTCGCCCAGCTTACGCATCACCGAGATTTTCCATTCCCTGCAGGGCGAAGCCCGCACCGTGGGTCTGCCCACTGTGTTCGTGCGTCTCACCGGCTGTCCCTTGCGTTGCCAGTACTGCGATACTGCCTACGCCTTTGAGGGCGGCAAGATGCAGAGCCTGGACAGTATTGTGGAGACGGTACAGCAACACGGCGCCAGGCATGTCACCGTCACCGGTGGCGAACCACTGGCTCAACCCAATTGCCTGCCGCTGCTAAGCCGTCTTTGCGATGCCGGCCTGGAAGTCTCACTGGAGACCGGTGGTGCCATGGATATCAGCGATGTGGACGAGCGGGTGTCGGTGGTTCTGGATTTAAAGACACCTGGCTCTTTGGAAGCCGACAGAAATCGCTATGAGAATATTTCACTGCTCAAGGCCAAGGATCAGGTGAAATTTGTCATCTGCAATCGCGATGACTATGACTGGTCCCGGGCCAAATTGCAGCAGTATGATCTGGGCAGCAGAGTCGGCGAAGTGCTCTTCTCTCCATCCTGGCAGGAACTGGCGCCAGCCGAGCTGGCGGACTGGATTCTCAAGGACCGGCTGCCGGTACGGATGCAGATGCAATTGCATAAACTGATCTGGGGTGACGAGCCGGGAAGGTGACAGCGATCACGGCAGCAATGCCGGATCGGGTTCAGACTTGGCTGCAACCAGCCTTTTAGCGATGGTCCCGGAAGAAGCAAGCAGGTGGAGAATTCAAGTGACTGACAAGCAATCAGCTCCCAGGGCAGTGGTACTGGTATCCGGTGGCCTGGACTCCGCCACCTGTCTGGCCATTGCCCGGGCCCAGCACTTCGACTGCTATGCCCTGAGTTTCGACTATGGCCAGCGCTCCAGCAGTGAGCTGCAGGCCGCCGACCAGGTCAGCAAGGCCCTGGGGGCCAGTGAGCACAAGACCATCCGCCTGGACATGGGCGCCCTGGGCGGCTCGGCCCTGACCGATGACAGCATCGCTGTGCCGGAAGACAGCGTCGATGACGGCCAGATCCCCGTCACCTATGTACCGGCTCGCAACACCGTGTTCCTGTCCTATGCCCTGGCCTGGGCCGAAGTCCTGGAAGCCGAGGCGATCTTCATCGGCGTCAACGCCGTGGACTACTCCGGCTACCCCGACTGCCGGCCGGAATTCATCGCCGCCTTCCAGCAGGTGGTCAATCTGGCGACAAGAGTTGGTGTTGAAGGGGGCAAGATCCAGCTACAG
Source organism: uncultured Pseudohongiella sp. (assembly GCA_965216715.1). Classification (GTDB taxonomy): domain Bacteria; phylum Pseudomonadota; class Gammaproteobacteria; order Pseudomonadales; family Pseudohongiellaceae; genus UBA9145. The sequence goes on along the minus strand of OZ244193.1, from coordinate 1,385,812 downwards.
ACCCCGCTGATTGATCTCAGCAAGGCAGAAATCATCAAGACCGGCAGTCATCTCGGCGTGGACTATGCCATGACTGTCTCCTGCTACCAGGCCGACCAGAAGGGCCGCGCCTGCGGCCACTGCGACAGCTGCCGCTTCCGCCAACAAGGCTTCAAAGACGCCGAACTGGAAGACCCAACAAGGTATCAGTAGCTACTGAAATACTGCCAATTCCCGACGTCCTGATGGCATGGATTTGCAGCAAAAATACCAGCCACCCTGATGACAAGCAGAGGCGCGGGGAGAAGACTCTGAAAACCCCATAAATCAATCAGGAAATCTGCCCCAAGTACTTGTTTTTTCGGTTTATGACAGGAGATACCCGCCTCCCGCTGTGGGTCGTTAGCTCAGTCGGTAGAGTAGTTGGCTTTTAAGCAATTGGTCGTAAGTTCGAAAGCCGCGCTAGCGGCGCAGACAGCGCATGGCGCTGCCCGTAGGGCGAACTTTTGAGCTTAGCTCAATAGTGAGTCAATCCTTCACGGGAGGCGCAAAGCGCCTCTATTGAATGTTGGGATTTGCATAGTTGTTTGTTAAATCGAGAGGTGTTCGTGCTTGAATTCAGACAACCACGGAAAAGCGCCAAAAACTCACAGGAAATTCATCCTAAGCACTTGTTTTTTCGGTTTATGACAGTAGATACCCGCCTCCTGGTGTGGGTCGTTAGCGCAGTCGGTAGAGCAGTTGGCTTTTAAGCAATTGGTCGTAAGTTCGAAAGCCGCGCTAGCGGCGCAGACAGCGCATGGCGCTGCCCGTAGGGCGAACTTTTGAGCTTAGCTCAAAAGTGAGTCAATCCTTCACGGGAGGCGCAAAGCGCCTCTATTGAATGCCGGGATTTGCATAGTTGTTTGTTAAATCGAGAGGTGTTCGTGCTTGAATTCAGACAACCACGGAAAAGCGTCAAAAACTCACAGGAAATTCATCCTAAGCACTTGTTTTTTCGGTTTATGACAGTAGAATACCCGCCTCCTGATGTGGGTCGTTAGCTCAGTCGGTAGAGCAGTTGGCTTTTAACCAATTGGTCGAAGGTTCGAATCCTTCACGACCCACCACTTTTCCCTTACCACCCCAGTACCAGCCGCCACTCAAGCGCCCATTTCAAGTAGATTCGAACCGCTATAGGTTCGAAAGCCGCGCAGCGGCGCAGACAGCGCGTAGCGCTGCCCGGAGGGTGAGTAATTTGGCTCAGCCAAATTGCGAATCAATCCTTCACAAGAGGCGCAGCGCGCCTCTTCACTCAGCCGCCCCCGGTACAAGTAACGAAGCCCCAGTCGCAGCGGCGCAGACAGCGCGTAGCGCTGCCCGCAGGGTGAGTAATTTGGCTTAGCCAAATTGCGAATCAATCCTTCACGGGAGGCGCAACGCGCCTCTATAGCCGGCCGCCCCCCGGTACAATCAACGCAGCCCCAGTCCCAGCGGCGCAGACAGCGCAAAGCGCTGCCCGCAGGGGATCGCCGCTGCTTACGGCCACTATCTCGAGCTTCTGTATACAAGACGTCGGCAAGAATGCCCCTAATTTGGCTCAGCCAAATTGCGAATCAAAGCTGCGAAGCGGCGCAGACAGCGCGTAGCGCTGCCCCGAAGGGGGGAGTAACTGAGCTAAGCTCAATTGCGAATCAATCCTTCACAGGAGGCGCGCAGCGCCTCTTCAGCCAGCCACCCCCGGTACCGTCAACGCAGCCCCCATCTCAATACCCACCCCACCAAACACAACGACAACACCTCACCACATTCCCCAACCCGAGCTATGGTAAAATACCCCATTAGCAAAACCGCACCAGGCCCGCCATGGACAGCAACTACCCCGACAATACCGAAAACCTCGCCGCCGATCTGACTGTGGTCCGTGAGTATCTGGACCGTGCCCAGGAGCCTGAGCATCTCAGTGCCAGTGAGGAGGCCGACTACCGCCGACAACTGATCCAGTTGATGGAGCAGAAAAATGCCCGTCTGGTGGCCCACTATTACACCGAGGCGGTGCTCCAGGAGCTGGCTGAGGAAAGCGGTGGCTTTGTGGGGGACTCTCTGGAAATGGCCCGCTTTGGCCATGACTGTGATGCCGACATCCTGATTGTGGCCGGGGTGCGTTTCATGGGGGAGTCGGCCAAGATTCTCAGCCCTGACAAGAAGGTACTGATGCCCACGCTGGAGGCTACCTGCTCGCTGGATATTGCCTGTCCGATTGAAAGCTTCGCCCCTTATTGTGACGAGCATTCGGACCGAACAGTGGTGGTGTATGCCAATACCTCCGCCGCGGTCAAGGCCCGTGCCGACTGGGTGGTGACCTCCAGTATTGCCCTGGATGTGGTTGAGCATCTGATGGAGAAGGGGGAGAAAATTCTCTGGGCCCCGGACAAGCATCTGGGCTCCTATATCCAGAAAACCACCGGTGCCGACATGCTGCTCTGGGATGCCGCCTGCATCGTCCATGAGGAGTTCAAGTCCCGGGGTTTGCAGGATATGCGGGCTGTCTATCCGGAGGCGGCCATCCTGGCTCACCCGGAGTCGCCGGAAGGGGTGCTGGAACTGGCGGATGTGGTGGGTTCCACCACCCAGATCATCAAGGCCGCCCAGTCGCTGCCGAACCGGCAGATCATCGTGGCCACCGACAACGGCATCTTCCACAAGCTGCAGCAACTGGCGCCGGACAAGGAATTCATTATTGCGCCCACCGCCGGCAATGATGCCACCTGCCGAAGCTGTGCCCATTGCCCCTGGATGGCCATGAATACCCTGCCCACCATGCTCAAAGCGCTGGAGGAAGAAAGCAGTGAAATTCTGGTGGAGCCCCATCTGGCCAGGCAGGCCATGAAGCCATTGCAGCGCATGCTGGATTTCGCCAGCGAGCAACAATTACAGGTGAAAGGCAAGGCCTGAGCCGGCGTCTGAACTAGCCCTGCAATTCCCGTTGCAGGGTTTCCACTTCCCGAATCTTTTGTCTGAGTCGTGCCTGCTCGGCCGGGGATGAGCTGTTTTCGGTTTCAATGCGCAGGGCAAACTGCAATTGCTCGCGGGCCCTTCGATAGTCAGCCAACAGACGAAAATACTCGGCCCGGGCCTGATGCACCTTGCTGATATCTCCCGCCTGGCCCCAGGTTTCTGCCAACTGATACCACAGGTGATGGTCATTGGGGCGATTCTTGCTGTGCTGCTCCATCATCTCGGCGGCGCGCTGATACTGGCGGTTTTCCAGCAGGGCATCCACATAGGCCATGGTCAGGGGGTGATTATTGGGATTGATCTGCAGATGTCGCTGGAGAAATTGCTGGGCCTGTACCGGCTCGTTCTGGGCAGTAAAGAATTCCGCCTGGGTAACAGCCAGGGTGATGCGATTGGGGTATTTGTCCAATAGCGGCGCCAGGGTCTGATTGGCCTCGGCATATTGCTCGTTTTCCCAATAGGCAATGGCCAGGGCATAGCGATTGGCGTCCAGTTCAAATTCATTGCTGCTGCGTTCAAAGGCGCGCTCGCTCTCCAGCACATGGGCAGCCTTGTCCTCGGCATAATGACCCAGCACCCGGGCACGCATGAATTGATACTCCAGATTGGGATCATATTCCCGCTCGGGGTAGCGTGAGGCACGGCCGCGGCTGTCGGCGATACGGGACTCGGTCAGGGGGTGCGAGAGCAGGAATTCCGGCGGCCGCCGGCCGAAACGATTGACTGCCATCAGCCTCTCGAACAGGCTGGACATGGCATCAGGGTCGAAGCCGGCATTGAACATGGTGTCCTGGCCTATACGGTCGGCCTCGGCCTCATTGCTGCGGCTGAAGCGAAGCTGGTTATCCACTGCCATGCCCTGGGCTGCGGTGATGGCGGCAGTACCGTGGGAAGCATCGGAGGTGGCCATAATGAGTACACTGGCCAGCAGGGCACCCAATTGCGGAATGCGACCGGCCTGGGCTTCGTCCACGCCGCGGGCAAAATGCCGCTGGCTGACGTGGGCGATCTCATGGGCCATGACCGAAGCGAATTCGGCCTCGCTGCGGGCATTGATAAACAGGCCGGTATTGACGCCGATGACCCCGCCTGGCGCGGCAAAGGCGTTGAGTTCCTCGCTGTCGATAATGACGAAAGACAGGCGGTGATCCTGCAACTGGCTGCGTGAGGCCAGCTTGTAGGTGACAAACTCCAGATAGTCATTCAGCAGGGCATCAGGAATAGTGGGGGCGCTGCGCCGTATCTGACTCAGAAACTGCTGCCCCATGCGGTATTCCTGCTCCAGGGACACGGTGCCGGAAATGCGGTCCCCCAGGCTCGGCAGATTGTTCTGCGCCAGGGCGGGGGAGGCGGCCATCAGGCCCAGCAGGGCTGAAAAACAAAGGCTTCTGGCTATCACGATAATTGCAGGTCTCGGAGACGTTCCACTATAGACAGTAGACCCAGATTAGCATAAATAATTCCAAATTTTTAAGTAACTTAGCCGCTATATAGGGCAGTCTGAAGCAAGTATTTTCAGTGTGGGCCTGTTAGAATTGCGCCATGGAATTAAACGCCGATATTGAACTCGACCTGAGTGGTTTACAGTGCCCCATGCCGCTGCTCAAGGCCAAGCTGGCCCTGAACAACATGGAAACGGCACAGGTGCTCAAGATTGTTGCCACCGACCCCGGTTCGGAGAAGGATTTTCACATGTTTGCTGACCAGAGCGATCACCAGATCGTCAATTTTGAAAAAAGCGATCAGGCCTATTATTACTGGATCAGGAAAGGCTGAGCGATTCCCATGAGAAAGCTGTTCCGGGATTTCTACGATCGCTATTTCCATGATGAAGAGTCCATCATCCTGGTACTCCTGCTGGCTGTGGGGCTGGTGGCGCTGGCCATGCTGGGTGGCTTTCTGGCGCCATTGATCGCGGCCGTTATCATTGCTTATCTGATGCAGGGCCTGGTGGATTTGCTGCTGCGGCACGGTTTTCCCGGGCGACTGGCCTTTGCCACGGTCTACACCCTGTTTGTGGGTCTGTTCTTCCTGTTACTGGTGTATCTGATACCCCGGCTGTTCAATCAGTTGCGGCGTCTGGTGGATGAAATTCCCAGCCTGGTGAACCAGTGGCAGACTGCCCTGATGCGCCTACCGGAGAACTATCCGAGTCTGTTTACCGAAGAACAGGTCAGGCAGTTTATCGCCGGCATCGGCGGCGAGCTCGGCAGCTACGGCCAGGCCATTTTGCAGTACTCCCTGGCCAGCCTGCCCAGTATTTTTTCCTGGATCATCTTTATTGTACTGGTACCCATCCTGGTGTTTTTCGTCATGAAAGACCGGGATCAACTGGTGACCTGGGTGGCTAATTTTCTGCCCCGCAATCGCCCCCTGATGAGCCGCATCTGGCAGGAAATGGATCAGCAGATTTCCAATTATGTGCGCGGCAAGGTGGTGGAAATCATCATAGTGGGTGGTGTGGCCTATGTGATGTTTCTGGTGCTGGGGCTCAACTATGCGCTGCTGCTGTCGGTGCTGGTGGGACTATCGGTGATTGTGCCCTATATTGGCGCCACGGTAGTGACGGCTCCCATTGCTGCTGTTGCCTATGTGCAATGGGGCATCGGTGGTGAATTCTATACCACCCTGATTGCCTACATGATTCTGCAGGTACTGGATGGCAATGTGCTGGTGCCGGTTATTTTTTCTGAAGCAGTAAACCTGCATCCCATCGCCATTATTGCTGCGGTTCTGGTATTCGGCGGCATCTGGGGTCTGGCGGGCGTGTTCTTCGCCATTCCACTGGCGACATTCATCAAGGCCATTATCAACTCCTGGCCCAGCAAGGTATCCGCCCGGGGCCTGGAAGAAGAGGGGCCGTGATTGGCCAGCCAGTTGCCGCAAATTGGGTTGCTGAAGCCGCTATGGTAGAGTTGCGGGCTTGATCCGGAATTGACAAGACTATGTTGAAAACACAATTACAGGGTTCCATGGTGGCGCTGGTCACCCCCATGAAGGACGATGGCAGCATCGATCTTGAAACCTTTGACCAATTGCTGGACTGGCATATCGATGCCGGCACCCATGGCATTGTGGTGGTGGGAACCACCGGAGAGTCGGCCACCCTCAGCACTGAGGAGCACTGTGATCTGGTGGGTCATTGTGTCGACAAGGTAGCCGGGCGGCTGCCCGTGATTGCCGGCACCGGCTCCAACAACACCGAAGAAGCCCTGTTTTTCACCCGCTCTGCCAAAGAACATGGCGCCGATGCCTGCCTGCTGGTGACTCCCTATTACACCAAGCCTCCCCAGGAGGGTCTGTATCAGCATTTTCGTCTGATTGCGGAGCAGGTGGATATCCCCCAGATTCTCTATAATGTGCCCGGTCGCACGGTCTGCGACCTGTCCCTGGAGACTGTTGACCGCCTGGCGGATGTGGACAATATCGTTGCCATCAAGGATGCCACCGGGGACTTTGCCCGGGGTGTTGAACTGATCGAGCGCTGCGCCGACCGGATTGCCGTGTTCAGTGGCGAGGATCCTCTCAATGTAGCCTTGATGAATGCCGGGGCCAAAGGCTGTATTTCGGTGACCGCGAATGTGGTTCCGGCAGCCATGGCCAAAATCTGTGACATGGCACTGTCCGGTGATATGGCCGGCGCGCAGTCTCTCGATGAGAGCATTGCCGGCCTGCATAAAAACCTGTTTCTGCAGGCCAATCCCATTCCGGTGAAGTGGGCCCTGACGCGTATGGGATTGATCAAATCAGGAATCCGATTGCCGCTGGTGGAACTTGCCGGGGAATATCGACTCCAAGTTGAGCAAGCCTTGCGCGATGCCGGCGTAGAATTGCCGGCGAGTTAATACCAAGCATAAAGACTGGATTAAGATGCTAAGAACGAGTTTATTGATTGTCAGCCTGCTGTCCCTGAATGCCTGCAATTTTCTTGCTGGCGACAACGGCATTTTCCGTGACCGTGGTGGCAGCTACACCGAAGCAGAAGTCATTCCCGACATGCAGATCCCGGCAGAGCTGGACAGTTATACCCTGGATCAGCTCTATGTGATTCCGGCCCAGATTGCCGCCGATGCTGGCACCTTTGAGGAAATTCCTCTGCCCAAGCCGATCGAAACCCGGCGTCGTGAAGGTGTGGTGCTGCAGCAGCTGAGTGGCACTACCTGGATTCTGATCGATGCCACACCGAGCCAGGTCTGGCCGCTGGTGCGAGACTACTGGACTGAATTGCAGATTGCCCTGGACTATGAAAATCCCGGTTCCGGCATCATGGAAACCTCCTGGCTGGAGATCGGCGATGATGCGGAGAATCGTCACAAATACCGGATTGTTATTGAGCCGGGCCTGCATGCCGGCTATTCGGAGATCTATGTCACCCATATGCAGGATTTGCGCTCCGAACCCATTCCCACGGTTCTGAGCTGGCCGGAACAGTCCGACGACGATGCCCTGGAGATGGAAGTGATGAACTCCATTTCCCAGTATCTGGCGGATCGCAATGATATCTACCAGGCGTCTTCGGCCAGTTTGCTGGCGGGCAGCATCGAGGCGGCCAGCAAGGCCAATATCATCCGCAATGCCGAAGGCAATCAGGTGCTGGAATTACGGCTCGACTATAACCGTGCCTGGGTACAGGTGCGTCAGGCCCTGCAGGATGCCCAGATCGATATTATCGACAGCAATCGTGACCAGTCATTCTTTAATGTGCGCTTCGCCGGTATTGTCGCCGAAGAAGAGGATCGTCCCGGTTTCTTCGGTCGCCTGATTGGTCGTGGCGATCAGGATGAGGAACGTGAACCCCAGGATTTCAGTGTCCGCTTGCTGGAGTCCGACTCGGCAATTACCGTCGTCACCGAAGCCCTGGACAGCGGTGCTGGTGATGCCCAGTTGGCCACCGATCTGTTGCAGGCGATTAACGACAACCTGAGCTGATCCTGGCCGCTGCTCGGCCGATCTGTTCTGCGGATTTTCTATGGACCCTGTACTGCTCAGTATTCTGGCTCTGCTCGTTGCGGCAGTGGCCGCAATTTTTGTGCTGCTTCTGCGGGGGCAGAAACTGCGCCTGGAACAGCAGTCGGCCCAGGACCGTTTGCAAAACCGCGAGGCAGAACTGGCCCGCTTGCAGGAGCAGTATCTGGAATTGCGACAGGAGCGGGACAGCCTCAACAATGATCTGCAATCCCGCCGTGAAGAAAATGCCAGTCTCAAAACCAGCCTTGAAAAAGAGCGGGAGCAAACCGCCGAGAAGCTTAAGCTGCTGAATGAATCCAAAGAGCAGCTCAGTGTGGCCTTCAAGAATATCGCCAATGAGATTTTTGAAGACAAGACCCGCAAGTTCACCACCGCCAGCAAGGAAAGCCTGTCCACCCTGATCAATCCCTTGCAGGAGAAGATCTCGCAGTTTGAAAAGCGGGTGGAGGAGACCTATGACAAGGAATCCAAGGAGCGTTTCTCCCTGGCCCGGGAAATCAAGCAGTTGCAGGAGCTCAATACCCGCATCAGTGAAGAAGCGGTCAACCTCACCAATGCCCTGAAAGGGGATAACAAGGCCCAGGGCAACTGGGGCGAATTTGTGCTGGAGTCAATCCTGGAAAAATCCGGCCTGGTGAAGGGGCGGGAATACGAAGTGCAGGTGAGCCTCAAGGCAGAGGATGGCAGCAAGTCGCAGCCGGATGTGGTGGTGCATCTGCCGGAATCCCGGGACATTATTATCGATTCCAAGGTGTCGCTGAAAGCCTGGGATGCCTACTGCTCCAGCGATGATCCCAAGCGCAAGCCGGAACTGCTCAAGCAGCATGTGCAGTCATTGCGTGCCCATGTCAAAGGCCTGTCGGACAAGGACTATCAGAACCTCATCGGGGTTAACTCGCTGGACTATGTGTTTCTGTTCATGCCCATCGAAGCGGCCTATCTGGAGGCGGTGCAGGCGGACCCGGAAGTGTTTCAGTACGCCTTTGAGCGCAATATTATTCTGGTGGTGCCCACCACACTGATGACCACACTGAAGACTGTGCAAAATCTCTGGCGCCTGGCCCAACAGAGTCAGAATGCAGCCGAGATTGCCCGTCAGGCAGGCACCTTGTATGACAAGTTTGTGGGCTTTGTTGAGGATGTGGAAGAAATTGGTGGTCGTATCGAAGCCACCCAGAAAACCTGGGACAAGGCCTATAACAAACTCAAAACCGGGCGGGGCAATCTTATTCGCAAAGCTGAAAACCTCAAGAAGTTGGGGGCCAAGACTTCCAAGCAGCAGAATGATGAACTGGTCAGTTCTGCCCGGGAATCCCACAAGGAGGCCCTGGCAGCTCCCGAGCCTGAGGCCGGATCCCCGGCCGAGACAGACGACTCCACCCGCCACTGAGCGAATTTCTGCATGCAATCTATTCAGGAATTTCTGAACTGCCCCACACCCGAGGCCTGGATTGAAGCCGCGCTGGCCAATCAGGACATCTTGCTGATTGACCATGCCAACTGTGAGAAGAAGGCGGCCTCAACTGCCATGAATCTCATGTATCGCCATACCACCCGGCCGGAGTTGCTCAGTAAAATGTCACAACTGGCCCGTGAGGAACTACTGCATTTTCAGCAGGTGGTGGAAATCATGGCCGAGCGCGACATCCGCTATGTGCGCCTCAGTCCGTCCCGTTATGCCTCGGGCCTGCGTGAATTGATCGACCATCATGGTCCCCGGACGCTGGTGGATACACTGATCGCCGGTGCCTATATCGAAGCCCGCTCCTGCGAGCGCTTTGCCTGTCTGGTGCCCCATCTCGATGACAGGCTGAGCCGCTTCTACAAAAGCCTGTTGCGCTCGGAAGAGCGTCATTATCAGGATTATCTGCAATTGGCCGCTGCCTATAGCGAAACCGACATCGCTGAGCGTGTAGCCCGTTTTGGTGCCCGGGAGGCGGAGCTGATTTCAAGCCCGGATCAGGAGTTCCGCTTCCACAGTGGCCTGCCGCTCAGCAACTAGCGACCGGGACAGGACTCGGGCGCGTTGAGATTGTCACCCAGTTGCTCCCGCAACTGGCGAATCTGGCTGCAGGGGATGTCAGGATTCCCGACCAGGTTCACCGAAACCAGAGAGGGCAGGTTGAACAGGGGGCCAATATCATCAATCCGGTTGTTGGCGAGATTGAGCGCGCCCAGTGATCTGAGGGTCTCCAGAGGAGTGATATTGCGGATATTGTTATTGGCCAGATCGAGAAAGCGCAGTGACAGTAACTGGCCGATATTGCTCAGATCCTGAATCCCGGCATTGGCACAGGACAGCACGCCGAGTTCACTGCTGCTGACATTACGCTGTGTCAGGGCCAGGTTGATACAACCCTGCAAATCGGCATCAATCACTTCACCCCCCAGCAATCGACCCTCGGGGTCATATACCGGCTGATTGTTGATGGACACCGCCAGGGGCTGGGAGCAGCCGAGCAACAGGAGCAGGGCGCCGGAGAGAAACAGGAATCTGAACTGGGACATGGGTTCTACAGACCAGGATCGGGACTCCAAGTATGGCCCAGTTGGCCCCTGGCTGCCAATGCAAAGCCTTTTAATTCAACAGCTTCCCAGTTAGTATGCCTGTATTTATCAGCCAGGGTGCGAGACCCGCTCGGGGATCGCCAATTCATTGAAAATCAAGGAACTCCCTATGAAATTACGCAATAGTCTGCGTCAGGTGGCCGCAACTGTGGCTATTTCCATGGCATCTCTGCCTGTCCTGGCCCAGAGCGACATCAATCTGGAAGACGAAGATAACCGCATCGGTTATGCCATTGGTGTCAATATCGGTCAGAACCTGATGAGCCAGAATATTGTCGACAGTGTACCTCTGGATGCGTTCATCGCCGGTATGATGGATGCCATCTCTGCCGATGTGCAGTTGGAGGACCAGGAAATCATGATGGCTCTGCAATCTTTCATGCAGCGCCAGCAGCAGGCCCAACAGCAGGAACTGAGCAGCAATCTGGCCGCCGCCGAGGAATTTCTGGCGGAAAACGGGGCCCGCGATGGGGTAGTAACCCTGGAGTCAGGTCTGCAGTATGAAGTACTGGAGGAAGGCCCCGCCGATGCGGCTTCACCCACGGTACAGGATTCCGTACTGGCTCACTATCACGGCACTCTGCCCGACGGCAGCGTATTCGACAGCTCCGTTGAGCGCGGCGCTCCTGCTACCTTCGGTTTGTCCCAGGTAATCTCCGGTTGGACCGAGGCCCTGCAGCTGATGTCAGTGGGCGACAAATGGCGTCTGTATATTCCGCCCAATCTGGCCTATGGCGAAGCCTCGCCGACACCGGCCATTCCCCCCAACTCGGCTTTGATTTTTGAAGTTGAGTTGCTGGAGATTCAGTAGGATCTGAAACCAGTGCCGGCAAGTAGTAAGGCCTATATCAAGGACTTTAACAAGGGACTGCTGCAATTTCTGCAGCAGTCTCCCAGTCCGTTTCACGCTGTGGCCAGCATGGCAGAGACCCTTGAAGCTGCCGGCTTCGAGCGTCTGGATGAAGCGCAAAGCTGGAAGCTGGAGAAAAAGTGTCGCTATTATGTGTGCCGCAATGACTCCTCGATTGTGGCCTTCAAGACCGGCAGCAAGGACCTGACTCGTCACGGTATCAATATTGCCGGTGCCCACACCGACAGTCCCTGTCTCAAGATCAAACCCCAGGCGGAAGTGCGCAAGCAGAATTACCTGCAACTGGGTGTGGAAGTCTACGGCGGCGCCTTGCTGCATCCCTGGTTTGACCGTGATCTGTCAATCGCCGGGCGTGTACATTTTCAAAGCAAGCAGGGCAAGCTGGGTTCTGTACTGATCAATCTTGAAAAGCCGGTGGCCTTTATTCCCAGTCTGGCCATTCATCTCAACCGGGAAGCCAATACCGCTGGCGCGGTCAATGCCCAGAAAGAGTTGCCGCCATTGTTGATGCAATTTGGCTCGGATCAAGCGGGCAAAAAATATTCTTTCGATGATTTTCTGTTGCAACAGCTGCAAAGGCAAAACGCAGGCAAGCAGGCTGCCAGCGTGCTCTCCCACGAATTGTTTCTCTATGACACCCAGCCCCCAGCTCTGGTAGGGCTGGAGCAGCAGTTTATTGCCTCGGCTCGTCTGGACAATCTGCTTAGCTGCTATCTTGCCATGCAGGCTCTGCTGGACAGCAAGGACGAACATGCCAGTGTACTGGTTTGTAATGACCATGAAGAAGTGGGCAGTGCCTCCAGTAGTGGTGCCCAGGGGCCCTTCCTGCGCAAGGTGCTGGAGCGTTGGGTCGGCAGCCAGCACAAGGCCGCCGATGCCATGGACCGGGTGATTCACCAGAGCCTGTTGTTTTCCATCGACAATGCCCACGGTGTGCATCCCAACTACCCGGAAAAGCACGATGATCAACATCGCCCCCTGCTCAATGCCGGTCCGGTGATCAAGATCAATGCCAATCAGCGTTATGCCAGCAATAGCGAAACCGTGGCCCTTTTCAAGGCCCTCTGTGAGAAAGAGAAGGTGCCCTGTCAGTCTTTTGTGATGCGCAGTGATATGGCCTGTGGCAGCACCATCGGTCCCATTACCGCCACCGAGTTGGGTATCCGCACCCTGGATATCGGCGTGCCACAGTTTGGCATGCATTCCATACGCGAGCTGGCAGCCTCTGATGATGCCGCCGCACTGGCCAAAGTCATCAAGGCTTTCTATCAGCGCTGAGTCAGTCGCGGCGACTTTTGTTTCTTTAAATCCCTGATCAGAAAACGCACCGGATTCAGTGCCGCCATGATGCTGTCATCAAGCGGCGGTGTCTCGCCGCAAATCAGGCTGGCCAGATATTCCCCTCCCAGACTGCAACTGCTCAGGCCATTGGAACCGTGGGCGGCACTGACATAGAGCCCGGGATGATAGGCACCTGCCTGCTCGAACTGCAGGCTGGCGTCCTGTTGCAGATCGGCAAAGCGTTCCAGCATGGCCGGCAGGTCCGGCACCGGACCCAGCAATGGCAAGCGGTCCGGGGTGCTGCTGCGAATGGCGCTGCGGGAGGCGACGATCTCCGAGCCCAGTAGCTCTGGTTCACGCAAAGCCTGGCGGGCAAGCTGAAGATTGCTGGCATCATCGATTGGGCGGCATTGCAGATTGGCATCATGGCGCTGATAGGTGGCGGCCAGACAATGACTGCCGCCGCTGGCGGGAAACAGGGAGCGGGCGGCGCAGACAACAGTCTTCAGGGCTTCGCTCCGGGGGGTGCTGGCAATGTGTGTAAGTTGACCGCGCACCTGCTCAACAGGCAGATCCGCACAGGCTGTCCATTGCTTCATGGCGGCGCTGGCAGTGATAACCAGGGCAGAGCTGCGGCCCAGTTCCCTGCCATTGGGGTCAAGTATCAGCCATTGCCGGTTGTGATTCAGCAGAGCGGCCACCTCACTATTGCCCCGGAATTCAATGCCGGGATGGGACAGCAAGGCATTGGCAAGACCCTTCGGTTCGATCCAGCCGCCTGCGGGAAAGAACAGGCCGCCGCTACTCAATTCAAGTCCAGCCAGCTTGCTGGCGCCTTCCCGGTCGAGATTCTCAATAACAGCCGGCTCATAGAGCGCCAAAAGCTTTTCAGACAATTGATCGCCATGTCTTTGCAGGCGATCGGCCATGGCCTCGTCCAGTTGCAGCAGGCCGCTCTGATGCCAGAAGTCTTGCTGTCCGGGCAGGCTGGAAAAATGCCGCACACTGTGCAGATAAGCCTGTAGATAAAAACGGGCACTGGCATTGTCCTCGGCCACCAGTCGGCAACGCAGGGCCAGGGGACCAATGCCGGAAGCGGCAGTCATGGCATCGCTGGCCGCATCCAGCAGAGTGACTTTGAGGCCCCGTCGGGCCAGGCTATGGGCGACACTGCAGCCGGCAAGACCGGCACCGATGACGCAGACTGTATCAGCCTCGCTGGCTGCATAGCGTGGCAGTTGCAACCAGCTTTGCTCCCTGCGGGGCAGTCTGGTCGGAGATCTGAGTACTGCCTTGAGCATATGGCGTTTGTTGCCATAGCCCGGGGCCTTGTTGAGCTCAAAGCCGGCGGCAGCCAGGGCGCGGCGTACGGCACCGGCGACACTGTAGCTGCTGAGGGTGCAGCCGCTCTTGCTGCAGGCCGACAGCAGCCTGAACAACTGTTCATGCCACATGGCCGGGTTTTTGCCGGGGCTGAAGCCATCCACAAACCAGGCATCCACCCTGGCCAGACCATGGCGGGCAATTTCCTTTAGACTGTCGCTGGCATCACCGTAGCGCAGATCCAGTTGGCAGTTACTGAGAAATAACCTGTGACAACCGGCACTGTGATCAGGATACAGACGCAGAAACTCTTCGCTGGCGGGAGCCAGTTCCGGCCACAGAGACAGGATACGCTTGAGATCGTCTTTTTGCGGAGGGTGCTTTTCAAAACCCAGATAATGCAGGCGCAGCCTGGCATCCGGATTGGCTTGCCTGAATTGCTGCCAGAGTTTCAGAGTCTGCAGGAAATTGACGGCGCAGCCAAAGCCCAGCTCGGCAATGACAAAGGGGCTGGCTGGGGAGTCCGCCTGCAGGGCTTGTTCGGCCTGCTGCCAGCGTGACCACAGCTCATTGGCTTCGATGAATACATGACGGCTTTCTGCCAGGGCGCCCTGTCTGGAGAAATAAACATCGTCAAATTGCTCGGACCAGGGCAGGCCATCTTCCTGCCATTTGAGGCGGGCATTGCTGATTCGCATGGTGGATTGGCTCGGCGGCGGCATTGCGTCTACAGGGCGATTGAGCGCCTGAGACTACCGTATCAGAGGGGTGCAGTGAAGCGCGGGGACTGGCATCCATGTCTGGTTGGGGTAAAATGCGCGTTTTCTCGCAGTCCCACACAGTCCCACAAGGAACCGATAGCCGCATGGAAATCAACAGCCAGCTTAATCAGTTGAAAGAACTTCAGAGTCGCACCGATAGCCTCAGGGGGTATCTTTGACTATGACGTCAAGCGCGACCGACTGTCAGAAGTAGAGCTGGAGCTGGGGGAATCCTCAGTCTGGGAGAAACCCGAATACGCACAAGCATTGGGCAAGGAGCGCGCCGGCCTCGAAGCCATTGTGCACACCATCGATAATCTTGATTCCGGCATCAGCGAAGTCGAGGAACTCCTGCAACTGGCCCAGGAAGAGGGCGATGATGAATTATTGCAGGCCGCCAACAAGGATCTGGAAGGGCTGAGTTCACAGCTTGAGAAGCTGGAATTCCGGCGTATGTTTTCCGGTGACATGGATGCCAATCATGCCTATCTGGATATCCAGGCAGGCTCCGGTGGCACCGAAGCCCAGGACTGGGCGGAAATGCTATTACGCATGTATCTGCGCTGGGGTGAGAACAAGGGCTTTGAGACCGAGCTGGTAGAGGTTTCCGGCGGCGATGTGGCCGGTATCAAGAGTGCCACGGTCTATTTCAAGGGTGAGTTTGCCTTTGGCTGGCTGCGCACCGAGACCGGTGTGCACCGCCTGGTACGCAAGTCGCCCTTCGATTCCGGTAATCGGCGCCATACTTCCTTTGCCTCGATTTTTGTATCGCCGGAAATCGATGATGATATTGAAGTGGATCTGGACATGTCCCAGGTACGCATCGATACCTATCGCTCCAGCGGAGCCGGTGGTCAGCACGTCAATAAGACCGATTCGGCGGTACGACTGACCCATGAACCTTCGGGCATCGTGGTGCAGTGTCAGAGCCAGCGTTCCCAGCACAAGAACAAGGACATGGCCATCAAACAATTGAAGGCCAAGCTCTATGAACTGGAAGAGCTGAAGCGAAAGGAAGAAATGCAGAACATTGAAGAGGCCAAGGCAGACATCGGCTGGGGTAGCCAGATTCGCTCCTATGTGCTTGACTCTTCCCGCATCAAGGATCTGCGAACCAATGTCGAAGTTTCCAATACGGGCGCTGTGCTCGATGGAGACCTGGATAAATTTATCGAAGCCAGCCTGAAGATGGGATTGTAGACAAGATGAGCAAGCAGCAAGACAATTCGGCCCCGGCTGAAGCCCAGGACGAAAACAAACTGATCGCCCAGCGACGCGAGAAACTGGCGGCCATTCGCAGCCAGGGTGAAGCCTTTCCCAATGATTTCAGTCCGGAACAGCTGGCGGCCGACTGCAATGACAAATATGCCGATGAAGATGCCGAACAGCTCAAGGCGCTTGCAGTGCAGGGCTGCCTGGCCGGTCGCATCATGCGCCAGCGGGGTCCCTTTACCGTAATTCAGGATGGCAGCGGTCAGATCCAGTTGTATATGAACAACAAGACTCTCCCGGAGTCACAGGTGGAATTGCTCAAGTCTCTCGACCTTGGGGATATCATTGGTGTCAGGGGAGAGTTGTTTAAAACCCAGAAGGGTGAGCTGACTCTGCGGGTCTCTGAGCTGCGCCTTTTGACCAAATCCCTGCGGCCCCTGCCGGACAAGTTCAAGGGCTTGTCGGATACCGAGATGCGCTATCGTCAGCGCTATGTGGATCTGATCGTCAATGAACAGTCGCGGCGTGTGTTTCAGATGCGCTCCCGCATTGTTGCCTTTATCCGCCGTTACTTCGACGGGCTCGGCTTCATGGAGGTGGAGACCCCCATGATGCAGGTGATCCCCGGTGGAGCCACGGCGCGGCCCTTTGTCACTCATCACAATGCCCTGGATCAGGACATGTATCTGCGTATTGCTCCGGAGCTCTATCTGAAGCGACTGGTAGTGGGTGGCTTCGATCGGGTGTATGAGCTGAATCGCAATTTTCGCAATGAAGGCCTGTCCACCCGCCACAACCCGGAATTCACCATGCTGGAGTTTTATCAGGCCTATGCCCGTTATCAGGACCTGATGGACCTGACCGAGGACCTGTTCCGCAAACTGGCGGAGTCGGTGCTGGGCAGCAGTCAGTTCAGCTATCAGGGTATGGCATTCGATTTCAGCAAGCCCTTTGCGCGTCTGTCAGTGCAGGACGCCATTATCGCCAATACCTCGGCCGAGGCGGCCGACTTCAGCGATCTGCAATCGGTTCAGGCGCTGGCGGCAAGGCTTGAAGTGGCCCACGACAAGCAATGGACCAAGGGCAAGGTAGTCATGGAGATCTTTGATCAGTGCGTGGAAGACAAACTGCTTGATCCCACTTTTATTACCGAATACCCCACCGAGGTTTCACCGCTGGCCAGGCGCCAGCAGGATAATCCGGAGGTGACTGACCGCTTCGAGCTGATCATCGGTGGCCGGGAACTGGCCAACGGTTTCTCCGAGCTGAATGATCCGGAAGACCAGGCAGAGCGCTTCCGCGAACAGGTAGCCCAGAAAGATGCCGGTGACAACGAAGCCATGCACTTCGATGAGGACTATATTACCGCCCTCGAATACGGCTTGCCGCCCACTGCCGGGGAGGGCATCGGCATCGACCGTCTGGTGATGCTGCTGACTGACTCGCCCTCCATCAAGGACGTACTGCTGTTTCCCCATATGCGACCACAGGCGGACTGATGGCGGCAGGGGCAGCCCGGGAAATCAGACTGGAAGAGTCATGGAAGACAGCTCTGGCTGATCAGTTCCAGGCTGACTATATGCAGTCCCTGCGACAATTCCTGCAGTCGGAAAAAGCCGCGGGCAAGCGCATCTTTCCACCTGGCGATGAAATCTTCGCCGCTTTGAATTGCACGCCCCTGGAGCAGACCAAGGTGGTCATTATTGGTCAGGACCCCTACCATGGACCGGGCCAGGCTCATGGCCTGTGCTTCTCGGTGAAACCGGGGGTTGCCGTGCCGCCGTCGCTGAAGAACATCTACAAGGAATTGCAGGCCGACGTGGGTTTTGAAATTCCTGCCCACGGTTGTCTGAACAGTTGGGCGGAGCAGGGGGTGTTGTTGTTAAATGCCACACTGACCGTCGAAGCCCACCGGGCCGGCTCTCATCAGGGCAAGGGTTGGGAACAGTTTACTGATCGCATTATCAGTTTATTGAACGAACAAAGGCAGGGGCTGGTGTTCATTCTCTGGGGCAGCTATGCCCAGAAAAAGGGCGCCGGCATCGACCGCGAGCGGCATCTGGTTTTGCAGTCACCCCATCCTTCGCCCTTGTCAGCCAGCCGCGGTTTTTTTGGCAATCATCATTTTTCCCGGGCCAATGACTATTTGCGTAGTCAGGGGATTGAAGCTATTAACTGGCAACTTCCGCTGCAGCCACCGGGGCAGCAATCAGCCACAGTCAATGAGTAAAGTTTATGAGTAATGAATCCTGTGTCATTGTTGGTGCCAGTCATGCTGGAGTGAGCCTGGCCATGCAATTGCGTCGTGAGGGTTGGCAGGGAAGTATCACGCTGCTCGGGGCGGAATCGGAATTGCCCTATCACCGCCCACCCTTGTCGAAGGAATTTCTTGGCGGCGCCAAAGAGCTGGATGCCATGCGTCTGCGGCCGGCCAAGGCCTTTGCCGACAATGACATCAAGCTGATTCTCGGGCAGTCGGTATTGTCTGTGAATCGGGAGAAAAAGCTTCTGGAATTGCAGGAAGGGGAAACGCTGCACTACGACAAGCTGGCGCTGTGTGTGGGTGCATCCGTGCGTCACCTGGCCCTCAGTGGTGATGTGGAGAATGTCTTTTATCTGCGCACCGCCGCCGATTCCCAGTTATTGCGCGAGCGGGTAGAGCCGGGCAAGAAAGCAGTGATCATCGGCGCCGGTTATATTGGCCTGGAAGTGGCGGCACAATTATCGTCCATGGATGTGGAAGTTACCGTGCTGGAAAGCGAATCGCGTATTCTCAATCGCGTCACCAGTGAACCGGTATCTGATTACCTGACCCGCATGCATGAAAAGCACGGCGTGCAGTTTCGTTTCAACACCCGGGCCACTGCCATTCAGGGAGAGAACCAGGTTGAGTCGGTGCTGTTGAGCAATGGTGAGGATCTGGATGCGGACCTGGTGGTAATCGGCGTCGGCATCGAACCCAATACAGCTCTGGCGGAAGCGGCTGGCCTGGTGGTGACTAACGGCATTGCTGTGGATGAATTTGCCCGTACCAATGACCCGGATATCTTTGCCGCCGGTGATTGCACCTGTCATCCCAGTCAGCTTTATCAGCGCCCCCTCAGACTGGAGTCAGTACAGAATGCCAATGACCAGGCACGGGTGGCGGCCGCCAATATCTGCGGCAAACAGACGGTCTATGATGTGGTGCCGTGGTTCTGGTCGGACCAGTATGCCCTGAAACTGCAAACCGCCGGATTGCAGGATGGCCATGATCAGCTGATTCTGCGCGGTGACCCTGGCGAAGGCGGTGATGACAGTTTTGCGGTGCTGTACCTGCGCAAGGGCGTGCTGATTGCGGCGGACTGTGTGGCCCGGCCCAAGGAATTTATGGCCTGCAAGCAATTGATCAAGGCGGCGGCGAAGCCGGATCCGGCGGTGCTGGCGGATGAAACCGTGGAACCGGCGAAATGGATGGAGGCTTCGGATCAGGCCTGAGGGCCTTCGTAGCGACAGCCGCTGGTGCAGGTTTCGCGGATTTCGATGGCTTTGAGCTGTGGCAGTTCCGGCTGCAGGCGCTGCCAGATCCAGACGGCGATGTTCTCGCTGGTGGGATTTTCCAGGCCTTCGATGTCATTCAGATAATAGTGGTCGAGCTGCTTCCAGACCGGGTTGAAGGCGGCGCTGATATCGGCGAAGTCCATGACCCAACCACTGTCCTCACCCACATCCCCGGCCACGACGATACGCACCAGAAAAGAATGGCCATGCAGGCGGGCGCATTTATGGCCCTCGGGCACATTGGGCAAGCGGTGGGCCGCCTCGAAGCTGAATTCCTTGAATATTTCCATGTTGCGAAGCTGTCAGTCCGAAAGGGCGGCATGGTACCGCCAGTGCTATTTCAAGTACAGGGCCATTTCAAGTACTGTGGGAAAGACCCTATAATGCCTGCACAATAACAAGCAATTGGCATCCTATGCATTCCCGCCTGAAACCATTGCTCCGCTTCCTTACCCAGGGCAAGCGTCTGCCTATCTATCTGGGCATACTGATGACCATGCTGGTGATCTGGATCCAGTTGGCCCCGCCCACCGCACTGGCGGTGATCATCCAGCGCATTGAATACCTGGTTTACGATCAGCGTCTCAGTGTCATGCCGAAGCCGGAGCGCAATCCCGAACACAATATTGTCATTGTCGATCTGGACGAGCGCAGTCTGCAGGCCGAAGGGCAATTCCCCTGGAATCGCATCAAGGTGGGCCAGTTGGTGGAGAAGCTGGCAGAGAAGGGCGCTCTGGTGATCGGCTTCGACGTCACCTTTCCCGAACCGGACCGAAGTGTCAGGGATTTGCTGGAGCCGGTTGACCTCAGTCAACTGGACGAAGGCTTTACCCGGACCCTGGAAGA
This sequence comes from uncultured Pseudohongiella sp., assembly GCA_965216715.1. GTDB lineage: Bacteria > Pseudomonadota > Gammaproteobacteria > Pseudomonadales > Pseudohongiellaceae > UBA9145. The sequence goes on along the minus strand of OZ244193.1, from coordinate 1,365,466 downwards.
GATCGAGCCGCTGATTGATGCCGACCAGTACTTTGCCAATGCCATGCAGGGGCCGGCCGATGTGGTGCTGGCCATCAATTTCAATCGTCAGGAGACGGTAAGCTATAACGAACTGCCACCGTCGATCTTTGCCATTGAGCCGGCTTTGGCCGAGCGCCTCACCCTTGAGGACATGTCCGGCTATAGCGGCAATATTCCGGTGCTGCAGAATGCTGCCCGTGGCAGCGGCAATATGAATCAAGTGCCGGATGCGGACGGGGTGGTGCGACGGGTACCCCTGGTCCTGCGTTTTGGCAACGAGTTATACCCGACCCTTTCACTGGAAATGATGCGGGTCTACAACTTCGCCGAACAGTACGAACTGGTTACCAATGATTTCGAAAATGAGTCGGTGGTCAGGGCCATTCGCATCGGGCAGGGTGCAGGTGCCTTCGAGATACCCACTGACCAGAGAGCATCGGTGCTGGTGCCTTATCTTGGCAGGTCTTCGCTGCGCAATAATGAGCATTTCACCTATGTCTCGGCTACGGATGTGCTGAATGACAATGAGGCAGCGGGCGTGTTTGAAAACTCCCTGGTATTGATAGGCACCAGTGCGCCGGGATTGCAGGATATTCGAACCACGCCTCTGGACCGCGTCTATCCCGGGGTGGAAGTGCATGCCAATATGCTGCACGCCCTGATGGATGCCCAGCCGGTGGCAGAGGTGGCAAGCGGCAGTGCCAGCATCCAGTCGGTGATGAGTGATTTCGAGGGCGGTGGCCGGGCCACCTTTCCCTACAAGCCGGACTGGGCTCCCGGTGCGCAACTGGTGATCATCAGCTGGCTGGGGCTTGCCATGTCTCTCATTTTTCCCTTTCTCGGGGCGACCTCCATGGCGGGGGCATCCATCGTCATGATGGTGGCCGTGGTATGGGCAAATTTTCAGCTATGGGCCAATTTCGGGCTGGATTTTTCCGTGGTCTTTCTGCTGCTGGTGATTTTCCTGGTGGCGGCAGTGAATCTGGTTTACGGCTTCCTGGCAGAGAGTCAGACCCGCAAGGTGATCAAGGGCATGTTCGATCAGTATGTGCCACCGGCCCATATCGATTCCATGCTGGAAGACCCGGACAACTACAGCTTTGAAGGGGAGAGCAAGGAACTGACGGTATTGTTCTCCGATATTCGCAGCTTCACCACGATCTCGGAAGCCCTCAGTGCGGCCGAGCTGAAATCCCTGCTCAATGATTTCTTTACTCCCATCACCGGCATTATCTTCAAACACAGTGGCACCATCGACAAATATGTAGGCGATATGGTGATGGCCTTCTGGGGTGCACCGCTGGATGACCCCCAGCATCGCCAGCACGCCGTGGCGGCGGCCCTGGAGATGCTGGATAAAGTGGATGAGCTGAAAGCCGAGTTTAATGAGCGTGGCTATCCCGAGGTCAATATAGGTGTGGGTATCAATACCGGCTTCATGAACGTGGGGGACATGGGTTCCACCTATCGTCGTTCCTATACTGTGCTGGGGGATGCGGTGAATCTTGGTTCGCGTCTGGAAGGTCTGACCAAGTTCTATGGCATTCGCCTGCTGGTGGGGCAGGAGACAGCAGCGGAGCTGGACGGGTTTCTGCTGCGCCATATCGACAAGGTCAAGGTAAAGGGCAAGCATGAAGCTGTGGATTGCTTTGAGCCCATCTGCTATCTGTCCTCGGCCGGTGAGCAATTGAAGGCGCGGGTGGCTCGCTACCATGAGGCCCAGCAATTCTATTACCGGCAGCAGTGGGATGAGGCCCAGGCGATGCTGGAAGAACTGGCTGCCGACGAGCCGGAAGCGCTGCTTTACAAAGTTTATCTGGAGCGAATCGAGACCCTGCGGGAGACCCCTTTGCCGGAAGATTGGGACGGCGCTTTCACCCATACCAGCAAGTAGGCAAATAGCCCCAATCAGGCTCGCAAGTTTGTTGACATGGCAGGCCAAGTCGGTAAAATGCGCCTTCTCCTGAGACGGGTGGTTAGCTCAGCTGGGAGAGCATCGCCCTTACAAGGCGAGGGTCGCAGGTTCGATCCCTGCACCACCCACCAAAACTGTCGCACTGTCTTTATTATTCAGTTCCTCAGTTTCAGTAGTGAGAAGCGGACCGGTAGTTCAGCTGGTTAGAATGCCGGCCTGTCACGCCGGAGGTCGCGGGTTCGAGTCCCGTCCGGTCCGCCATTACACTGCCTGATACTCTCATCCTTTCTATTGTGACGATTCCCAAACCCGCTGGCTGGCAAGCACCTCCTTTGCAGGCCGTGGACTGTGAATTTCTGCGCGCCGCCGGGGTGCAGCTGAAAGTGCTGCGTCTCGATCTTGTTCACCCGGACCTGGGAGGCAACAAGTGGTTCAAGCTGGCCCCCAATATAGAAGCCATTATCGCTGCCGGCAGACCCCGGGTGCTGAGCTTTGGCGGGGCCTGGTCCAACCATTTGCGTGCCCTGGCGGCAGCCGGTCGCCACTATGGCTTTCCCACTCTTGCTTTTGTGCGCGGTGAATTACCCCGACCACTGAATCCGGTTTTGCAGTTTGCTGCTGATTGCGGCATGGAATTGCGTCCTCTCAGTCGCAGTGACTACCGGCGCAAACAGGATCCGGATTTTCTGGCGGCCCTGGAGCGGGAACTGGGCAAGCCCCTGATACTGCCGGAAGGGGGTAGCAATGCCCTGGCGGTACAGGGCTGTCGGGAAATCGCTGACAGCATTGAATTCGGCTCCGGCCAGCGGCGTCTTATTGCCCTGGCGGCAGGCACCGGCGCCACCCTAGCGGGTTTGCTGCAGGGGGTAATAGATCGCGGCCTGAATGCCCGCATCCTCGGTTTCCAGGTGCTCAAGGCCCCGGGCTATATAAGCGGACAAGTCCAGGCACTGGCCGGGCCGCTGGCCGCCCGCGAAGCCGAACACTGGCAGATTCTGGAGAACTATCATTTTGGCGGCTATGCCCGCCGCAAGCCTGAACTGGATCGCTTCATCAGTGATTTTGTCCGGGAAAGCGGCATCGGCCTTGAGCCGGTCTATACCGGCAAGCTGTTTTACGGGCTCTGGCAGGAAATCCGCCAGGGTAGCATTGCCCCCGGCAGCGAGATCGTGGCCATACATACCGGTGGTTGCCACTATTATCAGGGCTGATGTCACGCAAATCTGCAATAAAAAACTGGTAAATATTCCCACGAAACCGTATATTGCCCCCATTGAGGCTTCAATGCCCGTTTTCTGCCTGTCCGCGAACCGGCGCGCAGGCCGGAAAGCGTGAACAGGCTAACAGCGTTAAACCAGCGCCAAACCAGGGCCAGCCATGCTGCCATTGACCAGACAAGCACCAGTAAAAAACCGGCCAGGCCGTGGCCGGGGACTATTTTTGTGCCTGTGTATGGCGCTACTGCCCCTGTCGCTGCAGGCTGCTGAGCCCCTGATTCGTTTGCTGGAGCCGACGCCAGAGACCGGCTTGCCAGGCACTGCCCGCCAGGCCGGTGAACTGCAGGTGGACGCCCGCATGCTGATGAGCCTGGGGGCAGGGGATCGCTTCATGGTATCGCTGCCGGGTGATGAGCAGTTATGGATGCAGGTCAGTGACCGGGATGGCTTTCTTAACGGTGACCAGAGTTTGCAGGCTCGGGCACAGTGGCTTGATTCGGTGGTGGAGCTCAGTCTGACATTTGGTGAGCAGGCACTGTATGGCTATTTCGGCACCGGTCAGGCCAATTACCAGATTTCTGCCCACCGCCTCGAATCCCGCTATCAGGGCTGGCTTGTTGTGCCCGAAGCCCTGAATGCAGAGCCGCAAGCCTTCGAGCAGGATTTTGTCATACCCCCCAAACTGCAGCCGCGGGAGATTCCGGGGCTGAGTCAGCCACCCCGGGCCGCATTGCTCACGGGCAACCATGAAGCGCCTGCCAGTGACAGCGTGCAAGCCAGCAGTCAGGGTATCAATGATGGCAATCTGAAGATCAGTCAGCGTTTCAGCAAGAATCCGGTGATCGTCGGTGACTCGGTGGATGTGGAAGTGAGCATCGAGAACATCAGTAGCGAAGTGCATACAAGTCTGGCCGTCGAATTTTACTTCGTGCTGGAAACCACTGAGTTGCTGCTGGCCTCACCCTTTTGCCGTGAGCAAAGCAGCCTGTCCCTGCAACAGGTGCTTTATTGTGAGTTGGGAGACCTGGCGCCAGGTGAGAGCAAAGATTTGTTCTTCACTTTGCAAACATCCGGGCAATCCATGCCTTATGTGTCCAGTACTGCGCTTATTGGTGAGCTGCGGGCCGATGACTATTTCAATGTGGTTGAGGATGTACGCCTGGATAGCGATGCCGATGGCATCTCCGATTTCAATGAAGAGCTGCTGGGAACCGATCCCTTCAATGCTGCTTCGGTGGACACTGCAGAAACTGTTATCGATGTCATGGCCCTGTACACACCCGCAGCCAGACAACTCTATGCCGATGGAGTTGAGACCCGTATCAATCAGCTGGTGTCAGTGGCCAATCAGGTCTATGCCGACAGTGGTGTGGCCATCAGCCTGCGGCCTGTCTATTACGGCCTGAAAGATTATCAGGAGAGTCTGGATTTTGATGTCAGTCTGGATCATCTGCTGAATCAGTCTCATCCGGCCTTCAGTGATGTTGAGCAACTGCGTGCCAGCTATGGCGCAGATCTGGTGATGTTGTTCCAGCCACTCGACCCTTCGGCCTCTCGCTGTGGTCTGGCTACCGTGGGTGGTTACAAGACCGGTGGCTATTTCGATGCGGCCACCGAAAAACCTTTCGCCTATTCACTGATCGGGATCGATTGCCCGGTGGATGTAGTGGTGGCCCATGAATTGGGTCACAACATGGGTTTGACCCATTCCCATCGCGAAGACGGTACAGGTGGCACCTTTGATTTCTCCACCGGCTACGGAGTGGATGGTGAATTTGTCACGGTGATGGCTTTCCCGGAGGCCTTCAGTACCAGTAACCGGGTCAGTGTTTTTTCCAATCCAGATCTGAATTGTGGTGCCTATCCCTGCGGCATTGCGGCAGACAGCAGTTTTGGTGCCGACGCCGCCGCGACCCTTAATCTGGTGCGTCATCAGGTAGCGAACTATTATCCGCGCAAGGTGCCTGATATGCCCCTGGCCACTATCAGCACTCTCAGCGGCAGTAGCGCCGATGCCAGAATCTCACTGGCTGCCAGCCTGGATCAGGGGCTGAGCTTTGTGGAGCAAGTCAGGCCCGGTCAGACCGTGGATGTGATGGCGGATATTGTCACCGATCCTGCCCATGTGGGGCGAAGCGGCAGCGTCAATGTATTGATTGATAGTGGTCGCGGCTATTTTCAGCTCACGGCAACGGGGGAAATCATCGCCTGGGACGGTAGCGCGGCCAATCTGCGCTCGGCCACCAGTATCAGCGTCTTGCGCAGCCGCGAGCGGCTGACCATTATCAATGACTTCCCCATTCCGGAAGCGCTGCTGGGACAGAGTATCGATTTCTATGTGGCCTATCAGGTGGCAGACCTGGGGGATGTGGTTTACACCTCGGCGCCATTGCGGCTTGAGGTAATAGCGCCCTAGAGACAATCGTCCACTTCTTCCCGGGGGAAGAGGTGTTTGACGTCAAATATTACGGCTTTGTCCTTGCCCAGTTTGCGGATTCCCTCCACGCCCATCTGTACAAACTGCTGATGGGCGACGGCCACGACGATGGCGTCATAGCTGCCTTCCTGGGGCTGCTCAATCAACTGCTCGGCTTCACAGTCTTCCACCCAGGGATCAAACACCTCGACATTGGCATGGTAGTCACGCAGAGTGCGGACGATATCGGCCACCTTGCTGTTGCGGGTATCCGGGCAGTTTTCCTTGAAGGCATAGCCCAGCACCAGAATCCTGGCATCGATCACATGCAGTCGTCGGGACAGCATCAGTCGGATCAGTCGTTCGGCAACATAGTTACCCATATTGTCATTGATGCGCCGGCCCGCCAGGATCACCTCGGGATGGTAGCCCACCTGCTGAGCCTTAAAGGTCAGGTAGTAGGGGTCAACACCGATACAGTGGCCACCCACCAGCCCCGGGGTAAAGGGCAGGAAATTCCACTTGCTGCCGGCGGCTTTCAGCACTTCACGGGTATCGATCTGCAATTTGTTAAACAGAATTGCCAGTTCATTCACCAGGGCGATATTGATGTCTCGCTGGGTGTTCTCGATGACCTTGGCCGCCTCGGCCACCTTGATGCTGCTGGCACGAAAGGTACCGGCACTGATGATGCTGGCGTAGAGGGCGTCGACGGTCTCGGCAGTCTCGGCGGTGGAGCCGGAAGTTACCTTGACGGTATTGAGTATGGAATGGGCGCTATCGCCGGGATTGACGCGCTCGGGAGAATAGCCGACGAAATAGTCCTTGTTGAATTCCAGGCCGGACTCGGCGGTCAGCAGGGGGACGCATTCTTCCTCGGTGGCACCGGGATAGACCGTGGACTCAAAAATGACGATGCCACCCTTGTTCAGATGCTGGGCAACGAGTCGGGTTGCACTTTTTACCGGCCCCAGATCGGGCTGGTTCTGACTGTCTACTGGAGTAGGGGCGGTGATGATGAAAATATCGTGATTGGCCAGATCATCCACATGGCTGCTGTAGCTGATATTGCGGGCTTCCGCCAGGGCTTCACTGTTGAGAGCGCCATTGCTGTCATGGCCGGCATTGATCTGCTCGACCCGTTCGGCATTGATATCAAATCCGGTGACCTGATAGCGGCTGGCCAGGGCATAGGCCAGGGGCAGGCCCACATAGCCCAGTCCGAGTACAGCGATGCGAATGTCCTGATTCAGTAACATGGGCGTCCCGTTACGGCAAAGAAACCCGGATTCTACTCAAGCAGAGCCATCGGTGCGAGCCCTGTAAAGCGACTGCCATGCTATACTGCGGGCCTTTTAACACTATCCAGCACTATCAGCGCAATCTGCTTTGTCAGCCACGGCGGGAAATGTCGAAATTCAAAACAATTGGTCTGGTGGGACGGCCCGGGCACAACGGAGTTGTTACCACCCTTGAGCGTCTGCTGACGATACTGGCCGACAAGGCAGTGACAGTGGTGCTGGACGCCGATACGGCGCAATTGCTGGACAGTCCGGCGGTAGCGCAATACCCGCGACAGGAATTGTCTCATCATTGCGATCTGGTGGTGGTTGTGGGTGGTGATGGCAGCATGCTCAATGTGGCCAAGACCATGGCCTCGGACCAGGTGCCGGTGATCGGGGTCAATCGCGGACGTCTGGGCTTTCTCACCGATATCCTGCCGGAAGAACTGGAGCAGCGTCTCGATGAGGTGCTGAATGACCAGTTTACTGTGGAAAAACGCTTCTTGCTGGACGCCAGCCTGCAGCGGGGCAGTGAGCGGGAGCATCTCGGCTCGGCCCTGAACGATGTGGTACTGCATCCGGGCAAGGCTGCCCAGATGATCGAATTTGAGTTGTTTGTGGACGGCCAGTTTGTATATTCCCAGGAATCCGATGGCCTCATCGTGGCCACGCCCACTGGTTCAACTGCCTATGCCCTGTCCGCCGGCGGACCGATTATGCATCCGGGCCTGGATGCCGTGGTGCTGGTGCCCATGTACCCCCATTCGCTCAGCAGCCGGCCTATTGTGGTAGACGGTCAAAGCGAGATCTGTATCCGGGTGGCGGAGAAGAACAATCTGCAGCCCCTGCTCAGTTGTGACGGGGAAGAGCGCTACAGCGCCCGCGCCGGTGATGAACTGATTGTCCGCAAGAAGACGATTCCGCTTACCATGATCCATCCCCCCAACCACAGTTTCTATCAGGCCTGTCGCAGCAAGCTGGGTTGGGGTAGCCGACTGGTTCGTGACGATGATTGAAGCGGTCAGTCTTGATGTAGATGCAGATCTGCGTGATTTCAGTGGCTTTCTGACTGCCCAGGGCATTCCCCATCGCATTACTGAAGAATCCGGTCGTCAGGTAGTCTGGGTGCAGTCCCAGGAGATCGCGGCAGTGGTGCGCGAGGCATTGCAGCAATGGCAGCAGCGACCGGAATTGCAAGAGGCCATGGCCCAGGCTCGCGCCGATCAGCAATCGAGAGGCGTCGACGGGGCGAGCTTGAGCTGGCAGTTGCTGCGCCACTTTTTCTCGGCGCCGGTCTGTTCCAGTTTATTGCTGTTGTGTTTGCTGGTGGCAGTCATCAGTTCCCTGGGCAGCAATACACAGCCCGTACAAAATCTGTTTTACCCGCTGCTCAATAGCAGCGGCTTCTGGGCCTTGCTGGCGGATATCGACAGCCCCTCAACACTGCTGCGAACCCTGACGCCTATGCTGCTGCACTTCGGTGAGCTGCATCTGATTTTCAATATGCTGTGGCTGCTTTACTTTGGCAGACAGCTGGAACCCATTCATCCGGTGTGGTTATTCCTGTTGCTGGTCTTGCTGCTGGCCTTTGTCAGTAACACCGTGCAGTACCTGAGCATCCACTTCAATAATTTTGGTGGTATGTCGGGTGTGGTCTATGGTCTGGTGGGCTATACCTGGGTGGTGCACAATTTCATGCCCCGCTCACGCCTGATGCTGAACAACACCATGTTCATTTTTTTCGTGATTGCCCTGATTCTGATGGAAGTGTTTGCCGGTTCCTATATTGCCACCGCAGCCCATATTGGCGGACTGCTGGGTGGCCTGCTGCTGGGTGGGGCGGTGGTGGTCTGGTATCGCTTCTATTTAAGGCGCGATGTTATCAGCCGCCATTGAGTTGCCCGGGCCGGGGCTGATAGATTGGCAGGCGATCAGCTGCAACAGGCAGGATTTAGCAGAATCCAAAAAGACACAACAGGAAACAACAGGAAATAACAGGAAATAACAGAGAGTATTGTCCAGTGAGTGATTCCCCGAACAATGAGCCGCGTCCGCAGTCCCTGCAGGCGCTGATTGACAGCATGACGCCGGAAGTCTATGACAATCTGCGGCGGGCGGTTGAATTGGGTAAATGGGACGATGGCAATCGTCTCAGTGAAGAGCAGCTTGCCTATTGCATGCAGGCCATCATTCTTTACGAGGCACGTTATGTGGCCGAGGATCAGCGCACCGGTGTGCCGCCGGCTTCCAGTTGCGCCGGTGCCGGACAGGCCGAGCCGGATATTGTTCGGGTGCTGGGCGGCGAGCCGGGAGAGAGTCAGGAATGAAAAAACAGGCCACCGGCATTCTCAGAAAAATGAAATCCCGCCTGCAGTCGCCGGTGGACTACCGCATGCGCCTGGGCGATGAAGAAGTGCCCATGGAGGCGCTGCTTGGCAAGCCTTTGCAACTGCAGTACAGCGGCAAGATTTACTGTGTGCATTGTGGCCGCAAAACCAGCAAGAGTTTCAATCAGGGCTATTGTTATCCCTGTTTCCAGTCGCTGGCCCAGTGCGACTCCTGCATTATTCATCCGGAGAAATGCCACTTCGACCAGGGCACCTGCCGCGAGCCGGCCTGGGGCGAACGCTTTTGCATGCAGGATCATATTGTCTATCTGGCCAATTCCTCCGGCGTCAAGGTGGGTATCACCCGGGCCACCCAGGTGCCGACCCGCTGGATCGATCAGGGTGCTACCCAGGCCCTGGCTATTATTCGTGTGCGCAGCCGTCTGCAATCCGGCACCCTGGAAGTGATGTTCAAGCAGCATGTCACCGACAAGACCAACTGGCGCGATATGCTCAAGGGCATTTCCAAACCGGTGGATCTGGCGGCCGAGCGCGATCGTTTGCTGAAAGAATGCGCGGAAGAAATCAATGAACTGGAGCAGCGCTTCGGTTTCTTTGCCATCAGTGTGCTCAATGGTATTGAGCCGCTGAGTATCGATTACCCGGTGCTGGAATATCCCGAGAAAATCAGTTCCTTCAATTTTGACAAGGAGGCCCTGGTTGAAGGTACATTGCAGGGCATCAAGGGCCAGTATCTGATTTTCGACAGTGGCGTGATCAATCTGCGCCGCTTTTCCGGCTATGAAATTGAGCTGTCCTTTTAAGGCGCAGCTCAGCACAATCAATTCCCGGGAGGCAAGCCTTGCTGCTGTCGTCCCGACCCTCTGTAACAGGTAGATTATGAAGAACGCCCAGGCAAGAACCACCTATCTCAAGGATTATCAGCCACCAGCCTATCTGATCGACAGCACCGAGCTGGATTTCGATCTCTATGAAGACCATGCCGTGGTCGAGGCAAAGCTGGCCTTTCGTCGCAATGAGTCTGCCGCAGACGGCGAGTCAGACACGCTGGTATTACATGGTCAGGATCAGCTGCTGCAGGCCCTGGAGCTTGAAGGCAAGGCCCTGAACCAACAGCAATACCTGCTGGACGATGAGAGCCTGACCATCAGTGGACTGAGTGAGTTGCTTGGGCGAGAAGCGGACCAGTTCAGCTTGACCATTCGCAGCCGTATTGAGCCCCATCTCAATACAGCCCTGGAAGGTCTGTATAAATCCCGCACCATGTTCTGCACCCAGTGCGAGGCCGAGGGCTTTCGCCGCATCACCTATTATCTGGATCGCCCCGACGTGATGTCCCGCTTTACCACCACGATTCATGCCGACAAGGCTCGCTATCCGGTGTTGTTGTCCAATGGTAATCCGGTGGCCTCCGGAACTGAGGAGGGCGATTCATCCCGGCACTGGGCGCGTTGGGAAGACCCCTTCAGGAAGCCCAGCTATCTTTTTGCACTGGTGGCGGGTGATCTGGAAGTGCTGGAAGATTCCTTCCGGACCATGAGCGGGCGAGACATCAAGCTGCAGATCTTCGTGGAAGAGAAGGATCTGGATAAATGTGACCACGCCATGCAATCCCTGAAGAACGCCATGCGCTGGGACGAAGAACAATACGGCCGTGAATACGATCTCGATATTTTCATGATCGTGGCGGTGGACGATTTCAATATGGGCGCCATGGAAAACAAGGGGCTCAATATCTTCAATACTTCCTGCGTGCTGGCCAACCCCCACACCACTACCGATATGGGATTTCAGCGTGTGGAAGCTGTGGTGGCCCATGAATATTTCCATAACTGGTCCGGCAACCGGGTTACCTGCCGTGACTGGTTTCAGCTCAGTCTGAAAGAAGGCTTTACGGTTTTTCGTGATTCGGAATTTTCAGCCGACATGGGCTCGAGGACTGTGAAGCGGGTGGAGGATGTCAATTTCCTTAAAACCATTCAGTTCGCCGAAGATGCCGGACCCATGGCTCATTCAGTGCGACCTGACTCCTATATGGAAATATCCAATTTCTATACTGTCACCATCTATGAGAAGGGTGCCGAAGTGGTGCGCATGATCAGTCTGTTGCTGGGGCCGGAAAAATTCCGTGCCGGTACGGATCTGTATTTCGAGCGTCATGACGGCCAGGCGGTCACCACGGAAGATTTCGTCAAGGCCATGGAAGATGCCAGCGGCATTGATCTGGGCCAGTTCCGCCGCTGGTATTCCCAGGCCGGTACCCCGGAGCTGAATATCAGTGCCAGTTACGATGCCGACAAGCAGCGCTATAGCTTGCTGGTCAGGCAGAGCTGCCCGGATACCCCGGGCCAGACTGACAAACAGCCGTTCACCATTCCCCTGCGTCTGGGACTGCTGGATCGGCAAGGTAATGAATTGGCCCTGCAATTGGCCGGCGAAGAGCAGGCCGGGGGAACCGATCGGGTACTGGAAATTACCGAGGCGGAGCAGGAACTGGTGTTTGAAAACCTGCCGGAGCGACCGATACCGTCCCTGCTGCGGGGTTTCAGTGCGCCGGTAAGACTGCACTACGATTATTCGCGGGAAGATTTCTTCTTTCTGATGCAGCATGACAGCGATGGATTCAATCGCTGGAGTGCAGCCCAGTCCCTGGCCATGGATGTCATGGCCGAGATGCAGGCTACCCTGGCCGAGCGTGACAATACCGAAGTGCCGAAGATACTGCTGGATGCCTTCGGTAATGTGCTGGATGCGGCCATCAGTGATGATAGTCTGGACAAGGCCATGATTGCCCATATGCTGAATCTGCCCAGTGAGAGCTATCAGATTGAGCAGGCAAAGATAGCCGATGTGGATGCCATCCATACGGTACGGGAGGGCATTGCCAATGCCCTGGCGGCCACTCACCACGACAAGTTTGCCCAGCTTTACAAGGACAATGATGCCAACTGGGAGTTTGACGTCAAAGCAGAAGATATTGCCCGCCGGGCCCTGAAGAATCTGTCCCTGGCCTATCTGATGCGTAGCAATGACGAGGACTGGGTGCAGCGCTGCTACTGGCAATTTGAGGGGGCCAGCAATATGACCGACCAGATGGCGGCCCTGCGCTGTCTGGTGAACTCGCCGGCAGCCACTGCCAGTGAACTGGCCGGCAAGGCCCTGACAGCATTCTACGATGCCTGGCAGCATGAAGCCCTGGTGGTAGATCAGTGGTTCGTGGTGCAGGCCACCTGTTCCTTGCCCGGTACCCTGGAGCGGGTAAAACAGCTCATGGAGCACAGCGATTTCGAGATTCGCAATCCCAACAAGGTACGCTCATTGATCGGTGCTTTTTGTGCCAATAACCACACTGCCTTTCATGCCAAGGACGGTGCCGGCTATGAATTCCTGGCCGATCAGGTGCTGACCCTGGACAAGATCAATCCGCAGATTGCCTCGCGTCTGCTGACACCACTGACCCGCTGGAAAAAGTTTGATAATGATCGCCAGCGCCTGATGCAGGTGCAACTGCAGCGCATCAAGAACAGTGGTGAACTGTCCAAGGATGTGTTCGAGGTGGTGGAGAAGAGCACTGTTTGATCAAAAGCAAGCCGCGCAGAAAAAAGCAACGCAAAAAAAAGCCAGCTCGAAAGCTGGCTTTTTTGTTGGTGATCGCTGCGGACAGTGATCAGGCCACGTCCTGCACCTGGGTCAGGGCAATGTCCCGGCCTTTTTCTGCCGCTTCCATGTACTCCTGGATTTCATTGAAGTTCAGGTAGCGATAGATGTTGTCCGCCATGGTATCGATGGAGCCCATATACTGCATGTACTCATCCATGGTGGGGATCTTGCCCAGCGCGGCACTGACCGCCGCCAGTTCCGAGGAAGCCAGGTAGACATTGGCGCCCTGGCCCAGTCGGTTGGGGAAGTTACGGGTCGAGGTGGAGACCACGGTGGAGTTGGGTGCTACCCGTGCCTGGTTGCCCATACACAGGGAGCAGCCGGGCATCTCGGTGCGTGCACCGGAAGTACCAAAGACATTGTAGATGCCTTCCTCGGTGAGCTGATGCTCGTCCATCTTGGTGGGCGGGGCAATCCACAGCTTGGTGGGCAGGCCGCCATCCACTTGCTTGAGCACTTCGCTGGCGGCGCGGAAGTGACCGATATTGGTCATGCAGGAACCGATGAACACTTCATCGATGGCAGTGCCCTGGACTTCAGACAGGGGCTTCACATCGTCCGGATCATTGGGGCAGGCCAGCAGGGGCTCCTTGATCTCATTGAGATCAATCTCGATGATCTTGTGATATTCGGCATCGGCATCAGGTTCCAGCAGTTGCGGATCTTTCAGCCATTCTTCCATGGCCCGGGCGCGACGCTCCAGAGTGCGGGCGTCCTGATAGCCATTGGCAATCATCCAGCGCAGCATGGTGATGTTGGACTTGAAGTATTCGATGATGGGTTCCTTGCCCAGGCGAATGGTGCAGCCATTGGCGGAACGCTCGGCGGAGGCATCGGAGATTTCAAAAGCCTGTTCCACTTTCAGATCGGGCAGACCTTCGATTTCCAGAATACGACCGGAGAAAATATTCTTCTTGCCTTTCTTCTCCACGGTGAGATCACCGGACTGGATGGCGGCATAGGGAATGGCATTGACCAGATCACGCAGGGTGATACCGGGCTGCATTTCACCTTTAAAGCGCACCAGAACCGATTCCGGCATATCCAGCGGCATAACGCCGGTGGCAGCAGCAAAGGCCACCAGACCGGAACCGGCCGGGAAGGAAATACCGATGGGGAAACGGGTATGGGAATCACCGCCGGTGCCCACGGTGTCAGGCAGCAACATGCGATTCAGCCAGGAGTGAATAATGCCGTCGCCCGGACGCAGGGAAACACCGCCGCGGGTATGAATGAAATCCGGCAGGGTATGCTGGGTTTCGATATCAACCGGCTTGGGGTAGGCGGCGGTGTGGCAGAAGCTCTGCATTACCAGATCGGCAGAAAAACCCAGACAGGCCAGGTCTTTCAATTCGTCGCGGGTCATGGGGCCGGTGGTGTCCTGGCTGCCAACCGTGGTCATGCGCGGTTCGCAGTAGCTGCCCGGGCGTACGCCCTCGACGCCACAGGCGCGGCCCACCATCTTCTGGGCCAGAGTGAAGCCCTTGCCGGAATCTTCGCCGGTAATGGGGGAGCGGAACACGCTGGAAGCTTCCATGCCCAGTTCCTCGCGGGCACGCTGGGTCAGGCCGCGACCGATGATCAGGGGAATACGGCCACCGGCGCGTACTTCATCGAGAATCACCTCGGTCTTCAGTTCGAACTCGGCCAGCACTTCATCGCTGCCATGTTTGCAGATCTTGCCTTCATAGACCTTGATATCAATGACATCGCCAGTGTTGAGGGCGTCCACATCACATTCGAAGGGAAGGGCGCCGGCATCTTCCATGGTGTTGAAGAAGATGGGGGCGATCTTGCCGCCTATGCAAATACCACCGGATCGCTTGTTGGGGATATAGGGGATGTCCTGACCGGTATGCCAGAGTACGGAATTGGTGGCGGACTTGCGGGAAGAGCCGGTGCCGACCACGTCACCCACCAGGGCAACCGGGTGGCCTTTCTCTTTCAGTTCTTCAATTTGCGCAGGGGCGTCGGTCACGCCTTCGCGGGGATTCTTGTACATGGCCTTGGCATGCAGGGGAATGTCCGGTCGTGACCAGGCATCCTGTGCCGGAGACAGATCATCGGTATTGGTCTCGCCCGGCACCTTGAAAACTGTCACGGTGAGGGTTTCCGGAATTTCCGGCTTTTCCAGGAACCATTCGGCATCGGCCCAGGATTGCATGACCGCCTTGGCCTGCGCATTGCCGGCTTTGGCTTTTTCGGCCACATCATGGAAGGCATCAAACATCAGCAGGGTATGGCGCAGTTCATTACCGGCGGCCTCGGCTAGTTCGCTGTCATCCAGCAGCTCCACCAGGGTGGCGATATTGTAGCCGCCCAGCATGCTGCCCAGCAGTTTCACCGCCAGCTTCTTGTCGATCAATGGTGATTCCGCTTCCCCTTTGGCGATGGCAGACAGAAAGCCGGCCTTTACATAGGCGGCTTCGTCAACACCGGCGGGAACCCGGTTGGAAATCAGGTCAACAATAAATTCTTCTTCGCCGGCAGGTGGCTGCTTGAGCAGTTCAACCAGCTCGGCAACCTGTTCGGCAGACAGGGGTTTGGGGACAATACCTTCGGCGGCACGTTCACTGACGTGTTGTCTGTAAGCCTCTAACACTATGATTTCCTCATCGCTTTTTCCGGGAGCTACAAGCTGCCACTGACCTGCAGGTCGTGGCGTGAATCCTTGGCTCGGGTGGAATGACTGTTGTGATTCCGGCTCAGGCAGGCAAGCGGCTGACGCGGTGCTGGCTACCGACGGGATTGGGTCCCGGCCGAAAAGAGCGCGTATTCTATTGTAATCACACGGAAAAATCCAGATGGCGCGGCCCGCCTGGCAGCCCCGGCCCGGCATTGCCACTGGGCCCAATGGATTGATCGGGTTACAATTTGCGCTCGCAGTTCAAGTCATCTTCGCCAGCAACGACTTACAATACATGAGCAAGGTCAAAACCCCCTGTATCGGCATCTGTTCCACCACGTCCCTGGGTGACCGGGTCTGCCGTGGCTGCAAACGCTATGGCTTTGAAGTGATCAACTGGAATGGCTATGAGGAAGAGGCCAAGGCGGCTGTGCTGCGGCGCATCGAAAAGCTGGTCTGTCAGATTCTCGAAGACAAATGCCGCATTTTCTCCGTGCCCAATCTCAAGCTGGGCCTGGAGCAGTTGCGGGTGCCCTTTGATCCGGAGCTGGCACCTTATTGCTGGTTGCACAATCTGCTGAAGAAGAAGCCGGACCAGGTTCAGGACCTGAAGGATTTTGGTGCCTATCTCTTGCCGGGCTACGCTCATCTGAGCCTGCAGCAATTGAGTGAACTGGTGGAGGAAGAATTGCTGCTGCTCTCGGATGCCCATTATCAGCGCTATTACGAAATTGGCGCTGTCAGCTCCAGCGCCTGAGCAGCAACTGGCAGCTTGTCAGCCTGTGTCAGGCTGACAGCGCCTGCTCATGCAGGGTGATTTCCCCGTCACTGATTTCCGCATACCAGAGCTTCTCGTCCCAGTCCCCCAGGACCAGACGCATGGCCTCAGTGGCACCGCCAATGGGGGCGTCGAGCTGCATGCTGTGGCGTGCCGGCCGGTGGGTATGCCCATGCAGCAAGCGGCTTTGCTGCTGCTCCTGCAACAACTCCAGTACCGCCTGCTGATTGACGTCCATGATGCCCATGCTCTTGCCGGCGGTAGCCTGTTTGGATTGCTGGCGAGCCTGCTCGGCATAGGCCCGGCGTTCACTGAGGCCCCTGGCCAGGAAGGCTGCCTGCCACTGGGGGTTGCGCACCTGCTGCCGGAAGGCCTGGTAATCGTGGTCATCCACACACAGGGCGTCACCGTGGCTGAGAATGATTGCACCTGCACTGGTCTTGATCACGGTGGGATCCGCCAGCAGCTCAGCACCACAGGCGCGGGCGAAATCCTCGCCCATGAGGAAATCCCGGTTGCCGTGCATCAGATAAATCCGGGCACCGTTTTCCGAAAAGGCTTTCAGCGCCGCGGCGACACGCAGGGCCAGGGCATCCTGGGCGTCATCACCGATCCACAGCTCAAACAGGTCACCAAGAATATACAGGGCATCTGTCTTGCCGGTGTTGCGCTCCAGAAACCTGAGCAGGGCAGCGGTGATGTCGGGGCGCGAATCCTGCAGATGCAGGTCCGAGATAAACAGCAGGCGCTCAGTCACGCTTCAGTCTTCGTCCTTGATATCAGTGGATTCGATAATGATGTCCTCCACCGGCACATCCTGGTGGCCGGCCTTGCTGGTGGTGGCGACAGACTTGATGCTGTTGACCACATCCATGCCTTCCACGACCCGACCGAAAACGGCATAGCCCCAGCCCTGGGGATTCTTGCCGCTGTGATTGAGAAAGGCATTGTCGGCCACATTGATAAAGAACTGGGAGGTGGCGGAATGGGGATCCATGGTGCGGGCCATGGCCAGGGTGCCGGTGAGATTGGGCAGACCGTTGTCGGCCTCGTTCTCAATGGGCTCGCCATTGTCTTTCTGCTGCATGCCGGGCTCGAAACCGCCACCCTGAATCATGAAGTTGTCGATGACCCGGTGGAAGATGGTGCCGTTGTAAAAGCCGTCACGGGCATAGGCGAGAAAATTGGCGGCAGATTTCGGGGCCTTGTCGAAATCCAGTTCGATGCTGATAGCACCCTTGTTGGTGTTGAATGTAATCATAAGTAAAGGCTATTAAAAATTAGTGTGGATAAATTTGGAAAGCTTGCTAGCTGAGGCGCTATAATAGGGGTTTTGCTCTCATCCCGGTAGCCCTGTCTGTGCTGGCCGGACGAATTCAAACGCAGGAAATACCAGAGCTTTCATGAATCATCCCGACTCGGACAAATCCAGCCCGGCCACGCCCTCGAATTTTATCCGCCACATGATCGACAAGGATCTGGCGGAAGGAAAGCACGGCGGCCGCGTGCATACCCGTTTTCCACCGGAGCCCAATGGCTATTTGCATATTGGTCATGCCAAGTCCATCTGCCTGAATTTTTCCCTGGCGGAAGAATACCAGGGCCTGTGCAATCTGCGCTTTGATGACACCAATCCGGAGAAGGAGAGCCAGGAATACGTCGATGCCATCAAGGAAAACATCAAATGGCTGGGATTCCAGTGGAGTGGGGAAGTGCGTTACTCCTCCGGCTATTTCGATGCGCTCTATGATTTTGCCGTGCAGCTTATTGAATCGGGCAAGGCCTATGTCTGCAGCCTGAGTCCTGATCAGGCGCGGGAATATCGCGGCACTTTGACCGAGCCGGGGCGTAACAGTCCGGACCGGGATCGCAGTATCAAGGAAAACCTGGACATGTTTTCACGCATGCGCAAAGGCGAGTTTGCCGATGGTGAATATTCCCTGCGTGCGAAAATTGACATGGCCTCGCCCAATATCAATATGCGCGACCCGGTGCTTTATCGTATTCGCCATATTGTGCATCACCAGACAGGCGACAAGTGGTGTATCTACCCGACTTACGATTACACCCATTGTATTTCCGATGCACTTGAGGGCATTACCCATTCCCTCTGCACCCTGGAATTTGAAGATCACCGGCCGCTGTATGACTGGATTCTGAATAATCTGGATTTTGACAGTCTTTGTGCTGCCAGCGACCTGGCAGACAGTGAATCGGAATATGTGCTGCCGCAGCAGACCGAATTTGCCAAGCTGAAGCTCAACTACACAGTGATGGGCAAGCGGCATCTGCGGGAGATGGTGGAGTCAGGCATTGTCGAAGGCTGGGATGATCCGCGTATGCCCACGCTGGCCGGCATGCGTCGACGCGGCTTTACGCCGGCCTCAATCCGTAATTTCTGCGAATCGGTTGGTGTTGCCCGGGCCGAGAGCGTGGTGGATCTGTCCATGCTGGAACATGCTATCCGGGATGATCTGGACAAGCATGCGCCGCGGGCCATGTGTGTCCTGCAGCCGCTGAAAGTCACCCTGACCAGTTTTGAGGAAGGGCATCTGCAAAATCTGGAAATGCCCAACCACCCCAAGGAAGAATCCATGGGCAGTCGCCAGGTGCCCCTGACCCGCAGCATCTATATCGACCGGGCAGATTTCGAGCAGGAACCACCGCCAGGCTTCAAGCGATTGATTCCGGGTGGTGAGGTGCGCCTGCGGGGTGCCTATGTGATTCGCTGCGACGAGGTCATCACTAATGACCAGGGTGAAGCGATTGAACTGCGGTGCAGTGTGGACCTGGATACCCTGGGCAAGAAACCCGAGGGCCGCAAGGTCAAGGGTGTGATTCACTGGGTATCTGCAGAGCAGGGCATCACGGCCCGGGTGCGACTCTACGACCGTCTGTTTAACCATGAGAAACCGGAAGGCAAAGATGTGGATTACCACGATTGCCTCAATCCCGAGTCACTTCTGGTGCTTGATGGCTGTGTGGTGGAACCCTCAGCACTGGCAGAGGGTGCCAGCTCTAATTTTCAGTTCGAGCGGGAAGGTTACTTCTGCATAGACAAGAAGGATTCCAGTGCGGAGCTGCCGGTATTCAATCGAACAATTACCTTGCGCGACTCCTGGTCGGGCAAGTAGGGGCGAAACCGTTTTGATCAAGATTTACAACAGTCTCAGTCAGCGCAAGGAAGAACTGCAGCCCATCGAGCCGGGCAAACTGAGTATCTATGTCTGTGGTATCACAGTTTACGATTATTGCCATCTGGGTCATGCACGCATGTTGATGGCCTTCGATGTGGTCACCCGCTATCTGCGTTACCGCGGTTTCGATGTGAACTATGTGCGCAATATTACTGACATCGACGACAAGATTCTCAGCCGTGCCAGTGAAAACAATGAACTGTTCAGTGATCTGACCAGCCGTTTTATCAAGGCCATGCACGAGGATGAGGCGGCCCTGGGTATCCAGCGCCCGGATCAGGAGCCGCGGGCGACGGCCCATATCGATGAAATCATTGCCATGATCCAGACCCTGATGGACAAGGATTTTGCCTACAAGGCCGCCAACGGCGATGTCTATTATGCAGTCAGCAATTTCCCTGACTATGGCAAGCTGTCCAAAAAGAAACCCGATGAGTTGCTGGAAGGCGCCCGGGTGGAAGTGGGGGAGCTGAAGAAAGACCCCAGAGACTTTGTGTTATGGAAGGCTTCGCCGGACGACGGTGTGGGCTGGGATTCGCCCTGGGGTTATGGACGGCCGGGCTGGCATATCGAATGCTCGGCCATGTCTACCTGCGCCCTGGGGGACAATTTCGATATCCATGGTGGCGGCACCGACCTGATGTTTCCCCATCATGAGAACGAAATTGCCCAGTCCGAGGCAGCCACCGGCTGCAACTTTGCCAATATCTGGATGCACAATGGGCCGCTACGGGTGGATGATGAAAAGATGTCCAAATCCCTGGGCAACTTCTTCACCATTCGCGAAGTGCTGAAGCACTATGATGCCGAGGTGGTACGCTATCTGCTGATCTCCAGTCACTACCGCAGCCCCATCAATTATTCCGAGCAAAACCTGCAGCATGCCGGCAAGGCTCTGGAACGTTTTTACCACTGCCTCAAGGATGTGGACAGCAGCGGCGCCAAGACCCTGGCCAACAGCCGTTTCGAGAAAGCCTTCATGGCAGCCATGGATGATGACTTCAATACGCCGGAAGCCTTCGGGGTATTGTTTGATCTGGTCAGTGAAATCAACCGGCAGAAGACTGAAGACCCTGAAACAGCAGCGCAACTGGCGGGCCTGCTGCGACGCCTGGGTGGCGTGCTGGGAGTCCTGCAGACGGATCCGGGTGAATTCCTGCGCCGCGGTGCCTCGGCGGAACTGGATGCGGCCGAGATCGATCGCCTGGTGGCAGAACGTGATCAGGCCCGGCTTGATAAAGATTGGGCGCGAGCGGACGAAATAAGAGATCAGCTGGCGGCCTTGAATGTGGTGGTAGAGGACAAGGCCGGCGGCAGCAGCTGGCGTGTGGAGTAAAGGCCAGACTGACAGAATTGGCAAAGGCGCATTGACGCACCCGGGGCGCGCGGGTATGATGCCGTCCTCCTGAAATCCGAGGATATCAGGAACTTACGGGGTATAGCGCAGTCTGGTAGCGCGCCTGCTTTGGGAGCAGGATGTCGGGAGTTCGAATCTCTCTACCCCGACCAGGTTATTTCTGCTTGCCGGCCTACCCAGCCGGGGAGTAGCATCAAGCTTTGTGGTGACTGTAGCTCAGTTGGTAGAGCCCCTGACTGTGACTCAGGTTGTCGTGGGTTCGAGCCCCATCAGTCACCCCATTTTTTCTTTCATCCCCCGGGGGTGAACAGCGCTGGACCGGCAAACGCCGGTTGCCGGCTCGGCTGAAGGGCAGAGCGTTATGGCAAATCCGGACAAATCCCGCGAAATCCCTACCCTGGACGGCAAACGCACCCGTGTAGACCAGCTGAATCTGGGGGCCGCCCAATCTCCTGAAAATTCTGAAGAAGTGCCCGCTGGCGGCCTGAAACGGCTGTTTTTCAGGCTTAATCAGGTGCTGGCCGGGATGTATACCGGGCTGACCTGTTATGGCACGCCCCATAGCCATCGCCGGGAAGGGGGTGAAGGGGATGGGGATGGGGAGAAGCCGGATGTGCGGCCTTTGTGAATCCTGGATGGGCGTTGGGGTTTGGGTTGTGTAGAATACGCGGCCTGTGGATGGTCGATGCGTAACTTTGAATCTCGCAGTTCGGAGAAAATCGCTATAGACCAGACTTTGCGCCCGTAGCTCATTTGGATAGAGCATCGGCCTTCTAAGCCGAGGGTAGCAGGTTCGAACCCTGCCGGGCGTGCCATTTCTATTAAGATAGCTACACTTTTAGCTGCTCTGCTAAGCATTTGGCATTTAATGCTAACTTGATTAGTCGGCTTCTGAGGCTCTGTCCAGCCCCTGATCATAGATCAGGGGCGTTCCGCTCACGCAAAGCTGGCGCTTTGCATACTACGTTCGCTCCACCCTGCCGGGCGTGCCATTTCTATTTAGATCGCTACACTTTTAGCTATTCTGCTAATCTTTTTACAACTAATGCTAACTTCATTAGTCGGCTTCTGAGGCCTTGTCCAGCCCCTGATCATAGATCAGGGGCGTTCCGCTCGTGCAAAGCTGTCGCTTTGCGAAAAGCACTCGCTCCACCCTGCCGGGCGTGCCATTTCTATTAGGATAGC
The DNA here is from genome assembly GCA_965216715.1 of uncultured Pseudohongiella sp. Classification (GTDB taxonomy): domain Bacteria; phylum Pseudomonadota; class Gammaproteobacteria; order Pseudomonadales; family Pseudohongiellaceae; genus UBA9145. Next base: position 1,343,463 of record OZ244193.1, on the reverse strand, counting down.
TACACTCTTAGCTATTTTGCTAATCATTAAGCATTTAATGCTAACTTCATTAGTCGGCTTCTGAGGCCTTGTCCAGCCCCTGATCATAGATCAGGGGCGTTCCGCTCACGCAAAGCTGGCGCTTTGCATACTACGTTCGCTCCACCCTGCCGGGCGCAGTGCTTTCTTTCTGATTAGTTGTGGCCCGCAAGCCCGGTATCTTGCTGCTTCTTAGCGATTGTTACTACAGGTAGCTTTATGCCGCTACTTACAGGTTCTGTGTTGATTCCCTGATCATAGATCAGGGGCGTTCCGCTCGTGCAAAGCTGTCGCTTTGCGAAAAGCACTCGCTCCACCCTGCCGGGCGCAGTGCTTTCCTTCTTGTTAGTTATGGCCCGCAAGCTCCTTATCTTGCTGCTACTTAGCGATTGTTGCTACAGGTAGCTTTTTGTCGCTACTTACAGGTTCTGTGTTGATTCCCTGATCATAGATCAGGGGCGTTCCGCTCACGCAAAGCTGGCGCTTTGCAAAAGACGCTCGCTCCACCCTGCCGGGCGCAGTGCTTTCCTTCTGGTTAGTTATGGTCCGCACGCCTTGTTTTGCTGGGTTTGACTGGAACTACTCTTTTCGAATATTAGCTATGCGCTCGCATGCTGGTGCGATGGATGCAGAGGCCGTTTTTAGGGGATTTTTTCCAGACTATTCGCCTCTATTTGCTAAGTTGTAGGTTACGCATTTCGTAGCAAGGCTTTGCGAAGGCCCGTATCCTGTGGGCTGCAGGGGATTTGTTTGAAAATTGTACAGATTGTGTGATTTTTTGGGCAGGGGCTTGAATATTGGTATAAAAACCAGTAGCTTACTAAAGATACCTGCAGTAAAGCCGATGCTTTATGGTGTAAGTAGTAGAAAACTCGGCCCAGGCCCGGATTGAATTCTTGGCCTGGGCCACTACTTTCTGACCGGCCCTTTCAGGGGCACTCGCGCCAGTTTTTCTTCCGGAATTGCCACCAGATCGTCCTGATCCCGGTCCCGCCAGTGGGCCAGGGGGATGAGTGTATAGCGGCCGCTGCGTTTGGCGCGGGCGCCGCGGCGTCTCGCGGTGCTGCCGTCGGGCTTGCGGGTGTCGAAGCAGTACAGTTGGTAGTTGTCCGGCAGACAGGCCAGGAAGGCTTCGCGGCTGTCAAAGGACAAGGCTTCCCCGTAGCTCACCTCGCAGACCACCACCGGACGATGCCGGTTGAGAGTCTCCTGCATACCGGCCAGGGCCTTGGCCTCGAAACCCTCCACGTCGATCTTGATCAGATCCACCCGGTCGATTTCCTGTTCCCGAAAATAATCATCGGCGCGGGCGATGCGCAGCTCGCCAATGGCCTGGTTGCCGCGCTGGACACTGTCGCTGACAAAGGAGCCCACGCCCTGATTGCTGCCGGCGGGAGCAAAGAAGGGCAGGCTGCCATTGCTGTCACTCAGGCCCAGGGGATGAAGTCGAATATTGTCGAGATCATTGAGTTTGATATGGGCTTCGAGGCGGCTGCTGACTTCGCTGAAGGGCTCAAAGGCATGAACCTGCCCGGCGAAGCGGGACATAAACAGCGAATGCTGACCGATATTGGCGCCCACATCGCAAAACACCATGGCCTTGTCGTTGCCCTGGTCCAGACCCTGCAGGCAGTCGCGCAAAAAATACAGCAGTGGTTTTTCAAAGGCACCATAGAAGAACAGTGCGAACTCAATGCCATTATTGAGATTGCCGCGGTAACGCAGGCCGTAAAAATCGGTTTCGAATTCGGCCGCAGGCGGATGGCCGCTTTTTGCCAGGGCCTTGTAAGCCGATTTTTTCAGTTTCAGGGGAATCCAGCTTTGCCGCCAGATCCAGCTGGCCAGTGCGGGGGCAGATGACATTGCTTCAGTCTCCCTCCACCAGAAAAGGTTTCGGTTTCTGACTGGCGCGCTGATAAAGCGGGTGGGCCGGCTGCTGTGAACGATTGATTTGCAGGCAATGCAGATCGCTGAGCATGGCCGCTACCTGCTGGCTGCGACCCAGAAACTGGCCATCGTTGCCCCAGCAGGCAATGCTCAGATCCGCCAGCCGGTGGGCACGGCGAATCCACTCGTCATTGCGCTTGCCCACCGGATCGGCCGCGGCTTTCAGATCCTGGGGGTAGGTGGCCCGAAAGGCGAACAGATTGACCACCTCGATTTCTGCAAAACCCCAGTCCCGGGCAAAATTGACGCAACGGCGAATAGTGGGGTCATCATGGCGATGATCGGCGGTGGAAGGGTTCAAACCAATGAACAGGACCCGGCCCTGGCCTGACTGCCAGCTCCGTTGCAGGCTGTAGCGGTACTGTCGGCAACGGGAAAAGCGGGCTTTTTGTGAAACGTATTGCATTTTCGGAACGGGCTTGCTCAAGGACTGTGGAAATTCGTTTCGATTCCTGAATAATCAAACCCAGCTACTTGCAATAAGGGTCTTCGCCAAGCCTTGATTGGCTAGCCAAGACTCAAGTGATGCCTGGCATCAACCGGATTCTGTCTGGCTACCTGAATCCTGATTGCAATCTGAGCCGGGCCGGGGAGAGTAACCTCTTCCCGGCCAAGTAGCCAGACCTCCCCGAATTCCTGCCTTAATACAGTCGCCTCGGAGCAAAGCGGGCCCGCTGCCCTGAATTTGCAGTTCTGCTGATACCCAAAACCCATGCCCAGTCTTGCCAGAGATCAACTGTGTGATTTCTGCCAGCTTCTTCAGCTTTTTGCCGGCTTTGCCACCGTGCTTGCGCAGACACAGCCGCTGGTTTATTGTCCCGTTCTTTGAATCCTCTAGAGAAATCGCCATGTTGGCAATTATCGGTGGGACTGGCCTGTCCCGTTTGTCGGGTTTTGAGGCGCTGCGCCGCGAGTCCATTGCAACGCCCTGGTCCGAGCAGGCGGTGGAGCTTGAGTTTTTCACTGCCCATGGCCAGCCGGTGGTATTTCTGCCACGCCATGGCCCCGGCCACTCGGTGCCGCCCCATAAGATCAACTACCGGGCCAATATCTGGGCTCTCAAGGAAAGCGGTGTCGATGAAATCATTGCCATCAATGCGGTAGGGGGTATTCATCCGGAACTGCCGCCTGGCAGTTTCATGGTGCCGGACCAGATTATCGACTACAGCCATTCCCGTGCTGCCACTTTCTTTGAAGAGGATTCCGCTCAGGTCATCCATGTGGATTTCACCGAGCCTTTTAGCGCCAGCCTGCGGGGCAAGCTGCTGGAAGCGGTCAGGCAGATTTCCCAATCCAGTCCGGAGCTGGCGCGACCGGTGCTTGAAGGTGGAGTTTACGGTGTGACCCAGGGGCCGCGTCTGGAAACCGCTGCTGAAATCAGGCGACTGCAAGCGGATGGCTGTGACATCGTGGGCATGACGGCCATGCCGGAAGCGGTGCTGGCGCGGGAGCTGGACCTTTCCTATGCCATGCTGGCGCTGTCGGTCAACTGGGCGGCAGGGCTGTTTCCCGGCGAGATTGCCATGGCGGAAATTGAAGCTGTGGTGGAAGGCGGAATGAGCTACGTGGTGAAAGTCTTGCAGACCATGCTCAGCAGCTGAGCATGGTTCAGGGCAGCGCGCCGATTTCTGTTTCTTCAGGCACTATTTCTTCAGGGACGTCATAGGGAAAGACCGTGACTACCAGTCCCAGAGCCGGATGATCCAGGTAGTGGAATTCATTGCTGCGCATATCCCGGCTTTGCTGAAAATGGTAGATGCGGCGCGCCTGATACCGGTCTGTTGTCTCATCTCTGTCTGACTGTGGCTCGGGATAAGGCGGCAGTTGCCACTCATTGCCAGGCTCGGCAAGGGTGGTGAATTCGGTCAGCCAGAGATCGGTATCAATGACCACCCGGTCACGACCGGCATTGAAATGCAGACTCAGGCTGCCTTCCAGTTCCCGGTGATTGCCGTAACGCTCACCGCCGCTGATCAGCACCGGAGTCTCTGCGCCGGGGTCGGGCATGGGCTGTCGCCACAGGCCATGGAACAACAGGCGATGTTCCGCTGAAGCATTGAGGGCGCGATTGGTCTGCTGGAAATCACTCTCCGAGGCAGGCAGTTGCAGGAAAGGATCGCGGGCGAAATCCGGAAAAGAATAATAGGGCGGTCCATCGGCCGGGAAAGGGCCGGTGGCATTGATTCGCTGCAGGCGTAGCTCCAGGGCCGAGGGCGGGCTTTCGGGCTGGTTGTTCTGCGCCGCTTCTACCAGTGGAGCCGGTTCTGTTTGCAAGGCATCGCTCAGCAGCAAATCCATGAGTGTGCGCAGGTTTTGCAGATTGGCCGGGTAATCCAGCAGGGCATGACCGGGGGCCCAGACTTCCTCTTCACGGTCGGCCAGCCGTTCATTGCTGAATACCGAGACCTCGATCTGGAACCAGCGCTCCTGGCCGTAGCTGCTGGAAGTCAGACAGAGGCTGGTCAGCAGCAGAACAAGTGGCAGTACATTGGTCGCTTCAGTTTTCATCCGGTACAAGCATAACCCTCAGGCGGCCTTCTGCTCTAGCAGTTTCATGCGATCCAGCAGCTCATCCACCAGGGCCAGTTTGTCCTCGGCTTCCTCGCAGTCATGTTTGAAATGGAACTGGTTGGCCCCGGACAGCTTGTAATGGGCCGGATCATTCTGGATAAGTTGTACCAGGGACAGGGGATCCACCCTTGTTTCGGCATTGAATTCCAGACGGCCGGAGGCGGCATTGACATCAATCTTGTGAATACCGAATTCAAGTGCACGCAGTTTCAGGCGGGTGAGGCTGAACAGCAGTTTCAGAGGCCGCGGCAAGAGGCCGAAACGGTCGATCATTTCCACCTGCATTTCTTCCAGTTCCTCGTCATCCTTGCAGGAGGCAATGCGCTTGTACATGATCAGGCGGGTGTGGACATCGGGCAGATAGTCTTCCGGTATCAGGGCCGGAATGCGCAGATTGATGTCGACGTTGTTGCTGATCTGCAATTCTGCCGAGGGGCTGCGGCCGGCCTTGATGGCATTCACCGCCTGTTCCAGCATTTCGGTGTACAGGGTGAAACCAATCTTCTGCATATGTCCGCTTTGCTCGTCACCCAGCAGTTCCCCGGCACCGCGAATCTCCAGATCATGGCTGGCCAGTGTGAATCCGGCGCCCAGGGTATTGGCCGCCTGAATGGCTTCGATGCGCTTGTGGGCCTCATTGCTCAGGCGGCTGTGTTCCGGCAGTAATAAATAGGCATAGGCCTGATGGTGGGAGCGGCCCACCCGTCCCCGTAACTGATGTAGCTGGGCCAGACCAAACTTGTCGGCCCGATCGATAATAATGGTATTGGCGCTGGGTATATCGATACCGGTTTCAATAATGGTGGTGCACACCAGGATGTTGTAACGCTTGTGGTAGAAGTCCGCCATGATGCGTTCCAGATCGCGCTCGGCCATCTGCCCATGGGCGATACAAATGCGGGCCTGGGGAATAATTTCCTGCAAGTGTTCGGCGGCCCGCTCGATGGTTTTGACTTCATTGTGCAAATAGAACACCTGGCCCCCGCGCAGCAATTCGCGGGACACCGCTTCCTTGACCAGACTGTCCTGATATTCCCGCACAAAGGTTTTAACCGACAGACGCTTGGCCGGCGGGGTGACGATGAGTGACAGGTCCCGGATGCCGGACAGAGCCATATTCAGGGTGCGCGGTATCGGCGTGGCTGTCAGGTTGAGAATATCCACATTGGCGCGCAGGGATTTCAGTTTTTCCTTCTGGCGAACACCAAAGCGATGTTCTTCATCAATAATCAGCAGGCCGAGATTGCTGTAATTGATTTCACTGTGCAGCAGTTTGTGGGTGCCAATGAGGATGTCGATCTTGCCGGCTTCCACCTGCTTGAGCACGGCCGCCTGTTCACTGGCGGATTTGAAGCGGGATACCACTTCTACATTGATGGGCCAGTCGGCAAAGCGGTCGCGGAAGCTTTCATAATGCTGCTGGGCCAGCAGGGTGGTGGGGACCAGCAACGCCACCTGTTTATTGTTTTGCACGGCAACAAAAGCAGCACGCATGGCCACTTCTGTCTTGCCAAAGCCCACATCACCACACACCAGCCGGTCCATGGTGCCGCCGGAGCGCATGTCTTCCAGGACCGCCTCAATGGCATTTTCCTGATCGGCGGTCTCCTCGAAAGGGAAGCTGGCGGCAAACTTGTCGTAGTCGTCCATTTCCAGTTTGTACTGGTAGCCCTTGCGGGCCTGACGGCGAGCATAGATATCCAGCAACTCGGCGGCCACGTCGCGGATTTTCTCCGCCGCCTTGCGCTTGGTTTTTTGCCAGGCATCGGTGCCCAGAGTGTTCAGCGGTGCCTGGTCCTGATCGCTGCCGCTGTAACGGCTGATCAGATGCAGTGAGGCCACCGGCACATAGAGTTTGGCCTGGTTGGCATATTCAAGGGTCAGAAATTCTGTGCTTTGCTCATCCAGGGTGATGGTCTGCAAACCCCGATAGCGACCAACACCATGATCGATATGCACCACGGCATCGCCGATATGCAGTTCGCTGAGGTTCTTGATCACCAGCTCGGTATTGGTCTGGCTCTTGCGACGGCGTCGACGCTGGGCCACGCGATTGCCAAACAGCTCTGCCTCGGTAATCAGGGCCAGGCCCTGTTCGGGAAACCACAGGCCTTCGTCCAGGGGTGCGATGCTGATGGCCTGTTCCATGTCGCCCTGGAGAAATTCGGAGAAATGCTGCACCTGCACCGCCTGCAGGCCTATATGGCGGAGTACTTCGCGCAGGGTTTCCAGACGGCCCGCCGACTCGGCGCAGAACAGCACCCGGCCGGGATTGCTGGCCAGAAAATCCTGCAAATGGGAAAAGGGTTGTTGCAAGCGGGCATTGGAGGCCAGCTCCGGCAGAGGTCGGCTACCCAGGCCGCTGGCCTGCTTGTGGGACTGAAACTCAATGCGTGGAAAGCGTTTCAGTTCCTGCATCACCTTGTCTACCGGCAGGAACACTGCTTCCGGTTCCAGGATGGGTCGATAGCGGTCAATCTGTCGGTCCTGATAGCGGGTCTGGATGCTGTCCCAGAATTCACTGCCGGCAGCTTCGATGCTCTCACTATTGCCCAGGGTACAAACCAGACTGTTGTCCGGCAGAAAATCGAACAGACTGCCCAGCTCCTCGAAGAACAGGGCCAGGTAGTATTCCAGGCCCGGCGAATTGATAGCTTCGCCTACATCCTGATAAAGAGGGCATTGGCGCAGGTCGACATCAAAACTTTCCCGAAAGCGGCGCCGGAATTCATTGATGCCCTGTTTGTCCAGCGGGTATTCCCGGCCCGGCAGCAGACGAATCTCATCCACCTGACGAATGGTGCGCTGGCTTTCCGGGTCGAACAGGCGGATGGAGTCGATCTCGTCATCAAATAGGTCCACCCGGAAGGGCAGCTGTGAGCCCATGGGGAACATATCGATGATGGAGCCGCGTACGGCAAATTCGCCATGTTCGTTAACAGACTCCACCGCCTGGTAATTGGCCAGCAAGAGCTGCTGCCGGAGCTGGTCGATGTTGAGAGTCTGGCCTTTCTGCAATTCCAGGGAATTGGCCGCCACATAATGTCGCGGCGGCAGTCGGTGCATCAGGCTGTTCACCGACAGCACCAGAATGCCCCGCTGTAAATCCGGCAGGTGATAAAGGGCCCGCAGCCGTTCGGAGATGATGTCCTGGTGCGGCGAGAAATTGTCGTAGGGCAGGGTTTCCCAGTCCGGGAAGCTGAAAACCTCCAGCTTGTCCCCGTTGGCACCGCTATCGCGACAGAAATAGTTTAATTCCCTCACGGCGCGTTCCACCGCCTCGCTGTCGGGGCAAATCAGCAGCATGGGGCCACTCGCAGCGCTGGCGGCTTCACAGATAGCCAGGCTGCGGGCACTGCCATGGAGCTGGTCCCAGAAATAGCGCTGGCTGGTATCGACTGGAATGGGGGGCTGCAACAGGCTGGTCATGGATTGCTGTTCTCGGGCTGTATTCGGGTCGCTGCTAACGGGGATACCGGACAGGAACACGCGGCGCTGGCGCCGGAATCAAAAGCGGGCCATTGTAGCGCAAAATGCCGGGGCCAGCAGGCCCGATCACCGGCCGCTTCTGTTGCACATGCCTGTCAGGTAAAAGATAATACCCGCCTTTTTTAACCAGCGGCCGATTCCGGCTTGCCAATGCAGAAAGGGGTGGAAGTGGATAGACCGAGCGTAGACGATTACTTCAGTGACTGGAAACAGCGCGAGGCGCTGGTCCAGGAAATGATTCCGGTGATAGGCCGATTGTTCAGCCAGCGCAATGTTGGTGTGTTCATCTATGGTCGGCCCCTGCATAACCGTTCGGTTACTTTCATCATGAAATCCCATCGCTTCGTGCGCCAGGTCGAGCGCAACGAAATGTCAGAGTTCGAGAGTCATCCGGTATTGATGGCCCTGGCCAAGCTGGATCTGTGGCATGCCCAGATCGATCTGGGCAAGCTCACTGTCCGCTTCATGGAGCATCTTGAAGCCGAAGGTGACAAGGCCCAGGACGTGGACAGCTTTGTGCAGCAGGAACTGGCCTATCTGGACGGGGTCAAGGAAAAGCCGGTGGAGAAGAGCCAGGACGTGGTGCTTTACGGCTTTGGTCGTATTGGCCGCCTGATGGCCCGATTGCTGGTGGAGCGCACCAGCACCGGTGAAGTCATGCGCCTGAAGGCCGTGGTGGTCAGACCGGGCCGGGAAGGGGATCTGGTGAAACGGGCCAGCCTGTTTACCAATGATTCTGTACACGGCGCCTTCCAGGGCACCCTGCGAATCGATGAGGAGCGCAATGTACTGATTGCCAACGGCAACGAGCTGCAGTTCATCTATGCCAACTCCCCCGAAGAGGTGGACTACACCAAATACGGCATCAACGATGCCCTGGTGATTGATAACACCGGCGCCTGGCGTGATGAGGAAGGGCTGTCCCGCCACCTCAACTCCAAGGGTGCCGCCAAGGTGATCCTCACGGCACCGGGCAAGGGCAATCTGAAGAATATTGTCTATGGCATCAATGATGACCAGATTACGCCCCAGGAGAAGATCATCACGGCGGCCTCCTGTACCACCAATGCCATTGCGCCGGTACTGAAGGTTATCAACGACAAATTCGGTATTGAGCACGGCCATATTGAAACGGTACACGCCTATACCAATGACCAGAATCTGATCGACAACTACCACAAGGGTGACCGTCGTGGCCGCTCGGCAGCACTGAATATGGTGCTGACTGAAACCGGTGCCGCCAAGGCCGTGGTCAAGGCTGTGCCGGAGCTGGAAGGCAAACTCACCGGTAATGCGGTGCGGGTGCCCATTCCCAATGTCTCCATGGCCATCATGACCCTGAATCTGAAGACCGAGTCCAGCAAGGAGGAATTGAACGAATTCCTGCGCAAGATTGCCCTGCACTCGGAATTGCAGCACCAGATCAGCTATACCCAGTCGCCGGATGCGGTATCCACCGACTTCGTCGGCACCCGTGAGGCCTGTGTGGTGGATTCCAACGCCACCATCTGCAATGGCAACAACTGCGTGTTGTATCTGTGGTACGACAACGAATTCGGCTATTGCTGCCAGGTTGGGCGCATGGTCTACAAGATGGCCGGGGTCAGCTACCAGTTTTACCCGCAGGAACCCTGAACAGACAGCATCTGAGTGGCAAGCAGGGCATTTGATGCCCCGCTTTCACTAGCAATTATAAGGGTTTAGCTCTATAATTGCGGCTGCTTTAGTTGGGCGGATTTATTCAGTGACGGTGATAATTTCACTCAGTGAAGTGGAATTTCTGCCGACATAGAGTGCTTTATCAAATTCGTAGCGGAAACAGGGTCAATTTTCCTTTAGTAATTTAGCCATACTGTCGTGATTAGCTCGCGACAGTGGGTTGATTTGTATTAATTTTTTTTTGCCGGATAGCAGCGATCCGGCGCAACTATTCTCATGATTAGACTAAAACGCGGACTGAACTTGCCGATTTCCGGTGAGCCGGAGCAAATGATTACCGGCAGTCATCAGCCGCGTGAAATCGCTGTGCTCGGCAATGATTACGTGGGTATGAAGCCCACCATGGAAGTGGCCGAGGGCGACAAGGTTCGTGCCGGCCAGGTCCTGTTTACGGACAAGAAAAATCCCCAGGTCAGCTATACCGCCCCGGCCTGTGGTGAGGTCAAGGCCATCAATCGCGGCTATCAGCGCCGTCTGCTCTCGGTAGTCATCGAGGTCGATGGCGAAGAGCAACTGGAATTCAATCAGTACACCGACAGCCAGCTGCAGTCCCTGGAGCGACAGACTCTGGTGGATGATCTGTTGAAGTCTGGTCTCTGGACCGCCATTCGCAAGCGGCCCTTCAGCAAGGTGCCCAATCCGGATGCTACTCCCAAGGCGTTATTTGTCAGTGTCACAGACAGCAATCCCCTGGCGCCGGATCCGATGCTCGCCATCGCCGATCATGTGGATGATTTTGTCGCCGGTATCAATCTGCTGGCGGGCCTGCCGGAAGGCAAGCTGTTTCTCTGCATGGGAGATCAGGATCCGTTGTCACTGGCCGCCAATGATTTCCGCGACAATGTGGTCATCGAGCAGTTCAAGGGCCCACATCCGGCCGGACTTACCGGCACCCATATTCACTTCCTGCAGCCAGCAGGGGTGGGTAGCGAAATCTGGTATGTGGGCTATCAGGATGTAATCGCCATTGCCCGTCTGTTCAGGCAGGGCCAGCTTTTTACCGACCGGGTGATTTCCTTTGCCGGTCCGCAAGTCATTCAGCCGCGCCTGCTGCGCACCCGCATTGGTGCCAACCTGGATGAGCTGGTACTGGGTGAATTGCATGGCCAGGAAAGCCGGGTTATTTCCGGTTCGGTACTGGGTGGTCGCAAGGCCGCCGGTGACGAAGCTTTTCTGGGCCGCTATCACAATCAGGTAACGGTTATTCGCGAGGGCAGGGAGCGGCCCTTGTTCGGTTATCTGTCACCCGGCACGGATCGCCATTCGGTCATGGGCATTTATGTATCCAGCCTTTACAAGAACCGCTCATTTCCCATGCACAGCAGCACCAATGGCAGTGAGCGGGCGATGGTACCCATCGGCGCTTATGAAAAGGTGATGCCGCTGGATATTCTGCCTACCCAATTACTGCGTGCCCTGATTGTTGGCGATATCGAAACAGCCATCAATCTTGGTGCGCTCGAGCTCGATGAGGAAGACCTGGCACTGTGTAGCTATGTCTGCCCCGGTAAATACGAATACGGTCCCATACTCCGGGAAAATCTCACCCGGATAGAGAAGGAAGGTTAAGCCATGGGCTTGCGACGTGTGCTCGATGATCTTGAGCCTCATTTTAAGAAAGGTGGCAAGTACGAGTCTCTCTACGCCCTCTATGAGGCCGTGGACACGATTTTCTATAGCCCGAGCAAAGTCACCGTAGCCCAGCCCCATGTGCGTGACGGTATCGACCTGAAGCGGGTCATGATTACCGTCTGGATTGCGGCTTTCTTTCCCATGTTCTATGGCATGTATAACCTGGGCTTTCAGGCCAATAGCGCCATTGTCTCCATGGGTCTGGAAAGTGGCGGTGACTGGCACGAGTCTATCATCAGCCTGCTGGCAGGGCATGACCCCGGCAGCATCTGGGACAATGTGGTCTATGGCGCCGCCTACTATATTCCTATTTATATAGTCGTGTTTGCGGTGGGCGGCTTCTGGGAAGTGTTGTTCGCTGCCAAGCGCGGCCATGAGATCAATGAAGGCTTCTTTGTTACCTCTATTCTTTTTACCCTGATCGTGCCGCCGGATATTCCCCTGTGGCAGGCGGCGCTGGGTATTTCCTTCGGTATTGTGGTGGGCAAAGAGGTCTTCGGCGGTACCGGCAAGAATTTTCTTAACCCGGCCCTGACCGGACGGGCATTTCTGTATTTCGCCTATGCCCCGGATATGTCCGGCGACGCCGTGTGGACTGCGGTGGACGGTTTCAGTGGTGCCACGGCTCTGTCCCAGATTGCCAGTGGCGGTCTGCCGGCCATTGCCTCGGCCACCGGCACTGAGCTGACCTGGATGGATGCTTTTCTTGGGCAGATGCAGGGCAGTATCGGCGAGACTTCCACGCTGGCCATTCTGATGGGTGCCTGCCTGCTGCTGGTAACCCGCATCGCTTCCTGGCGCATCATGCTGGGTGTTTTTCTGGGCATGGTGGGCATGTCCCTGCTGTTCAATATGATCGGCTCTGATACCAATCCGGCCTTTGCCACCCCCTGGTACTGGCACTTTGTGCTCGGTGGTTTTGCCTTCGGCATGGTTTATATGGCAACTGACCCGGTTTCCGCCTCCATGACCAATACGGGCAAGTGGATCTTCGGTGCCCTGATCGGTGTGATGACAGTGCTGATCCGGGTGGTCAACCCGGCCTATCCGGAAGGCATCATGCTGGCGATCCTGTTTGCCAATCTGTTTGCTCCCCTGATCGATTACTTCGTGGTGAAGGCGAATATCGCCCGCAGGAGGTTGCGCGGTGTCCTCTAGAGAATCCATCAACAAGACGCTGTTAGTGGCTTTTTGCCTCTGTGTGGTCTGCTCCATCGTGGTGTCCGGCACGGCGGTGATTCTCAAGCCCATGCAGGACGCCAACCGGGTACTGGATCGCAACAAGAATATACTCAGTGCCGCCGGGCTTTACGATCCGGCTGTGCACAGTGATGAGGACGTGGCCGAGATGTTTGCCGCGTTCTCACCCAGGGTAGTGGATCTGCACAGCGGTGAATTTCTCAGCGAGTCAGAAGTGAATGATCTGGGCATAGACCCGGCCAGCTACGACCAGCGTACCGTGATCAATGATCCGGAATTGTCCGAGGCGATTCCCCCCGAGCAGGACGTGGCCGATATCAAGCGTCGGGTGATCTACCCGATGGTTTACCTGCAGCAGCAGGACGGCGAACTCAGCACCATTATCCTGCCGGTCAACGGTTACGGGCTGTGGGGCATCATGTATGGCTACCTGGCTCTGGAAGCCGATGGCAATACGGTAAAAGGTATTTCCTTTTATGAATTGTCAGAAACTCCAGGTTTGGGCGCTGAAGTCCGTAATCCACGCTGGCAGGCGCTATGGCCTGGCAAAAAGGTTTATGACGAATCCGGCGAGGTGGCCCTGCAGGTCGTCAAGGGAACCGGTAGCGGCCAGTACCAGATCGACGGTTTGTCCGGCGCCACACTCACCACACGCGGTGTGGACAATATGGTGGAGTACTGGATGGGCGAGAACGGCTACGGCCCGGTACTGGACAATTTGCAATCGGTCTCAGGCGACTGAGTTCAGGATCAGACAGCTAATTCGGTAAGCAGAACTGGAAACATTATGGCGAACGCGAAAAAAGTAGTACTCAATCCACTGCTGGACAATAACCCTATTGCCCTGCAGATTCTGGGTGTCTGCTCGGCGCTGGCGGTTACCACACAGCTGAGCGTCACCCTGGTAATGTGCGTGGCCCTGACCACGGTGGTCGCCTTTTCCAATATGTTTATTTCCATGATTCGCCACCACATGCCTTCCAGTATTCGAATCATTATCCAGATGACCATTATTGCCTCGCTGGTGATTGCGGTGGATCAGTTTCTGCAGGCCTTCGCCTATGAAATCAGCAAGAGCCTGTCGGTCTTCGTTGGATTGATTATCACCAACTGTATTGTGATGGGCCGTGCCGAAGCCTTTGCCATGAAGAACCCGCCCTTTATCAGTTTTCTGGACGGGGTCGGCAACGGTCTGGGTTACAGCCTGGTATTGATTGTGGTGGCCGCAGTGCGGGAACTGTTTGGTTCCGGCTCCTTGCTGGGTTACCAGATCCTGCCGCTGCTGGAAAACGGGGGCTGGTATCAGGCCAATGGTCTGATGCTGCTGTCTCCCAGTGCCTTCTTTATTATCGGATTCTTTATCTGGGCCCTGCGTGCTGCCAAGAAGGAGCAGGTGGAGACCCGCGAGTTTCGAATGGCAGGCCATACTGAAGCAGAGGAGGCGGTGTAATGGAGCAGCTACTCAGTCTTTTCGTGCGTGCCGTGTTCATTGAAAACATGGCCCTGCAAATGTTCCTGGGAATGTGTACCTTTCTGGCGGTGTCCAAGAAAGTGGAAACAGCCATTGGCCTGGGTGTGGCGGTAGTGGTGGTGCTTGGCATCACGGTGCCGGTAAACAACCTGATGTTCAATTTCCTGTTGCGCGAAGGTGCCCTGGAATGGATTGGCCTGGGCGGCATGTCCTTGGAATTCCTCGGCTATCTTTGCTACATCGGCGTGATTGCCGCCATGGTGCAGATTCTGGAAATGTTCCTGGATAAATTTGTTCCTGCTCTCTATAACGCCCTGGGGGTGTTCCTGCCCCTGATCACGGTGAACTGCGCCATTCTCGGTGCCACCCTGTTCATGACCCAGCGTGACTACAATTTCTCCGAATCGGTAGCTTTTGGTCTTGGTGCCGGTGTGGGTTGGGCCCTGGCGATTATTCTGCTGGCGGGGATACGTGAGAAATTAAAATACAGCGACGTGCCGGAAGGACTGCGCGGCCTGGGTATTACCTTTATTACTACCGGCCTGATGTCCCTGGGATTCATGTCGCTTGGCGGAATTTCACTGTAGGTCTGATCCATGATTGATTTTACAACCATAATTGGCGGAGTCGCGCTGTTCACATTCGTTGTGATGCTGCTGGTGGTGGTTATTCTCTTTGCCCGCTCACGACTGGTCAGCAGTGGTGATGTGCACATCGAAATCAACGGCGATCCGGACAAGTCCCTGACCGTGCCAGCCGGTGGCAAGCTGCTCAATACGCTGGCGGATGCCGGTATCTTTCTGTCTTCTGCCTGTGGCGGTGGCGGTACCTGTGCCCAGTGCAAGTGCCAGGTGGTGAGCGGTGGTGGCTCCATGTTGCCCACTGAAGCCGGTCACTTTACTCGCGGTCAGGCACGGGATAACTGGCGCCTGTCCTGCCAGGTCACCGTCAAGCAGGATATGAAGATCGAAGTGGCGCCGGAGTTCTTTGGCGTCAAGCAGTGGGAATGTGAAGTGGTGTCGAATGACAATGTGGCCACCTTCATCAAGGAACTGGTGCTGAAGATTCCCGACGGCGAAAGCGTTGATTTCCGCGCCGGTGGTTATGTGCAGCTGGAAGTGCCACCCCATGAGGTGCACTACAAGGACTTCGATATCGGTGAGGAATACCGCGGCGACTGGGAAAAATTCGGTCTTTTCGATCTGGTCTCCAAGGTCAATGATACCACCGTGCGTGCCTACTCCATGGCCAACTATCCGGAAGAGAAGGGCATTATTAAATTCAATATCCGCGTGGCGACACCGCCACCGGGTACCAATCTGCCGCCCGGCAAGATGTCATCCTATGTATTCAGTCTCAAGCCCGGCGACAAGGTAAAAGTGTTCGGCCCCTTCGGTGAGTTCTTTGCTAAGGATACCGACAATGAAATGGTATTCATTGGCGGTGGTGCCGGTATGGCGCCGATGCGCTCCCATATTTTTGACCAGCTCCGGCGCCTGAAATCCAAGCGCAAGATCAGCTTCTGGTACGGTGCCCGCAGTCTTCGGGAGATGTTCTATGAAGAAGACTACAACGAACTGGATGCGGAGAATGACAATTTTGAGTGGCATGTGGCGCTTTCTGATCCACAGCCCGAAGATAACTGGACCGGCATGACCGGTTTTATCCACAATGTCGTGCTGGAGAATTACCTGAAGGATCATCCTGCTCCGGAGGATTGTGAGTACTATATGTGTGGTCCGCCCATGATGAATGCGGCGGTCATCAAGATGCTCAAGGATCTCGGAGTGGAGGACGAGAATATTTCCCTAGACGAATTTTCATGACAGAAATCCTGCGCCGCCACGCATTTTCTATCACCTTTATCGCGCTCTTCCTGGGCTTTGTATTTTTCTCCGGGGGCGACGATGGGCAAATCGAGCGGCTGTCAGGGCTCACCATGGGCACCAGCTACGAGATCCAGCTGGTGGATGTGCCCGAAAACCTTTCACTGGATTCCATTGCCGAATCCGTCCAGGAACAACTCAGCCGATTGGACCGGCAGATCTTTTCCACCTATGCCCCTGACTCGGAGTTGTCACGTTTCAATCGACACCCGGTCAATCAGCCTCTGGTGGCGTCTCCCGAGTTGAGGGAGGTCTTGCTGCTGGCCAATGAGATATCCAGACAGAGCAATGGCGCCTTCGATGTCACTGTCGGTCCGGTGGTGAATCTCTGGGGTTTTGGTCCCGATCCACGATCCAGCGGTTCCCGTATTCCCGATGAGGCGCAGCTGGCAGCGGCACTGGAGCAGATTGGCTTCGATGCCCTGCAGATAGACCAGCAGCGGGGACAGATCAGTAAAAGCCGTGATGTGACTGTTGATCTCAGTGCTATCGCCAAGGGCTATGCGGTAGACAGGATAGGGGAGTATTTTGATAGTCTGGGTATTGAGAGCTATTTCATCGAGGTGGGCGGCGAACTGAAAATGAAGGGCCTCAAGCCCGGTGGCCTGAGCTGGGTGCCTGCTATCGAAGCGCCGGTGGCCAACCAGACCCAGCTTTATGAGGTGTTTTTCAGTCGTGGTGAAGAACTGGCTGTAGCCGGTTCGGGTGACTACCGTAATTACTTTGAGGAAGACGGCCAGCGCTACTCCCACGAGATTGATCCGCGCACGGGACGGCCGATTCAGCACAATCTGGCGGCGGTCTATGTTATCGATCAATCGGCAGCACGGGCCGATGCACTGGCCACCGCCTATATGGTGCTTGGCCTGGAAGCAGGTCGGCAACTGGCGACAGAAACGGGTCAGGCCGTCTATTTTATCTACAAGGCAGAAGGAGATGGCTTTGATGAATTCTACACGGACGCATTTGCAAGCTATTTGAGTGAATCATGACTACATTGATCGTTACATTCGTTGTACTGGCAGTAATCTTTGCCCTCATGTCCGTCGGCGTCCTGATGGGACGCAAGCCGGTGCAGGGGTCCTGCGGTGGTCTCAACAAGGTCGATGGCCTTGGTGACTGTGAAATCTGCGGCGGCGACCGTAACAAGTGTGATGAAACCAGCAGCGTAAGGGAGCAGTAAATGGTCAAGGGAAAGCAAAAAGCCGCCAGCAAGAAAAAGGCAGCCCCTGCGAAAAAGCCGACAGGCAGGAAAGCTGCCGCCTCTGCCAGCAAGACTGTGGCAGCCCGGAAAGATCATTTCGACATCATTGTCATTGGTTCGGGGCCGGCAGGCGAGGCTGCGGCCATGAACGCCAAGAAGAAGGGCCGCAATGTGGCCATGATTTGCGACCTGGACCATGTGGGTGGCAGCTGTACCCATTGGGCAACCATTCCGTCAAAAGCCCTGCGGCATGCAGTCAAACAGGTCATGGCCTTCAATACCAACCCTCTGTTTCGTGACTTCGGCGATGCCCGCAAGCTCAGCTTCCAGCAGATTCTTGCCCATGCCGACCGGGTCAAGTACGAGCAGGTGCGCATGCGCAGCGATTTCTATGATCGCAATCATGTGCCTGTTTATTACGGTCGCGCCTCCTTTCTCGACAAGAACACCATCAAGTTGGTTGGCAAGCGCAAGAAGCTGACCGCCGACTATTTCATCATCGCCACCGGTTCGCGCCCCTATCATCCGCCGGATGTGGATTTCGACCATCCCCGCATGTTCGACAGCGATACCATTCTCAATCTGGATTTTTCTCCCCGCAAAGTTACGGTAATCGGCGCCGGGGTGATCGGTTGTGAATATGCCTCGATTTTCGGTGGTCTGGGTTACAAGGTGGAATTGATCAATCCCGGTGAGGCTCTGCTGTCTTTTCTGGATACCGAGATCAGTGATGCCCTGGCTTATCATCTGCGTAATCTGGGTATTCGTTCGCGGCACAACGAAACCTACAAGAGCATCGAGTATCACGATGACTATATCGTTACCTATCTGGAGTCGGGCAAGAAGATCAAGAGCGATATCGTGTTGTGGGCCAATGGCCGCACCGGTAACACCCAGGATCTGGGGCTCAAGAATATCGGTCTGACAGCCAATGGCCGTGGCCAGTTGGCGGTCAACAAGCAATACCAGACCAAGGTCAAAAATATCTATGCCGCAGGCGATGTGGTGGGCTGGCCGGCTCTGGCCGGGGCCGCCTACGACCAGGGCCGGGCGGCCAGCAATGCCATCGTCGCGCCGGAGGAATGCTATCCGGTGGAAGAGGTGGCTACAGGCATTTATACCATTCCGGAAATCAGCACCCTGGGTCAGACCGAGGCTGAACTGACCCGCAAAAAGGTGCCCTATGAAGTGGGCAAGGCCTTTTTCAAGAACACCGCCCGGGCCCAGATCACCGGCGAGCAGGTAGGGATGCTGAAGCTGATCTTTCATTTCGACACCCTGGAGATTCTCGGCATTCACTGTTTTGGTGACCAGGCCTCGGAGATTGTGCATATCGGCCAGGCCATCATGCGCCAGCCCGGTGCGGCCAATACCATGAAGTATTTCCTCACCACCACTTTCAACTACCCCACCATGGCGGAGGCCTATCGCACCGCCGCGCTGGATGGTCTGAACCGCGTCTTCTGAGAAGAGCCGGGCGAGTCGGGCTTGCCAAGGCTGACGATCAGGGTTAGCTTGTAGACAAGCCCCCCCGGGTCTTGTCTGAGACCGGGCGGGAGCACCAAATTCCAGTCCGGTCAGTATGGGAGACGCGCGATGAAAAGAACTGCCAGAGATATTCTCAAAGACAAAGGCGGTCATATGGTGACTATCAATTCCGATGCCACTGTCTATCAGGCCCTGACGGTCATGACCCAGAACAAGGTGGGTGCCATCGTTGTGGTCGAGGATGAAAAAATCGTCGGCATCTGGACCGAACGGGATTTGATGTTCCGGGTTCTGGAAGAAGGCTTCGACCCCAAATCCGCACGCCTGAGAGATAATATGAGTGTCAATCTCATCTCCGCCAATGTGGAGGAGCCTGCCTATCAGCTCTATGACAAATTCCTTGGCCGTCGTATTCGTCACTTGCTGATCGAGGAGGGCGGTGAATACATCGGCATTCTCTCGGTGGGAGACGTCATGAAGGCGACCCTGCAGCAAGCCACCGAAGACCTCGAGGAACTGAATCATATGGTCAGCCTCGAGTACTACGAAAACTGGAAAGAGATCCAGTCGCAGCGTTGATTGCAGCCTGCCGGGCAGACCGCGTCAGTGCTGCCTGACAGCAGATGTCAGGCGGACAAAATACTTGCGAAACCTGGCCCATCCGTGTAACTATTCAGACGGTCATTGGCTCCCGCCCGAAAGGATCGAGGCAGGGGCTGGCACAACAAGAATTAGAAAGTCGTAACCCAACAAGATAATTATTATAAAGACGAGCCGTACTCTTTAAGCTGGGCTGTAATGGCAGTCATTTCCGGGCAAGCATGTCGGAAATGCATTGCAAAATCAGATTATCGGGCTCTCAGCGCAGTGTGGAAGTCAATGGGAAGTGATTCACAACCCCTGGCAGTTAACGACCAAAGCAGTGGTCCAGGTCTGGATCCTGTTCTGCCCAGTCGTCAGTTTGGCAATTTTCCGAAAGCTCTGTTCGGGTTTGTCCGGAACGGGCTGCAGAACTGCTCTCATTATGCGTTCCCGCAAATAAACAAAAATGCGCTTCAGAATTTCCAGCAGCAATGCATTGTTGCCGGGCTCACTCCTGTTGTGGAAGTACGGTATTAGGGTGAAAAGTAGTTCAGGACGTTTAATGAAGAGGGTTTGTACAATTCTGTAGTAGTTCAGTCGGGCACCGGCTGGTCGCCAAAGCAGGCAAGAGTGCGATCAGTGTGTCTGAGAGCTAGAATGCCAGGCCTTCCATGAAACGAACCAGTAATTCTGGAGGCGATCGTGGATTCAGCAGAGGCAGTCTTTGAAGGGCTTCAGCCCTTTCTACTATACACCGCCATGGTTTTGGCGGTGGTGGTTACCATGCTGGGCCTGTCCTATTTTCTTGGCCAGCGCATCAAGCGCCAGTACAAGGAAACTCCTTTCGAATCCGGCATTATCTCTGTCGGCAGTGCCCAGTTCCGCATCTCCGTTCATTTCTACCTCACCGCCATTCTCTTCATTATCTTCGACCTGGAAGTCGTGTTTCTGTTTGCCTGGGCGGTTGCTATCCGTGAGTCGGGCTGGCCCGGCTTTATCGAAATCAGTGTGTTCATTTTTATACTGCTGGTGGCACTGTTCTATCTCTGGCGCATCGGGGCACTGGACTGGCGCACCCAGACCCAGAAGCGTGAACTGAAAACCCTTGCCGGTCCCGGCGGTGTCGTCAACAAGAAGGATTTCTCCCTATGAATTGGCAACTCGAGTCTGTAGACGAAGCCAGCTCGGTCAAGCCGGGTGGTAACAGTGTTGATGACTTCATTCGCCGTAATGTCATGATGGCGAAGCTAGAAGATATGGTTGCCTGGGGGCGAAAGAATTCAATCTGGCCCTTTAACTTCGGCCTTTCCTGTTGCTATGTGGAAATGGCAACCGCATTTACCAGCCGCCATGACCTGGCACGTTTCGGCTCGGAAGTGATTCGCGGCACGCCACGTCAGGCTGACATGATAGTCATCGCCGGTACGGTGTTTCGCAAGATGGCCCCGGTGGTCAAACTGCTCTATGACCAGTTGCTGGAGCCAAAATGGGTGATCTCCATGGGCTCCTGTGCCAATTCCGGGGGCATGTATGACATTTATTCTGTGGTCCAGGGCGTGGACAAGTTTCTGCCGGTGGATGTGTATGTCTCCGGCTGTCCGCCACGACCTGAAGCCCTGTTACAGGGTCTGATCCTGCTGCAGGAGGAAATCGGCCGTGAGCGCCGTCCCCTGAGCTGGGTGATCAATGATCAGGGCATTATTCAGAAAGAGGCGACCCCGGTGCAGCGGGAAGTAAGAAAACCCGAGCGCATTGCGGCTACCGAACTGCGGTCGCCGGATGATGTATGAATTCAGGGCCAGGCGGCACAGATTAGCGACAAGCAAGCATTTTTATGGAAGCGGCAGTGCAAACAGCAAACAACGGTGACGCGGCAGGCCTGATTGGTCAGTTGCGGCAGCGTTTTGCCGGACAGATACTGGCCGAACAGGCAAGTTGTGATGGCATACCAACGGTATGGGTCGATCGGGCCCATGCCAAAACCGTGCTGCGTTTTCTTCATGAAGAAGCAAGCCCGCTGTTTGAAATGCTGTTTGACCTGACCGCCATCGATGAACGGGCCCGGGTACATCGGCAAGGACAGCCAGCCAGTGACTTTACCGTGGTCTACCACCTGATGAGCTTCAGTGGTGACTGTGATGTGCGGATCAAGGTGCCGCTTCAGGATGCCGACCTGCAGACTCCGACGGTGATCGAAATTTGGCCCAATGCCAACTGGTATGAACGCGAAACCTGGGACATGTTCGGTATTCGCTTCGAAGGGCATCCCAATCTGTATCGACTGGTACTGCCTCCCACCTGGGAAGGGCATGCCCTGCGCAAGGAGCATCCGGCCCGGGCGACCGAAATGGAACCCTTTTCTCTCTCCGATGAGAAAGAAGAGTTCGAACAGGAGGCATTGAAGTTCAAGCCCGAAGAATGGGGCATGCAGCGACAATCAGAAACTTCCGAATTCATGTTTCTCAATCTCGGCCCCAACCACCCCAGTGTGCACGGTGCCTTTCGTATTGCCCTGCAACTGGATGGTGAAATCATCGTCGATGCTGTGCCCGATATCGGTTATCACCACCGGGGCGCGGAAAAGATGGGGGAGCGCCAGTCCTGGCATACCTTTATCCCCTATACGGATCGCATCGACTATCTCGGCGGGGTTATGAACAACCTGCCCTATGTGATGGCAGTGGAGAAGATGGCCGGTATCAAGGTGCCGGAGCGGGCCCAGACCATTCGGGTCATGCTGGCGGAGATGTTCCGTATCTGCAGCCATCTGTTGTTCTATGGCACCTTTGCCCAGGATGTGGGGCAGCTTTCACCGATTTTCTACATGTTTGTAGAGCGTGAACGCATATTCAATATCATCGAATCCATCACCGGCGCCCGCATGCATCCGGGCTGGTTCCGGATTGGCGGCGTGGCCCAGGATCTGCCCCGGGGCTGGGAAGCCAGGGTTCAGGAATTACTGGATTTCATGCCCGCGCGGCTCGATGACTACGACCGCATGGTGATGGATAACGGCATCGTCAAGCGCCGCACCCAGGGAGTCGGTGCCTATAACACCGAAGAGGCCCTGGACTGGGGTATTACCGGCGCCGGACTCCGGGCCACCGGTCTGGAATGGGATTTCCGCAAGCGCCGCCCCTACAGTGGCTATGAGAATTTTGATTTCGACGTGCCCTATGCCGTCAATGGCGATTGCTATGACCGCTGCGCGGTGCGGGTAGAAGAAATGCGCCAGAGCCTGAGAATCATCAAGCAGTGCCTGGGCAATATGCCGGCCGGTGAATACAAGGCGGATCACCCCCTGACCACGCCGCCGCGCCGCAAGGAAGCCCTGCACGATATTGAAACCCTGATCAATCACTTCCTCAGTGTCAGCTGGGGGCCGGTGATTCCACCCGATGAAGTGACGGTGGCCATCGAAGCCACCAAGGGTATTAACAGTTATTACCTGGTGAGCGATGGCAGTACCACGTCCTATCGCACCCGGATCAGAACCCCTTCATTTGCCCACCTGCAAATGATTCCGGAAATCAGCCGTGGCTTTATGGTGCCGGACCTGATTGCCATTATCGCCAGTATCGATTTTGTTATGGCCGACGTGGACCGCTAGACAGGCACAGAGATGAGCGAAGTAGTTTCAAGCAACAATGTGATCGCCAGTAACGTGACTCGAGCGCGCAAGCTGACGGATGCGGAAATTGCCGAGATCGAGCATGAGATGACCCTCTATCCTGACAAGAAAGCGGTTGGTCTCGAGGCTCTGAAGATTGTGCAGAAGCACCAGGGCTGGGTGTCCGATGAAAGCCTGCTGGCCATATCCCGTTATCTGGATATACCGGCGGCTGACCTGGAAGGGGTGGCCACCTTTTTTAATCTGGTCTACCGGCAGCCGGTGGGCAAGCGGGTGATCCTGTTCTGTCGCAGTGTCAGTTGCTGGATTACCGGCTGTGAAGAGATTCGCAGCAAAATCAAACAGAGCCTGGGTGTGGATTACGGCGAAACTACAGCAGACAAGGAATACACCTTCATTCCGGTTCCCTGTCTGGGTGACTGTGACAACGGCCCGGTGATGATGGTGGGGGATGATCTGCATCGCCGCCTGACACCGGAAAAAATCGACGAAATCATTGCCGCTTACAAAGACAAGGGAGAAGCCTGAGTGGTCAGCAATCCCCTGACAAAAAACATCGACATGGCGCGCGGGCCGCTGGACATCAAGGCCTATGAAGCGGCCGATGGCTATCAGGGTCTGCGCAAGATAGTCGCCGGCCTGTCACCGGATGAACTCATGCAGCAGGTCAAGGATTCCGGCCTGAAAGGCAGGGGCGGCGCGGGTTTTCCCACCGGGCTGAAGTGGAGTTTTGTGCCTTCCGGCGAAGATGCGCCCAAGCAGAAGTATCTGGTAGTAAACGCCGATGAGATGGAACCTGGCACCTTCAAGGATCGGCTGCTGATGGAAGGGGATCCCCATCTGCTGCTGGACGGCATGATCATCGCTGCCTGGGCCATTGGTGCCTCGGTGGCCTATATCTTTCTGCGCGGTGAATATGTGGTGGCGGAGAAAGCCCTGCGCAAGGCCATTGCCGAGGCGAAAGAGCAGGGCTATCTGGGCAAGAATATCCAGGGCAGTGGTTTCGATCTGGACATTATTGTGCACACCAGCGCCGGTCGCTATATCTGTGGCGAGGAAACCGCCTTGCTCAATGCCCTGGAAGGCAAGCGGGCCAATCCCCGTGCCAAGCCGCCTTTTCCCCAGGTCAGCGGTCTCTGGGGCAAACCCACCATCGTCAATAATGTAGAGACCATCTGTAATCTGCCGGGCATTCTTGCCTATGGGGTGGACTGGTATCACTCCCTCACCAAAGGCATTGATCACGGCACCAAGCTGTTTGGCGTCAGTGGTCGGGTAAAGAATCCCGGTTGCTGGGAACTGCCATTGGGCACACCGATCCGGGAGCTGTTGGAAGAGAAGGCCGGCGGTATGCAGGACGGTCTTAACTTGCGAGGTTTTCTGCCCGGTGGCGGCTCAACGGATTTTATGTTGCCGGAACATCTGGATCTGAATCTGGACTATGAAGAGATCGGCAAGGTGGGCAGCCGTCTCGCCACCGGCACCATGATCGTGCTTGACGACAAGACCTGTCCGGTGGGCATGATCGGCAACCTGATGACCTTTTTTGCTCATGAATCCTGCGGTTTTTGTACACCCTGTCGGGACGGGCTGCCCTGGGTCGATACCATCTTCCGGGATCTGGAAGAAGGGCGGGGCAAGGAGAAGGATTTGCAGATTCTGCTGGACCATGTGGATTACATGGGGCCGGGTAAAACATTTTGTGCCCTGGCGCCGGGTGCCACTGCCCCACTGGGTAGCGGGCTCAAATATTTTGAAGACGATTTCAAGCGGCATATTGCCGAGGGTAAATGTCCTTACAAGCACTGAATGCAGGACAAATGGAGCATTGTAAATGGCGAAGATAATTGTTGACGGCGTCGAGTACGAAGTAGACCCGGCTAACAATTTGTTGCAGGAATGCCTCTCCCAGGGGCTGGATCTGCCGTATTTCTGCTGGCACCCCTGTATGGGTTCGGTGGGTGCCTGTCGTCAATGCGCCGTCAAACAGTACAAGGATGCCGACGATGACAAGGGCATGCTGGTGATGGCCTGTATGACACCGGCGGCGGACGGCAGCCGTATTTCCATCAAGGACAGTCAGGCGGTGCAAATGCGGGAAAGAGTCATCGAGAGTTTGATGATCAATCACCCCCATGACTGTCCGGTGTGTGAAGAGGGGGGAGAATGTCATTTGCAGGACATGACCCTGATGTCCGGCCATAACTACCGTCGCTACGACAAGAAAAAGCGCACCCATCAAAATCAATATCTGGGCCCTTTTATCAATCATGAAATGAATCGCTGTATCGCCTGCTATCGCTGCGTGCGTTACTACGATGACTATGCCGGTGGCAGCGATCTGGCGGCCATGGCCTCCCACCATCATGTCTACTTCGGGCGCCACGAGGAAGGCACCCTGGAAAATGAATTCAGTGGCAATCTAGTGGAAGTGTGCCCCACCGGTGTCTTTACCGATCGGGTATTCAGCGAACACTACAGCCGCAAATGGGATCTGCAAACAGCACCGTCGGTTTGCGGCGGTTGTTCGGTAGCTTGCAATATTACCCCCGGCGAGCGTTATGGCAGTCTGCGCCGGATAGTCAATCGTTATAACAGCGAAATTAACGGATACTTCATTTGCGACCGGGGCCGCTTCGGTTTTGATTACGTCAACAGCGAGCAACGCTTCGACAAGGCCCTGGGCTCGGGACAGACTGAGCTCAGCCAGGAACAGGCCAGGGCGGTGGTGTCGGAGTTGCGGGGAGAAAGCCTGATCGGAATCGGCTCGGCCCGTGCCAGCAATGAAAGCAATTTTGCCCTGCGCGCCCTGGTGGGGGATGAGAATTTCTATGCCGGTGTCAGTGCCGCCGAGCAGCAGATCAATGAACTGATACTGGAACTGGCCAGAGACAAGGCCTTTAACAGCCCCAGCATTCGTGAAATTGAAGACTGCGATGCGGTGCTGATTCTGGGCGAGGATGTTACCAATACTGCGCCGCGTATCGCCCTGGCACTGCGCCAGGCAGTGCGAAACCGCGCCAGGCAACTGGCCGCCGGCAACAATATTCCCCAGTGGCAGGATGCGGCGGTGCGGGAACTGGCCCAGCACGAGCGCTCGCCTCTGATTTCCCTGATGCCCTATGCCTCACGCCTGGATGATGTGGCCAGTCTGGTCCATATCGCCGGCAACAAGGCACTGGCCTCTATTGGTCACGCCCTGGCGGATCAGTTGGCGGGCAAGTCAGCGCAGGGGGAGACGCTTGAGGCCGGTCAGCTGGACAGCATGGCAGAGATGCTTGGCAAGGCCAGACGTCCCCTGATCATTGCCGGCAGCAGTGCCGGCTGTGAAGATCTGCTGCGTGCTGCTGCCAATATCGCCCGCGCCCTGCATGACAAATCCGGCAAGGCGGTTGATCTCTGTCTGCCCATGGCGGAAAGCAATTCCATGGGCCTGACACTGCTGGCCCGGCCCGGCCAGGATCTGGAAGCGGCCATGGCGCGCATCAATGCTGGCAAGGCCAACAAGGCCATCGTGCTGGAAAACGATCTCTATCGTCATGCTGCCGGCGACAGCGTCGATGCCGCCATCGACAAGCTGGACCACTTGCTGGTGATCGATCTGCTGCCCACGGCCACCACTGCCAAAGCCGATACCCTGTTGCCATCCACGGCCTTTTCGGAGCAGGAATCCACTCTGGTGAATTACGAGGGTCGGGCCCAGGTGAGTTTTCAGGTGCACCGCAATCACAGCGATGCACTGCCAGCCTGGCGCTGGCTGGTGGATGATCCGGCCATGAAGGTGGACAGCCTGATAGAACGCTGCGCATCGGAAGTGGAGGCCTTTGACGGACTGGACGAATTACTGCCGGATCTGAATCAATTGATTGCCGGCATGAAGGTGCCACGTCAATCCCATCGCTACAGTGGCAGAACCGCCATGAAAGCCAATGTAAATGTCCATGAGCCCAAACAGGCGGAGGACAATGATTCAGTGCTGGCTTTCTCCATGGAAGGTATTTCACCACTCAAGGATGCCACCATACTGGGCGCAAGCTGGTCGCCGGGCTGGAACTCCAATCAGTCCATCAGCAAATTCCAGGATGAAGTCAATGGCAAGCTGAAGCAGGACCATTGTGGTGAGCTGTTGCTGGAGCGAAACAAGGAAGGAGATTACCTGTCACCCTTGGCAGGTGGTGAAACTGGGGGCGAGAGCGACGGTGAAGGACTGGAACTCAACCTGGCCTTCCAGATCTTTGGCAGTGAGGAACTCAGTGCCCGGGCCAATGCCATTGCTCAGCGCATGACCGATGCCTATATCAGTCTGTCGCCTGCCGATGCCAGGGCCCTGGATGTCAGTCATGGCCAGCGTGTCAGGCTCAATGGCAAAGGTAGTTTTGCCGCTGCCTGTATTCGTGAGCAGATGCGTGAAGGCACTGCGGCCGTGTATTGTGGCGACAGCCTCAACCCCCATGAGCTGCCAGCTCGCCTGCAACCGGAACCGGTAAGCGGTGCCGCTGAAGGCCGGGGCCTTGGTGCTCTGATTGTCAGTGATCTGATGGAGGAGGGCTAGCCCAATGTTGACGCTTGAAGTCGGTACGCCGCTTACCATTGGTCTGATTCTGGGCACAGTGATTGGCGTTGCAGCCATGCTGATCTGGGTGGAGCGACGCCTGCTGGGTTTCTGGCAGGAACGGCTTGGCCCCAACCGTGTCGGTCCACTCGGCCTGTTTCAGGTGGTGGCTGACATGATCAAGATTTTTACCAAAGAGGATTGGGTGCCACCCTTTGCCGATCGTTTCAGTTTCGTGCTGGCTCCGGCCATCATCATGGTGGCGGTGCTGATGAGCTTCGCGGTGATTCCCTTTGGGCCCAATATCGGTATTGTGGATTCCAATATCGGCATTCTGTTTGTTCTGGCCATGGCATCTCTTGGGGCTTACAGCGTCATGTTGGGCGGGCTGTCCTCGGATAACAAATATGCCTTGCTGGGCAGTCTGCGGGCGGCCGCCCAGATGGTCAGTTATGAAGTGTTCATGGGCATTTCTCTGCTGGGAGTAGTGGCCCTGGCCGGCAGTTTTAATCTGCGGGAAATTGTCGAGGCCCAACAGGAGGGCATGTGGTATGTGCTGCCCCAGTTTATCGGCTTTGTGATTTTCCTGATTGCCGGGGTGGCCGAGAGTCATCGTCTGCCCTTTGATATTCCGGAAGCCGAGCAGGAGATCTGCGCCGGCTACCACACAGAATACAGCGGCATGAAATTCGGCATGTTCTTCGTCGGCGAATACCTGGGCCTGGTGCTGATTTCATCCCTGATCACGGTACTGTTTTTCGGCGGCTGGGACGGCCCGGCCTTCCTGCCACCGGTTTTCTGGTTTGCCATCAAGGCCGGTGCCTTTATCTGTTTCTTTATTTTATTGCGTGCTGCTATTCCCCGGCCGCGCTACGACCAGCTAATGAGCTATGGCTGGTTGTTTCTTTTGCCGCTGTCACTGATCAATCTGTTGGTGACAGGTGCCATTATTTTGAGCAGTCAGGGCTGAGGCGAGGGGCTGGAGCAAACCATGCAAGAACTGACAAACATCAATGCAATCAAACAGGGCCAGTGGCCCCGGAGTCTGCATGCTTAAGCTGATCAAGGACACCTTCGTCAGTCAGCTGGTAACGTTGTGGCGGGTGTTCAGAAAACTGTTCGTCAAGGCAGATACGGTGGAGTATCCGGAACAACCACCCTATATGTTTCCACGCTGGCGTGGTCGCATCATTCTCAGCCGTGACCCCGATGGTGAGGAGCGCTGCGTTGCCTGCAATCTGTGCGCCGTGGCCTGTCCGGTGGATTGCATTGCCCTGCAAAAAGCCGAGAAGGAAGACGGCCGTTGGTATCCGGAATTTTTCAGAATCAATTTTTCCCGCTGCATCATGTGCGGCTTTTGTGAGGAAGCCTGCCCGACCCATGCCATCCAGTTGACGCCGGATTTCGAAATGGCGGAATACAAACGTCAGGATATGGTCTGGGAAAAGGAAGACATGCTTATCGATGGCACCGGCAAATACCACGACTACAATTTTTACCGGGTTGCCGGTATGTCCATCGCTGGCAAGGACAAGGGTGAGGCCCTGAACGAAGAAAAACCCGTGGATGTGAGGAGCCTGTTACCGTGACCCTGCTTTTCTACCTGGCTGCCAGCGTTGCGGTGATCTCCACTGTCTGTGTGATCCTGCAAAGCAATATTGTGCACGCCCTGATCTACCTGATCCTGTCCCTGTTGGCAGTGGCGGTGGTGTTCTATGTGCTTGGTGCTCCCTTTGCAGCGGTGCTGGAAGCCATTGTCTATGCCGGCGCCATCATGGTGCTGTTTCTGTTTGTGATCATGATGTTGAATCTGGGACAGCACAGCCGGGATCAGGAAAGGGCCTGGCTGCAGCCGAAAATGTGGCTGGCTCCGGCGCTCATGGCAGCGATTCTGCTGTTTCAGTTTGTAAACGTGATGCTGGGAAGCTCAGGGCCTCTGTCCGGCAGCGCAGTAGGGGTGCTGGAAGTGAGCGCATTATTATTCGGCCCCTATGTGCTGGCGGTAGAACTGGCTTCCATTCTGCTATTGGCAGGCCTGGTGGCGGCCTATCACCTGGCCAAGAAATGACAGGAAACAAGATGAGCAAGAAGGCGACTGAAAATCTGACAACAGGGTGGGCCAATGGCTGAGATCCCCTTTGAGCATGGCCTGATTCTGGCCTCCATTCTTTTCGTCATCGGTCTGGTGGGACTGCTGACACGGCGCAATATTGTGTTTGTGCTGATGAGTCTGGAAATCATGCTCAATGCCTGTGGCCTGGCCTTTATCGTCGCCTCGGCGCGCTGGGAGCATGCCGAAGGTCAGGTAATGTTTCTGATGATATTGACCCTGGCGGCGGCGGAAGTGGCCGTGGGTCTGGGGCTGATCATTCAATTGTATCGGCGCTTTCACACCGTGGATATTGATGTGCTTGGCGAGATGAAGGGTTAATCATGCTTGATCAGATCTGGCTGTTACCAAGCTTGCCGCTACTGGGCTTTCTGAGTCTGGTGCTGACGGCCGGCGGCCTGCCGAAAAAGGCGGTGGCGGTCATTGGTGCCGGTTCCGTGGGCCTGTCCTTTGTGGTGGCGCTGCTGGCGGCCATGGAGTTTCTGGGCAGCGGTGAGGATTCCTACAGCCAGTTGCTGTGGACCTGGATGGCGGTGGGCAACTTCAATCCCGGTTTCAGTTTCTATGTCGATGGCCTGACGGTGGTGATGATGCTGGTGATCACCGGCGTGGGTTTCCTGATTCATCTTTATTCCACCGGCTTCATGATCGACGACCCCAGTTACAGCCGCTTCTTTTCCTATATGAATCTGTTCGTCGCCGCCATGCTGACCCTGGTGCTGGCTGACAATCTGGTGCTGCTCTATCTCGGCTGGGAGGGCGTGGGACTGTGCAGTTATCTGCTGATCGGATTCTGGTACAGCAATCCCGATAATGGCTATGCGGCGCGCAAGGCCTTTGTGGTGACCCGGGTAGGGGATACCTCCATGGCCATCGGTCTGTTTCTGCTCTTTGCCCAGCTTGGCACCCTGAATATCCAGGACATGCTCCATGCCGCGGAACAACAATGGGCGGTGGGTTCAAGCCTGGCGATTGCCGCCTCCCTGTTATTGCTGGGCGGCGCCGTGGGTAAATCTGCACAATTGCCGCTGCAGACCTGGCTGCCGGACGCCATGGCGGGCCCCACACCCATCAGCGCCCTGATCCACGCCGCCACCATGGTGACTGCCGGTGTCTATCTCATCGCCCGTACCCATATTCTGTTTGAGCTGGCACCTTCGGTGCAGGAACTGGTGGCCTGGATCGGTCTGGCCACCCTGTTGATGGCCGGATTTACTGCACTCACCCAGCATGACATCAAGCGCATTCTGGCCTATTCCACCATCAGTCAGATCGGTTATATGTTTTTGGGTCTGGGCGTCGGCGCCTGGTCTGCATCGATCTTTCACCTGATGACCCATGCCTTTTTCAAGGCCCTGCTGTTCCTGGGAGCGGGCACCGTTATTCTGAGCCTGCATCATGAGCATGACATCTTCAAAATGGGTGGCAAACGCAAGCAATTACCGGTGGCATTCCTGTCTTTTCTGATTGGCGGTCTGGCACTGGCTGCCTTTCCCTATACCTCGGGATTTTTCAGCAAGGACGAGATTCTGCTGGCGGCGCTGGAAATGGAAGGGCCCGGCATGTGGTTATGGCTGGGGGGAGTCGTGGGTGCCTTCTTCACCGGCATCTATACCTTCAGGCTGATCTTCGTGGTGTTCTTTGGTGAAAGCCAGGGCCATGACGGAGAAAAGGAAGTGGCTGGCTGGAATATGGCCGGTCCGCTGTTTGTGCTGATGCTGTTGTCCCTTTTCGGTGGCTTTATCAGCGTGCCCGTTGATGCAGTTTTCAGTCATGGTCAGGCCCATGAAGAACATCATGTCAGTGCCCTGATTCACGGCATCATGATTGCCGTGCCTCTGCTTGGCATAGGAGTCAGCTATCTTTTTTACGGCTCGCGGCAACTGTCTGTCGACAAGCTGATGAACAGTTCGTTGGCAAAATCCCTGCATCGTTTCTGGTTCTCCGGCTGGGGTATGGATGGGCTGTATAACTTTCTTTTCGTCCAACCCTTTCTGTTTCTGGCGCGGATCAATCGCAAGGACATTATCGACTGGCTCTATGGCGGGATTGTGGAAATCACCCGTGCCGGCCATAGCCTGGTGGCGCGCAGCCAGACCGGGTCACTGCGCTGGTATGCCCTGAGTCTTGCCGCCGGTGTCGTCCTGGTGGTCACCCTGGGGGTAATGCTGTGATACTGGTGGTCCTGATCAGTCTTCTGTTTGTCGGGGGTCTGCTGGCCTGGCTGGCGGAGTTTATCGACCCGAAACTGCCGCGCCTGGTTGCCCTGTTGAGCTGCCTGTTGAGTCTGCTGCTCATGCTCAGTCTGCTGGGGGGTGATAATGGCAGCTGGCTGGCATCGGTGGACTGGCCCTGGCTGCCCAGCTTTGGTATCAGTTTCTATCTGGCTGTGGATGGTCTGAGTCTGTTGCTGCTATTGCTGACAGCCTTTCTCGGGGTGATTGCGGTGGCCTCGGCCTGGGATGAAATTACCGACCAGCCCGGCTTCTTTTATTTCAATCTGCTGTGGACTCTGGCGGGGGTAGTTGGGGTCTTCACCGCGCTGGACCTGTTCCTGTTTTTCTTCTTCTGGGAAGTCATGCTGATTCCCATGTACTTCATCATTGCCATCTGGGGGCATGAGAACAAGAACTACGCCGCCATGAAGTTCTTCATCTTCACCCAGGTCAGCGGTCTGCTCATGCTCACCGCCATTCTGGTGCTGGTGTATTTCCACTATGCCCAGTTTGGGGCGGTCAGTTTCCGTTATCAGGATCTGCTGGCAGTGGCCACCAGTGGCCCGCTGGAGATGTGGGTGATGCTGGGCTTCTTTATCGCCTTCACCACCAAGCTGCCCAGCGTGCCCTTTCATTCCTGGCTACCGGACGCCCATTCCCAGGCTCCCACCGCCGGCAGTGTCATACTGGCGGGCATTCTGCTGAAGACCGGAGCCTATGGTCTGATCCGCTTTACCGTGCCACTGTTTCCCGAGGCCTCCATGGCCTTTGCGCCGGTGGCCATGACCCTGGCCGCCATCAGTATTCTCTATTGCGCCAAGGTGGCCTTTGCCCAGGATGACATCAAACGACTGATTGCCTACACCAGTGTCAGCCATATGGGTTTCGTCACTCTGGGTGTCTATGCCTGGAACGAACAGGCACTGCAGGGCGCCGTGATGACCATGCTGGCCCATGGTCTGTCGGCCGCGGCCCTGTTCATGCTGGCCGGTGGCTTGCAGCACCGTATCCACACGCGCCATATGCCGGATATGGGCGGCTTCTGGGGCCAGGTGCCACGCATGTCGGTGGTGGCACTGTTCTTCTCCATCGCGGCGCTGGGCATGCCGGGGCTGGGCAATTTTATCGGTGAGTTCCTGGCGCTGCTCGGAGCCTTCCAGGCCAATATCCTGATGACGGTACTGGCGGCGCTGGGTCTGATATTCGCCTCGGTGTATTCACTGTGGGTGATCCAGAAGGTGTTTCATGGTGACTATGATGACGGCAAGTTCCAGGGTCATAGCCTCAGTGATCTTGACCGCCGGGAAATGACTTTTTATATCGCCATGATGCTGGGGCTGGTTTGGATGGGCATGTATCCCCAGTCTTTTCTGGCGCTGTCGCAGCCTGTTCTGGACAGTCTGCTGGCAGGGGCGGGGGCAATTACAGCAGTGGCGGGGCAATTGTAGATGACACTCAGTTTCGCAGATCTCATTCCCTTGCTGCCATTGATACTGGTGACGGTCACCGTGGTGGCTGCCATGCTGGCGGTGGCGATTCGCCGCCGTGTCATGCTCACGGCTGCCATTACCATCAGCGGCCTGCTGGCGGCATCAGTGGTGAGTCTTTTATTGCTGTTCGATACCAATCAGCAGGTCACACCATTGCTGATCATCGATCAATACAGTCTGCTGTTCACCCTGGTGGTCTGTGTCACCTCGATGTTTCTCGCCATTCTCAGTTTTCCCTATTTCTTCAGCCTCAATGATCACAAGGACGAGTATTTCCTGTTGCTGGGGATAGCCACCATCGGCGCCATTGTCATGGTGAGCAGCAATCATTTCGTCAGCACCTTGCTGGGCCTGGAAACCCTGAGCATGTCCCTGTATGGCATGATTGCCTATCCATTGCACAGCAGGGATGCGGCCAAGTATCCGCTGGAGGCGGCAGTGAAGTACCTGGTGTTGTCGGCGGCAGCTTCCGCCTTGCTGCTGTTTGGCATGGCCCTGATCTATGCCCAGACCGGAACCCTGGCTTTCAGCTCCTTGCTGCAGCAGGCCGGTACTGAAGCGTTCAGCAGTGCTTTCAGTATTATTGCCCTGCTGATGCTGTTTTCCGGCATTGCCTTCAAGTTATCCCTGGCACCTTTTCACCTTTGGACCCCCGATGTCTATGAGGGCGCACCACTGCCAGCCACGACCTATCTGGCCAGTATCGGCAAGCTGGCCATGTTCGTGTTGCTGCTGCGTTTTGTGGTGGACAGCCAGGCCCTGGCCTTTGAGTCTGTCGTCACCGTATTGTTCTTGCTGGCGGTGGCCTCCATTCTGGCGGGGAATCTGCTGGCCCTGTTGCAGAACAACCTCAAACGCATACTCGCCTATTCCTCCATAGCCCATATGGGTTATGTGTTGGTGGCGCTGATCGCGGGAGCGACGGTGGACAGTGCCGTGGATATCGAGGCAGTGAGTTTTTATCTGATTGCCTATGTGATTATGACCCTCGGCGCCTTCGGTGTGGCCTCGGTGATATCCAGCAGCGAAAAGGAATACGATTCAATCTTCGATTACCGGGGCCTGTTCTGGCGAGCGCCCTGGCTGGCGGCTATCTTTACCGGCATGTTGTTGTCTCTTGCCGGCATTCCCCTGACGGTTGGCTTTATTGGCAAATTCTATCTTTTCTTCGCCGCCGTGGAGGCGGGCCTGTGGACCCTGCTGGCGGTAATGATCATCGGTAGCGGTATTGGTCTTTACTACTATCTGCGTATTGTCTATCGCATGCTCAAGCCGGCCAAGGAGATGGGCTCCTTCCGCGAAGCCGGCATCGAAAGCCTAAGCGCCTATGTAGTGCTGGGCTTGATGTTCGTCCTGTTGCTGCTACTGGGTGTTTATCCCGCGCCCCTGATCACTCTCATCGAGTCGGCCTCGGCATTGCTATAATCGCTCCCATCAACCCGGCTCGCTGTCGCTGCCTGTCAAACAGCAGCGCGCCCGGTTTGGCCCGGAGGAGGCGAACATGGCATTCAAGGATCATTTCTCCGCCCATGCCCGGCAATATGCCCTGGCCCGTCCGGATTATCCGGCGGCCCTGTATGCTGATCTGGCCCGGGAACTGAGGGCTCGGGAGCTGGCCTGGGACTGTGCCACGGGTAATGGCCAGGCGGCCCGGCAGTTGGCTGACATGGTCGAGCGAGTCATTGCCAGTGATGTCAGCAGTGAACAGATTGATGCAGCCAGCGGTCCGGAAAATGTGGAATTTCGCGTCTTTCCCGCCGAGCAGCCGCCTCTGGAGCCCGATTCGGCAGATCTGGTGACGGTGGCCCAGGCTCTGCACTGGTTTGATCTCGACGCCTTTTTTGCAGCCCTGGACAGGGTGCTCAAAGCCGGTGGCCTGCTGGCGGTCTGGAGCTATGCTCAATGTCGCATTGATGTTGAGACAGATCAGCATGTGGATCGCCTCTATACTGAGATACTGGGTGAGCGCTGGTGGCCACCGGAAAGGCAACTGGTGGAGAATCGCTATCGGGACATCAGTTTTCCCTATCAGCGCCTGGACATGCCGGCCTATGAACTGCAGCAGCAGTGGTCCCGGGAGCAGTTTCTGGCCTATCTGCGTTCCTGGTCAGCCAGTCAGCGTTATCAGCAGGCCATGGAGCATGACCCGGTGAGTCTGGTAGAGCCCGATATTGCCCGGGTCTGGCCAGATGGCCTGAAAAAAACGCTGGTCTGGCCGTTAACCCTGATCGTATGCCGGAAATAAACGGGGTACAGCACGGCCGGCTGTGCCAGGCCCGCGGGGCTGGCATGATCAAAAGGAGTTTGTAATTAATGAGCAAAATAGCCGTATTGGGCGGTGGCAGTTTTGGTACTGTCGTGGCCAATATCATTGCCGAAAACGGACATCAGGTGGGTTTCTGGATGCGCAGCGAGGAAGCGGCTGCCACCATCAACAACAGCCATGAGAATCCCCATTACCTGCCGGGCTACCGTCTCGATGAAAAGGTGGTAGCCAATCACCAGATGGCGGAAGTGACTGCCGGTGCAGAAGTCATCTTCGTGGCCGTGCCCAGTTCCTCGTTTCGTGCGGTGGTGCAGGAACTGAAGAGCCAGGTGGACGAGGAAGTGATGCTGATCAGCACCACCAAGGGTATCGAGGCCGGCAGTTTCAAATTCATGACCCAGATTCTGCAGGAAGAACTGCCCCGGGCGCGTGTTGGTGCCCTCAGCGGTCCCAATCTGGCCAAGGAAATTGCCGCCAAGCAACTCACCGGCACCGTGATCGCCAGTCCCCATGAGGCAGTGCGCGAGCGTATCCAGGACAGCCTGCGGTCGAAGTATTTCCGCGTCTATACCAATGACGATATGTTCGGGGTGGAGCTGGGTGGCTCACTGAAGAACATTTATGCCATCATAGCCGGCATGGCCGCAGCCCTGGGCATGGGCTATAACACCAACAGTCTGCTGGTGACCCGCAGCCTGACAGAGATGGCCCGCTTCGGCCGTGAACTGGGCGCTGATCCCATGACCTTTCTCGGTCTGGCTGGGGTAGGTGACCTGGTAGCAACCTGTTCGACGCCCCTGAGCCGGAACTATCGCATCGGATTCGCTCTCGGTGAGGGCAAGAGTATTGAGGCGGCAGTGAAGGAAGTAGGCCAGGTGGCCGAGGGCGTCAATACCGTCAAGCAGGTGCGGGAAAAGGCAGTGGAACTGGATGTCTATATGCCACTGGCCACCGGCTTGTACCAGGTGATTTACGAAAAGGATTCCATTGCTGATATCGTCAGTTCAATGATG
Organism: uncultured Pseudohongiella sp.; assembly: GCA_965216715.1. Lineage (GTDB taxonomy): Bacteria > Pseudomonadota > Gammaproteobacteria > Pseudomonadales > Pseudohongiellaceae > UBA9145. The sequence continues at coordinate 1,306,978 of OZ244193.1, read as the reverse complement.
CAGAGTGAGCAGGCTCTGGATGTGGAGTTCGCCGCTCGCGATGAAAAACGTTTAACTGAAGAGTAAAAACTCAAGAGGAAACAGCATGTCAGAAGATCTGGATGATATCGTCGACAACCTGCGTGAACCGTCTGCCTGGATCAGGGTTCTGTTTATGGTGGGTTTCGCGCTGGTCCTGCATCTGATTGTAGGGCCAATCATCATTGTGCTGATGATTGTGCAGGCCTTGTTCAAGCTGATTACGGGCGAGAGCAATTTCAATCTGCGCCGCTTTGGCAGAGCACTGGGGCAGTGGGTCTTTGAAGTCATTCAGTTTTTGACCTATAACAGCCCGGAGAAGCCTTTTCCGTTTTCTGATTTCCCGCCCCTGGAAGATGAGGAAGAAGCGGGCGAAAGTGAGGAAAGCAAAAACAAGGAAAGCAAGAGCAAAAAAGCCAGCAGCAAGACCAGTGACTCAGCCAGCAAAGTGGCAGACAAAGCCGCTGAAGACGAGACCGGCGACACAAAGAAAGAGCAGAACGGCGAATCCACTGACAGCAGTGCCCGGAAAAAAACGGCGGCCAAAAAGAGCGCCAGCAAAAAGAAATCAGGCAAGAAGAAAACAGCAGCAAAGAAAAGCGCCAGCAAGAAGGCTGACAGCAAGGACGCCGGCAAAGACGATTCCGGTGACAACGTTCAGGATGAGAAGGCCGGGGATGACAAGTCTGAGACTTGATCGCTGCAGAGAGCTGGCCTGGAGTCCGGTCTGAAGGTGCGCATATTTCTGCTCCGCCACGGTGATGCCGGCTTTGAGGCCGACTCCGATGCCCTGCGCACTCTCAGCAGTCGGGGCAAGGCAGACGTCTGGAATGTGGCCAGACAACTGGCAAGTCGTCAGGATGAATTGCAAACCATGCTGGTAAGCCCTTATTTGCGGGCGCGGCAAACCGCAGAGCAGTTTGCCAACGTAGTATCAATCAACAGTATCAAGGAATCAGACAAGCTGACTCCGGAAGCAGACAGTGGCCAGGCTCTGGCACTACTGGAGCAAAACGCCGGCGACTCCCTGCTGGTGGTAAGCCATAATCCGCTTGTATCGCGTCTGATCAGTTTGCTGGTGGAAGGCAGTCCCCAGCCTGACCATTATCTGGATACCAGTCAGCTGGCCTGTGTGGAAACGGAAGTGATAGCGCCGGGTTGCGGACGCATGCTCTATGAGTTGCTGCCCCGGGCCTGAACCTGAAAGTGATGCATTGAAAATGAGCAAGACCTTTTCGATTGTTTTTCTTTTGTTTGCAGCCTGCCTCAGTGCTGCTCTGCTGGCGCAGACCGACGAGCGTAATCTTGGCGATCATCCCCTGATTGAACGATTCCCGGATTCCACGCTGGAAGAGATCGAAGTGATTGAGGACAGTAACTACCGCCTCGTTCTTGGTACCCTGCAACGTAACCGCGAAGAGGTGGTACCTGAAGACTCCTTGCGCTTGCGAGGCGATGTCACCAAGATAAGGTACCAGGTATCCCAGGAATTTTCCGGTGCCGATGTGCATGATTTTTTCCGGCAGCAAATGGCGGAGAAAAATTACACTGAGCTGTTCTCCTGCTCCGGCCGCGCCTGTGGCAGCAGCAACTACTGGGCCAATGATATCTTCCGCAACCGGATATTGTACGGGCCGGTGAGGAATCAGTACTTCATTGCCATGCGTGCAGGCGAGGACGCCGAGTCTGCCGCCCATATCTCCCTCTATATCATTACCCGTGCCAACCGTCGCATCTATGCCTATCTGGAAATTGTCGAGGATGATGTCAGTCGGGGTGTGGTCAGTATTGCCTCACCGGAATTACTGGAAGCCCTGAACGAGCGGGGCAGTGTGTCCCTGCCCGGTGTGATCTTTGCCAGCGACAACAGCCTGGCGGAGAGTGCTGACCTGTCAGCCATACTGGAACTGCTGCGCGCCAACCCCGATTTGCAGTTTTACCTGGTGGCCCATCTGGACGGCGATGAGGATCTGGAAACCCTGATGGCAAGATCCGGCAGTCGGGCAGAGTTTCTCAAGCAGCAACTGGTAGAAGCGGGCATAGCGCCGGAACGTCTGATCGCCAGGGGAGTGGGGCCATTGGCCCCGAATTGCGAGATTGCCGACTGTGCCGAGCGTGTCGAGCTGGTACTGCGTTAGTCTATCAGTGACAGGAACTCATTGCGGGTGCTGGCCTTGGTTCTGAAAGCGCCCAGCATGCAGGAGGTGGTCATCACCGAGTTCTGCTTTTCCACACCCCGCATCATCATGCACATATGCTGAGCTTCGATAATGACCGCTGCACCGGCGGCGCCGGTCTTGTCGATGATGCAATTGGCAATATTGTTGGTGAGGTTTTCCTGAATCTGCAGGCGTCTGGCGAAGACATCCACCAGGCGGGCGATTTTCGACAGGCCGATCACCTTTCCCTTGGGAATGTAGGCGACATGGCACTTGCCTATAAAAGGCAGCATATGGTGTTCGCACATGGAATAGAGTTCGATATTCTTGACGATAACCATCTCGTCGGTGTCTGAGGGGAAGAGGGCGTCATTGATGACTTCATCAATATCCATCTCATAGCCCTGCATCAGAAATTCCATGGCCTTGGCGGCGCGCTTGGGGGTATCCAGCAAACCGGGGCGCTTGGGGTCTTCACCGATGGCGTTGATGATGTCCAGAAAAGAGTTTTCCATATCCTGCATAGTTACGGGCTCATATGTCGGCTAAATTTTGAGGGCTACCCTACGATAACCCGACTTTGGGGTAAAGCTTTTTCCGGTCAGGCCTGAGGCTGACAGCGATGCAAATACGCGACTATATATACCAGTTTGCCGAGGAAATGGCCCGGGCCGGGCTCAGTTTCTCCCACGGCACTGCCACGCCACTCGATGAGGCGGTGTATCTGGTGTACTGCGAATTGGGCATCGACTTTGATCAGCCGGTAGAGGCATTGACGGGCGAATTGTCGGCGCAGCAACAGGATTCCCTGGACACCCTGCGCGCGAAACGGATCGAAGACAAGGTCCCGGCGGCCTATTTGCTGGGAAGGGCCTGGTTCGCCGGGCATGAATTTATCTGTGACCCCCGCGCCCTGGTGCCAAGATCCCCCATCGCCGAATTGATTGCCAACCGCTTTCAGCCGATGCTGGCCACCAGTCCCGGGCAGATACTGGATCTGTGCTGCGGCGGCGGTTGTATCGGTATTGCCGCAGCGCTGGAATTTCCCGAAAGTCAGGTTTGCCTGGCGGATATCTCCAGCGATTGCCTGGACCTGGCGGCAGAGAATATCAAGCTCCATGGTCTGGGCCAGCGGGTCAGCACCTGCCAGTCCGATCTGTTTACCGAGCTGTCCGGGCGCTATGACCTGATTGTCAGCAATCCCCCCTATGTCAGTGCCGAGGAAGTGGCGGAGCTGGCGCCGGAATTCAGTCATGAGCCGCGCCAGGGTCTGGTGAGTGAGGATCAGGGCCTGGCCATTCCTATGAGTATTCTGCGCCAGGCTGCGGATTATCTTGAAGAGCGGGGCCTGCTGGTGATGGAGGTGGGCTATAGTGCCGGCGCCCTGCAGGAAAGATTGTCGGCGGTACCGCTTTTGTGGCTGGAGTTTGAAGAAGGCGGGGAAGGGGTGTTTGCCCTGACACGTCGCCAACTGGAGCAGTTCAGGGACGAGTTTAATTAGTGTATAATCGCGTGCTTTTTGGCTCCTGCCGCCCCTCAGCCTTCCGCCAGTGAGATTCAGATGTCAGGTAATACTTTCGGTAAGCTCTTTACAGTGACCAGCTTTGGCGAAAGCCATGGCCCGGCGCTAGGTTGTGTGGTGGATGGTTGTCCGCCAGGATTGGAGCTGAGTGAAGCTGATTTGCAGCATGACCTGGATCGTCGCAAGCCGGGTCAGTCCCGCTTCACCACCCAGCGTCGGGAGGATGATGCGGTCAGGATTCTTTCCGGTGTCTTCGAAGGCAAGACTACGGGCACGCCCATTGGCTTGCTGATTGAGAACACCGATCAGCGCTCCAAGGACTACAGCAAGATCAAGGACCAGTTTCGTCCTGCTCATGCGGATTTCACCTACTTCAAAAAGTACGGTCTGCGGGATTATCGGGGTGGCGGTCGTGCCTCCGCCCGGGAAACAGCCATGCGCGTCGCCGCCGGTGCCATCGCCAAGAAGTACCTGGCGGGCAAGGGCATCCGGATTCAGGGCTGGCTGAGCCAGCTGGGGCCCATCAAGGCCGAGAAGTTCGATGCCGCGGAGATAGAGAACAACCCCTTTTTCTGCCCCGATGCTGACAAAGTGGCGGAAATGGAAGCCTATATGACGGCTTTGAACAAGGAAGGCAATTCCATCGGTGCCCGCATCAGTGTGCGCGCCGAGGGTGTGCCGGTAGGCCTTGGCGAGCCCATTTTCGATCGCCTGGATGCGGATCTGGCCAAGGCGCTAATGAGCATCAATGCCGTCAAGGGCGTGGAGATCGGCGCAGGTTTTGACTCGGTAGAGCAAAAAGGCACCGAGCACCGTGATGAGATTAGCCCCGAGGGTTTCCTCAGTAATCATGCCGGGGGTGTGTTGGGCGGGATATCCAGTGGCCAGGATCTGCTGGCTCATCTGGCCCTGAAACCCACATCCAGTATTCGCATTCCCGGCAAGACCGTGAATGTGCAGGGCGAGCCGGAAGAGGTGGTGACCACCGGTCGCCATGATCCCTGTGTCGGCATCCGGGCCACCCCTATTGCCGAGGCCATGATGGCCCTGGTATTGATGGACCATCTGCTGCGCGACCGGGCGCAGAACGCGGATATCCGCGCTTAGAGTCAGCTCCGGCTCACTAAAACACTATATATCAATAAGATATATTAATTTATTAATTTGCTTTATTAGGTAGGGAATAGTCATGAGCGGTAAAACCTTATATGACAAGATCTGGGATGCACATCTGGTGAAACAGCGGCCTGACGGCACCGCGCTGATTTACATCGATCGGCACCTGATTCATGAGGTTACCTCGCCCCAGGCCTTCGAAGGCCTGCGTCTGGCCGGGCGCCTGCCATGGCGCGCCGATGCCAATTTCGCCACCCCGGATCACAACATCCCCACGACCCGGGATGAGCGCAGCCGCGGTCTGGAAGGCATCAAGGACCCCATCTCCAAGACCCAGGTTCGCACACTCGATGATAACTGTAAGGAATTCAATATCTTCGAGCTGAAAATGACAGATATGCGTCAGGGTATCGTGCATGTGGTCGGACCGGAGCAGGGGGCCACCCTGCCAGGCATGACCATCGTCTGCGGGGACTCCCATACCTCCACCCATGGTGCCCTGGGTGCCCTGGCCCATGGTATTGGTACCTCGGAAGTGGAGCATGTGCTGGCCACCCAGTGCCTGATGCAGAAGAAGATGAAGAACATGCTGGTGCAGGTAGACGGCCAGCTCAAGACCGGAGTGACCGCCAAAGACGTGGTGCTGGCCATTATAGGCAAGATCGGTACCGCCGGCGGTACGGGCTATACCATTGAATTTGCTGGAGAAGCCATCCGTTCACTGAGCATCGAAGGGCGCATGACCGTGTGCAATATGGCCATTGAGGCCGGTGCCCGCGCCGGTTTGATCGCCGTGGACCAGACCACCCTGGATTATATTGAAGGACGCCCCTTCGCCCCCAAGGGGGAGCTCTGGGAGCAGGCCTGTGAGGCCTGGCTCAAGCTGGTGAGCGACGAGGATGCCGTCTTTGATCAGGTGGTAACCCTGGACGCCGCCGATATTGAACCCCAGGTGACCTGGGGCACCTCGCCAGAGATGGTGGCGCCGATCAGCGGGCGCGTGCCGGACCCGGCCCAGGAAAGCGATGACACGCGCCGTGACAATATCCAGCAGGCCCTGAAATACATGGGCTTGCAGGGCGGCGAAGCCATTCGCGACATCAAGCTGGATTGTATTTTCATTGGTTCCTGCACCAATTCCCGCATCGAGGACCTGCGCGAAGCCGCAAAAGTGGTGCAGGGCAAGCGGGTGGCCGATTCGGTAGAGCTGGCCATGGTGGTTCCGGGCTCCGGAGTGGTGAAACAGCAGGCCGAGGCCGAAGGTCTGGACAAGATCTTCGAGGCAGCCGGACTGCAGTGGCGTGAGCCGGGCTGTTCCATGTGTCTGGCCATGAATGCCGACCAGCTGGGGGAGGGCAAGCACTGTGCTTCCACCTCCAACCGTAATTTCGAGGGCCGTCAGGGCCGCGGGGGCCGCACCCACCTGGTGAGCCCGGCCATGGCGGCAGCGGCTGCTATCGCCGGTCACTTCGTGGACGTGCGCGAACTGGACTGAGGAATATCAGAAGGATCAAAGAGTTATGAAAAAGTTTTCAGTAGTTAAAGGTATCGTTCTGCCCCTCAACCGGGCCAATGTGGATACCGATTTCATCATTCCCAAGCAATTCCTCAAGTCCATCAAGCGTACCGGATTCGGGGTCAATCTCTTCGATGAGCACCGCTACCTGGACAAGGGCGAGCCCGATGCCGATAACAGCCAGCGCCCCCTGAACCCGGATTTTGTGCTGAATCAGCCCCGTTACCAGGGCGCCAGCGTCTTGCTGGCCCGGGATAACTTCGGTTGTGGCTCATCCCGTGAGCATGCCCCCTGGGCCCTGGATGACTACGGCTTTCGCGTACTGATCGCCCCGAGCTTTGCCGACATCTTCTATAACAATTGCTTTAAGAATGGAATCTTACCCATTGTTCTTGATAAAGAAATTGTGTCCCAGTTGTTTGAGGAAGTGACCGCCACCGAGGGCTATGAGCTGGAAGTGGACCTGAGCCGGCAAGTGATCATCAAGCCCGATGGCAGTGAGATCGCCTTTGAGGTGGATGCCTTCCGCAAGCAGTGCCTGCTGGATGGTCTGGATGATATTGGCCTGACCCTGGAGGATGCGGACAGCATTCGCGCCTTCGAAGACAACTGGCGCAAGCAGTCGCCCTGGTATTTCGTGCAGCCCGAGGCCGCCGGCCAGGGCTCTGGAAACTGAATTAGAAAGACTTTGCAACTAACTGAATATAAAGAGAAAGCTAATGAGTGGTTATGATGTTGCGGTGGTTGGCGCCACCGGTGCGGTGGGAGAGGCGATGCTCAGCATTCTGGAGCAGCGCAAGTTCCCGGTTAACAATCTCTATCCCCTGGCCAGCGCGCGTTCTGCCGGCAGCACCGTGATGTTCAACAACAAGCCCGTGACCGTGGGCAATCTGGCGGAATTTGATTTCAGCCAGGCGCAGATCGGGCTGTTTTCCGCCGGCGGCAGTATTTCCGCCGAATTCGCACCCAAGGCCGGTGCGGCGGGCTGCGTGGTCATCGACAACACCTCCCATTTTCGCTACGAAGACGACATTCCCCTGGTGGTGCCGGAGGTCAATGCCGACGCGATTGCCGGCTACAAGGCCCGCAATATCATCGCCAACCCCAATTGCTCCACCATCCAGATGCTGGTGGCCCTGAAGCCGATTCACGATGCCGCCCGGATCAAGCGCATCAGCGTGGCCACCTATCAGGCAGTCTCCGGCACCGGCAAGGCCGCCATTGAGGAACTGGCCCGCCAGACGGCAGAGCTGCTCAATGGCCGTGAGGCCAAGACCGAGGTCTATCCGCGGCAGATCGCTTTCAATGCCTTGCCCCATATCGACCAGTTCATGGACAACGGCTATACCAAGGAAGAGATGAAGATGGTCTGGGAGACCCAGAAGATCTTTGCTGACGAGGATATCCGGGTGAGCGCCACCTGTGTGCGTGTTCCGGTGTTCTACGGTCATTCCGAGGCGGTACAGATCGAGACCGAGCAGCCCATCAGCGAGCAGGAAGTGCGGCAATTACTGTCCCAGGCCCCCGGTGTGGTGGTGATGGACGAGCGCGAAGACGGCGGATATCCCACGGCAGTCCATGATTCTGCGGGCCAGGACGCAGTTTTCGTGGGTCGAATCCGGCAGGATATCTCTTTGAGCAACGGTATAAATCTCTGGGTAGTGGCCGATAATGTCCGCAAAGGCGCAGCCTTAAACTCAGTTCAGATTGCTGAAGAGTTGATAAAAAGCTATTTGTAATGAATACTTGCAGGCCGTAGTGAAGAAATCGGCTTAATAAAGCCATCAACTGCGACAACAGTATTCACTAACTTGCTGACCGGGCCCCGGGTCCGGTCGGTGGTTGGCAGAATGTATTCGGGGACAAGCAGGGCATCAGCATACTCGCTGGGCAGCGACAAACAGGGTCTGTGAAAGGCCCGCCCGGACCGGATTTCGCCCAGGCGACCGGCCAGCTTTTCCAGGATGTTCCGCATGCTATTGTCATGGATATCAGGCACTTGGGCCGGGTCTGTGACAGCAGGCCTGCGTGATAGTGAGAACTAAGGGAATATGCTTCGTAAATCCTTCGTGATTCTGGTCCTACTGCTGAGCGGCATGGCATCTCAGGTACTGGCCCTGGGGCTTGGCTCTGTTTCCGTCGAATCGGCTTTGAATCAACCACTTAGGGTCCGCATCGAGATCCTGCAGCTGGGGGATACCCGGCTGGAAGACGTCAATGTGCAAATGGCGTCCCTGGACGATTTTCAGCGCTTCAACATCGATCGTGTTGGTTTCCTCTCCGATATCCGTTTCTCCATCGAATCCACTGCCCAGGGCAATTTCGTGGTGCTTACCAGCAACCAGGTTGTCCGCGAGCCCTATCTGAATTTTATTCTCGAAACCCGCTGGCCCAGCGGTCGCCTGTTGAGCGAGCACACCATTCTGCTGGACCTGCCGGTCTTCAACGATCAGGCCCAGGGCGACGCGCCCGTGCGCCAGCCCATCAGCCCGGTGCTGGAGCCGCCTGCTGACAGCAGCCAGGCGTCGCAGCCGCAAGCGCAGCCCCAGACCCAGGCCCCGGCGGTAAGCGCCCCGCAAACCACTGCCCCTGCTGAACCGGAAGCCATGCCGGAAACCAGCGCTGCCGATCCGGCGCCGGAAGAAAGCGCCGAGCCAGCCCAGCAAGCAAGCGAAACCGAATCCGAGCCGGAGCCGGCCATCGCCGAAACCGAAGAAGCCGAGCCGGTTGTAGAGCCGGTTGTAGAGCAAGAGGACAGCGATGAGCAGCTTGCCAGCGAGCAAGCGGCGGCCGAGGAAGAAGCCGCTGAAGAAGCCGTCGAAACCGATCAGGCTCTGGATGCATCGGTAGAGCCGGAAGCCGAGGAGGCTGAGCAGCAAGAGACCGTTACTACCTCCAATGCCGATACCCTGACTGACATCGCGCTGCGGGTACGACCCAATAACAGTGTTTCCCTGCAGCAGACCATGGTTGCCATCCAGCGCCTGAACCCGGATGCGTTTATCGATGGCAATATCAACCGCATGCGCAGTGGTGAAGTCCTGCGTGTGCCGAGCCTGGCGGAAGTGCAGGAGATCACGGCTAATGAAGCCCTGACCGAAATTTCCCGCCAGAATCAGGAATTCGCCGACAGCCAGCCTCTGGCGGCACCGGCCCAGAATCAGCCTGACAGCGATGAACCCCAGGGCCAGCTCAGTGTAGTGGCTGGCGATGACGACAGTGAAGCCATCGATGCCAGCAGTGGTGCTGGCGACAGTTCTGCTGACAGTGCCGAGTTGGCCGAGCTTGATGAACGCATCGCCGAACTGGAAAACCAGCTGGCCATGCAACAGGAAGAGGCCGACCGGGCCCGCCTGGAACGGGAGAATCTGGATTCCCAGCTGCAGGCACTTGAGGAGCAGATAGCAGACGCCCAGGAAATTATTCGTCTGCAGGATCTGCAACTGGCCCAACTGCAGGAATCCCTGGCCGCCGCCGCTGCCGAAGCGCAAGCACAGGCCGAAGCTGAAGCCGCCGCCATGGCCGCCCAGCAGGCTGCCATCGCCGCTGCCGAACAGGACAGCCAGCAGGCTCGCCCCAGTGGCGGTCTGGTGGATGACCTGATGCGGATACTGACCGGCAATGTCATTACCATGGCCCTGGTTGCTGTATTGGTGATCCTGCTGCTGGTGGTCTTGCTGCTGCGTCGCAACCGTGCCAGCAAGCTCGCGACCGAAGCCGATGAGCTGGACGAGCTGGCAGAGAAGGAATTTGATGCCTCGGCCCGCGGCGATATTGCCGAGCAGTCCGCCGCCGAGTTGCAGGACGATCTTGATGACACTGAGCTGGATGCCGAACTGGATGACATCATTGGCAGCAATCCGGAGATTGCCGACGAGCAGCAGGATCAGGATCAGGACGACAACGATTTCGAATTTGAAGCCGACCAGCCGGCCGCTGCTGAGGACGACATCAGTGCCCGGGCCGATGCCCTGATTGACGAAGGTGAGTTTGATCGCGCCGCCAATCTGTTACGGGAACAACTGGCCGAAGATGAAGATGACGACAAACTGCGCCTGAAGCTGGCCGAAGCGCTGGCCCGCAAGGGTGATCTGGCTGCCTTTGAAGAGCAGGCGGACATGATCTCCCAGCAGCAGAGCCCGGTACTGGATCGGGAGATCGACAACTATCGCAAGTGGTTTGATGAGGCCCAGGCGGACGAGCCTGAAGCCGAGGCCACGCCTGAGGCCGAAGTGAGTGAGGCCCCGGAGGAAAGCAGCGCCCCTGAGGCAGCCAGGGAAGAAGAGGAAGACAGCACTTCCTTCCTGGATGATCTGGGAATCGATCTGGATGCATTCGATGATGACGACAGCTTTGAGTTCTCCGAGGAAATAGAACAGGCTGGCGACAGTGAAGACAAGGCCAAATCAGCGGAACAGGATAGCGCGCTTGATTCGGACGAGTCAGAGCCGGAAGCCGTCGACATGATGTTTGATCTGGGCGGCGATGACGAAGCTGCCGCTGATGCCGACGGCGACGAGGCCGGGGAAGCGTCTGAAGACAAGGCTGAGGAAGCAGGCGAGGAGAAAGTGCCGGAAGAGGCAGAGAACACAGCGCAGCCTGACAGCGAAGCCGCTGCTACCGAAGAGCCCGAGCCGGCTGCAGAAGAAACACTGGACAGCTTCGATCTGGACAGCGATGACGACGCCGAGCCTGAGCTGGCCAGTGGTGACAGCAAGGATCCGGAAGACATGGACATCGAAGCCTTCGATTTCGATGCCGAAGACAGCAAGCCGGACAGCACGGCTGCCGCTGATGAAAAGGAAGAAGACCTGGATCTGGAAACCTTCGCCTTTGATACCGACGATCTGCCGGGTCAGGATGACAGCGAAGCAGAAGCGCCAGAGCTGGAAGCGGATGCCGAAAATGCCGTGGACTTCAGCTTCGACAAGGATGAGCTGGATGCCGAACCTGCACCGGAAAAAGCCAGCAACGATGAAGTGGAGACTTTCGACTTTGATCTGGAAGACACCGTCATCGAAACGCCGGAGCAGCAAGACAGCGCAGCGGAGTCAGCCGGCGATGATGCCGATGACTTCGATTTCGATCTGGATGAATTCGAAGTAGACGAGACTGACAAGCCCGAAGAGAAGGCAGCCACCGACAGCGATGACGATGAGGTGGATTTCGATCTCGATGCCATTGCCGACGAGGATGACAAGCCCTCGGAAGCGGGCAGCGATGAGGCCGAGGAAGAACTGGAAGACCTGGAGTTCCTGGCCGACGACGATGACGACGACCTCGATGTCCAGGACGTGGAGGAAGTGGAATTATTGTCCGATGACGACGAGGCTGCCACCAAACTGGAGCTGGCCTATGCTTATCAGAAGATGGGTGATGCCGAAGGCGCCAGGGAAATCCTTCAGGAAGTGATCAAGGAAGGCAATGACGAGCAGGTTAAAGAAGCCGAGAAACTGCTGGCTTCCCTGGACTAGGCCCTGATCAAGCCCACACATCGCCACCGTGACTGAGGACACCCATTCGCCCCCGGCCGCCACGCGCATTGCCCTGGCGCTGGAATATGACGGCAGTGCCTTCAGTGGCTGGCAGAAACAATCCTCCCCCGAATTGGCCACAGTGCAGGGCGCCCTGGAATCGGCCCTGAGCCAGATTGCCGATTGTCCCATCAGCAGCCACTGCGCCGGACGTACCGACGCCGGCGTACATGCCACTTGCCAGGTGGTGCATTTCGACAGCCCGGTAGACCGGGGCGACAAGGCCTGGACCCAGGGCGTGAACAGTCTGTTACCGGCTTCGGTGCGGGTGTTGTGGTCACAGCCTGTGAGCGGCGATTTCCATGCCCGTTTCTCTGCCAGGCACCGACGCTATTTCTATATTCTCCACCGGCGCCGCTTTGCCTCGGCGGTTCTGGCGGGCAAGGTCACCCACTGGCGCGGTGAGCTGGATGTGGCGGCGCTCAATGCCGCCGCTGCCTGCCTGCCCGGTGAACAGGATTTCTCCGCCTTTCGGGCCGCCGGTTGCCAGTCCCGAAGCCCGTTTCGCAATATCCACCATGCGCGCTGGTTCGAGCAGGGGGATTATCTGGTGTTCGATGTGCAGGCCAATGCCTTTTTGCAGCATATGGTGCGCAATCTGGTGGGCAGTATGCTGGAGGTGGGGCAGGGCAAGCGGCCGGCGGGCTGGATGGCTGAACTGATCGCCGCGGCCGACCGGCGCCAGTCCGGCATTGCCGCCCCGGCGGACGGTCTGTATCTGGCCGGAGTGGGCTACCCGCAGGAGGATTTGCCGCCAAGCCTGTGGCTGCCGCCGATGCTGGCGAATTTGCCGGCGTTGAATCAGGATCAGGAGCAGACTCCCTGAGCCGGGAGCATGGTCGCCACTGCCTGTTCAATGTTAGAATTGTCTCAATCAGATCAGTAAGCCCGCCTTGTCAAAACTCTGGATAAAAATTTGTGGCATCACCCGTTGTGGGGATGCCGATGCCGCGATTGCCCTGGGCGCCAATGCCCTGGGCGCGGTCATGTATGCGCCGAGTTCCCGGGCGGTAAAGCCGGCGCAATTGGCAGAGATCTTTGCCAATGTCCCGGCCAGTGTGACCCGGGTGGGTCTGTTTGTGAACCCGGCCCGGGAGGAAGTGGAGGCGGCCCTGGAAACCGGGCGCATCGATTGTCTGCAATTTCATGGCGACGAAGACGATGAGTTCTGCGCCTCTTTTGTAACTCCCTATATGAAGGCGATCCGGGTCGGAGAGGACCGGGATGCGGCGGCGGAACTGAATAGTTATCCGCGCGCCGAATACCTGTTGCTGGACAGCTATGACAAAAAGGTAGCAGGTGGCACAGGAAAAACTTTTGACTGGAATCTGGCGCGACAACTGGTCGATGCCAGCCAGCACGACGTAGTACTGGCGGGCGGCCTCAATGTTGATAATGTGCAGCAGGCCGTCGAGCAGGTCAGGCCCTTCGGGCTTGATGTCAGTTCCGGCGTTGAATCTGCGCCGGGTATCAAGAATGCAGATAAACTGAGACAGTTTATTGAAGGAGCTAGAAATGGCGGAAGCAGTGACTGAAAACAAGGGTTTTGATGGCCCCGATGCCAGCGGGCATTTTGGTCCCTATGGCGGCATTTTTGTCGGTGAAACCCTGATCGATGCAGTAGAAGAACTGGCCCAAATGTACAAGGAATTGTCCAGTGACAAGGCCTTCTGGGATGAGTTCGACTATGAGCTCAAACATTATGTGGGGCGTCCGTCACCTTTGTATTTCGCCGAGCGTCTGACTGCTGCCAGCAAGGGTGCGCAGATCTGGCTCAAGCGCGAGGATCTCAATCACACCGGCGCCCACAAGGTAAATAACACCATTGGTCAGGCATTGCTGGCCAAGCGTATGGGCAAGAAACGAATCATCGCCGAAACCGGTGCCGGTCAGCATGGCGTGGCCAGTGCCACTGTGGCGGCGCGCCTGGGTCTGGAATGTCATGTCTATATGGGCGCCGAAGATGTTGAGCGTCAGGCACCCAATGTCTATCGCATGAAGCTGTTGGGAGCCAATGTGATCGCCGTGGATTCGGGCTCGCGCACCCTGAAAGATGCCATGAACGAAGCCCTGCGTGACTGGGCCACCAATGTGGACAATACCTATTACATCATCGGCACTGTGGCCGGCCCCCATCCCTATCCGCAACTGGTGCGGGATTTTCAGTGCGTGATTGGCCGTGAGGCCAGGGAGCAGTCCCTGGCGCAGATCGGTCGCCTGCCGGATGCCCTGGTGGCCTGTGTCGGTGGCGGCTCCAATGCCATTGGCCTGTTCCATCCCTTTCTTGCCGATACGGAAGTGGCCATGTACGGCGTGGAAGCCGGCGGCAATGGCCTGGAAACCGGTGAACATGCCGCGCCTCTCAGTGCCGGCAAACCGGGTGTTCTGCATGGCAACCGCACCTATCTGATGAGTGATGAGGCCGGCCAGATACTGGAAACCCATTCGGTGTCGGCGGGTCTGGATTATCCCGGCGTAGGCCCGGAGCATTCCTGGTTGAAGGACCTCAAGCGCGTCAACTATGTGGCGGCTACCGACAGCGAGGCCATGGAGGCCTTTCATCAGCTGACCCGTCTCGAGGGCATTATTCCGGCACTGGAGTCCAGTCATGCCGTGGCTTATGCCATGAAGCTGGCCGCCGACATGAAGCCGGACCAGTCCATTGTTATCAATCTGTCCGGGCGCGGCGACAAGGACATCGAAACCGTAGCGCGCCTGGAAGGCATCAAGCTCTAGCAGGGAGGCACAAGCGATGGGTCGCTTGCAGGAAATTGCCGCATCGGCGGCACAGCAACAGCGCAAATTACTGATTCCCTACCTGGTGGCAGGGGATCCCAACCTCGAGGCCAGCCTGGCTCTGATGCATGGTCTGGCCGCGGCCGGTGCCGATGTCATTGAGCTGGGCATTCCCTTCAGTGACCCGGCCTCCGACGGTCCGGTGATTCAGCGCGGTGTGGAACGGGCCCTGAAGTCCAGAACCACCCTGGCTGACAGCCTGGAACTGGTGGCCCGCTTTCGCGCCGATAACAGTGATACCGCGGTGGTTCTGATGGGCTATCTGAATCCCATCGAGATCATGGGTTATGAGGCTTTCAGCGACAAGGCCAGGCAGGCGGGCGTCGATGGCGTGCTGGTGGTGGATATGCCGCCGGCAGAATCCGCCGGTCTGCACCAGGCACTGCGCTCTGCTGGTCTGGAAACCATTTATCTGGTGGCTCCTACCACCACCGACAAGCGGGCCCAATCCATTGTCGAGCACTGCAGTGGCTATTTGTATTACGTGTCCCTGAAAGGGGTCACCGGAGCGGCTCTCAGCGACAGCGACGTGATTGCCGAGCGTATTCAAGACTTGCGCAGCATGACCGACTTGCCCATCGTCATCGGTTTTGGCATCAAGGATGCCGACAGTGCCCGGGCCATGGGCGCGATTTCCGATGGGGTGATTATCGGCAGCGCCCTGGTGGAGCGCATTGCCGGGCTGTCGGCAGACGCTGTGCCGGAAGCCGGGCAAGTTGAGGACATCTGTTCGCTGATAGCACTGGCAAGACAGGCCCTTGATACCCTAGAATAAGCACATCCTATTGATTAGTAAGGGATTTAGAATTGAGCTGGATAGACAAGATCCTCCCCTCCATTTCCACATCGAGTGGGGAAAGTAAACGGAGCTCTGTACCTCAGGGCGTGTGGAAGAAGTGTCCGCGCTGTGACGCCATGCTGTACCAGAAATCTCTGGCCGAGAATCATGACGTCTGCCCCAAATGCGATCACCATTTGCGCATTTCGGCGCGTCGGCGCCTGGAACTGTTTCTGGATAGCGAAGGGCAGGAAGAGCTCTGTGAAGACATGGAGCCGGTGGATCTGCTCAAGTTCAAGGACCTGAAACGTTACAAGGACCGGCTCAGTGCGGCCCAGAAGGCAACCGGCGAGAAAGATGCCCTGATTGTAATCAAGGGCACAGTCAACGAGGTGCCGGCGGTAGTGGCAGCTTTTGAATTCGGCTTCATCGGCGGCTCCATGGGCGCTGTGGTGGGGGAAAAATTTGTCCAGGCGGCCAATACCTGTCTGGAAGAGGGTCTGCCCCTGATATGTTTCTCCACCAGTGGTGGTGCCCGCATGCAGGAGGCGCTGATCTCCCTGATGCAAATGGCGAAAACCTCCGCCGCGCTGGAACGCCTGCGGCAGAACGGTTTGCCCTTTATTTCGGTTCTGGTAGACCCGGTCTACGGCGGCGTTTCCGCCAGTCTGGCCATGCTGGGTGATATCAATATTGCCGAGCCCAATGCCCTGGTGGGCTTCACCGGACCTGATGTGATTCGCCAGACCGTGCGGGTGAAACTGCCGGAAGGCTTCCAGCGCAGCGAATTCCTGCTGGAGCATGGTGCCATCGACATGATTGTGCATCGCCGTGAATTGCGCGATCGCATTGCCTCACTGCTGACCAAACTCACCTGGCAAAGGCGCAACGCAAGCTGATGAGTGCCGCGCCCGGACCCGGTGCGGATCTCGATGCCTGGCTTGACTATATAGCCCTCGTCAATCCCCGAAGCATTGAATTGGGGCTGGAGAGGGTAGGCGCGGTCTGGGCTGCCATGGGCTCGGGCCCCATTGCCAGGCAGGTCATCACCGTGGCCGGCAGCAATGGCAAAGGCAGTTGTGTGGCCAGCCTGGAGCGGCTGGCTGCGGCGGCAAATCTGCGCCATGGCTGCTATACCTCTCCCCATATTCACAGATTCAATGAACGCATTCGCCTGCAGGGGGAAGAAGTTGCCGATGAGCGCCTGATTGCGGCCTTCGCGGCAATTGATGCGGCCAGGGGCGAGACTCTGCTGAGCTATTTCGAGTTTGCCACCCTGGCTGCCCTCACTCTGTTTCGTGACGCTGAGCTGGACCTGGCCATACTGGAAGTGGGTCTGGGCGGGCGTCTGGACGCGGTCAATATCATCGATGCTGATGTGGCGGTAATCACCAGTATCAGTCTCGACCACATGGACTGGCTGGGCTCGACCCGGGAAGAGATTGCCCGGGAAAAGGCCGGCATCATGCGCCCGGGCAAGCCGGTGGTCTGTGCCGATACCGACGTGCCAGCGGATATTCCGGCGCTGGCAGAGCAGTTACAGGCGCCTTTGTACCTGATAAATCGCGAATTTTCCTGTGGCAGTGCAGGAGCAGCCGGGTCATGGCAGTTTCGCGGCCTGGATCGCCACGGGCAAGGGCTTGAGCGGCCATTGCCGCCCCTGAATCTGCATCCGGCCAGTATTGCAGCCTCCCTGCAGGCGCTGCTGTGCCTGGGCGTGGAATTACCGCCATTACCCGAGGCCCTGAGCAGTCTGACGGTCCCCGGGCGCTGTGAATGGCGTCAGACCCGGGATGGGGGGCGGAGCTTGCTGTTTGATGTGGCCCATAATCCTGCCGCGGCAGGGCATCTGGCCCAGCAATTACAGGGGCTGCGGCAATCCGGCAGAATTCGCGGCCAGATCGCTGTGGTACTGGCAGTGATGGCAGATAAAGATATAGAAGGCATTGCCAGTTCATTACAATCAGCGGTGGACATCTGGTATATTGCGCAGGTCGATGAGCCCCGCTGTATGCCTGCAAGTGAGGCGTCACAGCGGGTCACTGCGGTGCTGGATCGGCCGGTAGTGGCCTGTGACAGCGCCGCCAAGGCCCTGGATGCCGCTCTGGAGGCCACAGACAGTGATGATACGGTGCTGGTGACGGGCTCTTTCTATACCGTGGCTGCCCTGCGCCAGAACAGCCGCGAGCCTGGCAAGCAGGATTAAACGGTTTATTCACGGCAGCTTTCTGCCGGGAGCAAGGCACAGGTGTCACTGACCCGGATCCAAGTCATAGCGAAGCCGCGCAGGCTGCGGCGCATTCACAACAGGAAACAGCCAGTTTGAAGCAGGCTACCAAACAGCGCATTGTCGGCACCATCGTTCTGCTGGCACTGGGGCTTATTTTTCTGCCGATTATTTTCGACGGCCAGGGCAGCTATCAGCCCTCGGTCAGCAGCCGTATCCCGCCAGCCCCGGAAGTGCCCATTTTGCCTGAGCCGCAGCCTTCACGGCCGCAGATTCAGATCGAGGAAACAGCGCTGCTGGGCGAGAGCAACAGCAGTCCGGAGGCCGATGCTGAGCAGACTGCGGCAGATCCGCTTGAAGAAAGCCTGCAGGAAGCCGGGGAAGTGGCCGTAGTGGAGTCCGAGTCGGCGTTTCAGCGAGAAGTGCCGACCCTGGATGAGAACGGTCTGCCCCAGGGCTGGTCGGTTCGGCTCGGGACCTTTGCCAATGCGGCCAATGCCGAAAATCTGCTGAATCGTCTGCTGGAGGCGGAGTACAAGGCCTATAGCCGGGTCATTACTGCCAATGAAAGCACCATGACGGCGATTTTTGTCGGCCCCTGGCTGGAGCGCGGCCGGGTCGAGCAATTCCAGCAGGAATTGCAGGATCGTTTTCAACTCAATGGCATGATCGTGCGCTACGAGATCGAATCACTTTGACGGCACAGGCACCGGAATCCGAGCTATGAATGCTGTTGACGCCGCCATTATCAGTGTTACGTTCATATCCTGCCTGTTCGGATTATGGCGCGGCCTGATCAAGGAAGTGCTGTCATTGTTGACCTGGATCGCAGCTTTGCTGGTGGCCCGGGTATACAGTGAGCCTTTGTCCAATTCACTGGCGGGCATGATTGAAAGCAGCGGGGCCAGATATGTCACCGCTTTTGCCATTATTTTTGTGCTGGTCATGATGACCGGCACCCTGATCAATCACCTGATGGCGAAACTGCTGACGGTGACCGGATTGAAACTCGTCGACAGACTCGCCGGTGGCGTGTTCGGAATAGCCAGGGGTGTGATCATCGTGCTGGTTATCCTGTTTATCACCAGCGTCTTTGTTTCGGAGAACCCCTTGTGGCAGGAATCAGCCCTGATCCCCTACGGGATGTCGCTGATTGACTGGTCACGCCTGTTTATCGAAGACCTGGCCGGTGTGAACCCCAGTGTCTGAATTGCTTAATTAGCCCAGCGGAGCAAACTATGTGTGGATTGGTCGGAATCGTAGCGCAACCAGGTCAGGATGTAGGCCTCAGCCTGTATGACACCCTGACAGTTTTGCAGCATCGGGGCCAGGATGCCGCTGGCATCATGACCTGTGATAACGGCAAGCTGAATCTGCGCAAGGACAATGGCCTGGTCAAGGATGTGTTTCGTACCCGCCATATGCGCCGCCTCACCGGCAATATGGGAATCGGTCATGTGCGCTACCCCACGGCGGGTTCTTCCAGCCCGGCGCTGGCCCAGCCTTTCTATGTCAATTCTCCCTATGGCCTGTCCCTGGCCCATAACGGCAATCTCACCAATGCTGCCGAGCTGAACCGCGATCTCTTCAATGAGGATTTGCGGCATATGAATACCGATTCAGACTCGGAAGTCATGCTCAATGTGTTCGCCCATGAGCTGCAGCGGCTGGGCAAAATTCAGCCCCAGGCTGAGGATATTTTCACTGCCGTGAGCGGTCTGCATGGTCGTTGTCGGGGTGGTTATGCGGTGGTGGTGATGATTACCGGCTACGGGATTGTCGGCTTCCGGGATCGCAACGGCATTCGCCCTCTGGTGTTTGGCAGCCGTCAGACCGAGGCAGGCAAGGAATACATGATTGCCTCTGAGAGTGTGGCACTGAACGCCGCGGGATTTGAAATAGAAAGAGACGTGGCGCCAGGAGAGGCTGTCTACATCGATATCAATGGCAATCTGCATACCAAGATCTGCTGCGAGCCCGGTGTCCATGCTCCCTGTATTTTCGAGCATGTGTATTTTGCCCGGCCAGACTCCCTGATGGACGAAATTTCTGTCTACAAGGCGCGGATGCGAATGGGGGAGAAGCTGGCGGCCAAACTGCTGCGGGAGCGACCCGATCATGATATCGACGTGGTTATTCCTATCCCCGATACCAGCCGCACCTCGGCCCTGGAAATGGCCAATGCCCTGGGGGTCAAATTCCGGGAAGGCTTCGTCAAGAATCGTTATATCGGCCGGACCTTTATCATGCCGGGCCAGAGCCAGCGTCGCAAGTCGGTGCGGCAGAAACTCAATGCCATCGAACTGGAATTCAAGGACAAGAATGTGCTGCTGGTGGATGATTCCATCGTCCGCGGCACTACCTGTAAACAGATCATCCAGATGGCCCGGGATGCCGGTGCCAACAAGGTCTATTTTGCCTCGGCCGCGCCGGCGGTACGTTACCCCAATGTCTACGGTATCGATATGCCGGCCGCCTCGGAACTGATTGCCGGCGGGCGCAGCGATGAAGAAGTGGAAAAGCTGATCGGTGCCGACTGGTTGCTGTATCAGGATCTGGAAGATCTGGTGGCAGCCTGTTCCGAAGGTAATCCGCAGATCCGCGATTTTGAGTCGGCGGTTTTTAACGGTCAGTATATTACCGGCGACGTGGATGAAATGTATCTGCGTCGCCTGGAAGCTGCCCGCAACGATGCCGCCAAGAAATCCAAAAAGGGCCATGAAGGCACCACCAAGCAGCAGAATCTGGTGGCCGATCTGTCAGGCGATAGCTGAATCAAGGAGTCTCGTTTCCAGCGATGTTTTCCCTGAATCTCGACAAGCAATCCGACAGCCGTTCAGAGCTGGTGGAGAATAAGTACTCCAAACAGGTGCAAGCCGCCGTGACTGAAATCAGTCAGGCCTTGCTGGGCAAGGAGCACCAGATTCGTCTGGCGCTGTGCTGTCTGTTCTCCGGGGGACATTTGCTGGTGGAAGACTTGCCCGGCATGGGCAAGACCACGCTGTCCTATGCGCTGGCACGCGCCCTGGGCCTGGATTACAACCGGGTGCAGTTCACCAGCGACCTGTTGCCGGCGGATATTCTGGGCATTTCCATTTTTGACCAGAATTCCGGTCAGTTCAGTTTTCACCCCGGCCCCATTTTCAATCAGGTGGTGCTGGCGGATGAAATCAACCGCAGCACACCCAAAACCCAGAGTGCCTTGCTGGAGGCCATGGAAGAACGTCAGGTCACGGTAGAAGGGGAGACCCGCAAGCTGCCGGAGCCGTTTTTCGTGATCGCCACCCAGAATCCGGTCAATCTGGCCGGTACCTATCCCTTGCCGGAATCACAACTGGACCGCTTTCTGATGCGTCTGCGACTCGGCTATCCGGACCAGCGCGCCGAACGGGAATTGCTGGAAATGGACACGGAATGGGACAAGGTGGAAAACGTCAAACAATGTCTTCAGGTTGAAGACGTCACCGAATTCCGGCGTCAGTCCGCCACCATCACCGCCAGTGGTTCTTTGCTGGACTATGTGCAAAGACTGATTGCCTTTACCCGCGGCAAGGATGAGTTCCATTTTGGCCTTTCACCCCGTGGCAGCCTGGCGCTGATGCGCGCTGCCAAGACCTGGGCCCTGATGTGCGGTCGCAATCATGTGATTCCTGAAGATGTGCAGACCATCCTGCCGGCCGTGGTGGAGCATCGCCTGCGCGCGGTTAGCGATGAGGATGGCCATACCGGTGCCTCCCTGGTGCAGCGCATGTTAAGCGAAGTCGATATTCTCGAATAAGCCGGTGTCCCGGTTCGGGAGCAGGGCAATGCAGGACAACTTCAGACAGACCTTACGCAGACGCTACGCCAGGTGGGTGGCCAGTCGTGTGCCGGTCACTGACAGCCTTAGCCTTAATCGCCGTATTATCTATGTCCTGCCCACCGGCAATGGTCTGATGTTTTTACTGGCGGCGGGTCTGGTATTTATTGCGGCGATTAACTATGCCGTCAGCCTGGCATTCGGCCTGGCCTTCATGATGGTTAGTCTGTTTATCCTCTCCATTCTCTACGCCTACAACAATCTCAATGGTCTCGGTCTGAAGAGCCTGCCTACGGCGCCGGTGTTCTGCGGTGAAGAAGCCAGTTTCACTATCGAGATATCCCGGGCCAGCAAAAAATCCCATGAAGCAATCGAGTTTGCCTTTGCCGGCCACAGCCCCAGTCATGCCGACCTCGTGGCTGTGGACCGTGACCGGGTGCAGGTATTTTATCGCTGCAACAAGCGGGGCCGCTGCCAGGCGCCAATTCTGCGCGTGACCACTTATTTTCCCCTGGGTATTTGCCGGGCCTGGTCGCTGGTGAACCTGGACCTGAACTGTATCGTCTATCCCAGGCCGGTGGCCTTTTCCATGGAACAGTTTGACAGCGGCGGGGGCGGTGGCGAAGAGTCGGCCCTGATGCAGGAAGGCAGTGAGGATTTTTACGGCTTCCGGGATTATGTGCCGGGTGACCCCCTGCGCCAGGTGGCCTGGAAGAATGTGGCCCGGGGTCAGGGTATGCAACTGAAGCAGTTCGTCGATTATGTCGACAGCCGGGTCTGGCTGGACTGGGATATGTTTTACGGATTCTCGGTAGAGGAGCGCCTGTCCCGTCTGTGCTACGGGGTGTTGAAGTTGAGCCGTGAAAAGCAGAGTTTCGGTTTGAAGATGCCCGGCGTGGAAATCCCGCCCGGCAGTGGCGCGGCACACCGGGACAAGCTGTTGCGCTGTCTGGCCTTGTACGGGATTGAATGATGCGCAGTGAAATTGATTATCAGATCCCCCGTTCCGCCCTGAGCTGGATTTTACTGGCGGTGATGCTGGTGGTGGCACCCCAGGCCTTGCGTATGCCGTTGTGGATCAGCGCCATTGCGGTGGCCTGTATTGCCTGGCGCTGGCTGATCTACGCCGGCAGGCTGGGCTATCCGGGTCGCAGTCTGCGCATCGCCATTGTTATCTTTACCTTGCTGGTGTCAGTGAGCCAGATGCGCAATCTGGGCATCGGCCTGGACAGCGCCGCCAGCCTGCTGACCCTGGGCTTTGTGTTCAAGTTGATCGAGATGCGCCACAAGCGCGATATCTATGTGGTGATCAGCCTCTGTTTTGTGATGCTGATGGTGGCCTTCCTGTACTCCCAGAGCGCTGTTTCCAGTGCCTATATCACGCTATCCGTACTGGTCACCACCACCGCCATGGTGGCACTCAATCGCTCCACCTTGCTGGATAATCACTCGGGCACCTTCAGGCTGTCCCTGAAGATGGGTCTGCAGGCGCTGCCTCTGGCAATTGTGCTATTTCTGGTCTTTCCCCGCATCGCCCCCCTGTGGGCGGTACCCGTGCAAAACAACGGCGCCGGCACCGGGGTCACTGATGAAATGTCGCCGGGAGATATCGCCCAGCTCGGCCGCTCCAGTGAGCTGGCATTTCGGGTTCAGTTTGAAAATTCGCCGCCGCCCCTGCATGAGAATCTGTACTGGCGGGGGCTGGTACTGGATGATTTTGACGGGGTGACCTGGCGCCGTACCCGGCGGGGCTCATCCTATGCCCAGGCCGCCAGCCTCAATGACTTCCAGTGGAGCTGGGAAGATCGGGTGCGCCTGTCTGATGATGTGATCGACTACAACGTCATCATGGAACCAACCCAGCAACCCTGGCTCTATGGTCTGCATCTGGCCGATCCCATGAATCGGGAACTGTTCCAGAGCCGCAATTTTGAAATTTTCAATAATGGCCTGATCACCAAGCGCATGAGCTACGATCTGCGTAGTTATCGGGGCAGCAGTACCGATTTATTGTTGCTGGACAGCATCCGGCGCCGCAGTCTTGAGCTGCCAGCCGGTGGCAACAGCCAGAGTCGGGCTCTGGCCCAGCGCTTGCGCGCTGACACCGATAGCGATCTGGATTATATCTATGCTGTGCTGGCCCGTTTTCAGCAGAACGAATATTTCTACACCCTCAATCCGCCTCTGCTGGGGGAGAATCGGGTGGACGATTTTCTCTTCAATACCATGGCGGGTTTCTGTGAGCACTATGCCAGCAGCTTTGCCTTCCTGATGCGGGCAGCGGGAATTCCGGCCCGGGTGGTCGTGGGCTATCAGGGGGCAGAGTACAACCGTTATGAAGATTACATGATGGTCTATCAGTACAACGCCCATGCCTGGAATGAAGTCTGGCTGGAAGGTCGCGGCTGGGTGCGCTTTGATCCCACCGCCGCGGTGTCTCCGGAGCGGATCGAGCAGGGTGTAGAGGCGGCCCTGGCGGATGATCCGGCCTTTCTCGAGCAATCCCTGTTTTCCCGTTCCAGGCTCGGTGCCCTGGGCTGGATCAATACCCTGCGCCTGCGTCTGGATGCCATCGAATATGAATGGAACCGGCGTGTGGTGAACTACGATGAGGAAGTACAGTTCGAATTATTCGAGCGCCTGTTGGGTGAAGTGACCGAACAGAAAGTGGTGCTGCTGTTTGCTTCTCTGGCGGTGATCATGGTGGCGGGCATAGCCGTGGCCATTATCTGGACCGAGCCCCGTACCCGTCGCGCGCCGGTGGATCGGCTCTATCTGCAACTGGGGCGGGAACTGGACAAGATCGGTCTGGGCCGGCAGCGGGGCGAGGCACCCAATGATTATTGCCGGCGTGTGTGTGAAGCGCGTCCGGACCTGGCCCCATTGATGCAAGAGATTACCGAGCTTTATCTGGAGCTGAACTACCGCCATGCCGACTTGCAAGCATCCCGGCAACGACAATTGCAATCGCGTCTGAAGTCGGTGTTGCGGCAGTTGCGTTTCCGGCTGATGCCTGTATTGAAGAGTCAGGGCTGAAGAATCAGAATTGAAGAACCTGGCTTGATAAAGCAGAGTCGGGACAAGTGGCGCCGATTCAGCCGCCCGCCAGTTTCACCGTGAAATTCTGGGCCTCAAGAAAATTCAGGGCTACCTGGCGCTTGTCCCCCTGCAACTCGATCACTCCCTGCTTGACGCTGCCGCCACTGCCGCAACGGGCCTTGAGCTTTTTGGCCAGGGCCTTCAGTTCTGCTTCGGGCAGTTCAATACCGCGAATAAGGGTGACCTGTTTGCCGCCACGCCCCTTGGTTTCCCGGCCGATGCGAACAATGCCGTCACCCTTTGGCTGCTGATTGTCAGTCTGATTGCAGCGGCATTTGTCCAGGCGTTTGCCACAGCGCGGGCATTGGTTGTCGCCGCCGGTGGAGTAGACCAGTTTACTGCTCATGATGGGAAATCAGGATTTGTAGAGGGGCGGCAAATCGAAGCGGTCGTCACGGGCTTGTTGCCGCTGTCGGAGTTTGTTCTTTTTGCGCAGGCCGTTGACGGTATCAAGCAGTTCATTGGCTGAGAAACGGGAACTGGACTGCGGGTTGAACAGCTTGTCCTGCAGGGCGCTGGCCGGTTCATGCAGGGCCGTGATCTGCCGCTGCTGCAGAATGTCTTCCATGCTGCGAACCTTGCGGTCCCTGATCAGATGTCCACACCAGGTAATGAGGCTGTTGCGAATCCGGTTCTCATCCCCACTGCGGCAGGCCGCCTGCAGATTACGATAGGCCACGGTTTCATTATTGGCGGGGTCATAGTGTTCGCTGACCGAGCGCTTGAGGCCGCTATACCAGGCACTGATTTCTTCGCTGCGTGGCACGAAAGCCAGGCGGTAAATGCTGAACAGCACAATGGCAAAGGCGGCGGCGATCAGGTAATTCATCCAGGAGGCATCCACCTGAATAACTTCCGCTTCGGCCTGGGCATCGATCATGGCCTGATCCACTACCGGCGCTCTGGCCAGCAGGTCTTCCAGATTTTCAGTGCTTGCCACGGCCTGTTCCGAGGGAACTTCACCGGCAACTGAAGCGATATTGATGCGGGTAGCCGGGATAATGGATGACTCCATCTGGTCGCTATCCACGTTCCACCAGGGCACCGTCACCTGGGGAATTTCCAGTTCGCCGGCGGCGGTGGCCACCAGGGTAGTTGATTCGATGCGGGTGCCGACGATGCTGCCGTCCACAAAGCTGCGATCGATCTCCGGCGGATCCGGGTAGGTGTTCATACCGGCGATGTTTTCTTCAGTCAGGGGTGGCAAGACAGCGCCGTCCAGACCTTCGGCGGTCATGGTGATGGTGCGGACTACGGAATCACCAACCTGCAAATCTTCCAGGCTGCGGCTCCAGTCTTCACTCAGGCTCACCCGGCTGGCGGGTAACCAGTCGACGCTCTGGGCCGAAGCCGGGCGTTCCTTCACGTCAATGGTGATGCCATCGATGAAGGCGGTAACGCGGCGGGTATTGAGATTGCGGAACACAAAATTGCTGGAGCCATCGGTTACTTCGCCGCGGAACAGAATGTCGGGTATTTCCAGTGGGCCACTGCGCTGGGGAAAGATCACATAGCGTTTTTCATAGACGCCGTAGCGCACGCCATCGATCAGTTCCTCGTACTGGTTCGGTGAGCCAATCAGCTCAACCACTGTGTCGGGCATTTCCGGTTCGGTGAACTGGGGGTTGCGAATGCCATTAATGGTGTAGAACAGGCGCACGGTGAACAGCAGTTGTTCCTGCACATAGACCGATTCCTTGTTCACCTCGATTTCCAGAAACAGCTCATCACTGGCCTGATTGGAACGGGGGCCCTGGTTCACCACATTAATGGCAATAGGGTCGGTCTGCACGCTGTTGATGTTCAGCGAGGGAATTTCCAGTTCGCCTTCGGTCAGGGGGAAGAGGGTGACGACATAGTCGGTCCAGGATTCCACGCTGCCATTGACCGAGCGGATCTGGCTGGAAGTGCGGGTGCCAAGCACATCGAAATTATCGGTAAGAGGGGTCAGGTCTAACTGTACACCCTGGCGTTGTTCGTAAACGCGAATGGTCAGGGTCAGGGTTTCGCCCCGGGCCAGCTCATCGCGGTCAACCTCAATGTCCACCTGCTGGGCAGTGGCCAGACCGGCAAGCAGAAGCAATGGCAATATCATCAGCTTTCTAAGCAGGCTTACCATATCTGTCCTCCGCCGTTATTGGCTGTGCCATTGAGTTGTCGCTGTCGATACTGGTAGCGGAACTTGCGTCGCAGCAATTCACCGGGATCGTCCTCGATACGGCGCAGCCATTGTTCCAAAGACTGTTGTTCCTCGAACTCTTCGTTGCTGGTATCGGTGGGCGTGTTCTGCTCGCTGTTGGATTCGGAGTTTTCCTGATCTTCAGGAGGTTGCTGTTGTTGCTGTTCCTGCTGTTGTTGTTCCTCGTTGCCTTCCTGGCTCTCCTGGTCCTGCTGCTGATTGTTTTCTTCGCTCTGCTCGGACTGATTCTCGGAGTTTTGTTCTGACTGGTTTTCCTGGCTCTCGCCGTCCTGCTGTTCGCCTTCCTCGTTTTCCTGCTGTTCAATGAGCTGCTCAACGATCTCCTTGTTGTGCAGGGCATCCGCATGGTCGGGTTCCATGGTCAGGGTGCGGTTATAGGCTGCCAGGGCTTCCTGGAAGGCACCGGCCATGGCCAGGGCATTGCCGCGGTTATAGTGGCCGTCGGCGGTATCCGAGGCGGCGAAAGAGGCGATGGCAGCTTCATAGTCGCCAGCCCGATAACTGGCGGCACCGGCCCATTCCGGATTCTCAAACATCAGGGCTGCTTCGTCGTGGCGTTCTTCCTCGAAGGCATCCGCCGCCTGCTGATTGGGGGTCTGCCACAGATCCCGCCAGGCAAAGCCCTGGGCCTGGGCCTGTTCGGCGGGCAACAGCATGCCGCCGGCAAAAACCAGCGTGAAGGCAAACAGCCAGCCGCGGCGAAAGCTCATGGCGACAATGGGTAAAACCAGCAGCAGTAGATAGGGACCGGCTTCGTACCAGATGTCGAATTCTTCCTCTACTTCGGACATCTGTTCATCATCCAGCAGTTCATTGTCCGGCAGCAGATAGGCCAGATCGGAGTCGGCCAGTTGTATGTCGTGATAGCGGCCTCCGGTGCGGTTGGCCAGGGACTGCAGCACATTGCGATTCAGGGTAGGCACCACCACGCCACCGCGATCGTCGGTGAGAAATCCGCCGTCACTGGTGCTGATGGGCGCTCCGGTTTCGGTACCAATGCCCATGATCAGCAGCTCATAACCGCTGTCTTCCATCACTTCGACGAGGCGCTGTTCTTCCTGAAAACCGGCAATGCCATCGGTCATGAACAGGATCTTGCCGCGCACTGCTTCCACTTCATCCAGCAAATCCACAGCCATCTGAACCGCAGGCACCGGGTTGCTGCCAAACAGGGGCATGATATTGGGACTGAGGGAGGGCACCAGGGAGGCGATGGTGACAACATCATCGGTCAGTGGCGTCACCGTGTGGGCATCACCGGCATAGACAATCAGGGCAGTCTGGCCTTCATCACGCAGGGCCAGGATATCCCGCAGTTTGCGTTTGGCCAGATCCAGGCGACTGGGCTCGTGGTCGGCCGCAAACATGGACAGGGACAGGTCCATGACGATGACCAAGGCATCTTCCCGTTGTTGCACCGGCTGTGGCAGCTCTTCCCAGACCGGGCCAGCCAGGGCCACCGTGGACAGTATCCAGGCCGCCAGTAGCAGATATAGAGGGGTGCGCTGGGCTGCACTCTTGCTGGTTTCCAGCAGATAGGGCAGCAAATCCTTGTCGATGGCTCGGTCCCAGGCGCTCAGTGAGGAATTCATGCGCCACAGGGCGATGAAAAACACCAGCGCCGGCAGCAGGGCCAGCAGCCACAGCGGGCGCAGAAAATGAAAATCCTGGAGCAGGCTGGTGGGCATGGTGAATTCCATCAGGCTTTGCCTCCCGCACCCAGACTGCCGTCTGCTTCGTTTTCCGCTTCGCTGTCTTCAGGTTCCAGTCGACCGCGGCCGGTAAGTGCCAGCCAGGGAATGGAAATCAGCGCCAGCAGGAAACTGATAATGACGGCGGCGCTCAGGGGCCAGTAAAACAGCACACGGGTAGGGCGATAGGTCTGTTCGTCCTGCTCAATGGTTTCCAGTCGATCCAGCTCCTCATAGATTTCTACCAGATCGGACACATCCCGGGCCCGGAAGTAGCGTCCGCCGGTGGATTCGGCAATCTGGGTCAGCACCTGCTCATCCAGCTCGGCCGAAGGATTGATGGCGCGAGCACCGAAGAAGGTGCGCTGCACCACCTGATCGGCGCCGATGCCGATGGTGTAAACCTTGATATTTTCCTGGCGGGCCAGCTGACCGGCCTGTTCCGGGGAGACGCTGCCGGCATTGTTAACCCCGTCGGTGAGCAGCACCAGCACGCGGCTGTTTTCGGGCCGGTTGCGCAGGTGTATGACCGACAGGCCGATGGCGTCACCAATGGCGGTGGCGGATTCCTCGATAATGCCGATCTCTGCCTCTTCCAGCAGGGTGCCCACGGTTTCCCGGTCAAAGGTGAGGGGGGCCTGGATATAGGCATGGGCGGCAAACAGGATCAGACCCAGACGGTCGCCTTCGCGGCGCTCCACAAAATCACCTACCACCGCTTTGACCACATCAATTCGTGAGGCCTGGCGATTGCCCACCACCATGTCCTGGGCTTCCATGGAGCCGGAAATATCCACTGCCATCATCAGGTCGCGACCGGTGGAGGGCAGTTGAACCGGCTCACCCAGCCACTGCGGGCGCATGGCAGCCAGTACCAGCAACAGCCAGATCAGCATCAGCATAATTTTGCGCAGCAGATCGCCACTGGCCATGCTTTCATTATCGGATTGCAGGCGCGAGAGGGTGGAGAAAAACGGCACATACAGGGCGGCATCCTGGCGTGGCGCCCGGGGGACCAGGCGGTTGATTAACCAGGGTAGCGGAAAAATGAGGCCCACCCAGAGCCAGGTAAATTCAAGCATAAGATCTACTTAGCCACCTTGCCTTGAGCGCCAGCGATATCCGGATTTCTGGAATAGAGACTCGTGATCCAGCTACGCCCCAGCTTGTCCAGGGCATCGACATTGACGTCGCAATGAGTCTGGAAACGGCCAAAGCTGAGGGCCTCGGCAAGTTCGTCGTCGAGTCCTGAAGAATCCCCGTTTTTCTGAATAAAATCAACCCATTCCCGGCCGCTGAGGCTGGCCGCATTGGAGTCTGGAAAGTGCACCAGGGCGACCCGGCGCAGCACCGAATTGACCTCGTTGACATAGCGCAGACGGGCGCTGTCGGAATCATCGGCATCGTTATAGCGTTGCATGCAGCGATCCAGTTCGGCGATGGCCCGGCGGCGCACCTCGGCCCGGGCGTGGGCACGGGAATAACTGCGCCAGGCCAGAACGGCAGCGATCAGCAGCAACAGGGCCAGCACCCACCAGCCCGGTGCCGGTGGCCAGAAGGACACGGGCTCAGGCAGATGAATATCAGCGAGTTGGCTTAATAGGTCTTCGCTATCCATTCTCGAATCTGTTCTACCACAAATTGGTTGGTCCGCATCTTGATCAGTCGAATCTGCAGGCGATCGAGTTCTGCCTCGATGCTGGCCACCCGCTCCCGGAATTCATCCCGGTAGCGACTGCGGATACGGGGGTTATGGGTATTGATGGCGCCTTTGCTGCTGCCATCGGTAATGCTGTAAAGCCCCGGCACCGGCAGGGTTTCTTCCAGGGCATCATAGACAAAACAGCAGACCACATTATTGTGACGGGCCAGCTGGTTCAGGTACTGCAGCGCCTTTTTGTCCATGGTGACGAAGTCGGAAATCACATACAGGGTGCTGCCGGGCTTGGTAATGCGGCGGATCTGCCCAAGGGCATGGGCCAGGCCGGGCTGAAAATCCGGGTCCTTGGGCACCTGGGCCTCGGGATCCTTGATGTGTTGCAGATTCTGGTTGTACTGATAGACCTGATTCAGCAGATGCAGGGCCGAGCGGCGACTGCGCTTGGGGCGCACCAGGCTGGATTCCACGTCATTGAACACCAGGCCACCCACGCGGTCGCCGTTGTCGATGGCCAGCCAGCAGAACAGGGCGGCGGCCTGGGCAGCAATCACCGACTTGAAGGCCGTCTGGCTGCCGAAAAACATATTATGGGTCTGGTCCACCGCAATAATAACGGGCCTTTCCCGTTCTTCCCGGAAGACCTTGGTAAAGGGTTTACTCGTTCGGGCAGTGACACGCCAGTCGATCAGGCGGATGTCATCACCGGCCTGATAGGGTCTGAATTCTTCGAAATCGATACCACGGCCGCGCATCTTCGACAGATGCAGGCCGGAAATGCCGGCGATGGAGCGATGGTGGGCCATATACTCCATATTGCGGGCAGCATAGCGCTGAATCAGCAATTGTTGCAGGCTGACTACCGCGCCACGGGCCTGGTAGCGGGCCTGATGCGGGTCTGATTGCAGCTTGGCGGACATCGGAGGCGGCCGTCAGGGATCAGGCCGAAGGCACGCGTTCGCGAATGGTCTCCAGTACCTGGTCAGGAGTCACCCCACTGGCTTCGGCTTCGAAGCTGAGCAGAATACGGTGGCGCAGGACGTCAAACATGATTTCCTGGACATCGTCGGGGCTGACGAAATCGCGACCCTGAATCCAGGCATGGGCCCGGGCACAGCGGTCAAGAGAGATGGTACCGCGCGGACTGGCGCCGTATTCGAGCCAGGCGGCCAGATCATCACCATAGTTGTCCGGCTTGCGGGTGGCCATGATCAGTTGAATGACATATTCCTCCACTTCCGGCGCCATGTGCATGGCCAGAATTTCCTGGCGTGCCTCAAACAGATCCGACTGGGCAATCTGCTTGGGGGGTTCGGCTACCTTGTTGGCGGCCTCATCACGGACCAGATGCAGAATGTCACGTTCGGCATCAATGGCCGGGTAGTCAATGGTGACATGCATCAGAAAGCGGTCGAGCTGGGCTTCGGGAAGGGGGTAGGTACCTTCCTGCTCGATGGGATTCTGGGTTGCCATAACCAGGAACAGGGGCGGCAGGGTGAAGGATTCACGGCCCACACTCACCTGATGCTCGGCCATGGCTTCCAGCAGTGCCGATTGCACCTTGGCCGGTGCCCGGTTAATTTCATCCGCCAGCACCAGATTGTGAAAAATCGGGCCCTGCTGAAAACGGAATGAGCCGTCTTCCGGTCGGAACACTTCGGTACCGGTAATATCACTGGGCAGCAGGTCGGGGGTAAACTGGATTCGGTGGAAGTCACCCTCGATAGCGCGGGACAGGTCCTTGATTGCCTTGGTTTTTGCCAGACCCGGGGCACCTTCTACCAGGAGGTGGCCATCGGCCAGCAGGGCGATTAATAGACGGTCCAGCAAGCGCTCCTGACCAATGATCTGTTGCGATAACCAGGTTTTAAGTTCTGTTATTATTCCGTGATGACTCATATTCCAGCGTTCTCTGCTATCTGTGGGGCGCTTGATGACGAATCGGGGATTGTAAACGTTTTCCAATGGATGTCTAGGCGGCGCCATGTAAGGAGCAAGAAGGCGCGACAAGCAGCAGTTTTGTGCCTTTAGTGTCGTAAACAATGTCAATTCAAATCACATTTTGTAACACCCGGCCAGTTCAACCGAATCAATCGCGGAGTGACCAAAAATCATGAATCACAGCAGTAATGTTCTCTTGTTGCCACTTTATCAAAAGATAGATGAGGCCTTCGGGGAAC
This sequence comes from uncultured Pseudohongiella sp., assembly GCA_965216715.1. Lineage (GTDB taxonomy): Bacteria > Pseudomonadota > Gammaproteobacteria > Pseudomonadales > Pseudohongiellaceae > UBA9145. Next base: position 1,274,686 of record OZ244193.1, on the reverse strand, counting down.
AAAAAGCCGAACGCATGAAACTGTTCGCTCGCAAGTTCTTCGCCAGCTCCGCCAATGCCGATCTGGCCAGTGCTTCTGAAGACCGCCTGTTCGAGGTGATCAATTCAGCCTGGCAGTTTATCCAGACCCGTTCTTCTTCCAGACCGAAAATCGAATTTCTCGAACTTGAGGCCGACGGTTCGAAAAGCGGACGACCTGGCACCAGCATTTTTATTTTGCTGGATGACATGCCCTTTGTGGTGGACTCCCTCAGGCAATGTCTGAATCGCATGGGTGCCAGTGTTCGGCATTTGAACAATGCCGTGCTCAATGTCGAGCGCAGCAAGACCGCCGGCAAAAGCGGGCGTCAGTTACGTTCCCTGGCTGGCGCCGATGAGAACGGCTACAAGCGCGAAGCCCTGAGCTGCATCCATTGTGCTCCCCTGAATGAGGAAAAGCGCAAGGAACTGGAGAAGGAGATTCGCGAGACTCTGAAACTGGTGTCGGTGGCGGTGAAGGACTACGTTCCCATGCTGAAGCAGGTGGAACAGATCAAGGAGTCCCTGCTCAACAGCCAGAGCGACTTGCCGGTAGATTCGGCGGTGCTGGATGAGTCGGTGGAATTCATCGACTGGATCGTGGATAACCACTTCACCTTTCTGGGTTATGAATGCTACCGCATCCGCCAGCGCAGCAAGGGCCTGGTGATGGAGTTCCAGGAAGATTCTGTGCTGGGTGTGTCCCGCTACAACAAGGACATCAAAAAGACTGCCAGCATCGACAGCCTGCCCCAGGGCACCCGCGAGATTATTCTCGATCCGCAGATTTGCAGTTTCGCCAAGTCCTCGCAGCGATCCAAGATTCATCGCCCGGCCTATTACGACTACATCCTGCTCAAGGAATTCGATGAGAATGGCGAGGTGGCGGTAGAGCATCGCTTCAAGGGGCTCTATACCTCATCGGTGTATTACCGCACGGCGCTGGATATTCCCCTGGTGCGGGAGAAGGTGCGGGCCGTGCTGGACCGCTCGGGTTTTGCCGCCAATGGTCACAGCATGAAAGACCTGATGCAGGTCATTAATGTCTTTCCCCGTGATGAACTGTTCCAGATGAACACGGCGCAATTGTTCAGCACCGCCATGGAAATTACCCAGATCCAGGAAACCCGCACCTCGAAACTGTTTGTGCGGCGTGACTCCTACGGCAAATTCTTTTCCTGCCTGGTGTATGTGCCCAGAGATATCTATACCACGCGGGTGCGTCACAAGATTCAAAATTTCCTGAAGGATCGGCTTGACGCTACGGAACTGGAATACAACATTTATTTGTCCGAATCCATTCTTGCCCGTTTGCATATCGTGTTGCGGGTGCCGGAAATCCAGAACGTCAAATACGATCTGGGTGAGCTGGAGCAGAGCCTCATCGAACTGGTGAAGCCCTGGGAAGATGATTACCGCGAAGAACTGGAGAAAGAATTCTCCCACGCCGAAGCGGAAGAAATCTATGAGAGTTTCGTGGACTGCTTCCCCGGTGCCTACAAGGACACCTACGGTGCCCGATCGGCGTTTCATGACACCCTCAGTGTCATCAAGGTGCTGGAGCAACATGATCTGGTGCTGAAGCTGTTCCCCTGTCGCTCCGACAACAAGGCCGAGCTGAGCTTCAAGATCTTCAGCTATGGTCAGCAGCTGATGTTGTCTGATGTGGACCCCATTCTGGAAAACCTGGGCCTGAATATTGTCAGCGAGAAAACCTTTCGCCTGTCCCGGGATGGTGAGCAATCCATCTGGATGCACGACTTTTCCCTGTTCCGTAAAAACCGTCAGGGCAAATTCAACCGGGATATTACCGGACAGTTTGAGGATGCCTTCCGCGCCGCCTGGCAGGGGCAGATCGATGACGACAGTTTTAACAGCCTGGTCATTGCCGCCGAGCTGGACTGGCGTGATGTCTCACTGCTGCGGGCCTATGCCGCTTACCTGAAGCAGATCCAGTTTGGCTACAGCCCCCAGTTTATTGCTGAAACCCTGGTGCAGCACAATTCAGTCTGCCGCAACCTGGTGAGTTATTTTTACGCGCTGTTTGATCCTTCACTGAAACGCAGCGAGCGACAAAAGGCCAAGCGCCTGCGCACGACCATTATCAATGCCATCGATGAAGTGGTGAATCTGGCCGAGGACGGGGTGCTGCGCGCCTTTCTGGAGCTGATTGATGCCACCCTGCGCTGCAACTTCTTCCAGACCGACGAAGAGGGCAGGCGCAAGGACTATCTGTCATTCAAGATCAATCCGGGGGCCATCGAGGCCATGCCCCTGCCGAAGCCGCGGTTTGAGATTTTTGTCTATTCCCGCCAGATGGAAGGCGTGCATCTGCGTGGCGGCAAAGTGGCCCGGGGTGGCCTGCGCTGGTCAGACCGGCGTGAAGACTACCGCACCGAAATACTGGGTCTGGTCAAGGCCCAGCAGGTCAAGAACTCGGTCATTGTGCCGGTGGGCGCCAAGGGCGGCTTCATCGTCAAGGATCAGTTGCCCGGTGATGACCGGGATGAAATCCAGGCCAAGGGAGTGCGCTGTTACAAGGCTTTTATCAGCGGCCTGCTGGACCTCACCGACAACATCGTTGAAGGCAAGGTCAAGCATCCTGAATCAGTAGTGCGCCGTGACGAAGACGATACCTATCTGGTGGTGGCGGCCGACAAGGGTACGGCGACTTTCTCCGACATTGCCAATTCCATTGCTGAAAAATACCGCTTCTGGATGGGGGATGGTTTTGCTTCCGGCGGCAGCCATGGCTATGACCACAAGGCCATGGGTATTACCGCTCGCGGTGCCTGGGTTTCGGTGCAACGTCATTTCCGGGAACTGGATATCAATGTCCAGGAACAGGATTTCACCGTGGTCGGTATTGGTGATATGGCGGGGGATGTGTTCGGCAACGGCATGCTGCTGTCGAAGCATATCTGCCTGGTGGCTGCATTCAATCATCGCCATATCTTTATTGATCCGGATCCGGATTCGGCCCGCAGCTATCGCGAGCGCCAGCGACTGTTTCGCAAGAAGGGCAGTAGCTGGAGTGATTATGACGAGAGTCTGTTGTCCCGGGGTGGCGGTATATTTGACCGCTCGGCCAAATCCATCGCCATCAGTCCGGAAATGAAAGAGCGCTTTGCCATCGAGCGCGACAAGCTGACACCGAATCAGCTCATCAATGCGCTGCTCAAGTCTCCGGTGGATCTGATCTGGAACGGCGGCATTGGCACCTATGTGAAATCCTCCCAGGAGAGTCATAGCGATGTAGGTGACAAGGCCAACGATAGCCTGCGGGTGGATGCGGATGAGCTCTGTTGCCGGGTCATAGGCGAGGGCGGCAATCTGGGCCTGACCCAGCGGGCGCGTATCGAATTTGGTCGCCGTGGTGGTGTTTCCCTGACCGACTTCATTGATAACTCTGCCGGCGTGGATTGCTCGGACCATGAGGTGAATATCAAGATTCTCCTTAATCAGCAGGTCAATGAAGGCAGCCTCACCGAGAAGCGCCGCAATCGTCTGCTGGAAAGCATGACCGACGAAGTGGCCGAGCTGGTGCTGGATAACAACTACAGCCAGGTGCAGACCATCGGTATTGCCCGCAGTGAAGTGGAGGAGCGGCACAAGGAATTCGCCGATCTGATGCGCTACCTGGAAGACAATGCCGGTCTTGATCGGTCTCTGGAATATCTGCCGGAGGACGAGGCCCTGGAAGAACGGGCAGCCATGGGTGAATACCTGACCCGTCCGGAACTGGCAGTGCTCACTTCCTATATGAAGATGCACCTCAAGGCGGAACTGGTCGAGGTGTCCTATATTGATGATGCCTATCTGGAGCCGCTGCTGTACTCCGCCTTTCCGGAGAAGCTGCGACGGGCCTATTCCGCCGCCATCCAGAACCATCCCCTGCGGCGGGAGATTATTGCCACGCAACTGGCCAATACCCTGGTCAATCTGCTGGGACCCAGTTTTGTCTACCGCATGATCGATTCCACCGGTTCCAGTCTGGGAAGGGTGGTGAAGGCGGCCCTGATTGCCCGGGAAATGTTCAATGTGGAAAACTACTGGGAGCAGGTGGAAGCCCTGGACTATCAGGTGGACAGCGACATCCAGACGGAGATGATGTCGCGTCTGATTCGTCTTACCCGGCGCGCCACCCGCTGGTTGTTGCGTAATCGCCGCGGTGAGCTGGAGTTTGAGGAAGAGCTGCGCTACTTCGGCGAAGGTATTCGCCGCTGCAAACTGATGCTGCCCGGCAAGCTGCCGCCGGATTACCAGGCCATGTTCAATGACAAGCTGGCCCATCTGCAGAGTAACGGGGTGCCCGAGGCGATGGCCAAATCCATTTGCAAATGTGATTTCCTGTTCCCGGCTACCAGTTTTGTGGAGATCAGCAACAATACCGGTGAAAGCCTGAACAAGGTGGTGGAGATTTACTATGCTGTGGGCGAGCAGTTACAGCTGAACTGGCTGGGCCGCATCATCAATCAATTGCCGGTGAATAATTACTGGCAGGCGCTGGCACGGGAAACCTATCTGGATGACCTGGCCTGGCAGCAGCGGGCCCTGACCTGCAATATCGTCAACATGCCCGAGCGCAAGGGAGCTGTGAAAACCCAGGTGGCCAGCTGGGCCGAACATCATGCCGGTCAGGTGCAACGTCTGGATAAAATGATCAGCCAGTTGCAGGCCGAGTCCAACCCGGACTATGCCATGTTCTCGGTAGCCCTGCGGGAGTTGTTAAACCTGGCACAATCCACGGCGCATCTGGGTCAGTAGTGGCAGAACAGCGCAGCTATGACAGACCAAACAGACGGGCCAGATGGATTAAAGGAAACAGGGAGCGTTGCCAATGAGTGTTGAGCAATCTGACAAGCCAGTATTGATTTTATACACCACCGCCGGTTGCCATCTTTGCGAGCAGGCGGCAGCCATGCTGGAGTATTTGCAGGGCATGCATGATTTCAGTGTGGAGCCGGTGGATATTGCCAGCGATGAAGCGCTGGTGGATCGGTATGGTATTCGTATTCCGGTGGTGCGCCGCCAGGGGCAGGATCGGGAAGTGGGCTGGCCGTTTGAGCGCGAGGATCTGCTCAGCTTATTTTGATGTGCCAGGGTTCAAAGCGCACACCGAAGAGATTGTCGGTAGGGTAGCGAATATCTACATAGCCCAGGCGGGCGATGCGCTGGTATTCCTCGGTACTGGAGAAATCGGCGGTGAAATTGCGCTCGCCAAAGCCGATCTTGCCGATATCAAAATCGCCGATGCCATGGTAGGAATGTCCCGGCGGGGCCAGTGAACGGGAAGCGCGGGACAGATTGCCGTTGGCTTCAATGGTCTTGGCCAGAAACAGGTGCATCTGCTTGACGATGCTGCGCACGCCGGAAGTCAGAATCAGCCCTTCGCCCACATCATCGCGCAATTTGTTGTACAGGTTCAGCGACTCACCCTTGAGCAGGAAATGCCCGGAGTTGGGAATCTTGGCCACTTCATTGCGGGGAATGGCTTCGGTAATTTCCTGGCTGATTTTCTTGCCAAAGAAGCCGTAGCGGGTGGGGTTGGCGAAAAACACTTCTTCGAGGAAATTCAACTCCTCACTGTCAAAGGCGCCAATGCGGGGGAAATTACGGCCCGCCTGCAGCATCTCATCGAAACTCATCAGATTGAAATTGCCGTGGCCCATATAGGATTCCACCCGGGCCAGGTGCTGGGCGGTGCGCAGCAGCAGGCTCTCATAAGCCGGATCGAGATAGATATCGCTGGGAAAAATGGCGTCGAAATTACGGATCTTGCGCAAGTAGGCGGCCACCTGTTCATCATCGAGCTTGCTGACATCAATGCTGTTTTTGACTTCGATGGCGGGTGCCGGCCGGGGCAAACCCTCGCTGGGCAGGCTGGCCTGGATATCCACGGCGGTAAATTCAAAGCCGGTTTCGGCCCGGGGCGGGGCGGGTTGCACAGTTTCGGTGCTGGCCACAGTGGCCGCCTGCTGGCTTGCCTGCGAGCCGGCGTCGGCCCCTTGCAATAGCAGTGATCGTGGCTTGTTAAGACGCTGCCACATGAAGTGACCGCCGAAGGCGACGGTACTGGCAGTCAAAAAGCCTTCAAGAAATGCCCGCTTGTTCAATGTTCGCCCTGTAATGCTCTTATGGGATCAGCGAATGGAAAAAATATAGCAAAAATTCTCGTCCCGGTTAAGTCGTGTGTTGGCTGTTTTGGTCGGCAAATCAGCCGCTTGCCGGGACTGCGTGATGTGCTGCCCTGACTCGAAGAGCCTTATTGCGCGCCCCCGGGCAAGGCAAACAGGCGGCGGGCATTCTCAGTGGTTCTCAGGGCCAGTTCCTCCACCTGCTGGTCACGGCAGTGGGCCAGGGTTCGCAGCACCTCCGGCAGATAGGCTGGCACATTGCGCCGGCTTTTCGGTTTGGGGCGCAGGCTGCGGGGCAATAAATAGGGGGCATCGGTTTCGATCAGCAGGCGATCGTCGGGAATCAGGGAGACAATTTCCTGCAAGTCCTTGCCCCGGCGTTCATCGCAGACCCAGCCGGTGATGCCGATATACATATCAAGCTCAAGATAGTCCCTCAGCGCGGTTTCGGTATCGGTGAAGCAGTGCACCACGCCACCGCTGACTTTCGGGCGGTATTTGCTCAGCAAGGGCAGGAAGGCCTCATGGGCGTCCCGTTGATGCAGAAACAGCGGTTTGCCGGTGGCAGCAGCCAGTTCCAGATGCTGCTCAAACACCCGCTGCTGGGCATCGGCGGGGGAGAAATTACGATTGAAATCCAGGCCGGTTTCACCCACTGCCACCACCTTGTCGGCCAGGGTCAATTCTGCCGCGCTGGCCAGATCCTGGTCTGTGACATCCGCCGCAATATGGGGATGGAAGCCCACGGTGCTGCTGAGAAAGTCCGGCTCTTCGAGAGCCAGGGCACGGGCTGCCTCGCTGCTGGCCAGATCCGTACCGGTGAGCATGATATGAGCCAGGCCGGCCTCCCGGGCTGCCGCCAGTACCTCGGGGTAGTCATGCTGGAAGGATTCATGGGTGAGATTGGCGCCGATATCGATCAAATTCATGCTTAAGCTGGTTCAGAGGATTGCCCGGTCAATGGAGCGGGGCAGTCTAATGCAATGGGGCGGGACAGGCCAGTGCCCGGGGCTTGCTTCGCCAAACCCTTTTCCTTACCCCCCGCGATAGACGATAATAGTCGGCCGGCTGGCATTCTGGTCCGCCTGACACATCTTCAAGGCCAATAACTGCAGGGTATTGTTTTGGACGCTAAAGTAAGTAAAAAGAATCTTAACTGGGCAGAGCTCGGTTTTCAGTATCACAAGACTGACTACCGCTTCAGTGCCGTACATCGGGACGGGCAGTGGAGCGAGGGTGCCCTGGTCAGTGATGAGATGATCAGCGTCCACGAGGGCGCACCGACCCTGCATTATGCCCAGCAGTGCTTTGAAGGCATGAAGGCCCAGACCGCCGAGGATGGCCGTGTCCTGTTGTTCCGCCCGGAACTGAACAGCCAGCGCATGAATGATGCCGCCGGTCGTCTGTTGATGCCGGAAGTGCCCCGGGACTTGTTCCTGCGGGGCGTCGAAGAGGCAGTGCGGGCCAACTATGCCTGGATTCCTCCCTATGGTTCCGGTGCCTCACTCTATGTCCGGCCCATGCTGATTGGTGTGGGTGAAAACCTTGGCCTGAAACCGGCACGGGAATTTGAATTTCGCGTGTTTGTATCGCCAGTGGGCCCCTATTACCAGCAACAGGGTCTGGCCCTGATCAGTCTGGCCGTATCAGAAATGGACAGAGCGGCGCCCCGTGGTACCGGCAGCTACAAGGTGGGCGCCAATTACGCTGGCGGCCTGATGGCCACACGCAAGGCCCAGGAGCTGGGTGCCAATGAAGCCCTGTATCTCGATGCCGCCCAGGGGCGTTACATCGACGAGGCGGGCTCGGCCAATATCATTATCGCCATGGACGACAATACCCTGGTAACGCCGGACTCCCGCGCCATTCTGCCCAGCATCACCCGCCGCTCTCTAATGGATATTGCTGCCCGACAAATGCAGATGAAGACCGAGCAACGTCCGGTGGACCTGCGCGGCGAATTTGCCGAGTTTCGGGAAATGGCCGCCTGCGGTACCGCGGCGGTGCTGTCGCCGGTAGGCAAGATCTTCTTCGACAATGACTGGCATGTGGTGAATGGTGACGGTCAGTCAGTGGGTCCGGTGATGCAGGAGCTTTATGATCGTCTGACAGGTATCCAGAGTGGTGAGCGAGCCGATGAATTTGGCTGGCTGCATGAGGTAGAACTCTAGTCTGTCCGCGACGCTTCACTTCCCAGGCACTCCAAAAGGGGCCATGTCTCCCTGTTAGTTTGCTATGCTGATCTGCGCTCTAATCAGGGCCGCGATCAGGATTGCTTTTCCTTTTTAAAGATTCAGGTCTCGCAGTCGATAGATGGCTGCGAGGCATTTCCTTGCCGGCCATTTCTCAGCAATTGGCCTGTCTGATTGTTGCTGAACCCCCTTGCCACGCCAGTCCCAAGCTCTGCGGACTTGATTTAGATAGCCAAATCAGGCCCTTAGCCAGAAATGCAGCTGTCGGCAGCAGGAAAAAACCGGGGCCGGGCTGAGGCATGGGCAGCATTTTTTTGGTTGAAAACTTGACCAGCCTGCAACAAGCCCTTATATATGTCGCCACTTTTGTGCCGCGAAAGCGTCACTGTCACCAATCCCTGAACAGAGAAAACTGCGGTCACTGATGTCAAAATCTCTCGTAATAGTCGAGTCACCAGCCAAAGCCAAGACTATTAACAAGTACCTGGGTCCGGAATTTGTTGTTAAATCCAGCGTCGGACATATTCGTGACCTGCCCACCAGTGGCAATGGCAAGCCAGTGGATCCCAAGGCCCGGGCAGCCGCTGCCGCCGCCACCCGCAAGATGGCGCCGGAAGAAAAAGCCGCTTATAAAAAGAAGAAGGCCAAGCAACAACTGGTGGCCCGCATGGGTGTGGATCCGGACAATGACTGGAAACCCAATTACCAGATTCTGCCGGGCAAGGAAAAAGTGGTTAATGAGCTGAAGAAGCTCGCCAGCAACGCCGACAATATCTATCTGGCCACTGACCTTGACCGTGAAGGGGAGGCCATCGCCTGGCACCTGAAAGAAGCCATCGGCGGTGATCCCGAGCGTTACAAGCGGGTGGTGTTCAACGAAATTACCAAGCGCGCCATTACCGAGGCTTTCTCTGAGCCGGGTGAACTGGATATGCGCTATGTGGAAGCCCAGCAGGCCCGTCGTTTCCTGGACCGGGTAGTGGGCTTCATGGTGTCCCCGCTGCTGTGGTCCAAGGTGGCCCGAGGTTTGTCTGCCGGTCGCGTTCAGTCAGTGGCGGTTCGCCTGGTGGTGGAGCGGGAACGTGAGATTCGTGCCTTCATTCCGGAAGAATACTGGGAAGTCTTTGCCGATCTGCAAACCGGCGATGCCCACAAGCTGCGCTGTCAGATTGTCAGGGAAGACGGCAATAATTTTCGACCCAACAGCAAAGAACAGACCGATGCCGCACTGGCCATTCTCAAGCAGGCCGACTACAGCATTCTCAAGCGTGATGACCGGCCCACGTCTTCCAAGCCCAAGGCGCCCCTGATTACCTCGACGCTGCAACAGGCCGCCAGCACACGCCTGGGTTTTGGGGTGAAGAAAACCATGCTGATGGCCCAGCGTCTTTACGAAGCCGGTTACATTACCTATATGCGTACCGACAGCACGCATCTGAGCAATGATTCCATTGCCATGTGTCGGGACTATATCGGCAAACACTTTGGCAAGGATTACCTGCCGGAGAAGCCCCTGTTTTACAGCTCCAAGGAAGGCGCCCAGGAGGCACACGAAGCCATCCGTCCTTCCGATGTGAAGGTCAAGGCGGATCACTTACAGGGCATGGAAAACGATGCTGTGCGCCTGTACCAGCTTATCTGGCAATACTTTGTAGCCTGTCAGATGCCGCCGGCGCGCTATCTCAGCAGCACCATTACCGTGGGAGCCGACAAATTCGAGATGCGTACCAAGGGTCGCATCATGCAGTTCGATGGTTATCTGAAGGTAATGCCCAGCAAGGAAGAAGACGTGGTTCTGCCCGATGTGGATGTGGGCGACAAGCTGCAACTGAACAAGCTGGACCCGAAACAGAATTTTACCAAGCCACCGGCACGCTACACTGAAGCCAGTCTGGTGAAAGAGCTTGAAAAGCGTGACATCGGGCGCCCTTCAACCTATGCCTCGATTATCTCCACGATTCAGGATCGCGGTTATGTGAAGGTTGAGAACAAGCGATTCTATGCCCTGAAAATGGGTGACATCGTGGCCGAGCGACTGCAGGAAAGTTTCAGTGATCTGATGGATTATGACTTCACTGCCAAGATGGAAGATTCCCTCGATGATGTAGCCGCCGGTGACAAGGACTGGAAGAAGCTGCTCAATGATTTCTATGAGGGCTTCACCAGTCAGCTTGCCAAAGCGGAGGCCGACGATGGTGGCATGCGGGCCAATAATCCCACTGATACCGATATCGAATGCCCCAAGTGTGGTCGACCGATGCAGATTCGTACTGCATCCACCGGTGTCTTTCTTGGTTGTTCCGGTTATGCCTTGCCACCGAAAGAGCGTTGCAAGTCCACCATCAATCTGACGCCGGGTGAAGAAGCGATTCGCACCGACACCGCTGAAGAAGCAGAAGAGCAGGAGAATATCCTGCTGCGCCAGAAACATCGCTGCAAAATCTGCAACACCGCCATGGATGCCTATCTGATTGATGAAAAGCGCAAACTCCATGTCTGCGGTAGTAATCCCGACTGTCCCGGTTATGAAGTGGAGCACGGGGAGTTCAAGATTCGTGGCTACGACGGACCCGTTATCGAATGTGATAAATGCGGTGCCGACATGCAATTGAAGACAGGCCGTTTTGGCAAGTACTTCGGTTGCAGTAGTGAAGACTGCAAGAATACCCGCAAGCTGCTGCGCAATGGCGAGCCGGCACCACCGAAGATGGATCCGGTGCAAATGCCGGAACTGGAATGTGAAACAGTGGAAGACCATTACGTGTTGCGTGACGGTGCCTCCGGCATGTTCCTGGCCGCCAGCAAGTTTCCCAAGAACCGGGAGACCCGGGCACCGCTGGTGGAAGAGTTGCTGCCCCACAAGGACGAGATTGATCCCAAGTACAGCTATCTGTTCTCGGCGCCCACCGAAGACGACGATGGCAACAAGACTCTGGTGCGCTACAGTCGCAAAACCAAGGAGCAGTATGTCCAGTCAGAAGTGGACAAGAAAGCCACCGGCTGGAAGGCCTTCTACCGCGATGGCAAATGGGAAGTGAGCAAACCGGAAAAGAAAACGGCGAAGAAAAAAGCCAAGAAGAAGGCCGCCAAAAAATCCCGGGCCAAGAAGAAAACCGCTGCGAAAAAATCAGCGGATTGATTAATCCGCTGATTTAATTCTGGCGCTTGCCGCAGCCTAGATGCTGCGGCGAATGACACCCACACTAATGCCTTCGATGGCAAAATTGCGGTCCCGCAAATCCACCTCGATGGGATCGAAATCCGGATTCTCGGCAATCAGACTGACGCGGTATTTGCTGCGTCCGGTCTCCATCCGTTTCACCGTCACTTCCTCATCGATGCGGGCGACAATGATGTCTCCATTGCGGGCCTGATCGGTCTTGTGCACGGCCAGCAGGTCATCTTCATAAATGCCTACATCCACCATACTGGTACCCTTGACGGTGAGCAGGTAGTCGGCCCTGGGGCTGAACATGTCTGGCGGAATATCGCAGTAATCATCGATACACTCTTCAGCCAGCAGCGGGCTGCCGGCGGCCACCTGACCAATAATGGGCAGGCCCAGTTGTTCGCTGATGGGCAGGCGAATACCGCGGGAGGTACCAGGCATCATTTCAATGGCACCCTTGCGGGCCAGGGCGCGCAGATGTTCCTCGGCGGCATTGGGCGACTTGAAGCCCATCTCCTTGGCGATTTCAGAGCGGGTTGGCGGAAAGCCGGTTTCGGCGAGATATTCCTTGATGTAGTCCAGGATCTGCTCCTGGCGCGGTGTCAGTTTGATCATCGGTCTGCCTCGAAAACGGAATAACTGTAATTATATACAGTTATCCGGCAGGCACAAGAAAACTTTAGGCGAGGGCTACTAATCCTTTAAATACAAAGGGATAGCCTATCAATTAAAGGCAGGAAGCGATCAGTAGATTTTAAAATCGTCGCCAAAATCCATCAGATCCGGTTCGATCTCGGAGAGGGCACCGGAGAGGTTTTCGGGGATATGGACCGAGTCGGAATCGAGGCTGTCCTCCACCGTGAGTTCGTAGGGGCTGCGCCAGTCTTCGGGGGCTTCGGCAGGGGCCAGGTAGAGCTGTCGCCAGGTGACGCTGTCATATTCTCCCACTGCACCATCGAGCATCTGGATTTCAATGGTGTCGCTGGCCTCATCGATGGCAACCACTTCAAACAGGCTGCCGCTGACCACGTCCTGATACCAGGCGGATACTTCGGGGGCGAGGGTATTCATTGCCGGACCTCCGTCGCGAAAGAAGATGACTGCTTTTTATAATCTCCCGGGCTGGTTTTGTTGCCGTTGTGAGTAAAGTGCCGGAATGCTCCGGATTAGCGCTACTGCCAGGGATTTTTATTACAGCTTTGGCAATAACTGCTGATTACTATAGAACCCATACAGCGTAAAAAGGAAGACTTTTTTGGCGCGAAAATGTAACAAGCTGAGGCGGGAAATTAATAGCGGCAGCTAACTGCCTGAACCTGCAACAGAAGCTTTTTGCCGGGGTTTTTGATATTTGTGATAATTCGGCGCGTTCCCACAAGGCCTGCAAGCATGGACATTGAACATTCAACACCTGGCCCCCTGATGCTGGATCTGCAGGGGCCGGAACTCGATTCTGACGAGCAACAATTGCTGAGCTCCCCGGCGGTGGGAGGCGTGATTCTGTTTACCCGCAATTACCGCTCGCCGAGCCAGTTAAGCGAGCTGATGGCGGCGATCCGGGAAGCCAATCAGTCCCTGCTGGTGGCAGTGGATCAGGAGGGCGGACGCGTGCAGCGTTTCCGTGAGGGTTTTAGCCGTTTGCCACCGCTTTACCATCTCGGCCAGTTGTATCAGCAGGATCCGCAGAGAGGGCTGGAACTGGCCCATCAGGCGGCCTGGCTGATGGCGGCTGAATTGCTGCAGTACGGCATCGACCTCAGCTTTGCGCCGGTGCTGGACCTGTACTGGCCTGAGAGCCGGGTGATCGGTGATCGTGCCTTTGCTGCCAGCCCGGCAGATGTGACAGCCCTGGCGCGGTCCTATATCAATGGCCTGCATGAAGCCGGCATGTGCGCCACCGGCAAGCATTATCCTGGCCATGGCAGTGTCGAAGCCGATTCCCATGTGGAACTGCCCCGGGACCGGCGTGAGGCGGCAGAGATTCTGGGCCATGACTACCGGGTGTTCGCCGATTGCTGTGACCTGCTGGACGGTATCATGCCGGCCCATGTTATCTATCCCAAAGTGGATGCCCACTGTGCCGGTTTTTCCAAGGTCTGGCTGCAGGACAAACTACGCCAGGAGCTGGAATTCGATGGCGTCATTTTCAGTGATGACCTGACCATGGAGGCAGCCACCGCCGTGGGCGGTATCGAGGCCCGTCTGGCCGCGGCCCTGGAGGCTGGCTGTGATATGGTGCTGGTCTGCAATGACCCGGACAGTGCCCGCCAGGCCAATGACTGGTTGCTGGCACGGGAGATTCGGGGCAGCAAACGACTGCCCGGTTTACGCGCCATGCCGGCGCCGGAAATCAGTGATCTGAAAAACAGCGAGAAATGGCAGAATGCCAGCACAGCCCTGGCAGAGATGTATTCGATGAATGAGGATTTCGAATGGAAGAGCTGAACAATATGCTGGCCCTGGACAATCTGGGCGAGTTGAACTGGGGGATAGAGCTGTTTCTGGTGGTAACCCTGACCCTGATTATCCGGGTCGTGGCCCTGCGCCTGTTAAAGGTGATGGAGAAACAGCTGGCCAAAACCGAAAACACCTGGGATGACGCCCTGTTTGAAGCCGCCCGTTCGCCACTGAGCTGGTTCATCCTGATTATGGGCTTGCTTTGGGCAATCGACATCAGCGAAGGCTATGTGGATGTGGCGCTGTTCTCCGACCAGAACCTGGGGGTGGTGCGCCAGCTTACTTTCATTGCCTTGATCATGCTGTTCTTCTGGCGTTTTATCACCCAGGCGGAAAAGCGCTTGCTGGAGAAGATCGAGGCTGCCGAGTCTGCCAGTGAAAACCGCATGGATCCCACCACGCTGCAAGCCCTGGCCAAGCTGCTGCGCCTGTCGGTGGTCATCTCCGCGGCTCTGATTGCCTTGCCGACTCTGGGAATAGAGATTACTGCCTTGCTGGCCTTTGGCGGTGTCGGTGGCATCGCCGTGGGTTTTGCCGCCCAGGATCTGTTGTCGAATTTTTTTGGCGGCATGATGATCTATCTGGATCGGCCCTTTGCTATCGGTGACTGGATTCGCTCGCCGGACCGGGAGATCGAGGGCACCGTGGAGCATATCGGCTGGCGCCTGACAGTGGTGCGCACCTTTGACAAGCGTCCCCTGTATATTCCCAATTCCGTCTTCAACAAGCTGGCCCTGGAAAATCCCTCGCGCATGCGTAATCGCCGTATCAAGGAGACCATCGGTATCCGTTATGGCGATGCCGACAAGATGGCGGTGATTGTTCGCGACGTCAAAGATATGTTGCAGAAGCATGAAGAGATCGACACCAGCCAGACCCTGATCGTCAATTTCAACGAGTATGGTGCCAGCTCGCTCAATTTCTTTATCTATACCTTTACCAAGACTACCAACTGGATTGAGTTTCATCGCATCAAGGAAGACGTGATGCTGAAGATAATCGAGATTGTGCACGGACACGGCGCCGATTTTGCCTTCCCCACCATGACTCTGGATGGGCTGGACAAACTGCGGGAAGAGCCGGGGGCGGAACCCGCCTGATGCCTGAGCAGAAAAGCGCAGCAACATCGCCGCAGATGACAGCCGACAAGGCCCGCAAGGTGTGGCAGCGGGCCAGTTGTCTTTATGATGCCGAGGCTCTTGCTTCGGCGCTGGACAGCATGGCCGAAGCTGTCACTGCCGATCTCGAACACAGCAATCCGCTGCTGTTATGTGTGATGACAGGCGCCTTTGTGACTACTAGCGAACTGGCGCGGCGTCTGGCTTTTCCCCTGGAAGTGGACTATCTTCATGCCAGTCGCTATGGCGACAAGCTTAGCGGTGATCAGTTGCACTGGATCGCTCGCCCACGGACCGCGCTGGCCGGGCGCCATGTGTTGATAGTGGATGACATATTCGATCAGGGCGCCACTCTCATAAGTATTGCCGGGTATTGCCGGGAGCAGGGTGCTGCCAGTGTGCGCTCGGCGGTGCTGGTGGACAAACAGCATGAGCGTAAACTGACAAGCGAGCGGCCGGACTATATCGGCCTTGAAGTGCCGGACTATTATGTCTTCGGATTTGGTATGGATTACCGCGGCTATCTGCGCAATGCCAATGGCCTCTATGCTGCCAGTCCCGAGGACTGTTAGGCTCGCCGCTCAGTCATAGATCGCCAGTTTATTCAGGGCAGTCAGGTACAGGGCGCAGCGGGCAGGCCTTGATTCCATGGCGGCGAAAAGCTGGCGATAACGGGCCAGTTGTGACTCATAACGCTGCAACTGGCTGGCGATAAAAGCCTCTTCGCTTTGCTCTGCGCCGGGCAGGCTGGTCTTGTAGTCAATGATCCAGCGCGTACCCTCGGCATCGACAAAACTGCGGTCTACCACGAACTGTCGCGGCACACTGTCACGTACACTGAGAAGCGGCAGTTCACAGGCACTGTCCTGCTGGCTGTTATCGAAAATCCAGGCATGGCTCTGATCCTGGCTGCAGTCCAGTAACTGTTTTTCCACGGCGCTGCAGTGCTGATCCACTTCTTCCTCGCTCAGACCAAATTGCCGGAAGCGGCTCTGCCAGTAACGGCGCAGACCGTCCAGCCGCCTGGCGAAGCCGGGTTTGTCTTCGAGTTCGGTGTAGTATTCCAGGCCCTGATGAACAAGGTCGCCGTTGAGGGCCGCCAGGCTGTCCCTGGTTTCTTCCTCTGTTTCTTCCTCCTCATCTGCCTCCAGCTGCAGGGCGTCCAGCTGCGCTGTCATTAACAGCCGCTCCTGAGCCAGTAGTTGCAGCGGGCTGGCAAAGCGCAGGATCCGGTTCTGGCCTGTGCTGCTGTCATCAGTCTCCGGGGTTTCGTCCGGGGCTTGTGTATCCAGCCAGTTGAGGCAGTCAGGGCGGGATTGCAGTTGTGGCCAGATGCGGGCCAGAAGTGAATTGCCCGGTGGGTCTTTTGGCTCTGCCGCTTCTTCTGAATCATCGCCGCCTGTTTTCAGCGCGAGGCTGCCCAGCAGGGTGGCAGACTTGATGGCCCGGGTCACGGCGATATAGAGCAGGCGCGTGCTTTCCAGTTCGGCCTTGAGTTTTTGTTCGGCGCGAATGTATTGATAGAGCTTGTCATCGTCCTTGCCGGTAGCCGTGAGTGCCGCCAGAAACAGGCGCGGCTCGCCCTGGCGATTGAGGCGTTCATGCCATTGCAGCAGGGGTTTGTCATCGCGGCCGGTGGAGCGGGTCAGGCCGGGCAGGATGACATGATCAAACTCCAGGCCCTTGGATTTGTGCATGGTCAGCAATTGCACGCAGCCCTGATTGTCATTACCGCTATTATCGATAATGGCCGGCGGCACCCAGGCCTGTTGCAGTTTTTCCTGAAAGCGTTCGAGGGAGTCCAGGCTGCCGGCGTCTTCCTGTTCTTCCAGCAGGCGGAAGAAACGACTGATACATTCCTGTTGTACCTGGTCGGTAGCAGTGTCGATGCCGCGCAGCAGGGTCCAGCAGGCCTCCACCAGTTCCCGCAGGCTGCAATGCAGGCGCATGCGAAAGCCGTAGTCCAGCACCTCTGTTAATGCCTCGGCTCTGGCCCGGGCGTCACTGTCGAGGCGGGCGAGAGCCTCCTCGTCCTTCAAGGTGCTGTAGAGGCTGCGCTCAGCGGCGCTGCGGCACAGGCTTAGCAGGGCGCTGGCATCCAGACCGCACCAGGGCGCACGCAGCACTGCCAGCCAGGCCAGGCGGTCAGCGGGATTGATCAGGGCCCGGGTCAGGCTCAGCAAATCTTCCACCACCGGCACCGATGCCAGGCTGTCTATCTCTGTGGCCTGCCATTGAATACCGGCCTGGCGCAGGGCAGCGATGATGTCGCTGAAATGGCTGCGGGCCCGCGCCAGGATGGCGATATCGGAACCCGGGTCCAGTGCCTGCAGAAGGCGAATTCGGGCCACTGCCTGTTCTGCTTCCAGCATGAAGGTCAGTTCCCGCTCGCCTTCGCCGTAACGGATCAGGGTGGCAGAAATCTGATGGTCCTGATCCTCCGGATGTACCGGGCTGGAATCGGAATAGGGCACTGCACCCCGGGACACATCGGCAGCGGCCGGGAAGGCCTCCCTGAAAATGGCATTAACCCAGTTCACCACGCCCGCCTGGGAGCGGAAATTGGCGCTCAGGGTCAGGGGCTGGATCTCGATATCATTGATGCCGTTTTCCCGCACATTGAGATAGATGCCCACATTGGCATTGCGAAAGCTGTAACAGGACTGCATGGCATCGCCCACCAGAAACAGACTGCGCCCGTCGCCCGGCTGCCAGCCGCTGGTGAGTTGCTGCAACAGTTCCAGTTGCAATTGCGAGGTGTCCTGGAATTCATCTACCAGGATATGGCTCAGTTTGTGATCCAGTGCCAGGGCGATATCGGTGGGCTCTTCGGGGCTACCCAGGGCAGTGCGCGCGGCGGCGCTGGTCTGGGAGTGGTCGATACGCCCGAAGCGGCGGAAGGACAGTTGCAACTCAATGGCCAGGTCCGACAATACCTGTAACAGGGATACCAGGAACTGCCACTGTTCCTCGCCGAATTCCGGTACCGGCAGCAGTTGTATTTCATTGAGGCAAAGACGCAGCTCTTCATCCTCGGCATAACTTGCCAGCAGTTCCCGGATACGGCTTTTCATTTCCGCTTCCTGGCCTTTCTTGCCGGCGGGGAAACCCTGGCGTTTGTCCACGGTCTTGCGAAACTGACCCTGTTGGGTCAGCAGCATCTGGGCCAACTGGCGCCATTGTTCCAGTGCCTCACTGTCGCAGCCAGGAAAATGATCCCAGACCACATGTCCTTCGTCACCGCTGGCTTCGGCCAGCTTGCCGCGGGAGAAATTCAGCAGCTCCAGCAATTCCTGCTGCTGGCCTGCCAGCAAGTCCGAGGCCTTTGACAGTGTTTCAAAGATCAGTTCCTCCAGGCTGG
Source organism: uncultured Pseudohongiella sp. (assembly GCA_965216715.1). Taxonomy (GTDB): domain Bacteria; phylum Pseudomonadota; class Gammaproteobacteria; order Pseudomonadales; family Pseudohongiellaceae; genus UBA9145. The sequence continues at coordinate 1,256,235 of OZ244193.1, read as the reverse complement.
ATTGCAGGTAATGGCGAGCCTGCTCCGGCGACTGGTGAATCTCCAGTACATAGCTCAACCACTGATCACGCTTGTGCAGCAGGCTGGTGAGCAGGGCCTGGAGACGATTGCGATTGTTATCAAGGTGCAGCAGCAATTGCGCCACCGGGGCGGCCAGTGGCGAGTCTGAATCCAGTTTGGCGAGGGTATTGTCGATGGCATCCTGCAGGCAGTCATCCACATCCTCGCTGACATTGGGGGCGCCGCCAATGCGCGACAGTACCGGCAACTGGCTGGCCAGATAATGGCAAAAGCTGTCGATGGTCTGCACCCGCAGGCGGGAAGGGTTATCCAGCAGGCGCCAGTGTTTGTCGTCATTGCGCTGCAGGACTGCTTCGGCAATCCTGTGGCGATCCAGGTCCAGCTTGCTGCTGTCGTCCGGAATTCCCTGTTGCTGCCATTGTCGGGCCCGTTGCAGGGTCTTGAGAATGCGATGCTGCATCTCGCTGGCGGCCTTTCTGGTGAAGGTGATGGCCAGTACTTCCTCGGGCTGCTCACACAGGCACAGCAATTTCAGATAGCGCAGGGTCAACAGTTCGGTCTTGCCGGAACCGGCCGGTGCCTGGACGATACAGGACAAGCTAGTATCCAGTGCCTGCTCGCGGGCGTTCTGATCACTGAGGGGCTGATTAGTCATCGTCCCACTCCCGACCGGCCCCGGACAGAGAGTCCTCTGCCTCCTCGCCATGGCTTTCCAGTTCCTGATGGATACGGCAGAGGGCTTGCAGGCCACAATAGTTGCAGCTATTCAGACCATTGGCCGGGTCCACCAGATTTTCACCGGCAATAAAGTCACGGGCCAGGTGTTCCACTTTGCTGCGGAATACCTGGTTCATCTGCTCCCAGTCATCAATCTCCAGGCGACTGTCCTCGGCCACCGGCTTGATCGATTTATGAAAATTGCTGTGCTGCGCCAGGCCGGAATAATCCAGTTTCTCGGCATGGACATGGGCCAGGCTGATGGCACTGACGGCAGCATCCAGCTCATCGGCACCGGCGACGGCATAGAAGGGCAGTTGCATGTCCTCGGGGCGGTCCTGCAGCCAGCTCTGGCGGCTGGGAGTAGACTTGCCGGATTTGTAGTCGATAATGGCCAGACTGCCATCGTTCAGCCGGTCAATGCGATCGATACGCAGGGTCAGTTCCAGACTGTCAAAACGCCATTGCAGTTGTCGTTCCTGATCCACAATGGTGTAGGGTCCGCGTTTGGCTTCGCTGTCCAGAAAGCCATCCAGCAGAGCGGTGATGCGCTGTGCTTCCAGTTTGCGCAGGGCCGGCGTCATCAATTCCGCCTGGGCCCATTGCAGATAGTCCACGGCAACCTGGGCTGATTGCTGACAGAGTGATTGCCGCTCGCCGGCAGTCAGTTGTTCCAGATCCTGATTACTGCGAATACGATCGAACAGAAATTCCAGGGCCTTGTGAATGGCGGTGCCACGGCTGCGGGCATCCAGGCCATTGCTGAAACTTTCCATCTCCTGCGCCCCCAGACGGTGGCTGGCAAAGGCACGAAAAGGGCAGGCGGATTGATCGGAAATGATCTGCTGACCACTGTGCAGTGCTTCATCACTGCCCAGAGGCACAGCCTGCTCGGTCACTTGCTGCAAAGTCATTTGCCCCTGCAGTTTTGTGCTGTACTGATTGACCAGGCTGACAGCTGCCTGGTTGCTCTCAGTGTCCCCGCCATGTAGTGGAAAACCCAGGATAAAACTGCTGGCACGTAATTCCTCATCTCCCTGCATCAGTGGATGACTGGCGATGATGGTTTCGGCGCTGGCCTGACAGAGTTGATTGAACTGGGCTTCGGCCATGGCGAACTGCACTTCGCTGTGACTGCCGGGTAGCTGGTGCTGCTTTTGCAGTTCATAGGGCAGAAAGGGCGAAGGTGATAAAGTGGGAGGCCAGGCCCGGTCGGTAAAGCCCAGCAACCAGATCTTGTCGAAGAGTAAACCCGCCGCTTCGGCCGGAGCATAGAAAGACAGATTGAACTGGGGGCGATAGCCAAGGTCCACGCGGCTTTGCTGGCAGATCATCTGCAAGCGGCGCAGGGCGTCGGCGATTGACATGCTGCCCAGCAATTGCCCGCTGCCGGCGAAGTTGTCCAGGCACTGTCGCCATTTTTTCAGGGCGCTTTGTTCGCGGGCGCTGATTTCCTGTCCCGGCCAGCCCAGGCAGTCAAGCAAATCCCTGAATACTGCTTGCCACTCAAGCGCCGTGGCCCGTTTGCTGGCTCGGCGCAACCGGGTCCGGTAGGCCAGCAGCTGCTCTGCCAGACTGGGGCAGTGCCAGGGCTGATCCTGCTGTTGCAGGCTGCTGCTGAAACGGGCAGTGCTGCAGAGCTGGGAAAAGCGCCGCCGCATATGCAGCTCCATCTGCTGCCGGGCATCCAGTTCCTGCTGGTAGTCGGCGATATAGCTTGAGCGCAGCAGGCGACAAAGATTATCGGCCTGTTGTTGCTCGGCATGCAGGCCAAGTATCAACAGGGCATCATGGATGATGGCGAATTCTGTTAATCGGGGACCCCAGGCACTATTGCTGGCCTGGGGATTGTCACCCAGCTTCAGCAGATTGGCCTCGTCCTGTAGATGACGGAAGCAGCGTTCAAATTCCCCCTGGTAGTTTTCCCGATCCTGACAGATCACCGCCAGGCGTTGCTGTGGTTCCTGTTGCAACTCTTCTGCCGCCCAGCGGGCACAGGCCTGTATTTCAGTTTGCCGGTCAGCAAATTCAAAGCGTCGGCAGTCGCGGGACTCTGGATCAATGGCTTCGCTGGAAGTAGTAAACAGGTTTTCGCTGACCGGCAGACTGCTCAGCAATGCCTGGTAGAGCGGCGGCGGCTGATCGAAATTGACCAGGCAGTACTGTTGCGGGTGATCCTGTTTTTGCAGAATGGGGATCAGGCGCTCCACGGCATCCACCAGGTTCAGGCAATGCCTGTCCTGACAGCGTTGCTGAAAGGTTTCCTGCCAGTAAAGAAAGGCGGCCACATCGGCAATGCCGGAAAACTGCTGCAGCTGCTCACCGTCATCACCCTGCAGTTGCCATTGCTTGAGCAGTTGATAGGCGTGGCTGAGAGAGCGGGCGGTCTCCGCCGGGTTCAGTAGTGGAAACTGATCCAGACTGTCTTCCACCAGGCCGGTCCACAGCAACTGTTCCTCCCTTGCATCCAGCAGGGTCAGATCGCAGCAGGGTGCCTGACCCGATTGCGCCAGGCTTTGCCAGCTGCGCTGAATCCAGATGTCGATGGCATAAATGGCGGGGCTGGGCATGGTGCCTTCGCCCTGGCGCCGGGCCAGTTCACGAAAGATGGCATCGCGAATGCGGGCATTGGGTACCAGAATCACATCCTGACGCTGCAGGGCCTTTTCAATCAGACTCAGGTCGAAGTCGATACCACGGCTCATGAAGAGGACCCGTCGGTGTTTTCCAGATGGGCAGCCCAGGCCAGAAATTCCTCGGCATTACCGCGGAACACCAGACGGTCCAGTTTCTTGCCCAACTGATAGTCATACATGGGATCGTAGTAATCACTGAGCAGGCTGGCGATCCACTGGCCGTGGGCGCTGGTATCGCCATGCTCGGCCTGCTGGTGCAAGGCCTGTTCCAGTTGGCGCTTGATGTGGCCGTAATTGTCCTGGCCCAGACGGCGCTGAATGCGGGTCAGGGATTCATGCAGATAGTCGGCAAAGGCGGCGAAGGCCTCATGGCCGTGAACCCGTTCGAAATCGCTGTAATTGACGAGAATATAATCATTGAGAATGGTGCTCACCCGGGTCTCAAGGGGCTGTTCAATTACCGCCAGTGGCGCCGCCCGCATCCTGGCGAACAGCGAGCGGGGCACCGACACCGAGCCCACCGAATGACTCTCGTCCTCGATGAAGATTTTTGCACTGGCCGGTTCGGCCCTGGCAGCCAGTTGTAAGAGATCGATGGCGATGCGGTTCTCGAAATCGATCTGGGAAGGTTGTTCCTGCACCCGCCGGCCAAAGGCAGAGCCGCGATGATTGGCCTGGCCTTCCAGATCAATGGCTCTTTTCAGTTGCTGCAGTAAATGGGTTTTGCCACAGCCGGTCTTGCCGGCCACGACGATGCAGTCCAGTTCGCTGACCTGCTGCTCCAGACTGTCAATAAGAAAACGGCGCAGGGCCTTGTAACCACCCTCGATGCGAGTGATGGCGATGCCGGCATCCGCCAGCCATTGCTGCACCAGTTGTGAGCGCAGTCCGCCCCGGTAGCAATACAGCAGGCCTTCCGGGTGCTTGTCGATCCATTGCTGCCAGGCCTCAAGCCGGCGCTGCTTCTCGTCGCCACTGACCAGTTCATGGCCGAGTTTGATAGCGGCTTCCTGACCCGCCTGGCGATAACGGCTGCCCACCTGGTGGCGTTCATCGTCGTTGAGCAGAGGGATATTGTCAGCGCCGGGAAAGGCACCGCGGGCAAATTCCACCGGTGCACGCACATCCAGCAGGGGCCGCTGGCTGACAAACAGCTCGCTAAAGCCCTGGGCGGAACAGGTGCCGAGTGAGTGGCGGGATTGGCTGGCAGTGCTTGGCGACTTCATTATGGCCGCCAAGTGTATCACCGGGCCCGTGGGTGACCTAGCCGCGCTGCTGTATCGATTTGTTGTTGCTGCTGAATGCCTGATGCCGTTATCGGCGTCTGCGCTCAAGAGGCTGGCCTGGCTTTACGGGGCTTTCAACAGCGCCGGGGTCAGTGGTACGGTATTCGCTTGCCAGGGCGACAGCAGGCCAGGGAAAACCATGACTGAAGAGCAGAACGACAAACCGGACACAGAACAGGCAGCAGGTAGCAATCCAGACCCCTTTGCCATGGTGGCCGAGATCAAGACCCGGGGGCCGGCACCGGTGCACCTCTGGGATCCGCCTTTTTGTGGCGATATCGACATGGAGATTCGCCGTGATGGCACCTGGGTCCATGAAGGGCGGGTGATCCGCCGCCCGGCCATGGTGCGACTGTTTGCCTCGATCCTGAAAAAGGAAAACGAGCGCCATTATCTGGTCACTCCGGTGGAAAAGGTGGGAATCCGGGTGGAGGATTGCCCCTTTCTTGTGGTCGATATGGATGTCAGCGGGGCAGGCCGGCAACAAAGGATCAGTTTTACCACCAATACCGATGAGCAATTCCCCCTGGACAGCGAGCATCCCCTGCGACTGGATGGCGATGAGCAGGAGCCACACCCGGTGGTGCAGGTGCGCAGTGGCCTCGAGGGGCTGGTGAGCCGGGCTGTTTTCTACCGCCTGGTGGAGCTTCTTGAGGAGGATGAAAACGGCAGGCCGGGGCTGTTCAGCCATGGCCATTTCTTTCCCGTCAGCGGCGCCGAGAATTGACCTTATAGGGTAAAAACGGCATTATTAGCCCCCTTTTTTCAGGCCGAAGTGTCAAGGATTGACGCCCCAGGCCAGTCCTAACATTCATCTTGTTTATCGAAATGGAGAATCCATGAAGGTTCTTGTTGGAGTGAAGCGCGTTGTTGACGCCTACGTCAGAGTCCGGGTCAAGTCAGATGGCTCCGGTGTGGATCTGGATAATGCCAAAATGGCTATTAATCCGTTTTGCGAAATTGCCGTCGAAGAGGCGATTCGCATGAAAGAAGCCGGTGTTGCCGACGAAGTGATTGCCGTCTCCATTGGTCCCCAGGCTGCCCAGGAGCAACTGCGTACCGCGCTGGCACTGGGAGCCGATCGCGGAATTCTGGTGGAAAGCGATGAGGCGGTAGATCCCCTGGCAGTGGCCAAGATCTTCAAGGCCATTATCGAGAAGGAAGGCGCTGACCTGGTGATTCTTGGCAAGCAGTCCATCGACTCCGACAATAATCAGGTAGGCCAGATGCTGGCGGCGCTGTGCAACTATCCCCAGGGTACTTTTGCCAGCAAGGCCGAGCTGAAAGACGGCAAGATTGAAGTGACCCGTGAGATCGATGGTGGTGAGCAGACAGTACTGCTGGACCTGCCGGCCATCGTCACTACTGACCTGCGTCTGAACGAACCGCGTTATGCCTCGCTGCCCAATATCATGAAGGCCAAGAAGAAGCCCATCGACAGCAGCAATCCGGCTGAGCTGGGTGTGGACGTGGCCAGCAATCTCAAGACCATCAGTGTGGCACCACCGCCGGAGCGTACTGCCGGTATCAAGGTGGAGTCTGTTGAAGAACTGGTCAATAAACTGAAAACTGAAGCCAAGGTCATTTGAGGTTAGTCATGTCGAATCTGGTTATAGCTGAACACGATAATAGTGAACTGAAAGCTGCCACGCTGAACACCGTGACAGCCGCCACCGAGATCGGTGGTGATATTGATATTCTGGTGGCCGGTTCCGGTTGTCAGGCCGTGGCCGATGCCGCGGCGCAGATTGCCGGCGTCAACAAGGTGATCCTGGCCGACAACGCCTGTTATGAACATCAACTGCCGGAAGCGGTTGCACCGCTGGTGGCAGAGCAGGGCAAGGCCTATAGCCATGTGCTGGCTGCAGCAACTACCACGGGCAAGAATCTGATGCCCCGGGTTGCAGCCTTGCTGGATGTGGCGCAAATCTCTGACATTACCGAAGTGAAATCAGAAGACACTTTTGTGCGTCCTATCTATGCCGGTAATGCCATGGCCACGGTGCAGTCTTCCGACAGCATCAAGATCATCACCGTGCGCAGCACCGCCTTTGCCGAAGCCGGGCAGGGTGGCAGTGCCAGCATCGAGAACAGCGACTTCGCTGCCGAGCAGAGCATGGCCAGTTTTGTCGGTGAGCAATTGTCCGAGTCCGAGCGTCCGGAGTTGACCGCCGCCAAGATTATTATTTCCGGTGGTCGCGGCATGCAGAGCGGTGAAAACTTTGCCCTGCTGGAAAAAGTGGCCGACAAACTTGGCGCCGGTATCGGTGCTTCCCGTGCTGCCGTGGATGCGGGTTTTGTTCCCAATGATTATCAGGTGGGTCAGACCGGCAAGATCGTGGCACCAGAGCTTTATATTGCCGTGGGAATCTCCGGCGCCATTCAGCATCTGGCGGGTATGAAGGACAGCAAGGTGATTGTTGCCATCAACAAGGACGAAGAAGCGCCAATCTTCCAGGTGGCCGATTACGGTCTGGTGGCGGATCTGTTCAAGGTTCTGCCGGAACTGGAAGCTGCTCTGTAATCACTAGCCAGAACAAAAAGCGAAAACAAAAAAAAAGCCCGGCAATGCCGGGCTTTTTTGTGCCTGTGCTTCAGTCTGAAAGAAGGCTTCAGGAACCTTCGGACTGACGGGCCTGCTCCTGTAACTGACGCTTGCGCACTTCGCGCGGGTCATTGGGGGCACGGCCGCCAGCGCTGGCTGGCTTGTCGGCCGGCGCCTTGTTGGCAGCGGAGTCATTGCCAGTCTGCTCAGCTTTGGGCGCGCTTTGCGGCTTGGGCTGATTCTCCTGATTGGCTTCAGGTTTGGCTTGCGGTTTTGACTCTGATTTGGCCTCAGTCTTGGCCTCGGTCTTTGCTTCAGCTTTCGCCTCAGCGGCGGCCGCCGGTTTCGCCGATGCTTGCGCAGCGGATTCCGGGGCAGCTTTGGCCTGGGCAGGCTTGTCAGCCTGGGGCTGACCTGCACCAGCTTGAGCAGAGCGAGGCTGTTGGGCCGACTCTGCAGCAGGCTTTGGCGCTGGCTCGGAAGCCGGCTTTTGCTCAGGCGCCTTTGCCGTATCAGCCTGTGCGGCTGGCTTTTGCTCTGCCGCCGGGGCAGACCCTGCATTGCGGTTTGTCTGTTGCTCGCCATTGTCGTTAGCGGCCTTGTTCTGGGCCGGACGACGGCGTGGGGCAGAGGTCTGTGCAGAAGAACCGCTGTCCTTCTGGGGCGCCTGGTCAGTCGCTTGCGGAGCAGACTGGTTGCCTGCGGCAGCCTTGTCTTCGCTCAATTGACCGGCTTCGCCTGAGCGTTGTTGTGCATTGTCTTTTTGTGGCTGCTCTTTCGGCGTTCTCGCCTCATTCTGCTGATCCTGGGGCGCGGCAGTTTGCTTGCCTTGCTCAGCTTTTACCGCCTGCTGTTGATCATTGCTCTGCCGGGCATTGCTCTGGGCATTGTTATCCTGGGCGGCAGCGGCCTTGTCAGTCTGAGCCTGATTGTCCTGCTGCCCGGCATTGTCTGGCCGTGGTCCGCGCTTGCGTGGAGTGGTGTTACGCGGCTTGCGACCGGAGCGTCGACGTGGACGATCGTTATCATCCCGGGCTTCAGTTCTGTTCTGGTTCTGATCTTCACTGTCGCGCTGTTTGTCCTGGCGCTGATCCCGGTCCTTGTCCTGACGGTTTTTCTGGCCGCCACGGGATTCCTTGCGCTCGTTCTGCGCCTTGTCCTCGTTGTTGCGACGGTTGTCATTGCCACGGTTGTCATTACGGCGGCGCTTCTTCTGGCCTCCGCTCTTGCCATCCTGACGGTTGTCAGAATCGTCCTTGCCGCGACGCTTGTCCTGACCGCCGCGCTGATCCTGCTTGCCACCGCGGGCATCACGGCGATCATCACGGGAGCCGGAACCACGGCGCTGGCCGCGTTGACGTCCGGATTGCTGTTGCTTGCCTTTGCCCTTGCCCTTGTTGTCGCGGCTGTCTTCTTCGGTCTCGGCGCTGCCACCGAACAGGGCGGCGGCCAGACGGGCGAGCAAGCCCTGCTTTTTGGCAGCAGGCTTGCTGGTGGTTTGCGGAGGCGGCTCGCGAGTGGTGGAAATGGCATTTACTGCCGGCTTCTGCACAGCGGCGGCTTCCGGCGCTTGCGGCTTCTTCACATTGGCAGGGGGTTCCGGTTCGGAAGTGGCTTCCACTTCATAGGTCTGGGCCTGGCGGTTTACGCCGGTGATTTCGTAATGGGGTGTTTCCAGTTCCGGATTAGCGGTGATGATAATGCGGGTATTGCTCTGGCTTTCGATTTCCGCCAGATCAACTCGCTTCTCATTGAGCAGATAGGCAGAGACTACCAATGGCACATCGGCGCGCACTTCGGCGCTCTTCTGCTTGCTGGCTTCCTCCTGCAGGATACGCAGGATGGAAAGCGACAGGGATTCCACATCACGAATCGTGCCCTGACCGCTACAGCGGGGGCAGACGATGGCGCTGGTCTCCCCAAGGGAGGGGCGCAGACGCTGACGTGACATTTCCAGCAGACCGAAACGGGAGATGCGACCGATCTGGACACGGGCCCGGTCTTTCTCCAGGGCATCGCGCATGCGGTTTTCCACGTCCCGCTGGTTGCGGTTGGAATTCATGTCGATAAAGTCGATCACCACCAGGCCACCCATGTCCCTGAGGCGCAACTGACGGGCAATCTCGTCGGCCGCTTCCAGGTTGGTGTTGACCGCAGTCTCTTCGATGTCGGCACCACGGGTGGCGCGGGAAGAGTTGATGTCGATGGAAATCAGGGCCTCGGTGGGATCGATGACGATGGATCCACCGGATGGCAGTTTCACTTCCCGTTCGAAGGCGCTCTCGATCTGGCTTTCGATCTGGAAACGGGTAAACAGGGGCAGCTTCTCTTCATAGAGCTTGATGCGGGATTCGTACTGCGGCATCACCTGCTTGATGAAGGCCAGGGCTTCTTCATAGGATTCCTGGGTATCAAACAGCACCTCGCCAATATCCTTGCGCAGATAGTCGCGAATGGTACGGATAATGACATTGCTTTCCTGATAGATCAGGAAGGGGGCCTTCTTCTCGCCGCTGGCATCCTGGATGGCGTCCCAAAGGGCCAGCAGGTAATCCAGGTCCCATTGCAGTTCCTCGTGTTCCTTGCCAACCCCGGCGGTGCGGACGATGACGCCCATGGCATCGGGGATATTCAGGCTGCGCAGGGCTTCGCGAATCTCGCTGCGCTCATCCCCCTCGATGCGGCGGGAAATACCACCAGCTTTGGGGTTATTGGGCATCAGTACCAGATAGCGGCCCGCCAGGCTCACATAGGTGGTGAGGGCGGCACCCTTGTTGCCCCGTTCCTCTTTCTCCACCTGCACAATGACCTCGGTGCCTTCCGGAAGGGCTTCCTTGAGGCTGGATTTGTCATTGCCACGGGGGTTTTTAACGAAATATTCGCGGGCGATTTCCTTCATGGGCAGGAAACCGTGGCGCTCGGCGCCGAAATCCACAAAGGCGGCTTCCAGGCTGGGTTCTACCCGGGTGATCTTGCCCTTGTAGATATTGGCTTTCTTCTGGATGCGGCTGCGGCTTTCGATATCAAGGTCGTAGAGGCGTTGGCCATCCACCAGGGCAACCCGGAGTTCCTCTTCCTGGGTCGCGTTAATCAGCATTCTTTTCATAGCAGTTCACTTTCTGTTGGATCAGAAAGGTAAACAGGAGGGGAGACAGGTCAGGGCAGCGCGAGGCCGGGACGGGCCTGGGGCTATGGCTGGCAAGCCAAGAGTGGCAGGGATAAGTCCAATGGCGGAGGAACGACTAAAACCCGGCGACCGTAGACGGTGGCCAGGTGATCACGAGTGTTTCGAGTGATGTTCCAGGTTCAGCATTTAACTTATTGTTTTGCTTAAAAAATTGCCTTGTATATCTCTTGCTTGAAAGCCCCGCACTGGATGCCATTGCTGGGCATCACGGGCCGGGTTTGACGAATCTGTAGTTCCTGAATAACTTCTCTGATACTGGGGCCCTGGCGCATGGCGAGGTGCCCGTGTCATTAAATAGCTTGTCCTTACAAACCTGGGTTCTCTGTAAAGTGGTGGGTCCGGGCTGCCGTGATTCAGGCAGTCTTACGGGACTTGCGACTTACTGATGGCCACCTGGGCCAGAACCGGTCGTCGGTACCATTTTTCAATTGATACGGTTTAGCTATCGTCCAGCGCCGGTTTTTCTGTATCCGGCGGCTTGTGAGCAGACTTCGCTGGCTTCACGTTCAATTGTCTTCGGAAGGGATAGCCATCTTGTGGGGGCCGATCCGCGACCGTGGCAGGCGCTTTGTTAACTTCTAACCTGCTTGGTGGGCGACTATAGCCTACTTCAAGCACCACCACAACAAATACCTGCCTTTTGCGGCCATTTTTTATTACTAAAAACAAGGGCCTGGGGAATACTCCTGCGAAATGCCGGGAAGCTGTGGCAGTGCCTCTGCGTTGCTTGCGCTGGAAAATTCACTGTGGTTAAAATAGCCTCCCCACGTGGCTTTGCCACTACAAAGACACATAAAAACAGCAGAACAGTGTCCGGGTGGTGGGAAAATCGGCGGGAAGGCCACGAATTTTGTGGTTTTTAAACGTGTTGAAAGCAGTAGCAAGCTGCCTTTTAAGCCAGTAGCAACGCCAATAACAAGAAGCAGAAAGCGAAAGGCCTAAAGGCCAATAGAAAAACAAGAAAGAAAGGAAAAGCAGTCGGCAAGATCGGCTGCAAACCAGTCCGCGACACATTAGAGGTGGTGTGTGGCGACCCAAATGCAAGGCCAGTGACTGGCGTGCAAGCCCGAAGCAGAACGGCTTGCGGCGCTAAGCGCGCTGCGCCAGGCAGGAACGAGCCAGGACCAGGCAAGATAGTACCCATTGGCAAGGCTTATAAAGCAGCGATTTATAAAGCGACTGTTTAAAGCAACTGTTTAGAGCAACAACAATAACGCAGTACCAGAAGGCTGAATGCCGGAGTGAATCGGCGTGGCCAGGGACCAGGAAGGCAGCAGTAGCAAGTCAGGCGAAAACAACAATGCCGTTAGCAGCGGCGACAGCCTGCAGACTCCTTTCTGATTTAAGCAAGCAAGCTTGATGATTCAGACGCCAGCCTGGGACAGGCTGATTGGCGCCGAATCTCTTCAAGACGGGGGCAAGAATGACTATTTATTCCTATAGCCGTACTTCCGAACTGGAAGCGGCCAAAGGGCAGGACGCCCTGGACGCAACGCTCGAACCCGAGATGTTGTCCATCCAGACCTATTGCCTGTCACGGCAGTGGTATATGACCGAATCGCTGCAGGACAATAACTGCAGCTGGAATCTTGAATTTCACAAACGGGAACAGGGCAAGCGCCTGCTGGATACGGTGAAGGCCGGGGACGTCATCGTCTGCGCCAAACTGGAGCGGCTGGTCAGTTCCAGCGCCGAAGCGGTGAAGCTGATCAAGCGCATGCGTGATCGCAATGTGGCCCTGCACATCGTGGAGCTGGGCGGCGATATCTGCAATCCGGAATTCCGGGTGTCGGTGGACAAGATGGCGGCGCTGTTTTCCGATCTGGAAAAGCGCAAATCAGCGGAGCGCATCAAGGGCGTGAAGCAACGCCAGCGCAAGCAGGGTCGTTATCTGGGTGGCAGCCGTCCCTTCGGTTACATGATCCATGAGAACGGTCGTCTGATCGAAAATCCCATGGAGCAGCGGGTGCTGAAGAAGATTGTCGATCTGAAGAAGCAGGGCATGTCCCTGCGGGCCATCTCCAATGAGGTGTCGACGCCGGTGATGCCCATCAGCTTCAAGACTGTCCAGCGTTTGCTGCAACGGCACGCCGATCAGCTCTGAAACGCTCAGCATTTCGACTGATTCCGTTTATACTGCCCGGGTGGCCGCAGCCGCGGTCCACCTCTGGCAGTAAACAGGCTGAGGCAGCATGCTCAAACCCTTCTCTCTCTTTGTCGGCCTGCGATATTCCATAGCGCGCAAGCGCAATTTCCTGCTTTCCTTTGTATCCCTGATTTCCATGCTGGGGGTCAGCCTTGGGGTGATGATCCTGATTGTGGCTCTGGCGGTGATCAATGGCTCCATCGACACCCTGCGTGGCGAGGCGCTTAAATCCGTGCCACATGTCACCTTGAGTGCGCCGGATCTCAATGAGAACTGGCAGAGCCTGGCCGCCGAGCTGGAATCCAATCCCGAAATTCTGGCAGTGGCTCCCTATATCGAAGCCGAGGCAGTATTGCGCCATCAGGGGGTGGATCGCTTCGTGCAGCTGCGTGGCATTATGCCCGGTCTGGAATCGGCGGTGCTGGATAGCGCCAGTTCTCACCAGTTACAGCAACTTGAACTGCTGGCCGAGGTGAATAACGGCATGGTGCTGGGAACCCAGTTGGCAGCCCAGCTGGGCATTTTTGGTCGCGGAGAGGTGAGTGCCACGGCTCTGGATAATCTGCTGCGCCGCGATCTCAGTGTGCGCCAGGCCTTCGAAGCCATCGGCTTTGCCGATTTCGGTGTCTATGGCAATGCCAATATTGCCCTGGTCAATCTGGCCCAGGCGCGGGAATTATTTGCCAGCGCCGAGCTTAAACTGCGGGTACGGGTCAGTGATGTGCTGCGGGCAGGCGAGATCGTCAATGCCAGTCTGGCGGGCAGGCCGGATATCGAGGTGCTGCCCTGGAACGAGGCCCAGGCCAGCCTGTTCAATGCCCTCAATATGGAAAAGGTGTTGACCGGTTTCATGCTGCTGATGATAGTGCTGATCGGCGCCATCAATATTATTTCCACACTGGTGATGGTGGTGGCAGACAAGGGCGCCGATATCGCCATCCTGCGCACCATGGGGGCCAGCCGTCGGGCCATACTGGTGATCTTTGTGATTCAGGGCATGATAGCCGGTGTGTTTGGTACCGCCCTGGGCTCGGTACTGGGAGTGGTCCTGGCCAATAACATCAGCGCCATCAGTCTGTGGCTGGAGCAACTGATCAACTCCATGCTGACCGATGCCAATGTCTACTTGCTATCCCATCTGGATACCCAGGTGCTGTGGAATGAAGTGCTGCTGGTGTGCGCAGCGGCCCTGTTGATCAGTTTTCTGGCCACACTGTATCCGGCCTATCGGGCCAGCAAGGTGCAACCGGCCGAGGTATTGCGTTATGAATAAACCGGGCCGCCGACCGGCTGGAAAATGCCAGGAGCAATGAAGTCAATGGACGTCGAGGCAAAGGACAACAATTCTGAAGTGGTGCTGGCCTGTGAGCATCTGGGCAAAACCTATGTGCAGGGCCCTCAGGATGTGGAAGTGCTGCGTGACGTGCAGCTCGAAGTCAGGGCTGGTGAACAGATCGCCATCGTTGGCAGTTCCGGTTCCGGCAAGACCACGCTGCTGAATCTGCTGGGCGGCCTGGATCTGCCCAGCCATGGTCGGGTGCTGGTGGCCGGGCGCAATCTCGCCGAGGTGAACGAGACGGAGCGGGGGCAATTGCGCAATCGCTATCTGGGTTTTGTTTATCAGTTCCATCATTTGCTGGGGGAATTCTCGGCACTGGAAAATGTCTGCATGCCGCTACTGATCCGGGGTGACAGCCTGGCCAGTGCCGCCGAGCGGGGCAAGGCTATGCTGGAGCGGGTCGGCCTGGCGGCCAGGCTGGAGCACAAACCGGCGGAGTTGTCCGGTGGAGAGAGGCAGCGGGTGGCCATTGCCCGGGCACTGGTGACCGAGCCTCGTTGTGTATTGCTGGATGAGCCCACCGGTAATCTGGATCGCGGCACCGCCGAAGACATCCAGGATCTGATGCAGGAGTTGAACCGGGAGTTGCAAACCAGTTTCGTCATCGTCACCCACGATGAGCGTCTGGCCAATGCGGCCCAGCGCAAGCTGCTGCTGAAAGACGGCTGTCTGCAGGAGCAGGGCTGATGGTATCCGCAGGCAATGGCAAGGCTTCCCTGGCCCTGTCGCGCTTTATCGCGACGCGCTATGTCAGCGCCGGCAAGCGTTCCCATCTGGTGTCCTTCATGTCCGCGATTTCCATCGCCGGGCTGGCACTCGGTGTCGCTATCCTGATTATAGTGTTGTCGGTGATGAACGGCTTTGACCGTGAGATGCGCGACAATATTCTCAACATCGTGCCACATATCACATTCAGCACCGAAGAAAACCTCAGCGACCAGGAATGGCAGGAACTGGCAGATCTGGCCAGTGCCAGCAGCGGCGTCAGTTCGGTTTCGGGTTTTATCCAGGTAACAGGTGTTATAGCCAAGAACAATTTCAGCAAGGGCGTACTGATCAATGGGCTTGATGTGGCCAATGACGCCGGCCTGGAGTCCCTGCAACAGTTTGTCCGCAGCGGCAGTATCGATGCCCTCAATGAACAGCGATGGGGTATCGTGCTGGGTCAGACCCTGGCGAATAATCTGGATGTGACGGTGGGGGATGAGATAGATCTGTTCTCCACCAGTCTCAATATCAACCCCCTGGCGGCACTACCTACCTTTCGTCCTTTCACCGTCACAGGCATCTTCCGGGTTGGCACCCAGGAACTGGACAGTGAGCTGGTCATCATCAACCAGTCTGCAGCGCGGGCCCTGTTTCGCCTGCGCAGTTCTGCCAATGGCCTGCGCCTGCAAACCGACAATGTGCTTGAGGCCAATGCCCTGGCGCGCGGCATGGCGGATTCTTTGCCGTCCTATATTCTCATCAACACCTGGGCCCAGCAGTTCGGCGCCATCTATGAAAATATCCGCTTTTCCAAAACCATTATCAGCTTCATGCTGTGGTTGCTGGTGGGAGTGGCGGCTTTCAACCTGGTGGTGAGCTTGATCATGATCGTGCGGGACAAGAAACCGGATATCGGTATTCTGCGCACCCTCGGTGCCAGCCCCGGCATGATCGCAAGGCTGTTCATGTGGCAGGGTTGCCTGATTGCCCTGGCGGGTATTGGCATCGGGGTAGTGCTCGGTGTGATAGGCGCCTTGCAGATCAGCGATTTGGCTGCCTTTGTGGAAGCCAGCCTGGGTATCCAGATACTCAATGCCGAAGTTTATCCCATCGATTTTCTGCCTTCGCAACTGCGCCTGTCTGATGTGCTGATCGTGACTGTCGGCGTTCTGCTGCTGGCCACCCTGGCGACTCTTTATCCAGCCCGACGCGCCGCCGCCATTCAGCCGGCCGAGGCCCTGCGCGCCGACTGATTTTCCAACTGACTGGCGCCGCCGTGCTGCTGTTCTACACTGTTTGTAATGTAAGCAAATTAGTCAATGAAATAGCGCAGACTGAACAGGGAGTGTGGCGGTGCGGGCAATGCTGGCGGCCTTCAGTGCCGGAATTATTGCCGGCGCCTGGCAACTTGCGCCTTTGCCCACTTTTATTGCTGCTGCGCTGTGGTTCTGCGTCTGTGTCTTGCTGCTCAGCCGTCTCCCTTTAAAACCCGAATCCTCTGTACTGCTGCGCCGCAGTCTGGCTTTGCTGGCGGCCCTGGCGCTGGGGTTGGCCTGGCACAGTCTCTGGGCTCATTGGGCATTGGGGCAGCGCCTTGCCAATGACTTCAGCCGCGACACCCGCTGGGTCACGGGCCGGGTAATTTCCATCCCTGCACGTGAGGCCCTGGCCAGCCGTTTTCTTTTCAGGGTGGATCAGGGGCCGGCTGAACTGCAGGGCCGCCACTTGCTGCTGCGTGATTACAGTGAGCGACAGCTGCGCGGCGGTGAACACTGGCTGCTGCCTTTGCGCTTGCGGGCTCCCCGGGGGCTGGCCAATCCCGGCGGCTTTGACTATGAGGCCTGGCTACTGGCGGAAGGCATTGATGGCCTGGGTTATGTGCGTGAGGAGGCAGGCCTGCAAAGACTGCGTGCCAGCAGTATCTCGGTCAGCAGTCTGCGGCAGTTTCTCTATGAGCGTTTGCAGACCCTCAGTGCTCGCAGTGAACTGGGGCAACAGGTATTGCCGGCACTGCTACTGGGGCATCGGGCCCAACTGGATGCGGATTTTCAAAGCAAGCTGGAGCAGACCGGCACCAATCATCTGTTTGTCATTTCCGGCATCCATATCGGCCTGGTGAGCATGCTCAGCTATGGCTTGCTGCGACGTTTGTTGCCCTGGCTGTTGCCTTTGCCACCCCAGCAACCGGTGCAACGACTGGCAGCCTGGGCCGCCATTGCCATGGCCATTTTCTACAGCATGCTGGCGGGCTTTTCCCTGCCCACCCAACGGGCCCTGGTGATGATCTCGGCCTTTATGCTGGGACGACTGCTGGGCCGCAATTTCAATCTGCTGTTTCGGTTTCTGCTGGCTTTGACCCTGGTCCTGCTGTTGAACCCGCTGGCGGCCATGAGTGCTGGCTTCTGGCTGTCCTTTACGGCGGTGGCGGGGCTGATGTGGTTTGTGGAATCCGCACAGGGCAATCGCTGGCGGGAACTGCTTCGGGCTCAGTTGGTGGTGTATCTGGTATTGATGCTGCCTCTGCTATTCTGGATGGGGCAGGTGTCACTTATTGCGCCGTTGGTGAACCTGTTTGCCATTCCCGTATTGGGATTCCTGCTGCTGCCATTGGCTTTCAGTGGCCTTGGACTGGGTATGCTGTGGCCTGCTGGCGGGGCACTGCTGCTGCAACTGGCCAATACCTTGCTGGCCTTGCTGATGATGGCGCTGGGCTGGCTGGGCAGTTTGTTGCCCATGCTTGACTCGGCCTTGCCGGCTTTTCAGGGTCTGGCCCTGTTATTGGTGCTGCTGATGTCGGCTTTGGCAGTGCTGCTGATGTTATTGCCCGTGCCCTGGTCACTGCGGGCGCCGGTGCCGCTGTTGTTATTGCCATTGTTGCTCGGGCCAGCGCCACAAAAGCCGGAGCCCAATTTGCTGGTGCATGTACTGGATGTGGGGCAGGGGCTGGCCATTGTGCTGCAACAGGGCCAGTACAGCATGCTCTATGATACCGGTGCCCGCATCGAGGGCGGTGTGGACATGGCCAGTTCGGTTCTGCTGCCGTTCTTCCGTCAGCAACAGATCCGTGAACTATCGCTACTGCTGCTGAGCCATAATGATAATGACCACGCCGGTGGGTTGCCGGTGATTCTGGCGGCCATGCCGGTGGCCAAAATCATGGCCAGCGATCCCCGAATCCCGGCTGAGCAGACTCTGGGCAGAAGCATTGAGCCCTGTCAGGCCGGGCAGCGCTTGAGTCTGGGGCAGGCAGAGTTGCAGCTTTTGCATCCCGGGCCGGGTGAGTTTCGGGGCGAGAACAATGACAACTCCTGTGTACTGCAACTGCGCTTTGGCCGGCACCGGGTGCTGCTCAGTGGTGATATCAGCCGGGCCGTGGAATACCCCCTGGTGCAAACCTGGGGGGATGCCCTGGCCAGTCAGCTGCTGATTGCGCCCCATCATGGCAGCGCCACCTCCTCCAGCTTTCCTTTTATCAAAACTGTGCGCCCGCAGTGGGTGGTCTATTCCGCGGGCTGTCATAATCGCTTTTCCCACCCGGCTGCCGAGGTGGACCGGCGCTACGGGCTGCTGGGGGTTGGGCGGCTCAATACCGCGACTTCGGGCCTGATCAGTTTCAGCCTGGATGGCTCCGGCGGGGCCCTGCAGCCAGAGCGCTATCGGCAACTCAAACGCCGCTACTGGCGGTCACAGAATAGCGAGGATTGCCGATAGCAATAGGGCGGGGCATGCAAATGCCGGATGCCGCGCGAGCAAGGGCTTTGTGATACCCTAAGCCGCTGATTCGATGGAGGAAGTTTGTGGTAGAAATCGTTAGTGCAGGCGGTTGGATGATGCTGCCGATTATCCTGTGTTCCATTGTGGCCATTGCCATTGTGATCGAGCGCTTCTGGACCCTGAGTGCCGCCCGGATTTCTCCGAAATATGTGCTGGCCCAGGTGTGGACCTGGTTGAAAAATAATGAGCTGGATTCCGGCAAGTTGCGGGAATTGCGCCTGTCTTCGCCGCTGGGTCAGATTCTGGCGGCGGGCCTGCTCAATTCCAAATACGGCCGCCATGCCATGATCGACAGTATTGAGCAGGCCGCGGCCCAGGTGGTGCATGATATGGAGCGCTACCTCAATACCCTGGGTACCATCGCTGCCATCACCCCGCTGCTGGGCCTGCTGGGTACCGTGGTGGGCATGATCCGGGTGTTCAGCGAGATCATGCTGGAAGGCACCGGCAATGCCAATGCCCTGGCGGGCGGCATCTCCGAGGCCCTGATTACCACCGCCGCCGGTCTCAGTGTGGCGATTCCCACGTTTATGTTTCACCGTTATTTCACCCGCAAGGTGGATTCCCTGGTGCTGAACCTGGAACAGGAATCCATCAAGCTGGTGGACGCCCTGCACAGTGACCGCCGGGTAGAAGTCCGCCAGAACGGATAGCGCAGCACAGGTCAAAACCTTGAAATTCAAACGCAGCACACAGGACGATCTCTCCATTAACATCACGCCGCTGATCGACGTGGTGTTTTTGCTGTTGATCTTCTTTATGGTCACCACCACCTTCAGCCGCGAAACCCGCCTGCTGGTGAATCTGCCGGAAGCCAATGCCGAGTTGTCGGAAGAGACCGAGATCAACCAGATTGAGATACTGGTAACCGAAGAGGGCAGCTATGCCATCAATGGCCGTTCCCTGGTGAACAATCAGATCGAGACCCTGATGCGCGGCCTGGAAATTGAATCCGGCGGCAATCAGGACCTGCCCATTCTGCTGATTGCCGATGCCGAAGCCACGCACCAGTCGGTGGTTACCGCCATGGATGCCATCGGCCAGGCCGGTTTCAGCCGCCTCAATATTGCTACCCAGCGTCCGGTGGACGACAGCGGCGCCGACAGTTCGCAGGAACTGCCCTGATGTCAGCCAGTGGCGGACAGAACAAGGGCGGTTGGCAGCTTTACGGGCGCCTGTTCGGCTATGTGCTGGACCACAAGTTCACCATCACCCTGGCCCTGATTGGCTATATCATCTTTGCCGCTTCCACCCCGGCAGCCACCTGGTGGCTGGGCTGGACCGTGGACGCCATCTCCGCGGAAAACTACGAAGAGCTGCGCATCCTCAGCCCCTTGCTCTGTGTTGCCATCGCCTTCGGGCGTGGCGTGGGCAGCTTTCTTGGCAGCTATTCCATGGCCGGTCTGGCCAACCGGGTCATGCACCGCTTGCGGGTGCAACTGGTAGAACGGCTGCTAAATCTGCCAACGGCCTATTTCGATCGCAACAGCGCCGGTCGCCTGGTCTCCAAGGTCACCTATGATGTGACCCAGATTGCCGGGGCCGCCAGTGATGCCATTGCCGTGCTGTTCCGGGAAGGCTTTACGGTGATTGGTCTGCTGATTTATCTGATGCTGATCGACTGGCAACTGAGTCTGACCTTTCTGGTGATCGCGCCCCTGGTGGGCCTGATTGTGTCCTATGCTTCGAAGAAGTTTCGCCGTTACAGCACCCAGATGCAGGACAGCATGGGGGAGGTGACCCAGATCACCAGCGAAACCCTCAAGGGCCTGAAAGTAGTGCGCACCTTTACTGCCGAAGACTTCGTCAATGACAAACTGCAATCGGCCAGTGAAAGAAACCGCCGCCAGAATATGAAAATGGAACTGACCCGGGCGGTGAGTACACCACTGGTGCAACTGATTGTGGCCATGGCCCTGGCCATTCTGGTGTGGCTGGCCATGTCGCCGGAATTCTTTGCCGACAAGACCCCGGGTGATTTTGTGGCCTTCCTCAGCGCCGCCGGCCTGCTGGCCAAACCCATTCGCCAGCTTACCCAGGTCAATTCCGTAATCCAGCGAGGCCTGTCGGCGGCCCACAGTATTTTTGCCGTGCTGGATACCGAGCCGGAACAGGATCGCGGTGATTACCGCGCCGAGAAGATAGAAGGGCGCATCGAGTTCAATGCTGTGAATTTTGCCTACCATGACAAGGCAGTGGCCCTCAGGGATGTCAGCTTCGTGGCCGAGCCGGGCCAGACCATTGCCCTGGTAGGGCGCTCCGGCAGCGGCAAGTCCAGTCTGGTGAATCTGATTCCCCGTTTTTACGAGATCAACAGCGGCAGCATCAAACTGGATGGCGTGGAGCTGACCGATTATCAACTCGCCAATCTGCGCCACCATATATCCATTGTGACGCAACAGGTGGTGCTGTTTAACGGCACGGTGGCGGAAAACATCGCCTACGGTGAAAGCGATGTGGATCGCGAGAAAATTATTGAGGCCGCCACCAGCGCCCATGCCATGGAATTCATCAAGGATCTGGAGCAGGGCATTGACACTCCGGTGGGTGACGATGCCGCACTGCTGTCCGGCGGTCAGCGCCAACGCATTGCCATCGCCCGGGCCCTGCTGAAGAATGCGCCCATTCTGATTTTCGACGAGGCCACCTCGGCCCTGGATTCTGAATCGGAACTGCATATCCAGGAGGCCCTGGAACAACTGGTGAAAGGGCGCACCACCTTTGTGATCGCCCATCGTCTTTCCACCATTGAATCGGCAGACAAGATTCTGGTGATGGAAGACGGCCGCATTGTCGAAGCCGGTACCCACAGTGAACTATTGGCCCTCAACGGCAGTTATGCCAGACTGCACAAGATACAGTTTTCGGATACCGAGATTGCGCCTGCCGCTTCAGAACTATGAGCTTTCTGGAAAAAGCCTGGTATAAAAAAGCCACCTGGCTCTATTTGCTGCTGCCCCTGAGCTGGGTTTTTCAGATGCTGGCCAGCCTGCGCCGTAAACAGCAGAGCAGAGCGGCCGCCAGGGAGTCTGTGACAGTGCCCATTATCGTGGTGGGCAATATCAGTGCCGGGGGCACCGGCAAGACGCCGGTATTGATTGCACTGGCAGGGCACCTCAAGGAACAGGGATTCAGACCCGGCATCATCAGTCGGGGCTACAAGGCCGGCAGCACGCAATTCCCCCTGCTGGTCAATGAAATCGATGATGCCGCAGTGACCGGCGATGAACCGGCCCTGATCGCCCGGCAGACAGACTGCCCGGTGGTGATCGATCCCGAGCGTTTGCGTGGCTGCCGCTTCCTGCTGGAGCAGGCCGAGGTGGATGTGATTCTCAGCGATGATGGCTTGCAACACTACCGCCTGCCCCGGGATATGGAAATTGCTGTAGTAGATGGTGAGCGCCTGTTTGGCAATGGTCTGTGTTTTCCTGCCGGGCCGCTGCGGGAGCCGCCATCACGGCTGGCGACAGTGGACTACTGCATCGTCAACGGTGAGCCGGAACAACTGCCGCCTGAACTGGCTGGCTGCCATACCATGCAATTACGGCCGCGCTTTCTGATAAATCTGGCCAGCGGTGACAGACGTCCTTTCAGTGGCGCTCCCTTCAAGCTGGGCAACCGGGTGCAGGCCGTCACCGGCATCGGCAATCCCCAGCGTTTTTTCAATCTATTAAAAGACCTGCCGTATCCGCTGCAAACCTTTCCTTTCCCCGATCATCATCCCTTTTGTGAAGAAGATTTCACCGAAGGGGCCATTGATCCGGCCCAACCCATCGTCATGACGGAAAAAGATGGGATAAAATGCAAGGCATTCGCCAGGGACAATTTCTGGGAGCTACAGGCCGACGTGGTATTACCCGAGGCCATGCTTCAGGAAATTACCCGGCGCATCAAAGGCGCCTGACCGCAGCCACCGCCGTCTGAGACAATCGGGCCGCCTGATCTGTCAGTCATGCCATCACTGTTTGAAGGACCAATTTATGCTGGATACGAAACTGCTGAGCATCCTGGTGTGCCCGGTATGCAAGGGTGAGCTTCGCTATGACCGGGAAGCCCAGGAACTGATCTGCCTGGCGGATGGCCTGGCCTATCCCATCCGTGACGATGTGCCGGTCATGCTCAGCAAGGAAGCCCGGGAGCTGAGCCTGGAAGAACGGGACAGCCTGCGGTGAAGTATTCGATTGTGATTCCGGCCCGATATGCCGCCACCCGCCTGCCGGGCAAGCCGCTGTTGGATATTGCCGGCAAGCCCATGCTCCAGCACACCTGGGAGCGGGCCTCAGCCAGCAGCGCCGAGCGGGTCATTATAGCCACCGACGATGAGCGCATTGAAGCCGTCGCCAAAGGATTTGGCGCCGAGGTGTGCATGACCTCCAGCGAGCACCGCTCCGGCACCGACCGTATCCAGGAAGTGGCCCGCAAGCTGGGCTTTGCCGATGAGCATATCGTGGTCAATGTGCAGGCCGATGAACCCCTGATTCCGCCAACAGTGATCGAACAGGTGGCCGCCAATCTGGATATCCATGAAGCCGGCATCGCCACCCTGTGTGAAACCATCACCAGTGCCGATGAAGTGGCCAACCCCAATGCCGTGAAGGTGGTGATGTCCCGTTCGGGCCGGGCACTGTATTTCAGCCGCTCCACCATCCCCCATGATGCCAGCGCCTCAGCTGGCAACTGCTACCGCCATATTGGCCTGTATGCCTATCGGGTCGAGGTGTTGAACCGCTTTGTCACCTGGCCCGCCTCCAGTCTGGAGCTGACGGAAAAGCTGGAACAGCTCAGGGCCCTGGATAATGACGTGCTGATCCATGTGGAGACCTCCCGGGAGAGTATCCCGGCCGGGGTGGATACCGAGCAGGATCTGGAAGCGGTGCGTCGTCTGCTGGCCGCCGGAGCAGGGCAGTAACATGTCTCAGGACACCTCAACAGCCAGACAAGTGCGGGTGCTGATGGTCTGTCTGGGCAATATCTGCCGTTCCCCCAGCGCCCAGGGTGTACTGGAAAAACTGATAGAAAATCAGGGCTTGCAGCATCTTGTGGAAGTTGATTCGGCAGGAACCGGCGACTGGCATATCGGCGAGGCGCCGGACCCCCGTTCGGTCAGCGCAGCCGCCACTCGTGGCTACGAAATTGATCATCTGCGGGCGCGGCAGGTAGAGCGCTACGATTTCACCCGCTTCGATTACATCCTCTGCATGGACCGCAGCAATCTCAGCACCGTGCGGGAACTCTGTCCCCGGGCCCATCGCAGCAAGCTGCAATTGCTGATGGACTATGGCGATTCCAGCCATGACACGGTGCCCGATCCCTATTACAGCGGGGCCCAGGGCTTTGAGCTGGTGCTGGACCTGCTGGAAGAGGCCTGCGACAGCTTTCTGGCCCATCTGCGCGATGAACACCTGGATGAGCAAACGGAGCCGGCCGGGTGAGCGCAGGCATTCAGCAGGATGTAGACCTCAGCCCCTATAACAGCTTCGGCGTCAACGCCCGGGCCGCCTGGTTCATGGCTCTGGAGCAGCGCGAGGATGTTGATCTGGCGCGGGAATTCGCCGCCCGTCATGGCCTGCCCATACTGGTGCTGGGTGAGGGCAGCAATATACTCTTCGTCAAGGATTTCCCAGGCCTGGTGCTGCAGGTGGCCAATCGCGGCATGGCGCTGGAGGATGCAGAAGCGGTGACGGTCCAGGCCGGGGAGAACTGGCATGACTTCGTTAAGCACTGCTTGAGATCTGGCCTTTATGGCCTTGAAAACCTTGCACTTATTCCTGGCAAAGTGGGGGCGGCGCCGGTGCAGAATATCGGTGCCTACGGGGCGGAACTGGAGCAGTTTCTGGTGTCGGTGGAGGTCTGTGATCTGCTTACCGGGCAGTGGCAGAGTCTGAGCCGGGAGCAATGCGAGTTTGCCTACCGCAGCAGCCTGTTCAAGCGTGCGGGTAACAGTCATGAAGCCCAGTGGCTGATCTTCAGCCTGACCCTGTCCCTGAGCCGCCAGTTCACTCCCAATCTCAGCTATGGCGCCCTGGCCGAGGTCTTCAGCGACAAGGATGAGACCACGCCCCAGGCGGTATTTGAGGCGGTCTGCGCCATCCGCCGCAGCAAGCTGCCGGATCCGGCCGAGCTGGGCAATGCCGGCAGTTTCTTCAAGAACCCCCTGATCTCGGCCGAGCGCTACCATGAGCTGCAGCAGGAATACCCCGATATCCCGGCCTTTGCCGCCGAGCCGGGCCTGGTGAAGGTACCTGCGGCCTGGTTGCTGGAGCAGGCGGGCTGGAAGGGCAAGCGCCGCGGCCAGGCTGGGGTCCATGACAAGCATGCCCTGGTGCTGGTGAACCACGGCGGCGCCAGTGGCGAGGATATCTATCTGCTGGCCCAGGACATGAGCAATTCGGTGCTGCAGCGCTTCGGTATTGCCTTGCAGCCGGAAGTGCGTATTCTCTAGCTGGCAAGGGCGACAATGCCGCCCCGGCGAGGCTGGTAATCAAGACAGTTTCGTCATCTGCAATCCCCCGTTCGGGGGAGAAGTTCCCCAACTGCTATTAAAAGTGTGACCCAGTTCCCGTTTTGCCTTCCCGACTTTTGAGGGAATATGAGTATTGTGCTAGAAAATATGCTACCGGGAAGTTTGTGGGCATCACCTTCAGCCTGCGGTCCGATAATAAAAAAATAATCCAGTTCGGGGCTCTTCCTTCACCACCCGATCCCGAAACCCAGGAAACTACAGGACGCAACTATGTATCCAAGCAGGCAAGACAGTTCCGACAGGCAGGAAAGTATTCGCATTGCCATCGTTGACGATCAGACTCTGGTGCGTAGCGGCATAGCCAGACTGCTGGACGATGAGCCGGGCCTGAATGTTGTTCAGCACCTTAACAGTGGCGAGCAAGCCATTGAATCAGTTATGAATAATTCCGAGAGCTCCATCGATATCATGCTCCTGGAGGCGCGCATGCCGGGCCTGGGCAGTATCGAAACCGCGCGTCAGATCCTGGAGATTCGCCCGGACCTGAAGATCATCGCCATGTCCTCGGTGGCCAGCGGCGTGATTCCCTCGCAGATGCTGCGCATGGGGGTGCAGGGCTTTATCAGCAAGCGCATTGACGCCGATGAGTTCTACAAGGCCATCCGTCTGGTACACGGCGGCCAGCACTATGTGTCCTCGGAAGTGGCCACCAAGCTGGCGGTAGATCCTTTCAACCAGCAGGATTCCCTGTTCGACAAGCTGTCACGGCGGGAAATGCAGATCGCCCAGATGCTGACAGACGGTAAAAAAGTCAGTCAGATCAGTGGCTTTCTCGATCTTTCTCCGAAAACAGTTTATAGCTATCGCTACCGTATCTTCGAAAAGCTGGGTATCCGCAGCGATGTGGAGCTCACCATCCTGGCGGTGCGTCATGGCCTGACGGACGATACCCGGGAATTGACCGATCTGACCGAAGTCCGGCGCTTCGCCGGCTAGACAGGCCCGCCACCGGGCTGTTTCAGGGCCTGCGCCCGCTGCCGGGGCAATCCACGCTTGAGTGGCGCCCCGGCATTGATTACTCTCCCTCTCTGCAACAGGCGCTGGCCTGCACCGGGGCCTGTACAAGCCATGGCCGCTGCAGCTCCTCGCCCCGATTTACGGCCCAGGCCTCTGATTTGCCGGGCTTTTTCTGAATTCCGAGCCTGATGTCCAAAGACCAGCCTGACAAGCACCCCGGCGCCGCGCCAGGCAAGGCCGACAGCCATGCCGGGGTCGCCGATAAAAAAGCCGCCAGTGCGCCTGTGGAGCCCGCCAAAGCCAGCAATGATGAGGCCGACAGCGAGCCAGGCTTCGACCACAAGACCTTTCTGGCCAATCTGAGCTCCCGCCCCGGGGTCTACCAGATGCTGGACGGACAGGGGGAGGTGCTCTATGTGGGCAAGGCCCGCAACCTCAAGAACCGCGTCGGCAGTTATTTCCGGGCCTCTGGCCTGGCCAGCAAGACCCTGGCAATGGTCAATAAAATCAGGGATATACACGTCACTGTTACCAATTCAGAGACAGAAGCCCTGTTGCTGGAACAGAACCTCATCAAGCGCCACCGGCCGGCCTATAACATCCAGCTCAGGGACGACAAATCCTATCCCTATATCCTGCTCACCGACGGCGACCAGTGGCCCAGGCTGGCCTTCTACCGCGGCAATCGCAAGCGCAAGGGCCGATTCTTTGGCCCCTATCCCAGCGCCAATGCCACCCGGGAAACGCTTCAGGTCTTGCAGAAGGTTTTTCGCGTAAGGCAATGTGAAGACTCGTATTTTCGAAACAGAAGCAGGCCCTGTTTGCAGTACCAGATCGAGCGCTGCACCGCCCCCTGCGTGGGCCTGGTGTCGGAACAGGACTATGCCCGGGATGTGCGCTATTCCACCCTGTTCCTGCAGGGCAAGTCAGACCAGTTGATCCGCGAACTGGACAAGGCCATGGAAGCGGCCAGTGCCGCCATGGAGTTCGAAAAGGCGGCGAAGTTACGGGACCAAATCATTGATTTGCGGAGGATTCAGGAGCAGCAGGTGGTGGCCAATCAGGGCTCCGATGCCGATATTCTGGCGGCGGATCTGCAGCAGCCCTATGTGAGTGTACATGTGATCTATGTGCGGGCCGGCCGCATCATCGGCTCCAAGAGCTTCTTTCCCCGCTTTCGCCTGGCGGAAAGCCCCCAGGAAGTGCTGCGGGCCTTTATCGTGCAGAACTACCTGGCGGAGGAGCGGGCCAGTTCCATTCCCCAGGAAATCATCGTGCCCACCGGGCTGGAAGAGCTGGAGCCCCTGCAGGAGGCCCTGACCTACCTGGCCGGGCGTAATGTCCGCATCGCCCAGCGAGTGCGGGGCCACCGTGCCACCTGGCTGAAGATGGCCCAGACCAATGCCACCGAATCCCTGCAGAACCATGTCAGTACCAAGCAAAATATCCATAAACGATTCATAGAGTTACAGAAAGTACTTAAGCTGGACTCCAAACCCAACCGGATCGAGTGCTTTGATATCAGCCACACCTCCGGCGAAGGCACCGTGGCCTCCTGTGTGGTATTCGATGAGGGTGGGGCGGTGAAGTCCGACTACCGCCGCTTCAATATCCGCTCCACCGACTCCGGTGATGACTATGCCGCCATGGAAGAGGCCCTGGACCGGCGCTATACGCGCCTCAGCAAGGAAAGTGAGGACGGCAAGGCCAAACTGCCGGATATCCTGCTGATTGATGGCGGCAAGGGCCAGCTCAAGCAGGCCAGGGCGGTGCTGGAGAAGTTCCAGCTACCGGGTATTGAGCTATTGGGTATTGCCAAGGGCATCAGCCGCCGGGCCGGGCAGGAGACCCTGTTTCTGGCCCTGGAGACCGGCTACCGGGAGATTGCCCTGAACCAGCAGTCGCCGGCCCTGCATTTGCTGCAGCAGGTGCGGGATGAGGCTCACCGTTTTGCCATCACCGGCCATCGCCAGCGCCGCAGCAAGGCGCGCAAGAAATCCAGCCTGGAAGAAATCCCCGGATTGGGCCCGAAACGGCGGCGGGAATTGCTGCGGCATTTCGGGGGCCACCAGGAGGTAACCCGGGCCAGCGAGGCAGAACTGGCAAAAGTGACTGGCATAAGTAAGAAATTGGCCGAAAACATTTATGCGTATCTGCATTCGCACTGAACTGGCTAGCACCAGGCAGGCAAATACTGCTGTGACGGGCTTCACAGATCCTTTTCGGCCCGTCAAACTAGCGAAGTTAGTTGTCCCTAACATTCATTTTTGGAATACAGGGGTCTGTTTCCCTTGCCTTTAATTTTCAGGCAGGCCGGGAAAAGCCCGCGAAAGAGGTGAGAGCACAAGCCATGAACTGGGCGAATCTGGTGACCTATCTGCGCCTGCTGTTGATCCCCGTGGTTATCCTTGTGTACTTCTCCGGACTCGCCTGGGCCAATGTCTGGGCCCTGATTCTGTTCAGTGTGGCCAGCCTCAGCGACCTGCTGGACGGCTATCTGGCCCGCAAACTGGACCAGACTTCCGAGTTCGGTGCCTTTCTCGACCCGGTGGCGGACAAGCTGCTTGTGGCAGCCGTGCTGATCATGCTGGTGGCGGTCTATCCCATCCTGATGTGGCCGACCCTGGTGATCATCAGCCGGGAAATCCTGATTTCCGCCCTCAGGGAATGGATGGCTTCCAAGGGCAAACGAGCGGCCGTGGCGGTGGCTTTCTCCGGCAAGCTCAAAACCACCTTTCAACTTATAGCTCTGGGTGCCCTGTTGCTGGCCGACCCGGGCCTGCCCCAGTGGATCTTCAATATCGGCTTCTATCTGCTGCTGGCGGCAGCGGCCCTCAGCCTGTATTCCATGGGTCTATATTTTTCAAAGGCCTGGAAGGTTTTGTTCCCGGAGAACGAGAGCCAGTCCGACAGCGAATAGGCCAATTCCGGGCCAAAAACAGACGCCAGAGCCGGGTGAATTAACAGGCCGCAGCCGGGAGTGAAAAGAAACGCAAAAAGGGCGCCCATTCTGCTTGACTCCGGGAGCGATCACATTAGAATATGCGCCTCGCTCTGATGCGGTGTTGTGATCAATCAGCAAGACATCTGCAACCAGACAGCACAGGGCATGCAAGATCTCCAAGCGGGAATAGCTCAGTTGGTAGAGCACGACCTTGCCAAGGTCGGGGTCGCGAGTTCGAATCTCGTTTCCCGCTCCAATTTCTCCTCCGAACACAAGTCCATCTTTTTATCTCCTAACAGAGTGCGCAGCGCAGCCAGTCGCTGAACAATTGCCTGCGTCCGATTTTTCCTTTGCGGCGTAATACTTGCTGTCTATTATTGATCTGCTGTCTGATGTGCAGAGCAGGCTCAATGTTGTTCACACTGAATGTATTGTGAGTATATTGATAGTATTGAGAGCACCGACAGCAGCCGCACACAAAGCAGCAAAGGCCGAAATAAAGAGGAGGGCAGCCCATGAGTTTTATCCAGGGACAACAGCAGGAACAGGATGAGTGCATCGATCATCCCTGCAAGGGCATCGATCTGCTGATCCGCCCCGGCAAGAAAGACCTGGGCGGCTTCACTGTGCGCCGCTGCCTGCCCTATCCCCAGCGCCGTCTGGTAGGCCCCTGGATATTCTTCGACCACGCCGGCCCCTCACAACTGCCGGCGGGCGAGGGCGTGGATGTCAGACCCCACCCCCATATCAATCTGGCCACCGTCACCTATATGTTCGAAGGCCAGTTCCAGCACAAGGATTCCCTGGGCAATGACCTGGCCATCCAGCCCGGTGATATCAATCTGATGGTGGCAGGCAAGGGCATCGTCCACTCCGAGCGCAGCCCCGACAGCGAACGCCAAAAAGACGCCACCCTCCATGCCCTGCAACTGTGGCTGGCGCTACCGGAGCAAGACCAGGAAATCGACCCGGCCTTCTATCATTACGCAGCAGACGAGATCCCCCAGGTAGACTTCGAAGGCATCCCCATCCGGGTCATGATGGGCCATGCCTTCGGCGTCAGTTCCCCGGTAAAAACCTTCGCCGACACCCTCTACCTCGAATCCCGCCTGCAACCAGGCCAGAGCCTGCCACTGCCAGAAGCCGAGGAGAGGGCGGTCTATGTGGCCGAAGGCGAGGTAGAAATAGACGGCGAAACCGTCCCGGAACACGCCATGGCCGTCCTCACCAGCAAACCAGGCCTGGCCGCCAAAGCCAACAAAGCCAGCAAGATCGCCCTGATCGGCGGCGAAAACGTGGGCGAGCGCCACATCTGGTGGAATTTTGTCTCCACCTCCAAAGACCGCATCGAACAGGCCAAGCAAGACTGGCAAGCCGGCAACTTCCCGACCGTGCCCGGCGATGACGAGGAATTCATCCCCTTGCCTGAAAAGTGAACAATTGGGCCAACAATCCTCAATAAAAACATGCCACTGCGGCTTACTTTTGGTATAGTTCGCCCTCTTTCGAAAAGGCCGACACAAAGCCGGATCGAAGCCCGGGTGGCAGAGTGGTTATGCAGCGGACTGCAACTCTGAGCGCCTGCGGCGATTTAATAGAGAGTAGAGGTTTGAAAGCTGCGAAGCAGCGCAGACCGCGCGCTTTTAGCGCGGCCCCGAAGGGGTGAGTAATTGAGCTTAGCTCAATTGCGAATCCTTCCGACCCTGGGAGCCCGCAGGGCTCCTGACTAGCAAGATAGCAGGATGCAGATAGTATAGAGCTATGGTCGCAAGACCGAGCGAAACAGTTTACAGGCTAGGTGGCAGAGTGGTTATGCAGCGGACTGCAACTCTGTGTACAGAGGCTTGAAAGCTGCGGTAGCAGCGCAGACCGCGCGCTTTTAGCGCGGCCCGAAGGGTGAGGAATTTGGCTTAGCCAAATTTCGAATCATTCCGACCCTGGGAGCCCGCAGGGCTCCTGACTAGCAGGACAGCAGGATACAGATAGAATAAATGCAAGGTCCCAGGACCGAGCAGAAACAGTTTACAGGCTAGGTGGCAGAGTGGTTATGCAGCGAACTGCAACTCTGTGTACAGAGGTTTGAAAGCTGCGGTAGCAGCGCAGACCGCGCGCTTTTGGCGCGGCCCGAAGGGTGAGGAATTTGGCTTAGCCAAATTTCGAATCATTCCGACCCTGGGAGCCCGCAGGGCTCCTGACTAGCAGGACAGCAGGATACAGATAGAATAAAAGCAAGGTTCCAGGACCGAGCAAAAACAGTTTACAGGCTAGGTGGCAGAGTGGTTATGCAGCGGACTGCAACTCTGTGTACAGAGGTTTGAAAGCTGCGAAGCAGCGCAGACCGCGCGCTTTTAGCGCGGCCCGAAGGGTGAGGAATTTGGCTTAGCCAAATTTCGAATCATTCCGACCCTGGGAGCCCGCAGGGCTCCTGACTAGCAGGACAGCAGGATACAGATAGAACAAAAAGCAAGGTCCCAGGACCGAGCAAATACAGTTTACAGGCTAGGTGGCAGAGTGGTTATGCAGCGGACTGCAACTCCGTGTACGCCGGTTCGATTCCGACCCTAGCCTCCAATTTCTCTACCAATCCCCAACAGATCAATTCTGACCACCCTCAAAGCCCGGATGGCGAAATTGGTAGACGCAACGGACTTAAAATCCGTCGGCCATTGCGGCCGTGCCGGTTCGATTCCGGCTCCGGGCACCATTTCATACCCCTCCTCAAGTCTCCACATTCTCAAGCCATTTAGGATGGCGTTAACTGCAAGCCTACACGGCCGCACGCTTGGTCGGATCTGCATGCTCAGTATCTAACGAGTGTGCAATGCAGTACTTGAAAATTTAGTGACTTACAGATCTATGCTCGCTTCAAATCGGACTGGCTGTAACGCTGGAGCGAGGACGCAGCGTAATTCTGGTTAAAAACTGATCAGATAAAAAATAATAGTTTCAGTATCAGATAGATAACCGTTAAACTGACGGGCAGGCATAATTACAAAATGAGCCGCTCAATATATAAATGTTATGTGCGCAGAATAGTGGAAGATTCAGGACTGAGCATTGAGTGAGAAAGAGACCGGAAGAGATCCTGGTTTTTGGGATGAAGAAGCTGCATCTAGGCATGCGAATCGTATTGGTGGTGGCTTCCTAATAGGAAGTATCGTAATAGCATCGTTCCTAGTAATGCTGACGGGGATATTGATAGAAAATAAAGATGGTTACTTCTTAGGTGGGTTTTCTGTGCTTCTACCCTCATTTGGGTCACTCATCTTATGGATGAAACATCCAATAGATACCATATGGCTTGGGTTTTATATGCTGGGCGTTGGTGCATTAGCCCTACTAATATACATATTGACCGGTATTCTTTTCGGCACATAACAATCAGTTCAATCAAGGACTCGGCTCACGCCGAGCCCATTAACAAGGGCGTTATATGACTCGAAGTACCTGAGGCCGGCGGGGCGCTTCCCTTTAAAACCCGTAAGGGATCTCTGAAAGGAAGAGAGTAGGTTCAACTCCTACCAGGTACACCACTTATATGAACTCTACTAAAGCAAAGAAGCTATTTAAAAAGCGATTCGGGAGTGCAAACCACTTACTGATCACGACATTGGTTGGTTTGGATTCTATAGAGACTGGGATTATTTCAGAAAAGCCTAAGGGTTTTAATACTTCTTGGAATCCGGTGGATCCAGTTCGCTCAGCTGAGCGAGCGAGAATTATTACCTTGAAATCGTTTCTAGGTTGGGCGGTTGAATCGCTGGAAATGTATCTCACTGAGTTAAATCGAAAACCCAAAGAGTTAGCTTCAGAAGAACTTACTGCCATTTATTCCAAGGCAGGGAGATCAATTTATAAGAAAGCTATAGCTGTCGGTGAACATACGAATGTAGACCCTCTTCTCGTTGCTTTAATGGAGATACTGATTACTTGGAGAAACTACACCTTCCACTATGACATCGATAACAAAATTAGAATAGAGAGTGCAGAGTTGTTGCAAAAATCAGCCGCTCGAATCAGTGAGGAATTTTGTGGGCTGGATGTAAACCAACTCCACGAGACATGGATAAGCAAAGGGGATTTCACCTTCAAAGAAACAGCATCCCTAATTAGCGCGACCCACAAGTATGTTTCAGAAGTTGACCAATATGCAGTGACTCATATAGACCTATTCAAATATGTAGAAGATGCACTGCAGTTGCACTTTAAGGAAAATGCGACCGCAACACAGAAATTGAAGTCGCTTCCGCGAGAGAAAAAATTGCGGTTTCTCAAAAATGTAACTTCTGATCTAGTGGGGATATCAGATATGGAGCAGTCCTTTCTTGAAAGGCAATTGGAATCTGTTCATGCCGTCATATAACAAACAGTTCAATTCAGGGCAAGCAGCTGCGCAGCTTGCCCATTAACAAGGGCGTTAGTGTGCATAAGCTAACTTTAGAGCACGACTGATGATTACGAAAAAACCTAGTAAAGCAGCGAGATCAAAAGCTGCAAAAGTTCTTAGTAACCCTAGGTCTTCTAAGGCTGCTAAGAAGACTGCTGCGAAAACACTAAGCAGCGCAAACACCCATACAAGGACGGTGAAATCGCCGCCTAAAAAAGGAACATTTAGCAGCGCGATAAGATTAAAAGCTTTGAAGAAGGCGCATGCCGCAAAAGCACGTAAGAAGAGATAGCGATGGCTTCTTCAAAATACAACAGCAATGTATTTGTGAATTGCCCTTTCGATAGCCAATATAAACCAATTCGGGATGCAATTATTTTCACGATTTTTGATTGTGGATTTATTCCTAGGAGCGCTTTAGAAGAAGATGACTCGGGAAATGTTCGCTTCGACAAAATAAAGAAGCTAATTTCAGAATC
Source organism: uncultured Pseudohongiella sp. (assembly GCA_965216715.1). Lineage (GTDB taxonomy): Bacteria > Pseudomonadota > Gammaproteobacteria > Pseudomonadales > Pseudohongiellaceae > UBA9145. Next base: position 1,222,586 of record OZ244193.1, on the reverse strand, counting down.
TAAATTCGGAATTCATGATATTTCAAGAACAGAACTTGACGATGGTCATAACTTACCAAGATTTAATATGCCCCTGGAACTAGGTGTATTCATAGGCGCTAAAAAATTCGGTAATTCAAATCACTCAAAAAAGAACACATTAATACTTGATAGCGAGCAGTATAGATATCAGATATTTATATCGGATATAGCAGGTCAAGATATACGGGCTCATGAATGCGATCCAAGCCAGGCTATAGTTCAAGTGCGAAATTGGCTTAATTCAGCTTCCGGCAGAAAAACTATACCTGGTGGAGCCGCTATAAATCGCAGGTATCGCAGATTCCAGGAAAAACTTCCAAATATTTGTAGAGAGCTTGAGTTGAATGTCAATGAAGTCACATACAATGATTATTGCAATTTCGTCTCTGACTGGCTCAAGCTGTAGAGGCGAAGTATCAAGTAGTTAACCATTTATATGAGGAGCATGTCATGGGAATTAAACCTGGACCTAAAAGAACAGCGAAATCGACTGGCAAACCAGACAGGCGTCAACGCGACAATAAAAAGACCCCTGGAAATACGCGAACACTCAAGCCTCATAAACACAAGAAAGGCGACTAAATGGTTCATATCAGTAAAATAGCGTGCTAGATGCACACTAACAATCAGTTCAATCAAGGACTCGGCTACCGCCGAGCCCATTAACGAGGGCGTTAGCTTTACGAGCTTTGACGTATGAAGCAATCGACGACAAATACTTTATTGGTTGCAAAAGCTATACATCGCGAAGCAGTGGCTCTTATAGGGGCCGGCGAAAAACATTCTGCAACCGCAGGATTAATACTTCTCCAGGATGCTGTAGAGCTAATTGTATTGTCAGCGCTGGATGAATTGGATGCAGACGAACAAAGAAACCTCTCATCTAAATCGTTCGACGAGCTTCTCGGCGAACTAAAAAACCAATCAGTGCCAGTTGTTAAATCAGGCACCATTAAGGCGCTAAACAAACAAAGAATATTGTGCAAACACTACGGGCAACTCTCAGAACCAGCCGCCGTCGTTAACTATCTGTCAGCAGCAGATACATTTATTGATGCCGTGCTCAATCACGTCTTAGATAAATCATTATCGCAAGTATTCTTAATAGATTTGGTAAGAGACTGTCCCGCTAAAAATTATCTTTTGTCAGCTATCGTTCTGAGTGAGCAGGAAAAGTATCTCGAGGCATTAATCGAGATAAGGAAGGCGTTTTACACGTCGTACGAATCTACGTTCTCTGTATACGGGTTCAGGAATATCGACAAGGACCAGAGCAACAGCGCTGTTGGGTTGCTAGGAATGGCAATGTTGGGAGGTCGAAACGCGCCCTATTGGGCTAAGAACAAACAATGGATCGAATCAAACGTATCTACACCCAGTCAATACGTCCAAATAGATCACGAAAGATTGAAATTAGATTGTATGGAATGGGGGCTTAGTACGGCGGAAATTGAAAACCTCAGGCGACTAACTCCGATAGCTGTAGAGACAGAAACTGACTCTTGGCACATTGACTATGAAACTTCTTTCGTTCCCAATGAAGCCAATCTATCCAACTTTAATTACTGCTTAGATATAGTGATTAACTTCTTGATGAAGAAGCAAGAATTCGAAAGTGCTCGCCGATGGCCGAAGAGAGAGAAATCATTGCCCATGCCACCGATCTACATCGGCAAGTCAATTTTTGAGAAACCCTCGAGAACGGCACAAGTCACACATGTTGTACAGGAAGGTTATTTTTATTCGACAGACAGAGTAGTGTCGGGATTTGAATCTGGGGAAAAGTATCTATACGTGCACCTATATCAAGAGGAAGAAGGGACTCAGAATCGATTCAATCACGTTTGGGGATATCTGCTGATTGAAGAATAAGTTATGAAAGTAACAATCATTTCAATAATGGACGCTGCTTACGCAGCGCCGATCCACAAAGGCGTTATGTTTCTAGGGAGAAGCCATGCCAGTACGCATATCCACCCAGAGAGTTGATACCTGGAAGAAACGGCTGCAAAGAGATGGACTAAAGGGGTCCACGTATTTTTGTCAGCAGAGCGGGAAAGTTTGGGTTTCTGCCTCACTGGATCATCAACCAATTTGTAAGCGGGTATTGGGGAAGGATTCTGGAACCAGCTCCCTCGATAGCTATCTTCGCTGGGATGATGTGAAATCTACAGATTTGGTCGAGCTGCTCTATGAATTGGAGCGCGCGTAGTATTTAGTTAAACCATAGTATTTCGTATCAAATTACCGACACTATAGTGTTAAAGAAAATATACATTAGTGCTAGCGAAACATAACAATCAGCTCAAAAAGGAAAATGGCTACGCCATTTCTTGTTAGTAAGGGCGCTACGCTTCTCGAATCCCATGAACATCGCAAAGTTCCTGACCAAAGCGTTCTTCGCAGGCATAGTCTTCTCATTCGGCGCCTACTTTGCGATTACCGTTCTGTTTCCTGCAACAGGAGTAATTGACGCATCAAATTTCTACGAAGCACATATAGCAGATATTGAAGGTCAAATCGGAAAGTCTTGTATAGACGTTCATGCAGATGCAATCAGCTTCATGGAAAGCGATATTAACCAAATCATCGAAACAGGGTTGGCAGGTGATGATTGGGTCGCTGTAATCACTTCTGAGCAGAAGGAATTTATTGATTTTAATGACGAGTGGCTTTTTGATTGCAGCCTGGCCAGAGATTCAGCGATTGAATTAGGCTATGAGTGGCCGGAATTTAAAGAGCTAGAGCAGCTCTATTCAGCACTAAGTATCCACTCCACTTCATATAGCTCTAGGCCTGCCACGGCAGATCGGCTAAACCCGCAAGCATTTGAAGATGTTCAATACTACTACCGAAACGTAAGTAATTAATCCTTTAAGCACGCCCGGCAGGTACGTCCATTATCCTACGACTTTCATGTGCAATGCATCAGGCTGCCAGGGCCAGAACAAAAGCAATCAAACCGCTCCCACTCCAACCCTCACAACCTCATCAACCAATACTAGTTAGCACTGGCCGAAACATGCGCACCATAGCGACGCATAAAACGGTTCAAAGGAATACCATTACAGGTCACAGTAGACAGCGGAGTGTTGGTGCGGCCTTCGTAGCTTTCCTTCAGGCTTTCCAGGTTTTCAGCATTGGTGACCGCGGCATAGCACAGTTCAGTGGCCGGGTTAAGGTCAGACTTGCTGAATGAAAGTACAGTATTAATCTGCACTGTCTCAATATAGCGGGCCTTGAACAGGCTCAGTGACAAGCCGTTGCAGACCAGGTCTGATTCAGTGAGGTCTTCAAGACCATGGGCGGCGGAGAGCTCTTCGAAAGAAGCTTCGGAGTTCAGGGCAGCGATACACAGATCAGTCAGGGGAGATCCGTCGCCGTTAACGAAGGTGGATGATTCGGCTTGGGCCAGGTTAACGCCAAAGGCGATCAATGCCAGAGAAACCAGGTATTTCATGGATTTTTCCTTTCTGTAAATAATGTGGTGAGCGCCGTAACTCCGCCAGGACAGAATACGGGGCACTCAAGGTCAGGCCAGAGGTCTATACCGAACAGACACGGGGGACGGCAACGCCAGCTCTCATGGCAGCGCAACTGATTGCGACAAAGTTTCTGTTTTTCTTTAGGCATACTGCGGCAGTAGCGAAAGCGGGCGTGCGGGTTTATATCTTTGTGGTAGGATTTCACGGAACCTTGAAATCAAAGAATAAGAATATGAGCCAATCAAAAAACCTATGCCTGCTGGCTGCTGTATTGCTCAGCAGTTTCCTCAGTGTTGCCGCCTCGGCCCAGAACTATCGCATCCTGCTAAGTAACGATGACGGCATCGACTCGCCATTGCTGCATACTCTCTATCACGCCCTGGTGGCACTGCCCGATACCGAGGTACTGGTGTCGGCCCCGGCTGACAATCAATCCGGCAGCAGCCAGTCCAGTGGTGTCTCGCCGCTGCGGGTCAGTCGCTATGAACTTGAGGGCGAGTTCATCGGTTATGCGGTGGCCGGACGTCCGGCGGATGCGGTGCGCTTTGCCGTGGTGGAGTTTGGTCGGGAGCAGCCTTTTGATCTGGTGGTGTCCGGTATCAACCGGGGTGCCAATGTGGGGGATGTGTCCCATCTGTCCGGTACTGTCGGTGCTGCCATGGAAGGGCTTTATCACGGCATCCCGGCCATCGCCGTGTCGGAGGATACCAGCGGTGTGGATACCCGGGCCTCGGCGCAGTTTGCTGCCTCCCTGGTGCGTCGTTATCAGCAGCAGGGTGCCCTGGAAGGCATTGTCCTGTCGGTCAATATTCCCCGGCGTGAATTGCAGGGTGTGGTGGTGCGGCCCATGGGCGATTCCTATCTCTACACCAGCGACTATGAACTGATTGAAGACAATGGTGATGAGCGTGTCTATGAGCGGGTACGGGATATTGTGCCCAGTGACGATCAGAACAGTGATACCTGGGCCTGGCAGCAGGGTTATATCACTCTGACGCCATTACAGTTTGACTGGACGGCTCATCAACTGATTGATGAGATTGAGTCCTGGTCTTTATCGCTGCCGGACTGACAGCGCCGTTCACCAAAGGGAAGATTTACATGGGCAGGGAAATGCCGGGTGACACAGTCAGGCTCAGCTTTCGTCATGCTGATGAGGGTGATGCAGGCTTTATGCTGAGGCTGCTGAACGAGCCTTCCTGGCGCCGCTTTATTACCGAGCATTCGGTAGACTCGGAAGAGGCGGCAAGGGCCTATTTACGGGAGCGCATTCTGGCCGGCTATGGCAGTGGCCTGGGATTCTGGCTGATCGAGTCAAAAGAGGACGGCAGTCCGCTGGGTATTTGCGGCTTGATCAAGCGGGATTATCTGGATCATATCGATCTGGGTTTTGCCCTGCTTGAGCAGTACTGGGGCCAGGGGTATGCCGCCGAGGCGGCCCGGTCGACCATTGACTATGCCTTCGAAGAGCTGGAACTGGATGAGTTGTGGGCGGTGACGGTGCCGGCCAATGACAATTCAATTCGTCTGCTGGAGAAGCTGGGCTTTCAGTTTTTACACATTACTCGCGACCCCATTGACGAGGAAGTGGCGGTGTATGCGCTCAGCCGAAATGCCGCTCACTACTAATTACACCTAGCCCTTGAAAGGCAGTCTGCCGGCCAGTTCGGAAAGCCGGGCCTGTTGCTGGCGCTTGCCGTCACTCACCACAATCAGCAAATCATCGCCACCCAGTTCCTGGGCCACCTGCAGGCAGGCGCCGCAGGGCCAGGTGAGGTCGCCGGCGGTGCGCTTGGAGACCAGGGCCAGAATTTCCGGCTTGCCTGCGTCCAGAGACACAGTGGAAAAAAGAGCAGCGCGTTCTGCGCACATGGAAAGACCCAAAGAGACATTCTCTACCAGCGAGCCCTTGATGACATGGTCGCGATCGGTCACCACGGCAGCGCCCATTTTGAAGCGGGAATAGGGGGAGTAGGCCAAGTCCCGGGCCTGGCTGGCATCCACAATGGCGTCCTTGATTCTGGACTCTGAGTCTTTCATGTTGATCACTCCTTGTTGCCTGATTCCTACTTAAGCAGTCTTTTCGGGATGATTAAAACTGCCTCGTGCTACAGATAACGAAAATACCAACGCAGTCGATCACTTAGCCGTTACTTGCCTGGCTGAGAAAACCTGCATCCAGGGCCAGCACCAGCGCAGCCAGGGCCAGGGCCCAGATGGCGCAGGCGAAGCTATCTATTAATGAATAGCGCCATCGCTGAAAACCGCTGATGCCCAGAGCCGCCGGAATCAGACTGCGGATGGCGGGAATAAAGCGGCCGATAAAAATAGCCCAGGCACCATGGCGTCTCACCAGGGCTTCGGCCTTGTCGATGCGCTCGCCATAACGCGCAGAGAGACGACTGCCATGCAGGCGCGGCCCCAGCCAGCGGCCTGCATAAAAGCCGGTATGGTCGCCCAGTATGGCGCCAAACATGGCAAGAGCTACGATCAGAATCAGCGATGCAATGCCGCTGCTGTAGAGTGTGGTGGCCACCAGCAACAGAAAGGCACCGGATACCAGCAGGCCGACACCGATACAGGCCTCGAGAAAGGCAAACAGGGGAATCAGCAGCAGGGCAAGCTGCTGATTGCTCTGCAGCCAGTCAAGGAGTGATGTTTCGATAGTGGCTGTCCGCTGGCTGGCTTTGCATCAGGGGGCGCTCCCGGATTGCAATTTGAAGGCAAAGAGATAGTCGCCCCGTGGCATGTCCAGATTGTCATGGCCGCCGGCCACAATGGCGATGTATTGCTCGCCCTCATGCTCATAGCTCATGGGCAAGGCCATGGCGGCGGTGGGCAGATCATAGGTCCAGAGTTCTTCGCCACTGTTAAGATCGAAGATGCGCAATATATGTTCGGTGACGGCGCCGATGACTATCAGGCCGCTGGCGGTAATCAGTGGGCCGCCCATACCCGGTGCGCCCCAATTGAAATTGGGTACGAGAACCGGTGCCAGATCGCGAACTGTGCCAAGTGGCACTTCCCAGAGAATACTGGCATTGGCCAGGTCTACTGCCACCAGTTTGTTCCAGGGTGGTTTGGTGCAGGGCAGGCCCAGTGAAGACAGAAAGATCTTGCGCGCCATGTAATAGGGCGTGCCGCTTTGTTCGGCCACTTCCCAGTCGTCTTCGCCATGTTCTTCATAGAAAGCCTGCAGACCATCGCGGGGAATCAAATGCACCAGCGCGGGTATCTGATTGATATTGGCCACGGCAATCTGCCGCTCACTGTCCACGGCCATGCCGCCCCAGTTGGAACCGCCAGCGTAGCTGGGATTCATAATGCTGCCCTGAAAACCGGGCGGGGTGAAAATGCCTTCATTGCGGGCGCTGCGTTGAATGCGTACACAGCTGCGTTTGTCGAGAAAGGTCAGGCCAAACAGATCATCACGGCTCACCGGGCTTTGATTGGCCAGGGCCGGAAAGCTGGAAAAGGGCTGGGTAGGGGACAGTTGCTCCCCCGGTACATCACTGGCCGGTACCGGCTTTTCTTCCACGGCATAGACAGGTTCACCGCTGAGGCGGTCGAAGGCGTATAACATGCCGGTTTTGGTGACTACTGCCACGGCCTGATGTTGCTGACCGTTATGCTGAATGCTGGTGAGGGTTGGCTGGGACGGGATATCGTAGTCCCAGACATCGTGATGCACCAGTTGCTGCCACCAGCGTAGCTGGCCAGTGTCAGCCTCGAGGGCCACCAGGGAGTTGGCGTAATGGTTATCTCCCAGGCGTTCGCCACCATAAAAGTCGGGGCTGGGGGAACCGGTGGAAAGAAAGACCAGATTATTTTCGGCATCCACAGTAATAGGCGGCCAGACATTGGCTGCCCCGGTGACCAGGGCACTGTCATTGCCCCAGGATGCATAGGCCGGATCATCGCTGGAGACAGGAATCGGATCCCAGCTCCAGTGAATGGCGCCAGTGCGCACATCCAGTGAGCGTACAATGCCGCGCTCAAGGCGAGCAGCCCGATTATCACCAATGGCAGAACCGACAATAAGCTGATCGCCCAGCACCGCCGGTGGTGAGGTGATGCCATATTCACCGGGGCTTACTTCACCGACACCGATGCTTAAATCCACTTCTCCGCCATTGCCAAAATCCGTACAGGGCTCACCAGTAAGCGCATTGAGAGCAAAGACCTGGCCCAGCAGGGTGCCGAGAAAGACCCGGTCGGGGCATACTTCACTGTCTCCGTGCCAGAGACTGACGCCACGGGAAGCGGATTCGGCATAACTGATCTCTTTGGGCAGCTCGGCATCAAAACGCCAGCGCTCGGCGCCGGTGGCAGCATCCACGGCAATGACCCAGTTGGAGCTGGTGCTGACAAAAAGCAGGCCGTTCCAGTAGACAGGCTGGGCCTGCATGGAGTGGCGTTTGCGGGCAAAGTCCTGGCCAAGGTCGCCGGTCTGAAAGCGCCAGGCCAGTTCCAATTGATCAAGATTGTCAGGTCTGATCTGTGTCAGTGGTGAAAACTGATTACCACCATCGCCGCCATAGACCGCCTGGGCCAGTGAGGCCGGTGTGACAGTCAGGGCCAGCAGGGCGGCAATAATTATTTTGGCGACACAGAGGTTGTTCATAGGCTTCATTTTAGGCGACACTCATCACTTGACAACCAATATTTCAATCACCGCAATTGGTGGAGTCTGTGCCATGCCCCATTTTGTTATCGACTGTGCCGCCGAGTTGATTGGCGAGCCCTCCGAAGAAACCGTTAACCGGCAGGTCCATGAAGTCGCCGCCGCTTCCAAACTGTTCGATATTTCGGACATCAAAGTGCGGGTCAATCCTTACCGCAGTTATCTGGTGGGTGGTGAGCAGGAACCCTTTATTCACGTTTTTGCTCATGCCCTGCAGGGGCGCACCCCGGAGCAACGGGCGGCTTTGTCCCGGGCTGTGGTGGCCAAGCTGATGGAGTTGTTTCCCACGGTGAATAATATCGCCATGAGTGTGAATGAGTTTGAGCAGGCCACCTATTGCCACCGTAAGCATTTGTAGTGGCTGGTGGCTCTTATGACTGCAGAGGCTGTGCAAAACCTGCTCTTCTATGCCATCGGCATTCTGTTGCCCATGGCGGTGCTGGTGAATCTGCTCTATAACCTGAAGATCGGCGGTTTTTTTACCGAACTGGAAGAGCAGGATCCCGAGGCCTGGCGCAAGTTGGGATCGCTGCGGGCCGGAGATAATTTCCGGCGCAGCAAAAGCCTGAACAAAGGGCTGTTCACCTTTGTGCCGGTGTTGCGGCAAAAAGCGGCATTGCCGGACTATCCGCGTTCACGGCGCGCCTGGTTCTGGTTTCGGGCGGCAGCCGTGGCCACTGGCAGCGTCTTTGCCGTAGCCGGAATTCTGCTGCTGTGGGCAGTGCTGAACGATCTCTCCTGATTAGCTTGCTTCAGGCTCCGGCCTGCCACTTTGGCTTGCGATCCTGCATAATGGCGCGCGAACTCTTGCCGCTCGTTTATTTCGGCAATAACTATTTCCGTGAAAACTGTTTTGGCTATAACCCCGGAGGTTTGTTTCGATGTCAGCCTTGTCCATGTATGAAGTTTCAATTCTCGCCCTGATCCGCAATCTCGACAATCTTGCCAGTATCATTCAGAAGGGCGCGGACTATGCCAAAGAGCGAGAGCTTGAGGATCATGTGCTGGTGAACTGGCGTCTGTATCCCGATATGCTGCCCCTGGCCAAGCAGGTGCAGATTGCCAGTGATGTCAGCAAGGGCGCGGCTGCCAGATTGTCTGGCAGTGAACCGCCCAGCTATGAAGACAATGAAAGCACTTTTGAGGAACTGCTGGCCCGCATCGAGAAAACCGTTAATTATCTCAAGTCATTCGAGCCGGGACAGATTGATGGCAGCGAAGACCGGGAAGTCATCCTCAAAGCCGGTAGCAGTGAGTTCAAATTCAGCGGCCGTCAGTATCTGAGTCTGTTTGTGCTACCCAATGTCTATTTTCATACCACCACTGCCTACAATATCCTGCGTCACAACGGGGTTGAACTGGGTAAGCTGGATTATCTGGGCAATCCCAATCAGTAGGGGGACTGCCTGACCGGGTCTGGGGGCGCCATGCATATTCCCAAGCATTTTGAAGAGCACAGCCTGTCGGAGAAACAGGGGCTGATACGCAGTCAGCCCCTGGGCAGTCTGGTCACGCATTCCTCAGCCGGTCTCAATGCCAACCATATTCCCTTCGTCTATCAGGACGCCCCCGGGCCCCTCGGTGTCTTGCAGGCCCATGTGCCACGCTTTAATTCACTGCTTGAAGACATCCACAGCAATGCCGAGGTGCTGGTGATCTTTCACGGTGCCAATGGCTATATCTCTCCCAACTGGTATGCCAGCAAGAAAGAGTCGGGCAAGGTGGTGCCCACCTGGAACTATCAGGTGGTCCATGTCAGCGGTACTGCCCGGATTATTGATGACCGCCAGTGGGTGCTGGCGCAGATGGAAACTCTAACTTCGCAGCAGGAGGCAGGTTTTGCCACGCCCTGGAAAATCACCGATGCCCCGGCTGATTACACCGACAAGCTGCTGAACAGTTTGCTGGGTGTGGAAATCAGTATCAGCCGTCTGGAAGGCAAAACCAAGGCCAGTCAGAATCAGCCTGAGACCAACCGCGCCAGTGTCATTGCCGGGCTGAGCGAGCAGGGCAGTGACAACAGTCAGGCCCTTGCGGCGCAGGTGGCGCGCAAGGATCGCTGACGACTTGCTTACTGTGGCATAAAGGGGATATCGGTACTGCCGATGTCCAGGCCCATCTGATTCAGTACTGTGGTGATCTGACCGCGATGATGGGTCTGATGATTGAACAGATGGGTCGCCAGCAGGCTGTGTGCCAGGGTCCGCTGCTTGCCGTCCACTTTGCTGGTATAGGTGACGGAATCATTGAGCCAGTCCTGGCTCAGTTGTGCGGACCAGTTCAGCAGCTTCTGATCCCAGTCCTGCCGCGCCTTTTGCAGGGCGGCAAAATCGCCATAGAGTTCATCGCCAATTCCGGCTTCGGGTTCCGGGCTGCGGGTGAAGCGGGCATAGAAAGCCTGGTCGCCGTACATGATGTGGTTGAGGGTCAGGTAGACGGATTTGAAAAACAGGCCCTTGTCACCATATAAAGCCTCTTCGTCCATATCCGCCGCCAATGCATAGAGACGGCTGTTCATCCAGTGGTTGTAGCGGGCCATGAGTTGGCAGTAGTCGGGGCTGATCATGTTTGTGCCTCTGTGATTAATACTGCAGCGAGTCGTGAAGTAGTCGCTAATAGCTGGGCAAGAGTGCCAGTTTCACAAGCCTGTCACAGTGATGTGCTAGAAAGCGCAGCAATTGCCGGAGCCATCAATGGCATTGGCCAGGGTTTGCAATAGCCAGGAAGCAATAGCCAGGAAGCAATAGTCAGGAAAGAGGTTTTATCAGGATGAGTCAGGAAACACCAGAGCAGGCCAGTCAGTCTCCCATGGGAAATTTTGAACGCTATCTGTCTCTGTGGGTGGGGCTGTGTATCGCCAGCGGTGTGGGGCTGGGAGTGGCCCTGCCGGATCTGTTTCAGAGCATTGCCGCTCTGGAGATTGCCAACGTTAATCTTGTGGTGGCAGTACTGATCTGGGTGATGATTTACCCGATGATGGTGAACGTGGATTTTGCCTCCATCAAGGATGTGGGCAAGAAACCCCGGGGCCTGTGTATCACCCTGGTGGTGAACTGGCTGATCAAGCCTTTCACCATGGCTGGCCTGGGCATCCTGTTTTTCGAATATCTTTTCGCCGGTTTGGTGGATCCGCAGTCGGCCAGTGAGTATATCGCCGGCATGATTCTGCTGGGGGTGGCGCCCTGTACCGCCATGGTGTTCGTGTGGAGCCAGATGGTAAGAGGGGATGCCAACTACACCCTGGTGCAGGTGTCCATCAATGACCTGATTATGGTGTTTGCCTTCGCGCCCATCGCTGCCTTGCTGCTGGGAGTGACGGATATAGTAGTTCCCTGGCAAACCCTGCTGCTGTCGGTGATTCTCTATGTGGTGATCCCGCTGCTGGCTGGCTATTTCACCCGCCGGGCCCTGGATGGCAATCATGATGAGCAGCGGGTGCAGGCCCTGACACAGCGCTTCAAACCCTTTTCGGTGCTGGGCCTGCTGGCCACCGTGGTGCTGTTGTTTGGCTTTCAGGCCCAGACCATTCTGGCCAATCCCCTGGTGATTGCCCTGATTGCAGTACCGCTGCTGATCCAGAGCTATGGCATTTTTGTGATCGCCTTTGTCTGGGCCTGGTTCTGGCGCGTGCCGTTCTCCACGGCGGCGCCGGCGGCCTTGATTGGCACCTCCAATTTCTTTGAACTGGCGGTGGCAGTGGCCATCAGCCTGTTCGGACTGGATTCCGGTGCCGCCCTGGCTACCGTGGTGGGGGTATTGGTGGAGGTGCCGGTAATGCTGTCGCTGGTGGCCCTGGCCAATCGCGTGCGGCCCCACTTTCCGGCGTAAAAAGCGGGGTTTGGGCCGTTTCAGGCCTTGAATGCCAAAAAAAACCCTCCATGTCATAGTAGACATGCAGTGATTCTACTGCCTGCTTTATGTAAGGAGAGTCGCTATGAAAACCCTGTCAGGCATTGTGTTGACAATGCTGGCCCTGTCCCTGGCCGCCTGTGCCGGCACCTCGGATACCCGTACTATCGAAGAGCGTATGGCGGAGCGGGGCTATCTCATTGGTCCGGCGGACCAGAACATACCCCGTTATCGCATCAACAGCTGGAGCAGTGTGGATGATCGCTTTCTGACGGTGCGCTCCGGTGTGAATGACTATTATCTGATTGAGTTGATGCAGCCCTGTTTCGGTCTGGAGTCGGCTTTCTCCATCGGTATCGGCACGCCCACCACCCGGGTAGACCGCTTTGGCTCGGTGCTGGTGCGGGATATTGATGGCCGTGTGGAACGCTGTCGCATCGATAACATCTTCCTGCTTAGCCGGGTGCAATAAAATCTTGTAACCATTGCCTCCTGCCTCCGTCTAAGGAAGTAATAGAGCCAATTGCAGGTGCTGCCTGCAGTTTTTCAGGAGGCAATAATGAATACCACAGCGAAGCAGTTTCCTTCCATGCGCTTGCTGGGCAAGCTGCTGGCTTTTGGTCTGGCCCTGACGGCCATGTCCATGGCTTCGGCAGCATCCAGCAAGCGCGAATTTTTTGAATTCGACGCCAATGATCTGGATCGTCTGGAACTGGAAATTTCAGTGGGCGAGATCGATATCGAAATCTACGACGGTGAGATTATTGAACTGGACCTGAGACTGGAAGCCGATCGCAACTGGTTCTCACTGCGCCGCCCCAATGTGGATGATATTGAACTGGATCAGCGCCAGATGGGCAGCAAGCTTTATCTCGGTATCGACCGCGACAATCTGGAACAGACCTGGCGCATGCGAGTGCCAAGACGTCTGGCCCTGGAAATTGAGCTGGGCATAGGCGATCTGGATATCGATGGCCTGGTCAATGGTCTGGAGCTGGAGGTGGGGGTTGGAGCGGCCCGAATCGATGTGGCCAGTGAGAACTATGCCGAAATTACGGCCCGGGCCGGTGTAGGTGATGCCCTGGTGCGGGGCTTTGAGCGCGGCGCCGACAATGAGCGCCGGGCCCTGGTGGGCGCCGATGCCTATTATGTGGGTGAGGGCGAACATGAGATTCATGCCGAGGTGGGTGTCGGCGATGTGCAGATACGGCGGCGCTGATTATTGATCGAACAGATTAAAAATGCAGAAAAGGAAAGGGGAGCAGTTGCTCCCCTTTTTGTTGTTAGCGTCTTTTATGGATTGCAGCTCTAGGCTTCTTGCAAAGCCCGGATACGTTTTTCCAGAGGCGGGTGGCTGAGGAATAACTCGGCCATGGCGCGCTTGCCATTGATACCAAAGGCAGTGAGCTGGCCATCGAGCTGGCTTTCCATTTGCGAGGCCCTCAGGCGTTCCAGGGCAGCAATCATTTTCTGCCGGCCGGCGAGGGTGGCACCGCCACTGTCGGCCCGGTATTCCCGGTAGCGGGAGAAGGCCATGACGATAATACTGGCCAGCATGCCGAAGATGACCTGGAAGGCCATGACGGTTATGAAATACACAAAGGCATTATTGCCGCCGCGGTTAACCAGGTTGGCAACGATACGTGCCAGGAAGAACACAAAGGTGTTCAACACGCCCTGCAGCAGGGTCATGGTGACCATATCGCCATTGGCAATATGACTGACCTCATGACCCAGTACTGCCTCGGCTTCATCGGCGCTCATTTGTCGCAGCAAGCCACTGCTGACCGCCACCAATGCATTATTGCGATTGGCACCGGTGGCAAAGGCATTGATTTCCGGTGAATCGTAGATCGCCACTTCCGGCATGCCGATACCGGCCTGTTTGGCCTGACGGGCCACGGTGTCCACCAGCCAGCGCTCTTCCTGACTGCGAGGTGATTCAATCACCCGGGCGCCAGTACTGCGCTTGGCAATCCACTTGGACATGGCCAGGGAGATGAATGAGCCCCCCATGCCAAAGACGGCACAGATAAACAGCAGGCCGGCATTGCTGCCCTGATCCAGGCCCAGCACAGGCATGAGAATGCTCAGCACGATGCCGAGCACAATCAGAATGGCCAGGTTGGTGGCAACAAACAGAAAAACACGTTTCATTGAATACTCCATCCCCGCAGGGAATTAACGATACATCTATTATGGCGGCGATTATGACGTTTTAAAGTCTTTCCGACAGCGATTGCCTCCCGCCTGCCGTATCCGCCGGGCGGCTTATTTTCTATACTCTCGGTCTTTACAGTCTTTACTCCGGCATAAAAACAGGGGCTTTCAGCCTGCAGGGAACGCATTCTATGTACGAACCCAATATTCTCTCGGTTTTGCCACCACTGATGGCCATTCTGCTGGCCATTATGACCCGCCAGGTGATTATTTCCCTGACCCTGGGCATCTGGCTGGGCTTTTGCCTGCTGGAGTCGGTCAATCCCCTTGCCGGGCTGGGTCTGGCCATCGACGGCATTATCAATGTCTTCAGCGACGCCGGGGATACCCGGGTGCTGGTATTTACCCTGATTATCGGCGGTTTGATCGCCACCATTGAGAAAGTGGGCGGAGTGCGGGGTTTTATCCGTCTGCTGGAAAACCGGCGCTGGGTCGACCGGGGCATTCGCGCCCAGTGGCTGGCCTGGGGTATCGGTATTGTCGTGTTTATCGAGTCCAATATTACCCTGCTGGTGGCGGGCTCCATTTCCCGGCCGCTGTTCGATCGTTACAAGATCGCTCGGGAAAAGCTGGCCTATATTATCGATTCCACCTCGGCACCGGTGTGTATACTGATTCCCCTGAATGCCTGGGGAGCCGTGGTCATCGGCATCCTGGAATCTTCCGGCGTGGTGAGCCCGGTGGAAGTGTTTGTCTCGGCAATTCTGTTTAATTTCTATGCCCTGGCAGCGATCTTTCTGGCAGCCATCGTCATCTGGCGCAATATGGATATCGGGCCCATGAAAAAAGCCCAGCAACGCACCGAGGAGGGCGGTTTGCTGTGGCCCGACGCCACCCCCATGGTGGACCCCACCATTCTGGCCGACGAGTCCGCCGAGGCCACCGATTCGGACAAGGCCCGCTTCATGATCCTGCCCATACTGGCCATGGTGCTGGCCATGCCTCTGGGGCTTTATATCACCGGTGACGGGGTGCTCAGTGCCGGTTCCGGCTCTACTTCCGTGCTATGGGCGGTGCTGGTGGCATTGGCAGTAGCCTGGTTGCTGGTATTGCTGGAAAAACGGGCCCGGGTGGAAGAACTGATGCAGATATTCCTGCGCGGTGCCGGCGGTCTGTTACCAGTGGCCATGATTCTGCTGTTTGCCCTGGCCCTGGGGGATGTGGCCAATCTGCTGGGTACCGGTGTGTATGTGGCCCAGGTGGCCCAGGATACGATTCCGGTGGCCCTGATGTTGCCCTTGTTGTTTCTTATCTCAGCCTTTATTGCCTTCTCCATCGGCAGTAGTTGGGGCTGTTTTGCCATCATGATTCCCCTGGCGGTGCAGATTGCCCTGTCCATGGAGTTGTCGGTGCCCATGTTCCTGGCGGCGGTGTTGTCCGGTTCGGTGTTCGGCGACCATGCGTCTCCCATCAGTGATACCACGGTGGTGTCCTCCATGGCCTCGGCCACCGACCATATCGACCATGTGCGTACCCAGTTGCCTTATGCCCTGATGGCAGCCGGGGTGGCCACGCTGCTGTTTTTTATAAGCGGTCTGTTGTTCCTGTAGCCATGGATGTGAGAATTATTGAATTCCCCCGGACGCCAGTGGCCATGATCAGCCACCAGGCTGGCCCGGGCAGCGAACATGACACAGCCATGAAGCTGGTGCAGTACAAGCTGCAGCACAAGTTGCTGGATCAGAGCCGCTTCAGAAGCTATGGCCTGCATCATCTGCCCGATCAGGCAGCGGCTGAGCCGGTGCAGCGAGTAGATTTCTGCCTGTCCATTGAAGAGCCCGTGGCAGCCAATGGTTGGGGTATCGTGGAGTCAGTGATTCCGGCATGCCGCTGCGCAATGGCCAGGGATATTGGCTCGAGACTGGATAATCAGGCCATTAAAAGCCTGTTACAGGACTGGCTGCCGCAAAGCGGCGAGCGCCTGTCGGGACAGCCTGCCATATTCCACTATGTGAATGTGGGCCCGGATGTGAAGCCGGAAGAGATGATTACCGATGTGTACCTGCCGCTGCGCTGAAGGGCAGTAGCTGTAACGGTTGGCTTCAGACTTCCTTGTTGCAGATATAAAAAAGCCAGGCTGTTACACCTGGCTCTTTTATTACTTCCCTGTTCTGATTATCTTTCTTTTCTGGTTCTCGATTCAGTCGTCAGTGGCCACATCCCTGACTTCGGTAATGGGCAGCATTTCCACGTCGCGAAACTTCTTGTTGCCCTTCATGGATTCATCCAGCAGCGTACCCAGATTGGCATAGGTGTCGGTGACGAAGACTGATTCCTCGGAATTTGTCTTGCGGGTAATGCCGAAATTGATCTTGCGCCGGGTAGAGGCGGGGATTTGATTGAGCATATTCTTGGTGGCCCACACCGAACCATTGCGGGCGAAGTCGCTGATGCGGGAGGCGTTGTTGATGGTTTCCCCCAGCACCGTGAACTCCACATGGCCACCGGCATGATAGCTGCCGAACCATTCCTGGCCCTCATTGAGGCCGATGTTGAGATAAATATCATGGAACCAGCCCTTGCGCGCCTGCCACTCGTGGGTGATGGCGCGCATCATCTTTTGCAGTTCCAGTGAGCAGCGCAGGGCATTGAGTTTGTAGTCACAATCCGGCTGCGGAAAGAAGTAATACACCATGCCATCGCCGGCGTGTTTGCCATAGGTGCCATAGTATTTGCGGAAAATGGGCTCGCTGCGTTGCCAGATATGATTGATCAGCTCGAAGTATTCCTCGGCCGGCAGCTCTGAGCAGATGCGGGTGGAGTTCTGCACATCGGCCACCATCACGGTGACATCGGTGAGATAGGGTTTGCGCTTTTTCAGCAGTTCATTGATGACATGATTGCGCTTGCGCAGGAATTCCAGCAGAAAATCGTCATTGAGTTGCACCGGGCTGAAGGTGAACAGAATGCCTTCCCGGTAGAAACAGATATAAAGGTCACAGGGCAGGGGGTCTTTGACGCCGCCATAGCCGGCCGGCAGGATGGCCGGAAAATGCACCATGGGCCCCTTGCCCAGGGGCTCGGCTTCTTCGAAGCACTGTTTGAGAGTGCTGAGCTGTTCTGCATCCAGGGCCGAATAGACCTTCATCAGGCCCTGTTGGCTGAGGCGTTTCTTGCCGGCAGCGATATGGGGCTTGAGCAGCTCGCGCAGATGGTCCGGGTCGGCCCCCACCTGGGTATTGAACAGCATCTTGAGCAGATTGCGGGATTCCAGCTCGCCGGGCAGATCGCTGTCATAGTTGAAGAAAGACTTGCTGGCCTGCTCATTCCACCAGATCAGCTCCATATTGTTGTTCACCATATAGGCCGGTCCGGGCAGGCTCTCGATGCTGTCCTGCTCAATGGAGAGGTGATTCAGGTTTCCCTGAGCGCCGAACTGGTCATGGGGGGGAATAGTGTCAGGTGCCAGGGCAGGGGAGTTGGCCTGGCCCGCCTGTTGCTGACTGGCTGATTTGCGACTGCCGATCTGGTCCGCGATCTGAGCCATGCTCAGGCCCTCCTTTTTCAGGCGTTGTACCTGCTTGATCATGTCCACGGCGCTGTCATCGAAATAGCCCAGGCGGGTGGCACGACTGTCGCTACCCTCAGGGCTGCGTACCACCGGGTTGGGAAGAATGCCAAGGGCCACATAGTTATTCAGGGTGGCTCTGGAAATTCCAGTTATTTCAATAAGTTGCTTAGAGTCCAGCATAATGCTCAGGCTGCCATGGAAGCGTAGTTTAGGCAGTATAAATAGGCTGTCCAAGAATAGTCAACAAATTTATTAGGCAGTCTAAATATATTTGGACTGTCCAGCACTTTTGTGGCTGCCTTTTAGACAGCCATTTCTGCTAGGCTTTGTGCCGTCCCTGGCCGAGTCTGCCGGGCCGGGGCAGCGCCACATCGCAATAAAACCGGGCAGACAAAGGAGTATGGAGTGAATTTCAAGCGCATCTCAGTGAGTGAGGCCAGGGCCATGCTGGCTGCCCAGCCAGAGCAGGAGCCTGTGCAGGTGGTGGATATCCGGGATGAAGAATCCTATGCCCAGGGGCATTTGCCCGCGGCAGTGCATTTGCACAATGCCAATATGCAGGAATTCATTCAGTCAGCGGACCTGGATGCACCCTTGCTGGTGTATTGCTACCACGGTCATATGAGCCAGAGCGCAGCGGCCTGGTTGGCAGAACAGGGCTTTGAACAGACCTATAGCCTGGATGGCGGTTATGCCGACTGGGAAGTGGAGGCTGATTGACGGTCTGTGCCTGGCCTGGGCAGCTTAAAGACTGATCAATATTTGACCAATCTGGCAGTCTCTTCAGGAAAAATAATCTATCGGAATCAGACAGATGGGTCGGGTTCTTCAGAGCCTTGCTCAGCCTGGTCCGCTTTTTCGAAAATCCGCTTGGCGGTCATCAGAGCCACCATATAGATCATATTGATCATGGCCCAGGCGAAAATCTCCAGGGGCCAGAGCCGGTGGCTTGAGGGATCCAGATTCCTGCCGGCGATAATCAGCACTATCCAGACAGCCAGGCCCAGCAGGGACATCGCTGCTGCCAGGCGCCAGTGCCGGCGCCACTGTTTCAGGGCCGCCAGGGGCAAGGCCGCACTGGCCAGGGAAAACAGCAGCACGATGGCGGCAATCAGCAGATTCCACCAGAACGCGGTTTGACTCTCGGCGGCCTCGGCGGCCCAGACAGAGACTGAAAAACCGCCCAGCACCAGGCCGGCCATCAGGCGATGCGGGAATTTGTGGGGGCTGCGTGCTGACATGGAGCGGCATTAAAACATTGCCGGGGCCCGGCATAAAGCAAAAGCTGGAAATCCGTGTGGAGATTGGGGACAGGACTGGCTTTCGGAGTAGAATAGCGGCACACAGTTTTTGTCGCCCATTGATCAACAAGAGGTAATCCATGGCACAACGCAGAACAGATTCTTTGGTTCTCAATTTCTCCGGCATTGCAGACAAGCTTTGCAAACCCCTGGGTTTGCTGGCAGCAGCGGGCCTGCTGGCCGCCTGTACCACCACCGGCGGTGCCGGCGGCAGTGGCGGCGGCGCTTTTCCTGACCGGATCGTGGCCGAGCGGGGCGGTTTTATCCCCGAAGGCATTGAATTTGATACCAATAATCGCCGCTTGCTGGTGGGTTCCATAGCCGATGGCTCGGTCTATGCCATCGATGGCAGTGGCCGCCTGCAGGAAGTGGTGAGCGACTCACAACTGATTGCTTCGGTGGGCATTGAAGCCGATGAGGTGCGCAACCGCCTGCTGGTGGCCAATTCCAACACCCGCACCGAGCAGGGTGATGCCATGCTTGGTGTCTACGAACTGGACAGTGGCGCCCCCATCGCCATGGTGGATCTGGCCGATGCCATCGAGGATCGCCCCGCCGATGCGGCCCATTTTGCCAATGACGTGGCGGTATCCACCCACGGTACTGCCTTTGTCACCGATACCCGCATGAATATTGTTTATCGCGTGGACAACTACTACAACGCCGAGGTGCTGCTGGATCTGGGTCGTGACTCCGGCTACAACCTCAATGGCATCGAATACCATCCCGCCGGTTTGTTGCTGGTGGCTTCTCCCGGCAATGGCAAGTTATTGCGCGTGCCGGTGAACAATCCGCAAAACTGGGAGGAAGTGGATCTGGAATTGCCCATGTATGGCGGCGACGGACTGGTCTGGGCTGCCGACGGTGGTCTGGTGGCTACCTCCAACAATGCCAGTCGGGTGCTGAAATACCACAGCGATGACAACTGGCGCAGTGCCCGTTTGACCGGTGTGGCCAGCTTCAGCGGCCAGGGCACCACGGCTGCTGCGGTGGATGATGACATCTATGTGGTGCAGCCGCAGTTCACCAGCCAGGACGCTCCGGTGATCCTGCGCGCCCGCTTCTAGGCCCGAGCCAATAGCAAAACCAGATTGCGCAGCCCTTCGGGGCTGCGTTTGATTCCCCGATATTCCCGTAAGCGCAGACAAGGAACCCGATGAGTCAGGACTCCAGTAAGCAGGTCTCTGTTAACCAGGACCCCGTAAACCGTGAAAAAGGCAGTGACGCCTACAAGAATCAGGTCGAGCTCAAATACCAGCTCTATAACAGCCTCTTTCTGACCCTGCCGCTGGATGCAGTGGAACAGGCTTCACTGTTATTGCCTTTGCTGGAAGAGGCCAGCAGCAAGGGCCTGGAGGAAGGGCAGACTCCCCTGGAGATCATCGACAATTTCCTGGAGGTTCATCGCCCGGGCAGCAGTGAGCGCGAGCGCAGCAATTTCCTTTTCAAGGTGATTCAGTATGTTGAGCGCCAGGTGGCATTGCTTGATGCCCTGGAGGATGCTGCGCTGGTGGACGTGCAGGAAACCGAAACTGCCAATCGCCTGCGGGTGTTGATGGAGCGGGTGGAAAGAAACCATCTGGAAGAAAAATTCAGCCGCCAACTGGACAAGTTCGGCGCCCGGGTCATTCTTACCGCCCACCCAACCCAGTTCTATCCGGGGCCGGTGCTGGGCATCATTGCTGACCTGGCCCAGGCCATCAAATGCAACGACGTAGCCCGAGCGCGGGATCTGTTGCAGCAACTGGGCAATACACCTTTCTATAACAAGGAAAAGCCCACGCCCTACGATGAGGCGATCCAGCTTAGCTGGTATCTGAGCAATATTTTCTATCCCGTGTTCGGTGAAATCATCGACAGCCTGATAAAAATGCCGGGTGTTAACGAAGACATTGCCAGCCATGTGCTCAGTGTCGGTTTCTGGCCCGGCGGTGACCGTGATGGCAATCCCTTTGTCACCACCGACACCACCCGTCGGGTTGCGGAAAAACTGCGCAGCAATATTCTCGGCTGCTATCACCGTGACATCCGTGAACTGAAACGGCGCCTGAGTTTTTCCGGCGTGCACGAAGAACTCACCAGTATCGAACAAACTCTTTACTCGGAACTTTCCGGAGAGGTGGAGGAGTGCTTTTCCAGTATTGATGAAATCCTCGCGCGCCTGGACAAGCTGGTGGCAATCATCCGTGACAAGCATCAGGGCCTGTATCTGGATCTGCTACTTTCTTTCCGCCGCAAGATCCGCATTTTCGGATTTCATTTTGCCAGCCTGGATATTCGCCAGGACTCCCGCGTGCTGCGGAAAATTTTCGAGACGGTGCGCCAGCAGACACCGGGTTTGTTGCCCGATGACTTCGATCAGTTGCCGGAGGCCGAACGCATCGAGAAGTTACTGGCCATCAAGGGCGAGGTGGACCTGTCGCAATTCGACGATGCCTTGCTACTCGATACCTTCGAGTGTCTGCGTGCCATCAAGGATATTCAGAAGCGTAATCAGGAAGCCGCCTGTCACCGCTATATCATCAGTAACTGCGCCGGGGCCCTGGACATCGCCACCCTGATTGCCCTGTTCCGGCTGGCTGGTTGGGCGGATGAAGAGCTGACGGTGGACATGGTGCCGCTGTTTGAAACCATTCGCGATTTGAGCTCGGCCGGTGAGAGCATGAAGTTTCTCTATGACTTTGAGCCTTACCAGCGTCACCTGGCCCGGCGCAAGAATCAGCAAACTGTCATGCTGGGATTTTCCGACGGCACCAAGGATGGTGGCTATCTGATGGCCAACTGGGCCATCTATCGGGCCAAGGAAGATATCACTGCGGTCTCACGCGATGCTGATATCGAAGTGATCTTTTTCGATGGCCGGGGCGGGCCACCGCTCGTGGCGGCGGCAGCACCTACAAGTTCTACGCCGCACTGGGCCGCAAGATCGAATCCAATCATATTCACCTGACTGTGCAGGGGCAGACCATTTCTTCCTATTACGGTACGCGCCATGCCGCCACCCACAACGCCCGGCAATTACTGGCGGCGGGGCTGGAGAATAATCTGTTCGAACGGCCGGAACGTGAGCTCAGTGACAGTCAGAGGGAACTGATCGTTAACCTGGCGGATCGCAGCTATGCCAAATACACCGCCTTCAAGGAGCACCCGTTATTCCTGCCCTATCTGGAGCAGATGAGTACCCTGCATTATTACGCCCAGTCCAATATCGGCAGCCGGCCGGCCAAGCGTGGTGGCGACAGCAAACTGAAGTTTGAAGACCTGCGGGCCATTCCCTTTGTCGGTGCCTGGGGTCAGTTGAAACAGAATGTGCCCGGCTTTTATGGCGTCGGTTCGGCGCTGAAGGAACTGGAAGATGAAGGTCGTCTGAATGAGTGCAAGGACCTGTTCCGCAACTCCCGCTTCTTCGAGGCCCTGATCGAGAACAGCATGCAAAGCATGTGTAAAACCAATTTCCAGCTCACCGCCTATATGAAGAATGATCCGGTATTCGGTGAATTCTGGCAGATGATCTATGAAGAGTTTCTGCTGAGCCGGGAGATGGTGCTGAAGGTGTCCGGGCAAAAGCGCCTGCTGGAAGACAATCCCGGCAGTCGCATGAGTATTGCCCTGAGGCAGCAGGTAGTGATGCCGCTGCTGCTGATTCAGCAATACGCCCTGATGAAACTGAATTCAATTCCGGAAGAAGAGGAAGAGTCCAACGAGATGTTGTCGGTCTACGAGAAAATGATTGTGCGTACCCTGTTTGGCAACATCAATGCTTCCCGGAACAATGCCTGAGTGAAGGGCTGGCAGTCTGACTGCCAGCCTTCAGTGCTTTCACCACATTAGCATCACTACCACATCTTGTCGCGGGCGTAGTCTTCGTAGCCGCCATCATAGGATTCGGCGTCGAAGTCGGCGCGCACTTCCCTGATAAACTCACCGGCGCTGGGTAGGGCTTGCCCTTCGTCAGCGGACTGCCAGAGGCGGGAGCGCATCAGCGCCTTGGCGCACTGGAAATAAACCTCTGCCACCTGAATGATAATCACGCTGCGGGGCTGCTTGCCATCCTTGTCGAAGCTGGCACACAAAGCTGGCTCCGTGCTGAGCTGCGCCTGGCCATTGACCCGCACCACATTGTTGCTACCCGGAACCATGAACATCAGGCTTACCCGGCCGTCCTCGACAATATTGCGCAGGGAATCCAGGCGGTTGTTGCCGCGCCAGTCCGGCAGCCACAGGGTATTCTCATCGGCCACTTTGACCACGGCCTCATCATCGCCTCGCGGGCTGGCATCTGTGCCACCTGGCCCGACAGTGGAAAGCACCAGGAATCGGGATGCTGAGATCCAGCGCTGGTAGAGCGGCGACAGATGGTCGAGGACCTTTTCCAGGGAAGCGGGTTTGGCGCTGCCGTACAAGGCTTCCAGTTCAGCGAGGGAAGTAATTACGGACATGGTGTTGTCCCCACAAACCGCATCGCCGCTTCGTTCATTACTACAGTCAAACGAAGCGGCGGCGCATGGTTAAAAGAATACGGACTAGAATTTGGTGGAGGGCAGCCAGATGTCGGCGTAGGAATAAGCCTCAAACAGATCCTTGTCCACTACCGGATCATTGTCACCGGTGGCTTTCAGGGCCTGTTGAATGCCAAACAGTGCCCAGATGTTATGAGGATGATCCTGCAGATCGATGCGGTATTCTTGCTCCGCACGGTCATAGGCGCCCAGTTCAATATAGGCGGCACCGAGCCAGTGGCGCGGTGAAAAGGGGAGAGGCTCCGGCTCGTCATAATTCAGGCTGTCATAGTAGTCAGTGGCGGTACGAAACTCCGCCGCGGCGCCCTCGATATTACCTTCGCTCCAGAGAATTTCGCCGGCCAGAATATGGGCCAGGGTGCCAATGATGTCGGCACCGTCATGAAAGCGGAAACGGGAGGTGGTGGTTTCCGTCAGCTCTGCCAGTTCTGCCTGGGCCACACGGGCCTGCTCCACATCGCCTTCCTTGAGGGCGGCATAGGCCTTGGAGAAATCATACATGGCACGATTGACTTCACCATTGGGTGCCTGATCCAGTTCCATCACTTCATCGAAGCGACCGAAACGCACCAGGGACATGGCCCACATGGCGGTATTGCCGTTGAGCTTGGCCAGATCCTTGGCGGCCTGAATGGAAGAGGCGCTTTCGCCGCCCATGGCAGCGGCATAATAAAGCATGGTGAGGTTATGGGTGGGATAGATAGCGAAGCCCTGACCGAAGGCGGCCTTCTGATCCGAATGCCAGGCAATGGTGTTGGAGCGAACCGCATCATGCCACAGACCCATTTCATTCCAGGTGTGACTGGGCATGTGATTGATGTGGCTGGCACCGGGAATGGAATAACCCAGGAAGCGGGCACAGGGGGCGGCCAGCTCCGGAGTGGGAGTTGATTCGGTCGCGTGAATCAGCAAATGGCAGGCGCCAGGGTGCCGGATGTCTTTTTCAAGCACGCCCAGCAGGACACCGTGCAGGCGAATCACATCGGGATCTTCCAGGCTGCGATAGCCGCGTCGCTCTTCCAGCAGGAACAGGGCGTCGGCATAGAGGGTCTGGATGTCCAGGTCTTCGGGATATTTGGCAGCCAGATCCGCCATGGCCTCTGCATAGGCTTCATCCTGTTGCCGACGTTCGGCAGGATCGAAATCCTCGACATAGCGCGACTCCAGCGCGCGGATCATATCCGCTTCCTTGGCGCTGGCATTGTCGATATGGGCCAGGGCCTGTTGCAGGGCATGCCAGGCACGGGGTGCCTCGGCGGTTGTCATGGCACCATTGAGATAGGAACCCCAGGCCCAGGCTTCGCCCCAGTAACAAATGGCGCAACCAGGATCGGCCTGGTGGGAGGCATAAAAGGAACGAGCGGCATCGGTCTTGGCAAAGGCATACATGAGCTGAAAGCCCTGGTCGAAATATTTCTGGGCCAGTTCCGAGTCGCTGGAAATAGGATAATGAAAATCACCCATGGATTCAGGGTGTAGCCCCATGGGCTCGTCAAACTCATCCGGATAGTTCACATCCTGGGCCAGTGCAGGCACACAGAGCAGCCCGAACAACAGGGGCAAGGTCACTTTCATATTCATTAACAACTCCTCAATTCAAACTGAATTCCACTGCTGCATTGGGGCCCAGAGGAATTCCCAGTACAACCCAGATGATCGTCATGGTGACGCCGGTGATCAGCAACAGGATGGAATAGGGCAGCATGGTAGCTGCCAGACTGCCGATGCCGAAGTCTTTCTGCCAGCGCTGACAGAAGACCAGGATCAACGGGAAATAGGGCATCAACGGGGTGATGATATTGGTGGCGCCATCGCCGACACGGTAGGCGGCGGTGCTCATTTCAGGGCTGATGCCAAGCAGCATCAGCATGGGTACCAGCACCGGTGCCAGCAACGCCCACTTGGCACTGGCACTGCCCACGAACAGGTTCACGAAGGAACCGAACAGAATAATGATGGCCAGCAACAGGGCGTCAGGCAGATTGGAACCTTCCAGGAAGGCGGCGCCATTGATGGCGAAGATCAGGCCCAGATTGGACCAGTTGAACATGGCAACAAAATGGGCAGCGGCAAAGGCAAGCACCAGATAATAGGCCAGGTCGCCCATGGCCTCGCTCATCATCTTGACGATGTCGCGGTGGGAACCAACACTGCCGGCGGCAGAACCGTAGGCCCAGCCAGCGGCCAGAAACAGAATAAAGAAGCCGGCCACCAGGGATTGAAACAGAGGGTTCAGTCTGGCTTCCGGCGAGGCGGATTCATCTATAAGCGGGGTGCCAGGTCCCACACAGAGGTATACCCAGACCAGAATAACACCGAGACAGGCCAGACCGGCACGGCGCAGACCCTTGCGTTCGGTCTCGCTCAGTGAGCTGTCGGGGTCCTTGATGACACCGGCAGTACTGCTTTCCATTTCGCCGGGCATGATGGGCGCCAGGCGGGGCTCGATGATTTTGTCGGTGACGTACCAGATCACCGGCAGGAACACGAAAGTCATGGCAATAATAAAGAAGGCATTACCGGCAATATTGGCATCGAAGCCCGGCATGATGGTTTCTGCTGCCGCTTCGGTGATACCGAACAACAGGGCATCCAGTTGGCCCGGCAGCAGGTTGGCAGAAAAGCCGCCGGAGACCCCGGCAAAGGCGGCGGCGATACCGGCAATGGGATGACGTCCTGCAGCAGCGAAGATCACGCCGGCCAGGGGAATCAGCACCACATAGGCGGCGTCGGTGGCAAGATTACCCATCATGCCGATAAAGGCCACGGCCGGAGTGAGCAGGGCCTTGGGCGCGCGGGCGATGGCGCCACTCATGGCGGCGGCAAACAGACCGGAGCGTTCCGCCACGCCGGCACCCAGCATGACCACCAGCACATAGCCAAGCGGGTGGAATGAGGTAAAGGTGCCGGGCATTTCCACCAGCAGACGCTGAATATTGGCTGCCGAGAGCAGGCTTTCGGCGCTGACAATGACGGCATTGCCGGCGGCATCCACCTGGGTGGGATGCTGGGCAGAGACACCAAGCAGTGCCGCAAAGACACTGATCAGCACCACGGCGGCGATACACCAGACGAATATAAACACCGGGTCGGGCAGGCGATTACCGGAGCGTTCAATCCAGGCCAGCACGCCCTTCATTTCCTGGGTCTGTGATTGTGCGATGTCAGTCATAGCTTCTCTGTGCCCCTGCTTGTTTCAAGCATAGTTTGCTGTTGTTGCTGCGCGATTGATGTGGCGCAAGTTTACCGTATTTCAGACAGTTACAAGATGAAACTGCACGATTGTCCCATGAGTGAGGCCAGCTCTTGCCGTGCTCAGGGCCGGAACTGACCGAAGAATTCACGCAAGTCGGCAAGATACAGCTCCGGTTGTTCCAGTGCGGCAAAATGTCCGCCCTGTGGCATCACAGTCCAGTGACGCAGGTCGTAGGCCGCTTCGGCCCAGGCCCGCGGCGTGATGAAAATCTCCGCCGGGAAAATGGCCGCGCCGGTGGGCACATCGATGTAGCCCATGGCTTTGATGGCCGGGGTATTGCGGTTCTCATAATAGATGCGTGCGGAGGAGGTAATGGTTTCGGTAAACCAGTAGATGGCGATATTGGTCAGCAGGGCATCCTTGCTGAAATAGTTGTCGAGATCGCCGTCGGCGCCCTGGGGCATGTCGGTCCAGCCGTGAAACTTTTCCACGATCCAGGCTGCCAGCCCGGCCGGCGAGTCATTCAATCCATAACCCAAGGACTGTGGCTTAGTGCCTTGAATTTGTTGATAAGCCACTTCATTGGCCATATAGGCCTGGCGATCGGCGCGAGCTTCGGCTTCGGCTTCCGTAACCCTCTCGCGCATGGCTTCATCGGCAGGCGGTCCTGCCAGAATCATATTGGAGTGCAGGGCGATGAGGCGCTCCGGGAAATGATTGGCCAGATGCCGATTGATGATGGCACCCCAGTCACCGCCGGCTATGGCATAGCGTTCATAGCCCAGCTTTTCCATCAGGCCGGCCAGGATCAGGGCCATGCGTTCGGGACTGTAGCCGGTGTCGGAAGGCTTTTCTGAAAAACCGAAGCCGGGCAGCGACGGCGCGATCACATGGAAGGCCACTTCACCGCCGGCGGGATTGCTCAGTGGCTCCAGAATCCCGGTGAACTCGCTGATGGAACCCGGCCAGCCATGAACCAGCAGCAGGGGAATGGCGTCGCTGCGGCTGGAGCGTTGATGAATAAAATGCAAATCAAGGTCTTGCACTTCGGTCTTGAAGTGATCGAACTGGTTCAGGCGGGCTTCCTGCTGGCGCCAGTCGAAGTCCTGCTGCCAGTAATCCAAAAGCTCGCGCAGATAATCAAGATCGGTGCCGTACTCCCAACTGATGCCGTCCAGTTGGTCCGGCAGACGGGTGCGCGCCAGCCGCTGCTGCAGGTCATCAAGGGCGGCCTGGTCGATGGCGATGCGAAAAGGGCGGATGTCTTCATTGTTGGCAGCCAGACGCTGCTGCTTGGTCTCGTTCACTTGATGCTTCACTTGTTGGTTGATAGCGGGTCGACTGTCATTGTTCTGTCGGGCAAGAGACTTGTCGGCATGACTGCTGGCAAGTCCCAGCGCAGCAGGCAGTGCCAGGGCAAAGGCAAAAGGAATCAGAGTGTTGCGGGCGATAATTGTGATTCGCTCTGAAACCGGCTGCTGACACTGCGGCGTATTTATTGTTTTCATAGGCGTACAAGGCTGATTCAGGGAGGAGTACAATTGGCTCAGCATCATGCCGGATAAGCCGGATGCCATCAACTGACGCAGGACCGACTATGTTTTTTAATCTTGGCAAGAAAAGCAGTGAACTTCCCAAAAACGGTGAGGCCATCGCCGACCGGGAGCAGGCAGTGGAAGTTAATCCACAGCATTTTGTCAGTGGTAACCGGATCAAAGAGCCGGTACCTGAGCATTTGCATAAAGCCGTGTTTGGCATGGGCTGCTTCTGGGGTGCCGAGAGATTGTTCTGGGAACTGCCGGGTGTTTACTCCACTGCAGCCGGCTATGCCGGAGGCCAGACCGCCAACCCGACCTATGAAGATGTCTGCAGTGGTGGCACCGGCCATGCCGAAGTGGTGCTGGTATTCTTCGATCCGGCCGAGATCTCCTATGAGGCCCTGCTGAGCGCCTTCTGGGAATCCCATGATCCCACCCAGGGCATGCGCCAGGGCAATGACCGCGGTACCCAGTACCGCTCAGCCATCTACACCACCAGTGCCGAGCAGGGCACCGCCGCAGAATCCTCCAGAGCTGCCTTCCAGGCTGCATTGCAAGAGAAAGGCTATGGTGAAATAACCACTGAAATCAGAGCACTGCAGGAATTTTATTATGCAGAGGATTATCACCAGCAGTACCTGGCAAAGAATCCCGGTGGTTATTGCGGTCTGGCCGGTACCGGGGCCTGTTATGCGCCGGAACAGGGCTGAATAACGGGGATCAAAGCCGGAAGAAGCGGCGAATCTCCGATTCTTTCTCCAGGGCATCCGCCAGGCCCAGCTGGTAGAGTTTGCTGCAGAAGCCTTGCTCAAAAAGAATCAGGCTCAGCAGGGTGCCGGAGCTGTCCGGCTTGATGTAGCGGGCCAGCGGCCGGGGCAGCTCCTCGTAATACTCCTGGGCCAACAGATTCAATTCGTCGCTGGGGGAGATCTCCAGCAACTCCACTTCATGCAGATGTTCGAGACCGTGCTTGCGGCGGGTGCGCTCTGGTACATGGGGCAGCACTGCATTCATGTGGCGCAGAAACTCCAGATCATTCTCCAGGGTATCCACAAAGGCGCTGTTTAATATATGACCAAGAATCTGCATCACCCGGGGTGATTCACTCTGCTCATCCTCCAGCGGGGCCTTGGTGCGATTGCCGCTGACGCCAATGGCCAGAATACGCTGCGCTCCCAGATGCAGGGCGGTACTGGTAGGTGCCAGCTGGCGAATGGCGCCATCGCCAAAATACTGATTGCCGATTTGCACCGCCGGAAAGACGATGGGAATGGCCGAGGACGCCATCAGATGATCCAGGCTCAGCTCGCTGCGCAGACCGATGCGGTGCGGTCCCTGCCAGTCCTGCAGGCCTTTCACGCCCTGATAGAAGGAGACCGATTCACCGGTGCTATAAGCCGAGGCTGTGACACTGAGGGCATCCAGCAGACCAATATCAATATGGCGCTGAATCCGGGGAAAGCGGATCACCCGGTCCAGCAGGGCCCGCAAGGGGGAGTTGTCCAGCAGGGCGCCGCGGCCGTTTTCCTGCTTGTTGCCCAGCATGGGCAGCAGCATGGAGGAGACACTGCCGAGCAAGTTGGCGCTGCCGGGATCATAGATCTGCTCGCTGCGCAGATGAGTCCAGATATGTTCAAGCAGACGCACACCGGTGCGCAGGCGCTGGGCGTGGCTGGCCAGGGACGCAGCATTCAAGGCGCCGGCGGAAGTGCCGCAGATAATATTAAAGGGATTGGCGGCGTGGCGGGGCAGTATATTGGCGATACCACGGAGCACGCCCACCTGATAGGAGGCGCGGGCACCACCCCCGGACAGGATCAGACCGACGGGTTGGCGCGGTTTGGGAGCGAGAATCTTCATGCACGGGCATCCGGCTGAGTCAGTCCCTGCCTGGCAGGGGGTGGTCCTTCGAGGGGCACGCTGCGGGCGAGCCTTTGCCAGGCAAAATTTTCGCTTATTCGGCGCCGCGCTTGTAGTAGCATTGCATAAATCGCCAAAAAAGTGCTTCGAACAAGTGCTCGGTTCTCTCTGGCCTGGCCGGTAATGGCCTGCTAACGGTGATCTGGGTCACAGTTTGCCCTGACTCGAATTTTGCGTTATCGGCAAAAATTATTTAACTTTAGATCAGATGCTTATATTCCAAAAGAGAAGTAATGTCTAATAAGTCAAAGAGCCCTGCAGAACCCCTGGTAATCGCCATTTCTTCCCGTGCCCTGTTCGATCTGGACGCCAGCCACAAGGTGTTTGAAGAGCAGGGCCTGGACGCCTATCAGGATTACCAGATAGAGCACGAAGATGAGCCGCTGGCCCAGGGCGTGGCCTTTCCGCTGGTGCAAAAGCTGCTCAAGCTCAATGACAGCCTCAGCGCTGCCCGGGTGGAAGTGATTCTGCTGTCCCGCAACAGTGCCGATACGGGACTCCGGGTGTTCAACTCCATTGAGCATTACGGATTGAATATTACCCGCGCCGCGTTCTGTGGCGGCGAGAGCCCCTACCGCTATATTGCACCTTTCAGTGGGCACCTGTTTCTGTCTACCGACGGGGCGGATGTGCGGCAGGCGCTGGAGTTAGGGGTGGCGGCAGCTACCATCATGCCTTCAAAGAAGCCTGCAGCGGCCCGGGACAATCTCAGAATTGCCTTTGACGGGGACGCGGTTCTGTTTTCGGATGAGTCAGAAAAGATATTTAAAAACAGTGGTCTGGAGGCATTTACTCAGAATGAGCGTGAAGCAGCCAATGAGCCCCTCAGCGGCGGTCCGTTCAAGCCTTTCCTGGCGGCTCTGCAAAGGCTGCAACAGGCCTTTCCGGCGGGTGAGTCACCGATTCGCACTTGTCTGGTGACGGCCCGGGCGGCGCCGGCCCATGAGCGGGTGGTGCGAACCCTGCGGGCCTGGAATATCCGTATCGATGAATCCCTGTTTCTGGGCGGTCTGGATAAGGGCCAGTTCCTGCAGGCTTTCGATGCCGACATCTTCTTTGATGACCAGCAGGGCCATTGTGAGTCGGCCCGCAACCATGTTGCCACTGGTCACGTGCCCCACGGCGTGGCAAATAGCCAATAAAATCAGACTTCTGCCTGTCTCACCTAAAGCGCCGATTTAAAGACTGCATAGTACAGACCCAGGCTCAGCAGAATCAGGGTGAGGATCCGCTGCAAGAGCTTGTCCGGTACCCGGTTGCTGATCTTTGAGCCGAGATGGGTGGCGGGCAGGGATCCCAGCAGCAGGCTTAGCAGCAACATCATGTCCACATAACCGGCAATGAAGTAGCCGGCTCCGGCGAAAAAGGTCAGGGGCACGGCATGGGCGATGTCGGTGCCAACGATCCTGACGGCACTGCTGCGGGCATAGAGGGTCATGAGGATGGCGGCACCAAAAGCACCGGCTCCCACGGAAGACAGGGTCACACAGGCCCCCAGCAACATACCCATGAACAGGGTCACTGGCTGGCGGTAGCGGTGCAGACCCTGCATCAGGCTGCGGGGCTTTTCCCGAATCGCACTTTCCCGTAATTTATCCCTGAATATCAATATGATAGCGGTAACTATTAACATGATTCCCAGGCTGAGGGTCAAAAGATGCTCGAAGCGCGCGCTCTTCTGGAACTCAGGGTCGATCAGCAGCCAGTGCAGCAGCAGGGAGACCGGAATACTGCCGGCGGCCAGCAAACCCACCACCGGCCAATTGATATTGCCGGCGCGGTGATGGGAAACGGCGCTGCCGGCCTTGGTGATGGCGGCATAAAGCAGATCAGTGCCAATGGCCACCGGCGCGGGGAAGCCAAACAGCAACAACAATGGCGTCATCAGGGAACCGCCGCCGACGCCGGTCAAGCCGATGGCAAAGCCAACGCCGGCACCGGCGATGATGTAAAGCAGAAAGTCCATGTTGTTGACCAGAAATAATGACCAGGATTAGTTCAGCAGGGTTAATCCGCTGGGTTGGTTCAGCAGGCCTGAGTCTGCGGGGTCAGAAAGCGCGGCTAGGATAATGGCTGCTCGTTATTCTTGAAAGGAATATTTTATTATAATTTAATAACCATCAAGAATAACTTCGCCCGGCAGAGAGTTTATGAAACTACAGCAGCTTCGTTATCTCCAGGAAGTGGCGCGGCAGGACCTCAGTATTACCGCAGCCGCCCGCAGCCTGCATACCTCCCAACCTGGAATCAGTAAACAAATCATACAGTTGGAAGAAGAACTTGGGGTAGAAATATTCACCCGCAACGGCAAGCACCTGAGCGGCATCAGTGCTGCCGGCCAGGCCATACTGGAGCATGCCGGTCGGGCCCTGGAAGCGGTGGAGGGGGTCAAGAGTGTTGCCCAGGATCACCGCGATCAGAAGCGGGGCAGTCTGGCCATCGCCACCACCCACACCCAGTGCCGTTATGTGCTGCCTCCGGTGATAGAGCGCTTCAGAGAGAAATTCCCGGAGGTCTCTCTGCAATTACATCAGGGCTCACCCATGCAGATTGCCGAACTGGCCGCCAATGGCACGGCGGACTTCGCCATCGCCACCGAGGCCCTGGAGCATTTCAGCGGCCTGATGATGATGCCCTGTTATCAATGGAATCGGGCTGTGCTGGTGCCTCGGGACCATGAGTTGGCCAGTCAGCAGCGGCCCAGCCTGGAGCAACTGGCCAGTTTTCCCCTGGTGACCTATACCTTTGGCTTTACCGGACGCTCCCGTCTGGACGATGCCTTCAGGGCCAGGGGGCTGGAGCCTCGTGTGGTGCTGACGGCAGCCGATGCCGATGTCATCAAGACCTATGTGCGACTGGGCCTGGGGGTAGGGATCGTGGCCCGCATGGCCCATGACCCGGCACTGGACCAGGATCTGGTGGCCGTCGATGCCAGTCATTTGTTCGCTCCCAGTGTGACCCGGGTGGGGTTCAGGCGCGGTCGTGTATTGCGTGGCTATATGTATGATTTTATTGAGATGTTTGCCCCTCACCTGAAGCGAGATCTGGTGCAACAGGCCTGTGCCCCGGATGATCCGGAAGCACTGCAGGCGGCGCTGGATGAGCTGGAGTTGCCGGTGCAGTAATCGCGCCGGATTGTAATAAGGATCCGGGGTCCCGGGCTATCAGGCCTCAGGCTCGGACAGGTTGCTGCGGTGCAGCCCGCATTCCTTGATGGTGGCTTCTTCCCACCACCAGCGTCCTTCGCGTTCATGCTGGCCGGGGCCCACCGGGCGGGTGCAGGGCTCGCAACCAATGCTGATATAGCCTTGATCGTGGAGCGGGTTATAGGGGATTTCCAGCAGGCGAATGGTTTCCCAGACCTGGCTGGAGGTCCAGTTGGCCAGGGGATTGAACTTCAGCAGCTGGCTGCCAGGGGCAGCATTGGCGCTATCCAGCTCCACCAGCGGCACATCGAGGCGGCTGGGGCTCTGGTCGCGGCGCTGGCCGGTTATCCAGGCGTCCACCGTGGCCAGTTTGCGCCGCAGGGGTTCGACCTTGCGAATGCCGCAGCACTCTTCATGGCCATCCTCGTAGAAGCTGAACAGGCCCTTGCTGGACACCAGCTTCTCAAGGGCCTTGCCATCCGGGTAAAGCATCTCGATCTGCAGGCCATAATGGCTGCGCACCTGGTCCAGGAAGCGCAGGGTCTCCGGGTGCAGTCGTCCGGTCTCCAGGGTGAAGATCTGGGGTTTCGGGTCCATCCTGGCGGCAAAGTGGACCAGCAGTACGTCCTCGGCGCCGGAGAAGGACAGGGCCACGCGCTTAAAGCCCTGCAAGGCCTCCTGCATGATGTCCCGGGGCGCTGCGTCCTGCAGTCTGCTATTGAGTGCGTCTATGTCGGATTTGCTGGTCAATGCTTTGGGTCCTGTTGCGAGGAATTGCCTGAGCCCAGGGCTGGCGGTGGATGGCGGCACATTCTCGAATATTTCCCGGCAGCGGTCCAGCGCCAAAATTCTGGCGTCGGCGTTTCACGACCAGCGGTAAAATGTTCCACGTGAAAAACTTCAATAATATTAATCACTTAGACAGTCTAAATGCCTCGCCTACACTAAATATATGATTTTCCGAGTGGCAATTTCCTATATTTAGTGGTCAGACTGCCCGCACACTGTCACAATTGTGACGCTGGCCCGGTCTCTGGTAGATTGGCCTTTTTTAACTATTCGCTTTAACACCTGGCGCGGAGGCTACACAGCCCATGGAAATTGCAGCTCTGGACCTGGAAGGGGTCCTTATTCCGGAAATATGGATAGGCTTTGCCGAAAAGACCGGCATCGATGAATTACGCGCCACCACACGCGATATCCCCGACTATGACGTACTGATGAAGCAGCGCCTGGCCCTGTTGCAGCAGCACAAGCTGGGCCTGCCGGACATTCAGGAAGTGATCGCTACCATGAGCCCGCTGGACGGTGCCAAAGACTTTGTAGATTGGTTGAAGGAGCGCTTCCAACTCATTATTTTGTCAGATACTTTTTATGAGTTTTCCCAGCCCTTGATGCGCCAGTTGGACTTTCCGACCCTGTTCTGTCACCGCCTGATTGCCGATGACAGCGGTGCCATCGTGGATTACAAACTGCGTCAGGTGGATCCCAAGCGCCAATGCGTCAAGGCTTTCCATCAGTTGAACTACCGGGTGATTGCCTCGGGGGATTCCTACAATGACACCACCATGCTGGCGGAGGCGGATGCGGGTATCCTGTTCCGTGCGCCGGACAATGTCATCGCCGAGTTTCCCCAGTTTCCCTCGGTGACCAGCTATGAGGAGCTGAAGCAGGCCTTCTGCGAGGCCAGTGAGCGTGAGTTGAGCCTGTAAGGGCGATCCCGACAGTGCTATTCCGGCTCTCTTGATACCGGGGCTCTATCAATGACTCTTATTCCAGAACCATGGAGCCGGAGTTAATCAGTTTCAGTACCAGATCAAGGCCGTCCTGGCTGGCGCAGCATTGTGTTATTTCCCTGAGATTCTCGATACTTAGGTCGCAAAGCGTAGTCACCAACTGAGCTTCGCTGGCGGGCAGGGTGAAGGCTTCGCCATCCACAAAACAAAGCAGGCCATCGCCCTTTTCTTCCTGCATCCAGGCAAAGCGGGACGCGGGGTGGCGCAGCAGGGCGCTGCATTGCCGGAGGCTGTCGAGCAGGGTCCCGGGCTGGAGCGGCTCAGGGGGAGGCAGAATCTGCTCCGGGTAGCGCGGCTGACTCACTTGCATACCAAAATAGCGGTTAAATTCAGATTTATTATCAAGCACTTGCAATAACTTGTTGAATGCATCTTGCAAGTTCGCAGGATCAATCCTGGCAGCCTCGGCGGTACTGGACGGCACCACGGCCCGGGGATCTGTATAGCGCAGGGCCGGATCGGCCTGGTCAATCAGGTTATTGCTGAAGCCTTCCAGCATCTCCGCCATGGAGGGCGCCCGAAAGCCGATGGAAAAGCACAGCCCGGGCTCAACTCCCACCCCCCAGTGGCTGAAGCCCGGGGGCAGGTAGAGCACATCACCGGGCTCGAGCCGGGCGCTGTATTGGCTCTGGAACTGCTCCAGTAGGGACAGGCCGTTTACATTGCGGCTGGGGCTGTTGGCATCGCAGCGGGGTCCCACCCGCCAGTGACGGCTGCCACTGCCTTGCAGCAGAAATACGTCATACTGATCGAAATGGGGCCCGACACTGCCACCCGGTGCAGCAAAGGACACCATGACGTCCTCGATGCGCCAATTGGGCAAGAAGTCGAAGCGGCGCCGCAGTGCCGCCACCTCGTCCAGCCACTGGTCCACCGCCTGAACCAGCAGGGTCCAGTCGGCATCCCCCAGTTCATCGAAGCGGGTCTCTGCCAGGGGACCGTGTTCCAGGGTGTAGCGGTCTTTCCCCGGGTTGCAGATGAGGCGGCTTTCCAGTTCCGCTTCGCAGGCCAGGCCGGCCAGTTCCTCGGCGCTAAGAGGAACTTCGAAGTCAGCTATGAAACCTCTTATAAGTACCGGTTTTTTCTGCCAATACTCATCGAGAAACTGCTGCGGATTAAAGGCGGTTTTGAGCTCCAAGAGGCGATTTCCGCGGCTAGATAGCCCTGGCCTGGTCCTGGGCATTGCCCAGATAGCTGCGCGGGCGCAGGGCCAGTAGTTGCTCGCGGGCCGCTTCCGGAATCTCCAGTTTGCTGACGAAGTCGCGAATGGTCTGTTCATTAATGGCCTGACCCCGGGTCAGGGCCTTGAGCTTCTCATAGGGCTCAGGCACACCGTAGCGACGCATCACAGTCTGGATAGGCTCGGCCAGGATCTCCCAGCACTGGTCGATATCGGCATCAATGGCCGCTGCGTTCAGTTCCAGCTTGCCCAGGCCCTTGAGGGTGGCGCGGTAGGCAATCAGGCTGTAGGCGAAGCCGCCGCCCAGATTGCGCAGTACCGTGGAGTCGGTCAAATCCCGCTGCCAGCGGGAGATGGGCAGTTTTTCCGCCAGATGGCCCAGCAGGGCATTGGCGATGCCGAGATTGCCCTCGGAATTCTCGAAATCGATGGGGTTTACCTTGTGGGGCATGGTGGAGGAGCCCACTTCGCCCGCCACTGCCTTTTGCTTGAAATAGCCCAGGGAGATATAGGCCCAAATGTCGCGATCGAGGTCGATCATGATGGTATTGAAGCGGCTCAGGGCGGAAAACACCTCGGCCAGATAGTCATGGGGTTCGATCTGGGTGGTATAGGGGTTCCAGTGCAGGCCCAGGTCGCTGACGAACTGGCTGGCCAGGCCGGGCCAGTCGATATCGGGGTAGGCGCTCAGATGGGCATTGAAATTGCCCACTGCACCGTTGATCTTGCCCAGAATTTCATTATTGCGAAACTGCTCCAGCTGTCGCTGCAGGCGGTAGACCACATTGGCGAACTCCTTGCCTACGGTGCTGGGAGAAGCGGGCTGGCCGTGGGTACGTGACAAAAGCGGCTGATCGGCGAAATCCAGGGCCAGCTGGCGGAGTTTGGCAATCACTTCCTCCATCACCGGCACCAGTACCTCATCGCGGCCCTGTTTCAGCATCAGGGCATAGGCCAGGTTATTGATGTCTTCGGAGGTGCAGGCGAAATGGACGAATTCCAGATGGGAGGCCAGGCCGGCATGATCCTGAAGTTTTTCTTTAATAAAGTATTCCACCGCTTTGACATCGTGGTTGGTTGTGGCCTCGATGTCCTTGATGCGCTGGGCGTCTGCCAGGTCGAAATTGTGGTACAGGCTGTCCAGGGCGTCGGTATCAGCGGCCTTCAGGGCCGCCAGTTCCTCGATACCGTCAGTGGCGGCCAGGGCCTGCAGCCATTTCACTTCGACCTGCACGCGGGCGCGCATCAGGCCGAATTCACTGAAGCAGGGCGCCAGTTCCTGGCATTTGTTCTGATAGCGCCCATCAAGGGGAGAGATGGCCATTAAAGCCGCGGATTCCTGTTCAGGCATTCGTATTTCCTATACTGAAGACAATAACTTGCGCCGGATATTTCCAGCAGATTCATGAATACGCTTGCGGTACAGCAGCAAGCGCCAGCGCCGCCCGCCCAACTGATACCAGAGCACGGCGGAACGGATTCCGGCCAGCAGCAGGGCGCGGATCTGGTTGGCTACCGCCTCGCTTTTCAGGTGCTCCACCTTGCCCTGAACCTGGATGCGGTAACTCAGGGTGCTGATTGTATCCTGATACAGGCCGGCAAGTTGGCGAATCGTGCCTAACTGGGCTGCTTCGGCCGCCTCGAATTGTTCCGAGTCCGGCTCCGGCAGTGGTTCCAGGGCCGGAATCTGTGCCAGGCGCTCGCGCAGCTGGTTTTGCATGCCGGCATCGGCGGTAAGGCGGTTGCGCAGCAACAGCATGCCCAGGGTATAGCGCACGACTTCATTATTCTGGGGATCCCGTTCAGCGCCAAAGATGGACTGCAGGGTACGCAGGCCCAGGCTCAACTCCCCCAAATGGGGATAAATATCGCTGAAATCGTCGGGATTGGTAGCGAACAGCGGATTAATGCAGGCCCGCAGCTCTGGCTGCGGCAGCTCACCGGTGGTGGCCACACGGTGCACCAGAGTGGCGCACTGGGCGACGGCGGCCAGGGCGATATTCTGCTGTTCCCAGCGATTAAAGCGATCGTTGGTAGCGCTCAATGATGGCTCCTCCAAGGCAACGGTCCTGATCATAAAAAACGATGTACTGACCGGGGGTTACAGCCCGTTGCGGATGTTCAAATTCAACTTTCAGACCGGTGCCGTCAGGACTCACGGTGCAGGCCTGATCAGCCTGCCGGTAGCGAATCTTGGCCTGGCAGCTCAAGGGTAATTGCGGGGCCGCATGATTGATCCAGGTGGGTGCCTGGGTATAGAGAACGGAAGAGAACAGATCCTCGTTCTCATTGCCCTGGGCCACCACCAGCACATTGTCATCCAGGTTTTTGTCCACCACATACCAGGGCGCTTCGGAGTGATTGGCACGGCCACCGATGCCCAGGCCCTGACGCTGGCCCAGGGTGTAATACATCAGACCGGCATGCTGTCCCAGGGTTTCACCTTCACGGGTCCGGATCTCACCCGGCTGGGCCGGCAGGTAGCGGGACAGGAAATCGCTGAATTTGCGCTCGCCGATAAAGCAGATTCCGGTGCTGTCCTTCTTGTCATGGGTGCGAAGACCCAGGTCTGCAGCGATTTTCCGGACTTCACTCTTTGGTAATTCTCCTACTGGAAACAGAGACCTGGCCAGACAATCTTCAGTGACTTCGCAAAGGAAGTAGCTCTGGTCCTTGTTGCCATCCACGCCCTTGAGCAGATTGCAGTGAGCATCCTGATCCTGACGCCGGGCATAGTGGCCGGTGGCGATCAGATCGGCCCCCAGCATCTGCGCATATTCGAGAAAGGCCTTGAACTTGATCTCGCGATTGCAGAGCACATCGGGATTGGGGGTGCGGCCAGCCTTGTATTCCGCCAGGAAATGTTCGAACACATTGTCCCAGTACTCGGCGGCAAAATTGGCAGCGTGCAATTCGATACCCAGATCGTCACAGACAGACTGGGCATCAGCCAGATCTTCCTTCGCGGTGCAGTATTCGCTGCCGTCATCCTCTTCCCAATTCTTCATAAACAGGCCAGATACCTGATATCCCTGCTTTTTTAGCAAATAGGCGGCCACGGAAGAGTCCACCCCGCCGGACATGCCGACGATGACCCGGGTGTTGGCAGGATCTGTTGTTGCTGCATTCATGGGCTCAGGAACCGTGGATCAGGGTCAGTGGGAAGCTGATTCCCTGGTTAAAGTCGTCGATCGCAGCCATGACAATGGGGCTGCGGTGTTGGGACTGCAAGTCAGCGATTTCATCACGACTCAGCCAGACAGCCTCTATTATATCCGGGTCCAGGCTGGCCTGGGGGACTTCCTCCAGGGCGCGGGCAATAAAACAGTGACGGATATAGGTGACGTTGTTGGCACTGGAGCGATAGTGGTAGATGCCAAGCAGGGCAGTGACCTCGATTTGCCAGCGGGTCTCTTCCAGGGTTTCGCGGCAGGCGGCCGCGATCAGGCTTTCACCGTTTTCCAGATGTCCCGCCGGCTGGTTGTAGACGATGTTGCCGGCGGAGCGCTCCTTGACCATCAGGAAGCGGCCCTGCCGCTCCACCACGGTGGCTACAGTAATATGGGGTAATTCGGACATGCTCGGTGGTGTCGAAAAAAGCGGCAATGCTAGCGCTTATTTCCCTGCTGAATCAATGTAACAAGCTGCGAATTGTCCGATTGCCGCTTCTGCTAGGCGGTGCAAATAGGCGATAATGGAGCCCTCGTGCAGTAAGCATTATTGTCCCAAGCAAGCAGTAACAGGCCCCAATCAAGATGACAAAGCTAACCCATATAGATTCCCGCGGTCATGCCAATATGGTGGATGTGGGTGACAAGGCCATGAGCCAGCGCCAGGCCAAGGCCAGCGGCCATGTGGCCATGAGCCGGGAGACCCTGGAGTTGATTGACTCCGGTGGTCACAAGAAAGGCGATGTGCTGACGGTCGCGCGGATCGCCGGCATCCAGGCGGCCAAACAATGCTCCAGTCTGATTCCCCTGTGCCATCCGCTGATGCTCAGCAAGGTGGAAGTACAAGTTGAAGTGAATCATGAACAACAGCGGGTAGATATCAGTGCTACCTGCAAACTGAACGGTCAGACCGGGGTTGAAATGGAGGCCCTGACGGCGGTGTCAGTGGCTGCCTTGACCATTTATGACATGTGCAAGGCCGTGGACAAGGAGATGGTGATCGGCGATATCTGCCTGCAGGAGAAGCAGGGCGGTCGCAGCGGTCATTACCAAAGGGGAGCAGAAGGCTGATGGTGGCAGTGCAATACTTCGCCAGTGTGCGCGAGGCCATGGGCCGGGAAGGCGAACAACTGGAACTGCCGGCCGGAGTGAGCACCGTGGCGGAATTGATGCAATTTCTGGCCGGACAGGATGCGGACTTTGCCAGCCTGGAGCAGGGTGCCAATCCCCTGCTGGTGGCGGTGAATCAAACGGTAGTGGATGCCTCCGCGGCGGTGCAGGACGGTGATGAAGTGGCTTTTTTCCCACCTATGACAGGTGGTTAGGGTGAGTATC
This sequence comes from uncultured Pseudohongiella sp., assembly GCA_965216715.1. Taxonomy (GTDB): domain Bacteria; phylum Pseudomonadota; class Gammaproteobacteria; order Pseudomonadales; family Pseudohongiellaceae; genus UBA9145. Next base: position 1,181,714 of record OZ244193.1, on the reverse strand, counting down.
TCGATTCAGGCCGAAGACTTTGACCTGGCCCGTGAGTATGAGGGGCTGCGCCAGGACGCCGGGGACCCCGGGGCCATTGTGACCTTCACCGGCCTGGTGCGGGAGATCTATGATGCCAATGCCGAGCCGGGCCCGGAGAACAGGATTCTGTCCCTGACCCTGGAACACTATCCCGGCATGACGGAAAAGAGTCTGCAACAGATTCTGGATAATGCCCGCCAGCGTTGGGACCTGTTGGCCTGTCGCATTATTCACCGGGTGGGCAAATTGCAGCCCCATGAGCAGATCGTATTTGTGGGGGCCGCCAGCAGTCACCGCCAGCATGCCTTCGAGGCCGCCAGCTATCTGATGGATTATCTGAAAAGCACGGCGCCGTTCTGGAAGAAGCAGGAAACCCCGGTGGACAGTCACTGGGTTCAGGCGCGGGAATCCGATGCCGAAGCCATTGCCCGCTGGCAGGCCAGCCACAGCGGCGATTGAGCCGCAGCATCGCTAAAGCAGCCTTAGCTATCTACCATAAGCCACTGACCTGGCTGTAAATCTCCCAACTCCCATTTATCCACCGCAATACGCACCAGACGCAGGGTGGGAAAGCCCGCCGCGGCGGTCATCCGCCTTACCTGGCGATTGCGGCCTTCGGTGAGCGTCAGCTTCAACCAACTGGTGGGGATGTGCTTGCGGAAGCGAATGGGCGGTTGTCGCTCCCAGAGTGAAGGCTCGGCAATGGCTTCGGCCTTGCAGGGCCGGGTACGGCCGTCTTTCAGTTGCAGGCCCTGACGCAATTGCCTGATGGCCTCATCACTGATGGCGCCCTCCACCTGGGCCAGATAGGTCTTGCCCTTGCCATGTCTGGGATTGCTGATGCGCTGTTGCAGGCGCCCGTCGTCGGTCAACAGCAGCAGGCCCTCGCTGTCCTTGTCCAGACGCCCGGCAGCATAAAAGCCGGGCTGGTCGATGTAATCCGCCAGGGTGCGGTCGCCGGGCTCGCCGGTGAATTGGGTCAGCACGCCGCAGGGCTTGTTGAACAGTATCAGTTTCGACATGGGTTATGCTTGCGTGCAGACAACAGGGCCGGCACGGAATACCGGCTCCCCGCAGGCGGGCAGGCGTTTAATCCATCAGGTGAAATTCAGCGCGTAAGAGATTCTCACAAAAGCGGGCATGTGATAAAGCACTGCGTCCCGGCACAGTGTGAGTGCCTGACCTGGCCTCGACTCAATCGGAATTGATGGAAGGCCAGGCGGAGCTCTGTCTACTCTGGCTGTTCTTCGCCGTTAGGGGCTGGCGAAGCACCTGCCTCAGCCTCTGAATCCGGCTTGGCAGAATCCTGCAAGGGTTTAATATTTGCAGCATGCAATCCCTTCGGTCCCTCGATGGCATCGAACTCCACCAATTGCCCAGCCTTTAACGTTTTATAGCCTTCCATGCCGATGGCTGAATAGTGTGCGAAGAGATCGTCGCCCCCATCATCCGGCAAAATGAAGCCGAATCCTTTGGCATTATTAAACCACTTTACTTGCCCAGTACTCATAGACAACTCCGTACTGTCTTATTATTTTTTGTAATTATGATGTTGTGACAATTAGTCACACACGATCCTATACACGAACCCTGTGCCGATGTCAAAAATCTCGCTCCCGGCCGTTTGCAAGCATTTGGTCCAAGCCCTTGAAATTACTTGAATTAGCCCCATAACAGCTGGCGCGGCAGTTTTTAAGGGGCTGAAACTTTGCCCAAGGTCAAGTCTTCCCAAGCCAGGCCAACTGACGCAAAATAGTCAGCAGTCGGGCAGCTTGATTTGCTGCCTCCTGATCCCAGTCGTCACGCGCAATGGCGCCCCGGCCGACACTGGCCGCAGGCCCATTCGCTTAACCAGTACCGCGGAGTACGCAGAGTAGTAGCATGCACAAAACCCCATATCCGGAGCCGCGTATGAGCAAATTTCCCATACGACCGCGCAATTCCGAAGACGGCAATGACAGCGACCAGGAATTCGGAACTGCCACCACCACCGCCAGGCCCAAACTCAAGCAGCCACCCCTGTACAAGGTGGTGTTGATAAATGACGACTACACCCCAATGGACTTCGTTGTGGACGTGCTACGCTCGTTTTTCAATATGAATGTTGAGAAGGCCACCCAGATCATGCTCAAGGTGCATACCGAGGGCAAAGGGGTCTGCGGGGTGTTCAGCAAGGACGTCGCCGAAACCAAGGCCGCCCAGGTCAATGATTATTCCCGCGAATGCGAGCAGCCACTGCTCTGCTCCGTGGAAGTGGATCGCTAGCAGCAGTCCGGCCCGACAGGGCAGGATCAACAGGCAGGCAAATTATGTTAAGTAAAGATCTCGAAGCCACCCTCAGTTACGCCTTCAAGGCAGCGCGCAAGAAACGGCATGAATTCATGACCGTGGAGCATTTGCTGCTGGCCTTGCTGGACAATGAAGTCGCAGCCAATGTGCTGGTGGCCTGTGATTGTGATCTCAGTCGCCTGCGTGGCGAGCTGCTGGACTTTGTCGACTCCACCACGCCTTTGCTCTCCGAGACTGATACCGCGCGCGAGACGCAGCCAACCCTGGGTTTCCAGCGTGTGCTGCAGCGGGCCGTATTCCATGTGCAATCGTCCGGCAAGCGGGAAGTGACCGGTGCCAATGTGCTGGTGGCTATCTTCAGCGAGCAGGAAAGCCAGGCCGTGTTTTTTCTCAAGCAGCAGGATGTGGCGCGCATCGATGTGGTGAATTTCATCACCCATGGCATCTCCAAGGTGCCCGGGCATTCAGAGAATGAGGGCAGCAGCGAACAGCAGGAAGAGGAAGTGGTGGGTGAATCCCCCAGCAATCCCCTGGACAGCTTTGCCACCAATCTCAATGTGGAGGCCGAGCAGGGCCGTATCGATCCCCTCATCGGCCGCGAGGACGAAGTGACCCGCGTGGTGCAGGTCCTGTCCCGGCGCCGCAAGAACAATCCGCTGCTGGTGGGTGAGTCCGGCGTGGGCAAGACCGCCGTGGCAGAAGGGCTGGCCAAGCTGATTGTGGAAGGCAATGTGCCCGATGTGCTGGCGGACAGCGAAATCTATTCCCTGGACCTGGGGGCGCTGCTGGCGGGCACCAAGTACCGCGGCGATTTTGAGAAGCGTTTCAAGGCCTTGCTTGCTGAACTTAAGAAGAATGAACATGCCATTCTGTTCATCGACGAGATTCATACCATCATCGGTGCCGGTGCGGCATCGGGCGGCGTCATGGACGCCTCCAATCTGCTCAAGCCGGTACTGACCTCCGGTCAGCTGCGCTGCATTGGTTCCACCACCTATCAGGAATACCGCGGCATTTTCGAGAAAGACCGGGCCCTGTCCAGGCGCTTCCAGAAGATTGATGTGGATGAGCCGGATGTGGAGACAACCTACAAGATTCTCAAAGGCTTGAAGTCCCGTTTTGAAGACCATCATGAGCTGCGCTACAGCGACAAGGCTCTCAAGGCGGCTTCGGAACTGGCGGGCCGCTATATCAATGATCGCTACATGCCCGACAAGGCCATCGACGTGATCGATGAAGCCGGTGCCTATCAGCGCCTGCAGCCGGTCAGTAAACGCAAGAAGATGATCCAGGTGCAGGACATGGAGAAGGTGGTGGCCTCAATCGCCAAGATACCGCCCAAGCATGTCACCAATTCCGACATCGATTCCCTCAAGAGTCTGGAATCCAATCTGAAGATGGTGGTCTTTGGTCAGGACAAGGCCATCGATACCCTGGCCACGGCTATCAAGCTGTCCCGCGCCGGCCTGGGCGAGGCGGAGAAGCCCATTGGTTCTTTCCTGTTCGCCGGACCCACCGGCGTGGGCAAGACCGAAGTCAGTCGGCAGTTGGCCAAGATCATGGGCATCGAGCTACTGCGCTTTGACATGTCCGAATACATGGAGCGCCATACCGTTTCCCGTTTGATCGGTGCGCCGCCGGGCTATGTCGGCTTTGACCAGGGTGGTTTGATGACCGAAGCGGTTGCCAAAAATCCTCACTGTGTCTTGCTGTTAGACGAGATTGAGAAAGCGCATCCTGATGTATTTAATCTGTTGTTGCAGGTGATGGACCACGGCACGCTCACTGACAACAATGGCCGCAAGGCGGATTTCCGCAATGTCATTCTGATCATGACCACCAATGCCGGTGCCCAGGAAATGTCCCGGGCCTCCATTGGCTTCACCGAGCAGGATCACAGCAGTGATGGCAAGGAAGTCATCAAGAAGTCCTTCACGCCGGAATTCCGCAATCGCCTGGATGGCATTATCCAGTTCGGCGCCTTGCCGGTAGAGATTATCCGCACGGTGGTGGACAAGTTCCTGGTGGAGTTGCAGGTGCAACTGGATGAGAAGAACGTGCTGCTGCACGTGGATAACAGCGCCAGAGACTGGTTCGTGACCCATGGCTACAGCGAGAGCATGGGGGCGCGGCCGATGGCGCGTCTGATCCAGGAGAAGCTCAAGAAAGCCCTGGCGGAAGATATTCTCTTTGGTGAACTGGCCAGCGCCGGTGGTGATGTCTATGTCAGCGCCGAGGACGATGACATCAAACTCAGGATTGAGGGCGGCAAGCCACAGAAATCCAGGGAGCTCAGTTCGGTCAAGGACTGAGCCGCCGGGCCTTCGCGCAGGGCTGCTTGCAGAGTGGTGCGGGTGGTCGGCCGTCGCGCTAGCGGGCGCGGTAGGTAATGCGGCCTTTGGTCAGGTCGTAGGGAGTCAGTTCAACCAACACCTTGTCGCCGGTGAGAATGCGGATGTAGTTTTTGCGCATTTTGCCGGAGATATGTGCGGTAACCACATGACCATTTTCGAGTTTTACCCGAAACATGGTGTTAGGAAGGGTATCAACAACTTCGCCTTCCATTTCAATTTGATCTTCTTTCGCCATTGGCACTCCAGTGGGCTGTGAATTGCGGGCTGCATTGTGCCGGATTTTGGGCCACAAGGCAAAGCTGGCGCGCATATCAGGGCGCTGACAGTGCCCTCACAGGGGCTTCCCGGTGATCTCTCAGAACACTTTTGGCAAGCTTTCAGTGCGGCTTAGGGGCAGGCGCTTCTAGGTAAGCAGGATCCATTTACCGTCGATGAGCAATTCCAGGGGGCGGAATTCACTCTTGTACTGCATTTTCTGGCAACCCTTGATCCAGTAACCAAGGAACAGATAGGGCAGGCGCATCTGCTGGCATCTACGGATCTGCCAGAGAATCACGTAGTTGCCCAGGGAGCGCTTCGGCATTTCCGGGTGGAAGAAGGTGTAGACCGCCGACAGGCCGTGTTCAAGGATGTCGGTGACGCTCACCGCCAGCAGTTCATCGCCGGCATAGAACAGGAAGAAGCGGGTGTCCACGGTCTTGGTCTTGATGAAGGCCTCATACTGTTCCCGGGTGGCCGGGTACATATCACCGTCTCTATGGCGCACATTGATGTAGTGCTGGTACAGCGTGAATGCCTCTTCCTCGGTAAGGTCGTTTCTTTCTTCCACGCGCAAGTCCCGGTTTGCCTTGAAAATTCTTTTATGGCGCCGGCGAAATTCAAAGAATCCGGCGGGGATGCGGCAGGAAATACAGGCATTGCAGAGTTCGCAGTCGGGACGATAGAGGTGGGCGCCGCTGCGGCGATAGCCCATATCACTGAGCTTGCTGTTGAGGTTCTTGTCGATCACCAGGTCCGGGTCGACGAAGACGGTGGCCGCCTGCTGCTCCTGCTTGTAACTGCAGGGGTGGGTCGAGGTGCGGAACAGACGTACCGAACTGAGTGTCTTGGAATTCGAGTTCATCAATAGCTACCGCTGTTCAAACTGCCATGGTCCCGGTCTGGAGGCGAGCGCTGTCTGGGTATCCAGCAGCGACAGAAATTGCTGCCGCGGTATCTCCTCGGCGCCGAGACTGCGCAGATGTTCGCTCTCCACCTGACAGTCGATAAGCTCAAAGCCCCAGGTCTTGAGCTGTTCAACCAGAGCCACAAAAGCCAGCTTGGAGGCATTGTCGCGGCGGCTGAACATGGACTCACCAAAAAATACCCTGCCCAGGGCCACGCCGTAAAGCCCGCCAACCAGTTCGTCTCCTTGCCAGGCTTCCACCGAGTGGGCCATGCCCCGGTGATGTAACTGGGTATAGGCCTGTTCCATTTCCGGCGTGATCCAGGTGCCGTCGCTGTCCCGCCTGGGTTCGGCGCAGGCCGCCATGACCGCAGGAAAATCCTGATCCATGGTCAGCACATAGGGGGATTTCCTGATCAGTTTTCGCAAGCTGCGGGATACATGCAACTGCTCGGGAAAGAGCACCAGGCGCGGATCCGGCGACCACCAGAGAATGGGCTGGCCCTGTTCATACCAGGGAAAGATGCCCCGCCGATAAGCCGCCTGCAGCCAGTCGGCGCTGAGGGCGCCACCGGCTGCCAGCAGGCCATTGGGATCTTCCATGGCGGCGTCGGCCGGAGGAAAGGCAATCTGGTCGGGATCGAGCCAGGGCAGGGTCATGATTTTGCCAGGCGGGCCTGAATCAGGCGTCGAGGAATTTCTCCGCATCCAGGGCTGCCATGCAACCGAAGCCGGCGCTGGTGACGGCCTGGCGATAGACCTGGTCGGCGATATCCCCGGCGGCGAAGACACCAGGCACGCTGGTCTGGGTGGCATTGCCTTCAATCCCGGTGTTGACCACCACATAGCCATTCTTCATTTCCAGTTGGCCTTCGAAAATCTCGGAATTGGGGCGGTGACCGATGGCAATAAACACACCGTCCACATCCACCGATTGTATTTCGCCGCTTTTGACATGCTTGATACGGATCCCGGTGACACCCATGTCATCGCCGGTGACTTCCTCCAGGGTGTGATCCCAGGCCATGGTGACCTTGCCTTCGGCGACCTTCTCCATGAGTTTGTCCTGCAGAATCTTTTCAGCACGCAGGGCATCACGGCGGTGCACCACAGTGACGTGGGAGCAGAGGTTGGACAGGTACAGGGCCTCTTCAACAGCGGTATTACCGCCACCGATGACCGCCACCGGCTTGTTGCGATAGAAGAAGCCGTCACAGGTGGCACAGGCGCTGACACCCTTGCCCATATAAGCCTGTTCCGACTCAAGCCCCAGATACTGGGCCGAGGCACCGGTGGCAATGATCAGGGCATCGCAGCTGTATTGGCCGCTGTCGCCGGAGAGCTGAAAGGGACGATTGCTCAGATCCACTGCATTGATGTGATCGAAAATTACTTTGGTATCAAAGCGTTCTGCATGATTCTGCATGCGCACCATCAGATCGGGCCCCTGCAGGCCCTCCACATCACCGGGCCAGTTGTCGACATCGGTGGTGGTAGTGAGCTGACCACCCTGGATAAGGCCGGTGATAACCACCGGTTCCAGGCCGGCGCGGGCAGCATAAACAGCGGCAGTGTAGCCGGCCGGGCCGGAGCCCAGGATGATTACTCGGTGATGGGATACGTCAGTCATGTTGGTGTCCTTGTGGCTGTACTGAGGTGTGTACTGGGGTGTTTCCTTGGGTGTTTCCTGTGCCTGTCCTGCTGGCACTGTTGCAGCGTGGATCCTGTGCATTCAGGAGCGGTTAACTGGAACAGCTTCAGACTCCTGACAGAGACTACAGACAGATTGGGTCTGGACTGCCTGAATTCAACTCTTTGCGACTCTGCAGGAGAGGGCGCATTGTACAGAATTTTTGCCCGGGGCACCGGTTTCAGGCATGCCAGGCGCTGATTGTGAAGTGCCCCACAGTCTGGCCAGTGCCAGGCAGATTGCTGCAATGGAAGCATCAATAATCCGGGCCAGCGCCCGATAACCTAGGGATAGCCGAAAGAGAGTCAAAGCAGTGCCGGCCGGCAATTAGGGAGTGACTTTGCCGAGTCTGGCCATTATCCTCGAAACAGTTCGATAAAAACCGTTCAGGTGTCTGAAACCATTGAAAAATACAACCATGAGCAAGCCTGACAACAAGGCCGAAGTAGAAACTGTCATCCAGCGCGTGACGCGAGAAGGCTCGCTGATCGCCTATTTCCTGCTGGCCTTGTTTCTGCTGATTGCCCTGGTGAGCTACTCGCCAGACGACCCGGGCTTCACCACTACCGGCAGTGGCGGGGCTGTGGACAACGCAGTGGGGGTCTATGGCGCCTGGGTGGCCGATATCCTGCTGCACCTGGTGGGCTACCTGGCCTATGGCTTGCCGGTTTTTCTGGGCTACAAGATTTACAGCGCCTACCGGGAAAGCGAAAACCCCGCGCCCTTTTCCTGGCCACTGCTTGCCATCAAGTCCCTGGGCTTTTTCCTGTTGATGATTTCTGCCTGTGGTCTGGCCACCCTGCATTTCGAAATTCCGCCCCAGGTTACCTATCTGGCGGGCGGGGTAGTGGGCTCCCTGGTGGTGGACCTGTTTGTGCCGGTGCTGGCGGTGCTGGGATCGACCCTGGTGTTGCTGGCCAGCTTCCTGTTCGGACTCACCATTACCGTCACCATCTCCTGGCTGGATGTGGTGGATCGCCTGGGGCAATGGACCCTGAATGGCAGCAGCTTCGTGGCAGGCCGCTTCAACAAGTGGCTGGAAGATCGCAAACAGGCGGCAGCCGCCAAGGAACGTCTGGAGAGCCGCAAAAAGGTGCTGGATATCCACATTGCCAAAGAGAAAAAGCGCGTACCGCCCACCATCAAGGCACCGGCTCCGAGACAGCCGGAGAAGAGCAAGCGGGTGGAAAAGGAGCGACAGGGCACCCTGTTCGCCGCCAATTCGGTCAAGGAGCTACCGGCCATCGGCCTGCTGGATGCCTGGCATGAAACCAATGACTCGGGTTTTTCCAAGGAATCCCTGGAGGCCATGTCGAAGCTGCTGGAACTCAAGCTTAAGGACTTTGGTATCGACATCGAGGTGACTGCAGTGAACCCGGGCCCGGTGATTACCCGCTTTGAGGTGCAGCCGGCTCCGGGGGTGAAGGTCAGCAGAATCAGTAATCTGGTCAAGGACCTGGCGCGCTCACTTGCGGTGATTTCTGTGCGGGTGGTGGAAGTGATCCCGGGCAAGACCGTCATCGGTATCGAGATTCCCAACGAGAAGCGGGAAATCATTCAACTGAGCCAGGTATTGTCCTCGGCGGACTTCGATCGTGCCAGTTCGCCGCTTTCCATGGCCCTGGGGCATGACATCGTCGGCAAGCCGGTGATCGTGGATCTGGCCAAGATGCCCCACCTGCTGGTGGCCGGTACCACCGGCTCCGGTAAGTCGGTGGGTATCAATGCCATGATCCTGAGCCTGCTGTTCAAGTCCACGCCGGAACATGTGCGCCTGATCATGATTGATCCGAAGATGCTGGAGTTGTCGGTCTACGACGGTATTCCCCATCTGCTGACGCCGGTGATCACCGACATGAAGGATGCCGCCAATGGCCTGCGCTGGTGTGTGGCGGAAATGGAGCGTCGCTACAAACTGATGTCGGCCCTGGGCGTGCGCAATCTGGCGGGCTTCAACAAGAAGGTGGTGGATGCCAAGAAGGCTGGCAAACCCATCATGGATCCCACCTGGAAGCCGGATCCGATGTTGCTGGAAGAAGAGCAGCAGGCACCGGAGCTGGAAGCCTTGCCCTGTATCGTGGTGATCGTCGACGAGCTGGCGGACATGATGATGGTGGTGGGCAAGAAAGTAGAGGAACTGATTGCCCGGATCGCCCAGAAGGCAAGGGCAGCCGGTATTCATCTGATCCTGGCCACCCAGCGTCCGTCGGTGGACGTGCTAACCGGCCTGATCAAGGCCAATGTACCCACCCGATTGTCATTCATGGTGCAGTCCAAGGTGGACTCGCGCACCATTCTCGGGGAAGGGGGTGCCGAGCAGTTGCTGGGTCATGGCGATATGCTGTTTCTGCCGCCCGGCGGTGGCGTGCCCACCCGCGTACACGGTGCCTTTGTCAGTGATGAGGAAGTGCATCGCGTGGTGGCTGACTGGAAAGAACGCGGAGAACCGGTCTATATCGACGAGATTACCCAGGGCGCCGATGATATGGACATGGGTGCCATGGGCGGTGGTGGCGACAGCGGCGAGGGTGAAGAAGACGATGCCCTTTATGATGAAGCGGTGCGTTTTGTCACCGAGTCCCGCAAGGCATCCATTTCGGCGGTACAGCGCAAGCTGCGAATCGGCTATAACCGGGCCGCCCGTATGATAGAATCCATGGAAGCGGCAGGGGTGGTTTCAGAAATGAGCAGTAACGGCTCCCGGGAAGTCATCGCACCGCCACCTCCACGTGACTGAATGTCTCTCCCGTCAGCAGTTCAGTCCAAGCAACAGGTCTCAAGCATGTTGAATCAAGGTCTGGCTGCCCTGGCAATTGTCTTGCTCGGCAGCCTCTGCAATCAATCCCTGGCCCAGGACGATGCCCGCCAGGTGCTGGACAGTTTGCTGGCCGATGTATCGACCCTGGCTGCCGATGTGGAGCAATTGATTGTGGAGTCCGATGGTGGGGTTCTGGAAGAAAGCCAGATACGCATGTACCTGAAAAAACCCGATGGTTTTTACTGGGAAACCCTCAGTCCGTTTCCGGAGTTGGTGGTGACCAATGGTGAATTGCTGTGGAACTATCAGCCGGATCTGGAGCAAGTGGTGGTGGAAGACTGGAATGCCCAGGAGTCGGAACTGGCTGCGCAATTGCTCAGCGGCAACACCGAATCCCTGGCAGAGGAATACCGGATCAGCAGCGCCGGTCGTCAGGGCGATATTATTGAATTTGACCTGACCCCCTTTGCTGCGGACAGTGTTTATCAGGTAATCAGGATCAGCTTTGTCGAGGACAAACTGGACATGATTCATCTGCGCAATAAAAACGGTGAGCAAACCGTCTGGCGTTTCACTGGTCTGGAAAAAAATACCGAACTGGCCGATTCCCTGTTTGAGTTCGAAGCGCCGGAAGGTATCGAAGTCATTGAGAATAATTACGTCAATTAGGAACTGCCATGTCTGACAGGCGCGGGGTATTGCAAGCATGAGCAGCACACTGGCCGTGGCCCTGGGTGGAGCCGTCGGCGCGGTCTGCAGATTCTGGCTGAATATTGCAGTGGAGCGCTTCAATGGCAGTCATTTTCCCCTGGGCACATTCCTGGTGAATGTGCTGGGCAGCTTTCTGATCGGCTTCATGTTTGTGCTGCTGATGGAGCGCCTGCATCTGGTGGATAGCTGGCGACCCCTGGTGGTAGTGGGTTTTCTCGGTGCGCTGACCACCTTTTCTACCTTCTCCCTGGATGCGCTTTTGTTATTTCAGCAGGGCCACTACAATACGGCCCTTTTTTACATCTTCAGCAGTGTCGTGCTCTGTCTCTTTGCCGCCTTTGCCGGTATGCAGATCACCCGGCTGCTACTCTAAACCAATCAGGAACCCGGCATGCTAGACCCGAAACGGATTCGTTCTGAACCAGAGCAACTGGCGACACTTCTCAGGAAAAAAGGCTTCGAGCTGGATGTTGAAAAGCTCAGCAGCCTGGATGCCCGTCGCAAGGAAATTCAACTGCAAACCGAAGCGCTGCAGAACGAGCGCAACAGTCGCTCCAAGTCCATCGGCAAGGCCAAGGCTGCCGGTGAAGATATCAGTGAAATTTTGCAGTCCATGGAGTCCCTGAAGCAGGAGCTGGAAGAAAAGAAGGAACAGCTCACGGCCCTGCAGAGCGAGATCAATGACTATGTGATGGGTATTCCCAATGTGCCCCATGAGTCGGTGCCGGAGGGAAGCAGTGAGGACTACAACCAGGAAATGTCCCGCTGGGGCAGCGTGGCGGAGTATGACTTTGAAGTCAAAGACCATGCCGAACTGGGCGAGTCCCTGAAAGAAGGCCTGGATTTTGCCACCGCCAGCAAGCTCACGGGCTCACGGTTTGTGGTGATGCGCGGCGCGACGGCACGTCTGCACCGGGCCCTGATCCAGTTCATGCTGGATACCCACACCGTGGATCACGGCTATCAGGAAATCAATGTTCCCTATATCGTCAATGCCGACTCCCTGCGTGGTACCGGGCAATTGCCAAAGTTTGAGGAAGACCTGTTCAAGCTGGAAGGGGAGCATCCCTATTACCTGATTCCCACCGCAGAGGTGCCGGTGACTAATGTGGTGCGGGACGAGATTGTGGACGCCGGTGACTTGCCGCTGAAGTTTGCCTGTCATACACCCTGTTTCCGCTCCGAGGCCGGCAGCTATGGCAAGGACACCAAGGGCATGATTCGCCAGCATCAGTTTGAGAAAGTGGAACTGGTACAACTGGTGCGCCCGGAAGATTCCGAGCAGGCCCTGGAAGAGCTCACCAGCCATGCCGAGAAAATTCTGCAACTGCTGGAACTGCCTTATCGCCGGGTAGTGCTTTGCGGCGGCGATCTGGGCTTTTCTGCCCACAAGACCTATGACCTGGAAGTATGGCTGCCGTCCCAGTCCTGCTACCGGGAAATTTCTTCCTGCAGCAACTTCACCGATTTCCAGGCCCGACGCATGCAGGCCCGCTTCAGGAACCCCGATACCGGCAAGCCGGAATTGCTGCACAGCATCAATGGCTCGGGCCTGGCCATTGGCCGCAGTCTGGTGGCCATTCTGGAAAACAATCAGGACGCCGAGGGCAGGGTACGCATACCCAAGGCCCTGCAGCCCTATATGGCCGGCCAGGAGTTTCTTGTCTGATGGATCTGCTGCCCATCTTCCTGAATATCAGGGAAAGGGCGTGTCTGGTCGTTGGGGGAGGCGAGGTCGCCAGTCGAAAAATTTCCCTGTTGCTGCGGGCCGGTGGCCATGTCACAGCGGTGGCCCCGGAATTCGAGCCGCAGTTGCTGGCGCTGCAGGACAATGCCGCCCTGACACTGCTGCAGGCTGAATTCTCGGCCGAACAGCTTGATGATGTGCTTCTGGTAGTTGCCGCTACCGACGATACCGCTCTTAATGAAAACATCAGCGAGCTGGCCAGACAGCGGGGACTACCTGTCAATGTGGTGGACCAGCCGCGTCTGTGCAGTTTCATCATGCCTGCCATTGTTGACCGTTCCCCCATTGTGATTGCCATTTCCAGCGGAGGCAGTTCGCCGGTGCTGACGCGCCATCTGAAAGAACTGAACGAAGTCATGGTGCCTGGTCGCATTAATAATCTGGCCAGCCTGCTGGGTAGCAAGCGCAAAACCGTCAAGCAATCCATCAACAGTTTCGATGAGCGCATTCGCTTCTGGGAAGCGGTGCTGGACAGCAGGATTCCGGAGCTGGTGTATGCCGGTCAGGATAAAACGGCCGAGGACAACTTCAATGAGCTGCTGGCGCAGTGGCTTGAGTCTGGCAGCCACGGGCAAGCGAAAACCGGCTCGAAAGCCAGCCGGGGTGAGGTTTATCTGGTGGGGGCAGGCCCGGGAGATCCGGATCTTCTGACGCTGCGCGCCCTGCGTCTGATGCACAAGGCTGATGTGGTGTTCTATGACCGACTGGTTTCACCGGAAATCCTCGCCAAGCTGCGCCCGGATGCGGAAAAGATTCATGTGGGCAAGCAGCCCAAACATCATCCGGTTCCCCAGGAGCGTATTAACGAATTGCTGGTAAGTCATGCCCGTGATGGCAAACGGGTGTTGCGCCTGAAAGGCGGCGATCCTTTTATTTTCGGGCGCGGTGGTGAGGAACTGGCAGTGCTGACCGAGTCGGAGATTCCTTTTCAGGTAATCCCCGGCATCACCGCTGCATCCGGTTGTGCGGCCTATGCCGGGATCCCCCTGACCCATCGTGATCATGCCCAGTCAGTCCGCTTTCTGGCGGGCCATCTGAAGCAGGGTGAGCTGGACCTGGATTGGTCCCATATCATTGCCGAGCAACAAACCCTGGTGTTTTATATGGGGCTGGTGGGCCTGCCGTTGATCTGTGAAAAACTGATTGAGCATGGCATGGCGGCCAGCACCGAAGTGGCAGTGGTGCAGCAGGGAACGACCCGCCATCAGCGCGTGGTCACGGGCACGCTGGAGACTATTTCCGAATTGGTAGAAGGGGCCGGCTTACAGGCGCCTACGCTGACTATCATCGGCAGCGTTGTCAGTCTGCATGGCGAGCTGAAGTGGTTTAAGGGCGATCAGGCTGACAATTCCTAGAGGCAGTTGTCAGGGCGGGGCAGGCCGGCAATCTTGGCTGCAGTCTTGGCGGGGCTGCCATGGAACAGGCGCATCAAATAGGCACTGCGGCCCTTGTCTGGCCCGAATTCCTTTTTCACCAGGCTCACCAGGGCGCGATTGGCCGGGGCGATCTGATGTCGCTGGTAGAAAATGCGCAGGCTGCGAATAATCTCCCAGTGTGCCGGGCTGAGGCTGATGTTTTCGGCGCGGGCCAATTCCACGGCGACGTTTTCGTCCCAGTCGGCCAGATTTTTCAGATAGCCTTCCTTGTCTGTTTCCAGTTTCAGCTCACCCACTTCAAGCATGCTGCGTTTTCCCGATCCGGTAGCGCCTCAAAACCAGTTAACCACTTTATCGAAACTGCAGCACAGGGCAATGAATTTCTTGGTGCTGACGGCATCGATATTGGCGGGCAGTTTGTTGTCCAGACCGCGGGCACGGAGATCTTCCTTGAGAGCAAAGAAGCGATTGCCCTTCGGCAAGCTGGCCAGCAAGTCCTTGTCCAGACAATGGTAGACACCGTCTTCCAGAAACAACAGACCGTCGCCCTGGCTGAAGCCTGACAGACAGCTACTTAGCAGTCCGGACTGCGGCGATTTGGAAATTGTATGCAGAGTGCTCATAGGTTGATCACGCAGTCACTTTGGCTGATCAGGGTGGCGATGTCCTTGCTGGCGATATTTTCTGCCTCCAGCAACAGATCCTGGTTGGATAATTTTCGCTGAGCCAGGGAATCCTGATGCACATAGACTTTTTCAATGCCATAGAGATCCAGGGTTTCCAGCATATTACCCAGAGATTTGCTGTGGATGTTCTCGGCATTCTGGTCGCTCAGCAATTGATAAACGCCGTCATCCATTAACAGATAACTGACGTCCTGTTCAAAAACAGCACTGGCAAAGGCGGCATCCAGGCAGAGCTGGGCGCGGTTATTGCCATAGGGGGCGGCCCGACTGATAAACAGGAATTTCTTTTTCTGTGAACTGTTACTGGCCATGGTTTATCCGAAGCTGACGACGCGGTCGGACTGGATGACGGCATCAATCAGCTGCCCAAGTCCGGCGATTTCAGAATTATCCTGAATGCTGACAGCATCCAGTTCGTAGCGCTGTGCTTCCTGGGAATTGATGATGCCGCGCTTGATGGCAGAGCTGACACAGGCCACTGAGTCCAGTTCATGGCGTTCAATCAGGTCCTGCCAGCGCTGCGGCAGATTGATCTCATCCTGACCGGATACCGCCAGCTTGCCCAGGTTGTGCACGCCATCGGAAAAGAAAAAAAGCCGGTAGACGCTATGGCCTTCATCGAGCAGGGTGGAGGTGAAGCGGTAAGCCGATTCAGCAGCCTGGGCTGAATAGGGCGCCGCGTAGATCACAATGGAGAATTGCAAAGCTGGCTCTTTCTGAATGACGGTTGTTGAAGCTGAAGATACAGTTTGTCTGCCCGGAAAACAAAAAAGCCCCAGATTGCGCTGGGGCTTTGTTGGCAGGCTTGCCTGTTACTCGTCGCCGGCAAAAGCCATGAGCAAGTGAACCAGGCTGATAAATATATTATACAGCGAGACGAACAGGGTCACTGTCGCCAGGATGTAGTTGCGCTCGCCACCGCGAACAATTTCGCTGGTCTGGAACAGAATGGCGGCACTGGAGAACAGGATAAAGCCAACTGACAGCGCCAGTTGCAGTGCCGGCATAGGCCAGAAGATCTGGATAACGATGGCAGCCAGCAATACCAGAAAACCGGCAAACAGGAAGCCGCTCAGGAAGGAAAAATCCTTGCGCGAGACCAGGGCATAACCTGACAGGCCAAAGAAGATAAAGGCAGTACCACCCAGCGCCTTGGCCACAATCTCACTACCGCCAGGGAAGGACAGAATGGCAGAGATTACCGGGCCCAGGGTATAGCCGATAAAACCGGTGAAGGCGAACACACTGAGCAGACCCCAGGCGCTATTGGCCAGTTTGTGGGTCAGGAACAACAGGCCATAAAAGCCGATGATCATGGGCAACAGGCCCACCGGTCGGGCGTTGAAGCTCAGCATGGCAGTAAACGCACTGAAAGCGAGCGTCAAGGCTAACAGCAGATAGGTATTTTTCAGTACCTTGTTGACCTCCACAGCCGATTGTTGGCCGTGGGCTACACTCACATTGACTTCGTTCATCGATTTCTCCAGCAGTAAAAAACAGGGTCGGGGACGCGCCCCGGCTCACATTTAAAGATTTGGGGGCAAATGACCGGAATTTCAATGTTCCTAATCTCACAAAAAACCCAACAAAACTTCAAATATCAAGCAATTATGATACCGGGGCGCCCCACAAAATCAATCAATTTCGGCCGAACCAATAGCCATCATTTGTCGCTTTGACGCATTGGACTAAGGCCCCGATTAGTGTAAGATTCTGCCCCTGTCGCGGAGGGGTGGCAGAGCGGTTGAATGCACTGGTCTTGAAAACCAGCGAAGGCGAAAGTCTTCCGAGAGTTCGAATCTCTCCCCCTCCGCCATTCTCCTGTCTATACCCTGCCACACAACAAGAAAAGTACTCCGTAAGCAACACCCTGCACGCCCATAAGGCGGAGGGGGAGAGTAAGAGAACTCTCGCAGTTCGAAAGCCGCGCCAGCGGCGCAGACGGCGCAAAGCGCCGCCCCGAAGGGGTGAGCTATTTGGCTCAGCCAAATAGCGAATCAATCTCTCCCCCAGCAGCCGAAGGCTGCTAACCCCGAGCACCACCCAAGCTACGACTCAAGCCCAAAGAAAAGTACTCCGTAAGTAACACCCCGCACGCCCAAAAGGCGGAGGGGGAGTAGTGAGAACTCTCCAGTTCGAAAGCTGCGTCAGCAGCGCAGACAGCCGAAGGCTGCCCCAAAGGAGTGAGAAATTTGGCTCAGCCAAATTTCGAATCAAAGCCGCGAAGCGGCGCAGACGGCGCATAGCGCCGCCCTGAAAGGGTGAGCTATTTGGCTCAGCCAAATAGCGAATCAATCTCTCCCCCGGCAGCCGCAGGCTGCTAACCCCGAGCACTACCGAGGCTACGACTCAATCCCAAAGAAAAATGCTGAGTATGCAAACCCCAGCACACCCCAAGCCACAATCCAGCCACAATTAACCCCCACATAGCCCCAATTCCCCACTAGGCTTGTCAGATTCTTTTGCTGTAATGAAATGGAGTTTCAATCAACTTCAAATTGATTGACCCTCCTAGAGCTTGACCCCGCTTGATGGCCCTCATCCCCCGAGGGCCATTTTTTTTGCGGGGTCAGCGCAGGAGGCGACTACTGACGTCGCTGTTCAGGCAGGTTGTCCAGGCGTGACAGGCGGGGCTCGTTCAGGCTCATGAAGTCGGCCAAAATGCGACCGCTTTCCAGCAGCATGGGATCAGCTTCTTCTTCCTCTTCGCTGTTGTCCGCTGTGCTGTCGTCCGCTGCCAGGGAGCTGTCGTCATTGGCAGGGGTTACAGGGGCTTCTTCATCCTCATTGTCCAGGTCGTCTGCGGCGATCCATTCGCGCAGTGGCAGACCCTTGAGGAAGCGACGCATGTTTTCAGCGTCGAATTCTTCCCGGCGTTCACGTTCACGGCGGGCTTTCACCTGTTCTTCATTGAGGGAAATGCGCTCCCGTTCCAGGCCACGTCGGGTGCGCTCGATCTGGTCTTCCATATAGATGAAGTCCGGCGAGTGCGCGGCGCGGGCCTCGAATCGCTCCCGCAGCTCAGGCAGCAGAGCCTGAATGGAGTGATAGGGGCGGTATTCAACCGGGCGCACGGTATCCCAGGGCAAGGCACCATCCAGGCTGCTTTCGCCGATGTCTTCGTAGGCGTCATAGATATCCGGGAAAGTGATATCCGGAATCACGCCACGGTGCTGGGTACTGGCGCCGGAAATACGATAGAACTTGGAGCGGGTTACTTTCACCTGGCCATAGTCCATGGGAATGATTTCCTGCACCGTGCCCTTGCCAAAGGTCTGACCGCCCAGCACGATGCCGCGCTGATAGTCCTGAATGGCGCCGGCGAAAATCTCCGAGGCCGAGGCACTGGTACGATTAACCAGCACCGCCAGGGGGCCGGAGTAGGCCACCTCCGGGTCATTGTCGCCGAAGGAACGGGTGAAGCCGTTGCGAATGCCGGAATAACGAATCTGCACTGTGGCGCCGGTTTCAATAAACAGGCCCACCAGCTGATTGGCTTCCGAGAGGCTGCCACCGCCGTTGTTTCTCAGGTCCATGACCACCGCATCCACCTGTTCAGCCTTCAGTTCTTCCAGCAGGGCACGAACGTCTCGGGTGGAGCTCTTGTAGTCTTCGTCGCCGCGGGAAGCCGCTTCGAAATCAAAATAGAAAGTGGGCAGATTGATGACGCCGATCTTGTAGTCCTGGCCATTGTAGCTGAGCTCCAGTACTTCGCTCTTGGCAGACTGGTCTTCCAGCTTGACGGTATCGCGGGTAATGGACACTACCGTGGCTGCCGACTCGCTGACGGCGTCAGCAGGAATGACATTGAGACGCACCACAGTGCCTTTCTCACCGCGGATCTGGTCCACCACGTCATCCAGGCGCATGCCGACCACATCCTGAATCTCGCCATCCACACCCTGGCCGATGCCAATAATGCGGTCACCGGCACGCAGCTCGCTGCCGCGCTCGGCCGGGCCGCCCTTGATGAGCTCAACTACCTTGGTGTATTCGTCTTCGGTAGTAAGCTGGGCACCGATACCCTGGAGTGACAGGGACAGCTGCATGTTGAAATTTTCGGAATCCCGGGGCGAGTAGTAATCCGTGTGGGGATCCACTGCCTTGGCGACCGAGGACAGATAGGACTGGAAAATATCCTTGCTGTTGGTCTTGAGCACCTGGCTCAGCTGGTTGCGGTAACGCTTGCTGAGTTTTTCCTTGATCTCTTCATTGTCATCACCGGCCAGACGCAGGCTCAGTACGCTGTTCTTGATGCGCTTGCGCCAGATCTCATCCAGTTCTTCCTGGTTGCTGGCATAGGGGGCGTCTTCCCGGTCGATATCGATGGTTTCATCGACACTGAAATCCATATTGGGGATATCGTTCTCAACCCGGTTAATGGCATAGATAAGCCGCTCGAGGATGCGCTTGTAGTAGAGATTGTAGATTTCAAAGCCTGGCTCAACATCGCCAGCCTTGAGGCTGTCATCGAGGGTGTAGCGCAGATGGCTCAGTTGTTCGATGTCAGACTGCAGAAAATACAGATGCTGTCCATCAAGCAAATCCATATAGGCGTCAAACAGTTGCGAGGAAAAGTTATCATTTACCTCAACTGCTGCGTAGTGTTTGTTCTGCAATTCCTCAATCAGCTCGGCGGCGGTAATGCCGTGGATCTCCTCACTGACTACCGGGGTGTAAAGGCTGTCGATATTGAGGACGGTGTTGAGCTGAGTGGGGTCGTCCTGGGCAAGGAGGGGGTTGGCCAGGCCGCTGAAGCCGAGCAGGGCGATGGCTTGAAAGCCTTTAGTCAATGCAGGCGTCTTGTTCCAGATTCGCATGATTCTCCAACTTTCCGGTCATTTGTGTTTTATAAAGTCTGAGCCAAAGCTCTGTAGCTCAGGATTTGTGGGCGTTCCAGGCTACTTTCAATGACAACAAAAGAGACTAAGCTAATTCCCATACGCTGAGAAGTCATTTTCTGTGATTTTAGCCACGACTTGCCGCATTGGCGGCCCTCAGGCCCACGAAAATCAGCGTATCAGTTTGTTGCGCGCGGAAGCATGACGCTCGGCGCGTTCGACGTCGATGTAGCGATCGGTAATGGCGCTGGAACCATGACCGGCATCATCTCTTACGTGTTCCCGAGGCCGATGCTTAACATCTTCCGAGATGCCGGTGTGACGGAGCCAATGTACCGTGGCGTCACCCAGGCGCTGCGCTTCCTCTTCAAAGCCTTCCTTACGCATTTTTTCCGCCGCCAGATCGAAGCATTTCTGCACGATGCCGCGAATCTGGCGGGTACTGGTGATGCCGCCTTTGCCGCGGGTCTTGTGAATCAGGGGGCTGGGCTCGCCGGGGCTGGGCAGGGATGGCAGGCCCCGGGAGCGCCGGTAGCGCTTGAGGGCTTCCAGCATGGCGTCGCTGACCGAGATTTCCCGTTCCTTGTTGCCCTTGCCGACGGTGACGAACCACCAGTTGCCTTCCTGATCCACCTGAAAATGACCCATTTGCGGTTGCCAGCGGGGTGTTTCCACCAGTTCCGAGATACGCAGATACATGGCGAACAGGGCGTTCATCACAAACAGGGTGCGCTCATGCCTGGCCGGGTCCTGTCGGGCCATGTCCTCGGCGGTCTCGATTACGGTATCCCATTGCAAAGGTGAGAGCCGGCGAATCTTGCCCTGGGACTGGTGCTTGCGCAGAAATTTGCTTTTCTGACGCATCTGCGAGACCGGATTGGCGGATAAATAGTTCTCCTGAATCAGAAAGTTAAAGAAACTACTTAATACGCTGAATAAGGATTGGATGGCGGACTGGGACAGCACATACTCACCGCGTTTGCTGACATAGGGGCGCCAGTCGCTATTGGGCAGACGCTTGCCGCCGCGCTCGATAAAGCGGGGCACATTGTGTTCGCCAATCCAGCTCTGGGGAGGCTGACGGGAGAATTCCACATAGGTTTCAATATCCTCCCGTTCCACCGCTGCCAGGGACTTGTCGGCAATCAGCCAGCACCAGTGCAGGAAATGCTCGATTTCCCGGCGGTAGGTACTGAAGGTGTCAGGGCTGCCGCGGTAGCTGTAGATAAACTCGCTGGCAAACTGGTAGTCCTTGATGGCATCGGCCGGGGCGTCACTGACCAGATGCTCCAGTGAGGTCACCGGCTGCTTGAAAGGATTGGGCATGGCTTCGAGGGTGTCGAAGAAGGCCAGGGGCGAGCTTGCTGCGTTCTTGGGAGAGGACATGAAGTTTAGAATACAACTATCTGACCTGAGGTAAAATAATTTTTACCGGGCAGATTCTAGTGCGCCTGGATGGCGACCTGAAGCAGGGCCTTAGTAAATATTTCGGTCAATTGAGAGTTATCTTTACCACTGTTTTATTCCTGCTGCCCAAGGTTGATATATGGCGCTCAGGGCACGTAAACACTGGCTTCGGGCCTGCCGGGCTGATCGCCTGTCCATGACCGGGTCGCTGGCCAGGCCCCCTGTTTGAGGCTTAAAGCTATGCTCTCCAGCTTTTAGATAAACTATATATAGATAATTAAATCATATAGATATCAGTTTTTATTATGACTATACCTGAAGTTCATGATGTGTTTGAGGATGCAGTGACCAGCAGCTGATGCACGGCGCGGTACGATCCAGGAATGGCTGCCTGATAGCACCCAGAGATTGGCTTGATTGGCGGCACTGCGAGCGGGCCCGTTGAGCCAGGCTTGCTTGAGGCGCCTGGCGCTGACCAGGGATATCTTTACCTAAGCTGGCTGCAGTCAGGGTGTGAGGAATAGTGCGGGACTGTCTCTGCGCAGACCATATTCACTGAGGAGCTTGTGGCGGTTGTCCTGATCGTGAGCCAGACCCTTATCTGGCACCTCAAGATCAGCTCCTGCTTGATCACCATGAAAGGCAGCCGGCAGGGTGATACGGCGCAGTCCCTACCCAGTTGTAGTCAGACGATTGCGATCAAGGCATTACCGGCGGCTTGGGGACAATGGGACTGGGTGTGACGAATAGCCGTTATTAATGCCATCGCGCAAATTGAGCCTTACAGCATTAGCCAGGAATGGGGCCGTGCACAGTTATTATGTTATTTCCGGTAATCTTTATTACCGGAAATAGCGGAATGGATGGATTTATGGGGTCTTCAGCGTATATCCAGCAAAACCAAGCCAGATCAACCAGTTAGCGCTTTTTGCCAGAAACGCTCTACTTTGACCGCTGCAAGCGCTATGACTGGCAGCGGCTATCAGTCAGCCTGGCTGCCTGCCTGGCTTATCAGCTTTTAACCTCGCGCTTGCTGCGCATGGTCACTACTTCCTCAGCCAGCGTAGGATGAATACCTATAGTGCGGTCAAAGTCAGTCTTGGTGGCACCGCAGTTAAGCGCTACCGCGAAGCCCTGCACCAGTTCACCGGCGTCCTGGGACACGATATGGACACCCAGAACCTTGTCGCTGTCCTGATCCACCACCAGCTTGATGAATGCCGGCTCATCGCGGCCACTGAGAGTATGTTTCAGTGGCTTGCTGGTAGCCTGGTAAATATCCAGCTTGTGCCCGGCTGCCAGGGCTTCTGCCTCGGTCAGGCCCACGGTAGCGATATTGGGATGACAGAACACGGCGGTGGCGATATTCCGGTAGTCCATGGGTCGATGTTTTTCGTTTGAAAACAGAGACCTGGCGACGAATTCTCCTTCAGCAAGTGCAACTGGCGTAAGTGCCATCCGGTCAATCACATCACCCACGGCGTAAATGGATGGCTCATGGGTCTGAAACTGCTCGTTAACCTTGATGGCATCATTGCTGCCAAGCTCTACCGCAACCTTGTCCAGGCCCAGATCTGCCGTCAGCGGCGTCCGCCCGGTGGCCGCCATGACGGTTTCCACCTCAAGTTCATTGCCAGAATCAAGAACTACCTGTAAGCCCCTGTCATTCTTGCTTATTTCCTTGATGTCATCATTGAGAATCAGGTTCACATCATGCTGAAACTGGACTGTGATGAACTGCCTGACATCGTCGTCAAAACCCCGTAGCAGGCGGTCGCCACGGTAGATAAGGGTGGTTTCACAGCCCAGGCGGCTGAAAATACTGGCGAATTCCACGGCAATATAGCCACCGCCCTGGATCAGGATGGATTCCGGCAGTTGCTGCAAATGGAAGATCTCATTGGAGCTGAGTACATGTTCGCGACCAGGAATATCCGGCAGCCAGGGCCAGCTACCCACCGCCAGCAGGATCTTGTCGGCGGTGACGGTCTGCTCGCCGAGATCGATGGTATGGGCATCCAGCAGGCGCGCGCGGCATTCATGGATGGTGACCCCTGCTTTATCAAGCAAGGATTTATAAATGCCATTTAAACGCTTGATTTCAGTATCTTTATTCTTGATTAAAGTGGGCCAGTCGAAGGGCGGTCTGCTGGCCTGCCAGCCAAAGCCACGACTGTCCTCGAAGTCATCGGCAAAATGGGCGGCATAGGAAAACAGTTTTTTGGGCACGCAGCCCACATTGACGCAGGTACCCCCGAAATAGCGTTCCTCGGCAACGCCTACTCGAGCTCCCAGTGAGGCGGCAATGCGACTGGCGCGAACGCCCCCGGAACCGGCGCCAATAACGAAAAAATCATAATCAAATGCTGGCAATTTCCTGTATCCTTTCCTGATGCTGTCCATTGTGGACGCTGTGCAATCGAGCCCGCATTATGCCTCAGACCGGGGCTCTGAAACACCGCTCAATGCAAGCCAA
The DNA here is from genome assembly GCA_965216715.1 of uncultured Pseudohongiella sp. Taxonomy (GTDB): domain Bacteria; phylum Pseudomonadota; class Gammaproteobacteria; order Pseudomonadales; family Pseudohongiellaceae; genus UBA9145. The sequence goes on along the minus strand of OZ244193.1, from coordinate 1,158,193 downwards.
TCTCTTTACAAATCAGTCAGATCCACATGATTTCGAAACCCATGAGCTGGGTGACGGCTGGATTCGCGAATATCCCTGTTTTCTGAGCGAGGCAGAAGCCGGCAGTCTGCTGGCGGATTTGCTGGAATCCATTCCCTGGCAACAGGACCAGATCCGCATCGCCGGTCGGCTACTACCAGTGCCCAGACTGCAATGCTGGATGGGTGATGCGGACTACAGCTACTCCGGACTGCGGCTCAAAGCCCTTGCCTGGTACCCGCCAGTGTTGGCCCTGAAACAGCAAATCGAGTCTGTTACCGGCAGGCAGTTCAATTCCGTGTTGCTCAATTACTACCGCAATGGCCAGGACAGCGTGGCCTGGCATGCCGATGATGAGCCGGAACTGGGGCCGGAACCGGTCATTGCCTCCCTCAGTCTGGGGGCCGAGCGCCCTTTTCGGTTGCGCCCCAAAGCCAGTGAAAGACCTGAGCGGCAGCGATTGTTGCTCCGCCATGGCTCGCTGTTGCTTATGGGAGAAGGTATACAAAACAATTGGTTGCATGAACTACCTAAGGTCAAAGGTCTGGAGAAGCCGCGGCTGAACGTGACTTTTCGGCAATTGCTCAAAAAGTGATCAAAGCCTGCAACAATCCTGCAATGGCCTGGAATTAAACTGACCATGGATCGCTTTGATATCTGCATTATCGGTGCCGGGGTCATTGGCCTGGCGGTAGCACGGCAACTGAGCCGTTCAGCCGCCTTTCGCCAGGCCAGTATTGTCTTGCTGGAGCAGGAAGCGAGCCTGGGCCAGCATTGCAGCAGCCGTAACAGTGAAGTGATTCATGCCGGCCTGTACTACCCAGCGGACAGTCACAAGGCCCGTTTTTGCCTGCGTGGCAAAACCCTGCTCTATGATTACTGCCAGCAGCGGGAAATTGCCCACCGGCGCACCGGCAAACTGATTGTGGCGCAAAGCGGTGAAGAGGACGCGCTGGCTGCTCTGCAGCAAAGGGCCGAGGCCAATGCTGTGACGGATTTGCAGTGGCTGGACAGCAAAGCGCTACAGGCACTGGAGTCGGAGCTTCGGGGCAGTGCCGCCCTGCTCTCACCCTCTTCCGGCATCATCGACAGTCATGAATTGATGCTAAGGCTGCTGCAGGAAGCCCAGCAGGCCGGCCTCATTTATGCGCCCCATACCCGCGTGGAACAGATCGAAGCCGGTGCCGGGGACTACCGGATGCACTGCCGCATCGGTCACGGTGGCGATGCAGAGCAGTATGCTTTCAAAACCCGGACAGTGATTAACTGTGCCGGACTCTGGGCCAATGACATTGCCGGACAAGTGGCGCAGCAGCTGACGGATCACCCGGCAGTGCCAAGGCTGTATTATTGTCGCGGCGACTATTTCAGCTACCACGGCCCGTTAAGACTCAAGCATCTGGTTTATCCATTGCCGGAAACCAATACCCGGGGGCTGGGCATTCATGCCACCCTGGATCTGGCTGGCCAGCTTCGCTTTGGGCCTGATGCCCATTACCGGGATGATATCGATTACGGTTTTGCCGAAGATCAGAGCCAGCAAAAGGCGGCGCAATTTGCCCGTGCCATTCAGCGTTATCTGCCCCCGATCAAGGCGGAAGAATTACAGCCTTCCTACGCCGGCATTCGCCCCAAGCTGGCCGGGCCACAGGATCCGGCGGCGGATTTCATGCTGCTGAGTGAACATGGTGATGAGCCGGGATCAGTGATTCACCTGCTTGGCATTGAGTCACCCGGGCTCACGTCCAGTCTCGCCCTGGCGGAAGAAGTTGAGCGTCGACTCAGTCTCTGAATCAGTGTTGAGCTGAGCTGCTGTGACAAGCCAGGCAAGCTCCGGATGGCTATGCAAAAATGGCCAGCGTCCCTGGCTCTTCCTTGCCACTCAGGCTCTGGTTGTCCAGCAACTGTCGCAAGCGATCGCCGGCTTCGGGAAACTGCAGGGCAAATCCGCCTCCGTGGCTCTTGCCGCCAGAACTGTTCGGGGGTTTCAACCAGACCACCCGGCCTGTGAGGGCGTCCTGGTAATCCGGATTACGAATACGCAGTAACAGGAATACCTGGCTTCCCAGGTCGACGGAGGCCGATTGAATGCCGGCTTGTTGGTCGGGGATAAACAGACCGCCGCCTTCAATGATGGGAACAAAGGCCTGTTGCAGCGTGTTCACGGAGTCGATGTTGAGGCTCAGCAGTATGCGCTTGTCGGGATTGTTGCCTGGTTCTTTACCAGCTGCAGGCACCTCATGCGCTGCAGGCAGTTTATCCCTTGCAGGGTTTGTTGTCGCTGTGTGCATGGGAATCCTTTGGCAAAGCATCGGCCAGGATTGAGGTGAGCCACCCCGGTCGAAAGAAATCGCTGGCTGAGCCTGTGGCTCCAGAGGCTGGCGCTTTCAGTGATTCTGGAGGCGACGGCCAAGTTGCACCCAGTGCCAGAACACTGATTCCAGAATCAACTGAGGCATGGGATTGGCGCTGGACAGCAATTGCTTGCGTGCCTGCAGGCTTTCCTGATAAATCCCTGCCAGCAGTTTGAGCACCCTGGCGGCATCAAAATCACGCAAGCGCTGGGCAGCGCCACGGGTCATCTCATCTGCCTGGCTGTTGCTACCATCTCTGGCCAGCTCTTTAATCAGTGTAGACGAACAATGACTCAAATACTCAATTGCGGTCAAAGGACCAATCTTGAGCGCCTGATTCACCAGCTTGTCAGCCGCTTCCGGGTTGGCATAGCTTTGCAGTAGGCTGGCAACAAAATGATGCCTTTCCTGAAGACTGCCACTGGCAGCCAGCTCGATTGCCTGCATGGGCCGACAGCCGGTGGCCGCCAGCAAGGCGGTGGCATCCTCATCGGGGCCGAGAAACTGGCTCAGCCAGCGGGCGGTGATTTCCAGGCTGGGTACGGCCATGCTGATACGCTGACAGCGACTGCGGATTGTGGCCAACAGATAGCCCGGCAGGTCGGTACTCAGAAACAGCCAGGTTTTCTGGCTCGGCTCTTCCAGGGTTTTCAACAAGGCATTGGCCGAGGCAATGTTCATGCGGTGGGCCTGATTGATGATGACCACTTTTGCCAGGCCGCTGTGACTGGTGTGACTGACAAAATCACCCAGGTCACGAATCTGACTGATGCTGATGTCACGGGCACCCTCTTCCGGCGCCACGATCATGACATCAGGATGTTCGGAGTGACTGCCGAGCTGGCAATTATGACAATGGCCACAGGGCTTGCTGTCTTCCGGCTGCAGACAAAGTATCAGTCGCGCAAACTGACGCAGAAATTCAAATTTGCCAATACCCGCCGCACCGCTAAGCAGGAAAGCATGGGCAAGCTTGCCCCCGGCAAGGCGCTCGGCCAGACTGGCCCAGAGTTTTTCCTGCCAGGGATAGGGAGGTGCCGGTAATTGCAGGTCCAGCTCTTTGTCAGACATTGGCGTCGATCCAGGCGGCGAAGCCGCTCAGTAATTTGTCCCGCACCGATTCGATATTGCCAGCGGCGTCAATTACCAGATAGCGCTGGGGAAATTCCTTTGCCCTTTGCAGGTAGACACCCCGCACTCGCTTGAAAAATTCCAGTTCTTCCCGCTCAAAGCGATCCAGATCAGCCCGGTCCCGGGCCCGCTCCAGGCCGATTTCGGGATCCAGATCAAGAATGATGGTGAGATCCGGACGCAAGGTTCCCTGCACCAGGGTCTCCAGCTGTTCAACCATGCTGCTGCCCAGTTCCCGGCCCCCGCCCTGGTAGGCATAGGTGGCATCGGTAAAGCGATCGCAGAGTACCCACTGACCGGAATCAAGCGCCGGAACAATGCGCTCGCTCAGATGCTGGGCTCTGGCAGCAAAGATCAGCAGTAGCTCTGCCCTTGGATCCAGATTCTCTTCATTAATCTCCAGCAGAACCTCGCGGATTTTTTCAGCATAAAATGTTCCACCTGGCTCTCTGCTGAGATCGAAGTCGATATTACGTTGACGCAGAAATTCCTGCAGAGATTCGATCTGGGTACTTTTACCGACCCCTTCCACACCTTCAATGGTGATAAATTTTCCTTTCATGCCTTGTCAGCCTATTGACTCGTTTGTCTCTGGAAGCGGTTTACTGCCGCATTGTGTTCTTCGAGGGTGGCGGAGAAATAATGGCTGCCATCACCGCGGGATACAAAATACAGGTAGTCGGAGGGTAGCGGATTCAGGGCTGCACGGATAGAGTCGGCGCCTGCCAGAGCGATGGGTGCCGGCGGCAGGCCGTTGATACGGTAGGTATTGAACTCGGTATATTGCTGCAGATCGGCACGGCGCAGATCGCCATCGAAATCGCTGCCCAGTCCGTAAATCACCGTGGGGTCCGATTGCAGGCGCATGCCCTGCTCCAGCCGCCGGATAAAGACACCGGCAATATGGCCTCGTTCACTGCTGGCGGCCGATTCCTTCTCAATAATGGATGCCAGAATCAGCGCCTCATAGGGAGAATCCAGCGGCAAGGCGCCAAGCCGTTCTTCCCAGGCGCTGTTCAGTACTTCCCGCAAGCGCTGGTGAGCGCGCTGCAAAAGTTCGATGTCCGTGGTGCCGCGGGTGTAGAAATAGGTGTCCGGAAACAGCAGGCCTTCAACGCTGTTGATATCAGCATCGAAGCTCTGCAGGTCGAGCTGCTCCAGCAACCGGCTTTCATCCATCCCGGCCGCTAACTGGCGATTGATATGATGGGCCTCGTGAATGGCGGTCAGTGCCTGATCGAAGGTCCAGCCTTCCACCAGAGTCAGGCGGTATTGCACGGTATCGCCGGCTACCATAGCTGTCAGCAGATCCGCGGCGGACATGCCCGGCAGCAAGCGGTATTCCCCCACCTGGATATTGCCGGCAACACCCTGCCAGCGTGCCAACAGGCGCAGGGCGACGGGATAGTCAATATAGCCTTCGCTGGCCAGATCCTCGGCCACCCGGGTCAGATTGCTGCCGGACTCCAGCAGATAGAAGCGCTCCTCATCCAGCCCCTGCATGGGACTATAGATAGAGCTGATGATGCGCAATCCGGCGAGCCCCACAAGCAGTAGCAACAAGGTCGCTGCCAGCAGCAAAGCGAGACGGGGCGATTGGCGGAGTTTGTCAATAACAGGCATAGGCACTGTGGCGTTGCGGGCCCGGTGCTGGCCCCTGGATGTCAGGGCATTCTAGCACCAAGCCGCGCAGGGACGGCAGCGCCTGCAGTCGGCAATCAGTCCGCTTTGCCGAATATCAGACTGCCATTGGTGCCACCAAAACCGAAGGAGTTGCTCAGCACCACATTCAGGGCCTGATCGCGGGCGGTATGGGGCACATAATCGAGATCGCAACCTTCGTCGGGCTGATCCAGATTGATGGTTGGGGTGATGACCTGGTCACGCAGACTGAGTACCGCGATGATGGCTTCCACCGAACCCGAGGCACCCAGGAGGTGGCCGATCATGGACTTGCTGGAACTGACAGCCAGACTCCTGGCATGGTCGCCGAAGACGGTTTTGATGGCCTGGGTCTCGGCGATATCGCCCGCCTGGGTAGAGGTGCCATGAGCATTTACATAGTCCACCTGGTCCGGATTGAGACCGGCGCTCTGCAGGGCATTGCTCATGCACTGGGCAGCTCCGGCACCCCCTTCCGGTGGTGAAGTCATATGATAGGCATCACCACTCATACCAAAGCCAAGCAGCTCGGCATAAATCGTGGCCCCTCTGGCCCTGGCACGCTCATACTCTTCCAGCACCAGAATGCCGGCGCCATCACTGAGTACAAAGCCGTCACGGTCCTTGTCCCAGGGGCGGCTGGCACGTTCAGGATCATCATTGCGGGTAGACAGTGCACGGGCCGCGCAAAAACCACCCAGGCCCACCGGTGAAGTGGCCATCTCGGCACCGCCGGCCAGCATCACATCGGCCTGACCATTGCTGATCATATTGGCCGCCAGGCCAATATTGTGGGTGCCGGTGGTGCAGGCAGTTGTCACTGCAATATTGGGGCCCTTGAATCCGAAGCGGATCGAGAGATTGCCGGCAATCATGTTGATGATTGAGCCGGGTACAAAGAAAGGCGAGACCTTGCGGGGACCGGATTCGCCGATCAGGCGAGTGGTCTCCTCGATGGCGGTGATGCCACCGATACCCGAACCGATGGCAACACCTGCCCGTTCGGGCTGATCCAGATTTTCATCCAGACCGGCATCCATGATGGCCTGCACTCCGGCAGCGATGCCGTAGCGCATGAAGATATCCATGCGACGGGCTTCTTTGGGGGCCAGATACTGGTCACAATCAAAATCCTTGATTGAGCCACCAAATCGGGTACTGAAATCACTCACATCCATATGGGTGATCGGGCCGATACCACTTTCGCCGTTCTTCAGTGCATTCCAGCTGGAAGAGACGTCATTGCCCAGTGGAGTAATCAGACCGAGACCGGTGACAACTACTCTTCTACTGTTCACTTCATCGCTCCTGGTTCAATTGCAGACAGCCAAATAAACAAAAGCTACTCCAGAGAGCTCTGGAGTAGCTTCTAATTCCTAGCATTGACGATTAATTACAGATTCTGATTAATGTAATCGATGGCCAGTTGGACTGTGGTGATTTTTTCAGCTTCTTCATCGGGGATTTCAGTCTCAAACTCTTCCTCCAGAGCCATAACCAACTCTACAGTATCAAGAGAATCAGCGCCGAGATCTTCTACGAAGGAAGCGGACGGCTTAACCTCGTCCTCCTTCACGCCAAGCTGTTCGCATACGATTTTCTTTACGCGCTCTTCAATGCTACTCATAACTATTATTAGCTCCTAGTGTTTGTTTCTAAAGGCTTTTTTGAGAGCCTCTCTGCCACGGCCTTGTCGCAGCAAACCAACCGTGTTGTTCAGAGACGCAAGTTTACCCTTATTTGCCTGAGATGTAATGTGTAAATTGTTTTATAGCTGTCGGCCTGAACGGCCTTATGTTTACCCGGATATTCGAAAATATCAGCCCATGTACATCCCGCCGTTTACGTGGACTGTTTCGCCGGTGACATAGGCCCCGCTATCGCCGGCCAGAAAGCCGACGACTGCCGCAATTTCTTCCGGCTCGCCCAGTCGGCCCAGGGGAATATTAGACAGCAGCGCTTCCTTTTGTTGTTCCGGCAGTTCCCGGGTCATGTCGGTGTCGATGAAGCCCGGTGCGACGGCATTGACGGTGATACCCCGTGAGCCCACTTCCTTGGCCAGGGAACGGGTGAAGCCTTCAATACCGGCCTTGGATGCCGAGTAATTGGTCTGGCCGGCATTGCCACTGGCACCGACCACGGAACTGATATTGATAATGCGGCCACGACGGGCTTTAGTCATACCCTTCAGACAGGCCTTGCAAACCCGGTACATGGAACCGAGATTGGTTTGCATCACATCGTCCCATTCATCAGCCTTCATCCGCATCAGCAGATTGTCCCGGGTGATACCGGCGTTATTGACCAGCACGGTGGGCAGACCAAATTCCTCACTGATGGCGGCCAGCAGTTCACTGACCGAACTGTCGTCCGCAACATTGGCGGCATAGCCCTTGCCCTTGATGCCCGCTTCCTGCAAATAGGCGCTGATAGCGTCGGCACCTTTATCAGTGGTGGCGGTGCCAAGAACTGTCATTCCCTGACGGCCCAGGTTGAGGGCAATGGCCTTGCCGATGCCACGGCTGGCGCCGGTCACCAGGGCGAGTGTTGCTTCATCATTCATTGCTTTTAATCCTGCGTTTTTGTTCTTGAAATTATTGCGACTTTCTTTTCGGCGTGTCGGCAAATAGCTCAACCGCGCATTTCTTCCCGGGCGTTTTCCAGACTGCCCGGGTCGTCGCAGCCCAGACAGATCATCTCTTTCTGGATGCGCTTGTTGAGGCCACAGAGCACCTTGCCCGGACCACATTCCACCAGCTTGCTTACGCCAGCCTTGTACATCACTGTGACGCAATCCACCCAGCGCACCGGCTCATAGAGCTGTTTGACCAGGTTCTGTTTGATTAATTCCGGATCCTCGCTGATATCAGCGGAGTAATTCTGTACCACGGCAATGGCAGGCTTGTTGAAACTGAGCTGCTCCAGCTCGGCTGCCAATTGTTTGGCCGCCGGACGCATCAGATCACAGTGGGAAGGCACGCTGACATTGAGCGGCAAGGCACGCTTGGCACCCGCTTCCTTGCACAGGGCAATGGCGCGATCCACGGCGTCGGCATCGCCGGCAATGACGGTCTGTCCCGGCGAATTGAAATTGGCCGCCGAGACTACCTGACCCTGGTCGGCTTCGTCGCAGATCTCGTTGATCTGGTAGTTCTCCAGGCCGACAATGGCCGCCATCCTGCCGCTGCCGGCTGGCACTGCCGATTGCATGAATTGGCCACGCTTGTTGACGATGGCAATCGCCGCCTCGAAATCCATCACGCCGGCTGCCACCAGGGCAGAATACTCACCCAGGCTGTGACCGGCCAGAATCGCCGGGCTGGCCCCGCCGGTTTCCTGCCAGACCCGCCAGATGGCTGTGGAGGCCGCCAACAGGACCGGTTGGGTGATATCGGTGCGATCCAGGGAATTATCACTGTCGTGCTGACAGATTTCCCAGAGATCGAGATCGAGCACGCGTGATGCCTGGTCGAAGGTGTCTTTTACAAGGCCATGCTGGGCTTGCAACTCGGCCAGCATCCCGAGTTTCTGGGAACCCTGGCCTGGAAATACAAATCCGAATTTTTCCATGGTGCTTTTATTAATTCCTGTAGATCAGGCACTTAAGGCCTTTATTATATCTTGTTATTTAATTGTGTTCGGGGCTGCAGGCTCAGGAATCCCCTGGTTGGCTGCAATAATGGCAGCTACCTTTTGGCCAATCAATTGCGGAACCTGTTGTTCCACTTCCCGCACTGCCTGCTGGATGGCGTAGTAAAAGCCCTCCTCGGTGGCATTGCCATGGCTTTTCACCACTGAGCCCTGTAATCCCAGCAGGCTGGCGCCATTGAAGCGCTGGGGATTGATGCGGTTCACCAGCCTGTTGAACAGGGAGCTGGAGAACTGGCCAGACAATTTGGTCATCAGGCTTTGCTCAAATTCATGCTCCAGCAGCTCCTGCAGTACATGGGCCACCCCGGCGCTGGACTTGATGGTGACATTGCCCACAAAGCCGTCGCAGACCACCACGTCGGCAGCCCCCTCAAACAGGGCGTTGGCCTCGATGAAGCCGGCATAATTCAGGGCCTGGCAGCGTTCCATCAGTTCAGCTGCCTGACGTACCTCATCGGTACCCTTGAACTGTTCGGAGCCGATATTCAGCAGACCCACGCTGCAGCGCTGGCCGGACAGGGACTCCGACAGCACCGAGCCCATGACCGCAAACTGGAACAAAAGCTGAGAGTCTGCCTCAGGATTTGCCCCTACATCCAATAAATAACACTGTTTTTGGCTACCGGGAATGGTGGCCACTATGGCCGGCTTGCTGATGCCTTCAATGGTTTTCAGCAAGTGTCGCCCGATCATCAACAGGGCGCCGGTATTGCCCGCACTCACCATGGCCTGCACGTCGCCGCTCTCTACCAGTTCCACGGCCTTGAACATGGAGCTGTCACGAGCGCTGCGCAGGACATTGCGCGGCAGGTCTTCATCGCTGATGCTGCTGCCGGCGGCCAATACCTGGCAACGACTGGCCAAATCCGGCACGACAGAATCCGCCAGCAGCGTTTCTATCTGCCGGGGATCACCCACCAGGGTGAGATGTAGATCGGGAGTGTCCTGCAGGGCCTTGAGGGCAGCGGGGACGGTCAGTGCAGCGCCGCCCTCACCGCCCATAGCATCGATTGCTATGTGCTTGAGCACTCTGGCAATTACTCGTCGCCGATGTCGAGTACTTTCTTGCCTTTGTAGAAGCCGTCTGCGGTGACGTGGTGGCGACGGTGTACTTCGCCAGTAGTTTTATCGGTGGACAGGGTCGCTTCCGACAAATTGTCGTGAGTACGCCGCTTGTTACGCTTTGAGCGGGTCACTTTGTTCTGTTGAACAGCCATCGTTTATCTCCAAAATATCAAGCGAAAACAGATAGTTCAGTCGCTTTTCTTAAGTTGTTCCAGGATTGCGAAGGGATTTTCCTTCACTTCCTCTTCAATTCCTTCGCCTGTATCGGCAGTCAGCTCCGCCGCGCCAGTATCAGCCTGGCAATGCCCATCTTCATGGGCCGCTACAATGGGCAGGCTGAGAATCAGTTGTTCTTCAATCAGGTCGGCCAGTACCAGCTTGATATCCGGGCAGATCCAGGGATCCAGTTCCGGTTTGAGCCTGCTGGCCTGTTCATCATCCTTAACCAGTGCCAGAGAGAGCTGATCGGCCAGATCGATGGCCATTGGCTCCAGGCAACGCTGACAGGCCACTTCAACCCGGGCCTGCAAATGCCCGTGAATTTCCCGGTAACCGGAATCTCCCTCGCTGAAGCGCAGTTCCACCTGGATTTCGGCCTCGTCGCTGACCAGGCTCTGGCGGAATCCGGGCAAGCGCTCCAGCTCAACAAATCCGCCAACTACAGCCTCTTGCTGAAAGATACGGCGGGTGTCGACATAGACTGGAACCTGGCGGTCAGACATAGGCGCGCAATTCTAGGCTGATGAGGCCCTTCTGTCAAAATTTTTGCAATAATTTTTAGCCTGAAATCATAGGCTTATCTATCTGTTTCCACTCAGGATTTGCTTTCGCTCACTGCAATCGCTGCAAAAGCTGATGGAAGCTTCCCGCCAATTTCGCCTCCACTGTCACCGGCCGCTGTTTCTGCGGGTCCTGAAAGGTAATTTTGGCCGCATGCAGGCACAGGTCCTTGTGGCTCGCCAGGGGGGCTGGCAAGGCCTGTTGCTGGCGGCTGTGCAGGTATTTGTCATCGCCAATGATGGGATGCCCCGCCTGCTGGCAATGCACCCGAATCTGGTGGGTACGCCCGGTTTCCGGCATCGCCTCGATCAGGCTGGCCGCGGCAAAATGTTCGAGCACCTTGAAGCGAGTGCGGGAAGCCTTGCCTTCGGCATTGACCCGGACAATGCGCTCGCCATTGGCAGCTTCTTCCCTTGCCAGAGGAGCATCCACTTCCACCAGGGTATCGGGCCAGTTGCCACGCACCAGGGCCAGGTAGTGTTTCTCGACAGTCTTGGCTTTAAGCTGGTTTTGTAACTCTTTTAAACTATTTGAGTTTTTGGAAATTACAAGACAGCCGGAAGTATCCCGGTCCAGGCGATGAACCAGCTCCAGTGCAGTCCCGGCCGGGTGTAGCTGCCGCAGGGCTTCAATCAGGCCCAGGCGGATGCCGGAACCGCCATGCACCGAAAGACCGGCGGGCTTGTTCAGTACCAGGTAGTCATCAGTTTCCTTCAGAATACTGTCCAGAAGTAACTGGGCGAGACCCGGGCCGGGCTTGGGAATCTCCGCTTCGGGCGGGCCGCTATAGGGCGGAATTCGGACTGTATCCCCCTTCTCCAGCCGGTTCTCCGGCTTGGCCCGCTTCTTGTTGACCCGTACCTCTCCCTTGCGAATCAGGCGGTAGACCCGGGATCGTGGCATACCCTTGAGCTGTCGCATGAGGAAATTGTCCAGGCGCTGTCCGACATGGGCAGGTTCTACCTTGATGAATTGCACCTTGTCACTGAAACTCATGGCCTGGGTCCGGGCTGAATTAATGAAAGCGGCATTCTACATCAAACGGCAGCCGGATATTGGTGTACAATCCTCCCCTTTTTCAGCTATTGCGGGTCCGCCCCGTTTGCACAGAGAACAGCAGTCCTAACGTGAAATCATTCAAACAACTTCTTAATCAGGTGGTGAGTGACAGTCTCGCCAGAGTCAGCGGTATTGATGCGCCTGACGCCCATGTGATTACAGCCTCACGACCCGAATTCGGTGACTACCAGGCCAATGGTGTGATGGCCCTGGCCAAGCAACTGAAAACCAATCCGCGGCAGATTGCCCAGGCGGTTGTTGAAGATTTGGAGAATCAGGAGCTTGCCTGGATCGACAAGCTTGAAGTGGCCGGTCCCGGCTTCATCAATGTACATCTGAACGATCAGGACTTGCTTGAGCGCGGTGCCAGCGCCCTGGCTGAGGTGAAAAACCTGCTGCCGGAGCCTGGCCAAAAGCAGCGCATTGTAGTGGATTACTCCTCCCCCAACCTGGCCAAGGAAATGCACGTGGGCCATTTGCGCGGCACTATCATCGGTGACTGTCTGGTGCGGGTGCTGGAAAGCTGTGGTCACCAGGTCATACGCCAGAACCATGTGGGGGACTGGGGTACCCAATTCGGCATGCTGATTACCTATATGCAGGAAGTCAGTCAGGGGCAAAGTGATATTCCCAATAAACTGGCTGATCTGGAATCCTTTTATCGGGATGCCAAGGAACGCTTTGATAAGGATGCCGACTTTGCCACCCGCGCTCGCCAGGCGGTGGTAAAACTACAGGGTGGCGATGCGGAGCATCTTCAGGCCTGGGAACAATTTATCGATGAATCCCTGCGTCACTGCGAGGCAGTGTATGAAAAGCTGGGTGTGACCCTGAAGCGGGATGATCTGGATGCCGAGAGCCGTTATAACGACAAGCTGGCCGGCATCATTGAACAATTACGTGAGAAGCAATTGCTCACCGAAGACGAGGGGGCCCAGTGTGTGTTCCTGCCCCAGTTTGTTGGCAAGGAAGGTGAACCCCTGCCGGTTATCGTACAAAAATCCGATGGTGGCTATCTGTATTCCACTACCGATCTTGCCGCAATCCAGTTGCGTGCCGAAGAGCTGAATGCTGATCGCTCCCTCTATGTAGTAGACGCCAGACAGTCCCTGCATTTCCAGCAGGTATTTGCGGTCGCCCGGGCCGCGGGCATGGCCGATGACAAACTGTCACTGGAACATATTGCCTATGGCACCATGATGGGAAGCGACGGACGGCCTTTCAAGACCCGCTCCGGTGATACCGTAAAACTGTCAGAGTTGCTGGACGAGGCGGTACGTCGCGCCTTCGATCTGGTGTCGGAGAAAAATCCCGAGCTGGACGAATCAGAGCGACAGGCTATCGCCGATCGTGTCGGTATTGCCGCGGTCAAATATGCAGACCTGTCCAAAAACCGCAGCAGTGATTATGTGTTTGACTGGTCCACCATGCTCTCCTTCGATGGCAACACGGCCCCCTATATGCTCTATGCCTATGCCCGTATCAAGAGCATTCTGCGCAAGCAGAATAATGACTCGTCTGCAGATCAAAACAAAGGTGCCATGAGGCTTTCTTCAATCGATGCGCCGGAAGAGCGCATGCTGCTGATGAAGATCCTGCAGATGCCTGAAATCGTGCAGATGGTGGCCGATGACTGTTACCCCAATCAGCTCTGTAATTACCTGTTTGAACTGGCCGGGATATTCATGCGCTTTTATGAAAGCTGCCCTATTCTCAAGGCCGAGGCAGCGCTGCGTGAATCCCGTCTGGCCCTTGCCAGCCTCACTGCTGAAACCCTGAAACAGGGCCTGTCCCTGCTCGGCATTGAGCCACTGGAAAGAATGTAGGCCTGAGGCCTGGATTTGTCTGAAACAAAAACGCCGGCAAATGCCGGCGTTTTTGTGTATCGCTACTGTATGAACAGCTCCGCTTTATTGACTAAGCTGCAGTAACAGTTTGTTCAGGCTTGAAGAAAACTCACCCGGGTCTGCCAGTTCGCCGTTCTCTGCCAGGCTGGCCTGACCAAACAGGACCGAAACCAGATCCGTGAAGCGGTCTTCATCGGCTTCCTTGTCCAGCTTGTGCACCAGGGGGTGCTCCGGATTGATTTCGAAGATCGGCTTCGCATCCGGCACGGCCTGACCGGAGGCTTCCATGATCTTGCGCATTTGCAGACCCATGTCATGCTCATCAATGGCCAGACAGGCAGGTGAATCGGTGAGGCGATGGGTCAGGCGTACTTCTTTCACCTTCTCGCCCAGATTTTCCTTGATGCGCTTCACCAGGTCTTCGAAGGCCTTTTCGGTTTCTTCCTGCTTCTCTTTCTCTTCCTTGTCTTCCAGTTTGCCCAGATCCAGTTCGCCCCGGGCGATGTCCTGGAACTGCTTGCCATCGAATTCATGCAGGTGGCTCATCAGCCACTCATCGATGCGGTCATGCATCAGAATGACCTCGATGCCCTTCTTGCGGAAAATCTCCAGATGGGGGCTGTTACGTGCGGCCTTGAGGGACTCACTGGCAATATAGTAAATCTTCTCCTGGCCATCCTTCATGCGGCCGACATAGTCTTCCAGACTCTGATCCTGACTGTCACCACCGGATTCGGTAGTGGTGAACATCAGCAGCTTGGCAATCTTCTCACGGTTAGCGAAATCCTCGCCCGGGCCTTCCTTCAGCACCTGGCCAAACTCTGCCCAGAACTGGGCGTATTTGTCCTTGTCCTTCTTTTTCAGCTTCTCCAGCATATCCAGCGCCCGTTTGGTGAGCGCGCTGCGCATGGAGTCAACCACCGGATCTTTCTGCAGGATCTCGCGGGAGACATTCAGAGAGATGTCATTGGAGTCCACAACACCCTTCATGAAACGCAGATACAGCGGCAGAAACTGCTCGGCATCATCCATGATGAAGACCCGCTGCACATAGAGTTTCAGGCCGCGGGCAGCATCCCGGTTCCAGAGATCGAAAGGCGCCTTGCCCGGTAGATACAGCAGGCTGTTGTATTCCAGCTTGCCTTCTACCTTGTTATGGCTCCAGTCCAGGGGGTCGGCAAAGTCATGGCTGATGTATTTGTAGAATTCCTTGTACTCATCTTCACTGACTTCACTGCGGGGCCGGGTCCAGAGTGCCTTGGCGTCGTTAACCGCCTCATACTCTACCGGCTTGTCTTCCGCCTCCTTGCCCTCTTCTTGCTCTTCCTCTGCTGCAGGCATTTCCTGTTTCGGCATCATCACCGGGATGGAAATATGATCGGCGTATTTCTTGACTATGCTGCGCAGTCGATAGTCTTCAGCGAAATCCTCTTCGGATTTCTTCAGATGCAAGGTAATGGTGGTGCCACTCTCGGCCTTTTCGGCGGGGGCAATGCTGTATTCGGCTTCGCCTTTTGAAGTCCACAGAGTGGCTTCACTGGCCTCGGTGCCGGCCTTGCGGGTCAGAACTTCCACTTTATCGGCAACGATGAAGGCAGAATAGAAGCCGACTCCAAACTGACCAATAAGCTGGGAATCTTTCTTCTGATCGCCGGTGAGGGATTCCAGAAACTGAGCGGTACCGGATTTGGCGATAGTGCCCAGGTTGGTAATAACCTCATCCCGGGTCATGCCAATGCCATTGTCGGCGATAGTGATAGTCTTCGCTTCACTATCTACATCAATCTGCACTTGCGGCGGCTTGTCGTCGGCAAGCAATTCAGGCCTGGACAGTGCCTGGAAACGAAGCTTGTCAGCAGCATCGGATGCATTGGAGATCAGCTCGCGCAGAAAGATCTCCTTGTTGCTGTACAGGGAATGGATCATCAGGTGCAGAAGCTGCTTGGCTTCTGTCTCGAATCCCCGGGTTTCGGTAGATGTTTCTGTAGTCATTCCAGAACCTCTTTTAGTAACTTTTCGCGGGCACAAAAAAACCCGACCACAGTAGCTGTGGTCGGGTATTTGGGGGCTGGGCCCCGATTTTTCAAGTCCAGTCTGTTCTGCCGGACGCTATATCCCTACAGCAGTGAGGGATAGGGCTGGTAGTACTCGATAGACTCCTGCTTGCGCTGCTGGATGATGTCGTAGCGCTGCTTGCTGGTATTGATGAAGGTGATGTAGTTATTGGCCGCTTCTCGGGCGTTTTCATCACCGGCATCAGCCGCCTGTCGCGCCGCTTCCAGCGCTCCCTCGAAATCATCGAGTTCGATACGGGCGCGGGACAGGAATAACAGGGTGTCAGAGCGGTCACTCAAATTACCGACATCGATGGCGCGCTCAAAAGCCTCCACCGCTTCTTCGTAATTATGCATGACGTAGTGGATATAGCCGACTGTATCCCAGCCGTCACCACTGTCAGACATCTCGGCCACCTGCAAAGCAGGCTCCAGCGCTTCTTCATAGGCACTGGCTACCAGATACATCTGGGACAGAATTTCCAGATTGTCCTGATTTTCCTCGATAATCTCTTTCTCGACTCCGTCTACCAGAATCTTGGCACCACTCCAGGGGGCTTCGATACCGGCCATCGACTGACCCAGATTGAGGTAACGGTTTTCGTCATCGACATAGCCTTTGAGATAGGCCACGTTCAGTGACTGTACCCGGCGTTCCTCATTATCCAGGCTGGCATAGACGGCGCTCAGGTTCATCCAGTCAGTCTGATTGTCAAACAGCACAATCATGGTCTTGGTGAGTTCCAGCGCGCTGTCGAAATCTTCCAACGTGAAGTAGATACCATTGAGGTAGGCGTAATCGTCACGACCCAGTTCCTCTCCTGTTTCCAGGGACAGGTTCATATAGTCGATCCAGTACGGCAGCGCTTCCTCAAACATTTCCTGCTGATAGTAGGAATAGGAAAGGCCACGGTAGACAATAATGTCTTCCTCAGGTGACAGTTCACGCCAGCGGTCATAGGCACCGATGGCTTCCTGCCAGCGCTCTTCGGCCATATAGAGCTGACCCAGAGAGCGCAGAGTGCGCAGTCGGGTATCTTCGCGAAGTTCCTCGATAGTGAGAATCTCCTCGAAGGTCAGCAAGGCGTTGGCGTAGTCCTCGACGCTGAGATAGTAGTTAGTGTAGAAGTTCAGAACCGTGGACTTCTCGAAGTCATTCATGCGGTCCCAGCGGCGTTCCCGGAGTTCATCCAGTTCGCGCTTGGCACCTTCGAGGTCGGGCTCCTCACTTTCGTCTTCCGGAGACATCATTTCCTGAATCTCGGTAACGGCTCGCATTACCTGCTGACTCAGGGTACCGGAGGTACGGGCTTCCGGTGGTGCACGCTGACCATCGTCGTCATCCTGGGCCAGAGCGATCTGACCGGAGAACGGCAATACCAGCAGGCTGACCAGGAATCCCAGTTTGAGTTTCTTCAATACTGTGGACATTCTTACTCCTCGAGCTGGTAACGGAACAGGTATTGCACTCCAGGTACTTCAACCCCTACTCCGTCTTGTACGCGTGGTTGAAACTTGAAGCGGGCCGCAGCGCGGATGGAAGAGCGGTCAAAGATATTGGCCGGCTCGGCGTCCACAACCTCGATAGTGTCTTCAATCACATTGCCCTGACCGTCCACGGTAAAGGACACCAGACACCAGCCCTGAATGCCGCGCTGGGCAGCCCTGGTCGGATACTGGGGTGCGATCGCTACCAGAGGCAGATAGTCACCATCGGTGGCAGAGATGGAGGCGCTGCTCATGTCGAGGCCGGTATCGACTTCGACCGAGGCACGCTCAATATTCAATGCCGGACCACCATCCAGATTGATCTGCTTTTCCGGTGTGTCCAGTTGCTGTTCCGGTACCTCTTCGATGATTTCCGGCTTGTCGATTTCCTCGATCACTTCCATTTCGATCTCAGGCATCGTGGCGTCAACAATCTTGACGACGTTCACGCGCTCGTCAAAACGCTCACCTGTGGCGATCAGAAACTGCATGAAGTAGAACAGGCCCAGCGTGATACCGGCGGCCATTGCCATGGATACAACCCATCTTACAAAGATCATCGTTATGCCTCCGCTGAAATTGATACGTCCGCAATATTGGCTTCTCGCGCTGCCTCGAGAATCAACATCACCTGTTCATTATTCGCGTTCTGGTCTGCCTGAATGATGACCGAGGAATTCGGTGCATCGGCCAGGCGCAACTCAAAGCGCGAACGGATAAATCGAGGATCGATCTGTTCACCATCGATCCAGATGTCGCCGGCTTCGCCGACGGCGATCAGAATCAGGTCACCACTGGTGTCATCGGCAGTCGATGCTTCCGGTTTGGCGACTTCAATTCCGGCTTCGGTGACAAACACCGAAGTTACAATAAAGAAGATCAGCAGGATGAATACCACGTCCAGCATGGGGGTGAGATCGATCTCACCCGCTTCTTCCTGCTCCTTCTTTTTCATTAATCCTGATTTCATGAATTAAGCCTTTGCTTTTATACCCGACTGCTTAGTGTTGCAGCGGCAAATGGTCTTCCAGCAATTCCATGTCTCGGTCGATTTTGGACTTCAGATAATTGAAGGCGAAAATTCCGGAAATTGCCCCTACCATTCCGGCCATAGTCGGAATCGTGGCTTTGGATACACCGCCTGCCATGGATTTGGCGTCACCGCCACCACTGACTGCCATGACGAAGAACACTTCGATCATGCCGGTTACGGTACCGATCAGTCCCAACAGCGGACAGATGGTGACCAGTACCTCAATGATGGGCATGGTGTTACGCACGTCCAGGGAGATCTTGGAGATCATCATGGTGCGAATCTGATGCGCGCTCCAGGATGATCGATCAGAACGGGCATTCCATTCGGCCAGGGTATTTTTAACGTTTTTCTTGTGTGTGGTATTGAGATACCAGATGCGTTCAAACACCAGTGACCACTTGATCAGGAGGAGCCAGGCTATGATCCATAGCACTGGCCCACCCCGGGTCATAAAAGTGTTAACGGCATCCAATATATCCAGAACTGTAAAATACATAGCTTATGCCTTCTCAGTTTTTATGATTGGCTGCTCGCTTGTTTTTCAGCCTTCTGGGCAATCATACCGGTGGCCTGTTCTTCCAGGATATGGATGATGTTGTCGCTGCGGCTCTTCACTACGGTGTGCATGAAGATAGTCGGAATCGCTACAACAATACCCAGTACGGTAGTCATCAGGGCCTGGGAAATACCGCCGGCCATGATGGTCGGGTCACCCGCACCGTAAACTGTAATTTGCTGGAACACCTGGATCATACCGGTCACCGTACCCAACAGACCGCCGAGAGGCGCGATGGTGGCGATCATCTTGATCAGGGTCAGCATGGATTCCAGCGAAGGCGTTTCCTGCAGGATGGCTTCACCCAGCTTCAACTCGAGAGTTTCGGTATCGGCATTGGGGTTGTTTTCAGCTACCAGCAGTACACGGCCCAGCGGGTTGTTCTTGGCAGGCTTGTCGCTCTTCAGCTGGGCACGAACCTTGATGGAAGTCAGGGTCAGCATCAGCAGGCGGAAGAAGCCCAACAGGATACCCACGATACCGACACCAATAATGATGAAGCCGATAACGCCGGAGTTGTTACGTACCTGCTCTTCCACAGTCGGGAAGTTGATCAGGTTAGCCAGTACCTGGCCACCCACACCACCGGTGGGGTCAATGCCAACACGGGTAAAACCGGAAGTGGCATTTTGCAGGGCAATGGCGCTTTGTACATATTCAGCCGCGGGCTGGCGAGGCAGAACCTGCAGGTGACCGATGTCACCGCTGTAGCTCAGGTAGTCGCCTTCGCTCATGGCATTGAAAGCACCGACGCGAACGATTTCACGATTGACGGTGTCGCCAGTGGGCAGTGCGATGTCGCCGTTATAGGTTACAACGCGGCCAGACTCGGTCAGTTCCTGATGCATGAAGAACCAGAAACGCTCCATCTCACCAATGTTCAGCTGCTCAACAGTTGAACCGGCGCGTTCGATAATGGCTTCCAGCTCATCGGAACGGCCCGGATACTGGGCACTGATCAGAGAGTTCTGGAAGTTGGACAGGAAGTCACCGGCTACGCCCTGCAGGGTACCGAACAACTCGTTCAGGTCACCACGACGGTCACGCAGCAATTCGCGCTGGTTGGCGATTTCGATTTCATTGGCATCGAACTCTTCAGAGAGCTGGGATTGCACCTCTTCCTGTTCGGCAATGCGGGCTTCTGTGGCATCCAGAATTTCTTGCTGGCGATTGGCGTTCTGTTCGAATTCCTGCAGACGCTCACGGTAAGCGTCAGACTCGGCAACGCGGTCTGCTTCTACCAGATCCAGCAGATTGGCCAGTGAGCTGGCTTCCTGGGCACCCAGCTGAGTGCTGGCTGCAAATAAGAGTGTAGTGGCGGCGACTACGGCCTTCTTCATTACTTGTTTCACTGTGCTGCCTCCGGTGCCGCGATGGGAAGGTTAATAATACGTGGTGCATCCAATTGCGACGCGACGCGAATCGCTGTCTGTACCGCAGTGCGGTACTCACCCGGGGACAGAGACACCCATTGACGGGCCTGATTATCCCAGGCACCGGTTTCCTGACGGTCAGTGGTCTGATAGATCAGGGCAATGCGGCCAAAGCGGGCAATGTTGACGTCTCGGTCGGAACCATTGATGTTGATGGTGTCGGCATAGGTCTCGAAAGTACGACCATAGGAAGTCTCAGTTTGGTAGGCCACCAGAACCTGACGGAATTTCTCCGCGATTGAAACATCCGGGTTATCGATGGCGTCACGGGCAAACTGTAAACGGTTGGTACGCTCATCTACATGGAAGGGATAGTCCATGGCGACGAACTGCTCGATTGCGCTGAGCATTTTTTCCATCAGCAGAGGAATCTCGCGAGTCACCTCTTCTACCGAGTCGATAGATTCAGCCAGAGTTTCCAGTTGCTGTTCCTGGGCGGCAATCTGGCGACGATAGCCGGCGTTCAGTACCAGCAGAGATTCCAGATTGTCATTGGCGCGCTTGAACTCCTCAAAAGTGGAGCTGGCAGAGTTGGCCAGGCGCGTGATTTCTTCCTGTGCTTCAGCAGATTCGCTGTACTTGTCAGCGACCACGTCCATGGCTTGGTCGAGAATGCTGCTGTCGACTAAAATTTCAGCAGCCTGCGCATTTCCCAAAAGGCTTGATATGAGTAATACCAGTGCAGACATACTCATCTTAGTAATTCGACGGTTTTTCATGTGCCATCCTATTCATTGTTAACTAATCAGGTCTAACTACAGGGATCGCGGAGATACATAGATAATTAGACACGAAAAACTATTTTGTTGTTTACCTTCCCTAGTGTGGCTACCCGGAAACTTCATGACGTCCTGTCGTTCCGAAATGGCAGCCTTCCTTGATAATCACCAAGCAAGAGTTACCGATCTACTCAAATTTCAAAAATTTGAGAAGCTAGGTAACCCTCTGCGAGGTTTGAGTTCTCTTTTCCAAAAAGCAACTCAATTAGTCCCTTAAATTCAGCGTTTTAAGCTAAATTTCCGGCTAAGCGTAACACACTCGCTTAAGAATTTAGAACCTTTTGAGAGAAGATTGATGTAAAAAAGAAGGGCTGTTTAGGCGCCTAAACAAGGCGCCTGAACAGAGAGGGAATGACTGGCAGCAAGGCGCTACCAGCCAGTGATTTCCTTGATGCCATTACCGATGTCGGCAAGGCTGCGAACGGTTTTGACACCGGCGTCATTCAGGGCTGCGAATTTCTCATCGGCTGTGCCCTTGCCGCCGGAAATGATGGCGCCGGCATGTCCCATGCGCTTGCCGGGAGGTGCGGTGACGCCGGCAATATAGGCAGTTACCGGTTTGCTTACCTCGGCCTTGATAAAGGCCGCGGCCTCCTCTTCAGCGGTTCCGCCGATCTCACCGATCATGACAATGGCTTCGGTCTGCTCGTCTTTTTCGAACATGCCGAGAATGTCGATGAAGTTGGAACCGGGGATGGGATCGCCACCGATACCGACACAGGAAGACTGGCCAAAACCGTAGTCGGTAGTCTGCTTGACCGCTTCATAAGTAAGCGTTCCAGAACGGGACACAATGCCCACCTTGCCGGGCTTGTGGATATGGCCTGGCATGATGCCGATCTTGCACTCGCCGGGTGTGATTACACCGGGGCAGTTGGGGCCAATCAGGCGCACACCGGCCTGGTCGCATTTTTCCTTGGCCACCAGCATATCCAGAGTGGGAATGCCTTCAGTGATACAGACAATCAGTTTGATGCCGGCATCCACAGCTTCCAGGATTGAGTCCTTGCAAAACGGTGCCGGTACGTAAATCACCGAGGCATCGGCGCCGGTTTCGGCATAGGCTTCGCGCACTGTATTAAAGACCGGCAGGTCCAGATGGGTCTGACCACCCTTGCCCGGGGTTACACCGCCCACCATTTGGGTACCGTATTCGATAGCCTGTTCGGAATGAAAGGTCCCCTGGGAGCCGGTAAAGCCCTGACAGATTACCTTGGTGTCCTTGTTAATCAGAATGCTCATGCTTTTCCTCCCGCTGCAGTCACTGCTTTTTCGGCTGCATCAGAAAGGCTGGTGGCGGCGATAATGTTCAGACCGCTCTTCTCCAGTACTTCCCTGCCCAGCTCGGCGTTATTGCCCTCCAGTCGTACCACGACCGGGACGGTGACGCCTACTTCCTCCACCGCACCGATAACTCCCTCGGCAATCAGATCACAGCGCACAATGCCGCCGAAGATATTGACCAGAACTGCCTGAACGTTTTCATCGGAGAGGATGATCTTGAAGGCTTCGGTAACCCTTTCCTTGGTGGCGCCGCCGCCCACATCGAGGAAGTTGGCCGGCTTGCCGCCAAACAACTGCACGATATCCATGGTGCCCATGGCCAGGCCGGCACCGTTTACCATGCAGCCGATGTTGCCATCCAGCGCCACATAGTTCAGATCCCAGGAGGCAGCATGGGCTTCGCGCTCATCTTCCTGCGAGGGGTCATGCATTTCCTGCAATTTGGGCTGGCGATACAGGGCATTGCCATCGATATTGATCTTGCCGTCCAGGCAATGCAGATTGCCTTCGTCGGTGATCACCAGAGGGTTGATTTCCAGCAGGGCCAGATCCAGATCCTCGAACAATTTGGCAAGACCCAGAAACAGTTTGGTGAATTGCTTGATCTGCTCACCTTTCAGACCCAGCTGGAAGGCCAGGTCGCGGCCCTGATAGGGCTGGGCGCCGGTGAGAGGATCGATAGTGGCCTTGAGAATCTTTTCCGGAGTTTCCTCGGCGACCTTCTCAATCTCTACCCCGCCCTCTACCGAAGCCATGAACACCACACGGCGGGTAGAACGGTCTACCACGGCGCCGAGGTACAACTCCTGGGCAATATCAGTACAGGCTTCCACCAGAATCTTGCTGACTGGCTGGCCATTGGCATCGGTCTGGTAAGTAACCAGGTTCTTACCCAGCCACTTGCTGGCAAAGTCTCTGGCCTCATCGGCAGAGTCCACCAGTTGCACACCGCCGGCCTTGCCGCGGCCGCCCGCATGAACCTGGGCCTTGACCACCCACTTGTCGCCGCCGATGGTTTCGGTGGCCTTGGCCGCGTCTTCCGGAGTGTCGACGGCAAGTCCCTTCGACACCGGCAGGCCATAGTCGGCAAAGAGCTGCTTTGCCTGGTATTCGTGTAAATTCATTACAACTCCGTGTTGTTTATGCTAGTTCAGAATGCTGCTGTTATTTGCGACGCTTGCGATTGGCAATATGAATCGCATGGCCATGCAGGGCCAGGGCAGATTCATGCACGGCTTCAGACAAGGCCGGATGTGAAAACATGGTCAGGGCCAGGTCTTCGGCGCTACTGCTGAATTCCATGGCAATCACCACCTGCTGCAACAGATCGGCGGCGCTGGGTCCGATAATCTGGCAACCCAGAATGCGATCGGTTTTGGCATCAGCGATCAGTTTGATCATGCCATCGGTATCATTGGCAGCCAATGCCCGGCCATTCACTGCAAAGGGGAAGCTGCCCACATTGTATTCAGTGCCCGCTTCCTTGAGTTCTTCCTCGTTCTTGCCCACCCAGGCGACTTCCGGGTGAGTGTAGATGACCGAAGGCACCAGTTCATAATTAACCTGAGTCTTCTTGTCAGCCAGACGTTCGGCCACCATGACGCCCTCTTCCATGCCCTTGTGTGCCAGCATGGGGCCACGCACGGCATCGCCGGCGGCATAGATGCCTTCGACATTGGTGGCGCAGTGCTCATCCACCTTGATAAAACCACGTTCATCCAGTTCCACACCCACTGACTCATCGAGTACGTTTTCAGTGGCGGGCTTGCGGCCAACACAAACGATCAGTTTGTCGAACTGGGCTTTCTGGTCGCCCTCGCTGTCGGTGTACTCGACAGTCACGCCCTTCTTGTTGCCCTTGCCGACTTTGCTGCCGGTGACCTTGGAGCCCAGCTTGATAGTCAGGCCCTGCTTGGTAAAGATCTTCATGGCCTCTTTGGCAATCTGGCGATCGACGGCAGGCAGGAAATCGTCCAGTGCTTCCAGAACAGTGACTTCCGCACCCAGGCGCGCCCAGACACTGCCAAGTTCCAGACCAATCACGCCGGCACCAATAATGCCAAGCTTCTTGGGAACCTCGGTGAATTCCAGGGCGCCGGTAGAATCGACAATCGTTTCATTATCAACCGGAGCCGGCGGAATATCGATGGGAACAGAACCCGCGGCAATAATAATATGCTTGGCTTCCAGGGTGTCGGTCTTGCCATCATGGCCAGTGACTTCCACCTTGCCCTTGGCAACGACCTTGCCAGTCCCGGCAATGCCTTCCACCTTGTTGCCCTTGAACAGGCCGGCAACGCCGCCAGTGAGCTGGCTGACAACCTTTTCCTTGCGCTTGAGCATGGTGGGTACGTCCACCGAGACCTTGCCGGTCTTGATGCCGTGGTCTTCGAAATGGGCCTGGGCTTCCAGAAATTTGTGGGAGGAATCCAGCAGGGCCTTGGAAGGAATACAGCCCACATTGAGACAGGTGCCGCCGTAAACTGTTTTATCGTCCTTGGTCAGCCACTTTTCAATACAGGCGGTGTTAAAGCCCAATTGCGCGCAACGAATTGCCGCATGGTATCCGGCCGGACCAGATCCGATTACTACAACATCATATTGATTAGCCATAAATCTCTCTCAGGGTAATTAAATTTCCAGCAGCAGGCGGGTGGGATCTTCCAGGAGTTCCTTCACGGTCACCAGGAATTGCACTGCTTCCTTGCCGTCGATCATGCGGTGATCATAGGACAGCGCCAGATACATCATGGGCAACACGACCACTTCGCCATCCACCGCCATGGGTCGTTCCTGGATCTTGTGCATGCCAAGAATGGCGGTCTGCGGCGGATTCAGGATCGGCGTTGACAGCAGCGAACCGAAGACACCGCCGTTGGAAATAGTGAAGGTGCCACCTGTCATTTCTTCAATAGCCAGTTTGCCATCGCGGGCCTTGATGCCGTATTCGCGGATACCCTTCTCGATCTGGGCCAGGCTCAGATTGTCGGCATTGCGAAGCACCGGAACCACCAGGCCGCGCGGCGAAGAAACCGCCACGCCGATATCCTGATAACCATGATAGACAATATCGTTGCCATCGATTGAAGCATTGACGGCCGGGAAGCGTTTCAGGGCTTCGATACAGGCACGCACGAAAAAGGACATGAAGCCCAGACGAACACCGTCATGGGTCTTCTCGAACTGCTCCTTGTAGCGCGAACGGATATCCATCACTGGCTGCATATTGACCTCATTGAAGGTGGTCAGCATGGCAGTGGTCTGGGTGGCCTGCAGCAGACGTTCGGCGACCTTGGCCCGCAGTCTGCTCATGGGAACCCGTTCTTCAACCCGGCCGCTGCGGTCATCGACAGTCGGCGTGGACTGGGCAGAGGCCTGGGGCGCCGAGGACTGGCCGCCCTCGAGTTTGTTCAGCACATCTTCCTTGGTGACGCGGCCGTCTTTACCGCTGCCCTGGATACTGGCAGCATCGAGATTGTTTTCCTCGATCAGTTTCTTGGCGGCGGGAGACAGCATCGGCTCATCGTCGGAACCACTGTCGCCAGCGGCCTCTTTGCTGCTGTCGCCACTGTCATTCTTGTCACTGTCAGCGCTGCCTGTGTCTGCAGGGGCTTGTTTCTGCTCGGCCTGCTGGGCGGGCTTGTCCCCTGCTGCGCCGGCTTCCACGCTGCCAATGGCTTCATTGCTGACGATAGTGTCACCGGGCTGCTTGATGATCTCCTTGAGAACACCATCGGTGGGAGAAACTACCTCGATGACGACCTTGTCGGTTTCGATATCAACCAACAGTTCATCCCGGCTGACGCTCTCGCCTTCTTTCTTGTACCAGGTCGCAATCGTGCCATCGGGTACCGATTCGGGCAGGGTTGGGGCTTTAATTTCAATACTCATTGCTCAAGTCCTAGTAATTCCCGGAGGCATCAGCTTTGTTCAAGCGACAGCGCCTCATCAATAAATTTTTCTTGTTGACTGAAATGCAGGGCCGGATAACCCGCAGCGGCCGCCGCCGAAGCTTCCCTTCCTGCGTATTCCAGCCAGATGTCTGGAAAATGTTCGTGAATGATCCTGCGAATATGATGCTGACTGGAGTACCAGGCTCCCTGATTCATGGGTTCTTCCTGACACCAGACAATGGACTTCACATTCTTGTATTGCAGCAGACAGGCTTCCACTTCATCTGAGGCAAAGGGATATAACTGCTCCAGTCTGACGATGGCGATGTTGTCGATATTGCGGGCGCGACGCTCGGTGCGCAGGTCATAGTAGACCTTGCCGGAACAGATAATCAGCTTCTCGACCTTTTCCTTGTCGATATCATCGGTTTCATCAATCACTACCTGGAAGCTGCCTTCCGCCAGTTCCTCGAGCGACGACACTGTTTCCTTGTGACGCAGCAGGCTCTTGGGTGACATCACCACCAGAGGCTTGCGCAGGGGGCAGAGAATCTGTTTGCGCAGCATGTGGAAGACCTGGGCGGAGGTGGTGGGCAGGCAAACCTGGATATTGTGTTCAGCACACAATTGCAGGAAGCGTTCCAGTCGCGCCGATGAGTGTTCCGGCCCCTGCCCTTCATAGCCATGGGGCAAGAGCATGGTGAGACCACAGAGTCGCTGCCATTTATGTTCGCCACTGGTAATAAACTGGTCGATCACCACCTGGGCCGAGTTGGCGAAGTCACCAAACTGGGCTTCCCAGATAACCAGGGTATTGGGTGCCGTGGTGGCAAAGCCGTACTCGAAAGCCAGAACGGCTTCTTCCGAGAGCAGAGAGTCATATATGGTGAAGTCAAACTTGTCCTTCTGCACTTTCTGCAGAGGGATATAGGCTTCATTGCTTTCCTGGTCATAAACCACGGCGTGGCGGTGAGAAAAGGTGCCACGACGCACGTCCTGACCGGTAATGCGTACCTTGTTGCCGGTGGACAGAATGCTGGCATAGGCCAGGGTTTCGGCAAAACCCCAGTCAACCGGGATCTCCCCTGCTGCCATGCTGGCGCGGTCGTCCATGATTTTCTTGACCTGGCGCTGAATCTTCAGATCCTTGGGTATATCAACCACTTTCCTGGCCAGTGCTTTGAGGTGGTCCAGTTGCATGGAGGTGTTGTAATTCGGCGTCCAGTCGTGGCCGATGTAGGGGCTCCAGTCAACGAACAGCTCAACCGAGGGCTCTTTGACCAGGCTCTTGACCACATGCTCGCCCTTGTCCAGGTCGGTGCGGTAGTTATTGTTGATGCTGTCAGCTTCTTCGCTGCTCAGAATCTCTGCCGCCGCCAGTTTTTCCGCATAAAGCGTGCGGGTCGACTTGTGCTGCTTGATGGCCTTGTACATCAGGGGCTGAGTGGCCGAGGGCTCATCGGTTTCATTGTGGCCACGCCGACGGTAGCAGACCAGATCGATAACCACGTCTTTCTTGAACTGATAACGGAAATCCAGGGCCAGCTGGGTAACAAACAGCACCGCTTCCGGATCATCGGCGTTAACATGAAAAATAGGTGCCTGTACCATTTTTGCCACATCGGTACAGTATTCTGTGGAGCGGGCATCATCCTGACGGCTGGTGGTAAATCCAACCTGGTTATTGATGATGATATGCACGGTGCCGCCGGTGGAATAGGCGCGGGTATTGGACATCTGGAAAGTTTCCATGACCACACCCTGGCCCGCGAATGCCGCATCACCGTGAATGATAACCGGCACAACCTGCTCACCCTGACGATCAAGGCGGCGGGTTTGTCGGGCCCGTACCGATCCCTCGACCACTGGTGAAACAATTTCCAGGTGGGAGGGGTTAAAGGCCAGCGCCATGTGAATTTCACCGCCGGCAGTCATGATGTTGGAGGAAAAGCCCTGGTGGTATTTCACATCACCGGAACTCTGGTAAGTGGCCTTGCCCTCAAACTCATCAAACAGATCAGCCGGGTTTTTACCGAGAATATTAACCAGCACATTGAGCCGGCCACGGTGAGCCATGCCCAATACGATTTCCTTGGCGCCGTACTTGCCGGAACGCTGCACAATTTCGTCCAGGGCGGGAATCAGGCTCTCGCCCCCTTCCAGGCCGAAACGCTTGGTACCCGGGTATTTCGAGTCCAGATGTTTCTCCAGCCCTTCGGCGGCGGACAGGCGTTCCAACAGGTGGCGTTTGACCTCGTTGGGGAATTCCGGATAACCATCATTGGATTCGATGCGCTGCTGAATCCACTGCTTCTCTTCCAGGTTAACGATATGCATGAACTCGTAACCCACTGAATTGCAGTAGATGCGCTCCAGGGTTTCCACCAGTTCCTTCAGTGTGGCTTTTTCCTTGCTGATGAACAGAGAACCGGTCTGGAACAGGGTATTGTTGTCCAGCGGCGACAGATCATGGAATTCAAGTTCCAGATCAGGCACCCGCTCGCGGTGCATGATGCCCAGCGGGTCCAGATTGGCTTTCTGGTGGCCACGCACGCGGTAGGAGCTGATCAGCAACATGACATTGACCTGCTTCCGTTCGTGTTCGGAATTGACAATGTCTTCGTTGCTCAGCACCGGTGCAAAGCGACTGGCCTTGCCCAGGGCTTCGAACTGTTTTCTGATTTGCGAGTGGGAAACATCACTGCCTTTATCACCATTGACGGCAGGCAGGGACTGGAAAAAATTGCGCCATTCCTCGGCGACAGAATCCGGATCAGCGAGGAAGCTTTCGTACAATTCTTCGACGTAGGTGGCATTGGATCCCGACAGGTGTCCAGTGCTCCACAATTGCTCCATCAAGCTGTCATGCATACTTACTTCCTCGGGCTGCCATTGGCGGCAACCACTACTTTAGTCTGGCTGGTTCTGTATTAAGTGCCCTGGGACAACAACATACCCCGGATATGACCGATAGCCCGGGTCGGATTGAGGCCCTTGGGGCAAACTGACACGCAATTCATGATGCCGCGACAGCGGAACACGCTGAACGGGTCATCCAGATCTGCAAGGCGTTCTGCAGTAGCGGTGTCACGGCTATCGGCAAGAAAGCGATAAGCCTGAAGCAGACCGGCGGGACCGATAAACTTGTCCGGATTCCACCAGAAAGAGGGACAACTGGTGCTGCAGCAGGCGCAGAGAATGCACTCGTAGAGCCCGTCCAGTTTGGCCCGGTCCTCCGGTGACTGCAGGCGTTCGATGGCCGGCTCCGGCTGGTCGTTGACCAGGTAGGGTTTAACTTTCTCGAATTGCTTGTAGAACATGGTCATGTCGATGACCAGATCGCGTACCACAGGCAGACCCGGCAAGGGTCGCAGCACCAGCTTCTTGCCCGGCTTGACCGCTTCCGACAGCGGCGTGATACAGGCCAGGCCATTGCTGCCGTTGATGTTCATGCCATCGGAACCGCAAACCCCTTCGCGGCAGGAGCGGCGATAGGAAATCGTCGGATCCTTCTGCTTGGCCAGCTCCAGCACGTCGAGCACCATCAGGTCCTTGCCTTCGGGAATTTCGACTTCAATATCCTGCATCGACGGTTTGGCGTCGGTTTCTGGATTGTAACGATAGATGCTAACTAACACGGTTTATCCTGCTCTTGAAGTAGGTTGATCTTTAATCGCTTCGAAGCAATAGCTTTGAATCAATAGGTTCGAATCTTCGGCTCAAATTTGTCCACAGTCTTGGGTGCAAAATTGACCTGGCGCTTGGCAACACGTTTGTCCTCCGGGAAAAACATGGAATGGCAGAGCCAGTTTTCGTCATCCCGTTCGCGGTAATCGTCGCGGGCATGGGCACCGCGGCTTTCGGTACGCGCTTCGGCCACAATGGCAGTTGCCTCCGCCACTTCGAACAGATTCTGCAATTCCAGCGCCTCAATACGGGAGGTATTGAAGGTCTGGCTCTTGTCTTCAAGGCGGACATTGGCTACCCGGTCCCGCAGGTCGGCCAGTTTGCTGATGCCTTCCTGCATATAGTCGCCCTTGCGGAATACGCCAAAGAAATTCTGCATGATGTCCTGCAGTTCCTTGCGCAGCAGATGCACCGGCTCTCCGGAATTTGTGTTATTGAGTTTGTTGAGACGTGAAGCGGCCTGCTCCAGATCGGAATCGGACGCTGCGCGCTCCGTGTGCTCCTGTCGCAAATGCTCTTCCAGGAACTTGCCGGCAGCACGACCGAAAACAATCAGGTCCAGCAGGGAGTTGCCGCCCAGGCGATTGGCTCCGTGTACGGATACACAGGCAGTCTCACCGACAGCAAACAGGCCTGGAATAATTTCATCTTCGCCACTGGCATTCATGCTCAGGGCCTGGCCGTGAATATTGGTGGGGATACCGCCCATCATATAGTGACAGGTGGGCACCACCGGAATGGGTTCCTTGACCGGATCCACATGGGCAAAGGTACGGGACAATTCGAGAATGCCCGGCAGCTTGGAGTTCAGTACTTCTTCGCCGAGGTGATCCAGCTTGAGTTTGACATGATCGCCATTCTCGCCGCAGCCACGGCCTTCCAGAATCTCCAGCACCATGGAACGTGCTACCACGTCACGGCCGGCAAGGTCCTTGGCCGTCGGGGCATAGCGCTCCATGAAACGCTCACCATCGGCATTGATGAGATAGCCACCCTCTCCCCGGCAACCTTCGGTTACCAGTGTGCCGGCACCATAGATACCGGTGGGATGGAATTGCCACATTTCCATGTCCTGGGTGGGGAAACCCGCGCGCATGGCCATGCCGACGCCGTCGCCGGTGTTGATATGGGCATTGGTGGTTGAGGCATAGATGCGTCCGGCACCACCGGTAGCCAGCACTGTGGCCTTGCTTTCGATGTAAACGGTTTCGCCAGTTTCCATGCAGATGGCTACCACGCCAACCACAGCATTGTCCTGGTTTTTCACCAGATCGACAGCGAACCATTCGTTCAGGAATACGGTGTTATTGCGCAGATTGCCCTGGTACAGGGTGTGCAGCATGGCGTGACCGGTACGGTCAGCGGCGGCACAGGTACGGGCGGCCTGACCACCCTTGCCGAAGTCCTTGGACTGGCCACCGAAGGGACGCTGATAGATGCGGCCGTTTTCGGTGCGGGAGAAAGGCAGGCCCATATGCTCAAGTTCGAAAACAGCCTGGGGACCTTCGCTGCACATGTATTCGATGGCGTCCTGGTCACCGATGTAATCGGAGCCCTTGACGGTGTCATACATATGCCAGCGCCAATCATCCTCGGGGTCGGCACTGGCGATGGCACAGGTAATACCACCCTGGGCTGACACGGTATGGGAACGGGTCGGAAAGACCTTGCTGATACAGGCGGTTTTATAGCCGGACTGGGCCAGTTGCAGCGCCGCGCGCATACCGGAACCGCCGCCACCGACAATGACCGCATCAAAGGAAATTTTTCTCAGACCTGACATCTAGTTACCCCAAAAAATCTGGATGCCCCAAATCAGGTAGACGGCAATGAGCAGCACGCAAAAAGCCTGATAGAGCAAGCGAATGGTTGTGGCGGCCTTACCCAGGTGGGACGCCGTAAGATAATCGGTGCCGATTGTCCACATGCCTACCCAGGCATGGGCACAGAGCGATGCCAGGGTAATCAGGCTGAACAGTCGCATGGCATTGGATTCGAAAATGGCAGTCCACTGGGCATAGTCCATATCCGGGTGCACTACAAAGGAGCCCAGGATGCAGAAGGTGTAGGCTGCCAGCACAATCGCGCTGAAACGTTGAATCAGCCAGTCGGACAGGCCGGAACGGCTGAGGCTGGTGGCGTTAGTTACCATATCCACACCCCCGCTGCGATAATCGCAATAGCTGACAGAATGATGGTCAGTATGGCGCCGGTCTTGCCACCCTCGAGGGTTTCACCGATACCAAGGTCCATCACCAGATGCTTGAGACCGGCGATCAGGTGATACAGCAAGGCCGAGACAATTGCCCAGACCACAAATTTCACCAGCGGTGTGGCCAGTATCTCTGCCGCTTCACGAAAGCCGGCTTCGGATTCCAGGGACAGTTGCAGCAGATAGAGCAGCACGGCGGTGCCGATAAACAGCAATACACCGCTGATTCGGTGGGTTATTGAGGTCAGGGCCGG
Organism: uncultured Pseudohongiella sp.; assembly: GCA_965216715.1. Taxonomy (GTDB): domain Bacteria; phylum Pseudomonadota; class Gammaproteobacteria; order Pseudomonadales; family Pseudohongiellaceae; genus UBA9145. Next base: position 1,125,950 of record OZ244193.1, on the reverse strand, counting down.
AAGTGGCCACTTGAACGCAATCAGGTCCAGATTGACAGGTCTATTATCTTTCACTTTTAGCTTGATCCGGTAGCTGATGAATGAGGGGTAAGTCAATTCGCTTCAACTCACCCTGGTTTGCACGAAAAATGCGCAAACTATTTGAAATGATTACACAAATTGATTCGTCAAACGCCGCGAAGTATACGGCCCGAGGCCCGTAAATACAATAAATCCGGGGTTCTGCGCCTGATTAATGACAATATTTTGTCATCGCTCGGTGGCGCGCTGCAAATCTGGTGAAATCATAGCTCACTACGGTCACCGAAGCCCTTCCGGATTGCCTGAACCAGGTCTGCGAACACGCTGCAAACAACAGAGCAAGCGGAGTTATTACGACCCTGCCAGGGCTTTTGTTTAAACCCTGTCACAGCCATGTCATCAGGGTCGGCCGGAGTCGACAAAGATTTGACAAAAGTGGGGCCTTCTACCTATGCTTGCCCACCCTGTAAGAGCGCTGGCCAGGCTTTAATGACTACCGCCGACAATGCTTAAGCAGTTGATTTCCAATCATTAGTTTTGTTCCTTTAGAAAGATTTTGCAGGAGTCTGGCATGAGCGAGAAAAAGGCCCAGTTAAGCATTGACGGGATAGATGAGACCATTGAGTTACCCGTCTATGAAGGCAGTACTGGACCGGATGTGGTGGATGTACGCAGCCTGGTAGGCAAGGGAATTTTCACCTACGACCCGGGATTTGTATCCACCGCCGCCTGTGATTCCAATATCACCTTTATTGATGGCGCCAAGGGCGTGCTGTTACACCGTGGCTATCCCATCGAACAGTTGGCCGAGCACTCCAATTTTCTGGAAACCTGTTATCTGCTGCTCAATGGCGAGCTTCCCGGAGACCAGGAATACCAGGAGTTTGAAAACTCCATTCGCTACCACACCATGGTCGATGAGGGCATTCACCAGTTTTTCCGCGGCTTTCCCCGCGATGCCCACCCCATGGCCATGCTCTGCAGCGCCGTAGCCGCCCTCTCCGCCTTCTATCACGACTCCACTGACATCGATAACCCCGAACACCGCATGCTGGCGGCCCACCGTGTCATTGCGAAAATGCCTACACTGGCTGCCATGTGCTACAAGCACGGCATCGGCCAGCCCTTCATGTACCCACAGAACGACATGAGCCTGGCTGAGAACTTCCTGCACATGGTGTTTGGCACGCCCTGTGAGCCACCCAAGGTAAGCCCGACCCTGGCCAAGGCCATGGACACCCTGTTCCTGCTCCATGCCGACCATGAGCAGAATGCCTCCACCTCCACCGTACGCCTGGCTGGTTCCACCGGAGCCAACCCCTATGCCTGTATCTCCTCGGGTATTGCTGCGCTCTGGGGCCCCGCTCACGGCGGCGCCAATGAGGCCGTGCTGCAAATGCTGAATGAAATCGGCGATGAGTCCCGCATCGAGGAGTTTATCGCCCGCGCCAAGGACAAGGACGACCCCTTCCGTCTGATGGGCTTCGGCCACCGCGTCTACAAGAACTACGATCCGCGCGCCACAGTGATCCGCGGCATCTGTGATGAGGTGCTGGAAGAGCTGGGCAGCCTGAATGATCCGCTGTTCCGCATTGCCAAGAAACTGGAAAAGATTGCCCTGGAAGATGAATACTTCAATGAGCGCAAACTGTTCCCCAATGTAGACTTCTACTCCGGCATTATCCTCAAGGCCATGGGTATTCCCACCAGCCTGTTCACAGTGATTTTTGCCACCGGCCGCACCCCGGGCTGGATCGCTCACTGGCACGAAATGCTGAGCAATCCCTACCGCATCGGCCGTCCTCGCCAGTTGTACAAAGGCGCCACCAGCCGGGACTACAAGAAATAGGCACAAGTCCCGGCCACAGGAAGTTTTATATTTTCCGAAGGCAGAAAAACCAGGCACAAAAAAAACGACCCGCTCAGAGCGGGTCGTTTTGTTTTGGGTCTGCCATTATTTCGGGCTGACTGCCCGGGGCAGGAATTTGGTGGAGCCTACCGGGATCGAACCGGTGACCTCAACGCTGCCAGCGTTGCGCTCTCCCAGCTGAGCTAAGGCCCCATCATCGTGCTGCTGCACGCTCCATCTGTGCTGCTGCACAAAGGAAGGCGCATTCTAGACACAGCCACCTGGGCTGTCAATCTTGCTGCAAGGCTAATTGTCAGCGCCAATCAGGCCAGCGCCTGAAACTCTTTTTCCAGTCGCTTGGCCTGTTTCTTGGAAATTCCACCGAGACTGTCGATGGCATGACGAATCCGCGCCCTGGCGATATCCAGGCCAATAATACTGATGGATTCGATCACTGACGTGGAAACCGCTTTGCCGGAGATGGCCACGAACAGCGGAAACAGAAAGTCGCGGATCTTCAGCTCCAGAGATTGAGCCAGTTGCTGCAGGCAGGCTTCCACGCTGTCCCGGTCAAAGTTTTCCAGCGCTTCCAGTCGCCAGAGGCTGAATTGCAGAATTTGCAGACAGCTGGCCTGGTCCAGTTTCTTGTGCTGAAAACTGTCGGCCGTCAGGGGGATCACACCGGCGACGAACAGATGGGCCAGGTCGGCCACATCGCTGAAGCGTTCTACCCGCTGTTTGATCAGGGGAACGATGCGTGCCACTCGCTCCGGCGCAAAGGCCCAGTCGGCATAGGCCTTGATGAAAGCATTGTCATCCAGGTCCTCACGGATGTATTTGCCATTCAGCCAATCCAGTTTTTCGATATCAAAAATGGGGCCGCCCAGGGACACCCGCTCGATATCGAATTGTGCAGTCATCTCGCTCAGGCTGAATTTTTCCTCACCGCCCGGCATGGTCCAGCCCATCATGCCGAGATAATTGAGCAGCGCCTCGGGCAGATAGCCCATGTCCCGGTAATAATTGATGCTGGTTGGATTCTTGCGCTTGCTGAGTTTGCTTTTGTCGGGATTACGCAGCAAGGGCATATGACAGAACACAGGAGGCTGCCAGCCAAAATACTGATAGAGCAGCACATGCTTGGGCACCGAGTTGATCCACTCTTCGCCGCGAATCACATGACTGATCTGCATCAGGTGATCGTCCACCACATTGGCGAAATGGTAGGTGGGCAGGCCATCGGATTTCATCAGCACCTGCATATCAATCTGTGACCAGGCGATGCTGACATTGCCCCGCAGCAGATCATGAAATTCGCATTCCCCCTGCTCGGGAATCTTCATGCGGATGACATGTTCTTCACCGGCCGCCAGCCGCTGCTGCACCTCTTCCTTGCTCAGGGACAGGCAATGACCGTCATAGCCCAGCTGCTGCTTGTTCTGCATCTGTGTCTTGCGCACTTCATCGAGTCGCTCGGCAGAGCAGAAACAGTGAAAGGCATGGCCGGCATCCAGCAGTTCATTGATATGGCGAGTGTAGATTTCACTGCGCTCACTCTGGCGGTAGGGACCGAAGTCTCCGCCTTTGTCCGGGCCTTCATCCCAGTCCAGCCCCAGCCAGCGCAGGGACTGCAGAATAAAATCCTCTGATTTTTTGGAACTGCGTGCCTGATCGGTATCCTCAATTCGGAGTATGAAACTGCCGTCCTGCTGATGGGCAAAACAGCGATTGAACAGGGCGATATAGGCGGTGCCCACATGGGGGTCGCCGGTGGGAGAAGGTGCTACTCGGGTTCGAATCTGGCTCATGTTTTCCTGCCTTGTTGCCGGGGCGGCAATTATACTCGAATCGCCATGGAATCCCATGGCATCCACCGGGTCACTTGACTTGCTCCGGCCCATTGGATAAAAACTGCCAGCCTTTGGCCAGCAGCCGTCAAGACCAGACCACCAGGCTGCCTGAATAGCGAAAACCTGCCCTATGCCGGACCACAAATTTTGCGTCGCTCCCATGATGGACTGGACCGATCGTCACGATCGCATGTTCCTGCGCCAGATCAGCAAACATGCCTTGCTCTACACAGAGATGGTGACCAGTGCAGCCCTGATGCACGGTGACAGTGACTATCTGCTGCATTACAACCAGGCCGAACATCCGGTAGCCCTGCAACTGGGAGGCAGTGACCCCCGGGAGCTGGCGGCAGCGGCCAGACTGGGGGAACAGGCGGGCTATGAAGAGATCAATCTCAATGTGGGCTGCCCCAGCGACCGCGTGCAGTCCGGGGCCTTTGGTGCCTGCCTGATGGCAACTCCGCAACTGGTGGCGGACTGTGTCCGGGCCATGATGGAGGCGGTGGATTTGCCGGTAACGGTGAAATGTCGAATCGGCATCGATGACCAGGACAGTGAGGCGGATCTGATCAATTTTGTTGAAACCGTCAGTGCCGCCGGTTGTTCAGTTTTTATTATCCACGCCCGCAAGGCCATTCTGCAGGGGCTGAGTCCCAAAGAGAACCGGGAGATCCCTCCCCTCAACTACCCCCGCGTGTACCGCATCAAGGAATTGTTTCCCCAGCTGGAGATCGTTATCAATGGCGGCATCAACAGCCTGGGTATGGCTGCCGACATGCTGGACCATGTGGATGGTGTGATGCTGGGCCGGGAGGCTTACCAGAATCCCTTCATCTTGCATGAAGTGGACCAGCGCTTCTATGGTGCGGCGCCCAGGCAATGCAGCAGAGCCGATTATCTGCGTGCCTACCTGCCCTATGTGGAAGACGAGCTGGCCCGCGGCACACCGTTGAATCATATGACCCGGCATTTGCTCGGTCTGTTCAAGGGCCAGTCCGGCGGCAAACAGTTCCGGCGCCACCTCAGTGAAAACAGCACTCGCGCCGGAGCCGGTCTGGATGTGCTGACAGATGCCCTGGCTTGTGTTACCAAGGAGTCCGAGCGCGCGTCGTGAACAGGCAAGCCGGCTGTCGCCGGCCTTGCAAGGAAACAAACAGCATTGTCGGTGCCTCACCGGCCAGTAAAGGAGACAGCTCAGCCATGTTCAATTCCATCAAGTCCTTTTTTGATTCCCGTCTGGCGGATGCTGACGACAATGAGGAAAGCGTCGAACAGCAAACCAATCTGGCCTGTGCTGCTCTGTTGATCGAGGTGATTAATTCCGACCACCAGCTTGACCAGCGGGAATCAGAGGCTTTGCTGGATGTGCTTCATGAGAGCCTGCAGATTTCCGACGATGATCTCCATGAGATGGCCCGCCTGGCCGAGCAGCAGGCCCATCAGGCCACTTCACTGTACGAGTTTACCCGTCTGATCAATGACCATTTCGACTATGAAAAGAAATGCGAGCTGATTGAAAATATGTGGCGAATCGCCTTTTCCGACGAGCAACTGGACAAATACGAAGAGCATCTGATTCGCAGAGTGGCAGAGCTGATCTATGTCTCCCACAGCGATTTCATTCGCACCAAGCTGAAAGTCAGGGACAGTGGCGAGTCGTCCTAGAAGCCACCGAATTCATCTTCAACCTGGCCATCATTCACCAGATACTGACGTCGCTGCACATAGGCTTCCCGGAAGAACAGGTAGCGATCCCCTGACACCAGTTCATCCAGTGACAGCAAGGATGCCCGGGTATCGGTTTCCTGCAACACGAACAGACTCAGACGAACCTCGGCCTCATCATGATACTGAATGGGATTGAACAGGGTATCCAGCACCAGACCGAATGAATCCCTGACATTGCTGGAACCAAACACAGGCAAAACCACATAGGGTCCGCTTTCGACACCCCAGTAGCCAAGCGTCTGACCAAAGTCTTCCTCATTCTTTTGCAGGCCCAGATCCGAGGCCACATCAATAAAACCGACAATCCCCAGGGTGGTGTTGATGGCAAATCGTCCGGAATCGGAAAGTGCCGCGTCAAACTTTAATTGCAGCAGATCGTTGACGAATACATTGATGTCATTCAGGTTGCTGAAAAAATTGCCTATTCCCTGACGGGCGAAACGCGGCACAAAGGTGGTATAGGTGGTCGCAACGGGTCGCACCAGAATACGGTCGAAAAAATCATTGAAGGCAAAGATTCTTTCATTGGTATCACGCCAGGGATCATTGGTCTGCGCCTGCAAGGCCAGGGGCGCAAACAGGATCAAACTGGCAAGCAGTACTTGTAAAACTGGTCTGTGCAATGCCTTGTCTCTTGTCTTCTGATGGTACGGGCAATGATACGAACAATGAGCCGGGTGTTTCGCCGTCCTGGCCGGTACTGCCCGGGTTGTTCAGGGCCTGCAAAGCCGACTGGCCCACACAGGCTTCCGGTATTGGACGTCAGGCAACCGGAATTGTTACAGCCAGGGCTTCAATTTCAGTGTTGATCAGATCGCTACGGCAATAACATTCCGGGCCTTTAACTGATTGACGAGTCAGGGTCGGCTTTGTCTCAACTATTCGCCTGGCTGTTCCCTTGGCTATTTCCTTCACTATTCCCTTAATTCTTCCCTTGAATAAGGTCCATAACGATGTTGCGGCGCAATTTCAGGGAAGTCAATGCGCCGGATCACAGCGACTGTGGATTGTAATAATAGCGCAGGACTGGGTCAGAACTGTGTCAGATTTCGCCCGAATGAGGGGAAAACGACCCTATTTTACCCCGCTCTGCTCCAGGCTGTCGAAAAGCTTCTCCAGGCGTTTGCCGGATACCGGTTTGGAGGTTCCCAGTTGCTGGGCAAAAAGCGACACACGGTATTCTTCCAGCATCCAGCGAAGTGTCTGTAGTTGTTCGGGTTTTTGCTGAGCAAATTGTTCCTGCTTGCGCCTGAAGCGCTGCCAGAGCTGGGCCAGTTCCTCACTGGCAGCCTGGTCGCGGGGACCGAAATGCGGCGCCTTGTCCAGCCTCAGTTTGATGCCAGCCAGATAACGGGGAATCTCCTTGAGCCAGGCAAAGTCGGTCTTTCTGAGCAGATCTTCGTGCAGCAAACCGTCCAGCTGGCCCCTTACATCCGCTTCCACATAGGCAATATTGTCCTGGTCCAGCTCAGTCAATCGGGCCCGAATCTGCCACTGCTCCTGCAAGAGTTGCTCAACTATCGCCTCCAGCTTGTTGGCATGGCTGTGCAGAGACGATTTGCCCTTGTTCAGGGCGGCCTCAAACTCGGCCTTGTCACGGGGCAGGCGCTGATTTATGGCAAAGGCGGCACGATACACCGCATGGACGGCATCTTCTTCCAGACCGGTCCAGGTGGCGGGCAGAATCAGGGCATGCTTGTTGGCCAGGCGGGCAAACTGCTTACGCAGCTGGTTGCGCTGCTGCACACTGCGCAGCATATACAGTCGCAACATTCCCTGCTCATTACTGCTGCGGGCCTGTTGCTGGTCGGCAAACAGTCGCACAGCCACGCTGTCCTCATGGTCCACCAGCGCCGGGTAGCGGATCAGCACCAGGTCATCACCCAGGGCCAACTCGTCGGGTAGCTCATCCAGTTCAAAATCCTTCATGCCCTCCCTTTCGATGTCATGCCCGAATTCCGCCAGCTCCTGCTCTGTGCTGGCGGCCGCCTGGCCAGCATCGACCTGCTGCAACTTATCCAGCTTGTCGGTGAATTCCAGCTCCTCCCCCTGCTCGTCGACCACCCGGATCTTGGTACGCAGATGAGGCGGGATTTCTACCGCCTCAAAATCGGCGCGCTGCAGTTTGATCTGTTTATGCGCACTGATCTGTACCAGCAGTGCAGCAATCAGATCACCATCCTGGGGCTGCATTTTGGGTAGCACGGTGTCCACAAAACCGCTGACAGGAATGAAATTCTTGCGCAGGGATTTGGGCAAACCCTTGATCAGGGCGATGCATTTTTCGCGCAGAATCCCGGGCACCGCCCAGTCGATGTCTTTCTGGGTAAGCTGATTCAGAACCGCGTCGGGGACTTCCAGTGTGGCCCCGTCCCTGCTGCTGCCAGGATCAAACTCATAATTGATTTTCAGGCGGTTCTCACGCACCGGCGCCTGATCCGGAAAATCCTGACCGTGGTCGATGGCCGCAGCGGCGCCCAGCAGGTTTTCCCGGTTCATCAACAGGCTTTGTTGCGCCTGGCGCCCGCCCTTTTTCAGCCAGGCCAGCAGATCGCGGGTGGAGACGATGTCCTCGGGCAGACGCTGCTCATAGAACTGCACAATGTCCTTCTCGGCGACAATAAAATCGGGCCGGCGGATCTTCTCTTCCTGGCGTGCCAGTTCGGCCAGGAATTGTCGGTTTTTCTCATAAAAATGGCTGTTGATGACAATCTGCTCATTGGCCAGGGCTTCGCGCAGAAAGATTTCCCGACAGCACTGCGGGTCAATCTTGCCATAGCTGACAGCCTTGCGGTCACTCAGGGTCAGGCCATAGAGCTGCACCTTTTCAAAGGCCACCACCTCCTGCCGCTTTTTGCTCCAGTGGGGTTCATAGTGCTCCCGCTTCACCAGATGCAAAGCCATGCGCTCGGCCCATTGCGGCTGGATGCGCGCTGCCATGGATGCAAAAGTCTGACCGGTTTCGATCAACTCACCGGTAACAATCCATTTGGCATTTTGTCGCGCCAGGGTAGAGGCAGGAAACAGCCTGAATTTGCGATTGCGGCTGCCCAGATAAAATTTGTCTTCCTGTCTGTTGGCGATCTGGTTCAGGGAACCGGCGATAATGCTGCAGTGAATCTGTTCATAGCTGCCTTCGCGCTGATTCATCGGCAGCTTCAGTTGCTGACAGGACAAAAGCAGTTGGCGGTGCACTTCACGCCACTCCCGCATACGCATGAAGGACAGGAAATTGCTCTTGCAGTATTTGCGCAACTGATTCTGGCTCAAGGATTGGCGCCGCTGTTCGTAGTCGAGCCAGAGATTCAGCATGCCCATAAAATCCGATTCAGGATGTTCGAACACAGCCAGTTTTTCCCGGGCCTGCTGGCGATTCTCGGCATTGCTTTCCCGGGGATCCTGAATACTCATGGCACTGACGATAATCAGCATCTCCTTGAGACAATGTTCAGACGCTGCCGTAATCAGCATTCGGGCCAGGCGCGGATCCACCGGCAGCATCGCCATTTGTCGTCCGGCCTCGGTCAGCTGCTTGCGGCTATCCAGGGCATCCAGTTCTGTCAGCAGCTTGAGCCCTTCATTGATGGCGCTGCGCTCCGGAGCTTCCACGAACGGGAAATCATCAGGCTCCCCCAGGCGTAAATGCTTCATGCGCAGGATCACCGCGGCGAGATTGGTGCGCAGAATCTCAGGATCAGTAAATTCCGGGCGGGATTCAAAATCCTGCTGGGAATAGAGGCGGATACAGATACCATTGGCCAGACGACCGCAGCGACCCTTGCGCTGGTTGGCACTGGCCTGGGAGACGGCTTCAATGGGCAGGCGCTGCACCTTGCTCTGCAGGCTGTAGCGACTGATGCGGGCCAGTCCGGTATCAATGACATAATTGATGCCGGGCACCGTCAGGGAGGTTTCAGCCACATTGGTGGCCAGCACCACACGGATGCCCTGATGGGCTTTGAAGATCTTGCTCTGCTCACTGTGGCGCAGTCGTGCGTACAGGGGCAGGATTTCCAGTTGCGGGATGCGCTGTTTTCGCAGCAGCTGGGCAGTCTCCCTGATTTCTCGCTCGCCGCTCAGAAACACCAGAATATCGCCACCGCCACCAGGGCGCTTTTGTACAATTTCCCGAACCTGTTCGACAATAGCGTCCGCCTGAATATCCGAGCCGATCTCATCCTTGCTGCCATCCAGGGGTGCATAGCGAACTTCAACCGGATAGGTTCGACCTGACACCTTGATTACCGGTGCATCATCGAAGTGTCTGGAGAACTTCTCCACATCAATGGTGGCCGAAGTAATGATCAATTTCAGATCACGGCGGCGTGCCAGGAGTTGCTTGAGAAAGCCCAGCAGGAAATCAATATTGAGAGAACGCTCATGGGCCTCATCGATGATGATGGCTTCATAGCGATTGAGAAACCTGTCCTGTTGAATTTCCGCCAGCAGAATGCCATCGGTCATGACCTTGATATAGGAATCCCGGGACAGCTTCTCGTTGAAGCGCACCTGATAGGCTACCCCGGCTCCGGGTTCGGTGCCCAACTCCTCGGCAATGCGGTCGGCTACCGACACAGCCGCCAGGCGTCTGGGTTGGGTATGACCAATCAGACCACGACGGCCCAGACCGGCAGCCAGACAGATCTTTGGCAATTGCGTGGTCTTGCCCGAACCGGTATCCCCTGCCACCACCAGCACCTGATGTCTGGACAACATCTCGGCAATCTCGTCGGCTTTCTGGCTGACCGGCAGTTGCTCCGGAAACACAATCTGCCCGGGAATGGCCCTGTCCCGGGCGTCACAAATTTCCTGTGAGGCGCTGATTTTGCGCTGCAATGCGGCCAGTTTCTCACTGGCCCCAGAGTCTTTTTTGCCCGCAAGTTTGCCCGCAAGCTGTTTGTACTGCCTGCGCAGGCGGTGCTCGTCGGCAATCTGGCAGCGGCGTAGCTGGGCCTGAAGTTCTGTATCCACTTCTGTAGTTCCGGCTTTCGATGAGCTTGCCCGGTACCAGAGCGGCCCGGGCAGCGAATGATCAGTTGCGCAATTCCTTGCGCAGTATCTTGCCCACATTGGACTTGGGCAAGTCATCCACGAAAATGACTTCTTTCGGTATTTTATAGGCGGTTAGCCCTTCCTTGCAGTGGGCTATGACGTCGGCCTCATTGAGCGACTGATCCTGCCTGACCACAAACAATCGAATGGCCTCACCGGTACGCTCATTCTTGATGCCCACTGCAGCCGATTCAACAATGCCGGGGTGATGATTGACCCAGTCTTCCACCTCATTGGGAAACACATTAAAACCGGATACCAGGATCATATCCTTCTTGCGGTCGACGATGCTGATATAACCGTCGCTATCGATCTCCACATAGTCACCGGTTTTCAACCAGCGGTCATCGCTCAGAATTTCACGGTTGGCCTTGTTGTTCTGCCAGTAACCCAGCATCACCTGTGGTCCACGAACCCAGAGCTCTCCTCTTTCGCCGGCCGGCAAATCATTGCCCTGCTCATCCACCACCCGGCTTTCGGTCTCGGGAACCAGGGGCCCCACAGTGCCCGGCTTTACCTTGCCGGGTATATTGACTGCCACCACGGGTGAGCATTCGGTCAGGCCATAGCCTTCAATGATTTCCCGGCCGGTCATCTCCTGCCACTGTTTGCTTACAGAAGTACTCATGGCCATACCGCCAGCACCACAAAACTTCAGCGCCGAGAAGTCCAGCTCGCTGAAACCGGGAAAACGCATCAGGGCCAGGTAGAGTGTATTGATGCCGACAAAACCGGTGAAGCGGTATTTGGCAAACATTGCTACAAGAGCCTTGATGTTCCTCGGGTCGGGTACGAGGATATTGTGATTGCCACCATAGGGCATGGCCAGGCAATGCAGCAGGAAGGCATAGCTGTGGTAAAGGGGCAGTGGCGCCCCGATAATCTCGCGCTTGTCCTCCATGATCAGCAGGCAGCGTGAGCGCAACTGCATCATATTGGCAATCAGATTGTTATGGCTGAGCATGGCGCCTTTGGACACACCGGTAGTGCCGCCGGTATACAGAATCAGCGCCGGGTCATCACCACTTCTCTCATTGTCTACCTGGAATTCACCCTTCAGCGGCTGCAGGGTCTCCATGAAATCGATGGCCTCGGGCAACTTGTAGGCTGGCACCATGCGTTTGATATAGCGTGCGGCAAAATTCAGCAACTGGCGCTTCGGTGCATTCTGCAAATCCCCCAGGCGTGTCACGATGACCGTCTCTATGGAAGTGCTCTGCAGAATCGCTTCCAGCTTTTCACACATGGCATCGAGGATGACGATGGCCTTGACCTGGGAATCATTGAACTGATGATGCATCTCCGGGGCCGTGTAAAGCGGATTGGTATTGACCACGATCAGACCGGCCTTGATGGCCCCGTACAGCGCGATGGGAAACTGCAGCAGATTGGGGAGCTGGATGGCGATACGGTCGCCCTTCTTTAAACCTGTGTTGCTTTGCAACCAATGGGCAAAACGATTGGCCAGTTCGTTCACTTCGCCATAACTCAGGGTTTTGCCCAGGCAAGTAAAGCCGGGCTCGTCAGCATGCCTGGCACTGATGCTGTCGATTACTTCGTTCAGGGACCGGTATTGCTCGGGCCGCAGGTCGGCGGCTAGTTTTTCTGTCATGGCTGCTACTTCGTCAATAATGTCATGGCCTCTTCAAGGCCCTTGACCGTCAGCGGAAACATGCGATCGTCGATCAACTCTCTGACCAGTTGAATGGAATAGCTGTGTTCCCAGTATTTTTTTGGGGTCGGATTAATCCACACCAGATGCTCAAACATTTCCGCGACCCTGTCCATCCAGACTGCCCCGGCTTCTTCATTATAATGCTCTATACTGCCGCCGACATGACTGATTTCATAGGGTGCCATGGTGGCATCGCCCACAAAAATCACTTTATAGTCCTTGCTGTATTTATGCAGGATGTCATAGGTCGGCGTGGTTTCTGCATGGCGGCGTCGACTTTTGGTCCACACCGATTCGTAGATAAAATTATGAAAATAATAATACTTCAGATGTTTGAATTCGGATCGCGCCGCGGAGAATAATTCCTCACAAAGTTTTACATGGGGGTCCATGGAACCTCCCACATCGAAAAACAGCAACACCTTTACGGCATTATGGCGCTCCGGCACCATCTTGATATCCAGGAGACCGGCATTTCTGGCAGTGGAAGAAATGGTGTCATCCAGGTCCAGTTCTTCATCGGCGCCGGTGCGGGCAAATTTGCGAAGTCGGCGCAGTGCCATTTTGATATTGCGAGTGCCGATTTCGACAGAATCATCCAAATCCTTGTAGTTGCGTCGATCCCAGACCTTGACCGCCTTCCTGTTCCGCCCTTCTTCCTGACCGATACGAATACCCTGGGGATTATAGCCGTAGGCACCGAAAGGCGAAGTGCCGCCGGTGCCGATCCATTTGTTGCCGCCCTGGTGTCGTTTTTCCTGTTCCTGCATACGCTTGCGGAAGGCTTCCAGTAATTTGTCCAGGCCTCCCAGAGCTTCAATTTTGGCTTTCTCTTCTTCGCTGAGCATGGCCTCCAGTTCCTTGCGGAGCCATTCATCGGGAATATCCAGCTGCGAGAGCAGATCGAGTAATTCCACGTTTTCGAAATAACGGGCAAAGGCACGATCGAATTTGTCGAAGTGCTTTTCATCCTTGACCAGGCACATGCGGGACAAATAGTAAAAGTCCTCCACATTGCCAAAGACGATCTGCTTTTTCAGACACTCAAGCAGGGTAAACAACTCGGTAAGACTGACCGGCAACCGCTCTTCCCGCAATGTCATGAAAAAGTTGACCAGCATCAGCGATTGGCCCGGTGCATAAAGGCCAGTTTCTCCAGCAGATGAACGTCCTGCTCATTCTTGAGCAGTGCCCCGTAGAGCGGCGGGATGGCGTTCTTGTTGTCCTTGTCCTTGAGAATGTCTTCAGGAATATCGTCGGCCATCAGCAGCTTCAACCAGTCGATCAGTTCCGAGGTTGAAGGCTTTTTCTTCAGACCTGGCACTTTTCTCACTTCGAAGAAAATATCCATGGCCTGACGCACCAGCTCCTTCTTGATACCCGGATAATGCACCTCGACGATTTTTTCCATGGTCTGGGCATCGGGAAACTCAATGTAATGAAAGAAGCAGCGTCTGAGGAAGGCGTCAGGAAGCTCTTTTTCGTTGTTACTGGTAATGATGACGATGGGTCGGGTTTTGGCCTTGATCAGCTCTTTGGTTTCGTAGACAAAGAATTCCATCTTGTCGAGCTCGAGCAGCAGATCGTTGGGAAATTCGATATCGGCCTTGTCGATTTCATCGATCAGCAGCACCGCCTGTTGTTCCGATTCGAAGGCCTGCCAGACCTTGCCCTTGATAATGTAGTTGGCAATATCATGCACTTTGTCATCGCCCAGCTGGCTGTCACGCAGCCTGGAGACGGCATCATATTCATACAGCCCCTGCTGGGCCTTGGTGGTAGATTTGATATGCCACTGGATCAGGGGCAGTTCCAGGGCCTGGGCAATCTGCTCAGCCAGCATGGTTTTACCGGTGCCGGGTTCTCCCTTGATCAGCAGGGGTTTTTGCAGGGCGATGGCAGCATTGACAGCCATCTGCAGTTCATGGGTGGCGACGTATTGATCGGTTCCGGTAAATTGCATTCAAGGTTCCAGGACTAGTATAGATGGAATGCCTGCGCAAGCTGACACAGGCCCGGGAAAAGAGCTGAGTGGCGGCGCCGCGACGATCAGCGCCGTCAGCACCACAAACTTTGTCAGGCGTTCAATTCGATGAGTTTGCGTCCACGTTCGGTGATGTACCAGCGCACCCCTTTTCTGCCGCCTACCTTGCCTGCCAGTGATTTCAAAGTCAAAAAGCCCAGGGTCTTCATCATGGTGCTCTCGTCGGTGTCGGCCTCGCGGCACAAACCCGGCAGAGAGCGATAGATAAAGCGGCCGCAACCCAGGGTCTTCAGCACCTTCGATGAAGTGACATCCAGTTCATCGGCATCGGGCACCTCGGCCAGGGCAGCTTCGGCCAGACTGTCGTCTTCGGTCTCGGTGTCTATCAGTGGCAGCAACTCTTCCTGCAACTGACGCAACTGGTATTGCAGCAAGTCCACCTTGTCTGCCGTGGCCCGGGTCTCCGCCAGCACATTGTCCGACACATTGCTCATGAAAAAGCGCGGCGATATTGCCACCGCCAGACAAATGGCCACATAGTTCAGCATCTGGGCCGGGTTACCTTCACTGTCGACAATCAGAGAACTGCCAAAAACCGACAGGATGAATGGCACCAGAAAAGTCACAAAAATGCCCATCAGGCAGAAGCGAATCAGCAAATGCCGGTCGGCCTGACGACGCGTGGTCACGGTGTAGTAATTGATCATCCCGCCGGCCGCGCCGACCAGGATCATGATGAAAACCAGCGCTGTAAAATGCCCCATAACTCACCTCGCTACTCTGAAGCTGATATTGCCAAGTCTTTGTTTCCCTGAGAAATATTGCCACGCACATTGGCGAACGCCAGATTCAAGCAAAAATCAGGGCAACTCGCCAGTGCTTGCCGCACAGGGTGGGATAGTTTACATGAATAAAGATGACTATCTTTATGGTTTGGCGGCTTTTTTGCGCTTTTTGCGGCCCAGCCAGAGTATTGAAGCCACGATTTCAGCCAGCAACAGTGCCACCAGCAGCGGCACCAGTGCCCGGCTCGCGGCGTCGACGCCCACAGTAATGGCATCCAGGGTGGTGACCATCAGGGCCGGTGCGAGACTGTCACCCTGGGTATTGGCATACCAGGGCGTCAGAATCAGGGCAGCCATGAGTGCCCGCAGGGAATAACTCAGCCACAGGCGCCGGCGAAAGCCAGTAAGGCGCCAGTAAATGCGGTAAAACAGGGCCGCTGCGATCAGATAGACCGCCCAGATAACCCAGTAATTGTAAGTTCCCTCTTCCATTCCGGCTCGTTTCTCAGGAGTCTACCCAGCGAATGATATGTTCTTCCCAGCCATCCGGGTGAACATGTTCTTCCGACAGGGCTTGTTGACCGACCGCTATCCCGGCAGCTTCCATCGCCGCCCGGGAACCGCTCAGCAGCGGGTGCCAGTCATACAGCGGTTTGCCTTCGGCCCGCAGCCGATAGGCACAGCTTGCCGGCATCCAGCGCAACTGGGCCATGATATCCATGGTCCTGACATTGAGGCAATCGGGCACCAGCTCCGAGCGGCGTGAGTAACAGCTGCAGCCGCCGCTGTCCTGATCCAGGTAACGACAGACAATTCGGGTCCAGTAAATCTCGCCGTCGTCTTCGTCTTCAATTTTCTTCAGGCAGCAACGGGCACAACCGTCACAGAGGGCTTCCCACTCCTTTTCGTTCAGGTCTTGAAGGGGCAATTCCCAGAATTTTTCACGCAGTGCGCTTTGCTTGCTCATCAGCTTTCTTTGGCCAGCACTTTACTGAAACCCGCTTCCAGTTGTTCCCGGCGCCATCCGGACATGTCCCCCTGCCAGTGCAAGCGGGGCTTGGCTGACTGGGTGTCCAGAATGGCCAGTAATTGCCGTTTGCGCGCCAATAGCTCCGGTGCCATGTCCAGGGCCTCGGCGCGGCTGCGGGTATGTTGCTGCAAGCGTTTTAACAGATTCCGGTATTCCGGCGTCAAGGGCGCCGGCACAGCTTCCGGGGTCTGCTCTTTGCTTCCCTGCTGTTCGGCAAACATCACCTGCAGCAGTTTCTGCCCGCGGTGCTTGAGCAGGCCCGGCTGGATATCCTTCAGAGCCAGCAGTTTGTCCAGATCCGGCTCGGGCCAACGCGCTGCTTCCCGGGCCAGGATCAACAGCTCCGCGTCCTTGGCAATCCAGTTGCGGGGCCGGTTTTTGCGGCGGGCCTCATGCTCTCGCCAGATGCAGAGCCGTTGCAGCATTGCCAGTGCCTTGTCGTTCAGTCGCCAGGCATTGCTGATGCCGCTGTACAGCATGGCCCAACTGTCTTCGCACTCGAACTCCCGGGCAGTGGCCAGTAACTGTCGGCAGTCTTCCTCAAACCAGGCCTGCTTGTCGCTTTTGGCCAGTTCTTCCGCCAGGCTGTCACGCATCTGCAACAGGTAGCGCACATCCAGGGCCGCATAGCGAAGCTGGGCATCGCTGAGGGGCCGTTGCAACCAGTCAGAGCGGGTCTCACCCTTGTCGATTTCCTTGTCCATCAACTCCAGGGCCAGCGCCTGATAGCTGAGTGAAAAACCCATACCGAGAAAGGCTGCCGCCATCTGCGTATCAAACAGACGAGCCGGCAGACAGTCAAAACTGGTGAGCAGCAAATTCAGGTCTTCACCGGCGGAGTGCACCACGAATTCGATTTCCGGGTTTCGCAGCAGATCCAGAAAGGGTTGCCAATCATTAATAGCAAGGGGGTCGATCAGGGTACATCGCTCGCCATCGCCCAACTGCAATAATCCCAGTTTCGGGTAGAAGGTATTGGTGCGCATGAATTCGGTGTCCAGAGCCAGACTCGGGCAGTGCTGCCACTGCTCTGACAACTGCGCCAGGCTTTCATCGGAATCCACCATCAGCAATTCCATGCCATCCACTGCTTCCATCTGCTACCCCTGATTCTGCTCGATCACTTTACGGCCGGAAAAGGCATGACTCAAAGTGCCGCCATCGACGTATTCCAACTCGCCACCTATGGGTACTCCATGGGCAATCCGGCTGACCACGACGCCGCTGGGCCTGAGTTGTTCCGCCAGGTAATAGGCCGTGGCATCCCCTTCCACGGTGGGATTGCAGGCGATGATCACCTCTTCAATGCCTTCTTTGCTTACTTTCTCCAGAAGCTGCTCAATACCCAGCTGTTCCGGACCAATGCCGTCTATAGGTGACAGATGTCCCATCAAGACAAAGTAGATACCCTGATAGCTTGCAGACTGCTCGATGGCAAAAATATCGGCCGGCGATTCCACCACACAGCAAAGTTTGTGATTTCTCGAGCCACTGGCGCAGATCCGGCAAAGTTCTTCTTCTGTGAGGGTTCGGCAGGAGCGACAATTGCCGACCTTTTCCAGTGCTTCTTCCAGTGCTTCGCTGAGCTTCTTGCCGCCCTCACGGTTGCGTTCCAGCAGATGCAGACTCATGCGCTGGGCAGACTTGGGTCCCACGCCCGGCAGGCAGCGAAACGCCTCAATTAACTGTTCAATCAGGGGACTGGAATTCATCAGAACGGGAACTTGAATCCTTCGGGGAGATTGAAGCCACTGGCCATACCACCCAGGGTTTCCTTGTTTTTGTCTTCCAGCTTGCGCACTGCATCATTAACCGCAGCAGCAATCAGATCTTCCACCACTTCCTTGTCTTCCTGCAGCAGGGTATCGGCCAGCTTCACTGCCTTGACGTCATGGCGGCCGTTCATGCTGACGGTGACCAGGCCTGCGCCCGATTCACCCTGCACAACCAGATTGGCCAGTTCTTCCTGCGCCTTTTGCATCTGCTCCTGCATCTGCCGCGCCTGGTTCATCAATTCATTGAAATCAGTCATAGCTGTTACCTGTACTGTCTCGATCAAGCCCCGGTTTTCTTGTCCAGGGGCACTATACTGTCGGTGGCCAGGCTACCGGAAAAACGTTCCAGCAAGGCCCTGACCTGTTCATCTTCCTGAAAATCCCTGACCATGGCCTGGTGTGATTCTGCGCGCAAGCGCTGGGCCCGTGCTGCCGCTGTTTCCTGATCCACCTGGCAAATTTCCACCTGCAAGCTCAGCTCACTGCCAAAATGGGCATTCAGTGCCTGCTCAAGGCGCGGCAGCATTTCCTCATTGAATACCGCGCTCTGCCCCTCATCCAGTTGCAGCCGCAACTGTCCGTCCCGCACGCCACACCAGACACAATTGGCCAGTACATTGCCCACAATGCCGCTGACGCCCAACTGCGGATAAAGCTGCAGCCAGTCTTCATGGGCAAGGGCAGTGACAGCCAGTTCCTCAGTAGCTGATTCTGCCGCGGAATTGTCCGCTACTGTACTGCCGGAAGACGGGTTTGGCTTGGCCCTGACCTCTGCCGCGGAATCGTCCGCTACTGCATTGCCGGAAGACGGGTTTGGCTTGACCCTGGCCTCTGCCGCGGTGGCAGCTTCATTCTGTATTTTCCTGGCAGCTTCTTCGCTTGCAGCAAGCGCAGGCGGTTCTGGCGGGTCAATGGCCTTCGCTTCGCTGGCGGCCTCTTCCTCGACGGAAACTGAATCGCTGGCGGGCACAGGGGGTGGCGAGACTGCTTCTGTGACGGCTGCCTGATGTGCATTGTCCGGAACTTCACGTTTCGGCCCGGCCTCAGTCAGAGGCTTTTTTTTTTGCTCCGGGTCCTGGGCAGGCTCGGCTTGTTCGTTTTGGCTTGCTGTCTTCTGCACAGCCCCGGCATCGGCACCGTGGTCGGCAAAGCGCGGAGAAAACACCAGCATACGGATCAGCAGCATTTCAAAGGCGGCGCGCAGATCGGTGGCCAGGCGCAGCTCTTCCCGCCCCTTGTTGCCAATCTGGTAATAAAGCTGGATATCTTCGGCACTGAATTTGCCGGCCAGTTGTTGCAGGCTGTCCCGGTCACCAAAACTGTTATCCAGTGCTTCCGGCAGTAACTGTGCCAGGGCGATACGGTGCAGGGCCGACAGCAGACTATCCAGAGTATTGGCGTAGTCCGGGGTTTGTTCGGCCAGCTGTGCCACCACGGCCAGCACATCGGCGACGCTGTTGGCGGCCATGGCTTCCAGGAGACGGGTGATCTGTTGATGCTGGGGCACCCCCAGCATTTCGATTACCGCATCCCGGCGAACTTCCCCCTGACAATAGGCAATGGCCTGGTCCACCAGGGTCAGGGCATCTCGCATACTGCCGGCAGCGGCGCTGGCCAGTTGCCACAGTGCCTCTTCGTCGAAGGCGATCTGCTCTTCTTCCAGCACTTTTTGCAAATAGGACTGGATCAGTTGCGGATTGAGGTTTTTCAGATTGAACTGCAGGCAACGGGAAAGAATGGTTACCGGCAGTTTCTGCGGATCGGTGGTGGCGAACAGGAATTTGACGTGGGGCGGCGGCTCTTCCAGGGTTTTCAGCAAGGCATTGAAGCTGTGATTGGAGAGCATGTGTACCTCGTCAATCAGGTACACCTTGAAGCGGCCACGGGACGGCGAATACTGCACATTGTCCAGCAGCTCACGGGTGTCATCCACCTTGGTACGGGAAGCGGCATCCACCTCGATCAGATCAACGAAACGCCCCTCATTGATCTCCACACAGGCATTGCAGGTCTCGCAGGGTGTTGAACTGACCCCTTTTTCACAATTGAGACACTTGGCCAGAATCCGCGCCAGGGTGGTCTTGCCCACGCCCCGGGTGCCGGTAAACAGATAGGCATGGTGGAGGCGCTCATTATCCAGCGCATTGATCAGGGATTTGAGAACGTGAGCCTGCCCGGCGACCTGGGAAAAATTACTGGGCCGCCATTTGCGGGCAAGTACCTGATAGCTCATGTGGGCATTGTCGCTCGGCAAGAAAACAACGGAGCTGAGGCCGGGTGCTCTTGCCAGTTGAATAAACAAAAGCCCTTGTCAGCCACACCACGGCACATGAATCAGCTACTACCGTTGCTCCCTTCCGGGCCTGGCGGGGTTTATAACCTATCATTGCGCGGGGACCGACAAGGACCGGGACAATGATAGCACAGGGGATGGGGGTTTTGGGGAGGGTTGGGGGTGAAAAATGTGGGTTTGGGGGTTTGGGGGTTCGGGGTTACGGGGTTGCTGGGATGGAGTTGGTTTTGGGTGTGGTGCGGGATTTGGGGGTTGAGGAGCACTGCGTGCTCCTGAGGGAGGGATTGATTCGCAATTTGGCTAAGCCAAATTACTCACCCCTTCGGGGCCGCGCCTTGCGCGGTCTGCGCTGCTTCGCAGCTTTCGAACCGGAGGGTTCTCACCAGACTCCCGCACTACCAATACGAAAAAAGGGCCCTTTGGGCCCTTTTTTAGTATTGGCGGTGAGGGAGGGATTCGAACCCTCGATACGTTTCCGTATACACACTTTCCAGGCGTGCTCCTTCGACCACTCGGACACCTCACCGTAAACTGTTAAATCTCTTCTCTATTATCTCCGTTAATCGGACTTGCTGCGCAAGTCTGAGGGAGGGATTGATTCGCAATTTGGCAAAGCCAAATTACTCACCCCTTCGGGGCCGCGCCTTGCGCGGTCTGCGCTGCTTCGCAGCTTTCGAACCCTCGATACGTTTCCGTATACACACTTTCCAGGCGTGCTCCTTCGACCACTCGGACACCTCACCGTAATTTTGTAAAACTTTTATCTACGCAGTTCTTCAAGTTCTCGCTAAGTCGGTTTGTTTCTCTGCTCTGCGGAAGGAAGTATAGCTGAACCAAACTGCCATTTTTGGCCTAAATTCGGCCCCTTCCTGCGAAGGCGCGTACTCTAGCCCAGCGGGGGGCGGATATCAAGTTGTCTACTGGCGTAGCAGGCGTTTGATGATGCGTTCTGAGGGGAATGGGCTGGTGGAGCGGTAGACGTTGATGTCCAGGCCGCCTCTTCTGAGGTAGTTCATGCTCAGGGTCAGTTCTGTGGGTTGGCAGAGGCTGACCAGGTCTCTGAAGATTCTTTCGGCGCACTCCTCGTGATAGCCCTGATGGCCCCGGAATGAGCAGAGATAGGCCAGCAGGCTGGCTTCGTTGATGCGGGTGCCGCTGTATTCCAGGGTGACGCTGGCCCAGTCCGGCTGGCCGGTGACCGGGCAGTTGGATTTGAACAGGTCGCTGTAGACTGTCTCATCGAAGGCCGGTTCTGTGTCCAGTTTCAGCAGGGTCTCGTCGGGCTCGTAATGGCTGATCTCGATATCCTGTGCATCCAGGGATTTGCCCTGGCGCACGGTGACCGCCCCGCCCTCGCCCTGGCCCAGGCTGCGCAGTTCTACCGTGACCCGGGATTTGCTCACCGCCGACAGATCATTGGCAATGATACCCGCCAGCTTTTCCCGGCTCTCGAAACGCTCCTGGTTAAAGGAGTTGAGATAGAGCTTCAGGGATTTGGACTCGACAATGTTTTCCGAATCGGCATTGAAGAAAAACTCGCCCAGGGCTACTTCCGGCTTGCCCTTTTCGTTTAGCCAGGACAGTTCGTAGGCATGCCAGTGATCGATGCCGTACATGAGCAGCTTCTTGTCGATGTCCAGCAGGGAGCGTGCCGGCCAGCGTGGAATCGGATAGAGAATACCCGGGTCGTATTTGCTCGGGCTCGGGACTTTTTCGCCCAGGGGATTAACTGACATGGATTAACACCTGTTTCAGTGCCGAAGACCGGTGCTGCGCCTGAGCATCCAGATGCAGGCGCTGTAAAGAATCACCACGAAGACCGACAGAATAATGAAAGCCCAGGATACCCCGATATCGGAAGTCCCGAGAATGCCATAGCGGAAGGCATTGATCATGTAGAAAATCGGATTCAGACCTGAGACGAACTGCCAGAAATCCGGCAGCAACTGCACCGAATAAAACACCCCGCCCAAATATATAAGTGGCGTCAGTACAAATGTCGGAATGATGGAAATATCGTCGAAGCTGTTGGCAAAAATGGCATTGATGAAACCGGCCATGGAAAAAACCAGTGAGGTCATCAGGATGACGCTGACGGTAATCAGCGGATGCTCGATACGCAGGTCAGCAAAGAACAGAGCCATAGCTGTGACAATTGCCCCCACTGCCAGACCGCGGGACATACCACCCGCCACAAAGCCCAGCAGGATGACATAGTTGGGCACTGGTGCCACGAGTAATTCTTCAACGCTACGTTGAAATTTCTGACTGAAGAAACTGGACACCACATTGGAATAGGAATTCTGGATAACCGCCATCATGATCAGGCCTGGCACAATGAAATCCATATAGTCATAGCCGCCCATATCGCCGATACGGCTACCCACCAGGTTGCCAAATATCACGAAATACAGGCCGATGGTGATCGCCGGTGGCACCAGGGTCTGGACCCAGATGCGCGTGAAGCGGCGCACTTCCTTGACGACGATGGTCTGAAAAGCAATCAGCTTGTGGTTGGAATTCATGGTGATGCCTGGCTCAATTGCTGTCGCGGGTCAGTTTGGCCAGGAACAGCTGTTCCAGGCGGTTGCTCTTGTTGCGCAGACTGTTGATCTGAATGCCGGCCTTGTCCAGCACCGCAAAGACCTGGTTTACCGACTGACCACCACTGATGGTGACCTCCAGGCTGTGCTCATCCACCTTGTGCAGCCTGACATTCTCCATGTTCAGCTCCGGCAGGCTGTCGATATGGCCATTGCTGTCGAGAATAAAGGTTTGCTGATCCAGCTCGGCCAGTAGTTTTTTCATACTGGTGTTTTCGATAATTTCACCCTCATCAATGATGGCGATGTTGCGGCAGAGCTGTTCGGCTTCTTCCAGATAGTGGGTGGTGAGAATGATGGTGGTGCCGGTCTCATTGATCTCGGTGAGAAAATCCCACATGGAACGGCGCAGCTCGATATCCACCCCGGCTGTGGGCTCATCGAGAATCAGCAACCTGGGTTCATGCACCAGCGCCCGGGCGATCATCAGGCGGCGCTTCATGCCACCGCTTAGTGAGCGGGAACGGTCATTGCGCTTTTCCCAGAGCCCCAGTTTGCGCAAATATTTCTCGGTTCTTTCGCTGGCCAGCGCACGGGGCAATCCGTAATAACCAGCCTGGGTCATGACGATATCCCCGACCTTTTCAAACTGACTGAAATTCACTTCCTGGGGCACGATGCCCAGATCCAGTTTGGTCTCGAAGACATGGGTCTGCACATTGCGACCGAACACCTCGACGCTGCCGCCGGTCTTGTTCACCAGAGTGGAGATAATACCGATGGTGGTGGACTTGCCGGCGCCATTGGGCCCCAACAGGGCAAAGAAATCGCCCTGCTCCACGCGCAGGGAAATCCCCTTGAGCGCCTCGAAACCATTGGCATAGGTTTTACGAAGATCCTTGATGGCGATCGCTGTGGTCATGGCTCGCTAAACTGGAATTGTGGTCTGGGTCGTGGTTGAGCTTGTCGATACCGGAATCCGGGACTGCCGGAGTATGCCTGCTGCAAGGCCCTTCGGCAAATAAACGCCCGATCGGGCCTGCTACGGGCAAAAAAAAAGCCCGGCCTGAGCCGGGCTTTCTGTCGGTATCCTGAAGGATACCCAAGATGGCGTCCCCTAGGGGTTTCGAACCCCTGTTGCCGGGATGAAAACCCGGTGTCCTAGGCCTCTAGACGAAGGGGACTAGAGAAATCGCCATGGGCGATTTCGAAGAGCGGGGGATTCTAAGTAGAGTCCCGCTTCCAGTCAAGCCTATTTGCTGAAAATTTATGGGCAATGCCAACACTGCCGCGCGGCAGGGCCGACGGGCCCTGAAAGGGTGAAACATGTTTTCCCAGAGCTCCGTCAATTTGCTAGTATTTTCCGTCCGGCAGACTCTGCCCGATTTTGAGTCACCGTTTTTCCCTGACTTGTGGAGTGACTTTCTCACTAAAAGGCCATGGTAGCTTTTCTATCCATCCTGTTGGCAGTAGTTCTGCTGAGTGCCACTGTTTACGGTCTGCATCGCTATCAGACCATGGAAGTGGAATACAATGTCGATCGCTCTACCCCGCTGCCACCTCTGGAGGCAGATGAAGCCGGCTTTGCTGACAGCGAGGCTGAGACTGAATCTGAGGCAAAAACCGGCAAGCCTGAAGCGCGCGCCGACACGGGGCAAGCCTCGCAGGCAGGAGCCAAACCTGCCCAGCGCAGCAGCGCCAGCAAAAACAAAGCAGCCAAAGCCAGGACATCGAGCCAGGGCTGGTTGAACGAAGTGGCCAAACTGAAGAAAAAAGGCGAGCTGCAACAGGCCATGCAGGTTTGTGAACAGGAGTTTCCCCTCTGGGGCGCCTATAACCAGGCCTGCATCATCGAACGCCTGCGCCTGAAACAGTGCAAGGACAAGGCCGAGCAGGAAACCATTCTCAATCGCCTGTATCAATTGGCGGCTTCAGCGGAACTGCTCCATGACAAGTCTGAAGATGCCGAACATCTGACCCCGGTTCAACTCAAGAGCCTGGACCTGTCCAAACTGGCCGAAATCAAGCATGACTACAGGGAAATCGGCTACGCCCACCTGCGCCTGATCCGCAAAAGCGACGTCAAATCCATGATTGGCAGCTGGGGCCGCCCCAATCAGCATCAATTGCCACGCCAGGTTCATAGTCACTGGTGGCAGACTTTCACAGCCAGGATCGGCTAGCCCCCAAGCGCTGCCGCGCAAAGCTCCAATTCTTGACCGCCTATCTGCACTATGCGATTCTGGGATGCTGCCGATAACATGGTCCAGAACGGCTTGCTGGCGCCACCGGCAAGCGGATTTAAAGGCAGCACTGGATAGCCTTTCCTGGACCCGGGGATGACGGGAAGCAAGGCAAACCCAAGACACAAAAGACAATAAAAAAGCCAAATAGAACGACAAAGCAACAAGCAAAAAAAAACAGACAAGCGACAACAAGCTGTAGCGCGACCAGCCTAAAAAAAATTAAAACGGTCGTCAGCAGCCAGGTGAATCCAGGGAGACGCAGATCTCCTTCCTGACCCGGTCAGGAGATTCCGGTAAAACAAGTAACAAGCGGTTCTGGAAGGTCAAGCCATGAGCAAGAAAGATACTGGCAGCGAGCAGTATACAGACATCAATATTGATCAAAAATTGATCGAGGAAGGAACCCAGCAACTCAGCAGTGAAATCGCTGTGCTGGAAGCCTGGCTGGAAGAGCTGGACTCCTCCGATCCCAAAAACGCCGAGGTGGTTGCCGCCCGCAAGTCCTACAGTGACATGCTACAAAGCCGCAAGGAAATGCTCAGTTCTCTGAAGCAAGCCCGCCGGCAGGCTCTATCTGCCGACTGACAGCCAACTGACTGCCGATTGAAGTTCACCCCCTCCCCCGTATTTTCGCAGGAAACACAAACATGCTGACCAGGGATCAGGCCATCACCATGCTCGAATTACAGGCGAGCATGAACGCCAAAGTCGATCCGGATTGGGTCGCAGCCCGCTACCCCTATCTGCGCGCCGTTGCCATCGAAGGCGCCGAGGCGATCGAACATCATGGCTGGAAGTGGTGGAAAAAGCAGGACAAGGATCTGCCCCAGTTGCAGATGGAATTGATCGACATCTGGCACTTCATTCTTTCGGAAGTGCTGCTGCGCAATGAGAATGAGCCGGAAGAGCCCTTGAAAGCCCTTCTGGATGCACTCCAGACTGCCGAGCATTCAAGCCGCATCGAGGTCGACGGACAGCAATTCGAGCTGGCAGAGCTGGACCTGCTGCGCAAGCTGGAGCTATTGATTGCCCTGTCGGTGCTGCGGCGAATCGATATGGCCCTGTTTGCCGCCATCATGGCCGATTGCGACATGGACTGGACGGAGTTGTATCGTCAGTATGTGGGCAAGAATGTGCTCAATATGTTTCGCCAGGATCGCGGCTACAAACAGGGAACCTATCTGAAAGAATGGCATGGGCGGGAAGACAATGAGCATCTGGTGGAGGTGATTCATCGCCTCGATGCCGATGCCCCGGACTTCAAGGACAGGATCTACAGCGCCCTCAGTGAGGCCTACCCCGACTGACAGGGTCGGCCTTTTAGCCTCACGGCGCCGGATTTGTACACCGGGCTATCTCTACACCGGGCTAGTAGTAGGCGTTTTCCCGGTTGCTGTGGTCAGTCACATCACGCACCTCGGTGAGCTGCGGAATCTGCCCCAGCAGGGTTTTCTCCACCCCTTCCTTGAGGGTGACATCCACCATGCCACAACCCTGACAACCCCCGCCAAAGCGCAGCACCGCCACCGAGTCATCGTGAATCTCTTCCAGAGTCACCATGCCACCATGGGCCGCCAGGCCGGGATTGATCTCGTTATAGAGGATGTAATTGATCCGGTCTTCCAGGGGGCTGTCTTCATTGATCTTGGGCAAACGGGAGTTTGGCGCCTTGATGGTGAGCTGGCCGCCCATGGAATCCTTGGCGAAGTCCACGACAGCATCCTCCAGAAAAGGTATACTGGGCACATCGATGAATGCTTTGAATCCGTCGTACTGCTTGACCTCATCGTCGTCCTTCTCTTCTCCGGGCCGACAAAATGAAATGCAGGTTTCCGCCCTTGGCGTGCCCGCATCCAGTATGAAAATTCGCACCGCAATACCCTCGCAATTCTGCTTGTCCAGTAGTTGCTTGAGATATTCCTGTGCGGATTCAGTGATGGTTACCATAGGTGCCTCGCGTACAACTTGATCGAGTGGGTATTTTACTCGATTCCGGGTTTCTT
The DNA here is from genome assembly GCA_965216715.1 of uncultured Pseudohongiella sp. Taxonomy (GTDB): domain Bacteria; phylum Pseudomonadota; class Gammaproteobacteria; order Pseudomonadales; family Pseudohongiellaceae; genus UBA9145. Next base: position 1,099,116 of record OZ244193.1, on the reverse strand, counting down.
GAGAATACCCGAGCAAAATAGTCAATTATTAAACCTGTCAGCAGCCTCAGCATTTGCTAGAATTGCTGGCTTTTTCTTTCACTTCAACCAAAGAAAACATCATGGATAGTAAAGACTCAGAACAACTCCTTCGCCAGTCACTTGAACAACGTATCCTGCTCCTCGACGGGGCCATGGGTACCATGATTCAGGCGAAAAAGTTATCTGATGCCGATTTTCGCGCCGAGCGCTTCAAGGATTTTCCCCACGATTTGTCGGGCAATAACGACCTGCTCAGCCTGACCCAGCCCGAAGCCATCAAGGATATCCACCTGGCCTATTTGCGGGCCGGCGCCGATATCGTGGAAACCAATACCTTCAATGCCACCCGCAGTTCCCAGGCTGACTACCATCTGGAAGACCTGGCCTATGAGTTGAACCTGGAGGCCGCTCGGCTGGCACGCCAGGCCTGCGATGAAGTAACCGCAGAAAACCCCGATCAGCCCCGCTTCGTAGCCGGGGTACTTGGGCCAACCAGTAAAACCGCATCCATCTCCCCCGATGTGAATGATCCGGGCTTTCGTAACACCTCTTTTGATGTGCTGGTGGAAGATTACTGCAATTCCACCAGGGGCCTGATCGAAGGGGGTGCCGATATCATCCTGGTGGAAACCGCATTCGATACCCTCAATGCCAAGGCCGCCCTGTTTGCTGCCCAGCAATGCTTTGAGGAATTGGGCAAGCGCCTGCCCATCATGGTCTCAGGCACCATTACCGACGCCAGCGGTCGTACCCTGTCCGGGCAGACTGTAGCCGCGTTCTGCAATTCCATCGCCCATGCCAAGCCCCTGTCCGTCGGCTTTAACTGCGCCCTGGGTGCGGAACAACTGCGTCCCCATATTGAGGAAACATCCGCACTGGTGCCCACCTATGTGTCCACCCACCCCAATGCGGGCCTGCCCAATGAATTCGGCGACTATGACCAGTCGCCAGAAGAAATGGCGAAGATTGTGGCGGAATTTGCCGCCGAAGGTTTCGTCAACATCGTCGGTGGTTGCTGTGGCACCACGCCCGAGCATATCGCTGCGATTCGCGATGCCGTGGCTGAACACAAGCCGCGCAAGATTCCCGACATCAAACCGGCCTGCCGCCTCAGTGGCCTCGAAGCCTTCAGCATCGACCAGGACTCCCTGTTTGTGAATGTGGGTGAGCGCACCAATATTACCGGCTCGGCACGCTTCGCCCGCCTGATTCGGGAAGAGGATTACGAGACGGCACTGGATGTGGCCCGTGACCAGGTGGAGTCCGGTGCCCAGATCATCGATATCAATATGGATGAAGGCATGCTGGATTCCCTGGCTGCCATGGAAAAGTTTCTCAAGCTGATTGCCTCCGAGCCGGAAATCAGCCGCGTGCCTGTCATGGTCGATTCCTCCAAATGGGAGATCATCGAGGCCGGCCTGAAATGCATCCAGGGCAAATCGGTGGTGAACTCCATCAGTCTCAAGGAAGGCGAGCAGGACTTTCTCGACAAGGCACGCCTGTGTCTGAAGCACGGTGCCGCCGTAGTGATCATGGCCTTTGATGAAGATGGCCAGGCAGACACCCTGGAGCGCAAAAACGAGATCTGTAAACGCAGCTATGATTTGCTGCGCGAGAAACTGGACTTCCCTGCCAGCGATATCATTTTTGACCCCAATGTCTTCGCCATCGCCACCGGCATTGACGAGCACAATAATTATGCCGTGGATTTTATTGAGTGCTGCCGCTTCATTAAAGAAAATCTACCTGGCGCCCTTATCTCTGGCGGCATCAGCAATGTCTCCTTTTCATTCCGCGGCAATAATACCGTCCGCGAAGCTATTCACTCGGTCTTTTTGTACCACGCCATCAAGGCCGGTCTGACCATGGGTATTGTCAACGCCGGGCAGCTGACGGTGTACGATGAAATACCGGAAGACCTGAAGACTGCCGTGGAAGATGTGGTGTTGAACCGCAATGATGGGGCCACCGAAAAACTCATGGAAGTGGCCCAGAACTATAGCGGCGGTCCGGAAAAGACCAAGGTGGAAGACCTGTCCTGGCGTGAAAAGCCGGTGGCGGAACGACTCGCCTATTCCCTGGTGAAAGGCATTACCCGCTTCATCGAGGAAGATACCGAGGAAGCCAGACAAGAGGCCGAGCGACCCATTGAGGTAATCGAGGGTCCCCTGATGGCCGGCATGGATGAAGTCGGTGACCTGTTCGGTTCCGGCAAGATGTTCCTGCCCCAGGTGGTTAAAAGCGCCCGGGTCATGAAACAGGCAGTGGCCTATCTGCTGCCCTATATCGAGGCAGAGAAAACCGAGGCCGATTCCGGCAGCAAGGGCAAGGTGCTCATGGCGACCGTCAAGGGTGACGTCCATGACATTGGCAAGAATATTGTCGGCGTGGTGCTGGGCTGTAATAACTACGAGGTTATTGACCTCGGCGTGATGGTGCCCTGCGACAAGATTTTGCAAACGGCCAAAGACGAGAACGTGGACATCATCGGTCTCAGCGGCCTGATTACTCCGTCACTGGATGAGATGGTGCATGTGGCCAGCGAAATGCAGCGCCTGGATTTCAATCTGCCCTTGCTGATTGGTGGCGCCACTACTTCCAAGGCCCACACCGCGGTCAAGATTGAGCAGAACTACAGCAATAACAGCACTATCTATGTGCCCGATGCCTCCCGCAGTGTGTCGGTGGTGAGCAATCTGCTCAATTCCGGCAACCAGGAAGAGTATCGACGCAAGATCAGTGAGGAATACGAAGCCATTCGTGAGCGCACGGCCAATCGTGGCAAGAAACGCAAGACCATTGCCTACAGCGATGCAAATGCCAACAAACTCAATGGTGAGGCCCTGGACTATGACATCGTCAAACCTTCTTTCCTGGGCACCAAGGTGTTTGATGATTATTCCCTGGAAGATTTGCTGGACTACATCGACTGGACGCCCTTCTTTATCACCTGGCAGCTGTCGGGCAAGTATCCGGCCATTCTGGAAGACGAAAAGGTGGGTCAGGCGGCCACGGATCTGTTCAATGATGCCCAGACCATGCTGAAGCAAATCATTGATGAAAAGCTGTTTACCGCCAAGGCCATCATTGGTTTCTGGCCGGCCCAGCGTCAGGGCGACAACGATGTCACCCTGTACCACAGCAATGGTTCTGATGAGCCCATGGAAACCCTGCATTTCCTGCGTCAGCAAATGCCCAAAGGGGATCTTCCCAATCTCAGTCTGGCGGACTACATCGCCCCGGCCGACAGTGGCAAGATGGATTATATCGGTGGCTTTGTGGTGACAGCCGGTCTGGGTGCCGATGAACTGGCCAAACGCTACCAGAAAGACAACGATGATTATCGGGCCATTCTCGCCAAGGCCCTGGCAGACCGTCTGGCGGAGGCATTCGCCGAGCGCATGCATGAACGGGTGCGCAAGGAGTTCTGGGGATATCAGAGCGACGAGGCACTGAGTAATGAAGAGCTGATTGCCGAGAAGTATCAGGGCATCCGTCCGGCACCAGGCTACCCCGCCTGTCCGGATCACAGTGAAAAGACCACCTTGTTCCGCTTGCTGGATGCAGACCGCATCGGTGTCACCCTCACCGAGAGCTTTGCCATGTGGCCAGCGGCCAGTGTCAGTGGCCTGTATTTCGCCAATCCGAACGCTCGTTATTTCTCCATCGGTCGCATTGACGCTGAGCAAGCCGATGACCTGGCCGAGCGCAAGGGTGTTGACAGTGCTGCCATGCGCAAGCTGTTGGCCCCGGTTATGGACTAATACGCCTAGTGTACTGCCGGTGCATTGTTTACAATGCGCCGCGCCAGTATCGGAGCAGTGAACAAATGTACGTATATGACAATTATGACCACCAGATGCAGGCGGATCGGGTTGCCCTGTTCAGGGATCAGACCAACCGCTATCTGGAAGGCAAACTGAGCGAAGCCGAATTTCTTCCTCTGCGCCTGCAGAATGGACTCTATGTGCAGCGCCTGGCGCCCATGCTGCGTATCGCCGTGCCCTATGGCATGCTTTCAGCAAAGCAGCTGCGCCAGTTGGCCCATATCGCCCGCGACTACGACAAGGGCTACGGGCACTTTACCACCCGCCAGAATTTTCAATTCAACTGGCCTGCTTTGGAAGATGTGCCCGAGATTCTGGCCAAACTGGCCGAAGTGGAGATGCATGCCAACCAGACCAGTGGTAACTGCATTCGGAACACCACCACCGACCAGTTTGCCGGCGTTGCCCCCGATGAATTGGAAGATGCTCGCCCCTGGTGCGAAATCATTCGCCAGTGGTCCACCTTCCACCCGGAATTCGCCTACCTGCCGCGAAAGTTCAAAATTGCCGTATGCGGCACCAAAGTGGATCAGGCTGCAACCCAGGTTCACGATATCGGCGTTTATCTGACCCGCAATGAAGAAGGCGAAATTGGCTTTCGGGTGCTGGCCGGCGGCGGCCTGGGGCGCACTCCCCATATCGGCTCCGAAGTGTTTGAGTTTGTCGAGAAGCCGCATCTGCTGACGGCACTGGAAGCTATCCTGCGTGTCTATAATCGTGAAGGACGCCGCGATAACAAATACAAGGCTCGCATCAAGATTCTGGTGAAGGAAACCGGCATTGATGCCTTTCGGGACAAGGTGATGAAAGAGTGGCTGGCCATCAAGGATGGACCCCAGACTCTCACCGAGGAAGAAATTGCCCGCTGCAAATCCTTCTTCACCCAGCCTGCCTATGAGCAACTGGACAACAATCCGCCAGCCCTGACAGAAGCGCTCGGCGAAAATGCCCTGTTTGCCGCCTGGCATGATCAGAACGTGAAACAGCACAAGCAGGATGGCTATGCCATTGTCACTGTCAGCTTTAAACAAACCGGCGTCGCCCCCGGTGACGTTACCGATCAGCAACTGGATTATCTGGCCGAACTGGCCGAAGACTACAGCTTCGGGGAAGTGCGGGTAACTCACCACCAGAATGTGGTGCTGGCCGATGTGCGACAGGATCAGCTGTTTGAGCTGTGGCAGAAGCTGCACAGCAAATCCCTCGGCAGTCATAATCTGGATCTGCTGACCGATATTATCTGCTGCCCCGGCGGTGACTTCTGTGCCCTGGCCAATGCCAAATCCATACCCATTGCCGAAGCCATTCAGCGCCAGTTTGCCGATCACCAGGAACTGAAAGCCATTGGTGATCTGCGCATCAATATTTCCGGCTGCATGAATGCCTGCGGGCATCACCATGTGGGCAACATCGGCATTCTTGGCGTCGACAAAAAAGGCGAAGAGTTTTATCAGGTCTCCCTCGGTGGTTCGTCCCGTAATGAAGCCAGCCTTGGCAAGATCATTGGCCCGGCCTTCGCCCAGGATGAGATCCCCCTGGTTATTCGAAAAATTGTAGATGTCTACCGGCAGCACAGGCAAGAAGACGAGGACTTTCTCGCGACCTACAAGCGTGTTGGAATCGATCCGTTCAAGGAGCAGGTTTATGCCAGTGCTGATTAAGAACCGCGAGATTGTGGAAGACAACTGGACCGTGCTGAAGGAAGCGACGGGTCCGGAAATCCTGCAGGCTGTGCCCGGACGCAATTTTATCGTCAAGGCAGATTTCTGGCGTCAGTATCCCGATGAAATTGCCAATTACAGCGGCAATTTCGCCCTCTGGCTGGACAGCGATGAAAACATCAATGACATCGGCGAGGAAGTACACAACTTCCCCCTGATCGCCTTGAACTTCCCGGTATTCTCCGACGGTCGCTCCTACAGCAATGCCAGAGAGCTGCGTGATTCTCTGGGCTACAAGGGCGAAGTGCGCGCCATCGGTGACGTACTTCGGGATCAGCTGTTCTACATGGCACGCTGCGGCTTTGACGCCTTCCTGCTGCGGCACGATCAGGACCCCGAGGATTGCCTGCAGGCCTTCTCTGATTATCAAACCGGTTATCAGGCTTCTGTGGATCAACCCCAGCCCTTGTTCCGGCGTCGGTGACTGGCTATAGTCAATTAACGACTGCCAGGGCCGCCGCCGCATGGAACACGATTCCCTACTCTTTTCCTTTTTTCTGATCTTCACCGGTGCGGCGATGCTGTCCACCGTGGCCCTGTTCCTGAAACAGCCGCTATTGGTTGCCTATATTTTCGTAGGTGTGATTCTTGGCCCCTATGGCTTCGGCTATGTGGCGGAAGCCTCGCTGCTGACTGACATCTCCGAATTCGGCATCATCTTTTTACTGTTTTTGCTGGGTCTGGATATGCAGCCCAGCAAACTTTTTGTCACGCTGAAAAAGACCTTTCTGGTAACCCTTGCCAGCTCCCTGATATTTTTCCTGCTGGGTTACGCAACCGGATTTATCTTCGCCTTCAGTCCGCTGGAAAGCATGGTGATTGGATTCAGCATGATTTTCTCCAGCACCATAATTGGCATCAAGCTGCTGCCAACCACGGTGCTGCATCAGAAGCATATGGGAGAGTTGATGGTGGGAATTCTGCTGCTGCAGGATTTTATCGCCATTTTTATTCTGGTCTTTCTTGATTCCGGTCATGGTGATCAAACCAATGCCTTGCGGGTCTTGCTGGCCTTGCCGCTGTTGTTACTGATTGCCTGGCTGGCGACCCGTTATTTGCTGGTGGCACTGATCGCACGCTTCGATCACTTTCGGGAGTATATCTTTCTGCTGGCCATCGGCTGGTGTCTGGGCCTGGCAGCCCTGGCGGCACAGATGAGCCTGTCGGCAGAAATTGGCGCCTTCGTGGCCGGGGTCTCGCTGGCCACCAGCCCTATTGCCCTGTTCATTGCCCAGAGCCTGAAGCCGCTGCGGGATTTTTTCCTGATCCTGTTTTTCTTCTCCCTTGGCGCCCAGTTCAATATCAATCTGCTGGGCGATATTCTGCTGCCGGCACTGCTGCTGGCGGCGCTGGCCCTGACCAGCAAACCGGTGATCTTTCAGTATCTGTTGCGGCGCTTCAGCGAACGCAGTCGCCTGGCCTGGGATGCGGGTCTGCGCCTGGGGCAGATCAGTGAGTTTTCCCTGTTGATTGCTTTTGTGGCGTCGCAATCCGGCGCCATTGGTGAGCGGGCCTCACTTACTATTCAGGCTGCGGCAATCATTACCTTTCTGATTTCATCCTACGTGGTGGTGATGTACTGCCCCACTCCCATTGCCACCAATAGCCGCCTGCGCCGCGACTGAGTACAGCCTGAGGGAGCAGGAATCAGGATTGCAGATTGAGCAGATAGCGTCCCTGGGCCTGGCCCTTGAGGACTTGATCGAGACTGGCGGCCAGTTCATCAAAACCGATTTCAGTGACCATCTTCTCCAGGCTCTCGAGTTGCCATTCGCCCGCCAGCTTGTCCCAGACCGCCTGTTTGCGCTCGATTGGCAACTCCACTGAATCCACGCCCAGCAAATTTACCGAACGCAGAATGAAGGGCAGAACTGAAGCCTGAAACATGGGTGATTCCACCAGGCCACAGGCTGCCACACTGCCGCCGTAACGCAGGGTTTTGAGGATATTGAGCAGGGTATTACCTCCGGCCACATCCACTGCGCCGGCCCAACGTTCCTTCAACAGGGGACGCTTGTTTTCCTCTGACAGCTCGGCACGATCAATAATATCGGTGGCGCCGAAGTCTCGCAGCCAGTCGCTGGCCTGGGGCTTGCCAGTGCTGGCCACTACCTGGAAACCCAGTTTCGACAACAGGGCAATGGCTACCACGCCAACGCCTCCGGTGGCACCGGTTACCAGCACCTCACCGTGATCTTTTTCGAGACCGGCGGCCAGCAACTTGTCGACACACAGGGCGGCCGTAAAGCCTGCAGTGCCCAGGCACATACTGTCACGCAAGGCCAGACCCTGGGGTTTGCGCACAACCCAGGCTGCCGGCACCCGAATGAACTGGCCAAAGCCGCCGGCCGTGTTCATACCCAGATCATAGCCAATCACAATGACCTCATCCCCGCTACTGAATTGCTCACTGGCAGATTCCCGCACGATGCCCGCCGCATCGATGCCTGGCGTGTGGGGATACTCCCGGGTTACCCCGCGATTGCCGGAGGCAGACAGAGCATCCTTGTAATTCAGGGATGAATACTGCACTTCGATCAGCACATCCCCTGCGGGCAGATTGTCCGTGTCCAGATGAGTAACCTGGGCGGTGAATTGCTTTTCCTGCTCTTCGCTGACAAGTAGTGCCCGATATTCCATAAACCCTGCTCTCCGAAAATCCTTGCTGGTGGTGATCGCTTAATCGCTGTTTGCTGAATTACTGGCTGAATTACTGATAGTGGCGGGTTTCCGATTTCTCGAAAAACTTGCCATAGAGGCTGTCAAAGACACTGCCAAAGGCTCTGCCCATCTTGTCCTGCAGGCTTTTCTTCAACTCGAACTCCACCTCGAACACATCGGCCTCCTCACAGGCCTTGATGATGCACTCATCACTGGTGCGAATATCATCAACCATATAGCGTTCCTTGGCCTGCACACCGAGCCAGGTCTCACCGGTTGCAATCTTGTCGATATCTACCACCGGTCGATGTTCCTTGACCCAGCCCTTGAAGATCTCATGGATGGATTCCACATCTTCTTTGGCTTTTTGCCGGCCCTTCTCCGTAATTTCTCCGAATGTAGACAGGGTGCGTTTGTATTCACCGGCACTGATCTGCTCAAAATCCACGTCGTGCTTTTTCAGCACCCGGTTAAAGTTCGGCAATTGCATCAGCACACCGATGGACCCGATGATTGAAAACGGTGCTGCCACCAGGCGGTCGGCCAGACAGGCCATCATATAGCCACCACTGGCCGCCACCTTGTCCACACAGATGGTTAGGGGGATTTTCTGGTTCTTGATGCGCATCAGTTGCGAGGAAGCCAGACCATAGGCATGCACCATGCCCCCGGGACTTTCCAGGCGCAGCAAGACCTCATCGGCAGGCTCCGCCATGGAAAGCACGGCACTGATCTCTTCACGCAGGGAATCCACACCATCGGCCGGGATATTACCCTCGAAATTCAACACATAGACTCTGGGTTTGCGCTCGGGGCTGTCACCCTGCTCACCTGTCTGCCCTTCTTTCGGCCCGTCCTTGAGCGCTTGTTTGGCCTGGGCTTTTTTGGCTTTTTCCTCAGCCTTTTTCTGTTTCTTCTCTTCCTTTTCCAGGGCCTTCAACTCGGTTTTTTCCAGCACTGAATGACGCAGGGTATCCCGCAGCTCTTCGAAGTGCTCATTCAGGCGAGTGACCTTGATCCTGCCTTTTTTGTCGGATTTGCCCTGCTTTTGGCTGCTATTGGCAATGGCAGCAATAATCAGTATTACCGCCACCACGATGGTAATGGCCTTGGCCAGAAACAGGCCGTATTCTATGAGAAATTCCAATCCTTACTCCTTGATTCTTTGTTGCAATCGTCGATTAGCGCCGATTGGCAAGTCGGGATGCAGTGTAACCAGCAATCAGTTCGCCTGCCACACTGATCTGGCTGGACGGATAGCTGGGCAATTGCCGGACATCAAACCAGGCGGCATCTTCGATCTCCGCCTCTTCCGGCACAATCTCGCCACTGACATAATCGGCATAGTAGCCAAGCATAAGCTGTGAAGGGAATGGCCAGGACTGACTGGTGACATAGCGGATATTGTCGACCTGCAGCCCCACCTCTTCCATGATTTCGCGGTGTACAGTATCTTCGGCAGACTCACCGATCTCGATAAAGCCGGCAAGACAACTGTAATAGCCACTGCGGTAACGTTTGTTTCTGGCCAGCAGAATTTCATCTCCCCGGGTGATCAGCACAATGACACAGGGATTGATGCGGGGGAAATAATGACGTTCGCAGCGCCTGCAAATCACTGCCCGCTCCCTGGGATGGGCCTCGGTAGGCTCACCACAGGCACCGCAATAACGATGACTCTGGTACCAGTCCAGAATCTGGTTGGCCTTGCCCGCCGTTGCCAGCAACTCTTCATCGCCGGCCAGTACCAGGCTGCGCAGGGAACGATCTTGCGCATTCAAAGCTTCGAGCATGGCAGTGCTGACCGTGGTAGCGAAAAAGCGCTGCTTTCTTTCTACTGTCCTTTCTGCAAGCTTTTCCGCCACCAGATGCAGTTCATTCAGTTCCTCAAGCCAGGATTGCAGATGCTGTCGCCGCCAGAAAACCGATTCGGCATAGAGCAACAGCCGCCCTTCATGAAACAACAGGACACGGTCATCGTCGCCTAAATCAACGCCGCTGAGTATGAATGGCATGCCTGATTCCTGTATCCGCCGGGCCGGGACTCAGTGCCCGCTTCAGCTCGGGCCTTGCTGGTCGAGTTCAAGCCACAGACAGTTATCAGCACTGGCACTGGCGATTTCTTCCAGACGTTCCTGATGGGCGGCAAGTTCGCTGTCATTGGCCTTGATGACGCGCAGTGGCGGTCGGTTGGGATCCAGTTCGCGCACCTGGATTCCCTGGTTTTGCTCCTCACTTTCCTCTTTCAGGGAAAGGCTGGACTGACCACTGGTCATGAGCAGATACACATCCGCCAGGATCTCCGCATCCAGCAAGGCGCCATGGAGCTCGCGCTGGGTATTGTCGACACCGTAACGTTTGCACAGGGCATCCAGGTTATTACGCTGGCCGGGATGTTTCTCCCGGGCCAACAGCAGACTGTCCAGCACCGAACAGATACTGCCCAGGTCCTGAACCGATGAGTTATTACGTTTCAGCTCCGCATCCAGAAAACCCACATCAAACGGTGCATTGTGAATCACCAGTTCGGCATCCCGGACGAAGTCGATGAACTCGGCTTCGATCTGGGCAAAACGTGGCTTGTCAGAAAGGAATTCACGGGTCAGGCCGTGAACCTCGATGGCGGCCTCATCGATATCACGATCGGGGTTGAGGTAGTAATGAAAATGCTTGCCGGTGAGGCGGCGATTCTGTATCTCCACGCAACCGATTTCGATAACCCGATGCCCCTGCTGGGGATCGAGCCCGGTGGTTTCTGTATCCAGTACAACCTGTCTCATGCTGATCTGTATGCCTTAAAGTTCGTCGATGCCGCGATTGGCCAGTTCATCGGCCAAATCATTCTCTGGATGGCCGCTATGCCCCTTGACCCAGTCCCATTCGATTTCATGCTGACTCACCAGCGCATCCAGTTGTTGCCACAGATCCACATTCTGCACCGGCTTTTTGCTGGCGGTCTTCCAGTTACGCTTTTTCCAGTTGGGCATCCATTCAGTGATGCCACCCAGCACATATTTGGAGTCAGTGGTGATCTTGAGCTTGCAGGGCTTTTTCAGGGCTTCCAGCCCCTTGATGACCGCCATCAGTTCCATGCGATTATTGGTGGTATGCTGCTCACCCCCATAGAGGGTTTTCTCCACCTCCCCATAGCGTAGCAGTACTCCCCAACCTCCCGGCCCGGGATTGCCCCGGCATGCGCCGTCGGTAAACATTTCAACCACTACTTCTTGCTCCCTGTTGCCGGGTCATCATGCCCACTGCTAATGAATCTTCCTTGCCCGGACATTTTCGGCGGCCGGTATCACCGTGGCGCGGGTGGGCAGGCTGCGCCAGCGCGGCAGAATCGGGGTGATGGTTGCTGCCTGTTTTACACAGAGCACGATATAGGCACCACCCAAGGGACTGCCCATACGGCTGCCCAGCTTTTCAAAACGATTCGCGTGTTTGAGCATCCGCTGAAATTTCAATGGTGGAAAATGCAGGCTGTAGTCAACCTTGCTGATTTGCAGGTCCAGAAGCTGCAACCAGTCAGTCAGACGCCCGCGGCTGATAAAGCGGCCCCGCCAGGGCATGTGAATACGACGCTTGAACAGTCGCCACAGTCCCCAGTAGCTATAGGGGTTAAAGCCCACAATCAGCAAGTGCCCTCCGGGGCGCAGCACCCGGGTAACTTCCCGCAACAGACGATGGTGGTCTTCGGTAAAGTCCAGGGCGTGGTGCAGCAGCACCACGTCCATGCTGTCATTGCCCAGTGGCAGCTCCTCGTTGTCAGCCACCGCCTGCCTGACCCCCGGACGCCAGCTGGGGGCAAACATGATCTTGTGCCCCACCGGACTTTCATCCAGCAGGGAATACTCCTCGTGGCAGCCGATCTGCAGAATGTGATAGCCAAACAGCCGGGAAATAATGGGCGCCAGCTTCTCCTGCTCAAACTCCCAGACCTTTTTGCCCTGGGCCGTCTGAAACCAGCGCCCGATCAGCATTTGCATCATGTCGGAATCCGGCATGCCACGCAGTAATCGGCGACGGGTCTCATGTTTGGAAAAACTGCTCATGACAGCTTTTGCTTGCTCCTGGAACAGTCATGGAAGGGCTTGCAGGGCTGATTCTAACGCCCCAGCAACAGCCTGCCAAATGGCTCGCTACGGAGCCTCTGGCTGGCTTGTAAAACGCTGATTTCCCTATATTATGTGCGCTTGAACCCATGCTGTCAGATCGGAGCTCCCATGTCACTGGCGATTCGGCCATTGCCCGCATTTACCGACAATTACATCTGGACCCTGAGCCTGCCCGGAAGCAACAAGGCCTGTGTGGTGGATCCCGGGGATGCCCAGCCGGTGCTGGATTACCTGGCAGAGCATGAGCTGACCCTGAGCCATATATTTATCACCCATCACCACCCGGATCACACCGGCGGCCTGGCTGAATTGATCAGTCGCTTCGAGCCAGTAGTCTTCGGGCCCGACAATCCGGGCATCAAGGGCATTAACCAGCCCCTGGCCGAAGGCGATGAACTGGATCTCTGGGGCTATCGCTTCCAGATACTGGAGGTACCTGGTCACACACTCGATCATATTGCCTTCTACTGCGATCAGGGGCCGGCGCCAATACTGTTCTGTGGTGATACGCTGTTTGCGGCCGGTTGTGGCCGCCTGTTCGAAGGCACGCCAGAACAAATGTTGCAGTCTCTTGGCAAGTTCACCGCCCTTCCCCCGGAGACGCTGGTTTATTGCACCCACGAATACACCCTGGCCAATCTCAATTTTGCCATCGCCGCAGAGCCTGATAACAGCGACTTGCAAGCGCGCATCGACACGGAAAGTGAAAAACGCCGCAATCAGGAAGTGACCCTGCCCTCCACCATGGCCCTGGAATTGGCAACTAATCCTTTTTTGCGCTGTCAAAGCAAGGGCATCAGACAGACCCTGCAAGACAGGCAATTGAATACAGACTCGGATCTCGAGGTATTCACCGCATTAAGACAATGGAAAGACAATTTTTAACATGGCAGTAGCAACAGCTTCCGGGAGCTTTTCCCGAATCGCGCGTATCCCCCGACAATTTTACTTTCTTCTGTTTGTATTCCTGGCAGCCTGTCAGGTGAATACGGTACCCCAGTCGCCAGCCCCCACAACTTCCACCCAGTCGCCAGAAGCAAGGCCGGCAAGAGAAAGCCGGACGCCAGAAGTGACCAGTATCGACAGCAGCGAAACACTGCCGCTTGTGTTTGACAATCTCTGGGACCGGATTCGCCACGGCCTCAAACTGCAAGCGCACTACCAGCATGAAGACGTGCAATACTGGATTGCCAATTATGCGGGGGACCAGCGTTATTTCGACCTGATCGCCGAGCGGGCCGAACCCTTTCTGTTTTACATTGTTGATGAAGTGGAAACGGCAGGCCTGCCTGCCGAGTTGGCCCTGCTGCCTGTGGTGGAGAGCACTTTCGACCCCAATGCCTATTCCGCCGTCCATGCGGTGGGACTGTGGCAGTTTCTTGGCCCCACAGCGCGCAGCTTCGGCCTGCAACTGGACTGGTGGTATGACGGTCGCCGCGATCCCCATGCTTCAACCCGGGCCGCCATTGCCTACCTCAGTCGCATTCATGCCCAGTTCGATGAAAACTGGTTAGTGACAATTGGCGCCTATAACACCGGCTCACCCAATATGCGTCGCGCTATCAGGCGCAGTGGTCAAAGCAGTGATGACGACATCGATTTCTGGTCTCTGCCCCTGGCACCGGAAACCCGGGCCCATGTGCCCAAGTTGCTGGCCATTGCCGCCATTGTCAGCGAGCCGGAGAAATACGGCATCGAACTGCCGGCGCTGGCCAATGCCAATCCTTTGCAACTGGTTGAAATCGGCTCACAGATAGATCTGGGACAGGCGGCTCGCCTGGCAGAGATGGATTATGAGCAATTGCGTCACTTCAATAATGGCTATCGGCAATGGGCCACCCACCCCGATGCCCCACAAGGACTCTATCTGCCGCCCGAGAATGCCGAGAAATTGCGAGCCGGGCTGCAATCTCTGCCGGCTGATCAGTTTGTCACCTGGGATCGCTATGAAATTCAAAGCGGCGATACCCTGGGCGGTATTGCCAGCAAGCTGGGCACCAGCGTGGAAGTCCTCAGAGTAGTGAACCGTCTCAGCAGCAGCCGCATCATCGCCGGACGCTCCTTGTTGATACCCCGCGGCCTGAACAATGCCAGTGACCTGACAGAACTGGCCAGTCTGGCACCGACCCAGTCGGCACCGCCAGCAGTGCCTGACAGCTACCGCGTGCGTGCCGGCGATAATTTGTGGAGCATTGCCCGCCGCTTCCAATTGCGTTCGCAAGACATTGCCCGTCACAATGGCTTCGCCCTGGACGCACTGCTGATGCCGGGACAAGTGCTTGACCTGAGTTACAGTGACCAGGCCACTACCCGTCTGGCCAGCACGGCATCCGGTAGCGAATCCGGCTGGTACCGGGTTCGTTCCGGCGACAGCCTGGCCCGCATTGCCAGCCGTCTGGGTTTGTCAGTTGCACAGCTGCTGGATTGGAATGACTTTGCTGACAATGAGATTATCTATCCGGACCAGCGCATCCGGGTACAGGCGCCCTGACAAACAGCGGTCGCTGTGATCGCGAGGACCGTCTCCGGCTATTCTGAACAGGCACTAACAAGAAGAACAAACCATGAGCCATGCAACTGCTACTCCCCTGACCGGCCAGGCTGAATTCCTTGGCCACCCCCGCGGACTGGTCACCTGCTTCTTTACCGAGATGTGGGAGCGATTCAGCTACTACGGCATGCGTGCCCTGCTGATTTTTTATCTCACCCAGCACTTTCTGTTTTCCGATGAGGCCGCCGCCGGAATCTACGCGGCCTATATCAGCCTGGTCTACATTACACCGGTAATCGGCGGCATTGTTGCCGACCGCTATCTGGGTCCCGGCAAGGCGGTGGTGTTAGGAGCCATTTTGCTGGTGGCCGGCCATGGCGGCATGGCCATTGAAGGCAGCCAGGCCACCGAGGTGCTGGTAGCCGGGGAATTGCAGGTACAACGGGATGCGCTCTACCTGCAGACTTTCTATCTTTCCCTGGCCCTGATCATCATGGGCGTGGGCTTTCTCAAGGCCAATATTTCCACCCTGGTGGGCTCCATGTATGAACGCCGTGATCCGCGTCGGGACGGCGCCTTTACCCTGTTCTACATGGGCATCAATCTGGGTTCCTTCCTGGGCGCAATCGTCTGCGGCTTTCTGATGGAGTATCTGGGCTTTAGTTGGGGCTTTGGCGCCGCTGGCGTGGGCATGCTGTTCGGCCTGCTGATGTTTTTGCGCGGTCAGCATCACTTCGGTGACGCCAGCAAACCACTGCAACCGGAGCTGTTGCTGCAGCCGGTTTTGCCAGGCATCAATCGCGAGTGGTTTATCTATCTGATGACCCTGATCGGCGTGCTGATCTGCTGGCAACTGATGCAGTATCGCACTCTGGTAGGCGGCATTCTGGGCCTGTCCCTGGTAATCATGACCCTGGTGGTAGTGAGCTATGCCATTATCAAATGCGAA
This sequence comes from uncultured Pseudohongiella sp., assembly GCA_965216715.1. GTDB lineage: Bacteria > Pseudomonadota > Gammaproteobacteria > Pseudomonadales > Pseudohongiellaceae > UBA9145. The sequence goes on along the minus strand of OZ244193.1, from coordinate 1,083,328 downwards.
CCCCATGACCGTAATCGCATGCTGGTCTGCCTGTTCCTGATGAGTTACCAGATTATTTTCTGGTCATTGTTCGAACAAACCGGCAGTTCGCTGAACCTGATGGCGGACCGGAATATCGACCGGGAAGTGATGGGCCTGGTCATTCCGGCGGCGGCGTTTCAATCGGTCAACGCTTTTTTCATCATTACCCTGGCTCCCCTTTTCAATATGACCTGGCTGGCGCTTGCGCGACGGGGATGGGAGCCTGCCACTCCCATGAAATTTGCCCTGTCACTGATTCAGTTGGGCCTGGGCTTCCTGTTCCTGGTCTATGGTGCCTCCATTGCCACCGATCCTACCCAGGTGGCGCTGATCTGGCTGATTCTGCTTTATCTGTTGCATACCACCGGTGAGCTTTGTATTTCTCCGGTTGGTCTGTCCATGACCACCAAGCTGTCGGTGCCCCGGGTGGTGGGCATGATGATGGGCTGCTGGTTTCTGGCTTCGGCGGCCGGCAATTATGTCTCCGGCACCATTGCCGCCATGACCGGTTCCGACACCATCGGCGGTGAGGTAACAGATCCGGCCGCGGCTCTGGCCAATTATATGGAGGTGTACAGCACCGCCGGCTGGTACAGCATTGCCGCCGGTGTGGCTGCCATCGCCCTGTCGCCCTTGCTCAAGCACTTCATGCACGGCATTCGCTAGGCAATGCCGTTGTCCCTGGGCAGTGGTTTTCAAGTAAACTAGGGCTTTTGCTTTAACAGGGAAGAGATTATGGGATTCTTAGCCGGAAAACGCATTTTGGTGCTGGGTGTAGCCAGCAAACTGTCGATTGCCTCGGGTATCGCTGCCGCCATGCATCGGGAAGGCGCCGAATTGGCATTCACCTATCAGTCCGAGAAACTCAAGGATCGGGTCAACAAATTTGCCGAAGGCTGGGGCTCTTCCCTCACCTTCCCCTGCGATGTCACCAGTGACAAGCAGATTGAAGATCTGTTTTCCGGCCTGTCGGAAAGCTGGGACAGCCTGGACGGCATCGTCCATTGCGTGGCCTTTGCGCCGGGGGCAGAACTGGATGGCAATTATGTGGACGTGACCACCCGCGAGGGTTTTCTCACCGCCCATGAAATCAGTTCCTACAGTTTTGTGGCCCTGGCCAAGGGTGGCCGCGAACTGATGCGTGGTCAGCAGGGCTCGCTGCTGACACTGAGCTATCTGGGCGCTGTGCGCAGTCTGCCCAACTACAATGTCATGGGTCTTGCCAAGGCGAGCCTGGAGGCCAATGTGCGCTATATGGCTTCAAGTCTTGGCCCAGAAGGCACCAGAGTCAATGCCATCTCAGCGGGCCCCATACGCACCCTGGCGGCCTCTGGTATCAAGAGTTTCCGCAAGATGCTGGATCACAATGCCCGGCAGACGCCGCTGCGCCGTAATGTCACTATTGAAGAAGTGGGTAATGCCGCAGCCTTCATGAGCTCAGACCTGGCATCGGGTATTTCGGGTGAGATTCTGTACGTGGACGGTGGCTTCAATACAACCGCCATGGGCTCGCTGGCCGAAGCAGACGACAGCTAATTGCTGTCGTCGCTTGATCTGATCAGACTTCCGGTGCCGGCTAGAATTCCGGCGCCGGCTCCCGCTGCTGGATATCCGCATTGCTGCGCAGTGTCGCCAGATAACCACTGAAGTCGGCACTGCCCAGGTCATTGGCCATGGTCAGGCGCATGGCTTCGCGCTCTTCGGCAGTCATTGAATCCAGACTGCCCGGAGTCACTTCCGTCAGCTCCAGCATCACAAAGGTACCGTTGGGCAGCGTCAGGCTGCTGAGGGGATTGCTGTCCCGTGTGGCCGGATCCGGCAGTGAGAAGACCTCACTGATCAGGGACTGATTGGCCACAGTGGAACTGCGCAGCACATCTTCCTGGCTGATCCATTCCAGCTCATATTGCGCCAGCAATTCCTCCAGACCTTCACCGCTGGAAGCGGCGACCATCAGTTCATTGCCGATTTCCTGAACCGCTTCCCGTTCCATTTCGGTACGCAGATTCACAGCGATTTCCGGCTCCACCTCTTCCAGAGGCAGGATGGAGGATTCATTGAACTGCTCAACCCGCAGCACCACGGCACGGGTATCATCCAGTTCAATGGCGTCGCTGTTATTGGCTTCCAGCAAGACCGAGTCGGAAAACGCCGCTTCCACCACGGCTGGATTGGCAAAGATGCCACTACCGCCATTGCGGGTAACCGGTTCACTCTGCTGTATTGTCAAACCCAGTTGGCTGGAGATGGTTTCCAGGTCGCCGGTCTCGAAGGCCAGATTGGAGAGGTTCTCCAATTGTTCTGCATAGGCCAGTTCAACTTCGGCGCTCTTCAGCTCGGCTTCCAGGCGCTCACGAACCTCAGCAAACTCCGGATAGACATTTTCATTGTCTTCCGTCAGCTTTACCAGGTGCACGCCGAATTCAGTGACCACCGGCTCCGACACTTCGTCAACAGACAGGGTCTCCAGCGCTTCCTCAATGGCTTCCGGAAAGGCACCGCCATCGGAATAGCCGATATCACCGCCCTCTTCTGCTGACACCACATCATCGGACAATTCCAGCGCCAGTTCGGCAAAGTCTTCACCGGCATCGAGCCTTGCCTTGGCCGCCGTGGCCGCTTCCATGGCCTGCGCTTCGGTGGTGCTGCCGATCACTTCAAACAGGATATGGGAAGCGCGCTTTTCGGCAGAGCCTTCGAAGGCATTCCGTTCCTCTTCATAGAGCGTGCGTAATTCTGATTCCGGCACTTCGATCTGATCGGCAATGGCGGCCTGATCCAGGACAACATAACTCAGCACCACTGACTCGGGCTCACGAAACTGCTCCTGGTTGTCTTCGTAATAGGCAGCAATCTGCTCATCCGTGATTGGGGTATCCAGGGTACGGGTACCCATGGGAATGGAAATATAACGAAAATCCCGGGTCTGACGGGTAAGCCTGGCGATGCGCTCGAGTTCGGCATCGGTGGCAAAATTGGAACTGCTGTAGGCATTGGCCACCTGCCCCATCAGCATGCGCTGACGCAGATCGGCTCGATACAGCGGTACACTGAAACCCTGGGCTGCCAGGGTGCGAACCGCCAGATCGGAATCAAACACACCGCCTACCTGGAACTGGGGGGTGTTGATGATGGCCCGGTCGATAGCATCATTGGAAATCGCCAGGTCGGCGTCAGCGGCTGCCTGACGGAGAATGGTTTCCTCAATAAGCTGGTTCAGTGCCAGTTGTTCCACCAGGGTCTGATCGATATCGCCAGGATTGGCGCCGATGGAGCCCAGCAGATTCTGGGTGCTGTTCTGTAACTGAACTTCGGTGATCTCTTCGCCATTGACCTCGGCGACGGACGGGGCAGTGGTAAAACCACCGATGATTGACTCAACCCCAAACAGTGCCATGACCGCCACGATCAATCCAATGATGATCTTGGCAATAACGCCCTGTGAATTATCTCTAATATCCTGCAGCATAGTTGTTCCTGGAATGCTTGGCCGGGCAACGCGTTGATGTCAGGCGCTGCCCCGATTCTCATCTACTGTTCACCAGATCGGTCTGGCTTTCTGCTCGTTATTGTTTTGTTGCGGCCCTTGAAATCGCCTGGTGGGTACAAGCCGAAGCGGCAGCAACAAACTTTTATAAACTAAAAAGGCGCATCCGAAGATGCGCCCTGTTAGATCTCTCCAAAACTACCGGCCAAAGGTCCGGCAATTAAATTGATCTTTTTAAACCTGCCGGCCAAAAACCGGAACAGGCAAGATGCTTATGAGTTTACCGCATCCTTCAGTGCTTTACCGGCTTTGAAGCTGGGCACTCGTGCGGCCTTGATTTCAATCGGCGCACCAGTTTGTGGATTACGACCAGTACGGGCAGCACGGCTCTTGGTCTGGAATGTACCAAAACCAACCAGCACTACCGGATCATCTTTTTTCAAGGAGTCGGTAATGGCGTCGATAGTCGCATCGATTGCACGACCGGCAGCCGCTTTTGGAAGATCCGCAGCAGCGGCGACAGCATCTATAAGTTCTGATTTATTCACATTATCCCCTTCTAGGTTTTGAAGTTGTTTTTATCAAAAACTTCTTGAATTCAGTATTGAGTCTGATTTCTGCTACCAATCGAGTACTACTTCACGGATTGGAAAAACAGCTGAATTGCAAGCCCTGTTTTGATCTGGAAAAGTTCCCCGAATACAGCATATACGTGGCTTTAGACCGAATCTTTATACCAAGCGCCAGAAAGCCGTGTCAACCGAAAACACGCGGGTTTAGTGCGTATTTATGTGCTTTTCGTCACTACTTTGGTCAATCTCTTCCTGCTTCGCTTTCTTTTTCTCTTCGGCCTTTTCTTCGCCACTCAGCGGAGTCGGCTGATACTGCAATGCATGTTCCAGTACTTCATCAATCCAGCGAACCGGAACAATCTTCAGGTCCGCTTTGATGTTATCCGGGATTTCTGCCAAGTCTCTTTCATTATCGGCAGGAATGATCACGGTTTTAATATTCCCGCGGTGGGCCGCCAGCAATTTCTCCTTGAGGCCACCGATTCGAAGTACCTGACCACGCAGGGTAATCTCACCGGTCATGGCCACATCGGCACGCACCGGGATATTGGTCAGCACCGATACCAGGGCCGTACACATGCCAACACCGGCACTGGGGCCATCCTTGGGAGTGGCACCTTCGGGCACGTGGATGTGCAAATCGAATTTCTCGTGAAAGTCGGAATTCAGCCCCAGGGCCTTGGAGCGGCTTCGTACCACGGTAAAGGCGGCCTGGATCGACTCCTGCATGACATCCCCCAGGGAGCCGGTCTTGATGGTCTTGCCCTTGCCTTCTACGGCGATGGCCTCGATGGTGAGCAACTCGCCACCCACCGATGTCCAGGCCAGGCCGTTGACCTGCCCGATCATGTTTTCCTCTTCGGCCTTGCCGAAGTCGTACTTGCGCACACCGGAGTACTTCTCCAGCATCTCGCTGCTCAGCTCGATAGTGGCACCTTTCTTCTTGCCTGACTTCTTGCCGGACTTGTCCTTGTCGAGAGAATGCTCCTTGACTACCTTGCGGCAGACCTTGGCGATCTCCCGCTCCAGGCCACGCACACCCGCTTCCCGGGTGTAATAGCGGATCAGGTCACGAATCGGTTCTTCCGGGAAGACCAGTTCGTCCTCACTCAGGCCATTGTTCTTGAGCTGCTTGGGTATCAGGTAACGCTGGGCAATATTGACTTTTTCATCCTCGGTATAGCCGGGGATACGAATGACTTCCATTCGATCAAGCAGCGGTTCCGGAATATTCATGCTGTTGGAGGTGCAGACGAACAGCACTTCCGACAGGTCATAATCCACTTCCAGATAATGATCATTGAAGGAATTGTTCTGCTCGGGGTCCAGCACTTCCAGTAGAGCCGAAGCCGGATCGCCACGATGGTCCATGCCCATCTTGTCGATTTCATCCAGCAGGAACAGGGGGTTACGAACGCCTACCTTGGACAGCTTCTGCAGCAGTTTACCAGGCAGCGAGCCAATATAGGTGCGGCGGTGACCGCGAATTTCAGCCTCGTCTCGTACCCCACCCAGAGCCATGCGCACAAATTTGCGATTGGTAGCTCGGGCAATGGATTCACCCAGTGAGGTCTTGCCGACGCCGGGCGGACCCACCAGACAGAGTATTGGACCTTTCAGTTTTTTAACACGCTTCTGCACGGCCAGGTATTCGAGAATGCGTTCCTTCACCTCCTTCAGACCGTAATGATCATCTTCGAGGATCTCCTCTGCTTTGGCCAGATCCAGACGCACACGCGAGCGCTTCTTCCAGGGAATGCTGATCATCCAGTCAAGATAGGTTCGCACCACCGAGGCTTCCGATGACATCGGCGACATCATCTTCAGCTTGTTCAATTCCTGAACAGCTTTTTCCTTGGCTTCCTTGGGCATGCCGGCATCTTCGATGCGCTGTTTCAGCTCTTCGGCCTCATTGGGCACGTCTTCCAGCTCACCCATTTCCTTCTGGATGGCTTTCATTTGTTCATTCAGATAGTACTCGCGCTGGCTTTTCTCCATCTGCTTTTTGACCCGGCCGCGAATGCGCTTCTCCACCTGGAACAGGTCGATCTCGCCCTCGATCAGGGACATCAGATGTTCTATGCGCGCCTGCAAGCCAGCCAGTTCCAGCAGATTCTGCTTCTCTTCGAGCTGCAGGGACATATGGGAGGCAATGGTGTCCACCAGCCTGCCCGGCTCGTCGATGCTGGAAATGGAAGTCATGACTTCCGGGGGAATCTTTTTGCTGAGCTGCACATACTGGTCAAACTGCGACAGCAAGGAGCGGATCAACAGCGCGGACTCTTTCTCGGGCACTTCTTCGGGCGCCAGCACACTGGTTTCGGCCTTGAAATGATCGTCCTCGAAAATGACATCCTTGATACGGGCCCGGTCCAGCCCTTCTACCAGTACCTTGACGGTACCATCCGGCAGCCGGATCAATTGCAGAATCGTGGCCACGGTACCAATACTGAACAGGTCATCCACACCGGGCTCGTCTTCCGAGGCATTGCGCTGGGCCACCAGCAGCACCTGCTTGTCACTGGACATGGCCAGTTCCAGGGCCTTGATGGATTTGGGGCGCCCGACGAACAGGGGCTGGACTATCTGGGGATAAACAACAACATCACGCAGCGGCAGTAGTGGCAGCGTGGTAGAACCGGAAACATCGGCTGATGAACTCATAAGGGTACTCTAGGTATCTAGTTATGCCTGTCCAAGACATGGTGCCGGGCCTCGAAAGTTCAAGGCCCGGGGCCGAGATTACTCGTCAACCGCAGATTTGTTCGGTTGCTCGATATTCTCATACATCAGCAGCGGCTCGGATTCGCCATTGATGACGGCGGCATCAATAACAACCTTGCTGACCTTTTCCATTGATGGAATTTTGTACATGGTATCCAGCAGCACCGCTTCCATGATGGAGCGCAGGCCACGGGCACCGGTCTTGCGCTCCTGGGCCTTGCGGGCAATGGCGCGCAGGGCATCATCCCGGAACTGGATCTCTACATCTTCCATCTCAAACAGCTTGGCATACTGCTTGGTGAGGGAGTTTTTGGGTTCCTTGATGATACGCACCAGGGCATCCAGATCGAGTTCATCAAGGGTGGCGATCATGGGCAGACGGCCAACAAACTCGGGGATCAGACCATACTTCACCAGATCCTCAGGCTCCACATCACGCAGGGTTTCGCCTACCTGGTCTTCCGCCTCCTGGCTGCGCACCTCGGCGGTAAAGCCGATGCCGCTCTTGGAGGAGCGATCGCGAATGATCTTGTCCAGACCGGCAAAGGCACCGCCACAGATAAACAGGATATTGGAGGTATCCACCTGCAGGAATTCCTGCTGTGGGTGTTTGCGTCCGCCCTGGGGAGGAACCGAAGCCACGGTGCCTTCGATCAGTTTCAGCAGGGCCTGCTGCACACCCTCGCCCGACACGTCCCGGGTAATAGAAGGATTGTCGGATTTGCGGGAAATCTTGTCGATTTCGTCGATGTAGACGATACCGATCTGGGCCTTCTCCACATCGTAGTCACATTTCTGCAACAGCTTCTGAATGATGTTCTCTACATCCTCACCGACGTAGCCGGCCTCGGTCAGGGTGGTGGCATCGGCAATGGTAAAAGGCACGTCCAGCAGTCGGGCCAGGGTCTCGGCCAGCAAGGTCTTGCCGGTACCGGTGGGCCCCACCATCAGGATATTGCTCTTGCTCAGCTCTACCCCATCATGACTCTTGTCATAATTGAGACGCTTGTAGTGATTGTAGACCGCGACTGACAGCACTTTCTTGGCTGCCTCCTGGCCGATGACGTACTCGTCCAGGGTGTCCTTGATCTCTTCAGGAACCGGCAGTTTGCGGGTGGTGGTTTCGGATTCCTTTTCCTGGATTTCCTCGCGAATGATGTCGTTGCACAAATCAACGCATTCATCGCAGACAAAAACCGAAGGGCCGGCAATCAGCTTGCGAACTTCATGCTGGGATTTGCCGCAAAAGGAGCAGTACAACAACTTGCCGTTGTCGTCGCCTTTGTTGTATCGATCATCTGACATTTCGGGGATTGCCTAAAACTATTAACTCTTGAAACAAACGCTGAGCAGTGTTGCCCAGTGTTACCGGGGGTGGCCAGCAAGCAAATCATGCCTTTCACACAGGCTACGCCCGGAACCTGATTGTCAGACCTGCCTGGGGCAAAAAATTACCTGTATGCCAATAAAGACGCGGCTTTCAGGCTCTTATTGCCTACCAGAACACAGCTACTGACTAAAATGAAGGCATTGCTGCGCAAATGCAAGCCCAACCTGAGTCATTACTCGGATTCAGGCACTCCACTTACCTTATTATCTACTCGCTGCTCGATTACTTTATCCACCAGACCGTATTCCAGGGCCTCTTCTGCGCTCATGAAATTGTCGCGCTCGGTGTCCCGTTCGATCACCTCTTCAGGCTGGCCGGTGTGCTGTGCCATCAGCACATTAAGTTTCTTGCGTATCTTGATGATTTCATTGGCTTGAATCTCAATATCTGCCGCCTGACCCTGGGCCCCGCCACTGGGCTGGTGGATCATCATGCGGCTATGGGGCAAGGCCAGTCGCTTGCCTTTGGCGCCGCCGGCCAGCAGCATGGCTCCCATGCTGGCGGCCTGACCGATGCACATGGTGCTGACGTCGGGCTTGATAAACTGCATGGTGTCATAGATGGACAGCCCTGCAGTAACAGAGCCGCCCGGGGAATTGATATAGAGGTGGATATCCTTGTCCGGATTTTCCGATTCCAGGAACAAAAGCTGGGCAACAATCAGATTGGCCATATGGTCTTCGACCTGCCCGGTCATGAAGATCACCCGATCCTTGAGCAGTCTGGAGTAGATGTCATAGGATCGCTCTCCCCTTGCGGTCTGTTCTACTACGATAGGCACCAGGGCCGCGCTGGGTGTCATTTGATTGCTTGCCATACTACTTTGATCCTTTATCTGTCGGCAGTTCTCCCTAGCCAGGCAGGGAATGCGTTGGGGAAACCTTATTTATCGGCATCCTGGTCCGACTCTTCGGCGTTCTTGTCAGCAGAACTGTCATCTGAGTCGGCCTCGGCTTCTGCCTCCGGGGCTTTGGCTTCGGGCTTGATCACTTCCTGGTAATCGACCTGCTTGTCGCTTACCTTGGCCTGATCAATTATGTAGTCAAATACCTGATCTTCAAGTACTGAAGACTCTACCGCCGCCAATTGTTCCTGATTGCTGTAGTACCACTTCACCACTTCTTCCGGTGATTCGTAGGTCGCAGCCATCTCTTCAATAGCCTCCCTGACCTTTACGGCATCGGCCTGCAAATTCTGTTGCTGAATCACTTCACCCAGCACCAGACCCAGTTTCACCCGGCGCTCGGCCTGTTCACGGAACAAATCATCGGGAATCAGGCTCTTGTCGATGTTCTGGCCACCACCACCCATTTGTTGCAGGGCCTGATTGCGCAGCTGATCGATTTCGCCGGCTACCAGGGCAGTGGGCACCGTGACATCGGTGGCTTCCAGCACCGCATCCATAATGCGATTCTTCAGCTTGTTACGGCTGGCGCTTTTCATTTCGCGCTCCATATTGCTGGCCACTTCCTTGCGGAAAGCTTCCTCGCCACCCTCGGTCACACCGAAGCTGGCATAGAATTCCTCGTTCACTTCCGGCAGGGCTTTTTCGCTAACGCTGTTGATGGTGATATCAAACTCCACCTCGGCACCGGCCAGTTCCTCGTTATGGTATTCCTCCGGAAACTTAAGCGGCAGAGTGACGCTCTCACCTGCCTTCTTGCCAATCAGGCCATCTTCAAAACCGGGGATCATACGCTCTGAGCCCAGCACCAGGCTGCTGCCCTCGGCTTTGCCGCCTTCAAATTCTTCACCGTCCTTGCGACCCACATAGTCGATATTGACCAGATCATCCTTGGCCGCCTCACGGTCCACTTCCTGCCAGTTCTGACGTTGTTCGCGCAGAGTCTCGATCATCTCGTCGATATCCGCATCACTCACCTCGGCCTGCAGGCGCTCGGCTTCGATGGCACTGAAGTCTGGCAGGCTGACTTCCGGGTAAACCTCAAAGGTGGCCGTAAATTCCAGGTCCTTGCCTTCATCCATATTGGTAGGCTCAATGCGAGGCTGACCGGCGGGCTTGAGGCTCTGCTCATTAATGGCGTCATAGAAGGACTGGCTCATCAATTCGCCAACCACTTCCTGGCGCACCCCTTTGCCGAAGCGGTTTTTGACAACTTTCAATGGCACTTTGCCCTGGCGGAAACCATTCATGCGCACAGTTCTGGCAGCTTCCTGCAGGCGTGCATTGACGGCTGAATCCACCTTTTCGCTGGGCACAGCAATAGTCATCTTTCTCTCAAGTCCTTGAGTCGTTTCAACGGAAACCTGCATGTTCAAACCTCTTTCAAAATTCTGGCTATACTGGCTCACCCGGGGCGGTAACCAACGCGGTATTTCTGGGTTGGAACCACCAAGCTAGCTGACGACCCGCTTTCACGGTTGCCTTGCTTGAGGGGTCAACTGGGTGTGTCGATTGCGTCAGGTGAGCTCGAAAAGAGCGCGATTTTCCCATATCAATACCGCAACTTCAACGACTTGCAGCGCTGCCCGGACCGGATCAGCGGCCCCGCTCGCCCATGCCCGGCAGAAGTGGAGACAGCAGCCCGGAACGCAAAAAAAAATGAAAAAAAATTTGCCCGCCCGGGTGAGCCAAAAAAAATTTTGCTGTTAACAAGGGCTGCTATCCCTTTGATAGATTACAGAAACCCGGGACTCGGCATTTTTTCAAAACCCTTTGTATCTAGCTGATATTTCTCCTTTTTCTGAAATTGATCAAAGCTTGATCAGCTCGCGCCGAGCCTTGCCGTGGCATAATTTTTGCGCTCTTGGCGCTCCAGCAAACTGCGGCTATGTTCTGCTTTACTCGTCAGCCCCGGGTTTGTGCACTGAGCCTTCAGGCCGGTCCTTCCGGTAGCAAGCCCGGGCTGGCGGAGACCTTTGAGATCGGCGGCATTGCCGAAGCTGAGATAGAACCCACAACACAATAACCCGACAGCGGCACCCAGCTGCTGCCCAGAAGAAAGGCAAAAGCCTCAGGAAACGACAATGTCTGACTCACTATTTAACAAGCCAGCCATGGCTGGTGGACATGGCCAGCAAGGCGCCAATGTACAGGTCTATTCGCAAAGAGATCTGTGGTATTTCCGCACCGGCGACGGCAACGAAGTTGGCCCCTTCCGCTATCGCTCGGAGGCCGAAACGGGCCTGGAACGATTCCTGGCCTCGCTGAAAGAACGCTTACAGCCCTAAGCTTCAGAGCCGGAGCCATCAGACCTTGATGGCTCCGGCACAGCGCTTTCCTATCGCTTAGTCAGACCCGCTGGGGTACACTTCTGTTGTTGTGGCTTTGACCCCTTAACAGAATGAATTCCTTCAGCAATTCCCAACGCACAATCACTATCGGATACGGGCCTGCCTATGCCGGCTCCAAGATCTGGCAGGATCTGCATTCCAGGCTGATCATCCCGACCGAGATTGTTTCCACCACCGCAGCCAAGCGCTATACCCCCGCGCTGATTCTGCTCGACCATCATTTGCTGCGGGAAATGGATTATGGCAAATGGAAAGACGAGTTTCCGGAAACCATCTTCCTCAGCTCCGATTCCATGAATCTGGATACTGATCTCATTCTTGCCAATAGCCTTCCCTACAAACAGACCTGCAAGATGCTGGAGATGGCCTGCTATCAGTGGGTGCTGAAAAGCGAGAAAGCCGAACGGGCAAAATTGCGGGACACCAGCTTCCGCTATCTGAACAAGCTGGCAGATATCAGTATCTCCCTGTCAGCGGAAGACGACCTGATGACCCTGCTGCGCAAGATTCTGACCGAGGGTCAGAATATCGCCTGCTGTGATGCAGCCTCCCTGTTCCTCATCGATGAGATCAACGAGCGCGAGCGGGAACTGGTCTTCAAGCTGACCCAGAATGACTCCATGGACTTTCCTTTCGAGGAAATGCATTTTCCCCTGGATCCGACATCCATCGCCGGCTATGTCGCCTACACGGACTCTGAATTAAATATACCTGACGCCTATCAGTTACCCAGTTCGGCGCCCTATAAATTCAATCAGTCCTTTGACCGTCGCACCGGCTACCGCACCAAATCCATTCTTGCCATTCCGCTTGCCAACAAGCAGAAAGAAGTGATCGGGGTGCTGCAGTTTATCAACCGCAAGAAAGCCCGCTCGCTGAAAATTACCGACGAAAAGTCGGCCATGGCCTACACCGAACCCTTCGACAGCGACATCAATGTGCTGTTACAGGCATTGGCCAGTCAGGCTGGTATCGCCATCGAAAACACCATTCTGCAGAATGACATCAAGGCACTGTTTGAAGGCTTTGTGAATGCCTCGGTAGCCGCCATCGAACAACGGGATCCCACCACCAGTGGTCACTCTTTCCGGGTGGCAGATCTCTGCGTGGAACTGGCTGAGTCCACATCGATTTCCAATCTGACCCGACTGCGCAATGTGAAGTTTACCGACACCGAAGTGCGGGAACTGCGCTATGCCGCCCTGCTCCACGATTTTGGCAAGGTTGGCGTTCGCGAGTCGGTGCTGGTGAAGGAAAAGAAACTGCGCGAAGGCAGCCTGGAGAATATCCAGTATCGCATTCAACTGGCCCAGGAAAAGCTTCGCTCCCAGGCCCTGCGCGGACAGCTCGCCATGTATCGCGAAGGCAGGTTCGATGAGAGCCGCTTCACCGAGATCGACAAGCAGCTTAATAATGACCTGGACATGCTGGAGCAGTTTTATCAGGCCATTGTTGAAGCCAATGAGCCTTCGGTGCTCAAGGAAGACAACCGGGACATGCTGGATCGCATCCAGGCTTACCGGCTGGAAAGCAGCAGCGACAAACTGGAGATTATTACCCAGGAAGAATTGCAGCTGCTCTCTATTGCCAAGGGCAGCCTGTCACCCCTGGAGCGCAAGGAAATCGAATCCCATGTGGTGCACACCCAGAATTTCCTGGAGCACATTCCCTGGACCAAGGAATTTCAGAATATCCCCACCATTGCCGGCGCCCATCACGAAAAACTGGACGGCAGTGGCTACCCCCATGGCATGCGGGAGTCACAGATCCCCACGCCATCAAAAATCATGACCATTTGTGATATCTATGATGCCCTCACCGCTTCCGACCGGCCCTACAAACCGGCCATGAACTACGAGCAGGCGATTGACATTCTGGTGAAGGAAGCGCGGCAGGGGCTACTGGATGAAGATCTGGTGCAGGTGTTTGTGGACGCCAAGGTGTTTCACATCATCGACGCCAAGGAATATTCAACTGCCGAGGAATTCAGCAGCTTCAGCCATCACCCCTGCGACTATGACCTGCACGAACATGGCCATGAGCATGAGAAATAGCACCGGCTCGATGACTCAGGCGGCTTTGCCCAGGGACTGACGCGGCAGCAAGTCTCGCAGCCCCTCAAACACCCGATCCATCCTGTGGATGAAGAAGAAATGGCCCTTGTTGGGTACCAGGTGATAGCGCACGTCCGGCAGCCGTGCCGCCATGTACTCACAGTCGGAGCGCTGTGACAGGCGGTCCGCCTCCCCCTGCCAGATCACGGTGGGCACATGCACATCAGACAGGCGGAAATCCAGTTTACGGAAGCAGACCGCCAGGTCCTGGGCCACGCCCTTGTAGCCATTGCGCAGGGCTTCCTGCTGATCCAGGGCCAGCGTGCCATACACCTCTGGGTCACCCAGCACCTTACGATCGGTATAACTGAGAAAACGTTGCAGACGCTCCACAAACTGACCCGGGTCATCGGGAAAAAACCGGTGCTTGATACGCACCATCAATTTGATCAGCACGGGGGTGAGTTCATTCCAGCAGGTGGCGGCGTAGGATGAGGTTTCACTCTCATTGAAGACACTGCCGGGCACCCCGGCCAGACACAGTTTGAAGCTCACTTTTTGCGGATAATCATGGGCCAGGTGCAAGCCAAAGATGCCACCGGCGCCCAGCGACATCACGCCGAAACGCTGCAAACCAAGATGCTCGGTCAGGGCCAGCACATCATCACAGAAATCCCTGGGTGAGCCGATATCATAATAGTCTGATTCACCGATGCCGGGACGGTCCACGGCGATCAGGCGGTAGCCGTGCAATCGGCAGGCTTCATCAAAGAACGCAGCTTCCAGACGCGAACTGCCACTGTCGTGGAAATAGACAATGGGCTTGCCTGTGGGGCTGCCGTATTCCTGGTAGGCCAGGCGCTGTTGCCGCAGGCGAAAATAGCGGGTATCAGATTGCGGGGCGGGGTCAGCGTCAAATTCTGCTGGCGGCAACTGAGGGCTGTAATTAAGGCCCTGAAAATGTTGACCGATACCCTGTTGCATCTAGCACCCCTGAGGACTTGCCGGAAAAATTGCCGGGAAAGTAGTTTGAATCGATTCTAGGTGGGAAATATTCCCACGTCAACACTTATCAGACAGAATTGTGATTGGCGTCCGATTCCGGAAGCATTGAAAAAACTGTGGGAACATTTCCCACCTATTGGGTATACTTGCCAACATGTCTGACAGTAATAACGCCGCACCGGGCGGGCCACCTCCCCGCCTCCTGGCAGCGCTTGAAAAAGTGCTGCGCCCGCTGGTGCGCCTGATGCTGTCCTACCAGATTACCTACCCGCAATTGATTGGCATGCTGAAGTCCCTGTATGTCGAGGTGGCGGAGAAAGATTTCCGGGTACCCGGCAAGCGCCAGTCCGACAGCCGCATCAACCTGCTGACCGGTGTTCATCGCAAGGACGTCAAACGCCTGCGCGCCGAAGACCGCGAGCAAAGCACCATGCCGACGGCCGCCTCCATCGGCGCCCAGATTATCGCCCGCTGGATGGGTGATCAGGACTACACTGATGCCGATGGCCAGCCCCGACCACTGCCGGTCAGAAGTCCTGATTCCTCAGGCCCGGATTTTGAAAGTCTCGTGCAGCAGGTCTGCAAACAGGACATTCGGCCCCGGGTGATTCTCGACGAATGGCTCAGGCTGGATGTCGCCCATATCGAGGACGACTGCGTTGTACTCAATACCGGCGCCTTTACCCCCAGTCAGGGCTTTGATGAGAAGGTGTTTTTCTTCGGCAAGAATATCCAGGATCATATTGCCGCCGGCGCCCATAACCTGCTGGGTGGCAAACCTTCCTATTTCGATAGAAGTGTTTATTATGACAAGCTTTCTGAGCAGTCCGTGCAGGAGCTGAGCGAACTGGCCAATACCCTGGGCATGCAGGCTCTCACCGCCATGAACAAGGCCGCCATGCAATACCAGCAGGACGACCAGGAACAGGGCCGCACAAGCAACTACCGGATCAACTTTGGTGTTTTCAATTTCAATGCAGAAGTTGCAAGTGACAAGCAGCAGGAGGATGATGGCTCGAGCTGATGCCTCGACCTGAACGCTATGCTGACCGCCACTACCATCAAGCCACGCCAACTGTCCCTGATACTGTCTTTCCTGGCAGCCCTGCTCTGCGCCCTGCTATTGAATCTGGGCAGCAGTGGCAATATTCGTCAGGGTGGCGATGACGAAGGCAGTGGTCTGGGTGGCACCGGTCGCCTGCCGGTACCAGGCAGTGAGAGCGGCCTTGGCGGCACCGGCCTGAAACCCTTCCTGGGCAGCCGCAGCGAAACAGCGGACACAGCACCGATTGAGGTGGAAGTTTTCTACGCCCCCGAGTCCCGCAAACTGGCACTGACCCAGACACTGGAGCTGGATATTCCGGTCAGCCGGGAAGTGGAAATAGCGCCACTGGAGTCGCCGGTACAAATAGCCGCAGCCAGCAGTTTTACCCAGGATTCTTCCGCTATCGATATCAATGAGCAGATTCAGCGTGATCTGGACAGCAATGCCCTGGCCTTTTTGCAGCTGAAGGATCAACTGGTGGCCAGACACAGTGATGCAGATTTCGAAGCGGCAAAAACGCAGCAGTCAGAATCCGAAGCTGCCAACAGGGAGCCGTCTCCCGAACCCGCCGCCACTGCTGAGTCCGATCTGGCCTGGCAGGCTGTGGCCTCCTTCTTCAGCCAGAATACCGATGGGGATCAGGATATTGCAGATGCCGGGCTGGAAGCCGAGAGCGATCGCATTGAACGTCCTGACCGGGTACAGCGACCGGAACTGCCCCCCATGCAGCGAATCCGACCCAGCGTACAACGGGCCGGCATCCTGCCGCCAAGAGTCAAGCCGCTACGCTTGTAACAGATCTGTAACACAGCTGTAACGGCAGTCTCACCAGCTGTAGCGCAACTGCCCCATCACACTGACGTCGGCACTGGCTTCGGTAAAACCAAAAATACTGAGGCCGGTAAAACTCCAGTTCTCGTCCAGCTGCCAGCTAATATAGGGTACCAGCTCATGGGACTCATGGGCGAAATCGGATGCCGCTTGCCGGTAATCATAAAAGGCCCCGGCCTGCACAGTTTCCGACAGGGGCTTGCTGAAGCCCAATTGCCCGAAAAAACCATTCTGCAGCCCGGCATAGAGGGTGGTCTTACCGCGCCAGTTATAACCTGTTGTGGCAAACAGTGCCGCGTCTCCCACAGCCTGGGAAAAATCCAGTTGCACACTGGTGTCCGGCTCGCCAGTGCCCAGGGCTTTGACTTCATCGGCAGTGGGTATCTTTACATCCACACGCAAGTCCACAAAGGGGGCCCTGGCAGAAAGAGGGTCGAAACGATAGATCAGCGAAGCAACGGTGTCACCGGGACCGCCGGAGTGGCTTACTTCATCGCTGGCCAGTGACTGGGTGACGCCGCCTATATTAATCAGGACATTGCCCGGTCCGCTCACCTCGAGATAGGGAACAGTGAGCTGAAACCCCCACTTGCCCTTGTTCGCTTCATAACTGACCGGATAGTAATGAATACTGGTATCAAGCGGCTCGCCGTAATCGCCCCTGGCGTAATAGGCGCCAACACTGACAGCCTGGCGCCATTCATCCTCAGCCTGGCCCCAGACAGGCCAGGACAGCGCCACCATGGGCAGCAACAACCAGGGTCGTGATGGCAACTTTATAGTTAGCCGCGAGACCGGTTCTGTGAGGAAATCAAAGGACACAAGAGATCCAGAAACTGTGGGTTTGGGCAGAGCCAAGCAGCTGTCTGCCCGGAATCGGCAAGATAGAGGCAAAGCCAGCGAAAATCCAGACTTCAATACTGCTGTGAAAGGCCAATATTCAACTGTACCGCCATGACGGCATCATTTCAGTGCAATCAAGGCCTGTTAACCCCTGAACCGGGCAAAAAGCCGGGAAACAGGCGAATTTATCCTTTAGCCTCAATAGCTTAGAGAAGCCCCACGATATGACGGGCGGCATACAGAAAAAAGTCCGGGCAGATTTGAACCTGTTCACAGATTCGGCAGGTAAAATATTTACCACTATTGAACCCCTGATTATCCCCAGTACAGTAAGACAGATGCGCGCTTTTTGTTACAATGCCGAAGCTTCTGGGGTGTCACAAAGCGAGTAAATTCGCGCTTTTCGGCCGACCAATTATAAAAAGAATCGGACTCTTGTATGAAAAAGCTCTGCTTCATTATCCCCCTGGTTCTGGGGGTACAGTCGAACCTGTTTGCGCAAAATAACGAATCGGTGGTAGCCGAAATGGACAGACTGATCAGTGCTGGCCAGTATCAGGAAGCCTATAACGAGGCCCAGAGCAATCTGATTGACCTCGAAGGCGAGCCACGCTTCGACTTTCTCTACGGGCTGGCCGCCCTGGAATCCGGCGAGCCTAATGAAGCGGTGTTCGCTCTGGAACGGGCAGCCGCTGTCAGCACTGACCGGGTAATGCGGGATCGGGCCCGCCTGGAACTGGCCCGCGCCTACTTTGTCACCAACAACCTCACCGCTGCCGAGAACCTCTTCAACACCGTGCTGACCAGTAACCCCCCGGCCAATGTGCAGCAGAATATTGAAGCCTTCCTGCAATTGATTGAAGCCCGGAGGAATGCCCAGGAACCATCTTTCAATATCACCATCGCATCAGTGTTAGGGTCCGACGGCAATATCAACAGTGCCACCAGTGATGGCCTCATCGATACCCCTCTGGTGGGTGAGATCGAACTGAACCCGGATGGGCAGCAAATAGAAGATGAGTTTTCCAACACCACCCTGACCCTGGGCTATGTCTATCCCTTCAACCGCAATCAGTCACTGACAGCCAATCTGAATTATGTCCATCTGGACAATTTCAATACTGACCAGTTCGATATCGATAACCTGCGCGGCAATCTTACCTATAACTGGGGTAATGAAAGAGATCGCTTTCGCCATGGACTTACCGCCTCGTCCGTCACACTGGACGGCAACAGTTTTCAGGAAACTCTGGGGCTGAATTCTTCCTGGCAACGGGACTGGGGTGGCGGCTGGTATAACAGTCTGTCTGCCTCTTACTCACAAATCCGCTACGACACCAGCACCGGCGCCAGCAATGCCCTGCGGGATGTGGACCAGGTATTGCTGACTGCCGGGCTCACCCGCATCAGTGGCTCCTTTACCCATACAGCCAATATCTATCGGGGCGACGAAAGTCCGGAGTTTGATAATGGTGGCAGCCATAATGGCAGAACCTACAGCGGTGCGGCCTACAGCCTGCTTTACCGGCTCAATGCCCAGCACACGCCCTATATCCGGGCCTCCATCCAGGACGTGGAACACGACGACAACCACCCGGTATTTTTCAATACCGTGCGCCAGGACGACACACAAAGTGTGACCACCGGCTGGTTCTGGCAATTGCAACGCAATCTGCTGATTACCGCGGAAGCGTCCTATACCGACAATTCCAGCAATATCCAGTTATTCGACTACTCCCGCTTCAAGTATCAGGCGGGCTTTCGACTCCAATTCTAGACTTTCAGGCTGAGCGGCTATGAGCACAAAAACGACTCGCAAACTGATTGAAAAATTCTGCTTTCAAATTCTGCTGTTGAGTATTGCGCTGTACTCGCCCGGCACCCTGGCCCAGGAACAAAACCTGGCCGGTCGGATTGTGGTAACGCGCGGTGAAGTCTCTGCCGTGGATAGCGGCGGTTCATCCCGCAGTCTGCGTCGTGGTTCCCAGATTTTTGTTGGTGACACTGTGGTCACTGCTGCCTCGGCCTTCACCCAGATTCGCATGACGGACACCGCAATCATCTCTCTGAAAGAGCTGACCCAGTTCGAGATCGTTGAGCACAACACCGCTGAAGAACCCGGCAACGATGTCTCCACCATGCGACTGATTGAAGGTGGATTCCGGACCATTACCGGCGCCATAGGCCAGGCCAATCCCAATGCGGTCAATGTGGAAACCGAATTTGCCACCATCGGCATCCGTGGTACTGACCACGAGGGTGTCATTGATGGTGGCCTCTACACTGGCGTCTATGACGGTGGCACCTCGCTGGATAACGGCGGCGGTTCATTGCAATTGGGTGCCGGTGCCGACTTTGACTTCGGCCGCGCCCTGGATAACCAGACGCCTCCTGAAGGTCTCACCCTGCAACCGCAGCAACTCGGCAATATCCCCGTACTGAACGTGCCTGATAACGATGACGATGGCGATGATGATGACGATGGTGATGACGGCGATGGCGGTGACGACGGCGGCGATGGCGGCGATGGCGGCGATGGCGGCGATGGCGGCGATGGCGGCGATGGCGGCGATGGCGGCGATAATGGTAATGGCGGAGACAACGGTGGCAATACTGGCGGCAACGGTGGTGGTACAGCTGGTGCTGGCGGTGATACTGGTGGCGGTGCTCCCCCGACTCCCACTCCCGGTGACCTGCAAGGCACTCTGGGTGTAGATACTTCCGGCGGTGGCAATAGCGGGGGTGGTAACGAAGAACCGGTGGTGAACCCGAATGAAACCAGCGGTGACGGCACCCTCGTTTGCACCCTGAACAGTAATAATCCTGCCTGTCGTCCGGAAGAAGACGAAGAACCTGAGCCTGAACCGGAACCCGAGCCCGAACCGGAACCAGAGCCAGAGCCTGAACCTGAACCTGAACCGGAGCCCGAGCCTGAACCTGAACCGGAGCCAGAACCGGAACCCGAGCCCGAACCGGAGCCCGAGCCGGAGCCCGAACCTGAACCGGAACCCGAGCCAGAACCGCAGCCCCCTGCCCCGGAGCCCGAGCCCCCCTTCGAGTTAAGCCAGGCGCAGGCCAACTCTCTGACTCGCGTGGGCATTGCCTCCGCAGGACGTCGGGAATTACACGGTGGTCTTACCAACGGTGCCAATGCGCTTGCTCCTCTTCTGGTCTCTACCTCCAAGTCCGACATTTTCGAACTTGGCTCTGAAACCCAGGCCAGAGTCTCGGATTTCACGGATATTGCGCCCACCGTACTGGAGACCAATGTCGGTGGCTTCGATCTGGAATGGGGCCTTTGGGAGTTTAGCGGCGGCGACCCCTTCTATGCCTATGAATACGACTCCCTGACCGATACCGACCCGGACATGGTCACCATAAGCGAAGACATCGTCTTCGCCTCTGCCATGCCAACCAATATCAGCAGTCTCAGTGGTCAGTATCAGTTCACGCCCTCTTCTACAGATTATCTGATAACCCTGCGTGGTTTTGGCGGTGGTGAAACAGTGACTTCCATTCTGGGCGGCTTCTATGTCGACCTTGACATTGGCATGATCTCCGATGCCGATATCACCCTTTGCCTCTCCGGAGGAGGCTGTACCGAAAACGAGTTCGGTAATTCCTACTGGCCCCTGTCCGGCACAGAAAGCAGCACCACGAATTTTGTGCTCTATAACAATGACAACCTGATATTCGCCAATGAGAACAACAATGTCCTGACGGCCTATAACAACACCACTGAGTACATTATTCGTACCGAAGACATCGCCGGTGTGTTCCTGGGTAGCGCCGCCGAGGGCTTCGTGCTCAGCTTTGAATCCTCAGCCTGGTCATTCAACGGCAGTACCTTGCAGGCTGTTGCCGATGCCGTGATCGCCGATCCCAGCATCCAGCCCGACAAGTCCATTGGTGGTTCTATTCTGTTCCATGCCAGCCCCACCGGATATGTGATTGATTCCAGCGAACGTGGCACTTTCAACCGTATTGGCTTTGCGCTCAGCGACCAGAGCAATGACACAGGCGGTGGTTTGCTGTTTGGTGGCGCTACCGACCTGGCCAATGAAGGCCTGGCTGAGCAGATCATCACCTCCACCACGTCTACCAAAGGCGATGGCCTGTCGGTAGTGAATTTCACTGTCATGCGCGAAGGTGACGCAATCTTCACGGCTGCCACTGACTATGCTGAATACAGCCTGGCCTGGGGAATCTGGGAGTCGGACAATCCCAATGCCTCTGTCGACTTCTATTCCAATGCCTATGACACAAGCAGCCACAATTTTGTCGAAGACGATATCGTTGTAGCCAGCTTTGAGCCTGCCGGCATTGCCAGCATGACCGGCTCAAGGGAGTTTGTTGTTGTAGACGCTGTAACCGACGACATCGAAGGGGACGAGGTGTCAGGAAGCTTCGATTTTGATTTTGAAAACGCTGAAATCAATAACTTTATCTTAGCTGTATATGACTTTTTTGACATCACAGCTTATGACCACACATGGACCACCGATCCGATCAACGATATCAAAGTAGCAAATGATGGCCTGATATTCGTCAATGAGCTGACCGGTAACATCAGCGGCTATGAAAGCGGTACCTTCAATGGCCGCATACGTGGTGGCTTCGCTGGCAGCCACGGCCAGGGCTTTGTGGCCGGCTTTTCTTTTACAGAGGATGGCGGTTCAGAAAGAATTCTGAATGGCGCCGCGTTGTTTGAACAGAGCCAACTGGTGGGTCAGGCCGAATTTGTTGAGCTTGACCGTGTCGGTTTTGCCATCTTCAATCAACAACCTCTGCCCAGCCCTGACGCATGGGAATACCATGGCATCATCGGCAGCGCTGGCGACCCCGGCAATGACGGCCACACCATCATCGTTGAAAGACGAGACGACAGTGTTCTCAGCGACATTGCCGCTGACCCTGCCGGTGCGCTTGCCGACAGTGACTTTTATCATATCTTGCGGCGTAACAATGCCGATCTGACGTCAGACACCGATATGCTGATGGATGTTGGCAATGTCAATAATCTGGCCTGGGGTGTCTGGGAGTCTGACGAAGGCGGTTCACCCTATTTCGCTACCGTCAATGAATTCGGCGATCCGGCGGGAACCGGCAACGAAGATTTCATTAGCGGCCCGGTATTGTTTGCCACCGGCGACAAGGCCGATATGAGCGCTCTCAATCTCGCCTACTCGGCCTGGGGCAGCAAATCGTTCACTGTCTACTCTGACAGCCCCAAGCTCATATTTCCCGGCGATAGCAGCCAACAGAGTTTTGTGATCGATTCCATCTTCGAGTTCGATTTTAACTCTGTCAATGTTACTGGCCATTTCAATGTTTTCACCTGCGCAGACAGCGAGTGTTCAACAGACAGCTGGGATCAGCTCTGGGAACTGGACAATCTGGAATTTGCACTCAATGCGAATATCGGTGATGACGCCTTATTCCGATTCGATACAGGCGACTCCGGTGCCGGCACACACTACTTTGGCGAAAGCACCGAGTTATTTGATGGCCAGATCTACGGCTTTTTTACCGGTGCCACTGGCGATGAAATCTCCGCCGGTTTCAGCTTCAGCGACGGAGATGACAGCTATATTTCCGGCCTGACACTGATGGAGGCGGTAGACTATATCACTGCCGCCCAGCATCAATCAGTGGTCGATTCAGATCACATCGGCTTTGCCCTGAGCATTGAAAATAGCTTCGACGTTGGTAATGAGGGCACAATCCCGAACGCAGTTACTGGTTGGACCAATACAGCCAACATCAATGAAGATGCCCTGCTGTTCACCAAATCAGGTTTTGATATCTATGACCATTTGACCAGTGGCAGTACTTATTTTGACACCAATCCATTCACCTATGCCCTGGAGTTCGATAGAGATGATGCTATCGAACACAACTTCAATAATCCCAATGTGAGTGGCTTTGAAGTTGCCTGGGGGCTCTGGGGTGGCGATGATTCTCAAATAGACTTCTTTGATTATCAGGGTCTGCGCAATGACAGATACGAATTGGGTGATAGCCCACTCAGTGTTTTTGCCTCGGCCATACCCGCCTACGATCTCGGCGCCCTGTTTGGTTCAGCTACATTCGATGCCCCGGCTGAATGGATTGGCTTTCGCGACAGTGGCGGCACGCTTACTGACATCAGCGGCATCAATGCCGAGTTTGTCATGAGCCTTGGCGGACTCTCCTTTTCCGCCAATGAATTTGAAGTCTGCTTTGGTGGCAGTAGCTGTGACAACGCCATGGAACGCTGGGTAGTTGATACCTTTGGCTCTATTTACGCTGGTGAAGGCGTGATCTCGGGTAGTAGCGTGACCGGCGACATTATTGATGGCGAGGAAGCCAATATTGGTAGTTTCGAGGCGGTTCTATCCGGTGTCATTACTGCCAATAACAATAACCAGCGAGCCTTGTTGCTGGGTTTCAATTTTGATCGCGACAGCTCAACCGACGCGGTCGTTGGTGCAACCCTCATTGAAGCATCGATTGATACACCTTTTGCCTATGACAGCACCTTCCGGGATGACCTCACAGTTACGGGATTTGTGATTTCACCAGCCCTGGGAAGTATTTCGGCTGGCCGCATCAAGCCGGCTGATAGTGGTGATATAGCAGACCCAATATTCGCGACTTTCAGCGGAGAAGGTAGCGTCAATGACACTGCCACCAATTCCGACCCTGATTTCGTATTGCAAATTGATCACCCGGATAACTCTGTTGACTCATTGAGCCACTCAGGTTTGGCCAATATCGAATGGGAATACTGGGATGCCAGTGCCACCCACAGCAAATACCAGGATGTCACTGACTCAATGATCAATTCCACTCTCAGCCCTGAAAATGATGATGAGTTGATACTGGTCACAGCTGACAGTGTGAATACCGACCTGCAAATAGGCGTGAGCAGCGGCACCTTTACCTTTGCTCATACTACCAACGAATCCGAATATTTCGGCCTCACTGCCGATGGCCGGACAGTGGATGGCGTCCAGGGATTCATGCAGCTGGATATCGGCTCCGGAAACGTCACCGACGGCCGCCTATCGATAGATATCGATGATGGCTATGAGTACTGGGAAGTTGAATTCAGCGGCACAATGACCGACTACCTCAACACCGATTCACTGCCGATGGTCACCCTTTCTGAAGGCTTCAATCTGGCTAACGGCAAGGTTGTTGGCGGTGATGACGATGGCACTACATTGAGTGGTCAGGTGATGGGGCTGCTGCTTGGCAACTCCAGCGACCCCGGGTTCCTTGGTGGCTTCCAGCTACACCACTCTGGCACCCCTGCCAATTGGGCCATGGGCAGCTTTCTCTGGGGCCAGGATGAATTCCTGAGCACTACTGAACGTCTGGAGATCAATGACTCTGTCGGCGTCTTTGTCACCGGCAGTGCTAGAGTTGCCGACATGAGCGGCCTCTTCGCCGGACGTGTACAGGATACCGGCACTGGCGGGGCCCATGTGTTCGCAGCCAGAAGTTTTGATGCCGGTAGCGAACTACTCGATGACTATGACTTCGCGGATGATATTTTCCGCCCCGGAACAGTCGTCAGCAATTTTAACCGAAGCAGCTACAGCTCTAATGGCATTACTGACTGGGGTAACTGGGCGGGCGCGGCCGGCTCCAATGAATTTGATCGCAAGTCCCACGACCCATCCGGTGGAGCTACTCTGGCCGACACTGGCTATAACGCCTTCTGGTTTATCGCTGACCCGGTGGATGTAGTCCATCTGCCTGGCAGCGGTAGCTTCAGCTATGGGGCTTCCAACGCCTTGATTGCATTGTCTGACATTGCCAGTCTGCAGGGCATGCATAGCGTCTCCACCACTTCTGGTGCAGATCCTGCAACGTTTGCCAGTATCGACCTGAGCAAATTGACAACCTTCACTTTTGATATCGATTTCGGCGCAGCCGATGCCAGCACCGCCATCACCAACGGTGAATTACTCATCTACACCAACAATGATTACCGCTGGCATGCTGACTTCTCCGGCGGCTTCGATGGCCCCGAGTTGGTCATGAGCATCGATTCTGGCGGCAGTAATGAGCTTGCCTATGACTCTATAGGCACAGGTCTAACATTCAACTCGATTGACGGTGAGATTACCGGTGACATCTATGGCTACTTCACTGGCGAAAGTGGAATCGAAGGGGCTTCACTAGCCTTCGATCTGAGCAATACCAGCACTGATGACAGCAAACATCACGCCCTGTTCGGTACAGTTATTCTCGAGGAAGGGTTCGAGATTGTAGCCCTGGAAGCTCCCGAACCCAGCACTGAACTCCACAACATCTCCTGGGGCAGTTGGGATAACCCCATCGAAGAAAACTGGGTGGTGGTTGCGGAAGCTGACGGCGGCCAGGTCGAGGTGCAGACCGATGACTTCCTGGCGGAAGTGACTCCAACCCCGGTTGCCAACCTGACCGGTGCCGCCAGCTATGCCAGCACCCCGGCTTCGGCCTTTATCGGTAGCGGCAGTGCCGGTGATGTGACCCAGGTAGTGGCCGGCATGAATGTGGACTTCAATACCGGCATGATCAGCGATGGCTCCCTGCAGGTGCAGGTAGCGGGCTCCCAGGCCTGGGAGATTGATTTTGCCGGCACAGTAGCGGCAGGTAATGTGGATCTGCATTCCACCGGAGGTGTGTTGATGGACCCCGGTGGTTTGATCAGCAATGATATCGGCGCCAATCTGGACGGTGTTTTCACTGGCAACAATGCCGAGGCCTTCGTAGGTGGCTTTGACCTGGTGGATGAGGTCAATGCCCTCAATCATGTCAATGGCCTGTACACCATCGAGAAATAGACTGACCGCGTTCTCAGGCATTAAAAAGGGAGCTTTGCCCCCTTTTTAATGCCTGTTGCTTGAATGCTGGCCTTAGCGGCCTGCCTGGTCAGCTTTCCCGGTTTTCCCGGCTTTCTTAGCTTTCCTTGTCTTCATCTTCTTTTTTGAAATCCAGAGATGCCGAATTGATGCAGTAGCGCAGTCCGGTCTTGTCCTGGGGGCCGTCTGGAAACACATGGCCCAGATGTGACTCGCATTTTTTACACACCACTTCGGTTCTCACCATGCCGTGGGAATGATCCGCCAGTTCAGCCACGCTTTCTTCGTCGGCCGGGGCATAGAAGCTCGGCCAACCGGAGCCGGAGTCGTATTTGGTCTCTGAGGAGAACAGGGGCTCCCCACAGGCGGCGCAGTGATAGGTGCCATCGTCTTTCAGGTCCCAGTATTTACCGGTAAAGGCACGCTCGGTGCCCTTTTCCCGCAGCACATGATATTGCTCCGGATCCAGTTCCTCGCGCCATTTCTCGTCCTTGTTAGCGGTCTTGCCTTGCTCGTTGTCACTCATAGCGAATTCCTGCCTGTCTTGCCTGCTGCAAACCCTGCTTGGGCCGCCTGCAAGAGATGATGTAGAATGAAATGTTTTCCTGCTTCTGCCGACCTACTATTTATCAGCAGCGCAGTTTCAATGCCCTAATACTACCATTTACAGGCCACTATGGATCAGCCCGACTCACTCAAGGAACAGTTTTGCGACGTCATTGCCCAGTCCCAGAAACTGAGCAATGTCTGCTATGACATCCGCGGGCCGGTGCTCGAGGAAGCCAAACGTCTTGAAGAAGAGGGTCATCAGATCCTCAAGCTCAATATTGGCAACCCGGCGCCCTTCGGCTTCAATGCCCCCGATGAAATCCTCTATGACGTCATTCACAACCTGGCCAATGCCCAGGGCTACTGCGACTCCAAGGGCCTCTACTCGGCCCGCAAGGCCATCATGCAGGAGTGCCAGCGCCTCAAGGTAGACAATGTCGAGATTGAGGATATCTATCTCGGTAACGGCGTCAGCGAGCTGATCACCATGGCCATGCAGGCCTTGCTCAACGACGGGGATGAAGTGCTGATTCCGGCGCCCGACTATCCCCTGTGGACCGCCTCAGTGAGTCTGGCCGGCGGCCAGCCTGTGCATTACCTCTGTGACGAGCAGCAGGACTGGTACCCCTCCATCGAAGACATGGAGTCGAAAATCACCAGCACCACCCGGGCGATTGTGATTATCAATCCCAATAACCCCACTGGCGCGGTCTACTCGAAGGAAATCCTGGAAGACATTATCGAGCTGGCCCGGCGTCACAATTTGATCCTGTTTGCCGATGAGATTTATTCCAAGATCGTTTACGACGATGCCGTCCATATCCCCCTGGCGTCGCTCTGCGATGACCTGCTGGTGGTTACGTTTAATGGCCTGTCCAAGTCTTACCGGCTGGCGGGTTTTCGCTCCGGCTGGATGATCCTCAGTGGCGCCAAACATGCAGCCCGTAGCTACATCGAAGGCCTGGATATACTGACCAATATGCGCCTCTGCGCCAATGTGCCAGCCCAGTTTGCAGTGCAAACCGCTCTCGGCGGCTACCAGAGCATCAATGACCTGGTGTTGCCCGGCGGGCGTCTGAAGCAGCAACGCGATGCCATCTATGACTCCCTGATCCAGATCCCTGGGGTCAGCTGTGTCAAACCCCGCGGCGCCATCTATGCCTTTCCAAGGCTGGACCCAAGGCAATTGAAGATCAGTGATGATGTGGCTCTGGTATTGAATATCCTCGAGCAGGAAAAAATTCTGGTGGTGCAGGGATCAGCCTTCAACATCAAGGATACCCAGCATCTGCGCCTGGTATTCCTGCCCCGGGAAGACGAGATCTTTGGCGCCCTGCAGGGTATCGCCCGGGTACTGGATCAGTATCGCTAGCTTCCCTGCTCCGTAAAACCCGCCGCCCGTTGCAGCGCTTGCAGGGCTTGATCACCGGCAGCCGGCATTTCGCAGAATTCCTGGCGGCTGAGCAAGCCTGCACGAAAGCCATCGAACTCCGCCCCTGACATGCCCTGCTCCGCACTGCGGGCTACGGCCTGCTTGAAGTCCTCACTCAACTGCTGCAGCGGCAAGGCACTGCCGAGGGATTGCCACAACGCCGGGGAATCGGCCCGGCTTGTTGCCTGCGGCTCTTTCAGCCTTTGCAGATTGGCCTGCAAATGCAGACTGTCCTGATCCTGTTGCAAGTCCGGTTGTTTCATAAAACTTGCCAGCTGTTGTGCCAGGGCCCGGGTTGCCTGCAGTTTGGCGCGCTGACTGTAACCGGCGATATGGGGCGTTGCCAGAGTGCAGCTGGCCACTGACTCCGGATTGACAGCCGGTTCATGCTCCCAGACATCAAAGGCACACAGCGGTGCCTCGCCAGTTTGTGCCAAAGCCAGCAAGGCGGCTTCATCCACCACCCCGCCTCTGGCAGCGTTGACCAGTAAGGCCGATTTATCCATGGCTGCCAGAAAGTCTTTATCCAACAGATTGCGACTGGGATGTGGCCCTTGCTCTGTCAGAGGCAGATGCAGGGATAGCAATTCACAGTCATGCAGCGCATCCTTTTCCAGCAACTGGGCCGCCAGGGCATGCTCGCCATTGCGGGCCAGCTTCTCTTTCAGGGGCGGGTCGCACAGTTTTACCGCGATACCCAGACGTCTCAGGCGTTGGGTCAGGCGGCTTCCCACTTCTCCGGCACCGATAATGCCGGCACTGGCCGGGACTTGTGACAAGTCAGTGCGACTTAACATCAGGCCCAACACCGCCAGACAATAGTCCACTACGGCATCGGCATTGGCACCACGGGCATCGGCCAGACGAATGCCCCGGGCCTGCAGATATTCCGTATCGACATGATCGAGACCACTGGTGGCGCTGCCCACGAAGCGCAGCCTGCTGCCTGCAAGCAGTTTTTCATCGACAGGGGTTATGGAGCGCACCAGCAGGACATCGGCATTCCGCAGCACGGCCTGGTCAATTTCCCGCCCGGGTACTTTTTCAATGGTGCCGAAACCAGCTATCCATTGTTCGAGGCCTGGCATCTTGTCATCGGCAACGATCTTCATGGCAATCTCCGCCTCAGTCTGCCAGTCGCCCCGCCAGATAAGTCAGGCGGCGACTGGCAGCAGCATCAAAACGGTATTGGCGCAGAAAATGGCTAAAGTCTGCCTCGGAAAAATCGCCCAGTTGCAAATCTTCGGCACAGGTTTTTGCACAGGACTCTTCTTCGGTATCGATATCACAAATGATGGTGGCCAACAGCTTGCTCAATTCGGCCAATTCCTGATGTTCGGCCAGCTTGCGGGCCAGGCTGGCAGCGCCTCTCAGCGGCAGGGTTTTGACCTCATCAAGATGAGCATAGAGGTTTTCCAGAGTGCCGTAGCGCCCCAGCAGCTCTTTGGCCTTGACCGGCCCGACTCCTGGTACACCGCTAATACAATCCACCGAGTCACCCACCAGACCAAGATAGTCCGGCAGGCATTCAGGGCTCACACCGAATTCATTGATAATATCGTCCCGGTAGCGCCGCTTGTTGCCATTGTAGTCCCAGACACAGTCGCCCTCCCCCAGCAAAAGCTGCCCCAAATCCTTGTCCCGGGACACGATTTCCACCGCCGGCAGCGGCTCTGAATCCCTCACCTGTCGACAGCGGCTGGCCAGGGTGCCGATGATGTCATCGGCTTCATACTCTCGACTGGCAAATGACGGCAGTCCCAGAACGGCACAGATTTCATGACAGGCCTTCAACTGCATGGCCAGATTCTCATCGGGCAGCTCGCGATTGGATTTGTAGTCGGGACAAAGCTTGTGGCGAAAGCCACAAAACAGACTCTCATCATGAGCCACGGCCACGGCCCGGGGCTTGTTGCGCTGCATGAATTGCAACAAAAACTGGCTGAAGCCAAACAGGGCACTGAGATCTTCGCCCCGGGTATCAAAACATTCCACGTAGGGCGAGAAGTGGGACTGAAATATGTAGATCGAGGCGTCTATCAGATAGACCGGGGCTGCCGCGGAGTCCGGCATCAGTCAGCCTTCTTGCGAATCAAATAATAGTAGTGCTCACCCTGCTGCTCCTCACTCAGCAACTCGTGCCCCAGATAGATACAGAATTTGGGCACATCGCGGGTGGTGGACGGGTCCGTTGCCTTCAGATACAGGCATTGCTCCGCCTCGATTTCACGAATCTTGTTGTGCAGCATCATCACCGGTTCCGGGCAATAGAGGCCGCTGGCATCCAGCTCCGTGGCCTGTTCAATTTCGGCGGCAAGATCAGTTTCACCAGACATGGTCAAATCAACTCCCTGGCGGGGATAAGGCTGCAGGTTTCGGATTCCGGATCAAAAGTGATCTTCACCTCGCCCCGCTGCAATTGCCCTTTCACCTGCTCTATTTTGCTTTGCAAACTGTACTCCTGCTGACCGTAGTCAGTACCTTCGCGGGTAACAAAATCCTCGATCACCGCTTCCAGGGTTTCTGCAGACAGCTCTGTGTAGGGTATTTCCATTTTTCCGGCGCTGGCGTTTAAACCAGTTCCACTACGTCCAGTTTTTGCCCGCTATCGGCCCTGGCAGATTTCTCGGCCCGCAAGTCGGTAAAGGGAAACAGACTGGTATCGGCCAATTGCGACAAGGACACATTGGCAATGCTGCGGAAGATGGTCTCGATACGACCCGGGTTCTGTTTCTCCCAGTCAGCCAGCATGGACTTGATGGCCTGGCGCTGCAGGTTGTCCTGGCTGCCACAGAGATTACAGGGAATAATGGGAAACGCCATCATCTCGGCATAGCGTTCGATTTCACTTTCCTTGCAATAGGCCATGGGGCGAATTACCACATTGCGCTTGTCATCACTCAACAGTTTCGGCGGCATGGCCTTGAGCTTGCCGCCGTAAAACATGTTCAGAAACAGGGTTTCGACGATGTCGTCACGATGATGACCGAGGGCAATCTTGTCGGCACCGATAGAATCTGCATAGTTATACAGAATGCCCCGGCGCAGCCTGGAGCAAAGCCCGCAATAGGTTTTGTTTTCCGGCACCTTGTCGGTAACAATGGAATAGGTATCCTGTTCCAGAATCTTGTACTCGATACCCAGACCCTGCAAATACTCTGGCAGCACATGCTCGGGGAAACCCGGCTGTTTCTGATCCAGATTAACCGCATGCAGGCGAAAATCGATGGGCGCATGACGCTGCAGGTTCAGCAGGATATCCAGCATGGCATAGGAATCCTTGCCACCAGAGAGGCAGACCATTACCAGATCGCCGTCCTCAATCATATTGAAGTCGGCGATGGCCCGGCCCACGTCCCGGCGCAAATTTTTGCGGCTGCGATTCAGTTTGAACTGATCACGATTGCTGGCAGTCATGCAATATTCCTATACCCGTTCGATGATAGTGGCGATACCCTGCCCCAACCCGATACACATGGTGGCGAGACCCAGGGTGGCGTCATTGGCTTCCATATTATTGAGCAGGGTTGTGGTGATGCGGGTACCGGAACAACCCAGCGGATGTCCCAGGGCAATGGCACCGCCGCGCAGGTTCACCTTGCTGTCGGCCACATCCAGCAGATTAAGGTCTTTCAGCACTGGTAAAGACTGGGCCGCGAAAGCTTCATTCAGCTCGACGCAATCGATGTCGTCGATGCTGAGACCGGCTTTCTTGAGTGCCTTCTGTGAGGCCGGCACCGGACCATAACCCATGATAGACGGGTCGACACCGGCAGTGGCCATGGATCTGACCCTGGCGCGAATTTTCAGCCCCTGGGCCTGGGCCTTCTCGGCCGACATGATCACCATGGCCGAAGCACCGTCGGAGATCTGCGAGGAGGTCCCGGCGGTCACCGTGCCATTGGCCGGATCGAAAACAGGACGCAGTTGTGACAGACCTTCCACCGACGTGTCAGGACGAATAGTTTCATCCTCTTCAATCAGGGTCTTGAAACCATCGGCGTTGTGGCCTTCGATGGCCACAATCTCGTTTTTGAAGCCACCGTCCAGACGAGCCTTCTCTGCCAGGGCATGGGAGCGCACGGCAAATTCATCCTGCCTCTGCCGGTCGATACCATGCATCTTGGCCAGCACTTCCGCCGTCACACCCATCATCCAGGAGGCCTTGGCGATATGCTGTGAGGCTTTGGGGTTGGGGTCCAGTCCATAGGTCATGCCCACATGCCCCATATGCTCCACGCCACCCACCAGGAACAAGTCACCATTATTGGAAAGGATGGCAGTGGCAGCCGTGTGCAGGGCCGACATGGAGGAACCGCACAGGCGGTTCACTGTCTGGGCACAGACCGAATGAGGCAAGCGGGTCATCAGGGCCGCGTTGCGGGCGATATTCCAGCCCTGCTCCTTGGTCTGGTTGACACAGCCCCAGATCACATCCTCCACTTCCGCGGGGACCAATTCGGGATTGCGCTCAAACAGGGCTTCAATCAATCGGGCAGACAATTCTTCGGCACGAACATGGCGAAAAGCACCACCCTTGGAGCGGGCCATGGGGGTACGAACCCCATCCACGATAACCGCGTCTCTGGCTTGTAAACTCATAGTGTTCTCCTCACCTTATCCGTAAAACTTCTGACCATTAGCCGCCTTCTCGCGCAGGCCTTCAGTCACTTCATACATGGAACCCAGTTCGGCATACTTTTCTGCCAGGGCCACAAAGTTGGCGGTGCCAATGCTGTCCAGATAACGCAGCGCACCACCCCGGAATGGTGGGAAACCGAGCCCCAGCACCAGGCCCATATCCGCCTCGATGGCGGTATCGACAATGCCGTCTTCCAGGCAACGTACAGTCTCCAGGCACATGGCCAGCATCATACGCTCAACGATTTCCTGGTCAGTGAACTCCTTCGGGCTCGCCTGCACCGACTTGATGACTGCTTCAATTTCCGGATTGGGCAATTTGCGCGGCTTGCCGCGCTTGTCTGGCTCGTAGAGATAGAAGCCGCTGCCAGTCTTCTGGCCATAGGCCTTGCTGGCTGCCAGTTTGTCAATGGCAGTGTCGAAGTCCAGCTTCATGCGATCAAAGCCGGAAGCCATAACGGCCTGGGCGTGAACCGCCGTGTCGATACCAACCACATCCAGCAGATAGGCCGGCCCCATGGGCCAACCGAATTTCTCCATGGCCTTGTCGATCTGGCGGAAATCCGCGCCGTCGTGAATAAGACGGGAAAAGGCGCCAAAATAGGGAAACAGAATGCGGTTTACCAGGAAGCCCGGGCAGTTGTTCACCACGATGGGTGTCTTGCCCATCTTTTTGGCATAGGCCACCGTGGTAGCGATAGTCTCCGGGCTGGATTTTTCACCGCGAATCACTTCCACCAACGGCATAACCGGTACCGGGTTAAAGAAATGCATGCCACAGAAATTTTCCGGGCGTTTCAGGGCCGTGGCCAGCTCATCGATGGAAATGGTAGAGGTATTGGTGGCGATAATAGTGTCATCTGTCACCTTCCCTTCCAGCTCTGCCAGGACCTTTTTCTTGATATCCGGATTTTCCACTACCGCCTCAACAACGATATCCACCTTGTCGAAACCGGCGTAATCCAGCGTGGGCTTGATGCTGCCAAGGGTGCCGATCATCTGATCAGTGCTCATGCGGCCTTTGGCAACACGCTTCTCCAATTGCTTGCGTGCCTCATTCATCCCCAGATCCAGACCTTGCTGGGCCACATCCTTCATCAGAATGGGCGTGCCCTTGAGGGCTGACTGATAGGCGATACCGCCGCCCATAATGCCAGCGCCGAGCACGGCAGCGCCATTCACATCCCTGGCATTGGCCATGTGCTTCTTGGCACGGCCACCCAGGAACTGATCATTCAGGAACATCTGTACCAGATTGGCAGTGACTTCAGTGCCCGCCAGTTTGACAAAACCCTGATGCTCGCAGAGCAAGGCACCGGCGCGATCCTTGGTGGCTGCTTCCTGCATGACCTGCACCGCGGTAATGGGGGCCGGATAATGGGGCCCGGCCTGGGCTGCTACCATGCCTTTGGCGGTTTCAAAGGCAACATTCAATTCAATTGGTTGCAGAGTCAGCGGCGAATTCTTTTTCTTGCGAATTGCCTGGTTGTCCAGCTTGCCGGCCTGACACTGCTCAATGAGATGCTCGGCGGCAGCGATCAGTTTGTCCTGCTCCACAATGGCATCCAGCGCGCCTTCGGCAAAGGCCTGCTCCGCCTTGATATGGGAACCGCTGCTGATCCACTGGTTGGCATTATCCGCACCAATCAGGCGCGGCAGGCGCACGGTGCCGCCAAAGCCGGGAATGATGCCCAGCTTCACCTCCGGAAAACCCACCACCGCATTGGCCGTGGCTACCCGAAAGTCTGTCGCCACCGCCATTTCAAAGCCGCCACCCAGTGCCGTGCCATTAATGGCAGTGACCGTAGGAACCGGCAGGTCCTCGATAGCCGAGAACAGTTGATTGGCCTCCACCAGCCAGGCGGAGATTTGCTCCTCAGGCTGCTGAAACATGGCCGTAAATTCAGTGATATCCGCACCAACGATAAAAGTCGATTTGGCGCTGGAGAAAATCACCCCCCTTACATCGGCAGTCTGTAACTGCTCGACGGCTTCCTGCAACTCCTTCAGCGTTGCCTGGTCGAATTTATTGACTGAGGAATCCTCAAGATCAAAAACCAGATGTGCAATGCCAGATGGCAGGACTTCGACGGTAACCGCCTTGCCTTTGTAACTCATTGTAATCTCCAGTAATTTCGGGCTGTATCCATAAGCCCATGCGAAGCGGCATTATACCCGTGGCAGCGGCCAGAACGAAACCATTGCCAGTGTGGCCTCGAGCCGGTTTCGGTTATCATTTCCCCATGATCAAGCTTATGACTACCCACAACCCGATTCTCAACAAATTCTGCCTGCTGGCCCTGCTTTGCAGCCTGGTGGCCTGCCAGCCCGAAGCCCGTGCGGCGGAACACGGCACGATCGTCGCCTATCACCATGTAGCCACTGATACGCCGCCTTCCACCAGCATTTCTCCGGCAAATTTTCGTGGCCATCTGGAGTATTTGCGTGACAATAATTTCACCGTCATGGCCCTGGACCAGATGCTCGAAAGTCTGCGTGCTGGCGAGTCGATTCCCGACAAGGCCGTGGCCATTACTTTTGATGATGGCTATATCTCCATCTATGAGACTGCCTTTCCCATGCTGCAGGAATTTGGCTATCCCTTTACCCTCTTCCTCAGCACCGGCCCCATCGATGACGGTCTGGCCAATTACATGAACTGGGAGCAGATCAGGGAAATGTCAGATGGCGGGGTCATCATAGCCAACCATATGGTTGAGCACCCCTATATGCTGGAACGTTTGCCGGGCGAGACCGACGCTGACTGGCTGGCTCGCAATCGTCAGGAATTGCTGGCTGCCGAAGCCCGCATCGAGGAACAAACCGGCCAGTCCCACCGCTTTCTGGCCTATCCCTATGGCGAGTTTGATCCGGCCCTGAAGCAGATGCTGGCCGAGGAAGGTTTTATTGGTCTGGCGCAAAATTCCGGCGCGGTTGGCTTTCATTCCGACTTCCTGGCATTGCCCAGATTTCCACTGGCCAGTATTTATGCCAATCTGGATACCGCCAGCACCAAATTTGCCGCCAAGTCCTTCAATGTCAGTCTGCTGGAACCCGCCTCACCGGTCACTGACAGCCGCAGCCCGGCAGTTACCCTGGATTTTGAACCCGGGGACTACAATTATTCGCAGATTGGCTGTTTCGCCAACAGTCAGGCGATTCCCATGCAGTGGCTGGATCAGGAGGCCGGAATCTTGCGGCTGGAGCCGGAGCAGGAGTACAGCGGCAGGCGCTGGCGCTATATTTGTACGGCACCTGACCCCTTGAGTGATCGCTATTACTGGTATTCAGTGCAATGGATTGTGCCCTGAAACAGTGCGGCGCGAGTGTGCCGGAAAATTGCCCGACTCAGATCAGATCCCGCTCGCGGAGATTGTTCTGGATAATGATGTTCTGGACTTCATCCACATAGTTATAGCGGCGCTGTGAGTAACGGGACAAACCCGTGGCCAGCAGCAGGGAATCCAGCTGACGATCTTCACGGCGCAGGCGCTGGCGCAGCTCTCGCAGATCCTGATAGGACGGATGTGAGTTGATGTTCAGCAGATAGGCCCGAACACCGTTCTGCACACTCTCAAAGCGCTTGACTTCATGGGTGGCGCCTTCCGGACGTCGGGCCGGAACAATGCCGCAACCCTCTTCATAGCACCACTGGCCAAACAGATTATTGCCTTCGAGGGTAAAGCGTGAGGTGCCCCAGGCAGATTCATTGGCGGCCTGGGCCAGTGCCAGAGAAACCGGCACCTTGTCTACCCGGCGCCAGAGGATATTGACGATCTCCCGATCACCCAGTTCAGAGCTGTCTACCCGGTATTCCTCGGCCAGTTCCAGCACCCAGGCCCGCTCTCTGGGGCTCAGGCCAACACCGCTGTTAACAATATCCACATAGGGACGCAGCTGTTCCCTGACTTCCAGAATATGCTCGTTTTCAGCAATGATGTAATCCTGCAGATAGTCAAAAAACTGCTGCTTCTTTACCTCGATACTGGGGGTATTGGCAAAATCGGGAAAGACTGAAATCGGTTCCAGCTCAGCCACCTGATTGCGGGACTCCAGCGCCGGAAAATAGATCGATGCCACCAGCACCGCCATGGCCAGAGCGGTCATTCCTGCTGTTGCCAGTTCCAGTTTGCGGGATGTATCCATAAAACCTTGTTTGCCGAATTAGATGACTGATTAGCCGAATCAGGCTGTTACGCCTGCCACGACTCTACCTGTCGTTGCTGTAGACTGGTACGCCGCAACAACAGCCGCGGATCCATGCTCCGCCAGAAGCTGAGCCAGCGCTCCGGGTAACGCTCACAACCGTCTGATTTATATGAAATAATTTCCGTTTTTTGAGCGCAATTCGGGGATAATTATAGCATAATTACCCGCCGGTCGAGCCATGCGACAGGGACAAAGGGGGATAATTCAGCAACCTGGCGCAGGCCTTTTTCAGCCTGCCTTACTGCCGCCCCGGCAGTCCGGCGAGAGCGGTGCCGACGCCTGCCTCTCCGCCCACTCCTCGGGGGTATACAGGTGCAGAGCCAGGGCATGAACCCCCCCGGCCAGTTCTTCAGACAGCAATTTATAAAGCTGCTGGTGACGTTTGACCAGACTCTGGCCGGCAAATTCCTCGGCCACCACGGTCAACTTGAAATGGGATTCTGTGGCCGGTCCCGAATGCCGGTGACTCTCATTCTCCACTGCCAGGTTCTGTGGCTGCAGGGCCTTCTGCACTTTCTCTTCGATTATTGCTTGGACACTCATCGACAATACTTCCGGGGTTTGGCTATCCACAATAAAAGGCCCATTATACCCTATTCCCGTACCGGCCTTCAGGGGGTAGACTCGCAACCGCATCCACAGAGACAGACTGGCGACATGGCAATCAACTGGTATCCCGGGCATATGCACAAGGCAAACAAGGAGCTGGCCAAGCTCCTGCCCAACTGTCAGCTGGTCATCGAAGTACTGGATGCCCGCATACCCGCCGCCAGCAGCAATCCCAAACTGGACGAGTTGTGCCGGGACCTGCCGCGTCTGAAAATACTGAACAAGGCCGATCTGGCCGATCCCGAGGTCGTCAGTGCCTGGCAGCGAAGCTTTAACCAACTGCCGCGTTGTTATTGTTTGCAGAGCAGTGTCGAGCACCGTCTGGAGAAGAGTGATCTGCTGGAAGCCATCGTCAGACTGGGACTCGAGACAAGCGAGGGACGTAGCGGGCAAATTGTGATTGTCGGCATCCCCAATGTGGGCAAATCCACCCTGCTCAACCACTTGGCGGGCCGCAAGCTGGCCCGCACCGGTAATGAGCCGGCGGTGACCAAGGGGCAGCAGCGTATCCGCCTGGACGAACACTGGTATCTGGTGGACACCCCGGGCCTGCTCTGGCCCCGCCTGGAAGACCAGGAAGCGGCTTACCGGCTGGCCATGACCGGCACCATCCGCAATACCGCCATCGACCTGGAAGATGTGGCCTGGTTTGCCGCCGAATTGCTGCTGGCCCGCTATCCCGAACGCCTGCGGGAGCGTTACGACATAGCTGCTGACTGCGATTCTGTGGAAAGCTGTTTTGAAACTATCGCCAGAGCCCGGGGCGCCCTGGGCCGGGGTGGTTCGCCGGACTGGCACAAAACCGCCGAACTGTTACTAAATGATCTGCGCTCCGGTAAACTTGGCACCCTCAGTCTGGAAAAACCGGATGGGCAGGCCTGAGCCGCCCCACTCCTGACGCCCCAGCCACCACCGGATTAACACCCGCAAAACCTGAAAGGTCCGCATCAGCATGACAGAAGCCAGCAGTATTGAGCAGCCCGGCACACACGACATCGAGGCCAGCAAACACCCCGCCTTTACACTCCTGCGCAGCGAAGAAATTCCCTCTTTGAAGCTGACCATCGAGGAATACCAGCACCAGCGCACCGGCGCCATGCACTACCATCTGGCCAGTGATAATCCCGAGAATGTCTTTCTGGTGGCCTTCCGCACGGTACCCATGGACAGCACCGGTGTTGCCCATATTCTCGAACACACGGCCCTGTGCGGCAGCAAACGCTTTCCGGTTCGCGACCCCTTTTTCATGATGATTCGCCGCTCCCTGAATACCTTCATGAATGCCTTCACCAGCAGCGACTGGACTGCCTATCCCTTTGCCAGCAAGAACATCAAGGACTTCAACAATCTTTTGAGTGTCTATCTGGACGCAGCCTTTTTCTCACGCCTGCATGAGCTTGATTTCGCCCAGGAGGGCCATCGCCTGGAGTTTGCAGAGGGCGATAATCCTGACAGCGAATTACAGTACAAGGGTGTTGTCTACAATGAAATGAAAGGTGCCATGAGTTCCACTAACAGCGTGCTCTGGCAGACCATGAGCAAATACCTGTTCCCTACTGTCACCTACCATTACAACAGTGGCGGCGAGCCTGACCATATTCCCGATTTGAGCTATGAGGATCTGGTTAATTTCTACAAGACTCATTATCACCCCAGTAATGCCGTCTTCATGACTTTCGGCAATATCCCTGCGGCAGAGCATCA
Source organism: uncultured Pseudohongiella sp. (assembly GCA_965216715.1). GTDB lineage: Bacteria > Pseudomonadota > Gammaproteobacteria > Pseudomonadales > Pseudohongiellaceae > UBA9145. Next base: position 1,044,120 of record OZ244193.1, on the reverse strand, counting down.
CCAGAAATTCGAAGAACTGGCCCTGTCGGAATTCGACAAACTCGATATCAACATCGAGGTAAAAGACGAGAAACGCTACCTGGCACCGATACGGGTTGAGGAAAGTTATGCCGCAGAAGATGAGGCCGACAATCGCAGCCATGTGGTGGTAGGCTGGTTGCTGGGACGCAGCACAGATCTCAATGAGTTGTTCCGCGCCCAGCTGCTCAGCAGTGTCTTGCTGGACAACAGCGCCAGCCCCCTGCTGAAAGTGTTGGAAACTTCCGATCTCGGCAGTTCTCCCTCTCCCATGTGCGGACTGGAAGACTCCAATCGGGAAATGACCTTCATGGCCGGGCTGGAAGGCTGTCAGCGGGATTCCACCGAGGCTGTCGAGGCCCTGGTTCTGGACAGCCTGCGTGACATTGCCGAACAGGGTGTACCCCAGGATCAGGTGGAAGCGGCCCTGCATCAACTGGAATTGCATCAGCGGGAAATCTCCGGCGACAGCTACCCATATGGCCTGCAACTGATTCTCACCGGTCTTTCAACCGCCTTGCATCGGGGTGATCCGCTGAAACTGCTGGACATCGAACCGGCGCTCAAGGATTTGCGCGAGCAGGTGAAAGACAAGGATTTCATCCCCGGCATGATTCGGGAGCTGTTGCTCAATAACCAGCACCGGGTCACTGTCACCCTGCAGCCCGATGCCGAAATGAGCCGCCGCAAGATAGAGGCAGAAAAAGACAAGCTGGCGCGCATCAAAGCCGGTTTGAGTACAGCCGATCAACAGCATCTGCTTGAACAGGCCGCGGCCCTGAGTCAGCGCCAGGCCCAGGAAGACGATCCCGGCCTGCTGCCCAAGGTGGGACTGGAAGACGTACCGGAAAAGATCTCTGAACCCCAGCGCCATGATGACAAGGTTCCGGGCACCGAGCTGCGCAGCAGTTTCTATGGCCAGGGCACCAATGGTCTGAGCTATCAACAGGTCATCTATCCCCTGCCGGCACTGGATGATGAACTGCTCGAGGTTTTGCCCCTGTACAGCAGTTGCGTGCCGGAGTTCGGCGTCGGCGACAAGAGTTATGATGAAGTGCAAACCTGGCAGGCCAGCGTCAGCGGTGGCCTGAACTGTTTCAGCAGCCTGCGCGGCAGCATTGACGATGTACAGGCCACCCGGGGAGTGCTCAGCTTTTCCTCCAAGGCTCTGGATCGCAATCTTGGCGCCATGGCGGAATTACTGCAGCGAACCATACATGAGCTGCGCTTCGATGAGAGTCAGCGTCTGAAGGAAATCGTCGAGCAGATCTGTGCCCGCAAGGAAGCCAGCATTACCGGTCAGGGCCACAGCCTGGCCATGAATCTGGCCTCCAGCCGCATGAGTCCCACTGCCCAGTTGACTCACCGCTTTGCCGGACTGCAGGGCATCAAAACCCTCAAAGCGCTTAGAGATGACATGAGTCAGGGCGAGGCACGCCAGGCCCTGCTGGAGCGTTTCCAAACCCTTCATGAAAAAATTGTCAGCCGTGATCCGCAGTTTTTGCTGATTGGCGAACCGGGCAGCGAACAGCAAATGCTGGATGTGCTGGCCGAGCAATGGGCTTCTGACCGCAATTCCAGCGATGACAGCCAGTTTGCCTTGCCGTCCATCCGCGAGCAGCTGCGTCAGGCCTGGACTACATCCACCCAGGTGAATTTCTGCGCCAAGGCCTACCCCACTGTGCCCTCCGGCCACGAAGACAATGCCACCCTGCACGTACTGGCAGCCTTCATGCGCAATGGCTTTTTGCATCAGGCCATTCGTGAACGGGGCGGCGCCTATGGCGGCGGTGCCGGTCAGGATGCCAATTCTGCCTCATTCCGCTTCTTTTCCTATCGGGATCCACGGCTGCAGGGCACCCTGGATGACTTCGACCGGGCCGTAGACTGGGTCATCAATCAGCAGCACCCGGACAACCAGCTGGAAGAAGCGATTCTCGGCGTCATTGGCACCATGGACAAATCCACGTCCCCTGCCGGTGAAGCCAAGCAGGCCTATTACAATCATTTGTTTGACCGCTCTCTGGAGCACCGCATGCGCTTCCGACAGCAGGTGCTGGGCACCAGCCTGGCAGATTTACGGGCAGTAGCAGAGCGCTATTTCGCCCCTGAAAAGGCCAGTATCGGCATAATCAGCAGCAAGGATGCCCTGGAGAACCTCCAGATAGACGGCCTGGAGCTGGTTAATCTTTAATATTTTCAACAACTTATAAATTTATCGAAAATATTTTAAAAAAATTGAAGTCGGTGGGAACTTTGACCACAGCTTGCAGTCTGATTAAGTGTAGGTAGATGTCATACAAAATTGTGGGTTTTGTTTCATTTATCTCTCCCTTGATAGTATATTGAGCCCGGCAGCGCGAGTTGCCGGGCTTTTTCTTTGCGGCCTGTCTGCCGCGCAGTCCCCAGCCGCCTTCCTGAACTCAGTTCGTCCCGGTGCAGTCAGCGGCCTATGAATTCCGACCAGTCTCTGCTCGAACAATCCCGCAAGGAATCCACCCGCGTCACCGTGGTAGGTATGGTGCTGGACATCCTGCTGGGGGTGGCCAAGATCGTAGGTGGTCTGTTCAGTCAGTCCTTTGCCCTGGTCACCGATGGCATTCACTCCCTGACGGACGCCGTCACCGACATTTTTGTGCTGATCATGGCCCGTCTCGCCCATAATGAGGCAGACGACAATCATCCCTATGGACACGGCCGCTTTGAAACCCTGGGCACGGTGGGTATGGGCATGGTGTTTTTCGCCACCGCCGGCGTCATTCTCTATGACGCCTTCCAGCGCCTGCAAAGCAGCGTGGAAATTCCCGTACCGGCCCTGACAGGCCTGCTCTTCGCCCTTGCCTCCATTGCCGCCAAGGAATGGATCTATCACTACACCATGGCCGTGGCCAGGAAACTGAACTCAGGCCTGCTCAAGGCCAATGCCTGGCATAGCCGTTCCGATGCTATCACCTCCATTGCGGTGTTTATCGGCATTGTCGCCGCCCAGCAGGGTTATGCCTGGATGGACACTGTGGCCGCTGCAGTTGTGGCCCTGTTTATCGCCCGCATGGGTTTTGATCTCTGTCTCGATGCCATTCGGGAGCTGGTGGATACCGCCGTGCCTGTGGAACGACAACAGCAGATTCAGGAAAGCGTGCGCAGTGTGGAGGGTATTCGTGGACTCAGCTCCCTGCGCAGCCGCTCCTCTGGCGGCAAACTGATTCTGGAGCTGCATCTGCTGGTGGACCCGCGCATTACCGTCAGTGAAGGCCATCAACTGGGCTCGCTGGTGAGCCGTCAGCTCATCGGACAGTTCAGTGATATTGCCGATGTAATCATCCATATCGATCCGGAAGATCTTGAACACGGCAGCCCCGATCCCCGCAATCAGTTACCGGAGCGTAGCCAGTTACTGGATGCTGTGCGCAGCCGCTGGCAAGGCCTGCTGGCTGATGAGGATATCCAGCGAGTCGATTTGCATTACCTGGAACAGGGCGTGGAGATTGAATTACTGCTCAGGAAACCGGAACTGCCGGAAGATTTACCCCAGCGCCTGGCCCAGGCCCTTGAGGACATCGACAGCCTCTCCGGTCTCAGGGTCTATGGCAGGTTGTTCGCCACCCGGGATCAGCGCCAATGACGCCTCAGGCAGCCTGGCGCTGCTGCTTGATCAGCTCATAGGCCGCCTTGATGGCCTGGGTTTTCTCCGTGGCAATCTCGATCATTTCATCCGGCAGTCCCTTGGCCACCAGCTTGTCAGGGTGGTGCTGATTCATCTGCCGTCGATAGGCTTTCTTCAATTCCTGATCACTGGCTGAGGCCTCAATACCCAGCAGCTCATAGGCCGCCTCCAGGCGGCTGGACATGGACTGTTGCCCGCTGAAATGCGCCTGCCCACTGACCCGACTCAGCAAGTCATTAAACTGCTGCTGATCAAATCCCAACTCAGAGGCAATACGCTCCAGTATGCCCTGCTCCTTGCCATCCAGTTGGCCATCGGCAAAGGCAGTGGCAATCTGGATCTCCATGAACATCTGCAACAGATGTCGGCGGCGGTGCATCTCCTGTTTGAACTGGGCCAGCACTTCCTGAATCGGAAACCCGGCTTTCTTGCCTTCATTAAACAGATTGATGGCCACCTTGCGCTGACCGGCATTGAGTTGCATCTGCCCCATAACCCGCTCGGCCATCTGAATTTCATCACGGGTCACCCGGCCATCGGATTTGGCGATGTAGCCCATGACAGTGAAAGTGCTGGTAAAAAATACCGATTGCACTCTTTCTGTGGCACCCGGCCCCAGGGTTCGACCTGAAGCCAGGCCGTCCATGCCTTCATCAAAATAATTACCAAGCGCAGCGCCAAGAATCGCGCCCAGTGGACCACCGGTCATAAAACCAAAGGCACCACCAATAACCTTGCCCCACCAACTCATTAAAGCCTCGTTATCCGAAAAACGTGAAAATAGAATTCAAAGGAAACGTCTGCCCGGTATCGATCAGGAAAACAGGCGCTGAAACCAGTTTTTGTCCAGTTCGCTGCGGCAGCGATTCAGTTGCGAGTCGAAGCGGTCGGCATTGGCCTGGACATTGGCCGCAGCATTCAACAACCACTCCTTGCCCCGCCAGCTGCCGCGCTGATAGCCGCCATTGCCTTCGTGATAGGCCAGATAGAGATTACGGGCATCATCTGCGGCAATACCACTGAGACGGCGTGAAGTGGCGTTATACCAGGCGACAAAATCGATGGCATCATCGAAATTGCTGCGGGAGGCACGATTATTACCGGAACGTGATTCGTATTCCTGCCAGGTACTGTCCAGGGCCTGGGCATAGCCATAGGCCGATGACGGACGAGGCCCGGGAATTATCCAGAGAATCCGGCTGCGCTCCGGCTTGGCCCGGGCCCGGAAGGAAGACTCCTGATAGATAAAGGCCATATTGACCGCCACAGGAATGCCCCAGCGCTGTTCTGCAGATTTGGCCGCCCGATACCAGCCACGCCGGTCTTCAAAAATACTGCACACATTAGTGGCATTGCGCGGTTGTGAGGCCACGCATCCCAGTAAAATGGCTGTGCTGCTGATCAGACACAGGCTTCTGTAAAATCTTGTTTGTTTCATGCTGCTCTCTCTATCTGTTAAGTAACAGTTAAAGAGCTTGCCCCGCTGAATAGATTAGACGCGTTTCAGGCTATTTGGTTTTCAATTCCTGCAATTGCCTGAGAAATTCCGCCTCATCAATAGTTTTGATATTGAGTTGTTCCGCCTTGGCCAGCTTTGAGCCGGCCCCTGGCCCTGCAACCACGCAGTCGGTCCGGGCAGACACACTGCCTGCCACCTTGGCCCCCAGCGCCAGCAATTCCGCCTTGGCTTCATTGCGACTCATCTGCTCCAGAGTACCTGTCAGCACCCAGGTCTGGCCCTTGAGAGCCTGGGCGCTGTGGTCTATTTCCACCACCGGCCAGCTCACACCCTGGGCAATCAGTTCTTCTATCAAGGCACGATTGTCCTGGTTGGCGAAAAAGGTTTCGATATGCTGTGCCACGATGGGCCCGATATCAGCCACCTCTTCCAGCGCCTCCTTGCTGGCCTCCATGATGGGCTGCAAATCACCGAAGTGATTAACCAGAGCCAGGGCGGTGGCTTCTCCCACCTCGCGAATGCCTAGGGCATAGAGAAAGCGTGGCAGGCTGGTCTCTTTACTCTTGTCGATGGCGGCGATCAGCTTGGCGGCGGATTTGGCACCCATGCGCTCCAGCTGTTCCAGTTCCTTGTGCTTGAGCCGGAACAGATCAGCGACATTGCTCACCCGTCCCTCATCAACCAGTTGCTCGATGAGCTTGTCGCCCAGACCTTCGATATCCAGCGCTGCCCGGGAGGCAAAATGCTTGATGGACTCCTTGCGCTGGGCCGGGCAAATAATGCCGGCACTGCAGCGATAAAGCACTTCACCATCTTTCTCCACCGGCGAGTCACAGGCGGGACAGTTGGCGGGCACTACAATCTGCCCCGGATTCTTGTTCTTCTCCGGATACAGAACCTTGACGATTTTGGGAATCACATCGCCGGCTCGGCGCACGATCACCTCATCTCCAATGCGTAAGCCCAGACGGTCAATCTCGTCCATATTATGCAAGGTGGTATTGCTGACCGTGACTCCGCCAACAAACACTGGCTCCAGTCTTGCCACCGGCGTAATGGTGCCAGTTCGCCCAACCTGGAATTCCACATCGATGACCCGGGTGGATTTTTCTTCGGCGGGGAATTTATAGGCGGTAGCCCAACGCGGGCTGCGGGCATTATTACCCAGCTCTTGCTGGGTACTCAGGCGGTTGACCTTGATGACCGCACCATCGATTTCATAATCCAGGCCATTGCGCTTGTCCAGCAGGCGCAGACAATAATCGAGACAGGCGTCGATGCCTTTCAGGGTTTGCCGTTCCGGATTCACCGGCAGGCCAAAAGCCTCCAGTTCATTAAAAATTTCACTGAGGGAATCCGGCAGTTCCATGCCTTCCACCAGGCCCACGCTGTAGCAATACATTTGCAGCGGTATTTTGGCGGTATTGCGCGGGTCCAGCTGGCGCACTGCCCCGGCGGCGGTATTGCGCGGATTGACGAACACCTTGCGCCCTTCTTCGCTGGCCCGGGTATTGATGCGTTGAAACCCCTGTTTACTCAGAAAGATTTCACCCCGCACTTCCAACCGCGCTGGCGGCTTTTCAAGCTGCAGTCGCAAGGGAATATTGCCGATGGTGCGCACATTATGAGTGATGTCCTCACCGGTTACCCCGTCACCGCGGGTGGCGGCGCGCTCCAGCACACCGCTGACATACATCAGACTGACGGCGACCCCATCCACTTTGGGTTCACAACTGTATTCAATGGCATCAGGATCATTCAGACGTTTGCTGATCCTGGCTTCAAAATCTCGTAACTCCTGTTCGGTATTTACCTTGCTCAGGGACAGCATGGGGTTTTCATGGGTCACCTGGGTAAACTGGGTCAATGGCTCCGCCCCGACCCGCTGGGTGGGCGAATCCGGAGTCACCAGATCATAGTCCTGCTCCAGTTTTTCCAGGCGCGCGAGCAAGGCATCGTAATCCGCATCGGGGATTTCCGGTGCGTCGAAGGTGTAATAGAGACGATTGTGATGCTCGATCTTGCGGCGAAGTTCGTCGACTTCCTGCCTGATCTTCTGCGGAACGGCCATGGCTTGCGATTGTAAGCCGGGTCTAGCCGCGACCGCCAGCCGCTTTCAACTGCCGAAGCTCAAAATCCCGCACCCGTTGCCGGTAATGCTCGATGGTCTGGGCGGTCATGCCATTGCGGCTGTCATCCTTCAACTCCCCGTCCAGGGATAGGCGAATTTGCTCGGCAGTGGCCAGCATCTTCTCCAGGGCATCGAGGTTGTTGATCGGGCTGGGCAAGGCAAGGAAGAAACTGATTCCCACCGTGGTAAAACTGTCCATGGTATTCAGGTCAAAAGTGCCCGGATTGAGAATATTGGCAACACTGAAGATCACCGGCGAATGCTTGTCTCTGCCCAGGCGCTGATGAAAGATGTTCATGTCACCAAACTTCAGCCCGGCGGTGATCAGGGCGTGCATCAGGTCATCCCCGCTAAACTCCCTGCCATCCCGGGCCATGATGTTGATCACCAGCACCTCTGAGGGTTCTCCTGTATAACTGCTGTCGCTGCCTGAGCGGGAGGTCGAAGCAGGTTGGCTCGGGGCCGGTTCAGGCTCCGGCTGTGGCCGCATCATGGTCACCGGCGCTTCTTCCGGGATGGTTTCCACTCTCGGGGGTTCAGGTTCCGGGGCTACTTTCACTTCGGCGGCTGGCACTTCGGCGGCTGGCTGAGCCTGCTCCGCTTGTGGCGCTGCGGCCGGCTCGGATTTCTTGCGATTGAAGGCAGAAGAAAACAGGGATTTCAGACCGGGTTTGGCTTCCCGTGGTTCCGGCAGTTCCTCATCTTCATCATCAAACAGGCTGGTCTGCCGGGCCGGTGCGGGCCGTGACTTGCCTTCATAGCCGATCCGCTCACCGGCGGTCATGGAAAACTCATCCAGGTCCTCATCAACATTACCCAGACCCGGTTCACTTCTCTCCCCATCGTTATCGGTATCGGAATCATCACCATTGTCTTCGGCAAGCTCATTGAGCTCATCGATGGCCTCATCTTCGTAGTCGTCGTAATCGTCCTCAACGGCCTCTGTCGGCTCGGGGATCTGATCCCCTTCCTCGTCCTGGTCAGCCTCATCGCTGTCATCCGCATCCCGATAATCCGGCGCCACACTACCAAGACTGTCGTCACCATAGTCCATCAATACCGCATCGGGGTCTTCATCCCGGGGCAGGTCGTCCTCGTGGTCATCGCCATGCTCGGTTTTATAGCCCTGGGTTTCATAGCCTTCGGATTCATAGCCTGCGTCGTACTCGTCATCGTAGTCATCAACAAGCTCATCGCCCTGCTCCGCCGCCACTTCATCGGCCGCCTGCAGTTCAGCCTCGTCGTCGTCAGCCTGCTCTGACTGGCTGGACGAGGCAAAGTCTTGCTGTTCGTCATAGTCACCGTCGAGCTCGTCGTCGCTCAGGTCCTGGTCATCAAAATCCTGTTCCTGAAGCTCTGGCGCCGGGCGCGCGGTATTGATCTGGACGGCATCCATCAGCACCGGCACATCATCGTCATCCAGATCCAGGGCGCTGGCGCGATTACTGGCCCGGGCCACCCGCTCTGCGTCGGGATTGCCGCGATGCACAACCCGGGCACCGCCACTGGGCAGTTCCGCCATTTCCAGGGCGTCCAGATCGACGTCTTTGGGGATATTCTTGTCAATGGCCAGGCGAATCTGACCACGGCGGGCCTGGATAGCCACATACAGGCCACGCAAAACAACGGCGACTATCGCCAGACCAAGCAACAGGATGACTAGTTCTCTAGGACTCATGGAGTGATTCCGTGACCATCGCAGGAATTCGTGAAAATTTCTAAGGTTATCTTGCGCTTACCCTGTTTTCTTTAGCACAAAAACAGGGCAGAAGACTTCGACTGGCAAGAAAGTCCGATTACATGGCTGCCAGTTCGGCAGCCTCATCGATATCCACGGCCACGATACGGGAAACCCCCGGCTCATGCATGGTGACACCCAGCAGCTGATTGGCCATTTCCATGGTGATCTTGTTGTGGGTGATGAAGATAAACTGCACAGTTTCGGACATCTCCTTGACCAGATTGGCATAGCGGCCAACATTGGCGTCATCCAGCGGTGCATCAACCTCATCCAGCATACAGAAGGGAGAAGGATTGAGCTGGAAGATGGAGAATACCAGGGCGATGGCAGTCATCGCCTTCTCACCACCGGACAGCAGGTGAATGGTACTGTTACGTTTACCCGGCGGACGCGCCATGATGGCTACACCGGTATCCAGCAGATCTTCACCGGTCATGTCCAGATAGGCATGGCCGCCACCGAAGACCCGGGGAAACAGGGCCTGCAGGCCGTTATTCACCTTGTCGAAAGTTTCCTTGAAGCGGGCCCGGGTCTCCTTGTCGATCTTGCGAATGGCATTGCGCAGGGTGTTGAGGGCCTTTTCCAGATCCTCGTTCTGCTTGTCCAGATAGACCTTGCGTTCTGACTGCTGCTGATATTCATCAATGGCGGCCAGGTTAATGGGCCCCAGACGCTGAATTCGATTGCCCAGTTTCTCCAGTTCTTCCTCGCAAGTGGCGACATCGAGCCCTTCCGGCAGGTTCTTCAATACCGTTTCCAGGTCGAAATTGGCCTCCTGCAGCGCCTCCAGCAGGGATTCCCGCTTCACCGAAGAACCTTCGCTCTTCAGGCGATTGTTCATCAGCTCTTCCCGCAGGCCGTTGATCTGTTCCTGCAGGGCATTGCGTTTCTTCTCCAGATCCCTGATGGCGTGCTCGTTTTCATCCACCTTGGCCTTGGCCTCGCCCAGTTCCTTTTCCACTTCCAGGCGTTTTTGCAGTAACTCTTCCAGATTGCGGCGCATCTCCTGCAGGGGCTCATCAGACACTTCAATCTGCGAGCGCAGGCTTTCCATGCGTTCCTTGGAGCGTTGTACCTGACTGGCCATGCGATCCATGGTCTCGCGGGTAGACTGCAGCTGGGATTCCACCGACTGTTTCTTCAGAGCCAGTTCATGGGCCCGGTCCTTGTCTGCCCGGGCCTTTTCACGGGTCTGGGCCAGGGCCTGCTGGGCCTCATCGCGGGCCGCTTCCAGGGTTTCCCGGCCGCCCACATCCTGCTCCATGCTGTCCAGGGCTTCCTGCAGACGCATGCGTGCCGCGGCGGTATTTTCTTCTTCGATTTTCAGCTGCCGCTGCAGATCTTCCAGTTCATGGTGAATCCGCTCCTTGCGCGCCCTGGCCTCTTCTTCCTTGGCCAGTTGTCCACTCATGCGGGATTTCAGATCGCCCAGTTCACTGGTCTTGCTGGCAATGGCGGCTTGCAGATTGTCACGCTCCTGTTCATTGTCAGCCAGACTGCTGCGCAGCGTATCCCTGCGCTCATGCAGTTGTTCAGATTTCTCGCTTAAGGCTTTGATCTTCTTGAATAAGTCAGCGATAAGGCCGCGGCGCTCCAGAATGCTGTCACGCATGGAAGTGCTGCGCACCTGCAACCAGCTTGTACCCAGCCATATTCCATCGCGGGTAATAACCGATTCCTGCTTGCCCAGTCGCGGACGCAGGCCGATAGCGTCTTCGAGGTTTTCTGCCACATAGATACCGCCCAGCAGCTCTGAGATATCCCAGTCACTGCTGACCTTGGCTGCCAGCGGCACCAGGCCCGGGTCCGAGGCTCGCGCTTCCCGGCCGGCATTGACATCAATAAAGGCCAGCTTGCCCTGGGGCAGATCTGCCAGCATGCGCTCAACGTCTTCCAGGCCCTCGACACAGATGGCCTGCAGGGATTCACCCAGCACTGATTCCACTGCCAGTTCCCAGCCATCGTCGATTTTCAGGCTTTCGCCCAGACGAATCTGATTATCCAGGCCCTTGCTGCTCAGCCACTGATTAAGGGCTTCATTGTCCTGGCCCAGAGCGGCAGCCTGCAGTTGTTCCAGTGAACTTTGCTTGCCCTTGGCGGTTTGCAGGGCTTCACGGGTCTGATCCAGTTCTTCGGAGGTGTTATTCAGGTCCTGGCGCTGGCTGCTGATTTGCTCCGCCAGTGCCGCAGCAGCATCACGCTTGCTGGCAATTTCCTGCTCCAGCTGACTGATTTCCCGGGCTACTTCATCGACATTGCCGTCCACCGGCGCCGCTTCCAGTTGCTCGCGCTCGGCTTCCAGCTTGCGCTTGCGTTCCATGCCGCGCTCAACAATCTGCTCCAGTTGCTGAATCCGGGATTGCTCCACCTCGGCGATCTGCCTTGGCTCTTCCGCCTTCTGATTGAAGGCGTCCCATTCCTGCTGCCAGTTCTGCAGACGCTCTTCCGCCTCGGCCAGCTTTTCAGAGGATTCGGCTTCACCCTGGCGGGCGGTTTCCAGCTCCGGCGTCAATTCCCGCAATTCCGCTTCCAGTTGGGTAATGCGCTTGAGGTCAATATCCAGTTCCTCGCGCGTCTGCTCCCAGCCCTCTTCCGTTTCCGACAAATCCAGACGCATCTGGTCAACCCGCTCGATATGGTGCTCGATGGACTGCTCGATGCGGGCAATATCATTACCCAGGCTGTAATAACGCGCCTGGACTTCGCCCAGGGCATCATTGAGGTCGGCGTTATCCGCCAGATGCTTCTCGATTTCAGCGTCGACTTCCCGCTGTTCGGCATTACTGGCTTCGATTTTGATCTCGAGCTGGCTGATGGCTTCCTGATTGGCACGGATCTCGGCATCCAGGGCCCGCCATTTGAGGGCGTTGAGGTTGGCGGTGGTTTCCCGCTCCTGCTGCTTCAGTTCACCGTATTTTTCCGCTGCCACAGACTGGCGCTTCAGGTGCGAAAGCTGACGTTCCAGCTCTTCGCGAATATCGGTCAGGCGCTCCAGGTTTTCCACCGTGCGCTTGATGCGGTTTTCCGTTTCCTTGCGCCGTTCCTTGTACTTGGATATGCCTGCGGCTTCCTCAATGAAAATCCGCAGCTCTTCCGGCTTGGATTCAATCAGGCGCGACACCATGCCCTGCTCAATAATAGAGTAACTGCGTGCACCCAGACCGGTACCGAGGAAAATATCGGTAATGTCCTTGCGGCGACACTTGGTGCCATTCAGGTAATAGGTAGACTGCGCTTCGCGATCCACCTTGCGGCGAATGGAAACCTCGGTGAAATTGGCGTATTCACCGGTCAGCCGGTGATCATCGTTATCGAAAACCAGCTCGATACTGGCCTGACCCACAGGCTTGCGATTACCCGAGCCATTGAAAATAACATCGGTCATATGCTCGCCACGCAGATTCTTGGCTGAGCTTTCCCCCATAACCCAACGCACCGCATCGATGACATTGGACTTGCCGCAACCATTGGGGCCGACGACGGCACAAAGGTTGGAAGGAAAATTAATGGTGGTGGGATCTACAAAAGACTTAAAGCCCGATAACTTAATACACTTCAGGCGCATACTTCACTCATACTTTCGGCTGCTGATCGCTCTGTAAATGAGCAATTGGCAAGGTTGAACGCGGGCTTGGACACAGACGTTTGAGGCTCGGTTTATTGAATATTTTTCTTGTCCGGGAAAGCCGAAAGTCTATCCGATTTCAGCCCTCTGTGTCACTCATTGACTGGCCCGAAGGCGCATTATTTCCGCCTCTGCGCCTCATGTTTTGTCGCTCACTCCGTCTTTGCTGCCAGGCCGGGTGTTGGCGATTCAGAATCGCCTCAGCCACCGGCCTGGAAAACCCCTGACACGGTCAACCCAAAACCACTTCACGCGTTAGATTTGCAGGACAGCATGCCCGATGAACAAGAGGTGGACACCATGCGACTGCTTTTTCTGCTTTTGACCAGCTTCAGCCTGACAGCCTGCCAGGGCCTCAAGGATGACCCCATTGTCGACCCACGGGGCGTCAATATGGCGCAATACCAGCGCGACCTGGCGGCCTGCCGCGCCATCGCCGGTCAAGTTGAAGTTGGCCAGGATACTGCCACCGGAGCAGTGACCGGTGCCGCTACAGGGGCTGCCATCGGCGCGATTGTCGGAGACAGTGATACCGCCCAACGCGGCGCAGGCGTCGGCGCGGTACTGGGAGGCAGCAGAGCTGCGATGCGAAGTTTGCGGGAACAGGAGCGGGTTGTGCGCCGTTGCCTGAACGGTCGCGGCTACCGGGTATTGAACTGACACGCTGCTGTTCCCAGGCATGACAGGCAGTCATGCCCGGTAATGTCGCCTGCGAAAAGCAGTCATCTGGGCATTGCAGAGGCAATTGACTAGATTACTATCCAGCAAGGACGCATTTGAATACAAGGATGTATTCCCTCCTTCCCTGACCGACTACAGGCAAAACAACAAGAACAAGGAGCAGCCCATGCTCAAGCTGCAATTACCCGAGGACATCGAGAATCGGCTGGATCTGCTGTCCATAGGCAGTGGCCACACGCGCCAGTTCTATGTGATGGAGGCCTTGATGGAGTATCTGGATGAGGTGGAGCGGCGGCAGCGGTGGTTGGAGGGTAGCGGAGCTGCCGGGGGCACCGGGGATGCCGGGGCTGCCGGGATATTGGAAAAGGAAATTGGTCGGGACGACAGGATTTGAACCTGTGACCACTACACCCCCAGTGTAGTGCGCTACCAGACTGCGCTACGCCCCGATATTCGGTTGGAAGTCGTTACTTCCGAATTCTTTCTGATTTCGCCTGTGCTGGTAAGCGAAACCGGTGTTCTGTCATTTCTGGATATCGCAGATCTTTTTGAACTACGATCCCCCAGTGTAGTGCGCTACCAGACTGCGCTACGCCCCGAGATCGGATGCTCAATTTTGAGGATGGGCATTCTACCGACGAATGCCCTTTGAGACTACTGCTAATTGGCGTTTTTATAAACGCGCGATGACTTCTTCCAGATCACGCACCAGGGATTTGATTTCACTGGAATTGACGCTGGCTTTGTTGAGCTCTTCCGGGTCTTCCGTCATCTTCTGGCGGGCGCCGCCGATGGTATAGCCCTGCTCGTACAGCAAGCTCTTGATCTGGCGGATCAGTACTACGTCCTGGCGCTGGTAATAACGGCGATTACCGCGGCGCTTGACCGGCTTGAGCTGGGGAAATTCTGCTTCCCAATAGCGCAGTACATGGGGTTTGACCGCACAGAGTTCGCCGACTTCGCCGATGGTGAAATAGCGCTTCGGCGGAATTGGAGGCAGTTCGTCGTTATTCTTCGGTTCCAGCATATCCTTCTACTCTCGCCTTGAGTTTCTGACCTGGGCGGAATGTCACGACCCGCCGTGCCTTGATGGGGATTTCCTCACCAGTTTTGGGATTGCGGCCTGGACGTTGCTTCTTGTCCCGGAGGTCGAAATTGCCGTATCCTGACAGCTTGACCTGCTCGTTGCGTTCCAGCGACAGGCGGATCTCTTCGAAAAACTGTTCAACGACTTCCTTGGCTTCCCGCTTGTTCAAGCCAAGTTCCTCGAACAGCCGCTCTGCCATATCGGCCTTGGTCAGTGCTCCATCCGGCATTGATACGTCCCCCGGCTAATCCCGTAAATTTGCATTAAATTGTTCTTGTAGTGCGTTGACGCAGCTACTAATTATTGCATTTATTTCCTGGTCGCTAAGAGTGCGGGAAGGATGTTGCCACGTCAAGCCCAAAGCCAGACTTTTTTTGTTTTTTGTGATCGCATCCCCTTGATAAACATCAAATATTCGCAGATCTGTGAGGTATTCGCCGGCATTTTCACGCATCAGGGCCAGTAAATCCCCGGCCGGCACGGCCTCATCCACCACAATGGCCAGATCACGGCTGACCTCGGGATAGCGGGATAAATTGCGATATCGGGGCAATTTGGCCACCTGGACAGCCGCCAGACGCAGTTCAAACAGGAAGACCTCGCCCTGCAGATCCATCTCGCGCTGGATCTGGGGGTGCAGACCGCCAATGCGACCGACAAAATTACCCTCCGGGTCTTCGATACGGGCACAACGGCCGGGATGAAAGCCACTGGCCTGCTCTGGCAGGAAGCTGAAATCGGCCAGTTTACCGGCCTGACCCAGTAGGGTCTCGACATCACCTTTCACATCATAAAAATCGTATATCTCTTTATTATTGCTCCAGTTTTCAGGCATTTTTCTGCCCACAATCAAACCGGCAAGCATCACTTCCTGGCTGATTTCGCCACTGGCATCCCGACTGAACACCATGCCGGACTCGAACAGTCGCAGGCGCAGTTGCTGGCGATTCTGGTTGTAGCGGGCTGTGCTCAGCAGTCCCGGCAAGACACTGGGCCGCATCACCGACATATCTTCCGAAATGGGATTTTGCAGGCGCACGAAGTCCTGGCTGCCGCAGACCAGTTCTGCCAGGCCCGGCTCGATGAAGCTGTAGTTGATGGTTTCCTGATAGCCGAGGCTCACCAGGATCTGCTTCAGGCGCGCCAGCGGCAGCTTGTGTTCGGTTTCGGCCTTCAGGGGGCTGGCTGCCAGTCCCGGCCGACGGGGGATATTGTTATAGCCATAGACCCGGGCCAGTTCCTCGATCAGATCAGCCTCAATGGCGATATCGAAGCGAAAGGACGGGGCTTTGACCTCAAGGCCCTCGGCATCCTCGCTCACAATTTCCAGACCCAGACGGCTCAGGATATCCCGAATCTCTGCTGCCGGCATGGAAATGCCCAGCAGTCGCTCTACATTGGCGAAACGCAGCGGCACCCTGGCCGCCTCGGGAGTCTGGCCCAGGGCCTCGGTTACCGGCCCCGCTTCACCGCCGACAATATCCAACAGCAGCGCTGTCGCCCGCTCCATGGCCTGACTTTGCAGTTCATAGTCCACACCGCGTTCATAACGATGGGAGGCATCGGTATGCATGCCGTATTGGCGCGCCTTGCCGGAGATGGCCAGCGGCGCGAAAAAGGCGCATTCCAGGAATATATCCTTGCTGGAATCACTGACCGCGGTGGCCTCCCCGCCCATGATCCCGGCCATGGCCACTGCCTTGCCGGCATCGGCGATGACCAGAATATCTTCGCTCAGCTCCACTTCTTTGCCGTCAAGCAGGGTCAGCTTCTCGGCCGGCTTTGCCATACGCACGTCGATCCCGCCTTCAAGTTTGGCGAAATCAAAGGCATGCATGGGCTGGCCCAGTTCCATCAATACATAGTTGGTGACATCTACCACCGGATCGATGCTGCGCAGCCCGCTGCGCCGCAGTTTTTCCTGCATCCACAGCGGCGATTCGGCATCGAGATTGATATTGCGAATAATGCGGCCCAGATAGCGCGGACAGGCCTCGGGGGCGGAAATCTTGATGGGAAACTCGGCATCATGGCTGGGCGCCACTACTTCTATCTGCGGATTGCTGACTTCTTTTCTGGCCAGCAGACCCACTTCCCGGGCCACGCCACGCATACCCAGGCAATCGCCACGATTGGGGGTCAGGTCCAGCTCAATACTGACATCATCCAGGCCCAGGTACTCTCGTATATCGGTGCCAACTGGCGCCTCTTCCGGCAAGGCCAGCAAACCCTCAGAGCTCTCTTCCAGCCCCAGCTCTTCAGCGGAGCACAGCATGCCATTGGATTCAACGCCACGCAGTTTTGCTTTCTTGATCTTGAAAGGCTTGTCACTCTCACCGTCATCAATCTCGGCACCCAGCTTGGCAAAGGGGACCTTCATGCCCGCTTTGACATTGGGGGCACCGCAAACCACCTGAAAGCTTTCCTGGCCATCGGATACCTGGCAAAGACGCAATTTGTCGGCATCGGGATGGGGTTCTACAGACATGACCTCGGCCACTTCGATACCACTGAAGTTTCGTGCCACCGACTTGTGCCCGTCCACTTCCAGACCGGCCATGGTAAGGGCTGCACAGAGCTCCGGTGTATCCATATCAGGATCCACCCACTCCTTGAGCCAGTTATAACTGAAAATCATTTTACAGAACCGCTATCAATTAAATTGCCGCAGGAAGCGCGTGTCATTCTCGAAATAGGTACGCAGGTCAGTCACCTCATAGCGCAGCATGGCAAGGCGATCGACCCCCATACCAAAGGCAAAGCCACTGTATTTTTCCGGGTCGATGCCAGACATCTCCAGAACCCGCGGATGTACCATGCCGCAGCCACCAACCTCGAGCCAGCCGGTATGACTGCAGATGCGACAACCCTCGCCCCCACACTTCACACAGGCCATATCCATCTCGGCCGAAGGTTCAGTGAAGGGAAAATAGGAAGGCCGGAAGCGCACTGGCAATTCGGCTTCGAAGAATGCCTGCAGGAAGGTTTCAACCGTGCCTTTGAGATCGGCAAAGCTGATATCGGTATCGATCACCAGGCCTTCCACCTGATGAAACATGGGCGTGTGGGTCAGATCCGAATCGCAACGGTATACCCGGCCCGGGCAAATGATGCGTATCGGTGGTTTCTGGCTCTCCATAACCCGCACCTGAACCGGTGAGGTATGAGTTCGCAGTACCGTGCCGGGACTCACATAAAAGGTATCATGCATGGCCCGGGCAGGATGATGTTCGGGGATATTGAGCGCTTCGAAATTATGGTATTCGTCTTCGATCTCGGGGCCTTCGGCCACCTCGTATCCGGAAGACTGAAAAATGGCTGCAATACGGTCCATGCTCATGGTGACCGGGTGCAGTCCGCCGGGGCTTTGTCTGCGCCCTGGCAATGTTACATCGACAGTCTCTTCGGCAAGTTTCGCATTCAGGCCGGCGGCAACCAGTTCCTGCTTGCGCTGCTCGATCGACTCCTGCAACTGTTGTTTGGCGGCATTGATCTTCTCACCAGCCGCGGGTCTTTCCTCGGGCGCCAGTTGGCCGAGAGTCTTCAATTGTGCCGTAAGGCTGCCTTTTTTACCGAGATATTGCACCCGCAGCGCATCCAGCGATGATTCATCACTGGATGCTGCTATTGCTGCGAGGGCCTCGCTAAGAAGGGAATCGGTATCTGCCATGAGCCGCTTCCACGCTTGCCGATCAGGCTGCCAATTGGGATTTGGCTTGTTCGACTATCGCGTTAAAAGCGGGCTTGTCATTAACGGCCAGATCAGCCAGGACCTTGCGATCAACGTCCACATTGGCTTTCTTCAGACCGGCGATAAGCTGGCTGTAGGTGATACCAGCAGCACGGGCACCGGCATTGATACGAGTGATCCACAAAGAGCGAAATACACGCTTCTTGTTACGACGATCACGGTAGGCATACTGCCCGGCTTTGGTGACGGCCTGGGTTGCTACGCGATAAACCCGACTACGGGCACCGTAATAACCTTTGGCCTTCTTGAGAACTTTTTTGTGACGACGATTGGCAACAACGCCGCGTTTTACTCGAGCCATTTTCTATCTCCTGATTTCGAATTAATTTTCACGCAGCATGCGCTTTACTGCCGGTACGTCGCTGGGATGTACAGCGCTGGTACCGCGAAGCTGGCGCTTACGCTTGGTGGTCATCTTGGTCAGGATGTGGCTCTTGTAGGCGCTCTTGCGCTTGAAGCCGGAACCGGTTTTCTTGAACCGTTTCGCGGCACCACTATGGGTTTTCAGTTTCGTACTCACTTGCAAAACTCCGCATTTATCCCGTTTCGGGATCTTTGAATATAAATCCAATGCCGACAAAGCCCGGAAATTTCACCGGCCTTATCACGTAAAAAAGTTCAGCACTCCGTAGCTGGCCTCAATGGCCAAGCCAGTGAACGCTGAACCTTTTGGATCGGTCGACTGCTTCGTCAACCTGGCACCTGAACTACCAGGCACCCTTACTATCGGCTATTGGCGCTTTTTGACCGGAGCCAGAACCATTACGATCTGCCGGCCTTCCATCTTGGGTTCCTGTTCCACGGTGCCGTATTCGGCCAGATCCTCGCGAATCCGACCAACCAGCTCCATGCCAAGATGTTGATGGGCCATTTCCCGGCCGCGGAATCGTAGTGATACCTTGGCCTTGTCCCCATCTTTCAGGAAACGTGTCAGGTTGCGTAGTTTTACCTGATAGTCCCCTTCTTCCGTCCCTGGTCGAAACTTGACTTCTTTTACCTGTGTTCGACGCTGCTTTTTCTTGTTGGCAGCCTTTTGTTTCTTCAGATCAAAGACATGCTTACCATAGTCCATGATCTTGCAGACTACCGGGTCTGCATCCGGTGCGATCAGCACAAGGTCCAACTTGGCTTCCGCGGCGGCTTCTCTCGCTTCCTCTATCGAAACGATGCCGACCTGTTCTCCGTCAGCACCCACCAGGCGTACCTGGTCGGCTTCGATAAACTCGTTAATAACGGTTTTTTTGGCACTTCCTCTCATGATATGCGCGAACGCTTGAACCTCATTCCGATGCTATTCCTCCGACTGATTTCCTGCACTATGACTGCTCTTGAGCAGCCTGCTGTTCACTACGGCCGAGACGCTCAACATCCTGGCTCAAGTGTGAACTAAAGTCGTCGAATGTCATCGTTCCCAGGTCTTCACCCCCGCGTGTGCGAACCGCTACAGTGCCGGATTCTACTTCTTTGTCGCCTACCACTAAAAGATAGGGAACCTTCTGTAGAGTGTGCTCGCGGATTTTAAAGCCGATCTTCTCATTTCTCAAGTCCGCTTCGGCCCTAAACCCCTTGTTTTTCAAGGATTCTTTCACTTTTTCGCAGTATTCGGCCTGTTTGTCGGTGATATTCATCACCATAACCTGTACCGGAGCCAGCCAGGCCGGCATCACACCGCCGAAATGTTCGATCAATACGCCGATGAAACGCTCAAAGGAGCCCAGTACCGCGCGATGCAGCATAACAGGCTCCTTTTTGTTGCTATCTTCGTCGATATAGTGGGCTCCGAGCCGTCCCGGCGTGAAAAAGTCCACCTGAATCGTGCCGCATTGCTGGATCCGGCCCATGCAATCCTTCAGCGAATACTCGATCTTGGGACCATAAAAAGCCCCCTCGCCCGGCTGCAGCTCCCATTGCAGGCCCGTGGCCTCCAGCGCATCCTTGAGAGCCTGCTCCGCCTTGTCCCACAGGGCATCGCTGCCGACCCGCTTTTCCGGGCGGGTGGACAGGCGCAGGATGATGTCGTCGAAGCCGAAATCCCGGTAGACCTCGAACAAAAGGTCCATGAAATCAGCCACTTCCGACTGAATCTGGTCTTCGGTACAGAAAATATGGCCGTCGTCCTGGACGAAACTGCGCACCCGCATCAGGCCATGCATGCTGCCGGAAGGCTCGTAGCGGTGGCAGGAGCCAAATTCCGCCAGTCGAATCGGCAAATCCCGGTAGCTCTTCAGGCCCTGATTGAACACCTGCACATGACAGGGGCAGTTCATGGGCTTGATGGCATACATGCGGTTTTCCGATTCCACCGAGAACATCTCTTCGGAGAACTTGGCGGCGTGGCCTGATTTCTCCCACAGACTGTAATCAACCAGCTGGGGTGTACGGATTTCCTGGTAATCGTGCTGCCGCTGTTTCTCCTGCATGTAATCCTGGATTGTCTGGTACAGGGTCCAGCCCTTGGGATGCCAGAACGGCATGCCCGGCGCTTCTTCCTGGAAGTGGAACAGCTGCAATTGCTTGCCGAGCTTGCGGTGATCGCGCTTTTCGGCCTCTTCCAGGCGCTGCAGGTAGAGCTTGAGGTCTTTCTTGGAGCCCCAGGCCGTACCGTAGATACGCTGCAGCATTTCATTGCTGGCATCACCGCGCCAGTAGGCCCCGGCCACTGAAGTCAGCTTGAAGGCCTTGAACTTGCCAGTACTGGGCACATGGGGCCCGCGGCAAAGATCAATAAAGTCGCCCTGGCGATAGAAGGACAACTCTTCATCACCGGGTATGCTTTCGAGGATCTCAACCTTGTAGTCCTCACCCATTTCCCGGAACAGTTTCACCGCCTCGTCGCGGCTCATCACCGAGCGCTCCACCGTCAGGTCTTCCTTGACGATTTCCTGCATGGTTTTCTCGATTTTTTCCAGGTCTTCCGGAGTGAAGGCTCTGGAGAAAGAGAAGTCATAGAAAAAGCCGTCTTCGATCACCGGACCGATAGTGACCTGGGCCTTGGGGAACAGCCGCTGCACTGCCTGCGCCATCAAGTGGGCACAGGAATGGCGCAACACTTCCAGGCCGTCATCATCACGCTCGGTGACAATGGCAACTTCGGCGTCGTGATCGATTACAAAGGAGGTATCAACAAGCTCGCCATCAACACGGCCAGCCAGGGCCGCCTTGGCCAGACCGGGACCAATATCCATGGCGACATCAGCGATGCTGACAGGCTTGTCAAATTCACGCTTGCTGCCATCCGGCAGAGTTAGTTTCGGCATAACAATCTAGAGTAATAAATCGGACACGATGGCCAGGCCAAAAGAGAACAGTGAGTTCTGCCCTTTGGCCTGGCCATCAGTCCTCTGAATTGGTAGGCACGACCAGATTCGAACTGGTGACCTCTACCATGTCAAGGTAGCGCTCTAACCAACTGAGCTACGCGCCTGGAGTCGAAATTCTGTTCCCGCAGGAAAAGATTGGCGATTATACGGAAAAGCAGACCCCGGTGTCGACGGATTTTCCAATCGAAACAGCATTTAAATCATCACGTTAACAGGCGTTCCTTGAGCGAGGAAATTCGATCGCGGGTAGCGGCGGCTTCCTCGAATGCCAGATCCCTGGCCTGCTCGAACATTTGCTTTTCCAGGGCCTCGATTTCCTTCTGTACCTGCTTGGGATCGCTGAAATCCAGACTGGAATAATCCACCTTTTTCTCTGCCACTGCTCTGCCCCGCTGGCGTGAGCGGGAGCCCGGTGCTGCATGGGCCCCCTCCATGATATCCAGCACCCGCTTGCGTACCCCAATGGGGGTAATATTGTGTTCCTTGTTATAGGCGATCTGGGTTTCGCGGCGCCGATTGGATTCCGCCATAGCACGCTCCATGGAACCGGTCATATTGTCGGCATAGAGAATGGCCTTGCCGTTGAGATTACGGGCGGCCCGGCCAATGGTCTGGATCAGGGAGCGCTCGGAACGCAGAAAGCCTTCCTTGTCCGCATCCAGCACCGCCACCAGAGAGACCTCGGGAATATCCAGTCCTTCCCGCAGCAGATTGATTCCCACCAGCACATCGAAATTACCCAGGCGCAGATCCCGTATGATTTCCGAGCGCTCCACGGTGTCGATATCCGAATGCAGATAGCGTACCCGGATGCCATGCTCCGCCAGATAATCGGTCAGGTCTTCCGCCATGCGCTTGGTGAGCACGGTCACCAGCACCCGCTCTTCCTGGGCCACCACGCGACGCACTTCCGACAGCAGATCATCCACCTGGGTCGAGGCCGGCCGCACTTCCAGTTCGGGGTCAATGAGGCCCGTGGGTCTGACCACCTGGCGCACTTCCTGGCCTTCATGTTCTTTCTCATAGGGGCCCGGAGTGGCCGAGACGAAAATAATCTGGGGCGTCAGCTTCTCCCATTCCTCAAAGCGCAGAGGCCTGTTGTCCAGTGCCGAAGGCAGTCGAAAACCGTATTCCACCAGGGTTTCCTTGCGCGAACGGTCACCCTTGTACATGGCCCCCAGTTGGGGAATGGAGACATGGGATTCATCCGCCACCACCAGGGCATTGTCCGGCAGATAGTCATACAGGGTCGGTGGCGGCTGTCCCGGGTCCCTGCCCGACAGGTAACGGGAGTAGTTTTCGATACCGGTGCAATAGCCCAGCTCCTGAATCATCTCCAGGTCGAAGCGGGTACGCTGTTCCAGTCGCTGCGCTTCCACCAGACGATTGTTGCTGCGCAATTGTTCAAGTCGCTCCTGCAATTCCGCCTTGATGTGATCCAGGGCATTGAGCAAGGTATCTCTGGGCGTGACATAGTGGGACTTGGGAAATACTGTGAGTCGCGGCACCTCCTTGATAAGGCTGCCGGTGAGTGGATCAAAATAGGACAGACGCTCAATCTCGTCGTCAAACATCTCAATGCGAATGGCGTCCCTTTCAGATTCGGCCGGATAGATATCAATTACATCGCCCCGCACCCGATAGGTGGCGCGGTGCAACTCCATGTCATTACGGGTGTACTGCAGATCCGCCAGGCGTTTGAGTAATTGTCGCTGATCGATGGGATCACCTCGATCCAGATGCACCACCATCTGCAGATAGGAACCAGGGTCACCCAGACCATAAATGGCCGACACGGTGGCCACCACAATGACATCCTGTCGCTCCATCAGGGCCTTGGTGGCGGAAAGACGCATCTGCTC
Source organism: uncultured Pseudohongiella sp. (assembly GCA_965216715.1). Lineage (GTDB taxonomy): Bacteria > Pseudomonadota > Gammaproteobacteria > Pseudomonadales > Pseudohongiellaceae > UBA9145. The sequence continues at coordinate 1,020,781 of OZ244193.1, read as the reverse complement.
GATATGGTCATTGATGGATGCATCTTTTTCGATATAGGTATCCGAGGAAGGCACATAGGCTTCCGGCTGGTAGTAGTCGTAATAGGATACGAAGTACTCCACGGCATTGTCGGGGAAGAACTCCCGGAACTCGCCGTAGAGCTGCGCCGCCAGGGTCTTGTTCGGCGCCATCACCAGCGTCGGGCGCTGCACCTGCTCGATCACATTGGCAATGGTGAAGGTTTTGCCGGAACCGGTGACCCCAAGCAGGGTCTGGGCATGCAGGCCGTCCTGCAGGCCTTCCACCAGCTGGGCAATGGCCCCCGGCTGATCACCGGCGGGCTGAAATCCGGACTTTACCTTGAAGGGTTTGGACATACTGCTGCTTCCGACAACACAAACGCACTAGGGTACAACACATGCATGGCCCGGGTGTAGGCAAAGCCGCCACAGGGTGGCCGATCAGGAATAAAAAACTGCCCCCGGATGGTGTTGACCCCTTCGGCAATAGTCATTAGACTACGCGCCTTTCTGGGCTATACTGGTTTCAGTATGATTCAGCCCGGCATTGCTGCCCAATAGCTCAATGGTAGAGTAGGTGACTGTTAATCACTTGGTTCCTGGTTCGAGTCCAGGTTGGGCAGCCATTTTCCCCCTCCCCCTGTGTTTTTTCTCCTTTTGGCCCCTGCGCCTGACGCTGTGCCTGTTGCAAGGGCCTGAACAGCGCCCGGACTCGTCCAGCCAGCCAGCCGTCCCGGCGCGGGATTCATTTCTAGTTAAGCCGAAAGCAAATATTGTATAGTTAGCGCCAAGCAACGAACCCTCAAGCATTGGGAGAGCAATAATGCGTGCATTGATTTTGGCTGCCATCGTGGCATTCAGCAGTTCTGTCCTGGCCCAGGACAACCCCGTGGTGGTTATGGAAACCAACAAGGGCACCATCAAGATCGAATTGTGGGCCGACAAGGCCCCCATCACCGTGGAAAATTTTCTGCGTTACACCGACAACGACTTCTATGACGGTCTGATCTTCCACCGGGTGATCGATGGCTTCATGATCCAGGGCGGCGGCTTCAATCCCGACATGGTGCAGCAGTCCACCTATGATCCCATCAAGAATGAGGCCACCAATGGTGAGGCCAATGATCGCGGCACCATCGCCATGGCCCGTACCAATGTGGTGGACAGTGCCACCAGCCAGTTTTTCATTAATCTGGAAGACAATGCTTTCCTGAACCACACCGCCGAGACACCCCGCGGCTATGGCTATGCCGTGTTTGGCGAAGTGATTGAGGGAATGGATGTGGTCGATGCCATAGCCAGCGTGGCCACCGGCAATGTGCGCGGTTACGGCGATGTTCCCAATGAGCCGGTAATCATCAATTCGGTCAGCCGCGAGTAAATTGCCGAACTGTTCCTGGCAGGTGGCGAATCCCTGATTGGCCGCCTCGCCGGGCAACGGGCTTGCTTGAGACACTATTCCCTGAACAGCCGGGTGACCTTGGTTTCGCCCCTGGCCTCGCTATCTGCGGAGCTATCTGCCTTCAGGCTTTCCCGTGAGTAATAGACTTCCCAGAGCGGGTCACAGGCCTCTTCCTTGGGCTCAAAGCCATCCACCGCTTCCATCAGGATGCTGCGAATTTCCGGCAAATCGATATTCTGACAGGCCTTCTCAAGACGTTTGATCATGGGCTTGAGGGTCTCCCAGGACAGGGTTTCTTCCTCGGCCCGCATGATCTTGGGATGCTCGGTACCGGTCACCGACTCACCTATCAACAACTCCTCATACAGCTTCTCGCCAGGACGCAGACCGGTGTATTCGATGGCGATATCGCCGCGGAATGAGTTTTCATCCTTGATGTCATAACCCATCAGGTGAATCATTTTCTTGGCCAGATCGACGATGCGAATGGGCTCATGCATGTCCAGCACGAAGACATCGCCGCCGGTGGCCATGGAACCGGCCTGGATCACCAGTTGCGCCGCCTCCTGTACCGTCATGAAATAGCGGGTCACTTCCGGATGGGTCACGGTAACCGGCCCACCGCTGGTAATCTGTTTACGGAACAAAGGCACCACTGAACCGGAAGAGCCCAGCACATTGCCGAAGCGCACCATGCTGAACCGGGTCTTGCCATTCTGCTGCGCCATGGCCTGCAAGACCTGCTCGGCAAAGCGCTTGGTGGCCCCCATAAAATTGGTTGGCCGCACCGCCTTGTCGGTGGAAATCAGGACGAAGTTTTTTACCTCGTATTTGGCAGCGGCCTGGGCGGCGATGAGGGTGCCAAAAATATTATTCTGCGCCCCTTCGACTATGTTCTTCTCCACCATCGGCACCTGTTTGTAGGCGGCCACGTGATAAACCGTATCCACCTGGAAACTGCTGAGGGCATTCTCCATTTGCTCCCGGTTACACACCGAGCCCAACAGGGCGATAATCTCGATGCACTCGCCTCCTTCAATGCCGGCCAGCATCTCCCGCAACTCCGATTCCACTTCATACAGGCCATATTCCCAGGTATCCAGCAAGATAATCCGGGAGGGATTGATGGCCACAATCTGGCGGCACAGCTCCGAGCCGATGGACCCCCCTGCCCCGGTCACCATTACCGATTGCTGGTGAATACAGGCACCCAGCAACTCCGGATTGGGTGGCACGATATCCCGGCCCAGCAGGTCCTCGATGTCGATGTCCCTGACTTCATCCACGCCCACCTTGCCAGACACCATATCGAACAGATCCGGTACGGTTTTCACATGCACCGGCAGGTGCTCCAGGCGATTGAGAATTTCCTTACGCTCGGCATGGGTGGCGGAAGGTATCGCCAGCAGGATCTGACGAACATTGTAGGTTTCGATCAGTTCAAACAGGGAATTGGGACTGTAGACCCGAATACCGTGAACCGTGCTGCCCAACATACGCTGACTGTCATCGACAAAGGCCACCGGCAGATACTGATCGCCGTTTTGCAGGGCCACCACCAGTTGCATGCCGGAACTACCGGCACCGTAAATAATAACCGGTTCCTTGGGGCGAAAGTTCTGAATCAGACTCTGCAGAATAATCTTGGCCACGAAGCGACTGCCGCCGATGAACAGCAGCGCGATCATCCAGAATATGGGCAGGACAGAATAGTCAGAAGTCTCCGGCGCCTGGGAGAAGAAATAGGAAGCGGCCAACAGACAGGTGGCCACCGTAACCCCCTGCAGCATCACCAGCCCGGACTGCAGGCCCATGTAGAGCAACAGCACCCGGTACAGACCGATACGAATAAATACCACAATGGACAGGGTGGTGGCGATGGCAAGATAAACGTAGAAACGCTGGTCCTGGGTGAAGAAATCCTTGCCCAGCAGCGCAAAAGACAGCGCCAGGGCAGACACGATCATGACCGTATCGGCCACCATCATCAGCGTCTGCTTGATTGTGCGTGACAGCGGGATTGTATAGAGCTGCATGCTTTCCCTTCTTCCCCTTGTTCTTGTTTGGCCTGTCCCTGGTTACCGGCGGTAGGCTGCCAGCGCGGTTTCCTGAAATTTCCCGTATAACACTGAGCCCATTAAAACTGGGAAAATATTACAGTTTTCAAGCCGCCTTCAATGGCATCAATCGCTTTGGCGCGGACAGAAAAGACAGCCTAACCCCGATTGCGCGGTATTAACAGTCTGCCGGCCCGCAAAACCAAGCCGGGCCCCTACTGTTCTACTGCCAGCTCCGGCGCTTTCCCCGCACCCAGATGCCAGGCCAGCAGCAACAGGGGCAGCATGGCCAGCACCGTCAGGGCCATGCCCAGTTCGGGTCTTTGCACCGACAACCAGGCCAGTGGCGCCAGCCACAGTAAATTGATCGCTATCACTGTTATCGTCACTTTGGCGTGACTCTTGTACTGCCGGGCGGCATGTTGATAGGCATGGGTCGCGTGTCCCTCATACCATTTCTCGCCCCGGCAGAAACGTCGCAGCAGCGTAACGGTGGCATCCACTATGAAGACCGCCAGCAGTATCAGCCAGGTCCACAGCGTCAGAACACCCGATTGCATCGAGATCAGGGCCAGTACTCCGAGGCTGAAGCCGCAAAAACTGCTGCCCACATCCCCCATGAAGATCCTGGCTGGCGGCCAGTTCCAGAGCAGGAAACCGGCTCCCGCTGCCAGCAGGGTTGCGCTGAGCATGGCGCTCACTTCGTCACCACTGTTTATAAGCAACAAATATGACAGCAGCGTTACAAACACCAGCTCACTGCCCGCCAGGCCGTCGATGCCATCCATAAAGTTATAGAGATTCAGTAACCACAGCAGAGCCAGTACTGCCAGAATCTTCAGTAACAAGGGCTGGGCCAGCATCAGGCCGGCAAAATTCACAGCCGGCATGTCCCCCAGCCAGAACACAACCCATAGCGCAGCAAGTGTCTGGGTCGGCACCCGCCATTTCAGATCCAGCGGCATGAAATCATCGACAAATCCCAGCAGCCCAATCACGCCGGTGGCCAGCACGGCCATATACTCATTGAAAGGCAAGGCGCCGATAAGGAAGTACCAGGAACTGACCAGCAGAAACAGCAGCACAATACTGATCCCCCCACCGACCGGTGTGGGTCGCTGGTGGCTGCTGCGAGCTACCGGCTCATCCAGCAGGCGCAGGGACTGGGCTAGCCTGAGAAAGAGTCCGGTGAGAACGGCGGCGCTGACAAAGACTCCGGTTTGCAAGGCCAGAATGGACATCGATGAACTGCCTGAAGCGATAATCAAGCCAGCTATTATAGTCCTAAACCGCGGAAAAAGCGGCAAGCAGGCGAAGCAATCGGGCAGTTTCAGAACTCTCTTTGGGGGCCGCAGCAAGAGAGCAACACAAGGCGCCGGCACACGACGCCTTGGACCTCTGTGGCTGCAGCGGTTGGCGTCAGGGGGCGTTGATCACCAGTATGCGGTGGCGGTTACGTTCCACCGTGGCGGCGCCGATTCCCTTCACTTCCAGCAATTCCTCGATGCTGCTGAAATTACCGAACATTTCCCGGTAGGCCACAATTTCCTCGGCCTTGACCATCCCGACGCCCTCCAGAGCTGCGGCGATGGTGGCCGCATCGGCACTGTTGATATCGAGTTGGACTTGCTGCTGGGTGACGGCGGGGGTTTCCTGGGCCGCCACCAGCTGCGGCGCAAACAGGGCCATGAAAACGGCACAGAAAAGCCGCATGAAATGACTTCTGAGCATGATTGAATCCTCTTTCCTTGAATGATTGTTTTACTAACTGCCACATCAGCTTTAAAAGGTTTTGCAGCAGTCAGCACAATCAGTCTAGGTCAGATTCTGTCAATCGCCAGTCAGGGCCGAATTGAAATCCGCAAGGGCCTGGGCTGGATCACTGGCCTGGGTAACCGGGCGCCCCACTACCAGATAAGTGCTACCATTTTTCATGGCCTCCACCGGTCCGACCACCCTTTTCTGATCATTGGCGGCGTCCTCCGGACGACGTATTCCCGGCGTGACCAGACAAAAATCATCCGGCATTTGCGCCCGCAGCAAACGGGTTTCCGCAGCAGAACAGACCACGCCATCCAGACCGGCCTGGCGGGTCAGAAAAGCCAGCTTGCTTACCTGCTCCTCCGGATTGCTGTCGATGCCGATTTGCTGCAGGTCTTCCCGGGCCAGACTGGTAAGCACCGTCACGGCGATCAGCAAGGGCCGGTCTTCACCAAAGCCAGCCAGGGCATCCCGGGCAGCCTGCATCATGGTCAGACCTCCCGAGGCGTGCACATTCAGCATCCACACACCCAGTTCGGCGGCCGCCCGACAGGCGGAGGCAACCGTGTTGGGAATATCATGATATTTCAGGTCCAGAAACACATCGAAGCCGCACCCTACCACGGTCTTCACCAGCTCCGGGCCACAGGCGGTAAACAGCTCTTTGCCGATCTTGACGCGACAACTTGCAGGATCAAGTCGATCCAGCAACTGCAATACACTGGCCTCATTATTGAAATCCAGCGCAATTATAATAGGCTTTTCCACCATCAAACCTGTTCTCTCCTTCTTGCTTGCGGGGCGGCAGTGTGGCCACCGGTCATTGCTAGTTCCACAGTTTACTGGCTTCCATGATTGGTTGCATCCTGTCCCACTTCTGACAACTCGGGCATAACCAGTACAGGGATTTCGCCTCATAACCACAGTGGTTACAGCGATAGAATGGACGCCGGCTCAGTAATTGATCGATCATTTCCTGCAGACGATGCAGATTGGTCTGCAGCTCGCCCTCGGCATGGGGTAGCTGATAGCGCAGCAGCTCCAGCACCCCGGACAAATAAGGTGTTTTTTCAAGCTGCTGATTCAGGTACTGAATCGCAGAGCTGTCACCTCCCTGGACCCGGATCAGTCTGGCCAGGGCCAGCATCATATGAATATCCTGATGAGACTCCAGCATTTGTCTCAATAAACGCTCATAGCCATCACGGTCCTCCAGCGCCATGAAACACTCGGTCAGTGGCTCCATAATGCGACCGATAAATTCCGGGTGATTCGAGCAGATACGCTTGAATTCCCGCAGGGCTGCCTGATAATTGCCTGAGCGCTGCTCCAGTTCGGCCAGCATCATGGCGGCGCGCACGCTGTGCCGATCGAAGGTAAAGGCGCGCTTGATTTGGGCACGGGCGGCATTGAACTGATCGCCGGCCAGCTCGCCCTGGGCCAGTTCACAGCAATAATGGGCGGCGGCAGAACGCACCTCCTGATCGCGCCGATAGGCGGCATTTCCCAGCAGCAGACGTGAACAGTCGATGGCCTTCTGCCATTCCTTTTCAGTCTGATAAATTGTGATCAGATGCTTGAGGGCATCCCATTTTGCCGGTGTATCTTCTTCCAGAATCTCGTTCAGCAGACGTTCGGCACGATCCAGCAAGCCCGCGGCAATATAGTCGATAGCCAGTTGCAGACGGGTAGAATCGGTAAACTGCTGACTCATGCCGGGCCGGGCCAGAAGGGTCTGGTGCACCTTTATGGCCTTGTCCACCTTGCCCCGGCGGCGCAACAGGGCTCCAAGGGCCAGATGGGTCTCTATAGTCTCGCTATTGACCTCCAGGGCCCGGATAAAGGTATCGATGGCCTCGTCAGGCTCATCATTGAGAAGATAATTAAGGCCCAGGAAATAGTCGTCGAAGAGATCCCGACCCCTGCCGGGAGCAGACTGCTTTTGCCGGGGTAAGAAGCGGCCCAGCATCCAGCCCGCGATCACAGCAAACAGCAATAGCAGATAGATTTGCAGGTCGTCCGGCATCAATCCAGATCCCTGAGCGACATGGCCCGGAGCTTGTTAAGCTCCTGCTTTGCTGCCGCCAGTTCCTTGCGGTTCCGGCGCAGTTCAGCGCCGCTGCGCAGGCTGCGAAACAGCCCCAGGCCCAGCAGCAGACCCAGACCACCTCCAATTACGAAGGCAGCAATAATCCATACCGCAACCGGTTGGGCTGCCAATACCAGATTACCGAATTTGAGGCTTACCGGCGTGGTGTTGAAATAGGAGAAGGTGATGGCAGCAAGAAACACCAACACCAGGATCAGTCCGGAAAGCAGATTGGCCAGTTTACGCATTTTGATTTCGTAAAAACTATGGATGCTGTCAGGGTCAGATTTTAAAGGATGAATTCGGACCCAGAAAGAAAAAACGGCATAACCCGAGAGTTATGCCGTTTTTCTGATTACTGAACAAGAAAAAGAATCAGAATTGCTGCTCAGCCAACATACTGTTGTTGACGCGATCCCTGAGTTCTTTTCCGGGCTTGAAGTGCGGTACATATTTGCCGCTCAACGCCACTGGTGTCCCCGTCTTGGGGTTACGGCCAATGCGTGGAACGCGATAATGCAGGGAAAAACTGCCAAAGCCCCGAATCTCGATTCTGCCGCCTTCTGCAAGAACCTGCGACATGTATTCGATGATGGCCTTGACCGCCAGCTCCACATCCTTGGATGACAGCTGGGTTTGTTTTCCAGCGATACGATCAATCAGTTCTGACTTGGTCATAGTGTTCCCCTGCTTCCAGTACCACTCAACAAACATGAGTGCCTGACTTCCGGCCAGGCACCCGATGTTGATGCCCTATCTTATTCTTTGTTCATTTCGGCCTTGATCAAATCACCGATTGTGCCCGGTGAGGTATCTTTGGCTTCCTGATTTTTGTGTTGTGCGATGGCGGCTTTCTCGTCATCAATTTCGATAGCCTTCACTGAAACGCTGAGAACACGGTTCTTGCGATCAACGCTGACTACCTTGACTTCGATTTCTTCGCCTTCTTTCAGTACATTGCGTGCATCTTCAACCTTGTCGCGGCTGATTTCCGAGGCCCGCAGCACACCTTCAATACCTTCGCCCAGGGCGATGGTTGCCGATTTGGCATCTACTGAAGAGATTGTACCTTTAACAATGCTGCCCTTTTCGAACTCGGACACATAATTCATGAAAGGATCATCTTCCAGTTGCTTGATGCCCAGCGAGATACGCTCACGCTCCGGATCGATGGAAAGAATAACGGTTTCGATCTCATCACCCTTCTTGTATTCACGTACGGCTTCTTCGCCCGGCTCATCCCAGGAGATGTCAGACAGGTGTACCAGACCATCGATATTGCCTTCGAGACCAATAAAGATACCGAAGTCAGTGATGGACTTGATGCTGCCGGAAATGCGATCGCCCTTCTTGAAGGACTCGGCAAAGCCGTCCCAGGGATTCTGGAAGCACTGCTTGATACCCAGGGAGATACGACGACGCTCTTCATCGATGTCGAGAATCATGACATCAACTTCGTCACCCAGCTGCACAACCTTGGAGGGGTGAATGTTCTTGTTGGTCCAGTCCATTTCGGAGACGTGTACCAGACCCTCAACACCCTCTTCCAGCTCGGCGAAACAGCCGTAGTCAGTCAGATTGGTGACAATCGCCTTGACCTTGGTGTTTTCCGGATAGCGGGACTTGATGTTAACCCAGGGATCTTCACCCAGTTGCTTCAGACCCAGGGAAACGCGGTTGCGTTCGCGGTCATACTTGAGCACCTTCACTTCAATCTCATCGCCTACATTGACGATTTCACTGGGGTGCTTGATGCGCTTCCAGGACATGTCAGTGATGTGCAGCAGGCCGTCCACACCGCCCAGATCCACGAAAGCACCGTAGTCGGTCAGGTTCTTGACGATACCCTTGATATTTATGCCTTCCTGCAGTTTCTCCAGCAGAGCATCACGTTCTTCGCTGCTGACAGATTCCAGCACCGCGCGGCGGGAAACCACCACATTGTTACGCTTGCGATCCAGCTTGATCAGTTTGAATTCAAGCTGCTGGCCTTCCAGATGCACGGTATCGCGTACCGGGCGTACATCCACCAGGGAACCTGGCAGGAAAGCACGGATGTTGTTCAGATCGACAGTAAAACCACCCTTGACCTTGCCATTGATAACACCGGTGACGATGTCGTTCTTCTCGTAGGCGGCTTCCAGTTCCATCCAGGATTCGGCGCGCTTGGCCTTCTCGCGGGAGAGGCGGGTTTCACCAAAACCGTCTTCCACGGTTTCCAGGGCAACCTTGACTTCATCACCGACTTCCAGGGGCAGATTGCCCTGCTCGTCGAGGAATTGGGATCGGGGGATAACACCTTCAGACTTCAGGCCCGCATGCACGGTTACCCAGTCAGAGTCGATGTCGATAACGGTGCCGATAACAATGGCACCCGGGGTCATATCTATGTCGTTGAGAGATTTCTCAAACAGATCGGCGAAAGATTCACTCATTAATTAATCCAATAATTACAAGCAGTTACAAACAACTTTTAAACTTGTTTGCAACTATCCATGGGCCAGCTCCCATGGGGGTTGTTCACGTTTGTTCCCAAGCTGCCATGCTGGTCGATCGGCGTTTCAGGAACGGTTTTTACTGCGCGTCTTGCGTACTGCTTTTTGGTTTCTACGAGGAAGTCCCGGGGAGGCGCTCATCTACCAGATCCATGACTTTTTCAATCACCGCAGGCAGCGATAATTCAGTCGTATCCAGTACGATGGCATCTTCAGCAGGCTTGAGTGGGGAGACTGATCGTTGACTGTCTCGTGCGTCCCGCTCGTTCAGGTCTCGCAAAAGGTCGGGCAGAATAGCATCAATACCCTTAGCAATCAACTGCTTATAACGCCTTTGCGCACGCTCCTCCACGGACGCTGTGAGGAAGATTTTGAGCGGTGAATCGGGGAAAACCACGGTGCCCATATCACGCCCATCGGCCACCAGTCCCGGGGGCTGACGAAAGGCCAGTTGGCGCTCGTGCAGGGCCTGGCGGGCGGCGGGAATAGCCCCCACTTCCGAGGCCAGACTGCTGCCCAGATCGGTGCGGATAGCGGTGGAAATATCCTCCCCCGCCAGGTGTACCGACTCAGGCCCGGTGCGGCCGAATTCGATCTCCAGATTGGCAGCCAGTTCGCTGAGCGCCGCGGTATCACTGAAGTCCAGCCCGGCCCGGTGGGCAGCAACGCCCAGAATACGGTACAGGGCCCCGCTATCCAGCAAATGAAAGCCCAGCCTGCCAGCCACGGCACTGGCAACGGCCCCTTTACCGGAACCGGAAGGGCCATCGATGGCAATGACCGGTACGGTCACGGAGATTTTTCCTGTTGTTGGCTGACTTGCAGGCCGGCCTGATTGGCCAGTTCCACGAAGCCCGGGAATGAAGTGGCCACATTGGCACAATCAGCAATCCTGATGGGCCCGCTGGCACGCAGGGCCGCTACAGCAAAGGCCATGGCAATGCGATGGTCGCCCTGACTGTCGATCTCCCCTGCTCCCAGCTTGCCACCCACGATACGAATACCGTCAGGATAGGTTTCAAGCTCGACACCCAGGGTTTTCAGTCCCACTGCCATGGCTTCGATACGGTCACTCTCCTTCACCCGCAGCTCTTCAGCACCGCGCAGCACGGTTTCACCCTCGGCGCAGGCTGCCGCCACAAACAGCACCGGAAATTCATCGATGGCCAGGGGGATCTGCTCTTCCGGGATATCAATGCCCTTCAGGGGACTGTAGCGAACCCGGATATCGGCCACCGGCTCGCCACCCACTTCCCGCTCATCCAGCAACTGGATATCGCCACCCATTTGTTGGAGCAGGGCCAGAATGCCGGTTCGGGTCGGATTGATACCGACGTGTCGCAACAAAATATCGGAACCCGGGGCGATACTGGCAGCCACCATGAAAAAGGCTGCCGAGGAAATATCCGAAGGCACATCAATAGTTGTGGCTTGCAGTGAGGCACCCCCTTCCAGGCTGGCGCAATTGTTTTCGAAATTCACCGGCCAGGCAAAACCTTGCAGCATACGCTCGGTATGATCCCGACAGGGTGCCGGTTCGCACACTCGGGTACGACCCTTGGCATACATACCCGCCAGCAGCAGACAGGATTTCACCTGGGCACTGGCAATCTGCATATCGTAATCAATACCACTGAGAGGCTTGCCCTTGATTTGCAGCGGCGGCCGACCACCTTCGGCAGTCTGGATATCAGCCCCCATCTGTCGCAAGGGATCGGCTACCCGGTTCATGGGACGACGGCTCAGGGATTCATCGCCGGTCAGTTCAGAGGCAAAATCCTGGGCAGCCAGCAGTCCCGCCAGCAACCGCATGGCGGTACCGGAATTACCCATATAAAGCGGTTTACGTGGCGCCTTCAGCCCCTGCATGCCAACCCCGTAGATGGTCATCTTGCCGTTCTCGGGGCCGACGATGGTGACTCCCATTTCACGGAACGCCGCCACGGTATTGAGGGCGTCTTCGCCCTCGAGGAAGCCTTCGATTTCTGTCACGCCATCGGCCAACGCCCCGAAGATAACCGAGCGATGGGAGATGGATTTGTCACCCGGAACCCGGAATTCGCCACTCAGCTTGCCACCGGGAAAAGCTTCGAGACTGATGTTTTCAGCTTGCATTTCTGTCCTACTGTCCTTTTGGTAATGCCGGGCGATAAAGTCGTCCCGGGTTTTCTTGGCGCGCCTGAATACCTCCATCATGCCTTCGTGATCCCTGGCCTCGAGCCCGGCGCGGAACTGTTGCAGATAGTCAATATAATGATCGAGAACCTTTGCCGTGGCATGACTGTTGGCCACAAAGATATCCGCCCACATGCGCGCGTCGCTGGAAGCCAGACGACTGAAGTCGGCGAAGCCACCGGCGGCATAACGCAGAATGTCGTCGCTTTCTTTTAATTGCAGCAGACTGTCCACCAGCGCAAAGGCCAGCACATGGGGCAAATGACTGGTGGCAGCCAGCACCTGGTCGTGACGCTGCACCGACATGCCCATGACTTCCGCGCCTGTTCCACGCCACATCTCGTGGACCAGGGCGACACTGGCGCTGTCATTGTCGGCAATGGGGGTCAGGATTACCTTGCGTTCGGCAAACAATTCGGCCCGGGCTGCCGCGAAACCACTCTGCTCAGAGCCGGCAATGGGATGGCCCGGTACAAATCTGGCCCGGAAACCGGCATCCAGTGCAGCCACCGCCGCCACAATCTGCTCCTTGGCACTGCCCACATCGGTGACAATGCAATGGGCATTGAGCAGCGGCGCCAGGTCTTGCAGCAGCGTCTCGATCATCAGGGGTGGAATGGCCAGCACCATGAGGTCGGCCTGCTGTGCCGCCGCAGCCAGTTCGCAGGCCTCACTGATCACGCCGGCCTCCTGCGCCTGTTGCAGAGCCTTGGGATCATTATCCACCGCCAGAATCCGCTGCCCGGGATTGGCGCCGCGCAGGGCCCTGGCCAGGCTGCCGCCAATCAGGCCGAGCCCGACTATAGCAATGGTTTTATCGGCAAAGCCCTGCATTATCGTTCCTGTGTCCTGGCAAAGGCAGGATAGGAACCCAGCACTTTGACTTCTTCCGTACAGGACTGCAAACGGCTGAACAATTCCTGCACCTTGTCGTCGTCCTGGTGGCCTTCAAAATCGATGAAGAACACATATTCCCAGGCCTTTCTTTTTGAGGGGCGGGAATCGATCTTGGTGAGGCTGATCTTGAGATTCTCGAAGGGCTCCAGCACATAAAACAGGGCGCCGGGACGATTGGAGGCATAAACCAGAATCGAGGTCTTGTCCTGACCGGTGGCATCCACCCCCTGCTGCCCCATGATCAGGAAACGGGTACTGTTATGCTGCTGGTCCTGAATATTTTCGGCAATGATATCGAGGCCGTAGATGGTGGCCGCCGTGCGTCCGGCGATGGCGGCGGTATGGGGCTCGCTGGCCGCCAGTCGCGCTGCCTCGGCATTGCTGGCACATTCGAGCAGGCTGGCATCGGGATATTGCTTTTGCAGCCATTGCCGACATTGCGCCAGCGATTGTTTGTGTGAAGCAATCACCCGAATGTCCTGATTGCTGCCGGCTTTGGGCAGCATCAATTGATGCTCAATGGGGACTATCTCCTCCCCCACAATCACCAGCGCCGTATCCACCAGGCAATCCTGGGTGTTATTGACCACCCCTTCGGTGGAGTTCTCCACCGGTACCACGGCGTAGTCCACATCCCCCTTGCCCACGGCAGCAAAGGCATCGTCGATGGAATTGCAGGCCTGCAGCGCGCAATTCTCACCGAAATGATTCAGTACTGCAGTTTGCGAAAAGGTTCCTGGTGGCCCGAGATAGGCCACCTTGCTGGCTTGTTTCAATGCTATTACCTGCGCTGGGGCCCAAGGTAAATTCTGCGCTTTTTACAGAATTTCGAGGGCCATGCTTGATCCTGTGGGGTTTTATTCCTGTCCGGTGGGGTCGCCGTCAGCGCCATTGCTGGCATCTGCAGCTACCTCGACGTCTTCGCCTTCGACGTCTTCGGCATCCGGTTCATCGACCCGTTCCAGGCCCACCAGCTTTTCCCCTTCTTTCAGTCGAATCAGACGCACACCCTGGGTATTACGGCCCTGCACAGAGACTTCATCCACCCGGGTCCGAACCAGTGTGCCCTTGTTGGAAATCAGCATGATCTCGTCGGAGTCATAGACCTGCACCGCACCTACCACGGCACCATTGCGTTCGCTGGCCTGCATGGCAATGACCCCCTGGCCACCGCGGCCATACACCGGGAATTCCTCGGAGTTGGTGCGTTTGCCATAGCCGTTTTCACTGACCGTCAGTATCTGTTTGTCGGCATCGGGGATGATCAGGGAAATCATCTGCGCATCGCCAGCCAGTTTGATACCGCGCACACCGCGGGCCGTTCTGCCCATGGGACGCACATCGGTTTCATTGAAGCGAATGGCCTTGCCACTGCTGCTCACCAGCATGACATCATGATTGCCATTGGTAATGGCGGTGCCCACCAGATGATCACCTTCATCCAGTTCGATGGCCCGCAGACCGACGCTGCGCTGACGCGCGAAATTGGGCAAGGCAGTCTTTTTCACCGTGCCATTGGCGGTGGCCATAAATACAAAATGATCTTCCGAGTATTCATTCACCGGCAGCATGCTGGTGATGCGCTCGTTCTCTTCCAGGGGCAGCAGATTGACAATGGGCTTGCCGCGGGAATTGCGCGACGCCACCGGAATCATATACACCTTCAGCCAGTACACCTTGCCGGCGGAAGTAAAACACAACAAGGTGGTGTGGGTATTGGCAATCAGCAGATGCTCGACAAAATCCTCGTCCTTGACCGAGGCGGCCGACTTGCCCATACCGCCCCGCTTTTGAGCGCGATAATCGGTCAGGGGCTGGGTCTTGGCATAGCCACTCTGGGAAATAGTGACCACCCGGTCTTCTTCGGTAATCAGATCTTCGGTGGTGAGATCCTGCTGGGATTCCACAATCTCGGTGAGGCGATCATCGCCGTATTCTTTTTGTACCGCTTCCAGTTCTTCACGTACCACCGACAGCAGCCGCTCCCGGTTACCGAGAATTTCCAGGTAATCGGCAATCTGGATCAGCAGTTCCTTGTAATCGTTGATCAGCTTTTCGTGTTCAAGACCGGTGAGGCGATGCAGGCGCAATTCGAGAATGGCCTGGGCCTGTTCCGGCGACAGATAGTAGTCATTACCCTTGAGGCCATACTGTTCATCCAGGCCTTCAGGACGACAGGCATCGGAGCCCACTTCACCCAGCATGGCCAGCACACTGTCTGACTTCCAGGAACGGGCCAGCAGTTTTTCCTTGGCCTCGGCAGCACTGGGCGAGGTTTTGATCAATTCGATAACGGCATCGATATTGGCCAGGGCCACGGCCAGGCCTTCCAGCACATGACCACGCTCGCGCGCCTTGCGCAGCAGGTAAATTGTGCGTCTGGACACCACTTCCCGGCGATGACGCAGAAAAGCATCCAGCACTTCCTTGAGATTCAGCAGCTTCGGTTGCCCATCCACCAGGGCTACCATATTGATGCCGAATACCGACTGCATGGAGGTCTGGGCGTATAGATTGTTCAGTACCACGTCGCCCATTTCACCCTTGCGCAATTCAATAACGATGCGCAGGCCATCCTTGTCCGACTCATCCCGAAGCTCGGAGATGCCCTCAATTTTCTTTTCCTTCACCAACTCGGCAATTCTCTCGATCAGCCTGGCCTTGTTGAGCTGATAGGGAATCTCGGTGACGATGATAGTCTGGCGGCCGCTTTTTTCATCCTCGATAACTTCCGCCCGGGCCCGCACATAGATGCGCCCGCGCCCGGTTTTATAGGCCTGCACAATTCCGGCCCGGCCATTGATTATGCCGGCGGTGGGAAAATCGGGGCCCTGGATAAATTCCATCAGGGCATCGATGTCGATATCCGGGTCTTCCAGCAGGGCAATCGCGCCGCTGATCACCTCATTGAGATTATGGGGCGGGATATTGGTAGCCATGCCCACGGCGATACCGGAGGAACCGTTGACCAGCAGATTGGGAATCTGGGTGGGCAGCACATCGGGAATCTGCTCGGTGCCGTCGTAGTTCTCGGAATAGTCGACCGTGTCTTTTTCCAGATCTGCCAGCAAATCATGGGCGATCTTGGCCATGCGAATTTCGGTATATCGCATGGCAGCGGCCGAGTCGCCGTCAATGGAGCCGAAGTTCCCCTGCCCATCCACCAGCGGATAGCGCAGGGAAAAATTCTGCGCCATACGCACGATGGTGTCATAGACCGCCGAGTCGCCGTGGGGATGGTATTTACCGATGACATCACCAACAACACGGGCCGACTTCTTGTAGGGTTTGTTGTAGTCATTGGAAAGGACGTTCATGGCGAACAGCACCCGGCGATGCACCGGTTTGAGACCGTCACGCACATCCGGCAAAGCACGGCCGACAATGACACTCATGGCGTAAGCCAGATAGGACTCACGCATTTCCCCTTCTAATGCAACAGGCAGAACCTGCTTGGCAAACTCAGACATAGACTAGTTGTTTCCTGAAAGACGGCGGGTAGGCAGCGGTGCTCGAGACGCAGCTTTATTCTGTATTATTGGCGTTATTCGACTTGCTTCCATCTAAAATACATCGGCCCGAATGTGGGCTTTTTTAAGGCTCAGGGTGGCTTTTCAGCGCCCCGGTTCCGGCCCCGAAACGAGGCAATTCGCAAGGCCGAAATTATAGCACAGCGAAGCCTTGAAATAACACTGTAAAGCGCTTTTTAGCCAGCAAAAAACTTCATTATTTTCAAAGGCTTCCGAATAGCTGCCGATTGGCCTCGCAGGGGCGCATTCAGAGGCGTTTACAGGTATAATCGCGCCCCTCAAATTCACCACAAAATGGCCTTCACCAGCGCTTCAGGGAACAATTGTGAACAATAGCCAGCCCCAGACCGTCGACACCCTCATTCACGCCCGCTGGATTCTGCCCATGACCGGCGCCGATGCCGTCCTTGAGAACAAGGTTCTGGCTATCCGCGACCGCAAGATTCTGGCTATTCTGGACAGTCAGGAAGCCAGCGACTGGCAGGCCGAAGAAGTGCTCGAACTGGACAGCCATGCCCTGCTGCCGGGTCTGGTCAATGCCCATGGGCATGCCTCCATGTCCCTGCTGCGGGGTATTGCCGATGATCTGCCACTGAAAGTCTGGCTGGAAGAACATATCTGGCCTCTTGAAGGGCAACATGTAAGCCGTGAGTTTGTGCGTCATGGCGCCGAACTGGCCATCGCCGAAATGATTTCCGGCGGCACCACCACCTTCGCCGACATGTATTTCTTTCCTGACGAGGTGGCAAAGGTAGCCATGGAGGCCCGCATTCGCGTGCAACTGGCCAGCCCGATTCTGGATTTCCCCACCATCTGGGCCCAGGATGCCGATGAATACATCGACAAGGCCACCCAACTACACGATGACTTTCGCAATGCCGACATGGTGTACATGGCCTTTGGCCCCCATGCTCCCTACTCTGTGGCCGATGCACCGCTGCAGAAAATCGCCATGCTGGCGGACGAACTGGACGTGCCGATTCACATGCATGTGCATGAAACCGCGCAGGAGATCAGTGAGGCCCTGGCCAGTGACGGCCGTCGCCCCCTGCAGCGCCTGGCAGATCTGGGCCTGATCAGCCCGCGCCTGCTCTGCATCCATGCTACCCAACTGGAACAGAATGAAATCACCCATTTGTCAGAGCATGGCGCCAGCGTCGTGCACTGCCCGGAAAGCAATCTCAAGCTCGCCAGCGGCTTTTGCGAAGTGGCGCGCCTACAGAGCAATGAGGTGAACGTGGCACTGGGTACCGATGGCTGCGCCAGCAATAACGATCTGGACATGTTCAGCGAGATGCGCAGCGCCGCCCTGGTAGCCAAGGCCGTAGCTGGCGATGCCAGTGCATTGCCAGCCCTGGAAGCCCTGCGCATGGCAACCATCAACGGTGCCCGGGCCATGGGCATGGATGATGAGATCGGCAGCCTGGAGGTGGGCAAGCAGGCCGACCTCGCCGCAGTCAATCTCGATGCCATCAACTGTCAGCCCCTGCATAACCCGGTTTCCCATCTGGTCTACTCCACCCAGTCGTCCCAGGTGTCCCATGTCTGGGTGGCCGGCAAGCTGGTCTATGCCGAGGGTGATCTGAAGACAATGGACCTGCCGTTAATCAGGCAACAAGCTGCAGACTGGCAAGAAACCATGGCCGGGGGTCAAAAATGAGCAATGTCGACGAACTGGAAATCCGCAAATTCGAAGCCCTGGCGGCACGCTGGTGGGATCCGGACAGCGAGTTTCGCCCCCTGCACGAAATCAATCCGCTCAGGCTCAACTACCTCAGCCAGAAGGTAAACCTGGCGGGCAAGAAGGTCCTGGACATCGGCTGTGGTGGCGGCATTCTGGCTGAAGCCATGGCCCGTCATGGCGCCGACGTGACTGCCATCGACCTGGCCGAAGCCTCTCTGAGCGTGGCGCGCCTGCACCAGCTGGAAAGTGGCCTGGACATTGACTACCGCTATATTTCCGCGGAAGAACTGGCGGAGCAGGAAGCCGCAAGCTTTGATGTGGTGACCTGCCTGGAAATGCTGGAGCATGTGCCCGACCCGGCCTCGGTGGTGCAGGCCTGCGCAACATTATGCAAGCCCGGCGGGCTGGTGGCCTTTTCCACCATCAATCGCAATCCCAAGTCCTATCTGTTTGCCATTATCGGTGCCGAATATTTACTGCGCCTGCTACCCCGTGGCACCCATGATTATGACAAGTTCATCAAGCCCTCGGAGTTGGCTGCCTGGGCCCGGGATGCACAACTACAGCTCAATGATCAGACCGGCATGGGCTATAATCCCCTGAGCAAACGCTACTTCCTGGAAAACAACGTCGATGTGAATTACATCGCCGTCTATGACAAACCTGAATTCTGATGAGCCTCGACACTTCTATTGAATGTGTGCTGTTCGACCTCGACGGCACCCTGATTGATACTGCACCGGATTTCGTCGAGGTTGTGGCCCGCCTCTGCGCCGAGAACAATCGCCCTGCAGTAGCCAGCGAACACATCTACCAGACTGTTTCCGACGGGGCCCGGGCCCTGGTGAAGCTGGCTTTCGCCATTGATGAGAGTCATGATGATTTTGCCCGCCTCAATCAGCGCCTGCTGGATATTTACGAAGAGCAGATTGCGCAAAGCCGCTCGCAGCTCTATCCCGGCCTGGATCAATTGCTGACAAAACTGGAAGCAGAAAAAATTCCCTGGGGCATCGTCACCAACAAACCCCTGCGCTATGCCGAGGCGCTGCTGCAAACCTTGCAGCTGGACAAGCGCTGTGCCAGTCTGATTTGCCCGGATCATGTCAGCGAGCGCAAGCCACACCCGGAACCGATTCTGCTGGCCTGCCAGCAATTGCAAGCGGATACTGAACGGACAGTCTATATCGGCGACCATATCCGGGATATCCAGGCCGCCAAGAATGCCGATGTAATCGCGATTGCTGCCGCCTGGGGATATCTTCCCGCCGATGCCCGGGTGGAAGAATGGTATGCCGATTTCATCCTGCGCCAGCCCGAACAGTTCGAAGCCCTGCTGAAAACCCTTAAATTTGCCTGACCGACAGCAACTATCTGACCTCAATTACCTGACTTCATTCAAGCCCTGACACTATGACCGATTATCAAGCCCCAGCCGACCTGCTCGCCAATAAAACCATTCTCCTCACCGGTGCCAGCGATGGCATCGGCAAGGTACTGGCAGGCAGTCTCGCCGACCATGGCGCCACAGTAATCTTGCTGGGTCGCTCCCAGGAGAAACTCGAAGCAATCTATGATGAAATCGAAAGTCGCCATCCCGGTCGGGTCATTATCCATCCGCTGGATTTCAAGACCGCCGGTGAGCAGGATTACAAGCTCCTGGCTGAATCCCTCGAGGAGCAGTTTCCCAGACTGGATGGACTGATTCACAATGCCGGCCTGCTGGGTGCCAGGAGTCCCATCGAGTACTATCCGGAGAAGGACTGGCAGGATCTGATGCAGGTGAACGTCAACGCGGCCTTTTATCTGACCCGGGCCCTGCTGCCTTCGCTGACAAGGAGTGAGGACGCCCGCTTGCTGTTTACTTCCTCAAGCGTCGGCAGGAAAGGTCGAGCCTACTGGGGCGCCTATGCTGTTTCCAAATTTGCTGTAGAAGGTTTGATGCAGACTCTGGCGGATGAACTGGCGGCTACCAGCAATATCAAGGTGAATAGTTTCAATCCTGGTGGTACCCGCACCGAAATGCGCCGCGCCGCCTACCCCGCCGAAAACCCCGAATCGGTACCGAGCGCAGAAAGCCTTATGCCGGCCTATCTGTTTCTGTTCAGCGAGGAAGCCGCCGGCATCCATGGTCAGGCTCTTAATGCCAGGGAATTTGATCCGGCGCAGTGGCAGCAACTGGGCTCGGCATTTTCAGATAAGGAATAGCGACTCAGGAATCGCTGGCTTCGGCAGCCTTGATCAGCTTGTCGATGTCCTGCTTGTTCAATTCCTGGAATTTGCCCCGGGTCACGGTGCTGGGAATAAAGATGGGACCGAAGCGCACCCGCTTCAGACGACTCACTTTCAGGCCCTGTGATTCCCAGAGCTTGCGCACTTCGCGATTACGCCCTTCCATCACCACCACGTGGTACCACTGGTTAATACCTTCACCGGCATAATACTGGATATCCGTGAAGCGGCAGAGATGGCCATCGATGATAACGCCCTCATGCATGCGCTTGACCATGTCGGGAGTCACTTCTCCCATGACCCGCACTGCATATTCGCGATCGATGTTTGAGCTGGGGTGAGTCAGTTTGTTGGCAAGTTCACCATCGGTGGTAAACAGCAACAGACCACTGGTATTGATGTCGAGGCGACCCACAGAGACCCAGCGGCCATGCTTGATGGGTGGCAGACGATCGAAGACAGTTGGACGCCCTTCCGGATCCTTGCGGGTACAGATTTCATCCTCGGGTTTGTTGTAGAGCAGTACCCGCCGTTCTTCCTTGATTTTCTTTTGCGGCGCCAGCTTTTTGCCATCCACCACAATCTGGTCAGCATCGGAAACCCGCTCGCCAATACCGGCAACCTTGCCATTAACCCGCACGCGCCCGGCACTGATCCAGGTTTCCATTTCCCGGCGCGAACCGTAGCCCGCCCTGGCCAGCACTTTTTGCAGTTTTTCAGTATTATCCATGGGAAAGTCTCAAGCCAGCCTGGCCTGACATTTAGTTGCCACCGGAGCGATCGTCTTGCCCGGCGTCTGCGGGTGGCCATTCATCTTCAACTTCATCCTCATCCCTGATTGTTTCAGAATCATCTGCTGTCTCATCGGCTGTCGCAGCCTCTTCTTCAGCGTCGGCGGCACTGAAATCGATAACTTCATCCGTTTCATCAAAGGCCTCATCGTCTGCTCCGCCTTCGACCTCGAAGCTGATGCCAGACTCTGACTGGACTTCGTCCAGCTTCGCTTCTGTCTCGTCTCCGGCAGCCAGCTCCCTGCTGTCATCCTGCTCAGCTGCGTCCACATCCTCTGAATCACCGGGCTGAGAAAGCCCATCAAGATCACTGTCCTCCGTCTCGGCTGCCTGGACTTCCCCCTCGTCCTGTCCGGCTTCGGCCGATTCAGCCTCGGCCTGTTCAGCTTGCTCTTGATCGCCGCCAGCCTGACCTTCGCCTTCTTGATCGTCGTCCTCTTGATCCTCTTTCTCTTGATCCTCGTCCTCTTGATCCTGTTCCTCTTGATCCCCTTCCTCTGCCTCGGCTTGCTGGCGAGCCGGATCCTGGCTGAGAATTTCATCCAGGGGTTTCTTGGCCAGCTCGATGGCTTCTTCTTCGGCCAGCATCTCCGCCTTTTCTTCTTCACTCAGTTCCAGGCTGTTCTCATCCACCGACTCTTCCGGCAGATCAATCACCCGTTGCTTGGCCAGTTCCGCATTCAGATCCAGCTTTTCTTCCTGCTTGTCCAGTTCCTTGATTTCGGACAGAGGTGGCAGTTCTTCCAGGCTCTTCAGATTGAAGTAATCGAGAAACTGCTTGGTGGTGGCAAACATGGCCGGTCGGCCAGGCACGTCGCGATGACCCACCACCCGGATCCATTCCCGGTCCAGCAGGGTGCGGGTAATATTGGAGCTCACCGCAACACCGCGTATTTCTTCGATATCACCACGGGTAATGGGCTGCCGATAGGCGATCAGCGCCAGAGTCTCAAGCAGTGCCCGGGTGTAGCGCGGCGGTTTTTCTTCCCAGAGCTTGGCCACCCATTCACTGATTTCCTGTTTCACCTGAAAGCGGTAACCGGAGGCCACCTCTACCAGTTCAAAGCCCCGGTCGTCACAGTCCAGGCGAATGGCTTCCATGACATCTTTCAGTTCCTTGCGGTCGGGCTTTTCGTCCTCACTGAACACCGCTGTGATATTGTCCAGGGACAGCGGCCGGCCTGCTGCCATCAACAGGCCTTCAACGATCATTTTGACCTTGTTATCTACATCACTCATTGTCTACCGCCACTACAGCTTCTTCCTGATAGCCTCGCGATTTGATATGGATCGGCCCAAAGGGGTCTGATTGCACAATTTCAACCATCGAGTCCTTGATCAATTCCATCATGGCGAGAAAAGTTACTACAACACCCAGACGGCCCTCTTCCCGCAGAAGCAGGGACACCAGGGGAACAAAATTGGTGGGGGAAACACGTGCCAGTATCTCTGACATCTTTTCCCGGGTGGACAGGGTCTCAAACTGGATGTGGTGATGCTCGAACATATCATTGCGCTTGAGCACCCTGGCCAGTGACTTCAGCACCTCATCCAGATCCACCTCAGGATCGGGCGTGATGCGCTCAATCTTGGGCAAGGCCGCACTGGCCAGTTGAATATCCCGGTCCAGACGCGGCATTTCGTCGATGTCTTCGGCGGCTTTCTTGAAGCGCTCGTATTCCTGCAGGCGACGAATCAGCTCCATGCGTGGATCTTCCTCGTCCTCTTCCTGCTCTTCCTGCCGCGGCAGCAGGATGCGGGATTTGATTTCCGCCAGCATGGCCGCCATCACCAGATACTCGGCCGCCAACTCGAACTGCCCGGACTGCATCAGATCCACATAGGCCATGTATTGATCGGTAATATCCGCCACATTGATATCGAGAATATCGATATTCTGGCGTTTGATCAGGTACAGCAACAGGTCCAGAGGCCCTTCAAAGGCCTCCAGAAATACCTCCAGAGCATCCGGCGGAATATACAGGTCCTTGGGAACCTCGGTGTAGGCCTCACCGGCAACGATGGCCAGCGGCAATTCCTGCTGTTCAGGGGCTACGGCTTCGGTATTTTCCGGGCTGGCGGACTCGCCCGCGGATTCGGTCTGGCCGTTTTCTTCTTCGTTTTCGGTGGCAGTCAAACTGGCTTCTTCGACGATGGCTTAAGCAGCGAATTTTAACCGATAAAGCGGCCGATTGCCCATCGCAACCGGCCCTGTCTTGTGATTCTGACGAACAAAGACCGGCAGCAAGCTACCAGTCACTCAGGCCGATGGCGGAACGTACCTCTGCCAGGGTCTCGCGGGCCGATTCCCTGGCGGTTTCGCTGCCTTCTGCCAGGATTGATTTCACCACATCGGGGTCTTTTTCATATTGCTGGGCCTCGGCCTGGATGGGCTCCAGTTCCGCCACCACCGCATCGATCACCGGTTTCTTGCACTCCAGACAGCCGATTCCGGCGTTTTTGCAGCCATCCATCACCCAGTCTTTGGTTTTATCGTCAGAATAGGTCTCATGCAGCTGCCAGACCGGGCATTTGAGCGGATCACCGGGATCTGACAGTCGCACCCGGGCCGGATCGGTGGGCATGGTGCTGATCTTTTTGGTGACATCATCAATGGGTTCGCGCAGGCTGATGGTGTTGTTGTAGGACTTGGACATCTTCTGCCCGTCCAGACCCGGCATCTTCGAGGCAGGGGTCAACAGCGACTGGGGTTCGGCCAGAATCATCTTGCCGCCCCCTTCCAGATAGCCCCACAGGCGCTCGCGATCGCCGATGGAAATATTCTGCTGCTCGCCCAGCAGCGCCTGAGCCTTGCTGAGGGCTTCATGATCGCCCTGCTCCTGATAGGCAGTGCGCAACTGGCTGTAGAGCCGGGCCGCCTTTTTGCCCATTTTCTTGACCGCCGCCTCGGCGTTTTCCTCAAAACCGGGTTCGCGGCCATAGATATGGTTAAAGCGCCGCGCCACTTCCCGGGTCAATTCCACATGGGCCACCTGATCGGCACCCACCGGCACAAAACCGGCCCGGTAAATCAGAATGTCGGCCGCCTGCAGCAAGGGATAGCCCAAAAAACCGTAAGTATCCAGATCCTTGTCAGCCAGCTTTTCCTGCTGATCCTTGTAGCTGGGCACCCTTTCCAGCCAACCCAGCGGCGTAATCATGGACAGCAGCAGATGCAGCTCTGCATGCTCGGGCACCCGCGACTGCACAAACAGGGCTGCGGAGCCGGGATTCACCCCCACCGCCAGCCAGTCGATGACCATTTCCAGCACGTTTTCCGAAAACAGGTCCTGATCACCATAATGGGTTGTCAGGGCATGCCAGTCAGCCACGAAGAAGAAACATTCGTATTCATGCTGGAGTTGAATCCAATTTTTGAGGACCCCGTGAAGGTGCCCCAGGTGCAAGCGCCCTGTTGGTCTCATCCCTGACAGGACACGGCGTTGCGAAACTGCAGTAGACAACTGATTCTCCCTTGCTTGATTGCTTGTGGTGCTGCTGGATTATACCTGTGATCACCGGAAAGGGTCAGGGTCACCTTTACCCTGACGGATAAGCTGTGGCACTCCCTCCACCAGATCCACCATGGTGGTGGGGTCCAGACCGCAGGCACCGCCATCGATGATCAGATCCACCAGCTTGCCCAGCTTCATGCGCATCTCATAGGGATCCACCAACTGGTCCTGATCCGGCAGGATCAGACTGGTGCTCATGATGGGCTCGGCCATGCCTTCCAGTATCGCCTGGGCAACCGGATGATCGGGCACCCGCAGGCCGATAGTCTTGCGCTTGGGATGCATCAGGCGGCGCGGCACTTCCGGTGTTGCCTTGAGAATAAAGGTATAGGGGCCCGGGGTGTAGGCCTTGAGAATCCGGTAGGCACTGTTGGTCACCTGGGCATAGCTGGACAGGGAGGACAGATCGGCACAAACCAGAGTGAAATTGTGTTTGCTGGAAAGCTGGCGAATGCGCCGGATACGATCCAGCGCCGCCTTGTCACCAATATGGCAACCCAGGGCATAGGTGGAGTCGGTTGGATAGACGATTACACCACCGGCCAGCAACACCTTGACGGCCTGGTTAATCACTCTCGGTTGCGGATTTTCCGGGTGGACTTGGTAATATTCACTCATGTATCAGAACTGCCTGTTACGGTCCTCGTCCCAAAGACTTGAACGGGACCGTGAGTGTATTGCATCCGGTGTCTAATGCAATGGATCAATCAGGGCGATTACCCGCAGGGCCCGGCCCTGATCAGTCAAGGAGAAGCATGTTGTACTACGCCATAATCAGTGAAGACATCGAAAACAGCCTCAGCCGCCGCCAGTCCGTGCGCCCGCAACACCTGGCCAGATTACAGGAGCTGGCCGACGCCGGACGCCTGCTACTGGCAGGTCCGAACCCGGCAATCGACTCGGATGATCCTGGCGAAGCCGGATTCAGCGGTTCAGTGGTAATCGCCGAATTCGACAGCCTGGACGCTGCCCGACAATGGGCCGATGCCGACCCCTATGTGGAAGCCGGCGTCTACGCCAAGGTGACGGTCAAACCCTTCAAGAAAGTGTTCTGACACTCAGGGCGCGGTCGGCGTAAGCGCCGGCCGCAAATCCGGAAAGTTTTCATCCAGCACGGCATTCCATTCCGCCAGTTGATCCTGCTTGCGCTGAAACAGGTCGCTGAAATCCCCTTCGATACGGATGCTGTTGATAATGTCGCGGCGTCTGAGCTGTTGCACCACCGGCATCCCTTCTGTGACCCGCCCGAACACCGAATGCAAGCCATCCAGATGGGGGGTGGCCAGATGGGTCAGGAAAAACTGGCTACCGTCAGTGCCGGGGCCGGAATTGGCCATGGACAAAATGCCGGGCCGATTGTGTTTCAACAGAATCTCGCCGGTGAAGCGGTAACCCGGCCCGCCCCGGCCATCGCCCTGGGGATCCCCGCCCTGCACCATGAAGTTTTGCACCCAGCGGTGGAAAGTGAGGCCATCATAAAAGCCGCGTGTGGCCAGATTGACGAAATTGGCTACTGAAGTGGGGGCCGCACGCTGATTCAGTTCAGCGCGAATTTCCCCCTTGCTGGTGTCGATAATGGCCACCAGATCCTGGGCCTGCAAAGACGAGCCCAGCACCAGCAGCAAAGCGGCAGAAAAGACTTGTAATGCTTTCATCGTGTAATGGCTTCCTGATGATTTACAGATCGTAGTCAATAATGACCGGCGCGTGATCGGAAAAGTTTTCATCGGTGTAGATTTGTGCCGATTTTACCTTGTCCCTGAGGCCCGGCGTCACCACGTGATAGTCCAGACGCCAGCCCACGTTCCTGGCCCTGGCCTGACCCCGCATGGACCACCAGGAGTATTGATCCTCCTCCTGATTGACCACCCGAAAGGCATCCACAAAACCCACCTGATCATAAAGCTCATCCAGCCATTGCCGCTCTTCCGGCAGAAAGCCGGAGTTTTTCTGGTTGGCTTTCCAGTTCTTGAGATCAATTTCCTTGTGGCAGATATTCCAGTCACCGCAAATAATAAATTCCCGGCGCTTGCGACGCAGTGAGCGCATATGCTCGATATAGAATTCCAGAAACTTCATCTTGCGGGCCTGCCTTTCTTCCCCCGAGGAGCCCGATGGCAGATACAACGATGCCACGCTCAAGCCAGGAAAATCAGCCTGCAGATAACGACCTTCGGTATCGGCAATTTCATTACCCAGGCCCCGACTGATTTTATCCGCCTTCTTGCGGGTAAACAGGGCGGTGCCGGAATAGCCTTTCTTCACCGCATCAAAATAGTGGCAATCATAACCTTGCGGATGAAACACCGGATCACTGAGCTGATCCAGTTGCGCCTTGGTTTCCTGCAGACAGACGATATCCGCCTCACTGGAAGGCAACCAGTCGAAAAACCCCTTTCTCGCCGCGGCGCGAATGCCGTTACAGTTGAAAGTCATGATGCGCATATGTCGATTCCCTTGCCTGTCATTCTTGCCTGCCACTCTTGCCTGTCTCTCATGCCAGACATTGACGCTTGTCGGGCGTATCAGCCCGATACTGATGGCGCCGCATTCTAACCAAAGCCACCCTATTCCTCTACCAGCCCGGCCCGGTCGGCAAATGCCTGCTCCGCCGCCCTGACCAGAGGCTTCATGAAAAAGGACTGCTGCGGCATCACTGCGACTTCGCAACCGGAGTCCCTGATCTGCTCTGCCACCACCGGACCCACCGCGGCCACCAGCACTCTGTCCAGGCCAGTCATGAGCTCCGCTTCAAGCCCGGCGTCACGGGCCACTTTCAACAGCCGGCGCCATTGTGGCTGGCTGGTAAAGGCGATCATGTCCAGCTGACCTGCCGCCAGATCCCGAATCAGGGCTTCGACTCTGGCCGTCTCGGCTTCATCGGCATAGATATAGGGGGCAACGCTGCTGTAGCTATGGAGCCCGCATTGATCCAGAAAAGCCATTAACTTGAGGTTCGGGTCCTGACCATAGAGCTGCACAGCCAGTCGCTTGCCTGTCAGATCAAGCTCCCCCAGTGTCTCGATAACGCCGTCGGTGGTGGGCGCCGCCGCCAGCAGATCTGCCTGCAAGCCCATTGCCTTCAATACCCGCCCCGGTTTCGGGCCACGGCAAAGGCACTGGCATTGACCCAGCGCCCGGATAAAATCCTGCTCCCGCCCCAGCCGGCTGGCAGCGGCCTGCAGTCGCCGCAAACCTTCACCGGTCAATACGATCAGCATATCCGGCGGCCTGGCCATGAACTGATCAAGCCACTGACTGATGGCCGCCTGGTCGGGATTGTCGTGTATGGAAACCAGGGGAATCCGCCGCACCCGGGCCTGGCGCCGCTCAAACAGGGCAGCCAGGACATCCAGTTGTCGGCTTTCCGGTAGCGCAATCCGGCGCCCGGCCAGGGCTGAATCCAGTAGTTCCCGGGTGCTCATCTATTTAACTCCCCAAAGCAGCAGCAAATTGGTAACAAATTACTAATTTGTTACCTAAAGTTACGGAATGTTTGGCCGTTAAACCTCTTCCCATGAAATTCCTTGGCGCGCTTAGTCGCTCTTTTTTAACGATTTTTTACAAA
This sequence comes from uncultured Pseudohongiella sp., assembly GCA_965216715.1. Classification (GTDB taxonomy): domain Bacteria; phylum Pseudomonadota; class Gammaproteobacteria; order Pseudomonadales; family Pseudohongiellaceae; genus UBA9145. Next base: position 992,588 of record OZ244193.1, on the reverse strand, counting down.
CTGTTACAGGCAAGCAGTCACAGATCCGCCTGGCAGTAATTCCATAAACCATTGTTTTAACTGTGTTTGTCATCAACATACAGGCAACAATGACAACAGGTTGTTACTTATTGCGCCAATACGCGCATTTTTACTCAAAAGTGTTACCTTTCCGGACGTAACCTGTTACTATACGCAGCGTGTTGAGGGCGAGGCCCCACACGCAAGAGAACCCCATCAACCATTAGTATCAAGGAGAAAGGATATGACACAGGCTCTGAAAAAAGCGCGGCCGATCGTTGAAGCAACTGTAGTGAGCGTAGCCCTGGTAGTGGCTGCCCTGGCTGTACCTGCTGCAATCGTCTACATCGCTGCTTAAACCACAAAGACAGGAGGCTCCTATGCTGAGTCCTTCCACGCAAGACGTTCTCTGAGCGCCAGCGTTTGCCACCAGGCATCGCTGGCGTTTTTATTTCTGCACTTTGTGCAGCCCGCCCCCGCCAGCTCCGGCACCCAGCTCCAGCACCCCTAACAGATTGCTCAAGCCACTCAGATCACAAGCCAGCCCTGGCATGTACGGCTATCAAGAAACGCGCAGATTCCTAAGCCAGTTTCAGCTTGTCGACAAAATTGCAGGGTTTGTGACTGCTGTCCAGCTGTTCGGCAATAATGCGGTCCCAGCCAGTTCGGCAGGCTCCTGGGGAGCCCGGCAGACAGAAAATGATGCAGCCGTTGGCCAAGCCGGCAAAGACCCGCGACTGAATGGTGGAAGTACCAATCTCCTCATAGGACAGAGCCCGAAACAGTTCACCAAAGCCATCAATGGATTCATCGAACAGCGGCTGGATGGCGGTCTGGGTATTGTCCCGGGCAGTAAAGCCGGTACCACCGGTCATGAGAATGGCATGGACCTCAGGGTCGGCGATGGCCGCCGAGACCACCGCGCGCAGCTGATAAATATCATCCGCCACAATTTCGCGCTGCTGCAATTTATGCCCGGCTTTCTGCAAGCTCTCCGCCAACACATCACCGGACTTGTCAGTTTCCGGGGTACGGGTATCAGATACGGTAATTACAGCAATATTCAGGGGCATCTCAACACTCATGATTGGTCTCAAAGTTGCGTTAGGAAATAGGATTGGAACAGGATTTGGGGGTGAATCGAAGCAGGAGCCGGCAAGGCCTAGCCGCCGGTCATATTCATCAGGCGAACCGGCTGCACATGATCCTTGTCATAGAAATAGTGACGCTCCGGTTTGATGGCCATGGAGTCCACTATGGCCTGCTTGAGGTCATTAAAATCCTTGTCAGGATCTCGCAGGATGGCGCGCAGATCGACGGAGTGCTCATTACCCAGACAAAGCAGCAATCGCCCTTCAACAGTAACCCGGACCCGGTTGCAGTCTTCACAGAAATTATGGGACACCGGAGAGATAAAGCCGATACGGCTGTTCTTGCCCACCACCTGCACATAACGTGAGGGGCCGGCTGTGCGCTCGGCGCTATCCACCAGCTCATACTTGTCGGTGATCACCTGGCGCACCCAGTCATTGCTGCAGGTCGTGTCCTGACGATCATGGTCCGAGGCTTCGCCCAGAGGCATCTCCTCGATGAAGGCAATATCGATTTCCCGCTCCATGGCATAATCCGCCAGCTTCAGGACCTCGTCTTCGTTATAGCCGCGCATGATCACGGAATTGAGACGAATCCGCTCAAAGCCGGCTGCGCGGGCGGCATCGATACCCTCCAACACCTTCTGCAGTTTTCCGACTCTGGAGATACGGGTGAAGCGCTCTTCGTCGAGACTGTCGATACTGATATTGATGCGATTGACACCCGCCGCCTTTAAAGCCGGTGCATATTTGTCCAGCTGGGCACCATTGGTGGTCAGCAACAACTCTTCCAGACCATCCAGTGCGCCGAGATTTTCAATCAGTGACATCACGTCCTTGCGCACCATGGGCTCACCGCCGGTGAGACGAATTTTTCTGACGCCAAGCTCGGTGAAGGCCCGCCCCACTTCATGGAGTTCCTCCAGTGACAGAATCTGTTTGCGCGGCAGAAAAGTCATGTCTTCGGTCATGCAATAGACGCAGCGAAAATCACAGCGGTCTGTCACCGACAGACGCACATAGTCCACCCGCCGCCCGAAGCGGTCGATGAGCTCTGTTGGCATCTTGTCGCTAGTCTGTGTCACTTCTGTTTCCTGTTAAACCCTTAAACAGGCAGGGTTATTGATGGATATCTGCTGGCCTGTGGCTTCAGGCCCTGTTGCTTCGAGCCTGTTGCCTTGCCATTGCCCCACTATAACGCACCTGGGGTATCAGATGCACACGGGCGGCGGCCTGCATTGCCTGTCGGCGCCCCTTCAGAGGCTGCGCACAATCTGCGCCGCCAGCAATATCAACACCAGGCCCATGCCGCGCTCAAACCAGACGCCGGCCCTGAGCACGAAGTCCCGCACCGCCGGCCGGCCCAATAACAGGGACAGGCCTGCAAACCAGGCAAAAGTGGCAATACCCAGATAAAAGCCGTAACCCAGTTGCAGAATCAGGGGTGTATCCGGATCGATGACCACAGTAAACAGGGCCAGAAAAAACAGCGTCGCCTTGGGATTCAGGCCATTGGTCAAAAATCCAAGGCCAAAAGCCCGCCAGGGTCTGACCGACACCTCATCACTGACTGACTGCGGCAGAGCCTGGGGTTTCAGGGATTCCCGGATTGCCTGAATGCCCAGAAACAGCAAATAGGCCGCCGCGATCAGCTTGGTAATACCAAACAGGGTCTCGGACCGGGACAACAACAAGGCCACTCCGAGAATACAGTAGGCGACATGGAGATAAATGCCGGCCCCTACTCCCAGTGCAGTCCAGACCCCAGCTCGGGTGCCTGCTGTCACACATTGGCGTAACACCACGGCGAAATCAGGGCCCGGTGATGCCACCGCAAAAAGATGTGCCAGGGCAATGGCCAGAAATTCTGCCCAGTAACTGCTCACGAGCCTGGACTCTGCTGACGCGGCCGCTGCAAGGCTTTACTGAATCTGCTCACTGATCAGCAGTTCCACACTGAGGCGCTCTTCATCCAGCGGCAAGGGCTCGGACTCGACCCGATAATCACCTGCCTCGGGTGTGGCCGAACCGCGCCGGGACACCAGTGCCGAGACGGTAATACTGTCCGCCGATGACAGATTGAAAGGCCCTACTGCCGAGCTGTTATCCAGCTCAATTTCGGCCGGCAGATCCGCCACTGTCAGGCTGACTGCAGCCAGGGGTGGCATGCCTTCCTGTTCGGCATTGCGCGCCGCCAGAAAAACCCGCAGGTTTTCATCCAGATTCAGATCCTCCGCCAGGCGCAGCCGCACCTGCACCACCGGTCCGGCCATGGCCTCGCCAGATTCGCCCGCCAGGCGTTGTTGCGCCATGGCAATACTGCGGCGCATTTCCTGGGCTTGTTGTGAATTGGGATTCTGTTGAATCAACAGCCGCCAATAGTCGATCGCAGACTCCCAGTCTTCAGTCTGCTCGGCATTGGCTGCCAGTAACTGCAGTACCGAGGTTTCATTGGCATTCAACTCACGAGCCTCGGCAATGACCGCCTCTACTTCCGGTGTCATTTGCAGATCGGCGTTGACGTACATGGCCAGTGCCACGCGGCCCAGTACCAGAGCCTTGTCGGGGCTGTCATCCAGAAGGCTGGCCGAGCGCTGATAGCCAATCTGGGCTTCATTGAACATACCAAGATTGGCAAAGTTCTCGGCCAGGAAATACCAGGCCCAGGGTTGTTCCTCATTGGCCTGCACGGCCTCACCCAGAGCCACGATCAATTCCTGGGCTTCCTGGGGATCGCCGGGGTTATTGACTGTGCGCTGGTAAAGATCCATCAGGGCCACTTCATCAATATAGCCCCAGCGTTCATACATCACATAGGCGGCGGCTGGAACCAGCAGGGCCAGAATGACCGGGATGGCAAAGGTCAGGCCGAACTTGCCGCTTTCTGTTTTTGCCACATCACTCTTGCCCGCTTCAAAGCGTGCCTGGGCCAGTTCTTCTTTTTCCGCCTCGCTAATATCTGCCAGCAGACTCTGCTGCAACTCCAGCATCAGGCGATCATATTGCGGCTTGTCGATATCGCCGGTGGCCAGATCTGCTTCCAGTTCGTTGCTGCGTTCATGGAACAGGGCGATATTGGCAGTCTTGCGCAGGGTCTCTGATTCGTAGGAGCGGGCCTTGCGTCGCCACCAGAGGGGCAACAACACGAACATCAGGGCGAGAACAAACAGGCAGGCAGTGAGTATCCAGAACAAAATGGGCTTCCAGTCAGAGTCGTATCAAGATTGTTTGTCGAGCAGTTCCCGCAGGCGAGCCTGCTCTTCCTCATCCAGTTCGGCAACATCATCCTTGCCTGAACTGGCGCGCCGCCAGACCGACCAGGCCACCAGACCGCCGATAATCAGAAAAATCAGGGGACCAAACCAGAGCAGGATGGTTTCGGGGCGAAGCCGCGGGCGGTAGAAAATAAAATCACCGTAGCGCTCGAACATGAACTGCTCGATTTCTTCATCGGTCCAGCCTTCCATGATCATGCGATGAACTTCGCGGCGCAGATCCTCGGCCACGCCACCGGTGGAGCCGGTGAGATTGGTGTTCTGGCACATCGGGCAGCGCAGCTCATTGGAGAGCCGACGAAAACGCTCTTGCTGCTCGGGCGTGTCAAACTGAAACGTATCCACCTGGGCCGCCGCGGGCAGGCTGAACAGAGACAGACAGAAACTGGCGGCGAGCAGGAGCAGCAACAGCGCGCGCCGCCGGAGGGCAAAGCTGGGCAGACTCATTGTCATCAGGAGTCGCCGCCTTCGGCGCGCAATTCTTCAATGGCAGGCAGAAACTCTTCCTGCCAGACTGTTTCATCCAGCACGCTGACATGGCGGTAGCGAATCACACCATTGCTGTCCACCAGATAGGTTTCGGGTGCGCCGTAGACACCAAGATCGATTCCGAATCGCCCGGACTCATCCAGAATACTGAAGGCAAAAGGATCACCATTGTCATCAAGCCAGTTCAGGGCCAGATCCTGGCGATCGCGGTAATTGACACCTACCACCGGAATCTCTCCCTCTTCTGCCAGACGCATGAAGGTAGGATGCTCCACCAGACAGGGCAGACAATAGCTGCCCCAGACATTGAGCAGAAACATCTCATCGGGCAGGTCGGCATTGCTGACCTGCTGACCTTCCACGGTAGTGAGCTCGAAGGCCGGCATGGGCTTGTCGATCAGCATGGAGGGCAATTCCTTCGGATCCAGGTACAGACCTCGCCACAAAAGAATCGCCAGTGCCAGAAAAGCAAATGCCGGGATGAAAAACTTCCAACGTTGCATAATCAGACCTCAGGATGCCGGTTGTAATTCAGCTGCGTCCTTGCCGGCTGCTGTTTGTTCGGCAGATTTACGCTGCCGCAGGCGGCGGTAGCGCTTGTCAGCCGCAGCGATGCTGCCGCCCAGTGCCATGAAGATGGCACCCAGCCAGATCCAGCGAACAAAGGGCTTGATATAGAGCGTCATGGACCAGGCGCCGCTTTCTTTCTGCTCACCCAGAGTAATAAACAGGTCGCGCAGGAAACCGGAGTCGATGGCCATTTCTGTCGAGGGCGTGCCACTTGCCACATAAACACGGCGCTCTGGATGCAGAATGGTGTATTGCTCACCATTGCGCTGCACCAGCAAGTCAGTGCGATTACCCACGTAATTGGGCCCTTCGATGGGATAGCTGTCCTGCAGGGTAAATGTGTATCTGCCCAACTCGGTGGACTGCCCCTGCTCCAGCAAGACTGATTTCTCTGAAGCGAAGTAACTGGTCAACGCGGCACCTACCAGCAATACCGCGACACCGAAATGCGCCAGTTGCATGCCCCAGTAGCTTAGACTGAAAGAACGCAGGCCCTGCACGAGGCTGGCCTTGTTGCTGGCGCGATTCAGCATGTCCTTGCCCATTGTGAGCACAATCCACACTGCCAGAATCAGGGTTACCGTGGCAGCGATAGAAATTTCCATCAGCACCAGCAATGGAATGACGATGCCGAGCGCCACACTGGCAATGGCCACTTTGCCCAATTGCTGCAGCAGATAGCTTCCGGAGGTTCGCTTCCAGCGACTCAGAGGTCCAAAGCCCAGCAACACCACCAGCAGCATCATCAGGGGTGAGAATATGGCATTGAAGTATGGTGGTCCGATTGAGATCAGGTCATCGGTAATGGCCTGGTAGACCATGGGGAACAGCGTGCCCAGAAAAACGGAGGCCGCAGCTACCACCAGAATGACATTATTGGCCAGCAAGAAAAGTTCACGGGAGAACAGGCCGAAACCGACATCAGACTTCATCAATGGTGCCCGCAGGGCATACAGCAGCAAGGCGCCGCCCAGGAAGACTCCCAGAATAGCGAGAATAAACACACCCCGGGTCGGGTCACTGGCAAAGGCATGCACCGAGGTCAACAAACCTGAACGGGTAATAAAGGTGCCCAGCAGACTGCCGCCAAAGGCGAGAATGGCCAGCAACACGGTCCAACTCTTGAACACACCCCGCTTCTCAGTCACCGCCAGGGAATGGATCAATGCAGTTGCGAACAGCCAGGTGATCAGAGGCGGATTTTCCACCGGATCCCAGGCCCACCAGCCGCCCCAGCCCAGTTCGTAATAGGCCCACCAGCTGCCCAGGGCAATACCGATAGTGAGAATGGCCCAGGCGACATTGGCCCAGGGTCGTGACCAGCGCGCCCAGGCCGCATCGAGGCGTCCGCTGAGCAAGGCAGCAATGGCGAAGGCAAACACCACCGACAGCCCCACATAGCCCATATACAAAGTGGGCGGATGCACAATAAAACCAATATCCTGCAGGGCCGAGTTCAGGTCAGCACCGTCAGCCGGCGGCAGCGGCACAATGCGGTCGAAGGGATTGGAGGTGCCCAGCATAAACAGGATATAGGCGGCGATCAGCAGCCCCAGCACACCCAACACCCGGGACACGAAATCCAGCGGCATGCTTTTACTGAATACACCTACGGTCAGAGTCCAGGCTGTCAGCATCCAGGTCCACACCAGGAAAGAACCTTCGTGACCGCCCCACACTGCCGTCAACTTGTAACGGGTGGGCAGCAAGGTGTTGGAATGATTGGCAACAAAACTGACCGAGAAGTCGTCGGTCACAAAGGCATAGCCCAGAATCAGCAAGGCGATGCCGGTAAAAACAAACACACCGGCCGCCAAAGGACGCGCCAGGCTCATCCACAGTACATTGTGCCGATGTGCTCCGATAATAGGCAGCGTGCCAAGTATCACACTCAGGCAGAGTGCCAGTATCAGGGAAAAGGAACCGAGCTCGGGTATCATCTAGCTCTCCGGTTGCATGGGATGGTTGTCGGCTGAGGCACCGGCAGCATCCAGTGCCGCTTTCACCTCCGGCGACATGTAATTTTCATCGTGCTTGGCCAGCACACGCGAAGCCTGAAAGACACCATTGGGGTCAATGCTGCCTTCCACCACTACGCCCTGTCCTTCCCGGAACAGGTCGGGCAGGATGCCCTCGTAGTGCACATCCACATCGTGGACATAGTCCGTGGTGGCAAATCGCACTTGCAGGCTGTCTTCGGCAGACTCTACCGAGCCTTCCCGAACCATACCCCCGATGCGCACCCGGTCACCTGGATTCACTTCACCCTGGGCAACCTGGGTTGGGGTAAAAAACAGATCGATATTCTGACTCAGGGCGAACAGGGTCAGACCGATGGCAACGCTGAGCCCGGCGGCAATAAACAATATGATGCCGAGGCGTTTACGACGATGTGGCTTCATCATGAGCTTTCTCCCAAAGAACTGGCGGCTTGTTCCAGACGAGCCGATTCCTCAGTATTTTTCTGCATTTGTTCTGCGGCAATGCGACGTCTTTTCAACTCACGCAGCAGCTGCTTGCGGCGACGCATTGGCAGCAGCAGATTGGCGGCCAGGAACACAGTGAACAGGGCATAAACCGACCATACATTAAACGCATAGCCGCCCATTTCGATGAACTCCTGAAAACTGGAAAACTGGATCATGGTCGCTCGTTACTTCTCTGATACTCGATAAATTCTTTGTTGCACTATCTTTTGGTGTCTCGGACTATTTATGCCCCGGGTCTTATGTCCTTGACCTGATTTCCGGGCTCTTTCACTCATCACAACGCTCAGGACTGACTCACCAGATCCTCAACCCACTGCGCACGGCGCTCACGATAGAGAATCTCATTGCGCGTGGAGAGAATCAGACTGATGATGAAAAACAGATAGACTGCAATCACCATTAACAACAGCGGCACCCAGATCTCCGGACCATTGGGCTGGCTTGGGTCGGCGGTAAAATTGGTGGCCGGCTGATGCAGGGTATTCCACCAATCCACAGAGTACTTGATCACCACCACATTGATGGAACCGACGATTGAAAACAGGGCGCAGGCCTTGGCCGCAGCATCACCGTCATCCAGAGCCGAGCGCAGGGAAATCATCCCCACCAGCAGGAAAAACTGCAGCAACAGGGAAGTCAGTCGACCGTCCCAGACCCACCAGGTACCCCAGGTGTCGATACCCCAGATGGAACCGGAAGCCAGTGCCAGGGCCGTGAACCAGGCACCCAGAGGCGCCGCTACCTTCACCACCATGTCGGCCAGCTTCATCTTCCAGACCAGCGATACGGTGCCGGCCACAGCCATCATGGGGAAAAATGCCAGGGAGATACTGGCCACCGGCACATGCACATACATGATGCGATTGGTCAGGCCCTGTTGATAATCCTGGGGCACAAACAGCAGGGCCCAGACCACACCCACTGCCAGAAACAGCAGCATGGCAGCCGTCAGCCAGGGCAACCAGCGACCCGATATCTCATAAAACCATTTTGGTGATCCGAGCCTGTGAAACCAGGTCCACATAAGTCTTTAATTTTCCGTGTGTTTCGTCAATTTTAGCCGCAAGGCACTATAACATGGCAGCGAAAAGCGGCCCTGTTACTTATTGTAACTCATTGTAAATACGCGCTTATAGTCTAATTGGACTATAGAAAGCGGCTGCCCGTCGCCCGGCAGGGGTCTAATTCACACTGATGCGCAGCGCCGCCGCTGAAGCCAGTGGCGCCAGCGTCAGAGCCGCCAGCAACATGGCACCCTCAATGGCCAGAAAACCCATCAGCGAGGCGCCATTCTGGGTCTGCTCCACCGCCAGCGTGCCGGCAATCAACACCGGCACACACATGGGCAGGGTTATCATGGCCAGAATCAGGCCGCGACTGCCCAGGCCCACGGTCAGCGCCACGCCGATAGAGCCCAACAAACTCAGTACCGGAGTGCCCAGCAAGAGAGTGAGAAACAGCACACCGAAGGAGCCCTCTGGCAAACTGAGCATATAGGCAATCAGCGGTGAGACCAGCACCACCGGCAGACCACTCACCAGCCAGTGGGCGATGTTCTTGGCCAGCACCATGAAATACAGCGGATGAGGACTCAGCAATAACTGCTCCAGAGAACCATCTTCATAGTCAGCCCGATAGAGATTGTCCATGGCCAGCAGACTGGCCAACAGTGCCGATATCCAGAGTACCCCGGCGGCGATCTCACTCAGGCGCTCCGGCTCCGGCGAAATACCGATGGGAAACAGGGTGGCGACAATCAGAAAGAACATAAAGGGATTCACCATGTCGTTCTTTCTTTTATAGGCGATCAGCAAATCCCGTTTCAGGGTTGCCAGAAAAGCCTGGGCCGTGGAAGTTTGTGCGGCTGTCTCAACCAAGATTCAACACCTTCAAATCCGGCACCTGCAGTGCATGGTGGGTTGTCACCAGGACTGCCCCGCCCCGCCCGGCATGTTCGGCCAGCAGTTTTTCCAGCAAGGCCACGCCCGACACATCCAGAGTGGTAAAGGGTTCGTCCAGAGCCCAGAGTATCGCCGGGCTTAACAACAAGCGGGCCAGCGCCACACGTTGCTGTTGACCGGCGGACAAACTGCCGCAGGCTGATTCCTCGAAACCGCGCAGTCCCACATCCGCCAGTGCCTGATAGAGTTGCTCTTCGCTGACCGACCCCTGCAATCCGGCACTCCAGCGCAGGTTTTCCAGCGGAGTCAGCACCTTGTTCACACCTACCCGATGACCGATATACAAGAGCTCACCATAGAAGGACTCCAGTTGTTCGGCCATGGGCTCGCCCTGCCAGTTCAATTCGCCTTCATAGCCCTGATTGAGGCCGCAAATAATGCGCAACAAGGTGGTCTTGCCGGTGCCATTACTGCCCTTGATCTGCAACACCTGGCCCCGGCGCAGGCTGAATTCGAGATTACTGAACAGCACCCGGTCATCCCGCTCACAAAACAATTGTTGAGCGGTAATCAGCTCGTCGGCTGACGCTTGGCTGGTCTTGGCAGAGTCCTGGTGCATGGGTCCGAAGCGGTCGTGGTTGACAGGAGGCGCGATTATAGCCTGATTGCGCGGCGACGTCCGCGCCGAGCTCTCATTGACACAGGCTTGAGATGAAAGCGGCGTACAGGAGACGAATTGAATGATTCAATTCAATGGCAGTCACGGCCCGCCCTGGCGGCAGGCCGTTGCAAACTAGCTCCAGTCTGCCAGTCTGGCACGCAGGCGCATGGCTGCCTGGCTATGTATCTGGCTGACCCGGGATTCACTGACGCCGATGACTTCGCCGATCTCCTTCAGATTCAGCTCCTCATCGTAATACAGGGCCAAAACCAGTTTTTCCCGCTCCGGCAGGCCGTCGATAGCCCGGGACAGATGGGATTTGAAAGTATCCCGCTGCAGACCGTCACAGGGCCCGGGCAATTCTCCCGCCGCCAGTTCAATGGCAGAGTCATCACCTTCCATGATGTCGTCGAAACTGAACAGACGCGAGCCGGAAGCATCCTGAAGAATGGCATAGTAGGCATTCAGGTCGATATCCATCTCCTTGGCAATTTCCTTGTCCTTGGCATCCTGGCCGGTGCGGGCTTCAATGGCCTTGATGGCCTCCGCCACCTTGCGCGACTTGCGGTGCACCGAGCGCGGCGCCCAGTCACCCTTGCGCACCTCATCCAGCATGGAGCCACGAATACGGATACCGGCATAGGTTTCGAAGCTGGCTCCCTTGCTGACATCGTATTTTTTCGCCGCTTCCAGCAGGCCGATCATGCCGGACTGAATCAGATCATCGATCTGCACACTGGCTGGCATACGCAATAACAGATGATGGGCAATGCGTTTTACCAGAGGCGCATAACGATCCACCACTTCACTGAGATCGGCATCTTCGATGGCGTTTTTGATGGGTGGTTTGTTGACGGCGGAGGCGCCATTCGCTGAAGTCATTGTCAGTCATCCCGTTTATTAGAAGTACGAACTGCAGTACCAAAGGTCAGGGAACAGCCACAGACAAACCCGGGATGGGCCTGCTGCGAGTCTCTGACCAGTTTATTGTTGACCTGAAAAGTTTTGCCGGAAGGCGTCTTGAGGTAACTCGTCAAGCGGCGAGCAATAGCAGATTTTTCGGCGGCGAGAAGGTTCCGGGCACCGGCTCCAACTACTGGCCATGCTAATAGAAAATCCTGTGTTCCAGTCAAGGCTGGCGTCACTGCTATGTCCCCGGTTTTGCCAGATTGCAAAGAGCTGTCAGGCCCCTGCCCCTGGCTGTTTCTTCTTCAGTCGGAGTCCATTCCCCGGGTTCTGTTTGCTTTCCCTGACCTGCAGCGAGCCAGTTTCCTGTCTGGCTCTAAACTAATTCCGAAGCCTGTCGATTAATTGCATAGCTGGCTGATGAGTCAGGTCTGGTAAGCCGGAACCTGCAGCGCTCATTCAAGTTAATCGCAGAACTTACGATCTAGTTTTCACAGCAATCGGGATTACTCCTTGTTGCTGGCAGGTAACAGAACTTTGTTCATCAAGCGCAATCCTCGGCCTGATGATTATTATTTTCCGTTTCCTGCCTTTACGGAGTGCAAGTTCCGTTCCAACTGATTGATTTTTCTGGGCCTGGCGAGCAAAGCCCCTGTTTAACAGGCTCAAACCATCCCCTGAAGCAATATCCGAAAAAGTCTGCCGGGCGGCATAGCGCCAGCTTTCTGGCGCCACAACAAAAAAGCGCCAGAGATCTGGCGCTTTGTGTTCGGTTCTTTGGCGGCTTGCCTCTCAGGCCTTGGGGGGCGTCACCCCGGTCTGGCCCATGTATTTGCCGCCACGCTGCTTGTAGGTCACCTCGCACTGTTCGTCCGACTGGTAGAACAGCATCTGTGCCACACCTTCATTGGCATAGATCTTCGCCGGCAGCGGCGTGGTGTTGGAAAATTCAAGCGTGACATGCCCTTCCCACTCGGGCTCCAGAGGGGTCACATTGACGATAATGCCGCAGCGGGCATAGGTGGATTTGCCAAGACAGACAGTCAGCACATCGCTGGGAATGCGGAAGTACTCCACCGTCCGCGCCAGGGCAAAGGAGTTCGGGGGAATCACACAGACCGGCTCATCGATGGAGACAAAGCTGCCTTCGTCAAAATTTTTCGGGTCCACCACATTGGTGGTGTGCACATTGGTAAAAATCTTGAACTCACTGGCACAACGCACGTCATAGCCATAGCTGGAGGTGCCGTAGGAAATTACTTTCTGCTCGTCCACATAACGAACCTGCCCGGCCTCGAAGGGCTCAATCATGCCCTGTTCCTGGGCCATCTTCTTAATCCAGCGATCTGACTTGATACTCATGCTTGCGCCTGTCCTTTCTGCAGCCTGGTGCGGGCCGGGAAGCCCGGGAAAAAGGCGCATGATAATGGCAAATCGGCAGCGATTCACCTGTTTATTGGCCCCGTCCTGGATCCTCCCCCGGGGATAAAGTGGCTGAATTTCGGCGCCGATTCCAGTAAACTTCGCAGCCATCCGAGGGCTGATCGGCAAGCGATTACGACCTCTGCCTGACAAGCGGCAAAAAATGCGTCTGAAAACACGCTGGAAATGCCGCCAGCAAGCAAGCGGAGTGCGGGCAGCCCGAACTCAATACTGATCCCTGCAGGCCAAGGCCGATGGCAGGCCCTGTCGGCCTGAACTGAACGCCAGGGCGAGCCTGCCCAATGGAGGAAACAAACGTGAAGAAATGGCAATGTGTAGTTTGCGGTTTCATCTATGACGAAGAACTGGGTCTGCCGGAAGACGGTATCGCCCCGGGCACCCGCTGGGATGAAATACCCGACGACTGGATGTGCCCTGAATGCGGTGTTGGCAAGGAAGACTTCGAAATGGTGGAAATCTGATCCTGGCCTGAGCGCCCTGTTCACAACCCTCGACCCGTCTATTCAGCTTTCTCTGCAAGGAACCCCCAGTGAAGTCACGCAAGATTCTCGTTACCAGTGCCCTGCCCTATGCCAATGGTGATATCCACCTGGGCCATCTGATGGAAACCATCCAGACCGATATCTGGGTGCGTCTTCAAAAGATGCGCGGCCATGACTGCCTCTATGTCTGTGCCGATGACGCCCATGGCACCGCTATCATGCTCAGCGCTGAGGCACGGGGAATCACGCCAGAGCAATTGATTGCTGAAGTCAAAGCCAGCCATGAGGCTGATTTCGCCGACTTCCATATCGGCTTCGACAATTATCACAGCACCCACTCCGAAGAAAACCAGCAACTGTCCAGCAGCATCTACAAGGCCCTGGATGCCAATGGGCATATTGCTCGCCGCTGGATTACCCAACTCTATGATCCGGAGAAGGAGTTGTTTCTGGCGGATCGCTACATCATTGGCAGCTGCCCCAAATGCAAAACGCCCGATCAGTATGGCGATAACTGTGAGGCCTGCGGCTCTACCTACAGCCCGGCTGAGCTGATCGAACCCCGCTCGAAGATATCCGGCGCGGTGCCAGTGGAGAAAGAATCAGAGCACTTCTTTTTTCGGTTGCCGGAATTTCGTGACATGCTGAAGTCCTGGACCCGCAGCGGCACGCTGCAGAATCAGGTAGCCAATAAACTGAATGAATGGCTCGATGATGAGTTGCACGAATGGGATATTTCCCGGGATGCACCCTATTTTGGTTTCGAGATTCCCGGTGCCCCGGGCAAGTATTTCTACGTCTGGCTGGATGCCCCCATCGGCTATATGGCCAGCCTGAAAAATCTTTGCAAACGCAGCGATTATGAGTTTGATGACTACTGGAAGGCCGATAGCGAAGCCGAGGTCTATCACTTCATCGGCAAGGACATTGTCAATTTCCACACCCTGTTCTGGCCCGCCATGCTCAGCAGCGTCGGCTATCGCACGCCAACGGCAGTTTATGTGCACGGCTTCCTGACGGTCGATGGCACCAAGATGTCCAAGTCCCGCGGCACCTTTGTCAATGCCCGCACCTATCTGGATCATCTCGACCCCGAATACCTGCGCTATTACCTGGCCGCCAAACTCAGCTCCGGCATTGATGACCTGGACCTGAACCTGGAAGACTTCGCTCAGCGGGTCAACTCCGATCTGGTGGGCAAGGTGGTAAACATCGCCAGTCGCTGTGCCGGTTTCATCGGCAAGGGTTTTGCAGGCAAGCTGGCCGCGAAGCCGGACAATCTGCCCCTGCTGGAGGAAATCCAGGCCGCCGCTGAAGAAGTCAGTCAGTTCTATGAACAGCGCGAATATGGCAAGGCCATTCGCCTGATCATGACCTTTGCCGACAAGGCCAATCAGTACATCAATGACAAGCAGCCCTGGGTGATTGCCAAGAGCGACAAGCAATCGAGCGAGTTACAGGCCATCTGCAGCACCGGCATCAATGCCTTCCGCCTGCTGATGATCTATCTGAAGCCGGTACTGCCTGCCATGGCCGAGAAGGCCGAGGCCTTTCTGGCAGTGGAACCGCTTAAATGGAGTGACCTGGATACTTTGCTGCTTGATCACAGCATTAGCAAATTCAAACCGCTGATGACCCGCGTGGAAATGGACAAGATCAAAGCCATGATTGAACAAACCCAGAAGGCCTACGAGGCACAACAATCCGCGCAGAAGGATGCGGCCAAAGCAGATCAGGCCAGCGAGCAGGACCACACGGGTTTCGAGCCCCTTATCGAATTTCCCGATTTCGCCAAGGTCGATCTGCGTATTGCTGCCATCGTGGCAGCAGAACATGTGGAAGGTGCTGACAAATTGCTGCGCCTGAAACTGGATCTGGGCAAGGACAAGAACGGTGAGACCATCGAGCGCACCGTGTTATCCGGCATCAAGTCCGCCTATGCCCCGGAAGACCTGGTGGGCAAATTGACAGTAGTAGTGGCCAATCTGGCACCACGCAAGATGAAGTTCGGCGTCTCCGAGGGCATGATTCTGGCTGCCGGCCCCGGTGGTGAAGACATCTGGTTGCTGTCGCCCGACAGCGGTGCCACAGCGGGACTGCGGGTCACCTGATCCAGACTCCCACTGACATGACGTATTGGTAAACTGTCGGGCAACGTAATAAGCTTGCCCGACCGGTTTGCCTGCGACAGCCGGTCTGAGCGCCCCGTATCATTTGCCTGAAGGAGTCCTCGTGAAGTTTTTCTCCCGCCCTGCCTGTCACCGCCTTGCCCTGTCCACGAGTATCCTGGGCCTGCTTCTGTCTACTCTGCTGCTGTCCGCCGGCGCTCTGGCGCAGAGCAGCGAAATCCGGGCCATCCAGGACTCGGTCATCAAGATCTATACCACCCAGGCAGCGCCGGACTATTTCACCCCCTGGCGATTGTTAACCCCCAGGCAAAGCAGCGGCTCCGGCGCCGTCATCGCCGGCAACCGCATTCTCACCAATGCCCATGTGGTGGCCAATGCCAGCTATGTACAGGCCCAGAAGCACAATGACCCCCAGCGCTATCAGGCACGGGTGATCTTTGTCTCCCATGAGGCCGATCTGGCCATTATCACCGTGGATGAACCGGGCTTTTTCAGTGACCTGGAAGCCCTGACTATCGGTGACCTGCCCGCGCCGCTGCAGGAAGTATCGGTCTATGGCTATCCGATCGGCGGCAAATCCCTGTCCATCACCAAAGGCATCCTGTCGCGGGTGGAGCAACAGGTCTATGCCCATGCCGGCGCCTATCTGCTGGCCGGTCAGATCGACGCGGCCATCAATCCCGGTAACAGCGGCGGTCCGGTGATTGTGGATGAACAGATTGTCGGTGTGGTGATGCAGGCCAATGCCGGTGGCCGGGCCGAAAACCTCGGCTATTTTGTGCCACCCAGCATCATTCGCCATGTGCTCACCGACAGCCTGGATGAAGAACTGGATGGTTTTCCCGACCTTGGCTTCCGCACCCAGACCCTGGACAGCCCCTCGGCCAAGGCGGCTTACGGACTGAGCGAAGATCAGAATGGGGTTCTGGTGATCAAGGTGTTTGAGAACTCTCCCGCCGACCAGGTCCTCAGGGAAAATGATGTCATCCTCAAAGTGGATGACTATGACATCGCCGATGACGGCACCATTCGCATTACCGACGATGTACTCACCGACTACAAATATGCCATCGATATGCACCACATCGGCGAGGAAGTGACACTCACCTTCTCCCGCGATGGCCTTGAGCAGGAAATCAGTCTGCCGGCGGAACCGGCCCTGTCCAGTTACAGTCTGGTGGCGGCAGAGCAGTTCGATCGCATCCCGGAATACACCATTTATGGCGGCGTGCTGTTTGTGCCCCTCAATATGAACCTCATCAAGCGCTGGGGTAATGACTGGAGTCGCACTGCCCCGGTCAGCCTGCTGCAGGCCCGCAATGAGTGGAGCTCACCGGATCGCCGCCAGTTGGTGGTGGCCCTGCAGGTGCTGGCCGCCGATGTGAATCTGGGCTATCACGACTGGCGCAACTGGATCGTCAATTACGTCAATGGCGAGCCGATTCGGGATTTTCAGCATTTCGCCAATATGCTGCGACTGAACGAGGCCGAAAACGTGGTGTTCGAAAACAGCAATGGCTATCAGATGGTCATCAATCACGCCGAAGCACTGGCCAGTGAAGAACAGATCCTGAACCGTTACCGCATTCCCTCGGCTCACTCCCTGGGCCTGTTCGAGGAATAGGCTGCAGGCAGCTCCGGTTTAAGCGCTCCGAGTCAGGCGTGATAGAATCGCGCCTTTGACGCCACTGTTGCTAACCCAGACTCCGCGCAAGCGGATTTGACCCGGAGCCTGCTCAATCCTTGAGTGATTTTCTTAGCCTGATTTTTGCCACCGCGCTGCTGAATAATATTGTCCTGGTGCATGTCACCGGCGTCAGCGCCCTGTTTGCCTTCAGCGCCCAGCTACGCCAGGCCCTGGACCTGGCCCTGGTCAGCGTGGTCATTCTCAGCACATCCATCTTTCTGGCCAGCCTGCTGGATCGCTTTCTGCTCAAGCCTCTGGGGCTGGAGTTTCTGCGTCTGCTCTGCTTTCTCGCCATCAGCAGCTCCCTGGCCACCCTGCTCGCCACCCGGATCGGGCAGAAGCTACCCGTTACGGCCCGCCGTGGCGGCGCCTGCTTGCTGCTGGCCGGCGCCAACAGTGCCGTCATCGGTGGCGCCCTGATACTGAGCGAGTCAGACAGCAGTCTGATTCAGAGTCTGGCCTACAGCCTGGGCTATGGACTGGGGTTTGCATTGTTATTGATTGCCTTCGCCGCATTCAGACAAAGACTCGACTCCGCCAGCGTCCCGGCCATGTTTCGCGGCCCTGCAGTTGAACTCATCAGCGCCGGACTGGTAGCCCTGGCCCTGAGCGCCCTGTCGGGGGCAAGCTGATGCAGGAAACTGCACTGGACTGGCTGCTGACCCCGCTCGCCCTGCTCTTTCTCGGCTGGCTGCTGTGGCAAGCCTGGGTTTATTTTTCCAGGCAGACCAGACAGCAACAGCAACTGGTTGATCGTATCAATGCCCTGCTGCCCCAGACCCAGTGTGGCCAGTGCAGCTATGAAGGCTGTCTGCCCTATGCCAGGGCCATTGCCAAGGGTGAGAAAATCAACAAATGTCCCCCCGGTGGCCGCGACACCATTCTGCGCCTGTCCAATCTGTTGCATGAGGCACCGGTGGATCTCGATCCGGCCCATGGTGAGATTGCCGTGCGCGAAGTAGCCGTCATTCGCGAAGCCGAATGTATTGGCTGTACCAAGTGCATCCGTGCCTGCCCCGTGGATGCCATCCTCGGTGCACCCAAACTGATGCATACGGTGATCGCCAGCGAGTGCACCGGCTGCGACCTTTGCGTCGCCCCCTGCCCGGTGGATTGCATCGACATGGTGCCCCTGGCCAACACCTCCCTGCCAGCCATTGATCGTTTGCCTGAGTTTCCCCTGGCCACAAACCTGGAAACAGCAGCAGAAGCAAAAGTCGAAGCAGTGACGGGAGCGAAGTCATGCTGATGCCACTGCGTGATTTATTCAGACCCAAGGGCGTTAAAATTCCGGCCCATAAAACCCGCACACTGCGTTCCAGGCTGATGCCGGTGCCACTGCCGGCGCAGTTGCGAATTCCCGTTGGGGATGAGCATGAGGTACTGGTCAAGGCCGGGGACCGCTTGCAGGCCAATCAACTGATTGCCACTGGCCGGGATGACACTGCCCGACGTCTATACAGTCCCGCTACGGCGGTGGTGGTGACTCATGAGATGGCTCAGGCTCTGGGCGAGGATGAAGCCGCCGCAGGCTTCCTGCTGCTGGATGTGCTGCCCGCCGAGCAACAGCAGTATCAGTACTTGCCTGCCATCGAAGACTACCGCAGCCAATCGCCTGAGCAGATCCTTGCGCGACTGGATGAGGCCGGTGTGCACAGTGATTGCCCCGAGCAGATTGCCGCCGCTGCCATAGTGCGACGCGGCCTGCAGGCCAAGGCCGACACCCTGATTATCAATGCCGTGGAATCGGAACCCTGGGTCTGTGCCGATGAGGCCATGATCCGGGAACAGGCGCAATTACTGCTGGACGGCGCTGCCATGCTGCAATTTGCCAGTGCCGCCCGGCGCTGCGTCATCGCCCTGCAGGCGGGCAAGTCTGAATCAATCGCCGCCCTGCGGGCTTTGTTAAAAGACAGCGATATTGAGTTAGTCCTGGCACCTCAAAGATATCCTGCCGGCGACCCCGGACAACTGCTCAAGCGACTCTGTGGGCGCGAGATTCCCGCCGGTGCCAACACTGAAGCTGCCGGCGCCATGATACTGGGGGCCAATGCGGCGCGCGCCACCGCCCGGGCTGTCAGCGAAGGCCTGGCAGACAGTGATCATATCGTCACCCTGGCCGGCCCCTGCCTGCAAACGCCCAAGAATTTTGTCGTTCCCGATGGCTGCTCTGCCCGCCATCTTTTACAGCTCTGTGGTCTGGATGAGCAACGCCTGCATCGAGTCTGGCTTGGCAATCCACTCAAGGCCAGGCTGGCTGCCAATCTCGATGCTCCGGTGCCACGGCACTGCAAGGCCCTGATCGCTGCCGATGCAGATCTGTTCCCACCCAGGGCCGAAGCCAGTGCCTGTATCCGTTGCGGCCGCTGCGCCGATGTCTGCCCGGTCAATTTACAACCCCAGTTGCTGGAGGTGGCTGCGGCCCGCCAGGATTCCGTACAATTGCAACAGCTGGGTCTGGATGCCTGTATCGACTGTGCCGCCTGCAATCTGGTTTGTCCCAGCAATCGACCACTGCTGGAGAGCTTCCGCGCGGCGCGCACAGAACTACAACTTAACAGGGAACAGCAACAACTCTCTTCCCACTGGCAACAGCGCTTTCAGTTTCACCAATATCGCATCAAGAAAAACAAACAGGCCGCCGTCGAAGCCCGCAAGAACAAGGTGGCGGACAGCGCCCCGAAAACAGAGTCCTTCTCCCGGGACAAGGCCCGCCAGGACATCGCCGATGCCGTGGCCAGGGTACAGGCCCGCCGGGCCGGCAAACAGGACAACAAGTCATGAACAAGCGCGCGCCAGTTCAGGCTGTCGGGTGGGAAAGCCTCAGCAGTCTCAATCACAAGACCCTGCTGGCCCTGCTGCCTGGTCTGCTGCTGAGTCTCTGGTTTCAGGGGCTGCCCCTGCTGCTGACAGTGTTGCTGGCTATTGGCGCCGGCCTGCTATTGGAAACCCTCGGACTGCTGCTGCGCCGGCAAAGCCCGGCCAGGGAACTGGGCAATGGCAGCTTTCTGCTCAGTGCCCTGCTGCTGGCCCTGCTGCTACCAACCGGCAGCCCCTGGTGGATGCCGCTGCCGGGTATGGCCCTGGCCCTGTTACTGTTCAAACATGCCTTTGGAGGCCTTGGTCAACATCCCTTTCATCCGGTCATGGCCGCCTGCCTGATGTTGATGCTGATCTGGCCCGCTGACTGGCAAGGCGGCGCCGGGCTCGAACAGAACTCATTGATCTGGACCAATCTTGCTTTTCTCGCTGGTGGTCTGACTCTCGCCGCCACCCGTGTCATCAACTGGACTGTTCCCCTGTCACTGCTGCTCAGCCTGGCGCTGCTGGCCTGGCTCGGGCAAACGGGCGCCGACAGTTGGCACAGCATCGAGCAGCAATTGTTGATTGGCCCGGTGGTTCTCGTCGCTTTCTTTGTTGCCACCGATTCGGCCTCCTCAGCCCAGACCCTGTTGGGGCGGTTGTTATACGGATGCCTGATCGGCGGCCTGATTTTCTTTGCAGGACAGCTCAGCGACTACAGCCAGCCCCTGGCCATGGCCGTGGTGCTGGGCAATTTTGCCGCGCCGGTGCTGGATTTATTGGGCCGGCCTCGCATCTATGGCCATGCCGCGGCGAAACCGCTGCCCACCATGGAGGACATCAGTGGTGAATGACAGCCGACCAACGCTGACTGAGTCCACCCCGCTGGCAAGGGACGTTTCCCTGTGGCGTCATAATCCGTTTTTTCTGCATCTGCTGGGCCTGAGCCCATTACTGGCAGTGTCCCGGCTGACGGTTACCGCCCTGGCCCTGGCACTGCTTGGTTCGCTGGCATTACTGGCCAGCACTGTCAGCCTGCATTTCCTGGCTCCCCGCTTTGGTGCCAGGTGGCGCTTTTTTGGCAGCCTCATGGTATTGGCTCTGTTCACCAGCCTGCTGGGACTTTACTGCCAGATGTTTCACCCGGCCTTGTCGGCTGAGCTGGGCATTTATCTGCCCTTGATTGCCTGTAATTTTGCCCTGCTGCAGCAACTGGACTTCACTGACGCTACACGCCCCCTGCTGTCACGACTGGGCGGCAATCTGCAACTGCTGGCAGCCTACAGTCTGGCACTGCTATTATTCGCAGCCCTGCGGGAATGGCTGGGCAGCGGTCAGGTTCTGCAAGGGATGACGCTGCTGCAGCCCAATGCAGCCGCCAGCATTCCCGCCAGCGGCAGCGGCCCACTGGCGCAATTCATCAATCTGCCCGGGGCAGCGTTTTTGCTACTGGGTTTGCTGGTGGCAGGCTATCAGGGCCTCAGCTTGCTGCTGGCAGCAGACTCAAAGAGCAGAAAGACAACCGTAGTAAAAGCCAAACGGGCGCGAGTGACGGAAAAACTCAACTCATGAACAAAGCCAAGCGCACAGAAATTTTTCAGCGGCTGCGGGCAGAGAATCCCGAGCCCACCACCGAACTGGTCTTCCGCAACAGCTTTGAGTTGTTGATCGCCGTACTGCTCTCGGCCCAGGCCACCGATGTCAGTGTCAACAAGGCCACCAAAGGGCTGTTTGCCGCTGCCCCTACGCCCGAGGCCATGCTCAAGCTCGGCGTGGATGGGGTCAAGAAGCACATCAAGACCATCGGCCTTTTTAATACCAAGGCCGAAAACGTGATCAAGACCTGCCGTATTCTGGTCCAGGAGCATGACTCCGAGGTGCCCGACAGCCGCGAGGCTCTGGAAGCACTGCCTGGAGTTGGCCGCAAGACTGCCAATGTGGTGCTCAATACCGCCTTCCGGCAAGTAGCCATGGCGGTGGACACCCATATCTTTCGGGTCTCCAATCGCACCGGCATTGCCCCAGGCAAGAATGTACTGGAGGTGGAAAAACGCCTGTTAAGGCTGGTACCGGAGGAATTTCTGCTGGATGCCCATCACTGGCTGATCCTGCATGGTCGCTATGTCTGCCTGGCGCGCAAGCCCCGTTGCGGCGCCTGCGTGATCCATGACTTGTGCGAGTACCGGAAGAAAACCGAGGACTGATCAGGGTCTGCACGAAGCAGACCCTGCTGCCTGGACAAGCCTGGTCTATTTACGTCCCTTCTGGGCCGCGATGCGCAGTCGCAGGGCGTTGAGCTTGATAAAGCCCGCCGCATCCTTCTGGTCATAGGCACCGGCATCATCCTCGAAGGTGGCAATATCTTCATCAAACAGGGAGTCATCGGACTCGCGACCCACCACAGTGACATTGCCCTTGTACAGTTTCAGACGCACTCGGCCATTGACGTACTGCTGGGAATTGTCGATCAGGGCCTGCAGGGCAACCCGCTCCGGCGACCACCAGTAACCGTTATAGACCAGTGAGGCATAACGCGGCATCAGGTCATCCTTGAGATGCGCCAGTTCCCGGTCCAGAGTCAGGGACTCAATGGCACGATGGGCCTTGAGCATGATGGTCCCGCCCGGAGTTTCGTAGCAGCCCCGGGACTTCATACCCACAAAGCGATTCTCCACAATATCCACCCGACCAATGCCATTGGCACCGGCCACCTTGTTCAGATGGGTCAGCACCTCGGCCGGAGTCATGTCCTTGCCATCGATGGCAACGATGTCGCCCTTGCGGTAATCCAGTTCGATATAGCTGGGCTCATCCGGTGCCTGTTCCGGCGAGACAGTCCACAGCCACATGGCCTCTTCCGGCTCCGCCGCCGGGTCTTCCAGGATGTCGCCTTCATAGGAGATATGCAGCAGATTGGCATCCATGGAATAGGGAGATTTGCTGCCACGCTTTTTCTCCACCGGAATATTGTGCTCATCACAATAGGCCAACAGGGTATCGCGGGAAGTCAGATCCCATTCACGCCAGGGTGCGATCACCTTGATGCCGGGGCTCAGGGCATAGGCACCCAGTTCGAAACGCACCTGGTCATTACCCTTGCCGGTGGCGCCATGGGAAATGGCATCGGCGCCGGTTTCGGCGGCAATTTCCACCAGTCGCTTGGCGATCAGGGGGCGGGCAATGGAGGTGCCCAGCAGATATTCCCCTTCATAGAGCGCATTGGCACGAAACATGGGATAGACATAATCACGCACGAATTCCTCGCGCAGGTCCTCGATATAGATTTCCTTCAGCCCCATGGCCTCGGCCTTGGCGCGGGCCGGTTCCACTTCCTCACCCTGACCAATATCGGCGGTGAAAGTCACCACTTCGCAGTCATAGGTCTGCTGCAACCATTTGGCGATGACAGAAGTATCCAGCCCACCCGAATAGGCGAGCACGACCTTGTTGATTCCGGACATGTCTCTACGCTCCAGCGATTCAAAGGGCCCGTCTTGGGCGGGCCGAAAAAAAGACGCGTATTCTAGCACTTTGCAGCCGGGATACGAAAAATCTCTGCCTCAGGGGGCAATAGACCACTTTGGCGATTTAGCTGTGCACCCGAATCCGCTACAATAGCGCCTCTTTTTCGCAAGTCGACCGTGGACATGACAGTAAAACAGATCAGCCTCGCCCGCCCCGATGACTGGCATTGCCATTTCCGGGATGCCGAAGCCCTGAACACCACGGTTGCCCACACGGCACGGCAGTTTGCCCGCGCCATTGTGATGCCCAATCTGAAACCGCCGGTGACCACGGTGGAGAGCGCCCTGGCCTACCGGGAACGCATTCTGGCAGCATTGCCGGCCGGCAGCGATTTCCAGCCCCTGATGACACTCTATCTCACCGACACCCTGTCGCCGGCGGAAATCGACAAGGCCCAAGCCTCGGGCAAGATCCAGGCGGTGAAATACTACCCCGCCGGCGCCACCACCAATTCCGATAGTGGCGTGACTGATATTGAAAAGGTCTATCCGGTGCTGGAGCGTATGGCCGCTATCGGCATGCCGCTGCTGGTACATGGCGAAGTCACCGACTCACAGGTGGATATCTTCGACCGGGAGGCTCGCTTCATCGAGCAAACCCTGGCTCCTCTGCATCAACGTTATCCCGAATTGAAAATCGTGCTGGAACACATCACCACCCGTCAGGCGGTGGAATTTGTGCAGGCCGGTAGCGAGCATCTGGCAGCCACCATTACAGTCCATCACCTGCTTTATAACCGCAATCACCTGCTGGCAGGAGGCGTCAGGCCACACTTTTTCTGTCTGCCCATTCTCAAACGTGACAGCCATCAGCAGGCTTTGATTGAAGCCGCCACCAGCGGCAGCAAGCGTTTTTTCCTGGGCACAGATTCTGCGCCCCACAGCCGCGCCAACAAGGAAACGGCCTGCGGCTGTGCCGGCATTTACACGGCACCGGCAGCGCTGGAATTGTATGCCGAAGTGTTTGAGCAAGCCGGCGCGCTGGACAAGCTGGAAGGCTTTGCCAGCCATCATGGGCCGGATTTTTACGGCCTGCCACGCAACACCGAACAGCTTGTACTCAGCAAACAGGAATGGACCATGCCCGCACAGTTTCCTCTCGGAGACGCCGAAGTCATCCCCATCCGGGCCGGAGAGCCAGTACAATGGCGCCTTCTGGACCACAGCGCAGCAAGCAATAAGGCTGAATAAATGAGCGAATCTGACGAGGAACGGTCAGCCCTGCTGGCCGAGCGTTTCCGCACCTTTTTCCCGGTAGTCATCGACGTCGAAACCGGCGGCTTCAATTCCCGCACTGATGCCATTCTGGAAGTCGGCGCGGTGCTATTGAATATGACCGATAAGGGCATACTGGAAATAGACCAGACTTTCTTTCACCGGGTCATTCCCTTTGAAGGAGCCAATATCGAAGAGGCGGCGCTGAAGTTTACCGGCATCGATCCCTGGCATCCCCTGCGGATTGCCCGCTCTGAAAAAGATGTATTCCAGGCCCTGTTCAAACTGGTGCGTGACGCCATGAAGCCCCAGCAGTGCAAGCGCGCTATCCTGGTGGGGCACAATGCCCACTTCGATCACGGCTTTGTTAATGCCGCCAGTGAGCGCCACAACCTCAAGCGCAATCCCTTTCACCCCTTTTCCAGCTTTGATACCGCCAGTCTCAGCGGCCTGGCCTACGGGCAAACGGTTTTGTCGCGGGCTTGCGAGGCAGCAGGAATCGATTTCGACGACAGCCAGGCCCACTCGGCACGCTATGATGCCGAGAAGACCGCTGAATTATTCTGCTCGATAGTCAATCGCTGGCAGCGATTGGGTGGCTGGCCCCTGAGTCGCTAGGCCCAGGCCCGGCGCAGCAAGGAAGGCGCAAGAGTCACAAGAGAAGACTCAAGAAAAGACCCAGAAAAAGACACTGGAAAAGCACGGCGCCAGCCGCGGGGATCAGCCCTCGTCGCCGGCTGCCTTTTCGATCATGGGCTGCAATTCGCCCTTCTCATACATCTCGGTAACGATGTCACAGCCGCCCACCAGTTCGCCGTCAATAAACAACTGCGGGAAGGTTGGCCAATTGGAAACCTGTGGCAGGTTAGCGCGAATTTCCGGATTGCTGAGCACATCCACAAAGGCGAAGCGCTTGCCACAAGCCATCAGCACCTGCACAGTCTGGGCAGAAAAGCCGCACTGGGGCTGTTCCGGATTACCCTTCATGTACAGCAGAATGCTGTTGGAATCGATCTGCTCTTGAATGGTGGCGGTGATGTTGTCTTCGCTGCTCATGAGACATTGCCTCGGTTGGTCGGTGACTGGAGTCGGCTCTTTGCTGTCAACTGCTGGCGCTTGAACCGGCCCGAAGCCGACAGTGCCTGCCGAAAAGGAGGCAAGTTTACACCCTGACCGGGGCGCTGTCAGCCGTGCTCTGCTGCCGGCTTGCCCCAACCGCCCCCGCCCGGCGTGCTGATACGCAGGCGATCACCGGCCTGCACACTGACACTGCACTTGCCCGGCAGCTGCTTGCCATTGAGTTCATTGCAGCCTCTGGCCCCATCCTGCCCACCGGCGGCTCCCCAGGGAGCGAAGCGGCGGCGCTCGGTTAGCAGGCTGAGCTGGGCCGGCGCCAGAAACTCGTATTCCCGCACCAGACCATCGCCGCCGGGCTGCATACCGGCACCACCACTGCCGCGACGACGGGAATATTCCCTCAGCCTGAGGGGATAGTGCATTTCCAGACTTTCAATGGGGGTATTGAGGGTATTGGTCATATGGCTGTGCACACAATGCAGTCCGGCCCATGACGGCCCACCTCCCAGTCCGCCGGCCAGGGTCTCATAGTAATCCCAGCGCGGATGCTCGGCGTCGCCGGCATGGCCCATGGCGATATTGTTCATACTGCCCTGACTGGCGGCGGGAATGCGTTCGGGCAGTGGCTGGCTGAGAGCCCCCAGGACCAGATCCACCAGACGTGTGGAGGTCTCCACATTGCCTGCTGCCACTGCCGCGGGTCGCCGCGCATTGACAATAGAGCCAGGCCGGGTCCTGATGCGAATGCGGCGAAACAAGCCTTCACAGGCCGGCGCCTCCGGGGGCAATAAACAACGAAAACAGTAATAGGCAGCCGCTGCCACCACCGATTCGGGGCAATTAAGGTTACCTGGCACCTGGTCACTGGAGGCGGAGAAATCCAGCAGCGCGTCCTCGGCACTCAACTGCATTTGCAGGTCCAGCAGAATGCGCTCATGCCCCTGGCCATCATCATCCAGATAATCCTGGAAGTGGTAATTGCCTGCCGGAATGCCGGCCAGCATATTTGCCGTCAGGGTATCGGCATAGTCATTGAGCTGATCCAGACCGGCTTCAAACTCGGCCTTGCCCAGTGTTTCCAGCAAGTCCTGCAAGCGCCTGACTCCCACCTGATTGGCTCCGGCCTGGGCGGCGAAATCCCCACTGAGGGCCCCGCCCTGCAGATCCGGCAGCTCCGGCAGGCCTTCCTGCAATTGCCCCGCCTGCAGCAGCAGGGTGGGCGCAATAATCACCCCCTCTTCTTCCAGCGTGGAGGAAACGGGCATGGAACCGGGGGTGTCACAGCCGATATTGGCGTGATGGGCTCGATTGGCGACGAAGGCTACCAGGCTGCTGTCCTTGAATACCGGGGCAATCAGGGTGACATCGGGCAAATGGGTACCTCCCAGATAGGGATCATTGACCATCAGCATGTCACCGTCCTGCCAATCCCTGCCCTCCACCAGGCCCGTCATGGCATAGGCCATGCTGCCCAGATGCACCGGGATATGGGCGGCCTGGGCGAACAGGCGACCATCGGCCCCGAACAGGGCGCAGGAGAAGTCCAGCCGGTCCTTGATATTGGGTGAGAAAGCGGCGCGTCTGAGTACCAGGCCCATCTCGTCACAGATGGCGGCCACGCGCGAGGAGAACAGCTTTAATTGTACTGAATTCATGGTTTTTCCCGGACCCTGCCCCGGCCCGCCGGGGGCTGGAAATTGCGACAGGGCCAATTACTGGCTAAAATACGCTCTTGAACTGGGTAGCTCGCGCTACCCTTTTTGTTTTCAAGAACCCTTTGTTTTCAGGAACCCGCGATCCTGGCCGCATCAGGCCGGCATTGCCGTCAATGGATAAACCCGTGAAGCATTTTCTGACCTTACTGGATATTCCCCAGGCCGACCTGCATGGCATTATCAAGCGCGCCAGTGAATTGAAGCAAAATCCCGAGCTTGTCACCAGCATGCCGCGCAAAACCCTGGGGCTGATCTTCGAAAAGTCGTCCACCCGCACCCGGGTTGCCTTCGAAGTGGCCATGAACCAGATGGATGGGCGTTCCCTGTTCCTGACCACCGGTGATTCCCAGCTTGGCCGGGGCGAGCCTATTGAAGACATGGCGCGGGTGTTGTCACGCATGGTGGATGTGCTGGCGATACGCACCTTTGAACACAGCAAGCTGGAGCGCTTTGCCGAATATTCCAGTGTGCCCATCATCAATGCCCTCAGCGATGACTTTCATCCCTGTCAGCTACTGGCTGATCTGCAGGCCTATTTTGAGCACCGCGGCGATATCAGCGGCAAACGTGTGGCCTGGATCGGCGACGGCAATAATATGTGCCATTCCTATATCAATGCCGCGCGCCTGTTTGATTTCGAACTGGCCATCGCCTGCCCGCCCGGATTCGAACCCAATGAAGCCCTGGTGGCAGCCAATGCCGGGCGCGTACGGGTGGTCTCGGACCCCGGCGAGGCAGCCCTTGGGGCCGATCTGGTAGTGACCGATGTCTGGGCCTCCATGGGCCAGGAAGCGGAACAGGCTGACCGCATGCACAGCTTTTCCGAGTATCAGGTCAATCAGGCACTGATGGACAAGGCCGCCACGGATGCCCTGTTCATGCATTGCCTGCCAGCTCATCGCGGCGAGGAAGTGAGCGCCGAGGTAATCGATGGCCCCGCCAGCGTGGTCTGGGATGAGGCGGAAAACCGCATGCATTCGCAAAAGGCCCTGCTGGAATACCTGCTGACGCAGTAAATTACGCGCTTTCGCGGCAGCCCCTGGCAAAAACCCTCAACACAAGATATAGTATCGCCTGTTTCGCTGGTCCTGACTGATTTCAGGCCTGAAACAGCCTGGTAATGTTGTGCAAATTTTGTTCAGAATTTGCCTCTTTCAGCGCCTTCGGGCGGTACTGATCAATCTGGCTGCAAAGCCACAAACAATACACATTTTGCCCACAGGCAACCCACAAAAAAATCACTTGCAATAGCCCAGGCAGCGCATTATCTTGTGTTCGTGACATGCAGTTTGTCTATATATTGTATTAGCTGAGCCTGAATCAGCTGCTACTTTGTCCACTGGGATTACGGGAAACCAGAGGAAAATCGGGCAGTTATTGCGACTGCTTCGAGTAAATAACAAGAAGAGCAGGTACAGAAAAGCGGCTTTCAATGGCCTTTTTTCAAGGGGATTCAAGGGGCTGACGCGGGACGCAAACCCGGGTCAAAAAAATCGCTAAAGTCTGGCGTGAAAAACACAATATATAGTGTATGGCTCGAACGCTGTCTGGCGTGTCGGAGGGGGCACTCTTAATCGGGATTTCCACCCGCGCACTCCAATCGGGGCTTGTCGCTTGAATCAGCGACCGCCCTCATCAGCACTGTTGCCGGCCTGGCAAGATGGATCAGCGATCCAATCAACTGACAGGCAAGCAATAACGGGCTTCGCAAGCTGTACTCACGCAGTAACAGGATTCAATTGCCAGGACAGGCAAGCAAGGCCTTACAGGAAAGGCCTGTTATAAACGGCCAGCCCTTCCCGGCGGCAAAGACCCGAAAACAGCCACTGACCAGACCGGATTCGGAATGGCCAGCAGGCCAGAGACAAGCGAGTAGATCGAGCAATCGGACCAGATCCCCGGGATCGACACCCGCGAGACGATCACAAGCCCTCAGGGTCAAGTCAGCAGCAAGGATGCCGGAAGCAGGACTGGCAACGAGCCGGAACGGGAAAACGGCCGGAGCAGTGGCGAGCAGGATCAGCCAGGGCCAGCAGCAGGAAGCATTGCAGCGAACACTGCAAGCAACACAAGAGTACAGGCGAACAACGCCGGGGGATTGAAGAAACGGGCATCAAGCCGCCAGTTCAAAATCTGCCTAATAACAAACAGCTTCACCAGTATTACTGGGAATACAACCAGATTTGGAGTCAATAATGCAGACTGATGTACAAGCAACCGGAGGCTCAGTGCAAGGCACCGCCACCCAACGCCCTGATAGCAGTGCGTCCGTGGCAGCAACCGCGCCCGGTCAATTGCGCGTTATCAAGCGCAACGGGGCCGTAGTCTCCTATGATGAATCAAAAATCACCGTGGCAATCACCAAGGCCTATCTGGCTGTTGAAGGTGGTAATGCTGCGGCGTCGTCACGAATCCACGAATCCGTGGCGCAACTGTCCGCCTCCATCAGCGATATTTTCAAACGGCGCATGCCTTCCGGTGGCACCATTCATATCGAAGACATTCAGGATCAGGTCGAACTGGCCCTGATGCGCAGCGGCGAGCACAAGATCGCCCGCAGCTATGTCATCTATCGTAATGAGCACGCGCGCCTCAGGGAGCAGAAGAAAGCCGCCGAAAAGCCGGCCCATCCCGAGGTCATGGTGACCCTGGATGATGGCAGCGAAGGTCCACTGGATACCGAGCGTCTGCGCACTGTTATCAATGAAGCCTGTGAAGGTCTCACCGATGTGTCCGCCGACACTATTTATAACGAGACCCTGAAAAACCTCTACCCGGGCGTCAAGATGGAAGACGTGCGCACCTCTCTGGTGATGACCGCACGTACCATGGTGGAGAAAGACCCCAATTACTCCTATGTCACCGCGCGTCTGTTGATGGATACCCTGCGCTCCGAAGCCCTGGGTTTTCTCGGTATTACCGATGCGGCGACCCAGTCGGAAATGCATTATCGCTATGCCGCCACCCTGCGCCCCTATATTGAAAAAGGCGTGGAACTGGGTCTGCTCTCCCCGCACCTGCTTGAGTACGATCTCAATGTCCTGGGCGAGGCACTCAAGGCCGAGCGTGACCAGCAGTTCACCTATCTGGGTCTGCAAACCCTGTACGACCGCTATTTCATTCACAGCGAAGGCGTTCGCTTTGAATTGCCCCAGGTGTTTTTCATGCGGGTCGCCATGGGTCTGGCCAGCAATGAGGAAAACCGCGAAGAACGGGCCATCGAGTTTTATAACCTGATTTCCAGTTTCGACTACATGGTGTCCACGCCGCAGCTGTTCAATTCCGGTACCCTGCGTCCGCAATTGTCCTCCTGCTTCCTGACTACCGTGCCCGATGACCTGTTCGGCATTTATTCAGCCATTCGCGATAACGCCATGCTGTCCAAGTGGGCTGGTGGTCTGGGTAATGACTGGACACCGGTACGCGCACTGGGTGCCCATATCACCGGCACCAATGGCAAGAGCCAGGGTATCGTGCCCTTTCTGAAAGTTGTCAACGACACTGCCGTGGCAGTTAACCAGGGTGGCAAGCGCAAAGGTGCCGTGTGTTCCTATCTGGAAACCTGGCATCTGGACATCGAGGAATTCCTCGAGCTGCGCAAGAACACCGGCGATGATCGCCGTCGTGCCCACGACATGAATACTGCCAACTGGATTCCCGACCTGTTCATGAAACGGGTATTCAATGACGAGGACTGGACCCTGTTCTCGCCCAACACCGTGCCCGATCTCCATGACCTGCACGGTGCCGCCTTCGAAGAAGCCTATGTGCGTTATGAAGAAGCGGCCCGGGAAGGCAAGATCAAACCCACCAAGACCATCAAGGCCCAAACCCTGTGGCGCAAGATGATCTCCATGCTGTTTGAAACCGGCCATCCCTGGATTACTTTCAAGGACAGCTGCAATGTGCGCTCGCCGCAGCAGCATGTGGGTACTGTGCACTCATCCAATCTGTGCACCGAAATCACCCTCAACACCAGCGAAGACGAAATCGCCGTGTGTAATCTGGGCTCGGTCAATATGGTTAACCATGTGGATGAAAACGGTCTGGATCGTGAAAAACTACAGAAGACCATCACCACTGCGGTACGCATGCTGGATAACGTCATCGACATCAACTACTACTCGGTGGATGCCGCCCGTAATTCCAATATGAAGCACCGCCCGGTGGGCATGGGCATCATGGGCTTCCAGGATTCCCTGTACAAGCAGCGCATCTCCTATGCCTCGGACAAGGCGGTGGAATTTGCCGATGTCTCCATGGAGATGGTGAGCTATTACGCCATTCAGGCTTCCAGCCAACTGGCGGAAGAGCGTGGCAAGTATGAATCCTATTCCGGCTCGCTCTGGGACCAGGGTATTCTGCCCATCGACTCCCTGAAAAAATTGCAGGAAGTCCGTGGCCCGGAATATCTCGATGTCAATCTGGATACCCGCCTGGACTGGGACAGCCTGCGCCAGCGCATCCAGCAGCATGGCATGCGCAACTCCAATGTACTGGCCATCGCCCCGACGGCGACCATCGCCAACATCAGCGGTGTTTCCCAGTCCATCGAGCCCACCTATCAGAACCTGTATGTGAAATCGAACCTGTCCGGTGAGTTCACCGTGGTCAATCCCTATCTGGTCAATGATCTGAAGCGACTGGAGTTGTGGGATGACGTCATGGTCAACGACCTGAAGTACTACGAAGGCAGCGTACAGAAAATTGATCGCGTCCCTGACGAGATCAAGCAGGTTTATGCCACCGCTTTCGAAGTGGAACCGCAGTGGCTGGTGGAAGCCGCCTCCCGGCGCCAGAAGTGGATCGACCAGGCCCAGTCCCTGAACCTTTATGTGGCCAGTGCCAGCGGCAAGAAGCTGGACGTCATGTACAAGATGGCCTGGCTGCGCGGTCTGAAAACCACCTATTACCTGCGTGCTCTGGCCGCCACCACCACGGAGAAATCCACAGTGTCGGACAACACCCTGAACAAGGTGTCTTCAGGATCGGAACCACCCGAGGTGCCCAAGGCATGCTCGCTGGATGATCCTGACTGCGAAGCCTGTCAGTAAGCGAGGCCGGAAACAGAATTCGGAAACACACGATAAGAATTTGAGGTAATTACTATGTTGTCATGGGACGAATTTCATCAGGAGGAAAAAGCCGCTCCTGTCGCCCAAAACCGGCCGCAAACACCGGCCGAGCCCAAGCAGCCCGAGCCCGCCCAGGCGGCTCCGGCTCCGGCGCCTGCCCCTGCACCAGTGCCGGAAGCAGCCCCTGCCCCCAAGGCTGAATCCAATCTGGATGCTGCCGACGAGCAGGCCAATGCCGATGCCCTGCAGCAGGCCATTCATGACCTGAAAGAGCTGGATGTAAGTGCCGGCCTGGAAGAACTGGAAGGCAATGCAGCCCGCGTGGCCGTGGACGACAAGCGCATGATCAATTGTCGTGCCGACCTGAACCAGTTGGTGCCCTTCAAATACGACTGGGCCTGGCAAAAATACCTGGATGGCTGTGCCAATCACTGGATGCCCCAGGAAATCAACATGAATGCGGACATCGCCCTGTGGAAAAATCCCAATGGCCTGACTGATGACGAACGTCTCATCGTCAAGCGTAACCTGGGTTTCTTCTCCACCGCCGACTCACTGGTTGCCAATAATCTGGTGCTGGCCATCTATCGCCTGATCACCAACCCGGAATGCCGCCAGTATATTCTGCGCCAGGCCTTTGAAGAGGCCATCCATA
The DNA here is from genome assembly GCA_965216715.1 of uncultured Pseudohongiella sp. Taxonomy (GTDB): domain Bacteria; phylum Pseudomonadota; class Gammaproteobacteria; order Pseudomonadales; family Pseudohongiellaceae; genus UBA9145. Next base: position 959,402 of record OZ244193.1, on the reverse strand, counting down.
CCCATGCCTATCAGTACTGCATCGAGTCACTGGGCATGGATGAAGGCGAGATCTTCAACATGTATCACGAAATTCCCTCGGTGGCGAAGAAAGCCTCCTGGGGTCTGAAATACACGCAATCCTTGAGCGATCCCAATTTCCGTACCGGCACGCCGGAAACGGACAAGGACCTGCTGAAGAACCTGATTGCGTTCTACTGCTGTCTGGAAGGCATCTTCTTCTACTGTGGCTTTACCCAGATTCTTTCCATGGGTCGCCGCAACAAGATGACCGGCACCTCAGAGCAATTCCAGTACATCCTGCGGGATGAGTCCATGCACCTGAACTTCGGCATCGACATGATCAACCAGATCAAACTGGAAAATCCGCATCTGTGGGATGAGGACATGAAGGAAAAGGCCACCCAGATGATTCTGCAGGCCACCCAACTGGAAATCGAGTATGCCCGTGACACCATGCCAAGAGGTGTACTGGGAATGAACGCAGCGATGATGGAAGAGTATCTGCAATTCATCGCCAACCGTCGCCTGGTACAGATCGGCCTGAAGGAACAGTTCACCGGTGTTTCCAACCCCTTCCCCTGGATGTCGGAAATCATGGATCTGCGCAAGGAGAAGAACTTCTTCGAAACGCGTGTGATCGAGTACCAGACTGGAGGCGCGCTATCTTGGGACTAGCATTATTGGGTCGCAGTCAGAACCAACGCCCCCGGTTACCCAGTCAGCAGCGAGGACTTGTCAGATGAGCGAAGACAAACACACCGAGAACGATCCAGAGCGCACCCTCGTCACTCTGGAACAACTGAGCCAGACCATCGAGGTCATGACCAGCGTGGTGAATCGTCTGCGCCAGCATCTGAGTGAACAGTTGCAGGCACAGATGAGCAATCAGGAGTCTGCTGCCCTGGAACAACAGGCGGAGCAGGAACTGGCCAGCACCAGGGTGGCCGAAAGCGAAGCCAAGGCACCCGCCCATGACGAAGTCGTACGGGTGCAGAAGCAAGAGCAGCAACAGCAACAACGGGAGAGTTTTGTCGTTGAAATCAGGCAGCAAGATCCGGAGCCGGTTCGCAAGAACAACAAAACCCTGCACTAGGCAGTATTCAGGCCAGGCAGCGTTGTCACTTCTGTGGCAACGCTGCCAATTCTTTTCCAGCTTGAACCCCTTTGACTTTATTTTACGCTCTTTCCTTTCACCCTCATTACTTTCACCCTTTTTCCTTCCATTTCTATTTTTTTCAGGAGTGCGCCCATGAGCGGGAAAGTCGGCGCCCTGGTGCTGGCAGCGGGTTTCAGCCACCGCTTCGGCAGTGTCAAACTCTGCGCCAGCCTGGACAATGGCAACACGGTATTTGAACAAACCCTACAGCGCTTGCAGCAGGCCATTGACGAAGTGGTGGTGGTTACCCGGCCCGAGTTGGCCGAGCCCCTGATCCAGGTTTGCGACAGTCTGGAAATTTTCGACCAGGCGGAAAAAGGCATGGGAGCTACCCTGGCCTACGGGATCTCCCTGGTCAGTGACTGGGATGCCTGTCTGGTATGCCTGGCGGACATGCCCTTCATCACCTCACAAACCTATGCCCAACTGGCCCGGGCCCAGCAGAGAGATCGCATCACGGTACCGGAATACCAGGGTCGTCAGGGCAATCCGGTGGGCTTTGGTCAGAAGTTTTTTGCCGAACTGGGCAGCCTCAGTGGCGACAAGGGTGGCCGGGCCATCATGCAGCACTACCCCGAGGCCCTGCACAGCATCAGTGTCGGGGACGCCGCCATCCTCCATGACATCGATACCCCCGATGATCTGCGCCGCCTGCAGGCTGAAGCTGTCGATTGAAGGGCGCCGTTGGCAAGCCGGTTTGCACGGCTGATGGCATTACCCCTACAATTCCTGCCTCAGGCTGAGTAAGGCTTCGAGGCGCAGCAGCACACACAATAACCGGAAGCGACTGGACTGCCATGAAAAAACTCAAGAATGAAGCGGGACTGCTAAAAGAAGCCATTCGTGTCGGCTCGCGCTATTTCGAAGCCCGTGGTGCTGGCCAGTTCGAAGCCACCGATCATGTGGATACGCGAGTAAGGGCCATTTATCTGCTGCTGGTCAAGGACAAGGTGATCCAGCCCCTGGCCAGCCATGATGAGAATCTGCAAAACATGCGCCACAAACTCGCCATCTGGATCGCCAAAAACCTGCCGGAAGATCATGAACTCCTTCAATAAAGTATTTTGCCTATGCGCTGCCCTGGGTCTCAGCCTGCACAGCCCGCAGTTGCTGGCAGATGTGGATAGCGCCACTGCCGCCATGGAAGACCCCGCCAACCCCCTGGTGCTGTTCGATACCGCCCGGGGTGATATCTATATTGAATTGCTGCCCGCCGAAGCGCCAGAGAACGTCGCCAATGTGCTGGCATTGATTCGCGGCGAGATTGAAATCGAAGACCCCGATAACGGCTTCAGGTTTTCACCCAATTATTACGATGGCATGCGTTTTCACCGGGTCATCCCGGGCTTTGTTGTTCAGACCGGTGCCGCGGTGAATCATCCCCTGGGGGACCCCGGCAGCCTGCTGGCCAATGAGATCAATGCTGACAGCCTCGGCCTGCATCAACAGGCGGTAATGCTGGACAACGGCGACCTCAACCCCATTCTCGATATCAACAACCGTCAGGAATTCGAAGAGCAGGTGCTGGCGCCACTGTATGAGTCCATGGGTATCAGCGATGAGGCAGAGCTGCGCCGTCAGCAAAACCAGGTGTTCGAGCGTCTGCAGAATCTCAGCATCAAGGCTTTGTATGAATTACAGGGCTACCGTTATCGCAGTGGCCTGCGCAGTCGCCCCATCACCCGCGGTATTGTGGCACTGGCCAATCAGGGCCCGGCCAGCAATGGCCCGGAGTTTTTTATCGCCCTGGCGGACAGCCCTTCCCTGAATGGCAAATACACTGTCATCGGTCGGGTGGTGGAAGGCCTGGATGTGGTGGACGGCATTGGCAGTACCGCCATCAGCCCGGAACGATATTCACGCCTGAGCACCGTTATCTATTCGGCCCGTCAGGTGAATGGCAGCGCCAACCCGGGGCTGGCCCAGCAATAGCCAGTCCGGCCGGGCAAGCGCTCAGACCAGACCCGTCTGTGTTGACTCCTGTGCGAACAAAGAGGCAATCATGTCCCGTAAAAACAAGAAAAATACCCAGCAAGGAACCTATGCACTGTGCATTACCGCCGGTCTGATTATCGGCGTCGGCATCGGCGCAATCATGGAGCAGGTGCTGCTTTGCAGTCTTGTCGGCGCTGCTATTGGTGCTCTCGCGGCCCGCTATTTCAACCAGCAGAGCCAGCAAGGCAAGCGCCACTGAAAACTGTTCAGCTGCCCAGTTCCAGCTGAAAAATCTCCCGACTATAGGGCGGCAGGGAATCGAGTATCTGCTTGCCGTACTGCCGACTGACAATGCGCTCATCGAACAGGGTGATCTGGCCACTGTCATTTTCATTGCGCAGCAGTCGGCCACTGGCCTGCACCAGTCGGAAGGCGGCGTCAGGCACTGACAGAGTTAAAAAGGGATTCTCCCCCTGCTGCTCAATCCAGGCCGACAGGGTCATCTCCACCGGATCATTGGGCACGGCGAAAGGAATCTTGGCTATCAGCACATGGGTGCAGTATTTGCCCGGCAGGTCCACGCCTTCGGCAAAACTGGCCAGACCAAAGATCAGACTGCCTTCCCCCTTGTCCACGCGACTGCGATGGTATTTCAATAACTGCGCCTTCTGGTAATCGTCCTGGCAAAGCACTTTTTCACGCCAGTCATCGTCCAGACCTTCCAGCACTTCCTGCATCTGCCTTCGACTGGCAAACAGCATCAGGGCGGCACAGTCCTGTTCCAGTAATTGCGGAATAGCCCTGATCAGAGCCTGGCTGTGAGCGGCGTTATCGGTGGGCAGGCAATTGATACGCGGCACCACCAGCCGGCCCTTGCCGGCAAAATCGAAAGGACTGGCAATACTCAGATAACGGGTATTGGCCGGCAGTCCCGCGCGCATGGCCAGCATATTGAAATTGCCAAGGGCCGACAGGGTCGCCGAGGTGAGCACTGCCGCGGCACAGTTCTGCCACAGGGCCTGCTGCAGATTTTCCGCCGCCAATACCGGGCTGGCAGACAGGGTAATATCGCTGTAATTGTCGGTCTCGAAATGACTCAGCCAGCGGGCGCTGGGCGCCGAACCGGGCTTGTCGGCATGGGAGTAGTTGAACCACAACTCCAGATTCGCCTGCGCCCGACCATGGGTACTGCCCACCAGCGGATACCACTGCTCTGCCCTGTCACTGCGCCCGTCAGTACCAGGCTCTTCCAGATCTTCCTTGAGGATATCCAGTGCCAGTTCCCATTGAGCAGCAAAGCGGGAAAAGCAGTTGGTGATATTGCCGGCCAGATCCAGCAGCTCCGATGGCACCACGCCGAGCTCGAAGGTGTGCTGACGGCGGTTGTCATAGCTGTCCTGACTGTCACTGGCATCGAGAATCTGTTCCAGCATCAGCCAGGCCTGGTTCAACTGCTCCCTGAGCTGCTGACTCAACTGCTTGAGACTGGCGGCCTGTTTGGCATCAATAAAATCATCCTTGTTCAGACCTTCGGCCATGTTCTCGCAACGTTCCAGCCAGGTCATGGCAGCCTTGAGGCGACTGAAACTGGCAAAATGGTTGTTGCTCTTCAGTGGCAGATGGTGGGCCTCATCAAAAATATAGATGGCGTTTTCCGGCTCCGGCAGGATCACGCCGCCACCCAGGGCGAGATCCGACAGCACCAGATCATGATTGGTGACGATACAATCGGCCCTGGTCAGGGCATCGCGGGCCCGATAAAAACAGCAGTTACGGAAATGACTACACCTGGCACCGCTGCACTGACTGTTGTCCACCGTAACCGGTCGCCATTCACTGTCTCGCAGGGGTGTTACCCAGTCGTCGCGATCTCCCTGCCAGTCACCGGCACTGAGAGCATTGAGCATACGGGTATACAATTCCCGATCAGTACTGTCGGGATCATCCAGCTCCTCACCATAGAGATCCATCATGGCCTGCTGACTGTCATTGTCCCGCAGCAGCATGTCGAGTCTGGACAGACAAAGATAACGTCCCCGCCCCTTGGCCAGGGCGAAATTGAACTCAAGGTCCGAACCCTGCAGCAGCTCCGGAATGTCTTTCTGCATCACCTGCTCCTGCAGGGCAACGGTGGCCGTGGCCACCACCACCTTGAGCCCTTTGGCCTGGGCCAGGGGAATGCTGGCCAGCAGATAGGCCAGGGTCTTGCCGGTACCGGTGCCCGCCTCCACCACACAGACCGGACCCGCCTCCTCGCTTTCGGGATCGATATTGCCCAGGCTTTTGGCGATCTCGGCAATCATCAGGCGTTGCCCATAGCGGGGAGTGAGATTCCTGGCCTCCAGCAATTGCCGGTAGAGGGACTGAATACGCTCCTTGACGGACTCATCCAGAGCGGATTCGGGGGGCTGACTGGCTGTACTGCTCATACAGTAATTGTAGCACTTCAGCAGCGGGATACCCCGCTGGCGGGGAAATTCCTCAATACCGCCGCAGGATTTTTATTGGGTCTGGCAATTGAAGTTCTGGTAAACTGTGCAGCCATCCGCCAGCAACACCCCGGGCAAACAAGCCACCACAAGCAGTCAGGCAAAACATGGCCGAACCTGAAATTGAAACACCCCTGAAACAGGCAAACAGCAGCACCCCCAACGAGCCCGCCGTAGCGCAGGAATCCTCGCCGCAGCCTGCTGCCAGTGAAACCACGCAGGCTACTGCCGCCGGCAGCGCTGAGCCTGACAAAAAGGCTCCTGAAGTCGAAACAGCGCCTGCTGGCGATGCTAGTGTAAAAGACACTAAGAAGAGCCCTGAAAAAGCTGCCAAAGCAGAAGCTGAAAAAGGCGCTGAAGCAGACAATGCCTCAGCCGCACAGCCGCCTGCCTCAGAGCAGAAGCAAGAGCAAGACAAGCAGGCCACCGGGCAGCCTGAGGGCAAAGAGGCAACAGAGGCAACAGAGGCACAGGCAACAAAGGAATCAAAGGCGGAGCCCGAGCCGGAAGTCACGCTGGAGCAATTGCAGGCGGCCCTCAGTGGCAGCAATTTCAAAAGCCACAATGCTCTTGCGCAGGTACAGAAGAATCTCAACCGTTTTCGTCAGCAGCTCGATGACAGCGCCGAGGAATTGAAACAGCAGGCAGAGACTCTCCATGGGCAATTGCAGGAGTTGCTGGACAAGAACCGACAGCATCAGGAACAACTGGCTGACAAAACCGGGCAATTGATCGACACCCTGCAAAAGGCGCTGGAAGCCGGGCAGTCCCATGAAGCCCTTCCCACCTGGGACAAGATTCAGGGCAATATCAGCAACACCAGCGGCAAGATTCGCAGCAAGCTGCAGGAAGCCAGCAATCCCTTCAAGGCCAAACTCAATGAGCTGCGCGACTGGAAGATCTTTGCCGCGACCGAGAAAAAGCGTGAGCTGATCACCCGCATGCAGACGCTTCTGGAGAGCAAGCTGACTCCCCAGGAAGCGAACAAGCGCATTGGCAAGATGCACCGGGAATGGAAAGCCCTGGGTCAGTCCAATGACAATGAAAGCTTGTGGAAAGAATTCAAGACCCTGTCTGACAAGGCCTATGAGCCCTGCAAAGAGTATTTCAAACAGCGCAAGCAGTTAATGGCAGAAAATCTCAAGAAGCGGCAGGAGATTTGTTCGCAGATGGAAGCGGAACTGGAGAAGCTGGATCCGGAGGCTATCCATATCGGTGAATTGAACAAACTGCTCAATCGCTGTGAGAAACAATGGAAACAATATGCGCCCGTCGAACAGTCGAAGATCAAGTCAATTCAGAAACGCTACTACGGCCTGGTCAATGAATTCCGCAAACACCGCAAGAAATCCATCCGCGAAAACGCCGCCAGCAAACAGGCCCTGATCGACCGTGCCGTAGAACTGGCCTCCAGCGAAGACAACAAGCAGGCCATGAACGAGGCCAAGCAATTGCAGAAGCAGTGGCAGGCCGTCGGCCCTACTACCTTCAAGGATGACAAGAAGCTCTGGTCAGAATTCCGTGCCGCCTGCGACAAAATTTTTGCCAAACGCGATGCCGCCAGCCAGGAACGCAAGCAACAGCAGCAGCAACAACGCCAGGAACTGCAGCAATTGCTGACAGAGATGGAAGCCCTGCTGAAAAAACCGGAAGAGGCTTTCCGCGAATCCCGCGCCGAAGCCCATGATCTGGCACGTCAGTTCAATAGCAAACTGGATGGCCAACAGCGCCGCGCTCACAGCAAGCTGATCGACCGCTTCAATGATCTCAAGCGCCAGATCGACGCCCGCTTCCGCAGTTTGCCGGACAAGAAGACTCAGGCCATGCGCCAGCAGATCAGCGAGATCAGCACAGCTCTTGATGCCGTGGAGCAGCAACTGTTTGGCAGTGACAAGGACAGCTTTGCCAGCATCGCCAGTGGCGTGGACAGTGAACTTGGGTCCGCTATAAGCGCGCTGGAAGAGCGGGACATACAGCAGCTTCTCGAGCAGCGCTTACAATTACTGGATAAAGATTCTGCGGCTTTCACGGCGGCCGCCGAAGCGGCGGAAAAAGAGTTTCGGGAGTTGTGCATCGCCGCGGAGATTCGCGCCGACATGGAAACCCCGGCCGAAGACCAGGCCCGCCGTATGCAGCTGCAGCTGGAAAAATTGCAGGAAGACTTTGGCCAGGCCCGCCCCAGCCAGAAAGACAATAGTCGCTTCGCCCTGCAATCAGAAACCCGAGCCCTGTGCCTGGGACCACTGCCAAGGGAACTGCGGGAAGCGCTGGGCAAACGGCTTGAGCAAACCCTCAGCCGCCTGCGTTAAAGGGCTCAGGCGGCGCGGCTTTGGGGATCTGATCCGGGCCGGTTAAAGACGGGATTGGCATAGCTGAGCAACATATGGCGCCGCAACTCGGCCGGCGCCGCATCCAGTCGCTGCAAAAACTTCTGTCGGGTCGATTCCTCGATTCTGTCCATGGCCTCGGCGGCGGCCTCGAAACAGGCCAGCTTGTGCTCATCGCCGGCAAACTCCCCCAGCTTGTGCAGTTCCTGCAGGGCCACGTAATTGACATCACGCAGCACGTAATTGTTCAGGATCTGGGCGTCGATCTGGCCCGCTATGGCATCTGGCTCGTTGCTGTCGATGGCCAACTCCTCACCAAAGGCTACATGGACCTGGCCCTTGAATCCGATCATGCCAGTGACGATGGAGTGAATATCACTCTGATCAGTTTTTTCGAATTTACCGGTGGTTTCCAATTGATACAGCTCTTCCGCCTTGAGCTGATCGCAAGGGTCATACTCATAGGAAATGCTTACCGGCACGATATGTAATTCACCCAGGGACTGCCCCAGTTCCAGATCCCGGCGCCCCAGTGCCAGCATTTTCAGCAGGGCCGGATCGGTGCGGTCAATACCGTCCTTGGCGCGGCCTTCCCGCTGGGCAATCCACACGTTCTGGCCGTGGCCGACACAGTAGTGAATATATTCAGACAATAACTTCAATGACTGCAACAACTCCCGGCCCTTGAGGGAACGGCGCACGATAAAGCTCTTGTTGAGACGCATCAGGTCGGTCACAAACGGCCGCTTCAGCAGATTGTCACCGATGGCAATCTGCAGGGTGCTGTGACCGGCGTGGTAGAGCATGTAATTGACAAAGGCCGGGTCCATGGTGATGTCACGGTGGTTACAGATAAACAGGTAATTGCGCCCATCACTGAGATTTTCGATACCGGAATTGCTCAGCCGGGTGGTGGTATCAAGAATCATTTTGTCCATGTAGTCGGCAATGACATCCTGCATGGAGGCCACGTCGTGCACATTGGCCACCTGGGCACGCAACTTTCGATGGGCTGCCCGACGCATGAAGGCCGGAAACAGACCGGTCAGGCGCGGATAATAGAAACGGGCGATACTGCTGAGGAAGTCCGGGTCATTGATCAAATTATCCAGAACCGGCCGGATTTCCTCATCATGATAGGGCCGGATGTCCTTGAATTTATCCAAGAGCGAGTTCCCTCAGCAGATTTGTTGAAATGGTTTACAGGACAGGGATTGCTCCATCTCCAGCCCCACAGGAAAGGACGCTAGTTTATCCTGTTACGGCAGCTTTTTGTAGCGACGAAAGATAGCCTGTTTTTGCGCCCCAGGCGCTGCTTGCCATCCGTTGGCTACGCAACTGAAGGCGGAAACTACCTCTGACCTGGATAGACAGAGACAAGCTGGCGCAGACAGCAACAGGAAAAAAATCAGTGCTCTCACATTATTGCCCCGAGCAAAAATAGCATTCTTGTACATCCAGTCAATTAAGCAAAATGCTTCGCTGACCCGAAAGACTCGAACAAATAAGCACCAGAGAATCAAAGCCATCCCAATGGGTAATTCAGCCACTGTCCAGCTCAGCGAGCAATTCACTCACATAACTGTCCAGCTCATCAAGAACCAGCTCCTGTTGCGAATCTGCCCTGTTCCTGGCTTCCGACAGTTCCTGTCGATACTTTTCCTGATTTTCCGGCGCCAGTAAACGGGACGCGCGAAACTCCTGCCAGCGCTGCGCCTCCTCGGCATTGAGGGTATGGGGATAATTCCTTGCCCGATAACGAAACAGCATCTCCTGCAAGCGGGAATCACGAAACGGCAAATCCAGCCGGCCCAGATCTTCGGCATTGGTGCCACGCACGGTCTGCATCAGGGATTTGTCGCTATCACTGAAAAAGCCGCCGGAATAGATCATGAAATCCGGGTCAGCCTCAGCACCCTGCCGCTCTTCTTTCAGGGCAGCGCCGATTCTGGGGACCAGGTCCTTGCGCTGGGCCAGTAGCTGCCAGTGCCGGCGACAATCATCCAGGTCGATGCCATAGGCTGCCGCCTTGTCCTCCTCCAGCACTGACAGGGATACCACCACCGGGCAACGATTGATATGAATAGTCTTGATGGGCAGACGGCTTTCGCCCTCCTCCAGATCATCACTGGCGCTGAAAACCAGGCGCCTGATTTCATCGGCCGGCAGTTCTATCCAGCTGGACGGGTCCTGGCGCAAATCGTAAACCACCACGCCATTGCTGTTGGTGGGATGCATACACAGGGGCATCACCAGTGCCAGGCGACCATGGTCAGCCGGGTACATCCCGGAGACATGCAAGAAGGGTTTGCGGGTCTTCAGGTCAATCTCGGCCTGAACCCGACGCTTGTTGCGCAGCTGATAGATATGCTCGAACAGTTTGGGCTGTGCCTGTTTCACCAGGCGGGCCATGGCAATGGTGGCCCGCACGTCCGCCAGGGCATCGTGGGCCTGACCATGTTCAATATCATTGGCCACGGTCAGCTCTTCCAGCTTGAAGGACACGCTGCCGTCTTCCTTGCGGGGCCAGTTGATCCCTTCGGGGCGAACCGCGGCACAGAGCCTGAGCATATCGATGATGTCCCAGCGGGAGTTGCCGTTCTTCCACTCCCGCTCATAGGGGTCATAAAAATTGCGATAGAGCAATTGCCGGGTCATTTCGTCATCGAAACGAATACTGTTGTAACCGGCCACACAGGTCTGGGGGGTGGCAAATTCATCCAGAATCCGGCCAATGAATTCAGCCTCCGGCACCCCCTGCTCCCGGGCATGCTGGGGCGTGATGCCGGTAATCAGGCAGGCGATGGGCCCTGGCAGGAAATCATCGGCCGGCTGGCAATACAGGCTCAGGGGCTCGCCGATTTCATTGAGATCCTCGTCGGTGCGAATGCCGGCGAACTGGGATGCCCGGTCACGGCGGGGGTCGACGCCAAAACTCTCGAAATCGTACCAGTAAATGGATGCTGCCACGCTGTGCCTCCTGCTCAGAATCAGGGCCCAGTCTAACCCATGGCGGGCATGGCTTCGAATGCCACAATACACCAGCCCGATCCGGTTCTGATCCCGTTTCGGGCGGTCCCGCCAATTCCTATGACGGGCTGATCTGTAGTAGTATTTCCGGAGCTTGGCCCGGCCATTGGTAGCAGCAGCCCGGGCCCCGTAATTCGGCCTCAAGGACAATAACAACTATGGATTTTCGCGGTGCTCACATCCTCAGCGTGGAGCAGTTCAATCGTGAGGACGTTGAAACCGTCTTCAGCGTTGCCGACAGCATGGAACCCTATGCCCATCGCAAGCGCATGACCAAGGTTCTCGACGGCGCCATTCTCGGCAATATGTTTTTCGAACCCAGCACCCGTACCCGGGTCAGCTTCGGTTGCGCCTTCAATCTGCTGGGCGGCGATGTACGGGAAACCACCGACGTCAAGGCTTCCTCGATCTCCAAGGGCGAATCGCTCTATGACACTGCCCGGGTGATCAGTGGCTACAGCGATGTCATTGTCATGCGCCACCCCCATGTGGGTGCTGTGACAGAGTTTGCCAAGGCCAGCCGGGTGCCGGTGATCAACGGCGGCGATGGCCCCAATGAACACCCCTCCCAGGCACTGCTGGATCTGTACACCATTCGAAAGGAATTGCAGTCCAAACAGGTGGAAATCGACGGCATGCATATCGCCATGGTGGGCGATCTCAAACATGGCCGTACCGTGCACTCCCTGTCGCGGCTGCTGAAGCTTTACAAGAAACTGAAAATCACCCTGATTTCACCGAAAGAGCTGGCCATGCCGGAAGAGATTGTCAGCGATCTGCGCAGCCATGGCCATGAGGTCATTGAAACCGAGGATATGGAAGAAGGTCTGCACGACAACGACACGGTATACCTGACCCGTATCCAGGAAGAGCGCTTTACCTCCAAACTGGAAGCGGACATCTATCGCGGTCGCTTCCGTCTCAACCAGGCCATCTATACCCGCAATTGCCAGCCCAATACCGTGATCATGCATCCCCTGCCCCGCGACTCCAGGGCCGATGCCAATGAACTGGACAATGATCTGAACCAGCACCCCAATCTGGCCATCTTTCGCCAGACTGACAATGGCGTGCTGGTGCGCATGGCCCTGTTTGCCCTGATCCTGGATGTGGCCGACAAGGTGGACGAGACTAGCACCGAAGTGGGCTGGTACACTGAAGGACGATTCGACTAGGCGGCAACCCGGAAACCGGGTGCAATAACCAGGCTATAAACAAGCATGACACAGGAAGGTAGCTGATTATGGGATTCAAAGACCTGCTGAAAATGATGATCGAACAGGACGGCTCCGACCTGTTTCTCACCACCGGCGCCCCGCCCAGCATGAAGGCACATGGCAAGCTGGTGCCCCTGGTAAACAAGAAGCTGCCGGAAGGCATGGTCAAGAAGATCGCCTACCAGATCATGAATGACGAGCAGATTGCCGAGTTCGAAAAGAGCCCGGAAATGAACCTGGCGGTGGCCGATGATGATATCGGTCGTTTCCGGGTCAATATTTTCCAGCAGCGTGGCGAGCTGGGCATCGTCGCCCGTAATATCAAGACGGAAATCCCCAGCGCCGACTCCCTCGGTCTGCCCAAGGTGCTGACCGAACTGATCATGGAGAAGCGCGGCATCATCCTGTTTGTGGGTGGTACCGGTTCCGGTAAGTCTACTTCTCTGGCGGCTCTGATCGATCATCGCAACAAGAACAGCGATGGCCATATCATCACCATCGAGGACCCGGTGGAATTCATCCACCCGCATCAGGGCTGTATCGTCAATCAGCGGGAAGTGGGTGTCGACACCAACAGCTACGAAGACGCCCTTAAGAATACCCTGCGTCAAGCGCCAGATGTCATTCTCATTGGTGAGATTCGCAGCCAGGAAACCATGGAACATGCCCTGGCCTTCGCCGAAACCGGTCACCTCTGTCTGTCCACCCTGCACGCCAATAATGCCAACCAGGCCCTGGACCGCATCATCAACTTTTTCCCGGACGAGCGGCACAAGCAGCTGTTTCTGGACCTGTCCCTGAACCTGGTGGCCTTCGTGTCCCAGCGCCTCATCCCCACCGTGGACGGCAAGCGCTGCGCCGCTATCGAGATTCTCATCGGCACGCCCCGGGTCTGTGACCTAATCAAACAGGGCAAGGTGATGGAACTGAAAGAGGTCATGGAGAAATCCGAACAGCAAGGCATGAAGACCTTCGATGCGGCTCTGTTCGATCTCTACAAGCAGGGCAAGATCAGCTACGAGGAAGCCCTCAAGAACGCCGACTCCAAGAACAATCTGCGTCTGCGCATCCAGCTTTCTGAAGGCAAGCAGGGCGAAGAAGATGATGATCTGGATGAAGAGGAAGACAACGGCGGCCTGAGCCTGGTGGGCAAGGACGACGATTCACCGGGTGTATTCTGATCAACAACCGTGCTGGATACTGACTCCTACCTGCAACTCGATGCCCTGGCCCAGGCCGAAGGTCTGCGCCGGGGTGATTTCAGCGCCGCCGAGCTGATTCAGGCGGCCATCCAGCGGGCCCGGCAGCTCAACCCCTCTGTCAATGCCATTATCAGCGAACGCTATGAGCAGGCCGCCACAGAAGCGGCGGCCATCCACAGCGGCAGCGACTTTCTGGAGCGCTCCGCCCTGGCGGGCATCCCCTTTCTGATCAAGGATCTGTCTGCCTTGACTGGCCTCCCCCATGGCTATGGCAGCAAGCTGTTCCAGGGCCATATTGCCGACAACAATGGCGCCATTGTGCAGCGTTTTGTGGATGCCGGCCTGATTGCTCTGGGCAAAACCAATACCCCGGAATTTGGCCTCACCTTAAGCACCGAACCTGCCAGTCACGGAGCCAGCCGCAATCCCTGGAATCCTGATTTTTCCACCGGCGGCTCCAGCGGCGGTGCCGCGGCCGCAGTGGCATCCGGTATTGTAGCGGCGGCCCATGCCAGCGATGGTGGTGGCTCTATTCGCATACCGGCGTCCTGCTGCGGCCTGTTTGGCCTCAAGCCAAGTCGCGGTCTGACGCCGGCGTCCATGAAACTGGGGGAATGCTGGAGCGGTATGAGTGTGGGTCATGTAGTCAGTCGCAGCGTGCGTGACTCGGCGGCTTTCCTGGACCTGCTGGCGGTGGACCAGGCAGGCCTGTTTCCTCGCCCGGCTACGCCCGAGTCTTTTCTCGAAGCCAGCGCAGAGCCGCCCAAGAATCTGCGCATTGCCGTGCAAAGCAGTCATCCCTTTGGGCTGGAAATGCACCCGGACTGCCAACAGGCCGTGATGGACAGCGCCAGTCTGTGTGAGGAACTGGGTCATCAAGTGGAAGAACCGGAATTGCCCGTGGACTTCAAGGCCGCAGCGGGCGCTATGAACCAGTTAATCTGCCTGCATACCTGGCAGGCCGTGCATGGACGCCTTAAAGAACTGGATCAGACCCTGGCCAGCGCGGAGATGGAGTCATCCACGCGCCTGATGGCAGAGCTAGGCAGCAAGGTCAGTGCCGAAGACTATATCGAGGCTCTGGATACCCTGCAGCAGGTGGCGGCCACACTGGCCCGCTTCCATCAGGATTATGATGTGATTCTTTCCCCGGTGCTCAATATGCCGGTTGCCCGCCTTGGCTGGCTGGATATGAACAGCGCCGATCTCAATGAATACGGCCAGCGCTACCGCCATTATTCCGGCTATACCGCCCTCTATAACGGCACTGGCCAGCCCGCCATGTCTGTCCCCCTGCACCGGGACAGTAATGGCCTGCCCCTGGGCAGCCAGTTCGCCGCCGCCTGGGGCCAGGATGCCCTGCTGCTGCGTTTGGCCCGGCAACTGGAACAGGCCCGCCCCTGGCCGCTGCTGGCCCCTTGAGAAAAAGCTGGCCGGGAGCGACACTAGGGCTTCCGGTCCTGTCAGCGTGGCAATACCGAAAAGCGCTTTCCCCATTAAATTCATAGAATTACAACAATTTATTAATGGAGTTCCAGCATGAGATCAGCCCTCGCAAGCCTGGCAATCACAGTCCTGAGCAGCAAGCTGATGGCCCAGGATGGCGCCATTCCCCGCACTGAATGGGGAGTTCCGGATTTTCAGGGCTATTGGCGCAATAACACCGTCATGCCCTTTCAGCGAGCCCCGGAGTTGGGTACGCAACAGGCTTATACCGAAGAAGAGGCCCGACGCCTGGAGCGCGCTGCCCAGCAGCGGGTGGAACAGGACAACGAACCCCTGGACCCCAATCGCCCCGCCCCGGCCGCCGAGGCCTTGCCGCCGGTTGGCAATTACGACCTGTTCTGGACTGATCGCGGTATGTTCCTGCCCACCATTGATGGTGAATACCGTACTTCCGCCATTATCGATCCGCCCAATGGCCGCATTCCGGAACGGCTGGCAGGCTTCGAACCGGCCTTCACCCGCAGCAACGACGGCCCGGAGGGTCGCAGCCTCGGGGAGCGCTGCCTGCTGTCTTTCGGTAACAGCTCGGGCCCGGTAATGACCCCGGTGATGTACAACAGCCATTTCCAGATCAACCAGTCACCGGGCTATGTGGTTATCACCGTGGAGATGATCCATGACGCCCGCATTATTCCCATCCGCGATGAGCGCGATGAACTACGCTCCAGTGCCCTGCAGAAATGGATGGGTGACTCAATCGGTCGCTGGGATGGCGACACCCTGATCGTTGAGACCAAAAACTACAATCCCTGGCAGACCTATCGGGGTGCCGATACGGAAAACCTGACCGTGATCGAGACTTTCCGTTTCGAGGGCCCGGACAAACTGATCTATGGCTTTACCGTGGACGACCCTACTGTCTATTCCGCCCAGTGGAGCGGCGAGATGCCCATTACCCGCATGGATGAGCCGGTGTTTGAATATGCCTGCCATGAGGGCAACTACGGCATCATCGGCATTCTGGCCGGGGCCCGGCGTCTGGAGGTGATGGAAGAGATGGGGATTGAGCGGGAGATTGATCAGTAGGAAATTTAGTTGCTTTGCCCATTCTTTGAGTTGTGGGGGATGGGCAACGGGTCAACCCCCACTGCGTGGGGCCCCTACCCGTTACCCAATGATCGCCGCACATTGGGCAGCGTGGATTCTATTTGTTCAGATCTATCCTCGACAATCGCTTGCAGGAAGCATTGACCATTCTTTGAGTTGTGGGGGATGGGTAACAGGTCAACCCCCACTGCGTGGGGCCCCTACCTGTTACCCAACCATCGCCACACATTGGGCAGTGGGGTTTCAATGAGTTCGATCCATCTTTTTTGCATTGGTGACAGCTAAATCCCGAGCAAAAAAGAGAGGCCGAGGCCTCTCTTTTTGTTTCTGGTGTCTTCCAGGTGGCTTAGCACCAGGTGGCTGCAAACCTAGAAGGTGTATCGCAACCCCAGACCGTAGGTCGTGCCGTATTCATCATACTGGGACAGACGGCTGGAGTTACCGAAGTAGTAGTACTCTGGCTCGTCGTTCAGATTGATGGCTTCGGCTGTCACGGTGAGATTGTCGTTGACGGTGTAACGCGCCGTCAGGTCGATCTGCATATAGTCAGCGGTGTAGCGATCGGTCATTGCATCGTCGCCGATCTCATCCAGAAACTTGCTGCGGTAGTTACCGGCAAGACGAACGTCCCAGGCGCCGCTGTCATAACCTACCGAGAGGTTGGCAGTGTGCTTGGCCTGCTTGAAGAACGGGATGGTACGCTGACCATTGACCGAGCCGGCTGGCAAATCAGTTTCGCCATCGGACAGGGTGTAGTTGGCTACCAACAAAAATCCATTCTCCCAGGCAGTCTGGAAAGAGAATTCCAGACCGCGAATATCGGCATCATCGGTATTGATAAAAGTACCGGCCACATCGTAAAGCTGGCCCCGGAATACCGAATCAGTGGATTCCACTTCTACAATGGCATCATCGATCTGCTTGTAGAACAGACCGGCACCGACGAAGGTGAGGTCGCTCATGTAGTACTCATAGGTCAGATCAAAGTTCCAGGCTGTGGTGGGATCCAGATTCGGGTTACCGCCTTCGATCTCATTGTCTTCGGTATCAACAATGGCACCGGCATTGGATTCCTGAAAGCCGGGACGCACCAGGGAGCGGAACAGACCTGCGCGTACAATCTGATCGGCCGCGACTTCATACTTCAGGTTGATGGAAGGTGCGGCAAAACCATAATCGTTTTCAAAGCTGGTGAATCCGGCGAAACCGCCATTAAAGGCCTTGCCCCGATAGGTAGTATCGGTGTCTTCATAACGCAGGCCGTATACCCAGGTAGCATTGCCGGCTGTTGTGGTGGCCATTACATAGCCGGACAGCACGTCTTCTTCAGTTGTCCAGTCCGCAGGGATGGATTCTTCATCTTCATCGCCGCTCAGCTCGAATTGTGAGCCAGGGTTTTGACAGCTGGTGCCATCAGACAGTGCAGACGTTCCGGAGCCGAGATTGCCGATGAAGCCCTTGACCTGATCAAAGCTGGCGGTCGGGCCATTGGCCACGTTGAAGAAATTCTCCGGCGAAGTGAAGTTCACTGAGCTCAATAGAATGTCCGCCGTGGGCTCGTAGGCACAGAATACCAGTGCATTGAGTTTTTCACGCTGACGAATCTTCAAGCCGTACTGCAGCTGGGTGTTGTTGTTCAGATCGAAAGTTACATCGACCTTGGCACCGATGTCCTCATCGGTGTTCAGGGTAAACTCACGTTCGAAGGCATCCAGAGCGAAATTGGAAGGATCGTAGAATGCCGACGGGAAAGTCACCACCGGCTTCTTGGGATCGCTGTTGTCATAGGTGATGGGCTGATCGATGGTGTCGCTGCGGAAAATGACTGCCTGACGGTCGCGATCATCCTGCTCGGCCTCGGAGGCAAAGAATTCCACATCCATGCGATTGCGATCATTCAGTTGCAGGCTGGCGCCCAGGCGCAGGGAAGTAATTTCACGCAGTTCGGTGCGGTTGCGACTTTCGCTATCCACCTTGCTGTCCGCGTAGCTGAACACTGAGCCGTTGATCACGGGCTCATTGTCTTCTAAACCATCACGGGTTTCCCATTTGGCACGCCATTCCTGGTCAGAGTATTCATTATGGAATACATGGGCGAAATAGCTGTTGCCTGAATCGCTGCGATAATCCAGTGCCAGCACAATCCCTTCCCGCTCACGGGTCAGGTCGTAGTAGCGTGTTTCAAAATCGTCATTGGGGGCAACATCACCCCAGCCGCCGTTTTCATTGTTGTGGGCAATGATGTGGCGTTCCTGATCACTCAATACCAGCGCAGCACCAAACTCACCGCCGCTGACATCCCAGCGATTGGTGAAGGTGGCTGACAGTTTCGGGTTGCTGGCATCACTGGTTAATTCATTATAGGAAGTCTCAGCCTTCAGGCGCACAAACATATCGTCATAGGAAAAGGCTGTAATGGTTTCCAGGTCGATGGCACCACCAATGGTGTCGGCATCGAGATTGGGCGTGAGGGTCTTGTAGACAGTCATGCTGTCCAGTAGATCGGAAGGCACACCATCAAGAATGATGCCGCGACGATCTTCGGGGGCAGCGGTGCTGACGCCGTTGATGGTCATGGCGTTGAGGTCGGTATTCATGCCGCGAACAGACACATAACGTCCTTCGCCCTGATCGTTCTCAACCATGATGCCGGAAATGCGACGCAGTGATTCTGCGACGTTGATGTCGGCGAATGTACCCAGAGCATCGGAATCGATAACTCCGACTACCTTGTCTGAATCACGCTGCTTCTGAATTGCAGACTGCAAGCTGGCGCGACTACCGACAACGGTGATTTCCTCAATGCTTTCCTGCGCCAACACCTGGCCAGACAGGGCCATACCGATAGCGAGAGAAAGAGTTTTCCTGGTGAACTGTGCTTTCATTAATTGATTCCCTTGGATAGTAGAGTGCGCGCCTACCCTAGCCAATCTCTGTGACATAGCCGTGACAGATCTGCTACCGGAATATGACAATGATGCAACAGGGGCCACTTGGCCTTTTTATTTTTCAGCTTTGTGACAGAACGGAAAAATTATGAGCAGGCAGGCCCGGAGATCGGCCTGCCTGTCACTCATAGTGGCGGGGAATAATTTGCTAGTTCAGACCCAGCGCGCTGGCAATGCGCGCCCAGGGAATGTATTTAAAATTCTGGGCTTCACTGGGCAGGGTATTAATACCATCCTGTACCACCAGCATGCCTTGCCCATAATTGGGGCCAAGGTTGGCGCTGCTGACATCCAGACCATCGGTCTCACCGGAACCATCGATACTGCCGTCTTCAAGATCGGCCACGACAAAGCTGCCTCGATACTGATGCGGCGGCAGGAGATCATAGACGGCGTAGCTGTAATTGCCCTGACTGGATACGATCAGGTAGCCGCCATCGCCATCCAGATACAGGCTCATGCCTTCTACGTCGGCATAAAGAATAGTGCCGTCGATATCCACCAGGGTAGTCAGTTCGGTGGAGGCCTGGCGATTGGCGGCGACGGTGCGCACGCCTTCTGCCTCCACACCCAGGAACAGTCGCTCGTTGGTATCGTCGGCCACACAACCTTCAGGCTGGCTGGGCACGGAGAATTCACGCCAAAGCTCGGCGCTTACCGTGGGCAGGCCAGAGCCGCTGTCATTGACTGACAGGCCCCAGTGTTGATAGCTACCATCGGTATCATTGACAAACACTTGCATGCCGTCGGCGTTTTTGAACATGCACAGGCCATAGGGCTCCGCCAGGCCGGTGTCGATTTCGTTATCGCTCAGCCAGGTGAGATGACCCTGGCGATCCACAAGGAACAGGCTGATGGTGCTGTGACTGCGATTGCTGGCGGAGGCCAGTGCCGAGTAACGGGCATTGTCATCGAAGTAACGCAGGTCCACGTTATTGGTCAGACCGGCGGCGATCCGTTGCAGACGCTTGCCATCCAGATCGTAGACTTCAATACCGAAATCCTTGTCGGTGCCGATCACCCGGCTGGCTTCAGGATTGCTTTCATGGACCCAGATCACCGGGTCATCGGCGGCATCACCGTCACTGCCAACCGGGTCAGTTTCAGCCAAGGGAAAAACAATGGCGGCATCCGGGGGAGGCGGCGCTACAAATTCCATTTCACAGGCCATCAATGACAAACACAGACAAGCAAGGCCGACAATCCTGCTGGCAAACATTACAACTCCTTCTTCCAAACGCAGAAAACATCGCAGCCTAACGCAGGGATATTGCGCTAATGTGACACTGGGCTGCGAACCGGGACTGTGTCTATCACTACAGTCGCCAGCTTGGACGGCGGGTAATGCGCTTTGGTTTGCAGGAAGCGGGGAGACTTTTATTCCCGGAGAGCGCCGTGTCGGACAGCCGTGACTTCGGCCATGATGGCGATAGCAATCTCGGCGGGAGTCTTGCTGTCGATCTGAAAGCCGATGGGGGCATGGAGAATATCGATCTCGTCCTTGCTCAGCCCCAGCTCCGGCAGCCTCTCGCGACGGGCGGCCGAGGTACGCTCGGAGCCCATGGCACCCACATAGAAGGCGTCGGTCTTCAGGGCTTCCATCAGGGCCATGTCATCCACCCGGGGATCATGGGCCAGGGCGATAATGCCGCTGTAGGGATTACTGAAACGTTCGCGCACGATATCATCGGGCAGACGGGAGGTGGTCTCCACGCCAGGCACATGCCAGTTATCCAGATAACGCGGCCGTGGGTCACAGAGAGTGACATCATATTCCAGGGCCAGGGCCATCTCTGCCACATATTTGGCCACATCCCCTGCTCCCAGCAACAGCAATCGGTACATGGGGCTCAGACTGTGCGTCATGACCCCTTCCTCAATGATCACCGCCTCATCACTGGATTCATCCCGGGCACTGATGGCTCCGCTTTCCAGATCAACGATGCGGCTTACCAGGGTATGGTTTTCAAGATCGCTGCGCAGGCGTGTGAATGCCGTGCGGTTGGCTTCATCGGGCTCGATATATTCCAGCAGCACATGTAACTGCCCACCGCAGGGCAGACGCAGGCGCGCCTGCTCCGCTTCGGTCATGCCGTATTTGACCTTGAAAGGCTTGCCGCCCTCCTCGTCAAACTGGGCCTTGAGGCTGCCATCCCGGAGCTGCTCGAGAAAATCTTCCTCGATACATCCCCCGGAGATGGAACCCACCAGTTCCCCATCCAGAGTACAGGCCATCATGGCTCCCACCGGACGCGGTGAGGAGCCCCAGGTTTTCAGAATGGTGCACAGCCAGACCGGTTTGTCGGCGGTGAGCCATTGCTGTACGTGGGTGATGATCTGTTGCTGGCTACTGAGCATGGCGAGTTCTGATTCCGGGCATTGATTCGAAGCCTAAACGGCGCGCTCTTTCCACTTGCCGCGCATGAAAAAAGCGACGCCTACTATACCAGTGAGCATATCGGAAACAAACACCGCCCAGAACACCCCCACCGGTCCGATCTCCAGGGTCAGGGCCAGAAAATACGCCAAGGGCACCTGCACAATCCAGAAGCAGAACACATTGATCCAGGTGGGTGTCATGGTATCCCCGGCGCCATTGAAGGCCTGGATGATGGCCATGCCAAAGCCCCAGAACACATAGCCATAGGCAAAGATACGCAGGCACTGCACCGCATAGGCCAGGGCCTCGGGCTCATCAGTGAAAAACTCGGCGATGGGCTGAGTGAACAGCAACATGGCCAGGGCCGCCAGCCCCATGTAGTAAGCATTGTAACGGGCAATATGCCAGACCGTGGTTTCGGCCCGCTCCGGCAAACCGGCGCCAAGATTTTGCCCCACCAGAGTGGCGGCGGCATTACTCAGGCCCCAGGCCGGCAGCAGGGTGAACATGACGATACGCACGGCAATGGTATAACCGGCCACCGCGGCACTGCCAAAGCCGGACACAATCTGCATCAGGAACACCCAACTGGCGGTGGCCACCAGAAACTGGGCGATACCGCCGGCGGAAATGCGAATCAATGACCATATCAGGGCCAGCTTCATGCCCATATCCTTAAGGTGCAGGCGAATGCGTCCGCCGCCCCCGCAGAGATAATAAAGTCCATAGAGCATGCCCACACTGCGACCGATATTGGTGGCCACGGCAGCGCCAGTGACCCCCATCTCCGGAAACGGCCCATAGCCGTAGATCAGACAGGGATCCAGAATGATATTCAGGCTATTGGCCAGAATCAGTGCCCGCATGGCCAGATTGGCATCGCCGGCGCCACGAAAGATGGCATTGATCAGGAACAGAAAGACGATGCTGAATGAGCCGCCGAACATGATGCGGGTATAGGTCTCACCGGTTGCCACCACGGCTTCGTCGGCGCCCATCAGCAGCAGAATATTGCGGCCAAAAAAGATGCCGATGAGCCCGACAATGACAGAGACAAAGACACCGATCCACAGTGCCTGCCCTGCCGCCAGGGAAGCCGCCTCACGATCTTTCTCACCGATGCGCCGCGCCACCATGGCCGTGGTACCCATGCTGAGCCCAATGGCCACTGCATAAAGCAAGGTGATCATGGCCTCGGTCAGTCCCACGGTAGCCACCGCCTCGGTGCCGAGCCCGGCCACAAAGAAAATATCCACAATGGCGAACACCGATTCCATGGCCATTTCCAGAATCATGGGAATAGCCAGCAGAATCGTCACCCGGGCTATGGAACCTTCGGTGTAATTCAAATCCGTATCACCACGCAGGGACTGTTTGAACAGCGACCAGGCGCGGCTGAATTTGCTGCCTTCACTGGCGGCAGCGTTACTTGTATTCGTTGTATTTGTTGTCATGTCAATTACCAGGGTAAAACAAAGCGGTCACAACGCCACAGCGTTGCAAATATCTGGTGTTCATTGACGGCCTGAGCTGACTGGTCAGGTTACAGTTTTCGGGCGGGTTGGAAGGCTGATACAAAAGGAATGGAAAACTGACCGGGGATGGCCTGTTGCTTATTCCGATACAACCGACTGAAAAGAATGCGCGATAACCGCTGGGCTCAGACTGTCGCTGAAAATCCGGTTAGTAGCTTCATTGGCAAGTCCTCTTGAGACTGGAAGGTGTTGCGGGCGCATTATAGACTTGTTTATGACAGCAATACCAACTTTTGTGTCAAAAACACATTTTCAGGCAATAATGCCGTACCCCGTCGCCCTTTTTGACTCGACTGTTATGTCTCAGCCTCTGCTTTAGGCACAAAGTCTATCTTAAGTTTATATCCTATGGCTTCTGCATAAGCAGTGAGAGTAGATAGTTTGGGAGAGATGCCTGAATTTACACTTTCCAGCCTGGAGATATTGCTCTTCTTTGTATTGAGCATTATTGCTATTTCTTCTTGTGTAAAACCCGCCTCTCGTCGTAAGGCGATCAGCTTTTTGCGGATTTCATAGGCCGGAGCGAGATCCTCATACTGTTCTTTCACCCCTTTCTTTTTGAGAGCCTCTTCTTTAAATGTCTTCAAATCAGGTCTACTCATGTCGCAACTCCTTCATCCGATTGCGGGCTTTATCCAGCGCTCTATTTGGCATTTTCCGAGACTTCTTGATAAAAGAATGCAGGATAATTATTTCCTGACCCTTTACAGTACAAAAGAGCGAGCGCCCAATACCTTCCTTCCCTTTGGCTCGAATCTCAAATAAGCCATTTCCCATTGGAGCGGTGTAGGGTTTACCGATAGTTGGGCCAAATTCTTCAATAATTTCAAGTATGTGAAGGAAGTTCGCCAGAATCCCGGAAGGGAACCCAAGCGTTTCCTCCTTAACCTTGTTATCGAAGAAAGTGACTTTCCATGTCATCTTTGCAGGTTATCATAAATGATAACCTTGTCAACTGATATTGAGGACACTTCACAACGCCAAATTTGCGGGGCGCAGCTCTGGTTCACAATTCAACGTTCGACCCGCCTGCGCTTCCGCAATTCACGACTTCGCAATTGAATCCAGGCATCCCCCAGTACTCTTTCGGCCTGTTGCGCCGCTGCTGATCGGTCGGTCATACGGATGATTTGCTCAATATTGCGATTGCCGGTATTGGAGCCTTCACTGATTGCCGCATCGGTCTGTTGCAACAGATAGTCAGCCAGCCCCTGATTGATGTCGGCCTCCGCCAGACGCGCGGCCAGTGCGGCCTGGTTTTCGGTAATAGTGGGCAGCGTCCGTTCGCGACGACTGATGCTGCGCAGTGGCTGTAATGACTGATAGGTTCTCTCATAGGTATTGCTGCGACGGGCAGCCGAGTAATCCGCCTGCTGCGAAGGCTCACAATCCAGCAGGTCATTTTCTTCCTGACGTCGCGTGCAATCCCGCAGCCATAACTGCGAACGCTCGGCATCCTGCATTTGCTGCAGGGTGCTCTGTACTACGTCCACATTGGGGAGATTGATCAGGGGCCTTGCAGGTCTGGTATCCGTCGGTGGCGCTTCGGCTGGCTGAGAGTCTGTGGCCGCTGTGTTTTGTTCTGCTAGCGGCGTCGAATTGTCCGGCAAGACTGGCTCTACTTCGGCCGCGATGGCCTCCAGCACTGCTTGCTGCTCTTCTGCCACTTCAGACAGTGGCGGCGGATTGTCTTCACTGGACAGGATTGCTTCATCCGGAGTCTCTGCTTCAGGTTCCGGCAGTGATTCAACAGGCGGAGGGCTGAGAGGATTGTCCGGCAAAAGATTGATGCGCACAAACTGTGGGGTGGCTTCACCGGGCGAATGGGGCAAGGATTGATCGCGCAGCAGCAACAGGGCCAGCAGGCCATGCAAGCCCAGGCTCATTAGTATTGCCAACTGCATCAGCCGGCTTTCGCGTTGTTTGTCGCTGGCAGCGGACGCTGCCGGATCATCAAACTCGGCGCCCTGCCCGTTTTCCCATTGCATGCTTTTTATATCGCGAATGATTGCGTGCCCTGTCAGCAGGCACTACAGAAAAACCCGATCCCCATGCATAGGACTGCACAAAGCCACCAGGGTTCCTCAAAGCAAGTGGGATTCTGATCAGAGTAGCGCCGGAGCAAGGGTTTCAGACTCCAGATCCAGCAAATAGCGTTTGGTCTCCAACCCACCACCGAAACCGGTGAGTTTGCCACTGGCACCAATGACCCGATGACAGGGAATAATGACCGGGATGGGATTCAGGCCATTGGCTGCCCCCACTGCCCGCGAGGCCTTCGGCTTGCCGATATGTCTGGCCAGTTGCCCGTAGCTCCAGGTTTCGCCGAAGGGTATCTCCTGCAAGGCAGCCCAGACCCGCTGCTGGAATTCAGTCCCCTGAGGCGCCAGGGGCAAATCAAACTGTTGGCGCTGCCCCCAAAATATTGCTCAAGCTGCTGCCGCACCTCCGCGAAGGGGGCCGGATCCTGCTTCCAGTCAGGCTCATGGCGACGGGCCATGGAGCCGCCGGGAAAGCCCAGCAGTGTCAGGCTGTCGCCATCACCGGCCAGCAATAACTTGCCGACGGGGGTTTCCATATACTGGTAGTAATGCATCGAATCACCTCCGCTGATCACAGAATCAGACAAACTCTCAATTATTCAGGCTGGCGTAATGACGCCACAGCAAGATCACCGCATAGGCTCGCCAGGGTTGCCAGGCTTCGGCCCGGGCCAGCATTTGTTTCGGGGTCAGGGTCTGGCCTGGCTCGGCAGCGGCGCGGCGCAAAATCAGATCCGAATGCGGAAAGGCATTGGGATCATCCAGGGCACGCATGGCGATGTATTGGGCGGTCCATTCGCCAATACCCTTGATGCGGCAGATGCGCGCCACAAACCCGGCGCTGTCGACACGGCAATCCATGGGCAGATCCCCAGCCGCTACTTCCCCGGCAAGGGCCTTGATGGCGGCAATGCGACTGCCAACAATGCCGAGATTATCGAGATCGGCATGGGCCAGTTGCTTTGCTTCCGGAAACACATAGTCCAGGCCTTCGGGTTTATCATCGGCGTGGTAGCTGCTGCCATGGCGCGCTGCCACCCGGGCCACCAGTGTCGAAGCGGCCTTGACGGACACCTGCTGTCCCAGAATGGCCCGCACCGCCACCTCAAAACCACTCCAGCAGCCGGGCACACGCAGACCAGGATTGGTTTTAACCACAGGCCCTAGCAATTTGTCTTTGCTGAAATTCTCATCGATTAGCGCACTGTCGGCCCGGAGATCAAAGATGGAGCGGATACGATCCACAATATGGGTGAGCTGGCGCGATTGAGGCGCCACGATCTGCACCTGCAAGGCATTGCTCTGCTCGCCGAAGCACACCTCAAAATGCCCATGCTCGCCGCCAATGGAAAAAGTGCGCGCGTAGCTGCTGTCGGTCACCAGCTCCACACCGGGAATGGCCCGGTAGGCCAGAAACGCCAGCATGGCGCGCCAGTCAAAGGGCGGACGGTAACTCAGGGTCAGTTGCAGGCTGGCCTGGCGACGGGCCCGCCTGCCCTGCTTGTCACGCAGCTGCCGG
This sequence comes from uncultured Pseudohongiella sp., assembly GCA_965216715.1. Taxonomy (GTDB): domain Bacteria; phylum Pseudomonadota; class Gammaproteobacteria; order Pseudomonadales; family Pseudohongiellaceae; genus UBA9145. Next base: position 933,067 of record OZ244193.1, on the reverse strand, counting down.
GGTGAACGACCATAGGTGTTGACGAAAACCGCATTGAAACGGCGCAGGCTGCCAAAGCCGGCGGCGAAACAGACTTCCGCCAGGGGCATGCTGGTTTCGTCGATGAGCTTCTTGGCGAAATGCAGGCGCCGGGTCTGGGCCACCTCCACCGGCGAGGCCCCAAGATGAGACTGGAACAAGCGCGCCAGTTGCCGGGGCCCGATACCCAGTTGCCGAGCCAGTTCTTCCACAGAATCACTGTCGAGAAAACCGCGATCAATCAGTTGCAGGGCCCGCGAGACTTTCCAGGACGCACCACTCCAGGCCGGTGTACCGGGAGACGACTCCGGCCGACAGCGCAGACAGGGCCGAAAACCGGCGGCTGCCGCGGCAGCGGCCGAGCGATAAAGCTGCACATTCTCTTTGCGCGGAATACGCACCGGACAGACCGGCCGGCAATAGATGCCGGTGGTTAGCACCCCCACAAAAAAACGCCCGTCAAAGCGCGCATCGCGGCTCTGACGGGCGGCTTCGTAATCGTCCGGGTCCAGCAGATTCTGTTCGGCTTGTGCTGACATGGAGGCTGACATGGTGGCAGACAGGTCTTGGTGAAAAACTGCCTGCCATCATACGCCTTCCCCGAGCAGAAAACTGGCCGTTTTCGGACCTTATCTCCGAATTCCCCCACAAATCCTCAAAGTCATAGGCTGGTACAGCAGGCGACGAATGCCGGGCTGTTTATTCTCCGCCCTGGCATACACAATGCCGCCCTTGACTATAATTACATTGTAGTTACACTATAAATCATGGCTCATCTTGCATTCTAATGGGACCCCGAAAAAGAGGCATCGAATATTGCGAAGCATGGGGTTTCTTTCTCTGAAGCCCAAACAGCCTTCACTGACGAATTTGCCCGCCTTATACCCGATCCCGACCATTCCGCTGATGAAGACCGGTTCATCCTCCTCGGAACCAGCATAAGCTCACGGCTCCTGGTCGTCTGCCATTGCATCCGTTCTGGAGACACAATTCGCATAATTTCTGCTCGCAAGGCTCAGAAGCAGGAAAGAAAGTCTTATGAGGGTTTTAGAAATGCGTAAGAGTTATGACTTTTCCGAATCTGTAAAGAATCCTTATGCCAGGAAGCTTAAGAAACAAATAACTATTCGGCTCGATGAGGACACTATTGGTTATTTCAAAGAACTCGCTGAAGCGAAAGGAATTCCATATCAGAGTCTGATCAATTTATATCTGAGAGATTGCGCTCAATCTCAGCGCGATCTGAAAATACAGTGGAACTGACAGATAGCGATCATATCAATATGAGGTTGCTGCCAAGGCTGCGACCATTAACAATAGGCGTTATTTAGCGGTTTCTTCCAACCTTTCAGCGAGCCAGAGTTTTATGATGGATTGTCTGGTAATCCCCAGGCGTGCTGCTTCTTTGTCGAGCGAATCGACCATCCAAGTTGGAAAGTCGACATTTACTCGCTTCTGCTCCTGGTTTGGTTTCCTGATTCTGGACAGATCGAGAGAGCCTGAAATGTTTTTGCCAGAATCGAAGTCTGAATCGAATTTTCCAGCTTTCATAAATCGCCACTTCCTCGTCACATGATCGACATACTGAACCAAGCCTGATGCCCCCTCGGCAACATGCTGATTCAGCGCCACATAGCCTGCAGACAAGGGGATTTCAGTAGAAGACAGGCAAGCTACTCCGGTAATTTCATCACAATCAGAGCGTTGCCGGGCAATTGCCCGAAGGTGGCATAGCCGCTGTTGAAGATCAGGTAGTCGCCGCTGATGACCGGGCCGGTGGCATCGATGGCACCGCCGGAGGCCGGCACGCCATTGAGGCTGTCGAATTCGCGGCGGGTATTCATCTCCCAGACCAGCTCGCCAGTGGCACGGTCGTGGGCAAACAGATAGCCATTCAGGGCACCGGTTATGACCAGATCATTCGTCGCCGAGGGTGGGGCCGAATAGGCATTGCTGCAACTGAAATTGCCCTGCTCACAGCGTTCCGGCGCCGGGGCATACCACAGGGACTCCCCGGTCTTCATGTCCAGGGCATGCAGGCCCGGTTGAGGATCGCTGCTGCCGCCGGGAATGCGGTCAGATACCGGCACATAGACCACGTCATCCACATAGGTCATACCCCAGTGCACACCACCGAGGGGGCTGCCGCGACCCACATTGGCCACCCACAGGCGCTCGCCGCTGGCCGGATCAATGCCATAGACTCTGGCACCCTTGGTGCCTGCCACCAGAATATCCTGGCCATTGCTCAGGGTGGTGGTCAGTACCGGCGCGCCAATATCCACATCCGGGCCCGGGTCGGGGCAATTGGGGTGTTCGGCGCGGCCACTACAACCCATGGTAAAGGCATCATCGGCGGTGGTCTGGTAGACCAGATCCATGGCGCCGCTGTCCATATCAAAACCGATTACCGAATCACTGGTATCGCTGGTGGGACGGCTGTAGTTCTGACCGGTGCCCACATACACGCGGTTATGCTCGGGATTGATGGTGGCCGAAGACCAGATGGGTGCTCCGGACGGAGCCAGCACTGGATTGCCGACACTGTTGCTGCCCACCTGTTCCGGCTCTTTCATGATGTAGGTATGCCAAAGCTTCTCGCCACTGGCCAGATCCAGTGCTGCCACATTGCCTCTAAAAGTACAGCAGACGTGCTGGGGATTACCCGCCCCTGCCACTTCCATGGAAGACACCGGCACAAACACCTTGCCATCATGTACAGCAGGCGCCCCGGTGCTTACGGCCCAGGGATTGTCATCCACATCCGCATGCCAGCGCTTGCTGCCAGTAAGGGCATCCAGCACATAGACGCGATTGGTGAGATCCGCCAGTACCAGCAGTGGCGCACCGTCCAGTTCCACCACTGACATGGCCGCCCTTACTTCACCAATGGCAGCGTAGTCCCAGTACTGGCAGCCAGTGGCCACATCCAGGGCCCGCACCATGCCCGAGGGCGCGCCATAGAACATGACGCCGTCGATCACCGTGACATTGCCCCGGGCACTGCTGGCGGCTTCCACCCCCATGGTCCAGGCCACTTCCAGGGAATCGATCGTGGCCGCGCTGATATTGCTGCCGCTGGCATCCTGATAGCGCTGGCCGGACATATCCGTTCCCCAGCCATTCCAGTTGCCCGCCGCCTGCAGATCCAGCCCCGACAGAGGCGCGGTACAGGCGGCATAGCTTTCCACCCGGTCGCGGTTGTAATTGGTATTGGTGAGGTGTTCGGCCAGGGCAATGCGCTGCTCTTCAGTGAGATTGGCGGCCTGGGTTTGCATGATCCCGGCGGTCATGGCATGGAAGACGGCATTGGCGTTGTAGTCCCCCAGCGCCGCGCGGCTTGGTGCCCGGTCCACCGGATCGTCGTGGCAGGCGGCACAATACTGCTCATACAGGGCCTCGCCATCCTGGGCCTGGACGGCTGCGGCGGCGAACATACTCATGACCACGGCCAACAAGCCGAGCCGGGAAAAAATCTGTTTCATGATGGATTCCTGGAATCTGATCTACTACTTTTCTACTACTTTTTATTCGCGTCAGGGCGACGGGAATACCAGCGCAGCGTATCGGCCTGCATCCGGTGCGCCATGGCCTTCCCTGTCATGACGAACCCGGCCACTATACCCCGATTGGCAGGCCCAAATAAGGGGCATGCGATGAACCGAACGTTGCGGTATAGTAGCCGCCACTTGCCCCTGCAGCATGGCTGTCGGGGGCTCGCTCCCACTTAAAGCAGTTTCTCAAGAGTTAAAAGAATTTCAATGGCAGACAAGGACTTAAGAAAACATTCCAAACTGGTGGTTGATGGCGTTGAACAGGCTCCCTCACGGGCCATGTTGCGCGCCGTTGGCTTTGAAGACAAAGACTTCAAAAAGCCCCAGATCGGCATTTGCTCCACCTGGTCCATGGTGACCCCCTGCAATATGCACATCAACAAGCTGGCCGAGGACGTCAACAAGGGCACCGACGAGGCCGGCGGCAAGGGCATCATCTACAATGTGCTGACCATTTCCGACGGCATCTCCATGGGCACCGAGGGCATGAAGTATTCCCTGGTCTCCCGGGAAGTGATTGCCGACAGCGTGGAAACTGTCTCCGGCTGTATGGGCCACGACGCCATCATCTCCATCGGCGGCTGCGACAAGAACATGCCCGGCCTGCTGATGGGTATGGCGCGCCTGAACCGCCCTTCCATCTTTATCTACGGCGGCACCATCCAGCCCGGCCCCAACCACACCAATGTGGTCTCGGTATTCGAAGCCGTGGGTGGCCATGCGGCGGGCAAAGTCTCTGATATTGAACTGAAGCAGATCGAGGACACCGCCATTCCCGGCCCCGGTTCCTGTGGTGGCATGTATACCGCCAACACCATGGCCTCGGCCATCGAAGCCATGGGCATGAGCCTGCCCAACTCCTCGGCCCAGGATGCCATCTCACCTGAGAAGGAAAACGACTGTATCAGTGCCGGCGAGGCCATCATGCAGTTGCTGGAGAGGGACATCAAACCCTCGGACATCATGACCCGGGCCGCCTTTGAGAATGCCATCAAGGTCACCATCGCCCTGGGCGGCTCCACCAATGCGGTGCTGCATCTGCTGGCCATGGCCCACACCATCGGTGTGGAACTGGAACTGGATGACTTCACCCGCATCGGCAAGGACATCCCCATGCTGGCGGACCTCAAGCCCAGCGGCAAATACCTGATGAGCGAGCTCATCAAGATCGGCGGTATTCAGCCCCTGATGAAAATGATGCTGGACGCCGGCATGCTGGATGGCTCCTGCATGACCGTTACCGGCAAGACCCTGGCGGAGAATCTGGAAAAGGTCGCGCCCTATCCCGAGGGCCAGGACATCATTCGCTCTTTCGACAATCCCATCAAGAAAGACAGCCACCTGCGGGTACTGCGCGGAAACCTGGCCCCCGGTGGTTCGGTAGCCAAGATCACCGGCAAGGAAGGCCTGAGCTTTACCGGCACGGCCAGAGTGTTCGAGTCGGAAGAAGACAGCCTGAAAGGCGTGCTGGATGGCACCGTAAAAGAAGGCGATGTGATTGTGATTCGCTACGAAGGCCCGAAAGGCGCCCCCGGCATGCGGGAAATGCTCTCCCCCACCTCGGCCATTATGGGCAAGGGTATGGGCAATGACGTGGCCCTGATTACCGACGGACGTTTCTCCGGCGGCTCCCATGGCTTTGTTGTGGGACACGTGACACCGGAAGCGGCCGAAGGCGGCCCCATTGCCATCGTCCAGGATGGCGACAAAATTTCCATCGACGCCGAAGCCAATACCGTGAATCTGGAACTGAGTGAAGCAGAGATCGAGAAACGCCTGGCCCAATGGCAAAAACCGGCACCCCGCTACAAGCGCGGCGTACTGGCCAAATATGCCGCCCAAGTCACTTCGGCCTCGGAAGGCGCAGTGACCGACAAGGGCCTGTAATAGAAGGGCCAGTAACAGAAGGACCTGTAATAAACGGAACGGAAGCTGCGGGCCAAAACGCGCCCGCGGCTTCCAGACCGCCGACAAGGACGCAGGGCGAAACCAGAGCAGTCCCTCAATAATAAAAAGCTGAAAAGGCATGCCAATGCAAGCACTGGCCCAGGCCATCGACGGAAGTTTTCTGCAGCAAGGCGCCCTCTGGGCCCTGAGCACGATTCCCGGCTTCCCGCCCATTATCCAGACCATTCACATTCTCGGCATCGCCGTGGTAATGGGCAGCGCCATGTTGCTGGGCCTTCGAATCTGGAACCTGGCCATACCGTCCCAACAACTCAATGAACTGGGCCAGCGGGTTATGCCCTGGTTCTGGCTGGCCCTGGCCAGCAATATCATCTCCGGCGCCTTTTTCGTGTTTGGCCGCCCGGCCCGCTATTTCAACAACCCGGTGTTCACCACCAAGATGAGTCTGCTGCTGCCGGCCCTGGCCCTGCTGCTGTTCTATTTTCTGATGCAGCGGCGCCGGGCGGCCTACTGGGAACAAGCCAACAAAAAATGGCTGGCACGCGGCACGGCCCTGGGGTGGATGCTGTTGCTGATCGGCGTGGCTATCTGTGGCCGCTGGATCGCCTATCTGGAATACCTGCAATACCCGCTGTGGACCATGGAAGTCTATATCAGCGAGGAGATTTACCCCTTCTGGGTGGCGGTGGAGAACTGGCCGCTGTCACAGATTATCGCCGCCACCAACTGGTTCCCCACCCTGGAAACCATTCATGTGATTGCCGCTGCCACGGTGGTGGGCTCCATTCTCTGGGTGGACCTGCGTCTTCTCGGCCTGGCAGCCACGATCTACCCCATCAGCCTGATGAACCGGGAACTGATTCCCTGGACCTGGGGCGCCTTTGTGATTGCCACCATTACCGGCCTGGGCATGTTTATCACTCGCGCCTCCTCCCATCTGGAAAACCCGGCTTTTCTCTGGAAGCTGTTTCTACTCACCCTGGCCGGCGCCAATATGGCCTGGTTTCATTTTCGGGTGTACAAATCCGTCAAGGACTGGGATGAGATCATCGCCACACCCCGGCAACTGAAAATCACCGGCGCCAGTTCCCTGCTGTTATGGAGCGGTGTCATGCTGGCCGGACGCTGGGTGGGGCATATTGTCTGATCCGGCGAGTCAGCCGCCCTGCTCCCTCCCCCGCTACCAGTAACACAAGCTCAAAATTCCAAGCAGCGCACAGCGCAATCCGGCTCTGATCCGCTATACTCAAGCCAGAATAGCCAAATAATGGAGTTTCCCATGAAGCCGCTAGCTGCCGCGCTCAACACTTTCCGCACCACTTCTCTTTCAACCTTCCTCACAAGCCTCACCGCCTGCGCCGCCCTGCTTGTGACTGCGCCTGCCCAGGCCGGGCCCGATGCCGACGCCCTGGGCCATTGCCTGGTCAACTCTTCCACCAGCGCAGACAAACTGGCCCTGGTCACCTGGATGTTCACCTCCATGGCGCAACACCCGGCAGTCTCAGAGATGTCCAATGTCAGCAGCGAAGAAAGACGCGACTCACTACAAGCCATGGCCAATCTGATGACCGTACTGCTCACCGATCGCTGCGGCGAACTGGCCCGAACCGCCATCCGCAACGAAGGCCCCATCGCCATGCAAACCAGCTTCGCCACCCTGGGCCAGGTAGCCGCCACGGAACTGTTTGCCCACCCCGACGTGGCCAATGGCCTGGCAGAACTGGACAGCTTTCTGAATCATGAAGCGATTAATGAGGCATTGGAGTTGCGCAGTCCCGGACAATAATTTTGTCCGCTAAAGTTGCTCCAAAGGACTGTTGGTGCCAGCGTAATGCCTGCCGAGCACATGGGTATAGATCTGGGTAGTGCTCACATCGTTGTGTCCCAGCAATTCCTGTACGCTCCTGATATCAGTTCCGCTTGCCAGCAGATGAGTCGCAAAGGAATGGCGGAATGTGTGGGTAGTCACCCGCTTGTAGTCAACACCAGCCAGTAGCACTGCTTGCCTGAGAAATTTACGCACCACTGTGTGATGCAAATGATGCCGACAAATCTCGCCGGTTTGCGGGTGGCTACAGAGACTACTGGCCGGAAACAGATACGCCCATAACGGTGACCTGAATGCGCTCGGAAACTTGCGACTCAGCGCAGGAGGCAGGGAACAGCCTACCCCTTTCTCATTATCCAGCCGCTGCCTCGCTTTCGCCTCATCAAGCTGACTGCGAAGTGCGAATTGTAATTTGGGGCTGAGCAAGGTTTTTCTGTCCTTTCGGCCTTTGCCGTCATGAATCGTCAAGGAGAAATTATCCAGATCCACATCCTGCACACGCAGGCGCAAGCATTCGCTGACTCTGAGGCCGCTCCCATAAAGCAGCTGGACAATGAGTTTATTCCGCCCCTCAAGATGAGCCAGTATTTTGCGGACCTCGGCAATCGTCAATACAGTCGGTAAACGACGCTGCTTTTTTGCCAACTTGAAACCCAGATCGCCTAATTCCAGGCCCAGGTGCTTCTGATACAGATATGCCAGTGCATTCAGAGCTGTTTTTTGGGTGTTTACACTCACATGCTTTTTCAGGGCAAGATAGCTTAAATAATCCGTAATCTGCTCTGGCTTGAAAGCGCTAATGCTCTGATTACCACTGAAGTGGATAAATCGCCTGATCCACAGCAGATAGGTCTTCTCAGTGGCAATACTGTAACCGCGCGCCCTCATCCCCTCTCGAACAGCTTGAATGAACCCGCCAGCCATATGCTTCTCCTCGCAACCAAATGGATATCTAAAAAGTAGCCCAGATGCGCGAAAAGGCATGATTAATAGCGAAATATGTTTCTGGCTCAAAACCTGCAAGCAACAAGCAAAGGAATTAACCTCAGTATTTCAGACGCTTAGAAAGCCAGGATCTGATATATAGGGAAACCCACTATACATATATAGGGACCCCTCTTATTCCAAATACTGGGATCAGCACGGTATCCAAGAAGAGCAACCCAACACTTTTAAGCAAACTATTCCATTTCAGATGGATGGGTACTAAACTGCGAGTAGATTCCCGCCACATACGGGGGTCAACTATTTATAAAAATGTTAAAAGTTATTGGCGCCTCGTGCTAAACGATAAGGGCAATGTACTTAATTAACTATTTTTCAGAGAAACTACGCAAAATCGAGGAAATCTGCTTGGTTTGCGGAAGGCTTTTTATCTGCTACGGTGAAAGCGGTTTTGCCGATGAAGCTCGCTTCCATTCGGACAAAACCGCTTTCACCGTAGTAGAGACTTCCGCCTTTTCTCTGACTTCGTTTTTCGGGCTGCCCTGGCTTGCAGAGAAGGTCATGAGCATTCTCAGTGTGGCGCTATCGGGTCGGCACCAATCCCAATTAACAAACAGGTCAAAAGGAGACGGCCTACGGCCGCTCCTTACCAATGATCGTTATGTGTATAGCCACTTTCGAAGTCAGAGAACTTTACAACAAGCGACGAGTCAATGATCAAAATTGAACCATTAACTTCGGACAAGGTTAAGCATCTGAGCTCAACAGGACTGACAGTAAAGTCGCTCCAGACACGCGGCTATATTGTGAGAATCATTTGTTCTAGCGTTGTCTCTTCTCTGTTCGCACTCCTTGGATTCTATCTGACGCTTCAGGGGGCAAACGGAGAGTTCACTTTTGAGGGCTCTGACCTATTTCTTCAATCATTAGCGCCTGGTCTGTTTTTTGTGTTTGTTGGACTAGTTATTATGTTGTCCGCGTTAGCACAAAAATCCTCATTTCGCACGGAGGCCGGAAGTGCTAGCAACCCAGGCTTTACTGAAACGGAAAATTAGAATCGATATTCGAAAAATCTACTACTAATTAAATGAGAACACATAACAATCAGTTCAATCGAGGACTCGGCTTGCGCCGAGCCTATTAGCAAGAGCGTTACTTCTCCAGATTATGAGAGTGCCAAATTGAGAGTATTTACAATTTTGCTAATTGGCATCTTCAGCCCTATTGCGCTATCGCAAGAAGGCCTAGTCATGAACTGGGATGATGGCTCCCCAATAGGCTGTCGATTCTTATTCAGCCAAGAGCCAGAATACGAGCTGGATGCTACGGATATTCCTGTAAAGCTCAGCGATGCTCACAGCGCGGTGCGAGATTGGTCTATCGAGCAAGGTTATAGTTCTAATCCACTAATTAGGAACTACAAATTAGTACACGTTCGGCCGGCTGGGCATTCGAATGGGATTTGGGCTTGGTTTATGGACTATATGCCAACTCCTGCGCCAGGCTCACCTGTTCCAGTTCGGATATCGGGTATGACGATGGTCGCAGTAACTATGGGAGGACAGCTAGTTCATGGACAGTGTACGGAGCAGTAACAATCAGTTCAATCAAGGACGCAGCCAAGGCTGCGCCCATTAACAAGAGCGTTAGGCATACAAGATCGTGCAAAATAGAAAGACCAGCAATTTTTTCTACGGGCTTGTTCTATCTGTCGTTGCGTTGGGTATGGGTTATGCGTATTCGTATTATTTACACATCAATCTCGAGGACTTAATTGAGGCCTGCAGCCTGAATACCAGTGCATTTCGAGGAACTCCAGTATGCGAACCCGAGGAGCTAACTGGGAGACGTTTCATGTCAGAGACTCAGCAAGCAATTTTGAGGTTTGATCGTCGTATCTCCGACGCCCAAGTCGTAACTTGGCTGAGCGCTATCGGCATTGTCTTTTTATTCTCATTACCGGCTATTTGGTATTTCCTTCTCCAAAGAATTCGAGAATTAAGTAACGCAATAATGGGAAGAAAGTAGCGGATGCCTAACAATCAGTTCAATAAAGGACAAACTGCTGCGCAGTTTGCCCATTAACAAGGGCGTTAGCTGTACTAAGAGCAACTAATGGAAATCGAAGAACACCGGGCCGCGTTTGAAAGAGAGCTTCGAGAATACTTTAAAGTATCTGAGATTCTGCAGTCTGATCTGAGCTACTTATTCGATAGTGAGGACGATTCGGAAAGCTGGAGACGAATATTTATAAGGTCGGCTATACCTTTAATCGAAGGTTATTGCCACTACTACCGAAATTTCGCCAAGGTCTTTATCGCAACCGGAAACACGTTACCGAAAGCGCAAATGAGAGCAATAGAGAATGAAAGGCGGGAATCAGCAGCCGATCGAATCAAGTTGAGCATAAAAGCCGGGCATGAAATATTCGGGTTATATCCTTATCCAAATTTTGAAGATAACGGCTGGGCCCAGGGCAAGAGGGCTATCGAGTATCGAGACCAATTAATGCATCCTACTACCGCTGATGATATTCAAATCAATCAAGCACAGTGGCAAGATTTGTATGCGGGGATTCAATGGCTTACGGAAAAGACTTTTGGCGTCATAAATGGAATGAATGCCAAATTCGGAACCGACAGCTAACAATCAATTCTATAAAGGACAAACTGCTTCGCAATTTGCCCACAAATAAGAGCGTTATGAATATAGCGATATTTTCTAACTAGGAGAGTGATCTTGGCTACTGACGAAGCAATTAATAAGCTGAAAGAAGCTGAAGAAGTATATCTAAGCATTGATCGAGAGAAGCTTTTAAGAACAAATTTAGGTGAAGAGTCGTTAGCTGTACAGCTTGAGCCAGTATTTGAAGAACTAGATAGTAAATACTCTTTCGCATACAAGTATGCAAAACATGTTCACGATAATCCGCTTAATGAGATTATTAGAACCTTTACGGATATCAATAACCAGTTTACTCAACAAGCCGAAAGGAACAGCCAGGAATATATAGCCCAAAAGGGAGGTTTTCTTTCTTCTTGTAATACCTATCTACAGAACCTCAAATTGCATTGGCCGGCATTTGTAGCTGCCGCTGTTGAGGACAGAGGACTTCTTCAAGATGAAGGGATACTTAAACAGTATGAGCAAACCGTAGCATCCCTACATAAAGAATCTGAAGAAACAATAGAGAAAATCCGTACTGAAGCAGAAGCCACAATAGAGAATGCAAAAAAACTAGCAGAAGATATTGAGAACAAAGCAAGAAAAACTGCTGCAAAGATTTCTGTTCAGGCTGCGCAAGATCAGTTTTCTGAAGCCAGCAATCCTCTCGGTTGGATGGTTATATTCTGGGGAGTCGCAAGCGTAGTCTCTTTGATATTATTTTTCTGGCTAATTTCTCAGTATATAGCGCTCGAAGTACCTGAGGAATGGACGTGGCAAGTAATTTACTTCGCAGCCATTCGCCTCACTGCTCTAGGAGCAATTGGTACAATTGCGGCGTTCACTATGAAGGGTTTTAAATCAGCATTACATATGTATCTTCATAATAAGCACAGACTCCGATTAACTAATTGCATAGAAGCATTTGTCGAGTCCGCTGTTACACCTGAACAACGTGACTTAATTCTCGCTCAACTTGTTGAAGCAGTTGCATCGTTCGGTAATTCTGGATTCTTAGATAAAGAAGGGAATCTGGATCAAGGTCCTAGAATGACTATCGACAATATTACTAGAACATTCACGGATACTTCGAAATAATAAATTCATAACAATCAATTCAATGCGGGACGCTGCTAACGCAGCGCCCATTAACAAGGGCGTTATGCAGCTCGATCGAATCACTGCAATAGGCGGATTCACAGGAGCATCGGCGATGTTTGTCGGCGACCTCTTTTTATATGCGCACTGGGGAGAAGCTGTTTTGGTAGACGCTTCCATACAAGATCGCATACCAGGAAGAGCCACAATCCTTCAAGCCAGCGAAACACATTTGGAGATTTCAATTCTATTAGGGTCATTCGCTGTGATTGGATACCTTTTTGGCGCGGGATATATTTATAGGAGATTTCTACCAAGTTGGAGAATTTGGGGAATAGCAGCCGGCTTGCTATTTGCTATAGCTTCTATTTTGGGCGGTACATATCACGCATTGTGGAGTTTGTATGGAAAAACACTCCAAATTGCTATGACTGATCCAATAACATTTAGTGGCTTGCTGAATTCGCTTGAAGGGACTCTTGACTACGTCAATTCAGCATCGGCAATACCTCTGATGGCGTCAATATCACTTTTCGCTATTGCCATAATTCTTAACAAGACTGATTTGCCACGCTATATGGTTATTCTGACGCCATTACCATTGCTTATCGTATTTGGTGCATTTTCGAGCCAACTTTCAGATATTCTTGGTTCACCATTGAACGGTATAGTCAGAGGGTCAAGTTTCAATATGGTGATGGCTTTGTTTTTTGCAATATCGTGTATTCGGGCTCTTGGAATGAATTCCAATGCTAGCAATTCAGTGCAAAACGCAGCATAACAATCAGTTCAATCGCCCATACGGGGCTCTAGGACAAGTGGCTGCACCACTTGCACATTAACAAGGGCGTTATGTGTAATAAGAGAAGAATGCGCTATGAGCATAGACAATAAACTCAACTTCATCCGCTATTTCTCCATCGTAATTGTAGTTTTCGTCATACCCATAATCTTATTTCAAATTCAACGAGGAGATTTGGTAGAAATACTAAAGCTTGCGGGAACATTGGCTGGGGCCGCTGCTTTTGGCATAAATCCAGGTGCATTTGTACCAGATCCGAATATTCCTAAAGCTTCATTAGCGGCAATTTCAAATACGCAAAAGGCATTGTTCCTGGTTGCAATCGTATTGACGTTGTTGCCCGGGATAGTTTGGTATCTTTCTAACCTTTCGGAGATTGTTTAACGTGCATGCAACACATAACAATAATTTCAATAAAGGACGCTGCTCACGCAGCACTGATCAGCTCCATTAACAAAGGAGTTAGGTGTACAAGTGAGCGAATCTAACATCGCATCAGTAACTTTAGTCACGCTCTGCAAGTGGTTTATTTTATTTATGTGCGTATTCGGATTTACGCTAGGTCAACTTTGGTTCGGCTTTGACCTGTATAAGAGCGTTATTGCAGTTTCAGGTGGAATTATTACGGTGTTCGCTAGATCTAATGCCTATAATAGCAACAGGCAAATGATAGCCTTAATCCTTTTGTGCTTAGCCTGCTTATTAGGAATAACATTGGACGCTCGATACTACTATGTAAATCTGGATAGCCCAGGGAACTATTATCCATGGTTTTTGGTAGCCCCTTTTGCGCTATCGATACTCTATTTGACCTGGGTGCATATTCGTCTGAATGACACCTAACTATCTGTTTGATCATGAACTCGGCCTTGGCCGAACCCACTAACAATGGGTCTTATAAGGCATGGGAGAGTACTGTGGTTTTCGAAGAGGCAATACTCAACATAAAAGAGAGTCAATCATCTGACTTCGAGCGTGCTTTCGGCCAAGCGCATCGGATTATCTCGGCTATGCCTGGGTATCTGTCTCACCAGCTGCAACGCTGTATCGAGCAACCCAACCGTTACATTCATTGGTACACTGGAAGAGGCTTGAAGATCATACGGTGGGTTTCCGGCAATCTGAGCCCTATAAGGAATGGAGAGCATTACTTCACCACTTCTATGATCCGTTTACAGAGGTAGAGCATTACGCACACATCTGCGGGGGTACCAATGCCTTGTAAGCATGCGATTAATTTCGCGCCTTCGGCGTGGGACAACGGCCCCGCTGTTGCCGGTTTTCCAAGCCGTTAGACCTCACCTAAAGGACCCCAACCAAAGGACCACCCTCATGCCTCACTACATAGACGGCTTCGCCCACCCCATCCCCCTTCAGAAACTGGATGAATACCAACGCCTCGCTGCCGCAGTAGCACAAATATGGAAGGAGCATGGTGCCCTGGACTACCAGGAATGGGTCGGTGACGATATGCACCTTGAGGGAACGCGCTCTTTCAGCGAGGCCCTTTCCGCCAGAAAAGATGAAGCAATCCTGTTCGGCTGGCTAGTTTTCGAATCCAGAGACGCACGGGATCTGGCCAATGCCAGGGTCGCTGCCGATCCGAGAATCGCTGAACTCATGGCCGATGCAGATGTCGGATTCGACCCACAACGTATGGCCTATGGTGGCTTCCTCCCGCTGGTCCTTTGAGCAGGCTCAGGGGCTTGCTGATTATTCTGCAGCGTGAGATAACAGCATCTGGAAGGAGTAACTGGCAGCCATCTGCCCATGCTCAAGAGATTCCGGCCAGGTCCCTGCTGACAACCACCCAATAGTTTCAATCAAGCAGCCATGAACAAAGTCATCGCCCTCTTCTTCGCCCTGTCCTGCCTGCTCACTGCTACAGTTTCCAGTCGATTATTGGGTGTAGGCATGTGGTTCTGGATCATCATTGCCTGCGGTCTCTTCGTACCTGTCAGTCAGTTTATTCCCATACTGGCAGACCTGGGTAGAGCCGCGGCGGCCATGTTGGCGACTATTTCTGTACTGGCTGTGGTGTTGACACTGCTGGCTGCCAATATCGGTGGCTCATTCAGCCTCGACGGCGGGACTGCCCTGCTGGTGTTCGGCTTTTTCCTGATGGCAGTATTTGGCTTTACCCTGAAACGCATGAACAGACGCCCACAGCTCCCTGAAGTTGAAATCGAATAGGCACAGACCATGGCCCAGAACAGCTATCAATCGAAACTGATCCTCACTCTTTATAGCGAAGACCGCAGTCACTGCGCCGTGGGCAGCAAACTGATCAAGACGCCCTTCCCGCCCTATGCAGGTTTGGAAATCACCGAGAACTGGAGCAAGGTCTATGTCATCCAGTCGGCCATCTGGGATATGCATAAACAGGAGTTTCACTGCCGCATAGAAGACAGCGAAGTGCGTAATGAAGGCGGCTTCTTTGATATCCAGTATCTGGCCACTGAGGCCAAGAATCAGGGGTTCTCCGGATTTGAAAAAATCATCGAACTGGATGATGACTGAATCCTGAAAGAACCCCACTGGCACAGAGAGGAGTAAGCCCATGAGAACACTTCGACATCTGGACAGTCTTTCTTTTGCCAAACTGCAGGCTCTGATCATGGCAATGGCTGGATTGATCGCTGGTCTGATTTATGCCCTCAGCGGCTTTTTCATGGAACTGCTCAACAACAATCTGAACAGCGGCACTGCCCTGGCTTTTCTGGCGATTGCGGGTATGCCGGTGCTATTCGCCAGCGCAGGCTTTGTGGCTGGCCTGCTGGGTGCACCCTTGTATAATCTTTTAGCCGCCAGAACCGGCGGCATTCAAGTAAACTTCAATCTGGTCTAGTAGCCAGACACGCAGTAACAAGGAATCGCCAATGTCTCGAGTCAAAGGAAAAGTCGCCCTGGTCACCGGCGCTGCCCAGGGTATCGGACAAGCCATTGCCGAACTGTTGGCCCGAGAAGGCGCTACGGTGCTGGTCACCGACATCAAGGATGAAGCCGGTCAGGCGGTGGCTGATGCCATTGGCAATGGTGCCGAATACCTGCATCTGGATGTCTCCGAGGAGGCAGAGTGGGAAGCGGCGGCTGCTCATATTGAAAGCAAATACGGTCATCTGGACATACTGGTGAACAATGCCGGCATTACCGGTTTCATGGAATTTCCCGGCCCCCATGATCCTGAAAACCTGGATATGGCCAGCTGGCACAAGGTGCATGACATCAACCTGCATGGTGCTGCTCTGGGCTGCAAGATTGGCATCCGTCTGATGAAGAAATCCAGCGCCGCCAGCATCATCAATATTTCATCCCGCTCAGGCATCGTTGGCATTCCTGCTGCGGCGGCCTATGCATCCAGCAAGGCGGCGCTTCGCAACCACAGCAAGAGCGTGGCGCTGTATTGTGCTGAAAAAGGCTATCCGATTCGCTGCAACTCCCTGCACCCGGCCGCTATCCTCACGCCGCTCTGGGACGCCATGCTGGGTGAAGGTGAACAACGTGAAGCCGCGCTCAAGGCCATCAGTGCCGATATCCCCCTGGGAGAAATGGGCGACCCCATGGATGTAGCCTGGGCCGCGCTATACCTGGCCTCCGATGAATCCAGATACCTCACCGGGGAAGAGATCAATATCGACGGCGGTATTCTGGCCGGCAGCACCGCCGCACCCTCGTCTGATTGATTCAGGCCGCCCCACTCTGTAAGCCAGCCAGCAGTTTCTGTGCCCAGGTATTTGCGCTATGCTGCCAGCAAACCGGGAGCACAGCATGCACAAGGTCTACACCCATGAGAACCTCGCCATCGTCAGCTCAGCCAAAAACCTGCTGGCACTGAACGGCATCGAGAGCAGTATCAAGAATGAATTTTACGCTTCCGGCGGCCATGTGGGGATCGAGAGCGTACCGCTGGAGCTGTGGGTGAGTGATGCAGCAGATGCCGAGCGCGCCATTGCCATTCTGGAAAAAGAGCTGGACCCCGATACCCAACGACCCCAGTGGCAATGCCCCAACTGCGGCGAGATCAACGAAGGCTCTTTCGACTGCTGCTGGCAGTGTCAGAGTCTGCCAGAGCAAGCCGACCAGACTGATTGATTAATGCCGTCAGTGAATCGCTTCAACATACAAGCACTCAGCGACTGACGGTTGATAACCAGGGAAAAAGAACAGCCATGACAATAGAAAGCCAACATGATCTAGATGGCATCCTGCGTGCCGGTCGCATTGTGGCGCGGGTTCGCGATGCCATGCTCGAGGCTATTGAGCCTGGCATGAGTACCGCCGAACTGGATCAAATGGGCGCGGAGATGTTGGACCGCTATGGTGCCCGCTCGGCACCGCAACTGATGTATGACTTTCCTGGCGCCACCTGTATCAGTATCAATGAAGAAGCAGCCCATGGCATTCCGGGCGAACGGATTATTCAGGCCGGTGATATCGTCAATGTGGATGTGTCAGCAGAACTGGACGGCTATTTCGCCGATACCGGCGGCACCACGGTGGTACCTCCGGTCACTCCCAACAAGGACAAACTCTGCCGGGCCACCCGCCTGGCTCTGAAAAATGCCCTCAGCGCTGCCCGCGCGGGCGCTGCCATCAACCAGATTGGCAAAGCTATCGAGAAAACTGCCAAAAGCCATGGCTTTCGCACCATTCGTAATCTGGGTGGACATGGCATCGGTCGCAGCCTGCATGAAGAACCTTCTGCCATTCTCAGCTTCTGTGACAAGCGTGACACCCGGCGCTTGCATGAGGGCCAGGTGATTGCCATTGAGCCCTTCCTCTCCACCAAAAGCACCCTGGTAACCGAAGCAGACGATGGCTGGACCCTGGTGGGACAGGCCAATAATCTGTCAGCGCAATATGAACACACTCTGATTGTCACCAAAGGCAAGCCAATCGTGGCAACACTGTCCGAGGCCTGCGCCTGACCGCTTTCCTTTAAGGGTATGAATAAAGCCTTGCAGCAGTTATTTGAAAGCTATCCCGATCAGGCCAGGGACAGACTGCAGCAACTGCGACAACTGATTCATACTGTGGCCGATGAACATCAGTTGGGCGAGATTGAGGAATCCCTGAAGTGGGGCGAAGCCAGTTTCAGCAGTAAAAACGGCAGCCCGGTGAGAATTGACTGGAAAGCCAGGCAACCCGAGGTTTGTTTTCTCTACTTTCATTGCCAGACCCGCTTGCTGGAAACCTTTCGCGAGCTTTATGGTGACAGCTTGCAGTATCAGGCCAACAGGGCCATTGTCCTGCCGCTTGAAGGCCCGCTTCCGGAACAGATTCTGAATCACTGCCTGTACCTGGCTCTGAACTACCACAAGCTGAAGCGACAGCCATTGCTGGGTGCCTGAGCTGACTGGACTGATTTATTTCATACTGCTGCTATCGAGGAGATTGCTTTGCCCCGTAAAACCTATCCCCTGCCGAAGCGATTCAATGCGGCCTTGTCAGAACAGGCCTATACCACCCTGCGAGAGCTAAACAGCCAGTATGGCTATGGCAACAACTATCTGCTCACCATATTGCTGGAAAATTTGCCGCGCCTCACCACTGCCAGCGCCATCGATGAAGTCATGGCGGAATTCAAACAGGCCTATGGCGCACCTGAGCCGAAGAAAAAATAGCAGCCGGACGGCAGTGACCCAGCACCGCCGCCCGGGTTAGACATTCAGTCTTCGGCAAATTCCACCACAGACATCAGATTGCCATCGGGATCTCGCAGCCAGGCGACCCTGGCCCCGCCCGGCGCGTTTACCACCCCGCGCACATCCTGTTTGAGCCCGTCAAAGCGTTCAAATTCCACGCCCCTGTCCTGCAGTTGATCCAGGGCCGCATCGAGATCGGCAACGGCAAAGCCGATAAGGGTGTGTTCACCAGGTGTATGACTGTCCACGGGGGACAAACGCAGTTCGGCGCCACCCACATCGAATACCCAGGCACCTTCGGATTGCTGCTTGAGCTTGAGGCCGAGGGTATCGCGGTAAAACGGTTCCGAGCGCTCGATATCGGTGGTACAGACAATGGTTTGTAATCTGGCATTGGCTAACATGGCATGCTCCTTTTTTGATTATCAGCTTGTTTACTGGATACGGCCCCGTCTGACCGGGGCACAAAAAGGGTAATGCCAGAATCTGCAGTCTCTGCAGAATCAGGCGGGCACAAAAAAGCCGCGACGGGCGCGGCTCTTGAGACAGTGTTAGACTAGTCGAAAAAACAGCCCGCCGTCAACAAAATCCACGGCCTCTGGAGGAGCTGATCATGTACCTCGCCGCGCTTGTGATTCCCGTACCGGAAGAAAACTTCAGTGCCTATCAGGACTGGGCGAAAATGAGTGCCGCTATTTTCAAGCGCTATGGTTGCTTGGAAGTGCAGGATGGCTGGGATGACCTGGTCAGTCGCGGCAAGCACACTGACATGTACCGGGCCGTCGCCGCCAGAGACAATGAAAAGATCGCCATCTCTATCCAGATCTGGCCGGACCGTGACACCTTTTTCGCCTCGGAGGAGAGGATGCACGAAGACGGTGCCCTGGACTATGAAGGTGAACCTCCCTTTGATCCCGCCAGGCTGATCCACGGCTGTTTCCACTCACTGTTTGAAATGCCTGCACAGCAGGCCGGATAACCGACATGAACGCGGAACTCAAAGACTATCTCGCCAGTATCGACCAGCCCGACCGCCGTCAGGACTGCGAGCGGCTGCTGACAATCATGACCGAGGAGTCGGGTTATGAGCCCTATCTGTCCCGCGACATGGTCTGCTTTGGCAGCTATCACTACAAATATGCCAGCGGCCACGAAGGTGACTTCATGGTGACCGGCTTCGCCTCCCGGGCCCGGAATATTTCCATTTACATCTTGCCCGGCTTTGCTGATTTCGCTGAGGAGCTTGCCCAATTGGGAAAGCACAAGACAGCCAAAAGCTGTCTCACCATCAAGACCCTGGCAGATGTCGATGAGAAAGTATTGCGAAAGCTGATCAGGGAGTCGGTCAGAACCATGCAAGCGCGTTATGATTGCACAGCCTGATAACCATCCCCTGATACCACACCCTGATACCGTACCCTGCTAGGACAGCAGACTCTGGCTGGCGCAAGCTCTCCCGACCCTGGCAAACAGGCGCACAAAGCTGACCCTGAATCTGCTACCCTAGTGCCCATGATCGACATTCTGGCCACCTTTATCTTCTTCTTTGCAGTCATCGACCCGATTGGCACGGTACCGGTCTATATTGCCGTTACCAAGGATGCCGATGCCCAGGCACGTCGCCGCATTGCCATTGTCTCCGCCATTGCCGCCGCTGCCGTGTTGCTGTTTTTCGTGATCGCCGGGGAATTGATTCTCACTGCCATGAAGATTCCGCTGGAAGCCTTCCAGATTGCCGGAGGCATTGTGCTGTTTCTGTTTGCCTTGACCATGATCTTTGGGGAAAGCAAACCGGAGCAAGAGTCCCGTTTTCTGGAAGATCATGATCAGACCGCTATCTTTCCCCTGGCCATGCCCTCCATCGCCAGCCCGGGAGCCATGTTGGGGGCGGTATTGCTGACAGAGAATTCACGCTTTAATCTATTCGAGCAGTTTCTGACCGTACTGGTGATGTTCAGTGTGATAGTGGTGGCTCTGTTATTGATGCTGCTGGCTACTCATATACATCGCTTTATTGGCAATGCCGGTGCCAGCGTGATCAGTCGGGTAATGGGTTTTATACTCACGGCCGTGGCCACCACCCAGGCCCTGGCAGGAATCGAAGGTTATTTTAATCTCTAGCTCTGCCTGAGCCCCAACCGGGCTCTGGCATCTCGACGGGGACGACCCCGTTTGTCTGGTGTGTGCAGGGACGACCTTGCAAGTTGCAATGAAAGGACTTGAACTATGAACTGGACACTCTTGATATTGGCTGGTTGTTTCGAAATCGCCTGGGCCGTAGGCCTGAAATACAGCGACGGATTCAGCCGCCTCGTCCCTGCTACACTGACCCTGCTATCCATGCTGATCAGCATTTATCTGTTAAGCCTGGCGCTTCGCAGCATCCCCCTGGGAACCGGCTATGGAGTCTGGGTGGGTATTGGCGCCATTGGCACCGCGCTGGCGGGAGTACTGCTGTTCAATGAAAGCTGGTCGCTTTTGAAAGTGGGTAGCTTGCTTCTGGTCGTCGCCGGTATCGCCGGTCTGCGTCTGGCCAGTGCCTGAGCAGGGTCGGCCGGGGCCAGGGTGCGAGTACATTGATTATTGATATGAACAGGATCTGCCTTTGACCTCCACCACCATAGCCTCGCTCGCCATTGCTGTCAGCTTGTTGCTGGCTTTCGGCTTTCTGACCTACAAGATTGTCATCAACCTGAAACAGCGCAACTGGCAATCGGTATTCTGGGGCAGCTGGCTGTTTGATGCTGAGCAGCTCAATGCCGAGGGTCAGCAGTATCGGCGCCTGTATTTGGCGCTGATACTGATCAGCGTGGTCTTGCTGGGCTTTTTGTTGGGGCTGTAGCTCGCGGCAGCAAGGTCATGCCTGACGGGATCGGGCTGATCAGAACGATCAGGACGCCGCTGGCATGCACACATCTGCCTATGCAGATTGACTTCGTTGCGCAACGCGCTACACTACAGGGATGATCAAATCCTTTAAACACAAAGGACTTAAGGTATATTTCGAAACTGGGAGCACGAAAGGCATTCAGGCCTCTCATTCGAAGAAGCTCCGAATGCAACTCGCAGCTCTTGATACTGCGCATTCTATTGATGATATGGATATCCCCGGTTATCGCCTTCATCCATTAAAAGGCGAACGTAAGGGGCTTTGGTCAATTTCCGTGAGTGGGAACTGGAGGCTAAGCTTCGAGTTCGCGGACGGTAACGTATACGTACTCGATTACGAGGATTATCACTAATGAGCATGCATAACCCCCCTCATCCTGGAGAGTTTGTAATGGCGACCTATATGGAGCCATTCGGGCTAAGTTGTCGCTATTTGGCTGAGCAGCTCAATGTTGCTGCATCAACTCTTAATCGCATAATTAAAAAGCAAAGCGGCGTCAGCCCTGAGATGGCGCTTCGATTATCCAAAGCTCTTGGGCGCACGCCCGAAAGCTGGCTTGCAATGCAAGATTCTTATGACCTTTGGCTCGCCAGAAAAAATGTCAAGTTGGGTAAAGTTCAGAAAGTAAAACTGGACGCAGCATAACAATCAAATCAATTTGGGACGGGGCTCCACCCCGCCCATTATTAATGGGCGTAACGGAGTCAATTATGGCTGAGCAGCAATCCGGCAAGGAACAATCCCCGGCCAGCAACAGCGGCAACAAAGGCAAGACTTCCTACATCGCTGTGGGTCTGGCCATCGGCGTAGCCATTGGCGCGGCAATGGACGCTGTGGGTTTGGGGGTTGCCCTGGGCCTGTGTATCGGGGTGGCCATGAGCCAGACCGGTAAATCCGGCGATTGAATCCCTCAGCAGCCTGACAAAAATGCGCCAAACCAGTGCAGCAACAGGCCTTGCCTGCCAGTAGCACTACTCTGCCCGCCCCTTGCCCCGCTTTATTACATAATTGACCTACAAAACTCTGCCTGATCTGCTAGAATGCGCCCCTTTTTTCAACGGGCCCAGCAGTTCCAGTCCGGTGCCCGTGTCTTACACCGATTTACCTATACACCATAGAGAAAGCAGAGACTAACGTGAAATCATTTCCGAATCCGTTCTATCGCTGGCGCCCCCATCCCTGGCATGGTCTCGATGTAGGCCCCAATGTGCCGCGCAGCGTTCACGCCTTTATCGAAATCTGTCCCTTTGACCTGGTCAAATACGAAGTAGACAAGACCACCGGCTATCTGCGGGTGGATCGCCCTCACCGCACCTCTTCCCAGCACCCGACACTGTACGGCTTTATTCCCAAGACCTACTGTGGTGACCGTGTTGGCGCGCTGATGGATTCCGCCAGCCGCGGTGACGGTGACCCGCTGGACATCTGTGTCATCAGCGAACGCCCCATTTCCAAAACCGAAATTATTCTCAATGCCCGCATCGTCGGCGGCCTGCCGATGTTGGACAATGACGAGGCTGACGACAAGATCATCGCAGTACTGGAAAACGACCCACTCTGGGCCAATGTGGATGATATTGCCGACCTGCCGCCCGCGCTGATCGAGCGCATGCGCCACTACTTCATGACCTACAAGCTGATGCCTGGTGAAGAAAACAAGGTGTCCATTGGTCCCGCCTATGGCTTTGAACATGCCCGCAAGGTGCTTGAAGCAGCCATGGCTGATTACGATAACGAATTCGGCGCCGATTAAAGCCAGCGCCTGCTAAAGAAGCGGCTAAATAGTGCCGGGCAGTGATCCTGCCCGGTACTCGCCCACAGGGGGTGGGCAAGCAGCAACTGAACTGCATCTGATCGATGCGATTCAAAATTCATTGACGAGGTGACCAAAAGTCATGGCTGAGTCTGTTGTTCACAATTTGCATACTCTGGTGACTAATGAGGAGCCCGGTTTCTATCGGGTGATACTCAAGGGTAAAGCCAGTTTTGAGGATGCTATCAAGGTAGCAACCGAAATTGCCCTGTTTCCCGATACACAGAAAGAACTCTGGATCATCAATGAGCTGAAACTGGACTTCAGCAGCTCCGAGATTCAAAGCCTGGCGGAGATGCTCAAATCCAATCCCTACAGACCGGAGAAAGTGGCTATCGTCACCGATAACGATCTGCTGTTTGGTCTGGGACGGGTTTTCTCCACTTACCGCGAAGACGATATCACAACGGTACAGGTGTGCCGCCGCGAAGCCGAAGCCCTGGACTGGCTCGACATCGACCAGACACTTGCCGATGTCAATGAGATCAGCCACAGTCAGTGGCGTTCATTTTCCACCAGCAGCCAGGCAAACTCCGACTAGACCGAGCGAGTGGCAATAGCCGGTTCGGTGCCCGCTGCCCGGGCCGAGGGCCCCAGCGCCGACAACTGTCCCACCAGTATCAGCAACAGGGCACCCAGTGGGGTGTAGTACCAAGCCATGGTGGGCATATTGAAATTGGTGGTCAGCACGATGCTCAGGGCAATGGTAAGCACCGCCCCCAGGGCCACGCCGGCAATAGTGATAAACAGATTCTCCAGCAGAAAATAGCGCAGTATTTCCGGGCGCGTGGCACCCAGGGCCCGGCGGGTACCAATCTGTTTCTTGCGCCGGTTGATACTGAATACTGCCAGCCCCACGATACCCATGCAGTTGATGACAATCAGGGTTGCCACCACCACCCGCAGAATCGTTGTCAGGGCACTGTCCACCCGGTAGGTATTGGCCCTGGTTACTTCCATGGCCTCCATATCCCGCACCACCCGATCCTGACCTCGCTCCACCAGCATGCGTTCCACCTCGGCCATCAGGCGGTCACGTTGGCCAGGCTCGGTACGGATCATGTAGCGGGAAAAGGAATCAATGAAATTCTCTGGCACCATCATGGAACGCTCCACCAACTGACTGGTAGGCCAGGGTGCCTGCAGGCGGTCAACCACCCCCACAATCTGTACCACATCACCGCCGGGCATATACATCACTTCCCCCAAAACATCGGCCGGCTCTCGACCCTCGAACAGGGACTCCACCAGCGCCCGGGTGACGATGGTCTTGTCTGCCTCGGTAGGCCCTGATTCATAGCGCAGACGCATATCCGTGGCGGTGAAATTCTCCCCGGCAATCAGTTCCAGATTGAGGGTATTCAGACCATGCTCATCCAGACGATAGATAGCGGTGCCGGTACTGGGACTGGTTTCATCATTGACCAGTCGCACCCCGGTGGAGGAACCGCCGCCACTGACCGGAATGGCATTGATCACCGTGGCATCGACGATGCCGGGGGTCTGCCGCAACATGGCCAGATCATCGGCTGCCACGATCTCTTCATTGTAGTCATCACCAAAGCCGATCACCGTGATGTGGAAGAGATTGGATTCATCGAGACCACTGGGTCGGGCCATCAGGCGATTGCGTTCATTGATGATAAACACCGCATTGATGATCACCGTCATGGTGAAAGCGATCTGCAAGGCTATCAGTAGCGCGCCCAGCTTGTTGCGTAGCAAGGCTCTGAAAATAGGTCCGATTTCCATAAAGTGTCGCCTCTTGTTTGACCCGGTTCTGCCTGATGGCTATTGGGTTTTCAGATGAATGGCAGGATTGATGTTGCAGGCGCGCCAGATGGGATAAATCCCTGCTATCACCGTTGAGACTATGGCCAGCACAATGGTAGTAATGACAATTGGCACGTTCAGCTGAATCCAGTCTGTCATCATCAATTCGTTGCCCAGCAATATCTTGACGCCCTCCAGGCCATAGTGGGCCAGCAGCAGGCCCAGCAAGCCGCCCAGCAGGCCAATGAATCCCGCCTCGATCATGTGTTGCACAAACAGCGATCCCTTGTGGGCACCCAGGGCCTGCCGGGCCCCAATCTCGGCGCTCTTGCCAAGGAATTTTGCCAGCAGCAAACCGATGGTATTGAGCAGGCAAACCGCCAGCAGCATGGCAGCCAGCATGGACAGAATACTGGTTTCATCCGGCAGCACTTCTTCCTTGAGTAACCATTCGTTGACGTCATAAAGCGCATTGTTCATGGGGCGACCGAAACGCCCCAGGGCTTTCTGCTCCTGCACATAGCCATTGATAAAATCGAGATACTCCGCTTCTTCATTGGCATCTCTCAGCTCTACCCAGTATTGAATCCACACGCATTCGGAATTCAGGAAGGCCTGGAAGCCGCTGCCGCCAATGGCGGTCCAGCAATTGGTGTTTCCGGAACGGGGTAATTCCCGCGCCACCACATGGCCCCAGGGAATATAAAGCTCCTCGCCGGAGTCAAATGGCCCATTATTAACATCGTAGAACTTGGGAATCGGGTCCCAGCGGTCCAGCACGCCAATCACCTGCCACTGCGTGCCGTCCATGGTGATGGTCTCCCCCACCGAATTGGCACCACCAAACAGGCGCTCGTTCAGGTCCCGGGACAACACAGTCACCTGCTCAAGATTCGCATCCGCATCGGGGGACCAGCCAGAACCATACTGAAACGGCACATCGAACATGGGGAAGAAGTCGGCAAAGGCGCCACGGCCTATGAACTGGAAAGGCCTCAATTCCGGATTGTCCGGCTCGACAATACCGGAGAATTTGGAACTGGCGGTCTGCCGCCAGGCACGCCCGGCCTGCTGCAGGGCCATAGCGTCGGTATAGGTCAATTGCTGGGGAGGATCAGAATCGGTATTGGGATCCCAGTTGTCCAGTTGCACGGCAAACAACTGACTGCTCTTGTGGGGAATGGGATCGCCGCCCATGGTGTAGTTGAGCGTAAAGACAATCATATAGGCGGCAATGCCCACTGCGACCGCCAGTACCATCAGGGAACTGAGAATAGGATTACGCCGGTAACTCAATGCTGCCAGACGCAGGTAATAGAAAAACATGGCAGAGCTCTCCTCAAATGATCCCGGTTGATTAACAGCCGCCTCAGGCGACGGCGCTGGCGCTGGAACTCATTTCCCCGCGGCCGTTCTCCTCATGAATCTGACCATCAAGAATATGAATATTGCGGCGCGATTCGCGAGCCAGTTCCTGATCATGGGTCACCATGACGATGGTCGTGCCCAACTCATTAATTTCCTGCAACAGCTCCATGACCCCACGGGCAGTATTGCTATCCAGATTACCGGTAGGCTCATCCGCCAACAGGAAACGGGGCGAGCCCACCAGGGCACGGGCAATGGCAACCCGTTGCTGCTGACCACCGGAAAGTTGTGAAGGCAGATGCTTCATGCGCCCGGCCAGGCCCACCGATTCCAGCGCCTTTTCAATCATTGGTTTTCTTTCGCCGGCCTTGAGGCCCCGGTAACGCAGCGGCACGTCCACATTGTCAAAAAGATTCAGGTCTGGCATCAGGTTGAAGCTCTGAAAAATAAAACCGATCTTTTCATTGCGCAGCCGCGCCCGTTTGAAATCATTGAGCCGGGAGACCTCGACACCGTCCAGTTGATAACTGCCGGAGGTGTAGGTTTCCAACAGGCCGGCGATATTGAGGAAGGTGGTTTTGCCGCAACCGGAAGGCCCGGTGATGGTGACAAATTCCCCCTCCTGCACACTGAGGGAAAAATCACGCAGTGCATGGGTCTGAACCAGATCGGTGCGATACACCTTGCAGAGTTTTTTCATTTCCAACATAGCCTGGCCTCTTGTTATGGCAGTGATGCTCTAGTCGTTGATCAGCAGGGTTTCGGCACCCTCAAAGGTATCGGTGCCAGAGATAATGATGGTGTCGCCGGCACTGAGGCCGTCGAGAATTTCAATGCCGTTCAAACTGGTGGCCCCGGTGACAATGGCTCGCCGTCGGGCCATACCGTCTTCCACCACATAGGCCACCCGGCCATTGCCACTATCGAAGAACTGGCCGCGCGGCACCATCAACACATTGGCTTTTTCTTCCAGCAGAATGCGTGTGGTCAGTCGCTGATTCTGGCGCAGGCCCGCGGGCACCTGGCCTGCAAATCGAATGCGACCTGTCACCTGGTTGTCGATAATTTCCGGGGATACCGCCACCAGAGTGGCGTCATAGATATCATTGCCGGCCCGCACCTCGGCCAGCATGCCAATGGCTAGATCGTCGGCATAGCTTTCCGATATCTGCACTTCCACTTCGAAAGCGGTCAGGTCAACGACACTGAGAATAGGCTGGTTACGGGCCACATTGGTTTTTTGATTAACCAGCAGATTACCGACAATGCCATTGACCGGAGACAGGATATTCAGTTCCTGAACCTGGCGATTGAGATCGGCCACCAGCAACTCCTGCTGATCAACACTGAGCTGGCGGGTTTTCAGTTCGAATTCAAGCCGTTCATTATCAAGCTGGGTATCCAGCTGGGCATGTCGATGCAGTAGCTCGGCGGTTTGCAAATCATCCTGGGCTTTCTCGTAGTCCACTTCAATCAGGGCGCCCCGCTCGAAGGCACGCTGGGCACGCTGCATTTCCCGTTGCGCCGCTTTCAGATCAATATTGGCGGAATCTTCGGCCTTCTGGTTTTCCAGCTGCTGTTGGCGGGTAGTGATTTGCTGTCGTTCCAGTTCCACCTGCAGGGAAAGCAAGCGGGACTGTTCCTGGGCCAACTGGCTCTCGATTTCCGGGCTGTCGATGCTGGCCAGCACCTGGCCTGCCTGAACACTGTCGCCGGATTCCACTTCAAAGGTGACAGTACCGGCCTGGGAGGCATAGAGTGTGGGGCTCACCGCAGCCACTACCCTGCCCTGAACTGAAATATCCCGCACGAAATCACCGCGTTCCACCTGGGCCAGGCGCAGACGCTCCAGCGCCACCGATTGTTCCGCCTGACTCCAGCGTTGCAACATGGGCATGAACAGCCACAGTAACAGCCCCAGACCAAGCAGCAGTATCGCCCCCAATAACCAGCGATTGCGAGACGAGGCCGGAGCCAGCGCCACATCTTGTGAAGAAGTATCGGTGATGCCCACGACAGTCCTTTACCTTCCCTTTTGTCTTTTTTCTGTGTAGTTCCGTGCTCAGGCAAAGCAAGCGGATTCAGGGCTTAGACGAACACTGACAGGGAATGGTTACAAAGAATTTCAGGCGCAGGATAATCAGGCACTGACAAACCAGGACAGTGCAGCTGGATCAGGCATTCCAGATCAAGGAGCACGCCAGGCTTGGCAATTAAAGTGTCGGATATCCCGGCAAAAGGATTTACAGGCGTAGCTGCTCAGCTCCCTCCAAACCCTACCAGGCAGGAGCCAGGACTGCGGTCTGTTCGACCGGGGTGTCGGCCTTATTTTGCCGGCTTGCAGACGTCGCGAAACCCGGCGGCCACGAAGGGGATCATGCGGTTATAGGCAGCATCGAAATCCGATGATTTGCACTTGCCATCACTGAGCCGGTCGATACGGCCAGTCTGCGCCAGGGTCAGTGCCAGGGCACCACTGACGTAGTGATAGCACCAGTGAATATCTTCTTCCCGGGCACCGGGCAAGGCCGCTTTGAGGGCATCGATAAATTCCTCCACCCGCTTGTCGAACACATCCGGCATCAGCTCTTCGTTCCACACCGGCGACGTCATCACATAGGCCAATAGGGCCATGTAGTTACGCCAGCCGGGCTCCTGGCTTTCCTGGGCCAGTTTCAGGGGCAGTAAAAATGCTTCGATGATCTGTTCCAGCGTCTGACCGCCGGGGCCGGCCTGTTCCTGACTGGCGCGCAGTACCTTGCGTCGGGTGACACTGAGGTCTTCGGCACGGCGGTGAAAAACGGCATGGAACAGGTCCATCTTCTTACCGAAATGATAACTGGCCAGGGCCACATCCACGCCAGCCTTGCTGGCGATCTGCCGCATGGTGACACCGTCGTAGCCATGCCGGGCGAATAATTCCTCGGCCGCATCCAGTATGCGCTCGCTTTTGCTTTTGCTCTGTTCCTGGTTTTCCATGTCTTTCCTGTATCAAGCTGGCACTGGCGCCTGCTCAGTTTGTTATTTGTAGTTTCAACAATTGTTGAATATAGTGTGCCATCAACGTTCTCCGTGCAAGAGGCAGTCTAGCCCATGTCTGTGGAAATCTTTAAATATCTGTTGGCCATCAGTTATGTCGCGCTGGTGTACTGGCTCAGTTGGGTCGGCATGCGCCGCACCCGCGATATTTCCGGCTTTTCCATCGGCAACAAGGACATGAGTCCTTATATCATCGGCATTACCCTGGCTGCCTCCATTGCCTCCACCGCCACCTTTGTCATCAATCCCGGCTTCGTCTATACCGACGGGCTCTCCGCCTACCTGCATTATGGCCTGGCGGGCTCGGCGGGCACCGTCACCGCCTTTCTGCTGTTGTCCCGCGGCTTTTTGCGGGTGGGCGAATCGTTCCAGGCCCTGACCCTGCCGGACTGGATCTATCACCGTTACCAGCATCGTGGCTTCAGCCAGTATTTCGCCTTTATCAATCTGCTGTCCATCACCTTTGTGGTCCTGATACTGCTGGGCTGCAGCCTGATCATGACCAGCCTGTTCCCGGTGGAACAGAAGACTGCCCTGCTGTTGGTGCTGTTTTTTGTTTTTTCCTATGTGCTGATGGGCGGCACCTATGCTCACGCCTACACCAATACCCTGCAGGGCTGCATCATGTTGATGGTGGCGCTGCTGATTTTTCTGCTGGGACTGCAATATTTTGAAGACGGTTTCTTCGTGTCCCTGGCCCGGGTCGGGGAAAACTATGCCTCGGTCTACAATCCTGACAGTGCCTTGTATAACAGTTTCTTTTCAGTATTCGCCAGCGGCTTCATCATCACCTTCGCCCTGATGCTGCAACCCCATATCCTGACCAAGGTGCTCTATCTGCGCAGTGAAGCCGATCTCGGCAAATTCATTGGCACCACCGTTGTGGTTGGCTTTCTCTTCACCTTGGTGCTGATGGTGGGATTCTTTGCCCGCCTGTCGGGACTGGAGCCCTCGGCCCAGGATGCGGTGGTGGTGGAATATCTGAATGCCGAACTGGCGGGTGTGGCCCTGGGCGAGATCCTGCTCACCTTTGTCATGCTGACTCTGCTGGCCGCAGGCATGAGTACCCTGGACGGCATTCTGGTGTCCCTGTCGGCGATGGTGGTCAATGACATTGTTACGCCACTGGGTGGCCAACCCCGTAATGCCCTGCTCTGGTCCCGCTGGGTTTTGGTGGGTATCGGTGCCATCGGCGTGATCCTGGCCTGGGAGGCACCCCCGCTGATCGGTCTGTTTGCCCAGAAAGGCGTCTATGGCCTGGCGGCGGCATCCCTGGTACCGATGCTGTTTGGTGTACTGCACAAGGGCACACTGCCGGTCTGGCTGGTATTCGGGGCGTCCCTGATCGGCCTGCTTGGTCATTTTCTCCTGCATCTCTTTCTTGGCGTAGAAAATCCCGCTGTTTCAGCCAGTTATGCGATTCTCGCATCCCTGGTCTTCGGGCTGGCGGGACTCTGGCTGCTACCGGAGAACCGGGCCAGCAGCAAAAAAGCCGACGCACAGGCTTGACTTTTCAACACCCGTTGAATACCGTCCGATTTAAATTCAACATTTGTTGAGCGCCGCCAGAACATAAAAATGCGGCGACAGACAGGGAGAGAGTGGCATGCGCCCATTGCCGACCCTGGTCCAATCCACCTCACTAGCAGAGCGTGCCCAATGAAAATAAAAGCATTCCACAAGAAAGAACTAGCCCTGGTCATCAGCATGGTTGTCGCCGGTAGCGGCAGCCTGGTCAGTCACTCCAGCCTGGCCCAGAGTGATGGCGCTATCCTGGAGCAGATCGTTGTCACAGCACAGCGTCGCGAGCAGAACCTGCAGGAAGTGCCGGTTGCGGTCACTGCTTTTAATGCCACTGAACTGGATGAAGCCGGCATCGTGACCCTGGCGGACATTGAAAAGAGTTCGCCCAATACCCAGATGCGCGAGAGCCGCGGCACCAACTCCACCCTGACGGCGTTTATTCGCGGCATTGGCCAACAGGATCCGCTCTGGGGCTTTGAGCCAGGCATCGGCATCTATATCGATGATGTTTATATCGCCCGCCCCCAGGCAGCCGTGCTGGATGTATATGATGTGGAGCGCATCGAAGTGCTGCGTGGGCCACAGGGCACCCTGTATGGCAAGAACACCATTGGTGGCGCGGTGAAATATGTCACCCGACAATTAAGCGGCGAGCCCTCTGCCAAAATCAAGGTAGCTGCCGGTGACTATGGCCAACAGGATATTTCGGTGAGTGGCCAGGTGCCACTGATTGAGGACCGCCTCTTTGCGGGTGGCGCCGTGGCCAGTTTCCAGCGCGACGGTTATGGCACCCAGTTCAAGGGCTATGATGCCACGAGTGGTGCATTCACGCGCACCGCCGAGAACTACAACAAGGATGTACTCAGTGCCCGCGTTTCCCTGCGCTGGCTGGCAAGCGATCAGCTCAGCTTCACCCTGGCGGCGGATCGTACCGAGGATGATTCCAATAATCGCTGCGGCTCCCGCTTCGATACCAATACCGTAGCCGCACCCAATGGCGAATTTTTCTCCCCCGTGGGCAGTGTCTTTGACTCCCAGTGCGGCATGACAGAACAAAGCATGGTGGAAACCGAAGGCTACTCCTTCACTGCCAACTACGATGTCAGTGACGATCTGAGCATCAAGTACGTATTCGCCAGTCGCGAAGGTGCCACCGACACCCGCATTGATTTTGATGGCACGCCACTGGATTCCTTCGAAGTGCCTGCCATCTATCGCGATGAACAGGACTCCCACGAACTGCAGTTCAACTACAGTGCCAACAGCTACAATCTGGTGGGCGGCATCTTCTATTATGAAGGCAATGCTGCGGGCGGATTCGATGCCCTGTTTGGTCAGTTCAGCACCGGCGTGCTCACCGGCTCACAATTCAATAATGGCGTTTTTGGTGATGTGGATACCGAAAGCACCAGCCTCTATCTCAATGGCGATTTTTCCCTGACGGATCGACTCAATCTGGTATTGGGCGCTCGTTATACCAATGATGAAAAGGCCGCGTCGGTTAACCGCCATTTCATTATCACGTCCAACTCAGTCGTGGGAACAGTGGGACAAGGTTCGTCCATCACCTTTGGTGATCCGGCCAATGACACACTGCTGGCTGTGCGCACTGACTATGACAAGAGCCTCACCAATGATGACTGGAGCGAGATCAGCCCCAGCATCAAGTTGTCCTACACCCTGGCGGACAATGTAATGCTCTACGGCGGCTGGTCCAGCGGCTTCAAATCCGGTGGCTTTGACATGCGCGCCGACGATGCTGCCAATCCCATTTCCCGCGAAGGCTATGACCCGGAAACGGTTGATACCTTCGAATTGGGCGTGAAGTCCGAGCTATTGGATAACCGCCTGCGCCTCAACCTGACTGCCTTCCAGTCTGACTTCGAAGACATGCAGGTGACTGTACAGGCACCGGCACCTGGTCTGGCAGTTTTCTCCTCCACCGTAGTCAATGCCGGTGAATCGGAAATCGACGGCCTGGAAGCAGAGGCTACAGCCCAGTTGACGGAAGGCCTGAGTGCCAAGCTGGTGCTGGGTTATATGAATGCCGAATTCATTACTGTGCAGGATGCGCAGTTTGGCAATGTCGCCGAACCCTATGATGATGGGAACGGTAATATTGTCGCGCCCTGGGAAATGCAGAATGCGCCCAACTGGAATGGTCAGTTGGGTCTGAACTACCGCACTGATCTCGGTCAGTACGGCAGCCTGGTGCTCAATACCGCGGTCTCCTTCCGTGACGATACCCGCATGTTTGATCAGGTGGCCTCGATTCTCGACCAGCCGTCCTACTCCCTGTGGGATGCCGGTGCCACCTGGTACTCTGCCAATGGTCAATGGACTGCGGCTCTGCATCTGAAAAACATTGGCGATGAAATCTATCGCACCGGTGGCTATAACTTCCCGGCCACGGCAGGTGAAGACGCCATCGTCGGTTTCTATGGTGCGCCTCGTACCTGGACATTCAGCCTTTCCAGCGAATTCTAGGCTGAATCGGACCTAACCGCCGGGCCCGCTGCTGTTAGTTCGGGCCCGGCCTTTTCGAGCGCGCAACCATGACTCAATTTCAGGATTTCTGGTACAGCAGTTTCGACCAGCTCCGGCTTTATGCCCGTGACTATGGCGCTACTGACGACAAACCTGCCCTCATCTGCATTCCCGGCCTGACCCGCAACAGTGCTGATTTCGAAGCCCTGTGCCCGCAACTGGCAAAGAACTGGCGTGTTCTGGCCGTGGATTTACGGGGCCGTGGCAGATCGGCCTGGGACCCCAATCCGGAAAACTATCATCCGGGCATCTATGCCCAGGACATCCAGACTTTGATGGAGGCAGCACAGCTGAAAGAGGCTGTCTTTATCGGCACCTCACTTGGCGGACTGGTATCCATGACCCTGGCAGCCATGCAAGCGCAAGTGGTGCGCGGTATCGTGCTCAATGATGTGGGCCCGGAACTGAATCCCGAAGGTGTAGCGAGGATTCGCTCCTACATCACCGATTACAGCCCCACCCGGGACTGGGATGATGCCATTGCCCGCACCCGGGCCAGCCAACAGGATGCCCTGCCCGGTCTCAGTGATGAGCAATGGCAGGTTTTCACCCGCCGTCTCTACCGGGAAGATGCCGACGGCTGTCCGGTGCTGGACTATGACCGCAATATCGCCCAGTTGTTTGAGAATGCCGACAGTGAAACGGCAAGCGCAGATCTCTGGCCGCTGTTTGCCCTGCTCAGCGAGATTCCCATGCTGGTACTGCGGGGAGAGCACTCGGATATCATCAGCGCCGACACCGTGGCAAGAATGGAGCAGGAACATCCAGATCTGCGGGCCGTGACCGTGGCCAACCGTGGCCATGCCCCGTTACTGGATGAGCCTGAAGCTCTGCAGGCAATCTTCAGCTATCTTGAGGACATCAGTAGCTGAAAGACAGCGAAATGCGGCGATCTTCCGGCATCTGGATAGTTTCGGCGCATTCGCAAGCTGCCCCGGGCCGCCCGGGCCCTATTTCGGTTCCTGTCAGCCCGGGCCATGGTGAGGGATTTCAGATTTGAAATCCGTCACTGGCGAAATCAGACCTTTGCTGCGCCGCCCCTCAAGTGGGGAGATTTGGCGCTATGGCAGTAAAAATTCGCAAGCGGACTGTCAAGCAGTATGCTGACAGGCAATTCAAATGACTGTTCAGCGAAAAAAATAATTATTAAATACAGATTTTTAGCTCAGCTTTTTCAAGTGAATAGCCACTAATAGTCAGTAGCAGATTGAATGCTCTTGAAATAAATTCCGGTTATTCCACCCGCCTGTTTATCCCAGAATTTACCCAGAAACTGCTACCCCTGCGGTGTTCCACTGGTTACCATTGCTCCATCAGTCTCAAGACTGGCCACAACCCAAGAAGCACAATAAAAGATCGCCATGGCCATCAAACAAACTCAAGCGCCCGCCAGCGCCCACTCGGCGGAGCCTAGTCTCATACAGCCCTGCCTGGGTGCACGGCTCTATGAAGACGATTTCGGCAGCATTCTGCTGGGCCAGCCGCCAGAGGTGCTCAAGGGGCTGCTTCTCAATGGCGTTACCCGCTTCGATACCATTGTCCTGCCGGACATCCGCGAGAAAGGCGGTTCCCTCACCAACAGTCTTGAGTTTCCCCTGTATTTCTTCCTGTTTGTCAGCAAAGGTCTGGCGGAAGGTCGCAAACTGAATCTGGTGGGCGAGCGCACCGCCATCAGTCATACCCTGCGTCTGTTGCGCATTACCCTGCTGGGCCCAACCCGCGCAGAACTGGACAACTGGCGTACCGAGGCACCGCTGAGAGACGAATGGCTGGCTGCTTCCCGTGAGCTGGCCCTGAAGGACAGCAATGGCGAGATCATCGCCGTCGAGGACTTCTTCAACATCGTGCCCTTCGAACAGGGCGTGGCGAAACTCGACAAACAGACGATTCATCACTTCGACACCGACATCTTCGATATCGAGGCCAGTGGCACTGTCACCCGGGTGGATCTGAACGACGACCTGCATATTGATCCGCCCTATACCGTGCAGCCGGACTACGTTCCAGGCGGCCTGGTGAAAATGGGCATCGAAGTGCTGGGTGGCGCCTCCGGCTTTACACCCAATGAACCCTGCACCGGCCTGGCCCTGTGTTATAACGGCGAATACCTGCTGATCGACTGCATTCCCTTTCTCGATCAACACCTGTTTGCCCGGGGCATTTCCAAGAACCAGATCGGCGCCCTGTTTCTAACCCACCTGCACGACGACCACTCCTCCCTGGTACCGCTGCTGATGATGCCCCAGCGGGTAGACATCATTACCACACGGGAAATCTTCAACATGGCCATGGAGAAGATTGCCTGCGGTATAGGCTGGAAGCCGGAAGTGGTGCGCGAACATTTCAAACTGGTGGAAGTGCGGCCAGGGCAACGATTCAACTATTTCGGCCTGACTATTGAGCCTCACGTAACCGTGCACAGCATTCCCACCATCGGTGCGACCTTTTCCACTGTGCACAAGAGTGTGCGCCGGGAAATCTGTGTGGTGGGTGACAACCACACCATGAGTTCGGTGCGGGAGATGACCGCTCGCGGTCTGATCCGGCCTTCCACCACCAACAATCTGGAACGGCTTTACAGCGATCGCTTCGCTCTGCTGGTGGCAGACGGCGGTGCCGGTGCCATTCACGGCGACCCGGCCGATGCCATTCAGTCCAGTTCCGACCGGGTGGTGTTTGTACATGTTGAGAAACTGGCCAATGAATTTGATACCACCTTCTCCCTGGCCACCAGCGGCAAGCGCTACACCATTCTGGAAGGCGATCCGGCCATCTATACCTCCCAGATCAATCACTATCTGACCGAATGGCTGGGCCGCCCCTTCCCCAATCGCTGGATGCGCAGCCTGTTGGCGGAAGAGGAAATACGCCGTTACAACCAGGAAGATGTGATTCTGGTTCAGGATTCCACCACCCGCGGCTATGTCTATCTTATTCTCACCGGCTATTGCGATGTAGTGCGCCACGATGGCGAACAGCTGCACTACGAGGCCAGCCTGCAGGCCGGCGACATCCTCGGTGAAATGGCAGTAATTACCGGCCTGGGCACACGCAATGCCAGCGTAATCGCCAAGACACCGGTGACCCTTTGTGTGTTCGCCGAGGAAACTTTCAAATCCTTTATTGTGGCCGAGGGCTTTCAGGACAAATTGCTGATGCAATGGTCCATGCGTCCTCTGGTTTCGCGCCAACCCCAGTTCAAGGGCCTGAGCTCCACAGTGCTGGAGAAGCTCTGCAAGATGGGTGAAACCATGAATCTGGGCCCGGGCGGCAGTCTGGAATTGACCGAGGATTTCTGGTGCCTGCTGGCCGATGGCGATGCCAAGATCAATGGCCAGACCATGTTTCGGGATGACGACTACGGCCGTCGCCCCTTTGCCAGTGACAACACCGGCCCCGTCACTAGCCATGACGGCTGTAAACTGTTGCTGTTCAATGCGCGGCGACTGGAACGGCTGCGTCTGGAGACGCCGCAGCTGAACTACATGCTGCGCAAATTGCGTATGAATCAACCCGGTGCACACGTAGACTGGCTGTTAGGTCCGGTGCGCACCGCCGACTGAACAGCGGCAAGCGGCGACATTGGCCGCCGCTACTGCCTGTTGTTTCCACCCACTGATTCCAGGCTCCTGATCCATCATGCTTGATCCCACTCGCACTCCGGTTGACCCAGCCTTCGATCGCTCCCTGCGTCTGATTCCCAGTCAACAGATTCTTGCCCTGAATGATGCCGGTCAATCCGAGAACCGGATTCACAGTGATGCCATTGCCGCCCAATATGGTTTCGACGGCGCCCTGGTCAGTGGCGTTAATGTCTTTGGCTATATGACCCAACCGCTGGTCAATGCCTACGGCGGCGCCTGGCTCGATGAAGGCATTATGGATGTGGTGTTCCTGAAACCGGCCTATCAGGACAATCTCATCAATATCCGCACCGAATCGTTGGGCGCCGAATCAAGCCAGCGCAACCACCTGACCTGCGCCTTCAATGAGCAGGGCAAACTGCTGGCCAAACTGGAATCCTGGCTTCCGGCCACAATGCCCGCGGTCAGCCCCTGGCTGGATCTGGCCCTGGCGGGCGAGTCTGTTGACAGCAGCCAGGAACGGCCGGAAATCAGCTGGGACGGGATCGAGCTCATGTCGCCCTGGCCGCCGTACCACTGGCAGCCCGATGCCGCGGATAATGACGCCCATGTAGCTGTGCAGCGGGACCGCGCCAGTGTCTATCAGGGGCCAAATGCCTATCTGCATCCCTATCTGTTGCTGGATGCCTGCAACCGCTGTCTGATGCGCCAGTTCATTATGCCGGCCTGGATCCATACCGGCAGTCAGCTGACCCTGCGCCGTCCCCTCAAGGTCGGTCAGACATTCAGCCTGTACTGTCTGCCGGTAGAGAAATGGGAACGCCGTGGCCATCAGTATCTGCGCCTCTACATCGCCATGCTCAGCGGCGGCGAAGTGGCTTTGGAAGTGAAACACACCGCCATTTTCCGACTGGCCGGCGCCAATCCCTGATCCCCGGGAGTTCAAGTGGGCCCGAAACGTCCCTTGACTGGCACTGACGCCAGCCTTTCGAGTATAGTCAAGGCGCTGCAGGGCCGATGAATTCAGGCCTTACAAGAAGAATCAACGATTGGGACAATAATCATGCCATTGGACATTACCTTCACCCTCAGTGATCGCGACCTGGACCGCTTCAAGAATATCGTCAGCAAGGCCAGGCCTGAGTCTGGCGACCAGCAAAGCCAGGCAGAAATCGAGAAAGCTGCCTACAAGATTGTCGATGTGGCAATGAATTCCGATTTGCCCGACTTCATTGCCGACCGCCTGCTGGAGCTGAAGGTGCTGCTGGAGATGATGCGCGATGAAGAATGGGGCCTGGCGGAAAAGGAACGGGCCCGCATCATCAGTGCCATGTCCTATTTTGCTGACCCTATCGATCTGATTCCCGACCATATCCCCGGTATCGGTTTTCTCGACGATGCCATGTTTGTGGAAATCGTTATCCGTGAACTGAGCCATGAGATCGAGGCCTATAACGAGTTCTGTGATTTCCGCAATGCCGAAGAGGCACGCCTGCGGGACGCAGGTCAGGACCCGGATGCCGACCGTGAGCAGTGGCTGGCGCCCAAGCGCAGCGAACTGCACAATCGCCTGGCCGAGGCTCGCGGCATGCCCGGCGACGACGACTTTACCTTTCATTTTCTCTAAGCAATTTCTGTGAGACTGCGGCTCTGGCGAGCCGCCCGCACCGATCATGACCATCAGAGACTATCAGCCCGCCCGGGACAGCCAGGCTGCGCACCGCATCTGGGAGGAAACTGGCTGGATCGAACGCAATAATGCCGAACAGGCCCGTCTGATGGACCGCTTTCTGGCCGACAGTCGCTGCCTGGTGGCGGAGTTGGCCGGCCAGCCGGAATGCCTGGTGAGCTGTGGCAGCGGCGAAATGAAATACCTGGACCAGGATCTGAGCACCTCCCTGGTGCTTGCCGTCACCACCAGCCTGGTGGCCCGCAAACGCGGCCTGGCTTCCCGCCTCACCGCCCGGGCCATCGCCAATGAAGCTGTTGCCGGGCATGCCCTGTCGGCTTTGGGCATGTTCGAGCAGGGTTATTACACCCGGCTTGGCTTTGGCAACGGCCCCTATGTCCACAGCGTCAATTTTAATCCGGCCCTGTTGCAAGTGGATCGTGTGCCAGAGGTGCCGGTGCGCCTTGGCAAACAGGACTTCGCCGCAGTCTGCCAGGCCCTGGCCAATCGCTGGCGCGGACATGGCGGCGTCAGAATCAATCAGGCCAGCCTGTTCGAGGCAGAAATGGGCTGGACCGAGGATGCCACCGGCTTCGGCTATCACGACCAGCAGGGGCAACTCAGCCATTTCATCTGGGGCAGCAACAAGGGCGAGCACGGCCCCTTTAAAATCACCTTTATGGCCTACCAGAACAGTGATCAGTTACTGGAATTACTGGCCCTGATCCGCAGCATGGGCAACCAGGTGCTTACCGTGAATATGATGGAGCCGGCCCGGCTGCAGTTTCAGGACCTGCTCAGGGAGCCTTTCAAGGCCATGAGCAAAACCCGCGGCAGCGACATGGCCGAGCACATCTCGGCCGAAGCCTACTGGCAATTGCGCATTCTCGACCTGCCAGCCTGCATTAGCGCCTGCCAGCTGCCAGGCGGTGAGACCCTGAGTTTCAATCTGAAGCTGAATGACCCCATTAGTGACTATCTCGATGAGGACTGCCCCTGGCAGGGTGTGGGCGGCGAGTATTGCCTGCACCTGGGACAGGAGTCGGCACTGGAGCGCAGTCACCGCCCCGGCCTGCCAACCCTTGAGGCCAGTGTGGGTGGCTTTTCCCGGCTCTGGCTGGGCGCCGTCCCGGCCACCGCCATCTCGCTAACTGGCGAATTGAAGGCCAGCCCGGCCCTATTGGAGCAACTGGAGAACCGCCTGCGCCTGCCGGCTCCCCACGCCGGCATGAATTTCTGAGCCTGTTTGCACAGCGGAATATCGCCTGCCTCTCTCTTTTACCGCGTAGTACTGATACTCTAGCCGGTTGTGACAGCAGGCTGCTCCGGCAATCCTATAAAACAGGCTAAGCATTAATGAAAGCCATTATGAATCATGAAGTTGCAAACATTTCTTTAAGTGATACACAAGCCCTTGCACTGGCCAACAATGGCGATACCGCCGCACTGATGGCCCAGGCCCGGGCCCTGCGCGATGCCGGCCATGGCCGGGTGATCAGCTACTCCCGCAAGGTCTTTATCCCCCTGACCCAGTTATGCCGCGATGTCTGTCACTATTGCACCTTCGCCCGCACTCCCCGGCGCATCGAGCAGGCCTATATGCCAATCGAGGAAGTGCTGGAGTTGTGCCGCCAGGGTGCGGCCCTGGGCTGCCAGGAGGCCCTGTTTACCCTGGGCGAAAAGCCGGAATTACGCTACCGCGCAGCCCGCGAGGCACTGGCGGAAATGGGCTATGAAAGCACCCTGGATTACGTGGTGGCGGCTGCGGAAGCGGTGCTGACCGAAACCGGCCTGCTGCCCCATATCAATGCCGGCAATATGACTCGCGACGAGATTGCCCGCCTGCGCCAGGTCAGCGCCTCCATGGGGATCATGCTGGAATCGGCCTCTGACCGACTTTGTGAAAAAGGCATGCCGCACTACGGCTCACCGGACAAAGACCCGGCCACACGCTTGCACACCATGGACCTGGCCGGTGAAATGGCTGTGCCTTTTACTACCGGCATTTTGATTGGCATCGGTGAAACCCGCCGCGAGCGGATCGAATCACTGCTGGCCATTCGCCAGTTGCACCAGCGCCACGGTCATATTCAGGAAATCATCGTCCAGAATTTCCGCGCCAAGGCCGACACCAAGATGGCCCAGGCACCCGAGCCGGATCTGGAAGAACTGCTCTGGTCCCTGGCGGTGGCACGCCTGATCTTCGGCCCCGACATGAATATTCAGGCACCACCGAATCTCAGCCCCGGCGTCTTGCCCAAGCTGGTAGACGCCGGCATTAATGACTGGGGTGGTGTTTCACCCCTGACCCCGGACCATGTCAATCCGGAAGCGCCCTGGCCCCATCTCGACAAGCTGGCACAGGAAACTGCCGTGGCCGGCGCTTTCCTCGACCAGCGGCTGACCATTTATCCGGCCTATGCCCGGCAACATCAACGCTGGGTGGATCAGGCGCTGCACAGTGCCCTGCTCAAGCAAATGGATGCCGATGGTTTTGCCAAACGGGATACCTGGCACTCCGGCGCCGGCAAGGCCCTGCCAGCCCTGGAAGTGGATCTGGCCCGGAATAGCAGTGCCAGCTCTGGCGTCAGCGAACAGATCAGGGAACTGGTGCAGGCCTGCCTGGCCGAACAGCCCCTGAGCGAGGCGCAAATCACCACCCTGTTTCAGGCCCGTGGGGCCGACTTTGCCTATATCTGTCAGCAGGCCGATGCCCTGCGCCGCCAGAAAAACGGCGAGAAAGTCAGCTATGTGGTCAATCGCAATATCAACTACACCAATGTCTGCTACTTCAAGTGCCAGTTCTGCGCCTTTTCCAAGGGCAAACAGCATGAGGATCTGCGCGGCAAGCCCTATGACATCAGTGCCGAAGAGATCGCCCGGCGCTGTCAGGAAGCCTGGCAGCGTGGCGCTACCGAGGTCTGCATGCAGGGGGGCATACACCCCGACTACACCGGTCAGACCTATATCGACATTGTGCAAACTGTTAAAACCGCCGAAGCTGACATGCATGTGCATGCCTTCTCGCCGCTGGAAATATTCCAGGGCGCCGAGACCCTGGGCATCGGCCTGGAAGAGTTTCTGGGCCAATTACGGGACGCCGGCCTGGATACCCTGCCCGGCACGGCCGCTGAAATTCTTCATGACGAGGTGCGCGCCACGCTCTGCCCGGACAAACTCAATACCGGTCAATGGCTGGAAGTGATGGAGGCGGCACACAAGCTGGGCTTTAACACCACCGCCACCATCATGTTCGGCCATGTGGAGCAGCCCCGGCACTGGGCAGCTCACTTGCTGCGCGTGCGCGAGTTACAGGCTCGCAGCGGGGGCTTCACCGAATTTGTGCCCCTGCCCTATGTCCACATGGAAGCCCCGCTCTACCGCCGTGGCCTGTCCCGGCGCGGCCCCAGTTTTCGGGAATCGGTGCTGATGCATGCAGTACCGAGGCTGGTGTTTAACGGCCTGATCGACAATATCCAGACTTCCTGGGTGAAAATGGGACATGAAGGGGCTTTGCTGTGTCTGGACGCTGGTGCCAATGATCTGGGCGGCACCCTGATGAATGAAAGCATTACCCGGGCCGCCGGCGCCGGACATGGTCAGGAATGGGCGCCGCGCGACATAGAAGAAGCAATTCGCTCCATAGGCCGCGAGCCCATGATGCGCAATACTCGCTATCAGAGCGTCAACCCGGAGCGGCGCGAAGCTGCCTTTAACAACAAGCTGGACTTGCTCGACTGTGTTCAGGAAAGTGCCGGTAAAACACATCGTAACAAAAAACTACTGGAAGTCGCCGAGCTTGGCTGATATTCATGCATCCCGGTTTTGCAGGAATCGGATATGCCAATTGGAGCGTAGCTCCTGCATTATCCGCCTAAAGGCAGCAATACAAGGAAGCCATCAGCAATGAAAATAGCCATTACCGGCGCCAACAGCAGTGTCGGCCAGATACTGCTCGGGCATTTGCTAAAGCTGGACGACGTTGAAATCGTTGCCGGCATTCGCAGCGACAAGGCCCGGGCCACCCTGCCCCAGTCCGACAAAATCACCCCCAGCCTGATTGACTACCAGGATCCTGCCAGCCTCGAGGCTGCCATGGCCGGTTGTGACACGGTTATTCATCTGGCGGGCATATTGATTGAATTTCGCGGCTCCAATTATGCCACCGCCAATGTGGCCGCCACCCAGGCAGTCAGCGATGCCGCCAGCAAGGCCGGTGCCGGGCATATTCTGTTTATCAGCGTCATAGGTGCCAGCCCCGATTCCGGCAATGCCTATTTCCGCTCCAAGGGAGCCGGTGAAGAGATCGTCAAGCAATCGGGCCTCAAGGCCTCGGTCATCCGCACACCCATGTTACTGGGCCCGGGTGCCGCCGGTGCCTCGTCCCTGATTGGCGCTGCCAGCGGTGACAAGGCCAAGGTACTGGGCGGTGGCAACTACACTATGCGGCCACTGGATATTGATGACCTGAGCCAGGCCATCATTCATCTCTGCCAGAATCCTCCCGAGAGCACAGTGCTGCATGAACTGGTGGGTCCGGAACCCATCAGCTACCGGGACCTGATCAGCCGCACAGCCGGCAAACTGAACCGGGAGATCGAGATTGCCTCTATTCCCATCTGGACCGCCAAACTGGGTGCCGCCATCGGCTCCATGCTCAAGGGTGGCGGTATCAGCCCTACGGTTATTGACGTCATTACCCTGGATGAGAAAGTGGCCCACAACGCCGATGGCGATCTGGGCATCAAGCTGACCCCTCTGGATAACACCCTGAATAAAATAATAACGGCGGATTCATAATGAGTGACACCCAAAGCACCGAGACTGAACAGGCCACAGCCGGTATGGCAGATCCGGAAGAACCGGTAACCGGCCAGCCGAAGAAAAAAGGCCTGGCAGGACGCATCGTCTTCCTGATCATTACCGCCCTGTGTTTTGCCTATCTGTATTACCGCCTCAATGGCGCGGCAATGCGCGAAGGCCTGGGTCTGGTTGAGTATATGAGCCAGGTCTTTGCCAATGTCGCCTGGCTGCCATGGCTCGGTCTGATGATGGCCTATTCCCTGTTTTATTTTCTGATCGACACCCTGGTGGTAACCAAGGCCCTGAACTGGTTTATCGCGCCGATCAAATACAAGAACATTCTGCCCATTCGCGCCAGCGCCTATATCATTTCCATCTTCAACGAACAGATCGGCAAAGGCGCCATGGCGTACTATTTGAACAAACGCGACAAGATTCCCGGCTGGGAAGTTGGCTCGGTGATGTTGTTCATCATGTTCTGCGAAATCTTCTACCTGCTGATCTGGGCCAGTGTCGGCTTTATCTTCGCAGGCGCTGAGTTGCCCGACGCCTTCTCGCTGTTGCCGGTAATCAGTGGCGGTGCCGCGATATTTTTTATCATCTGGTATCTGTACTTCAATGGCACGCTGTTGAAGAACAACAGCTTCCGCGAGCGCCGCATTCTGCTGGCTTTTCGCAAGGCAGACATCAAGCACTATGTGCTGTTCTTCCTGTTGCGCTCGCCGGCACTGCTGGCAGCCATTGTCGTCTATACCACGGCCCTGAATCTGTTCGGGGTGGATGCTTCCTTTCTGACATTGTTGCCCTATCTGCCGGTAATTTTCTTTGCCGCCGCCGTGCCGACACCGATGCGAGCCGCAGCG
This sequence comes from uncultured Pseudohongiella sp., assembly GCA_965216715.1. Lineage (GTDB taxonomy): Bacteria > Pseudomonadota > Gammaproteobacteria > Pseudomonadales > Pseudohongiellaceae > UBA9145. The sequence continues at coordinate 888,732 of OZ244193.1, read as the reverse complement.
ATTACCTTCTGGGTCATCCTGTTCCCGGAGAACGAAGGACAGATGGCAGCCTTTGGTTTTGTGCAGCATAACTTCTTTATTCTGTTCAATGCCGTGATCGGTCTGGTTTTCTGGCGCCGCGCGCAACGGGAACTGTTCGAGTAACAGCAAACCATGCTGGCCAACCTGCTCACTTCTGTGCGCCTGCTGCTGATTGTTCCGCTGGTTTGGGTACTGGCGGAAGCAGCAGGGCCAGACTGGCTGCTGCTGCTGATTGTTGTTATCGCCATTGCCAGTGACTACTTCGATGGCAAAATTGCCCGCAGTCAGGGTACGGCCTCGGCCCGGGGCATGCTGTTCGACCATGGCAGTGACTTTCTGTTTGTCACTGCCGGGCTGTTCGCCGCTGCAAGTACCGGCGCCCTTGTTGTGCTGTTGCCCGTGCTGATTGTGTTTGCCTTCAGCCAATATGTGCTGGATTCCTATTTCCTGTTTCGCCAGAAACAGCTGCGCATGAATTTCCTGGGGCGCTGGAACGGCGTGTTCTATTTTGCTCCCTTGCTGCTTATCGCCCTGGCCCGCCTGCTCGGCGAACCGGTCTGGCTTGGCCAGTTGATCTACTGGCTGGCTATTGCCCTGTGTGTTTCAACCATTGCCTCCATCATCGACCGCAGTCTGGCCCCGCGCAAACTGGCTGGCTGATGGCGCTGGCGTTGCAGTCTCGTCACCGGGCAGGCAAACTTGCCTCAATCCATTGCCGTTGCCATTGCGGATAAGCCCAAGCGAGGAATAGCCGTGAAATTTCCCAGCAAGCCCAGTCTCACTCTCAGCCTGATTCCATTTCTGTTCCTGCCTGCTCTGGGCAATGCCCAGTCACAGTCTCTGGTGCCCATTGATGCGCCAGTGGCCGAGCGCTTTGCCGCGGTCAGCGCTGATCCGCGGGTGCAGTCCGCCCTGGCTGATATCGAGGCTAGAGAAGATGAAACCGTGCGTGAACAAATCCGCATGACGGAAATTCCAGCGCCTCCCTTCATGGAAGAGGAACGGGCTGCCTACTATGTGGAGCAATTACGCGCCCGGGGTCTGAATGACGCCTATATCGACAGTGAAGGCAATGCCATCGGCATTCGCCGAGGCAGCGGGAATGGTCCGACTTTTCTCATTGCCGCCCATCTCGATACTGTCTTTCCGCCGGAAACTGATGTCAGCGTGGAACTGCGCGGCGGCCGCTACTATGCCCCGGGCATTGGCGACGATACCCGGGGTCTGGCGGTACTGCTGTCTGTCATCGAGGCACTGGAGAACAGCGGCATCGAAACTGTTGCCGACATCATCTTCGCCGGCAATGTCGGTGAGGAAGGCCGCGGTGACCTGCGCGGCGTCAAGGCCCTGTTTCGGGATTTTCCGGAGATCGATGGCTTCGTGTCCGTCGATGGCGTGCGGCTGCGACGAATTACCACCGCCGGTACCGGTAGTCGCCGCTTCGAGTTTCAATTCAGCGGTCCCGGTGGTCATTCCTTTGGCGCCTTTGGCATGGCCAGCGCCATTCATGCCATGGGCCGGGCCATTGCCAAGATCGGTGAGTTCCGTACCCCGACCTACCCCAAAACCACGTTCACGGTGGGCACGGTTGACGGTGGCACTTCAGTGAACTCCATTGCCGCCGATGCAGTATTCGCCATCGACATGCGCTCCAATGACCGCGAACAACTGGCCCTGCTGGAAGAGCGTGCCAAGGCGGCTGCCCTGGAGGCCGTGGCTGAGGAAAATGCCCGCTGGAACAATGGCGTGATCAGTGTGGATTTCAAGTTGATTGGTGATCGCCCGGTGGGGCGCACTCCCACTGACGAGCCTCTGGTACAGGCTGCCGCCCTGGCCTTTGACAGCCTGGGAATCGAATTACAGGAACTCAGCACCTCCAGCACCGACTCCAATGTGCCCATGTCTCTGGGCATTCCGGCCATTACCATTGCCGGTGGCGGTAATGGCGGTGGTGCCCATTCGCCCGATGAATGGTTCGCCCCCACCGAATCCTGGCTGGGGCCCCAGACCGCCCTGCTGCTGCTACTGGCCATGGCAGGCATCGAAGGAGTCAGCGAGCCGCTCTTGGTGGATCGGCAAATCGGGAGTGACGCGCTGCTCTCTGACTAGCCTCTCTTTGACAACACAAGGAGGACCGTAATGAAAGCCATTCTCTTTGCAGCAACGGCCAGACCGGAACAAAGCCGCGCTTTTTACTCACAACTGCCGGGCTGCCAGTTTGTGAGCGACAGCCCCTTTGCACTGGTGTTTGAGATAGCGGGTACCGAACTGCGCATTCAGAAAGTTGATGCAGTAGCACCGGTGCCCTACACCACACTGGGGTTTCAGGTGGATGATATCGCCAGGCAGATTGAACTGCTGACTGACAAGGGAATTGAACTGGCCCAATTCGATTTTCTGGAACAGGATCAGTCCGGTATCTGGCGCAGCCCCGACGGTGCCCAGGTGGCCTGGTTCAGGGATCCCGACGGCAATACCCTGTCACTCACCCAGTACCCCTGATTCTTCGAGCTCCGGCCGCCGGCCAAAACTCAAGGGATAGAGTGTGTACAGGGCAAAGAACTCTTCCAGCCTGAAACTCTTCAACACCTTTTCGCTATAGCCGCGCTTGCGATTGCGGAACTCATCAAAATCCTTGTAGCGCAACTTGTGCAGGCAGTGTTTGCAAACCACAAAGCCATGCTTGCTGACACTGATCTCGCCACTGGGGCGGATCTTCAACAAGTCATAGTCCTCGGCCAGACGGGTGGTTGCCAGAAACTCCAGATCCGGTTGCTCCCGCGCCGACTCCAGCAAAAAACTGCAATGGGCAACATGATAGGTGGGATATTCACGGCTGTTGCGGTAATAGTTCTCATCGGGATTATAGATCAGCACCCGGCTGTTCTTGATTGCCAGAGTCTTGTCCGGCAGAACCCTGATCTCATCGAGACGCTTGAGCATGCCCCGCTCATTAAGTTCCGAACGTTCACTACCGGTCAGGTGTATGGCTGGGTCGAACAGCTCGAAATAGCCCAACTGCGCGGTGTCCATTTTTTCACGTAACTGGTTAAAGGGGCTGAATTCTCGAAAGTCCAGCAGTTGCATCAGCGCAGCTCCTGCAGGATGGTGGACAGGCGGGTTTCGGCATCGGTGACCACCACAAACTCTACCCGCCGGGACAGGTCTGCATCCTCGCTACCGCCTGCATCGAGAATCAGTTGCGAAGAAGACAGGCCATTGGCAGTGAGTCGCTGACGCAGCCAGTCTTTTTCATGGGCCACTGCGTCCAGTTCCATGATGTAACCCAGGGCCGAGCGGGTGCGCTCCTGGGAAAGTGCCATGTTGCGCAGATAAGCATCATCACTGTCACTGGCCTGGGACCAGGAGCTGGAGGTATGACCTTCGATCCTGACTTCGAGAATATCCTCACGGTAGTCAGCGGACGACAGAATCGCCATATAGCGGGGAAAGAAATCGGCAAGGATGCGGGCAAAATCCGGTCGCAGTTGCGACTCTCCTTCCTCGAATAACAGATCGGTATTGGTGAAGCGCAGCCGCAGGTCCTCATCCAGCTCGGCACCCCAGCGCGGCAGATCGGAGGCGAACTCCGCCAGCAGGTCCTGATACAACTCCTCGCGCAAGTCTTCATAGAGCACCACCACCTGCTCAATCTCGTCGTTCTTGCGTTCGACGATAACCAGATACATCACGGCGATCAGCAGGAACAGCATCATCAGACCACTCATCAGATCACTGACGGCAATCCAGTGCTCTTCGTTTTCCGCTTCCAGTTCATTGCTGTGAAGTGTCATGAGCGCGTCCTGGCCGGTTTTTCCAGTTGCGCCTCAGCCAGACTCAGCACTTCCCGCAAGCGATCCGTGAGAGGCATGTAGTCATTAACGAACTTCTCCGACAGGGCGGTAAGCTGGTAGCCGAAAGTTTGCAGGGCCTGGGTCAGCTCTTTCTCCATGGACTCATCCAGCATCTGCATCTGCTGACTGGTTTTATCAGTCATGGCCTCGACATGTTGCGCCAGTCCGCTGTGGGCTTCATTGACCGAACTGGCCAGCGAACGGTTCACCTCTTCCACCGTGCGGGAGATATCTTCGGCAGCCTGACTGAGAATGCGGGTCACACTGGCATTGTTCTCCTCGATGCTGCCGGTGAGTTTCACCGTCAGTTCACTGACGTAGTCACCCAGTGCCGGCAGGCCTTCACTGGCCTGACCAACCAGACCGGACAAGCCGGACAGATAGCCTTCCAGATTGCTGGTCTGCTGTTCCAGACCCTTAAGCAATTCACCCAGGGAACTGGCGACGCGATTAAACTCCCGCGAATGTTCCAGCATTTCCTCATAGGAACGGCTGGCATAGGCGATGACATCGAGACTGGCCTGCTGGGCCTTGAGCATGTCATCAAGCTGCGCCGAATAGCTCTGCTGCCAGGCCAGCAAATGCCCGAGGGATTCATTGAACTTGTGAAAATTTTCCCCGTACTGGACCTCGATGCGGCTGTTGAATTCACTCATTACAGTTTCAATGGCCCGGGACAGGGCCTCGGTATTGGCAGTAACCATGTCATCCCGGTAACGCTGATTGGATTCCAGCAGGCTGGCAGCGTCAGCCCGGCTTTCCTGCCGCAACTGCTCGAGATTCTGGTTCAATGCGACGATGGCATTATTGAGATCGGTAACAGTAGCCTGTTGTTCGGTTTGCTTGCCGGCCTGACGGATGCTTTGCAGGGAATGACGCAGACGGATACTGAGTGCCCCCAGAATCCCGGTCACCGAGGACCAGACCGCGACCCCGAGGCCATCGATCATGACCGGCACACTGGCTTCGATGTCGGCACTGTCGAATTGCATGAGGCCGAAGGCAATACCGAGAAAAGTGCCGAAAATACCAAAACTGGTGAGAATGGAGGGGGCTGACTTGACGGTCTGGGGCGAGTAGCTGGGACCATGAAACCAGAGGATCAACAGCGCCATGGCGATGATCAGGGTCCAGGTAATAACCGTCAGGTCACTGAGAACTTCCATAAAGTCTTCCAAATGCCGACTCTGCTCTGCCGCAGGGGCCGCGGCAGATCACGGCAAGCCGGGAATCTGGCGTTATATCACATCCCCGGCCCGGGCTTCGACCACCGCCTTCGCAGTCCTGCCACAAGCACAAATCCAGCGGCTGGTCTGGCAGCGTAGTCCTGCCTGAGCCCGGGTGCTGGAGCTGGCCCGGGCGGCAACAGTTGAATTGCGCCGGCTTCTGCATTAGGCTCTTGGCGCCCTGACCATCCGGACCCTTTTCACCCTCTATCCACCTTGACCGATCTACCCTGACCATGTCCCTGAATCTCAGTCTCAGACGCGAATTTCATCTTGGCCGTTTCCACATCCGCATCAACTGGCTGCTGGCGGCCTGTGTGCTGATTACTGCCTTTACCCTGGGACGCCTGGGGCTCTGGCAACTGGACCGGGCCGCCGAGAAGGTGGAGGCTCAGGAGGAGTTGATGGCGGAGCTGCAGCAAAGCGCCCCCAATATCGAGGACATCTCCCCCAGTGAATTGGTGCCCCAGAACCCGACCTTGCAGAACCGCCACGTCACCCTGACTGGCGAATACTGGAATGAGCGCACGATTTTGCTGCTGGCCGAGTTTTTCGACAGCCAGATCGGTTATGGCGTGGTCACCCCGTTTCGCCTGGCCAGTACCGGTGAGCTGGTGCTGGTAAGCCGTGGCTGGACCACCGGCATCCTGCCCCCGGACACCCCGCCTTATCTCAACCCCCATGAGGGACCCACGGAAATCTCGGCCCAGATCCATGTACCGGACCCGGATCGGCGCATTCTGTCCAGCCAGGTGGATGCCAGTCAGTGGCCACTGGAAATGCGCAGCCTGGAAATCGACATTATCGAGGATATTCTCGGCGAGCCGGTTTTCCCCTTCGAAGTGCGACTGACGGAGAACCAGCCGGGGGTTCTGGTACGGCACTGGCCCGCCGTCCATGCCGATGTGAACCAGAACCTGTTCTACGCCGTGCAATGGTTCGGTTTCGCCCTGCTTGTGCTGTTTGTGGCGGTGCTGGCCAGCAGCAATCTGTGGGCCTTGATGCGCGAATAGCCAGCAATCAGACTCAAATCTGCGCGATTCCGAAACCCGCCAGCGCCCTGCAGCCCCCTGAATCCGGGGCGCGGTTACGCTTTTCAAAAACCGTCATAATTAGTGCCTGAAAATTGTAGAATTTGCCCCCTTGTGAATTCAAAATTTTCAGGAAAAGTGCTACCGTTCAAGGCGTTATGGTCAGCCCATGCTGGCTTTAGCAGGCAGAACATTGCCGGAGACACCACAAAACAAGAAACAGAACCCCTAATCTGACAAAAACCCGACAGCAAGCGATCAAGAGCATTATGAAGCACTCAAAAATAACAATGACGCAAGCCGCCCAACTGATCTCCCTGATTCTCGCCCTGGTGCTGAGCCCGCTGGTTTCGGCCCAGACCTACCGCAAAGGGCAACATGTAGAACCAGCCTACGAAGGCTGGCGCCAGAATGAAGATGGCAGTTACAACTTCATGTTTGGCTATATGAACGAAAACTGGGAAGAGACTCCCTATGTCCCCATTGGTGAAAACAACTATTTTTCACCCGGTGAGGCTGACCGTGGCCAACCCACCCATTTCCTGCCGCGCCGCAATCGTTTCACCTTCGAGGTCACAGTGCCGGCCGACTGGGGGGAAGATGAGGAACTGGTCTGGACCCTGAACGTCAATGGGGTCGAGCGCAAGGCCTATGCCAGCCTGCGCCAGGACTATCTGGTGGATAATATGGTCATCGCTTCCGAAACCGGCTCCCTCGGCGCTGGTACCAGCAGCCCCGAATCCCGTGCCAATGTACCGCCAGTGGTGACCGTACAGGGTGATCAGGTTCGCAGCGCCCGCGTCGGCGAGCCGGTCCGGATTGCTGCCCATATCTGGGACGATGGCCTGCCAGAACCCGACCGTGAGCCCACCATTGCCGCCGAAGACCTGAAGAGCCGCATGCTGCGTCCACCGTCCAGAGTGACCGTGGGCAAGGTCAATGGCCTGTTCTTGTCCTGGAATATCTATCGTGGCGACGGCGAAGTCACTTTTGATCCGCCCCTGCCCAAGCCCTGGGAAGACACCCGCGCATCCGCCAACTCCCCCTGGAGCGCCCACTGGCATCCACCGGAGCAACCGGAAGACGGCATCTGGGAAGTTGAAGCGACTTTCCACGAGCCCGGCACCTATGTGCTGTGGGGCCGTGCCGATGACGGCGGTCTCTACCACGATGCCTACATCACGGTGCACGTGGAAGAGTAGACTCTACTCAATACCAAACCGCATTAAGCAAAAGGGCGCCAACTGGCGCCCTTTTTAGTGGTCGTATGAAAGGCTGCGATTTAAGCCACAAACAGGCCGCCCTGGCGCTGCCAGACCGGTTTCAGTCCGGCTCCTGATCAAGGCGAATGGTAAAGGGGGGATCGAAGCTACGATTGTCCTGATCCAGAATAATCTGGGTCGGAGGCGGTGCGACCTGCCGAATGATGGAACCATCCGGGCCTACCTGGCCGGGATTCTCCAGCACCGGCCTCAATACCGACGGCGGCTCGGCATCGGGCCCGAAGGCAAAGCTGAAACTGCCGCGCACCAGTTCATCGTTAGCTCCGAGAATGGCCCAGGCGGCGGTGTAATAGGCGGTTTGCTGCAATCCCGGTAGCGCCCAGACAAAGCGGTTGCCGGGCCTGGGATCATAGCGAAAATCGATATCCACCCATTCATGGGTATCGTTGTGCAAGGTCAGCTTTACCAGTCTCACCTGTTCAGGAAACTGCAGCAGAATTTCACGCGGCGCCTGTGACAACACGGCATCGTCGTTGGGTGTGGTCAGGGTGCGCTGCACCAGGGAGTTGCCCCAGGAACTGGCCTGATAACGGGCATGCTCAGCCGGCTGCGCCAGGACTGCAGGCCCGCCCAGGCCAGCAAGGCAAAGCCCCAGCAGTATTGAACGGCCGGTTTTGCGCGTTAAAAGGGGGATGTTTGTACGCCGGGACATGGTCAAAAAATCGCTCAGCTGTGGAACTGATTGCAGTTCTCTTTTGATCAGATACAGCCACCTAGCATAACATAAAGCTTCGATTCACAGTGCCTTTCAAGCACGGAGCAACGCAGCATTTATGGATTCCACCGGCCTTGGCAGTATTCTCCAGCAAATCCGCGACAGCGAAGACAACCGCAGTACATTCGATGAATCCTGGACCCAGGGGCGCTCCGCCTTTGGCGGCCTGTCTGCGGCCATGGCAGTAACCGCCATGGACAAACTGAGTGCTGGCGAGCTACCGCTACGATCCCTGATGGTCTCCTTTATCGCGCCCCTGCCTCCGGGTGAAGTCCAGGTCGACGCCACTATCCAGCGTCAGGGTCGCAATGTTACCCAAACTGGCGCTTCACTCTATCAGGACGGACAGCTTTGTCTGCAGGCGATGGCCGCTTATGGCATCAGCCGGGAAGAACTTTCAGTACCGGCAGACACTGTCAGCCCGGTGAGCCGGGAGTCGGGCCTGCAGATTGCCGAGCACAGAAAACGGCTGCCCGCCTTTCTGGAAAGATTCGAAGGTGCCTGGGTCAGCGATGCCCTGCCTTTTTCCGGCAGCAAGAGCCGACAGCTGAATATGTGGGTTCGCCACCGGGAAGACATCACCGGTTTTGATAATGAAAAGCTGGTGGCCATTGCCGATATTCCGCCGCCAGTAGTGCTGTCCTTCTTTGATCAGCCACCGGTACCGGCCAGTTCTCTGACCTGGTCTTTGGAGTTTGTCGAAAATCCGAAACGCATCAAGGGCGACTGGTTCTATCTGGAATTCACGACCGAAGCCGCCGCCGAGGGTTATACCCAGCAATCGGGTCGTATCTACAGTGAGGATGGCAAGCTCTGCGCCCTGTCGCGGCAATGCATGGTGTATTTCGGCAATCGCTGAGTGCGCCGCGGGATGGCAAATCAAGAGGACAGCCTATTTGAACTTGAAGCCCTGCCCGGCCAGAAATTCCCGCATATGGGGGCGTGACTTTTCCGACAGCAGAGTCGCTACCTGACGGGTCCAGGGGGTGCCGTGGCCACCGCCGGTGCGAGTGCGATAATACTCTTCAATCTGCTTGTCATAGGCGGCAATGGCTTCGTCGTCGCCCTCTTCATTATAGACTTCCTGTTTCAGAATCACCGAAGCTGGCAAACGAGGCTTCACTTCCGGATCCTGATCCGGATAACCGAGACAGAGCCCAAACACCGGATAGACACCCCGGGGCAATTCCAGCAATTCACTGACCGGCCCCGGGTTATTGCGAATGCCACCGATGTAGCAGATACCAAGCCCTTCCGACTCGGCCGCAGTCACCAGTGACTGGGCCATCAGGGCCACATCCACGGTGGCAATAATAAAATGTTCGGTGAAATCCCCTTCGAAGGGCATGTCATACTTGCGGCAGTAGTTTCCTGCGCGCTTAAGATCAGCACAAAACACCAGAAACTCCGCGGCGGTTTCCACGTATTTCTGATTACCGGCATGACCGGCAATGGCGGCGCGCACTTCCGGACGCGTTACCCGAATGACCGTACTGCCCTGCAGGAAACTGCTGGTGGCTGCCGACTGGCCAGCAGCAATGAGTTGGGCAAACAACTCCGGGGCGATTGGACGATCGGTAAATTTACGAATACTGCGATGGGATTTCAGCAGGTCAATAACCGTACTCATAGTGTCGGTCCTGATAGATAAGACTGAATTGAATGCCTGGCGGCGATGCCTTTATTCGGCGGAGCCTGTGACGGTCAGCAAGTCATCGAGAAACTGTGGCACCACATCATTGGCCAGATTGGAATCGCCATTGAACATCAGCACCATGCCGATGTTGGCATCCGGAACGAATACCATCTCCGAGCGATAACCCCGCACTCCGCCTCCGTGGTGAATGCCACGCACACCCTTGTAATCCAGCACCCGCCAGCCAATGCCATAATAGGCCTTTTCCAGGCCGGACCAGCGATTGAAGTAATTGCCATAGGGCGATTCGATTACCGGGCTATGCATTTCTACCAGTGTGTCCTGCGGCAACACTTCGGGAAAGGCTCCAAGATTGGCTCGAAGCCAAAGGGTCATGTCGTACAGACTGGCATTGATACCTGAAGCCGGTGCCACCGTGTAGTAGGCGGCATTGGTTGAGGTGGGACGCCAGCCGCTGCGAAACCTTCGGTGTGGCGAAGTGGCTTCGCTGTCGGCCTCATAGGCTTCCAGACCAACACTGGCAGTGACCATGCCCAGCGGCTTGAAGAGTTTCTCTTCCAGATAGCGGGCATAGCTGTCACCGGTACTTTGCTCGATGGCATCCCCTACCAGGGAGAAAACCACATTCTGATAACCGTAGCACTCACCGGGTTTGCAAACCGTTGGAATTTCATCAAATTGCTGCTTGATGCGATCATACTCGACACCATGATCCAGCATGTTTGAATAGGAATGGGGCATCAGGCCGGTTGACTGGCTCAACACATGCTTCAGGGTGATACCGCGGGACATGGGTGAAGAGCCCAGTTTCATGCCGGGAAACAGGTCGGTCAGCAGGGTATCCCAGCTATCCAGTTCCTCATGCACCAGCAGGGTACCGGCGGCACCGGCAAAAGTCTTGGACATACTGGCGATGCGAAACACCGAATCCACCGCCACCGACTCATCAACACCGATGCGTTTAACTCCCCAGGTGTGCATATGGCGAACACCTTCGCGGGATACAATTGCCAGGGCCGCGCCAGGTATCTCTCTTTCGGCGGAGGCCTCCGCCAGCCAGTCCATGAAGCGGCTGAAATCATAGTTATAGCGTGGGATTGGCTCCTGGGCCTGCAGTGTCAGGCCGGGGTCGGAATTGCCCAGCACGGCGGCTGGCCAGTATAGCGCCAGGAACAGCCAGGGACAGAGGAGTCGATGCAAGATGGGATTGGAAATTCGCACTGCTTGTGATTCTGATTATTGCCGGATGCACCGGTTCGCTTAACTGGCGCCCGGCAAAAGTAGCATGCTCCCTGCTCTGGTGGAAGCCCGAATTAAAGCAGCGGCGCCCTCGGATGGCCATAAAAAAAGCCGACTTAACAGCATACTAAGTCGGCCAAGGGGGGGCACAGTTTAGGCTAAACCAGCGTTGCGGCAGGCCCGGCCTGACGGGGTCCCGCCGCGACTGGCGGCGGGACCCCGTCAGGGCACGAACAGCAGTAATTGTCGCCCTTCGCGCAGGACGGTCAGTGCGGTGAGCCGTTCTGAGCCTTCCACGGCGGCATTGAATTCGCCCAGATCGCTGATGGCGCGGCGATTGACGGCAACAATCACATCACCGGCCTGGATACCGGCGGCTGCCGCCGGGCTGCGGGGGCTTACTTCCAGCACCAGCACGCCCTGCTCCGCGAAATCGATCTCCTGGGCCGCGAGCGAGCGCAGTCGGGCACCGCGAAATTCGCCGCTGAGTGCCGGCAGTCCCTCATCAGTGATAGCCACCTGGCCGGAAGGACCACCGATGGTGGCAGTGAGAGTCATGGCCTCGCCATTGCGGTACAGGCGCAGTTCTGCCTCTTCACCGCGGCGCATCAGGCCGACGCTGTTACGCAGATCCCGGCTGCTGGTGATGGCCTCACCATTGAGCTCCACCACAATATCGGAAACCTGCAATCCAGCCTGCTCTGCGGCGCTGTCCGGCATGACACTGGTCACCAGAGCGCCTTCGCTGACATCCACTTCCAGCGCCTCGGCCACTTCCGGGCCAAGATCAGTGATCGTGACACCCAGCAATCCGCGCTGGACCTCGCCATCGCGCTCCAGATGGGCAACCACCGCCGATACCATGTCCACCGGCACGGCAAAGCCAATGCCGTTACTGCCGCCACTGCCACTGATGATGGCGGTATTGATACCGATGAGATTGCCTTCCAGATCCACCAGCGCACCGCCGGAGTTACCCATATTGATGGCCGCGTCGGTCTGGATGAAGTCCTCGTAGTTGTTGCGATTCAGGCCGGTTCGGCCGAGGGCGCTGACAATACCGGAGGTTACGGTCTGACCAATACCGAAGGGATTACCGATGGCGACCACATAGTCACCCACCGCCACGGTGTCGATATCGGCGAAATTCACCGCACTGAGCTGGTCGGCCTCGATACGCAGCAGTGCCACGTCAGTATTGGCGTCACTGCCCAGCAGTTCCGCTTCCAGGTCGCGACCATCACTGAGCTGCACGGTAATATTATTGGCACTGTCCACAACATGGTGATTGGTCACCACCAGCCCGGCCTCAGCATCGATAATCACGCCGGAACCGGCACCTCTGGCGTAGGGCGCCTGGTTACCACGGGAATTACCGGGATTCCCTTCAAAATAGCGGCGCAGTTGCTCCGGCAACTGTTCACCATTAAAAAAATAGCGGGACGAGGTCGGCATGGACTTGGTAACCCGGATACTGACCACGGCCGGCGTCACCTTTTCCAGCATGGGCGCCAGGGTCGGCAGCCCCTGCCTTCGGGCTTCATCACTGATTGCCAGGGCCTGACCGGTCATTGCCAGGGCCAGCACCAGCATCAGACTGCGAAAAAGACTCTTGCTTGTCATGTCGATCACCTCATTGCATGGATGCAAAATTAAATTCGAAACAGATGCGGCGGCCAGCTCCGGGCCGCGCTTGTCGATCAATCTGGATCCCAATCTAGGGGCAGAGCCGGGGAATTACCTGAAACCGCCCTGAAGTTTTTATCCAGAAAAGCTGCAGATGAAGAAAATCGGGGATTTCACGGTCCAATTGGGGGTAGGGTTAGCGGAGGCAGGCTTATCAGGCTCAGCAATACCAGAGTCAGGATATACGGGCTGCAATCTGTCACAGGCCCCGGGTATTGCCTGTAAACCAATTCCGGGCCAGTGACGTCAAACCCAGGATAGAACAGCAGCTACAAGGGCCCGACCAGGCTGCCATGGAGCGACAGACAGAGTCGACAGAATGCCTGACAAAGGCATCTCAAGCCCTTGAAATAACAACACAAAGCATTAGATAAAGAACAACATGACAATGAATTCAGGAGCGACCGACCTGAAGACACACCGGGGGCAATATGACTCACAATCCCAGACCGCAAACGGAATCTGACAACTCCGCCGCGATCCACGCAAGTGACTGCCAGGCAGAGAGCCAGACCGGACAGATATCCTCTGAGCAGGACTTTTATCTGGATAGCTGGCGGGTAACCCCTGCCCTGAACCAGATCAGCCACCGCCAGCAGTCGCTGGAACGGCATCTGGAACCCCGCTTGATGAAATTATTGTGCCTGCTGGCTGCCCGGCCAGGACAGGTGCTGAGCCGGGAAGAACTGGTGGCGGAACTGTGGCCCCGGGTCATCGTCAATGAAAATTCCCTGACCCGGGCCGTGTCGGAGTTACGCAAATTGCTGCAGACCGAGGATTTTCCGGCGCGCGACAAGTTACGCACCATTCCCAAGCGCGGTTACCGCCTTACCGCCAGCGTCAGCGCCGTTCAGCAGAGCCCGGCACAACCGGGCGCTGATGGCAATGAAGAGGAATACTTTGTTGCAGAGACCGCAGCGGCCGCACAGCCCTCGCCTGCCCCTCTCAGCAGACTGAGCCGAAGCTGGCTCAGCAAGAAACGGCCTGCCGTCTGGTCCAATCCCGCAGGCCAGCTGACCGCAGCCACGGCCCTGTCCCTGTCGCTGGCATTCAGCCTGTCCATGGGCCTGGGTGAATCAGGCGATGATCGCCTGCCCCAGAGCCAGGTGATCCCGGCTTCCGCCCAATCAGGCAGCGCAGTAACTGACAAGCCCCTGCTACGTGATGAAGTCGTTATGGGACAACAGCCTCCCCTTGCGGCTCAGGTCAAGCTCAGTGCCAGTTGGGATGAAGAGCTGCCGGGTGTTGGCATACAGAACCCGGTGATTGCTGCCGACGGCGACCGATTCGCCTATCTGCAGCAGGATTTGAGCGGTTCCACTGTTTATCTGGGGCAAATGTCGTCCGAGCAGAGCCCGTTGCCCATTTATCACTCCTCGGCCCGCCTGAGTCGCCTTACCTGGTCGCCACTGGGCAATGCCCTGCTGTTCACCCGCGACTGCAATCTGCAAACAGCCACCGCCTTTGAGGCAGCGGGCCAGCAACAGGCCCTGTACAGTCTCAATCTGGAAACCCTGCAGCTGCGCCGCTTGATCGAGGAAGAAGAGAGTCAACCCGGCGCCGCGCCCAGCACTAATCTGACCTTCGCACCGGCCAACATACCGCTGTCGCCCGCCTGAACCGGGGCGACGGCGCCAGGCCCTGGCTGCGCGGCCCTTAGTGCTCCATCGGGCCCACCAGCGTGGACAGATAGGCGGTCAACAGCAGAATCAACAGAGCCAGTCCCATTTCCCCCTTGATACTGCGTTGCAGTTTTTGCCGTGCGGCGCCCCCCTCTGCTGCCAGAGCCGGCACCAGTTGATAGCGATTGTGGGCAGCCAGGCCCAGCAGGGCCGCAACCAGCAGCAATTTCAGACTCAGGGACAGTCCATAGGGGCTCTGCCAGAGCTCGGCAGGTGACATCAGCAGCTCCCACAGCAGCAACAGGCCGGCCAATAGCAACACCGCCAGCACCAGCCTGGCATGATCCCCAAAGCGGCGCATGAACCAGGCCAGCTCCGAATGCTCAAGCCAGGAAGTCATGCGCAGCAGCGGATACAGCGAGCCGATCCAGGCGCCGAAGGCCATGACATGCAGGCTGATGGCCAACTGGGCGAGAGTGCCGTGCACCGACACATGGCCGGAAAGCTGAAAGCTCTCGGCCAGTACCAGCAGTGCCACGGCCGGCACCGCCACCAGGAATGTATGCAGTCGCCTGCCGGGGGCCTGCTTGCGGCGCGCCAGCATCTGCAGACAAATCACCAGCCCCAGCAGAGCCAGGGTAAATGCCACCAGCCGCCAGAGCGTGGTTTTCCCCAGCGGGGTATCCATGAGAATTTCTGCCATGGTCCAGTCGAACATGCCAGCCAGACCGGAAGCGCTGATCATTCCTACCTGCACCAGATAATTCAGCAAGACTGCCTGAAAACCCAGCACCGAGCCGATCAATGCATAGACCAGCAGGCCCTGCACACTGCGGCGGCTACCGTCTGAATAAAAAGCCAGATTGAGAGCGGCGCCAGCCAGGCTGGCGGCGCCGAAATAGAGGAAGAGCTTGCATAACAGGCCCGCCACTTCCCAGGCTGAGGGAATCACGAAAGACATCAATTTCTCTCAGCCTGCGGGGACCTGCCGAATGATTTTATTGGGCGGCGGCAACAGCGGCGGCATCCACAGAGAAGCTGAAGCTGTTGGTAACAGTATGGCCATCGGCACCAATCACAGCCCAGTTCACGGTGTAGCTGCCTTCGCTCAGTGACGGCGTGGCAATGGAATAAGTGCTCATGGTATCAGCCACCGGCTTGAATCCGGTTTCCATTTCCTGATCACCGCTGCTCAGTTCGAATTTGATCAGACGGACATCACCGTTGAAAACCAGGTTGATCGCGGCCGGTGCCATTTTCACGGTGGCGCCATCGGCAGGTGTGGATTCCTTCAGACCAGTATGGGCCAGAGCCAGGCTGGAAACCAGCGTCAGCGTCAGCGCCAGTAGGGATTTGCTCAGCATTTTCATCATTATGTCATCCTGACGGGGTTTGACCCGATGCAATCGTCGATGGCGCCATTATCGCAACTGCCGCTGCCCAAACCAACACTGACGGCCCTCTGGCCATGCGGCAGATTGTCGCAGCCTGTTGCTGCGCGGCTATTAGCTATTGCCTGATTCCATCCCTACCCTGCGCCTATTTCCGCTCCCACACCCGTGACAGGGGCGTCAGTGTCACTTCGTCGATCACTGCCTCAGGCGGAGACTGGAGGATATAGAGAAAGGTATTGGCAATCTGCTCGGGGGTAATGGCATTTTCCGGCGCAGCACCGGGCTGATAGTGCAGATCATCGAAGAAGGCCGTATCGGTAGCGCCCGGATTGACAATACTGACCCGCACACCGGCGCGATTGCATTCCTCCCGCAGGGCCTGGGCAAACCCCCTCAGGGCAAACTTGCTGGCACAATAAATACTACCCTGACGGGAGCCCGACAGCGCCGCCTCGGAACCGGTGAAGGCAATCAGGCCAAAGCCCTGTTTCTTCAGCTTCGGTATCAACGCCTTGCAGAGCATGGCGTGACTGAGGAAATTGGTGTTCATGCAAACCTGCAGCTCATCCCAGGAAAGCTGTTCCAGAAAGCCGATCTTGCCCACCCCGGCATTATTGAACAGCGCTGCCACCGGCAGGTTGAGACTCTCCACCAGTTCGGTGAGCTGGGCCGGCAGGCTGGCAATATCGGACAGGTCCATGGCGGCAAAGCTGAAGCGTTCATGCTCGGCCATGGGATCATCAAAATGGCGGGCGATGCCCAGCACATGGTAGCCGGCTTCCAGTAACTGGCTGACCAGGGCCAGACCGATGCCGGAAGAGGCGCCGGTGACGATTACCAGTTGTTCATTGGCTGCTTTCACTGTGTCTGTCTTCCTTGCCTGTCATTTGTCCTGGCGTGTTGCCGCTGAAGACATCCATCGACTACCTCACCCGTAGCCTCAAATGCTCCGGCATCAACATCCCTCACGCACAACGATAATACTGATGTGGCTGGATAAAATCATGCAGCCGCGACTCCAGCTCCCGGATCAGGGTTTCACCCCCTCCTGCCAGAGCCGTCATGCCCTGCTCTGTCTGCACCGGTTTGGCGAACAGGGCTTCATCGGGGTAGAGCCTGACGATCTGCTTGTAAAAACCCGAGGGCATTCGAAACTCACCCAGACTCACCGAATGCAGCGCGCTGACATCGAGCTTTGCAAAGACAGTGCTGAACAACTGCTGATACTCTTCAATGACCCTGTCGCCGGCAATCACCGGCTCAAAGCGCAGGGCAACTTTCCAGCCGGCTTTCTGCAAACGCTGCAAGGCATCCAGTCGTTTCCCCAGGGCTGGCACTTTTGCTTCCCAGCGCGCAGCACTGGCCTCGGAAGCCAGGCTCATGGCCACAATGCAATTATCCAGAGGCTCAAACTCCAGCAGTTTGCGCACCTGGGTGCTCTTGCTACGCAGCTCCAGCGTCGCCTGGGGGTGTTCGGCAAACAGGGGCAGGAAATAGTCACAGAAGCGACTGACCGGCTCAAAGGCCAGACTGTCGCAATCATAACCGGAGTAATACACCGATGCCGATTGCTGCGTCTGAAAATGCGCCAGCAACTGCTCCCGGAAATCCTCGTAGTTGACGAACAGGACATAATGGGCGGAACGGTACATGCCCTGCAGGAAGCAATAGCGGCAGTCATAGAGGCAATTGAGCATATGGGAAAAATAAAAGCCGGAGCCCTGCTCAAAGCCATAACCGGCCGGTGCCGGCAGCACCATCTCGCCCTGCTTCTGCGCCAGGATCAATGCCGGCGCCTGTTTCTGCAGACGAAAGTTTTGTGCCTTGCGATTGAACACCTCACCGTAATGGGCACAAGTGATAACCGGCACCTGTGGATAGCGCTGGCAAATCTCTCTCACCCTGGGGTGGGCCTGCAAGGCCTGCTCGATATAGATGGCAGAAAACATGACTATGATTTCCCGTCCAGCTCGCCACGCAGCTGGCCTAACAATTGCGCCGCCCCACCGTTGAAGTCTTCACAGTAACGGGACAACAGCGGCAACTTGTCCAGGGCCTTGAAGCGCCTGCCAAGGTCCAGCAGCTGCAAGCGCTGATTGACGGTGAAATGCAGTCTGTCCAGAACCTGTTCACAGGCTTCAGGCACGGCATGCAGTTGCTGCTGTTCACTGGCCCGATTCTGTAGTTGCTCTATTAGCTTCAGTATGGCGGGCAGTTGTTTATGGAACAGCGCCGCCACCTGTGCCTCGGCAAATTTTTCCAGGCCGTGCTCCGGATTGTCCGAGACAATCTTGAAACAATGCACCAGATCGATGCCCGCGATTTTGCTGGCCAGCGGCCAGAACGCAGCGGCCTCCATGTCATAGGCACAGGCCTCGGGATAGTCCCCTTCCGGCTGGTCCACGGTAATCAGCGCGGTGCTTGGCTGATCACCGGCCCAGGGGCTGGGATAAAAACTGGTGCCACTGCTGGCATCGCTGATCTTGTTAACCAGAAAGCCACTGCCCAGTGCCGCCGCCCCGTGGCCGCAGATACCGATATTCAGCCAGGCCGGAGCTGGCTGCGGATGCTGGCGGCCGGCCAGCCAGGCGGTGGCACTGGCGGCCGCCAGCTTGCCATTGCCACAGACAATGAGATTCAGCCCCTGCTCATTAGCAAACAGTTTGTAGGGCCGGCTCTCTGTCGCCTGCAGAGCAAGCGCATCAATCAGTGGCCTTGCCTCCAGCATATGGGCCACCACCAGATTCAGCCTGGCCTTGCTTGTCACTGTCTTTCTCATATTATTCATTCCGGGTGGCGCTGCAGCACCTCACCCAGTTCATCCAGTAAGGCCTGATTGCCCCGCTTCTCGGCGCCCAGGCGCAGTATGCGGCATTTTTCATGGAGCATGGCGGTGGCCTGTTCCTGCTGGGCGGCATCAAGACTACCGGCGCTGAGCAACTTGTCCAGTGCCTGCACCCGAAAGCGGTCCATACCCCAGTGCTGCCGGGACAATTGATCACTGTGACCGCCGTATTTTTTCAGCAAGGGCTCGTCCACATACAAGACCGGATAACGACTGCAAATTCGCAGCCACAAGTCATAGTCTTCACAGGCCGGCAAGTCTTCATCAAACTCGCCGACATCAGTCAGTAATTCCCTTGCCATCAATACCGCCGACGGGCTGATGGCGCACAGTGGCAAACAACGCTCAAAGATCCAGCCACCGGCCTTGGCATGTTTGTCCATGGGATTGACCCGCCGGCCCTTGCGAATCCATATTTCATCGCAGTGTACCAGCAATGGCGCCGCTGAATCCGATCGCCTTGCATGTTGCAGGGCCTGCAATTGCCGTTCGAGCTTTTGCGGCAACCATTCATCGTCCGAATCCAGCAGGGCAATCCAGTCTCCCCTGGCGGCCCGGATACCGCTATTGCGGGCAGCGCTGACGCCCCGGTTATCCTGAACCAGGCAAGTCAGTTCCGGATAATCCCTGGCCAGCATGGCGGCAGTGCCATCATCAGAGCCGTCGTCCACCACAATGATTTCCTCCGCCGGCCGGGTCTGGGTCAACACGGAATCCAGTGCCCGCGGCAGACTCTGGCAGCGGTTGTAGCTGGGGATAATGACTGAGACTGTGGGCTTGTTCATAGTGGGCCGGCGGGGCCGCCAATAAAAAATGGGAACCGCAGTTCCCATTTCTGAATTACTGGCTGTGCTCGCCTGTTACTGGCTGTACTTGGCCAGTTCCTTGCGGGCAATGACGCGGCGATGTACCTCATCCGGTCCGTCAGCCAGACGCAGGGTGCGCTGCGAGGTATACAGGGCAGCCAGAGGAAAGTCCTGGCCGACACCGGCAGCCCCGTGCATCTGGATAGCCCGGTCAATAACCCGCAGTGACATATTGGGCACCGCTACCTTGATCTGGGAAATAGCATCCCGGGCAGCCTTGTTGCCAATGGTATCCATCAACCAGGCAGCCCGATACACCAGCAGGCGACACATTTCGATCTCGATGCGGCTGTCGGCAATCACATCATAATTGCCACCCAGTTCGGCCAGGGGTTTGCCAAAGGCTTCCCGGCTCAGGGCTCGCTGACACATCAGATCCAGGGCTTTCTCGGCGGCACCGATGGAACGCATGCAATGATGTATGCGACCTGGCCCCAGTCTACCCTGGGAAATTTCAAAGCCGCGACCGCGGCCCAGAATAATATTGCTCTGTGGCACCCGAACGTTGTGAAATTTGATATGCATATGGCCGTGGGGCGCATCATCATGACCGAAGACATGCATGGGCCGCACTACTTCCACCCCTTCGGTGTCCATGGGCACCAGAATCTGGGACTGGCGATTATGCTTGGGGGCATCGGGATCGGTCACCACCATCACAATCATGATCTTGCAGCGGGCATCTCCGGCACCGGAGATGTAGAATTTCTCCCCGTTGATTACCCACTCGTCACCGTCCAGTACCGCAGAGGTGGAAATATTGGTGGCATCGGAGGAAGCCACATTGGGTTCAGTCATGGCAAAGGCGGAACGAATCTCGCCTGCCAGCAGGGGCTCCAGCCACTGTTTTTTCTGCTCCTCGGAACCATAGCGCTCCAGCACTTCCATATTACCGGTGTCCGGTGCGCTGCAGTTCATGCATTCCGATGCCAATCGGCTGCGCCCCATAATTTCTGCCAGGTGGGCGTATTCCAGATTACTGATACCGGCACCCCCCTGACTCTCGGGCAGAAAGAAGTTCCACAGGCCCTGGGCCCGGGCTTCTTCCTTGAGGCTGTTCATGATTTCATCCTGACGCGGCGTGTGGGACCAGCGGTCTCCCACACTGACTTCGTCCTGATATTCCCCCTCGAGCGGTTCTACTTTGTCATGGACAAAGGCGCGAATCTTCTCGCGTATTTTGACCATGTCATCGGACAATCCTAGATTCATGCTGACCTCTTTGTATTAGGGTTCCGGGCTAGCCGGCGATTGTACCACCACCATCGATCACCAGGGTTTGCCCGGTGGTGAAGCTGCCGGCGGCGGAGGCAAGAAATACTGCCGCTCCCGCAATTTCATCAGGCTCCCCGATGCGACGCAGCGGATATTTGGATACTGTGTCTTTATAGATTTCCGGATTCTCCCACAGGGCGCGGGCGAAATCTGTACGAATGAGACCAGGCGCTATGCAATTGACACGAATATTGTCCGGCCCCCATTCCACCGCCAGATTGCGGGCAATCTGCATGTCGGCGGCTTTGGAAATGGCATAGGCACCCAGTTTGTCACTGCCCTTGAGACCACCGATGGAGGAGACAATGATGGCCGCGCCGCCACCGCGCTCTGCCATGGACGGCAAGACCAGATTACAGAGGCGATGCACACTGCCAATATTGGCCTGCATAACCTTGTCAAAGGCCGAATCGGGAATATCTTTGGAGGGACCAAAATAGGGATTCAGCGCCGCATTACAGACCAGGATATCGATCTGCCCGTATTCTGCGACGGCGCCATCCACCAGGGCCTTGAGCTGCTCCGGATAATTGATATTACAGGCGATACCGATTGCCTGACCGCCCTGCTGGGTAATGGCGGCAGCCACTTCATCACAGGCATCCTGATTACGGCTGGATATCACCACCCGCGCACCCTGCTCGGCCATGCGTTCGGCAATGGCTCTGCCAATTCCCTTGGTGGAACCGGTAATCAATGCCACCTTGCCTTCAAGGCTGAATAAACTCATGCATCCCCCCTTCAGTTAATTTTGTTGCTATTGCCCGGCCTCGCCGACCTCAGCTTCCATCCAGGGCCGCATGCCCTTGGAGATACTGGTGCCTCCATCCACGGGTATTACCGTGCCATTGGTATAGGCACCGGCTCTGGAGGCCAGATAGGCGACGATACCCACCATCTCCTCCGGCTCACCAACCCGATGCAGCGGGCAGTCATCTTCGATATCCGGCAGAAACTTGTCGAACACAAAATCGGTCATCCGTGACGGGAAAAAACCCGGCGCTACCGCATTGACGGTAATCTGTTTGGGCGCCAGATCGACTGCCAGGGTTTTGGTCAGATGATGCAGGGCCGCCTTGCTGGCCGAGTAGGCAAAAGTGGGAACCCGCTGCACGATGGGCACATGAATACCGTCCATGGATCCGATATTGATAATGCGCGCCGGGTCCGCCGGAGTGGCTGCCATCTCCAGCAGTGGAATGGCGTCACGGGTCAGGGAAAAAACCGCATTGAGATTGGTATTGATGACCTTGGCAAAGCCGTCATCGGGATAGTCCTTTAAAGGTGCTCCCCAATTGGCGCCGGCGTTATTGATCAGCAGCGACAAACTGCCCAGTGCTTCAGCCGTAGCCTCCAGCAGTCGCGCCCTGTCCTCGGCGAGAGTGACATCGGCGGCAAGGGCGTGACATTCACCCAGAGGCTGCAACTCCTTCAGAGCTGCGTCACATTTCTCCTGGCGGCGCGAGGCGATCACTACCCTGACACCGTTCTGCAACAGCCCCCTGGCCAGCATCAGACCGATACCACTGCTGCCACCGGTAATCAGCGCCGTTTTGCCTTCCAGAGAAAACAGCCTGCTGATGGAATAATCGGGATTGCTGTCAGCTGTCATGCATCGGCTCCCCTGCCAGTGCCACAGAGTGCTGTCGAGTGCCCAGCTTGTCTGTCAGTCTTCATCGGCAACCTTGATCAGCTGCTTGCCGAAGTTCTTGCCCTTGAGCATACCGCGAAAATATTCCGGCGCATTCTCCAGGCCTTCACCAATACTCTCCCTGAATTTGATCCGGCCTTCACCAACCCAGCCACCCAGCAGGCGTGTGGCTTCCACCCAGCGGTCCATCCACTCGGTCACCACAAAGAAACGATGCTCGGGTACCGGATCAGCGGTTTTAAGAATATCGAAAGGCGTCTCGGCCTTGCTGATATCCTCATCATTGTAATTGGAAATATAGCCGCAAATTGGGACTCTTGCCCCCTCGTTCAATAGCGGTGCGACTGCCTTGGTGACATCGCCGCCCACATTCTCGAAATAGATATCGATACCATCGGGACAGGCGGCGGCCAGTTCTTCCTTGAGATTACCGGCCTTGTAGTCGATACAGGCATCGAAATGCAGCTCCTCTTTCACATAGCGGCATTTCTTGGGTCCGCCAGCGATACCGACCACCCGCAATCCCTTGATGCGGGCAATCTGCCCCACCACGGAACCCACGGCACCGGATGCCGCGGCCACCACCAGGGTTTCGCCAGCCTTGGGTTTGCCCACTTCGGTGAGCCCGAAATAGGCCGTACGCCCCGGCATGCCTACTACACCCAGATGGGCCGACAGGCTGCCATTGTTGAGGTCTACCTTCATCAGTCGCTGATCATCTTCATCGGCCACAATATGGCTCTGCCAGCCCCGGTGGGCCGTCACCCGATCACCAACAGCAAACTTGTCGGAATTGGACTTGATCACGATACCCGCACTTTCCCCGATCATCACATCGCCCACCTGCATGGGGTCGGCATAGGATTTGACGTCGTTCATGCGGCCACGCATATAGGGATCCAGGGACAACCAGCACACCTTGATCAGAATCTGCCCGTCACCCAGTTCCGGCACCTCGACCTGCTCGATTCGGAAACAGTCGTCATCAGGTTCTCCAAGGGGGCGCTTGGCAAAGATCACACGGGTATTGAGCATGGTTAAAGTCCTCTGTTGCTGGGCATTGTCTCCAACAATTTTCGATCAATTGTTGCAATGAATGATTACAGTCAAGCGATATCGCTTGCGCAGCAGTCTAACGTAATTTCCCGGGCACGCACAGCCGCCAGGGCCCGGGACAGCTTGTCCATGGCTTCACGGATTTCAGCCTCGCTCACAAGCAGGGAGGGCAACAGGCGCAGCACTGCATTGCGGGTGGGAATCAGCATCAGTCCCTGCTGCAGACAGGCCTGATTAAGCTGTTCCAGCAGCGCCTCATCCCGCAGCTGCAGGGCCTGTAGCAAACCGCGACCGCGCTGCTCAACAATGATGTCCGGATACCCGGCCGCCAGCCCGGCAAGCGCATCCCCCAGTACCGTACCCATAGCCGCAGCCCGGGCAGCCACCTCATGCTCCAGCAAGTAGTCCAGTACCGCTGTGGCCACCGCACAGCCCAGGGGATTGCCGCAATAGGTCCCGCCATGGTCTCCCGGCTGCACCTTGCTGGCACAGGCGGAGGACATCAGCAGGGCGGCAAAGGGAAAACCGCCAGCGAGGCCTTTGCCCAGAGTCATCATATCCGGCTCCACCGCAGGCTGGCATTGATCCACGGCAAACAGACTGCCACTGCGGCAGATTCCGGTCTGAATCTCATCCACGATCAACAGTGCACCCCGGGCCCGACAGAGCTTTTGCACTGCTGACAGATAGGCCGGATCGGGCAGGCGAATACCCCCCTCCCCCTGAATGGGTTCCACGATCACCGCCGCCGTATGCTCGTCAATGGCAGTGTCTATGGCGGGCAGATCGTCATAGGGCACAAAACGGTTGTCGGGAAACCAGGGCCTGTGCATCTGGGCCGCTTCCGCACTGCCACTGGCCGACAAGGTATTCAGGGTACGACCATGGAAGGAGCGCAAGGTACTGACTATACCGGTCCGGCCGGTAAGTTTGCGCGCCATCTTGATAGCTGCATCATTGGCTTCGGCGCCACTGTTAAGAAAATACATATGGCTCAGTGGCGCTGGCAGAAGCGGCGCCAGCTTCAGCATCAATTCAGCCCTGGCCGGCGAATAGGTAAAACCGGAATTGGGATTTTGCATCAACAAGGCCGCCTGCTGCTGCAATGCCTGCTGAATGCGCGGGTGGCAATGACCGAGACTGGTCACTCCCCAACCGGAGCTGAAATCCAGGTATTGTCTGCCCTCACTATCCCAGACCCGATCGCCCGCACCGCGAACAATGGCCAGCGACTGGCGCTTGCAGAAAGGAATGCCATAGCATTGTTCGATTTCAATACTGTTCATGGTCGACTCTCCGGTCGTAATGTGTGAAAGGAGGGTTTTCTGCACGGCGCCTTGACGTGGTAGCAGTAACTGTAAAGTTCGCCAAAACCCAGTTTGCGGTACAGATTGATGGCAGCGAGGTTGCTCTTTTCCACCTGCAAATAGGCATACCTGGCACCCTGGTCCTGCCCCCAGGTCAATTGCTGCAGGACAAGCCTGGCCGCCAGGCCCTGCCTTTGCCGGTCCGGCGCAGTCGCGATACCAAACAAGCCCAGGGCATCGCCGCTGTGCACAGCCATGGCGGAGGCTACAAAGCGACCGGCATCAGTCAGCGCCAGATAGTTAACCGGGTCGGCAATGCGATCCAGCAAACGCTGGCGCAGATCGGGATTCTCT
Source organism: uncultured Pseudohongiella sp. (assembly GCA_965216715.1). GTDB lineage: Bacteria > Pseudomonadota > Gammaproteobacteria > Pseudomonadales > Pseudohongiellaceae > UBA9145. The sequence goes on along the minus strand of OZ244193.1, from coordinate 863,650 downwards.
GGGCCGCTGCAATTACTGGCGGTGGACGCTACCAGCCATTGTCTGCTGTCCAGCTGCAGGGCTGTTTGCTGTCCGGGTTCAGGCAGGAAATCCTGCAAGGACCTGATCATCACCGCCGTTGGTGCCTCTTCCTGATAGCCGCAGGCAGCCAGCCTTGCCCGCAGGTTTTGAACTGCCGGCATGAAACTCCCCAAACGAATAATGGCGGGCAAGCCCCTGCCCCAGTAAAACTGCTCGGCCTGTTGCATCAGGATGGGAGCCAGATCAGCCTGCGACGATACCGGGGTCAGGCAATTGGCACGGCGACTAATACCCCTGGCATAGCGCAGCAAGGCAATCCCGGTTTCACTTTCTTCCAGCGCAGGCCAGGCCCTTCTTGAGGCCAGTTCAATATCAGAAATCTGCTCCTTGTATTGCATAATGACATTCCCATTGTGTCTTTTCGGGCCTGAACGACAGGCAAAAAAAAACCTCCAGAGCCGGAAGCTCTGGAGGTTTTTCTGGATTCAGTATTAATCAGTCAGTTAAAACCACAGCGCTCCACGGATCGGGAACAAGGCACGCGCAACACGGCGGGCAGCTGCTGCGGCGGCGGCTGCCTGACTGGCAAATTGAATAGTGCTTGGGTTTAGCGCGAACATGGTCTTGTTGTCTGTTGTGCTCTATCGTTAACTGAATGATTGTCTTGTGTTTGCCTGCAGCGCGTTGCGATGCAAACAAGCAGCGGACTTTAGGGGATCACCCGGACAGTGTCAACTTTTTCTGCCGGGTCTTGCTGGCATGCGTGCCTAATCGCGCTCACGCCGATCCCGGAATTCCTCGAAATCCTGAATATTCAGTTCGAAATAGGGATTGTCCAGATCGATCACCCGCGCCTCCCGCCCGGTTACTGCGCCTTCGATGACCACCACCAGCACATAGGCCGCAATGGTCGTCACCAACACGCTGTAGCGGTTTTTCAGTAGCAGTGCTCGTAGTTTTTCCATGGTCTGTCTTGCCTCCGGATTATTGCTTGCGATGGCTGCTAGTCTGTAAAGCGCCGCATCACCACGGCACCGCCCACCAGTATGCTGCCCACTGCGATACCAAATAACATGTCGTAGTTAAAAAGGCGCGGCAGCAAGTCAGCAATATCGAAAATGATGTATTGACCCGGATTGCTGCGACTCTCGATCCAGTTGGCCAGGAACTGGCTGCCGAACACAAAGTCTTCCAGGAACAGCAGCAGCATGAACACGCCAACCGCCCACATCAGGGGTGCCCGCCGGGCAAAGGCGGAAAACAGCAACAACCAGCCTACCGTGGGGAACAGCCACAGTCCTGAGATCACCATGGAGCAGTACACCAGTAACAGGGACAACAGGGCCGCCATCAGCAAATAGGCAAGGCCTGCCACGGCAATATCGTGATTGAATCCCAGCAGGCTCATCCAGCCAATGCCCAGCAGGTAGAGTACAAACAACACGGCAATATAAAACAGCGGCGCCACCACAATCAGGGCCACAAGCTTGGACAGCACCGTGCGCAGATCCGATACCGGCATGGAATGCCAGAACAGGACGCTGGAATCCTTGCGATCCTGATAGAGCGTGCTCAACAGATAGACGATGGCACAGATGCTGAAAACCAGGGTAAAGGGAACCGACAGGCTCATGAACAAGGGCGCCATGTCCCGCGGTGACAAGCCATCGAAAGCCACGGCAATATATTCGATGGCAACGGCCAGCTCATCACCGGGCAGCATATGCAGAACCCAGGCGGTGAACAGAAAAATCAGGGCAGCCAGAATCACCGGGGCATAGAAAAACAGGGTGGTATGTTCCAGCATCTCCCGCTTCAGCAACATGGCAAATTGTCTGACGCTGAAATTATTCATGGCCTGCCTCCCCTGTTCCGGCTGCTTCGCCGAGAGCCCGATCCTGACGCATCTTGGCCACAAACAGATCGGCAACACTGGGGGTAATAAGCTCGCCCAGAGACTGCAGCTTTTCCCGGGGCACATCCTCAAAAGTCAGACAATGTTTGCCCAGGGTCTTGCGCTGGTAAATTGGCCCCAGGGCCTCGGCTTCAGCCAACTTGTCCGACTGCACGATCAGTTCGCTGTAGCGTGTTTCCAGTTCACTCATTTGGGTATTGAGCACAATCTCGCCTTTATTGATGAACACCAGATGCGACAACAGCGCTTCGATTTCCTCCACCTGGTGAGTGCTGATAATGATGGTGCGATCGCCGTCATAAAAATCATTCAGCAGGCGATCATAAAATTCCTTGCGGTAAACAATGTCCAGTCCCAGGGTGGGTTCGTCCAGTACCAGCAGACGCACATCGATGGCCATGACCACCGCCAGGTGCAACTGGGTAATCATGCCCTTGGATAATTCCTTGATACGTTTGTTGGGAGGAATATCGGTGCTGGCGAGAAACTGCTCGGCCCGGCTGCGGTCGAAGCGCGGATGTACGGCCGCCACATAATCCAGAAGCTGATTGACCCGCAACCAGCGTGGCAGAATGCCCACATCGGCAATGAAACAGACCTCTTCCATCAACTTGTGACGGGCCCGACGTGGATCCTGACCGGCCACTTCCAGCTCGCCCTGCACATCACAAAGACCGATCAGGGCTTTCAGGGTGGTGGTCTTGCCGGCACCATTGGGCCCGATCAGGCCACTGATGGCTCCCCGCGGTATATCCAGGTCCACACCCTTCAGCGCCCTGAAGCTGCCAAAGGATTTCTCCAGCCCTTTTGCGTGCACAATACTAGTCATCACTCAGTCCCAGAATCCTTGCCCTGTCAATCCTGATCTCGGCCAAGCAGATCATCCAGTTCCAGCCCCAGCCTTTCGATTCGTTCGGCAATTTGTGGCCATTCTTCGCGCAGGAATTTGTCCCTTTCCGCGGTCGCAAGTTTGTCTTTCGCTCCACTGACAACATACATTCCAAGCCCCCGTTTTTTTTCCACCAGTTCTTCATCCACCAACATCTGAATCGCCTTGGAGACAGTCACCGGATTAATGCGCTGCTCACTGGAAATTTGCCGAACCGAGGGCAAGGCGTCCCCTTCGGCCAGTTCACCATCCATAATCAGCGCCACCAGACGGTCACGAAGCTGAAGATAGATAGGCTGCTTGTTGTTCCAGGTGATTTCCACGCTGCGGCTGACTCACTGAGTTAGTGTTATACATAACTATAACACCGAATCAGCAAGACGCAAGCAAAATTTGCCCCAGAGGCTATCCCTCTGTTTTTCCTGGGTTTATTAGCTTAAGAAAGGGCCGCAGGGCCGGACCGTTAGCGTTTACGCTGGTCCAGCACCACCTGCTGCTGCAGCAATTGTTCGACTTCGGCACTGTCAAAACCGAATTCCTGCAGGATCTCCCGGCTCTGGGCACCGAACTTCGGCGGCAGATGACGGACACTGCCCGGCGTGCGGGAAAACTTGATGGGAGTGCCGGTCATCTTGTACCAGTCTTTCTCGATGGTCATCTGCCGGTGATGGGTATGGGGATGGTTCACCACCTGCTCGGTATTGTGAATGGGACCGGCCGCCAGACCTGCTGCTGCCAGCCGGGAGCCAATCTCCTGACCGTCGAACTGCTTGAGGCTGGCCTCGATCAGGGTTTTCAGCTCATCCCGGTTGTTCACCCGGTCGATATTGTCGGCAAAGCGCGGGTCATCGATGAGTTCCTCAACGCCCAATTCCTGGCAGAGCTTGGCCCAGGCCCGGTTGTTGCCGGCACCGATAAAGATATCGATGGTGCCGGTGGCAAAGGTGTCATAGGGACTGATATTGGGGTGGGCGTTACCGGTGGGCCCGGGCACCTCGCCGGAAAAATTGTAATTGGGAACATGGGGGTGCATCAGGGACACGGCACAATCATACAGAGTCATATCCAGATACTGCCCCTGCCCGGATTGCTCCCGCTCCAGCAGGGCCATGAGGATGGCAATGGCGGAATACAGGCCGGTGCCCATATCCACTGCCGCCAGGCCCAGGCGGGTGGGTTTGCTGCCCTGCTCGCCATTGATACTGAACCAGCCGGCCATGGCCTGGATGATGGCATCGTAGCCGGGGAAACCACCCCAGGGGCCATCACTGCCAAAGCCGCTGACCCGGCAGTGCACCAGGCGCGGAAAGCGCTCGCGCAGCACTTCTTCATAACCCAGGCCCCACTTTTCCATAGTGCCTGGCTTGTAATTCTCCACCAGCACATCAGCTTTTTCCAGCATTTTCAGCAGCACTGCCCGCCCCTGCTCGCTGGTCAGATCAAGACCCATGGAACGCTTGTTGCGGTTCACACCGATGAAATAGGCTGCGTCCTGCTCATGAAAGGGAGGGCCCCAGTCACGGGTCTCATCGCCGCGGGGCGGCTCAATCTTGATAATCTCGGCGCCATGGTCACCCAGTATCTGGGTGCAATAGGGTCCGCCAAGAACCCTGGAAAGATCAATTACCAGCTTGCCACTGAGGGCTGCCTGCTGTTCACCAAAAATCAACGCTGTTTCCTGAGTGCTCTTCTTCGCCTGCCCTGTACTTGCGCCAATTACCAGCGGCACAGTTCTGGACTGGAAGAGCTGCCATAAAAAATGCGCCCGCTGGGCGCATCAAACCGGGGAGAAAGCATAAAGCAGCGCACCCGGCGCTTCAAGTCAGCCCTGGGCGATTCCAGTCAGCCCTGAGCGATTCCAGTCAATCCTGACTGAGCAGAGTATCGACCTCGGCCAGGCCGATCACTTCGGCATCCAGCCCTTCCCTGGCCAGAATGGCACGCAGGCGTTTCAACCCCTCGATCTGGATTTGTCTGACACGCTCACGGGTCAGGCCCACCTGTTTGCCGACGTTTTCCAGGGTATCCGGCTCATGACCAAACAGGCCGAAGCGGCGCACCAGCACTTCCTGATGGCGCCGCGGCAATTCACCCAGCCAGTGTATCAACTGGCCGCGCAAATCCTCATTGGCAATTCTGTTATGGGGTTTGGGCAGATTATCGGCCTGCAGGCACTGCATCTGATAATCCACCACATCCGGCTCTACGCTGCTGCTGGCAGGCGCCTGGGCTTCCTGCAGTTGCAGCAGTCGTTGCACCTGGGCCGGATCCTTGTTGGCAGCCGCCGCAATTTCCGGCAAGCGCGCTTCCCGGTGCTGCTGCCGACTCAGCTCGCTGGCGCTGCGCAGGCAGGCATTCAGTTCCTTGATGACATGCACCGGCAGGCGCACGGTGCGCGTCTGATTCATCAGCCCCCGCTCGATGGCCTGACGGATCCACCAGGTGGCATAGGTGGAGAAGCGGAAGCCCTTGGCCGGTTCGAATTTTTCCACGGCATGAATCAGGCCCAGATTGCCTTCCTCAATCAGATCCATGAAGCACAGACCCCGGTTCAGGTAACGCCTGGCCACCTTCACCACCAGCCTGAGATTAGCCTCGATCATGTGCTGCCTTGCCTCCCGATCGCCACCCCGGGCCCGAGTGGCAAGTCGAAATTCATCGGCGGCACTGAGCAGTGGCCGGCGGGCAATGTCCTGCAAATAGTACTGACTGAGTTCGTTGGCCGTGGATGGGCCTGCCTCGGAACCAGACCAGCCTTGCGAATTGCCTGTACCGTGTTGAGATGAAACAGAATTGGCCCGGGTGCGGGCAGCAGCCAGCGAAGTGTGCATAGTCGGTAACCTCCCTGTTACGTCCTGCGCTTCGTTTAGTGTTGCGGTCAGATCAGTATAGACCAGGCCGGGGCAATTACCAGTCCGGCAAGACGATCACAGATGGGGCCGGAGCGGTGAGGTAAGGAGAGAAACGAGGGGGGGAAGACAACGAGAAAGCCAAGAAGCGCGGCAGCAGCCGGGCCGCTCTTATTCAGGAACGGCATGCTCCATCAGGGCCGGCAGGAAGAACTCGGCCACCATAATCGGCTTTTGGTAGAGCAGAAACAGGCTGCGACGCCCCCAGGTCCGGGCACTGTGCCGGGCCACTTCATAGTGACTGCGCAGCAGGTCCGGATGCTCAAACAGGAATTCCCCCAGAGGCCTGGAACCCAGTTCCAGCACCTGTTTCAGCGGGCTCATCAGGCTGTGCTCCGGCATCAGGGTATGGGCTTGCACCCAGGGTTCACCGGCACCCAGCAGCACTACCCGGCGGGACCAGAAACGGTGCTCCGCCGCCAGCGGACCAAATTGCTGGCGCAGCTCGCTGTTGGCAATCTCTTCCCAGGCTTCTGCCTGCACCTGGACCTGGAAATTATTGTTACTTGCCAGTTTCAGCAGTCGCGTCAGGGAGCCTGGCGCCGCCAGCCACTGGGCCGCAGAGCCAGCCTCGGGCAGTGCTGTGTCCATGGCTTGCCAGTGCAAACCGGGATCAGCAATATCAACGGGTCGTGATGGGACACCTGCATTCATGCACGGGATTCACTGTAGATAAGGGCGGGAAAGAACAGGGGCGCCTGGGCGCCCCTGTGTGACAGACTGTTAACGCGGCTGGTAATTCTGCAGCGTCTTGATAATTACCGTCATGACGCGACGATTCTGCGCACGTCCGGCAGAAGTGTCATTGCTGGCAATGGGCTGGCTCTCTCCGAAGCCGGTGGCCGTGATACGGCTGCCCTGCACATCAAATCGGTCAATCAGCACCTGACGCACGGCATCGGCGCGGCGCTGGGACAGACCACGGTTGTACTCCTCGGTACCAACACTGTCGGTATGGCCTTCCAGTTCGATGACCACATCGGGATACTGCTCCATGAAATCCGCCACTTCCTCAATTTCGGAAAAGTACTCCGGTTTGACTTCAGAACGGTCAAAATCGAAATTCACTCGCAGTTCAACCCGGGCCACCTCTTCCACCGGAATCGGACAACCATTGTCGTCTACCGCATAATTGCGGGGCGTGTCCGGGCAGCGGTCATTGGCATCAATGACGCCATCACCGTCACTGTCACGGGCTGCCGGGGCACTGGCCTGCTCCGCGGCCGGCTCGGGCGCTGGCTCGGGACGCGTGCTGGCAGTGCTGCGACGCGGCGTCGAATCACCGCCAAAATAGTAGATAAGCGCAGTGTCGATGCCCAGGTCAGAATCTTCCAGATCCCGATCCAGGTAGTTATAGCTGCGTATGGCTGTGCGCCACTCCCAGCGATCACTCAGTGCATACTTGATACCGGCACCGATATCCAGCAGGGTGTTGTTTTCTCCCTCGAATTTGGTGTTGCCCATACCGGCAACCACGAAGGGTTTCCAGTTCGGGGAGGAATTATCAAAATCGTAAAACAGATCAAACTTGTAGTGATCCAGGTCCACCTCAGCACCGAGAGCGGTGTCGGCGTCCATCTCAAAGCTGCTCAGCTCCAGACTGACACGTTCGGTAAGCTGAAAACCCAGGCCGGCAAAAAAGCCCCAGCTTTCGTCCAGACCGGTGTCATCATTGAAATCCATCCACTGGGCGCCGGGGGCGATATACCACTGCCCTTCTGCAGCCTGGGCTGCAGGCACCACCAACAGGAGTGAAAAAGCGACAACTAAAATATTACGACTCATAGAATCGGGGTTCCTTGAAAAATGAATGTACTGCCTGTGGGCAAATGGGCTTAGTCTGCCCAGAAAACCGCCTTCAGGTAGCGGCGCAGTATAGCAAATTTCAGACTGCAAAGCCTTTCCCCTTTAGCCACGGCTGTCATCAGACTACAATATTCATGATTCAGACTGTCCCCCAGGACAGGCAGGCCCGCAGCCCGGCGCCTGCGGGGACTAACAGAAGTAAGCAGGAGCAACTTTTGCACAGCTGGCATTCCGCAATAAAGCGACACTCTCTGGTGATTCTGGCGGCCTGCCTGTTTGGACTGGCGATTGATCGCTTTTTGCTGGTCCTGGTACTCGTGCTGCTGGCCTATGCAGCACGCAACTATTTCCAAATCTACAGACTCTATAGCTGGTTAGCCCAGGATCCTGAACAACGACCGGAGGAGCCACCGGAGAGCACCGGCGTCTGGGGTGAAATTTACGACGGCATCTACCGCTTGCAAAAACAGGAACGTCGCTCCAAATCCTATCTGCAAAACATTATCAACAAAGCCCAGGAATCCACCGCCGCCCTGGAGATGGCAATCGTCATGGTGAACAAGCAGGGCAACCTGGACTGGTGGAACAAGGCCGCAGAGACCTTGTTAGGGTTTCGCTATCCCCAGGACATCAATCAGTCAGTGGTCAACCTGATTCGCAATCCGCAGTTTTCCGATTATTTCGACAGTGAGAATTACTCCGAAACCCTGAAGATGGAGGCTCCCGGAGACAGTAATAAAGTGCTTGAGTTCCAGATCGCGCTATTTGGTGAACAGGAACGACTGATGATCATCCGGGACATCACCCAACTGCAGCGCCTGGCCAATATGCGCAAGGATTTCGTTGCCAATGTCTCCCATGAACTGGGCACCCCTATCACGGTGATCAAAGGCTATCTTGAGGCCTTGCTGGACAATCAGGACTCACTGGAACCCCGCTGGCACAAGGCGCTTGATCAGATGCGGCAGCAGTCCATGCGTATGGAAAACCTGGTACGGGATTTATTGATGCTGTCTTCACTGGAAACCAAGACCATGACCAAAAACCGGCAGCAGATCAAACTGTCCAGCCTGATTGGCGAAATCGAAAACGATACCCGGCAGATGTTCACCGACAAGTCCCATACCTTCATCAATGAATGCCATGACGATGACACCATCGTGCTGGGCAAACGCAATGAACTGTACAGCGCCATCTCCAACCTGGTAGTCAATGCGGCCAAATACACCCCGGCCGAAGGCACCATCCGCCTGCGTACCCGGGATTCTGAAGCGGGCTATCTGGTGGAGATTATCGACAATGGCATCGGCATTGAAAAACACCACCTGCCTCGCCTCACTGAACGCTTTTACCGGGTCGATGGCAGCCGAGCCACCGATACTGGCGGTACCGGACTGGGACTGGCCATTGTCAAACACATCCTGCTGCGTCACGAAGGTGAATTGCTGATTGACTCTCAATACGGCAAGGGCAGCACATTTACCTGTCGTTTCTCCCATCAGCGCATCATCAAGGCCCCGGATGCCGGTGAGCCGGGTACCGCTGACAGCAGCGTGGTCAGTCCCCTGAAAGACAAGCAGAAAATTGGCCCGCCCCAAAAACAAAACCTGCACTGACGCGGGTCAGTGCAGGTTTGTTGTAATGCTTCAGTGCTGCAAGCAGTCTACCAGGTGATGCGCACCCGCAAGGACAAGGTGTTGGGGTCGTCGTCGCCTGCCACGTCATCGGAATCTGCCATCATGTAGTTGGCAGTAAACCGAATATCGCGGGTCATGTAGTAGTTGACACCCAGTGTAAAGATATCTGCCTGGCCACCGTTTACCAGTGAGTCTGTCAAATCCAGGTTACTGACTCGGGCTGCAATTTCCCAGGCACCCTTGTCAGAAGAAGGATCAACCGTACCAAACGCTGCTGAGCTATTGCTGTAGGGGCGTGAATCGGCGGTGAGGAAATAGCTGACAAAGCCATAGTAACCATCGAAGGACAGATCTGCAGCGTTATTGTAGCGATCAACATCTTGCTGCAGATACTCGGCCTGGGCTGAAAAACGGCCATTGACATAGGCAGCTTCGAGCCCGATCTTGTTGAGACTATCGACATCAGTTATTGAACCGGTGTCTACAAGGCGGTGTGAATCCTGATGGGATTCCGGGCGAGCCCGAAAGCGAATGCTGTCGTTAGCGCGCGAATCCCTGCCCCAGCTCAAACCCAGGTGCAGCAATTGATCGTCGCCCAGTTCCGGACGATAGGCTATCCGGGCATTGACTCCCTCTCCGCGCAAGGCGTTGTTAGCTTCATTAGTGAAGACTGCCGACTGGAAGGTATAGCGATCTGACCACTTGGTGATACCCACGCCCATACGGCGGTCGCCCTGGAAAATATTAGCCATACCACGTTCATTGAAGGTGGCATTATTGGAACTGGTCAATATTTCCAGACCAGGATAGGGCCAGAAGTGACCAAAGCTGATAATGGTATTATCAAAACCGTGATAACGCAGATAGCCATCCTTGATGGTGGGATCATCGCTGGTAAATTCAATCTGGGCACGGTAATCCCAGTTTTCACTGACATAGCCTCGCCAATAGACCCGACCACGACGTACCTCGTTGCCATCGCTGTAATCGTATTTATCGTTATCGAAATAAGTGGCATCGGCCTGCACCCGCCCGCCGAATTCCACCGTCGGGTAATCCTGGGCGAAAGCAGTCTGGGCGCCTGCAAGCATTGCAATTGCCAGTGTTAATTTTTTCATAATGTCTCAATCCTGTCAGGCTGGCGACAATTCACTTCATAGAAGATCACAATTCAGGAATCGATGATCCAAAATTCCGAATTCCAATAATCCAGGATCAAAATTCCAGCGATCCGATATGAACTCAACTGTCATAGCGTTGATTTGTTGTTCAGGAGATTTGCGCGCAAGTACAGACTTGAAATGACGGCATAGCTGATATGCCAGCGATTCGAACAAATCCGGGGCAAATTATATTACGAAGCGGTTGCCATTTTGTAACAATTTGCACGGATTTCTGCGCCATTAATGGCAGCTAATCAGTCTGCATCGACGATTTGATCAGCAATATCTTCCAGCTTCTCATGACGAATGTCGGTGCCCTTGACCAGATAGATTACATGCTCTGCAATATTCTTGGCATGGTCTCCGATCCGTTCCAGTGCCCGGAGCGCCCAGAGGATGTTCAGCACCCGGGTAATATAGCGCTGATCTTCCATCATATAGGTGATCATGGACCGCATCGCACTGCGATATTCATTGTCCACTTCACGATCTTCCTGTGCCACACGCAGGGCATCCTCGGCATCATAACGGGCAAAGGCATCCAGAGCCTTGTTCACCATTGCTGTCACCTTGTCTGCCAGGTGACGAAACTCCACGAAACCTTCAGGGAAATCTCCCTCTTCGCTCAGTTTCACCGCCATGCGTGCAATCTTGGAAGACTCATCACCAATGCGTTCCAAATCCCTGACGGTTTTAATAATCGCCAGCACCAGCCGCAAATCACTGGCCGCCGGCTGTCGCCGCGCCAGTATCAGACTGCATTCTTCGTCAATCGACACCTCCAGGGTGTCAATTTCATCGTCGTCTTTCATCACCTTCTCACCCAGGCGACTATCCGCCGTGGTGAGCGAGGTCATGGCATCCGCAAGCTGCTTTTCGACGGCGCCACCCATCTCCATCATGCGTTTCTTGATGTCTTCAAGCTCCACATTGAATTGCTTGGAGATATGGGAACTGTGATTCTCAGCTTGGGAATTCATATCTATACCTTTAAGGGCACAGCTCTCGAACCGGGACTACGTCCGATGACAGCCATTGCTTGAGTAAATTAACCGTAGCGGCCAGTAATATAGTCTTCAGTCTGCTTTTCGGCCGGGTTTGTAAATATATTATCAGTAGTATCAAACTCCACCATATCACCCATATACATGAAGGCCGTATAGTCGGAAACCCGGGCAGCCTGTTGCATATTGTGGGTGACGATGACGATGGTGTATTTCTCTTTCAATTCGTTGATCAACTCCTCGATCTTCAGGGTCGAGATGGGATCCAGAGCCGACGCCGGCTCATCCAGCAGCAGCACTTCCGGTTGTACGGCAACAGTCCGGGCGATTACCAGACGCTGCTGCTGACCACCGGACATACCCAGGGCGCTGTCATGGAGACGATCCTTGACCTCATCCCAGAGCGCCGCCGAACGCAGTGATGATTCCACCACTTCGTCCAGGGTACGCTTGCGGTTGATACCCTGAATACGAAGCCCATAGGCCACGTTTTCATAAATGGACTTGGGAAAGGGGTTGGGTTTCTGGAACACCATGCCCACACGACGACGCAGGTCAGCCACATCCACCGACTTGTCATAAATATCTTCGCCGTCCAGATTGATGGCCCCTTCGATAACGCAATCGTCCACCAGATCATTCATGCGATTAAAGCAGCGCAGCAAACTGGATTTACCGCAACCACTGGGACCAATAAAGGCGGTCACCCGCTGCCGCGGAATTTCCAGATTGATATCCTTCAGGGCGCGTTTGTCGCGGGCATAATAGAGGTTCAGATCCTTCACCTCCAGACAGGTCTCGGTATCAAACTTGAGTCCGTCTTGCTCCCTTGCGCCTTCCTCAGTCAGCACTTCGTTCTCCACTTCGGTTAACTCCGCCTGGTTGTTTTTCAAATCATTCATTGCTGCTCGCTACACAGGCCATTATCAGGCCCTGACTCCTTAATGTGAATCCAGCGCCTTGTATTTTTCACGCAATCGATTGCGCAATGCCACCGCTGTCAGATTCAGCACCGCAATCACGATCACCAGCAGCAAGGCCGTGGCAAACACCAGGGGCCGGGCCGCTTCAACATTGGGGCTTTGAAAACCCACATCGTAGATGTGGAAGCCCAGATGCATGAATTTCTGATCCAGGTGCAGATAGGGGTAGTTTCCATCCAGCGGCAATGAAGGCGCCAGCTTGACCACACCCACCAGCATCAACGGCGCTACCTCCCCTGCGGCTCTTGCCACCGCCAGGATCAGCCCGGTCATCATGGCCGGGCTGGCCATGGGCAATACCACCCGCCACAGGGTTTCAAACTTGGTGGCACCCAGCGCCAGACTGCCTTCGCGCACACTGCGGGGAATACGGGCCAGGCCTTCTTCGGTTGCCACGATCACCACCGGCACGGTCAACAGGGCCAGGGTCAATGAAGCCCATAACAGACCACCGGTTCCAAATGTCGGTGCCGGCAAGGCCTCGGGATAGAAAAGCTGATCGATCTCTCCACCAATGATATAGATAAAGAAACCCAGACCAAACACCCCGTAGACAATGGAAGGCACACCGGCCAGGTTATTCACGGCGATTCGGATCATGCGAGTGATCACGCCCTGTTTGGCGTATTCACGCAAATAGACTGCGGCAATCACACCGAATGGCGTGACAAACACACTCATCAGCAGCACCATCATGACGGTACCGAAGATGGCCGGGAAAATACCGCCTTCGGTATTGGCTTCACGGGGCTCTTCGGTCAGAAACTCACCCAGCTTCTGAAAATAGGTGCCAATCTTGGCAATCACGCCCAGGGTATTGGGCTGATAGGCAAACACAATCTCCGAGAACTCGATTTCGGTTTCCTGACCATTGGCGGCCACAAACACCGCCGAGTCCCGGCCAATTTCTTCATAAAGCCCGTTCAACTCAAGCTGCAATTCCAGGTACTGGGCATCCAGGGTTTCCCGCTGCGCTTCCAGTTCTGCCAGATTGGCAGGCGTGTCTTCACCATCCAGTTCCAGGCGGCGTTCCTGCAGGCGCAAGCGTTCAACGGCATAATTGATATCGCCGATTTCGTCATTCTCAATGCGATAGATCTCTTCGAAAATCTCCAGGGCCCGTTCCAGGCGCTGATTGAAATCCTGCCAGAGCGGCTCATCCACACCGGTGAGATTGCTGGTTTCGGCAACCAGTTGTCCCTGCTCATGTATTTCAGCAAGGAATCCGTAAAAATTGCCCCACTCTCTTCGCTCCAGAGTAACTATGCCTTCCGGATAGGAAATATCATTGACGAAATCATCCAGCACCCAGCTGAAGTCAGCGCCGGTGAGGTCGCGATTACCCAGCTTCATCAGATTACGCTGATAGAAGGCCTGGGACTCATCCACCGGAATACCGGAGCTGGCAATCTGCACCGCCGGCACCTGCTCACTTTCCACCAGTTCACCAATGATTTCAGTCGCCGTGTCTTCGGAATATTCACTGGGCGGTGCATAAGTCGCCTGCAGGACATCCTTGGGCCAGAAATGACTCATGCCCCGCACAGTCAGCAGGAACAGCAGGCCGATGACCATCACGATGCTGATAGCCACAGCGCCGGCATTCATCCATATCCAGGGCGAACCGGAACGATACCACTTGCCAATTTCATTCTTCATATGGTGCTGTACTTGGATCGCAGGCGCTGCCGAACCACTTCGGCAACGGTATTAACAATAAAAGTGAACATGAACAGCACGAATGCTGCCAGGAAGAGAATCCGGTAGTGGGTGCTGTCCACTTCGGATTCCGGAATTTCCACCGCGATGTTGGCGGCCAGGGTACGCATACCCTCAAAAATATTTACATCCATGATCGGGGTATTACCGGTGGCCATAAGTACAATCATGGTCTCACCCACTGCTCGGCCCATGCCGATCATCAGGGCACTGAAAATGCCCGGACTGGCAGTGGGCAAGACCACCCGATGCAGGCTCTGCCAGGGGGTCGCGCCCAGCGCCAGAGACCCATAGGTCAATTGCTTGGGCACTGTGAAAATGGCGTCTTCGGCGATAGAGAAAATCGTGGGAATCACGGCAAAGCCCATGGCAAAACCAACCACCAGGGCATTGCGCTGGTCGTAGGTCACTCCGAGGTCATTGCTGATATAGAAACGCAGGTCACCATTGAAGAAAAGCGTCTCCAGAAAGGGAGCCACGGCAAAGGACAGATAGCCAAACAGCAGCAGTACCGGGATCAGAATGGCCGCTTCCCAGCCGGCGGGAATGCGATGCCGGAACTGTTGCGGCAAACGACTCCACACAAAACTGGCCAGCAGGATGCTCAGGGGCAAGACCACCAGGATGCTGAAAATGCCCAACAGATTGCGCTCGACAAAGGGTGCCAGCCAGAGCCCAGCCAGAAAGCCCAGCACCACCGTGGGCAAGGCTTCCATCAATTCGATCAGGGGCTTGACCTTGCGGCGCATGGCAGGCGCCATGAAATAACCGGTAAAGATCGCTCCGCATATAGCCAGGGGTGCGGCCAGCAGCATTGCGTAAAACGCGGCCTTGAGCGTGCCAAAGGACAAGGGCACCAAAGAATACTTGGGTTCAAAGTCGTTGGCCGAGGCCGAAGACTGCCAGATATAGTCTGGCTCGGAGTAACCCTCATACCAGACCTGATCCCACAAGGCCGAGAAGGAGACTTCCGGATGCTCGTTATCCACTTCCCAGGCGGCAAAGCGGCCATCGACCGATTCCACCAGCAAGGCATCACCCCGCGGGGAAATGGCAATCTGACGAATAGCAGACGAAAGCAAGTTCGCGGCCAGCACCTGCCGGGTGGCAGTGCTATTGTAGATTCCGACATTTCCCTCGGCATCCGCTGCCACAAAGTTTTTGCGGCGCTGTTCCGCGCTGAGTTCCACCACGGCTGTCGGCAAGGGATCAAAATCCCGAATAGGCTGCAGGCTTACTGTGCCTTCATCATCGCGAACCGGGAACCATTGGCTCACGCCGCCCTGATCATTGGCAACCAGCAGCGAGATACCGCCCAGCAGCAGTTTCACCTGGGTAATTTCGGTACTGCCCTGGGCCAGATTGACCACTGAGCTGAAATCATCAGCCTGGCCCCTGGAGGCCGCCTGGAGATCCAGCATACTCAGTTGCCCGCCTCTGCTGAC
Organism: uncultured Pseudohongiella sp.; assembly: GCA_965216715.1. Taxonomy (GTDB): domain Bacteria; phylum Pseudomonadota; class Gammaproteobacteria; order Pseudomonadales; family Pseudohongiellaceae; genus UBA9145. The sequence continues at coordinate 848,159 of OZ244193.1, read as the reverse complement.
GGCATAGAGCCAGAGCTGGTCGCCATCAATCAGTATCTGACGGAGGCCAGGCGCACGCAGATCCAGTTCGAAGCGTTCTGTTTCGAAACTGCCGCCACTATCGGCATCGAATGCAGCGAACAGACTGCTTTGCTTTGATACTTCCACCAGATTCAGATTGGAAGCCTGGTCTGCTGCCGCAATCAACAAAGTGTCATCGTCTTCGCTCAGTGCCAGAGTCTGCACGGCCGTGTCGGCGATCAGATCGAAAGCCTGTTCGCCAAAAGGATATTCCAGTTGTGGCGTCAATACCCGGCGATTGTCGGGACCAACGAAGCTGGTGGCATAGCCGTATTGGGCGACCACCACCTGGCCATTATCCAGACCCAGTCCGAAAATACCGCTTTCTTCCGAGGCCAGGGAGAAACTGCTGACGGTAGTGCCGGGCGGCAATGCCACCGATATTTGTGCCAGTTCTGCGCCACTGTGCAGTTCAAAGAAATGCGCCACGCCCGAGCGGGTCAGGCGCATGGCATTTTCTGTTTGTTCCTCAATAGCCAGATGCAAAGGCGCTGAAGCATCCGCCTCGGCCAGTTCGTAACTGGCCATTTCATCGATCTCCGCCGCCCGAAACAGGGGAGCGACTTCATAGAACAGGTAGAAGAAGATCAACAGGATCGCCACGATGACGCTGATGCCGCCGACCGCAATCAGTACCCGGGCACTGTTATCAAAGGCGTGGCGCAATTTCCTGCGCAATTGAATTTGTGAGGAGCCGAGGTCGAAAAAACCACCCTCCTCCCTGGAAGAAGATTCCCCGTTCACGACATCCTGCTGTTCACTGGTGGAAGACATACTTAGCTCTTGGTTTTGCCGGGGCATTCTAATGGAATCACTGCCCCGCTGCACTGCTCATTTTCCAAAAAGAAAGGTTTGGCTCCCGGAGCCAAACCTTTCTGCTTACTCGCGATATGTTCGCTAATCCTGGCTACTTATATACCCAGATTTTGCAGTGTCGCCTCGACCACCCTGGCCGGCAGCGGGATGTAACCATCTTTCAGCACAATCTCCTGACCCTGACGTGACATCACCAGCTTCAGAAATTCGCGCTCCAGTGGCGGCAGCGGCGTATTCGGCGCCTTGTTGACATAGACATAGAGGAATCGTGCCAGAGGATAGTTACCTGCTACAGAATTTTCTGGTGTGGCATCAAAATACTCATCACCGGCATCCCGGGCAATGGGCACGGAACGGACACTGGACGTGCGGTAGCCGATACCGGAATAGCCAATGCCATTGATTGAGGTGCTCACCGATTGCACCACTGAGGCGGAACCGGGCTGTTCGTTCACATTGCTCTTGAAGTCGCCACCACACAAGGCCGAGTCCTTGAAATAGCCATAGGTACCGGAAACCGAGTTACGACCGAAAAGCTGGATATCGCGACGCTCCCAGGGACCACGCATGGCCAGTTGGCCCCAGTTGTCGATACTGCCGGAGTAGCCACAGCGCTGGTTGGAAGAGAACACGGCATCCACCTGGGCCAGGGTCATGCCGGAGATGGGGTTGTCCTTGTGCACATAGACCGCCAGGGCATCGATGGCCACCGGCACGGCAGTGGGCTTGTAACCGAAGCGGGATTCGAAGGCCTCGATTTCATTGTCCTTCATTTCCCGGCTCATGGGGCCGAAATTGGAGGTGCGCTCGGTCAGCGCCGGCGGCGCTGTGGAGGAACCAGCCGCCTGAATCTGGATGTTCACATTGGGATAGAGGCGTTTGAAATCTTCTGCCCACAGGGTCATCAGATTGGCCAGGGTATCGGAGCCAACGCTGGAGAGGTTGCCAGACACACCGCTGGTGCGCTCATAGTCAGCAATTCCGGCGTCCACATCGGCGGCCTGGGAGTTTAGCGCCAGCAGAGACAATGTGATGAGACTGGTGAGTCGGGTGAGAAATTTGGGCTGCATGCAGGAAAACCTCCAACGGGCCTGGTTATTCATGAATTGGGCTACTCGGTAGCATCTTGCTGCTTTCAGCGCCGACTATAGGGGAGAAATGTTACAGAAATATGACAGTTTGGTGAAAACTGCGAGACAGCGCCCCGCCGCCCCCTTTCCGTCAGTTGATTGTGCTAAGCTCAATTGATAAACCCTGCTAAGACCAATTCTCCAAGTTGCCGCCAAGTTGCTGAATTGCCTGAAGCATCACAGCTTTTCTGCCCGCAACTGTGACCAGGGCAGCGCTCGGAACGAACACGGATCAGGAATACCAAGGTATGAGCAAGTCTAACAACACTCCCCTCTCGGTGGTGGTGGACAACGGCGACGAACAGTCCGGGGCGGTTGACCCGATTGATCTGGATAATAGCGAATATTACGAAAATCGTGAGTTGAGCTATCTGGAGTTCAATCAGCGTGTGCTGGAGCAGGCCCGCAACACCAACCACCCGCTGCTGGAGCGTCTGGTATTCCTGCTGATCTTCAGCTCCAACCTGGATGAATTCTTTGAAATCCGGGTCTCCGGCCTGAAAAAGCAGATGGGCTTTGGGCGACAGCGCCCTGGACCGGATGGCAAATACCCGGACCAGGTGCTGAAAACCATTCACAGTCAGGTTAAAACGGTACTGGAAGAACAATACCGCATCCTCAATGAGGACCTGTTTCCCTCCCTGGCGGCAGAAAATATCCGTTTTCTGGCCCGTCATGAATGGAATGAAGACCTGATCAACTGGACCCGGGAGTATTTCCGTGAGCAGGTCTTGCCGGTCATCAGTCCCCTCGGACTGGACCCGGCCCACCCTTTTCCCCGACTGGTGAACAAGAGTCTCAACTTTATCCTGTCCCTGGAGGGCAAGGATGCTTTTGGGCGCGAGAGTGGCCTGGCCATCGTACCGGCACCCCGTGCCCTGCCAAGGCTGATCAAGATTCCCCGGGACATCATGCCGGAAGGCGACAATTTCATTTTTCTGTCTTCGGTGATTCACGCCTATGTGGAGGAGTTTTTCCCGGGCATGAATGTCACCGAATGCCACCAATTCCGGGTTACCCGCAATTCCGACCTGGAAATGTCCAATGTGGAAGTGGAAGACGTGGCCAGTGCCCTGCAGGGGGAACTGCACAGTCGCCGCTTCGGTGCCGCCACCAAACTGGAGGTGGGCAAGGGCTGCCCTGGCGAGCTGACCGACTTCCTGCTGGAACGCTTCGACCTGACTGAAGACGAGCTGTTTGTGCTGGACGGGCCGGTCAATCTGCAACGCCTGTTTGCGGTGATGTCCATGGTGGAACGCCCGGAGTTGCGCTTCCCCAAATTCTCCGCCGGCCTGCCCCGGGCCCTGGAAGAAAACAGCGATATTTTTGCCAGTGTGGAGAAAGAGGACCAGCTGCTGCTGCATCCCTATGAGTCCTTTATCCCCATTATTGATTGGGTCCGGCAGGCCGCCCGTGACCCGGCTGTGGTGTCCATCAAACAGACCCTTTACCGCACCAATGAATCCTCAGAACTGGTAGAGGCCCTGGCCGAGGCGGCCCGTAATGGCAAGGAAGTCACAGTGGTGATTGAATTGCGGGCGCGCTTTGATGAGGAAGAAAACATCGCCTTTGCCAGCATCCTGCAGGAAGCCGGTGCCGTGGTGGTCTACGGCGTCATGGGCTACAAGACCCACGCCAAGATGCTGCTGATGGTGCGACGCTCCGGCAACAAGCTCAAGCGCTATGCCCATCTGGGAACCGGTAACTATCATCTGAAGAATTCCAAACTGTACACCGACTACAGCCTGCTGACGGCCGACCCCACCATGTGTAGCGATGTGCACAAGGTGTTTCAGCAGATCACCGGCATGGGCAAGAAGATCCATCCCAAGTTCATCATTCATGCCCCTTTCAAACTGCGCAAGGCGCTGATGAAGATGATCGACACCGAGGCCCAGGCAGCCCTGGCCGGGAATGAAGCGCGCATTGTCGCCAAGATCAATTCACTCACCGACCCGGCTATCATCAAGGCCCTGTACATGGCCTCCCAGGCTGGCGTCAAAATCGATCTTATTGTCAGGGGAATCTGCTGCCTTAAACCCGGCATTGAAGGAGTCAGTGACAATATTCGTGTCGTCTCGGTCATCGGCCGCTTTCTGGAGCACAGCCGGGTCTATTACTTTCATAACAATAACCATCAGGTCTATTGCGCCAGCGCCGACTGGATGGAACGCAATCTTTCGCACCGCATCGAAGTGTGCTTTCCGGTTTTGAAAAAGAAACTCGCCAATCGCATCATGGAAGAAATGGAGATGCACCTGGAAGATGAATGCCAGAGCTGGGAGCTGCAGCCGGATGGTGTCTATCGGCAGCTCAATCGGTCCGAGGAAGAATGTGTTGGGGTACAGCAGCGATTACTGAGCAAACTGGGTCAGGCCTAGTAGTCAGAAACAGGCCTCTACAGAGACCGGGTTTGGGGCAGTTCGCTGGAGGTCATGGCGTCGAGGGTTTTTTCGTTCTTCACCATAAAATCCAGCATGCCTTCGCGCAGTGCAGTGGGGCTGAAAGTAATCTTCCTGACCCCATAGCTTTCCATCAGTCCCACCAGTACACACCAGCCCGGCAATAACAGATCCCGGCGTGAGACTTTCAGGCCCGTCAGCTCGCCGTTACTGGCGATACAATGAGCCATTGTCTCCTGCAATTTGTACAGGGCCTTGAGCTTCAGCTTGCCATAACCGAAACCGGCTCCGGCACTGATCTGGGTCAGCATCTTCATGGTGCCAGAAGAGGCATAGGCCTCATCCCAGCCAATCTTTTTCAGGCCTGGCGCGCCCACATCAAACACCGCTCTCGCTGCCAGCCGCCCCTTTTCCATTTGTTGCAGCAGCGTCTTTGTATCATTGGCGGCGTCGGAGAAAAACCGGTCCCGCCAGGCAACCGAACCAATGGCCAGACTTTCAGTAAACAGACGATCATGGTGCTGGCCGATAATGATCTCGGTGCTGCCGCCGCCAATATCGATGACAAGACGATTGGCATCACTGACCGGCAGCCCGGTGATTACGCCGGCATAGATCAGCACCGCTTCCTGGACGCCGGAAATAATACTGATATGAATACCGACCTCTTCAGCAGCGGCCAGAAATTCTTCGGCATTGCGGGTAACACGAAAGGTATTGGTGCCGAGAGCCCAGTAGTTTTCCAGGGGGTACTGGTCCATCAGCGACTTGAATCGTTTCAGGCAGGCGATGCCCCGGGCAAAGGCCTGGGGTGAAATTTCGCCGCTGGCGCGAACATTCTCACCCAATTGCACTTTTTCGGAGAGGCGTTCGATAATTCGAATGCGACCTTGTTCCCATTCACCAATCAGCAGGTGAAAACTGTTGGAACCGAGGTCGATACATGCATGCATAGATTAGTAGCCGTCGACTTCAATCGATCTCAGGACACCATTGGAACACGACTGGGCAGGAATTGGAATTGGGCAGGAATTGGGAATGTGGATTGAGAGGAACTGGATTGAGGGGAACTGGATTGAGGGGAACTGGATTGAGGGGAACTGGATTGAGAGGAACTGGATTGAGAGGAACTGGAATGAGAGAAACTGGAATGAGTCCCGCCCGCCTGCCAGCAGACAAGGGTCAGGACTCATTAGAACAGCCGGGCGGGATCAGATCATGGACTGCTGGTAGTTCTCCAGTCCTACGCGCTCAATCAGGGACAGCTGGGTTTCCAGCCAGTCCACATGCTCTTCTTCACTTTCCAGGATACTGGCAAGCAGATCACGGCTGACATAGTCCCCAACCGATTCACAGTAGGCAATGCCTTCCTTCAGGTCCGGGCAGGCCATTTGCTCCAGCTTCAGATCGCATTCCAGCATTTCCTTGACGTTTTCACCGATCAACAGCTTGCCCAGCTTTTGCAGATTGGGCAGGCCCTCCAGCATCAGAATGCGCTGGGTCAACTGATCGGCATGCTTCATCTCATCGATGGACTCTTCGTATTCCTTCTCGGCCAGCTTTTTCAAACCCCAATCCTCGTACATGCGGGAGTGCAGAAAGTACTGGTTGATGGCGATCAGCTCGTTGGCCAGCGCCTGGTTCAGGTGTTTGATGACAGTTGCGTCAACAGCTTGCATGGTAATGTCCTCAGCAGTGGATTAATTCCGGTCATTGTAAGACAGCAGCCGCCAACTCTCAAGGAAATGGCGCCGTAAGCTATTGATATTTAAGGTGATTTAAAATGAGAAGCAATCCCATTACGGTTTGCAATTGACCCCACAATTGAAGGCCACAGCAAGAGCCTGCTGAAACTACAGGGGCAATAGGGGAAATAACAGAGACAAGAAGGATAGGGCCGCGCCAACAGGCGCCCGGGCTCAACCAGCGGCGTTGACGAACTCGGCCGACTTGGAGAATTCCTTGACGATAGACTGGGCCAGCTTGCCGCATTTGCCACATTCACTGGCCACACCGCTCTGGGCCCGCACGTCAGTGAGGCTGCTGGCGCCGCCACGGCAGATTTCGCGGATCTGGTTATCGGTAATTTGTCGGCAAATACAAACGTACATGGCACATTCCTGAGTCGATGGAGCTATTTAAGTGCAAATGAGAATGATTGTCAACAAGATTCGCGGATGAAAATGCAGAAATTTGTCCACTGCCCTGACCCCGCCCTGTCATTGGACTTTTACGGCAAACCCCGTATTCTCCGCAGTCTTTAGGGGCACTGGCAGCCACGGCAGCCGGCACCCGATCAGAGAAGCCCGAAGGAACAAGCAAGGTGACCCAACCCGGCTCCCAGACCCGCCCCCTGCCATTACTGCCATTGGCCCTGGCGGCCTATGTGCTGGTGCTGGCCCTCAAGCTGCATTTTGCCAGCGTGCTGGATCTGTACAGCGACGAGATTTTCTACTGGCTGGCTTCCACCCATCCGGCTCTGGCCTATAGCGATCTGCCCTTTGTCACCGCGCAACTGGTGGGTCTCGGCTCAGCCCTGGCACCGGGTGAGGCGCTGGCGGTTCGCAGCCTCTTTATCATCATGGGCAGTGCCATTCCCCTGCTGTTGTACTGGCTGGCCAAACCCATGACTTCATCCCGGCAAGCCCTGGAGACCGCGGCACTCAGTCTCTGCATTCCCCTGGGCGGTTTTCTGGGCCTGTTGGCGGTGCCCGATGTACCGCTGATTTTCTTTGGTCTGCTGGCCATTGGCTTTTTCCAGCGCGCCCTGACCCATAATCACTGGTCAAGCTGGCTGGCCACCGGTTTGTTCGTGGCCCTTGGCCTGTGCACCCATTACCGCTTTCTTCTCTATGTGGCGGCGGCGCTATTGTTCCTGTTGTTGTTTCGCCCGGAACACCGGCAGTGGCGCAATCCCCGCTTCTGGACGGCAACAGTCATTGCCAGCTTTGGGCTGATACCCATCGCCTGGTTCAATCTGGGGAATCAGCTGGCCAGCGCCAGTTTCTATTTTGTGGACCGGCATCCCTGGGAGTTTCAGCCCCAGGGCCTGTTGCATTTGTTCAAACAGGCCGGCCTGGTAACACCGCTGCTGTATGCTTTGCTGCTCACTACCGCCTGGATGCTCTGGCAACAGGCCCGCCGCGGACAACGGGATGCAGCCCTGCTGTTGAGTTTTGCCCTGGTGAATTTGTCGGTGTATTTACTGCTGGCTCCCTGGACCGATGCCGACAGCACTTCCATTCACTGGCCCCTGTCGGGCTATTTCCCCTTGCTGGTCTGGCTACCCGTTGCCATTCGCAAGCTGGCCAATCAATGGCCCGGCTCGGCAGCACGATTTCGCCTGCTGATCGCCGCCGCCATAGTAATGGGCTTTGCCGGCACCGTGATTGCCTTTATCGGAGTTGGCTCCCAGGCCTATCAGCAGCCTCTGCAATCACTGCTGGGCCGGGGCCTGTTGTCCAATAAGATGGCAGGCTGGCAGGAATTTGCCCGCCATACCCGACAACTCATCGATGAGCACTATGACGGTCAGGCACCGGTGTTGATCAGCGACAATTACTACACCGCCGCCCAGTTACTGTTTGCCGATCTGGGTGAGCGGGTCTATACCATTGACCAGGACAAGGCCATCCGGGACGGGCGCATTACCCAACTGCAGCTCTGGCAAATGCATATGGCAGACCTGGCCCGGGAGACTGGCCAGGAAGCCCTGCTGATCAATGAAGACAGCACCCTGGAAGTGCTGGACAAGCGCGCACTGATCACACAGATGTGCCAGCGGGCGGACTCACTGGCTTATCTCGACGAGCTGCGGCTGTTCAATGGCGACAAGCTGTTCAGCTATTACCGGATCAAGGCATTGCAGGAGGAATCAGCAGGCCGGGCAAGTCCCTGCCCCTTTCCCATACGGGCCTGGCTGGAAATCCCCGCCGCCGGAGATGTGCTTGCCGGCTCTGTCGAGGTGGATGGCTGGGCCTATAGTGAGGAAGTGGGCATCGAGCGGGTTCGCGTTTTGATCGATGATGAACCCCTGGTGGAGCTGAGCTATGGTATCCATCGTCAGGATGTGGTGGATGTGATGGGAGCGGAGCTGGACCCCAATGCCCCCGCACTGGGTTTTCGCGGCAGCTTTGACAGCACAGTACTTGCCAATGGCGAGTATTGGCTGGCAGTTGAATTGCAGAACAGGCAGGATCAGGTCACCCGTTATGGACGGCGTAAGGTGGTGATCAGAAACTGATCAGTCGAAGGGATTCAGCACTTCCACGGCGATGCGCCATTCATTGGCATCGGTGAAGCGCCACAGGCGCAAATAGCTGGTGGTAAAACCGATCTGGGTTTCATCAGTATTGGTCTCCATCACACCGTAGGTGTAGCCCATCTCCTTCGAGGATGACAGGAAGCCGCCCATATAACGCAGACTAATGGGATTGGTGGTGGAAAGCTGATTATCCAGAAAGGCCCCGTACACGGAGCTGGCCGCTTCCACCCCTACCGCGGGCGCCATGCCGGGCAGATAGACCCGGGTGTTTTCCATGCCATAACGCAACAGCGCCCGCTGACCACCCCGGAAATTGATGCTGCGACCGAAGAGGTTATCGGCGTCGATCAGATCCTGCAGGCTGTTGTTCTGCACCATGACCGGATGGGCCGCTTCCTCAAAGACCGGTCGGGTATCCTCGAAATTGGGTTCCACCTCCAGACTCAGATAGCCCGGAATCAGGGTGCCCATATCCGCCATCAACACCCAGCGCTCATTGCGCTTGACCCAGATGGAGACCAGATGGCCAAAGGTATTCTGGCCGGCATCCTCGGTGGAATTGATGATGACCATGGGGCCGGCGGTCAAACCCAGATCCCCGTCCCGGGACACATCGATGTAATGGGATTCCCAGCGCAAATCATTGCCCTGAAAATCCGGCGAGGTATAAAGCTCCCTGGCATCCACCGGGCCCTGACGAAACACCACCGAGCCCTGGCCGAGAAACTCCAGGAAAGCACGGTTACGACCAATTTCTGCCGAACGGGCACCATAGGTCTGATCCGCCGCTGCCAGTTCCAGCCAATGCTGAAACTGGTCGCGCTCCTGAGCCCAGGCACTGTTGAGACCGCTCACCAGCATGAGCGCTATGCATAAACTTCGCTTGAACATGCGTTTGAACACAGTCCTTGGGTCAATTCCGATACCGGCAGTGTAATCTGATTCACCCCCGCTTGCCCAGCGGTCACAGCCGGCTTGCGATTGAAGTTCTAAATACATGATCTAAATAACATTTTGAACAATGGTCAGGCGCCGCTTCATTGTTCTGCAAGGAACTACAGGCTAGAATGAAAGTCATCAGTATCAATCCGCTGTGGGCACCGCCCGTCAGTCAGGTCGGATCCATCAGGGAAGAGTCCACTGTGTTTGCAATGCTCAGCTCATGCCACCCCGCCCGCCTCCTGCAGTCAGTTCTGCTCGGAGCCGCGCTGCTGTTTGCCGCATCGCTGCAGGCGCAGCCCCTGGCGGTGGACGCCGACACTGATCGCATCGCTGTTGCCCCTTATCTGGAATACTACGAAGACCCTTCCGCCAGCCTCGGCATTGAAGACATGCTGGACCCTGGTTTCAGCGTCAACTTCCTGCCCTGGGACGATGACCTGTTGAATTTCGGCATCACCAGTTCTGCCTTCTGGGCCCGCTTCGAACTGGATTGGAGTAATGCCGGCGAGGCAGAAAAGATTATCGAGTTCGGCCCGCCCAAGATTGTCAGTGGCATCGCCCGCGGTGGCATCGATCTGTTCGTGGTGAGTCCCGACAATCGCGTGCTGCGTCAATACACTCTCGGCACCCATGAGGACAACCGCGAACTGAAAACCCTGCGCCGCGGCTTTGCCCTGCAAATTGACGCCGACTACGGCAGCCAGATCTATATACGGGTAACCTCGGCACGTCCCTTGCGTCTGCCCATCACACTGTGGAACATCAACAGCTTCCAGGAGCAGCAGGTTCAGGACGACACCCTGCTGGGCTGGCAGTATGGCATCCTGTTCGCCATGATTTTCTACAATCTGTTTCTGTATACCTCCATACGGGAACCCAGTTATCTGCACTATGTGTTCATGATTTCGGCTCAGGCGGCTTTTCTGTTTCTCGACTCCAAACACCTGCGCTACTTGCTGAATCAGGAGTACCAGAGTAGCTGGCTGGTGGACATGTCCGAGCGCTGGATCTATCCGCTCATGGTGATAACCGCGATATTGTTCCAACGTGCCCTGCTGCGTATACCGGATTTCAATCCACGTCTGGACCGTGTCATGCAGGGTTTTATCATCGGCTTTGCCAGCATCGCCCTGTTGGCCCTGATCCCCGATGAAAAGCTGCATCAATATCCGCTTATTTTGCTGTTGAGTCTGGTCATCCCTCTGGCCCTTTACAGCAACTACGACGCCCTGCAACGAGGTGAAAGCACAGCTCTGATGCATATGGTTGGCGTCGGCGTATTCCTGGCCGGCACCGTAATCCTGATGTTGTTACAACTGGTACCTGCCTTTCCCAACAATGCCTTCACCGTCAATGCCTATAGCATCGGTCTGGTGGCGCAGGCCCTGATCATGTCATTGAGCCTGGCCCTGCGTTACAACCAGATCAAACAGGAAAAGGAAGACGCCCAGCAGCAGGCCATTCACAATCTGGTACGTTCTGAACAGATCAAGGATGACTTGTTGGCCAATGTATCCCATGAACTGCGCACCCCCTTGTATGGCATCAACGGTCTGGCTGAAACAGCCCTGGCGGAGTTCGAAAATCGCCATCATGACCGTGAACTGGTGGCCCGAAATCTGGAGCTGATTCGCGCCAGTGGCGACCGATTAACCAAGCTGGTGAATGATCTGCTGGATTTCTCCGCCGCCCGCGAGGAAGCCACCTATGTGAAATTCAAACCGGTGGACCTGAACAGTGTCATCACCCTGGTGATGGCAGTGTGCAAACCCCTGATCGGTGAAAAATCCATCGAACTGCGCGCGGAGGTGGATCCGGATCTGCCCCTGGTGGCCGGTGATGAAGATCGCCTGCAGCAGGTTCTCGTCAACCTCACCTCCAATGCCATCAAGTTCACCTATGCCGGTGAAGTGGTAATTTCCGCCGAGTTGAGTTCCGAGTACAACGTCACCGTCAAGGTGAAAGATACCGGCATCGGTATTCACAAGACCGATCACGAAACCATTTTCAAAACCTTTGAGAAACTGCCCTCGGCCAATATGAATGCCGGCGGCATCGGTCTCGGCCTGCCCCTGGCCAAGCGCATGATCGAAATGCACCGCAGCTCTCTCAAGCTGGAGAGTGAGCTGGACATGGGCTCCACCTTCAGTTTCGACCTGCGGGTTTCTCTGGACCAGACCCGCGCGGTGAAGTCGCCGGATATCAACAAGCAGATGATCCGCCGTGCCGACTATCTGGCCGAGGCCAATGAGCCGGAACAGATGCCCAGACTGCGCAGTGAGCAGGAAACCACCATCCTGGTGGTGGACGACGATGAGATCAATCGCGTGGTCATGGGCCAGCAACTGGAAGAGTACAATGTGGTGAAATGCTCCAACGGCCTGGACGCCCTCACCATCATCGACGAGGAAAAACCGGATCTGGTGCTTCTGGATTTAATGATGCCGGGTCTGAACGGCTACGATGTCTGCCAGAAACTCAGACAGAAATATAACCAGATCGAGCTGCCCATCATTCTGGTGACCGCCAAGAATCACCTCGAAGACCTGACCCAGGGTTTCCGCACCGGTGCCAATGACTACCTGGCCAAGCCCTTCCACAATGAAGAGCTGCGTTCCCGGGTGGAAAACCAGTTGCGCCTGAGCATGTTGCACCGCATCAGCGAGGACAATACCAAACTGCGCTCGCAGATCGAATCCTATGCTGCGGCAGACAGTGAGCTGCGCAGCTCGCGCCTGCGTCTGCAACAGGTACTGGAAACCATTCAGGCCGGCTTTATCGCCTTTGAACTGCCTGGCCGCATCTTTACCTTTAACCAGCGCGCCACGGAGCTGCTGGGCACTGACCGGCAAAGTCTTGAGGACAATTCCATTCTCAGTCTGCTCAGCGACTCCGAAAGCAATGAAGCCTTTCGCCAGGAAATCGAGCGCTGGGAAGCCGATGAACTGGACAGTGATGATGATACCGACAACAGCATTCACAGCCGCAGTTTCAAGCTGGAACTGGTCTATCCCTATAACAGTGCCGACAAGCCGTCCAGCAAGACCGTTGAATTCAATTGCCGCCTGAAACTTTTCGCTCAGGATGAAGGCACCGGCGTGTTGTTCTTGGAAGACAGCGAACCGCTGAACAAGGTCAGCGACAGCGGCCTGGCCCAGGACACCGTGGAACTGGTGAGCTATCTCGGCCAGGCACAGCAAAACATCCGCCGCATCGGCACTCGCCTGAATGTCATGACACCGTCGGAGTTGTCGGAATACCCGCAATTGCTGGACAAGCTGTCGGGCATCGAAGAGCTGGTCAACTTCATTGATGAAAAACTGCCGTCGGTGAGCAGTGAGGGGGAATACCGGCAACAACTGGTAACCCTGATGCGTTCGGCCCTGCACACCTGGGAAGTGACAACCCAGAAATCCAAGATCGAGTTGGCCGAAGAAAGCAATATCTGGGCTGTGAGTATTGATGATGGCAGGCTGCGCACCCGCACCTTTGACCGCTACCTGCGTCTGGAACAACTACCCAAGATTCCGCGCTGGCGGGAAGTGATCCGTACCGCCTATTTCGTGTTGTCCAACCCGTCCATTGAACAGGAAACCCGGCAGGCGCTGGAAGCGGAGCTGGAAAAGACCAAGGCCATCCTGAAAAAAGCCGCCATTAACTAGCCCTGTGACATTGAATTACACCAGTTTTCTGCCTCGGCAAGAGATTCGCTATACTGCCCTTGTAATTGAGCGCGCCCCGGTGGCCAGCGAGATTTAGCGATTATGTATATTCAGCACTTTGGCCTGGCACAGTACCCCTTCTCGCTGACGCCCAATACCCGCTTCTTTCTGAAACTGCCGAGTCATCAGGAAGCCTTTGAGGGCCTGCTAAAGGCGCTGGAAGACAGTGGTCAGTTTGCCAAAATCACCGGCGAGGTGGGCACTGGCAAAACCATGCTCTGCCGCAAATTGCTCAATGCCCTGGCCGCCCACAAGGCCAGATACGTCACCGCCTATATCCCCCACCCTATTCTCTCCGAGGAAGGCATCATGCACGCCATAGCCGGGGAACTTGGTTTGCAACACGATGCTCTCAATTACCGCGAACTGCTCAAAGCCATCAGCTCGGAGTTGTTGCGCCTTGGCAATCTCGACATGCGGGTGGTGCTGTTTATCGATGAAGCCCAGGCCCTGCCGGAAGAATCCCTCAAGGCCATCTCCCTGCTGACCCGCATCGAAGCGAAACCCGGCCGCCACCTGAAAGTGGTGCTGTTCGGACAACCGGAGTTAAAAACACTGCTGGGGCAGCCCTCGCTGGCCATGCTCGAAGAGCATTTCTGTTTCGACTACCATCTGCCCGCCATGGATCGCGACGGCACCGAGGCCTATATCCAGCACCGTCTGGCCAAGGCTGGCTACAGCGGCCCGCATATGTTCACCAACAAGGCCATTGACCTGATCTTTAGCGCCAGCGCTGGAGTACCGCGGCTGATCAATATTCTCTGTCACAAGGCCCTCATGGTGGCCTATGGCAAGGGTGAAACCCGCATTCACGAAGACTTTGTTACAGCGGCCATTGAAGATACTGAAACCGCCAGCAAAGCAAGGGGTTGGCGCCAGCGCCTGTTCGGCAGCAAACCCGCCGCCGGGAAGTGACAGACCCGGCCCGGCATTGTCATTAGAATTAATTGGCGCCGGGCTTTATAATCGGCGCTCCGCAGCACAGGCCCCTGGCAACTCGCTCGGCAGACCTTGCATACAGGCAACCCGGTGACTGTCCGGGTCTGACGCAGTCAGTAAAGGCCGAATCTAATTCCCTCAACATTCATGACGTACATGGAGTAGCAGCATGACCAACGAGATGTGGCAACAATTGCGCAGTGAGGCAGAACAGGTCATTCGCGAGGAGCCCCTGCTGGCCAGTTATGTGTATTCCTGTGTACTGAATCATGACAGCCTGGCCTCGGCCCTGAGTTTTATTCTGGCCAACAAACTCTCTGACGAAGTCATGCCCGCCGTCACCCTGCGTGAGTTGTTTGAGGAGGCCTTCGCCTGTTCGCCGGATATTATCGACAATGCTGCCCAGGACTTGCTGGCGGTATTTGAACGGGATGCAGCCACCAGCAGCTACCTGCCAGTCATTCTCTATCTCAAAGGCTACCATTCCATTCAGGTGCATCGCCTGGCGCATTTCCTGTGGAGCAAGAATCGCAAGAACCTGGCCATGTTCATCCAGAGCCGTAATTCAGAAGTGTTTGGCGTGGACATTCATCCGGGCTGCGTCATGGGCAAGGGCATCATGTTTGACCACGCCACCGGCATCGTGATCGGTGAAACCACTGTCATCGATGACAATGTCTCCATCTTGCAGCAAGTGACTCTGGGTGGCACCGGTAATGAACAGGGAGACCGTCACCCCAAGATTCGCTCCGGCGTGTTGATTTCCGCCGGTGCCAAAGTGCTGGGCAATATCACCGTTGGCGAAGGCGCCAAGATCGGTGCCGGCAGCGTGGTTCTCAAGGATGTGGAAGCCCGTAGCACGGTTGTGGGTGTTCCGGCCCGGGCCGTGGGTCAATTGTGCTCAGACACACCCTCGCAGACCATGGACCAGTATGTGGACGACGGCAGCGAAGCCTGAAGCATCCGGCCAAGGCAAGACCTGGGAAAGCAGAATCAAAAAGAGACACCCGGCTCTTCCGAGCCGGGCCTACTCCCACCATTTTCACCTCAATTTGACTAGAGGTGTTCCTCTGCAAACGCCGCCAGCGCCGAGCGCGGTACGCCCTGCAGCAGAATATTGCCACCCTGACCAAAATTCTTGAAGCGCTCGGTCAGATAGGTCAGCCCCGAACTGATGGGGGTCAGATAAGGCGTATCGATCTGCGCCAGATTACCGAGACAGATCACTTTCGAGCCATTGCCGGCGCGGGTGACTATGGTCTTGATCTGGTGCGGTGTCAGGTTCTGGGATTCATCAATAATAATCAGGCTGCTCTGGAATGAGCGGCCGCGAATATAATTCAGGGACTTGAACATCAGCGGCACCTTGTTGAGCACATACTCAACACTGCTGCTGCAGTTCTCATCCTCCCAGTGCAGGGCTTCGAGATTGTCAGTGATGGCACCCAGCCAGGGTTCCATCTTCTCTTCCTCGGTGCCGGGCAAGAAGCCGATGTCCTCATCCAGACCCTGGGTACTGCGGGTGACGATAATGCGCCGATAGAGCTTGTTCGGCACGGTCTGCTCAATCGCCGCCGCCAGGGCCAGAATGGTCTTGCCGGAGCCGGCCGAGCCGGTGAGATTGACCAGATGAATATCCGGGTCCATCAGCAGATTCAGGGCCATGGCCTGATACACATCCCGGGGCTTGAGCCCCCAGACCTCGGTGTCCATCAGGCTATTGAGATTCAGATGCAGCAGCCGCACGCGCTCCTCATTCACCGCCACCACCCGCGCCACGAAGCCCTCTTCATCGAGCACAAACTGATTGGGGAAAACTTCCTGACTAAACAGACTGCGGGACAACTCATGCTCGGTCCGCCCTTCATTCTGGACCGTTTCCACATTGTCCACCCGATCCCAGAAGGAACCGGAAAATTCGATATAGCCGGTATTCAGGTGCTCGATATCACTGAGCAACTGGTCACTGTGATAGTCCTGGGATTCAATGCCACAACCCCTAGCCTTGAGACGCACATTGATATCCTTGGTTACCAGTACCACACGCCGGTCCGGATACTGTTGTTTCAGCACGCCTACATCGTTGAGAATCTTGTTGTCATTCAGATGGGTGGGCAGCATCACCAGATTCTCGGGCGTCTCGGTCATCATCACTGACAAGATGCCGAGAGTCTTGCCGGTATCGGCCCGTTGAATCCCCACGCCATTTTCCACTTCCACCGGACTGGCCCGGCCCAGTTGCCGGTCCAGCTCGCGGATGGCCTGGCGACAATCGGCAGCTATGGCATGGCGCGAGCTTTTCAGCGAGTCCAGTTCTTCGAGTACGGTGATGGGAATGACGACGTGGTGTTCGTCAAAATTGAGTATGGAGGTGGGATCGTGAATCAGAACGTTGGTGTCGAGCACATAAAAGATCGGGTTTGAGGAGGTCTTGCTGTCAATGGAATCCTTGACCAGTTTCACTTCACTCATGGTGTCTGAAGCCCCTTAGAGTCTGAGAAAGAAGAATAGTTGTTTGCTTGTGGCCAGAGCCGGAAACCTCCCTTGGTGACAGGTGAATTGAGTAGTGCTTATTAATTCCGTCGGCACCTTCTATAGAAAGCTTTAGGCTCTGCAAAGCTTCAGCTTTGCCGGCCTGTGAATGAACTATGCCCTATTGGCATTACACTCATATGACGGGCTTGCATCCACAAGCTGCGCGGCGATTCATTCTGTTCGACAGAAAGCAGCTCCCTTCTCTGATTGCAGCTCTGATCGCAGCTCTGCTCTCGGCCCAGCTCAACGTCCTGCCCCAATGCTACCCGGCCGGACAGAGCATTGGCCGATACATCAGTCTGAAGCGATCTGATACATCAAGGTGGTATTGGCTTCCTGGGGGACACCGCCGTCCAGGCGTGGCCGGAAACGCAGGTAATCCAGTCGCTTCAACAACTGTTCCTGCTGATCTTCTGAATCCACCTGGGGTTCGACGATTTTTACTTCCTGGATGCTGGCGAATTCCCGTTCCCGACGACCATTAATCCAGTGGGTAATTTCGGTCACGCCGGCAATATTGAAAGAGAACAGGGCCACATTGGAAGGCAGATCCTGCTGCTGCGAAACCTGGGCAGGTTTGCGCACATAGGGAAAGGCGGCGCTCCATTCATTGAAGTAAAGGGTCTGGGCGACCGTGGAATTGGCAAGCGCCAGCGGCTGTTGCTGCTGGGTGGAACGGGCCGCCATGGCAGCGGCCAGGGTGTCATGAAATTCAATTTCCGGCAGCAGTGCCGGGCGGGAGAAATAGGCATCCATCATGGCGGCATCGACACCGGCCTGCTCCAGGCCCTGATAGGCCAGCTCGTAATTCTCCAGTGCTTCACCGTTGCGGGAAAACAGGGTCTGCCAATCCGCCAGATAAAGATTGGCCATGGCCAGGCCTTCCGGATTGGCCGGTTCCGCCTCTTCGTAAATACGGCGCAGATACTTGAGCAGGCGCAGGCCGGTAAAATAATAGAAACGCTGGGCATCGGCCCTCTCCCTGACCCAGTCCGAGCCGGGGGCTATCTGGCGCAATTCATAGGCCACGCTGCCGCCAGTCTGGATGGCGGCGGCATGCAAATGGTAATTCTTGACGATATCGTAAAGCAGCGGTGCCAGACGCTGATCTGCCTCGCCCCAAACGGCTTCACCGGCCCGCACTGAAAACCAGTTGGCGCTGACCGCCCGGCGCAGGTGATAGCCCTGATACTCGCTACTGTCTTCGGTCACGCCACGCAGGTGTATGGCTGACAAATCACGGAAGTCCTGGATCAGCTGCTCGTCGATCTGTGGGGATTTCTGGCGGTACAGCCAGAACAGATGCTGCAACTGATCCCGGGCCGATTCCCAGTCTCTGCCATTGGCGAAATTCTCGATTTTCTTTTGCAGAAACGGTAACTGGGAACGGGTGTACAGACCTTCATTGATGCGCACTATCTGCTGGGCCCGGTCCAGGGCGGCATGGGCCTCGCCGAAGCGACCCAACTGCATATAGCGATCCGCCATCTGCATCAGGGGTTCGGCCAGGCTGGCATCGTGGTGATCAGTGTGGGATTCGAGACTATAGAGGAGCTGCCGGGAGCGTTCCAGCTCCTGGTACAGATCGGCAGGATCGGTAGTCTGGGCCACTGCGGTGGCTATACCGAACAGCACTGCCAACGGAACTACTGTCAGCGCGGGACGTACCATAAGGGCAGATTCGGTTTAACGTTCTGGCATCGTTATTGTGGTTTTTACCTTAGCACCAAAATATCAGGCCAATCCAGCAGTTTAGACACTTTTTGCGCGCTTCCGGACAGGTCGCTATTTTCAGGGCAGCAGACTATACTCGAGGCGCTTGACCTTTAAATTCAAGGACTTGGCGTGCCTGTACCCTGCTTGTGATCAGCCCCGCGCACTAAAAAGGAGCGCCGCCCGACAGCTTCAGGAGCTTCGCTATGAACAACAGAATAAAAACCGCCTGTCTCGCCCTGACCACCCTGGCCATTGGCCTGGGAGCCGGTCTGTTAATGGGCAGTGCTGCCCAGGGACAGAAGGTCTATGAACTGCGGACCTACACCGCCACCCCTGGCAATCTTGATAATCTCCATGCCCGCTTTCGTGACCATACGATTGGTATCTTTGAAAAACATGGCATGGAGATCGTGGGCTTCTGGACTCCCACTGACCCGGAGCTGGCCGACGATACCCTGATCTATGTACTGGAGCACGAGAGCCAGGAAGCCGCCAATGCGGCCTGGCGCGCCTTCGGTCAGGACCCCGAATGGCAGGCAGTCTCCGAGGCCTCCAATGCCAATGGTCCGATTCTGGGTGGCGTGGAGCGGCAATACATGATTGCCACGGATTACTCACCCATTCAGTAAAGCCCCTCTGGCGGCACTGGCCAGGCATAAAAAAAAGGCTGTCGGGGATGACCCGGCAGCCGTTTTTTCAGAGTGCTGACCTGGCTCTCAGTCGCCAGGCCCTCAGAGATTAACCATAAGCCAGTTCCAGCAACTCACGGACTGACTCCAGTTGCAGAAACCAGTAAATACCCGAGAAGATGATGAAGGCCTGGGCCACCAACAGGGCAGCCGTTTCATCGTCTTTGCGCTCTTTGTTCGGGTCTGTCATTTGCTTGTCTGAATCATTCATTACAAATCCCCCTCTTATCCACTGAAGCCGATCCAGCGACCGGTTGCAGCCACCATGAACCAGACCAGAATTGAGGCAATCGCCACCAGCTTCACCACCACCGGGTTCAGTGTGTCGATATCATGGGCCAGCAATGGTTTACGAATATAAAAATGGAACAGCATACCGGCACCCAGAGCCAGCATCTTGTACCAGTAAACCGGCAGGTAATAGATTTTCATTGCCACCCCACAGGCCATGAAGACACCGGTGGCGAGCAGTGAAATCAGCGCCCAGACAAACACCCGGTGACTGCGATCCACCACGGTTTTTGCCGGCACATCGGTAAGCAGTAGTCCAAGCAGGCGACCATCGGCCGCAATGACAGCACCACCCAGTACCCCAAGACCCACCAGATGCACAGCCTGTACGGTGGCAAAGGCAGCTCCCCAGGTTTTACCGACATAACCAAAAGGCGTCGTTTCAAACCATTCAAACATCGGCATCAGGGCGCCATAGATAGTCAGACGTAAATCGCTGTAGGCGAAGGCGATGGCAAGCAGCAGCACCGCCGAGGTAATCAGCGTACGCTTGTTTTGTTCATAAACTGAAGTCAGCATTGGCATCTCCTCCCTAGTAACGTGTCTGGCCGTCGACACAGCCGGCGACAAAACTGATCAGGGCATTGGGATCACGGTCGCAATCAAACCAGTCATAGGCAATAAACCGGCCACACATCACCACCACCGACCAGAATATCAGAGACAGCATGGCACCGGTGCGAATGCGCTTCGGTGCCCGGGGTTCATTGTCCCAGCTGGCCACCGATTCATTCATGCGCTTGTGAAACAAAAAGGCGTTTACCGCACAGGCCACCAGCAAGACCATCTTGATGCGAAACCAGACGCTCTGGGTAGTCCGCACCGGCACCGCATAAAACAGCAGAATGCCGGTAATGAACATCACCACAAAACCAATCAGCATCGGCGTATTCAGACGCGCAGCGATCTTGCTGGCCGGCACATCGGGAAAGGCATAGCCAAGCATGCGCAGATCAATCAGAAACAGAATACCGATGGAAACCATCAGGGTAAGTACATGGGTCGACTCAACCCAGTTGTACATATAATAGGATTCGTGCAGCAATGTGCTCCACTGCGTGTCATCAATCATGACCGCCAGGTTGTATAACAGCTCGTTCAAGGTTCTTCCCTCCCCTCTACCTGAATTGCCTGCACTCGCTATTGTGGCTCGTGTTGTTGTTTTTATTTGACCATCGTTACTTGTTGGTCGTTGCTTGTTACAGAGACCGCCGGGCTGATCGCCAGTCACCGGCAAGCTTCAGCCTGCAAGTCTAGCGGATAGTGCTACTGTCCCATATTGAGCAGGGTCAACAAACTGCCATCGCGCCTTGCCTGAATGCGCGGCAAGCATACTGCATCGCGGCGCGGTAAATCCACTGCCCCGGAGACGGAGCTGCGATGTCAATCGACAGATGCCCCGGTATTACTGGCAGCTTCCCGCCCTGCTCAGCTGTTTTGCATGCGCTTGCGGTACTCCGACGGGGTCACTCCCTTGATCTGGCGAAAGGCGTTATTGAAAGGCGTAATGGACTGATAGCCTACAGACAGGGCAATGGTCAGCACCGGCACATTCCGGTTTTCCTTGCTGGACAAGGCCTCACTGGCCTCCTCAATACGATACTGATGCAACATGGCGTTAAAGTTGCGAAAGCCCAGTTCATTGTGAATAAAAGTCCGCAGGCGATACTCGGGCATGTGCAGCTTTTTGGCCAGCATCGATATAGTGAGACCCGCCTCTTTATACATTTCGCCTTCCTTGAACGCGGCATTGAAACTGTCAACATCAAAGGTCTTGCTGCCTTCCCGTTCCGGCTCCTCGGTCATTTCCGCCACTTTGCGGATGACGGAACTGAGGGAGACAAAATCGAATCGCAGAGCCACCAGCAACATACCCAGGGTGATCAAGGCGATGGCATAGATAATGACGGCAAACTCGGTCTGGTTGCTGGC
Source organism: uncultured Pseudohongiella sp. (assembly GCA_965216715.1). Classification (GTDB taxonomy): domain Bacteria; phylum Pseudomonadota; class Gammaproteobacteria; order Pseudomonadales; family Pseudohongiellaceae; genus UBA9145. The sequence continues at coordinate 826,721 of OZ244193.1, read as the reverse complement.
GGCACCGCCGCTGAGCAGAAAATTCTCCACAAACATGACGGCGAAGATCAAGGCGCCCTGAAAGCCGATAATGAACCAGCGAAAGGCACGGCGGTCCTGTACCAGATCTGCACGCCAACCCTTGAGGGTCCAGTAGATGGCGAATCCCACAAACACCAGTTGCAACAAATCCATGCCGGTGGACAGCAGGGACAGCGCCGCCGAGTCAGGCTCGCCCACCTGAAACAGGTAGATGAAGCTGAGGACCAGATCCACTGTCACCTGCATGATAAAAGCCACCAGCAGCGGATAGGGGAAACTGGCCTGTTCCTGGAAGATCAGAAAGCAGTAAATCATGAACAGACCACAAATGGCGTTGGCGCCGGTGGCCAGGATCAGATCGATGGAAGAAAGATCAAGCCGGAAATTGGGATCGATATTGTCCCCGTCCATGCCCCCCAGCAAATAGAACACCACGAACACGGCCATCAGGGCGAAGACCCTGGCACTGGCGGCCCGGGGTTCTGTCTTGAGGTAACCGGCAGCCAGTAATAACACCGACAAAATCGCAACGATCTGGGCGGCGAAAAGCAACAAGGGATTGGGCACAGTGATTTCCTGGTGACGGGTCTGACGCTCGCATGAACATACCCGAAGCCTTGTCAGAATACAAAACCGGACGTTCCTTCCTTGCCCGCCAGGCAGCGGCCATTTTCAGACCCGATTGAACGCCCTGTCGAGCCTGAAACTCGACTCGTCGCAGATAGGAAAGCCACGATATTTGTGGTTGTTTAGAACCCTAACTTTATTATGCTTTTCAGTGACTTACAAGCGAAACCTCGGCCGAGCAATTGATCGATATTCGTTGCGCCGACAGGGCCATCTCTCTATACTCCGGAAGACGTATTTTTGGCCCTGCCACTGCTTTAAATCAGCATCGGACAGCGTCTTGAATGCCGAGTTTTTCAACCCCGCGACAAATTATAAGAAGTTATTCAAGGGAGTTATCATGCGTAAAAACTTTCCCAGCAGGCGGCACAGCTTGTCTCTGGCGATCATGCTCGCCGGTGCAGGATTTTCAAGCCCCGCGTTCACCCAGGACGGCTCGTCGGAAATCGAAGAAGTTGTCATTACCGGTTCCTATATCCGCGGCACCCCACTCGATGCCCCATCACCCGTCACCGTGGTTGATCGGGACAGCATCGAATCCCAGGGCGCCTCGGTCATCTGGGACGTAATCCGCAACCTGGAAGTCAATTCCGGTTCCGATACCAGTGTTGCCGGTTCTCAGGCCGGCAGTCAGCTGACAGGTACGGCGCAGGTTAACCTGCGTAACCTCGGCCCCAACTCCACCCTGACCGTGATCAATGGCAAACGCGTCAGTCCGGTAGCGGCCGTATCCAGCTCCGGCCAGGAGTTCGTTGACCTGAACAGCATTCCTCTGGTGATGACCGAGCGAGTGGAAATCCTCACCGATGGCGGCTCGGCCCTGTACGGTTCCGATGCGGTGGCCGGTGTGGTCAATGTCATCATGCGTAATGATTTCGAAGGTGTTGAGCTTTACGGCGAGGCCAATGGCGTTGCCGAGGCCGGAGACCTGTTCGACAAGACTGCCAGCGGTATCTGGGGTTGGAGCAGTGATTCCGGTGACACCCACTTCGTGCTGGCCGGTGAATACTTCAAGCGTGATCCGGTGGGCGAACAATACGCCAACTTTTTTGACCCCAATGCAGGCCAGTACAACGGTGCTGTGGGTTCTCTGGGCACTCCCCTGGTATTGCCCGGTGCCAGCCTCAATCCGGACTACTTGCGTGCCGACCTGACCGCACAGAACATCGCCGAAGGCGGCAGTTCTTCACCGGTCTTGCAGGATCCACTGTGTGAGACCCTGTCCGGCCCCAATGGCCCTTTTTACACCGACAATCGCTACAGTGACCTCGGTGAAAACAATGCGAATTGTTACGAATCGGATCTGGCCTATGAAACCGTGGCTGTAGGGCAGGAGCGCTCCAGCTTTGCAGCCTCCTTCAGTCATACCTTCAGCGAGTCGGCCGAGTTCTACTCCTTTGCCAATTACTCGGACACCGATACCACCCGCAATATCGCCGGTGGCTACACTGCCAGCCGTTCCGTGCATCTCTACCTGCCACCTCCGGGCACTCATTCCGGCCCGGCTTCAGCGGCAACCCGGTTTGCGGAACTGGGTAGTTATGCCCCCTTTATCGGTCTGCCTTCACCGACTGCAGCCGATATCACCAACTCACCGCTGTCGGCAGCCAATGGCGGCCCGGGTACAGCCATGTTCGGTGGCACCGTGGCCACTGGCTGGCCTCGCACCGGTCGAACTGCCGATACCTCCAATCAGTCCATCATGGCCCAGGCCGGACTGCGTGGTGAGCTGTATCTCAATGACAAGCGCTACGACTATGACGTCAGCTACTCCTGGTCCAACTCTTCCGTTGAACAGGACTACCTGACCCTCAACCGTCGCAACACCGAACTGGCCCTGCAGGGCCTGGGTGGCCCCAACTGTACGCCCAATGGTGTGGACAATTTTGACTTCGTCGGCAATGACCCCACGGGTGGTCTGGTCTGGCCCGGTCTGTCCGCCAACTTCAACGATATACCCTTCCCGGGCTATATCCTGAACCTGCGCGAAACCGTGTCTCTGGCTCTGACCAGTAATAACCACGGCCAGGGCGGTTGTGAATTCTTCAACCCCTTCCTGACTGCGCTGACCGATCCCAATCTGGCCAACTCGCCGGAGCTGCTGGACTGGATGACCGAAAACGTCAAGCGCGCCGACAAGCGCAACAAGCTGGGTGTGTTCGACGCCGTACTGTCCGGAGAGCTGTTTGAAATGTCAGGTGGTACGGCGGCCTTCGCCGTGGGTGGTCAATATCGTGACCGCAATGCCAAGTCCCAGGCACCGGCCATCAATCTGCCCGGTATTCCCGATGCCATCGTCGGCTACGACGCGGCGGGCGTGCCCAATGACTTTACCTACATCACCAATAACCTGGAATGTGCCAACTGTATTTTCAACTTCGATCACGACCGCAGTGTGACCGCCGCCTTTGTCGAGCTGTCCCTGCCCTTCGTGGAGAATGTAGAAACCCAGGTGGCCCTGCGTTATGAGGATTACGGCGGCAACATCGGCAGCGATATCTCACCCAAGGTGGCCTTGAGCTGGCGCCCGGTAGACGAATTGCTGCTGCGTGGCTCCTTCTCCCAGTCTTTCCGTGCGCCGAATATCGGTGTGCTGTTTGAGGCTTTCGAAGCCAGCGCCACAACCATCCAGGATCCCATCAGCAATCAGGCGGTCCGTGCCGGTCTGCTGCCACCCACCATTGAAAACGGTGAGCGGGAATCCTCCTTCACCCTGGGTGCGGCGAATCCGAATCTGGGTAATGAAAATTCCGACACCTACAGCCTCGGCTTCCAGTGGACACCGGCCGGTGTTCTGGACGGCTTCAGCCTGGGTGTCGATGTCTATATGTTTGAGGTGGAAAACCGTGTTCTGCCCCAGCAGCCCATTGCGGCACTGGAGCCTGAGCTGGAAGCCTTTGCGGCTGCCGCGGCCGACACCAACAACTACATCCTCAACGAGTCGATCCGACCCGATGCGGCCAACCCCTATGAGTCCTGTGACCCCAATGCCCTGGAGGCACAATACGGTCGCGATTCTGCCGAGCGCCTGGAATGTGTGGTTGATCCACGCCTGTACAAGGTCTCCGGCGTGCAGCGTCTGGCTGGCGACACCGCCGCCGACCTGGTCACCATTATCCTGCCTGCCATCAACGGTGGCACCATCGAGCAGACCGGCTTCGACCTGAGAGCGGCCTATAGCTGGGATAATGACTGGGGCCGTTTCCGCATCAGCGCCGATTACACGCATGTACATGAGTACAATGTCGGTGATGTGCCGGGCTTTGATAACGGTCTGCAGGAAACCGGACGCACTGATGCCGCTGGCACCAGTGGTGACGCCCCGGTGGTACGTTCCCTGCCTGACAACAAAGGCAACATCACCTTCAGCTGGAACCGTGACAACCATCGGGTAACCCTGATCAATCGTCACATTGGCTCCTACGAGGTGCTGGACTATCAGGATCGCCTGACCTCCACTTCACCGGCATTGCTGCCCTATCTGCAACCCAAGGTGGAAAGCTATGACACCTGGGATGTGCAGTACGCCTATACCCATAACTGGGGTAACAGCGATCTGGGTAGCACCATCTTCACCGTGGGCCTGATTGATGCCCTCAATGAAGACCTGCCGATGTACCGCTTCCAGACCTACGACTCCACCGTCTTTGACGGTCGTGGCCGTCGCTGGTATGCACGGGCTCGCTGGTTGTTCTAAGCGAAGCTGCGCGCCACAAGCGCAAAAGAAAAACGGCGATGCCCTGGCATCGCCGTTTTTTTATGCCTGCTGTTTTCAGCAGAAAAATAAATCCTGCCAGCCAGACTGACTAGCGAAAGCGGTCTTCCACCTTGCGAATCACGCCATCCACACTGTGCCGGCCCTGACTGCCGGGATCATATTGCTCAAACAGATTGATGGCCCGCTCACTCTTCCTGCCCAGACGCAGCACGCCTTCGAAGAAGGAGTCCTTGCCGTGGTTCTGCAGAATGACGTCGCCAATAAAGGCAAACAGCGACAGGGCCGACAGCAATAGATCACGAATGGCGTCCACATAGAGTTTGATCTGGAAGATCAGCAGACGCTTGAGCTGGGGCCAGAAGCGCGCCTGATACACCGGCTTGCCCGGCGCGGCGCTGCTCGCTTGCTGTTCTTTCATGACAATAACTCCTCACAAGGCTCGCTGCTCACCGCAGCCATGGTAGAACAGTTTCTGCCACTTACCAAAACCGCGTCTGTCCTGCGCACTGCTCAAACAGCCCAGCTTCAAAAAAGGTCCGGCTACAGGCCCGGATGACGGAACCTGTAGCCGAAACCAAGCGCAAACGGATGGCGAGCCTTGCTCACTGTTCAGACGCCACAGTGCCCGGAAGGTTACAGGCAATTAAGGGCTATGCTGCATTGCTCTGCAATTACCTTGCATTTCTCGCACTGGAATCTCTCTCAATGGAATTTCTCTCAATGGAAAATTTTAAAGCAGGAAATGCGCCAATCCGCCCGGGCAGCGTGATCAGGGACTCTGGCAGGATAGATTGCGGCAGGCAGCTTCGCCGGGGTGGCGAATCTCGCTATCAGATAGGCAATGGTGCTAGTTGTCGCCAGTGGCCGCCGGGGACTGGTCTTCAAGCAGTGCCGGTTGATCGGCATGCAGCAATTCAAAACTCATACCGGCATGATCGCTGAGTCGGTCAAACATGGCCGGTCCAAACACCGTTGCCGGAGTCCAGAAACCGCCTGCGCGCTCGCTCTTGTCCACATCCCGGCGCAGGGAAATGGCCGACTGGGCCAGCATCTTGGCGGTGCAGCCATAACCGGGGTCGCGGTCGCCGGTCACACGGGTGACGATTCTTGCTCCGGATTCGGTACGGCCATGGAATTCCAGTTCAAAACAGCCCTGGCGCTGCTCTTCCGGAGAAGGCCCCTCACCCGGCTTGGGCAGAAACTTCAGGGCCAGCCAGCGGGTCGGCGCCAGGCTCATGGCAACGGCACCCAGTTTCAAGCCCCGGGCAATATTGGCAGCCCGCTTTTTGCCTTTCTTTTCCCGGCCGGTCAGCATCACTTCGCTGTAACGAAACTCCCGCCCCCAGGCCGACTCGCTCAGAAAATTACTGCGTAGTACCACCCGGGTATTGATGGCTGCCATGATGAAGGGCGCTGCCCAGGAGTCAAAATCATCCAGGTATTCCACCGCAGTTTCTGCCTGACGATGGCTGTAGCCATGATCATCACCGCACAGAGAATAGGGATTGGCCATGGACTTGCGCAGCTCCGGATCCTTGGCTGCCTGTTTGTACATATTGACACCACTGGCGACGGTGCCACCGGACGCACCACCGCGCATCTTGCGCACGCCCATACGCACTTCCACACAGGGCTCGGAAAAAGCCTGCATGGACTGCTCCTGCAGGAAACGCACACCGAGGTCGGAAGGAATGGAATCAAAGCCGCAGCAGTTCACAATGCGGGCACCACTGAGTCTGGCACTGTTTTCATAGCGCGCAATCATGTTAGCGATCCAGGGTGCCTCACCGGTAAGATCACAGTAGTCAGTGCCGGATTCGGCGCAGCAACGCAGCAGCGCCTCACCATAAAGCGCATAGGGCCCCACGGTGCTGATTATCACGGATGTTCGCTGACACATGGCAGCCAGGGCAGATTCATCAAAACTGTCGGCGATGATCACCGGAATGCTGTCGGCCTTGCTACCCAGCCTGGCTTTCAGGCTCGCCAGTTTGTCCCCGGAACGGGCTGCCATGGCCCAGCTCAGATTCGGCTCCAGGTATTCATTCACCAGATAGTCGCAGAGTATTTGACCGACGAAACTGGTGGCACCGTAGACAACCAGATCAAATTCCTTATTGCTCATTTCCTATCCCTTGTGATCATGCAGTGGCCTGGCCGGACAGATAAGAGTCGGCACCAGGGGCACCGCTTTGCCTGTTAGCGGCAGCGCCAGCCTGGGCATGGCGATAGCTCATCCAGATCAGAAACTGCAGACCGAACAGAGCGGTTGCCGCCAGCAGATGGGTCGGTTGCACCAGGGCCGGCATACCCAGATGTCCCAGTGTGGCACCGGACAGCACCGCCAGGCCAACCACCAGAATCATGGCCATGGTCAGGCGGGTAATGCCATGCTGCCAACCCAGTGAGCGCAGCAGCAAATGCAGCAGCCACAGATTGGCAAACAGCACCAGTGCCGAGAAACTGCGATGGACATAGAAGAACCAGGGCATGAATTCGATCCAGCTACTGCGCAGATCCTCCCCCTGGGCCTCGCGAATAAAATCGGTCATTTCCCGAACCTGGGTCCCCATGGCCACCTGCAACAGGGTCATGACTAACACAACAGTAAGCCAGGTCTTGAAGCGGGGATCGATGGTGGTCACCGGTTGTGAGGCCATAATGCCTCGCCTGGCCTGGGCCAGGGCAAACAACAGTGACGCCACAATGGCCAGGGCCATGAGCATATGCAGGGTAATCATGCCCGGTTGCAGATTGGAAGCCACCACCTGGGCACCCAGCCAACCCTGAAAGCCCACCATCAGAAAGGTGGCAATGGAGGCGATGGGAATACTGCGGTCGAATTTTCGCAGAGGCCAGGAATAGATCGCGGTGAGGAAAATCAGAAAGCCGATCGTGACACCGGTAAGGCGGTTCATGTATTCGGTCCAGGTCTTCACCACATTGAAGCGGGTCTCGGCATAACCCAACTCGGCATAGATCTCCTGATAATTGGCCGGCAGTTGCGACTCACTGGTGGGGGGAATCCACTGGCCAAAACAGGTGGGCCAGTCCGGGCAGCCCATGCCGGCACCGGAGGCGCGCACACTGGCACCCACCAGAATCAGAAAATAAACCGCCACCAGGGTAATGGTGGTGAGACGGCGGAAACGGCGCAGGGCCAGTTCATTACTGTGTTGCTCGGTCATGGTGGAATCGTTCAATCAAATCAGAATCTATGCCATCGGTGCTGCAGGCAGGTCGCAGAAAGGACCTGACACTAGTCACCGCTGGCGCGAATGGCGGCCAGGAGCTGACCGGAGGCATAGCCGTCCATGGGCAAATCCTGGTCATCCTGCCAGGCTCGAATGGCTGCTCTGGTCATACGCCCGACGCGACCGTCGGGTTCACCGGAATCATAGCCCAGGGCATTGAGTCGCTCCTGCAATTCCCGCACTTCTGCCACCGACAGGGCCTGTTCGTTTTCCGGCATGCGCTGGATCTCGCTGCCCCCGGTATAGCGATCTGCCAGGTGACCCACAGTCAGCGCATAAAAGGTGGAGGGGTTGTAGCGCATGGTGGCGCGAAAATTACTGTAGGCCAGAAAGGCCGGCCCGTCGGCACCGGCGGGCAGAATCACCGAAGCGTCCATATCAGCCACTGGTAATCGGGAGCCATCTACCTGGGTCAGGCCCATGTCGCGCCATTCCTGCAAAGGCAGTCTGGTGGCAGTCCCGGCCAGGCGAAAATCGAAATCCTCTGGCAGCAGCACTTCCCTGCCCCAGCGTTCATCGCCCTGCCAACCGGACTCGGACAGAAAATTGGCAGCAGAGTGAAATACATCCGGCAGCGAGTTCCAGATATCGATGCGGCCGTCATTGTCACCGTCGACGCCGTAGCGATAGAAGACACTGGGCAAAAACTGCAATTGGCCCATGGCGCCCGCCCAGGAGCCGCTCATGGCATCGGGGGCAATATGCCCTTCATCGATAATACGCAGGGCGGTGAGCAATTCCCGTCGAAAGAAATCACTGCGCCTGGGGTCAAAGGCCAGGGTTGCCAGCGCCTCCAATACCGAAAAGCCACCGGTGGCACGGCCGTAATTGCTTTCTATGGCCCAGAAGGCCACCAGATAATGGGGCTGCACGCCGTAACGGTTCTGCACCTCACGCAACAGCGGTCCATGCTGATCCAGCAGATTGCGGCCGCGGCTGATCTGCCCGGGAGTCACCCGCAAATCAATATAGCGGGTGAAAGTCTGGACGAATTCCGGCTGACTGTTGTCCAGCTCCAGCACCCGCTCCAGCGGTTCAAGACCATCGAGGGCCGCCAGGGTGGTTTCGCTGATGCCCTGCTCACGGGCCTCAAGACGCAAGTCCTCAAGCCATTGGGCGAATGACTGGTCCTGGGCGACGGCGGTGCTGGAAAAAGCGATGAAGAAAAGCAGAACAGGCAGTAGTTTCATGCCTGCATGATAAAGGATTTTGCCGCTGAATAGAATCTGCCGGGACCGGCGGGAAGCGCCCCGGCTACTGCATCAGGCCTGGATTCAGGGCCCTGTTCAGGCCGCAACCAGTTGATTCAGGGTGGAGTCCAGACGTTGCTCGTCTTCCGGGCTGAGGGCAACGAAGTCCAGGCCCAGATGGTAATTGTCCTGACTCAGACGGCGGCAATAGGATACCGTGCAGCGGCACTGCAAGCGGCTGGCATCCGGCAGCGGAAACTCCAGTTCGAACTCCGGATACAGGCCGGCCTCGGACTTGTGCTGGGCAATCTGTTCCACGAGCTGGTGGCGCGCCTCAACCTGGATGCCACAGGGCGACAGATTGGTCAGACTACCGGTTCGTACGACACCGTTGACCATCAGGTTGACCTGGCCAGCCAGATCGATACGGGGGTACTTGCGTCTCTCGTTTCTCATCATCATGGCGGTAAAGTCTTGTCCTTGGGTTGTTAGAGGAAACTACGGGTGCTACCCGGAATGTCTTGAGCGTTCTTTATGTCTGCTAACTATCCCACTAAACTTGCTGAACAGTTTGAACTGCCCCACAGTTTTGCCGCTTGCCGAAAACCCGGCGCTGCAATTGTGCGGCAGATCACAATAGCCAATGCAGATTCTGGAAAGCCGGGCCATCGCCTTGATTTTATTCAGGATAATTCCTACAAAAAACCACAGGACTGCGGCCCTGTGCAGCCTGCTCTGGGGCCTGATTCTGCCCCATGGCCTGCAGGCCGAGCCGGTGGCGGTGCGGGAATATATCGAAGCCGAGCAGCGCCAGCGACTGGCGCAATTGCAGGCCGAGTATGGCCGCAACAAGGAATTGCCCCCGGGTTTTGAACTGCAGACCCTGCTGGCCCTGAGCCACTTCCCGGCACTGAAAGACGTCCGTATCCGCTTCATCGTCGATGACGTCAATATCCCCCTCTCCTCCCGACCCCACTGGGCCAGCATGCTGCGCTCGGCCAGCAAGCGCACCTATCTGGTGGTGATCGACAATCATCGCGAAAGCGGCCGGGAGGCCCTGCTGCTGAAGAATCAGCCCTTTAATGCCCAGGTGGGCATCATCGGCCATGAACTGGCCCATACGGTGTATTACCTGGAGCGTTCATTCTTCGGCATTGCCGCCGACGCCCTGTGCCAGTTGAGCCGTTGCCGGGTGCAATTCGAACGGGACACCGACAAACGTCTGGTGCAGTACGGCCTGGGCTGGCAGCGCTACGACCATGCCCTGTATGTCCGCAGTGAGTTATTGGGCAACAGCGAGGCGGCCCTGAGCACCGAAGGCGGAGGTGGTGCCTATATGAGTCCGGCCGAACTGAGGGAACTGATTGAGGACAGCGCCGTCTACGCCGATTAGGCCTGTCAGGCGAACAGGTTCAGGCTCGCGGCCTGAATACCGAACTGATTGCTGAGGGCGGGCGAGATACCCGCCATCTGCCGCAGCGCCACATGGATATGCTCGGGGGTCAGTATCACACCACCCGGATCCAGAGCCAGGCTTTGCGGATTCACTGCCAGGGCTTCCATATGGGCATCGGTGCCACCGATAACCCGGTTACCCCGCACTCCGGCTCCCATGGCCATCAGGCTGGTGACGTTCCAGTGGTCCTTGCCATTGCCATCGTTATAAAACGGCGTGCGGCCAAAGTCTGAACCTACCACTACCGTGACCCGGTCCTGCATGCCCGCCGCTTCGATCTGATTCCACAGATGATCGATGCCTTCCAGCAGCACCGTGAGGCGATTGGCATGGCTCTGGTCATGATTGCCATGGGTATCAAAGCCGCCCACGTGCATATTGGCAGCCACCGCCACACCGGCAGAAAAAGCAGCAATGGCGACCTCGGCCTGGCCTTCAAGACCACTGGAAACCCGCTCCGGCAGCAGGGCGACCAGGCGGTTGAGATTGTTGTCCCCCACCCGCGCCATAATCAGCTCATTCAGTTGCTGGCGCTTCAAGGGCAGGCTGCTTGACGACAGCTGCCGATTGAGTCGGGCCCGGCGGGCGGCTTCCACCTGGGTATAGACCGCCTCATGAAAATAGGGCGAACGTTTTTCCGGATCCTGGTCCGGGCGTGCCGCATTGGGAAAGGCCAGTTGCTGGAATACCTTGCCACCGCCAATGCGCGCCGGCGCCACCAGACCCTGGGTATTATCGAAGCCGCCATTGCTGATATAGGACAGTGGCTGATCCGGTGCCGAGGCAGCCGCTGCCAGGGCGCCAAAGCTGGGATAACCGGCTTCGATCTTGCCGCTCCAGACAAAGCGCGAACCGGCATCATGATTATTGGTCTGGGTGTCGATGCCATTGATTACCAGCAAGCGAGAGGCATGGCGGGGAAAGAAATTGGCAAAATGCCCGGGCGAAGTGCTGTCCGGCGCATCGATGTTCTGCGGATAGACCGTGGGATAGGCAATATTCCCGGCGCTGGCGATGGCGGACTGCGGATAATTATTCACCGGGCCGCGACCGTCCTGACGCGGGCGATCGCCCTTGGGATCAATAAAATAACTGGGGTCCCAACCGCCACCGGCATTGACCAGCACCCAGAAGCGATCGGGCTGGGCAGCCCGCGCCGCTGCCAGGGGCAGGGACAGGCCCAGACCACTGCTGGTCAGGTATTTGAGAAACTGTCGACGATACATGACGCTCTTCCCTCGGGGCTGCTAGTTGTACACAAAACGATAGTCGGCCAGCAGGTAGGCCACCACCGCCATCCAGGCTCTCACCACGTACTGCTGGTCCTCGCGCAAGCGCTCCTCTTCACTCAGCTCCCGGCCTTGCAGATCCCGGGTGCGGTCACAATTGCTGTGCAGACGCACATCAGCCCAGTGGCCGCCACTGTTGAGAATGATCTGCCGCCCCTGATCCAGCACGTCCATGAACAACTGCTCTGTAATGAGGACTTCGGGATGATTGAGCGGCAGGTCTTCGGCCAGCAGATAGTGATGCAGGTACTGGATATTCTGGCGCACCAGTGCCATCACCGAACTGTCAATGCGACCGGCACTGTTATAGGGATTACTGTCGGCACTGACATGGCGAAACAGGCGTCGCTGACTGGCAGGCAACCAGAAATCATGAGGCACCGCATAGCAGGCCAGTTCATTGGCCATACGCAGTTGCATGGCACCCATCATGCCATTGGGTGAACGCAGACGGGTGGTGACACTGTCGGAGTCGATGCCACCATAGATTTGATGAAAAGTATTACCGAGCTTGGAGGCCCAACTACTGTGCTGGTCCTTGTAGTAGCTGTCCATGGAATTGCGCCACTCGAATCCCAACAGGCTGCGAATCTTGCGGTCCAGTTGCTCCGGTGACAAAAGATAACTGGCCCCTGTGAGCGCGTGACTGCTGCGGTTGGCCTCCTCGGTCAGGCCCCCAGCCCGCCAGTAAGGGCTCAACATGATCTCCCGCACCAGCACCTTGAGGTTGTAATTGGCATCGATAAAGCTGGTCTGGATATCGTTCAGCACCGTGCGCTCGGCAATATAGGCATCCACGGCTTCCTGACTGGCGCCCTCGGCCGGTGCTTTCAAAGGTTCCTTGCCGGTCAGGCCGTTAACCATGATGCGGGTGACCGCACGGGGAAACTTGGGGTCCTGGGCAATCTGTGCCGCCAGCCATTGCAGGGAGCTGTCCACATTGCCCTGCAGGGGCATCAATTCGCCATTGAAGCCACGGGCTTCCATATCGGTGTACCAGCCATACTTGCTTTCCCGTGCCGGACGATAGCGGCCCTTGTAATCCCAGTTCTGAAAGGTGGAAGCCACCGGATCCAGAATAGAGTGACATTTGGAACACTGGGGATTATTGATGGTGGGTATGGGTGTGGTGATGTCCACGGCATTGCCCGGGCGCACCCCTTCAATGGCAAGAATATCGGTATCCAGAAACAGATCGAACACCACCCGGGCCCTGCCCCGGTTACGGTTGGTGGAGGTGGTGGGATAGCGATTGAGAAACATCGCCGAGGTGAGAATCCCCGCATGGGGAACCCCTTGCAAGCGGCCCGGGCGAAATTCATCCGGGTCATCGGGATTATTGAATCCCAGGCCCTCGATACCGTAGGAGCGGGCCGAGAAGCCATTCACCATCATGTAGTCGGCGGTGAGAATCTCGGTAAAGGGCAATTCATTGCGCACCACATGGCTGATCAGGGCCAGCGGTTCCCTGGCTATGCCGTTATTGGTGGCGCGGCGCACTGCTTCATAATGATCGTCCCGATTCTCACTGCCCGGATCGAACCAGCGCCGATTGGGAAAATCATCATTACTGAGCAGGCGAATGGCCGCCTCGGAGCCGTTACGGGAGTGGTATTTGTCAGTCAGCAGGTAGTCATTCCAGATTTCCATCAGCCGGTCATGAAAGGCCTGCTCCTGGAGCATGCCATCGATGACATCCCGAAGTGCCGCGTCACCCCCGCTGGCCACGGCCTGGTATTCGGCCGGGGTGGGAATGCGGCTGTTCAATTCCATCGCCGCCTTGCGCAGGGTCTCGCCGGCACTCAACAGGCGGATAAAGCCCACGGTGTTGTTGGCCAGTTCCTCATTGTCACTGTTAAAGGCTGCCAGAATATAGGTGGCCATCTGACTGGCGCAGTCGATATCACAACTGTCAGCCTGGCCGATGGGCATGGTGTCGCGAATATAGGTGGCCAGGCCACTGGCGGTGGCGCAATTGGCACAGGCGGCCAGCGCCGGCCCGACCTCGCTGCCGGCCCCATCCACACCGTGGCAGCCGGCGCATTGCAGATCATAGGCAGCCTTGTCGGCTTCACTGTAATTGCCACCACTGGCTGGCGGCGGCTCCTCACTGCCCTGCCCGCCATTCAGTTCGATGGCATCGCGAATCTCGAACACCGATTGCTCACCCTCTTCCAGCAAAGCCAGGGTCGCGGCATAGCTGGCACCGCTCTCCAGCACGATATGGTCTATCTCCAGAGTCATGAGATCCGGATTGAAGACTCCGGAATTGGGCACGCTCAGGGCGGCAGGGTCAGCGCTTTCAAGATCCAGGTAATAGGCAGCACCATTGAAAACAATGCGAAAACTGAGGGCCAGGGCGCCGTATCCGTCCACATCGATTCGCGGCACATAGAGATAGCCGTCTTCAATGACAGACTCGGAAGACTGGGCCTGTGCTCCGGCGATAAAGCCCAGATGAAGCAGCAGTAACAGCAGCAAGCGGGAACAGCACATGATAACCCTCCGTGAGCTTCCGACAGCAATGGAAACACTTCGGGTCATTATTCAGGGATTGGCGTGAATTGATCTTTAACCAGATCACATTCCAACCATGACAGAAAGAAGAATTGGTTAACCAGATCACAGGGCCGGCAATCAATGCAGCCCGCCGCTACCCAGACGGGCACAGGGTTTATTGCACAGGCCTGGAAACACGCCTGTTAACGGTCTGGATCAGGAATACCTTCCACCTAGCGCGGATCAACAAATTGCCATTCAAATTCAGTGACATCTGGCACTATCTTCACGCCAGAGCTGAACTTGAAAGGCACACTGGTGCCACTGGGATATTCCGCTTCCAGGTAATAGGCTGTATAGCCCTGCTCCGGCGCTTCCAGTTTGACCTGATAAACCCCGGGCTCGATGGGCTCTACCGGCGTACTCTCATAGGCGCGACCAATAACCGCCTGGGTAAAATTTCTGCCCTCGGGATTGTGGGCCTGCCACAAACGCACCTGGGTCGGTTCATCGAGACTGAAGAAAGTAATGGTGCCGTCCTCGGCCACATCCCAGCCGTAGCGTGGCATGGCCACATTGTGCACGACGCCGTGATACCAGGCATTGAGACTGTCAACCACATCGGTGTCATCCATGCCGTGATTGGAATTGGGCACATAGCGCAGATGTTTTTCGCCCACCAGATCATGCCAATAGAATTGCCAGGAATCCGGCAGGAAGAATTCATCGCCGGTGGAATTGAGCAGGAACTTCGGCAGGCCCAGACGATGCCGGTATTCATAGGGCTCGACGATATCCATCAGGCGATCCCATTCCTCGGTGCCATTCCAGTTCACGTTGCCGCTGGTGACATAGTCGATCACCGCCAGTGAATAGGCACCGTACACCGAAAAATGGTGTTTGAAACTTTCACCCACATTGAGCATATCAATGACAATCGGCGCGATGGCCACCACCCGTTCATCGACGATGGCTGTGGTCCAGGTGGTCCAGCCCCGCTTGGAACCGCCGGCCACCACAAATTTGTCCACGGTCATGGCCCCGGCCTGCTCCGAAGCCATCAGGGCGGTCACAGTATCCATGGCCCGCACGGCGGCCTTGGTCATGGGCAGACGCAGTGGCCATTTGTCATCGCCAGTGCGGAAATGTTTGTCCCAGGTATAGGCAATAATGGCGTCTTCGGTACGTCGGCGACCGTCATCGATGAACACCAGTGGCTGGTTGGGCACCATATACAAGGTGCTGACCACCGTCTCTGTCATCAACGCCCGTTCTATATCATCGGCCGGTGCCGTGCTGGGGGCGTCATTGGATTTGCTGCCGCCGGTGATATACAGAAAACCGATATCGCTGCTGACACTGTCAGGCACCGTCACGGTCATGAAATGTTCCCACACGGGCAGATTGACCTCGGCTTCGGTGAGCCATTGCTGGGAGGTCATTTCGAGAATATAGCTGGTGTAACCTGGGCCTTCGCTGGTAGAGAGAACCGACCAGTCGTAATTGCTGTCAGGGGCACGCACATAACGATCCAGGGCAGTCAGGGATAGCCCGGCCGCAGTGTCGGCCGCCGCCAGTGGCTGACTGATAGAAATGGCCAATGCTACCCCTGGCATCAGGCTCAGACGAAGCGATT
This sequence comes from uncultured Pseudohongiella sp., assembly GCA_965216715.1. Taxonomy (GTDB): domain Bacteria; phylum Pseudomonadota; class Gammaproteobacteria; order Pseudomonadales; family Pseudohongiellaceae; genus UBA9145. The sequence goes on along the minus strand of OZ244193.1, from coordinate 811,031 downwards.
GCAAAGCGCGTGTGATCACAGACATGGTTCCCCCCATATTCTATTTATTATTACTATCCTTTCTATTGCTGTGCTTTCTATTGCTGTTCTTTGGCGGTGTCGGCCTCTTCCTGTGTCTCCCGCAAGCGACCAATAACTGTTTCCATGGCGCGGTCCAGCAAGGGACTGGCACTGATCACTCTCACCGTGCCGGCTTTCAATTCCCGGGCCAGGCCCATACGGGATTTCTCAATAACCTTGACACCCTGATCATTGACGAAAATGAATTTGTCGATGGAAGCAATCTTGCCTGCCAGGGTGCAGCGAATGGAATGATTGTCGTCGATCTCGAATTCCATCCAGATGCCCAGTGGATAACGATCCACTTCCTGCAGATGTTCGTCGTCTTCAGGCAGATCCGCATCGTATTTTTGCGCCTCTGCCGAGGCGGCCTGCATCCAGGCTTCAAAGCTGTCATCCTGCACTGCCGGTTCCGGCTCGACCTGTGATTGCTCGAGCGCCTCTTTCTGTGCCAATTGAATCTTCTTCAGCACCGCATTGGCTTCATCCTTGTCGACGCCCGCCACCTGCATGGACTTATTGAGATTTATCAGCAAACGGCCATTCACTTTCTTGAAACGTTGCCGCTCGGATTCACTCTTGTCCCGCTGCACAGTCCATAACAAGACATCGATGGTATTCATGATGGGCTTCCAGCTGTTACCACCGGGCCCCTCACGCACAATCACTTCCACCAGAAACTTGTGAAACTGGTTTTCCAGAAAACTGCGTATGGCCGCCGGGGTCTGCTCATCAAGAATGCGCTCGGTAATTTTCTGCCAGGCATAGCGTCTGATCTCATCAAGACGCTTCTCGCGAACATCGGCATCCATGAGGCGCTGCTCCACCTCACTGCCTTGCTCCGTATGACTTTTCTTGAACTCCCTGAACTCTGTCAGCAAGTCCCTGATGTAATCCACTTCACCCTGATAGCCATCCACCAGCTTTTCCACCAATTCATGCATCTTGCGATACATGGGGTCCTGTTCCAGCTTGTCAAAATCTGTCCAGCTGATACCGGCGGTGGCCAGTTCATTGATGAACTGATGGGCAGGATGGTCTTCCTGGTCGAAAAAATGCGGGTCTTCCAGAGCAATCTTCAGAGCCGTGATCTGGGTGCGTCCAATCAGTTCCTTGATGGGAATCGGTACCGTGGCATCGTCCCAGATAGCTTCATACAACAGGGTAATCAGATGAATGACGTCCGAGGCCTTGCTGTCCACCGCCTTGAAGGCATTGGCCTGCTGGCTCTCTTTTTCCAGAAGCTGTCCCAGGGCCTGACCCAGGTCCAGAGGCTTGCTGCGCTCACCCGAAACCTGGTCCAGTTGACCCAGCAGGCTCAGCAATTTGTCATCGGCCACCAGTTCCACTTTCTGCCCACCGATCAGCATACCCGGCTGCAGATTGGGCAACAGATGGGCAGCATCGCCGGCGCTGGCTGCGGCCGCCGGAGCCGCCGGTGTCTGGCCAGCCGGAGCCTGGGCTGCAGCCTGATTGCCCAGGCCCTGCATCAGTTGCTGGATCATGGAGTACATTTGCTGCGGATTGTGCTGCGCCGCATCACTTTGATCGTCTGCCGATTTGAAGGCGCGATCGGTGGGATCACTGCGCTCCCGCGGCGGACCACGGCGCCCCTTGATGTCTTCCTTGCTGCGGGCGGTGATATCCAGATCCGCCATGATCCCTTCTGCCACCAGCAGTTCATTGGCTTTTTGCAGTACCGATTCGAGCTGATGAAAAACCTGGGTATTGAAATGCCGATAGACCTGCAGCAAACCCTGAGAGCTCATCTCAAGCGGCCGCAGGGCATCCTTGAAGGCATCGCCAATCTGTTCCGGGTCCATGGGATTATTGGATTCGTCGATGTGAGTGCCATAGAACAGCGCATCGAGGCGGGTTGAGAAAGCCAGGTATTCGCTGATATCGCTATTGCGGGCATGGGCCACCATGCCTTCCAGGGCGATGATGGCTTCCAGATCGCCTTCTTCCACCAGGGACAGATTGCTGTAATCCAGCAGATTGACCTCGGGCAATTCCGCCAACCCTACCAGGCGATCGAAGTTAAGCTGAAACCTTTCCAGAAAGCGGGACTTGACGTCGTTTTTGTCATTGAACAGGGTTTGCCCGTCCATGGCGGTACTGGTCTGATTACGCATGGCCAGACAGGCATCATCGATGGCAGTCACTACCTGTTCCTGCAATAACGGTACAACCACCGACTTGATTTTCGGGATGAGTGCCTTCGCCTGTTCCATGACTAGCCCGTCTACCAGCGACCGGGTGGATCCCTACAACGTCGCTGGCCCTGTTTGATTTCCTGAATTGGCAGTTTGTCTGCAGCAGTGACATCGACTGCACCGGCGCTGGCCGGGCGATGCCCTTGACACTGTATAGTCTGAGCATGAATGCTATCCTCTGGACAGCAGCATGTCGACCGCGCGAAGCGCCGCTGAGCCCCTTAAAATGGCGCTCTGGCCCCAAAACACCGCCATTGCGGGCTGCGGCTGTGACTGCAGCCCCGGAGGATAACAACAATGACAACAAGCATAGCTCTGGCTGCCCGCCGACACTGGTCCGCAGCGGCTTTTTTGCTACTGGCCGGCAGCTTTGCTGGCACTCTCGCCAACGCCCAGCCCGTGGGTCTGCAGGCCAGCCAGGCCCGGGCCGCCGACGGTCAATTCATTAGCTGGCGTGAACACATCATCGATGATCCGCAACAGGCCGGTTTTGCCCTCAGTGGCAGCGATGGCCTGGTCATGGCCGACCTCGATAATGACGGTTATGAAGACATCGTCTCGGTACACGAATCGGACAGCGAATACGACTCCGCCAGCTTCGACCCCGATTTCGTACCGCCGCCGGAAGGTCATGTACGGGCGGCCTTTGCCAGTGCCGACCCCGATCGCTGGGTCAATATTACCCTGGCAGAGGGCGTCGAGGCGCCGGCGCCTGAAGATGCTGCCCTGGCGGATCTGAACGGGGATGGTTACCCGGATGTGCTTGTGGCGGCCGAATTGTCTCATCTTCTGTATCTGCAAAATCCCGGCAGCAATGCCCGTCAGCAACATTGGCCACGGCTGATCCTGCCCATGACAGAAAATCGCGGCTCCTATATCCGCGTCTTTGCTGCAGATCTGGACGGTGACCAGCAGCCGGAGATTATTGCCGCCAACAAGGGTGCCCAACGGCCCGGCCCCGCCGATTTCGCCCGCTCCACCCCGGTATCAATCTTTCGCTTTGATGGCGATCCGCTGGATGGAGACAGTTGGCAGGAAATCATTCTTGGCAACTACAGTATTCCCCAGAATTCCGAACCGGTGGACATCGATGGCGACGGCGATCTGGATATCATCGTCGGCAGCCGCGGCGAGGATCGCCTGATCCTGTTTCGCAATCCCGGCGATGGCAGTCTTGAATTCAGTGAAGAAGCCATCGGCGTGGTTGGCCCGCGTCTGGCCGGTTTCAATCTCGAATACGCCGACCTCAATGGCGATACCCGCCTGGATATTATTGGTGCCTCCGGCACTCGACTGGCCTGGCTGCAACAACCGGCCCGACGCGGTGATGCCTGGAACTCACATCTGATCGGCAGTTTTACCCCGGACAGCGTCACCGGCCTGGAACTGGCGGATATCGACGGCGATGGTGATGTGGATATTATTGCCGGCAGCTATAGCCGGGGGCCTCGCACCGGTGATGGTGAGGTGGATGCCGCCGACGCCCTGGGACGCATGGGCTGGTTTGCCAACCCCGGTGCCGAGGACGCCTCTGCCCCCTGGACACGCCACGATATTTCCCGGCGCAAGCGCGGCATGTTCGATAAGTTCATTGCCCGGGATTTCGATGGCGACGGCGACATGGACTTCGCCGCCACCCGCGGCAACAGCGCCCCCTTCGATGGCGTGTTCTGGCTGGAACAATTGCGCAGCAACAATGCCGGGCAACGCTTTATTCCCGCACGGGATAATGACAGCGAGGAAATGCCATTGCCCTGAGGATTGTGGCGATCAGTCCTGGCGGTAACGCTCCACAAAGCGCCGCAGAATCAGATGGGCCTGGGGAGTCTCTTCATTCTCTACCGCTTCGATCAGCTTCTCGGCCGACTCCGGCGGAAAATAGCCGTGGTTTTTGTAGATATTGATGCGCAGAATAAATCCTTCAGGATCCCCTTCCGGATGGAACTGGGTGGCGTAAATATTAGTCCTGACCCTGAACATCTGTACCGGACATTGACCGTTGGTAGCCAGTAACACACTGTCCGGCGGCAACTGGTCACAGGCTTCCTTGTGTCCGGCCAGGGCACGAAAGCGCGGAGGAAAATCTGCCAGCAGCGGATCCTGTGCTCCTTCTTCGGTAAGCTCGAGCTCAATGGCTCCAACCGGTTCGGCATACTTGCCCGAGATGCTCGCCCCCAGCCATGAACCCAGCAGGCCATTGCCGGAGCAGCAACCCAGAAAAGGAAAATCCCGCGCTTTCAGTTCTTCAAACAGTGCGCCAAAACTCTCTTCCAGTGCAATCTGCTGGGCTGATTTCTCCGCCTGGGGCTTGCTCACATCGAAGGGACTGCCACCGACAATAATGGCGGCATAGTTATCCAGATTGATGGGCGGCAGCCCTTCCCGCTCGGCACGCAGGCGTTTGATCTCCTGCTCTGCCAGTCCTCCGTACTGCCTGATTTTCAGCAGCTCATTGTCGGCAGCGGGGTCTTCCGGCCGGAGCTGGATAATCAGAAACGGCTTGCTCATAGGCTTTACTCACCTGCGCTATTGGGCATACTGAACCCGTGATGCATTGAATTCTGACGTTATCACAGCAACAGCCTCAATCAAGCAATCGCAGCAGGAAATCCCATGAAGTATATTTTCGAAGTGCTCATCGATGCCGACTACAGTGCCGAACAATACGCCGCTGCCTGGCTCGAGGCCAGCCGCCTGATCCAGCAGTCTGCCGGCGCCCGGGGAACCTATCTGCATCGCGATCTGCATGACCAGCGGCGCCTGCTGGCCATCGCCCACTGGGACTCCAAAGCCGCCCGGGATGCCAGTCATGCCTCCCAGGACCCCGCTATCAAGGCCATTATCCAGAGCCAGGCCGAGCATGTGCAGATTCGCTTTCTGGGCGAGTTTGCCGATGCCGACTGGCAGGTGGAGCCGGCTGAGTCGTCGACAAAACCCTGAGTCTGGGCCCGTCAAGGGCGGATTCGGTCGCCTAATGGCGGCGGTTTAGGTAGAATTGCCCTCCGCTGCCGCCTGAGCACAGTTTGAACGGAGCTATCCCTCTAATTTTCAAGGATAAATCCTGCAAACCCGAAAGCCGGACCGGCCTCATGCCGGCCCGCAACAAGAAGTGGTGGTCACTAGATAAATTTTATGTCGCAACGAAAAATCAAAAAACTGTTAATCGCCAATCGCGGCGAAATTGCCCTGCGCATCGTGCGCGCCTGTGCCGAGATGAACATCCGCTCGGTGGCCATATTCACCGAACCGGATCGCTACGGCTTGTTCGTCAAGCGGGCCAATGAGGCCTATCCCCTGGGGGAAGACCCTCTGGCCGGCTATCTGGACCCGCTGCGCATCGTCAACCTGGCTGTGGAAACCGGCTGCGATGCCATTCATCCCGGTTACGGTTTTCTGTCCGAGAATCCCGAGCTGGCCCGCTACTGCGAGCAAAAGGGCATAATCTTCATCGGCCCCAAGGCCGAAGTTATCCATAAAATGGGTGACAAGACCCAGGCTCGCAGCGCCATGAAGGCAGCAGGTGTCCCTGTTACACCGGGTTCCGACGGAAATCTTGCCGATCTCGACCAGGCCATCGAGGAAGCCGAGCGTATTGGCTATCCGGTCATGATCAAAGCCACCTCTGGCGGTGGCGGTCGCGGCATTCGACGCTGCGACAATGCCGACGAGTTGCGCAAACAATATCCCCGGGTCATTTCCGAAGCCACCAAGGCCTTCGGTTCAGCCGAAGTGTTCATGGAAAAGTGCATCGTCAATCCAAAGCACATCGAAGTGCAGGTGTTGGCTGACAGCCATGGCAATGTCATTCACCTCTATGAGCGCGACTGCTCCATCCAGCGCCGCAATCAGAAACTGATCGAGATTGCCCCCAGCCCGCAAATCAGCGATGAGCAGCGCAATCGTCTGGGTGAGCTGGCAGTGAAGGCGGCCGAGGCGGTGGGTTACGAAAACGCCGGCACCGTAGAATTTCTGCTGGCCGGTGAAGACATGTACTTCATGGAGATGAACACCCGTATCCAGGTGGAGCACACCATTACCGAACAGATTACCGGCGTCGATATCATGCGTGAGCAGTTACGCATCGCCGAGGGCCAGGCCCTGAGTTACAAGCAGGATCAAATCAGTTACCGCGGCTTTGCCATACAGATGCGTATCAATGCCGAGGATCCGAAGAATGATTTCCTGCCCAGCTTTGGCCGCATCACCCACTACTATGCCCCGGGTGGGCCCGGTGTGCGGGTGGATACCGCCATCTATACCGGCTATGAAATACCGCCCTACTTCGATTCCATGTGCCTCAAGCTGGTGGTCTGGGCCTTGAGCTGGGAAGAGGTCATTGCCCGGGCCCAACGTGCCATCGACGATATGCGTCTGCATGGCATCAAGACCACCGCCGCCTATTATCAGCAAATCCTCGCCCATGAGGATTTCCAGAACCGGGAATTCGACACCAGCTTTGTGGCTGAACACCCGGAACTTTTAAAATACTCGGAAAAACGCCACCCCAGTGAAGTTGCACTGGCGCTGGCTGCGGCTCTGGCCGCCCATGCCGGATGGTAAAGCAGGAGTTACCCATGACCGACAAGAAACAGATTGAAGTCACCGATGTCATTTTGCGCGACGCTCATCAGTCGCTTATCGCGACCCGCATGCGTCTGGATGACATGTTGCCGATCTGTGAAAAACTGGATCAGATTGGTTACTGGTCACTGGAAGTCTGGGGCGGTGCCACCTTTGATGCCTGCATCCGCTTTCTCAAGGAAGACCCCTGGGAACGCTTGCAGAAATTGCGTGCCGCGCTGCCCAATACCCGCCTGCAAATGCTGCTCAGGGGCCAGAATCTGTTGGGCTACCGCCATTATGCAGACGATGTGGTGGCCGCCTTCGTCCAGAAATCAGCAGACAACGGCATCGATGTGTTTCGCGTCTTCGATGCCCTGAATGACCTGCGTAATATCGAAACCGCCATGAAGGCGGTGAAGAAAGCCGACAAACATGCCCAGGGCACCATCTGCTACACCACCAGCCCGGTGCATACCGCCGAGCTGTTTGTGGAACAGGCGCGCCAGTTGCAGGACATGGGTGCAGATTCCATCGCCATCAAGGACATGGCCGGACTGCTGACTCCCTACGCCACCTTCGAACTGGTCAAAGCCATCAAGGATGCCGTTCCCCTGCCTCTGGTAATTCACAGTCATTCCACCTCCGGTCTGGCGCCGCTGTGCCAGCTCAAGGCCATCGAAGCCGGTGCCGATCGAATCGATACTGCCATTTCCTCGTTTGCCGGTGGCACCTCCCATCCTGCTACTGAATACCAGGTGGCGGCGCTGAAAGGCACTGAATGGGACACCGGGCTCGATCTGGACAAATTGACCGAGATCGCGGACTACTTTCGTGAGGTGCGCAAGAAGTACCAGCAGTTTGAAAGCGAATTCACGCGCGAAGACATTTCAGTGCAGATCAACCAGGTACCGGGCGGCATGATGTCCAACCTGGCCAACCAGTTGAAAGAACAGAATGCCCTGGACAAGATTCGCGACGTGTTCGCCGAAATCCCCCGGGTACGTGAAGATCTGGGCTACCCGCCCCTGGTCACACCCACTTCCCAGATTGTTGGCACCCAGGCGGTCTATAACGTGCTGGCGGGCGAGCGCTACAAGACCATCACCAACGAGGTGAAGCGCTATCTGCAGGGCGGCTACGGCCAGCCCCCGGCGCCGGTTAACGAAGCCATTCGCGACAAGGCCATTGGCAAGGAAAAATACAGTGACGAGCGCCCGGCCGATGCCCTGGAGCCGGAACTGGACAAACTGCGCCAGGACATAGGCGAGTTGGCCAATAATGATGAAGACGTACTGACCTTCGCCATGTTCCCGGATCTGGGCCGCGAATACCTGCAGCAGCGTGCCGATGGCAGCTTGCAGCCCGAGGCTCTGTTGCCCGCCGAAGATGGCCAGCGCACCTCCAAGGCCATGGCCACGGAATTCAAACTGGATGTCCACGGCGAATCCTACGATGTGGCCATTACCGGTGTCGGCGAAAGCGCCAGCGGACGTCGCAAGCTTTATGTATCACTGGATGGCATGCCGGAAGAAGTGATCTTCGAGCCCCTGAATGAATACGTGGCCGAGGAATCCGGCGGCAAGCGCCAGCAGGCCAGCCAGCCAGGTCATGTCACCACGGCCATGCCGGGCAATGTGGTGGATGTACTGGTTGCCGTGGGCGACAAGGTGGAAGCGGGTCAGGCAGTGCTGGTGACTGAAGCCATGAAGATGGAATCAGAAATTCACAGCAATATTGCCGGAGAAGTGAAAGCCGTAAACGTCGCCAAGGGTGACCGTGTCACCCCCGGCGATGTTCTGGTGGAAATTGGCTAGCAGCCAGGAAGCATCTAGAAACGATAGTCCAGATAGAGCCGCAGGGAACGCGGCTCGAACACATGGAAGTGACGATCTTCCACAGGCGCCAGCTCTCCCATCAACTGGGACTCGTAGAAATACTCGATATCGTGGTCATCTGAATCGGTCAGATTCAACACATCCAGAGCCACGCTCAAAGCCTCACTGAACTCATAGCCCAGCCGCAGATTCAGCAGCGAACTGCCGTCGGCCTGCACGCCGCCGTCCAGCGGGAAGTCATCGAAACTGCGCAGCCGCAGATGGGCGAAGAACTGGTCGTTGGGCTGAATATTGATGCCGGCACTGATGACATGCTCCAGCGCTCCCGGGATCGCATCACTGCCATCGACGGCGGTCTCAAAGGCCGCATCGGTCCAGGAATATTCAAAATCCAGGCCCACTGCATCATTGAGCTGGTAATAAGTGGTCAGCTCAACACCCTGCCGTTCACTGCCCACACCGGTGTCTTCAGTATTGCCGGCGTCGCCGACAAACAACAGCTCGGAATCGATATCCAGCTGCCACAAAGCCACGGTGGCATTGATCTGGTCGGTCAGGAACATGCGCCAGCCAATCTCCGAACCCAGTGTCGACACCAGGGGGTCCACCGGCTGCACGGCCGTAGCTTCGACCGGGTCCAGCCGGATCGTGGTGCCGCGCGCATCATTACTGTGAAAGCCCTCGCCAATGCTGGCATAGAGTTCGTGATTGTCATTCACCGCATACATCAGGCTCAGTGAGGCAGTGACAATATCATCATCGGCTTCACCGCTGTTGGCTGCCAGTGTGGACGGGTCACCCGCCGCCAGGGCATTGACCTCAAAATCAAAGGTGTCATAACGCAGGCCCAGCACCGAGCGCAAACGCGGCGACCATTGCTGCTCACTCTGCCAGTAGAGGCTGACGCTGGATTCATCGACTGCGTCGAGGCGAATCTCATCCAGGAACTGCCGCTGGGCAGTGGCTCGCAGGCCCACCTGATCAATATTATCGATGCGCAGCTCGGCACCAAGAGTATTGGTCACTGCCACATCACCCCATTGTCCCGGAATAATCAGGGCAGCATCGCCACCATAAATGCGGCGCTCATCGACCTGCTGGAACTGATCTCCCTGGGGCGAAATGAAGTAACTGAAATTGGAATACAGCTCCATGTCATAGTCGATGACATAGGCATTGCTCTGCCATTCGGCCCAGCCCAGATTGCGCTGCCAGTTCAGGGCCAGACTGTAGCGGGAGGAGCTGCCACCCACGGTGGGGTCAATAGAACCGAATTGACTGATCTGACCATTGCTCACAGCACGGGCTGGAATCTGGTCCGCCGAATTCCATTCGTTATCATAGAGCATGAAAGACAGGGCCAGATTCTGGTCCTCACCCTGCCAAATCTGTTTCAACCAGAGATTGGTCTTGCCAATGTCTTCATCGATACTGTCCCAGGGGCCTTCATAGACCTGATGCTCCAGGCCGTAGACCAGATCACCTTGCAGACTGTCCAGCGAGCCGGTGGCCAGCAGACGGCCAAAGCCATATTCCCCGGCTCCCAGATTGATGCTGTTGTCCAGGCTGTGATCACGGCTGTAGATGCGCGCGGCACCGGCGCCGGAGAAATCCCCCACATCGGCATAATAGGAACCCTTGCGGTAGACCACCTCTTCCACCAGTTCGGGGATCAGAAAATTCAGATCGGTATAGCCCTGACCATGACCATGGCTGCGCATATTTACCGGCATGCCATCGACACTGGTGGCGAAATCGGTACCGTGGTCAAGATTGAAACCACGCAGAAAAAACTGATTGGCCTTGCCACTGCCACTGTGTTGGGTGGCCACCAGGCCAGGGACGGATTCCAGCACCTCGCCGGTGCGCAGCAGCGGCCGTTGCAGAATCTCATTGTGTGAGACTCGACCTTCCGAGGCACTGAGGGCAGAACCCACCAGATTGACCTCGCGGCCGACAATTTCAATTTCCTGAATTCTTTCCTGCGCCTGTGCTGGCAACTGAATGGCCAGGGCACTGGCGATTGCAATGCGTAATTTGTGGCTGGACACGAACTTCTCTCCAGATAATAATGTGGTTATTAAAGGCAGGCGCAAGTCTGCGCAAAGCCTCTGAAGCGGGCAAGTAAAAATACTGGCCGCTCCCGGAGGATTAAAAATAAATAATAAAAATCAGTAAGATAGGAAATGCCCAAGGAAGCGATTCCAGCCGCAAACACCTATTCCCAATAGAAGTTCCCGTCAAATTCAATGCCTGCATCCCGTCGCGCCCACAACACCCTGCCCAACTCCCTTGGTGAGCTGGAACTGAAAGTCATGGAACTGATCTGGTCGGCACCTGGCAGCGATGCTCGCCGGCTCACCGAACAACTGTCCATCGACGCCCCCTGCCGGCTCACTACAGTTCAGACCACTCTGGAGCGCCTGGTGCGCAAGCAATGTCTGGAGCGGGAAAAAAAGGGCCATGCCTACCAGTATTTTCCGAAGAAATCCCGCAGCGAGTTACTGGGCTCCATGCTCAAGGACGTCATTCATCTTTTGCATGATGGACAGGCGAACACCATTCTCAGCAGTTTCGTCAATGTTGCCGCCCGGCTCGAGGATGATGCCCTGGATGAACTGGAGAAGCTGATCCAGCGTAAACGCCAGCAAGAGAAAAACGGGGGCAAGGGCAATGACTGATTTACTGGAAGTGTTGGGCTCATTTGCCACTGTCTGGATCATGTTGTGGTTTGCCTGTGCCGGCATTCTGTCTCTGGCCTATCCCCTGATCCGCGCGCCCCTGCTGCGCTGGCACCCAGCCATCGCCGGCAACTTGTTGATGCTGTTGCTGGCCTTCCCCTTTTTGCTCAGCCTCAGCTCCACCCTGTTGCTGTTCACCTCGGCTTTCGACAGTCTGGTTTCAGTGCACTGCCATGAAAACTGTGCAGCCCATATGCCCATTATCGCCACCCCGGGACTGGCACCGCTGGGCCTGCTGCTGGTCTGCGCCATCCTGCTGAGACTGGCGCATCGCCTGTGGGTGAACCTGCGACTGTCCAGTCGCCTCAAGTGCCAGCTCGAGAAGATGGCCGACCACAAACCACAGTACGAACTGCTGGATACCGACAAGCCTGTGGTCTTCACCCTGGGCTGGTGGCGTAATCAGATCTGCGTCACCCGCGGCCTGCAGCAGGCCTGCAGCGAGCAGGATCTGGCGGTGATACTGGCCCATGAAAACGCCCATTCCCAACGTTGCGACAATATTCGCCTGTTGATTGCCATGCTGTTCACACTGGTATTGCCACGCAAGATGGCGCGCCTGTTACACGACGACCTGCATCTGATGGTGGAGTCGGCCTGTGATTTCGAAGCCGCCAAACAATACGGAGATCTGGATGTGGCAGAAACCCTGCTGAAGATCCAGAGGCTGTCTCCCCTGCAATGGCAAATTGGCAATCAGGTTATTCTGTCTGCCTTCACCGGCGCGGAGATTGAATTGCGGGTCAAAGCCCTGGTGCATGGCCGCCAAAAGAGCCTGTGGCAACAGACCGGCTTACAAGCGGCCGTACTGGCCCTGATCCTGGCCAGCTTGCTGCTGGTGGACCCCCTGCATCATGGCATCGAAGATCTGATTGCACTGCTCTAGACAGACCTCTGGCAGCATAGATGGCCCACGACTGCGATTCCTCTTGCAGTCTTGCACCTTCATCCCTGGTTTTCAGCTTTACTGAAGCAGCTCCGGTCTTTCACTAAAAAACATCCTGCAACAGGATGGCGCGAGAGCAGACAGATTATCGCTTCAGGAAAACTTGCAAGGGGCTCAGCAATTAATCAGGGGCCGGGGAAATCAGCTAGCCTACCCGCAATTCTCGCGTGAATTCACCCCTGGACACCCAGGCTTCCAGGTCATCCATCTTCATGGGGTTGGCAAAATAGGGACCCAGACCGGTGGTACAGCCGCTTTCGTACAGCAAGCGCAGAATCCGCTCGGATTCGATACCTTCTGCCCGGGTTCGCAGGCCCCGTTTGTCACACTGGGAAATGAATGAACAGACATCGATCTCATGATCCACACTGCCGGCAATCCCATTGATCAGTTTCGCAGCCAGTCGAATTTCATTGATGGGCAGGTGCAACAGACGCTCCAGTTCCGAACTGGAAGTATTGCCCACACGCACGGAAATATTGAAGCCATTGATGCGCAGCCTGGTGAGCACATCCAGCATGCTGTCAGCATGCTCCATCAGTTCACTATCCTCCACACCCAGGGTGATAGACGCTGGCGAGACCTCCCACTTACGGGTCAGGTCGAGCACATAGCCGGGGAAGCTGCTATCCCGGTACATGGAGTGATGCACACGGATAACCACCCCCGCCTCCATGCCGCGAATAGTCCAGAAGTTCAGTGACTCGAAGCATTTCTCCAGCAGACCATGGCTGAACTGAGCGATCAGGCCCCGTGATTCGAGCCTTGGTATAACCGATTGCGAGGCCACGAAGGCGGCGCCGGTCTGACCATACCAGTTCACACTGGTATCCAGATCATGCACCCCCATGCCGCCCAGTGACTTGATAGCCATGCAGGGTTGAAACAGAATTCTAAACTCGCCTGTGCCGAACAGGTTTTGCAGCACCTGATTAGAAAAGCTGGAGGTGGTATCCACCTTGTCCTTGAGAATTTTCTCGATATCGTCCAGGTCAAAGGGCTTTTTGATGGTGCCAAGAATATTGAGCTTGTGCAGCTTGCCCACTTCCCCCGCCGCTTCAAGCGTGCCCTGGTCCACCCCACTGATCAGGAATATTTTTGCCTTGCAGCCCACCTCGGCAAAATACTGCAGCACTTCAATACCGTCATAGCCCGGCAACCTGAGGTCCAGAAAGATAATATCCGGGTCGAAGCTGGCCAGCGTACTGCCAATAGATTCAAAATCATTGACGCATTTGACTGAAAAATGCAGGTCTTCCGTAATGGTCTCGAACAGACTGGTAATGCCTGTGTCATCGTCTATCACCAGCAGCCTCGGGACTTGTTGTTCATACAACGCTAGATTCATGATGCAACCTTGTCTATCAGTGAATGGGCGAGGTTCGGGATTTCATCCGTGTCATAGGGTTTGGGCACACAGACCACATTGTTGCGCTTGGGAATGCTTTCGGCCATGGATTGTTCGGTATAGCCGGTGGTAGAAAGAATCGGTGTATTGGGGCTCTTCTGGAGAATGCGCTGGGCCATTTCAATGCCGGTCATGCCACCGGGCATGACGATATCGGTAAACACCAAATCAATCTCCGGGTGTTTACGGAACTCTTCCAGGCCCGATTTACCATCGCTTGCAGTAATCAGATCGAAACCGGCATCAATGAGCATTTGTACGGCCACATTGCGAACAGTATCGTCATCCTCCACCACCAGAATAGTGCCACTGAACTCTCTTTCATCGGCAACCACCCTGGGAGTGGCCCGCGGCCTGGCGGACTCTGAGGACAGGGGTAAGAATATGTTAAACGCGGTACCTTTGCCCGGCTCACTGGCTACGGAAATATTGCCGCCAGACTGTTTCACAAATCCATAGACCGTGCTCAGGCCAAGGCCGAATCCCTTCTCCTTGTCCTTGGTGGTGAAATAAGGTTCAAATACCTGATCCTTCACCTCCGCCGGCATACCAATGCCATTGTCCTGCACTGTCAACTTGACAAAGTCCTTGCCCGACAGCCGGGTCTTGCTGGCCCGGATTCGGAGCGTACCGCCCCTGGGCATGGCGTCATTGGCATTGACGCAGAGATTCAGGATGGCATTCTGAAATTCGGTCTTGTCAGTTATGGCAAGACAGTCTTCCTCGCTCAGCTCCAGCTTCAGATTAACATTTTCACCGAGTATTCTTTCCAGAAAGCTTTTGATATCCAGCAACAGAATATTGATGTCATGGGTTTCCAGATCCAGGCGCCGCTCCGTTGAAAAACCCAGCAAGCGGGTCACCAGGTCGGCACCGCTGCGGGCAGCATCCAGAGTGCGCTTGATCAGCTCGGTCATGCGCGGTGACAAATCGGCCTGCCGCCGCATGAACTGAAGATTACCGATGATGATGGTCAGCAGATTATTGAAATCATGGGAGACACCGCCGGTGATCCTGCCAATGGCTTCGATACGCTGCGACTGAATCAGAACCGACTCCATTTCCAGTTGTTTGGAAATATCAGAGAAGCTCACCACCGAGCCAATAATTTTCTGTGACTTGTTGCGAATTGGCCGACAGGAAAAGCGTACCGGCAGAACCTCGCCATCACTGCTGACAAATTCGCCCTGCTTGCCGATGGAACAGTCGCCTGATTCATAGCAGGCCGTAATTGCCTTGGTAGTCTGCAGAAACTCATCGGCATTGCCACCACGGCGCCTGATCAAACGCACCGCTCGCACACCGATGATGTCATCCTCCTTGTAGTTCAGCATGCGCAGAGCCGAAGGATTGGCAAAGGTGACCTTGCCAATACTGTTGACACCGAACACACCTTCTTCGATGGACTCCAGCAACAGAATTCTCTCATCGGCAGCAGCTTGCAGTTTGTGCCCCACATGGATTTTTTCATCGATGAGCTGTTGTTCCCGGATGCGTTGCTGAATCAGTTCCGACTCCTGCTCCCGCAGCTTGTCATGCTCAGCCTCCAGACTGCTTTCCAGCAATTCGTTTCTGATGCGCAGTCGAATACCTTTACGCAGCTCAGCACCGGTGTGAAGCCCAAGGGGAATCACAAACAGCACATAGGAGATGAATGCCCCCATGAGAACCGCCGAAATGCTGTCAAACTCCAGCAACAATTTACTGACCGAAATCAGAACCGGCGACAGGATGAACGCGAAGAACACAGCAGTAGAGATGGAAATGGAAGCGGCAGCGCCGGCCAATACGCCGCACTGCCAGAGCACCACAAGCCCATTCTCCACATAGCCGGTTTGGGCCGGCAGGAAAAACCAGATACTTGCCCAGACAAAACCACCCACGGCCGAACCTGTCAACACAAAGCGTTTTTGTCTGGCAGGAGACAAGAAGTTGTCAGGCTGGCGGATCAGTTGATAGGCCACAACGGCACGAATACCGCAGCTAAAACTGAGCAGCGCAAACCACAGCGCGATCTGCCAGGTTTGCAAAAGAATCGAGAGTGCAGAAAGCAGGAATATTCCTACCAGCATATCCGCCAGCAAGATTAGTGGCAGACGCGTGATGTTTTCCTGGATCCCGGCATAGTCGAGCGTCACTGATTTTGGTGACAAACCCAGGTCATCATCCGTCAATCCGGAAAAACTCTTGATAGCGTTCACTAGACTGTTCATATGGCTTGCCTAAAATTCCTTTTAGTTCTCCCCCCCGGCGTCCGCAATCCCTTAGCACCACAGCTCAGGCAACGATGGCTTGATGGATTTACTCAAGCATGTGCAAACACGATCAGGCGCTCTATTTCTTTGTAAACCACTTTATTGACAAAACTGAATCTGATTTTTGAAACAGAAATTTTCAACAAAGAAACTTTTCTAAAGGCCCGATTAATACCACCCATTCCTTCGGATGGACAGAAAGAGTACACCCCATCAAGGTGAAAATATTATTTTTGTGAAATCGGTCAATTATTGGACCCATTTATGTCACGTGACTAGCAGACATTGCTTACACTACCCCCTGAGCGTCAATGTCAAGTATCCAGGTGACGCGCGAATGAGTACTTTTCCTACTTTCAAGGCAGTAATGAATTCATGAGTTATCTAGGGACGTATTTAGATCAGGTATCCGAGCGGCAAGGTTTCAGATCCGATTCCGAGCTTGCGCGATTTCTTGATATTTCCCGACAGCATCTCAGCCGAATCAGACAATCAGGTGTCATGAGCGACGAGAAATGCCTGATTATTGCCAGGGTACTCAATATCGATCCTCTGGAGCTATTCGCACTGATGCGTGCCCGCAAGGCAAAGTCGGAAGATATTCGCGTGATCTGGCTGGAATTGCACCGACAAACCAAGCGAGTGAAAGACTCCATCCTGCTCAACAGCAATCTCGACGGCTAACATAGCCTTCGTGCTGTCCAATCACTTTGGGCTCTCAGATTGCCCCCTTTCTCCAGAAGCCTTCGATAGTTACAGGGCATGGCTTGATTCAGACAAATAAACTTACAGAACATGGCCGTTCATGGATTTGAAAGAATAAGGGCCACGGGAGGGAAATGGCTTGACGGGACTTGTACGGTGGCCCTTCAGAACCGAGGAAATTTCAAGCTTGCCCTGTGGAATAATTCTGTGAGGAAAAAGGTGGCAGGAAAACAGCTCGCCGTGTTTCAGTGAGCTTCAGAATTCCTACAAGCTGGTTTGCACCGCCGCCACAACCGCGGCGGCGCGGGCCCTGGCTTCGTCACAATCTGCAGCCCGAGCCAGGGCTACGCCCATGCGACGCTTGCCGGCTACTTCCGGTTTACCAAACAAGCGCAGGGCTGTATCCGGCTCGCTCAAGGCCTGGTGCAGATTGGCAAAGCTGACCCGCTCAGACTCCCCTTCCACCATGATCACCGCCGAGGCCGACGGGCCATGAAAATGAATATTGGGAATGGGTAGACCAAGAATGGCACGGGCATGCATGGCGAACTCCGACAGGTCCTGTGAAATCAGGGTCACCATACCGGTGTCATGGGGACGAGGCGAAATCTCACTGAAAATCACCTCATCGCCCTTGATAAAAAGTTCCACGCCGAAAATGCCTCGGCCCTGCAAGGCCCCGGTTACCTTTTCAGCCACTTCCCGGGAACGGGAAAGTGCCAGTTCGCTCATAACCTGAGGTTGCCATGATTCACGGTAGTCGCCCTCTTCCTGACGATGACCAATGGGCTCACAGAAACTCACCCCATCCACATGGCGCACCGTCAGCAAGGTGATCTCGAAATCGAATTCCACAAAGCCCTCAATAATGACCCGGTCGGCCCCGGCACGGCCACCAGACTGAGCCGTCTCCCAGGCCTGGTCAATCTGCTCCGCCGTTGTCACCGTGGACTGGCCTTTGCCGGAAGAGCTCATGATGGGTTTGACCACACAGGGCAAGCCGATCTCGGTAACAGCCTGACGATACTCTTGCAGCGATCCGGCAAAGCGATAGCTGGAAGTGGGTAACTGAAGTTCCTCGGCTGCCAGACGGCGAATACCTTCCCGGTTCATGGTGAGACTGGCGGCGCGAGCGGTGGGGATTATAGTAAATCCCTCCTGCTCCAGCTCCAGTAGCACATCGGTGGCAATGGCTTCGATTTCCGGCACTACATAATGGGGCTTTTCCAGCTCGATTACCCGGCGCAGTTCCTTGCCGTCGAGCATGGAAAAGCAATAACTGCGATCGGCCACCTGCATGGCCGGCGCATTGGCATAGCGGTCGCAGGCAATCACCTCCACACCAAGGCGCTGCAATTCGATCACCACTTCTTTGCCCAGCTCTCCCGAACCCAGCATCAACACCCGGGTGGCGGTGCCGGAAAAGGGCGTGCCGATTTCAGGAGACCCTGTATCCGGAGTGCTTTTATTATCTGTCATGGCGTTCTGTCTCCGTCTCACCGGCATCGGCTGCACTCCCGGCTGATTGCCCATCTTCTGCCTTGCCTTTATTGGCAGCTTTTTCATCATCGTCCTCGTCATCGGCTTCAATCATCATGATCTCTTCCAGTGACAGGCCAGTGAGGCGCTTGATGCCGGCGATGAGATACCACATCACAGCAAAGGTAAACACCATCAGGGGCAAGGCAATAAAGGCAAAGCCCAGCCAGGTCATATCGGCAATCTGCTCATTGAGAATGGCCTGACGTTCCAGCTCCGGCAAGGCGGTATCAATCTGCGTGAAGACCCGAATGGCGATGACGAAATTGAGAAAACTGCTGATGGCAAAGGACACCGCCATGAGTTTGGTGGACTTGCGCAGATGGGCAAAAAACGCGCCCTCCTTGCCCAGCTCCATCAGGCGCAGGCTGATGCGCTGCATGTCCAGAGCGCCGGTATCCACCGCCATCAGTTTCATCAGGGGATTGCGGGTGAAAGCGGAAACATAGACGGCGATGCCGATCAGGGCCGGAAACGTGGCCTCCTTGATAGCGAACCAGATGCCCTCCAGTTGAAACAGGCCCATGCCGCCGGTGAAGCCCACATTGACGATACCCAGAAGGGACAGCCAGTTCTTCTTCTTGCGGGTCAGATAATCATAGATGCCATAGCCCAGCGGAAAGGCCAGGGCCACCAGCAGCGCGATCAGGGGGCCATTTTCGTCCAGGCGCCGGGTCAGCTGGTTCAGGATGAACACCGGAATAAGGATATTGAACAGGATATTGATCCAGGGGTTTTCGGGCTTCTGGGCCTGGGGCCGGGACTGGGAATCGGGCTGTCTTTCAGGGTTCGGTTCGGACTGCATGAGCTGCTGGGACATGACTTCAGGTGCTGACGGGTGAATGACAGGGCCTTTAAGCCCCGGGCTTTGTTGCGAAGTCTAGCAAAAGCCCCCGCCGAATGCTTGCTGCAGGCCGAAAAGCCGCGAATTACGGGCAGCCAGCCCGCCCCGGATTTCCCCTAAAGTTCTGCCGGGTGGCATCCGTAGTCATTCCTGATTTTAGTTTATTGCAGAAGGTGAGCCTTAGCGGCAAGCCTTCACGATCCTTGGGCTTCTGCCGCGCAAGTGGGGAAACAGAGTTATGAAAAACTGGTTTAATAATTTAAGCATTCGCAACAAGTTGTTGATGTCTTTTTCATCAATGATTGTGCTGATTGCCATCGTCACCGTTATCACGGTCTTCAATCAAGGCACTGTCAACAGTTCCATGGAAGCCATGCTGGACGTGGACGGCCGTCGTGCCGAGTTGGCCCAGGGTTCACTGGAAACCCTGGCCAGTGCCCGTAACGCCGATCAGTCCTATCTGCTGCATGCCACGGACATAGGCTTTGAGGCCGCCCGTGAACAGTATGTAGTGGCGCTTGAGCTGGAACTGTTTGACATGATGAGCAAACTGGAAGAACTCCGGGATCTCACTGTTGACCCGGAAATTGCCGCAGAGATCGATACCGTGATCGCCGGCGTCGAGTCCTACCAGAGCGACTTTCTGGCCGTGGTGGATCTGATGGAGCAGAAGGGTTTCAACGATGTGGGCCTGGAAGGTGAATTCCGGGCTGTGACCCAAGAGATCGAAGACATCGTTGACATTGCCGGCCTGCCCTCTCTGGAGATTTCCCTGCTGACCCTGCGCCGGCATGAGAAAGACTATATGCTGCGCGGCGATCTGGACTACCTGCAGCGCCTGTCCGGTGAGATCGACAATTTCATTTCCATCGTGGAAGGCAGTGATCTGTCTGAAGATGCCTCCTTTATTGTGATCGAGGCTGCCCAGAATTACCGTGAACTGTTCATGCAGTATCTGGAACTGGATTCTGAAATGGTGCTGTTCCGCGAGAGCTATCAGGAGCAGGCCAGCAATATCGAACCGGTATTACAGGATGTCTACAACGTCATGGTTGAACGCCGTGATCAGGCCCGTGGCAATCTCGAAGCCACCATGGCCACCAGCACCATCATCATTGCCGCCCTGGGTGTACTGGCAGCAGTAATCGGTCTGGGTGTAGCCTTCTTCCTGGCACGCTACTTCTCCAACATCGTCAAGAGTCTGGCGGCGTCGGCCCAGTCCCTGTCGGTGGGTGATCTTAACCAGAATATCGATATCAATAGCGGCGACGAAATGGGCGAGATGGCCAATGCCTTCCGCAACATGATTGCCTATATGCAGGAAATGGCCAAGGCCGCCCGCTCGCTGTCCAAAGGTAATATCAGTGTCAGCGTTCATCCCAAGTCCGAAGAGGACGAACTGGGACACGCCTTCTCCGAAATGCTCACTTACCAGAAATCCATGGCACGCACCGTCGATGCCCTGTCCCACGGTGATGCCAGTGTCGAAGTCCAGGCCGTATCCGGCGAAGACGTCTTGGGCAACGCCGTTGTCACCCTGCGCGACAAGCTGGATGTCATTATCTCCAAAGATGTCAGCAGCCTGGTACGGGCCGCCGGCAAGGGCGATCTGAGCAAGCGCATTGATCTTTCCGACAAGGAAGGTTTCTACGGCGACCTCTGTGAGGGCATCAATGACCTGGTCAGCACCAACGAAGAAGTCGTTGACGATGCCGTCAAGGTGGTCAGCGCCATGGCCAAGGGCAAGCTGGACCAGAAGATGAGCAAGGGCTATGAAGGCAGCTTCGCTCGTCTGGCCATGAATGTGAACACCATGCAGGATGAGCTGCGTAATGTGATCGAAACCGAGATTCACTCCATCACCTCGGCTGCTGCTCGCGGTGATCTGGCCAAGCGTATCGATATGGAAGGCAAGCAAGGCTTCTATGCCGACCTGGGTGGATCCATCAATGAGTTGGTAAGCCAGTGTGAGTCCATCATTGTGGACGCCTCTGACGTGATGTCCTCTCTGGCCGAAGGTGATTTGAGCCGCAAGATCGACAACAACTACGCCGGTCGCTTCGATACCCTGAAGCAGGATATCAACCGCACCGTCGACAAGCTGACTGAAGTAGTTGTGGACATTAAGAATGCTTCTGGTCAGGTCCGTGTTGGCGCCGAGGAAATTACCCTGGGCAACGCCAACCTGAGTCAGCGCACCGAGCAGCAGGCTGCGGCGCTGGAAGAGACTTCATCCACCATGAATGAAATCAACTCCACCACCGAGCAAACCAGCCACAATGCCCGCGAAGCCGACCAGCTCGCCAAGGGTGCTTCGGGCACTGCCGAACAGGGCAAGCGCGTGGTTACCGAAGCCGTGGCTGCAGTGAAAGCCATTGAGGATTCAAGCAAACAGATGGCCAATATCATCAGCGTTATCGATGAGATTGCCTTCCAGACCAACCTGTTGGCCCTGAACGCTTCGGTAGAAGCGGCTCGTGCCGGCGAACAGGGCAAGGGCTTTGCCGTAGTGGCCGATGAGGTTCGTACCCTCGCCAGCCGCAGCGCCCAGGCCGCCAGTGAGATCAAGGGTCTGATTGAAGACAGCATGGTCAAAGTGGATCAGGGCACCAAGTCGGTACACGACTCCGGTGAAGCCCTGGAAGAAATTGTCGCCTCCATCAACAAGGTTGCCACCATCGTCGGTGAGATTTCCAATGCCAGCCAGGAGCAGGCCATGGGTATCTCCGAGGTGAGCAAGACTGTTATCAGCATGGATGACATCACCCAGCAGAACTCCGCCCTGGTGGAAGAATCTGCCGCTGCCAGCGAATCGCTGAGCGATCAGGCCCGTACCCTGGATTCCCTGATTGCCTACTTCCGACTCGCCGGTGGTGAGGACATTGCCGGTCCTGACAATATTGTCGAATTTCAGCATGAGGAACTGAAAACAGCTTGATGCCAAGCCTGTAGAGCAACTGGACACCTGTAACTGAGCCAGGTCGCCCCCTTAGATCTGATCAGGTACTCCTCCCTCCGGGAGTATCACAGGTGAACTACCAAGCCCCACTCAATCCCGTTGAGTGGGGCTTTTTTATAACTGGACACCCACATCCTTCCCCCTGCCCCTAACATCCCCTTTTCTACACATCCCCTTATCTGACCCCTTATCTAGACACCCACACCCTACCTTCTGACTTCTCAATTTGGACACCCACACCTTGAGCAGGCAACAGCCATCAATTGCCAGCTTCTAATAAGGGAAGAATTAGACAAATCACGTCAAAGTCGCTCAAGGGAAACAGGAAAAAATATTCAGGAACGCAACCAGGCCCAGCTGCTCGATCCAGCCGGGGTTATTTAGTTGGTGAGTTGGATGCTGAGTTCAGAGATAAAATGCGCCAGCTTGGGCCAAGCCGCTAACCCATTGCTGCCCACTCCGTCTGGCCAGACGCCTGATCTGATTGATTCGCCCGAGGGCTCTGTGAAAGCGACTGCCAAAATGCCGGGTGTTAGTCACCCAATTGTCCTGGTGAACTCCCAATTGCTGCAAAATTGGTTGAACTGTAGAAGGAATAGCGCCCCGCTTGTCGTCACGAATCGCTCGGCCGGTCCAGTCTACCAAGGCAAAATAATCTGACTCCCGAAGAGGCAAAGCTGACCGGCCTTTGGTAATTCCCGCTCCTGCGAACGACTTCAACCACGGCCTGTCATCAGTCTTGTTAGACGCAATCCTGTAACGCTTTAACCGCTCCTGTATAGACGTGAATGCAGAGTCATCCAGCGACCGGCTTAGATTAGCCCTGATGGGATTGAGGTCAACGTAGGCCATACATGAGACTAACGCAGCCTCATCCAGCAAAGCCTGGCTATGAAAGCGACCCTCCCAGAAGCGCCCCTTGCATTCATCCTCTGCATTGGCCCGGCGCGCTATGTTTTCATTCAAACAGCGCATATACCAACTAAGATCCTGCAAGCGATCACGCCAGACTTCTACCCAACTGGCCAATGCATTTTGCTCAATTGTAGACAGCGCTGAACCTGACTTGTATTTCTGCGCTACCGGTGGCCCCTTGAACAGCAGCAACCAACGGTCAATCACTTCATCGAATGACAGACTTTCTGCCGCCTCCACATCTACATAGAGAACCAGATGAAAGTGGTTCGACATGATGGCATAGGCACATACATCGACCGCAAACACCGCCGAAATCTGCTTGATCCGATCCAGTATCCATTGCTTGCGATGATCGAAATTTTTGCCCGTCAGTCGATCAAGCCCGCACAGAAAGGCCCGGCGCACACAGCGTGAGACACAGTGGTAGTAAGGCGTTGTAGGGGTATGAACTAACCGGTAACGAGCCTGGGGCATGGTTCCTCCCTGAACCGAAATCCTCAATGCTTGTTATAGGTGAATAATTACGAGTTCGCCAAATTTGGCGAATAAAATTTTGTGGGTGTCCAAATTCGGGCCTGGGTGTCCAAATTCGGGCCTCCAAATTCGGGCCTTGTGGGTATCCAAAAATCGTCTACGGATAAGCATCCCCGGTACTTGTTATAGCCCGATTTACGGCCCTAGCCTAATTTGGGCGGGAAATTTGTGGGTGTCCATGTTTGGAGGGGGTGGTGGTTGAGTTATTGGCGTCGGCCGTTGATGAATTCCATGCGCTCGACGTTGTTGTTGCGATCGATGTAGCGACCCGGGCCGTGTCTTTCTCCGCGCACCCAGGGGCCTTCGTAGCGGTCGCCGTTGGCGTAGTAGTAAATTCCTCTGCCGTGGATCTCGTCATTGCGGAATTCGCCTTCGAAGCGGTTGCCGTTGGCGAACTGGAAGCGGCCCTGCCCGTTCATCTGGTCGTTTTGCCAGCTGCCGGTGTAGCGGTCACCATTGCGCCAGCGCTTGGTGCCCTGGCCGTTTTGCTGACCGCCGCGCCACATGCCTTCATAGACATTTCCATTGGCCCAGGTGAAGGTGCCCCGGCCATTGCGCTCGTCATTGCTGAAGCTTCCTTCATAACGGTCGCCATTGGCCCAGATGAAGGTGCCGCTGCCCTGCTTCTGGCCGGCGCGCCAACTTCCGGTATAACGATCGCCATTGCTGTAGTAATAGGTTCCCTGGCCGTCGAAGCGGTCCGCCGCCCAGTTGCCTTCATAGCGGTCGCCGTTGCTGAAGTAATATGTGCCGCGGCCATTGCGCTGGTCATTGCGGTAACTGCCTTCATAACGCTCGCCATTGGCCCGCAGCAAAACCCCGCGGCCGTTGCGGCGGCCGTTCTGAAATTGCCCCTCGAATCGATCGCCATTGCTGAAATAGTAGCTGCCGCGGCCGTTTTTCTGGTCATTACTGAACTGGCCGACGTAGCGATCCCCGTTATTCATGAACAGGGTGCCCTGGCCTTCGAAGTAATTGTTGCGGCACTGGCCCTCGTAACGATTGCCATCGGTCCAGCGATAGGTACCGCTGCCACTGGCACAACTGCCCCGCAACCAGCCGTTATCGGCGGCCTGAACGGCGCCATTGGCCAACAAAACACAGAAAAGGGAAAGTAAAACAGTAGAAATTCGCATCGCCATAACCGCAATCTTAATGGATAGCTGCCAGTTTACAGTAGTCCCGGCGTATAATTTGAGACAATTCTCACGCTTGGAGCGATACAAGCGGTAAAAAGGCTCGGGCAGCGCGCTGTAAATCATCCAGCGAGCGGGGCCAAAAGGCGGGTTTGGCGTGAGCCAGTTCACGAATCCGCTAAAGCATCAGCAGCAATTGCCCGTTCTTTAAGACATATCACAGTCTTTTTGGCGCAAAGCCAGATAATCCGGGGCATAGCGGCCGATTTGCCAGTCCGGCTCCAATTGACTGATTTTCAACCGATACCCTATAGTATCCGGTGCTTCAGAGAACCTGGCAGGGTCAAGACGTGAAACGAGCAGAGACAAAAAACATCAATAGAATCAAAGGCTACTCTTTGATCGAATTGCTTATTGTGGTGGCCATGGTCGGAATCCTGGCGGCCCTGTCTGCGCCTGCCTTCCAAGACACCATCGAATCCACCAATACCAACTCCCAGATCAAGGTGATGCTCACCACCCTCAATCTGGCCCGCAGTGAAGCCATCAAGCGGGGTCAGGATGTGTCCATCTGCGCCAGCGACGACGGCGCCGACTGCGATGAGGACGCCTGGTCCGAGGGCTGGATCGTGTTTGTGGACAATAATGGCGATGCTGACGGCACCGCCGGCTCAGTAGACGGTGGCGATGAGATTATTCGCGTCTTCGATGCCCTGGGCGCCGCCAGCACCCTCACTTCCACCACCGACATCTATTCCTATAACAGCCTGGGCTTCAGCGCCACCGGCGGTAATCAAACCTTTCTGCTATGCCCCGCCAGCGGCAATGCGGCCAATGCCCGTTCCATCGACATTGGTCCCTCCGGTCGCGGGCGCCGGGTGGAGGATGGTCTGGCATGTTAAAGTCATCCTTTAAGAAAACATCAAGAATTACGCAAAAACAAAGACTTACAAGAGCCTTCGTAGTCGGCACTTCACTTATCGAAGTGCTGGTTTCCCTGCTTATTCTATCCGGCGGCCTGATGGGCATGGCCGGTGTCCAGGCGGTCAGCCTGCGCAATAACCAGTCTGCCTATTTTCGCACCCAGGCCACCACCCTGACCCTGGATATCATCGAGCGCATGCGCGCCAACAAGACCGGCGTGGATAACGGTGCCTATGACAATGCCGCAGGCGCTGCCACCGCTGACTGTTTCACCACCGGCGGCTGTACCGCTGCAGAAATGGCGGGTCAGGATGTGCTGGACTGGTCAGCCATGGTGGTAGCGGCCCTGCCCGGCGGTGCCAGCGTGGTCTGCCTGGACTCCACCGGCGATGATGGCACCCCGGCCGCTCCGGCCTGTGATGGCCTGGGCAGCGTCTATGCCATCAAGATCTGGTGGGATGATGACCGCGACGGGGTTTCCAATGCCCGTTATGTCACCACCATGCAGCCCCTATAAACGCAATATAATCTGACACTTACAGAGATAACGAAGAATTCATGCGAACTCCAGGATTTTACAAGATCAGCGGCCTGAGCATCATCGAACTGCTCATCGCCATGGTACTGGGCCTGACCCTGGCGGCAGGTGTGGTGCAGATCTATGTAGGCACCAGCACCACCGAGCGAGATCAGGATGCCCGTCTGCGTATGCAGGAAAACGGTCGTTTCGCCCTGAACTTCCTCGGCAACGAAATCCGCATGGCCGGCTATCTGGGCTGCCAGGGCTCAATCCAGGGCTCCAGTGTCAACAATACCCTCAGTGCCCCGCCCGCCACCCTGCAGCCGGAAACCGGTATTCAGGGTTGGGAAGCCGACGGCACCGCCCCCGGTGAGATCAATAACAGCGCCAATAATGTCGCTACCATTGCCTCCACCTCGGCCGAATGGAGCACCGGTGGCGCCGGTTTCAATATTCCCAATGTGCAGGCAGTGCCCAATTCCGACATCGTGCGCCTCTGGGGCGGCTGGGGTAATTCCGGCCCGGTTACCGATATCGACAATTCCGGCCCTGACCCCATTATCCAGGCCGAAGCGTCCATTGGTATCAGCGTTGACGACTTCCTGATTATCAGCGACTGCGAACAGGCAGATTTCGTGCAGGCCTGCGCCGTGGCCCCCACTGGCGGCCCGGCCACCACGGTAGATATCACCCTCAGCACCGCCTGTAACCCCGGCAACATCGGCGCTGCCTTTGTGACCTCCCAGGATCCGGCGGAAGTTATGCGCCTTGAAGGCGCCCTTTACTATGTGGGCAAGCGTGACAACGATGCCAATAACCCGCCAACCCTGATGCGCAGCACCCTCACCGCCACCGGTACCGCCGGCCCGGCCGAGGAATTGATTGAAGGGGTGGAGTCCATGCAACTGCTCTACGGCGTCAATGTAGACCAGGATGTGCGCGCCACAGTGGATGCCTACCTGACTGCAGATCAGGTCACCAACTGGGATGAAGTCATTTCGGTACGGGTCAGCCTGCTGCTGCAATCAGTCAACGACGGCACTGTACCGGCCCCCCAATCCTATACCTTTGACGGGGTTACCTATGATGGCGGCGCCGGTAACGGCGATCTGCCGGACGATGAGCGGGTACGGCGCGTGTTTACCGCCACTATCAGCCTGCGCAACCGCGCCCTGGGCACCTGATTACAGAGAATTTTGCTGAACCATGCAGCAATTCACGGATTTACGGCCAATAATTGACTATTAATAGCACCATGAAATTGCCACGACACAGTCATCGCTTTCCCGGTCAGCAGCGCCAGCGCGGCGCTATTCTGCTGTTCTGCCTGGTATTTCTGGCGGTGCTCACCATGATGGGCGTTTCCGGCATGGAATCGGCCACCCTGGAAGAGCGCATGTCCGCCAATATGCGTGACCATGAGCTGTCTTTTAATGCGGCCGAATCGGCTCTGCAGGCTGCCGAGGCCTGGCTGGTCAACCAGAATACTTTACCTATCACCGCCACCGACAACTCCACCGATGTCTGGGCCGAAGACTCCATGGACCCGGATGCCGCCGATGGCCTGCCCTGGTGGCACGACAACGCCATCGATAACACCTGGTGGACCAACAATGCCGACGCCATCAGTGATGTGGCCGAAGTGGCAGCCCAGCCTCGCTACCTGATCGAACAATACCGCACGGTGGATACTGGCCAGTCCATTGCCATTGGCAGCGGCGAAGTCACCGTGCCCCGAATATTTCATCGCATTACCGCCCGTGGTGTCGGTATCAACCCCAATACCACCTCGGTTGTGCAATCAACCTTTGTCCAAACCTACGACTAGCGCCGACTAGGGATTCCGGGCGAGCCTTGCCCCTGGAGAACACCATGAGTATCAAACAGCATCTTCGATTACTGCTTTCCTGGATGGGGTCAGTTGTCCTGCTGGCCTGGTCTACAGCCAATCAGGCCGCAGAACTGGCCCTGGCGGATCAGCCCCTGTTTCTTGGTACCCAGATCGACCCCAACGTCTTCTTCATGATGGACGATTCCGGCTCCATGGACTGGGAGATTCTCACTATCCCCTACTCCTACTACACCGACTACTGGTCCTCCGGCGCAGTGGGCATCGTCGATTCCGGCTACTTTCGAGGTTATTCCAGTTCCGGTAGCTGTACCGGTCGCCGCAACAATGCCTACATCTTCGACAGCGATGCCAACAGCAACGACGACAATGTTTACAACTCCTGTACCTATTCATCCATCGAAGAACACACCCAGACCTATACTCGTGACTGGCGCGTTTATTCCGCCGGCCTGAACGTGATGTATTACAACCCGGCCGTAACCTACAGCCCCTGGATCGGCTTTGCCAATGCAAGCTTCACCAATGCCTACTCCAACCCGCAGCCCGGCACCTATGGCTACAATGATTTCCGCAATCTGACCGGCTTCATTTATGAGGACTGGATTGATGACCATGGCGCCGATCTGGACGGCAATGGGGAAGTGCAAGGACCGGACGCGGCGACTGATACGCCCAATGACCACCCCGACCTGTGGGATTCCCACACCCAGTATATCGTCGGCGCCACCCAGGTGACGGTCAACGAATACACCACGGCTACCAATATTGCCGACATCAATGTTAACTGTGATTACAACGATGCCATCGACAATCCACCTTACAAGGATTGCTATGGCACCACTGTCAACACCTACACCATTGCCAATTCCGGCGGCGATACCACTACCGACCCTTACGGTCGCACCATCACCCAAATCAAGCAGAACATCGCCAACTGGTATCAGTATCATCGCCGCCGCTCCTTCGTTTCCAAGAGCGCGGTCGATCTGGTAATCAACTCCAATGACGGCTTCCGTTTCGGTTACAGCCAGATCAATGATTACGGCAGCATCTTTGTGGAAGTGCCCAGCGCCGTGCTGGACGATTACACCACTCACAACGCCGATCTGCTGGACGAGATGTTCAGCTACAACTGGGGCAGCAACAGCACGCCTCTGCGCCGCGGCCTGGAACGTGTGGGCCGCTACTATGACGACACCCTGAGCGGCTTCGACGACCCCATTATCTCCGAGTGCCAGCAGAACTACGCGGTACTGTTCACTGACGGTGAGTACAACGGCTCCTCCCCTTACCTGTCTGCCATTGGCGATGAAGACGGTGACGGCGAATACGATTCCCTGGCAGACGTGGCCATGTATTTCTACGAGAAAGACCTGAGCCCTCTGGACAACGATGTACCCACCACGCCCATCGATCCCAACGATGCCCAGCACATGGTGTCCTTCACCGTGGCCTTTGGTATCACCGGTAATCTGGTAGACACCGACAATGACGGCTACCCCAATCCGGAACTGGAATCCGATGACGACTGGCACGAAGGCTCGTCCATCGACACCCTGCAGGACAAAGTGGATGACCTCTGGCACGCCGCCTACAACAGTAAAGGCTACTATGTCGCAGCCCAGTCACCCGACGAAGTGGCTTCCGCCATTGCCTCGGCCCTGCTGGAAATTGCCGACCGGGTCGGTTCAGCGGCCTCCGTTGCCACCAATACCGGTTCTCTGAATGCCGGCAGTAAACTATTCCAGGCCCGCTTTGACAGTTCCGACTGGAAGGGTCAGTTATTGGCCTTCCAGATTAATGCCGATGGCACTATTGAATCCGAGGAAGCCTGGGAAGCCGGTGATGCACTTAATCAGCAAGACTGGGATACCGGCCGGGAAATCATTACCTGGAACCCCAACATCGACGACCCCGCTGGCGGCGACGTGGAAGGCAAGGGTATTCCCTTCCGCTTTCCCACTGATTACACCAGCCCCAGCGCCACTACAGAGCTAAGCAGCGATCAGATTGCAGACCTGCTGGCCAATGCCCCCTACTCGGTCGGCACCGGTGTCTCCAGCGAGATCGATGACAACCAGGATTACGGTGAAGCGTTGTTGGCCTATTTGCGCGGCGACGACAGCAATGAGCTGACCGGCCAGAACTTTCGCCTGCGCAACAGCATTCTCGGCGACATCGTCAATTCCGACCCACGCTTTGTGGAGACACCCAACTTCCGCTACCCCAATGCACTGGAATCCAAATCCTATGCCGACTTTGTCAGCGCCAACAGCGCCCGTCAGGGTGTGGTTTATGTGGGCGCCAATGACGGCATGCTCCATGGCTTCAACGACGACACCGGCGAGGAAGTGATCGCCTATGTGCCCGCCGCCGTGTATGAGAATCTGGAGCACTTGTCTTCACTGGATTACGAACATCGCTATTACGTAGACGGCGGCCCCAACATCATTGATGTCTTCCTGCCCAACACAGTGGATCCCGATGACGGCTCCACCGGTGTCTGGCGCACGGTGCTGGCCAGTGGTCTGGCCGGTGGCGGCCAGGCAGTATTTGCCCTGGATGTCACTGATCCCACTACCTTCGATGAAGCCAATGCCGACGACATCGTCATGTGGGAATTTGATGATTCCAAAGACGCTGACATGGGTTACTCCTTCGGCAAGGTCCAGTTGGCCAAGATGAACGACGGCACCTGGGCTGCAGTATTCGGTAACGGCTACAACAACACCGAAGCCGACGGCAATGCCAGCGCCACCGGCCATGCGGTGCTGTACATCGTCGATATCGAAACCGGCGACATTCTCAAGAAACTGGATACCGAAGCAGGCTCCGCCGGCACTCCCAATGGCCTGGCCACTCCTCTTCTGGTGGACGCCGACGGTGACTTCGATGCCGACTATATCTATGCCGGCGACCTGCTGGGCAATATGTGGAAGTTCGATGTGACCGACGCCAACCCCAACAACTGGGGCCCGGCCTGGTCTTCCGGCTCACCGGATCCGCTATTCACCACCAAGAATGACCAGCCCATTACCAGTCAGCCCCAGGCTACCTTCCACCCGGATAACCTGCAGGGCTTCATGGTCTACTTCGGCACCGGTAAATACCTGGAAGAAACCGACAATATCGGCTCCGGCCAGACCACACAAGCCTTCTATGGAATCTGGGACAAGAACACCGGCACCGCACCGAACATCGATCCGGATACAGATCTGTTGATGCAAACCATCACCAATCAGTACGAGAAGGAATTCGATACCAATGATGATGGCACCCTGGACACCACCTATCTGTTGCGTGATGTCTCGGACAATGCCATCAGTTGGGGAACTCACGACGGCTTCCGACTGGATCTGATCCCGGAAAACATCGAGGGCAGCCCCAATGCCAATAACTACGGTGAGCGTCAGGTCAGTAATGCCATTGTGCGTAATGGCCGTATCATTTTTACCACCCTGATCCCCTCCACCGTGGAGTGTGAGTTTGGTGGTACCAGTTATGTCATGGAGATCGATTTCCGGGATGGTGGCGCTCTTGAATTCCCGGCCTTCGACCTTAATGCCGATGGCGAGTATGATGCCGATGACACCCTGGCTGCCGGCCGGGCCTCCGATGTGGGCATCATGCCGACGGTAAGTATTCTTGCCGACGGCGCCCAGGATGTGGCCTTTGGTTCCGGCGCAAGCGGTGACATCGACGTGATTGAAATCAGTGTTGGCGACCAGTCCTACGGTCGTCAGTCCTGGCGACAGATTGAATAAACCCTGTCGCCATTACCCAGGATGAATGCTATGAAAATGTCAGTATTGGATTTGCGCGCCCTGCGCCCACTGCTATTCCTGTTGGCTGTGCTGGCAAGTCTGGGCAGCAGTAATTTGCACGCCCAGGTGGCTTCCCAGGTACTGGTGGGCACCGTGGATGCCCTGGCCCAGGACGATGGTTTCATCACCATCTCCGGCAGTAACTACAGCTACTCTGAAGAGACCGAGGTCTATCTGCGCGGTGAACTGGTAGATTCGGTCACCATCCAGGAAGGCTTGTCAGTGCGCTTCAGCATCGATGCCCGCGGCAACCTGCTGCGCATCGACATCCTCGGCCCGCAAAGCATGCTGCGTTTGCTGGATCAGAACTAGCATACTAGAATGTATTACTGCGCTGGCTCAGTGTTAGCTGATCAGCGCACACATTCACCCAAACGCCCAGAGCAACAGGCCAGGCCCATGACTTCATCAGCCCAACGCGGTTTTACACTTCTCGAAATTCTCATCGTGGTTGCCATTCTCGGCATTCTGACGAGCATCGCCCTGCCCGCCTACAACGAGAGCGTACTGCGCGGAGGCCGCGCCGAGGCCAAGGGTGAACTGTTGCAGGTGGCGGCCGATCAGGAGCGTTATTTCTCCTCCTTCAATACCTATATCACCGATGCCACGCCAATGGTTACCCCAACAGTGGCAGCTCGCACCCGCACCACCCAGAATGCCCTCTATGTCATCAGTGTCGCCGCCGGCGGTAGCGGTATCGGTTCAAGCTTCGTCGCCACCGCCACACCCCAGGGCGATCAAACCGACGATGTCTGCACCACCCTCACCATCACCAATACCGGCCAACGTGGCGCCACCGGCGGCACGGTGGATGAGTGTTGGGGTCGCTAGCCCTGGCTGTTTCGAAGAATAAATAGCGGCGATAACGCGCTATTATTCAATGGCCAAATGCGCAAACCCGTGCCTGCTCAAAACTGTCGTCGCTAGCAAATTTATCGCATCAACCACGTTCCAGGTGAACGTCTTATGGCCGCGGCAATCCCGGATCACTGATTTTACGCTCGAGATATTCGCTAATCTCGCGGTGGCGTGGCACAGAAGACCGTTTATTCTGGTTCGGATTCTGGTCCCAGGAGTGGTTTCCACCTACTCTTCATTCCACACACAATAATTCACATCCGCAAGACTCAAGATAGCGAATCAGGTCGCGACGCTGCACGGAGCGATAATCAATTCTTCAAAGCCATCGCCAGCCGCGCTAATGGCATCTGCCCGATTGAAGTCCAGCGCTTCTTTCAGGATATCAGACAGGGATTTGATCAAGGCTTCCTTGCTGGCTTCCTGACAATTCACTCCAGGCACTTCTTCTACCCAGCCAATCCACCAGTCACCGTCCTGCTTTATCACTGCGGTATATTGATTACTCATATCCATACCCTACCCCATTTTTTACACCTGAAGAGGTATTTAACAACGCGCCGGCCGCCCGCGACTGTCTTCCACCAGCCCGTCCCCGTCACTGTCCACGGCTATGCGTGCCCGTCCCGGGCGATTCAGAATCAGCATCCATGCCTGACTCAGGTCACCGCTTTCGGGGCAGTAAGTAAATGTGCCATTCTGGTTTTTGGTAAAACCCAGAGGCGTCATCTGCAGGTACTGTCGGTTACCAAAAGACCGCCAATAAATACGTCCTCGTCCTGCCTCGAAGTCAAAGTAGCGCAGCGCCTGCTTGCCGCTGTCCACTTCCCGGTCATTGTCCTCATCCACAAACACCAGCACCCCATCGGCCCAATTGCCACCGCAGCTCACACCATCGGCAGACCGGCACAGGGTTACCAGGGAGGCCGAACGAATAGCATTCACCCGGGCCAGTTCAATCGCCTGGGCCAACTGCTCCCTGATTACCTCCCCCTGGTGACGTTGCAGCAAGCCCTCAAAGCCGGGCGCCGCCACCCCCAACAGAACCGCCGACAGGGTCAGTGCCACCAGCAATTCAACAAGCGTCAGGCCTGAGTACGGTGCCTCGATGACTGGACTCGGTGACAGGACTTCCATGTCGCATAATCCTTCCCTGATTAAAACGCTCAGTTAAAGCGTAGGACGCAATGCCTGGGTTCGCCAGAATTCGGGTACAATCGCTCTCGCATTCAGAACAGACCAAGTCCATGAGCAATCAGTTGACAACCATCGCCCGCATCCACAGCCCCTTCAAACAGAAATTCGCCGTGCCCCGGCAACCGGGCCTGGTGGAAGAAGCGGTGGGCCGCATCGAATTCCTACCGGGCTTTGACGATCCCAACTGCCTGCGGGAGATTGAGCAGTTTTCGCATCTGTGGCTGTTGTTTGAGTTTCATGAAGTGGCAGACAAAGGCTGGTCGGCTACGGTGCAGCCGCCGCGACTGGGGGGCAAGGAACGGGTGGGCGTGTTTGCCAGCCGCTCGCCATTCCGGCCCAACAACATCGGCCTGTCGGTGGTGAGGAATCTGGGCCATGAACTGATTAGCGGCAAACCGGTACTGCATGTGGGTGGCATCGATCTGACCGACCAGACTCCCATCCTGGACATCAAGCCCTATGTACCCTGGGTAGATGCCATTCCCGAGGCAGAAGCCGGCTTTGCCCAGCAGGCTCCGGCCAATAACTTCCCCATCGGCTTCGCTGACAGCGCCACCGAGCAACTAAAAAAATATGCAGACCAGTACCCAAACCTGGAAGCCCTGATCCGCGCCATACTCAATCAGGATCCGCGCCCGGCCTGGCGCGTCAAGGAAGGGGATGACAAGCAATACGGTATGGCGCTTTATGACCTGAACATCAAGTGGCAGTGGCGTGATGGGCGTATCGCAGTATTGGAAATAAATGAGCTTGATTAAAACCTGAGCATTATTTCCAATTCAATCGGCCGAGCTATCTTGCTCTGGCCAACTCAAAACAGGGCCGATAGTCCTCGCTCGACAATTTCATCCGGCGCGCGGCAATAAAATCCTCCAGCACCATGGCCATGGATTCCACCAGGGCCGGATCGCCCGAGAGCTGAAACGGGCCATGTCGCTCTATCTGGCGAATGCCATCGGCTTTGACATTACCCGCCACAATGCCCGAGAAGGCACAGCGCAGTTGCGCCACCAGCTCGCCTTTGGGCAGTGCTGGGTCCAGATTCAGGGCTGCCATGGATTCGTGGGTAGGAATAAAGGGAAGCTGCATAGTCTCAGGAATGGTCAGACCCCAGTTAAAGGCATAAGACTCATGGCTCTGGCGGCGATGGGCCATCACCCGGTTCAGGTTGCGTCGGCTTAACTGGGCCACCTGCTCCGGATTGCCGATGACAATCTCGTAGTAATCGGCCGCCTCATCGCCCAGGGCATTACGCAGAAAACGGTCGATGACGGTGAAGTAATCCTTGCCGCTTTCGGGTGCTGCAAAAATCACCGGCAATGGATTGTCACGATTGTC
This sequence comes from uncultured Pseudohongiella sp., assembly GCA_965216715.1. Classification (GTDB taxonomy): domain Bacteria; phylum Pseudomonadota; class Gammaproteobacteria; order Pseudomonadales; family Pseudohongiellaceae; genus UBA9145. The sequence goes on along the minus strand of OZ244193.1, from coordinate 775,859 downwards.
CTCATGCATGGCCAGGCCCAGCAGATAGAGAATCTCCTCCATGGTGCCGGCCCCGCCGGGGAAGACTATAAAACTGTGGCCCAGACGCACAAAGGCCTCCAGGCGCTTTTCAATATCCGGCAGGATCACCAGTTCATTCACCGTCGGATTGGGTGACTCCGAGGCGATGATGCCCGGCTCCGTCACCCCCACATAGCGCCCTTCCTGATTCTTCTGTTTGGCGTGGCCAATCATGGCGCCCTTCATGGGTCCCTTCATGGCGCCAATACCACAACCGGTGACAATATCGATGCCTCTCAGACCCAGTTCATAGCCCACCAGCTTGCTGTAGTCATACTCCTCGCGATTGATGGAATGACCACCCCAGCACACCACCAGATTGGGCTTGATATTGGCCTTGACGATTTTGGCATTGCGCAGAATGCGGAACACCGCATCGGTGATGCCCGGGCCGGTATCCACATTAAAGCCACCCAGGCGGGTAATCTTGTCGCGGGTATAAACAATATCCCTGAGCGCTGCAAACAGATGCTCCTGAATACCCAGAATCATCTTGCCATCCACAAAGGCCGACGCCGGCGCATTGCGAATATGCAGTTTGACACCCCGGGGCTCCTGCTCGATCTCAATGGAGAAATCCTTATAGGCCTCCAGAAGTTCATCGGCATCATCGGTATCGTTGCCGGTATTGAGCACCGCCAGGGCGGTATCGCGAAATGTCTGAAACACCTCATCCTCGGTACGCAGGGTGGCCATGATCTCCTGGTGGGAGAGCAAGTCGAGGGTACGGGAGGGGCGGACGGTGACTTCTTTAATCTTGTTCATTCAGTCGAAATTTCCAATTATTTCTGGGTGTGACCTTGTGTCGCCGGGAACACAGTTACTCTGTGACCGGCCGAAATACATGACTTTCCTGTTACCCGGCCTGTCCAGGCTACCTGGCATAGAAGTAATGCGTGAGATAAATCGTACAAGTCGAGTAATCAAAATCTACAAATTCCATGATGCGGTTGCATTTAAATTATCCTTCGAACTGAGTGCAGAGCGAACCGTTCTGCCACATTGTCGAGCGGATCCTTATACCACGTTGTTTGACATCAATCGCAGCTTGACCCTCGACCTGCAGATTGCTGATCTATCCCGACACACCTACTTTTGCGAGTGACGATAGAAATAGGGCTGAATGCGGATCAAGACAATTCTCAGGTATCTTAAAGATGGTTCTAATGAGATTAAACAACTGAGGCTCTATATCCATGGCTGCGACCAAATATCAGGACGATAGCTGCGCATCAGATGCCAACAGCTCCGCCCAACTGTTGGGAAAGCCTAAAGCCTGGCGTCGAGAACAGACCCCAAAAAAGTAGAACCTTGTTTACTGTGGCAGCAAACCAATAAAAAACTTTGTCCCGCCGCCTCGGTTTAACTGACCTGGACATGGATGAATCATCCTGCATCGTTTTAGGTCCTCTGCTTCAGTTTCAATAATCACTCCGACAATCTGGAGGACTATAGCGAATTTCCGCAGGACAACGCTCGCGCCCCAAGTTCGGTAATCAAGCACATGATACGGGCCATGCAACATGAACGGCAGGATAGGCAATTCGCAGCATTGCTCTGCAATCCAGACAAATACAGATCCTCTGCACGCAGAGCAGGACAGTAATACCAAGGCCCGCATGTATTCGCAATCAGTACGAGGCCCTCATACAAGCAAAGGAGTGCGGTATTTGGCTTTGCTGGAAAACTTTCCGCATAGGATCTACATGCTCAATGCTTGAGATGGATGTAACTGGAGCGAGGTCAACCTGAACTAAAGCCAAGACGAGAAACTCTTTTGAACAGCTAATTCCGGTAAGTACCAATTAAGTGAAGTGCGAATTCGGGCTCTCAATATTGTGCCGGGAAATGGGGACAGAGCCTTGTAATCGAATTACGAAAACCATATGGCTCTCACGACTGCTCAACACAGTCCGCATGCGAACATCTACTTCGTGCACTCCGCCTTCCAGATGTTCAATGCGGCTGCTGAATTCGGCATAGTCATCCAGCTTGTTGTTGAGGCTGGTGTCGCAGAACAGCTCATCGATGTGCATCTTGCCGACGATCTGCTCGGCGCCGTAACCAAAAATGGCTTCGGCGGGTTTGTTCCAGCTCTGCAGCAGGCCCACCTGATCGGTCACCAGAATGACATCCAGGGCATTGTCGACAATGAACTGCAGTTCCTGTTCTGACTGTTTGCGACGTGCGTGCATGTCCGAAATGCGCCGATTCGCATCTTCCAGCTCCAGCACCGTGATTGCCGCCAGCAAGAGCGGGAACAGCAGATTCTCCAGGTAGTAAAGTAGGTAAAAGAGGTCTGATACCTCCATGAAGGGCACGGCCAGGCGCAGCCCCAACAAGGCCAGGGTGGTGGCCACCAGCAGAATCTTGCCAGCACTGAGCCCCTGACGCAGTTGCCAGGCCTGCCACAGCAGCAGGAGGCTGAGCAGTGACATGGGAATGGAATAGATCAACCACAAGGAACGGTTGTCAGGCAGCCCCTGAATAGCGATCAAAGCCATGACCAGCAGAAATCCGGCCGAGGGCAATAACACCGCCGTGTATTCCCTCTTTCGCAGCGGCCCGTCGATACAATACAGCCCGGCCAGGAACACCGCAGTGGCGGCGTACTGCAGAAACAGCGAACCCATCACCAGCGGCAGTGCATCCACATAAATAGCCAGATAGGCATTGGGAATCTGCCGACAGATCTCCAGAACACCCGCAGCCACGAACACCAGCAAATAGGCTTTGCGGTTGCCGAGCCAGTTCAGAATCAGCGGCAGCAACATGACGCCATTCAGGACGACCACAAAAAACTGCGCGATGTACTGGTAGGTAAGAGCCGTGGAATCCAAGGTTATGAACTTGTTCTGATGATCTGGATGCGCCGCATAATCCCACCCACTTCATTGAGTTTCAAGGACCCTCCCCTGAGGTGGGGACACTCGCAACTTAGCAACTTAACTTTAAATCGTCGAACCGCAACTCACGCTTCACACTAATTTCACGCCCCCGTCCAACTCGCTTCGAGGCTCCCTGATGACTCATATTCAGTTCTTTGGCGACGTCTGTCACTGTTAGTCCTAACTCCTCAACCGCCCAGTAACAAAGCATGGATTTAGCGTCCGAAACGTTTACAGCTCTGGATTTCGATAACAGCTGATCTCCGCTAACCCCAAATTGCACACAAATTGCCTGACTTAAAGCTGTAAAACTCCATCCTTGACTCTTTCGCAAGGTGTACGTCTCAACTTTTAATTCATCTTCATTGAGCGCTGTTCGCACAAACTCACCAGTCCCCAAAATTCTCTCATCGCCAATACAGCTTACGTTTTCCCGTTTCAAGCGACTGAGGTTTTCCCAGCCTTGATGACTGCGAATCAATCCTCCACCAGATAAATCTGCCTCAGAGCAAGCGGAAAGACCATTCCCTATGAATTCACGATACCTGTACCTCGCCTGCTTATCGGTTGAAGCGAAATGGCCTAGTAACTCATCTACTTCAAGCCAACCGCAGGAAGCATTTCCCATGACTGCCGCGTGCCCGGTCCAAGGGTAGTGATCTAACTCATCCAATGACTCCAGTTGCTTGGCCCGTACCGGATTCAAGTGAATGTATCTCACCAATTCCAAAAAGTAACTTTGCTCATCACATAATATTGATTGGAAACGGTTCTGGAAAACGTAGCCACTCCGGTCATGCTGTCTATTGTAGTAACAAGCGAAACCGGTAAGCACTGATGACATCAACTTCCCAAGAGGGATTTCGCTGGCTCTAATCAATAGATGGTAGTGATTAGACATTAGCGCCCATGCGAAGCATTGTGCACCAACCTTGAACAACCCTTTTTCCAGCCTGCGGAGAAAATCTTGCTTGTGTTCTGGCTCACTAAAAACGTCGCGCCGCTCGAAACCTCGCCCGATAATGTGATAGCACGCGCCTGGAATAAGTAATCGGCCTTTCCTTGGCATATCTGTTAAATAGTTCAGATCGATGGAATTTGCCAGATATTGATGGATTTAAATTGCTAAGTTGCGAGTGTCCCCATTCGTTAAGTTGCTAAGTTGCGAGTGTCCCCCACAAAAAAATACCCCCATGAGCGAAGCTCATGGGGGTATTCGGGTCTGATCAGAAACCTTACTAGCTTTCTTCTTCAGCTTCCTGGAATTCCACGTGGATTTCCAGTTCTACCTCGTCACCCACACCGAAAGAGGTGAAGGTGTCCATGCCCCATTCGGAGCGCAGGAAGGTGGTGTCGGCGGAGAAGCCCAGGGTGTAACGACGGGTGAGGAAGTTACGGCCACCACCGTGGAAGTTCACGTTCAGGTTTACCGGGTGGGTCTCGCCCATGAAGGTGAGATCGCCGGCAAAAACGAAGGAATCTTCGTCGATGGTTTCCACCAGGCCGGTGCTGCGATAGATGGCTTGCGGGTAGTTCTCCACGTCAAACCAGGAATCACCGCGCAGGTCTTCGGCGAACTCGGGGTTGTTCACATCCAGCGAGGCCATGTCGACAATCACTTCCACGGAAGAGTTAGCAACATTCTCGGGATCGAAATCCAGTGAGGCGTCGAAGTCATTGAAGCGACCCAGGTAGGTTGAGAAACCCAGATGGTTCACCTTGAAGGACAGGGAAGCATGATCCGGGTCCAGGGTGTAGGCACCAGAGCGCATTTCGGTGACTTCGGTTTCGAAGTCAGGAGTAATGAGGCGCTCACAGGACATCAGCAGAACTGATGAGGCGGCGATCAGTGAAAACCGACCGAGATTTTTGAACATGTTGTTTTGCATTGAATTTACCTTATCCGGGCCTGGCCCGTTTTACTCTCCAGCGGTGTTACTTCTGCACCGCGTAAACGTCGACTTCCACTTCCACTTCGTTGGGGATAGCCGCGGTGTTTGCCCAGTAGCCCTGGCCAACGCCATACTTCAGTCGCTCGATGGTGACCGCGCTGGTCAGGTGAAAACGCACCTGGCCGTCAACCATTTCCACGTCGAATTCGAAGGGGAATTCGATGGGATGGGTCTGGTCACGAATAGTCAGCGTGCCGTCGGCGATGAAAGAATTCATGGACTGCAGCTCGCAGTTTTCAGCGCTGAAAGAGGCTGTGGGGAACTGGTCTACGTCGAACAGTTCGATGTCCAGCAGATAGTCCAGCACTTCACGGGAATCCACACTGATGTCCTCGATGGGGATAGTCACCTGGAAATCACAGGAACCCGGACGCATGGGATCGATATCGAAAGTGGCCTGAACGTTACGGAACTCGCCCTGGTATGGCGTGCCTTCATAGGAATACTTGAAGATCACCTTGGACTCGCGGGGCTCCAGCTCCCACTCGGCAGCCTGTGCGGCGCCAGCCACCATAAACAGCGACGTCAGGGCCGCAGAGAAAATTGAAGTTCGCATACTACATTACTCCTGAATAATGAATTTAAGGCAGCGCCAGAGCAACCAGCTCGGTGGCACCACCACCGCCGCTGACAAACATGGCGATGTACTGCACGCCATCATGCTCGTAAGTCATCGGCTGCCCGGTCTGATTATTGGGCAGTTCGATTTCGGCAACTATTTCACCGGTTTGCTTGTCGTAAGCACGGAAGATGGGGCTGGCACCGGGGCCACCACCGCCTTCACCGGCGAACAAAAGGGTCTTGGTCAGTACCAGACCGGCTCGGGTCGGCACACCGGTGCGAGGAATATCCACACCTTCCAGGGCCGGGTGATTCTGAATACGCTCGGGCGTATCGGCATTGGCCATCATCCACACATGGTCACCGCTGTTCATGTCGATTGCAGTGATGCGACCGTAAGGCGGCTTGACGATATCCAGACCCTGTACACGGGGAACCCGCACACCGAAGGACTGGCTGTAGGCCACGTCGGATTCGGGGTCATTGGCTACCGACAATACTGACAGGGCAGTACGTGAAGGGATGTAAAGCAGACCGGTTTCCGGATCCAGCGCCGCGCCTTCCCAGTTGGCACCACCAGTAGCAGAAGGCAGGCTCAAGGTGCCCACAGTGCCATCATCGGCATCGGCCAGTGACGGGGGTGAATACAGGCTGGGGCTCAGACGAAACTCCTGAACCGCTTCCAGGGCCTCGGCACGCAGCTCGGGGGTGAAATCAATCAGATCGTCTTCGGTGAAACCCTGCTGATCAAATGGCGCCGGACGGGTGACATAGGGCTGGGTGGGTGAATACCACTCACCGGGCACGTCACCAGCGGGAACCGGACGCTCTTCGATCGGCCATACCGGCTCACCGGTATCGGCATCAAAGGTGTAGACCCAGGACTGCTTGGTCACCTGCATGACCACATCGCGGCCATTGGGCAGTGTGGCGGCAATCGGGGCAGCCGGGTTGTCCCAGTCCCAGATATCGTGATGAATCAGCTGGTAGTGCCAGATGCGCTCACCGGTCTTGATATCCAGGGTAACCAGGGCATTGGCAAACAGGTTGTCGCCCGGACGGTCGCCACCGTAGCGGTCACCGGTGGCAGATTCAACCGGCAGATAGACATGGCCGCGTTCCGGATCACCGGAAAGCTGGGCCCAGACACCGGCGTTACCGGTGAATTCCACACCGGAATCCAGCCAGGTTTCATAACCCACTTCACCACGCTCGGGAATGGTATGGAAAGTCCACAGATGCTCACCGGTACGGGCGTCATAGCCGCGCACGTCACCCACCACGTTGGTCTTGGAGCGAGGACGCATGCCCACACGGTGGGCAGGACCCACCACAATCACATCATTCATCACCAGCGGCGGCATGGAAGAACCGATATCGATGTCGTCATAGCCGTCGGCAAAGGCATTACGCAGGCCCACATACATGTCGACCTTGCCGTTTTCGCCAAAATTGGGATCAGGGATACCAGTCTTGGCATCCAGGGAAACCAACTGGAAACCCGGGGTAACGGTTATGATGCGGGTCTCGTCACCGTCGCGGTAGAAAGATACACCGCGGCCGGCACCTTTACGGGGGGCATCGTCATAACGCTCCCCTTCCTGGGGACGCCACAGCCAGAGGATCTGGCCACTGGTGGCATCCAGGGCCAGCACATTACGGGTGGCACCGGCAGTGATGTAGAGAACGCCGTCGATCTCGACCGGTGTGGAGGTATTGTTGAATTCAGCGGAGGGCCCGATCTTGGCGGTATCGAAACTCCAGGCGACTTCAAGTTCGCCGGCGTTTTCCGCATTGATCTGATCCAGCGGGGAATAGCGCTGGGCCTTGAAATTGCCGTGGTGGTACGGCCAATCTCCTGCTTCGACGCTGGTGCCAGTCTGGGCCAGTGCAGATGCAGCGGCACCAAGGGCTCCAACACCCAAAATCAAGGAGGAAATCAGTCGTCTTTTCATTCTCATCATGGACTCTCCGGATTATTTGTTATCGCTTGATGCGAGCAGACCGGCCGACTGGGCAGACGATGATGGACGCAGCAAACAAGTATTTATAGATTCGCGGTAATAGCAAAGATTCAGGCAGCAGTGAAGGATAAGCAATTTGTTTTTTACAAGCAAGTCAAAGGCTTCCGCAACTCGGGCAGATTTTGGTCAGAAATTTGTCAGCTTGATTTGAGGTCCGAAGCATAGGCGAATCACTCCATTTTGTCCGCTTTTGTTGCGTTTTATTACAGTTTCCAAGGGCTTCCCCGGAATAGTGAACAAATTAGCAATGCCAGGCTGAACGGGCCGTTAATTTGCGGTCATTGGCCGCAGGATCCCGGGGGTTTGTCGCGCCAGCCTGACTGCCAACAAACCCGGCCGAGGCCTGGTTTCAGTTGCCAGATCGACGCCTGCAAGATGACCGGAGCTACTGCCCCGAAGTCAGTATCCGGGACATGGAATCCGGGCGCGAGCTGGCGTCGAAAGCCGCGATTTCTGCCCTGGCTGCGGCTCTAGTCTGGCGGGCATCCGCCATAAGCGCTGGCAACTCGCCACGCGCAAGCAAGAGCTGCCCGGATTGCCCGGATTGCCCGGACTGGTTCAGCGCTGTCAGCGCCTGCAGGCGGCTGTGGGCCATCAGGAAGTCGGCAATGGGCCATTCCAGATTGATGACTGCCTGATGCAGGGCCCGGCCTTCGGCCAGCAATTGTCCACGTTCCGTCTCTGGCAGCGAAGCCGGGGGATGCAGCAAGGCCCGGGAATAACGAATCAGTTCCAGGTGCTGAAATTGCATGAAATCGAAATGGGCCACCTCGCCGGATTCCACTGCCTGCATGGCCAGCAGCAATTGCTCGAAGGCCAGGGGCAGTTGTTGCAGCACCTGGCTGTAGATCTCAGCGTGGCTATTGCCAGACTGACTCCCGTCGTTCTGCAATTGCCAGGGCCCCTGCTCTGCCTCCAACTCAACAACACTGGCGGGCAAACCGCTGCGGCTGCTGTTGAAATGACCACCCAGGGACCTGAGAAAGGCAACGATATCGGCAACATCACTCTCCACCAGAGTGCGGCCCAGCTGATACTCCCCCATCAGGCCTACCACCTCTTCCAGTGCCGTGATGCTGCCATCATGTAAATACGGAGGAGTGGTGGCCACGCCATGCAGGCCGGGCACCCGAAATGCGTAGCGGTGTTGTGCTTGCTGGCTGCGCAGAAACACTCCCGAATCATCGACATCGGCCGGCGCAACTTCCGGGCTGCCGTAATAGTCCTGCAGACTTCCCAGCTGTTGATAGGAATTACCGCCAAGATTAATACCGTTGTGGCAGATGCTGCAGCCAAGCTCCTGAAAGCGCCGCCAGCCACGCTGCTCCTGCTCACTCAGTGCCGACTGCTCGCCATTGAGGTAGCGCTGAAAGGGAGTATCGAGACGAATGAAGGTGCTGCGCTGAAAATGCGCCATGGCATCGGCCATATTGGCGATGCTCACGCCATCGGCATAAACCGATTCGAATTGGCCCCTGTAGTCCGGCTCGTTTTGCAGAAACACCAGTACCGCCGCCAGGCTATTGGCCATTTCAAAGTCAGTCTCGATGGGCAGCAAGGCCTGGTCTTCCAGAGTCACAGCCCGGCCATCCCAGAACTGCCGGAAGTTGAAGGCAGCATTGAACACCGACAAGGCATTGAGCTTGCCTTCGGCACCCCCTACTCCAATGGATACCCGGCGCCGGTCCGCACCACTGAGGGTGCCGGCATGACAGGTCACACAGGCAATGCCATTGCCGGTGGCCAGACGGGTTTCGTGGAAAAGGCGCCAGCCAAGCCGGAATTTATCAGCATGAATCACCCATTGGCTGGCATCCGGCAGAGGCCGGGTCACTGCCGCTGCCTGTGCATGATCGGCATTGGCGGCAATCAGGTGAGGCTCGCCCAGAGCGTGCTGAAACGCGCGCCAGGCGGGGTCATCGGCCTGCTGGGCCCATACCGCCAGAGGCCAGCAAATCAGGCCCAGAAAAGCAGGTATAAGCCGGTAACAGTTTCCCATGGCTTTGTTGTATCAGAAGTCCTGTCGCAGCAATTGCCGGATTAGGGCCCTACTCCCGCCGCTGATATTCCAGCTCCACCTCGTCGATGCTGGTATTCAGAATCAGATTGCCGTCTCTGAGGGAGGCCGTCTGCACATCCCGCAGATAAAGGGCGTGGTAGTTATGCAGGGAACCCGGCGGGCAGAGATAGCGGGTAATGGCCAGGGGCTCAAAGCTCAGGGCATCGCTCTCCTGAAACCAGTTGCCGGTGATGTTGTTGCAGTCGGACTGCCCGGTCAGGCGGTTTTCGCTGCGAAAATTGAGGCGATACTCACCGGGGTCGTCGGGCGTGAAGGTAAAGCCGCCCTGCACAATCATATTGGTCAATTGCCAGTTACTGCCTTCCAGCTCCAGCATCACTTCTTGCACCGGGGCTGGCTCGGTGCTGCCCTCGCCATCGCCAGCACTACCGCCACTGTCACAGGCGCCAAGTGTGAGTAATCCCGCCGCCAGTACTATTCTTGTTGTCGTTGTCATCATCATTGTTATCGGGGTTTCAGGTTTCATTGAATCGCATGTCATTGAAATAGTGCAGATGAAAAAAAACCAGGGAAAGGAATTCTCCCCCTGGTTTTTCCATTAATCAATCCTGATCGGGTGACGCTTACGGAGTCACGTTAACAGTCAGGAATTGATCGGTGTACAGACCACCATCGTCGGCGCGGCCCCACAGGATGTAGGTGCCTGGCTCATCGAAAGTCACAGTGGTGTTGATCACACCATCTTCAGGAATTTCGGGCGGTACCCACAGAAAGCTCCAGGGGGAGTTGGCCGAAGGACGGGTATCTTCCCAGGGCTTGGACTGGGGTGGATAGAATTCCACGATTTCCTGAACCGGCTTTTCAGTCTCTTCCGGTGCACGGTAAACGTTCCAGGACAGGAACAGGCCGTTTTTCTTGGTCACCGTGGGGCGTGGCGGCGGCGTCATCATCATGCGCTGACGAATCATTTCCTCATCGGCAAAAGCCGCAGCAGCACCACCGAAGGCCTGCAGAAAACCCATGGGGTTGTAGGGCTCGGGCACACCGTCGTCGGTCACGCGGGTCTGGATTTCCAGTGGCTCGCCGACACTGACGGTGCGGATGCCGTCACCAATCAGCTCCACCGTAGGCGGAATATTGTTGCGGGTCTTCTCATCGGAGGAACCTGCACCCAGGGCGCCGGTTTCAGACATGATCACCACGTTGTCCAGTTTGTAGTCTTCACGCAAGGTGCCATAGGCACGACGGGTGACGCCGTTGGGGGAAGTCACTTCCCAGACCAGTTCGTCGTCTTCACCGAAATCCGGCGAGACCACTACGTCGAAAGTAAAACGGTTGCGTCGGGGCAGGAAATGGGTCGGCTGTCCACGGTCCGGCTCGCCTGGCGAGAAGAAGTTGTTCTCACCAATGGGGATGTCCAGTTCTTCTTCCCAGTTGTGGTTGAAGTAACCAAAAGTAAACACGGTTTCACCGGCCTCATTGATTCGCCAGCCTTCATAGGCCACTTCGGTGTGCTGCCCACTACGGTAAGTGTTCTGGGCATATTCGTAGTCGATCTGGGCCGTGGCGACAGTGCTTGCCAGGGCCAGACTGCCGGCGATGGCCAGCAATACAGATTTGAATTTAATTGCGTTCATAGTCCGCTTCCTCAATTAAAGGAAGTTCTCCCTAATAAGAATTGGTTCATTCGGTAAAATGGCGAGGTCCATTGCTGAACCTCGCCATTTGATAAGTCAGAGACAGTCGCTTGTTTAGTTGGCAGCGACGTCGTCTTGCAGATCGTCTTCCGCGTCAGCCTCCAGCGGCCATACCAGCGGAGTCAGACACAGCGGGCAACCAATCACGTGGTCATTGGGACCAAGATTCAGGTTTTCGCGACGCTTTTCCATCTCTTCATAGAACTGCTCATCGGTCATGGTGACGCGGATGCCCAGGTCGATGAACATATTGGTCACTGAACGGTTACCGGAACCCTGCCAGTTGCGCGGATCAGGCACATTGGGGTTGGACTCGGTGTTGTTGAAGTAACCGGTGATGTGCAGGATGGTGCCCTTGGGCAGCAGCGGTGTGTAGTCAGCCTCATAAGGATAGCCACGTACCCAGTTGTGGTCGTAACCGACACAGCTCAGGGTTTCACGGGAGTAGCCCCAGATGGCTTCCAGACACATACGCTCGCCCGGTGCGTGCAGGTGCGGCTCGAAGGTAATGACCTTGGTGTGCTCCTGCAGAACCTGATAGGCGTGGACAGTCTGGTTGGCGGCGTCGCCTTCCACACTCAGGTCAGAACCGTTACCCAGAATACTGATACCGGACTTGTACTTGGGCTCGTAATCACGGGGGTGGAAACGGAAACCGATTTCCAGGTGCCCGGTGGTGTCACGGCCATTGGAGTGCATGTGCACAGAATCGGTGAAGAAAGCAGTGTTGGCTTTCAGCAGCGGACCGGCTTCGGGATCGAAGATGTCGCCATTACGGGCCACTTCGTGTACCGGCCAGGATACAGCCTCACCCGGGATGGGACGACCTTCTTCGTCCAGCACTTCAGTACGCCAGATCATATGGTGGAAGATGTAGCGGCCACCGACAGTTTCACGGCCAGTGCCCTCTTCCGGAACATCGTTGACCTCAACGATTTCCACAGACTTCACATAGCGGTCTTCGGTCAGGCCGGTTTCAACGCTGCCCAGATCACCCCACCAGTCGGGACGACCACCTTCCATGAAGAATTCAGGGGTCTTGACGATCAGGTCGGGCTCACCCAGCTTCCATTTGACGGAGTCGTCGAATACCAGGGGCTCAGGTGCGTCGGCCGGATCACCCTTGGGAGTACCGGAACGGGCCCAGACAGAAATCGCTTCGATTTCTTCATCGCTCAGGGACGGGTCACCCTTGAACTGCTGAATACCGATGTCCTTTTCCACATACCAGGGTGGCATGGCACCAGCCTGGTCACGCAGGCCGGTCTTGTACTCGATCAGGCCGGCGAAAGGCGCGACTTCATCGTAGGTAATCAAAGGCATGGGAGCGCCGCCGCCATCGCGGTGGCAGGTCTGACAGCTACGCTGCAGAATGGGTTCAATGTCCTTGTGGAAAGTCACTTCCTGTGCGCTCAGCGGACTGGTGTGGGCAACCAGGGCCAGCAGGGGTAAAGCACAGAGGTGCTTGATTTTTGAGCTGAAATTAATTCGCTCGAACGACATCTTCATAGGATGGGCTCCTGTCGATATTTTAGGTATTGCACTGCGTAAATGAGCGGTAAATCGGGTTCCGGTACATATCCATATGGCACAAGGCCCTGCTCACCGCTGAGAATTCGGTCAACTATAGTGCAATGCCCCAGCCTTGTCTTGCTGATTTCCGAAAAAATGCTTGCTGAAAATGAATAAATCAGGCCTATCCTGATGAATTTCCTAATTTTTAATAATCAATCCTGAAAATCTGTCAATTAGACGCATCAGAGCCCTGGGAAGTTACCACTGAATTGGGCAGCTCCGGATGGGGCTGGCCCACAATGCGCTGGTACTCGCCGCTGGCCACCATACGGACATAGGCCTGACGCAGACGCTGATAAACCGCTTCATCGCTATGCTTGCTGAGGGCGAAATAGAGCCCGGTGGACAGGGCCTCCAGCTCCACCACCGGCAGCAGCCGGTCCTGGGCTTGGTTCTGATGCTCCAGATAGTTGCTGATGGCCAGCTCGCTATAGGGCACCAGGTCGATGCGGCCCCGCTCCATTAGAGTCAGCCAGGGTGAGCTGTTGTTGATATGCACGATGTGGGGGAAGCCCAGATCATGCAGCAGGTTGTCGTAGGCATCGTCGCGAATACTGCCCACGCGGTATTGGCGGGCCTGCTCCAGACTGGTGGGCAGATTGGCCTGGTTTTCCTTCAGGCCATACAGATAGGACTTGATGTTTTGCACCAGTCCTACCCAATAGTATTTGTCTTCCCGCTCGGCGCTGCGCACAAAGGTATAGGCCAGCACATTGGGCTGATTGTCCAGGGCCTGGATGTTGCGGGCCCAGGGGGCCAGGGTAATGTCATAATCCATCCCGGCCTCGGTCATCAGGGCATGGAACAGCCGAGTGCCCATATCCACCGGCACAACTCTGCCTTCGGCATCGGTAACACGGTCAGCCGGGCTTCTGAGCTGGGTATAGGCATGAATGATCGGCTCCTGGGCCAGCAGCACAGGGGCCCAGAGGTTGATCAAAATGGCGATCAATCCGGCGCGCGGCCGGTAGCTGATCTGCAAGGAATGGATCCCCCTTTATTCTTGATTATCGTCCCGTATATAAGGACGCAGGAATCGGGTCTAACGGACATTCTCTGCCCACTATTATTTGAAATAGCCCTGATATTGTCTACAGGGAAACTCCCGGGAGAATAACGACAGCCTGCCGGCGGGGCTTTAAGCCGCGCCGGCTGTGACCAGAAAGGCCGCCATGTGCCGGTAAAAATCCGGGGAATAAATACGGTTGTGGGTGGTACCCGGCAGAGTGATGCTCTGCACTGGCCCCTGCCAGGCATCAATCAGGGCATCGGCATGGATAGTTGGCACCACCCGGTCACTGGCAGCCTTGATGATCAGGGTTGGCTCTGCCACCTGCCCCATATAGGCCAGGGAATCGAAGGGGTGCCTGATCAGCAGACCAATGGGAAACAGCGGATAACGCCCGGCTGCCACGGCGGCAATACTGTCGTAGGGTGTCAGCAGGCTCAAGGATGCCACTTCAAGCTGGGCGGCCACGTGAACGGCAACACCACTGCCCAGCGAGCGCCCCAGCAAATGACTGCGGCGACTGTCCAGAAGGCCTCGCTCTTCCAGGGCCTGGATAATAAAGACAGCATCAGCCTTGAGCGCCGCCTCTCCCGGCTCGCCATCGCTATCGCCATAGCCCCGGTAATTCATCAAAAGGTAGTTGTAATCCCCCAGAGCAGTGATGGCAGCCAGGCTGCGGGACATCTCATCGCCATTGCCCCCGTAGAAGATGACGGTGTCGGCTCCGGGATCAGAGGCGGCCACATACCAGCCGCGCAGTACCGTGCCATCATGATCCACCTCTACGGCTTCAGCCCCCTGCTGCATGGCCAGGGCGGGATCTGCCGGTGTCGGAAAGAACAGGATGCTTTCCTGCAGGAAATACAGCAAAGCCATGGCCAGCAGATAAAGACCGGCCAGCAACTGCAGCAGGCGCAGACCCGCCTTTTTCAGAAAAGACACTGCCCGGGATGTCATGGCTGCCTCCTTGCCTGGCCTTCTTGCCTGGTTTCTTGCCTGGGTTTCGCGAACACTGTCTTCAGCTTAGTCCGCAATTGGCCAGTTTGCCACGCAGAGTCCGAAAGAAGTTGTAAAAACCTGCCAACAAAAAGAGGCCAGGCCGGTTGCTCATCCGGCCTGGCCTGCCCCAGAGGATTATCAGAGCCAGTATGCAGTCCTAGAACAGGAAGTCATCACCATGCAGATTGGCAGTGTTGACGCCTGACAAATGCAGATTGAAGCCACCACCCAGATCGATATTGGTATTGCCACCGCCATCGTCGCTGGCGGCTGCCAGCACCGAGGCGAAATCGGTGAGTGCAGCAATGCCGGCAAGGTCAATCACGTCCTCGCTGCCGGCACCGGCAACAAAGTCATGGATGTGGATGTTGCGACCATCGCTGAGGGTAAACTGGTCATTACCACTGCCGCCTTCCAGACCAGCATGTCCCGTGCCGCCCAATACAATCAGCGTATCATCGCCGTTATCACCCCGAAGAAAATCGGAGCCACCATTACTGGTGAGTACGTCATTGCCATCGCGACCCTCAAGATAGTTGTCATTAGCGTCGCCGGTAATCACATCACCAAAAGCTGAGCCACCGATGCTCTCAATGTTGTACACCATGTCCTGGTCGCCGAAACCATCATTACTGACGAGATTGCTGGACAAATCGAGCTGGATTCCCTGATTGACATCGGTCCATTCATCGAAGGCCAGGTGATCCCAGTCGGCGCCACCATCGATGGTGTCATTGCCACGGCCACCGAAGAACCAGTCTTCTCCGGCTCCGCCATCGAGGGTATCGTTTCCGTCGCCCCCATCGAGGCCGTCATTACCCGCCAAACCAATGAGGGTGTCATCGCCATTCTGACCGTTGAATTGATTCTCGCCCGCGTCACCGGTGAAGTGGTCGCTGTATGAGCTGCCCTGCAAATCTTCTATGCTGCGCAAGTAGTCAGTACCGCCCTGACCGTCACTGGCCACAACCACATTGCTGTAGCCGCCGGCACTGGCCTGCACGGCAGAAAGATCAACTGTCACGCCGCTGTAGCTGCCGGTCCAGTCATCGTAATTGACTCTGTCCTGGCCTGCGCCACCATCCAGCAGGTCATTGCCCTGCTCCCCGATCAGCACATCATCGCCGTCGTCGCCAAACAGTTCGTCATGACCCTCATCGCCTTCGATCCAGTCATCTTCGGCGCCGCCACTGATGGAATCATCGCCCTCGCGGCCGCGCAGATTATTGCCCAGCGCATCGCCGATAATCACATCATCGAACTCGCTACCCTGCACGCTTTCTACATTGACCACACTGTCCTGATTGCCAAAGCCATCATTGATCACCTGATTCAGGGACAAGTCCACAACCACGCCCTGGTTTTCACCGGTCCAGCGGTAGTCCAGTTGATCCCAGCCGTTGCCGCCGTCGATGCTGTCCGCACCGTCACCGCCACGCAGATTGTCATCGCCATCGTTACCGAATAGCTGATCATTTCCGGGGCCGCCATCCAGATCGTCGCGATCGGCACTGCCATTGAGGATGTCATTGCCCTCCCGGGCATCCACATAGGCACCGCCAGCGGGCGCGAACAGCACATCATCATTCTCGGTACCTGCGATGCGACCGTAGTTGATATCGATATGCTCAAGATCAGCCAGATTGAAGTTCTGCAAAGTGATGGAATTCGTTTCATCAACACCATGGGTGTTGGTGATAAAGGAGATCACCACATCACTGCCCACCTGACTGGAAGCATTCAGCAGTGCGTCATAGTTCAGGATATGGGGCACATCCCAGAGATCGAGCCGGTCCTGATTGAGATCGAAGTCAGTGATAATGTCCTGACCAAAACTGGTGGGATTGTCCTCATTGGTGAAGTTACTGAAGCGAAAGCGGTCATAGCCACTGCCACCGGTAAGCACATCATCGTTCTCACCGCCATCCAGCATGTCATCACCAGCGCCACCGGTCAGCGTGTCAAAATCATCATGCCCCAACAGATAGTCATGACCGTCACCCCCATTGAGCTGGTCATTACCGGCGTAACCCTCCAGGCGATTATCGCTGCCATTGCCGCTGATCTGATCATCGAAGTCAGTGCCGTTAAGATTTTCAATACCCCGCAGGTAGTCAGTATCGCCGTGGCCGTCATCGCTGACCACAGAAACATTGTTATAGCCGCCGGCATTCACCAGTACTGACAGATCGACATTGATACCGGATGTAGTGCCAGTCCAGGGCCCATAGTTGGCCCAGTCATAATTTCCGGCACCGCCGTCCAGCAGGTCATCGCCTTCATTGCCCTGCAGCCAGTCATCGCCGCCTTCGCCGAACAGTTGGTCATTGCCGAGATTGCCATAGAGCCAATCCTGGCTGTCGCCGGCATGGATCACATCATCATCACCCATACCGTGAAGATTATTGGAACCGGCATCACCTACTATGGTGTCCGCGAAGTTTGAGCCGCGGACATTTTCGATACTTACCAGGGTATCCTGATCACCGAAACCATCATCCGTGGCAATCCCGGCGGACAGATCCACAGTCACGCCATTGGCAATATCCCAGATGTCATACCAGGCGGTATCCCAGTCGCCGCTCTGGCCATCCAGCAAGTCATTGCCCGAATAACCGATCAGGTTGTCGCCGTCGCCGCCGCCATAGATCTGGTCATCGCCGGCACCACCCCAGAGCCAGTCATGCTGCTCATGGCCGACGATGACATCGGCCATTTCAGAGCCATTCACCGACTCCATATTAAAGATCTGATCAGTGTTGCCCCAACCATCCACGGCACTATTGGCCAGGGCAGTGCCTGACAGGCCATTATAGTTATAGGAAAAGTCACTGCCGGAAAGGTTGACCACCACACCCTGGCTCGCGGGACCAGCATCGTCGTAGCCATCGTCTTCGTAATTAACATTATCAAAGCCATCACCACCGTCCAGGTAGTCATCGCCGCTGCCACCGCGGAAACCGTCATCACCGCCCAGTCCGTAGGCGGTGTCATTACCACCGCGCAAATCAAAAAACTGGTGGAAGGCCGAACCCTGTACGTGGTCATCAAAATTGGAGGCATTGAGATCAATGGCACCGGCCTGCAGTGTATCGGTGCCACCGTAGCCATCCAGAGCAGTGCGTGCCGCCAGGATCTGATTGCCGTCGCCAAACACATCCCAGGCGCTATCGTCGAAATTGATCAGTATGCCGGCGGGGTCACTTTCATAACCGGGGCGGCCATCGATCAGGTCGTCGCCGGCGCCGCCGGTGAGGATGCCGGAGCCGGAGGGATCGATCAGGGTATCGTTGCCTTCGCCACCATTTAGATTGTCCCAACCGAATTCATCCCCGGTAATGGTGTCATTGCCGGGGCCGCCATCCACAAATGAGGAGCCATCTGCACCGGCATGGATTTCATCATCGCCGTCGCCGCCGAGGATATGATCGCGACCACCAAAGCCATAGATCAAATCATTGCCGCCATTGCCTCGCAACCAGTCGCGGCTATCACTACCCAGCAGCAAATCGTCATACTGGGAACCATGGGCACCCTCAATATTTATCAATGTGTCGGTATTACCCCAGCCGTCGGTAGCGGTTTGCAGGCCAAGATCAACGGTGACCGGAGCGGGGTCCTCACTGTGCATGGTGAAGTCAATCCAATCCCCGCCATCGAGCAGGTCACTGCCATCTCCGCCGTGCAGCAGATCCACATCAGCACCGCCCTGTAGATGATCATCGCCGTCATAGCCACGAATAATATCGAAGCCATCCAGGCCCTGGATCACATCAGCATCCGGCGTGCCGTCCAGCACATCATCACCGTCGGTTCCCACAATGGGCCCGCCTCCGGTGCTGTCATCGAAGATGAAGTTGGCTGCTGTCAGATCGGCAAGCAGCACTCCCTGTAGAGTAATACTCTGATTGACACCGATGCTGATGCTTGTATTCACGCCATCATCACTGGCGATGGCCTGAACTTCACCCAGATTGGCCAGGCCAAATGGTGCCAGGTCAAGCACGTCTTCGGCGACATTGAAATCGGTAATGGTGTCATGACCGAATTCGCCGCTTTGTCCATCCGAATAGGTACGAAAATCAAAGGTGTCGGATTCACTGCCTCCGGTCAGGGTATCGTTGCCCACATCACCGATGATCAGATCTTCGCCGGCACCACCATCGAGATTGTCATTACCGGACCAACCGCCCAGGGTGTCATTACCGGCCCCGCCGGATACGGTATCGTCGCCGGCCCGAGCCAGCAGAGTATTATCCTGTGCATCCCCGGCAATCTGATCCGCCAGGGCACTGCCTATCACCCCTTCGATGGCAGTCAGGTTATCGCTATCTCCGAAACCATCGGTGGCAGTACCGCTTGCCAGATCCACCACCACGCCCTGGGTGGCACTGCCTGCCCCATCCAAACCATCATCGTGATAATGCGCATAATCAAAACCATCGCCGCCATCGATGTTGTCATCGCCGCTGCCGGTAAAAATAATGTCATCACCAGCCAGGGCGTTGATGCTGTCATTGCCAGCACGCCCGCGCAGAATGTTATCTGCTGCCGAGCCAGTCAGATGGTCAGCGTATTGCGAGCCGGTAGCACCCGTGGCCAGACTGCCGAAAGTATCGGTATTGCCATAACCGTCCCGGGCGGTCTGGGCCGCCAGGTCAGGGTTGCTGTCACCGTCGGTATCTGCCGCCGCAGCCGAGAGATTGACCTGCACGGCGCCGGGATCGTCCAGATAGCTGGCATGGCCATCGATAAAATCATCGCCACTGCCACCGATGAGCGCACCACCACCGGCACTGTCACTGAGGCTGTCATTACCGGCTCCTCCCCTGAGCACATCAAAGCCATCACCGCCTTCCAGGACGTCATCACCGAGACCACCTTCCAGAGTATTGTCGGCATCGTTCCCTGTCAGGACGTCATTGCCGCTGCCACCCAGTACAGTTTCCACATTCACCAGGGTGTCCATGCCGGCCGCACCGGTGTCCTGGGCTGAAACCAGGCCAAGATCAATTGTCAGGTCAGTGCTGGCATCGCTGTAGTCAGCGGTGTCCACACCGCTACCGCCGTCCAGTACATCGTCACCTTCACCTCCTCGCAGCAAATCATCACCGCCGTTACCAGCCAGGCTGTCATTGCCTGCGCCGCCCTCAAGCAGGTCGTTGGCCGAGCCGCCCAGCAGATTGTCATCACCGGCGCCGCCATGCTGATCAGTCGCCACATCCGTCGATGAGCCATCGAAGGAATCGGCATCACTGCTGCCCACAAAACTCACTCCGTCAGTGAGACTTGTGTCAGCCAGGGAATCCAGTTCAAACTCCAGCGCCCCTTCGCCGGCAGTAATGGTGAGGTTTTCGATATTGCTGGCATTGACCTGTTCGGCAATAGTAAAGCCGCCCAGATCTTCACTGACGATATTGATGGAGCCATCACCATTGCTGCTGACCCGCAGAACCAGGTCATGGGGCGTGGGTTCAACAAAGATTACATTGAGGGAGTCATTGTCGGCACCGCCGTCCACCAGGTCGGTGGCCAGGGTGTTTTCTTCATCGCCAAGCGTTACGGTGATATTGTCATCACCGGCACCGCCCTGCACATTGTCGGCACCGGAGCCGCCGCCGGCATCGAGCACGTCGTTACCGTCGCCGCCATTGAGAATGTCATTACCCGAGCCGCTGACCAGGACGTCGTCGCCGCCATTACCCTGGGCATTGATACGTCGGTCAGTGGCACTGGCATCGAGAGAATCGGCGCCGGCACCACCAACAAAATAAAGCGTGTCCTGGGCGATATCAGTGCCTGTCAGGTCGCCAATAGTGATAGTGGAACCACCACTGCCGGCATTGATAATAATGTCTTCGACCCCGTCCAGGGTCAGCTGGGAGCCATCGTCAGTCACCAGAATCACATTGCCATTGGCATCAGCACTGACCGACAGTGAACCCGGCTGGCTTTCATCCAGGGTCAGATCGACGGCATCAAAGCCTTCGCCGCCGTCGATGCTGTCATTACCGTCTCCGGCACTCCACAGCACCGTGTCGTCACCGACACCGGCGTCGATCACATCATCGCCGCCGCCACCGGAAATGGTATCGCTGCCTTCGCCACCGCTGATCTGGTCATTGGCGCTGCCGCCGCTAACCACATCATCGCCTTCACCGGCATCCACACTGACCGGCGTAGTGCTGTCGCTCACATCAATGGCATCGCTGCCACTGCCGCCGGACAAATCTATTGGCTCATCGAAAGTGCCATCTGGCGCGTCACCCAGATCGAGAGTCACACCGCCGAGCCCAACCTCAAGATTGAAGTTCTCGATACTCTTCAGCTCAAGCTCACCACCTTCGACACCATCCACGGTGACTTCCAGGCGCCCGTGGCGGCCCTGGGAAACTGTGATGTGCTGGGACTCGGTATCGGAGCTCACCAGCGTAAAGCTGTCCTGGCCGTCGCCACCATCGGCTTTTTCATCACCGTCGCCAGCCCGCCAGATAATCTCGTCATCACCATCCCCGCCCCGCACATCATCGCGATCGGCCCCGCCGATCAGGGTGTCATTGCCATCACCGCCCCGGAGCTTGTCCCTGCCATTGCCCCCTTCCAGTAAATCGTCCCCGTCGCCGCCCCGCAAATCATCCTTGCCGTCAAGACCGTAGAGTTCATCATTGCCATCCCGGCCGGTGATCTTGTTATTGCGGTCATTGCCGGTGAGCACATCGTCGCCGTCTGTGCCATCGATGTTTTTTCTGTTGCCGTTGTTATCGTCATCATCGTCATGACGATCCCTGATCCAGTCCTGCACCCACCCAAACAGGGTGTCGACGATATTCCAGAAGCTGAATGAACCTGAACTGTTGCTGTTTGACTGGTTTGGCATGATCCCCTCCTGCCTGTTTTATTCTTGCTGTGAGCCAGACTGTTGCTTGCACCAGGCAAGCCTGCCCTGATGAATTACTGCGCCAGCCTGGCTGTTTGTCCCAGGCAATCGCTCGTGCTGACCCCGGAATCGTTCAGGTGGCAGGAGGGATGGCTTTAATCCTTGTTAATAAGCCTTTGAAAGCATTACACTATTGACAGTCTTTCAACTGGAAGAAAGGTCAAAAACAAGGCAAGGCCCAAAAATTGAGCGAGCAATTTGAGACATCTGAATCGATAGTCGCAGCTATATACCAGGGCGACAGGAATGCTGAAGAGGCGCTGGTACGTAAATACGGGCGAGCACTTTCCTACATTCTTGGAAAACGTACCGGCGACAGCGAAAGAGCCGCCGACCTGCAACAAGAGACTTTCCTGATAGTGATTCAGAAATTGCGCAACAAACCACTCGACGATCCGTCCAAGCTGGCGGCCTATCTGCAATCAACGGCGGTCAATCTGTTCATCGGCGAGATTCGCAAGGAGAGTCGGCGCAAGACCTCGACAGACAGTTCGCTGGTTGACGCCATGGCCCGCAGCAGCGAAGACAGCTATCAGACACTGCTGCGCCGGGAAGCTGGCGCTGCCACCCGGCAACTGATTGAAGAATTGAAAAACGAAAGAGACAGGCAAATATTGAAACTGTACTACCTGCAAGACAAGGACAAGGTGGAGATATGCGACGAACTGGAGCTGAGTCACCGGCATTTCGATCGCGTGATCTCCCGCGCCCGCTTGCGATTCAAAGAATTGATTGAAGATCAGGTAGATGACCTGAGTACCGAGGCCATCTCATGAGTGATTCCATGAATGGCCCCAAGAGCGACCCCATGAACGACGACAATACTGACTACCAGTCACTGATTGAACCCTATCTGCGCCAGGCCCTGTCGGAGCAGGAGCTGGCTGCCTTCGAGGCACAACTGCTCGAAGATGAGGCCCTGCTCAATGAAGTGCAGCGGGCCGAGGCCATGGGGGATGAATTACGCGCGGATCCAACTCTGCTGGAAAGCAAGACGGCGGAGCCCGCCAGAGCCTCCTGGCTGGCTGGTTGGCAGCAGTGGTTTGCCCAGCCGCAGTCGCTGGCGGCCTGTCTGGCCATTGTGGCTCTGGCTGGCCTGCCGTTGCTTGAGCCCCAGGGGACTGACAATGAGGTACAGGGGATTCGCAGCTCACTGACCTTACAGACTTTACGCGGTGAGACCAGCGACCACAGTATTGTGTATCAGCCCCCTCTGTTGCTGACGCTCGATGTGGGTCCGCCATCGGACAGCAGCTATAAGCTGCAACTGAGCGATCTGCAATCCGGCAGCACGCGCCTGACAGAAACAGGGCTTCGCCAGGACAATGAAGGCTGGCTACGCCTGGTCTTGCGGGAAGATTTGCTGGGTGAGCACAGAATCGAGGTAGTCTCTGGCGAGGGTGCCACTGTGCTTACAGCGACGATTGATTTCCTGCCTGACAACTAATCAGCTATTGCCAATTGACGTAAGCACATAGGGCGCCCAATAGAATGGCGACCGGTAGGCAGGCATGGCCGCCAGTTGTAATTGTGCTTCTCTCAGGGCCTGGGCAACATTCATGGTTTCAAGGTCCAGTGCCTGGTAGAACAGCTTCATGAATTCCGCCGAAGCCCGGTCGGAAACCGGCCACTGGGTGGCGATCACATGATCTACGCCCTGACCGAGAAAAGCCCGCGACAAACTCATCATGCCCTCGCCGCCCCTGTCCTGGCCCAGACCTGTCTCACAGCCGGAAATAACCACCAGCTCGGAATTGAAGGGATGCATCAATAAATCTTCCAGGGTCATAAAACCACCATCGCCATCTGCCGGTGATGTGGCGATGCCCACCAGATCCGGTGTCGCCTGATTGAAATAGCCATGGGATGCAATATGAACAATGCGGGAATTACGGGTACGGGCATCCAGCAAATTGGGCTTGTTGGCCTCATTTCCGGTCAGGGTGCGCACCCGATGTTCACTGAAAGCCTGCTGCAGATTTTCTGCCTCCAGTGCTGACCAGGGAAGTCGTTCCAGTTCGCCATACCAGCCACGCAAGCTGTCTTCTGCATAGGCCAGGCCCTCAAGTAAACGCGCATCGCTCACTGCCGGAGAAAACTCCGGGTCTGCCATAATGGCCAGGTCATAATCATAGCTGTGTTCTTGCAATGGCGTCTCCAGCAGGGCCGATGCTGCCGGAATGCTATTCAGAGAAAAATGTTGCACCAGACTCCCCTGCTGATACTCCAGTACCGCCAGGGGAATTGAATTGAGCGGATAGTTGCCAGCCACATGCAGATGCTTGACGGCCGGGCCAAGCGTGGCAGCAAATTCTTCATCAAACAATAGCTGGCCAAGACGCTCACTGGCCGACAGGTTTACAGTGCCCGGTTGACGCAACTCGTTTTGCAAGGCCAGACTGAACAGATGAATATCATCGGCACTGCCCAGATCTGTCAGAGTGAAAGCCTGCGAGCCAAGCACAAAGCGATAGCAGTTGGCATCAGGCACACAAAGAAACTTGACCAGAGCTTCATCCGCCGACAAGCGGTCCTGCAAGTCACGCACCGCATGCAGACGAAATTCTGGCAGGTCAGCATTCAAATCCAGCGAGGCCTGGTATCTTTCCAGCGCACGAAAATACTCCAGATCCAGGCTTTCGCCCTCTGCACTGGCCGCACGCGCAGCACGGTCCCGGGCCAGACTGGTCAACTCGGTCAGCAAAGCCCTGGATTCATCAGAAGCTGGCGATTGGTTGAACAGGGATGCTTGCCTCTGCCTTGACAGATCAAAGGCCTGCCCCTGCTCCGCAATCAGAAAAGCCCGGCGCAGCAAGGCTGCATCGCCAGTTCTCTGATGCAAATTTACCAGCGCTTCGAAGTAGCGCAGAAACACCGGAAAGCTCTGTTTGCTCCAGGCTGGACCCAGGCGCGCATAGTCAAGTTGCTGGCGAATACTCAAGATCAGATCGGTAGCCAGTTGGCCCTGAGCCGCTGCCGCCTCAAAATCCTCCAGGGCTGAGTAGGCCTGCATCAGCAGGTCGGCCACCTCCACCTGATCAGTACTGACAAGCGCCGCATTAGCATCGAGCGATTCGGTTAATAATGCCACCGCGCTTGCCGGCTCTCCTGCCACCAGAAAGCGGCGCGCCTGCAGCTCGATCAAGCTTGATCGATTCGAGATCGAATCCAGAGGTTCGTTGCCAGACATCATGTCATCTGCCAGACCAAGAAAATGACCCGCGTCTTCAATCTGACCCAATTCGAGGTAGGAACGTGCCAGTCGAAAAGCATTACTCAACAGGCGGGATTCCGGACCATGCACCTGGAAGTATTGATTGGTCTGCAGGTAAAGCGCGATAGCCTCCTCATGACGACCCAGCCCCACCAATGCGTCTGCCTGCATGTTCATGAGGGTGTTGGCACGCCATTGCTGATCACTGGCAATAATCAATCGTTTTGCCAGGCGCGCAAATTCCTCTGCCATCTCGAATTCACCCATGCGCAGGTAGAGGCTTGCAAGTCCGGTATAGGCAGCGGCGAGCTGGACACTATTGGCGCTGTTCTCAGCCTGGCTTAGCGCCATGTGACTCATTTCCCTGGCAAGCTGATACTGACCAAGAGCGCGATAAGTCATGCTCAGATTGCTCATGGCATAATTGAGCACTTGTGAATCACCAGAGAGCTGCAAATTCTCAATTGCCAATTGCAATTGCTCTGCAGCCATCTCCAATTCTCCTGTTACCGAGTAATATCCACCAAGATTATTATGGGCCCTGCCCAGTACTGCGTAATCCCGATATTGGGACGCAGTGATAAAGGCTTCATCCAACATTCGCTTTCCGGTGTTGGTGCTATCTGTGAGCACATGGCTGAATCCGAGATTTACCTTGATATCTGCTGCATCGAGCTCAGCCCCGCTTTCTGTTGCCAGCTCAAGTGCCATTTCCAGAGATTCTCTGGCTTCTGAATATAAATCCTGTGAAAACTGAATTTCGCCTTTGAGCCAGACTTTACGATAGGGGGCATTGCTCAATAACTGGAGCTCGCCAACTTGTTCAAGAGTCTCCATTGCTGCATCATATTCTGAAAGCCGATAATGCAACACAGCTTTCAAAAACAGGCTCAAATCACTCAGAGCAGTCCGCACCGGCATGGAAGTAGCCTGTTCATAGTGAAACAGGGCATCCAACAGGTCAGAACTGTTACTCTGAGCTGACAATGCAGCCCTACTGAGATGTCGGCTTACTGTCAGCTCTTGGGAATCTCTTTCCGGAGATTTAATATCAAGTTCGTAGCTGCCCGGAATGGCGTTGAGAATTTCCACATGAAACTGTTGGGGCGCAGCGCTTTCGAGGAGGATAATTTCCGGACCACTACGACCGACAGGACTGTTGTAGACTCGCTCATTGCCATTGGCATCGGTGACCGCAATACTGACATCCCTTCCTAACTGATCAATCACTAGCAGCTGAGGCTGGTCAGGCGATATCTCAACAGAAAAAGAGGAGGCCACCTGCCCCCAAAGGGGGCTGGAGTAGCAAAAGATCAGTAACAATACACTTCTTAACAGGGCGGCCATACATAACCGGCACGATAGGTGAAAACAATCGGATCATCCTCACTTGCCCTGGCACTTTCATCAACCCGCTCCCAATAAGTCCAGACCGAGAGCTGCCCGCCCGGAAGCAAAATTATTCTGAAGCGTTCGATCTCCCAGTTGTCCGGGTGCGAGTGCCCTAACCTTACATCGCTCACATTTCTTGCGTAGAGATAACGATGCCTGGGATTCGAATCATATTCAAATTCCAGCTGCTTGAAATACTTGATCGCTTCGCCAGACCAGGCAGAACCAAAAGGCTCATCATACTGAGCAATGAATTCCGATGGGTTTTTCGGATCCGGGCGCATTACCAGAGTTAGTCTGTAGTCTTTTCTGCAGTCATCACTCGGATAATATTCCTTGATGGTCTTGTGAGATGGAGCAGGTATATCATCCCAATTTGGGACGGTTGCCAGGATTCCACCAGTCTTGATAAAAGGAAGCAGGTCTTCTGCGCTGGACATCATCAATCTCCTATTTCCGGGTAAACAAATGTAACCAGGTCTTCAAGGCCAAACTCATTGCCATTGGCAACTCTGTGCTTAAACCTGCTTTTGAGGCTCTTTAAAAACTGGCTGGTATCGGGATCAAAATCATTACGCAGGATGGACGTTCTGGATTTAAGCAACAAAGCCCGAAAGACCTCACCCACCAGCACACTACCGAGTGTGCCTAACCTCTGGTGATAAAGGCTAGCACTGGAATACTGTGAAGGCTCAGTAAGAATATAGGTCCACAGTGGCATATTTTTTTCGAGATCATGGCGTCGTATGAGTGATTGGAATGCAGGGTCTACGATGTTGCTAAAATCGAATTCCTGCAATTCCATTTGTGCACAGTATGCCTCTCCAATCGGCATGGCGCGAATCCCCTTGACGACATCCTGTCCGGAGCAAAGGCCAACATCATTAGATTTATTAAGGTTGGCATAGATGATGCCCTTGTTCTTGCCGTTACCAACATCCAGTTGGATCAAATTAATAATGATGTGGGGGTCGATTGGCTCACTTTCCTGCCAATTCTTCTCTTTTCCATAACGTTTCAGATCCACCTGGCTTGTCCAGTCAACGGCAAATATATCGGGATCTATTTCTCGCCATTTACCGCCCTTTTCGGTCAGATCGAACAGCAAACGGGTATTTCTGGAAACTGTTTTTCCCCTTTCCTTGATTTTGTAGCGACCCTTAACCAAAGAATGGCCAAATCGAAAAGCTGCCACCGCAAATTCGTAAGGGATATCGATATCTTCTATATTGGGGTCAGGCTCAATAAGATATATTGAACCACTTTCGACAAACAGTTTTCTGTAAACCAGAGGATTAAGCACCCTCCTGAGAAAATCATCTCGAACAAGAGACTGGAATATCCATGTGAGCTCTTTTCTTGCTTGTTCGAATGGCTGTTTGACTCTCTTGCGTTTATAAAGATCGACCAGCTGATTATGCGCACTCATAAAGAGGGCATGAATCTGCGCCAGAAACATGTTCTCATCATTTCGAGGGTCACCGATCTTAGCCTTTCCCTTTTCATCTCTATAGAGATCAAAAAATCTCGGCTCACCATTTTTTGGCCGCTCATCTTCTACCGAAAACTTTTCGCCATCATTGGGAACATTGCCAAAACCCTCTGCATTACCATAGAGACTATCCAGATCCAGCGTGGGTGACCTCATGTTTTCAAGATCTGCTTTAGTGAACACAGACTTGTTCCCTGATTTCGTCTTGGGATCAGGCTGGTGGGTAATGTCGTGGGCAGTAAACTGCCCAAAATAAGTGTAGGCGACAGGAATATTGGAATGGCCACTGATCTGAAATTTGTTCTCGTTCAGTTCCTTGATCAGATCGTCGCCAATATCAAACTGATCCCCGACTACGAGGTGGTAATACCCTTTGTAATGACTTTCACCATGCTTTAGCACCATGCCGCGTCACCTTTCTTATTGTTAGCACATGACCTGAATCAGGCTTACACAGTTACCCACGAATCTCAAGAGCAATTCTGGATTGATTGTTTTAGTCTGCTCCATATTCAGTGTCACAAGCACCAGCAATGTCTCAGATTTCTGCGACCTGGCTTTCCAGATCAGCCCGCCTCACTGTGACAGTGCATTTTCACTGCCAGAGCTTCGGCTTTTTTGCCTTCTGATTTGTGATGCTGGAAGACCGCTGGGACATTTGCAGCCATGAGTTCACTTACAGATACAGAGTCGCTGACAGGTCATAGCCTTCAGGCTCTGCTTTCATACCCAAACTCAAAGGAATGCAAATGAAATCAATAACAATGAAACTGATACTTGGTATTGTTCTTGCCCTGCCATTCGCCACTGCGCAAGCCCAGATTTTTCCGGCCCTGACCATCTTCAACGGTGAAACCGGCAAGCTGCAAATCCCCACTCTGGTATTCGATGGCAACCTCTACTATCTGGAACTTTCAGTGGCCGATGCGGCTGAGCTGACCATGAAGATTGAAGAGTCATCCCTGGTGGACATCACACCTGGCGATGAGTTGTCAGGCAATGTAGCGGACAACATTGTAGGCAACTGGGACGTTGCCGGTGAAAATTCCCAACTTACATTTGTTGCAGACGCCACCTGGCAGTTCAGTCAGGCAGCAGGAGAGGATAATGAATCCTGCCCGGAAGGCGGCATTGAGTCTGGCACTTTTCGTTACACGCCGGGGACCGGCGTCCTTATCCTCTTTTTCGAAGTGGACGAAAATGGTGATTGCGGGCTATCAAGTGCCGGGGGTGTAGTGCGCCTGATTCCTGACGGCAATAGCATGACATTGATGATAGGCACTGAAGTTGGCGCAGAACTGACGCTGACCAATTAGTGCCGTGACTGTCTGGTTTCGCTAGCTTCAAACGAGAAAACATCCCGCCTGCCGTTACAAGCGGCTGGCGGGATTCCCCTCCAGTGGATTTATCCAGGGAAGCGCAAAGAGATTCTGCACCCGCCCGTCGGAACAGACCAACAGCAAGTCCGATATGCCATCGCCATTCAAATCCCCGGCTTCGGCAAATTCAACACTGGCGCTATTGCCATCATCTGCGGACCCACAAGTTAGTCTGCTACTACCCTGATCGAATGCCCCTGCAAACTACCAAAAGACCGGCAGCAAGCTGATGGCCCGCATCACTGTGCTCATGGGGCGGCAATACCCCCTGGCTGGCCTTGCGCGTCTTCAGCCTGTACTCTGAATTGCCTGATTCACTGATCCGGAGCCCCTATGAACCGCCCTGCCCTGCTGCTAGCGCTGCTGTTGCAGAGCATTCTGCCTGTGGCTGAGGCTGCGGAGCGCTTTCCCGGTGCCAGCCTGGATTATTACTTCGACCAGCCTGGTGAAGATGCCGGCTATTCCATACGCCAGACCCGGGATGGGGGTTATCTGGTGGCTGGCACCAGTGCCAGCCCCGATGGCGATAAGGATCTGGCACTGTGGAAATTTGATAATGCCCTGCAGCCTGACCCTGACTTTGCTGAGCAAGGCATGCTGCGCCTGGGCAGCAGTGCCGATGATGTGGCGGTGGATGCTATCCAGGTGCTGGATGCCTCAGGCGAAGCCGACGGTTACCTGGCACTGGGCTATACCGCTGCGGCTGACAGGGATTTCAGTGCCGAGAATCACCGGGGTGGCATTGATACCGTGGTTCTGCGCCTGGACAACAATGGCCTGCCGGATCCCGACTGGCATAACAATGGTGTGCTGTTCTGGGGTGGCGAGCTAGATGACAGCCCCCTGACCGATTCCGCTCAGCCGGGTGAGTCTGGTGAGCATGGAGAATATGGAAAACATGGAGAATCCGGCCACCGAATTCTGCAATTGGGTGAGAGCTTTATCATCCTCAGCCATACCCGCTCCCGTGGCGGTGATCTGACCGGTAGCCTGACAGCAGGCCCGGCTGGCGGCCAGGACGCGGTACTGTTCAAACTGAAAGCCAGTGGTGAGTTGGACAACGATTTTGCCGAACAGGGCCTGCTCCGGCTTGGCAATTTGCCCGGCCGTCAGCCCGGTGATGAGTTTCTGTTCAGCCTTGCGGAATTGCACTCTGGCCATCTGGCGGTGGCGGGCTATACCACGGGCCAGGCAGTGAGCCGCGAGACTGCTGGCAATAACCGGGAGCCAGCCACTTCGGTCGATACGGATGTGGTGGTGATAAAACTGTCCGCCGCTGGCCGATTGCAGGAGGACTGGGGCGAAGGCGGCGTGGTGGTGATCGGCGGCAGTGGTCAGGACCGGGCCTTTTTCCTGTCTGAAGACAATGACCGCCGCCTCCTGATCAGTGGACGCAGCAACTCCAGTGATGGCGACTTCAGTGGGCGGTCAAGCAGCGGCGACGGCATGATGCTGTTTCGTCTGCTACAGGATGGCAGTGTGGACAGGCGCTTTGCCCAGATCGGCGCGCTATTGCTGAGCGGCGGTGGCGGACAGTTTCAGCAGGCGCTTACGCTGCGGGACTACAGCATCGCCGCCCTGGGCTTCAGCCGCAGCAATGAGGGTATCTTTGCCCTGACAGATGAGCCTGAGCAGCAGGGCCAGGTGATTCTGGCCCTGTATGGCGAGACCGGCGAGCGGCAATTTCTGTTCAGTATAGGTGTTGCCGGTGAAGACCGGGCCAATGCCTTGCTGCTGGACCGGGATGGCAATCTGCTATTAAGCGGCTTTCGCAGCCCGCCCTTGGCTGAGCCTGCTGATCAGGAAACTGGCAGCAATCGGCGCCAAATGTGGGTGAGTCGCTACGAATTGGGCTTTTGAGCCGTTTGACATGGCCTGCTGTGCCATGACTGGTAAATGCCGAAAGACACATAAAGACACACATTGTGCCTGTCCCAAACAGGCTATATAGTCGAGAATCAGTGACCTGATCAGTCTTTGACCTGACAAAAACGATAAATCTACTGCTGTACAGCAAGTTATAACAGAATAAGAAAGGAGCGCGTCCATGAGTAAGGGAAAAATCGCCGGCATCAGCATCGGGGTCGTTCTGCTAGCCATCATACTGGGCTGGATGTTCACCGCCCCCTATCTTTCCAACCAGGGCCTGGGCCGAACGCCCGGTATTTTCATCGGTGGCACGCCCACCCAGCCGCCTGCTGACTTCACCCCGCTCAATGACCAGATTCAAGGCCCCATGATGATGAAGATGGCGGGTTTTCCGCCCTTTGTGGTCTATCTGTCCTGGGTTGGCACACCGGACGGCATAATTTCCGCCACCCGGCCCGATGGTGGCTATTGGGCACAACGTATCCGCGACCGTGGTGGTGACGGCTGGCTGCGCATCGGTGATGCCACCTATGCCATGACTGCTACCGAGATTCTGGATGAACGCCGCCTGCCCATGATGGAGCAGTGGGCCAGCGCAGCGGGTCGTACCCTCGATGAACCGCTTTACGAAGGTTCAGAGCCCCTGCGGGAATGGGAAGTGTTTTTCTGGACTCCGCGCGCAGAATAAACACGGGATTGGCTGGCTGCACCGCGCTGTGCAGCCAGCATGATTTCAGGGTGAGGCCATCAAGCCATCTACGGCGAAACCAATCGTAGAAGCTACCAACAATTATTCGGCGGGCCCTTGATCGTTATTTGATGGCCACCAGGTAGCACAACCAGCAATCGTCATTGTCGATGACATCCACCGCTTCCCACTCGGCTTCTTCCTCATCATCTTCATCTTCGTCCTGCCAGTAAACCAGTGACTGCTTGAAGCCGGCCTCGGCCAACAGCTCCCGGATTTCCGGCAAGGTCCATAAACGCCAGTGGTATTCAAAGGCACGCTTGATCTTGCTGCCGTCGGCAAACTTGAAATGAATATAGAAAGAGCAGTCTGAAGTAACCGGATTATAGGCGGCCTGCTCCCAGTGGTATTTGAAGCCTTTCTTGCCCTTCTCGATAGTGCGCTTTTCAACCAGGTCGGTGTCGTAGCAATCCTTGCCACCCATCATGTCCAGCACCATAACCCCTTTCTTGTTGAGATTGGCATAGGCTTTTTTGAAGTAATCCAGAAGTTCCTGGCGGGTCTTGAAAATCCAGAAGGAAAAATTCTGGGCAGCCAATACATCCACCGGCGGAGTGTTGCCTTCACGCACATCCTGCTCAAGCACCGAAACCCGCGCTGCCGCTTCTTCACTCAGGGCACTGAGGTTATGTTCTTCGCCCCACTGCAGAGTGTCGCTACACAGGTCTATGCCCCAGGCCTGACGTTTTTCATCGGATTTGGCCCATTCGCAGCACACAGAAAAGGTCCCGCAAAAATCTTCACGTAAGGTCAGGGCCTTGCGCTTGTAGGCCTGATGATAAACCTGATCGAATACCGCAACTTCATGTTCCGGTGCCTGCACAGATTTCTGATAGCAATCGAGGATGTCGGCCTGTTCGGCCAGGGATTTCTTGCCTGGTTTGAGCTTTTTGGGATTCTTGATTTGGGGGTAGGTTTTCGGTTTGTTTTTTGCTTTGTCTTTCGTATTGCCCACGATGGATTACTCATTGCTGCCGGATTTGCGAAGAGCATATAGCGCTGTGACGCAATTTACCAGCCACCGGCTGGACAAACTTCACTGCCCTCAAAAGCAAGAGCAGTGAAGCCTGTTCAATTGGCAATTAGCGCTCGATGGAATAAATGCCGTTGACCTGATTGCCGGTATCATTGGCATCCATCAGATCAAAACCACCAACGAAGATGTCCGCCTCGGGTCCGGCAAACACCCCGCCGAGATCTGCCTCAATGTTCGTACTCAGTGGCGCGCCACCGGCACTGAACAAGGCGCCATCCTGGGCCTGCAAATCGGCAATTCCGCCATTGAGGGAACCGTTAAAGTTGAGCTGCCAGTATTGCAGGGACTGCTGCACCTCAAGGCTACCCGCCTCGATCAGGCCACTGTTGAAATCCACCTGCATTCCAGCCATAACCGACTCGATATCGGCTCTGCTTCCGCTACCGACAAAGTCGGCATTCTGCAGCGCGAAACTGTGCTGACCAGTCAATGCGGCAACTGGCGCCGGATTGACGTCGGCAAAGGCGTCCCGGGTGGCCACCTGAACCAGGCCGGAATCCTGGTCATTAACTGCGACCAGATTCTGGTTCAGCGGATTATTCCAGGCGCCCCATTGCACAGCTCCGGGTTGTTTCTCGCCCTGTGCTGCTATTGCCTCATTGCCGAATGGATTGAGCGGTGGCAGCGGTGGATCGGGAATTACTTCATCCACTGTGTCTGTTACATCATCAACCGCGTCCGACCCCGTATCGGCCACATCATCCACCACATCTCCAACCGTGTCAGTGGTGTCATCAACGGTATCGTCCACTGTATCGCTTACGTCATCTGCCGTATCACCAACGGAGTCCACGACATCATCGACTGCATCGCCGGCATCAGTGACTGTGTCACCTCCGGTATCCACAACGTCATCGACGACGCCGTCAAGCTGATCACCGGCTCCGTCAAGGACATCATCCCCAAGGTCGGCAACATCGTCGACCGTATCAAGAGAGTCGTCAACCAGATCATCGCCGGCATCGACCAGGTCGTCACTGACATCATCTACCGTATCTATTACTTCATCGATGATATCCAGAGAGCCATCGGTCGAATCAGCATCCATCAGATTATTTACCAGCTCCTCCACTGTCTCACCGCTTTCACTGGCCTGTTGCTCCAGTAGCGCCAGTACCGTGGGAGTGAGCAGTCGAATTTCATCACCAAGTTCGGAAATCACAGCCGGTGTCGTCAGGCTGACTTCGATACTGCCATCGCCCCGGGTTTCATTGGGGTTGATATCGACTGTTTCCTGCAGGCTTGTTTGGGCTTCGGTAAAGGCATCGCTAACCGGTGACGTGCTGGCCAGAATCGCATCGGTCAGCGGTGAATCCGTCAGGCTGTTCTGAGCTGCATTGGCGAATGCAGACTGATTGTTTTCTTCCTCATCGGACTGATCAGCATCGTTGGCAGCAACGGCAGTGTCCTGGTCAGCCCCGGCTGGGTTGACTGCGACAACAAAAGCGATGCCCAACAACTCGGGTGGCTGCTGAATCAATCCCACCGGTGGTGACTGCGGATTTTCAATCAGACCAAAGTCGAACTGGGCATTAATACCCAGATCCAGTGCCCCAATGTTGTTGCTGAAGGTGGTACCGCCATCATAGACACCGGAAACAATGCGACCTTCGGGCGTAATGACCACTTCATAGTCAGTACCGCGGATACCAATATGGGCCGTTTCCGACACATTCAGTTCATAGTTGTCCCGGTTCTGGGTGCCGATGGCGCCGGTAATGCTGCGCAGTCCTCCGCGCAGCAGATTCATCACGGAAGCATCGGTCACCGGGTCTTCATCATATTTGTAGGACTCGATAATCAGCTCGGAAAACTCCGACAGCGCAATCTGCGCGCCGTCCACCATGCGCAACTGGGTATAGGAGTCATCATCGGTAAAAATCGTGTCGCCGACATAGATGGTTGATTGCCTTGCCAGCTCGCGGACAGCACCGCTTTGGGCCAGGGCCAATACTCTGCCCTGCGCCACGATGACATGCCCCGCCTCCGGGGCTGTGAGGCCATCCGGATCCTGGGCGTGGGCGGCAGGCAATGAGAATGTGGCTACAGCCAGCAACAGCCAGCTAAAGCAGAGCCTGTGAAAGTTTCTTGCGATTTGCGGTTGAATGCCAAGCAGGTGCATTGTTCCAGTCCTATTCCGTTAAGGCGAAGACCTCTTGGGTCTTTATTCAGTCAGATTTTGTCCGACGTTTCATTTTTATCGTCTTTGCAGGATTCCCCCGAAACTGCAGGAACTATCCTACAATCCTGGCAAAATACTGCCGTGACAGGGCTCGCAACTGCCGCCTCAAAGGCGTAAAAAACTGTGCGGCTGTTCACAATATTCAGGAATTATGGGGCCAAGTGACTAAAGTCTGCGGCCAATGGGGGCAGGCTTCCCGCCTGGTTCGTGGCAATCCAAAGCGCTTAAAAATAGCGAAATCAGCGCTCTCCCGGCACCTGGCACTAACTGAATCGCAGGCTTTGGCCAGAGCCGACCATTCTGTTCCGGTTTTATCAGGAGTTTTCTGCTGACAGGCAAGCTGAGACGGTATGCCTCAGGCCCGAATCAGGCGTCGAGCTCAACGCTGAGTACTTCATCACTGCCCTGGAAAGTCAGGCTGTAGATTTCACCTTCGCGCTCGATATTGACCAGATTGCTCTGATCGGGCCAGACATCGCGCAGGGTCAGATTGACGATGGTGAGTTCCGTAATGGCGCTATTGTTGGGAATTTCCTGATAAACCCAGAGGTATTGACCATCGATTTCCTCACCGACAAAACTCAGCTCCAGCTCTTCATGCTCGCCATTGGCCAGAGTTGCCTCCATGGCGAAGCGGTTCAGCACATAATTGCTGAACAGACGCCGGGATTCTGCTGACTCCATCAGGGCCAGGCGCTCACCGAAAATCTGCGTGGCAGCATGCTCGGCGTCATGCACAAAAAAACGGTGCATGACTTCGATATTACCGGTATTGGGGTTGAACAGAACCCGGGTGACCGCGGTTTTCTGCTGATGAGCATTGCCGACCAGCGGCAATGCCAACAGCAGCAACAGCGCGATACAAGTCTTACTGCTCATCGCCCTGATCATCTTCATCGACTTCCAGTTCAGCCTTGCTGTCCTGCATAATGTCTCGACGGATCAGGCCGCCTCCGCCCTGGGACTTGAATGACTCAATCCGCGAGGGAATGATGCGACGGGGATAATAGTTATTTTCGATATTCACATCGGCAGTTTCCTGCAGCGGATCGACGATAATGCCGGCGATCTCTTTCTCGGTCACCACCAGCTTTTTCACCGCGTCAGGAGAACGACGCCAGATCTCCGCCGGAAAGCGCATTTCCTCGCTGCTGCCATCGGCGAAATCGACCTGCAGAATAATGGGCATGACCAGGCCGCCTTCATTGGAAAACTCCAGCAGGTAGTAATTCAGGTTTTCATCGATGGCACGGTCCAGCACTTCCCGCTCCCAGTCTTCCAGACCTTCGAGGAAGCTGTTGTAGCGATTACGCTCGACATTGGTGACCGTGAACTGGTCATTGTCGTCGTAAAAGTCGCGCACATCGGGGTTACGCTCAACCCAGGTCTGCCGCCCTTCCTGGCGGTTGCGTTCGATATAAACACTGGGTGGCAGGGATTTTTCGAACTCACGCTGGCGAGCGAAATCGATATCCGGGTTTTCCGTATCCATACGCATCTGATAGACCCGGTTGAGGGCGATATCCACATGATCGGTGGTGTACCACCAGCCACGCCAGAACCAGTCCAGATCGATGCCCGAGGCTTCTTCCATGGTGCGGAAGAAATCCGCCGGTGTCGGTCGCTTGAAGGCCCACAGACGTGAGTATTCCTTGAAGGCGAAATCGAACAATTCCCTGCCCATGATAGTCTCGCGCAGGATATTCAGCGCCGTGGCCGGCTTGGTATAGGCATTGGGGCCCAGGCGCAGCACGCTGTCGGACTGGGTCATTACCGGCACCTGATTCTGGGACTCCATATAATCAGTGATATAACGCGGCTCCACACCCCAGGGAATTTCTGCATCCCATTCCCGGCCGGCCACAGAATCCAGATAGCTGTTGATACCCTCATCCATCCAGGTCCATTGACGCTCATCGGAGTTGACGATCATGGGAAAATAGAAATGACCGATCTCATGAATCACCACACCGATCAGGAAGCGTTTTTCCGCCAGTGTATAGGTGCGACTGCCGTCGTCCTGCAAGGTGGTGCGGGGACCATTGAAGCTGATCATCGGGTATTCCATGCCGCCGACGAAACCCACATTTACAGACAGAGCGGTGGGATAGGGATAATCGAAGGAAAAGCGGCTATAGACATCCATGGTGTGGATGACCACTTCAGTGGAATAGTCGGACCACAGGCTGCCGCCCTCTTTGGGGTAGAAAGACATGGCCATGACCAGTTCCTGATCGGCACCAGGCTGATGATGCCCCTTGGCATCCCAGATGAATTTGCGTGAAGAAGCCCAGGCGAAATCCCGCACGTTCTCAGCAGTGAAACGCCAGGTGGCTGTTTGCTCACTGCCCTCAGCCTCGTTTGCCAGCGCTTCCTCCGGGGTAACCACATAAACCGGACGCAGTGCTTCTTCAGCTTCCTGCAGTCGGTCCCGCTGCTCACGGGTCAGCACTTCATTGGCATTGGTCAACTCGCCGGTGGAGGCAACAATATGGTCTGCCGGCACTGTCATGGACACATCGTAGTCGCCAAATTCCAGGGTAAATTCACCGGAACCCAGAAATTCCTTGTTGGTCCAGCCTTCGTAATCAGTATAGGCCACCAGACGGGGAAACCACTGGGACAGGGCAAAGATATAGTTGCCACCCTCACGCTCATCATCGGGAAAGTGCTCATAACCACCGCGGGGTGAGAGGATGTCACCATTGACGATGTTGTAGGCAAAGTCGATACGCAGCTCAACTTCATCACCGGTTTCCAGCGGCTCCGCCAGATCCACCCGCATCAGGGTACCCACAATGGTGTGGGCCAGAGCGTTCTCACGGCTGTCGGTGACGGCATTGATCTGATGCCCCAGATCGCTGTCTTCATAATATTGCAGTCGCCGCAACTGGTTGAGGCTGATCCGGGCCGGATCATTGGCATCGGCATCAGGGCTGCTGCCATTAAAGGTGCCGCTCATGACCGCCATGGAATCGGAACGAAAACGGTTCTGATCCAGTTGAAACCAGAGATAGGTCAGGGTGTCCGGAGAATTATTGCGGTAGGTAATCAGTTCGCTGGCGCTGAGGCGCTGATTATGCTCATCCAGCTCCACATCAATCTCGTAATCGACTTCCTGCTGCCAGTACTGATGGCCAGGCCCACCCGCTGCATTGCGGTAGACATTAGGCGTGGGCAGCACTTCTTCCAGCTGCCGGAACTTGTCTTCGAAATTGCCTTTGGTCTGCTGAATTCCCTGCCCCGCAGCCGTAGCTGCCAGGCACAAAGCGGCCAGTGAGGCAGCCAGAACTGCCAGTTTTCTTGCACTCTTGTTCATATCTTCCTGTTCTCCGGAGGAGCCCCCAATTCGACAGCGAATGATAACCCGATTCACGGGCGCAAGACGAATTGATTGCCTGTGGCGATGAGGTGATCACAGACAGAGAGAAAAGAAGCTGGGCAGGCCTGATCGAAGATCAGGGTCACGGGCAGCGAGAAAGTAAACCGCCCGCCCCGCTATGCAAGGAAGTCAGTAAGCCTGCTGGGGAAACTGGATCTCGGTAGTGCCGGCGCCGGCACGGCCGACGGGCATAAAATTCATGGCCAGGGACTTGCGCACCTCATCATGCTTATGCCGCACCACTTTGTGCTTCAGGTAGGAGGGAAACACCAGCATGGAGTCATTAGCCATATCAAAGACATGAGCCGGGCCATTGAGCACATTGTATTGCTTCGGCTTCAGGTCGAACTGGCTCAGCACCGGCTTTTCGAAAGCAATCTGTGCCTTCCTGCCCCCTGCCAGACCAAAATAGTACACCGCACAGAACATGGCATTGCCATGATTATGGAGGATGGAGATTTTGTCCTTTTCCGCCATGGTGAACCAGGACGTGGTTGCATGAAACCGGTTTTCATAGAGCAGGAATCTGGACGCGTAGTTATTCACCAGAGTTTCGAAAAAATCCTTCAGCTGCTGATCCTCACCCAACACATTCAGATTGCGGGAAATCTTGAGGAAGTACTCGGGATTGTCGCTGGTATTGGTAGGCTCCCACTGCTGCTGTTCATAAAGCCTGCTGATCCGGTCCTGATCAGCACCAATCTTGCTGTATTCAACAATGGGTTCGGGAAATATGGGTTGTAGCTGTGCATTCACTTCGAGAATCTCTCCACGTTATTGTAGTACTGCATTCGAATCCACATCCCCCTGGAAATTATTCCAGCGGGGCAAGCATTCCAGGCAAATACGTCCTTTATTTTTTTAGAGCCCTAACATTTGTGCTATTTCAGCCAGTTCTGTTATTCCTGCAATGCCTGTGGAACATCGGGAATTCACTGAAGCTGGGACTGTTCGAGCACAAAGTATTTTGAGCCCTTTTCGCACTGATAAATTGTCGCGGCAATCAATCACAGAAGTCCTCAAATTTCTCTCAAATTTCTCTCTATTCCCCCTCCAAAAACCTCCAACGGTGCGAAAAACCTGGCTTTTTCAAAAAACCATTGCCACGGTATCCATTGGACACAATATGTTACAGTTCAAAAATTGGCAGCCTGATTGATCGTTGATACCGTAAGTTTCCGCTCCCCTGTTTACCCCTTGTTGCGGACCGCCTCTGCCGGTAAGTAAAAGCCTGACTGCAGAGAACTTGTTACTCCGAAGTTTCTGGCAGGAAGCCTTGATGCTTAGATTGTTGGATTGGAAAGTTTTCGCAAATACTTGCAGGCTTCAGCACATTGAAACTGGCGAGGAGGTGAAGTTGTCTCCGCGTTTGATGGATGTGCTCAACTACCTCATCGATTGCCAGGGGGAAGTGGTGTCCAGCGCCACGCTGCTGGACAAATTCTGGAGTCGCTCGGTCAATTCCGACCATGCCGTGCATAATGCCATCGCCGAACTGCGCTCGGCCCTGGGTGACCATGCCGGCAATCCGCGCTATATCAAAACCTATCCCAAACGCGGCTATGCTCTGATTGCCACGCCAGTGCGGGACGGCCCTGGGGAGGCAGAGAGAACTGATGGCGATAATGCTTCCGCGCCAGGCCATGGACTGATCTTTGGCAAAACAGGCAGGATCGGATTACTTGCGGCCAGCACCGCCCTGTTGCTGGGGTTTGCTGCTTACTTCATGCAAGCGGAAACTGGTCAAAGCGATTCCCATGTGTTGTTGGTGCGGCCACTGGACAATATCAATGTCGACGCTGACAACCGTTTCTGGGCCGATCAATTGCCAGCAAGCCTGGTGACCCATCTGTCCAATCTGCCCAACACCATCGTTGTCAGCGGTTTTGGTGATGTGTCGGCAGAGGCTTATGTGCAAGCTAATTTTCAGGAAGACATCGACTACGTACTGGGCGGCAATGTACACCAGGCAGACAATGCCCTGCGCCTTCAGATCAATCTTCTCAATGCCCGTGACAATTCAGTGGTGTTTTCGGATCAGCTCGATATTTCCTCGGCGCGGGTATTTGAAGTCCATGATGGGGTAGGGCGAAGTGTCGTCGCCGCTCTCAGCATTTTTCTCGATGAAAGCCAGCAAAACGAAATGCAGGACTGGGGAACATCCAATCCTTTGGCCTACAGCCACTTTCTGGAAGCCGGCTTTTATACCGGCAACTCCAATCATCAGGATCTGCAGCTGGCTTTTGAACATTACAATGCGGCCACAGAAGAAGACCCAGCCTTCATCAATGCCTATATTGGTCTGGTGCGGGCGGCCAGCAGCCTGGGTACCTATAGCCAGCAAAGCGCCCTCGACAATCTGGGCAAGGTGATCAACGAGGCAATCCGGGAAGTCAGTCGCATCGCTCCCGAGCACCCTTCCCTTTCGGAAATGCGCAATAATCTGCTGAGGCTGGAATCGGGCACCTCACCCCTGATCGAGGCTACCCTGCGCGAACAAATACTGAACGGGGAAACAAGCAGCGATGTTTATTCCCGCTACGCCAATATGCTGGCAGAAGCCAGACTCTATGCCGAGGCCAGCCAGTTTTTGCAGTTCGCCGAAGAAGATGAGCCCTATACAATTCCCCGTCGCGCGACCTGGGTCTACCAGACTTTCTTCAACCCACCGCCGGCACTGATTCAGGACCAGAAAAAAATCCTGCTGGAACGACCCGACCATATTGGCATTCTCACGGCCCTGATTCGTGGTCTGGTATTCACTGGTGACTACCACCAGGCCACTCGTTACCTGGACAGATTGATGGCCATCGATGCAGAGGGGCCGTTTACCATGTTAAGCCAGGTGTTGATCAGCGGCATGTTCGGCAGCTCTACCGAAGCCGCTGACCGTTTCGCCCGGCTCAATGCCGACAATCCCGAATACAATCTCAGCCACGGTGTGAAAAGTTTTATCGAAGGTGATATCGACTCCGGGATTGCTTACTGGCAACAACTCACTGCGGCGGATATTCGCCGACTGGCGATTCTGGCGCACAAGATGGAGATGTATTTCCCCGACGAGGTGGTGGCTGATATGCGCTACCAGGCCCTGCTTGAAGAATTGAATATGGGGTTGAGCTGGCAAAGACAGCTGATGGAAAGCATTGCGGAAATGCAGCCCGTCACTGGCATTGGCCTGCACGCCGCATCCAGTGCTGCCTATGAGAAAGGGGAATTTCTGGCCCGAAACAATCTCTGGGACCATGACCGAATCGACTATCCCGACCGGGATGCCTTGCGCAGCCGTCACCTGCCAAGAGCTTCTGAGTGAGAGGTTCTGAGTGAGACCTTCAGCCAGTCTAGGCCAAGATGGGAATTTCAGGCTGAGCGCTGCTGACGGCTAATATCCGGGCAGGTCCATGTAGTCCTGCTTACTCAGTAGGAGTAAAGCGAGACCCCCTCAGCCTCCATCCGGTAGGCAGAATCGGCCACATCGTGACGCACCACTTCACTGCTAAGCAGACCATGCACCACATGGGCGTCGTAGAAATTTTCCAGCTCCACTCCCCGCTCATAGGTCACGTGAATAATCTGATTAGGGGGCGGTGGTGGCAAATGCAGGCAGGCTCCGAAAAAGGGGACCAGAAAGAATTCGGTGACCCTGCGCTCTTCATCATAGGCCGTAGGCACGATAAAACCCGGTAACATGACCCGCTTGTTCACCAGATCGGGATTCACATCAAAGGATTGCAGCGACTCCAAATAGGCCTCGGCGTCGGGATTGTTTTCTAACTGCTCCTGCCAGCCATAGCTTTCATGGCTCATTTCCGGCGCATCAAGAATGGCATCAAGATCTTTCTGGCTCATCAGATCTACCCAGTCGATGGCCAGTACTTCGTCCTGTCCATAGGCAGACTGCCCTGCCAGCGCCAGGAGAGGCAGAAGGATCAGAACCGGAATTTGTCGAATCGCTTTGATCATGGGTACCGCTCGCTTGTTACTGTGTTCGAAAACCTGTTGAACGCCTGTACAGGCTATGGCCTTGATTGACCCTGGAAAGTATAACGCAGATGCCAGCGCTGGAATATGCCCGCCAGCGACTGACAAGCTGTCCAGGCATTAAAAAAGCGAAACCGGTCAGCACCGGTTTCGCTTCCAGAATTGGCTACGCTGTAAGCAGACAGTGGGTGGGGCACACGGGCCTTACAGTGAGGCCTGTATCCCGGGCAAGATCAGGCGCCGGCCTGTAGCTCAGCCGCCACTGCCTGTACCTCATCCAGCACCCGCAGCAAATTGCCGCTCCAGATCTGGGCTATCTCCTCTTCGCTGTAACCGCGTCGCACCATTTCCAGTGTGACATTGAAGGTTTCCGACGCATCATTCCAGCCGGTAACACCCCCGCCGCCATCGAAGTCGGAACTGATGCCCACATGGTCGATACCGATCAGCTCCACCAGATAATCAATATGATCAACGAAATCAGACACGGTAGCCCGCGGCGCCATCATATTCACTTCCGGAAAAATGCGCTGCATGTTCTGGCGATAGGCTTCCTGTTCGGTTTCGCTGAGGGCATCCACTTCTTCGGAACTGAGGATTTCAAAACCGCGCTCCCGGGCCATGCGCTCCATGATTTCCTGTCGCTCATTGGCCAGAAACTGACGCCGGTCTTCGTTGATATAACTGCCAAAGGCAACTGTCTGCACTACACCGCCGTTCTCTTTCACCCGCAGCAACAGCTCGTCATTGAGATTACGGGTGTGGTCGGTCAGTGCCCTTGCTGAGGAATGCGAGGCAATAACCGGTGCCACGGTGATATCCAGCATCTGGGAAATGGCGTCGATGGAAGGATGGGAGATATCCACCATGATGCCCAGACGATTCATCTCGGCCACCGCCTGACGGCCAAGCTCGCTCAGCCCGCCATGCAGATAATCGTTGTCCGGCTCGCCGGTCTGTGAGTCGGCAAACTGGCTGTGGCCAT
Organism: uncultured Pseudohongiella sp.; assembly: GCA_965216715.1. Lineage (GTDB taxonomy): Bacteria > Pseudomonadota > Gammaproteobacteria > Pseudomonadales > Pseudohongiellaceae > UBA9145. The sequence goes on along the minus strand of OZ244193.1, from coordinate 732,477 downwards.
TGTGGGCCAGAGACATATAGCGCCCACCGCGATTGTAGAAGTCTTCGATATTGGCCAGGTCCAGGCCAACCGGATAGGCGTTCTCGATGCCGATCATGGCCACTTTTTTGCCCGTGGCCGCAATGCGGCGCACATCTGCCGAGGTGTAGGCCAGTTCAATGCGATCCGGGGCTATCTCTTCAGCCAGGCGGTGAATGGCATCGAATTTGTCGATGGCATTGGCATGGGCCGCGGCGTAACCTTCCTCGGTCAGTGGGCCCTGTCCGGTGTAGACAATAAACCAGGCCACATCCAGACCACCGGCTTCCATCTTCGGCAAGGTCACCTGGGTATCCAGGGTCATGGTGTAATTGGTATCGTCGCTGAAGTTGGCGGTATTGATATCCACATGGGTATCCAGTGTGATCACCCGCTCATGAATGCCCCGCGCCCGGGCAATCAATTCTTCTTCACCTTCCTGCTCAGATTCAGCGCCACTTTGTTCCTGCACGGCGGCAGCAGTGCTTGCCCCCTGTGCGGCACCCGCCTGCGCAGCGCTGTCACTATCGGGCGCTGATTCGCCGCAGGCAACGAGAAAAAGAACAGCGGTAACAAGAAACAGCTTGCCTGTTGAAAACAGGCGCGAAAAAACAGAATTGTAGAGGCTCATCGTTATCATCCAGGCCTTCTGGCCAGTGGTTTTTTTAAAAGGGGTAATCCGTGTGAAGAGCGTCCGCTCGACCCCGGAATGAGGGCTATGATGACTGATCAGTGACAAGATGTCACATCGGGGGCGGGCAAGTAGCATAGAGCCAATGAAAGGCAAAAAAAACGCCGGCAAATGCCGGCGTCTCAATGGGTCATAAAAAGATCAGACTAAAGTCTGCATCGTCAGATCAAGCTGGCTGCGCCAGACCATCCTGCTCTGTGCCGGTTGATCCGGAATCCTGGGCAGAACGGTTTTCGCGCTCCAGGCGCCCCACTGCTGCATCCAGAGCCTCATGGCGAGTCGGGAAGAATGACTGCTCGGACAGATGAGCATCTGCACCCAATGCCGACAAGGTGGCCTGGATCTGCTCATTCATACCAGAGATAAAGACAGTCTTGCCTGCATCCCAGGCGTCACTGGCAATGGTTTCCACGGCGCGCGAGGCCGATACATCAATAAAGGGCACACGACTGAAATCGAGAATCAGAACCCGCGTCTTGCCCTTGGACTTCTCACGCACATGGTGACCAAGGTCGGCAGCGGCACCAAAACTGAGCGGACCGCCAAAATCAAACAGGCTGATCTGCTCGCTGTGCTTCTCCAGAATCGCGGCCTCGTCATCGGCCAGGGGAATGGACAGGCCTTCCTGGGTCAGGTCGCCCAGACTCTTGAGCTGCTCATCGGCAATCTGCTTGACGAAGGCCAGAGCTGCCATGACCACACCCGCCACAACGGCAGTAATGAGGTCAACGAAAACCGTCAGACCCAGAACCAGCACCATCAGGGCCAGATCCCAGCGTGGACCTTTGTGGGCACGCTTCATATAGGACACATCGATAATGTCATAGCCCACCTTCACCAGAATACCCGCCAGCACGGTGTGGGGGATATTGGAGGCCAGAGGTGCCAGGGCAACCACTACCGCCAATAACAGCACACTGTGCAACATACCGGAAATCTTGGTCTGACCACCGGTACGGATATTCACTACCGTACGCATGGTGGCACCGGCACTGGGTACCGCGCCGAAGAAACCGGCGACAGTGTTACCAATGCCCTGCCCGATCAGTTCCTGATTGGACTTGTGCCGGGTGCGGGTCATATTGTCCGCCACCAGTGAAGTCAGCAGGCTGTCGATAGAGCCAAGCAGAGCCAGAATGATGGCGGCTTCCAGAACAATCAACAGGGAATCGGCGCTGAATGCAGGAATAATCAGACTGGGCAGACCGGTGGGGATATCACCCAGAATCGGCGCTCCGGGCATCATCAGACTCAATATCGTACCAATAACCAGAGCCGCCAGCGGACCGGGAACATACTTGCCCCACTGCGCCGGCCACTTGAAGACGATGACCAGGGTCAACACACCCAGAGCCAAAGCGACCAGGTTGGGATCCATAACCGCACCGGGGATTTCCGCCAGCGCCGGAATGGTGCCACTGCCTTCGGGCTCATGACCAAACAGACGGCTGGCCTGCAGGGCAATAATGATACAACCGATACCGCTCATGAATCCGGACACAACCGGATAGGGTACCAGACGTACATACTGACCCAGCTTGAAAATACCAAAGGCAATCTGGAACAATCCCGCCAGAACCACAGCAGCAAAAACCAGACTGGGCTCACCTTGCAGCGCCGCGTAGACACCGGCGAATACCACCACCATGGGACCGGTGGGTCCGGTGACCTGGGAACCGGTGCCACCAAACAGAGCCGCGAAGAAACCGACAATAATGGCACCATACAAACCGGCAATCGGACCGGCACCAGAGGCCTCACCGAATGCCAGGGCAAGGGGCAAAGCCACAACGCCGGCCGTCAGACCGCCGTAGATGTCACCCCTTAAATTATCAAACCTGAAACCAAACACTTTACTTACTCCTGTCAGAGATTAATCAGTTTGCCGTGCCCGATCAGGCGTTAGCAGCCGCTGAAAGCTCGGCGTCGGCCATCAGGCTCGCATAGCGCTCTTCAACCGGGACAAAGCTGTCCTGGCCTTCATCGTAAGCGCTGACAGTGCCGTGCTTGATGTCATAAACCCAGCCATGCAGGTCTACTTCACCGGTGCTGAGCTTGGATGCAACAGCGGGGTGAGTGCGCAGATGCTGAAGCTGCAGCAGAATGTTTTCCTCGGTGATCTGGTCCAACTCGGCCAGGGTCGCCTGACCGTGCTTGGCCTTGGTCACCTCAACCGCAGCGCGGGAATGGTTCAGCCAAGACTGTACATGGGGCAGATCGGTCAAGGCGGAAGGATTGATCGCACCTTTCATGGCGCCGCAATCGGTATGCCCGCAGACCACGATATGTTTGACGCCAAGGGCCGCGACTGCGAACTCAATGGAAGCAGTGACGCCACCGGCCTGATGGGTGTGGGGAGGCACGATGTTGCCTGCATTGCGGATAATAAAAAGATCACCTGGCTCGGTCTGGGTAACCAGATTGGGATCAATGCGCGAATCGGCGCAGGTGATAAACAGTACTTCGGGGCTTTGACCATTGGCCAGTTCGGCAAACAGCTTCTTGCGCTCTTCATAGGAAGAGTTTTTGAATTTGACTACTCCGGATATGACTTTTTCCACGATCCACTCCTGTAATTGCTAAATAAACGGATGCCCAAAAATTTGAAGTGGCAATCATAGAGATTTGTCCTGATAGGGAATATACTGCCTATAACTATTAAACATAGATATAATCTATCACTAATATTGTGGCATTACTCTGACAGGCACTACCATGGACGCCCTGGACCGGATTCACCTCAAGCATATTCGCTACTTCATCGCCCTGGCGGACCATGGCAGCTTCCGCCAGGCAGCCTTCAAACTGAACATTACCCAACCCACCCTGAGCGCCCAGATTGCTGCCCTTGAAGAGACTCTCGGGGTGAAACTGTTTGAGCGCAGCAGACAGGGCACACTCATCACGCCGGTTGGCAGAGAAGTGCTGGGCCGCGCCCGTCGGGTGCTGGAAGAGGCCCAGAGCATGGTGAATCGTGCTGAACACATCGAGGGTGACGACATCGGTACCCACCGCCTGGGGGTAACCCCCACCCTGGGCCCTTACCTGCTTCCCCATGTCCTGCCGGAGGTGCATAACCGGCACCAGAATCTCAAACTCTATGTGCGCGAAGAGGTGCCTAGTGATCTGGAACTGAGCCTGGTTGATGGCCAGCATGATCTGATCCTCAGCACCCTGCCCATTATGTCGCCCGAGTTGGAAGTGGCGCCGCTATGCCGTGAGCCGCTGCGCCTGATCGTGGCCAGGGAACACCGGCTGGCCAGCAAGAAACGCATCAACCGCATGGACCTGGTGGGCGAACCGATTCTGACCATCAGCGAACATCATCTGTTCCATCGCCAGATCACCGAACTTTGCGAACAGGTTGGCGCCCAGGTGCGGCGCGACTATGAAGGTTCCAGCCTGGATACCCTGCGGCAAATGGTAGTGATGGGGATGGGCTCGGCATTTCTGCCGGCGCTCTATGTGAAATCGGAAATTCGCAATGAGGAGGAAGTGCGTATAGCTACAGTCAGTGGTGTGGACGTGATGCGCAATCATGCTCTGGCCTGGCGTCTGTCCTCCCCCAACCGGCCCTTCTATCGCAATCTGGCCCAGGAAATCCGCGACATTATTACCCGCTCCCTGGCGGAAACGGTGATTCCTATCAAGGGAAGGTAGCAAGGGAAGATAGCAAGGAAAGCTAACAAGGGCAGCTAATCAGTCTGCTGGCAGGTTCTGTAACTGCTCTTCCAACACTGGCAGCATGGTCGGCCCCAGATGAATGCCATCCAGGTGATGCTCGCCATTGGCAAAACCATTGGCCCCAACACTGGCCGTGTGCACATCGATTAGCGACAAAGCCCGCGACCTGGCTTGCTGCTCCAGGGTCTGATTGAACAAACGAATCAGCTCGGCGCGCTGGCCGTTCGATTCTGCACTGTGCTGATCATTAAAGACCGGTGCTGGCACATTCATGACAAACAGTCGATGATTGTATTGGGAGGCGGCCTGCAGCAAAAAATCGAGATAGGCGCAAACCGTCTCTTCAACCATGGCTTCGAGCCGGCCACCCCGCTTTTGTTGAGCGGGTAGAAAACCTTCGTCCAGGCGACAGTCTATTTCTCCAAAAGACAGCAATAGCATAGAAGCAACAGGCAAAGCAGCCATCTGCGCGGCAACCATGGCCTGATAGCGATTGCCATTTTTGGCAGCCAGATGAAAGGCCTTGGCGCCCAGACAGAGTCGCGGCTCAATGCTGTACTGTTGTTCGCCCAGACGCAGGGTCTGGTGAGCATAGCTCAGACAATGACTCTCCCCCAGATGAAACAGACTTGCCGCAGCGCTCTCGCCAGCAGCCGGAAAGCGCAACAAGGCCTGCAGAAACCGGCCGTAGGCGGTGCAGAATTGCCGGTCGCTGGCAGAGAGCCCCTGCAAGCCTTGCTCACCAGCCGCCTGCAGTTGCTGCGCATGCTCGGCACAGCTTTCCCGGTCCTGCTTCAGCCAGGCAGCGATGGCCGCCAGGGTATGAAACTTGGCTGCCAGTGGTGATTGATAATGAACAGCTCCAGGCGCCAGACTGTGATATTCAGAGAATGCCGGCGTATTGATGAACTGCAGCAGTAACTCATACAGGTTGGCAAAGGCTTCAACAAAACTGCCCTGCAATTTCACTGCGCTACCAAAGTCATTGAAGGCCTGATTGATATTGCCGGCATTGAGCAACAACACACCGCGATTGTTCCAGGCTTCAGGAAAGTTGTTATTCAGTTGCAGCGCCTGATTGTAACTTTCCAGCGCTGCCTGTTGCTCCCCTTTCGCCTCCATCACCCCGGCCATATTGTTCCAGGCAGCGGCGTACTGAGGGTTCAATTGCAGTGCTTTTTCAAGACTGTCCGCTGCCTTGTCAGGATCGCCGCTTTCCTTGTAGGCATTGCCCAGATTGTTCCAGGCATCGGCATAGTCCGGCTTGAGCTTCACCGCAGTCTGATAGCTGCCGATTGCCTCCTCGGGTTTTCCCAGACTGGCAACGGCCACGCCACGCAAATTATGGAGCAAGGCAGAGCCCGGAAACTGCGCCAGTTGCGCATCCACCCCACTTGCAAAGGCCGCAAACTGCCGCTGCTGATAAAGCGCGAGCAATTTCTCCAGTTCTTCCTTGGGAGGATTTTGATCTTTATTTGTCACCTGCCTGAACCTCGAACAATGTCTGAGGGCCATACTAGCGATTTATGCCTGAGGGTAACAGCTCGGCCACCCTGCCCGACAGGCATTGGCAAGCAGCACCGGCTTGATATCAATCAAGTTTCGAACCCTGAACAGGCATTACACTGACAAGTGTCAGTCAGACTATGCCGCCATTAGGCGGCGGGCCCGATCCAGCCAGACTCGAGCCCGACTGACAACTAGCAATTCATTGGACAATTCATCAGGCAATTTATTTGTCAACGCAACAGGAAACGCCCATGCAAGAAGTACGCTCCGGATTCATGGTCAAACTGATTCTTCTACTCACACTGCCCCTCGGACTACTGGCCTGCAGCAATGGCAGTGGTGGTTTTCCCCAGATTGCCTCACCCCCGCCCTTCGATTATGCCGATGGCGCGGAATTACGCAGCGGCATGCATCAACTGGCCTACGCGTCCCAGCGACTGGACCTGGCATTGCTGTCATCGGACTCTCGGGATGAATCCTCACGCATGGTGATCACCGACAGCCTGCGCGATATTGAACGCATCAGCAATGAGATCGAGCGGGGCGACATCAGCAGCCACCACCGCTTCCTGCGTGCCGATATGGAAAATTTTCAGTCCATGGTGCGCCGGGCTATCCGGGAAGCCGAAGGTAATCCGCCCAATTTTGCGGCGGCGGGCCGGGTCACTGGCAGCTGTGTCAGTTGCCATCAGAGTGTGCAGTAAAGCAGCGGACAGATACTGGCAAGGCACCCGGAGTTTGAGGTTTAGCTCAATCTGGCCCAGTCTGGAAGCCCACCCGGCCTGCACGGCCCTCATGCCAGGGCTGTCAACGGTCGTAATAGCAAGCAGCTACAGGGTTTGCCAATTCTGTTATTGTTAATTTCACACTTACTGTGGCAGACCTCGAGCAGGAGCTGCACAGCTATACTCTGTAGAAGCTCGCCCGAACACAGTTATAGTATGCGTTTACGCGTGTATAACGTTGCAAATACATGAAAGTGCCAAGCCAGGGACCCGGCTGATTATTCACCGTCAGACAGGAGACAGGGACGTCCTGTCTACCAAGTACTGTTTAATATGATGCGTTCAATGTTCAAGCGCCAATCCCATGGCATCACCACGGGCCTCATAGCAGCACTGATGACAGCATGTCCGCTGGCAATCCACGCCCAGGCTGCAGAGCCGCAACTTACAGTCTATGCCGAGCTCGAAGAAGCCGACAACTACCAGCCTGGCAGCGACACCCCGGTGCCCATCGGCCCCGGCGGTGATCTTGCCGAACTGGTATTGGCAGAAGCCGGGCTGGAAGCAGACATCAGAGTGGTTCCCTGGCCACGGCTAATTCAATCCCTCGACTCCCAGCGCAATGTAATGGCTTTCAGCATGACCCGCACCCCGGCGCGTGAAGAGCGTTATCACTGGATAGGCAAGATTCAGTCGGTGGAATTCAAGCTCTGGAGCCTGGCCGAACGCGCTGATGAATTTCCGACTGAACTGGAACAGCTACGGGACTTCAGAATCAGCAGCATCCGCGGTGACGTGGTGGAGAACTACCTGTTGAGCAAGGGGTTCACGAATCTGGTGTATCTGAGCGAAAATGCCAACACCCTGACCATGATGCGGCGAGACCGTGTCGATCTGATGCCCTATGTGCTGTCCGGCGTGAACGACTATCTGGCCAGAAAGAATGAGCCACCCGGCACCCTGGCAGCAATCACAGATCTGCCGGAAATCTCCACCGGGCATTACCTCGTCATGGGCAAGGACTCCGACCCTGAACTGGTACAAGGTCTGAAGCATGCCTATGAGGCAGTAATCGCCCGGGGTGGCTGGCAAGTTCAGTAGAGAGCCAAACCGGGAAAGGATCCCGGTTTGAGCCAAGGAGCGAAGGGTCAGATCCCGGTCTGACCCGTGCAGGATTAGTTGGCAGGATCGACAAACAACAACAGGGGTTCGCCATTGAAATGCAGACTGGCGGGCCCGGTGCCATTACTGTCGGCATCGGTGCTGTAGGCCAGATAGAATTCGTACTCGCCCAGCTCGGCACTTCCCTGCACTGCCTGGTAGTACTCCTGAGCGGAAAGACTGTCGGTGGTGAAAGCCGCCTCAAGCGTTGCAAGGCTCTGATCCCAGGCCACAAACTGACCGTTGCTATTCAGCATATACCAGTCACCACCCACCACATGCATTACCAGATGGATGGACGCGGCTTTACCCTGATCTTCCAGCTCCGGAACGACTCCGATGGCCAGCAACAAATCATCACCCACTGTGAAGCGGGGCCAGGCGCGCTCGCCAAGACCTGTTGCCGTACTGGCGCTGAGAATCGCAGTACTTTCTTCACCTGAAGTGCTGCTTACCTGAGACAGAGGATGCCCCAGAGCCAGATCCTTGAGCAGGCTTTCTTCTGTCTGACGAGAGGTATTCAGGTCAGAGGCACCGTAGATAACCAGCGCTCCGCCCTGCAAGGCGCGCAGATAGGACAGCTGGTCATGGTAGGCTGTTGTTTGTGGCGTGCCGGCGATGATGTCATCAAAGCCGTCACCATTGAAGTCACCAATACCGTCGGCCGCAACCGCGAAATAACGCAGATTGTGATTCACAAAGTCACGCACCATGACGCCGTTGCTGCCATCCAGATCAGTATCTATATCCAGCGCGCCGGAGATTCTCTGGCTGGAGCCATAAAGCACAGCCATGGCGCCCATGCTGCTCTGAAAGCTGCCATCAAAGATCAGACTGTCCTGCAGGCCGTCACCATTCACATCACCGGCAGGAGCGCCACTGACACCCATCAGGGTTGGCGATACGATTGCGAAGCCCTGGGTCTGCAATTGGTCCAGATCGGTAAAATCAATTGCTTCGCCGAATTCTTCAGAACCATAGATAACCCAGCCGCTGCTGTATTGCTCTTCCACCAAGTCGAGGTGGTTAGTGACAAAATCACCCAGGCCATCGTTATTCAAATCGCCGATACCGGCTACAGAGGCCATATTACCGATTAATTTGACACCTTGCTCGGCAGTAATATCGTCCAGTGCTAGCGCGGCGTCGCTGCGCTGATGGCCATAAACGACAAATCCGGAGCGACCGGCTGGTGAAACCTGACGCAGCCCCATGATGCCCAGATCATCGAGATCGTCACCATTGACATCGCCCAGATTTGATAGCGCCCAGCCCATGGAAGTAGTGCCATTGACAATCACATTTCCAAAAACGTCGACATCTTCATTGTCCAGTTCAATGCCCTCGATCACGTAGCCATTGCTGCCATCAAGGTCGGCTACATTGAAAGGATCGGCCATGTTGGCGGAGCCGCCGTAAATCACATAGGCACCTCCCTTGTTCTGATCCCGACCCACGGCCGAAAAGGCAATATCAGCGTAACCATCGCCATTAAAATCACCACCGGTGACGTTATGGCCTATATAGTCTCCGGGCAAACCCACCACCTGGAAACCGCCAACGCCGAACAAATAGGTCGCGGGCAATTCCGGCATCTGCCAGTCCTTCCATTGCGACTGACCGAGCACCACATACACCGCACCGGTGCCTGTACTCTGACTGAGGTTGTCGCTGTAAGTAGAGATACCTACAACGAAATCATCAAAACCATCACCATTGAAATCACCGATGAAGTCGGCACGGTGATTGTAGTTCAGAACAGGAAATGCCCCGGAATCATTCTCACCCAGGAACATAAAACCATTGGCGCCATCAACATCAGACAACTGAAATCCATCAGGCAAGCCTTCTTCACTGCCATACAGTAGCCAGGTGCGTGCCGGATAAGTGCTGTTGGCAGTCACTAGCAGATCGTCAAATCCATCGCCATCAAAGTCGCCACCACCGCCGACCGAAACCCCTACCATGCCACGTATAGAGCCCCCATTGGCATCGCCGACAATATTGAAGCCGGATTCAGCGTCAATGGTGCCCACATCAAGATGACCGGAATCCACAGTCTGGGCTTGCAGCGCAGCCGAAAACAGTGCTGAACAGCCCAAAGGCATAAACAGGGAAAGCGCTCTGGCAGGTACTTTGAATTTAGTGATGCGCGACGGCATGGTTGCTCCTGGATGTCAGAATGGAAGACTTTCGAGTATATAAGGTGGCTGTGAAGCGATACAAGAAATGCTTGCCAGTAAAAGTAGCATATTTAACAGAATAGACCTGGCTCTTATTATAGGCGCCAGGAAGCATTGATCGATTATTGATCAATCGTAGCCAGAAAAGCCGCTTTTTAAGCCAGGACCTGCTGAATACCATAGGCCTCGCCACAGGACTGGCTGCGTAATGCACTTGCCATGTATTCACACAGCAGACCGGGTTCTCCGCCATGAAAAGCTTTATAAAACCGATTACCGTGCTAAGCGGCTTGATATTTTCCTTTTGCCTGCCCTCTCAACTCCTGGCGCAGCGCGCACTGGAGGACGCCCTGAATGATCCCCGGGTACAGACCGGCCTGACAGAGATCGACAACAACCGGGACTGGTCTGCCCGGCAACTGGTGGATATCGGCGGCATCATCTCGCCTTCGGGACAGGAACATGAGCGCGCCGCCGCAGTAGCAGCCTTGATGCGTGACATTGGCTTGGAACAGGTGGAGATTACCGACAGCCCCAATGCCATTGGCATGATTCCGGGAAGATCGGGTCAGGCCAATGGCGGCCTGCCCAATGTCAATCAGGGCATCGCCCGGGCAGTAGACCGGATTTTGCAGATTCGCGACCCGGAGCTCTATGCCGACCGGCGCACCCGGCTCAATGTGGCGGTGCTTGATAGCGGTGCGGTATTCAATCACAAGCCTGAAAGCGGCTGGTTCTCTCTGGATATCCGCTCGCTGGACCCGGAGCATATTGAAAGCATGGAACAGCAGACCCGGGACATTCTGGCGGGCGTTACCGACGAATTGGGCATTCGTTTCGACATGGAGCCGGTCTCGCAGATTCCCCCGGGGCAGATTCCGGGCGCCCTCGAGAGCAAGCTGGTGCAGGACTCCCTGGCTATCTCGGAATTTCTGGGCAGCTCTCCGCGCCTTTCCAATGCCGGTTCAGCCAATCTGAATGTAGCCATTGCCGGCGGTAGCCTGGCAATCGGAATATCCAGCGAGCGTGGTGGCCGCCGCGGCTTTGCCGATGAATGGGCCGATATTCCGGTATTGCAGCGCACCGCCAAGAATGTGTTTCTCACGGCAGTGACCCAGGCAGGCAGGCCCTAGCAAACTGGCATTCGGGGTCAGTCTGATGCTAGCGTGGCTGGTATCATGAAGAAACTGCTGCGACTGCTGTCCCAACTGGCTGTGCTTGTAGCACTGGCTGTCGCGTTTGTGCTTTACCAGATGTCGCAGATCGGGCCTGGAGAGATGCAGGCTGACCATCCCGATGTTGCCCTGGTGGCCTCGCTATTGCCGGGGGCCAGTCTTGAACTGACCGACAGCTACCAGATGTCTGGCAATTGGTCCGGAGATATTGACCGGGGCTTTGCCGCCAGGGTTTCAAATTTTGACTGGCAATCATTGTCGCAGCTCAATGCCTACCGTGGTGATCAGCTCCCGGAGAGCCTGGCATCGGCAACTGAATTTGCAGTCAACAACCTGGGCCAGGGCGATAAGCACTGGTTCCCCTCGGCTGCCGAGATAATGACCGAGCGTTACTTTGTTTATGGCTTGTCCATGGGGCCCGGTGCTGAGCAGACAGACGGCGGCCAGATGCTCTTCCTGCGCCCGGAAGACGCTATGCTCTTCTACAGCTGGGTAAAATTCTGAGCGCCGAAAAATTCTGAAAACCGGAAAAATCCAGCCTGAAAGGCTTGTAAATTGCAAGCAACAGGCAGACTATGGATGCAGGAGCAGCAGGCAGTAACCATCAGGGATAATGCGTGAATTAAACTCTGGAGGTACACACCATGCATGTCTATCGCAGTGTTCTCCTGAGCGTCGTATTGTCGAGTTTCGCAGTTACAATCCATGCCCAGGACTATCCGGACATGGTCGGGCTCTGGACCGGCCAGGTCAGAATCGTGCAATCTCGTGCTGTTGAGGAGGACCGACTGGAAATCGGTGGTGTCGTCATCAGTGAAATCGAGCTTGAACTCACCATTGACGCCCAGGATCAGGAAACCTTTATAGGCCGGACCCGATCCTCACAATCTCCAGCCAATTCACCCCCCACCCATGTCTGGGGTTCCATCCGTTCTACCGGGACCGAGGCCCTGTTTATTACCTCGACCGGTGGGCGCGGCCAGCTCTGGTTTAACTCACCCACCGCTTTCGAGTACTGCTATAACGCCATTAACGAGACTGGCTCCATCGTCTCCTATTGTGCCGTGCTTGAGAAACAGTGAGCGCATGAGCGCAGCGGGGTGCTTGCGGGAATTGCCTGACACCGGCCCTGTCCGGCGGGGCCCAGAGACAATTTGGCCAGACCCCGACTGCTTTACCGGCCAGCACCGAGAGTCGGGCGATCAGGGCTCAGTTTTTGGCTGATAGCCCACTTCGATAACACCGGCCTGTTCATCAAAGCTCAGGGTGATGCCGTTAGCCAGTACCATGGGCACGAAAACCTCACCCAGTCGATGCCGGCCCAGCACACGGAAGTTGGCGCCGGCGAATCCACTGGCGCTATCGAGCAGGATGAATCGCAAGCGGGTGTTTTCTTCCACGGCTTCAAGAAAACCGCCGAAGGTGGAAAAATCCATGGCGGCGAAATCAATCGATCGATGTAAATCCCCGGTCAATGTGGGCGGCAATTTATCAGCGTTGCTGATAAAGCTTTCGACAGGCGGTAAACGCAGAGGCTGTTGCCTGGTGAATTCAGCAAAGTCATCCGGATTGGCTACCACCAGGGTGGCATCCTCAATGGCGCAGCTCAGCTCCATAAAAAAACAACTGACTGCGAGCATGTCCCGCCCGTTTAGAGGATAGTCACTCATACTGATGGTGGTGACTGTATCCACCAGTGGGTGGACACGAAGTTCCAGTCCCAGCCGCGCAGTCAGGTCGCTGAGCAGGACGTGGCGGCTCACTTCAACATAGCTGAATTGCTGCTCCTGCTGCAGGCGCTCTGACAGAAAGAGATTGTCGGGGCCGACCCGGCGCTGAGGCTGGTTCTCCGGATCAATGGCCACAAAACGCTGTGCTCCAGGCAATATGACGTTCAGGCTGTTATTGTCCCGACTGATAAAGAACAGACGACCCAGGGAGTCAATCGCCAGGCCATCCACCGCCAGAGGGGCCTGGCCGTCTTCAGCGAACAGCAGTTCATCGCGCAACACATCGATGCGCTGGCTCTCGATGTTTATTCGCTGCAGCCCCTGTCGACTGCGATCGCCCACATAGAGATTCCCTCGCCCATCGCTAGCCAGGGCAAGGGGATTGATAAAGTCAGCCGCCAGGTAATTCACTTCGCCACTGCTGCCCACTTCCAGTAATTTGCCAGCAGCGAAATCCAGGGCATAAAGGCTGTCAGCATTACCGGCAAGCGCTCTTGGGAAGGGGCTGATCGCGCTGGCACCTTGCTGCCCCAGGCTCAGGGAGCGCAGCGTTGCGTTCGGAGCCTGATGACGCAAGCGGGCATTACCACTGTCCGCTATAAAATAGCCTCCGGCACTGTCGCTGAGCACATCATAGGGATAGCAAAGAAAAGGCCGTGAATCCGCGGCATCCTCACCGCTACAGCCCTGGATACCGCTAATGGTTTCAATATTGCCCTCTGCATTCACCAGGCGCAGCGCGTGATTGCCGCGATCGGCGATGTAAAGCTGACCAGCAGCATCAAAATGGATGCCCGCCGGCAAGCGCAGCGCCGCCTGACTGGCAGCGGCCCCGTCACCGGCATAGCCGGAATAGCCGCTGCCGGCCACCCTGCTCAGTTGCCCGTTTTGCAAATCCAGCAACAGCACCCGGTGATTCAGGCTGTCGGCAATTGCCAGATAACGGTCATCATGCAGCGCCAGCCCCTGGGGTGCAGACAGTTGCAACTCCGAGCCGGGTCCAATCAGAGTCAGCAGACGGGAATCTGTGACACCCGGCGTATTCAACTGGTCGAGCAATTGCTGCGGCAGGCGGGCGATGGCTTCACTGCGCAGAAAGCCGGTTTCGGTGTCGCCGGCAGTCCCGGGCAGCAGCAGCCGCCAGGCCAGCACTGCCCCTGCAGCAAGCGCAAGACTCAGCGGCAGGCCTTTACTGAGCTTGTTGCCAAGCCAGTTGCGCAGCAAGGGTAATTGACTGACAGCTTGCCCTGCCCGGGCCCGCCGGATGTCCTCCAGCAAGTCGTCCGCAGAGCGGTAGCGCTGCGCGGGTTGTTTCTGCAGGCAGCGCAAACAAATGCGGACACAGGCACTGGAGACATTGGCAGCCCGCAATTTGTCTGCAGACACTGCCGTTGTGCCTGCCACGGCAGCCGCCAGTTGTGAAGCCCCGAAATGACCATAGGGTGTTTCGCCGGTCAACATTTGATGAAGAATGACACCCAGAGCATAGATGTCTGTGGCGGGGCTGACTTCGCCCATTGCCACATTGAGTTGTTCCGGCGCCATATAGGCCGGAGTACCCAGTCGCTCTTCGGTGCGGGTAAGCTGGGCATCCATGGCCAGGTCTTTGACCAGCCCGAAATCGCAAAGCTTCAGTACCCCATCCTGGCTGAACAGGATGTTGGAAGGTTTCAGATCCCGGTGCACCATGTTCTGACTGTGCACATAGCTCACCGCAGTCAGCAGGGATTCCATCAATGCCAGGCTCTCGGATTCACCAAGCGGGCCGTCTTGCAGGCGGTCCGCCAGAGATCCTCCCCGGGCATATTCCAGCACCAGATAGGGCTGCTCAAACCAGTCGCCCCAGGCATAGACCTTGAGCACATTGGGGTGATCCAGTGCCGCCAAAGCTCGGGATTCGGCCCGAAAACGCTTCAGCTGCTGCTCGGCCAGGGTATCCCCGGCCAGCATTTTGAGAATGACTGTGCGCGACAGATCCGGGTCCTGTGCCTCATACACCACTCCCATACCGCCCCGGGCAAGACTGCGCAGCACCCGGTAACCGCCCACCAGTCGCCCCTCCAGAGAATCGGCTGGCCCTGAGGCCGCCGTCGAGCCGGACGAAGATTCCGGCTGCTCCGGGTAGAGAGAATCAATGATGTCGGAATAATCAGGAAAGCGTTGCTGATAGCTTGCTTTGGACGTCGCCGGCTGGCCTGTTGGGCTGTGATTCAATTCCAGCAACAGCAGCTCGGCAAACAAGGCGCGGCGCAGGCCAGCCGCTGCCTGAGTGAGTACCGCCTCGATGGTCACGGCATCTCCACGGCGCAGGGCTTTTTCAAAGTCCACGCAATAGCGGTCGATGGCCAATTGCGATTGCAGATCAAGACTGCTGGTGCTGTAGCTGTCCATTACTCGTCTGACTGCCTGTCCAGCGCTACAAGCAGTAACTCCCGCAACAGGGTGAGTCGGCGTTTGACAGTGCGCATACTGCAATCCAGTTGCTGGGCAATTTCCAGATTGCTGAATCCCTCCAGCTTGCGTTGCAGCAGCAGACGCATGTCGTCGTCCGGTAGCTGGGCACCCAGCTCCTGGTACTGGTCCACGAAGGCGGCCGCGAATTCCGGGGTGGGCTCCTCGCTAACCAGCGCATCGACATTGACATCACTTTCCAGCAGGCGCGAGTCGCGCTTGTCGCGTCCGGCGTGACGCAGCAACTTGATGCTTTTACGAGCGGTAAGCGTTACCAGCAGGCGCCAGAGGGCATTCTCATCGGCATCCTTGTCAATCCGCTGTTCCTGCGCGGCCCGATAAAAACTCTTGAACACGGACACCACAACATCGTGCTCGTCGGCCATGCGCTGGGGAGACATGCGTAACTGCTGCTGGGCCATGGTCAGCAAGCGCAGGTGATAGCGCCGCCAAAGCGCGTCCATATCGATCACATCATCGGGGCTGTTTTCAGGCTCCTTGCCTTGCTCAGTCATGCTTGCCCCGGATCCTGTCCGCCTGTCCCGATAAATCTGGGAAATCAATCAACAACTAATTTGGCCCCTTTTTGTCCTGCATGGCTATTTAAATATTGGGTGCTGATTTCAGCCGTTTTGTCGCTGCACCCGGGTTCAGTATAGCACCGTCCAATCTGCCCCCCCAATGATGGCAGAGGCAGCAAGTGCCACAGATGACGGCGATGGCAGACAGCAATAAGGAGAGACACATTGAAGCATTATCTGGCAAGCATTCTGATCTGGCAGGCCACCCTGATTTCACCGGCCCTCAGCGCCGCAGATAATGACACTGACAGCGGCTCGGTGGGCATTTTCGATGCTGCCACCGGCAGCTACGAAACCTGCCTGCTGGTGGAAGGCATCGGCAGTGGACTCTGGCAAGTAGTCTTTCAGGGGCGGTCGGAACCCGAGCTAGGGCCGGAGTTCTTCTCCTTTGAGTTACTGTCTTTTCAGGAGAGTGAAGCTGACAGTTGTGGCTCAGTATTCGATGTGCAGAGCCAATCGCTCACGGCTTTCGCAACCGCCATCAATGCTCCGGCAGAGCTGATGGGAAAAACCTTTTTGTTCCAGGCTCGCCGGGGCGAGCAATTCGAAGGGATTCGTCTGCTCAGCAATCTCAACGATGACTTTGTTGAAATCGCCCTGAGTGGCGATGATGCCCCGGTGGAGTTCGAAGTCGCCAGCAATGATTTCAACGGCCAGGCGCTGCGCTACAACTATTCCGCCAGACCCGGTTCGGTAAGTTTCACCCTACCCCAATGCCAGGCTTTTGTGGCTGCCGGTGATATCCGCATCGACATTCCCGCCCAATTGGAACTCAGCGCCAGTGCCGGACTCAACTACAGTCAGTCCGATGATGCGGTGACCGTCACTGCCTCGGCCCTGCCAGCAGGCTCCTATTCTTTTTCAGCCCAGTGCACGGCTATTGTTGGACAGAGCGGATTCGCCTCGCCCGCATCCCTGAACCTGTCTGCCGGCATTGAGATTGTCATGGATGAACCGATGGGCCCGGTTAACCAGGCCCCTTCTTTCAGCGCCGGGCCTGACCAGGTGGTACTGGAAGAAAGCGGCGCTCAGGTGGTTGCCAACTGGGCCACGGCCATCAGCCCGGGGCCGGTCAGCGAAGCCGGTCAATCAGTCAGCTTTATTGTCACGGCCAATAGTAATCCCGGCCTGTTCGCAGCGGGACCACTGGTGGATTCCACAGGGTCACTCAGTTATACCCCCGCCGCCAATACCCACGGCGTGGCCACCATCAGCGTGGCACTGCAGGACGATGGCGGCACTGCCTTCGGTGGTAGTGATACCAGCGCTTCCCAGACATTCACCATTACCGTAAACGATATCAATGACGCCCCGTCATTCAGCAAGGGTGCCGATCAGACCGTGCTGGAAAACGCCGGTGCCCAGACCGTCGCCGCCTGGGCAACCGCAATCGACAAGGGAGCACCCAGCGAATCCGGTCAGAGCCTGAGCTTTAGCATTACCGGCAATACTGCCCCGGGCCTGTTTGCGGCCGGGCCTGCGGTGAGTGCTGATGGCAGCCTTAGCTATACCCCTGCCACCGATGCCAATGGAACAGCAACGATTACCCTGCAATTGCAGGACGATGGCGGCACCGCCAATGGCGGTGTTGATACCAGCGCCAGCCAGAGCTTCCAGATCACTGTCACCCCGGTCAACAATGCGCCGGCGTTCAGTAAGGGCGCAGACCAGACCGTGCTTGAAGATGCCGGCGCCCAGACCATTCCTGCCTGGGCCACCGGCATCAGTGCCGGCGCCAGCGATGAAAGCGGCCAGACTCTGACTTTCAATATTACTGCCAACAGCGCGCCGGGCCTGTTCGCTGCCGGCCCGACCATTGCCAGCAACGGCGAATTGAGCTTCACCCCGGCTGCCAACGTCAGCGGCAGTGCCACCCTCACAATCGAACTTGAAGATGACGGCGGCACCGCCAATGGGGGTGTCGATACCAGCGCCAGTCAGGATTTTGTCATTACCATTGATCCGGTAAATGATGCCCCCCAGTTTACGGTGGGCAGCGATCAGACTATCGCTGAGGATGCCGGAGCCCAGAGCGTCAGCAACTGGGCCACGGCCATCAGTGCCGGCCCCACCGATGAAGCGGCCCAGAGCCTCAGTTTCAATATCACCAACAACACAAACGCCGCCCTGTTTGCAGCCGGACCCAGCATCGCCAGCGATGGCAGCCTCAGCTACACACCCGCCGCCGATGCCAATGGCACAGCCACCATCACTGTGACTCTCAGTGATGATGGCGGCACCGCCAATGGCGGCGTTGATACCAGTGCGAGCCAAACCTTTGACATTGTGATCACCCCTGAAAATGATAATCCTGTGGCCAATGCCCAGAGTGTCAGCACCGAGGAAGACACAGCGATTACCATTAACCTGACCGGCACTGATGTGGACGGCGACGACTTAAGCTTCGCCATCGCCAGCGCTCCGGGCACGGGTAGTCTGGGCAGCATCACTGATACCGGTTTGAGCACCGCGCAGGTGACCTATACCCCGGCGTCCGAATCAGCCTACAGCACCAGTTTTACCTTTACTGTCAGCGACGGCACCGTAACCTCTGCCCCCGCCACGGTGAATGTGACGGTCACCAGAATCAACGACCGCCCGACTATCGAGATCAACGGTAGTCAAATCATCAGTCAAAGTGGCTCACTGGAAGGGACTACATCCCTGATCGCTATCGCGTCAGCAAGCGATCTGGAATTCGAATTTGCCGATGCCGAGGCTCTGGACAGTGGCGGCGCAGCTCGAGCGCCCTACTACTTTATTCTGGAGCCACTTTCCTGGCCCGCTTCTTCAGGCCCGGGGGATGATACTCCCTTTACTCTTGGCAATTTCGATAGAGATGTTCTGTCCTCCGAGCGATACATAATATCTCCCGACTTTGACAGTGACTTCGGTGGCCTGATTCAATGGACTTCATCTATAGGTATCGGCAATCACATTCTGAATGACCTTGAGTTGACCTTGAAGCGAACCGGTGAATTCCAGTTCGGCCTCACAGTGCTGGACAATGGCTTTCTTGGTGGCTGCCCGGCGGGCTTGACTGCCCCCGATGCTGCAGAGCTCGATGACATGGATCACCGCGACTATCGCAAGACTGAGTTCAGGGAAACTGATCTACTGAACGGCGACAGCAATCGTTGCATCCGCGAGGCTCGCGCAGTGGTTCGCCTGTCCAACAACAGTGGAGGTGATGTTGTAGTGACTTTCGCAACAGCGCCCTGACCCTCCCCCGCAGTCCTGTAGCATGGCCATGCTGCAGGACTGTGCCAGTGGCGAGCAATACCCCGGCCCCATCGCAAGTTGCGGTGAGGTAGTTGCGGTAACTCTCCTCAATGGCTTCAAGGCAAAGCCGTTGCTCGCCCTCATCCGAAAACTGACGGGACTACCACTGTTTAAAAGCCTTGCGAGCAGCCAGCCAGCGGGCAGCGGCCAGGTCTTTGATTGCCCTACCCTGAGCCGGCCAATTATTGACATCAATTCCTGCGCCAGGACTGGAAACAACAAGCGAGGAATGTTCTAATTCGCCCAAATAATAACTGACAATTATTCATGTCCAGCCCAATCTCATCTCTGTTTGGCCGCTCACCGATTCGTCCGGTGCAGGAACATATGGCCAAGGCTCAGCAATGTGTCGTATTGCTGGGAGAGTTTCTCGAAGCCACCTACAGCAACGACTGGCAGCTTGCCGAAGAAAAACAGCAGGAAGTGAGCGCTACCGAGCGCGAAGCAGACAATCTGAAATACGATATTCGTATGAATCTGCCCAAAAACTTCCTGTTGCCGGTAGCACGCACGGACCTTCTGAGCCTGCTCAACTCCCAGGACAAGCTGGCCAACCGCAGCAAGGATATAGCCGGCTTGATGCTGGGCCGCAAAATGCAGGTGCCAGAAAGTCTGCATGATTCCATGCGCGAATATTACAAACAGAGCCTGAAAGCCTCTGAGCAGGCCCTTAGAACTATTAATGAACTGGATGAATTACTGGAAACCGGCTTTCGTGGCCGGGAAGTGGAGTTTGTCGAGAAGCTGCTGACGGAACTGGATGAACTGGAACACGAGAACGATATCACCCAGGTGGGCATTCGTGCACAGCTGTTGAAACTGGAAGACAATTTGCCGCCAGTTCATGTGATGTTTTTGTACAAAATCATCGAACAGATTGGTGATGTAGCTGATACCGCGCAAACGATTGGTAACAGACTCTCCATCATGATGGCCAGCTAGAAATTCACTAACAAGAACACACAAGCGTTATTCCATGTCTGAAATTATTGCCCAGCACGGCACCCTGTTATTGGGTCTTGCCATCGTTTTCGGTTTTTTTATGGCCTGGGGCGTTGGTGCCAATGATGTAGCCAATGCCATGGGCACCTCGGTTGGCGCCCGTGCCATCACCATCAAACAGGCCATTGTCATTGCCATGGTGTTTGAATTTGCCGGCGCCTATCTGGCCGGTGGTGAAGTCACCTCTACAATCCGCAAGGGCATAATCGATGTAGAGAGTGCCGGCTTTTCCGAATCCCCGGAATTACTGGTTTATGGCATGCTGTCGTCCCTGCTGGCAGCGGGTATCTGGCTGCTGACCGCCTCCTACTTCGGCTGGCCTGTTTCCACCACCCATTCCATCATTGGCGCCATCGTTGGTTTTGCCATGGTGGGAATCTCGGTGGACTCGGTGGTCTGGTCCCAGGTCTGGTCGATTGTCGCCAGTTGGGTTATCTCGCCGCTAATCTCCGGTACCCTCGCCTTTATGCTGTTTCGCAGCGTGCAGAGATTGGTGCTGGACACTGACGACCCTTTTCAGAACGCCAAACGCTATGTGCCCTTTTATATGTTCCTGGTGGGTTTCGTCATTGCCATGGTGACTCTGGTCAAGGGCCTGAGTCATGTGGGCCTGGATTTCACCTTTTTCGAAAGCGCCCAATTGGCGACGCTGTTCGGTCTGGCGGTAATGGGCCTGGGCATTTTCCTGTTGCGGCGGGTTAAGGAAGATCCCGACGAGAACAAGGATTTTCAGTTCACCAGCGTCGAGAAAGTGTTTGGCGTTTTGAT
This sequence comes from uncultured Pseudohongiella sp., assembly GCA_965216715.1. Taxonomy (GTDB): domain Bacteria; phylum Pseudomonadota; class Gammaproteobacteria; order Pseudomonadales; family Pseudohongiellaceae; genus UBA9145. Next base: position 711,517 of record OZ244193.1, on the reverse strand, counting down.
GATTTTTACGGCCTGTTCCATGGCCTTTGCCCATGGCTCCAACGATGTGGCCAATGCCATCGGCCCCCTGGCCGCCGTCAACAGCATTGTGTCCAGTGGTGGTGTATTTGATACCAACTCGCCTCTGCCCACCTGGATTCTGTTACTGGGCGGCGTAGGTATCGTGGTGGGCCTGGCAACTCTGGGCTACAAGGTCATCATCACCGTGGGCCGCAATATCACCGAACTCACTCCCAGCCGCGGCTTCGCTGCCGAGTTGGCTGCCGCTTCTACCGTTGTCATGGCCTCGGCCACCGGCATTCCGGTGTCGACCACCCATACCCTGGTGGGGGCGGTGCTGGGTGTTGGAATGGCACGGGGTATCGGCGCCCTGAATCTCGGTGTCATTACCCGCATCATCACTTCCTGGGTTGTCACACTGCCGGTCGGTGCCGGTCTGAGCATTCTTATTTTCTTTATTTTCCGCGCAATCTTTGGATGATTCCGTTTACCCCGGCAATCACGGCAAACTACTGACGAAACAAATCCAGATCGATGCTTTCAGCCATGGCTCTGTAGCCCGCATCATTGGGATGCAGATTGTCTTCGGTAAATTCCGGGCGGATACGGTTCGGGTTGGCCGGGTCTGCCACGGCCGGAACAAAATCAATCACGCCATCGAATTCACCACTGCTGCGGATAAAGGCATTCACGGCCTGACGTACGGCATTGCCCGCCTCTGTGTAGTAAGCGGCGCCCTCATAGGGCAGTAGTGTGCCGGCGATGACCCTGATGCCGCGCGCATGGGCCCGGGCCAGCACCTGACGATAGGCGGCAATGATACTGTCGGCCTCAATCAGCTCATCACTGGCGGACATGCCGATATCATTTATCCCTTCCAGCAGCACGATGTGACTGACATTACTCATGGCCAGCACGTCCCGCTCCAGGCGCGCCTGCAGATTCTGGCCAAACAGGGCATTGCCCTCGGTGGTCACCCGGTTGCCGGAAATACCGGCATTGATCACGGCGTAATCGGCGACACTGTCGTCGGCATAAAGCCGATGCTGAAAATGATTGGGCCAACGCTGATTGGCACTGGCGGTGGAACCCCAGCCATCGGTAATGGAATCACCCAGCGTGACAATGGCCGTGGTCGGTTCATCCGGCAGCACGTCGATGGCAGTGAGAAAGGGCCAGCCCTGGGTTTCCTCTGCCACTGGCATGGCAGAAGTTTCGCTGAAATCCCCAGGCTCGGAAATATAACTGATCTGATTGGCCAGGGCATGCTGGGTAATAAAGCCGCTATTCCCGGGCAGATAGAGACTTACAGCGAGATTTTCTGACTGGGGAACCTCAAACACCAGTGGGTCACTGAACACCGTGGCACCCCGGGGAATGACAATTCCCTCCTCGCCACCGAAGCGAAGCCGGGAAATGGGACCCGTGGCCTGGGCTGCGGCCGCCTGCTGCGCCACGGTGGCAGCCGCGATGTGCAGGGGCCGGTCACCATGATAATTGGACAGGCGCAACCTGATTGCGCTGCCACCGACACTGGTATGCACAATCAGACGCACTGTCTGATTTTCCAAAGTGTTTTCAGGCGCACCCTGCGCAGGCAAGGTGCTGGGACTGGTGGACCAGCTTGTCACCCAGTCAGGGTCGTCATGGTCAGGTTGGGCATGACTGACGGGCAGAAACGCGACAACCGTCAGCAATAACAGGCATCTTTGCAGCTCTTTCAAGGCTCGGACATTCATGATCGCTCCTGTTCTTCTGATTATTATTGAGGTCGGCTGAAGGCCTTAATCTTTGGGCTCCTGCACCAGCACCCAGGGTGCCACTACCACCGCCCAGAGTTCCTTGTCCTGCTGCTGCCAGGCCCGGGCTTTGTCATCGCTGACCTTGGCCACCTGGCCTGCATCCAGCCAGTCCTTCACCTGATCCCGATTGTCGCGAACAAACTCGCTGGCCACAACAATAAGGTCCAGGCCCGGGTCCACTTCCACCACTGCTTCCTGCTGCTGATGTTCCGCCAGGGCCTGCCAGTTAATCCTGGCAGTATCCAGATTCAGCTTCCTCTTCAGGGATTCAATGTCATTGGGGTCAATCTCACTCATGGTTTTTCCTTACACTACATTTTGTCCGCCTTGCGCATGCATACCGGCCCGGATATCTATCGCGATGCCACTCCTGAATTGCCGCCTGCACTTCGCTGCGCATCTGCAGAGCCTCATCAGCTTGCGAATATTTTCCCTTGTATAGATTTCCGATCAGAACACAAAGAAGGCAGTCACACAGGCCGTCAACACAAGACCAAGATAAAGCAAGCGTTCTCTCCGCTGCGTAATCGCGAGTGCTTTCGAATAGCTGTAGTTCGCATTCTTGGCCAACTGCGGGCCGACAAATTCAACGCCACTGATCTCGGACAGTGCACCCAGCACAAGCATCCTCAGCATATTGAGGCTGGAGCCGTAGACTACCTGATTGGCAATGACAGCGCAGGCCCGAGCTTCCGGTAACCAGGTCTGATTGTAGTCGTCAATCGCGGCCTGTATATCCGGGTCTTCTACCCTCGCCAACCGCTCACCCAACACTGTCGCGGCTTCCAGCGCTGCGTTCACGCCCTGTCCCACTGGCGGAAATGCAGTTCCCGCATCGCCCAGCAGTACACAGCGTCCGCCGATGAGTTGAGAACAGACTACGGCCTTGCCGGTGTGATAGACATCTCTCTGAGCGAAGGCCTCGACCTCAGCTTCAGACACAAAGTCGGCCAGTTTTACCTGTTCCTTTCTATCCCGGCGCTGAACGCGAATCTTCCGGAGAATTGCAGAAACGTCGCCTGGCGTTCCCAGCGCATCATCATTCCAGTAGCCCATCTGCACATAAAAATCTTTCGGAAGTTTGGCCGCAACCACTTCCTCGGTCTGGTGAGCTGCTTCAGCATCCAGAATCGCTCCACCCACGGCCCAGGGGCGAAGACTGAACATGTGCAGCAAGGCTGGATCGAATGCAGCACTCGGGGACTGCGCATCCAGATGCAGTATGCGACTGTAGTTGGGAATGGACTGCATTTGCGTCGTGAGATGACCATCCGTCTCCAACTGCCGCCGAAAAAAGGAACCGGCCCCGTCTGCACCCACCACCAGATCGAACTGCGATGATCGGGATTCATTCCCACTTCGATAACTCAGCGAACCATCGTCCGCGATGATATCTGTGACTTCAGTGCCCCAAAGGAAGCTACAATTAACATTGCCAGTTGGCAGTATAGACTCGAGCTCATGGAGCAGGGCCGAACAGATATCCCCGCGGCTGCCGGTCCATCCCCCTCGGCATACGGCAAGGTCCGCCCCAGAACATGTGCCTGGATACCTCGGAACGGAATCAGTTCCCTGTCGAATCGATCCAGCAGCGCAGGCCCGATAGACGCAATTGCCAAGCGGCCGTGACCAGTAATATCAATCGTATAGGAACGGTCGGCATTAGCTCTCGGCTGCCGGTCATGGTGCAGTTCCCTTTCAAAAATGCTAAGGTCAATTGCACTCGCCGTCCCGGAGCGGTGGCGAACGAGACTAAGAGCCAGCATCAAGCCCGCAGGTCCAGCACCAACGATAGCGATCTTCACTGGCCCGCCTCCGACTGCACCATTCTCGGCAACCACCTGATTTTCATGAACAACCTGGCTTCGGTACCCCTCACATCAGAACTCCCTGGCAGTCATAACCTGGCTAATCCCGTTTTCGGTAGCTTTTCGCTTGATCATAACAAAACCGGGTAAAGACTGCCGATTCACCGATGCTACACATTCCGCCGCTCCACTTGGAGGTTGTCAGGGACATTCGCATCTTAGTAATTTAACTGAAATCAGCTTGAGTCAAGTTGCTAAGTTGCGAGTGTCCCTCTTATGCCCTTTTCGTGTCCTGACGTTTGGATGGAGTCACCGACAAGAGACCAAGCGAAGACCCGACTCTCGGCTTATTGCTAATTTGTTATTTTGTCAGTGTCCCTGGTGGTTGATACTGCACATTCCGCCACTCGAATGGGAAGTACTCAGGGACACTCGCAATTTAGCACTTTAACTGAGAATAGCTTGAGTTAAGTTGCCAAGTTGCGAGTGTCCCCTCCTATGGATGGATGCGCAGGAGCGGCCCTTGGCCGGCCGTTCGTCCCTTAAAGAGCTTCCGCTCTTTTTGCGCTACGCGCACCGTTCTTCGCCCTACGACCGCCAGGGATGGCGGAAGTGCCGAAAATGCAGGAGCATTTTTCGGCCTCCACATGGGGAATTCCCCTATTCGAATGGGCCATCGTCAGGCATCCAACACAAAGGGCCGACCTTCACGACTAGTAACCTGCCGAGTGGTGCTCGTATGCCTGAAAGCCGCGTAGCGGCGCAGACAGCCGAAGGCTGCCCCGAAGGGGTGAGGATTTCGCGCCCACGCGAAATGCGAATCAAAGCCTTTTTCTCGGGCTACTTTGGTCCTTAATCGAAGCCTGTGCTGACGTTGGGGGGATGCCTGATGCGAGTCGTAAGCTGATTTATACAAGCCGTCCCTGGCGCGACACTGAGTTTTTCTTTGGCCCCAGCCGCGCCATGACGTTCATGGATAGAACTAATGCCGCGAGCGCATGGATGCGCAGGAGCGGCCCTTGGCGCGTCGCTCATCACTAATAAAGCTACGCTTTATTTCGGCTACGCCGATCGTTCTTCGCCCTACTCTCACGCATTTCGGTAGAGTCGGGATCGTCAGGCATCCAAAAAAAAAGGGCCCACCCTCACGACTAGTTAATCGCCGAGTGATGCTCGTATGCCTGAAAGCCGCGCAGCGGCGCAGACAGCCGAAGGCTGCCCCGAAGGGGTGAGGATTTTGGCTCAGCCAAAATTCGAATCACTATGACCCGACGCGCAGCGTCGGCGTCATATGGCATCCAAAAAAATACCCCCGAGGGCGAAGCCCACGGGGGTATGTTTTTGGATGCCTGACAATGACCTACTCTCACATGGGGAAACCCCACACTACCATCGGCGCTAAGCGGTTTCACTACTGAGTTCGGGATGGAATCAGGTGGTTCCCACTTGCTATTGTCGTCAGGCAATTCTGGCGACCGGCCAGTGGGCTGTCGCTCACTGGTCAATCATGTTCTTTACAATCAAGTGAATAAGTCTGTAATCGTCTGTCTTGTACAAGTTAACAAGATATCTATTCGAAGTTGTCAAAGTTGCTTTTCATACAATCATTTCCATCAATGAGTCGGCTACTGAACTCTAGTTTCTAGTTTCCAGTCTCTCGTCTCTAGACTCCATGATTATATGGTCAAGCCTCACGTGCAATTAGTATTGGTTAGCTCAACGCCTCACAGCGCTTACACACCCAACCTATCAACGTCGTCGTCTTCAACGGCACTTCAGTAGGATCAAGTCCTAAGGGAGATCTCGTCTCGAAGGGGGCTTCCCGCTTAGATGCTTTCAGCGGTTATCCTGTCCGAACATAGCTACCGGGCAATGCGTCTGGCGACACAACCCGAACACCAGAGGTTCGTTCACTCCGGTCCTCTCGTACTAGGAGCAACTCTTCTCAAATCTCCTGCGCCCACGGCAGATAGGGACCGAACTGTCTCACGACGTTCTAAACCCAGCTCGCGTACCACTTTAAATGGCGAACAGCCATACCCTTGGGACCGGCTTCAGCCCCAGGATGTGATGAGCCGACATCGAGGTGCCAAACACCGCCGTCGATGTGAACTCTTGGGCGGTATCAGCCTGTTATCCCCGGAGTACCTTTTATCCGTTGAGCGATGGCCCTTCCATTCAGAACCACCGGATCACTATGACCTGCTTTCGCACCTGCTCGAGTTGTCACTCTCGCAGTCAAGCACCCTTGTGCCATTACACTAAGCGGATGATTTCCGACCATCCTTAGGGTACCTTCGTGCTCCTCCGTTACTCTTTGGGAGGAGACCGCCCCAGTCAAACTACCCACCACACACTGTCCTCAATCCCGATAAGGGACCTAAGTTAGAACCTCAAAGTTACCAGGGTGGTATTTCAAGGGCGACTCCATGCCAGCTGGCGCCAACACTTCAAAGTCTCCCACCTATCCTACACAAATAAATTCAAAGTCCAGTGTGAAGCTATAGTAAAGGTTCACGGGGTCTTTCCGTCTAGCCGCGGGTACACTGCATCTTAACAGCGATTTCAATTTCACTGAGTCTTGGGTGGAGACAGCGTGGCCATCATTACGCCATTCGTGCAGGTCGGAACTTACCCGACAAGGAATTTCGCTACCTTAGGACCGTTATAGTTACGGCCGCCGTTTACCGGGGCTTCGATCAAGAGCTTCGCCGAAGCTAACCCCATCACTTAACCTTCCGGCACCGGGCAGGCGTCACACCCTATACTTCCTCTCACGAGTTTGCAGAGTGCTATGTTTTTAGTAAACAGTTGCAGCCACCTGGTCACTTCGACTCCCACTAGCTTACGGAGCAAGTCCGATCACCGGCAGGAGCGTACCTTCTCCCGAAGTTACGGTACCATTTTGCCTAGTTCCTTCACCCAAGTTCTCTCAAGCGCCTTGGTATTCTCTACCTGATCACCTGTGTCGGTTTACAGTACGGTCAACTCTTACCTGAAGCTTAGAGGTTTTTCCTGGAAGTATGGCATCGACTACTTCTCTCGAGGGTTTCCCCAGGAGATCGTCATCGCGTCTCAGATTAACGAGGGCCCGGATTTACCTAAGCCCCCTACCTACACGCTTAAACAGGGACAACCAACACCCTGCCAGCCTAGCCTTCTCCGTCACCCCATCGCAGTAAGAGTCGGTACCGGAATTTTAACCGGTTTCCCATCGACTACGGCTTTCGCCCTCGCCTTAGGGGCCGACTCACCCTGTCCCGATTAACGTTGGACAGGAAACCTTGATCTTTCGGCGGGGAGGTTTTTCACCTCCCTTATCGTTACTCATGTCAGCATTCGCACTTCTGATACGTCCAGCACACCTCTCGATGCACCTTCAACCGCTTACAGAACGCTCCTCTACCATCCAGAGGACAGAGGACAGAGGACTGAGGACAGATGGAAAGCGGCTAGGTCCAATTCTGGTGCAGGCCTGAAAGCATCTGCGCTATTTCACGATAGCGTTTACTTAAGGCTTGCGATTGAACTGCTTTGAAATAACCAAGGTCCTGGCAGTATTGAAGCCAAAGCTGCATCTCATCGGCTGACCCTATGGCCATCACGATAAATCGCTTGAACTCGGCTTTCGAAATACTTTGCTTGCCAAAACCTTCCGCCAAATTTGCACAGATGCCTTTACTGGCTCTGCGCATTTGATCAGCCAGACCATTGAATTGCTCATGTTTGGGTAATTCCAAACTCAACTCATGAATCTCCAAGGAGATCGCATAAGCCTTCTGGAATACCTCCAAATCACTTACATCAACAATGGTTCCAGCCTTTCGGCGGTCACTTTCCATCTGTCCTCTGTCCTCTGTACTCTGTCCTCTGAATCCACAGCTTCGGTTATCAGTTTAGCCCCGGTAAATCTTCCGCGCAGGCCGACTCGACTAGTGAGCTATTACGCTTTCTTTAAAGGGTGGCTGCTTCTAAGCCAACCTCCTAGCTGTCTAAGCCTTCCCACATCGTTTCCCACTGAACTGATATTTGGGACCTTAGCTGGTGGTCTGGGTTGTTGCCCTCTCGACGACGGACGTTAGCACCCGCCGTCTGTCTCCCGTGATTGAACTTACTGGTATTCAGAGTTTGCATCGGTTTGGTAAGTCGGGATGACCCCCTAGCCGACACAGTGCTTTACCCCCAGCAGTTATTCACGAGGCACTACCTAAATAGTTTTCGAGGAGAACCAGCTATCTCCGGACTTGATTAGCCTTTCACTCCGATCCACAGCTCATCCCCTCATTTTTCAACATAAGTGGGTTCGGTCCTCCAGTGCCTGTTACGGCACCTTCAACCTGGCCATGGATAGATCGTCCGGTTTCGGGTCTATTACCTGCAACTGAGCGCCCTATTAAGACTCGGTTTCCCTACGGCTCCCCTAGACGGTTAACCTTGCTACAGACAATAACTCGCTGACCCATTATACAAAAGGTACGCGGTCACCCGGTCACTCAATAACTCTGTTATTGAGGTGACAGAGACTAGAAAACCAGAGACTAGAAACTAGGAGTATCTTTTTAGAACTCCGCGAAGCATTTTGCCTACTTCGCTGTATCTGCTCAGGTAATTACTTGAAACTTGATCATCCAGATAACCGAGGTCTCTGGAAAATCTTAGCCAGACCATGGTTTCGTCATTTGAACCAATGGCAATGCGAATATACTTTCGCACATCCGCCTTACTGCTCTGTTTGCTCATTCCTTCAACTATGTTGACTGGAATGGACTTGCTGGAGCGTCTGATTTGACTAGCGACTTCTCGTTGCTCTATCGACGGAAATTTCAAACTCAGTTTGTGTATTTCCAGAGCAAGAGCATAAGACTTCTGGTAAACATTCAGTCTTTGATAGGTCATCTGAACCTCCTGTTATTACACAGTTTAGTTCAGATCGCTCTAGTCTCTAGTTTCAAGTGTCTAGATCCTGTCATCTCAATCGCAAAGCGATTGAGTGACCAGGCTCCCACTGCTTGTACGTACGCGGTTTCAGGGTCTATTTCACTCCCCTCACCGGGGTTCTTTTCGCCTTTCCCTCACGGTACTAGTTCACTATCGGTCAGCTAGGAGTATTTAGCCTTGGAGGATGGTCCCCCCATATTCAGTCAAGATTTCACGTGTCCCGACCTACTCGATTTCACTACAATGGACCTTTCGCATACGGGGCTATCACCCTCTATCGCCGCACTTTCCAGAGCGTTCTGCTAAATCCACTGTAACTTAAGGGCTAATCCCCGTTCGCTCGCCGCTACTGGGGGAATCTCGTTTGATTTCTTTTCCTGCGGGTACTTAGATGTTTCAGTTCTCCGCGTTCGCCTCATTAACCTATGTATTCAGTTAACGATAACCAGCAAGCTGGTTGGGTTTCCCCATTCGGAAATCGCCGGATCAAAGAGTGTTTGACCTCTCCCCGACGCTTATCGCAGTCTACAACGTCCTTCATCGCCTCTAGCTGCCAAGGCATCCACCACGCACGCTTTGTTGCTTGACCATATAATCATGGATTCTGAACTCTCCAGGCGGCTACGCCCAAAGTACTACGATCGAATCAAACCCGGTCTTTGTATAAACCCCGGGACATCACTATATGAAAAACTTCCGCAACTCGTAACGACTTCGTACAGATATTATGCACTTGTATAACTTGTTTAAGATTACAGCATACACACATTTTGGGAGTGTCTTCACCACAGCGATCATCACAAACGCTGCAGATTCAACACATAACAAACATATATATGTCTTATTCACCTAATTGTTAAAGAACGATTAATTGAACGACAGTCCAACTAATTATTGGTGGGTCTGGGTGGATTTGAACCACCGACCTCACCCTTATCAGGGGTGCGCTCTAACCAACTGAGCTACAGACCCATCACAGTCTTTAGAATCCAACTAACAGAACGCTAGTGCGTATCCATCAGCTTCGAGTTGCAGGTGTAACTGCATCCCGACTGTAAGCTAAAGAGGATGAACCCAATCCAATTAAGGAAGGGGTCAGTTTCAGTTCTCTAATTCATCAGATCAAGCAATAGAGGTAGGTACTTTGCCGAAGCAGGCGGGTATCTCTTTAAGGAGGTGATCCAGCCGCAGGTTCCCCTACGGCTACCTTGTTACGACTTCACCCCAGTCATGAATCACAAAGTGGTGAACGCCCTCCGAAGTTAGGCTATCCACTTCTTTTGCAACCCACTCCCATGGTGTGACGGGCGGTGTGTACAAGGCCCGGGAACGTATTCACCGTAGCATTCTGATCTACGATTACTAGCGATTCCGACTTCACGCAGTCGAGTTGCAGACTGCGATCCGGACTACGAAGCGTTTTATGGGATTAGCTGACTCTCGCGAGATCGCAGCCCTTTGTACGCTCCATTGTAGCACGTGTGTAGCCCTGGTCGTAAGGGCCATGATGACTTGACGTCGTCCCCACCTTCCTCCGGTTTGTCACCGGCAGTCTCCCTAGAGTGCCCAACTAAATGATGGCAAATAAGGACAAGGGTTGCGCTCGTTACGGGACTTAACCCAACATCTCACGACACGAGCTGACGACAGCCATGCAGCACCTGTCACTCAGTTCCCGAAGGCACCAATCCATCTCTGGAAAGTTCTGAGGATGTCAAGACCAGGTAAGGTTCTTCGCGTTGCGTCGAATTAAACCACATGCTCCACCGCTTGTGCGGGCCCCCGTCAATTCATTTGAGTTTTAATCTTGCGACCGTACTCCCCAGGCGGTCAACTTAGCGCGTTAGCTACGCCACTAAAGATACTAAGATCCCCAACGGCTAGTTGACATCGTTTACAGCGTGGACTACCAGGGTATCTAATCCTGTTTGCTCCCCACGCTTTCGCACCTCAGTGTCAGTATTGGTCCAGGAGGCCGCCTTCGCCACTGGTATTCCTCCACATCTCTACGCATTTCACCGCTACACGTGGAATTCTACCTCCCTCTACCATACTCTAGCCTGCCAGTATCAGATGCAGTTCCAAGGTTGAGCCCTGGGCTTTCACATCTGACTTAACAAACCACCTACGCGCGCTTTACGCCCAGTAATTCCGATTAACGCTTGCACCCTCCGTATTACCGCGGCTGCTGGCACGGAGTTAGCCGGTGCTTATTCTGCAGTTAACGTCAATCCACAGAGCTATTAACCCTATGGCCTTCCTCACTGCTTAAAGTGCTTTACAACCCGAAGGCCTTCTTCACACACGCGGCATGGCTGGATCAGGCTTGCGCCCATTGTCCAATATTCCCCACTGCTGCCTCCCGTAGGAGTCCGGACCGTGTCTCAGTTCCGGTGTGGCTGATCATCCTCTCAGACCAGCTAGAGATCGTCGCCTTGGTAGGCCATTACCCCACCAACAAGCTAATCTCACGCAGGCTCCTCCAATAGTGACCGGTCCGAAGATCCCGGCCTTTCCCCCGTAGGGCGTATGCGGTATTAATCCGGGTTTCCCCGGGCTATCCCCCTCTACTGGGCAGATTCCTACGCGTTACTCACCCGTCCGCCGCTCGACGCCTGGGAGCAAGCTCCCATCGTTTCCGCTCGACTTGCATGTGTTAAGCCTGCCGCCAGCGTTCAATCTGAGCCATGATCAAACTCTTCAGTTCAATCTTGCAAAAGTGGCCATCGCCCTACAGCTGCCAGTACTACATAACCTGACAAAGACAATAACCACCAAAAACAGCTCAAAAGATCACAACTACTGCCCTGAATTATTTCCGACCTAGGCCGACAATAATCCAGTAAGCTTAAATTTAAATAAATTAACGCAGTTGCTTACCTTTGATGGTCCGGTTAATCCACGTTCAGACAATCTGAGCGCGGAAGGACCTAATCGTGTAGATCCCGATTCCACCTCGGCAAGCACCCACCTCTATTGCTTGATCCAAATTATTAAAGAGCGTAAAACCCCGGTGTCTCGTTCGACACAGAGGGCGCGTATTATACGCACCTCGCCTTGCTTGGCAAGGGGATTCGGAAGGAAAAAAGCGAAAAGTTTTCGTTTTGTTTCAGACCCCGAATCGGGGCGAGGATTCTACTGGAATTCCCTCAGGAAGTGCAGCAGTTTTTACACCCTGGCCGCAAGTTTTGCGCGGGACCGGTTCAGCAGCCGATAGCCCAGCAAAACCGCCAGAATTGACCCGTAGAAAACCGGCTCGATGAGGTCGGTGCGCTGAATCCACAGCAGGTGGACGATGGCCAGCACGCCGGATACATAGACCAGCCGATGCAGTCGCTTCCAGTTACGCCCCAGCTTGCGCACCATGAATTTCGGCGAGGTCAGTGCCAGGGCCAGCAGAATGACCCAGGCCAAAAAGCCTACGGTAATATAGGGGCGCTCGATAATCTCGGCCCCGACAGTCCCCCAGCGGAAGCCCCAGACAAAGCTCAGCCACACCAGAAAATGCAGCGAGGCATAAAACCAGGCGAACAGGCCCACCATGCGCCGCTGCCGGACGAAATCCACCAGGCCGGTGAGCTGCCTCAGCGGAGTCATGGCCAGGGCCAGTAGCAGAAAGCGGATACTCCACTCCCCGGTTTCAATGGCCAGCTCCTGGGCCGGGTCAGGCCCCAGATCATTACTGACGACACGCCATACCACCCAGGCGAGCGGCAGAAGCGCCAGCAGAAAGACAACAGGCTTGATGAGCTTGGCAGGTGCGGGCACGGCTGGGGCTTATCGACTGCTTGAATGACGGTCCGGATTCAGAAGTAGCGGGCCAGGTCCATGCCTTCATAGAGGTGGGCCACCTGCTCTCCATAGCCATTGAACTTGCGCGTGGGAATGACCCGGCGATCAAACAGGGTCTGGGGCAGACGGCGCTCCATATCCTGGCGCCAGCGGGGGTGGTGCACCTCCGGGTTTACATTGGCATAAAAGCCATACTCCTGGGGCTGCAGGTCGTTCCAGCTGGTATTGGGCATGGTTTCCCGCAGATTGATGCGGACAATGGACTTGATGCTCTTGAAACCGTATTTCCAGGGCACCACCAGACGGATCGGGGCACCGTTCTGGGGCGGCATGTAGTTGCCATAGACTCCCACTGCCATAAAGGTCAGAGGATTCATGGCCTCGTCCAGTCGCAGTCCTTCCCGGTAGGGCCAGTCGATAATGGCAAAACGAGATCGGATACCGGGCATGGTCTCCGGGTCAACAATGGTTTCAAACTCCACGTATTTGGCATTGGAGGTGGGTTCAAAGCGCTTGAGGATGTCCGCCAGCGGAATTCCGATCCAGGGAATGACCATGGACCAGGCCTCAACACAGCGCAGCCGGTAGACGCGCTCTTCCAGACGGTGCTCCTGAATCACATCTTCCAGGTTGTAGACACCGGGCTTGTTCACCTCGCCGGCAATCTCCACCGACCAGGGATCGACTTCAAAATCTCCTGAATTGGCCACCGGATCCCCCTTGTCCATGCCAAATTCGTAGAAATTGTTATAGCGGGTAACGTCTTCGTAGGGGGTGAGCTCTTCGTCGGTATAAAGGGGCTCGGAATCCGGCGCCGGCTTGATGTTATTGAACTTCTCGGCCCACCAGGCGGTGGGAGCCGCCCGCTCGGAGGTGACCGGTACCCGGGCCTTCAGACCACCGCTCTGGGCTATCGCCGCAGGCGCCAGACCCGCCAGGGCCGAGCCCATCAGCAGCTTGCCACTGTCGAACATGAATTTGCGGCGCTCACGGTAGATCCGCTCCGGGGTAATTTCTGAAGGAAGAATGTCCGACGGTTTCTTGATCAACATAGTATCCACCTGCTTTTGGATTTGATGCCTGCTCTGCAGCGAGCTGCTATTTTTGCACTAGCAAGCCTGCAGTCAGTAGACAGGCCAGGCGCCGGGTTTCTTTCCGGTTTCTTCCCGGTCCCTGCCCGACTTCTCAAGTTAGCGCTTTCTGCCCTGTTTCGGCAACCGGCCGGTCCCGGGCAGTGGGCGTTTCCCCTGATTCGTCGCCTGTTTGTACCCGGTACGTCTGGCGCTACTGCGCGGATTCCCCGCCAGCCGGGGCTTTGGCCTTGAAATATCGCCGGTACACCCAGCCCACGGGCCCGGAGCAGGCGTAGATCACACACATGCTCAGCAGCACTTCATGGGGGTTCTGGGCAATCAGTGCCAGTAACACTACCGCCAGAATAAAGGCCATATAGGGCACCGTGCCCTTGAAATGCAATTCCTTGAAACTGTAATAACGGTAGTTGGAGACCATCAGCAGGCCGGCGAACACCGTCAGCACCACCGCCAGATAGGACACCATGGGGCTTGGCTCCAGGTTGTATTTGAAAGCCACCCAGGGCACGAACGTCACCAGGCCGGCCGCCAGGGGACTGGCCAGGCCCACAAAAAACCGTTTGTCCACCGTTCCCAGCTGGACATTGAAGCGGGCCAGACGCAGGGCCGCGCAGGACATATAGATGAAGCTGGCGGCCCAACCCACCCGTCCCAGGGGCTCGAAAGCCCAACTGAACATGATCAGGGCCGGTGCCATACCAAAGGAAACCATGTCCGACAGGCTGTCAAACTCGGCCCCAAAGGCGCTCTGGGTATTGGTCAGGCGGGCAATTCGGCCATCGAGCCCATCCAGCACGCCGGCGATGAGAATGGCCCAGCCGGCCTCATTGAAGTTTCCGGACATGCCGGCGATCACCGCATAGAAGCCGGCGAACAGAGCCCCCAGAGTCAGCAGATTGGGCAGCAGGAAGACACCGCGACGGCGCACTTCGCGGCCATCCTCGGAAAATGTCTCTTCATGTTCATCAATAGGTAACAGACTATCGGAATCGATCTCCTGCTCCTGCTCGTCTTGCCGTTCTTCCTGACTCATGCCTTATTACCGCGCTTGACCAATAGTAGAGCTTGCAAGCCTTACTATCGGTTTTTAAAAGGAAATCTGATTATACAAGGGGGGACGGGGGGCAAGGCCACTGTTTTTAGGAATTTACCCGGCAATAGAGATGCTATATGATCGCGCCTCACCCAAAATCCGATGAATAACAAGGCCTCAACCCCGTCTGGTGAGGGCCTTTCTCACGATCAAAACTAGCATTACTGGAGCGACTCCATGAATTACTTTAATACGCTGCCCCTGCGCCTGCAGTTGGAACAATTGGGCAAGTGTCGTTTTATGGACCGAAGCGAATTCAGCGACGGCGTGGAAAAACTCAAGGGCAAGAAAGTCGTCATTGTTGGCGCCGGTGCCCAGGGCCTCAACCAGGGCCTGAACATGCGCGACAGCGGCCTGGATGTGTCCTTTGCCCTGCGCGAATCCGCCATCAGCGAAAAACGCCCCTCATGGAAGAACGCCACCGAGAACGGTTTCACCGTCGGCACCTATGATGAACTGATTCCCACGGCCGACCTGGTACTGAATCTGACGCCCGACAAGCAGCACACGCCTGTTGTCAGCGCGGTGATGCCACTGATGAAACAGGGCGCCTGCCTGGCCTATTCCCATGGCTTCAATATCGTCGAGGAAGGCATGCAGATCCGTGACGATCTGACCGTGGTCATGGTGGCACCGAAATGCCCGGGCACGGAAGTGCGGGAAGAATACAAGCGCGGCTTTGGCGTCCCTACCCTGATTGCTGTGCACGCAGAAAACGACCCCAATGGCGATGGCCTGGATATCGCCAAGGCCTATGCCGCTGCCACCGGCGGGCATCGCGCCGGGGTACTGGAATCCTCTTTTATTGCCGAAGTGAAATCGGATCTGATGGGTGAGCAGACCATACTTTGTGGCATGCTGCAGACCGGCTCCATTCTGTGCTACGACAAGATGGTCGAGAAAGGTATCGACCCCGCCTATGCCGCCAAACTGGTGCAGCACGGCTGGGAAGTGGTTTCCGAAGGCCTCAAGCATGGCGGCATCACCAATATGATGGATCGCCTGTCCAATCCGGCCAAGCTGGTTGCCAATGAGCTGAGCAATGAGCTCAAGGACATCATGGCACCGCTGTTCCAGAAACACATGGACGACATCATCACTGGCGATTTTTCTGCCGGCATGATGGAAGATTGGGCCAACGACGACAAGAGGCTGCTGGGCTGGCGTGAAGCCACCGCCGAGACCAGTTTCGAGAAGGCCGAAGCCGGTGATATGGAAATTTCCGAACAGGAATACTATGACAACGGCATTCTGATGGTTGCCATGGTCAAGGCTGGCGTGGAACTGGCCTTCGAAACCATGACCGCCAGTGGCATCATCGAAGAATCCGCCTACTACGAGTCATTGCACGAAGTACCGCTGATTGCCAACCTGATTGGCCGCAAGAAGCTGTATGAGATGAACAAGGTCATTTCCGATACCGCCGAGTACGGCTGCTACCTGTTCTCCCATGCCTGTGTACCGATGCTGGAAGACTTCATGAAGAAGATCGATACCGATGTAATCGGCAAAGGTCTGCAAGTGAGTGATCTGGGCGTGGACAATGCCGAGTTGATCGCAGTGAACGAAAGCCTGCGCTCTCACCCGATCGAAGTAGTTGGCAAGAAACTGCGCAAATACATGACCGCCATGAAAAAGGTCATCTGATCACTATCAGAGCAGCGCAAAAAAAAGGGGCCAACCGGCCCCTTTTTTGCGTCTTGGGAAAATTACTCTGGGTCAGCACCGGGATTTAGTCGCGACTTTGTCTCGATACAAGGATGCATGAGATCAGACTAATAAATCAGACTGATTCCTTTCAACTCGAATGTTGCTCTGAGTGAGCACAGGGATGTGCAACATTTGCGCAGCCGCAGATTTTTGCTCCTGCAAAATCTGCATTCAGTACGTCCTGTACATCAATGCGAGCCATCAAATTACAAGGAGAATCGCACTTCTTCGCCAGTAATTTGATGGCGACTCTGTCTCAATGCAGGGATGCATTGAGACAGAGAAAATAGCTCAAAGCCCGAGCACTTTATCGCCGCGAGCAATACCGGACACCCCGGTGCGCGCCACTTCCAGCACAGTGTTATCACCCAGGGCGGCGATAAAGGCATCCAGTTTGTCACCGGTGCCGGTGAGCTGAACCGTAAACACACTCTGGGTCATATCCACGATCTGGCCGCGAAAGATGTCCGCCGTGCGTTTGATTTCCGCACGTTGGGCACCGATGGCCTTCACCTTGATCAGCATCAGTTCCCGTTCAATATGGGCACCCTCGGTCAGATCCACCAGTTTCACCACGTCGACGATGCGGTTCAGGTGCTTGGTGATCTGCTCGATACGGGCATCATCCCCACTGGTGGTGAGCGTCAGCCGTGACAGGGTGCTGTCCTCGGTGGGCGCCACGGTGAGGGAATCGATATTGTAGTTACGCTGCGAGAACAGACCCACTACCCGCGACAGGGCGCCGGGTTCGTTTTCCATGAGTACTGAAATTATATGTCTCATATCAGGTCCTCTCCGTCTTGCTCAGCACCATGTCTTTCATGGCACCACCCTTGATGGCCATGGGATAGACATGCTCCTCAGGATCTACAGCGATATCCACAAATACCAGTTTGTCCTTCAGGGCAAAGGCTTCTTCCAGCTTGCTGTACAGTTCATCGTAGTGCTCGATCTTGATTCCAACATGACCGTAGGCTTCCGCCAGCTTGGTGAAGTCCGGCAATGACTCGGAATAGGTACTGTGGGAATGACGTCCGCCGTACTGCATATCCTGCCACTGCTTGACCATGCCCAGCGCCTGGTTGTTCAGACAGATGATCTTCACCGGCAGTTGATACTGCATGCAGGTGGCATATTCCTGCAGATTCATCTGGAAACTGCCCTCCCCGGTAATGCACACCGAGATGGCATCAGGGAAGGCAAACTGCACACCCATGGCTGCAGGCAAGCCAAAACCCATGGTGCCCAGACCACCGGAATTGATCCAGCGCCGCGGCTTGTCAAAGGGATAATGCTGGGCCGCAAACATCTGATGCTGGCCAACATCCGAGGAGACATAGGCATCACCTTTGGTAATCTCGTAGACCGCCTTCACTGCCTGTTGCGGTTTGATGCGGCCATCAGTTGAAGGCGCCACCGCCAGGCACTTGCGATCGCGCCATTGCTCAATCTGCTGCCACCAGATATCCAGCGCTTCCTTATCCACTTTGGATTTGCTTTTGCCAAGCTGGTCCAGCATCTCTTCCAGCACGGCAGTGACCGAGCCAACAATAGGCACGTCTGCCGTCACTGTTTTGGAGATGGAAGCCGGGTCGATGTCCACATGCAAAATGGTGGCATCAGGGCAGAATTTGGAGGTATCGGAATTGGTCACCCGGTCATCGAAGCGCGCACCAATGCCCAGCAATACATCACAGTAATGCATGGCCATATTGGCTTCATAGGTGCCGTGCATACCCAGCATGCCGAGAAACTGCTTGTCGGTGGCCGGATAGGCACCCAGACCCATCAGGGTATTGGTGATGGGGTAACCGAGTTTTTGGGTGAGCCTGGTCAACAGCTCGGCACCATTACCCTGGATCACACCGCCGCCGGCATAAATCATGGGGCGCTTGGCCGACAACAGGGCCTCCACTGCTTTCTTGATCTGGCCGGAATGCCCCTTGCCCGGCACCTGGTAGGACCGCAGGCTGATATCCTTGGGATACTCATAGGGCAGCTTGACCTTGGGATCAGTCACATCCTTGGGCACATCGATAACCACAGGACCGGGTCGCCCGGTGGTGGCAAGATGAAAGGCTTTTTTGACCACCGAGGGAATTTCACTGGCATGCTGAACCATGAAGCTGTGCTTCACTATCGGGCGGGACACACCCACCATGTCGGTTTCCTGAAAGGCATCGCTACCAATCATGCGGGACTCAACCTGGCCAGAGATCACGATCATGGGAATGGAATCCATATAGGCGGTGGCAATGCCGGTAATGGCATTGGTTGCCCCCGGACCGGAAGTCACCAGCACCACACCGGGCTTGCCTGTTGCCCGCGCATAGCCGTCGGCAGCATGGGTGGCTGCCTGTTCGTGCCGCACGAGAATATGTTCGACCTTGTCCTGCTGGAAAATTGCATCATAAATATGCAACACCGCTCCACCAGGGTATCCGAAAAGGATATCAACGCCCTCATCGTGCAAGGCACGGATGAGCATTTCTCCGCCTGATAACTGTTCCACTTTTTGCCTCTGCTTCGCCGGCCCGTCAATCGTGGCTGGCGCTTTTACTGGTTTAAGTCCTGATAATCGGCCCTGCATCCCCTGCTGGAATCCTTGCGGACATGAAACAGGAGACGGCTACAGCACACAACCCTGTGATTACTGCGACGCCTTTACGGCTGATTATTTGATGATTTCTAGCTCCAAGATGCACTGACAACCCACATCCATCGATGCTGCCTGTTGCTTCTTGTCGGCTCCGTCCGAGGTAACGTGAGAGCCAGCCAGGTGGATGTTGTCTGAAACCTGGACAGCAGTCTGTGGGATTGCCTGGTGTTGGCGGGGCCAGACTGCTGGGACGTGCTTCGGGGTCGGCCAAATCACGCCACTCAAGGCCGGGGATTGTGCCAGCTATGCCAGGAAAGTCAAGCGCTTGCGGGGTTTTTGCCCAGCTGAGGGAAACTCAGGAGCCGGCATGGACTGCCGACCCCTGTCTGCCCTGCTCAGGCCGGCTCAGCCGCAGCCGCCTGGCGGCTGAAACTGAGCTCACCGGCATCATCCAGATCCACCTCGATCAGATCACCGGGGTTGTAGTCACCCTGCAGCAAATGCTGGGCCAGGGGATTTTCGATGCCGTTCTGGATGGCGCGCTTCAGTGGCCGTGCACCATAGACCGGGTCATAGCCCACTTTGGCGATATGATCCAGCACCGCTTCCGAGACTTGCAGGCGCAGCTCATTCTGGGCCAGACGCCGGTTCAACAGCTCGATCTGAATCTCGGCGATGCCGCGAATCTGCTCTGACTGCAGGGGATGAAATACCACAGTCTCGTCGATGCGATTCACAAATTCCGGCGAGAAGTGTTTCACCACCACTGACAGCACAGTGTCTTTCACCCGCTGATAGCTGACATCACTGAGATCGCCTTCGGCCATCATTTCCTGAATCCGGTCTGAGCCCAGATTGGAGGTCATCACAATGACGGTATTGCGAAAGTCTACTGTGCGGCCGTGGCCATCGGTCAGGCGACCATCGTCCATGACCTGCAGCAGGATATTGAAGACATCGGGATGGGCTTTTTCCACCTCATCCAGCAACAGCACCGAATAGGGCCGCCTGCGTACAGCTTCGGTGAGATAACCACCCTCTTCATAGCCCACATAGCCCGGCGGCGCACCAATCAGACGGGCCACGGAATGTTGTTCCATGAATTCCGACATGTCGATGCGCACCATGGCTTCCTCGGTGTCGAACAAAAACTCCGCCAGGGCCTTGCACAATTCGGTCTTGCCGACACCGGTCGGGCCAAGAAACAGAAATGAGCCATTGGGCCGGTTCGGATCCGACAGACCCGAGCGGGAACGGCGCACGGCATTGGCTACCGCGCCGATGGCCTCGTTCTGACCAATGACCCGTTTGTGCAAGGCATCTTCCATTTCCAGCAGCCGCTGTTTGTCGCCCTGCAACATTTTGCTCACCGGAATACCGGTCCAGCGGGACACCACATCGGCAATCTCTTCTTCAGTCACGCGATGGCGCAGCAGTTTTCGTTCGGCGGACTCGGCCTCCGTGGCCGCTTCCAGCTTCTTCTCCAGGCCCGGAATAACGCCATACTGAATTTCAGACATACGAGCCAGGTCACCGGCACGGCTGGCTTCCTCCATATCCTTGCGGGCCTGCTCAAGACTGCTTTTGATGGACTGGGCACCCTGCAATGTGGACTTTTCTGCCTTCCAGATTTCTTCCAGATCGGCGTATTCCTTTTCCAGATCGGAGATTTCCTCAGCCAGCTTGTCCTTGCGCTTGTTGGTTGCCGCATCGTTGTCTTTTTTCAGCGCCTCCCGCTCAATCTTCAATTGAATCAGGCGTCGCTCGAGGCGATCCATTTCTTCGGGCTTGGAGTCGATCTCCATGCGAATCAGGCTGGCAGCCTCATCCACCAGGTCAATGGCCTTGTCCGGCAATTGCCTGTCGGGAATATAACGCTGCGACAGCTTGGCCGAAGCGATAATGGCTGAGTCGGTGATCTGCACACCGTGGTGCACTTCATACTTTTCTTTCAGGCCACGCAAAATGGCCACGGTATCTTCTTCGTTGGGCTCGTCCACCAGCACTTTCTGGAAACGTCGTTCCAGTGCTGCATCTTTTTCAATGTACTGGCGATACTCGTCCAGGGTAGTGGCACCCACACAATGCAGTTCACCCCGGGCCAGGGCCGGCTTCAGCATATTGCCGGCATCCATGGCGCCCTCTGCCTTGCCGGCACCCACCATGGTATGCAACTCATCGATAAACAAAATGATGGAGCCTTCCTGCTTGGACAGCTCATTGAGCACCGCTTTCAGACGCTCCTCAAACTCACCCCGAAACTTGGCACCGGCAATCAGGGAACCCATATCCAGCGCCAGGATGCGCTTGTCCTTGAGCCCCTCCGGTACTTCGCCGTTGACGATGCGCTGGGCCAGACCTTCGACGATGGCAGTCTTGCCCACGCCGGGCTCACCGATCAGTACCGGGTTGTTCTTGGTGCGACGCTGCAGCACCTGAATCGTGCGGCGAATTTCCGAGTCGCGGCCGATCACCGGATCCAGTTCACTGGCCTCGGCCCTTTCGGTGAGGTCGACACAGTATTTGCTCAGCGCCTGCCAACTGTCCTCGGCACCGGCATCGGTCACATTGTCACCGCCGCGCAGATTGCTGATGGCATTTTCCAGCGCCTGGGCAGAGACACCAAAGCTGTTCAGAATCTTGCCCAGCTCGCCCTTGTCCTGCATGGCAACCAGCAAAATAGACTCACTGGAGATATAGGCATCGCCTTTTTGCTGCGCCAGTTTATCCGCCTGATTGAGTAGTTTGCCCAGCTCCGGTGAGGCGGCAATATCGCCTTCGTGATTGGGCATATGGGGCAAGTCATCCACCGCCTGCTGCAGGCGTGAACGCAGCTCCTTGATATTGAAACCGGTCTGGGACAACAGGGGTCGGACCGATCCACCTTTCTGGTCAATCAATGCCAGAACCAGATGCACCGGTTCAATCAGATTATGGTCCTTGCCTAGAGCCATTGACTGGGCATCAGACAGGGCCGATTGGAGTTTACTGGTCAATTTGTCGAGTCGCATGGTGACCTCAGCGGCAATGCCGGCAATCTTCGATAGCCGGCGCATTCAAAAAAATATCTTGCCAGCTTATATTGGGCTAGCCAGGGTCTTTTTCAATGTTCCAGTGACGCAGTCTGGCTAATATTGATCCTGATCAAAGGCAGTGCCCGAGCGGCAAATACCAGCTTCACTCGCGCAGATAGATAAGACTCAGATTACGGCCGGTACGACCGTCACGCCGGTAGGAATAGAACTGTTGCCGGTCACAATAACTGCAGTGCTCGCCGCCACTGATATCCTGAACCCCCAGACCAGACAGTTGCAGTCGGGCAATAGCATAGAGGTCAGCCATGTATTTACCCGCTTGCTCTGCCGGGCTGAAACAGGCAGCCAGGTTCTCGCCCTCTGCCGATTCAAGAAAAGCCTGGCGCACTTCGGCGCCCACTTCAAAATGGCAGGGACCAATGGCCGGGCCGAGCCAGACACGTAACTGGGCTGCAGGGGTATTCAGTTTTTTGAGCGTCTGGCTGAGAATGCCTCCGACAAGGCCACGCCACCCACCATGAACCAGCGCGACTTCAGCCTGGCTATTGCTGGCAATAAAAACCGGCAGGCAATCTGCTGTCATCACGCAACAGGCGACACCTGGCACCCGACTGATAGCCGCGTCAGCAGTTTGCACAGGCCCCGCTTTTGTCAGTTCCAACACCTCATTGCCATGAACCTGATCGAGCCATTGCAAGGCCGGCCTGCCCGGCAAGACACTGCGCAGCAACTGCCGGTTATTGGCAACAACCGCCTCGTCATCGCCAACATGCTGTGCCAGATTGAGACTGGCGTAGTCGCCTTCACTGAGGCCACCCTGCCGACAGCTGAAACCGGCATACACGCCTTCCAGGTCTGACCAGTGCGGATGCAGAAAACTGATGTCAGTCATGCTGGCGGTTGTCATCAGCCAATCGCTGTAGCAGTGTTTGCATGTCTTCGGGCAATTCCGCCTCCCAGCTCATTTCTTCGCCGCTGGCCGGATGCACAAAGGCCAGGCGCCGGGCATGGAGAGCCTGACGCCGAAAACTGCGCAGATAGTCTGCCAGGGCCGAGTCACAGCCGCGCGGTATTTGCAGTCGCCCACCGTAGAGAGGGTCACCCACCAGAGGATGGTTGATATGGGCCATATGGACACGAATCTGGTGCGTACGACCGGTTTCCAGCTTCACCTGCAAATGGCAATGGGCCCGAAACCGGTTTAACAGACGATAATGGGTGACCGCTTCCTTGCCGCTCATGGTCACCGCCCGCTTTTTACGATTCACCGGGTGGCGATCCAGTGGTGCATCGACCCGGCCACCACCGGTGAGCAGTCCATTGACCACCGCCTCGTACTCCCGGGAGATATCCCGGTTTTGCAGCAATTGCACCAGATGGGTATGGGCTGGTAGAGTCTTGGCAACAACCAGCAGCCCGGTGGTGTCCTTGTCCAGTCGATGGACGATGCCGGCCCGGGGTAATTCCTCGAGCTGCGGGCAATGATGCAGCAATCCGTTGAGCAGGGTGCCGCTGTGATTGCCGGCTGCCGGGTGCACCACGGAATTGGCCGCCTTGTTGATCACCAGCAGATGTTCGTCTTCAAAGACTATAGTCAGGGGCAGTGCTTCGGCGCTCCACTGCTCCGCTTTTTCCAGCTCGGCCTCAACCTGCAATTGATCTCCCGGCTTCAGCTTGTCACGCGGGCGCCTGGCCTGGCCATTGACCAGCAGGCTGGCACTGCGAATCCAGTCCTGCAAACGACCGCGGGAATAATCAGGAAACATTTGCGCTGCAATCTGGTCTAAGCGCTTACCTGCCAATTCCAGGGGCACTTCGGCCTGAAGTGAAACCCGGGTTGCTTCCCGGTCTGGCTGGCCTGGCCGGCTCTGATTGGGGTCTTGTTCAGTCATCCGGGCATGATACTCGAAAATACCGTCCCGCAGGGCCTGCCGGGCAATTCAATGGCATGGCGCAAGCGGGTTTGGGTTTGCCGACACGGCTGTGGTTAAATACGGCCTTTCTGAAAACCGGTGCACAGGAAATACATGACTTTCAAGATCACCCCGAAATTGCCAGTTCTCGTCATTTTGGCAGCCTTATTGAGCGGATGTGGCCTGTTTGGTGATCGCGATAATGATGAGTTTGCCGGTCTGTCCACCGAAGAGCAGTTCTATCGGCGGGCCCTGGACCAGCTCAACAGCAATAATTTCACGGGTGCCATTGCCACCTACCAGGCGCTGGAATCCCGCTTTCCTTTTGGCCGCTTCGCCGCCCAGGCCCAGATCGAGATCGTCTACGCCTATTACCGCAATGGCGATATGGAAGCAGCCCGTGCCGCTGCAGACCGCTTTATCCGTCTGCATCCGGATAATGACAATATTGACTATGCCTATTATATGCGGGGCCTGTCGTCTTTCCGGGATTCCAGTGGCTTTCTCAATCGCTTTATCCCCATCGACCAGACCAAGCGGGATCCGGGCCGCGCCCAGGAATCCTTCAACGATTTCTCGCAATTGCTGGCCCTGTACCCTGACAGCCCCTATGCCGCCGATGCCCGCGCCCGCATGATCTACCTGCGCAATAATCTGGCAGCCTACGAAATCCATGTGGCCAACTACTACCTGGAGCGCCGCGCCTATGTTGCCGCCTTGCGCCGGGGTCAGTATGTGGTGGAAAACTTCCAGGGTACTCCGGCGGTAGCCGACGGTGTCGCCGTTATGGTGGAGGCCTATCTCCGCATGGGCCTCAATGAACTGGCAGATACCACCCTGGGCCTGCTGCGGGAGAACTACCCACAGCATGCCTCCCTGGATGACGACGGTGAATTCATCATTCGCACCGAGGTCACCGACCCTTCCCTGTTGTATACCGTGACCTTTGGCCTGTTGGGGGATAATCGCGGCAATCCGCCCCTGGCGCCTACCCAGCGTCCCAACACCTCTGGCAGCCAGCAGATCATTGATTCCCAGACCAGAACGGAAGATCAAGGCCGTTCTTTCCTCAGCATCATCACTTTTGGCTTGCTGGACTGATCCTTCGGCAGGCCAAAATTTTCAATTTCCCTGTAAACCTCCTTCCTCGCTGTCCGTTATAGCCTGATATAGTGGCTATTGGGGTTTTGCCCCACTGATTGCCCTGATTATTGTCTGAATAATTATTGCTCGTAAAACAACGATTCTCGTGGGTGAGGACAGAATACTGGACAAGCAAGCAGCAATGGACAATTTCCTGCGCGGTGTACAAGCACGCGCCTTCCGCATTGCCCATCTGGCGACGGGTAATCAGGAAGACGCCCTGGATCTGGTGCAGGACGCCATGTTCAAACTGGTGGAAAAATATGCCGAGCGCCCGGAGCAGGAATGGACGCCCCTTTTCTACCGTATTCTGAGCAGTCGGATTAATGACCTGCACCGCAGAAACGGTGTGCGCAATCGCTTCCGGCGCTGGCTTTATGATGATCCCGAAAGCAATGAGGATCCGATCCAGACCGCCGAGGATGAATTCGGGCAACAGCCCCAGCGCGAGACTGAAACAGATCAAAGCATGGGCAAGCTGGAACAGGCTCTGCAGCGTTTGCCACTGCGGCAAAAGCAGGCCTTTCTGCTACGAGCCTGGGAAGGGCTCGATGTGAAACAAACGGCGACGGCCATGGCCTGCGCGGAAGGCAGCGTCAAGACCCACTATTCAAGAGCCGTGCATTTTTTGCGGGAACAACTGGGTGAGCACTGGCCATGATTCAGAGAAGTGACGAAGAATTTATCGCAGCTGTGAGCAGGATGCTTGACCGCAGCCTGGAGCAACTCGACCCCGCTATCCAGCAGCGCCTGGATAGCGCCAGACAGCAGGCCCAAAGCCAGGACAGCCTGGCTGATTCCCTGCCCCATGCTGCCCGCCAATCGCTGAACCGGCAGTCTGAAATTTCCCCGGAAGTCGAAGCGCGCCTGGATCAGATACGTCAGCGGGCCCTGGACAGGATGCCCCGCCCTGCTGAAAACAGGCAGCGGCGCAGTCTGGTCAAAATGATCAGCGAAGGCCTGCAACAAAGAGCCTGGCAATTGTCAGCCGGTATGCTGGCAACCAGCTTTGTACTGGTGACTGCCATCAGTCTGTTGCCCTATGGCAACAATACTGAATTGAGCCTGGATCAGGAGTTGGCCTTGCTGGCTACCGAAGATGATATCGAGCTCTATGAGAATCTGGATTTCTACCTGTGGCTGGCCGAGAATGAATTTGAAAGTCTGTGACGGGCGCAGACCGGCAAGGTCGGAGGGAATGTTAAAAAGGTGCCAGGGTGCCTTGTTTGGCTACCCTTGCATCAGCGGCACGCTCTGCTTGCTGCTGTCGGGCCAGGCCCTGGCAGCCGAAACCGGCAATCAGGAAACCGCCCAGCCAGACCCGGCCCTGATCGAATTCCTTGGCAGCTTTGCCACCGACGAGGGCCAGTGGATTGATCCCGACAGCCTGCTGGAGGCAGAGTTTGCCGCACTGCTGGATCAGGCAGCCAGCACATTCGGCCCGGAATCCGACACTACCCCTAACGGCAATCATGAACAACAGGACAGCGACAATGACTAAATGGCAAGAACTGATTTTGCTGCTGCTATTGACCCTTTCCTTCAGCGGTGCCGCCCTGGCCCAGGAAAAGCTGGACTGGGATGAGTTGTCCTGGGAGCACCGCCAGATACTGCAGCAACTGGAAGAAGAATGGGACGACATGACTGCCGAGCGGCAGCAGCGCCTGATTCGTGGCGCCACTCGCTGGGAGCAGATGCGCCCGGCCCAGCGGCAGCAGGCCCGGAATCAGCAACAGCGCTTTCAGAATCTCGCCCCACAGCAACAGCAACTGGTGCGGCAACGCTTTCAGATGTTCAACAGTCTCAGCAATCAGCAGCAACGCCAGCTGCGCAACATCCAGCAGCGTTTTCAGAACCTGCCGGAGCAAGAGCGTCAGGAACTGCGGCAACGTTATCAACGACAATTGCAGCAGCTGCAGCGGGAGAGACAAATCCAGCGTGAAGCGCAGCAGGAAATCAGGGAGTCACAACGGCGAATGCGGCAAATACTGCGTGAAAGCAACCAGCAGCGACAGCAATCTGACCCGGATTGATACAGCTTGATGCCCGGCCAGTGCTATTCGCCGATTGGCCAGGCATTGGTGATGGGATAACGTCGATCACGCCCGAAGCCGCGCCGGGTCAGGCGCACCCCAACAGGGCTTTGCCGGCGCTTATATTCATTGAGATCCACCAGTCGCAGCACGCGGCGTACCTGCTCTTCCTCAAATCCTCTTTCGATAATATCCGTGGCGCTGCAATCCTGCTCGACGTAGAGCTCGAGAATCTGATCCAGCACCTCATAGGCGGGCAAACTGTCCTGATCCAGTTGCCCCGGTGCCAGCTCCGCCGACGGCGGACGATCGATGACGGCATAGGGAATCACCTCCACCGCCTCGCTGGACCAGGCTTCGTTGCGAAAGCGTGCCAGTCGATAAACCAGGGTTTTGGAAACATCCTTGAGCACATCGAAGCCCCCGGCCATATCTCCATAGAGGGTTGAGTAACCAACCGCGATTTCACTCTTGTTGCCGGTGGTCAGAACCAGCGAGCCTTTCTTGTTGGAGATCGCCATCAGCAGAACCCCGCGGGCACGGGCCTGAATATTTTGCTCACTGACATCGGCATCATAGCCGGCGAATTCTTCGTTCAGGGCATTCATGAAGGCCCCATAGATTTCATTGATGGCAATGACCTTGTAACTGACGCCCTGGGTATTGGCCTGTTGGGCAGCCACATCGAGACTCAACCGGGATGTGTATTCGAAGGGCATCATTACCGCCTCTACCCGGTCCTTGCCCAGGGCGTCTACCGCTACCGCCAGGGTCAGGGCCGAATCGATACCACCGGACAGGCCCAGCACCACGCCAGGGAAGCCATTCTTGTTCACATAGTCCCGCACTCCCAACACCAGCGCCGCATAGACCTGTGCCTCCAGAGACTGCGGTGGCGCAATACTTTGCGGCTTGACCACACAACGCTTGCCGGCTTCGCATTCAATCTCCACGGCATAGAGACCTTCCTCATAGCTTGGCGCCAGGTAGCGGCACTCACCCTGGCTGTCCACCACCATGGAACCACCGTCAAACACCAGTTCATCCTGGCCGCCCACCAGATTCACATAGACAATGGCACAGCCAGCATCACTACTGCGTTGTTTCAGGAGTTGTTGCCGGTCCTGCAGTTTGTTCAGGTGGTAGGGTGAGGCATTGATATTGATCAGCAACTCGGCACCGGCCTGTTTGGCCTGACGGGCGGGTTCCGCCTCCCACATATCTTCACAAATGGTGAAGGCGGCCCGGCAGCCGGCGATGCTCTGCACACAGACCTGGTCTCCCTCGGTGAAATAGCGGTGCTCATCGAAGACTTCGTAGCTTGGCAAGCGCTGCTTGCGGTAATTGGCGAGAATTTCCCCGCCCCGGATCACCGTCAGAGAGTTATAGAGCTTGTCCGCCACTCTCTCGGGAAAGCCGATCACCATGGTGATGTCCAGTTCGGACAGGAGAATGCGCTGCAAGGCCCGGTCAATGCGCAACTTGAGGCTCGGCCGGAACAGCAGATCCTCTGGCGGGTAGCCTGTCAGTGTCAGTTCGGGAAAGACGATGACATCGGCCTGAAACTCATCAATGGCGCGCCTGGCATTGGCGATTACCCGGTCGGCATTGGCATCAATATCCCCCACCAGCAAATTCAATTGCGCCATTACCAGCTTTATCTGCCCTGCCATAATGCCCTCTGATACCGCCCTGCGTCTGTTTGTGGGAGACTCGAGCCTGCCTGGCTGTCATCTTGCCCTATAAGTGAGGCGCTATTGTACGATAAATTGACGGAGGATCTGCCGCTTTTCCGATTCATCCCCTGATGCAGCAGTTGCCCCACACAAGTCCGAACAGAAGCATAAGCTGAGCATGGCTGAAACAAGCAAGCACTACACAGAACAGATATCCAACGTTGCGGTGGTTTATAACATCTACCGCATCGTGCTGCCCCTGGTCTTGCTGGTGACCTATATTACCGGCCCCTCCACCACGCAGTTTGGCGCGGTGGACTCTACCCTGTTTGTGCAAGCTTGCACCGGCTATGCCATTTTCGGCGTTGTCATTGCCTTTATGTCGCCCCAGGGCAATCGCTTTCTGGAAAACCAGCAGATCCTCACCAGCACCCTGATCGCCGATCTGTTTGCCATCAGCCTGATGACCTATGCCAGTGGTGGTATCGGCAGCGGCCTCAGCCTGCTGATGATTATCACCATCGCCTCCAGCAGCATCATGATCCGAGGGCGCATCAGCACTTTTCTGGCGGCAGTTGCCACCCTGGCGATTATCTACAGTGAGCTCTACCTGTCACTGAGTGTGCAGGATCACCCCGGCCAATTCGTCCAGGCCGGTATTCTTGGCATCCTGCTGTTTGCCACCTCGCTGTATATTCAAACGGTGACCGAGCGTACCTATCGGGCGGCCCAACTGGCCGACAAACAGGCCAGCGATATTGTTGATCTGGAAAAACTCAATAATGAAATTATTCAGCGGATGCGCACCGGTGTAGCTGTGCTCAGCCCGGACAATCAGATCGTCAGTATGAATAGCGCCGCACACGCAACTCTGGAACCCATTCTGCAGGAAAATGAGGACGGCACCCTGCCACAGCTGCCGGAACTCCTGCAGGAACCACTGAACCTCTGGAAGATCAACACCAGACGTCAGCCGCCACCGATAAATATTCCCCAGTCCAACAAACAGGTGCAGATCAATTTCGCCTTTCTCAAACCCGACCAGGAATCCGAAGTGCTGATGTTCATCGAGGACAACCGGCAGATTGTGCAGCGGGTGCGGCAGATGAAACTGGCCTCGCTGGGACGCCTTACCGCCAGCATTGCCCATGAGGTGCGCAATCCTCTGGGTGCCATCAGTCATGCCAGTCAACTTCTGCGCGAATCCGAATCGCCCTCCAGTGAAGACAAACGCATGCTGGATATCATTGTGCAGCACTGCCAGCGCATCAACATGATTATTGAAGATGTGCTGGACGCCTCCAGGCAGGATGATTCTGCCGCCACACGCATCAACTTGCGCGAGTGGCTGGAACGTTTTGTGATCAGTTATCAAGCCACCCATGAGCTTTGTGATGACATTAAACTGGAAGTGCTGGATGACGATACCGAGATCAATGTAATCACCTCACAGCTGGAACAGGTGCTGAACAATCTGTTTGACAATGGCCTGCGTTACAGCCACAAACAAACCGGACGTGCCACCTTGCACATCATCGCCGGCTTTGAACGCAAGGATCAGCTAAAACAACCCTACCTTCATGTAATCGATGATGGCCCGGGCATCGCTGAAGACGCCGAAGCAGACTTGTTTGAGCCCTTTAATACCACTGAGGCCAAGGGCACCGGGCTGGGCCTTTATATATCCAAGGAACTGTGCGAAGCTAATCAATCCCAATTGCTTTATGGCCGTACCAGTGAAGGTAAAAGTTGTTTCAGCATTTATTTCAGCGACCCTGATCAATTAGTGGATTGATTGCAGCCCATGATTCTCTTGCCTGAAATTCGCCCATGAGCGCCAATGTACTGATAGTCGATGACGAACCGGATATCCGGGAGTTGCTGGAGATTACCCTCGGGCGTATGTCGCTGGATACCGCCAGTGCCGCAGACCTGCAATCAGCCAGGCAACTGCTCAGCGAAAACCGCTTCAACCTCTGCCTGACCGATATGCGACTGCCCGACGGCGACGGCATCGAACTGGTGGAATTTATTCAGCAGCAACACGGTGACCTGCCGGTGGCAGTGATTACCGCTCATGGCAGTACCGAAACAGCCATCAAGGCGCTCAAGGCAGGTGCCTTCGATTTCGTATCCAAACCTGTGGATTTGCAGAAACTGCGCGACCTGGTACAGGCGGCGCTGCGCTTGTCGCAAAAGGAAAAAGATAGCGGCAGCGACACTGACTCCGCCAGCGATGACAGTCGCAACTCCATCACTGGTAACTCGCCCCAGGTCAATCAACTGCGCGAACAGATCAGCAAACTGGCTCGCAGCCAGGCCCCTATCTACATCAGTGGTGAATCCGGCGCCGGCAAGGAACTGGCAGCCCGCGCCATTCATCAGCAGAGCGCCAGACGCGCCGGCCCCTTCGTTGCCGTTAACTGCGGTGCAATACCGGAAGATCTGGTGGAAAGCGAACTGTTCGGCCATATGAAAGGCAGTTTTACCGGCGCCGACCAGGACAAACAGGGCCTGTTTCAGGCCGCCAATGGAGGAACCCTGTTTCTCGACGAGGTGGCCGACCTGCCATTGCAGACCCAGGTCAAACTGTTGCGGGTAATTCAGGAAAAGTCTGTACGGCCGGTTGGCTCGCAAAAGGAAGTGGCCGTTGATGTGCGCCTGTTGAGCGCCACCCACAAGGACCTGTCGCGGGAAGTGGAGATCGGCAATCTGCGCCAGGATCTGTTCTTCCGCATCAATGTGATTGAATTGCCAGTGCCCGCCCTGAGACAGCGCCGGCAGGACATTCCGGAACTGGCCAATACCATCCTCAACAAGATTGCCAGCGAGAACGATGCGCCACTTTGCCGCCTCAGTGAAGGCGCCATGGATGCGCTGCAAGCTTACAGTTTTCCGGGCAATGTCAGAGAACTGGAAAACATCCTGCAACGTGCGGCGACTCTGTGCGAAGACAATCTGATTGACGAATTCAATCTGGAATTTATCCGCACACCAGGCAACAGCCCGGAGCCCGAAGCAGCAGCTTCAGTACAAACCACGTCAGAACCAGCTCCTGCCGGTGGCGTGGAAATCACCGAGGACTTTTCCCTGGAAAAACACCTGGAAGCCATCGAGATAGAGGCTATCGAAAAGGCCCTGAAAGAAACCCGCTGGAACAAGACCGCCGCAGCCAAGAAACTGGGTATGTCTTTCCGCTCCTTGCGTTACCGCCTGAAAAAGCTCGGCCTGGATTAAAGGTCAGGCGCGCAGCGATTCCCGCTCAGGCGCATAGGGTCGGGGATCGACGATCGGCGTCTCTCCCAACAGCAGATTCTTCATTAGTTCCGCCGAAGCGGGTGCCAGCACCAGCCCATTGCGAAACTGTCCCGCATTGATATAGAGATTGTCGAAGCCAGGCAGGCGGCCAATCAGGGGAATGCCATCACCACTGCCCGGGCGCAAGCCGGCCCAGTGCCCTACCGGTTCCATATCAGCCAGCTTCGGCAACATGGCTCTGGCAGACTGCTTGAGACTGTCCGCGGCCTGATCACTGGCCTGTTTGTTGAATCCGGCATACTCAAGCGTACTACCCACCAGCAGATGACCGTCCTGCCGGGGAATCAGATAACGGCCGGCTGTCAGCACAATGGACGCCACCGGTGCTGCGGGGAATTTATAGAGCAACATCTGACCCTTGACCGGGTGCACATCCACCTTCAGTCCTGCCGCTGCGGCCAGCTTGCCGCTCCAGGCTCCGGCAGTAATAATGACTCCTGGCGCTGTCAGTTGCAGATCGCTGCCAGATTGCAGGTCGCGCAGTTTAAGGGCAGTCAGCCGCCCGTCCTGACACTCGAACCCCAGTAAGCGGCAATGGCTTTTTATCTCAACCCGCTTCGACAGTTCCAGACCCGCCAGCAGTGCGCGACACAGGCGCGGGTTACGGACATTGGCTATCTGTGGCATCCACAAACCTGCCGCAAAACCGGCGGCCAGATCAGGCTCCCGCTGATAGATTTCCTGCTTTCCCAACTGCTGCACCTGGCGCCCGAATCGTTGCGCCCAGACAATGGCCTCATCGCTGTCCTCGGCATCCAGCATCAGCAGGCCACTGGCACGACATTGCACATCGATACCGGTTTCCGCAGCGAGGCTTTCTGCCAGACCGGGATAATAACCCTGGGCCCAGGAAGCAAGCGCGGTAATGGCCGCCGGATAGCGCCAGGGGTAGAGCGGCGAAATAATGCCGCCACCGGCCCAGGAAGACTCCTGACCCGGTTGGGCCTGGTCCAGCAACAGAACCTGCGCGCCCGCATTGGCCAGATTGCGCGCCAGCAACAGGCCGTTAATTCCGGCGCCGACAATGACGAAGTCGTAGTGAGCAGACATGAAATTAGCAGGACAGCAATTGTGAGACTGCGCACTTTACCTGTTCGTTGCCGGGCTGAAAAGTGCGCATCTCCGCTGGCAGAGCACTGCCGCTTCAACTCTGGTAAGCTAGCCGCCCAAAGACACCCTGACACTTCCGATAGTTCCTGGCCATGGATTACTCACTGCTTTCAATCGCCCTGCTGGCGGGCACCGGCTTTCTCGCTGGCGGCATCAATACCATCGCCGGCGGCGGCTCCAATCTGACCCTGCCGGCACTGATGATGATGGGCCTGCCTGCCGATGTGGCCAACGGTACCAATCGGGTTGCGGTATTGATGCAATGTATTGTCGGGGTGCGCGGCTATGACCAGCATGACACTCTGGACCGCGGGGCCATCAAGGCTATTCTGTTTCCCACCATGACCGGCGGTATTCTGGGCGCGCTGGCTGCAGCCATGATGCCGAACCTCTATCTCAAGCCGATATTGCTGCTGACTATTCTCAGTATGTCCCTGGTGATTCTGCTGCGACCGGCTGTGATCGCGCCACCGCCTGGTACCCCGACAAAATCACCCAAGGACAGTCCGCTGGCCTGGTGGAGCCTGTTTGCGGCTGGCATCTATGGCGGCTTCGTGCAGGCGGGTGTGGGCTTTATCCTGCTGGGCGCTCTGGCCGGAGCACTGCGCTATGATCTGGTGCGGGCCAATGCCCTGAAGATGACTTGTGCCCTGGCCTTTACCGCAGTGGCGTTTGTAGTCTTTGTGGCCTTTGGCCAGGTACGCTGGATTCCGGGATTGATCGTCGCCTGTGGCTCCATGCTGGGAGCCCATCTCACCGTGAAAATCGCAGTTCGGGCGTCACAGAATTCCATTAAATGGTTCCTGTTTGTAATGACCCTGTGCGCAGTGGCCGGTGGCTTTCTGTTCTGATTTGCACCGCCCGGTATCAGGCCACGGCATTGAGAATAATAATAATCCTGGCACCGCCCAGGTCGCTCTGCTGGACCTGGATTTCACCGCCATAGCTCTTGAGAATATCTGTCACCACTGCCAGGCCAATGCCCTGACCCTGGACCAGGGTGTCGGCACGGGCACCCCGCTGCAACACGAATTCCTGTTTCTCCAGAGGGATGCCGTCCCCGTCGTCCTCGATTTCCAGACGCACTCCCCGTGCCCCCAGACCTTCCCTGGAAGCAGATACGCGCACTGCCGAACGCCCGTATTTGAAGGCATTATCGATAACATTACCGAGCAATTCCAAAAGGTCACGCTCGTCACCACGAAACAATAGCTGCTCATCCAGATCAGTACTGATTGCCATGGTCTTGTCGGCATAAACTTTCTTCAGGGCATCCAGCACCTTGTTTACCGTCACCGCAATATTCACCTGCCGCGACAGGGCGCCGGTGTGATTGGATTTCACCGCCCGCTGT
The DNA here is from genome assembly GCA_965216715.1 of uncultured Pseudohongiella sp. Classification (GTDB taxonomy): domain Bacteria; phylum Pseudomonadota; class Gammaproteobacteria; order Pseudomonadales; family Pseudohongiellaceae; genus UBA9145. The sequence goes on along the minus strand of OZ244193.1, from coordinate 677,099 downwards.
AACTGGTAACTGACAATCTGGTTCATCCGCTCCAGTTGTTCGTTGGCGCTGCGAATCTGCTGTTGCACGGCATCCCTGTCCCCCCGAGCCACTTCTTCCGACATGCGCGGCAAAATGCCGGAAATCACTGCCAAGGGTGTTTTCAGGCTGTGGGCCAGATCGCCCAGGGTCGTTCGATAACGGCTCTGCTGCTTGCGCTCACTTTCGATCAGGAGATTGAGATTATCGGTCACCCCCTGAATCTCTCGGGGATAGACGCCTTCCAGTTTGTCGTCGGCACCGGATTCGATATTTTTCAGATCATCGGCAATCCGGCGTAGCGGCAGCAGCCCCCAACGCAAGAGCAGAAACTGCATCGCCAACAGCAATACCGAAACGCCGCCAAGCCAGGACCACAGGCTGCGGCGAAAATTACTGATCTCTGAATAATAGGGTGCCGCGTTTTCCACCACACTGAAGCTGTATTCACTGATGCCGTCTTCCCAGAGGATGCCATAGCTGAGCGAAAAGTAGACTTCGTCATTTTCCCCCTGCAGTCGCTCAAAGCGGGTCTGACCCACCTCCAGACGGCGCTGGAAAAAATCGTCTTCCGGCAGGGTAAAGGCACGGGCGGAATCACTGCGCCAGAGCACCCCGTAGGCGGTGCTGGAGATAAAACCATAGAGACCGGAATTCAATTGACCGAAGCGATCTTCCTGCAAATCCTGAAGGAAATAAAACTCGCCGTTGTCTTCCTCGGCATTGGCCAGCAACAAATAGATTTGCACTTGCAGGCGCTCTTCAGCACCAGCCTCGATGCTGGCCCGAAAGGCACTGTCCAGGACCAGACCGGTAAGACCCAGAAAGACAAATAACAACAGGCTGAAGGCAATCAGAAAGCGCGATTGCAGGGAATATCCCGAACCATTGGCGGACTGTTGGCGGCTAGTCATAAACCCTGCCCCTGCTCAGCCGCTTCAATCCTCGGGCAGGCTGAAACGATAGCCCTGACCGCGAATGGTCTCGATAGGCTTGAGTGTCTGCTCCGGATCCAGCTTCTGACGCAGACGGCGTACAAACACCTCCAGCACATTGCTGTCACGATCATAATCCTGGGCATAGAGATGTTCGGTGAGTTCGGTTTTGGAGATGACCTGCCCCGGATGCAGCATCAGATACTCCAGCAGTTTGTACTCATAGGCGGTGAGTTCAACAGCCTGCTCATTCACCGTGAGACGCTTGGCGGAAATATCCAGGCTCAATGGACCGAAATCCAGCTTCGGCTTTGAGAAACCCGCAGCCCGACGCAAAAGGGCATTGAGCCGCGCCAGGATTTCTTCCAGCTGGAAAGGTTTGACTACGTAGTCGTCAGCACCGGCATCCAGACCCGCCACCTTGTCCTGCCAGTCACCGCGGGCGGTAAGAATCAGAACCGGGTATTCCTTGCCGGCAGCGCGCAGTTGTTGAATCAGGGAAATACCATCGATCTCGGGCAGACCCAGATCAATGATGGCGGCATCGTATTCGTATTCTGTGGCGTAGTAGAGACCGGATTTGCCATCCTCGGCACCGTCCACTACATAGCCTTCCTTGCTCAGTCCCTGTTCGAGTTGCTGACGCAACAGGGATTCATCCTCCACCACCAATAAACGCATGCAAAGGCCTCTTGTCTGCTAGTCGCTGAATTGATCCCGAGCTGATCTGCCGCTTAGTTGCCGCCGGTGACGCGGCCGGAAGTGGCGTGTACGTAAACGGTGAAGACCTTGCCTTCGTTTTCCATACGAATCTGATAGCGACGGTTGGCACCCTCGCCCACCAGGCTGATACGCAGGATCTGGCCCTGGAAACGCTCCCGGGCCAGGTTGACTGCCTGGCGTTCACTGATTCGCAAGCCGCGCGTGTTCGGCTGTACACGTTGGGACTGATTGGCCCGGTCCAGCTGATTCTGCTCAACCTGGGGCGTCAGTTGTCCATAAGCCGGCGCAACCAGCGAAGCCAGCACGATTGCTGCCACCATGATTACGCCTGTCGTTTTCAAATATCACCTCGACTACCCCTGCCTGGTCCAAAACCTGCCCGGGATCAGCTTATGTCAGTCAGTCTCAGAGTACCGGCTGCACGTTTACACGCAGCCTGATTTGCGCACCAGGATCGTTGTCAGTGCGAATCGAGTACTCTTCACCATTATATAAATAGGTCACCTGGTATCCCATCAGACGTTCTTCTTCATGCTGCTGGTATACTGTTTCACAGCGCTGTACCACCTCATACTGACGGTAGCCAGAGTTATTATTGCTCCGGACTATATCACGTCCTATTGAGTGGCCCAATACCGCGCCCAGCACGGCGCCGACCCGTTTGTTGGTCTTGTTGTGACCAACCGCATTGCCGATGGCACCGCCCAGAATGGTGCTGACGATTACCGGCGTATCGGAAGTTCGCTGCCGGGGATAATCCACTGCCACTTCCTCTTCCCAGCACTGCTCCTGGGGCGTGGAAACCTCCACCAGCTGATAGATGGGCCGGCTCTCGATCACATCGGCATACTCGTAACTGGTTTCAGCCTGGGCCATGCCGGACAGGGCTGCTGCCAGCAGTCCAAGTGTCAATGATGCAGACGCCGTGATTTTCCTGTTCATACTCCATGCCTCTCTGCTCGTCAGAGTTGGATACAAGACGCCGTGGTGGCTCAAAATCAGAGCCTGACGGGTCACTTCGGCTATGAATTTAACAACTGCTAGCTGAATCGCAGCTTAAGCGGAGAGGCCCGGTTCATGGGGACAGGGAGAGTAGCAGGCGGTTTAATTTGCCCTGCCGGTAGTGTATTTTAACGGGTTTGCTGACAGCTGCCAGCGCACTGGGGCTGTCAGCAAGCCTGGCCAGCAAGACAATGGGCTGGCACCAGCAATATCAACAAGAACAAGCAGTCACCAACAACAAGAGTATTACATGAATTCACGACCCGTCGTCATCGCCATCGTTCTGACATTGATTAGCAGTATCCCGCTGTACCTGCTCAGCAGCAGCGGATTTGAATTAAGCCCCGGCAATTTTCCCCTGTTTGCCCTCAGCCTGTTTGTGCTGTTGCTGATAGCCGCATTCTGGGCCGCCACCGCCAAACACAAGGACATTGTCGAGGGCGAGTTGCCCCTGGGCAACGATCAACGTGAAACCGGCAATGTAAAATGGTTTAACGCCAACAAGGGTTTCGGTTTCATTACCCGAGACAGCGGCGACGATATCTTTGTCCATTTTCGCTCAATTCGCGGCGAAGGCCGGCGCGTACTGCGCGATGGCCAGCGCGTGGAATTTGCAGTGGTCGAAAGCGACAAGGGCCTGCAGGCAGAAGACGTGGCCGTGGCTCGCTAGCAGCGAGCCATACTGCGACCGGCACTACCGGTAATAGTCTCAATAATGAGGCGGGCGCTCCGAGCCAGGCGCTGGCGCCCCGCCGTCTCCGCCGCCGGCTTCCAGCTCGGCAATCCGCTCCCGCAGCGACTCCACCAGCTGGCGCATTTCGTCCAGTTGCCGTTGCTGCTTGATGAGCACCTCATTCAGCTCCTGTAAGCTGTCTTCCTGAAAGCTGAATTTACTCTCCAGTTCAATCAACCTGTCCTGCATGCCATTCCCCGTGTGCGATTCCAAAATCCTGCCTGGTCCTGCTATAGTGTCCCAGAAATAGCCGCAGCAAAACCACACTTATAACGGCAATCAGCCGTCAAAAGCCTTGTTGCTGCGGTCGTAATACTGATTTTATCCAGATCAGATTGCGGGCCCAATCCCCGTTCGCCAGGATTGGCAGACCGCATGGATATCCGGAACGACGCAGGACAGGATCCCTCTATGAGCAACGCTGAAGTCAAAGCGCAAATGCAAGCAGAAAATGCCCCGATTAACTGGACCAACATGCTGCTGTTCAGTATCACCCCGGCATGCGCCCTCACCCTGGTGCCACTGTATGGTTATTTTTACGGCTATGACCTGTATGAGTGGGTGGTGTTTGTACTGATGATGGGCTTTTGCGGCCTCTCCATCACTGCCGGCTATCACCGCATGTGGTCCCACAAAACCTACAAGGCTCATCCACTGCTGCGCTTTATTTTCGCTCTGGGTGGCGCCATGGCTCTGCAGAACGATGTCTTTCACTGGGCTTCGGACCACCGCCGTCACCATCAGTTTACCGACAATAATGACCGCGATCCCTATTCTGCCGGCCGTGGCTTCTGGTTCTCCCATATGGGCTGGATTCTGCGCAGCTACAAGAGTGGCCGCCGGGATTTCTCCAATATCAAGGACCTGCAGCGCGACCCCATCGCCGTCTGGCAGCACAAACACTATCTGAAACTGGTCTTGCTGATGAATATCGGCCTGCCGGCCCTGCTGGGCTGGCTGCACGGCGATATTATCGCCAGCCTGCTGCTGGCCGGACTGCTGCGTCTGGTACTGAGCCAGCATGTGACCTGGCTGATCAATTCCATTGCCCATATGTGGGGCCGCCAGACCTACAGTGACAAGCACTCTGCCCGTGACAACCCGGTGCTGGCCCTGATTACCTATGGCGAGGGCTATCACAATTACCACCACACCTTTCAATGGGATTACCGCAACGGCATTCGCTGGTGGCACTACGACCCCACCAAATGGATGATTCGCCTGCTCTCCTTCGTTGGCCTGACCAGCGAGTTGAAGCGCTGCAACCCCCATGACGTGGAAAAGGCCCGCCTGGAAATGCAGTATCGCCACGCCACCGAAAAATGTAATTTGCTGGACTTGCCGGAAAGCTGGCGGCAGCGGCTGGAGGCGGAATACGAACAGTTGCAGCAGCTGCTGCAGCAATGGAGCGAGCATCGCCAGGCCTGGTATGAGGCCAAAGGCAAACGCATCCAGGAGACTTTGGCCCACTGGGAACATTTGCAATTGCGGGACAAATACCGGGAATTGCACTTCCAGCTCAAAATACAGAAGCGTCGCTGGCAGGAAATGGTGCGCCATTTGAGCCAGCCGGCTGCCGCTGCGGCCTGATGCTGTCAACCAGCTTGCCTGCTGGCCGTTAATCAGAACAGGTACTGGCGGATCAGGCGCCGGCCCCGTTGAAAGACCTGGCCGCCAACCCGGGTCTGTATGGCAAAGCTGTCACTGCGACAATCAGTGACTAATGAGAACCAAAAACAGTATCAGCCTGCGCCCCGGTCTACACTGGGGCCAGCTGCTTCGCTTCACATCGCTTTACGATCTATTGAATATCAATTGAGGACAGTCATGTTTCCCAGCATTCGCAGCACCCTGACCACCCTGTTCAGCCTGAGCCTGGCAATCGCCTCGCCCGCGCTTCTTGCCGTTGAAGAAGGCGACCAGGTTCCTGAATTCGACCTACCCTCGATCTACGCCGGCCAGGACAATATTTCCCTGGCCAGCCTCCAGGGCAAAACCCTGTATGTGGATTTCTGGGCCTCCTGGTGTGCACCTTGTCTGGTGTCCCTGCCCCAGTACAACGACCTCTATCTCAAATACCGGGATCAGGGCCTGGAAATCATCGCCATCAATGTCGACAACCCCATTGAAGACGGACTGGATTTTCTCGAAGAAACACCACTGGATTTTCCCATTCCGGCAGACCCGGAAGGGGATGCGGCCGAACTGTTTGGGGTCATTGGCATGCCCTCCTCCTATCTGATCGCGCCCGATGGCGAGGTCAAGCTGGTGCACATGGGTTTTCGCAGTGGCGACATCGAATTGATCGAAGCAGAAATCCAGAAAGTCCTGGCGGAGAACTGATGCGAAGCCTTCGTATCGGCCTGTTACTACTGTTGCTGCCATTGGCGGCATGTAGCCAGGTACAGCCCTGGGAAATGGGCTACCTGGCACGGGAAGAAATGGCCTTCGAAGTTGACTCCCTGGAGAGTGCCCTGAACGATCATATCTTCTTCAGCAAGGAAGCCTCGTCAGGCGGTAGCAGCACCACAGGCGGCGGTTGCGGTTGTAACTGAATCAATCCGGGGGCAATACCGTGAAATCACCATCTCGCAGCTTGCTTGCCCTGTCCGGAACCGCACTGGCCCTGCCCGGCATCGCTGCTGCCGATGCGCCACCAACGCAATCCACCCTGTCCTATAAATTCTCCAACTATCAGGAAGATGATCTGAGCCGCCAGCAGGTGCCCTTCGGTAGCCTTGAGCGCTACGACATCGATGTGCATCAATTTCAGTTGGTCACTCCGCTGGGACGGGACTACTCCCTCAGCATCGATGGCAATCACGAGAATATGAGTGGTGCCTCACCCTGGTTTACCACCCCCGGTCTGGATGGCCAGCCCATCATTAATATGAGCGGTGCCAGCGGTATTACCGATGAGCGGTCGGAGCTGGCCATCAGCGGCCGCTACTATCTGGCCAATGGCAGCATCGGAGGCGGGATTGGTTATTCGACCGAGAATGATTACCGGGCACGCTATATCACCCTGAGCGGCCAGCACAGTTTCAATAGCGCCATGACTACCGTGGCAGTGGGATTGAGTCATTCCGATGACGAAGTCTTCCCCAGCGATGCCGAGCTTTTCAATCGGGTACGCAATGAGAACAAACGCAGCACCTCGGCACTGCTGTCCATCAGCCAGGTGCTGAACCGCTTCTCCACTTTCCAGGTAGCTCTGAACCTGACCGAGCACTCCGGTTTCCTGAGTGATCCCTACAAATTACGGGATGTCAGACCCGACAATAAAACCCAGCTGGCCGTGACCGGTGCCTGGCGCTATTTCTTCGATGGCGCCGATGCCGCTCTGCACAGTGACTATCGCTACTATCATGATGATTTTGGCATCAGTTCTCACACTTTGAGTCTGGCCTGGTATCAGAACCTGCCCAATAACTGGCAGCTTGTACCCAATGTCCGCTACTACAGCCAGTCTGCTGCCGACTTCTACCGCAATACCGACGACTTCCTGAAACCCTTGACGCAATACCAGTCCAGTGATTATCGTTTGTCCGCCTACGGAGCCATCAGCGGCGGCCTGACCATGCTGGCCAGATTTTCAAACTGGACTGTCAGTCTGACTGCTGAACGCTACCGGGCCGATCACAGCTATGCATCATTTGATGTGCAGCAAACCGGAGCCGCCCTGGTGCAATACACCCGACTCTCCATGGGCCTGGAATTCAGCTTTTAGAAGAACAAATCATGACCCCTACCATCAAACGCTTTGGCTTTCAGGCCATGGGAGTACCCTGCGAAATTCAGGTGTACGACGAATCACGCATCAATGCCCGCAACAACATCCGTCAACTTGCCGGTGAAGTCACCCGGCTCGAACAGAAATACTCCCGCTTCCGCCGCGACAGCCTGCTGACCGAAATCAATTTCTCTGCCGGAGACAAGCTCGGCATCAAGATTGACAAGGAAACCCGCAGCCTGCTCAGCCATGCCCTGACCTGCTTCGAACAGAGTGAAGGCCTGTTCGATATTACCACCGGGGTCCTGTACCGGCTCTGGGATTTTCGCCAGGCGCGGGTGCCGGAGCAGAAGGAAATCGACAAGGCCCTCGAGCGGGTCGGATTTCACAAGGTCAGCGTCAAGGGCTCACGCCTGCATATGCCCAAAGGCATGGAGCTGGATCTGGGTGGCATCGTCAAGGAGTACGCCGCCGATTCAGTGGCGCAGATGGCCCGCCGCATGGGAATCAACAGCGGCCTGATCAATCTGGGTGGTGATTTTACCGTTATTGGCCCGCAGCCCGGAGGCGAGCCCTGGACTGTGGGTATCGCCAATCCGAAACAACGCAATGCCATGATGGCCAAAATCGATTTGCATGATGGCGGGCTGGCCTCCAGCGGCGACTATGAGCGCTTCTTCGAATTCGACGGCAAACGTTACAGCCATCTGCTCAATCCCAAGACCGGCTGGCCCAGCAGCGGCCTGCGGGCTGTCAGCGTGGCCGGCAATCTATGCACGGTGGCCGGCTCAATGGCGACCATTGCCATGCTCAAGGAGGAGGATGCTGCCCTTGCCTACCTGGCCGAATCCGGCCTGCCCCATGTCTATATGGGCAGCGATGAAGTGATTGCCGGGCCGGGGCTGAAGGTCGAAGAAGAAAACCAAAGTACGCCGGAGCCAGTGGCCAGCGCCGAATCGCTCTGATTTATTGTCAGGGTTCAGCCAAACAGTTGCAGGGGCGGCTCGTCCAGGGCGCTGAGTTGCTCCCGTAATTCCAGGATATGCTCAGCCCAGTAGCGCTCGGTATTGAACCAGGGAAAACTGAGGGGAAAGGCCGGGTCCTGCCAGCGGCGAGCCAACCAGGCTGCATAATGCATCAGGCGCATGGTTCGCAGCGCTTCCACCAGACCCAGTTCCCGGGCACGGAAGTCATGGAACTCATTATAGCCTTCCACCAGTTCCAGCAGCTGCGCCTGACGCTGGTTCCGGTCACCCGACAGCATCATCCACAGGTCCTGGATGGCAGGCCCGGTCAGGGTGTCATCGAAATCCACAAACCAGGGTGTCTCATCCTGCCACAGCACATTGCCCGGATGGCAATCGCCGTGTATACGCAGAGTTTGCAGTGAACCCTGGTCGGCGAAGCATTGCTGCAAACGGCGGATCAGGTCGGCGCTGAGGGATTCATAGGCGGGCCTCAGATCGGCGGGTAAGAAATCATGGCCGAGCAAAAACTCGCGGCTCTGGATGGCAAAGCGGTCTACATCGAGACTGACCCGGTGTTCAAAACCACTGATGGCCCCCACGGCATGGATGCGGCCGACAAAGCGGCCCATGATCAGCAGATTGTCCAGATCATCCAGTTCCGGAGGTCGACCCGGCAGGCGCTCGAATGCGGCCACCGGGAACTGTTCAAATTGCCCGAGACTGCCTCCGTCCAGTTGCAGCGGCGGTACCACCGGAATATCACGCTCCGCCAGCTCTCTGGCAAAGTCATGCTCTTCCAGGATCTGCTCACGACTCCAGCGCCCCGGCCGGTAGAACTTGAGGATGATGTAGCCTCCCTCTTCCAGACCGATCTGATAGACACGGTTTTCATAGGAGTTGAGCGCGAACACGCGGGCATCGGGGGCGTAGCCCAGGGCTTCGGCCGCCGTCAGCACCTGCTCCGGGCCAAGGCCGGCATAGGGATGGGGATCGCTACTCAAGACGCCCTGCCTTCCGGGAACATACAGACAACGGCAACGGCGTCGGCCTGATTACTGGGAAGAATCGCCGGGCTCCCGGTTACGGCCCACCAGTGAGATGGGAAAGGGTGACACATTATCGCCACTGGAAATCTTGCTGACCCCGGTCTTGTCCACCTCATCGATGCGGATGATGGCCTGAATGGGAATAAAGCTGCGTCTGACATCGGTAAATTCGGTTTTCAGCTTTTCTTCACCGGGGTCTACCAGCACCTGGGAACGCTCGTTGAAGACATAATCCTCGATTTCAATGAAGCCATACAGATCACTCTGATAGACCCCTTTGACAAAGACTTCATAAACCTCTCCCTTGTTGAGAAAGGTCACTTTGTAGATTTCAGACGGTTTATCCATTTAAATCAATCTCTTAGAACATCCGGCGGGGCTTTGAAAGGCGTGTTTGAGCTGCCTGACAGCCTAACTCTAATATCTGTGTAATGAAAAGGATTTCAAGGCTTTAGGGCAAAAAAGCTGAGTACAAAACTTAAGCAGGACGCGCAATTACTGCTATAATCCCGCCCCTTTTTCTTCGGCTGCTTCTGCGGCCGCCAAATTCAGCCTCCTGTGCAGGCAAGCAGGTCGCGCCAGGCGGCCCGAAACGGCTGACAACGGACAGACAAGCATGGGTACAGATGCGATGACAGAATTGCAGGACTCTCAGACAGAGCTTTCCGGCCAGGCGGCCGGGGAATCCGCGCCTGCGCCCCGCAAGGTGTTCATCAAGACCCATGGTTGCCAGATGAACGAATATGACTCGGCCCGCATGCTGGACCTGCTGCGCGAATCTCACGGGGCCACCGTGGTGGATTCCCCGGAACAGGCCGATGTGCTGCTGCTCAATACCTGTTCCATTCGCGAAAAAGCCCAGGAAAAAGTCTTCCATCAGCTGGGTCGCTGGCGCGAACTGAAAGATGCCAACCCGGATCTGAAAATTGCCGTCGGTGGCTGCGTGGCCAGCCAGGAAGGGGAAGCGATCAACAAACGCGCCCCCTATGTGGATGTGGTCTTTGGCCCCCAGACCCTGCACAAACTGCCGGACATGCTGGAGGACAGCAAGCACGGGCCGCAAGTGGATATCAGTTTTCCCGAGATCGAAAAGTTTGATCGCCTGCCCCAGCCCGACGCCTCCTCCTGCCAGGCTTTTCTGACCATCATGGAGGGCTGCAGCAAGTATTGCAGTTTCTGTGTGGTGCCCTATACCCGCGGCGAAGAAGTCAGCCGGCCTCTGGATGATGTGCTGGCCGAAGCCGTGCACCTGGCCGAACAGGGTGTTCGGGAAATCAACCTGCTGGGCCAGAACGTCAACGCCTATCGGGGCCTCAGCCATGAAGGCGAGATTGTCGATCTGGCCCTGCTGATCCAGTACATTGCCAGTATTGAAGGAATCGACCGTATTCGCTTCACCACCTCTCATCCGGTGGAGTTCAACAACAATCTGGTGGAAGTGTATGACAAGGTACCGGAACTGGTTTCCCATCTGCACCTGCCGGTGCAGAGTGGCTCAGACCGCATCCTGGCGGCCATGAAGCGCGGTCATACTGCCCTGGAATACAAGTCCCTGATTCGCCGGATCATGGCCAAACGCCCTGGCATCAGCCTGTCTTCCGATTTCATCATCGGTTTCCCCGGCGAGACCAATGCCGATTTCGAGGACACCATGAAGCTGATCATCGAACTGGGCTTTGATACTTCATTCAGTTTCATCTACAGCGCCCGTCCCGGCACGCCGGCTGCGGACCTGAAAGACGAGACACCGGAGCAGGAGAAAAAGCATCGCCTGGCTACCCTGCAATCCCAGATCGTCAAGCAGGCCAGCGCCATCAGCCAGGCCATGGTGGGCGGTACCGAGCGCATTCTGGTAACCGGCCAGTCCAGAAAGAGTCTGGAAGACCTGCAGGGGCGTACTGAAAACAACCGGGTGGTGAATTTCCGCTGCGACGACCTGTCGCTCATCGGCAAGTTTGTTGACGTGAAAATCACCGATGCCCTGCCCAACTCCCTGCTTGGCACGCTCTGACAAACCATTCCCAGCAGCTTTCAGCCTGCTATACTTTCCTTACCCTGGTAATCAATACGGTATATGGCCACCCATACTCTCAACCTGACACTCCTGCCCGATAACGCCCAGCGGCTCGCCAGCCTCTGTGGGCGCCTGAATGAGCATATTCATCAGATTGAAGCCTCCCTGGCGCTGAAGATTCAGCAGCGGGGCAATGTGTTTCAATTGTCCGGCAGCGAAACCGCCATTGCCGACGGCAGCCAGTTACTGGAATCCCTGTATCTGGCCACGGAAAAAGGCCAGGAACTGAACCCGAACCAGGTGCATCTGGCCTTGCAGGAAGTGGGCGATAAACCGCTGCCGGCCGAAGAAAGCGCCAGCACCGTGGATACGCCGCTGCTGATCAAGACCCCCAAATCCTCGATCAAACCCCGCAGCCGTCACCAACGTGACTATGTGCGCAGCATCCAGTCCCATGACATCAATTTCGGTGTCGGCCCGGCGGGAACCGGCAAGACCTACCTGGCGGTGGCCTGTGCCGTGGAAGCCCTGGTCACCGAACGGGTCAATCGCCTGCTGCTGGTGCGTCCCGCCGTCGAGGCCGGTGAGAAGCTGGGCTTTCTGCCAGGAGATCTGAGCCAGAAAATCGATCCCTATCTGCGCCCGCTCTACGATGCCCTCTATGAAATGCTGGGCTTTGAGCGGGTTGGCCGCCTGATCGAGAAGAATGTGATCGAGGTTGCCCCGCTGGCCTATATGCGTGGCCGTACCCTGAACAATTCCTTCATCATTCTCGATGAGAGCCAGAACACCACCTGCGCCCAGATGAAAATGTTTCTGACCCGTATCGGTTTCGGCTCCACCGCCGTTATTACCGGCGATGTCACCCAGATCGACCTGCCCAAGGGCACACGCTCGGGGCTGGTGCATGTGAGCAAGGTGCTGGCGGGTATCAGGGAGATTGGCTTCACCTATTTCAATGCCAAGGACGTGGTGCGGCATCGCCTGGTACAGCGCATCGTCGAGGCCTACGATGATTTCGATCGCCAGTCAGTTTCCAGCCTGGGCGAAAAGAGCCAGGAACGTCAGCAAGACTGACGCGGGCAGACAGCGGAACCAGTATATGGAACAGGCCATGAATGTGCAGGTACACATCAGCCGGGATTGCGAGCACGACTCGATCCCGGCGGCGGAGGAGTTCACCCGCTGGAGCGACGTTGTAATCGCCGCCAGTTGTGATCTGAAAGGTGCACTGGAGATCAGCCTGCGCCTGGTGGATGAAGCCGAAGGCCGCCGCCTCAACAAGGAGTACCGGGACAAGGACTATGCCACCAATGTACTTTCCTTTCCGGTACAGTGGCCCGCTGATATGCCCATCCCCGAACCAAGACCCCTGGGGGATATCGTTATCTGCCCGACAGTGGTGGAGAAAGAGGCCGCCGAGCAGAACAAGTCCGCTGCTGCGCACTGGGCACATCTTTACATTCACGGCCTGCTGCATCTGCTGGGCTATGACCATGAGACCGAAGCAGACGCAGCAGAAATGGAGGCTCTGGAGATTGTGAGCCTGCAAAAGCTTGGAATCAGCAACCCTTATTTGGTAGGGTAAAACCCAGCGTTCAATACGGAGAACCGCAAGAAGCCAGGTCATGTCAGACGACCAATCTAGCATCGATCCACGACCCCGGTCCTGGATCGATAAAATAGCAGGTGTTTTCTCAGACGAACCCACCGACACCAAGAGTCTGCTCGAGGTGCTCCGTAATGCCGAGCAGGATCAGGTACTCGATGCCGATGCTCTGGGCATCATCGAAGGTGCGCTGCAGGTTTCCAGCATGCAGGTGCGGGACATCATGATCCCGCGCTCGCAGGTGGTCACCGTACCCGCCAAATTGTCGCTCAACGAAATCGTGGATCTTGTTACCCGGGCCTCCCACTCCCGCTTTCCCGTGATTGGCGAAAATGTCGACAATGTCATGGGCATCCTGCTGGCCAAGGATCTGTTGCCATTGATACTCAATGGCAGCAATGACAAGTTTGATATCAAGGATATTGTGCGACCCGCCACGTTTGTTCCGGAGAGCAAACGCCTGAATGTATTGCTGCGCGAATTCCGAGAGACTCGCCAGCACATGGCCATCGTGATTGACGAGTACGGCAGCGTTTGCGGCGCCGTCACCATTGAGGATGTGCTGGAGCAGATCGTCGGCGAGATCGAGGACGAATTCGACGTGGATGATGACAGCTTCATCAAGAAATTTGACGAGGAAAACTTCATCGTCAAGGCACTGACTCCGGTGGCCGAGTTCAATGACTACTTCGAAACCGACTTCAGCGACCAGGAATTCACCACCGTGGGCGGGCTGGTGCTACAGCAGTTTGGCCATATTCCCGAACGGGGCGAGACCATCAATATCGGCCCCTTTCTGATTACGGTGCTCAATGCCGACAGTCGCCAGATCAAATTGCTGAAAGTTACCTCCACCCTGGTCAATACCCGCAAGAAGCGCAGCTAGGGCCCAATAGCCCCTTTTTCAGCCTGCCCTCTACCTGTCCTTGTGTGTCTGGGTTATCCTTGCGGGTTTTCCGAAACTCCTCTTAACGGGCTTCAGAGCCCCTGAATCAGTAAGCAGGCATGAGCAGCATCGACCCCCAGTACAAACCGCAGGAAGTAGAAGCGGCTGCCCAGGACTATTGGCAGCAAAATGACAGTTTTCGCGTCGTGGAGGACCCGGACAGGGAAAAATTCTACTGCCTGTCCATGTTCCCCTATCCCAGTGGCCACCTGCATATGGGCCATGTGCGCAACTACACCATTGGCGACGCCATCAGCCGCTATCAGCGCATGCTGGGCAAAAACGTGCTGCAGCCCATGGGCTGGGATGCCTTTGGCCTGCCGGCCGAGAATGCCGCCATGAAGAACAAGGTGGCACCGGCGAAGTGGACCTACAGCAACATCGACTATATGCGCGAACAGCTCCAGAAGCTGGGCTATGCCTATGACTGGTCCCGGGAAATCGCTACCTGCCACCCGGACTATTATCGCTGGGAACAGTGGTTCTTTACCCGCCTCTATGAAAAGGGCCTGGTGTACAAGAAAGAAGCCGAGGTGAACTGGGATCCGGTGGACCAGACCGTGCTGGCCAATGAACAGGTGGTGGACGGGCGTGGCTGGCGCTCCGGCGCTCTGGTTGAGCGGCGCAGCATCCCCCAGTGGTTTCTGAAAATCACCGACTACGCCGAGGAATTACTGGCCGAGCTGGACAAGATGGAAGGCTGGCCGGAAAAAGTGCGCACCATGCAGAGCAACTGGATCGGTCGCTCGGAGGGCGTGGAACTGGATTTTCAGGTAGCCGGTGAAAGCGATGCCGAGCTTGCCCGTCTGTCAGTCTATACCACCCGCCCCGATACCTTGCTCGGAGTCAGCTATGTCGCGGTGGCACCGCAGCATCCGCTGGCGGCCCGGGCCGCGGCCGACAACAGTGAACTGGCCGATTTTGTCCAGCAACAGATCAATACCAAGGTGGCGGAAGCGGAACTGGCCACCATGGAAAAACTGGGCATGGATACCGGTCTCAAGGCCATTCACCCCCTCAGTGGCGAAGAGGTACCCATCTATGTGGCCAACTTCGTGCTGATGAGCTATGGCTCCGGCGCTGTGATGGCAGTACCTGCCCATGATCAGCGGGACTGGGAATTTGCCCGGAAATACGGCCTTCCCATCAAACAGGTAATCAAACCGCTGTCTGACGAAGCCGACTGCGACCTCGATCAGGCCGCCTATACCGAGCACGGCCTGCTGGTGAATTCCGGCGAGTTCGATGGTCTGGATTTCGAAGCCGCTTTCAATGCCATTGCCCAACGACTGGAAGATGAGAACAAGGGTCGCCGCACCGTCAATTATCGCCTGCGGGACTGGGGCGTTTCCCGCCAGCGCTACTGGGGTGCCCCCATTCCCATGATCAATTGCCAGGATTGTGGCGCTGTTCCGGTACCGGAAGAAGATCTGCCGGTGTTACTGCCGGAAGACGTGGATTTCGATGCCAGCGGTTCACCGCTGCCGAAGATGGATTCCTTCGTCAATGTACCCTGCCCGCGTTGCAACAAGCCGGCAAAACGGGAAACCGACACTTTTGATACCTTCATGGAATCATCCTGGTATTTCGCCCGCTATGCCTGTCGCGACCAGAACGACAAGATGCTGGATGAGCGGGCCGATTACTGGCTACCGGTGGATCAGTATGTAGGTGGTATCGAACATGCCATTCTGCACCTGCTCTACTCCCGCTTCTATCACAAGGTCATGCGTGATGAAGGTCTGGTAAGCAGCGATGAACCCATGACCAATCTGCTCACCCAGGGCATGGTGCTCAAGGACGGGGCCAAGATGTCCAAGTCCAAGGGGAATACCGTGGACCCCCTGTCCCTGATCGAACAGTACGGCGCCGACACCATGCGCATGTTCACGCTGTTTGCCTCGGCCCCCGACCAATCACTGGACTGGTCCGACAGCGGCGTTGAAGGCATGTTTCGTTTTCTCAAACGATTGTGGAAGCTGGCTGCAGAGCATCAGCCGGTGGCTCTGAACAGTGATTTCAAACAGCTCGACCTGACTGCCGAGCAGAAGAAGCTGCGTCTGAAAACCCACCAGACCCTGGACAAGGTAGGTGACGATTTTGGCCGCCGCCATGCTTTCAATACCGCCATTGCTGCCACCATGGAACTGGTGAATGCCATCAGTGATTTCGGCAAGGCCAGCGATGGCAATGAAAACGACGCCCAGGTGGTTCAGGAAGCACTGGAAACAGTGGTATTGATGCTGGCCCCCATCGTCCCCCACGCTTGTCATGTGCTGTGGCAGTACCTGGGGCATGAGGAGGCAGTGATCGATGCCCGCTGGCCAGAAGTGGATAAAAAGGCCATGCAACAGGATTCCATGCTGATCGTGCTGCAGGTCAATGGCAAACTGCGCAGCAAGATCGAAGTGGCCCGGGACATCAGCAAGGATGAGCTGGAAAAACTGGCCCTTGCCGATGAAGCCGTGCAGAAGTTTACCGCCGAAGGCAGCGTCCGCAAGGTTATCGTGGTACCGGGCCGCCTGGTCAATGTGGTGGTGAGTTGATGCCAGTCCTGCTGCGCGCTGCCCTGCTGGTGCTGGTACTGGCCAGCACCGCCTGCGGCTTCAGTCTGCGTGGCAGCGAACAGCTCGCTTCCCGGTACAGCGAACTGCAATACCTCACTTTGCAGCCCAATAGCGAATTCAGTCGACTCCTGCGCCGCAGTCTTGAGAGCGCCGGTATTGAACTGGATGTGATTAGCGATACTGACGCCACTGATCCCGGGCGACTGGTGCTGGCCGTCAGCGACGAACAACTGGCCCGCCGCCCGGTATCGGTCAATCCCCGCGCCCGGGCTGCCCAGTATGAAATGCGTCTGTCAGTGGACATCTTGCTGGCCAGGGGTGAAACTGAACTCATCCCGCTGCAGGCAATCAGCGTCGAACGCAGTTATTTCGAAGACATCGAAAACATCGCCGGCACCCAGGAAGAAGTCGCCATCATCACTGATGAGATGCGCCTGGAACTGGTGAATCAACTGCTCAGGCGTCTGCAGGCAGCGCCCTCCTGACACTCCTGACAGTGAGGCGAAGAGAGGCGAGGCAAGGATGAAAATCAAAAGCGAACAACTGGCCCGCCAGCTCAAGGGCAAGCCTTCGCCCCTGATCTGGCTGAGTGGCGACGAACCGCTGCTGATGCAGGAGGCGGCCGATCTGGTACGTTCCCATTACCGCGCCCAGGATTTTCTGGAACGGGAAATCTTTAATGTAGACCGCGGTTTCAACTGGGAACTGTTTCTCCAGGCCGGTGGCAATCTGTCGCTGTTTGGCGAACGCAAGATCATCGAACTGCGGCTGTCCTCAGCCAAGCTGGATGAGGCCGGCAAGAAAGCCCTGCAGGCCTATCTGGATGACAGCAACCCGGATTTTCTGGTGCTGGTCAGCAGCCCGCGCCTGGAAGGCAGCACCTTTAATACCAAATGGTTCAAGGCCATCGAAGCGAAATCCATTGTCGTGCAGATATGGCCGGTGAATCGCGAGGGCCTGGCGGAATGGTTGCAGAGCCGCTTGCTGCGTGAGCATATCAGTGCCGATGGCGAGGCCCTGCAACTGCTGGTGGATCGGGTTGAGGGTAATTTACTGGCCGCCATGCAGGAGATTGAAAAACTGAAACTGCTGGCCAATCCGGAAACCGATACCGATATTCATCTGGATGCCCAGACCGTGATGTCGGTGGTGGCCGACAATACCCGTTTCACCGCTTTTCAGGCGGTGGATGCTGCCTTGCTGGGAGATGCCGCCCGGGCCCAGAAGATACTCAATGGCCTGCGCGGCGAAGACGTGGCGCCCCAGGCTATCCTGGCGGCTCTGACCCGGGAGTTGCGCTCACTGCTGCCCATGTTGCAGAAAAAAGAACAGGGCCAGGGCATCAATGCCATTATTCAGGCCCACCGGGTCTGGTTCAATCGCAAGCAGGCCGTGGGCAGCGCCCTCAAACGCCTTCACAGCCGTGACATCTGGTCCCTGCTGGAACAGGCCCGTGTTGTCGATCAGGCCGGCAAAGGCCTGATCGCCAGAAACATCTGGGATGAACTCAGCATGCTGTTTCTGGCCCTGGCTGGCAAGCAGACCGCCACCATGGGCCGTCTGCAAGCCTGAGCGATTTAATTCAAGCCACGTCGCTCAAGTAACGGACCAATCTCGGCATCCCGGCCGCGAAAGTTCCTGAACAGGGTCATGGCATCTTCGCTACCGCCCCGTGACAGCAGGGTCTGGCGAAAATGACTGCCGTTCTCCCGTCGCAGGCCACCGTTTTCCTTGAACCATTCCACCGTATCGGCGTCCAGCACCTCACTCCAGATATAGGAGTAGTATCCGGCCGAGTAGCCCCCCATGATATGGGAGAAATAGGTGGAGCGGTAACGGGGCGGAATGGCTTCATGGGCAATACCGGCCTCAGTCAGGGCCTGGGCTTCGAATGCCATGATGTTCTCGGCATCGGGCACCTGTTCCGGCCTTAGCTGATGCAGGGCCTGGTCCAGAATCGAGGCAGCCAGGTATTCGGTGGTGGCAAAGCCCTGATTGAAAGTCTGGGTGGACAGTACCTTGTCCAGCAGGTCTCTGGGCATGGGCTCACCAGTCTCATAGTGCAGGGCATAGTTTTCCAGCACCTCGGGCCATGTCGCCCACATTTCATTGACCTGACTCGGATACTCAACGAAGTCCCGCGGCACACTGGTACCGGAGAAGTAGGGATACTCGACACTGGAAAACAGACCATGCAGGGCATGACCGAACTCATGGAACATGGTAGTGACTTCATCAAAGGTCAGCAGGGTCGGCTCGCCTTCGGGCGGCTTGGTGATGTTCAGGTGATTGGCTACCACCGGCTGGGTATTGAGCAGATCACTCTGGGAGACATAGGCATTCATCCAGGCCCCGCCCCGCTTGCTGGGTCTGGCGTAGAAGTCGGCAATGAACAGCCCCAGGGTCGTACCGACCGAGTCAAACACCTCAAATACCCGCACATCTTCCTGATAGACCGGCAGGTCGAAGCGCTCCTCGAAACTGAGACCATAGAGCTCGGCTGCGGCGAAAAACACACCCCGGATCAGCACATTGTCCAGCTCAAAATAGGGGCGCAATTGACTGGCATCGAAATTGAAGCGGGCTGCCCGCAGCTTTTCGGTATAAAAAGACCAGTCCCAGGCTTGCAGATCGAAGTCTTCTTCCGAATCGAAAATCATCTGCTGCAAATCCGCAGCTTCCCGATTGGCATTGACCATGGCCGGGGTGGTCAACTCCGCCAGGCGCTGGTTAACGGCTGCCACGGTTTGCGCAGTCTGATTTTCCAGGATGTAATCGGCATGGTTGTCATAACCCAGCAAAATGGCCCTCTCGGCGCGCAGCCTGATTACCTCGGACAGGACGGCGCGATTATCAAACTCCCCGCCACGATTGCCCCGGGATACCGAGGTGCGCTGAATGCGTTCCCGCAAGTCCCGGTTCTGCAAACTGGCCAGGGCTGGCTGGCCACTGGTATTCAGCAAGGGCAGCACATATTTGCCTGGCAGATCCCTGGCTTCGGCTTCATCGGCTGCCGCCTGGATCAGGGCCTCGTCCAGCCCCGTCAGTTCCTCTGCCGACTCCACGACAATGGCCAGATCATTCACTTCATTGAGCACATTCTGGCTGAATTGGGTCTCCAGCACAGCAAGACGGGCATTCATTTCTTTCAGCTGTTCCTGCTGCTCCGGACTCAGGGCCGCGCCGGCGCGCACGAAGCTGATGTAGTAACGCTCCAGCAAGCGATTCGACTCCGGATCCAGGCCCAGCTCCTCACGCTGCTGATACAGGCCTTCGATGCGGGCAAACAGATCACGGTTCAGCAGAATGGCATCCTGATGGGCCGCCAGTTGCGGCGCCAGTTGTTGCTGCAAGGCCTGGATATCGTCATTGGTATGGGCGCTGGCCATGGCATAGAACACCCGGCTGACCCGGTCCAGCAGCTGGCCGGCCAGTTCCATGGCCACTACCGTGTTTTCAAAGCTGGGTGCCGCTGACTGGCTGGCAATGGCCTCGATCTCGGCCAACTCTTCCGCCATACCGCGCTCAAAGGCCGGGCCATAGTGACTGTTGTCGATGGCATCAAAGGGTGGATATTGCAAATAAAGGGGGCTGTCTTCAAAAAAAGGATTGCCGGCCGAAATGGCGGTACTGCTGTCATTACTCATATCGCTGGCACTCTCTGCAGTGCTGGATGTCGCGGCGCTATCATTAACTTGACTGCCTGTTTGCGGTGCTTCGGAACAGGCAAACAGTCCCGCGGCCAGCAGCAAAGTCAGAATTACTCTCATCGGATGCATTGTCGGTAACCCATTGAATAGTCGGATAACGGCTCAACAATCTCACATGGATCATGGGCCGAGTCAACTCAGACAATCATCACCGGCAGGGCTGGCATTGGACGGATCGCCCGGCATTCGCTAGCCTCTGCCTCTGGCCAGCAGCGGCCTTGCTGACACACTCTTACTGACACAGTTGCTGTCGGGCTTTTGCCAGCAATATTGCTGCGGGATTTAACGATTTTTGCCCCCGCTCTACCCGTTAAAGCCCGGGCAGCGGAACTGCGTCGCATATAATGGCCCGGCCTTGTGGGATAATTCCCAAACACGAATGGATTCACACCCGGAATATGTCTGAGCACACTATTAAATCGAAACTGGCCAACTCTCTGTTTGCAGCTTGCCTGCTGGCCATTGTGCTGATCGCCTCACCGCTTCAATCTTTGGCGGCCGAGCTGAATATCAGCAGCAATCAGCTACCCATCCCGCTGGGCCAGTACCTGGATTATTTCGAAGACAGCAGTGCCGAGCTGGGCATCGAAGATGTGCTTGCGGGCGAGTTCGACTGGCAACGATCCAGTGAAACCATCCCCACCCTCGGAATGACCACGTCCGCCTACTGGTTTCATGTGGATATCAGCAGTCGCAGCGCCATAGAGGAAGAACTGGTGCTGGGCATAGATTCTGCGGTGCTGGACCGTGCTGAAATCTATACAGTCATCAATGGTGAAGTGGTGCAGCGCTCCCTCACGGGTGATCGGGTGGCTTTTTCCGAGATTGATATCCCCTATCGAATCCCGGTCAGCAGTCTCGAGCTTGCCCCACCCGGGCAAACCACGTCCGTCTATATTCGCGCTCTGTCCACCGCCGGGGTGGAGATGCCTCTGGTTCTCACCACCATGAACCTGCTGGCCCAGGAGCAACAAACCCAGCTGACTTTCTTCGGCGCCTTTTTCGCCCTGTTCTTCATCAGTTTCTGCGTTTGCGCCGCCTTTTACTTCAATATGAAGGATCGTGAATTTCAGGGCTATACCCTGTTTTTCGCGGCTGCCATCCCTTTCTTTCTGAGCCAGTCCGGTATGGGAAGGGTATGGTTCTGGGGTGAGCTGGCCTCGGCCAATAATCGAATTGCCTTTGTCGCGGCGGTGTTCCTGGTGGTCTCCATGTGCCAGTTGGGGCGCGCCGTCAGCATCCGCACACGTCACCGCGACGCCATTGATCTGGTGCTGCGCTATGTCAACTATCTGATGCTGCCGGTCGGGCTGTATATGCTGTTTGCCCCTATCGACAGCATTACTCCGGATACGGTTCAGATTCTCATGTTCGTGGGCCTGAGCACGGCACTTTGCGTTGTGATTCTGGCGGGCATCACTGCCATCCAGGGTTCTCGCAGTGCCCTGTTTCTGTTTGCCAGCTGGATGTTCATTATTCTTGCCTACTCCAGCTTCCTGTTCTACAAATTCACGCTGGTGGAGCGAAGTGCCGTCAGTGGAATCGTCGGCGAAAGCCTGATGCTGGTGGCAGCCCTGATGCTGTTGATGTCGCTGTTTGAACTTGTCCGCAGCAAGAACGAAGAGATGGACCGGATACAGTTGGAAACCAGGGCCAAGGGCGATTTTCTGCGCAATGTCTCCCGGGAATTTCTCACCCCGGTGCATCTGATTCTCGCCAACTCCAAGCGCTTGCTGGACGCAGACCCTGAAGCCGGTAAGGAATCCAGTCGGGAGTGCATCGATACCGTCATTACCCAGAGCAATCATCTCCACAATCTGATCAATGATCTGCTGGAAATGGCCGAGCTGGAATCAGACAGTTTTGAGCCGGAATTCGAACTGGTGGAAATGTCCCATTTTCTCAGCAGCATACACGAAGCCCTGCTGCCCTCGGCAATGGAAAAAGGGCTGGATTTCAGCACCGAGTTTGCCTCTGCCAATTTGCTGATCCAGACTGACAAGATGCGGCTGCAGCATGCCCTGATGAATATAGCCACCAATGCCATTCGCTACACCGACAAGGGTGCCATCAAGCTGGGCTACAAGGCCATTTATTTCCGTCGCCGTCTGGGTATTGAAATCCATATCACTGACACCGGCCGCGGCATGAGCGAAGAATTCAAGCAGCAGATGTTTCAGGAATTTGCCAGGGAAAATCCTGGCTCGGAGAAAGACCCGCAAGGCACTGGCCTGGGCATGGTCATCGTCAAACGCATGATTGAAAAACTGGGCGGAGAAATCAGTTTCGAATCCACCCTGGGCAGCGGCAGTCAGTTCTTCATCCGCATGCCGCTGCGGGTGGTGAGCGAATAAGACTCAGGGCGGGGATTTTTCCAGCTCGAAAACAAGCTCACTGCATTCATCCAGCTTGGCGGTCATGGCCTGCAGGGCATCGGCCAGGCCCTGATTATAGTAGTAACAGCCCATCTGTTCGGCAAAAAAGTCCAGCAGAAACCGGGCATCGAATCCGCCCAATTCGATCCCAAGTTCTTCTTCGGCATAGCGTTTCAGTTTGTCGATCAATTGCTGTTTGCTGGCTTCATCCAGCTCGATTTCACTCATACTCAGGCACCCAGTTGCCCGGCCAGATCCAGAAAGTCCCTGGCCAGATAATCAAACTCTCCCAGTTGGGACATATCATGGACCCGCCCTTCCGGACCACGCTCCAGTGGTCGATGAACATAGGCGGTGCGTAAACCGGCGCGGGCTGCCGCGCGCAGATCGCCGGGATGCGCAGCCACCATCATCACTTGCTGCGGTTCCAGATCGAGCAAGCTGGCGGCCTTTCGATACACCGCCAGATCAGGCTTGTATTGCCCTGCCAGCTCTGCTGACAGGATTGCGTCCCAGGGCAGCCCGGCATTGCGGGCCATATTGATGAGCAGGGACACATTGCCATTGGAAAGCGTGGTGATGATATAGCGGGACTTGAGACGATTCAGACCTGCCACCGCATCCGGCCAGGGCGACAGACGATGCCAGGCACGGTTGAGATGCTCACGCTCGGCCTCATTCAGTGACTGCAAGCCAAATTCCTCAATCAAGTCATCGAGAATCATGCGGTGCAGTTCATCAATTTTTGTCCAGCCCAGTTCCCCGCTTCTGACCCGGTTCATGGCCGGCCCGTATCCGGCACGCCAGCGATCGGCGAAGTCTGCCCAGTCAATGGACAATTGCTTGTTCGCCGCCAGAAGCTGCCCTTCACGAATGATGGATGCTCGCCAATCCACCACGGTGCCGAACACATCAAAACACAGGGCCTGGACTTCATCGGCAAGCCGGGTCTGGGCATGGCCGGATAATGGCTTCAGCAACAACAGTGAAGCGGCTCCGGCGGAGCCCAGCAACTGACGTCGAGTCAGGGTCGCAGCGTCAGCAGGACTAGCTGAGCGGCGATTGTTGTCATTCGAAGATTGATGAAATGAGCGGGACTTGTGCATGGGCAAATCCTCCTGGCGGGATGCTCTTGGCAAGTTAACACAAGTATTTGCTATTATCGATTCACGCAATCCAGCAATTCCAACAGCACTTGCAGTGCGGCCAATTCAAACGACAACGCTCGCCGGTTTTCACAACTATGCTCGATATCGATCTTGTCCGCCAGCAATGCGCGGCCTGCAACAAGCTCATTCATTTCAATAATGCCGGCAGCGCCCTGTCACCAGACTCTGTGACTGAAGCGGTAATTAATCATATTCGCCTGGAACAGGAGCTGGGTGGCTATGAAGCCGCCGGGCGTGCCGAGTCCAGCGTCAGCAATTTCTACCAGGCAATGGCTCGCTTGCTGCATTGCCAGAGCGATGAAATCGCCTATGTTGAGAACGCCACCCGCGCCTGGGACCTGGCTTTGTCTTCCATTCCCCTGACTGCCGGTGATGAGATCATTACCTTTGGCAGTGAATACGCCAGCAACTATATGGGCTTGCTGCATCTGGCCAGGCAGAAACAATTACAACTGACCCTGGCACCACTGAACGAAGAAGGACTGGTGGATCTGGAACAGCTGGAGAAAATGATCAGCAAGCGCAGCCGCGTACTGGCCCTCACCCACATCGCCAGTCAAAGAGGCGACATTCAGCCGGCTGCTGAAGTGGGCGAAATTGCCCGCAGGCATGGACTGTATTATTTGCTGGATGCCTGTCAGTCAGCCGGTCAGATGGAACTGGATGTGGGGCAACTGCAGTGTGATTTCCTCTGCGGCACCGGTCGCAAATTTTTACGCGGGCCCCGGGGAACCGGCTTTCTGTACGTCAATGCCGACAAGCTGAATAAACTGGAGCCGGTGTTTGTCGATCTGGAAGCCGCCCAGTGGCTGTCGACTGAATCCTTCGCCTGGCGTGACGATGCGCGCCGGTTTGAGAATTATGAGCGCTTTGTCGCCGGTATGATCGGTCTCGGAGTCGCTACCGATATCGCTGTCTCTATCGGACTGGATGCCATCACTGCACGCATCACCCGGCTTCGCCAATACCTGGAGCAAGCACTGCAAGGCCTTGACGGCATCAGGGTGCTTGAACGCTCCGGCAATCGCAGCGGAATTATCAGCCTCAGTAATGAGCATGAGGCAGCCCCGGCATTGAAGGAGCGCCTGCAAAAGGCCGGTATCAACACATCGGTTGCCAGTGCCGTCAATGCCCGTCTCGATCTGGAGCCCGAAGCTCACCAGGCAGTCTTGCGAGCCTCATTGCACTATTACAATACCGAGGCAGAGATTGATCGCTTTGTGGAAGAGTTGCAGCGCAGTTGATCAGACTGACAAGCAGTCTGATTCTGAAGACTACTGGAAGTAGACCACCAGAATTGCCAGGGGGCAGACAAACTTGACGTAGAAGGGCCAGATTTTGAAAAACAGGCTCGACTCGGCATCGGGATCGCCCTGCTTGATCTCCTCCAGAATGCCATTACGCTGCCAGACCCAGGCCGCGAAAATACAGAAGGCAAAGCCCAAAAGTGGCTGGCTGATTTCCGTAGTCGTGGTGACCACGCGGTCAAACCAGGGATCGAAATTGAAAACAATCAGCAGGGAAATAGCGGTGATCACTGCGCCCACCGTGATGGAGGCGCGGGAGCGTTCTACCCCGAGGTTCTCCACGCCATAGGCAACCGGCACTTCCAGCATGGAGATGGAGGATGTGAGTGAGGCAATGGTCATTAACAGAAAGAAGGCCAGCGCCACCAGCAGCCCCACCGAGCCCATGGTGTTGAACAGGGCCGGCAGCACCGACACAATCAGACCGGGCCCGGCGATGAGACCGCCCTCGGCATCGAAGATCTCAACTCCGCTGGCGAGTGCTACGTACATGGCCGGCAGAATCAACAAACCCGCCAGCACAGCAATACCAACGTCCAGCAGAGCCACCAGAGAACCAATAACCGGCAGGTTTTCTTTCTTGCTGATATAGGAGCCATAAACCAGCATGGTGCCTACCCCCAGGGATAGGGAGAAGAAGGCCTGCCCCATGGCATCCACCAGCAAGAGCGGATCGGCAATACGGGAAAAATCCGGCACCAGGTAAGCGCGCAAACCGTCCATGGCCCCGGGCAGGGTAAACACATAAAGAATCAGCAGAACCAGAATCAGAATCAGGGATGGCATCAGACGTGATGCCCACTTCTCGATACCGTCCTTGACCCCGGCATTGATGATGGTGACGGTCATCAGCATGAACAGCACCACGAAAATGGAATTGCGCAGCACCGCATCGGTGGTCAACCAGCTGGCGACGCCATCCAGTCCCAGCAGGCGCGCCAGGGGATCGAAGAAGAATGCGATCATCCAGCCGCTGACAATGGCATAAAAGCTGAGAATAAAACTGACGGTAATGATGCCCACAAATCCCACCGCGACTGCTGCCATTTTCGAGCGTGGTCCCGGAGAGATGGATTTCAGAGCCGTCACGGCATTGGCGCGGGCATGGCGACCAATAATGAGCTCCGCCATCAGGGCCGGATAAGCCAGAGCAAAAGCCAGGATCAGGTAGGTGAAGAGAAAGGCAGCACCACCATTGGAAGCGGCATTGGTGGGGAAGCCCCATATATTGCCAAGGCCAACCGCAGAGCCGGCCGCGGCCATCAGAAATCCAAATCTTGAGCTAAATTCTCCGCGCGGCGCTGCCATGCGATGGGGCTTCCTTCTTCTTGTTGTTCAGACGCTGTAATGAGCTGGCGCCCAGATTACCCCAGGGCGCTAGTCCGGTAAATGTCTCTATTGATCGTAGGACTCGAGGGTAAACTGGACCGGGCTTCTGTTGCTCAAGCCGAACACCAGATTTTCCACCAGCACCACCGAGCCATTGCTGTTCACCTCGAGGCTGGGAATGCGCAATTTCTCGTCGGCGCTGGAGTAGCTTGCCATGCCATCCACGGTATCGCGGCGCCAGATCACTGACTCCAGATTGGCCTCGATCACAAAGTCTTCGCTATCGGAAACCGCATTGAAATTCATGCTGATCAGTTGATCATCGTTATCGATATTCACGGTAGTCAGCAGCAGGCCACTGCTGGCTTCGAAGACACTGGGTGCGGAACTGAAACGACTGACCACCTCGACATTGACGTATACGAAATTGCCGGGATCACTGTTATAGGATTCTGTCGCAAAGGGAGCACTGGATGCCTTGCTGCCCAGATTGACCACCGGCAGGTCATCGATGGCATCGAGAATTACCATTCCCTCACCGAGTACATTGCCGAAAACCGTAAAGCCGCCATTATCGCTGTCCAGGGAAGTATTGTCGTCGAGGTTGATAAACCACTGACTGGTGGCGCTATCGGGATCACCATCGATCTTGGCCATGGCGATAGTGCCGCGGGTGTTGGAAACATTGAATTCGTTAGGTACCGGTGGATCTGCCGGCACATCGATGGGCCCCACGAAGGGCTCAAAACGAAAACCGCCCCCCTGCACCACAAAGTCATCCACTACCCGGTGCAAATAGGTGCCATTGTAGTCATTGCGATTGACGTAATTGAGGAAATTCGCCACCGTCAAAGGCGCGGTGTCATCCAGCAGTTCCACCGAGAAATCCCCCATGGTGGTGCTGAAGCGCACGATGGTACCCGCCTGGCTGCCGGCAACTGCCAGAGACAGAGTCAGAAACGTGGTAATCAGGAGGATTGATCGGCCGAAAGACAACTTGATTGGCAACGTCATAAACTGCGTTCGAATATCCCTGTGGGCCTGCAATCGGTCTGGAAAGCCATTCCGGCAGGCGGCGCAGATATCGAAATAATCCTTTGAAGATAGAGAGTTATCAGATTATACCCCTTATTGGGGTTTGACCGCAGGAGAATAGGTGAAGTTCCCCGAAACTTCAACTGCCAGGTCCCGCAAGACGCAGATTCTGCCAGATTACAGGTGCTGAATGCAGCAGGCCTGTTGTACACTTACGCCCCCTTGTTCGGGGGCAGACAGGGGCTCCCGGGAGGTTTTTTGGGGAGCAGTTGGAAAGGCTATTGGTGACTATTGAAAGGCTATTGAGAGCCCTGCCTGGAAAGCGATCACAACAGAGCCGCAGCGGGGCCAGTGTCGCCGGGCTGCCTCTGCCAGCTCTGGCCCGACATCCTGATCAGGCCCAGGCGGCTTATTTGCCCACTCGTTCAGAAACACAAGCAAAGCTTTATGGATTCCAGCAATAAAACCCGTTTTGGTATTGGCATAGATTACGGCACCAGCAATAGCGCCGCTGCCATCTTTGATGGCGAGCGTGTGCATCTGGTGCAGCTCGAGGCCAATAGCAAAATTATGCCCTCGGCCACCTATATAGATCGCGATTTCAAAATCAGCACTGGCCAGCGGGCAATCGATCTCTATATTGAGAGCAACACTGGCCGTACTGTAGAGCTAAGCGCCGAGGTCCTGGGTGAGGGGCGCAGCACCACCGGCCAGATTGGCGACCGGGGTTTGCCTGAGGAAGCCAATACTGAAAAAATCTATGGTCAATCCTTTGTCGACGGCGGACAACCCGGGCGCCTGTTTCGGGGCATAAAACGCTTGCTGGGCAATACCAGTCAGTCACGGCTGATGGTCTTTGACCGGCCCTTTCGCCTGGTGGCACTGATCACGCCGCTGCTGCTGCGCATCCACACTTCGATCAGGAATCTGATGCACAGCCTGGGGCAGAATGACAGTTGTAATCAGGCCTGCATCGGCCATCCGGTAAACTTCGAAGGCAGTGCCAGTGAACGCAATCAGACGGCATTGGGGCTACTGTCAGAAGCCTATGGCTATGCCGAATTTAGCCAGCAGAGCTTCTACCCCGAGCCTATTGCCGCCACTCTCAGCTATCTCCATGGCTTTCCGGATTCCGGGCAACAGACCCTGCTGGCGGTAGATTTCGGTGGTGGCACCCTGGACCTGTGTATTCTGGTCCGCGATGGCGAACAGTTTACCGTTACCGCAACCCATGGCATTGGCCTGGGGGGCGACCATATTGACCAGCTCCTGTTTCGGGAGCTCTTGTTTCCCCTGTTCGGCAAGGGCGAGCGCTGGCGCCGGGCCGGAGAAGATCGCGAAATCGAAACCCTGTTTCCCTTCGAGGAATATGAGGAGTTCCTGCTGAACTGGGCAGTCAGCTATATGCTCAATCAGAATCGCTATACCACACCACTGATGCAACGCCTCCAGTATGGCGATGAAGCCGCGGTGAAATTTCAGCGCCTGTATGACCTGATCAAGAACAATTACAGCTATCTGGTATTCCAGTCCCTGAAGGATCTCAAGGCCCGTCTGTCTGATGCCGAGTCAGCAGTTCTGGATATTCCCGAACTGGATATAGAGATCAGCCTCCAGCGCAGCGAGTTCGAGCGCCTGATCAGCCCCCTGCTGGAACGATTCAATGAGGCGGTCCAAAGGGTTATGGAACTGGCCGGACTGAGCAATACGGATATCGATCTGGTCATTCGTACCGGTGGCTCCTGCCTGATTCCGGCGGTGAAGAAGGAACTGGACCGGCTGTTCCCCGACAAGGTGGTGGAACACGACCCCTTCACCAGTGTCGCTGCGGGTCTGGCAATTGCTGACTATCGCGGCCTGGGCAACCCACAGCCCTGACCCCCCCTCTTTCGGCGTCCGGGCGGCTTGATTACAATGGAGCAAGTCTCCTGATTCACAGCCCGGTTTGCCATGGACCTGATACTATTCGCCGTCCCCTTTTTTTTCCTGCTGATAGGCCTGGAACTGGCCTGGGGGCTGCTGCGCCGGCGCAATACCTACCGCCTCAATGACAGCATCAACAGCCTCTCCCTGGGCAGCCTCAGTCGCCTGCAGGGTCTGGTCTTTCTGGGTTTTTCCGGACTGATCTACGAAGCCGTGGTGGCCCGCTTTCAACTCAGCCAATTGCCGGACGACCGCGCCTGGGTCTGGATCAGCTGTTTTGTCCTGTATGACCTGGCCTATTACTGGAAACACCGCCTCGGCCATGAAGTGGCGCTTTTCTGGGGCTCCCATGTGGCGCACCATCAAAGCGAGGATTTCAATCTGGGCACGGCCCTGCGTCAGACCAGTATTGAATTCCATGGCTTTCTGTTTTACCTGCCATTTTTCATTATCGGCTATCCGGCGGAGATTCTGTTTACCGTGGTCAGCCTGAATCTTATTTACCAGTTCTGGGTTCATACCGAACACCTGCCCAAACTGGGGCCGCTGGAATGGGTTTTCGTAACCCCATCCAATCATAGGGTACACCATGCCCGTAACGACCTCTATGTGGACCGCAATTACGGGGGTGTGTTTATTGTCTGGGATCGCCTGTTTGGCAGCTTTCAGGAAGAACTGAGGGAGCAGCCGCCGGTCTACGGCCTGCGCAAGCCCCTGAACAGCTGGAACCCCCTCTGGGCCAACATCCATGTTTACTGGCACCTGCTGCTGGATAGCTGGCGTACTCCCGGTTTCGGTAATAAATTGCGCCTGCTGTTCAAGCCACCGGGCTGGCAAGCGCCGGGTCAGCGCAGCGCCTGCCAATTGAAAGCCCGCAAGGTGGATCTCAGCAGCCGCTATGACCCCCGCATCAGTGGCTTCGCCCGCTACTACACCCTGCTGCAGTTCATTCTCAGCGTGGCTATCAGCCTCTGGCTGTTACAGCAAAGCCCCACCATGAGCTACGGTGCCAACGCCGTAGCGGTGGGCTTTCTGGCCTTTTCATTCTATGTTCATGGGGTTTGGCTGGAAGGCAGACACTATGCCGTGGCTCTGGAAGTGCCGCGCTTGCTGGTACTGGCAGCCCTGCTGCAAACATCGCTGTTTGCAGTTGAGGCCAGCGCCCTACAGATTCTGGCTCTGCTCAGTGTGCTTGCCTGTCTGGGCTATTACTGGCAGCAACGACGCGCCGCCAACAGCCTGGCCGCGCCGGCGGCTGTCGAATCACTCAGCGCCCGGCAACAGATCTAGCGCCGGGCCTCATTGATCACCAGCTCAATGGGGCTGTCACCCATATTGCTGACAGTGAAGGAACTGCCTTCTTCCCGCCAGGCCCACTCGCCGATTCTGGCAAGTTCGGTGGTAATACCGTCTTCCCGCGACACATGAGCAGTGCCTTCGGTAACCTGAATGACCACAGTGGGATTGTTATGGGTCTGTCGGCTGCTGGTTTGCCCCGGCTGCAGACTGATGCGGTAGGAGCGAAACCATTCATTCTCCACCTCCGGCTCCACATCCATACCCGAGGGACGATCACTGCTGGCATTGGGCAGGCCGGTGCCGTAGTTGGTCAGGGCAATGATGCGAAACAGATTGGGGCCGGGATTGGAGACGGCGTGGGTGAAATTCTGTTCGACGTAGTCGGTATTGCCGGACACACGGCCATACAGAGGACCGTCACCATTGCTGATGAAGGTATAGAGAATGGCGGCATCATGGGTATGGGGCAAGGTACGGTCGCCCGGATTGATTTGCACATCCAGCAGATACACATCGCCGTCGCGGTGTACGGTGCGATGCCGCGGCTCCTGCAGGATCTGCACGATTCGCTGATCCCGAAAGTCCTGTGCCTGCACCGGTAATGCAGTCACCATCAGGGCAAAAAGGCTTAAACAAAGGGTCAGTTTATTGTTGTTATTGAGACTGGGCATGGATTGCTTTTCCTGCTCTTGTTGGGCTTGTCAGGTTAGCGAACCTGTCCGGGCAATTCAATACGGGCCACATTCGCAGCCTCAGTCCCGCGCCAGCGCAAATTGTTGCAGCAACTGGCCCGTGGTCGGGTCACGCAGTTCCAGTTGCACAGCCCTGGCCTGCCTCAGTGCCAGACTGAATGAGGCGCCATCGTCGAGATTACTGATGACAAACACCAGAGCGCCCTGCACCGGCTTGCCAGGCGCAAGTGTAACCGGGTTGAACAGATACTCTTCATTGCGGCTCAACATGCCGCGCACACTGCTTTCCACATTCAGGCCCTGCCCGGGCACGGTTTCGCGCACAGCGCGAAACAGGGCATCCTCTCCCTGCGGGTCAGTCATGCGCAAAAACACTTCGATGGTCCGGCTATAGAGCCCCTGGTTCTCAAACTCAAAGCCGGGGGTATAAATGGGATAGGAGAAACCAACCTCAACAATGGCATTGCTGGAAGAGTCGGTGATCAGACTGTGTTCAATCTGCTGAATACGAATGCCTTCGCTGGCCTGAGCGGGCAACCAGAGCAGGAACCAGAAAAACCCGGGCAATAAGGCCGGAGCACAAACCAGCAGACCATAGGCGGTGGGACGCTGATGGAACAGGGGATTGAAGGGATAGACTGCCACCAGCGCCGCCAGCACTGCCAGATTCACCAGCAGGGCTCGCAGCACCAGGGGCTGCTCGCCAAGGCGAACCGGGTGCTGTGCGATCAGCACCACGACAGTTACGGCAGTGACCAGAGCCGTCAGGCTGATCAGTAAATGCCGCAGGGAAATTTTCACCGTGCCGCGAGCGCTCCCACATTGTCACCATGGGCCTGCTTGTCGGCATGGTAGGACGACCGCACCAGAGGGCCACTTGCCACTTGCTTGAAACCCAGTTCTTCACCATACACTCGCAGGGCTTCAAACTCATCGGGATGGACGAAGCGCTCGACCTTGAGATGATCGCGGCTGGGCTGCAGATACTGGCCCAGGGTAACCATATCCACATCATGGGCTTTCAGGTCACGCATGACTTCCTTCACTTCTTCGAAGGTTTCGCCCAGGCCCAGCATCAAACCGGACTTGGTAATCACCTCGGGGCAAACCGCCTTGTAGCGCTGCAGCAGATCCAGTGACCACTGGTAATCGGCTCCCGGCCTGGCCTTCTTGTACAGGCGCGGCACAGTTTCCAGATTGTGGTTAAACACATCCGGAGGCGTCTGGCGCAAAATATCGATGGCGATATCCATGCGGCCACGAAAATCAGGCACCAGCACTTCCACCTTGATATCCGGATTATGGGAGCGGGTCTCGCTTATGCAGTTGGCAAAATGGGTGGCACCACTGTCTTTCAGATCATCGCGATCCACCGAGGTGATCACCACATACTTCAGGCCCATTTCGGCAATCGCTGCCGCCAGTTCGCGGGGCTCGTTTTCATCCAGGGGCTTGGGCTTGCCGTGGGCAACATCGCAAAAGGGACAACGGCGGGTGCAAATCTCCCCCATAATCATGAAGGTGGCGGTGCCATTGCTGAAACATTCCCCCAGATTCGGGCAGGAGGCCTCTTCACACACCGAAGCCAGTTTGTGCTCACGCAGTTTCTGCTTGATGTGATTGACCTTGGGTGAGGCCGGAATCTTGACCCGGATCCAGTCCGGCTTGGCTGGCAATTCCTCGGTAGGAATGACCTTGACCGGAATCCGCCGAACCTTGTCGGCACCACGCAGCTTCTCGCCCTCGATCAGGACATTGCGGCGTTTGCGTGGCGCGGTGGTGCTTTGTTCACTCATGATGTGGTCACTTCTTCTGCCGCCGACTGGCCGGGGTAAAAAGCCTCGTAGCCCAGTCGCTCAAGCAGTTGATTGCTAAGTATTTTGCTTACGTCCTGGAGCAAATGCTCCCTGGCTTCCACGAAATCGGCGATCTGTGTAACCGGCAGTTCAGCGAAACCGCAGGGATTGATGTTGGCGAATGGTGCCAGGTCCATATTCACATTGAGACTGAGACCGTGGTAGCTCCATCCATTTCGGATACGCAAGCCCAGAGCGGCTATTTTAGCATCTTTCACGTAGACACCGGGAGCCTTGGGGCGGGTAGTGGCGGAAATACCGTAATTCTCGAGGGTGGCAATAATCGCCTGCTCGATCAGATCCACCAGGGCTCGCACCCCCATTTTGCGGCGTTTGACGTTAACCAGCAGATAAGCCACCAGTTGGCCGGGACCGTGATAGGTCACCTGACCACCACGATCCACCTGCACCACCGGTATGGCGCCCGGATTCAGCACATGCTCGGCCTTGCCGGCCTGGCCCTGGGTGTAGACAGGTTTGTGGCTGAGCAGCCAGATTTCATCGCCGCGGCCGGGTTTGGGATTGTCGGCCAGATAACGCATGGCCTGGAAGATGGGCTCATAGTCCTGCAGCCCCAGACGACGTATCACCAGGGGTGGCAGATCGGCATTGTCGGCCGCCGTGGCCTGAATCCATTTGTAGTCAGTCAGTAACATGGCGCCAGTGCCCTACAGCACCATCTTGACTTTGCTGACTGCCTTCAGATCCTGGAAGATATTCTGCAACTGTTCTTCGCCGGTGGCGGCAATGGTCACTGTCACCGAGATGTAGTTGCTCTTGCTGCTGTTTCTGACCTTGATCAATTCCGCATCTATCTTGCCGGTATGCCTTTCCACCACTTCCACCACCTCCACCTCGAAATCTCCTTCCGAGATGCCGATGATCTTGATGGGATAAAGACAGGGAAACTCAATGCGTGGTGCTTCCACGTCCTGCTGATCAGAGTCTGAAGACATAGTGCCTGTTAACCGGAAAACAGATTGCTGAACATCAGGGTCAGCCAGTCCATGAAACGCTTGAAAATACCACCCTGGGGCACTTCCTGCATGGCAATAACCTCGCCCTGGTAGATGACATCCTCATCCAGGGTGACATTCACGACACCCATGATCTGGCCGTTGTTCAGGGGCGCATGGATCACTTCATCCACGTCCACCGTCGCTGTCATGGCATCGGCCTGACCACGGGGAATGGTGACATACACTTCTTCGTTGATCCCAAGTTCCACTTCACTCTGCTCACCAGACCAGACCGGCACATTGGTCAGCACCTGGTTCTCGTCGTACAGCTTGTGGGTCTCGAAATAGCGAAAACCATAGGTTAACAGCTTCTGGGTTTCGATGGCCCGGGCTTCCTCGCTTTCGGTGCCCATCACCACGGAAATCAGGCGCATGTCATCACGCACTGCCGAGGCCACCAGGCAATAGCCGGCGGCATCGGTCCAGCCGGTTTTCAGACCATCGACATTGCGATCCCTGAACAGCAGGGTATTGCGATTGGTCTGGCGAATACCGTTGTAGGTAAATTCACGCTCGGCATTGATGGAATAAAACTGCGGGTGGTTGAGAATAGTGGCACGGGCCAGAGTCGCCAGATCCCTGGCGGACATGGTGTTGTAATAAAGCTCGGTGTCCAGGCCACTGGCGTTCATGAAATAGCTGTTTTCCAGGCCCAGTACTTCGGCGTACTGGTTCATCATATCGGCAAAGGCTTCCTCGCTGCCGGCGATATGCTCGGCGATCGCCACACTGGCATCGTTGCCGGACTGGATGATGATGCCGCGCAGCAGATCTTCCACTCGCACATCAGAGCCCACCTCCACGAACATCTTGGAGCCTTCCATACGCCAGGCTTTCTCACTGATATGCACCGTGTCATCGAGACTGAGGTTACCGGTGAGAATCTCTTCCTCGGCGATATAGGCGGTCATGATCTTGGTGAGGCTGGCTGGAGGCAAAGCCTCGTCGGCATTTTCCTCGACGATGACATGGCCGGTCTGGGCATCCAGCAGAATATAACTGGTGGCATTGATTTCCGGGGGTCGGGGAATAATCGCCTGGGCCACCGCGCTCAGGGGGGCCAGCAAACTGAAAACAATAACGGCCAGCAGTGCCGGAATCCGGAAGGCTGCTGACGCTGTCGACTGCCTTGAGTTGTTGAAGACGTACATAGAAAAATCCATCGTGATTCTACGAGATTGTTAAACGCTTATAAATTGCCAACCGGCACCCGGAGGTGCTGGCAGCTGGTAAATTCGGGCTTTGACTGGTTCCGGGTCCAGGCCATGGATCTTGGGGGCCAGGCCCTCTGACTGGTGACTGGACAGCGTGCGAGGACTACTGCAGCTACTCTGTCACAGTGTACGGACTTCCCAGGTTGGCAGCAACTACGGTGTCAGTGAGACGCCGAATCTCGCCACCATCATCCAGGGGACCGATTCTCACCCGATGCAGGACGCCGCCACTGGCACTGTCGACACTGCGAATGATAACCGGCTGATCGGTCAGTTCCTGCAACTGTCGGCGCAGACGACGGGCCGATTCCAGTCTGGAAAAAGCACCCACCTGCAAGTATCTGCTCTCCTGCCCTGCCAGTCTCAATACCGTGTCATTAGACCGGCGATTGGCCGAATTGTTCACTGCCTGATCCTGCCAGGCATCGGCGATGACACTTTCCACATGCACCCGGGCAGTACCGCGATCGGCATAGCCCAGTTTGAGGGCCGCTGCATAGGACAGATCGATCAGGCGGTCGCCGTGGAAGGGCCCACGATCATTGACCCGCACAATAATACTGCGGTTGTTGTCCAGATTGGTGACCCGCGCATAGCTGGGTATGGGCAGTGATTTATGGGCGGCAGAAACCTGGTACATATCAAAGATCTCGCCATTGGAGGTCTTGTGACCGTGAAATTTCTCACCATACCAGGATGCCACACCACGCTCGGCATAGCCCTCTTCGGTGGGCAGGACATAATAGGTTTTGCCCAGCACCGTATAGGGGCTGCGATTACCGGCCAGAGTGCGGTGCACCGGCTCCGGTACCACGTCGGCAATGGCCCGTTCATCAATGGCGCGACTGGGGGCACGATCCTGGGCGATGGCATAGCGCCCTGCATTTTCCTGGGGCTGCTGTGGCGGCCGGGTGGAAGCACAGGCCAACAGCGAAGCTGCCAGCAGCAAACAGACAGCGGGTCGTGCCAAGGATTTCCCGATCACTGATTCTTCCCTCACAACAAGATTAAAAACACAGTTAAGTTAACTACTTAGCGTCCAATCTTAAGATTATTTTAACGTTTGTCCGGAGGAATTGAAGTTTTACCTGAACAGCCCGTCCCGAAATTCAGGAAGTCAGCCATGAGAGGCGAGCAAGTTGCTGAATTTCAAGGAATTAAACCACTCTCGAGCGGGCATGGGTCTGGATAGACATGAGCAGACCAAAACCAATGAACAGAGTCACCACGGCAGTACCACCGCGACTGATCAGGGGCAGCGGCAAACCGATCACCGGCAACAGGCCCGAGACCATGGCCATGTTCACAAACACATAGAAGAAGAAAGTAAGGGTGATACTGCCAGCCAGCAGACGGCTGAACATGTCCCGGGAAGACCAGGCGATGCTGAAACCACGAATCAGCACAAACAGGTACAAGGCAATCAGGAACAATACCCCCAGCAAGCCGAACTCTTCTGCCAGCACTGCCAGAATGAAGTCGGTATTACTCTCGGGAATGAAGTCCAGGTGGGACTGGGCCCCATTGCCATAGCCCTTGCCATAAATGCCGCCGGAGCCGATGGCGATCTGCGACTGAATGATGTTATAGCCGGCACCGGTGGGGTCCCGATAGGGATCAAAGAAGGTCAGGATACGGTTCTTCTGGTGTTCCTGGGCCAGAAAGATATACCAGGCCGGCGAAGCCAGCAGCAGAGCAAACAGGCCACTGATGACGATACTCCAACGAATGCCCGCCAGTAACACCACAAAGATCCCCGACATCGCCACCATGATAGCCGTGCCAGTGTCATTCTGAACCACAATCAGGCCGGCCGGCACCAGTACCATGATGGCGGACCAGAACAGATGCTTGAAGCGCGGTGGCAAGGGCCGGCTGGCCAGATACCAGGCCACCATCAGGGGCACCACGAATTTCATTAATTCCGAGGGTTGAAAGCTTGGCAGTCCGGGCAGGTCCAGCCAACTGCGGGCCCCGTTGGTTTCAACCCCGATAAACAATACCAGCACCAGAACCGCCAGGCCGCCGGCATAGAGAGAAGGTGCCCAACTGCGGTAAAAATGCACATTGAACTGGGACACGATGATCATGACGATCAAGCCCACGCCCATGCCGGTCATCTGCCGCCGCATGTCCCCGGGATTGCCGTCACTGGCACTGTTAAGCACAAACAGGCCGAAGGCACAGAGCAACAATACTCCCACCAGCAAGGGTGGATCGATGTGGACGGTGCGCCAGAAGCTGCTGAGGCGCCGCTGGGGCACCTGTAATCCGGTGCTTTGGCGAACAAAATCCTGGCTATTCATCGATCTGACTGACCAGTCGGTCTTCTGGATCCGCCTCGTCGCCAGACTCCATGGCAGCGAAATCAAGACCCAGAATTTCCAGTAAATAGGTATCGGTGACAGCCTTGGCGATGGGGCCAGCGACACTGCTGCCATGCTCACCGTTCTCCACAAATACCGCCACGGCAATCTGTGGCTCGATACTCTCATGCAGGGCCGGGGCAAAGGAGACAAACAGGGCGTGGTCCTTGTTCAGATCCGAGACCTCGATATCCTCACTGGAAAGAATCTCTTGACTAATGCCCACCACCTGCGCGGTACCGGACTTGCCGGCCATGGTATAGGCCATGTCCCGGTCTGCCATGGCAATGGCCTCATAGGCGGTGCCGTAATCCCGGAAGGTGTCCGAATAGGGCCGGTGCACAACCATGGTCATGGATTCCTGCACGTAGCGCCAGTAATCGGCGTCTTCGATCACCACATCGGGACGGGGGTTCTCGACCACAGGTTCATAGGGCTGGCCGTCGATGGCTTTCAGCAAGCGTGGCTCAACCACCTTGCCCTTGTTGGCCATAATGGCCGTGGCGGTGGCCAGTTGCAGCGGCGTGGCCCACATATAGCCCTGGCCGATGGAAGAGTTGATGGTGTCACCCGGATACCAGGGTTCGCCCCGGGTCGCCCGCTTCCAGTCTCTGGAAGGCAATACTCCGGTACGGGCGTAGCCCACATCCAGCGCAAAATTATCGCCAAACCCAAACCGGGACAGGAAACTGTGCATGGTATCGATGCCCATGCGATGACCCAGCTCATAGAAAAAGGTGTCACAGGACTGGTAAATCGCCTTCTGCAGATCGGTCACCCCGTGACCGCCACCGATGGCAGTACGCAGGGTGTAGTCACCCCAGCGATAGGACACACCCGGCAAACGGAAATAGCCGGGATCCTGAATGGTATAGTCGTAGTCAACCAGCTCGTGATGCAGGCCCGCCAGACCAATAAAGGGCTTCACGGTGGAGCCCGGCGGATAGGGATTGGTACTGCGATCAAACAGCGGCGTGTTGACCTGATCAGTCACCAGTCGGCTGTAATCCCCGCTGGAAATGCCGGTTACAAACAGATTGGGATCAAAACCCGGCTTGCTGACCATGGCCAGAATGCCACCGGTTGATGGCTCGATCGCGACTACGGCACCACGAAAATCACCCAGGGCCGCATGGGCCGCTTCCTGCAGGCGCCCATCCAGATGCAGGGTCAGGTTCTTGCCTGCCACCGGATCCGTGCGGTCCAGACGACGGGTCACTTGCCCCCGGTTATTCTTTTCCACCAGTTCATAGCCCACGGTACCGTGCAGCAGATCTTCGTAGGTGCGCTCGATACCGGTCTTGCCAATATGGTTGGTGCCACCGTAGTTCTCCCGCTGCGCCTCATCCAGACTATCCAGTTCCTCACGATTGATTTCAGACACATAGCCAACCGAGTGGGCAGTCAATGCCGCATAGGGGTACTGGCGCACAAATTGAGGCTCGATGGCGACACCGTCAAGCTTGTGACTGATTACCGCGATTCGCGACTTTTCCTCTTCGCTGAGCACATAGCGCAGTGGTACCGAGGTATAGGGCACACGATTCCGTTGCAGGCGACGCTCGAACTGGGCGATGTCATCCTCGGTGAGACTGATCATGCCAGCCAGGGTTTCCAGCAAGGCATCCATGTCCTCAACCTGCTCCCTTACCACGGTAAGGTTGAAAATAGGCTGGTTGTCAGCCAGCAAGCGGCCGCTGCGATCGAAGATCAGGCCGCGGGCCGGCGGGACGTATTGGGAATGCAGACGATTGCCATCGGAGCGGGCGGAGAAATACTCATGCTGGTAAACCTGCAGATTCACCAGCTTGATCACCAGGGCTGAAAACAGCAGCAACACGAACACGCCAGCCACTGTCAGGCGCCGGTTGAAAAGGCGTCTTTCCGCCTCATGGTCTTTGAGTTGCCACTTTCCGCGTATCATGGATGCTAATTGCTCTGTTCAGGGAACCGCTGGCTCTGCAGCTTGCTGACTGTGATCTGCCCTGTCGTCTATTTTGTCGGCTCAAGGAGCGGAGGCTGCAGCGCGACCACAACATTAAGACCACGATTGGGCGAGATAGTTTAAAACCAGCCGGTATTGGCCCGATTTCTACAGTTTAACGCTTTTTAGCGGCTGTTTTTAGGGGGTTTACCGTAAATACCCGCTGCGGGTCTATTCCCGGTGGTAGGGGTGGCCCTGCAACAGACTGTGGGCTCGATAGAGCTGCTCTGCCAGCACAATGCGCACCAGCGGATGGGGCAGGGTCAGCGCTGACAGCGACCAGCGGGCATCAGCCCGGGACAGGCATTCTTCTGCCAGGCCATCCGGGCCACCGATCAGCAACACTATGTCGCGACCCAGATTGCGCCAGTCTTCCAGCTTGTAGGCCAGACCGGCGGTGTCCAGTGACTTGCCTGTAACGTCCAGGGCAACCACATAGTCGGCGCTGCTGATTCGGTCCAGCATGGCCTGACCTTCCTGGGCCATGCAACGGGCAATGCTGACCGATTTGCCCCGCTTTGCCATTGGAATTTCAATCAGATTGAATCCCAGACTCTGACGGATACGGCGAGCATATTCCTCAACGCCCTGATCGACCCAGTCCGGCATCCGACTGCCTACCGCAAGGCAACTGATTTTCATGACTGCTGCGGCTCCATTATGGAATCAGGAGTCAGAATCAGGCGCCTGCTCCGGCTCAGCACCGAAACTCCACAGGTCCTCAAGCTTGTACAGCGCTCGCACTGGCGCCATCATGACGTGAATTACCACATCCCCGGCATCCACCAATACCCATTCCGATTGCATCTTGCCTTCAACACCAACAATTTCACCACCGGCTTCCTTGATCTTGTCCACCACTTCATCGGCCAGTGCCTTAACGTGGGTTGTGGAGCGCCCGGTGGCAATGACCATGTAGTCGGTAATCTGGGTGAGCTTTTTGACATCGATGCATTCGACCGACTGCCCTTTCATGTCCTCAAGGGCATCCACAGCGATCTTTGACAGTTTTTTACTATTCAAACTACTTACCTTCATTCCGGTTTGCCGGGCTATCGGTATAGCCGGTTATCCTCTATATAAAGCTGAACCTTTTCATCCAGCATGGTACTGGTGTCTTCATTCATACGCAGCGCACTGCGCACTTCGGTTGATGAAACCGCGGCATTGAAATCCTCAAACATCAGGATATTGCCAACCTCCCTGGAAAACAGTTCATCGGCAGTTTCGACCCGGCGCTGATCAAGCTCAATTGCCCGGGCAGTGTCTGCATCCGGCCCGCTCTGCTGCCTGCCCAGCACCAGCAAATGACAAAGGCTCAGAATGGATTGCCATCGGTGCCATTGGATCAGGGTATTGAATGAATCCATACCGAGAACAAACACCAGTTGCTCACAGTCTTCGGATTCCTGCAATTCCGCCAGAGTATCCACGGAGTATGACAGGCCCTGACGGCGAATTTCCCGGTCATCCACCTCCAGCTTGCGGTAATCGGCCGCGGCCAGTTCCAGCATTTGCAGGCGTTGGCGGGAGTCAGCAGTCGCCGGATCCCGGTGATTGGGATTGGCACAGGGAACCAGCAGCAGTTTGTCCAGCCCCAGCTCGGCAACAGCCGTCCGGGCAGCCGCTATATGGCCGTTGTGGACCGGGTCAAACATGCCCCCGTAGACACCGAGCCTGCCCGTCACTGTCTGACGTGGCCATCTCCTAAAACGATATATTTCTGCGATGTCAGACCTTCCAGACCCACTGGTCCGCGGGCATGAAGTTTATCTGTGGAAATTCCGATCTCCGCCCCCAGGCCATATTCAAAACCATCGGCGAAGCGGGTCGATGCATTGACCATCACTGAGCTGGAATCCACTTCCCGCAGAAAGCGTTGTGACTTCGGGAAGTTTTCCGTGATGATGGATTCAGTATGCTGGGAACTGTAACGATTGATATGCTCAATAGCCTCATCAATTCCTGACACCACCTTGATGGAAATAACAGGCGCCAGGTATTCCGTTTCCCAATCCTGTTCCGTGGCGGCAACAACATCATTGATGATGCCTGCAGTTTTCTTGCAGCCGCGCATTTCTACTCCGTGCTGTCGATAGATTTCAGCCAGCTCCGGCAGAATCTCGCTCGCCCTGGACTCAGCAATCAACAAAGACTCCAGGGTGCAGCAGGTGCCATAGCGCTGGGTCTTGGCGTTGACAGCCACCTTGACCGCCTTGCCTGCATCGGCATCGTCGTCGATGTACAAATGGCAATTACCGTCCAGGTGCTTGATGACCGGTACCCGGGCATCCCGGCTGATGCGCTCAATCAGTCCCTTGCCGCCGCGGGGTACGATCACGTCGACGAATTCAGGCATGGTGATCAACTCACCCACTGCTTCACGGTCAGTGCGGTCCAGCACCTGCACCACATGCTTGCTGAGACCAGCCTGCTCCAGACCCTGGGCGATGCAGGCGGCAATGGCCTGATTCGAATGCAGGGCCTCGGAGCCGCCGCGCAGTATGGTGGCATTGCCACTCTTCAGGCACAGACTCGCGGCCTCGCAGGTAACATTGGGCCGGGATTCATAAATAATGCCGATGACCCCCAGGGGCACCCGCATACGACCAACCTGAATTCCACTGGGGCGATACTTCAACTCACTGACAGCGCCCACCGGATCATCCAGCGCCGCCACCTGCCTGAGCCCTTCGATCATGGTATCGATGCGGGCATCATTCAGCTCCAGCCGGTCCAGCAGCGCTGCTTCCAGTTGCTTGTCCCGGCCAGCTTGCAGATCGAGTTCATTCGCCGCCAACAGCGATTCCCGGGATGCATCCAGAGCCGCAGCGATACCCAGCAGGGCGGCATTCTTTTGCGCCGTACCAGCCCGGGCAATCTCCCGGGACGCGGCCCGGGCCTGGCTGCCCAGGGTCTGCATATAATCCTGAATGGTCATGGCGGGGGTTTCGGCTTTGTTCATTGGCAAGTCAAACGCTGATCATTAATCAAACAACCATTATAACGTAATTTTTCCCGGAACTGGGCGAACTATTAGACAGGCCAAGGGAAATAACTATATTCTTGATGCCCATGCCGTATCTACCCGTCTGTGTGCACTCTGCCGAGCCCTTATGAACCAGTCTCCTGAAGCCAGTACTGATGGCGATTCGCCCGCCGTCCAGCCAACTGTGTTGCAGGCTTTATTGCCTGTGGCTGCCCTTATTTGCCTGCTGTCCCTGTCGGTGTTCCTGTTCGGTGAAGACGCCAGCTATGGCCCCAACCAGATAGCCCTTTGTTTCGGCGCCGCCGTGGCGGCGATGATCGGCTGGCGCAATGGACAGACCTGGTCGGACATTGAGGAAAGCATTGTCACCGGCATCACGGTTTCCATGAAACCCATTCTGATCCTGTTCAGTGTGGGCCTGCTGATCGGCAGCTGGATCATGTCGGGTACCGTCCCCACCATGATCTATTACAGCCTGCTGATTCTGGACCCGGCTATTTTCTACATGGCCACCTGTATTATCTGCGCCCTGATTGCCCTGAGTATCGGCAGCTCCTGGACAGTGGCCGGCACCGTCGGCATCGCCCTGATTGGCGCGGCCGCCGGACTCGGCCTGTCGGTTGAGATTACCGCCGGCGCCATTATTTCCGGCGCCTACTTCGGCGACAAGATGTCGCCGCTGTCCGAGACCACCAACCTGGCACCGGCAGTGGCTGGCACCGATCTGTTTACTCACATCGGTCATATGGTCTGGACCACCCTGCCCTCAATCACTATTGCCCTGATCCTGTTTGCCATCATCGGCTTTAATATCGACGGGGCTGACAACGCCGAAAATCTGGCTATTACCATGCAGTTGCTGGATGAGAATTTTGTCCTCAACCCGCTCATGTTATTGCCGGTGATCGTCTTGCTGGGAATGGCCAACAAACGATTGCCACCGATTCCAACCATCATGACCGGAGCTTTTATTGGCGTTGGCCTGGCACTGATATTTCAGCGCCCGGCAATATTCAATCTGGCCGGGGAGGCACCCAATGCCTTCTTCGCCTTGTTCAAGGGCGTCTGGTACACCCTGTTTGACGGCTTCGTGCTGGACAGCGGCAATGCCACGCTGGACGATCTGATGACCCGTGGCGGTATGAGTTCCATGCTCAATACCGTCTGGCTGATTCTCTGCGCCATGGTGTTTGGCGCGGTGATGGATCACACCGGCCTGCTGCGCTGTCTGGTGACCTATGCCCTGTCATTTGTACACAGCACCGGCAGTCTCATTGCTACCACCATTGCCACCTGCATCGGCGCCAACATCATCACTTCGGATCAGTACATCGCCGTAGTTCTGCCGGGAAGGATGTACAAACTGGAATATGAAAATCGCAATCTGGACATGAAGAATCTGTCCCGCACCCTGGAAGATGCCGGCACTGTCACCTCTCCCCTGGTGCCCTG
This sequence comes from uncultured Pseudohongiella sp., assembly GCA_965216715.1. Taxonomy (GTDB): domain Bacteria; phylum Pseudomonadota; class Gammaproteobacteria; order Pseudomonadales; family Pseudohongiellaceae; genus UBA9145. Next base: position 633,086 of record OZ244193.1, on the reverse strand, counting down.
GAATACCTGCGGCGCCTATATGGCCGGTACGCTGGGTGTGGCGACATTCGCCTATCTGCCCTATTGCTTCTTCAATCTGATCAACCCGGTGGTGGCCATGATCTATGGCTTCACCAATTTCAAGGTAACACCGGCACAGCAGGAAGCGGCCTTGTCCCAGGGCAGCTAGACCGGCTCGGTTGGCGGCAGCTTCAACTCCACCACATTACCCTCCGGGTCATTGATATAGACCGAGGGCCCGAAACCCCGGGCGCCGTAACGCTCGGCAAAGCCCTGATGACTGATCCCCGCCCCATCCAGATGTGACAGCAGAGCCTGCTTGTCCACGGCAGAAATCGCCAGGCAGATGTGGTCCACATTACGGCCATCCTGCTGTGGCGGGCCGCCACCCAGACGCCCCAGTTCGCTGTCGACGGGCACCAGATCAATCAGGCCACTGCCGGCCCGCAATTGCACCAGCCCCACTTCCGGGTCCAGTTGCCGTTCCAGCGGACAACCGAGGAAATCACGGTAAAAGGCCAGCATTTCATCCAGCTTGTCGGTACGCAGTACCACATGGTCAATAGCCTGCACTTCAATCATGCCGTGCTCCGCTTGTTCCAGTCTCAGATCGCATTTTGCAGACAGAGTTCTTCGGGATAGGGATCCATGTAATAGGAGTTGGAAATATACTCATTGGGAAATTTGCGGAAGTGATGATTTAACAAGGTGATAGGCACAATCAGGGGCAATTGGCCCTGTCGGTATTTGTCGATGGTCTGAACCATTTCCTGCTTGTCATCGCCATCGAGATGATTCTTCAGATAGCCCTGGATATGCTGCAGAACATTGACATGATTTTTGCGGGTGGCACGAATCTTCATCAGGCTCATGAAGCGCAGCAGATATTCGCCGGTATTTTCCTGCAGATTATCCTTGTTGGTGTCGGCCACGAAGCGACCCAGCTCCCGGTACAAAACCTGGTCGCGGCTCATCAGGATCAGTTTGTGGCGGGCGTGAAAATCCACCAGACTACCCACCGTGATACCTTCGCTCTCCAGCTGATGCCATCTGCGCATGGCAAACACCCGCTGGATAAAATTCTCTCGCAGTACCGCATCTCCCAGCCGCCCTTCTTCTTCCACCGGTAACCAGGGCAGATTCTCCATCATCCTGCCGGCGAACACACCCACGCCTTCGCGACTGGGCATCACCTCATCCCAGACTTTCACCCGCTCCATGCCGCAGCTGGGTGAATCCTTTTTCAGAATATAACCGCAGAGTTTGCGCTGCCAATGCTGTTGCTTGTCGGCGCAGTCCTGAAGCTGGCCGGTGTAATCGTGGTCCTGGTCATTGATCTCGACACAGTGAATTTCCTTGTTGTCCTTTTTTTGCAAGCGAATGGGCTTGCGTGGCACACCGAGACCAATGGCCATTTCCGGGCAGAAGGCGCTGAATTGAAAGTATTCCCCCAGGGTCTGGGTAATATAGGAATGCCCCTTGTGGCCACCGTCATAGCGCACCCGTTCACCCAGCAGACAACTGCTGATCCCCACTGGAATTTTCTGTGGCTGGTTTTCTTCTGTCATGTTTATTCCGTTTGCTTCATCAGGCTGCGCACATCGAGTTTGCCACGCAGTATTTTTTCCTTGTCAGACTTGTTCAGTCGCTTGATTCTGTACTCCAGTTTCAGGGCTTCGGATTTGTTTCTCAAGGGCACAGACAGCACCAGTTCCAGGGGACCGCGCCCCCTGAGTGCCTTGGCGCCCCTGCCGGGCCCTCGCTCTCCCCGATGTTCGGCCAGGCGCCGCTCGACATCAAGACTGATGCCGGTATAGAGACTGCCGTCAGCACAGCGCAGCATATACAGAAACCAGCTGCAGTCCTTTTCCCCGTCAGCTCCCATGCAACTGCCAGATTTCCTGTCCGTTCTGCTGCTGCCGCAGGGCCCGGCCATCCCGCTCCAGCTTGAGCAAATGGGCCAGCAGGGTTTTACGGGCCCAGGGCAACAGATGCTCGGCCACATCGTCATACACCGCCAGCAGCAAGTCATCCATGGCAATTGCTCCGAGGTCTTGCAATGCCGTCACTATTTTGGCTTCCCGGCGCAGGCGATGCGCGATCAGCGCCGCTATTTCCTGCTGCGGCTGCCCCATGACTTCGCCATGGCCCGGCGCCAGCATGGCCAGATCCAGGCCCTGCAAAGTCTGCAGCGAATCCAGATAGTCTTTCATATCGCCATCCGGTGGCAGAATGACTGGAGTGGTGCCCTGCAGCACGTGGTCACCGGTGAACAGCAGTTTCTCTTCCCGCAGCAGATAGCAGAGATGATTGGACACATGTCCTGGCGTGTGCAATAAATCAATCCGGTAATCCCCGCAGTCGAGACTGTCCCCGCCGGCAAGTGCAAGATCAGGACTGAAGCTTTGATCCTGACCAGAGGCCTCCGCCGGTGGCAGCATACCGACCAGTTGCGCACCGGTGGCCCGCTTCAGAGCCGCAGCACCTGGCGAATGGTCACGATGGGTGTGGGTAACCAGAATATAATCCAGATTCTGCCCCTGAAGTGCCTGCAAAAAGCACTGCAACTGGGTCTCATCAGCGGGACCCGGGTCAATCAGACAGCGTTTATGCCCGTCGATCAGATAGCTGTTGGTACCGGGCCCGGTCATGGGCCCGGGGTTTTGCCCCAGAATCCGGAACACCGCCACACGGGTGGTGGGAATGGCAATTTTCTGTCCTGCTGTGCCCTGCACTGCGGCCTCCTGTCTCACAATTGCTGCATCATAACGCGATGATTGAGCAGACCCCAGCAGCAGGCAATTGCGGCTGGAGTTTCCTCTGGATTCACGACATAATTGCCCGCTTTGAAAACCATCGACTTTTCAGACTGTCAGCCTTTTCCAGGCTGCCAGCCTCTCGGTAAATGTACGTCTAAAGCCCCAGGGTCCCTGACCTGCTCACGCATTGCCGGTTCGTGAAGGCCTCGCTGTATGCCCAAAATCAGCCAGCGCCTTGAAACAGTACGTCAAAAATAAGGAAGAGACACTATGCACAGGATCCAGACTTTCAACACCATCTCCAAACTCGGACTGGACCGCTTCGATGAGACCCGGTTTGAGGTTGGCCCCGAACTGGACAATCCTGATGCCATTCTGCTGCGCAGCCACAAGCTGGACCAGTCCAGCCTGAGCGATAATATCCGCGCCATAGCCCGGGCCGGTGCCGGGGTAAACAATGTGCCTGTGGCCGATTGCACCGACAAGGGCATTGTCGTGTTCAACACCCCCGGCGCCAATGCCAATGCAGTCAAGGAACTGGTGCTCTGCGGTATGTTACTGGCCTCCCGCGGCATTATCCCGGGCATCGACTTTGCCGCCTCGCAATCGGCTGACGATGACTATGACGCCATGAACAAACTCATGGAGCAGGAAAAGAAGCGCTTCAAGGGTTCCGAGATCGCCGGCAAGACCCTCGGTGTTGTTGGCCTCGGCGCCATCGGTTCGCTGGTGGCAGAAATGGCCATCGGCCTGGGCATGGATGTGCAGGGCTATGACCCGGCCCTTTCCGTGGATGCCGCCTGGCGCCTGCCCAGTCAGGTTCGCCGCATTGAAAACCTCAGCGCCCTGATCGCCAGCTCTGACTTTATTTCCCTGCATCTGCCGGTACTGGACAGCACTCGCGGCCTGATCAATGAGGAAATGTTCGCCGCCATGCGCGACGGCACCAAGCTGCTGAACTTCGCCCGCGACGAGATCGTCGATGCCAAGGCCCTGCTGGCCGCCCTCGATGCGGGCCGTCTGGAACGCTATATCTGCGATTTCCCCCGGCCCGAGTTTATCGGACGCGATGATGTCATCGCCATGCCCCATATCGGCGCCAGCACCCGGGAAGCGGAAGAAAACTGTGCTGTCATGGCAGTGGACCAGCTAATGGACTTTTTCGAGCACGGCAATATCAAGAACTCGGTAAACTTCCCGGCGCTGTTTTTGGACCGTGCCGACAATGCCGAGAAAGGCACCCGCCTGGCCATCTCCAACAGAAACGTTCCAAAAATGCTGGGCCAGATTCTTTCGGTGCTGGCTGATCAGAACATCAATGTTATCGATATGCTGAACAAGTCGCGCGGCGACATTGCCTACAACCTGATCGACCTGGAAAGCAAACCCTCGGACGCTGCCCTGGCCGCGATCGCCGATATCGATGATGTCATCAAGGTTACCGTTCTTTAAACACTAGCAATCAACCAATCAGGAAAACTATTATGTCTCGTGTCTACAATTTTGGTGCCGGGCCAGCAATGCTGCCCCTTGAAGTCATGGAAAAAGCCCAGGCTGAATTCCTTGATTACAAAAACATGGGCGCATCAGTCATCGAAATCAGCCATCGTTCGGCGGAGTTTGATGAGATCATCAATCGCTGTGATGAACTGCTGATCGAGCTGGCCAATATTCCTGATAACTACAAGATTCTCTATGTGCATGGCGGCGCCCAGATGCAGTTCTCCGCCATTCCCATGAATATCATCCAACGCAAACCGGCAGGCAAGGCCTCATTCGTACTGACTGGCAACTGGGCCGTGAAGGCCAGCAAGGAAGCCGCCCGCTATGGCGAGGCAGTCAATATTGCCAGCAGCGAAGACCAGAACTTCAGCTACATTCCCGAGTTTGATCCTGCCAGCCTGGACCCTGAAAGTTCCTATCTGCACATCACCAGCAACAACACCCTGTTCGGCACTCGCTGGCACAGCTTCCCCGATACCGGTGAGGTTCCCCTGGTGGCAGACATGACTTCGGAATTTCTGTCGCGCAAACTGGACATTTCCCAGTTCGGTATCATTTTCGCCGGCCTGCAGAAAAACCTCGGCCCGGCCGGCCTGGCCCTGGTCATCATTCGCGAAGACCTGCTGGGTCATGCCCTGCCCATGACACCGGGTCTGCTGAACTACAAGACCTATGCCGACCAGCACTCGCTGGCCAATACCAATAACACCTTTGCTATCTATATGATGTCACTGGTACTCGAGTGGCTGAAAGACCAGGGCGGTGTGGCTGACATGGAGCAGCGCAATGAGGAGAAGGCCAGGCTGATCTATGACTGCATCGACAGCAATGATTTTTACTACGGTACTGCCCAGGCGGCGCATCGCTCAGTGATGAATGTCACTTTCAATATGCGCAATGAAGACTTGCTGGGGGATTTCCTCAAGCAGGCGGAAGCCGAAGGTCTGTATGCACTCAAGGGGCACCGCGATGTAGGTGGCGCTCGTGCTTCTATCTACAACGCCATGCCCAAAGCAGGTTGCCAGGCTCTGGTGGATTTCATGCAGGATTTTGCCAAGCGTAACGGCTAGACTGGGACTTTCTCCGGCATGGCAGCAGATCAATGCTGCCATGCTGTCCAGACAAGCCTGACTGGCTGGCAGGAAAGTGACACGCAAGATAATTCATTGTGATTGTGATTGCTTCTACGCTTCCATTGAGATGCGTGACAATCCGCAACTGCAGAATAAACCTGTCGCCGTGGGCGGCTCTCCCCAGCGCCGCGGCGTAGTCGCTACCTGTAACTATGTCGCCCGCCAGTATGGCATTCACTCCGCCATGGCTGCCGCCACGGCTCGCAAGCGATGTCCGGACCTGATCATCATCAAGCCCGACATGGAAAAATACCGCCAGGCATCGACCCGGATCCAGCAGATATTCGCCCGTTATACCGAGCTGATAGAACCCCTGTCCCTGGACGAAGCCTATCTTGATGTCAGCCAGTGCGAATTGCTGGACGGCAGCGCCACCCGGATTGCAGAGGCTATTCGTGCCGAGGTGCGCGAGCAGGTTGGCATTACCATCTCCGCCGGAGTCGCGCCCAACAAATTCCTGGCCAAGATCGCCAGCGACTGGGAAAAGCCCGACGGTCTCACTGTCATCAAGCCGGAGCAGGTTGCTGATTTCGTCGCCAGACTGCCGGTAAAAAAATTGCACGGGGTTGGCAAGGTCACCGCTGCACGCATGCAAAAACTGGGCATTCATACTTGCGCCGATCTGGCAAAGCTGAATGAGGAAGCATTGACACAACACTTCGGCAGCTTCGGTGAACGCCTCAGGCAATTGAGCCTGGGTATCGACAATCGACCAGTGCAAACCGACCGGATTCGCAAATCGGTCAGTGTGGAGAATACCTATGCCCGGGACCTGGCATCGGTAGAAGAATGTCTTGCAGAATTACCGGCTCTGATCGAGCAACTCCACCGACGCCTGCAGCGCCTCGACAAAGACTATCTAATCCAGAAACAGTTTGTGAAAATCAAGTTCCATGATTTCGTTCAGACCACAGTAGAAATGCTCGCTGCCAGCACCTGCTTTGATAACTACAAAAGCCTGTGTGAACAGGGCTTCCGTCGCGGCAACAAGCCGGTGCGACTGCTGGGTGTCGGTGTCAGAGTCCTGCCCCAGGCGGATGAGCCGGAAGCCGACACGGTGGATCAACTGGCCCTGGAGCTGGAAATGGACGCCACGGCATCAAACACAACAGAGCGACACAAGCCATGAGCCGCTATCGACCACCCCAAAAACCCGGTGCCAAATACATCACTGCCGAGGGTGAACTTGCGCTTAAGGCGGAATTACACCAGCTCTGGAAAGTGGAACGCCCCCAGGTAACCCAGTCGGTCTCCGAGGCAGCCGCCATGGGTGACCGTTCTGAAAATGCTGACTATATCTATGGCAAGCGCCGCCTGCGGGAAATCGATCGACGGGTCAGGTATCTGAGCAAACGCCTGGATGAGATTACCGTGGTTTCCCAGCCTCCCGATGACACCAGTCGCATCTTTTTCGGCGCCTGGGTGACGCTGGAAGACGAGGCTGGCGACAGCCACCGCTATCGCCTGGTGGGCCCGGATGAGATAGACCCCAAGTGCGGCTACATCAGCATCGACTCTCCCATGGCCAAGGCTCTGCTGGGCAAGCCCGTCGAGAGCGACATCCTCATCGATACTCCCACCGGCAGCCACGAATATTTTATCCTGGCTATCGACTATGACTGAGTGGCAGGCCAGGCTATGAAACATGTCAGCCTGCTGGCTATTCCCGACGCCCTGGGCTCCACCATTACCATTCCCATGGAGATGCTCAGCGCGGCCAGGGATATTCAACGGGCCCGGCGTCTTCAGGGAGAGCAGGTAACCATTGAAACAGTGGCTGTTGCCAGCAAAACTGTCAGACTCAATGGCGGCCTGAATATCCAGTGTGACCGCGCTGTTGCTGAACTGGAAAACAGTGATCTGATTTTTATCCCCGGACTGTGGGGCAATCCCCGCCGCGCCCTGCAGCAATCGGCCATGCTGCCGCCGTGGCTGGCGCAGATGCACGCCCGGGGAAGCACGATTTGTGCTGTCACCACCGGCGCTTTTTTCGCGGCTGAAGCCGGCCTGCTGGATGGCCATAGCGCCACTACCCACTGGCGCTATTTCGAATTGTTTGCACAGCGCTACCGGCAAAGCAAACTGGAGCGCAAACGTTTTATCACCAATGATAACCGCGTGTTCTGCACCGGCAGTGTCAATGCGGTGCGGGATATCATGCTGCACTTTGTCGACCAGCTCTTCGGCGAAGATATTTCAAACCAGGTTGCCAGACACTTCACCCATGAATTGAGCCGTTCCTATGAATCATTGCTGCTGGCAAGAGATCAGCACAGCACCCACCATGACGAGACCATCATCAAGGTGCAGGAATGGATTCAGGAAAACTACCGGGCGAATATTCAGCTTGGTGATATTGCCAGGCAATTCAGGATGAGCACACGCTCCCTCAACCGGCGCTTCAAATCAGCGGCCAATACCACACCTATCCAGTACCTGCAGGAGTTTCGTCTCTCCCAGGCCAAGGATCTGCTCAAGCACAGCAATCTGGTCATTTCAGAAGTAGCCGACCAGGTAGGTTATGCCGATGCCAGCTATTTCACTGCCCTGTTCAAAAAGCTCAATGCAGTAACACCCAATGAGTACCGCCGACTGGTGAGAAACAAGTTGTTCGCCACCGAGACCGGCAAGGACTTCTGAACAGGCAAAAGAAAAGCCGGGACTGGCCCGGCTTTTCTGCTTCGGTCTTTGTCTCTACTTGTAGCAATGTACAAACAGACAGTAACCGGAAAGATTGTCAGCTTTGCTGATTGAACTGTGCCAACTGCTCGGCACTGGCAGGCTGCTGATATTTTTCTTTCCACTCACTGTAAGGCATGCCATAGACCCGTTCCCGGGCAGCATCATAATCTACCTCGATGCCTCGTTCCGATGCTTCTGCTGCATACCATTTTGACAGGCAATTGCGGCAGAAACTGGCGAGATTCATCAGGTCGATATTTTGCACCTCCTTGTGTTCATCCAGATGCCTGAGCAGGCGCCGGAAGGTTGCTGCTTCAATTTCCGTTTTCAGTTGTTCGTCCATAGCTGTTACAAACCTGTTTGCCAAATTATCAAGCGACTAAAGCGCCGCATCTGACATTTCTGCAACCTTGTGGGGTGGCAGCGCCCGATGCTTCTTGTCGATGGATTTCAGTTGTCGCTCGGCGGCATTAAAAGCATCCCGAATGGCGACATAGAGATCTTCGTGGGCGTGATTATCATGTTGGTCCTGGTTTACACGCACCTCTTTCGCAGGAGTATGAATTTCAAGTCCGACGGAATACACCTTCCCTTTATGATGATTATTATGGGGACAGTCCAGAACAACCCGGCCGGCAATTATCTGGTCACAATAGCGTTCCAGTTTACTGATCCTTTTGTTGACGGCATCAGTCAGGGCGTCGGATTGGTCGATGTTGTGAAACACAACCTGGAATTCATTAGTCATAAAGTACAATCTCCTGTGGTTATTGCATAAATTTACCAATTTGGCTTACTAGTTAAATGCCCTCCTCGTTGCTGTGGTGAATTTGTCTGACGCACAAGGACAACCGCTGCGCGGCGAGTCGCTGGTACTACAGATAGTTGTAAAGATTCAGCTCCGGGACGGAGCATGGAATGGGATTGAGCGGGGATGAGTCCGGGCTGTAGATACAATTGTTCGCCAGGGAACAGCCTGTATAGCATCGGACCGAACACTTGTTGCAGTGCTCTGGAAGTATAATCAACCAGACTTGCGAGTGCTGGCATTACTCCTCCTGCTTAAACTCTGAATTTCAGATTACACCTTTGTAATGCAATTGTCTAAACCTCTGAGTCAGTTTTTTTCAAAGCACCAATGCCAGGGCTCGTAGGCGATGCCATGGGGGTTGTCGCGGGGGAAACTGAGGCTGAAACCGAACTCTGCCGCCCGTCGCTGCAACCAGGCATAGGCCTCGGTATGCTCGAAGGCCTCCACCAACGCGTCACAGTTGGGGGTCCCCACATCAATGGCGCGCCCGCTGTGGTGTTCACTGAATCCGGGGGCTGCATTCACAGCCAGAATAGTATCGATGGACTGGCCGATTTGTATTTTGCGCTCTATCAATTGTTGTTGATATTCAAGGCTGCGGAAGGCGGAAATCAGATGGATGCTGACCCCCTCGTCCGCTGCTGCCTGCCGCATGGCACACCAGGCCTGATAAGCCCGGGGAGTCAGGCGCTGCTCGCGGCCATAATAATCGGGCTCGGTCAGCACCAGTTCCGGCGGCTCTTCAACCAGTGGCAAGCCGCAACGGGCCGCATAATCGGCGGGGATACCCAGTGACTCATGAACGGCCATCACCCGCTCATGAAAATCCTTTGCTTCAGCCACCTGTCAAATTCCTGTGCACTACCGCGATGTTTTGCCTAACGTGGGTAACTGTCGTAAACGGTTTCGATCCAGCGCTGCTCATTAATAAAGCCCTGGCCCCAGCGCTCATACATGGGGTCGAGACCGGCCTCAACAATCTCTTCGCGACTCATGCGCTGGGATTTCATGATCCTGATGCTGGTGGAGGTATCACGCACCATATTGTAGAACTCCAGCAGATCAGCCTTGCTCGCCAGCGGGCCATGCCCCGGTATCACGGCCGTGTCATCCCCGATCCAGGACAAGGCGGTTTCCAGATTACGGAGATAGCCCTGTACGGTGCCACCACTGGCCAGGTCAACGAAAGGAAAGCCACCATTGAAGAAATGATCTCCCATATGGATGACATTGGAGTCCTCAAACCAGACCACGCTGTCGGTGTCGGTATGCCCGCGGGGCATATGAATCAGGGTGATGTTCTCCCCGTTGAAATGGATGGTCACATCGTCGTCATAGGTGATAACCGGCAGTGCCTCGGCCACTGCCTCAGATGCCTGCAGGCGGCCGCGCACGTTTTCATGGGCGACAATCAGGCTTTCTGCCCCGAACTCGGCATTGCCTCCGGTATGATCGCCATGAAAGTGGGTGTTGAGGACAAAGCGCGGCACGTCTGAGCCCAGCTCGGCCAGTGCAGCCCGGATTCGGTCGGCCAACGGCGCATACTGATCATCGACGATCAGGATACCGTCCTCCCCTGCTGAGACACCGATATTGCCACCCTGGCCCACCAGCATGGATATATTGCCCGCCACCGGCACAGTCTCAATGCTCACATTGGCAAACTGGTCCTGGGCTGCCAGTTGGCTGGCACTGAGGCTGAAGCCCAGCATCAGTCCCAATCGACTGATTGTTTTGAAGATTGTTGCTGTTTTCATGCGACCCCCACCTGTTCCGCTGTTTCACTCATCCTAGTGAGGCTGACTGGCAGATGCAAGGCAGCGGCGCCAGTGAGCAGTTCGGTGACCCGGTTTTCCTGCTCCCGAACCGATGGCTATAATGCCATATATTGTGGCCGTTATATCATAGCTGTTGGCCCGGCGGACTGATTATAGTCCTATTAAATTCAAGGGAATTGAAGCAGGAAAATCATGTCACGATTACCAATTATTACCGCCATGGGAGGAATCAATGCGGCCGGCCGCAGCTCGGGGCACCATGCCTATCGGCGCCTCGTCTATTCCGCCCTCTCCGCCCCCGAACGGGAGCAAACCCTGGCCAGCCTGGCAGCCCTGACCGGTGATCTGCGCAAGTCTGGTCAGCAATGGCTGGATGGCGATGACAATCCGGTGGAACGACAAAGCTACCTGCAGGCCATCGCCACGCAGCTTGAGAACAGCAGCCTGATTCGCAAGCTGGAAGCCACTCTGTTTGATCCCGAGCATCTGCAAAGCTTCAACCGGGTCAATCTTGGCGCCCCGGATGGTGAGGCCCTGGAATTTGAAATCCGCCGCCGGGATTTGCCCAGCCCCCTGCCCGCGGGCTGGACCATCGTCACCGAACACCCCAAACCGGATAATACGGTCTGGGTACGAGTGCAGGAGAAAATGCAGGTAATCCTGCCCAGTCAGCACGCCTCCAGCGTCAACAGTGCGGGCCAGCTTCCCACCGGCTTTAACCCCGCCAGTCTCTACCAGGCCCGCAATCATCCCCGAGCACTGCAGATGATGGTTTATGCCGCATCGGACGCCATTAATTCCATGGGGCTGGATTGGCAACAAATTCGGGATCTGCTGCCTGCAGACCAGATCAGTGTCTATGCCGGCAGTGGCCTGGGACAACTGGACGGCAATGGTTTTGGCGGCATGTTGCAGGCACGACTGCTGGGCCGCAAGGTGACTTCCAAACAGCTGCCACTGGGCTATGCCGAGATGCCGGCAGATTTCATCAACGCCTACCTGCTGGGCAATCTCGGCACTACCGGTACCAATGTCGCAGCCTGCGCCACCTTTCTCTATAACCTGCGCCAGGGTATTCGCGATATCCAGACCGGCAGCCATCGCCTGGTGATTGTCGGCACCAGTGAGGCGCCGCTGGTGCCTGAAATTTTCGAAGGCTTTGCCAATATGGGTGCTCTGGCCGATGATGCGGGTCTGCGCGGCCTGGACGGTCTTGGCTCAGAGGATCAACCTGACTACCGACGTGCCTGCCGCCCCTTCGGTCACAACTGCGGTTTTACCCTGGCCGAGTCGGCCCAGTGCATTGTTCTCTGTGACGATGAACTGGCTCTGGAGCTGGGTTGCAATATTCTTGGCTCGGTAAACGATGTATTTATCAATGCCGACGGGCACAAGAAGTCCATCGCCAGTCCGGGGCTGGGCAATTATCTGTCCATGGCCAAGGCCGCGGCCGTAACCGCCAAAGTCATTGGCGAAAAGGGGCTTGCCGAGCGCAGCTTTGTCCAGGCCCATGGCACCGGCACTCCCCAGAACAGACTCACCGAATCTCACATTCTGTCCGCAGTTGCGGATAACTTCGGAATTTCAAACTGGCCTGTGAGCGCAGTCAAAGCCTATCTGGGACACTCCCTGGCAAGCTCTGCCGGCGATCAGCTGGCCGCCAGTCTGGGTGTTTGGCAGGACGGCTGGATTCCAGGTATCGCCACTGTCGACTCTCTGGCCGATGATGTCAGCACTGAAGGTTTGGAGTTTCTGCTTAATCACAAGGAAGTCGGCACTGATGCCATGGATGCGGTGCTGATCAATTCCAAGGGTTTTGGCGGCAACAATGCCAGCGCCTCGATATTGTCGCCACAGGTAACGCTGCGGATGCTTGGCAAACGTCATGGCCAGGCAGCAGTAAAAAGCTACCTGACCCGTAATGAGAAAGTTGCCGAACAGAGTCGCGACTATGATGCGGCCGCTTCAGCCGGACAGAACGACACCATCTACAAATTCGATCATGAGGTGCTGGATTTCGCCGATATGGATATGCGCCCTGACAGTATAGGAATTCGCAACTACGGTGCGCGGGTCTCCCTGGACGTTGCCAATCCCTATCCGGACATGACAGACCCGGATTAATCCGGGTCTAGCTCACCTCGATCGCATGCTCTTCAGCAATTTTGGCCTTCCATTGTTCAGGGCCGGTGCGATGCACTGAGCTGCCATTCACATCGACAGCCACTGTCACCGGCATCTCTTCCACTTCGAATTCATGAATGGCTTCCATGCCCAGATCTTCGAATGCCACCACCCGGGCTGCCCGAATGGCCTTGGACACCAGATAGGCCGCGCCGCCCACTGCCATCAAATACACTGCCTTGTGCTGCTTGATGGCATCAATGGCCAACTGACCGCGCTCGGCCTTGCCAATCATGCCCATCAATCCGGTCTGCTCAAGTAGCGGCCCCGTAAACTTGTCCATACGGGTGGCGGTGGTGGGACCTGCCGGGCCAATCACCTCATCACGTACCGGATCCACCGGTCCCACATAATAGATAAAACGATCCTTGAAATTGACCCCTTCCGGCAAGGCTTCGCCCTTGTCCAGCATGGTCAGCAAGCGCTTGTGGGCCGCATCACGACCGGTCAGCATCTTGCCGGACAGCAGCAGGGTATCTCCCGGTTGCCAGCTTGCTATCTCCTCGCGGGTCACCGTATCCAGATTCACCTTGCGGGCGCGCGGCCCCACATCCCAGCTAATTTCCGGCCAGTCAGACAGACTCGGCGGTGTCAGTTCGGCCACGCCGCTGCCGTCCAGGGTGAAATGGGCATGGCGGGTGGCCGCGCAATTGGGAATCATGGCCACCGGCAGGGATGCGGCATGGGTCGGATAGTCCATGATCTTCACATCCAGAACGGTGGTCAGCCCTCCCAGACCCTGGGCGCCAATACCCAGGGCATTGACGCGATCCATGATTTCCAGACGCAATTCTTCGACGCGATTGGCGGGGCCGCGCTGACGCAGCTCATGAATATCGATGGGGTCCATCAATGATTCCTTGGCCAGCACCGCTGCCTTCTCTGCCGTGCCGCCGATCCCCAGCCCAAGCATGCCTGGCGGGCACCAGCCCGCTCCCATGGTGGGCACCGTTTTTTCCACCCAATCAACAATACTGTCACTAGGATTGAGCATCACCATCTTGGCCTTGTTTTCCGAGCCACCCCCTTTGGCCGCCAGTTTCACATCAATGCTATTGCCAGGCACCAGCTCCATATGGATGACGGCAGGGGTATTGTCCCGGGTATTTTTTCGGGCCCCGGCCGGGTCGGCCAGGATGGACGCCCTGAGCACATTGTCCGGAAGCAGATAGGCCCGGCGCACACCTTCATTGACCAGATCACTGACCGACATGCCGCCTTCGAATTGCACATCCATGCCCACTTTCAGAAACACCGTGACGATGCCGGTATCCTGGCAAATGGGACGCTTGCCCTCGGCACAGAGACGGGAATTGATGAGTATCTGGGCCATGGCATCCTTGGCTGCCGCAGACTCTTCGCGCTCATAGGCCTGGTGCACGGCTTTGACAAAATCCAGCGGGTGATAATAGGAAATGTATTGCAGGGCGTCGGCGACACTCTGAATAAAATCTTCGTTTCGAATCAGCATGATCCTGGTTTCCTTGCGAGCTTGTTCTGAAAATGGCTGGAAAAACTGGCGGGCATTTTAACACCCTCCCTGCCCTGATTGGGGATTCATACCGGAATCCTTGCTGAAGCGCTGCTGGCAATCTTTTTTGCCCGCTGGACTCTCTATACAGCTCTATACAGCTCTATACAGCTCTTTACAGCTCTTTACAGTCTCTACAATTGCTTCAGCAGAAAGTCCTTGGCGGCATTGATTTTCTGCGCCAGATAACCGGAACCACCGCGGTCGGGATGCATCTTCTGCATCAGACTGCGGTGAGCCTTGATGATGGCCTGCTTGTCCGGTTCACCTTCCAGGCCCAGTATCTCCAGGGCCAGGGCACGATTCATGGTGCTCTCGGAGTCTGTCTCGGAGCCATTACTGCGGGCACTGATGTTTTCACGCCAGTTCTCGTGGGCCCGGTCGAGCCAGGCTTCCAGCACCTGAACCGAATCCGCATCCGGCGCACACTCCTGGTAAAGACGGGCCAGTTCCTCCATGGAAAGGCTGCTCAGGGAACGATTGACGAATTCCCCTTTGAGCACCCGTCCTTCCAGCTCACCGGACTCATGACTCAGTTCCATGTCGAAATATTCGGTGCGAATTTTGGAGCTCTGATTGCTTCTGCCGCTGGCAGCGCCGCCGAGGCGACTCTTGAACATGGACCAGAATGGCAGCAAACGCAGCAAAGTTGGCAGGAAACGCAGAACAAAGGCCGCGATGGCGCCCAGAGGGGCAATGATAAAATGCACCGGCAAACGCCCCATGATGATCAACACCCCGATCACCAACAGGGCCGCCACTATAAAAAACAGGATCCGGTTCTGACGCGGAGTGAGGGAAAAACGCTGGCTCAGGGAGCGCACGGCAAAATAGGCCAGCAGCGGCAGCAGGATAAGCGCGATCAGTCTGAATATCATGGTCGCTAGGTCTTCAGCTGCTGCTCCAGTAACTTCACTGCCTGATTGGACCCGGCACTGAAGTTCTGCAGGGCCTTCAGGCCTCCGGCGGCATAGACAGCAACGGCCCGCAACAATTCCCGCAATTGATCGGCACTGCTGCTGTCAAACTGCGAATATGCGCCGCCGGAGAGCCGGCAGATTTCCTGAAAGGCCTGTCGTGCCACCGGATCGCCGCGCTCCTGAAAGATAAAAACCGGGACATTCAACAAGCCCAGTTTGCCGGCCAGGTTGGCCAGGCTGTCAATATTCTCCTCCATGGCATCTCCGATGAATACCAGGCCTTTGAGTTTCTTGACGCCGTTTTCAGCAATGGCATGCTGCAACAGCCTCTGCAATTGCGTGGCGCCAGCCTGACAGTGAATACCGGTCATGGTGCGCAGCAAGGCATCGCCACTGCTTTGCCAGTCGCTGTGATAGAAATCGCCAAAGCCGCGGAAATAGCAAAGCTGGACATTGAGGCCGCCGAGGGACTGGGCACTGACAAACATCTCTGCCTGTAATTGAGAAGCGGCATCCCAGGTGGCCTGTCGGCTGGCAGTGGCATCCAGAGCAAAGATCAGGCGTGCCTCACCACCGGCCGGAGTTTTGGCCGTGGGCATGGACGCCACCTTGGACAGGAAATTTTTGACATCGTCCGGCGCCGAGACCGGCTGCTTGCCCGGGGCTTTTTGCAGCGCTTTCCTGTTGCCTGTGCGGAACGGGTTTTTCATGAAAATCAGCATAGCCCAGCCCCGTAGACTGAGCAACCGCGCAGCCCTGAGCGGGCGGCACAATAACCCTGGGCAGACGGAAAGCCGGGCCTGCCAGCGTTTGGAATTCCGGCGGGGTTGAGTATAATACGCGGCCTTCTGCGATGCGGACGTGGTGGAATTGGTAGACACGCTAGATTTAGGTTCTAGTGCCGCAAGGTGTGAGAGTTCAAGTCTCTCCGTCCGCACCATCATTCAATGCCTGGGGCTTGCCTGTAGCGCATCTGTGCTTTCACTGACACCCCTGTTCATACTCCACTTCACCCTCCACTCTGGTTTTGCCTTGCCAGTCGGCCATTGGCAGACGGTATACTGTGGACTGGTTTTAATTTTCGCCCATCGTATAAAAAGGATACCCAATGGCCGATCTGGAAATTAGTCAGGAGGGGGGCATTGTCACCCTGACCATGAACCGCCCCGAGGCACGCAATGCCCTGAGCAATGAAATGCGCGCGCAACTGGCAGATTCACTGCACGATATCGAACAGGATGACAGTGTACGCTGCGTAGTACTTACCGGGGCCGGTGAGCATTTCATGGCAGGCGGCGACGTCAAGGGTATGGCCGAGTCCATCAGCAAATCGCCGCAGGAGTTGCGCAAGGAATTCATTCTGCGCATCCATGACCTGCACCCCATCATGTTTGCCTTGCGGCGCATGCCCAAGCCGGTGATTGCCAGTTGTCGCGGCGCGGCGGCCGGCGCTGGCGTCAGTATGGCCCTGGCCTGCGATCTGGTGATTGCCTCCGAGAGCGCTTTCTTTACCCTGGCCTATTGCCATATTGGCACCAGTCCGGACGGTTCTTCTTCCTTTCATCTGCCGCGGGCCGTGGGCATCAAAAAAGCCATGGAAATTGCCCTGTTGGGCGACCGCTTCAGTGCCAGCAAGGCCGAGGCCATGGGTATGATCAATTTTGTCGTACCGGATGCTGAACTGGAATCGGAAACCCAAAAGCTGGCCACGCGCCTGGCCAATGGTCCCACACACGTCTACGGCAATACCAAGGCCCTGCTCTATCGCTCCATGGAAAGTGAATTCGAGAGTCAGCTACAGGCCGAGGCTGAATATTTTGCCGACTGTGCTTCACGGGCAGATTTTCGGGAAGGCGTGACAGCCTTTGTGGAGAAGCGCCAGGCGAAATTCACCGGCGAGTGAGGAATGCCGCCCCGGCCTAATTACCGGGGCTGCTCAATTGCCGCTGCAGGGATTCAACATTCTCCTGCAACCGGAACAGGGATTCATTCACTTGCAGGCGATGGGCATTGACTGACTCCATGGATTGCTCCATGTACTCAAGCCGCCCCACCAGTCCCAGCACGGTGCTGTCGCCGCTGTTGAGGGACTGCCGCAGGGATTCCACCTCACTGCGCATACTGGCCAGTTCGTTGACGCTGCTGTTGAGGCTGGCCATGGACTGACTGAGATTGTCGACTTCATTGCCGAGGCTGTTGAGGCGGGCATTGGCCTGGCCCAGGGCCTCCTGGGTTTGCGCCAATTGCTGGCTGGTATTGCTGGCAATCTCGTCCTGACCTTCATTGGCCAGCTTGAGACGGGCGATTTCCGATTCGATGTCCTCAAACTGGCGATTGTTATTGCGCCAGTTTGCCCACAGCAGATCATACTGCTCAATGGTCTGATTGATGTCTTCCATGAGACTGTTATCGGTTTCTTCCGCCGATTGCCCCATCAGGGCCAGCCGCCCCTCCAGATCACTGATGCGCAGATTGGCCTGACGCAGATCGGTCTGATAGATGTCCCAGAAATACCAGGCGCCGTAGCCACCACCCATGGCCGCCAAGACCAGCAGGGTCAACAGAATCCGCACCGGCCAGGAGCTGACCGTGACCGATTTGCTGTGATAGCCCGGCCCCGGGCGCACGATTTCCTGCTTGCGGGCGCGCTTGTTACTGACATGGGTGCTTACATCGTCCCGTTCCGGGACCATGGGAGGAATATTGTCGTCCAGTTCGTCTTCGTCTCTCATAGTTCGATATTATCGTTTAAATCAACAGCATACGCCAACCCTCAGGCGGCCTGGCCAAAAACCGGGGTGAAACGGGAAATCCCGTGGAACCGTCATGGAACGGCGCGCGAACGCCCCACACACTGTGTCGGCATTTCTGCTAAAATACCAAATTCATCGCAGTACCGATGAGCCAGCGACAAGTCAGCCAACTGCAGAGGCCCTTTACAGTAGATATAAGGTCCTGACCCAGGGCTGACTTGAGAATCTGTTAGTGTATTGGCTCACATCCGGACACTGCACTGTCCTTTATTGGAAATGAGAGGAAACTATGAGCTTGGAATTACCTGACCTTCCGTTTGGCAAAGATGCACTTGAGCCGCACATGTCTGCCAACACCCTGGATTTCCACCATGGCAAACACCACAATGCCTATGTGGTCAAAGGCAATGAATTGCTGGAAGACGCCGGTCTCAAGGCCGACAGCCTGGAAGACCTGGTGATCGAGGCCAAGAAAGCCGGTGGTCCGCTGTTCAACAATGTTGGCCAGCACTACAACCACAGCTTCTTCTGGAACTGCCTCAGCCCCAACGGCGGTGGCGCTCCCTCCGGCGATATTGCTGCCAAAATCGATGAAGCCTTCGGCAGCTATGATGACTTCAAGAAAGAATTCGTCGCCGCAGGCGTAGGCCAGTTCGGCAGCGGCTGGGTCTGGCTGGCCGCAGAAGGTGGCAAGCTGAAAATCGTCAAGACCGCCAACGCCGACACACCCCTGACCGACGGCATGACCCCCATCCTGGTGGCCGACGTCTGGGAACACGCCTACTACCTGGATTTCCAGAACCGCCGCCCGGATTTCCTGAGCTGCTTTCTGGACAATCTGGTCAACTGGGATTTCGCCAACGAAAACCTGGCCAAGGCATAAAGCAAAAATCTGAACCCTTCAAAAACAAAGGTTCAGAAACAAAAAAAACCCGGCCCACCAGCCGGGTTTTTTATTGTCTGCAATTACAGAGACTCCTGACACCCTCATCCACCAACACTCAAACCAACAAACCCTCTAAATCCCACCCACAAAAAAGCCCGCACGAAGCGGGCTTTCCATGAATTCAGCACTAAGCCGATTTGGGTACTTTGGGGGAGGATTGGCGCTTTCTGGCGAGGAGGCCGTCATTTTTCGAGCGCAATGTACACGAACGTACCTGAGCATCGAAAAATGGCGGCCGACGAAGTCCAGAGGGTGCCAAGACCCGCCAAAAACCACCCACAAAAAAGCCCGCACGAAGCGGACTTCTTCAACAAATCAGCTCGAAGCCAATTCTGGAATTTTGGCGGAGGATTGGTGTTTCCTGGCGAGGAAGCCGGACTTTTTCGAGCGCAATGTACACGAACGTACCTGAGCATCGAAAAAGTCCGGCTGACGAAGTCCAGGGGACGCCAAGACCCGCCAAAAACCAGAATTACATCATGCCGGGCATGCCGCCCATTCCACCCATATCAGGCATAGGCGCCGCAGGCTTCTCTTCCGGAATCTCCGAAACCATCGCCTCGGTAGTAATCATCAGACCAGCCACAGAACCGGCAGCCTGCAGTGCAGTGCGGGTTACCTTGGCCGGGTCCAGAATACCCATGTCCAGCATATCGCCGTACTCACCGGTGGCGGCATTGAAGCCGAAGTTGCCTTCACCAGACTTCACCTTGTCCAGAATCACAGAGGCTTCTTCACCGGCATTGGAAGCGATCTGACGCAGGGGCATGGTCACCGCACGCAGCAGCAACTGAATACCCACGTTCTGGTCTTCGTTATCGCCCTTCAGACCTTCAACAGTCTGCAGAGCACGAACCAGTGCAACACCACCACCTGGTACCACGCCTTCTTCAACGGCGGCACGGGTGGAGTGCAGTGCGTCTTCAACGCGAGCTTTCTTCTCTTTCATTTCGATCTCGGTACCGGCTCCGACCTTGATCACAGCAACACCGCCGGCCAGCTTGGCCACACGCTCTTGCAGTTTCTCACGATCGTAGTCAGACGAAGTTTCTTCGATCTGGGCACGGATCTGGTTAACACGACCTTCGATAGCCTTGGCATCGCCGGCACCGTCGATCACAGTAGTATTTTCCTTGCTGATCTGAACGCGCTTGGCACTACCCAGATCTTCCAGAGTGGCGCCTTCCAGATTCAGACCCACTTCTTCGGAAATCACTGTGGCACCGGTCAGCACAGCGATGTCTTCCAGCATGGCCTTGCGGCGATCGCCGAAGCCAGGTGCCTTCACAGCGGCTACCTTGACGATGCCGCGCATATTGTTAACCACCAGAGTAGCCAGGGCTTCGCCTTCAACATCTTCGGCGATCAGCACCAGCGGACGACCAGCCTTGGCAACATTTTCCAGCAGCGGCAGCAGTTCGCGAATATTGGAGATCTTCTTGTCCACCAGCAGGATCAGCGGATCTTCGAGGTCCGCCATCATATTGTCCTGGTTGTTGATGAAGTAGGCAGACAGGTAGCCGCGGTCGAATTGCATACCTTCCACAACATCCAGTTCGTTTTCCAGACCGGAACCGTCTTCGACAGTAATCACGCCTTCCTTGCCGACTTTCTCCATGGCTTCGGCAATGATTGCACCCACCTGCTCATCGGAGTTGGCAGAGATGGTGCCTACCTGGGCGATATTCTTGGAATCGGTACAGGGAGTGGACAGCTTGCCAACTTCCTCTACCAGGGCGGTAACAGCCTTGTCGACACCGCGCTTGAGGTCCATGGGGTTCATGCCGGCTGCGACAGACTTCAGACCTTCGTTGAGGATAGCCTGGGCCAGCACAGTGGCAGTGGTGGTACCGTCACCGGCCACATCGGAAGTCTGGGAAGCAACTTCCTTGACCATTTGCGCACCCATGTTTTCGAACTTGTCTTCCAGTTCGATTTCCTTGGCAACAGATACGCCGTCTTTGGTCACGGTCGGCGCGCCAAAGGATTTGTCCAATACAACATTACGGCCTTTCGGTCCCAGAGTGACCTTCACCGCGTCTGCCAGTACGTTTACACCTTTAAGAAGTTTCTGACGGGCGGGATCCCCGAATTTTACGTCTTTAGCCATTTTCAGTAATTCCTATTCTTTAAACTTGAGTGATTGATGCGATCGTTGCGCTTTGATCTGATCAGGATTCGATCACGCCGAAAATTTCGCTCTCGTTGAGGATCAGAAGCTCCTCATCACCGACCTTGACGGTGTTGCTGGAATATTTGCCGAAGACGACAACATCGCCCACTTTCACGTCCACCGGCTGGGTATCGCCATTTTCCAGACGCTTGCCGGGACCTACGGCCAGAACTTCGCCCTGGGCCGGCTTCTCGGTGGCGGAACCGGGCAGCACGATGCCCCCTGCAGTGGTTGTTTCTTCTTCCATGCGTCGAACCACGACACGATCTTGTAAAGGCCGGATATTCATTATTTGCACTCCTGAATCAAATGCGTTGTTAGAACGAACAAAAAAAGCGCGATAGTCCAGCCTCCCGGCCGGTTACCACGTTATTCCAAAATCGCCCTGACCGCCGGATTTTCGCCAGTCATGGCTTGTCTGTTGTTGTCAGGCTTTATGGGGATAAAGTGAAAAAATTCAATGGCTGCGGGGGAATTCCGGCCATTTTTTTTGCTGCTGCCGGGCTGCCAATCCCATGTTATTGTTTTTATTAATTTTTTACTTTGGCGGCCGCGGCTCAGTGAAAGCGGTCCGGACGCTCTGACGAGCTGTCCTGATCATCCAGTTGCTCCCGGCTGTCATCGGCATATTCGCCCTCATAGACATTGCCGGAGTCAGACCGGCTGCGCCTGCTGCCGCCAGCGCCGCTGCGGCTGGACCAACTGGCCTGGAATCCACGGCCAGCCCCCATGCTGTGGACCACTCCGCTCTTGATGATGCGGCGTGCCAGAGGGCGGCGCAGAGGACCAGTCAGAAAGATAAAGCCCAGGGTATCGGTCACGAATCCCGGCGTCAGCAACAGGGCACCGGCACCCGCCAGCAACATGCCTTCAATGATTTCCTGGGCCGGTAATTGTCCGCTTTCCAGACGCTGATTGGCACGGAGCAAGGTAGACAGGCCCTGCTGCTTCAGTATTTGCACACCGATGATCGCTGTCAGCACCACCAGGCCAAAGGTGGTAAAACCCCCGAGCTGTTCGGCCACTTCAAACAGCAGCAACATTTCCAGCAGAGGTACAATGATGAACAGCAGAAAGGCAAATCGCAAAATGGGCTCCCAATGGGGTGAAGGTTCACCTTATCATGATAAGGGTGAAAAGCCGCGATTCAAGCAATGGATTGAAAGCGCCCTGATGACAGCGAAAGCAGCGACAGCATGAGCAGCGACAAACAGGAACGCATCTGGCAGGTGGTCAGCCAGATACCCAGAGGCAAGGTAGCCAGTTATGGTCAGGTCGCGAGCCTGGCTGACCTGCCTGGCCATGCGCGCTATGTCGGTTATGTTATGAAGACGCTGCCCGCCGGCAGCAAGCTGCCCTGGTACCGGGTGGTCAACAGCCGTGGCGCCATCTCTTTCAAGCCCGGCAGCCGCCAGTACCAGGCACAGAAATCGCGCCTGGAAGCGGAAGGTGTGGTATTCATCAAGGGCCGTTTTTCAATGGCGCGTTATGGCTGGAAACCCTGAACCTTGAATTCAGCTTGCTGCTGCAGCAGTGCCGTCTTTCCGGTAACTCTTCATCAGATGACCAACCCAGAGCAGCAGGCACAGACCCGGTATCACCATCAAAGTCGTGAGCACAAAAAAGCTCACCCAGTCGCCGTTGAGAAAGTCGATGACAAAGCCGCTACCGGCTGCCAGCGTGGTGCGACCGAAATTGGAGATGGAGGCCATCAGTGCGTACTGGGTGCCGGTATAGGTTCGGCTGGTGAAATAGGAAATAAAGGACACAAAGGCCACGGTGGCAAAGGCCTGGAAGAAGTTATCCACCAGCAGGGCCAGCATGAACAGATTGGTATTGGGACCGACAATGGCCAGCAGCGCATAAAACAGATTGGCGCCAGCCATGGCCACCCCGGCGACGAAGAGGCCCCGAATCACACCAAAGCGGGTATTGATCATGGCGCCCAGCAGGGAAAAGCCTGCTGTAACAAGCCCGCCGAAAAATTTCTGGTAGAAACTGATCTGGTCGGTGCTGAAACCCACTTCCACATAGAAGACCAGGGACATGCGCCCCAGCATGGCTTCGCCCAAACGGAACACCAGTAGCAGCAGTAAAACCGACAGCGCCAGTTGCAGTCCGCAGCGGCTGAAGAATTCCCGGAAAGGTTCTATCACATATTTGAATAGCCATTGCCTCAGGGACAGCCGTGGTTCGGCCGCCCGTTGCAGGCCGTCGGCGCCCTCGGAATCCTCCACCGGCATGGGAGTCAGAAATAAAAGGGCAATCAACAGCAGATAAACCAGCACCAGGCAGCGATAGACAGCGCCCCAGGACAAACCGATAGTCTCTCCCCCAAGGGCCAGGGCCAGGGCCCCGCCAATGAATCCATAGCCGGCAAACCAGCCGGTGGTACTCATGGCGGCCGCATAGGGCATTTTGGCGTCCATTTCCTCTTTGGCAAAAACGGTAATGCGATAGGCATCGATGGAGATATCCAGGGTTGCCGAAACGATGGCAATACCAAGAGCAAGCAGACTGACCAGAAAAAGATTGTTAGTTGGGTCACTGAAACTGAGTAAAAAGATAATGCCCGCCAATAACAGCAGACAGAGCAAGATCCAGGAACGGCGCTGCCCCAGACGCGTGGTAAGAAAGGGTAGGCGCAGGCGATCGATAAACGGTGCCCAGATCCAGTTGATGGCATAGACAGTGGCAATCGCACCAATGAAACCAATAGCCGAGCGGGAGAAACCGGACTGTTGTAGCCAGAGTGTCAGCACTGAACCATGCAACACCCAGGGAAAGCCGCTGCAGAATCCAAACAGCAGTATGGCCAGAAAACGCTTGTCTTTAAGCTCCTGGACCGACTCTCTGAAGGAGCGTACTTGCTGCACCTGCTCTCCTGCCTCAGAATTAAGACTACTGATTTGTGACTCCTGCTACCTAATCTCTGAAGTTATTGTACTGTAGCGGGATATCCAGTTTCGCATCCTTCAGATGCGCTATTACCTGCTGCAGATCATCCCGTTTCTTGCCACTGACCCGCAGCTTGTCGCCCTGAATCGCGGTTTGTACCTTGATTTTGGTTTCTTTCACCATCTTCACGATCTTGCGCGCGATATCCTGGTCGATGCCCTGCTGGATCTGCACTTCCATGGTGGCTCTCTGCCCGGTGATCACCACATCACTTTCCTTGAGAGCCTTGGCCTCGATACCCCGTTTGATCATCTTGGTTTGCAGGATATCGAGCATTTGCCTGACCTGAAAATCCACTTCTGCCGAAATAAGGACATTGGATTGATCATTCACGGTATAGGAGGCATCGACACCCTTGAAATCGAATCGCGTCCCTACCTCCCGATTGGCCTGATCAACGGCATTACTGATTTCATGCATATCCACTTCGGAAACAATATCGAACGATGGCATCGGCCTGGAACTCCTGATCTGTTGTTATCGCTTTTGTTGTTATCGACTGAACGGGGTCAACATTACCCCAGAGCCGCTATCAGTGCCAGAGCGGCCGCCATACTGCGATCTGGAAAGCAGTCAAAGCGCCGAGCCTGACAATCTTTCGCCGACAGGCAAATTCGGCGCTGACAGCCAGCTCACGTATAATCACGCAGCAAGGAATTCAACCAGGCCAGACCGTGATTCAACGCCACCATATTTTACTGCTGGGCCTGCTTGCTGTGCTGACAGTTTGCAGCCTGTTCTACTCCCTGCTGACCGGCAGTGTGGAGCTGTCCCTGCGGGACGTGTTTCTGGCACTGGCAGGCGATGACAGCAGTCTCAACAGCCAGGTACTGCGTGAAATCCGCATTCCCCGCACCCTGGCCGGCTTTGCCACCGGCGGCCTGCTGGCCATGTCCGGCGTTATTATGCAGGTACTGCTCCGCAATCCACTGGCAGACCCCTATATACTGGGCATCTCCGGCGGTGCTGCAGTGGGTGCCCTGAGTGCCATCTTGCTGGGCCTTGGCGGACTCTGGCTGAACAATGCTGCCTTTTTCGGTGCCCTGCTCTCCATCGTGCTGGTGTTTGGTATTGCCAATCGCTTCGGCCAGTGGTCTGTGACCCGACTGCTGCTCACCGGCGTGGTTATCTCCGCCGGTTGGGGCGCGGTGATCAATGTACTGCTGACCACCAGTTCCTCCAATACGGTACAGTCCATGCTGTTCTGGCTGATGGGTGATCTCAGTCAGAGCCAGGTGGGCATCGGTCATTTTCTCCTGCTGTTTGCAGGCCTGGCCACTGCCCTGTTGTTCAGTCGCTCACTCAATGTGCTGGTGCGCGGAGAACTGGTTGCAGCCGGCCTGGGAGTAGACATCGAGCGGCTGCGTATCCTGCTGTATTTTGCCGCCAGCCTGTTCACCGCCAGCGCCGTGACGGTGGCCGGCTCGGTGGGTTTTGTCGGCCTTATCATTCCCCATATGCTGAGACTGCTGGGAGCCCGGGATCATCGTATCCTGTTTCCCGGCGCAGTTTTGTTGGGCGGCAGTTTTCTGGTGATTGCAGACAGCCTGGCTCGCAGCGTGGTGGCACCACAGCAATTACCGGTGGGTGTGGTGACGGCCATTATTGGTGTGCCGAGCTTCCTCATCATCCTGCGCAGCACCATCAGCAAATAGGCCTGTCATGAGCGAAGCCTTATTGACCATCGACTCTCTGGAACTGCAGCTTGGCAGCAAACGCCTCTGCCGGAATCTGAATCTGCGCATCGACCAGGGCCAGACCTGGGGCCTGTTGGGACGCAATGGTGCCGGCAAGACCACCTTGTTGCACAGCATTCTCGGTCTGCATCATCCCAAAGCCGGCAATATTGCCATTGCCGGTCAGTCGCTGGAGAGCATTAATCGCCGCCAGTTAGCCATGCAGGTGGGCATGCTGTTTCAGGAAAATCCGGATGCCCTGCCGGCCACAGTACTGGAAACAGTGATGCTGGGTCGGCATCCCCATAGCCAATCCATACTGGGAGACAGTGAACAGGATCTGGGTATCGCCCGCAGGGCGCTAGAGGCCTTCGATCTGGCAAGCCTGTCAGAGCGCCAGGTGCAGAGCCTGTCCGGCGGTGAGAGGCAGCGCCTGGCCCTGGCCATGCTGATTGCCCAGCAACCGCGCCTGTATTTGCTGGATGAACCCAGCAATCATCTGGATATCGCCTTTCAGACCAGGATGCTGGGTATCTTGCGGCGCATTGCCCGGGACGACAGTGCCAGCCTGTTCATGGCCACCCACGACATTAATCTGGCGGCGAGGTTTTGTGATTATATTGTGTTGATGCTGCCCGACGGCGAACACCGCTGTGGACCTGCTGAGGAGATACTTCAGGAAGAGTTGTTGTCGGCAGCCTATGACTGCCGGATCAGGCAACTACGAAAGGATGACCTGGCACTGTTTTATCCGGAAGAGGCTTCCTGACAAAACAGTGCCAGTTTCGATTTCCTGACTCAGAGAATCAGGCGACGAATATCACCCAGGGCACGTACCAGATAGTCAGCGAACATGCCACCATCGACACCATTCACCGCCCGGTGATCGTAGGACAGGGTCAGGGGTAACATCTTGCGCGGCTTGAATTCCCCATCCATATAGACCGGCTTGATCGCAGTCTTGGCCACGCCAAGAATTGCCACTTCCGGAGCATTGATGATGGGAATAAAGCCGGTACCACCGATGGCACCGAGGCTGGAGATGGTAAAGCAGGCACCCTGCATGTCTTCACGGCTCAGTTTACGCTGCTTGGCCTTGTCGCTGATTTCCAGAACTTCTTCTGACAGTTCCCAGATTGATTTCTTGTCCACGTCACGAATAACAGGCACCACCAGCCCGGCCGGCGTCGCTACCGCCACACCGATGTGGTAGTACTTCTTCTGGATCAGCTTCTCACCTGATGAATGCAGGGAAACATTGAACTGGGGATATTCCTGCAGGGTTCTGGCACAGGCCTTGAGCAGGAAAGGCAGGAAGGTCAGTCGGGTACCGCGCTTTTCTGCCTCGCCCTTCAGCTCGGCACGAAAATCCTCCAGATCAGTCACATCAGCCTCATTGAACTGCGCCACATGAGGCACCGACATCCAGTTGCGATGCATATTGACGGCAGTGACTTTCTCCAGCTTGCTGCGCTGAACTTCTTCGATCTCACCGAACTTGCTGAAATCGATATCTTCGATGGCAGGCAGGCCGGGGGCCGAGCCAGTTGCAGGCGCGGCATTGATCCGGCTCTTGACGAACTCGTGCAGATCTTCTTTGGTAATACGGGACTTGGCACCACTACCCTGAACCTGAGTCAGGTCAACACCCAACTCCCGGGCCAGCTTGCGCACCGCCGGGCCGGCATAGACACGACCGGAGGAGTCCGTACTGGTCTGCCGGGTTGCCGGTTCAGGGGCTGACTGTTTCGGAGCCTCTTCCGCTTTGGCGGCAGTTTCCTCTTTGGCGGCAGGTTTTTCTTCAGCCGCCTTGCTGTCATCGGCGGAGGAGCCGGAAGACGATGCCACTTCAAGCACCAGAATCTTGGCGCCGGTCTTCACCTTGTCGCCTACCTTGATCTGCATGCCTTTGACCTTACCGGCCTCCGGCGCGGGCACCTCCATGGCTGCCTTGTCAGATTCCAGAGTGATCAGGGAATCCTCGGCAGCGATTTCATCACCGTCCTTGACGTGAACCTCAATGACTTCAACCTCGTCATCGGTGCCCAGATCAGGCACCTCCACAGCACGCTCGCTAGTGGCGCCAGAGCCTGATTGTTTTTCCTCAGACTGCTTTTCCCCAGACTTTGCGTCCGGCTTCTCTTCTGCTGATTTTTTCTCACCAGCCTTGCCGGAATCGGTCGAGGCAGATTTTTCCTCAGTCCCGTCTTTATCCTTGTCGCTGTCAGCCTTGTCGTCGCCCGATCCTTCACCGTCAACTTCCAGGGTAAGAATGTCGGAGCCGGTCGAGACCTGGTCACCGAGATTAACAGAGATACTCTTTACCACGCCGGACATCGGTGCCGGTATCTCCATGGCTGCCTTGTCGCTTTCCAGCACCAGCAGCGAATCGTTTTCCGAGACCTCGTCGCCCACGGCCACCAGCAATTCGATTACTTCTACTTCGCTGGCATCACCAAGATCTGGAACTTTTATATTTTCAATAGCCAAAGCTTAAACTCCTGATTCTGATTCCGATGTGGCTTAGCTTGTTACAGGATTTGCCTTGTCCTGGCTAATCCCGGCCTTCTTCATGTAATCAACAATGTCCTTGGCCTTTACCAGGTCACGTTGTTTGAGTTCGGTAAGCGCCGCCAGCACAATGAATTTACTGTCCACTTCGAAAAAGTGACGCAGGTTTTCACGGCTGTCGCTGCGACCGAAACCATCAGTACCCAACACCCGATAACTGTCCGGCACGAATTCCCGAATCTGGTCCGAGTAGGCCTTCATGTAATCGGTGGTTGAAATGACCGGGCCATCTCTCTCCGACAATACTTTTGTGACATAAGGCACTTTGGGTTTCTTGGTCGGGTTCATCATGTTCTCGCGAGAAACCGCCAGGGCATCACGGCGTAACTCGTTATAACTGGTGACGCTGTAGACATCGACAGCTACGGAGAACTCATCGCGCAGAATCTGTGCGGCCTCGCGTACTTCACGCAGAATCGTGCCACTACCCAGCAGACGGAGACGTTCCTTGCCGGCAATATTCTTGCTGACCTTGTAGTCTTTGTGATCACCATCTTCGAGCAGGTAAATACCTTTAATGATGCCTTCTTCACTACCGCGCGGCAGTGCCGGCTGCTGGTAGTTCTCATTCATGGTGGTGATGTAGTAGTACACCGACTCCATCTCTTCATACATGCGGCGCATGCCGTCCTGAATGATCACTGCCAACTCATAGGAATAAGTGGGGTCATAAGACACACAATTGGGAATGGTTGATGCCAGAATCAGGCTGTGACCATCCTGATGCTGCAGACCTTCACCATTGAGCGTGGTACGACCAGCCGTAGCACCGATCAGGAAACCGCGGGCCTGGGCATCGCCGGCCAGCCAGCACAAATCGCCCACACGCTGAAAACCAAACATGGAATAGTAGATATAGAAAGGAATCAGCGGGTAGTTGTTGGTACTGTAGGAAGTTGCGGCAGCCAGCCAGGCGGAAAACGAGCCTGCCTCGGTAATGCCCTCTTCCAGCATCTGTCCGCTCTGATCCTCACGATAGAACATGACCTGATTGCTGTCGGCAGGATCATAAAGCTGTCCGACAGAGGAATAGATTCCCAGCTGTCTGAACATGCCTTCCATACCAAAGGTTCTGGCTTCGTCGGGCACGATGGGCACCACCCGTTTACCAATCTCCTTGTCCTTGCAGAGAGTATTGAGCATGCGCACGAAGGCCATGGTGGTGGATTGTTCACGATCACCACTGCTCTTGGTCTGGGCTTCAAATGCGTCCAGCTTGGGAATGGTCAGGGCATAGGTTTTGGAGCGACGCTGGGGCACTTCGCTGCCGAGAGACTCGCGCATTTTGCGCATGTAACGAATCTCCAGACTGTCCTCTTCCGGACGGTAATAAGGCACCTCTTCCAGCTTGTCGTCATCGATGGGAATACCAAAACGATCCCGGAATTTCTTCAGGGAATCGACATCCAGCTTCTTGACCGAGTGGGTCGCGTTCTGGGCTTCGGCGCCGCCACCGAAGGCGTAACCCTTGACGGTCTTGGCCAGGATCACAGTGGGCTTGCCATTGGCTTTGACGGCCTGGGCATAGGCAGCATAGACCTTGTAGGGGTCGTGGCCACCGCGGTTGAGATTCATGATGTCTTCGTCCGACAGATGCTCAACCATCTTCAGCAGCTCAGGACTCTTGCCGAAAAAGTGCTCACGGGTATAGGCACCGCCTCGGCTGGCGTAGTTCTGGAACTCTCCATCCACTACCTCATCCATGCGCTCCTGCAGGATTCCGTCCTCATCGGCAGCAAACAGCGGATCCCAATGCCGGCCCCAGACCACCTTGATGACATTCCAGCCCGCGCCCCGGAAGATGCCTTCCAGTTCCTGGATAATCTTGCCATTACCCCGGACCGGACCATCCAGTCGCTGCAGGTTACAGTTGATCACGAATATCAGGTTATCCAGACCCTCACGCCCCGCCTTGGCGATGGCACCCAGGGATTCCGGTTCGTCCATCTCACCATCACCCAGGAAGGCCCAGACCTTGCGATCCGAGGTATCCGTGAGCTTGCGGTTGTTCAGGTATTTCATGACATGGGCCTGGTAAATGGCCGCGATGGGGCCAAGGCCCATGGAAACGGTAGGAAACTGCCAGTAATCGGGCATCAGCCAGGGGTGTGGATAGGATGACAGGCCATTGCCGCCTACTTCCTGGCGAAAATTATCCAGTTGCTCCTCGCTGATTCGACCTTCCAGGAAAGACCGGGAATAGATGCCCGGCGCGGAATGGCCCTGATAATAAACCAGGTCGCCTTCGTGCTCCTCGTTGGGACCACGGAAGAAATAGTTAAAACCCACATCGTAGAGCGTGGCGGAAGAGGCAAAAGTGGAAAGGTGGCCACCAATGCTGGGATCGCGCTGATTGGCCCGCATCACCATGGCCATGGCATTCCAGCGCACGATACCGCGAATTTGCCTTTCCATATAGACATCGCCGGGCATGCGTTCTTCGTTCTGGGGGGAGATGGTATTGCAGTAGGGGGTGGTCACCGAGGTGATCGGTACAAATTTGCCGGTGCGAATGGCGGTGTTGTTGAGCTTCTCGATCAGGTAGTGAGCGCGCTCTATGCCTTCCGCATCAATGACCGAATCAAGAGATTCCAGCCATTCCTGGGTTTCTTGTGGATTGCTATCGTTTTGCTGATTCATAGTCCTTCCCGATTTGCCTCTTTGCGAGGCGGTACTGTTCAGGTAGTGATTACCCGCTGGCCTGGCCCTGGCCGACGCAACAGCGTGTAACTCAATTACAAATTTGCGCGCATTCTAGCCCAGAGATGGCTATTTTTCCACGCTGAATCAGATGGTTATGTAGTTAAACTACATCCCGCCTGATTGTAACTCTCTACCCAAATAACATTTATTCTTTTTTATTTTCAACAAGTTATCTTGTTAATCCGGATCGCCAGACGGGCTGGCCTCAGGCTTTTCTGGTCTCGCCAGCCGTAAAACTACAAGTCTGGCACAATTTATTTCAGGCATTGTTCACCAATCGCCCGGTTTGCGCAAGCACTTAGCAAAGCTTTTGCTTTACTAAATTATCCGAGGAAAATCGGCAAGTCTGCCGCCGGTGCTCGGACAGACGGCTGGTCTGGTACAGATCCGGGCTTGAACAAGACTGGAAACCGCGCCGTGGTGCAGGGATGATGGTTGTGAACAGCCGGTCAGAATCTGGCAACGGGGCCGCTGATGCCAACAAGTTCAGTCATTGCCAGGCAGGAATTCTTTAGAGGGCGAATATGGTCAGCAGGGCCAGTAGCACCAGCCAGATTGCCTGACTGCGCTCCATCAGAGCCACCAGTGCTTCCATTTCCCGGGCCTGCTGTCTGCGCTCCAGCTCTTCGGCTGTCTCCTCCGCTTCAGGATCGGGCTCAACCAGACCGATCACACCGGTCAGGGCGCAGCGGGCATAGGCATAGAGCATTTCCGCGGTATTGGCCTGACGATCAAAGGTCCACAGGGCCGCTTTGAAGGATTCAAAACAGCGCACAAAATTACCCGCCAGGGAGAAAGTCAGGGCCAGCAAGCGCACCGGCAGCCACTCGAGGATAGCAATCAGCAGCTCAATGAAGCCCACTTCCTCGGCATTCTGGTCCTGTTCGTGACTATCCCGCAGCTGATAGCTGACATAGGCAAACAGAATGCCCAAGGGCCCTGCCAGCATGTACCAGAAGAACATCACGAACATGCGCTCAAAAAAGCGATAAACAAACAATTCACTGAACTGTTCGCTCAGGGATTTGTCCGGATCCCAGTGCCTGCTATTACCACAGAGCGTTTCCTTGAGATGTTCGATACAGGCATCCTGATCACCCGCCTGCCAGTACTGCAAAAATTCCTTGGCCATCTGGCCCGGCTGGGTGCGGTCGAAGGCAATCAACAGCACCAGAATATGTACCAGCATGGTCGGCAGGCCCAGAGCAGTGCCATCAATAAACCAGAGCAACAGGCCCAGACTGGCAAGGGGGATGCCATAAATCAGACCGAGGCCGGCGATCCAGCGCAACTGCCCGGCATCGATCGACGCCACTGCCTCTTCCATTCGCTTGCGGAAGCGGAAAAACCAGGCATCGTCAAAACGATCAAAATCCTTCAGCCACAGGTAATTGATTATCAGGGAGATCAGAATGACTAGAAATTTCATGGCATTGTTGTACTCAAGGCTGTCTGGCGCTCAATTCATGCTCCGACTGTTTCAATAGCCGCAGGTAATAGTCCCAGTCGAAACAGGGGCCCGGATCGGTTTTTCGGCCCGGCGCGATATCACTGTGACCCACTATTCTATCGGAAGTAATCGCCGGGTAGGACTGCATCAATGCCCGGCTCACCGCCGCCAGCCTGTCATATTGCACAGCGGTGAATGCCTCATGGTCAGTCCCTTCCAGTTCAATGCCGATAGAGAATTCATTGCAACGCTGACGCCCCTGAAACTCCGACTCACCAGCATGCCAGGCCTGGCAATCAAAAGGCACATATTGCGTCAGCTCACCATGGCGATCAATCAGCAGATGCGCAGAGACACGCAGACCACTTATTTCCCTGAAAAATGGATGCGCTTGGCTATCAAGTCGGTTACAAAACAGATCGTCCACGCAGCCGGTACCGAATTCACCTGGCGGCAGGGAAATATTGTGGATGACCAGCAGGTCGATCGTGCTTGCCGGCGGGCGGGCACTGTAGTTTGGCGACTCCAGCGACCTTGCCTCTTGTAGCCAGTTGTCTTTGATTAGCAAGAAATGCAGCCCCGGGTGAATAGCGGAGCCCGCATCTTAACAGGCGCTTTCGGGCAGAACAAAGCAGATCGCAGCGAGCCCGACGGGCCGCAGGAGAAAGCGGATAGGGAGAGAATGACTGACAGTGCTTGTCAGTGACGGGTTCGGGAAGAGGATTCCATAACAGTGCGCGGACCCGCCGAGCGCATAAATTGCGGCTTCGGCAGTCGCAATTCACCACTCTGCAGTGCCAGTGCCAGCCCCAGGCGGGACCGGGTTATTGATATCTTTGCACCGCGTTTGCTGATGGTGAATTGACCTGGCACGGACAGGCTCCGGGTCAACAGACACTGCACATAGACACCATTGAGCATGAAGTCCACCATGACCTGCTCTTCCAGGCCATCAACCTCTTCCAGGTAGTCCTCCAGAACCTTGCCGTTTCCTGTAGCTTCACTGCCACCCAGTAACTTGGCAATTTCATCCAGATCTTCCTGATCCAGGATTTCCTCGCCGGAGGGGCTGATGGAAGCCTCCAGGCCGGTCTTGCGCAGCCGCTCTATGGAGCTGACTGATTCGCCCTGCTCATGGGGCGCAAAGCTCTGGAAATAATCCGCCAGAGCCTGGAAGAATGCCTCCTGCTCCTTCCAGCCCAACTGAATCAGGGAAAAACCCCGGCGCAAATGGTCCTTGATTGACTCGTAATCGCCATTGTCGAGATAGAGTTTTTCAGCCGCCGCAGTGGCCAACAAACTGACACTGTGTCTGGCCTCGGTCCACTCGACACTGGTGGAGCCCCGATGCAGCCCGATCAGGAAAATCACTTCGCGCCAGTGCTGGCGGATCATGCGTTCCAGGAATTCGGGCAACTGCTTGTTATCGCAAATCGATGCCACCAGCTGGTCCGCCGCTATCTGTAATTGCGCGGAATTGCCTGAAGCGGTATTACCCGCCACGGGCGGCAGGCTGTTGGTCTGAATCACGGTTTTTTCAGCGGCGGTGGAACGAGCTCTGAATGCCGAGGAAGAAGAGTAGAGCTTGTCCACGAATTCAGTATTGTTCATGTTGTTGATAATGCTGATGGTGTCCTGAAACAGCTTTTCCATTTTCAGCACAAAATGCTGCTCAAACAGCTTGATAAACAGCAGGCGCGTATCCAGTGGCAAGGCAAACACGGCCTGGGCTTCGGCAAAGGATTTGATGACCGCCTCCAGCACCGCCTGGGGATCTATCAGCAGCAGGTCCTGGCTGTCTTTTTGTTGCAGGGATTCAATCTGGCGCGCCAGTTGAAAATACATCTTTTCAGCCTTGCGCAGCATGGCATTCATGGCCAGGTCAGTCTCGACTGTTTCATAGGCCGCATTGACCAGGGCCGGCTGCGCGCCCTGCACGCGCGCCCGGGCGAATTTGTCACCACAGGACGACTTGACCATGGCGATGGCCGATTCCAGAAATTTTTCCTCGAACAATGCCTGGCGAGCCCGCAGCTCGCGCATGGATTTCAGGTAGGAACCGTCGTCTGCCAACTGACCACTGCGACCACTGCTGAACAGAAAGTCATCCACCTCATCAAAAAAGTCCGTACTCATTAATTGCCACTGCTTGCGATATCGCTGACGCAGCGACCAGCGCAGCTTTTCCACCTGAACGGTGTCAATTTGCTGTGCCTGGCCGGGCTTGTCGGATCGGAACTTGGCTGACATGGTATTTACCGGGCCTCAGGCCCTTGCGGTCTTTCGGTAGCACATTTATAGCAATTCAGGCGAATCAGGAGATTGAAGGGGTTCACAGACCGGAGAAAACCCCGGCATCACCTTTGTTTTCAACCAGTTACATTACGGACCAATAGGCAAATCCTTGAACCA
The DNA here is from genome assembly GCA_965216715.1 of uncultured Pseudohongiella sp. Lineage (GTDB taxonomy): Bacteria > Pseudomonadota > Gammaproteobacteria > Pseudomonadales > Pseudohongiellaceae > UBA9145. Next base: position 598,143 of record OZ244193.1, on the reverse strand, counting down.
GTTCACAACTTTCATCCGGGCCGCGCTTAAAGGATAATTCCCCCAATGTCTTCTGCCACCAAACCGCCAGGAAAAGGCCTGGGACAGGCAATGCTGGTCACCAGTTTCGCACTGGGCCTGGCCGCCCTGACCTTCATCTTTGATGCCTGGCTTGCACGTGAATCCAATTCCAATGCCGATCCCCGGACTTTTGAAAATGCCTCGGGGGTGCGGGAGGTGGTGCTGGACAGAAATCGCCAGGGTCACTACGTGGCCGGCGGAGAAATAAATGGGCTACCCGTTACCTTTTTGCTGGACACCGGCGCTACCGATGTTGCCATACCACAAAGCATTGCCGAGCGCGCCAGTCTGGAACCGGGCTATGCCGGCAGAGCCTTTACGGCCAATGGTGCAGTGACCGTCTACGGCACCGAGGTGAGCCGACTGCGCATTGGCAATATCGAGTTGCAGGATGTGCGCGCCAGCATCACACCCAGTATGGCAGGAGACACCATTCTGTTGGGAATGAGTGCCCTGCAGCAAGTTGAATTCAGCCAACGGGGCTCTACCCTGACCCTGAGGCAATACCCGGAGCAATGACAATCTCACAAGAAAATTTAGCTGCGCTGGTGCGCAGCGCGCTGGAAGAAGACATCGGTAGTGGTGATATTACTGCCGCCCTGATCGCGGCCGACAGTCAGGTACAGGCGAAAATCATCGCCCGCGAGCCTGGCACTCTCTGTGGACAGCCCTGGGTCGATGAGGTCTTTCGTCAGGTGGATGACTCGGTGCAACTGCAGTGGCAACTGCAGGACGGCGCACAATTCCAGCCCGGCGAAGTGCTGCTGCTGATCTCCGGTAATGCCCGCAGCATCATGACCGCCGAACGCAGCGCCCTGAATTTCCTGCAAACCCTCAGCGCCACCGCCACCCGCACGGCCGAATTGCTGGCGCTGGTCAAACACACCGACGTTAAACTTCTGGATACCCGCAAAACCCTGCCGGGTCTGCGCCAGGCACAGAAATATGCAGTGCGCATTGCCGGTGGGCAGAACCACCGCATGGGCTTGTATGACGCCTTTCTAATCAAGGAAAACCATATCGCCGCCTGTGGGGGAATCCGGGCCGCGGTGGAGCGGGCCCGGCAACAGGCTCCGGAAATGCCGGTGGAGGTGGAAGTACAGACCCTCGAGCAATTGCGTGAGGCTCTGGCAATTAACAGCGACATCATCATGCTGGACAATTTCGAACTCGAGCAATTACGCGAAGCCGTGGCAATCAATGCCGGTCGCAGCAAACTGGAGGCCTCCGGGGGTGTCGATGCCGACTCGCTGGTCAAGATTGCCGAAACTGGCGTAGACTATATTTCCATTGGCGCACTCACCAAACACTGTCGGGCCGTGGACCTGTCTCTTTTGCTCGACCAGCTTGTCTGAATTGGCAAAACCGCAGGCTGGCACAGCCAGCCCGACAGTCACAATGGAGGAACCATGCACGGTAAATCCCTGCTTCAACTGAGCCTGTTGCTCTGTCTTGGCAGCCTTGGTTTCACTGCCTCAGCCCATCCGGGTAGTCTCGACCGCAATGGCGGACATTACTACAGCAATTCTTACCACTGCCATCTGACTGGCTGCGAGATGCCGGACACCTTCGACATCATGCGCCGCGGCGGCCGCGACAGCCTGCTGACGGATTACCGCGAGCGGGAAAAGTTTTTCAACGAGGACGACTGGTCCTTTGAAGAAGATTTCGATGGTGACTGTCAATCCACTCGCCAGGAACTGCTGATTCTCACCAGCCGCGCCGAGGTGCGTTTCACTAATCCCCGCAACTGCGTGGTCCGCACCGGCCTGTGGATCGACGAATACACCGGCAAGGAATTCACGGTCGCCTCCCAGATGGACGTGGATCATATTATTCCCCGCATGTATGCCCATACCCATGGCGGTGACCGCTGGTCTGCAGCCGAGAAATTGCAGTTTTCCAATGACCCCATGAACATGGTGCTGGTAGACCGGCGCGAGATTCGCCGCAAACGGGATCGCGGCCCCAACCGCTACCTGCCGCGGGAGGAATTCCAGTGTGAATATGTACGTCTCTGGGAGGCCATCGCCGAAAAATATGACCTGCAAATCAGCAGCAGTGATCGCAATGCCATCAACCGGGTACTGGAAAACTGCCAGGATTGAACCGGGGTTCGTGCAGAGCCCGCGCCTTATAAATTCGGGGCAAAAAAAATGCCGGCTTGATGCCGGCATTTTTGTGTTCTCTCAGCAAAGACTCAGGGAGCGACGATGCTGATGTCTTCCATGCCATTGTCCGGATCCAGCGGGGTGTCGCCAGTGGGAAAACCCTGCTCGTGAAGAATATAGGCAATGACGTCAGTGTACTCTTCATACATCAGGGAACCCGGGTTATCTGCCGGCATGGTGCCGAGGATGTTTTCCCACAGATAAAGCAGGGGCTGTGAATTCCAGGAGCGCAGCATGTCCCGGTAGAAGCGCATGTTATGACAGCTCTTGCAGGAGGCATCGTAGACCACTTTACCGGAATCGACCTGAGCCTGGGTAAACACGCCGTCTTCTACTGTCTGAGCTTGCGCAGCCGTTTGTACACCGAACGCAAGGCCGGCAGAAAACAATAAGCTGGTGGCAAGTTTCACAGATCTGTTCATTCGCATACTCCTTAATTAGCCGATGCGTCTGTTACGGCCTAGCCCTCTGCGGGCGGTCTTGGGCCATTGCTGGCCGTTTTCAAAAGGGCCGTAAACATAAACCACATCTATCACTTGTTCAAGTATATCAGGGCTCAGACAGTCTGCTGAATGTGACAAAATTTTACATAAATCAGCCGCTTAACCCACGATTGCCACTATAGGGCCGAGGACATGAACGAAACCTGAACCCTGCTTCATTCACAGGGATCTACGCTATTTAACGATCAATGGATGCCGGCGAGCGGCCAGTGGAGCCGGTTTAGCGGTCGTTATCCTTATACATCAGCGCAGTCACCTGTTCGGAAACCAGGCCAATCAGAAACACCAGGATTGCTGTCATAAACAGCACCGCACTCATATTGGTGAAGCGCCCCTGGGTCAGGTAGGTATAGAGATAATAAAAAGTGCCGGTGAAGAAGAAAGCTGCCGAGGCCGGCAGGAAAATCTTCAGGGGTGAATACAGAGTGCCCACCTTGAAGATAATAATCAGGAAGCGCAGACCATCCTTGAGCAGATTGATATGGCTCTGACCAAGTCGTTGCTCGGTCTGGATCGGCACATAGGCCACCGAATAACCGGCACGGAAAAATGCCATGGTACAGGTGGTGGGATAGGAAAAACCGTTGGGCAGCAGATAAAGAAATTCGCGAAACTTGCTGGCATACACTGCCCGAAAGCCGGAGGTCAGGTCGAGTATCTCATGGCCGGTAATTTTCGAGGAAAGGCGGTTGTAGATGCCATTGGCAATGGCCCGGAACGAGTCGGCCTGGGATTCTTTATCGCGCGCTCCCACCACCATATCATAGCCCTGCTGCAACTCCGCCAGCAGCCTGGGAATATCCTCGGGCTTGTGCTGGCCGTCACCATCCAGGAAAACCAGCACTTCACCCCGGGCAGCCCGGGCCCCGGTCTTGATGGCCGCACCATTGCCCTTGCTGTAGGGATGACTGATTACCTTCACCCCGTGTTGCTCACAAATCTCGGCTGTATTGTCGCTGGAGCCATCGTTGACGACGATGATTTCAGCACCCTCCACCTGCGGCAGTAATCGCGGCAGAAACTTCACCAGATTCTCGGCCTCGTTCTTGGCCGGTATCACTACCGAGACGTGTTTCATGGTCATAACTGGAGTTCCTGAACCCTGGCGCTGAAATCCCGTTCCAGACGGTCCAGTTCAGCACTGATGGAAGGCACCAGGGGATTACGATTATTGTCCGCTTCCCTTGCCCGCTGCAAAAAAATCAGGGCGTCATTAAACCTTCCTGCCTGTGCCGAGATCAAGGCCTGTCGCAGGGGATAACGCGGATTGGGAAGCAGTTCAAAGGCCCTGGCCATCTGAATGAGAGCCGGGTCCAGTTGCCGCATGGTGATATAGACATCGGAGAAATACACATGGTACCCCGCCCTGGTGTAGTCACGCAGATTCAATTCACCGATGCGCAGAAACAGCTGCTCCAGTTCCAACGGCCCGGCAATCTGGCAGCGCCCCGCAAGGAAGTGCTCCAGCAAATTACCAAGCAGCAGGTTGAGATCGCCCTGATAGTGTTCCAGTTGCGGATTGGCAATGATGGATTGCAGGCTAAAGGGTTGCTCAAGACCGTCTTCACAGGCCTGCAACCACTGATTCAACAGCACTGTCACTTCATTGGGCCGCAGTTGCCGGGCCTGTTCAAAGCGAGCCTGGGCCAGTTCGGGAAAGCCAGCTGCCTGCAGCCAGGCAGCGTAGCTGGCCTGGGCCCGCAGTGAGGCAGGCTGTTGCTCCGCCCACCAGCCGTGCAGGCCAAAGCCGTCGCTCCAGAGCCGGCTCAGATTAAAGCTGTTCCAGGCCAATAGCAGCGAAGCCAGCACCAGGGCAACGGCCGCCGTTCTGCCAAAGTCCGCATCGGCAAAACGCCGAATAAACTCAGCGGCATACCAGACCAGGGCAAACAAGGGGCCCACCATGGCCAGATAACTACGATGCTCGAAAACCAGTTCCAGTGGCAGCCAGGCAGATTCCAGCAGATGCATGGCCAGAAACCAGAATACCGCCAGGCTGAATACCCGCTGCCGACGCCAGCAGAAAATGGCAGCAGCCACCAGGGCGAACCAAAAGGCCGATGCCAGCAAGGTGCTGAAGGGATCAAACAATGACCGTGATATTTGCCAGTCGTCGTGATACAGATAACCAATTCCGCCCAGTGGCAACAGAATTTTCAGCAAATAGTCCGTTAACACCCGGGTTTCGCTCAGCAAGCGCTCCCCCAGAGAAAAGGGCCGCGCCTCATAGACCGCCAGGGACGCATCCAGCCCCCAGAGCAAAGTCAGAAACACAACAAAAAGCGGCAGCATGACTCCCAGACCGAGCCAGGCCCGGTACCAGACCCGGGCGACAGAGCTGGCATCAAGCCGTTCGAATACGGAATACTCCAGCAACAGGATCAGCAGTAGCAGCAAGGCGCCGTTTTCCTTGCTGAGAACCGACAACAACGCAAAGGGAAACAGGCAGAGCAGCAAGCGCGGCAGGGCCGGACGGAGCTGCCCCCGCGCCAGCGCCAGGCGAGCACTGAGATAGAAGGACAGGGATAACAGGGCAAACAGGGCCATGAGCTGGGTCATGCGTTGCACTATGTAGAGCGTGGTGCTGACATTCATCGGGTGCAGCAACCACAGGGCAGTGACCGCCAGGGCCAGCCATCGGGCGCTGTTGTTGGACTGTCCCAGGGCCAGCGCCAATAGGGATGCAAACCAGTAAAGTGCCAGGCCAGTGAGCAGATGCAGGAGCAGATTACCCAGTTTCAGGCTGGCCACATCCAGAGGCTGGCCCGCATTGAGCCAGAGACTCAACATGGCGACAGGACGGCCACTGGGCCCGGCATCATTGGCAAAGATGAATTGCCTCACCTCGGCAGCTGACTGCAAACCACCCTCTTCCAGCAATGGCTGCAGCACCCAATTGTCATCCAGCAGCAGTGAGCCGGACAGACCGGGCCAGTACATCAGGGCAGTGGCCAGCAGCAAAGCCAGCAATAGCAACAGCCCCCGTGGCCTGAAGGCGGGTAATTGACTTTGCTGCGCAACAGTATTGTTCATAGCTCTTGTTAACGGCCTCGGCGCGATTCTTCCCAGAGGATCCTGCCAAAGCAAACACCCTGTGGGCATTAAAGTTTCAGCACAATCTGACGCTTACTGACAAAATTTGTCAGCCGCCCTCACCAAACAGCCCCATCACGTCACCCGCAGAATTCCTACAGCCACCCACCAAAACTGATATTTTCGTTATTTTTCAACCATTTAATTGCCTATCCCAAAGTTGGCACGCAACATGAATGTATTCCTGGCAAGCGTTGACCGAAACTCGGAATACGACTCCGAAAATACCGAACAATTCATTGATAAGCACTGGAGACAGACAAATGAAAAAAGTCCAACAAGGTTTTACCCTGATCGAACTGATGATCGTTGTAGCGATCATCGGCATTCTGGCCGCCGTGGCCCTGCCCGCCTACCAGAACTACTCCAACCGTGCCGCGTTCTCAGAACTGGTACTGGCCGTAACTCCGCGCAAGACTGCGGTAGAACTGGCTATCCAGACTCGTGACCCGGCTAACATGGCGGCTCTGGACGCTGGTGCAATGGGTATCCCGGCTGATGTTGCCGGTGCCGATGGCGTTCACGGCGCCTCTGTTGCCAATGGCCTGATCACCATGACCTGGCGTCCGACCAACAACGGTACTGCTGAAGATTTGGCCGGCGTCACCTACACGCTGCAGGCTGGTGGTATTACTCCTCCGGTTCAGTGGACTGAAGGTGGTACTTGCCTGACTCAAGGTTTCTGCTAGTAAGCAGACTCTTTACGGAATGCTGCGGCATGCTCTTCCCCGAGGGCTGCCGCAGCCCCTCCTCAGAATCGATCAAACAAGCTCTAAAAATTCCAGCGTCCAAGCCCTACCGCTGGAATGACAAATCCAAAACCTTTAAATTATATTGTCAGAAACAGCCAGACCCAGTTGGGCAAGATGGAGAACTGATAATCGAAGTTGCCACACACATGCTGCCAATTCTGAATTCCAGGTAGCAGGCAATCGAAAAGAACAGGTGACAGCCATGAACAAACAACAGCAACAAGGCTTTACCTTAATCGAACTTATGATCGTAACCGCCATTATTGGCATCCTGGTATCTGTTGCACTTCCTGCCTACGATCTCTATCGCAATCGGGCGCGATTCTCCGAAGCTATACTGGGGATCGGTTATCACAGGGCAGCAATTATTACGCAAGCGCATTCAGATCGTTTCGGCTCTCTCGCCAATGTTGATTCCGGCACCAATGGTATTCCGCCAACGCAAGCGGTTGGGAATTCAACTCACGGTATTACTGTAGTCGACGGTCAAATCACCTTGACCTGGATGTCTGACGGTTCCGATTTACAGGGAGTCACCTACACCTTAACCCCAAATGGCATTACCCCACCCATTCAGTGGACTTCCGGCGGCTCGTGCGTTGCATTGGGCTACTGCTAATCTGCAGCCAACGAACGACCACCTCTACACCCAACCAATCCAGGTATTCAAAATAACTGTTACAGTCCGACTTCCTGCTGTTCAGTTATATACCCTTCGTCAAAATAGTCGCTGATTTTCAGCGTCTCCGCATCAACACAGATATAACCGAACCAGACCCCCGACACAAAGCGGCTGAACAAACAGCTATCGCCCAAATTGGTCTGCAATTCGGCTGATATTTCTGACCTCGTCTCCGCCTGCCTGCGAAACACTGATGCTGGATCGTCAACTGGCATGGATCGATAGCGATCTGTCTGCATAAATAACGGATCGCCGATAAACTGACTACGAATACTGACTATGTCGGCACTGACTTCATTGTCTGGCAATTCTGTATACAGCAACTTCGGGTAGTCGCCGGGAAACGCCTCAAGCAAGGCCGGGTCTTTGCCGAAATCCTCAAAATCCCCAGCAGCCAGGCTATAGAGAGTGTCATAGGCCAGCACCAGAGCCACCGGCCTTTCATTCCAGACAATCCACATGCCTGCACTCAGACACACAGCCTGAAAAAGACCTATACAGGTCAGGTCGAATTTCAGTCCCGGCTTGCCGGCCTTGAAGACAATCAGGGTCAGCAGCGGACCAAGCACCAGATCCACGGCGATAACGATGCGAAGACCGGTCCAGCCGCCGTCAATGCTGAACAGATATCCCGGGTACCAGAACACCAGAATTACGGCCAGTAAAAGCAGAAATACCAATACGCTGATTCCGAGATGGATGGCAAAGGCTTTCCAACGATTCATTATTTTCTACCTGTCAAGATTCAATTTTCACACCGGCCCGGAAAGCAAGCATTTAACGGCCAGACTGTGCGCTCGTGAATTTACTGACCTATATTTTAGCTACAACCCGGTGGCTGAAACCGGCACCACTAAAACTCAGAAGCATAACAAAATCAGCAATAAGCGCATGCAACAGACTAACCCATGAGTCTATCTATCGGCCTGCAGCCATATTCCACCAACGCCATGCTCCGTTTTCTGACACAGGAAAAACTGCTCCCTGATGGCTTCCACGAAAGAACGAGCGGACTCGACATGCTGCGGCCCTGGACCGCCGGTCAGTTAATCCGGCACTCTGTGGCTGACAGCGCAACCATTGCCCGCCGGATGGCAAGCCGATTTTCCTTGCCGTATGTGAACCTGGACGCCATTGATCTCAAGCGTTGTCCACTTGAAATCGTAGATTCCGGTTTGCTGCAGCAACATCAATGCCTGCCTCTGTGGCAACAGGGCAAGACCCTCTATCTGGCTGTCGCCGACGCCTGCAATCCGGCGGCTTTCGCCGATATTGAATTTCACACCAACTGCAAGCTGGGCTTGCTGGTGGTGGAACATGATCAATTACAGCGCTGCCTCGCCGGCCTGAGGCAGCCGGATACGGGCCTGCAAGTCGATGCAGATGAACTTCACAGTCTGCCCACCCGATCCGAAGCCGACCAGGAGCTGCGTGATGCCCAGATAAGCGACAAGCCCCTGGTACGCTTTCTGAATCGCATTCTCGATGATGCCCTGCAGGCCGGAGTCTCGGATATCCACTTCGAGCCCTATGAGGCCTACTACCGCATCCGCTACCGGCAGGACGGTTTGCTGCACGAAGTGGTAAGGCCGCCACCCAGTCTGGCCACGGGAATCGCATCTCGCCTCAAGGTCATGGCCCGCATGAATATTGCCGAACGGCGATTACCCCAGGATGGCCGCATTCATCTGCAGTCCCAAGGCGGTAAGCCAGTGGATTTCAGGGTCAGCAGCCTGCCTACTCCCTGGGGTGAGAAAATTGTGCTGCGCAATCTGGCCAGTGTCCGCCAGGTGCTGGGCCTGAGTGGTCTGGGCATGGAAGCGGATCAGTTGCAGCAGTTTCAACAGGCCATTGCCAAACCCCAGGGCCTGATTCTGGTCACCGGCCCCACCGGCAGTGGCAAAACCCAGACCCTCTATGCCGCCCTGGACGCCCTCAACTGCGCGGAACGCAACCTGGCCACGGCGGAAGACCCGGTTGAACGCAGCCTTGAGGGAATCAACCAGGTTGCCGTAAATACGTCCAGCGGCCTGGATTTTGCCCGGATACTGCGAGCATTGCTGCGGCAGGACCCGGATGTCATCATGATTGGTGAAATCCGCGATGCGGAAACGGCAGATATCGCCTGCAAGGCCGCCCAGACCGGCCATCTGGTGCTGTCCACCCTGCACACCAACAGCGCCGGAGAGGCCCTGAGCCGCCTGGCTGGCATGGGGGTGGCGAGTTATAACCTGGCGGCCTCCCTGAGCCTGTTGCTGGCCCAGAGGCTGCTGAGAAGGCTCTGTGAGCACTGTAAAGAAAGCGAGCAGCTTCCCGAAAACGTACTCAGGAGCCAGGGATTCAGGCAATTACCGACGCCAGCAGAGCCACTCTACCGGGCTGTCGGTTGTGAGCATTGCCATCGCGGATATCGCGGCAGAGTGGGAATTTATGAAGTAGTTCCTGTTTCTGCAGAGCTTTCCCGGCGTATTATGCAGGGCGGTGAAGGCTTTGCCGGCAGTGAATTGAGCAGCATGGCCCGCAGCGACAGCCTGAGGCAATCGGCCCTGGCCAAGGTGAGTGCCGGACTGACCAGCCTCGAAGAAGCTAACAGGCTGACTTAATTCACAAATTTACCGAACATGGTATAGTAGATCGATTCTTGCAAGGCCTGTAAAAAATCGACCCGTTGCCAGCACCGCACAGCAGCATGGCAACGATACTGAAGGTTTACTACGGAGCATCCCATGGCCACTGAAGCCGCACAAAATATATACATCTGGCAGGGTACCGACAAAAGCGGTAACAAGACCAAGGGTGAAATCCAGAGTGCCAGCCAGGCCCTGGCCAAGGCCCAGTTGCGCAAGCAGGGCATTGTTCCTTCCAAGGTCAAGCGCAAGCCAAAAGACCTGTTCGGGCCCAAGAAGCAGAAAATTACGCCCGCTGATATTGCAGTATTCACCCGCCAGCTCGCCACCATGATGAAATCCGGTATTCCCCTGGTGCAGTCTTTCGAGATTGTGGGTGAGAGCCTGGAAAACCCGTCCATGCGGGAACTGGTCAGTTCCATCCGCGATGACGTCGCTTCCGGTAATAATTTCGCCGACTGTATTCGCAAGCACCCCCGCTATTTTGACGACCTGTTCTGTAACCTGATTGATGCCGGTGAACAGTCCGGTGCCCTGGAAACCATGCTGGATCGTCTGGCCACCTACAAGGAAAAGTCCGAGGCCCTGAAGGCCAAGATCAAGAAAGCCATGAACTACCCCATTGCGGTAGTGGTGGTGGCGATTGTGGTAACCGGCATCCTGTTGATCAAGGTGGTTCCCCAGTTTGCCGAAACCTTTTCCAGCTTCGGCGCAGAATTGCCGGCCTTTACCCTGTTCGTGCTGAATCTCTCCGATCTGGCCATCGCCCACTGGTGGAAGGTTCTGATCGGGGTCGGCGTGTTTGGCTATGTCTTCCGTGAGGCCAAGCTCAGGTCCCAGGCCGTCAGGGATGCCATTGACCGCATCTCACTGAAGCTGCCGGTGGTTGGCCCGATTCTGAATTCCTCCTGCTACGCCCGCTTCACCCGTACCCTGGCAACGACTTTCTCCGCCGGTGTACCCCTGGTGGATGCCCTCGACTCCGTAGCCGGCGCCACAGGCAATGTGGTTTATTCATCCGCCACCCGCAAGATCAAGGACGACGTCACCACCGGTCAGCAACTGGCCTTCGCCATCAAGAACACCACCCTGTTCCCGGTGATGATTGTGCAGATGGTGGGCATTGGTGAGGAGTCCGGTGCCCTGGATTCCATGCTGGATAAATGCGCCATCTATTTTGAGGCGGAAGTGGACAATGCCGTGGACGGCCTGACTGCCCTGATGGAACCCATGATCATGGCGGTTCTGGGTATTCTTGTCGGCGGCCTGATGATCGCCATGTACCTGCCAATCTTCCAACTGGGATCCGTGATGTAAGACATCCCCGTTGGCATGACAATCATCGACCTGCTCCATACCAGCCCGACCTTTCTTGTTGCTGCCGCCACCATTCTCGGAATGCTGGTTGGCAGTTTCCTGAATGTGGTGGTCTATCGTCTGCCCATCATGTTGCAACGGGACTGGAAGCAACAGTGCTGCGAATACCTCGAGATTGAAAACACTGAACCGGACAGTAATCCGGCCTCGGCCAAATTCAGTCGCTTCAATCTGCAGACACCTGACTCCCATTGCCCCAACTGCGAACGCAAGATCCGCCCCTGGGAGAATATTCCGGTCATCAGCTATCTGCTGCTGGGCGGCAAATGCGCCGGCTGCAAACAGAAGATTTCCCTGCGCTATCCCACCGTTGAGGCAGTGGCAGGCTTGCTGTCGGGGCTGGTTGCCTACAGCTTCGGGCCCGGCTGGCTGACTCTGGCCTTGTTATTTTTCACCTGGGCTCTGCTTACCCTGACCCTGATCGACTATGATCATCAGCTACTGCCCGATGACATCACCATACCGCTACTGTGGCTGGGCTTGCTGGTGAATGCCATCGACCTGGGTTTCGGCGTCAGTCTTGGCGACGCGGTGATCGGAGCCATTGCCGGCTACCTCTCACTGTGGACCTTCTACTGGGTTTTCAAACTGGCCACCGGCAAGGAAGGCATGGGCTATGGAGATTTTAAATTGCTGGCGGCCCTGGGGGCCTGGATGGGCTGGCAGAGCCTGTTACCCATTGTCATCCTGTCCTCGCTGGTGGGGGCCGTCTATGGCATTGCCATGATTCTCATTGCCGGGCGTGATCGCAGCCAGCCCATGCCCTTTGGGCCCTATCTGGCGGGTGCCGGTTTTATCATGCTGATCTGGGGTCCCCAACTCAGCGCCTTCTACATCAAGAATTTCCTCTAGACCAGAGCCCCTCATGCTGACTATTGGACTCACCGGTGGAATCGGCAGCGGCAAGACTACGGTCGCCAACTGTTTCGCCGAATTGGGTATCGAACTGGTGGATGCCGATCTGGCGGCCCGGGAGGTAGTCAAGCCCGGCAGCCCTGCCCTGGCTGAAATCGCTGCCCGCTTTGGTGAGGAAATACTGCTTGCCGATGGCAGTCTGGACCGTGCGGGCCTGCGAGCCATCGTCTTTGCCGACCAGGAGCAACGACTCTGGCTGGAAGCGCTGCTGCACCCCCTCATCAATGCTTTATTAGGCCAGCAGCTGGCAGCCTGCCAGTCTGACTATTGTCTGCTGGTGTCTCCCTTGCTGCTGGAAACCAGCCAGAAAGAACTGGTGGATCGCATCGTGGTCATTGATGTCAGTGAACAGACCCAGCTCGCCCGGACCATGGCCAGGGATGGTAGCGACGAGCAAACCATCCGTGGCATCATCGCCGCCCAGATCGATCGCCAGAGCCGCTTGCAAGCGGCCGACGATATCATCGACAATGAAAAACCGGTGTCGGCGCTGAAGCAGCAAGTGCAGGCCTTGCACGAGCACTATCTGCAACTGGCCCGACAATCCTGAATTCCGCAACAGAAAACGATTCGCTTCCTAACTATGTCAGAACCAAAACAGCGCCAGGTGCAATGCCCTACCTGCGAAAAAAACGTGGCCTGGATCGACAGCAACAAATACCGCCCTTTTTGCAGCAAACGCTGTCAGCTCATTGATTTTGGAGAATGGGCCACAGAGAAGCACAGCATTGCGGGAGAGCCGGTATTCCCGCCCGAGGATGATCAGGACGGAGGCTTGCAATAGCCGAATTGATGAATAGCCGGGGATTGAACAAGCGGTCGGCCTGAACCGGGCCCGTGCGGCCCGGTCATTCTATGAATATCGGTCAGTAGCAGCGCTTTACAGCGGAGTGCCAGTGATATTCGGAGTTGGCATCCAGTAGAACTTGCTGTTCTCGACATGGTTGTCGTTATCCAGCATCAGATAGATCAGCTCACCGTCCTTGGAGAATCTCACTTTACGCACGGTTTCACCTTCCAGCAGTCCGAGTTCGTAGTCTTCCAGGATCAGGTGGGTAACCACATCAAATATGTACAGCTTCTCGTTATCGACACCCACCAGCAGCGTGCCGTCCTGATTAAATGTGGCACTCACCGGCGCACTGCCGAAATACCATTCACCGTCGTTATTGTAGTAATTGTCCGGATCCATATCGGCAATGCTGGGCTCCGGATCTTCCGGATAGTTCCCGTTGGGGCAGGTATAAGCCAGGCGATTACCATCTGGTGAAAAGGTGAAGTCCGTACAACCTGTACCCACAGCGATATCGGTACCTTCAACAAAACTAAGCGCATGAGTTCCCGGATCATAATGAAAGGTTGCGAGATTGGACTGGGTAGTGAGGAATACCCGATCCTGTACCGGCTCATATTCCACCCGGATAGGCTCTTCCAGCGGAATAGGCGGAGTCAGGAAATTCCCATCAGGATTGAACAGACCAAGCCACAATTGGGTATCCGTATATGGAATATCGCGCTCAGGGTCCACCCCCTCACCATCGAGCATAACCGAAAAGACATTGCCGTTCTCGCCCAGAGCCAGCCAGCGAAGGGCATAACCGTAGGTGTACTGGAAACCGAGTCCGTTATCAAAGGTGTAAGAGATCAGATCATGCTCGATATCTCCGGTTGCCAGATCGAGGGTGTAAAGACGCTCGGAGACAGGGTGCACCGTAAAATGCACTGCACCATTGGGTTCGTCCAGAATAAAACGGCCTGGCGAGGTATTGAACTGGTACACAGCACCGGTTTCACCGGTAATCAGATTACGTTCCACAATGCGGTTACGAATGAAATCGCCCACCAGTACCCAGCCATGACACAGGGGAACGAAGTCCCGAGCTGGCTCTGTCAACAAGCCACCTGCCAGATCTGAAACAGTGGAGCCGGAAGGACCTGACTGCACTGAAGTCACGCTCAGGGTTTCGAATAACCAGGGATTGGTGCCTTCGATATATTCCAGGCGCATGGCCACTTGTTTGTTATTCAGGTTGACGCTGGGTATGTCGAGCACACCGGAAGACAGGGAATAACTGGCCACCCCTTCAGCCACACCCACCACTTCCGGTGCCGAAAAAGCATCGCAATCCAGCAGTTCCAGACCCGAGAAATCCGGTGTGCTGCCACCAGCGCTCACCACAGAGGCAGCAGTCAGCTGAAAGGTTAAATCATTGGGCTCCACCAACTGGAAAGTTGCGGCCACCTCGCCCACCGAACCGGCGTCCATGGCCGGCACATTGAGGGTGTAGCCATCAAAAGTGGTAGCATCGGCAGCGGGAACCGGAGGCGTGCCCGGAGTGAACTCCAGGCTCGGATTGGTATTCAGGCGCACACCGGTATAGGCGGGAAACAGATCGTCCTCAACCGAACCCGGCTCAACATCACTGGTAATACGAAAACCGATAAATCCGGTGCTCTGCAGGGCGGCGTTTACCGCCCCGGTAACGTCCAGAACAATTTCTGTCAGGCCCACAGCCTCAACACTGGCGAGGGGTTCAACAAATCCTATACCCAGATCATCAAATTCAATCACCCCATTGTCAGCGAAAAAGGAGATGGAAACCGGAGCGAATCCATTTTGGGGAAACACTTCCCGAATGGGCAGACGCAGGGTTGCCTGGGATACTGAGGTGGTTTGCCCGAAACCGAATACCACCGTGGCTGCATCAATGAAATCAGACCCGGTAACGGCCCAACCACCGGTGCTGACGTAGCTGGCTTCTCCGGAATCGTCTTCATCCTGGCCGTTGTTGCCGCCACCGCCTGAGCCTGATCCATCCCCGTCACCGCCTTCATCATCACCGTCATCAACGTCTTCAACATTCTGATCAGCGGCCTGGGGATCCAGTTTTACCAACACTGCCTGATCGAAAAGTATGGCGAAATCTGCCTGGGAGAAGGTCGGCAGCAACAAACTGCTGATCAGCAGCACTGTCTTCAGACTGGAAATGGGGGACTGGAAGGGGCTCATCGCGATGCTCTCAAAATTGATAACTTATGTATTTTCAGCCAGTTAGAAAAAAACTCAGTGAGCCGGATCACAGTATCAACAACACCCGCAATGCACTGCAGTTTTTCACTTGTCTGCAAGCTGTATCTGCCTGAAAAAGGAATACTTTATCACATGGCGGTAAAAATCCGGCCTGCCAGGCAGAGCCTAAATCGATCAATTTCAGTAGCTTGCCGCCAATAGTGAATAATTTCAATAAATTAAGGGCGCTATGCCGCCATAAAATATGGGAAATAGTCACAAGTCCCGATCGAGATGCCGCGGCTAGGGACAGAACAGCGAGATACCCGCGATCCCATCGGCTCCGGCTTCCCGGGCCTGCTGGCGATCCTCCCGGGACAGGCCACCCAGGGCATAAACAGGTATCTGCACCTGCTGACGCAGGGACCGGAAAGCGGACCAGCCCAGCAATTGCTCCGGGCTGTAATGCTTGGTGGCCAGTACCGGTGAGAGAGTAGCGTAATCTGCCCCCAGGCTCTGTGCCTGTCGCAATTCGGCAAGATTGTGACAGGAAGCACCCAGCAGGCCCTGCCCGCTATCGGGTCGGCTGCTGCTGGCCATCAGGCGCCGTGCAGACAGATGCAGACCCTGACCGGTACCGTTCGGACAGATGGCATGGTCGTGATTGAACAGCAAGGTCGCCCCGGCAGCCTGGCAACGCTCTGCGGCCGCCATGAACCACGCCAGATAGTCTGCTTCCGGCAGGGATTTCTGGCGCAGTTGAATCAGATTGATATCGGCCCTGAAATACTGATCCAGCAGCTTGTGCAATTGGCCCAGTGATTCCAGTTGCGGGGTTATTGCCATCCAGAATGGCAAATTCAGGCGTCTGATAATGGGCAGGTTGGCGGCCGGAAATTCCTCGGCGCGCAGTTCCGTCAGCCTGCGCCAGGCAATGGGTTGTCCTTCGAGGCCACGGGCCTGACCGCTAAAGTGATGAACTTTCCAGACATCCAGCAACACCGCCTTGTCAGCATAATCATGGCGGATGCAGGTGAATGGCCGGGCCTGATGTACCTGCAGGCCCAGTTCCTCTTCCAGTTCCCGGCCCAGTGCCTGCAGTACAGTTTCACCGGCCTCCAGCTTGCCCCCCGGAAATTCCCAGAGGCCACCCTGATGGGCGTGTTCATGACGCCGCGAGACCAGCACCCTGTTCTCGTCATCGACGATCACAGCAACAGCAACATGAACGAGACCGGTTTCGGTCAAGGCAAAACCTCAATCAGCTTCGGTATTCGGCATTGATGCGGACATACTCATGGGAAAGATCGGAGGTCCAGACTGTTTCTCCGACTGGACCGCGGTTCAGATTAATATGGATGCGGATACTGTCCTTGTCCATCTCCGCCTGCCCCCGTTCCTCGGCATAACTGGCCGACAGGCCACCGTTTTCCACCAGCAGGACCGAACCGAGGTGAATCTGCACCTTGTCCAGCTGCAATGCCTCAATTCCGGCGCGGCCGATGGCGGCAAGAATTCGTCCCCAATTGGGATCCGAGGCAAAGAAAGCGGTCTTAACCAGCGGCGACTCAGCCACGCAATAGGCCACCTGCAAACACTCCTGACTATCCTTGCCACCGGATACTTCGATGCTGATGAATTTGCTGGCACCTTCGGCATCCCTGATCAGCTGGGTTGCGAGATCCTGGCAGAGCTCGTTCAAGACCCCGGTAAAAGCATCCAGGTCTCCCTGATTGCTGGCTTCAACTGAAACCCCGGACTGACCGGTGGCAGCCAGAATGCAGCAATCATTGGTGGAGGTATCACCATCCACCGTGATGCGATTGAATGATTGATTCACTGCAGAAAGCAGCAACTGGTCCAGTAACTCTTTGTCAATTTTCGCATCGGTAAAGACATAGGCCAGCATGGTAGCCATATTAGGCTTGATCATACCTGCCCCCTTGGCAATACCGCTGATGACTACCGACCCGGATGACAGGGTCACTTCCACGGAGCTGCTCTTGGGCCGGGTATCTGTGGTCATGATGCCCCGGGCAGCGGACTCCCAGTTATTGCTGTCCAGTGCCGCCAGCGCATCCGGTAGCGCCGCCATGAGCCGATCTGCCGGCAGCAATTCACCAATGACACCGGTGGAAAACGGCAACACGCTGCTGGTCTCCACACCGGTCAATTCTGCCAGTGCCTGACAGCAGGCCCGAGCCGCATCGACGCCAGCCTGCCCGGTGCCGGCATTGGCATTGCCGGTATTGGTAAGCAGATAACTGTTGTTGCCGCTGTTTCCAGACAGTGCCGCCAGATGCTCTTTGGCCACCAGGACCGGCGCTGCGCAGAAGGCGTTGCGGGTAAACACTCCGGCCAATTCGGTACCGGCAGCCAATTCCATTAACACCAGATCCAGCCTGTCGGGATAGCGGATCTTCGCCTTGCAAGCCGCCAGGCGCAGCCCGGCAACCGGCCGGCACTGCACCGGCTTGTCTTCACCTACACTCATTGTTTTCCTGATCCGTCCTTTGCCAAGCTCTCTAGGCTATCCTGCCGTGACAAACCTTGTACTTCTTGCCCGAGCCACAGGGGCAGGGATCGTTGCGACCGACCTTGGGCACGTCCCTGACGAAAGGCGTCTGGCGACCCTGACCCTGCCCTTGTTCCTGGGCCTGCCCGGGCTCTGCCGGCTGTTCACCGCCGGCCAGGGACGACACATTCTGGTGCTGAAAATTCATTCTGGCCCGGGCCTTCTCTTCCTCCCGCTTGCGCTCGATAGCATCTGCGGCGTCTTCCTGACGAATCTTCACATGACTAAGCACCTTGATCACTTCGCGCTGCAGACTGGCCAGCAGCTCGGTAAACAGTGCAAAGGCTTCACGCTTGTACTCCTGACGGGGATTCTTGCCACCATAACTGCGCAGAAAAATACCCTGACGCAGATGATCCATGGTTGCCAGATGCTCCTTCCAGAGATTATCCAGAATCTGCAGGGTAAGCTGCTTCTCGAAAGCCCGCATCTTGTCACCCACCAGGGCCGACTTTTCTTCGTACTCTTTGGTGAGAATGTCATAGATCTTGCGCTTCAGGTCGTCTTCGAAGAGCTGATCGTCTTCGTCCAGCCATTGCTGAATCGGCTGCTGACTACCGAACTCTGTCTCGATGGCTGTTTCCAGCCCGGCAATATCCCATTGCTCCGGCACTGATTGGGGAGGAATATACTCATCCACCAGTTGTTCCACTACTTCCTCGCGCATTTCTTCCAGCAGATCGGAAATATCATCCCGGGCCATCAGTTCATTGCGCTGGCGATAGATGATGGTGCGCTGGTCATTGGCGACATTGTCGTACTCGAGCAACTGCTTGCGAATATCGAAGTTGCGCCCTTCCACCTTGCGTTGGGCTTTCTCGATAGAGCGGGTAACCATGCCGTGTTCAATGGCCTCACCCCGCTCCATACCCAATCGCCGCATGAAATTTTTGACCCCGTCCGATGCGAAGATGCGCATCAGGTTGTCGTCCATGGACAAATAGAAACGGGAGTAACCCGGATCGCCTTGACGACCGGCCCGGCCCCGCAGCTGATTGTCGATGCGGCGTGACTCATGGCGTTCGGTGCCGATGATATGCAGGCCACCGGCCTCCAGTACCTGATCGTGGCGCTTCTGCCATTCAGCCCTGGCCTTTTCAATCTGCTCCTCGCTGGGATTATCCATCTTCGCCAGTTCGGCTTCCCAGTTGCCTCCCAGGACGATGTCGGTACCACGACCGGCCATATTGGTGGCGATGGTTACGGCGCCAGGACGTCCCGCCTGGGCAATGATTTCAGCTTCCTTCTCATGAAACTTGGCGTTCAGTACTTCATGCTTGATCTTGTTCTTGGTAAGAAACTTGGACAGTATTTCTGAGGTATCAATCGACGCTGTACCCACCAGCACCGGCGCACCCGCTTTACTGATTTCGGTTATGTCGTTTACCAGTGCCTCAAATTTTTCTTCCTGGGTCAGGTAGATGAGGTCATTGGCATCGTCGCGAATCATGGGCTTGTTGGTGGGAATCACCACCACGTCCAGCGCATAAATCTGACTGAATTCGAAAGCCTCCGTGTCGGCCGTACCGGTCATACCGGACAGCTTGTTGTACAGGCGGAAGTAATTCTGGAACGTGGTTGATGCCAGGGTCTGACTTTCGCTCTGAATCTCCACGCCTTCCTTCGCTTCCAGAGCCTGGTGCAGACCTTCTGACAAGCGCCGCCCTTCCATGGTTCGACCGGTATGCTCATCGATGAGCACAATTCGACCGCCCTGGACGATGTATTCCACATCGCGATGAAACAGATGATGTGCCTTCAGTGCGGCATGCACATGATGCAGCAGGGAAAGATTGGTAGCGGCGTAGAGAGACTCCCCCTCATCCAGCAGTTTCTGCTTGATCAGCAGGTCCTCTACAAACTCATGCCCTGATTCGGTGAGCTCTACCTGGCGACTCTTCTCATCAATAGTAAAATGGCCGCTCTCCTGGGGCACATTACTCTTGTCCATCATCTCCAGTTTGCTCAACTCCTGCTTCTCGCCTTTTTCCAACTGGGGAATGAGCTTGTTGATGGCTAGATAAAGCTGCGAACTGTCTTCCGCTGCGCCGGAGATAATCAGAGGCGTTCGCGCTTCATCGATCAGGATCGAGTCCACCTCATCGACAATGGCAAAGTTGAGCTCCCGCTGCATTTTGTCTTCCAGACGGAATGCCATATTGTCACGCAGGTAATCGAAGCCGAATTCATTATTGGTGCCATAAGTGATGGAAGACTCATAAGCCGCCTTCTTCTCCTGTGGGTTCTGGCCGGATTTGATCACACCGACACTCAAGCCCAGGAACTCATAGACGGGAGCCATCCAGTTGGCGTCTCGCTCGGCCAGGTATTCATTGACCGTGACTACATGCACGCCCTTGCCACTCAAGGCATTGAGGTAGGCCGGCAAGGTGGCCACAAGGGTCTTGCCCTCACCGGTACGCATCTCGGCGATATTGCCCTGATTCAGGACCATGCCACCAATGAGCTGCACATCGAAATGGCGCAGGCCCAGGGTTCTTTTGCTGGCCTCGCGTACCGCGGCAAATGCCTCCGGCAGCAGGGCATCCAGAGCCTCACCCTGCTCGATACGGTTCTGGAATTCTTCGGTTTTCTGTTTCAGCTCTTCATCAGACAGGGCCTGAAAACTGTCTTCCAGGTTATTGATGAGTGAGACTGTGCGCTGCATGCGCTTGAGTTTGCGAGAGTTGCTGCTACCAAACAGCTTGCTGAGAATAGTCATAAATTACACTTGCTGAATAAATGAAACCCGTCACACAGGACAGGAAGATATCGATCGCCAGGGCGATCAATCCGGAGAATTGCGATCAGGGGAATTATCGGGCGGTGCGGTGGATATAGGCAGCCGGGTCGACCACGCGACCGTTCTTGTACACTTCAAAATGCACATGGGGTCCGGTGCTGCGGCCGGTGGAACCCACCAGGGCAATGTTTTCACCCTTCTTGACAATGTCGCCCACTTCCACGAAAAGTTTTTCAGCGTGAGCATAGCGGGTGGCAAAGCCATTGCCATGATTCACTTCAACCATCAGACCATAGCCTGAACGCGGTCCGGACCAGGTGACAACACCTGCTGCCACGGTATTGATTTCGGCGCCGGACTTGCCCGTGGTGAAATCGATACCAGGGTGAAAACTGAGGCGTCCGGTAAAGGGGTCAGGACGCTGACCAAAACGGGAAGATATCCAGCCCCGGTCCAGAGGGCGGCCGGCAATGAACACATCAGACTGGATTTTGCGCTCGGCCATCAGACCTTCAAGAATTTCCAGTTGTTGCTGGCGGTCTTCCAATTGCTGTTCCAGCTGGCTGACCGCATCCACCAGGCCGGCAGAGCTGTAGGATTGTGAATTGCCCAGATCAGGGCCACCAACCGCGACCGGCTGGCTGAAATCAAATTCGTCGGCGTCGAGATTGGCGATGGAGGTTATGCGCTCACCGACCGCGTCCAGGCGTACCAGCCTGGCTTGCAGCATTGCCAGTCGCAGGGTCAGGGCTTCGAGTTGCTGCTCCGAATCCTGTTTGATCTCGGCCAGTTGCTCGGCCTGTAGCTTGATCTGGCGCTCCCAGTTTTGCGCAGATTCTTCACTGAAGATGCCTTCATTCTGGGAAACGGCCAATTGATAACCAAAATAGCCAAGAGCAACAGGGGCACCGAGCAGGCACAGGGATAGAAGGCCTTTCAGCCAGCCTTTCAGGACAATGGTTTTGGTGTGACCATGACGTTGGTCGACCAGAATTACTTTCATTAACTGTTGCTCTGCGTTTTTCCGCTAAGTCCTGTTTACGCTCGGGGCCCGGGAAACTGCAACGCCTTGAACGGTGGAGAAGCAGCCAGACAATGCTGGCTGATTCCGATCAAGCTGCCAGCACAGGTTTCATATAGGAAATCGGCACATTGGAGTCGCTGTCGAAGCTGACGATTTCCCAAGCGTCTTCATTTACTTCCAGCATCCTTAATAATGCATTATTCAGGGCATGTCCAGATTTATAGCCGTTGAACTCTCCGATCAAGCTGTATCCCAACAGATACAAATCACCGATGGAGTCGAGGATCTTGTGTTTTACAAACTCATCCTCATAGCGCAAGCCATCTTCATTGAGGACCTTGTAGTCCCCTACTGCAATGGCATTGTCCATACTGGCGCCCAGTGCAAGGTTCCGGTTCCGCAATTCCTCGAACTCATGCATAAAGCCGAAGGTACGGGCCCGGCTCACTTCCTTGACAAAGGAAGTGCTGGAAAAATCGATAGTGGCACTCTTTGTGTACTTTTTATACACAGGATGATCGTACAGTAGGGTATAACTCACCTTGAAACCGTTAAATGGTTCAAGGCTTACAGATTTATCGCCCTGCTCCAGCTTGAGGGGCTTTTTGATCTTGATAAATTTTTTCAGTTCGGTCTGTTCTTCAATACCCGCACTCTGGATAAGGAAGACAAATGGCCCGGCGCTGCCATCCATGATGGGCACTTCCGGCGCACTGACATCGACATAGCAGTTATCAATGCCCAGCCCTGACATGGCCGACATCAGATGCTCGATTGTCGAAATACGAACGTTATCCTTGACGAGACAGGTAGAAAGGGTGGTGTCGCCCACATTGGAGGCGCGTGCTTCAATCTGCACAACTGGATCAAGATCGACGCGGGTGAAGATAATGCCGGTATTCACCGGAGCGGGTCGCAGGGTGAGATAGACTTTCTCACCAGTATGTAATCCGACACCCGTAGCCCGGATTACATTCTTCAAGGTTCTTTGCTTAAGCATAGCTTGTTTTTGGGCCCTTTTTTATATGACTACGGAATAACCCCTCAGTTCCGCCAGTCCTAAAAATGAATTCTGTGCTTGACCAATTACCCGGGATAGCGCGTCTTATTCTTGCTTCTTTTATATAGTCAGGGTCTTGGGACACTGAACTTTAAGCACTCTTAGTGTTCTCAGTGTTCTCAGTACTCTGAGCATTATCAGCCCGGACATTACCGGGCCCGCCAAACGGGTCTTTTCACAGATTCGGCACCAGCATTCAGGCAACAAGACTTTGCCTCAGGTGCAAAACCGCAGCATGGTAACAGAGTTGGGGCTATTTCCCAATAATGCGCTTACCATGCCGCCAAATTGCTGTCGGGATCAGGTCGGCCCGGAGGGCCGCCCCTGTCAGTCTGCCTGCTTGCGCAGAAATGCCGGGATATCCAGGTAATCCATATCCGGCTCAGCCCCCACGGCCTTGGCCATGGCTGCGCCACGCTCGGCCGAGGCCCCACTGGCGCGGTTTCTCAGCACGGCTGGCTTGTCCAGCTGACGGTAGTCCGTTTCCGCAGTGCGGGCAGTATTATCCACAACTTTCGTGGGTTTTTGCATCTGACCACCCAATCCGGTGGCTACCACCGTGACCCGAATCTCGTCATCCAGGCTTGGATCGATAACAGTACCCACAACTACCGTGGCATCGTCGGAAGCAAATTCTTCCACCGTATCGCCCACTTCAGAAAACTCGCCCAGAGACAGGTTTTCACCGGCGGTGATATTCACCAGAATGCCCCGTGCACCCTGCAGGTTGACGTCTTCCAGCAGCGGGCTGCGAATCGCGGATTCCGCTGCTTCACGGGCGCGATCTTCGCCGGTAGCACAGCCGGTACCCATCATGGCCATGCCCATTTCCGACATCACAGTCTTCACATCGGCAAAATCCACATTGATCATGCCGGGGTTCATGATCAGGTCGGCAATACCCTTGACCGCACCCAGCAGCACATCGTTGGCAGCCTTGAAGGCTTCCAGCAGGGACGATTCCTTACCCAACACATCCAGCAACTTCTCATTGGGGATGGTAATCAGGGAGTCTACATTCTCCGACAGGGACTGAATCCCCTGCTCGGCGATGGCAGAGCGCTTCTTGCCTTCGAAAGGAAAGGGTCGGGTCACGACTGCGACAGTCAGAATACCCATCTCCTTGGCCACTTCCGCCACGATGGGCGCCGCACCGGTACCGGTACCACCGCCCATACCGGCAGTAATGAAGACCATATCGGCTCCGGCAAGCACTTCAGCGATTTCATCGCGATCTTCCAGAGCAGCCTGTCGGCCGATTTCCGGATTGGCGCCGGCGCCGAGTCCCTTGGTGATGGCACTGCCCAACTGCAGGATGGTTTTGCTTTTCAGATTACTGAGAGCCTGCGCATCGGTGTTGGCACAAACAAAATCCACACCATCCACCTGATTGGAGATCATGTGGTGAACGGCATTGCCACCGCCACCACCGACACCGATCACCTTGATGACGGCGTTCTGCGGTATGTTGTCGACTAATTCAAACATATAGCCCCCTTGATGTTGCTATTCTTAACTGTATTAAGTTTTATACTGTTGATTAAAAATTTCCCTGAAACCAGCTTTTGACTCTATCCACAATATGCACCTGAGGCTCTTTGCGTGAGTCCACACCATCATGTTCCTGATGCTGCTTAAGCCCATACAGTAGTAACCCAACACCAGTTGAATAGATCGGGTTTCTTACAATATCGGCTAGTCCATTTACATTATGAGGCGCACCTATGCGCACCGGCGCGTGGAATATCTCCTCGGCCAGTTCCACCACCCCTTCCATCTTGCTGGTGCCGCCTGTGAGCACCACACCGGCAGCAAGCAGACTTTCAAAACCACTGCGTTGCAGCTCGGCCTGTACCAGGGTGAATAATTCGTCGTAGCGCGGCTCCACCACTTCAGCCAGTGCCTGGCGGGATAATTCCCGCGGTGGCCGGTCGCCCACACTGGGCACCTTGATGGATTCATCGGCACTGGCCAGCTGGGTCAGTGCACAGGCGTATTTGATCTTGATCTCGTCTGCGTTCTCGGTGGGCGTGCGCAGGGCCATGGCAATATCGTTGGTGACCTGGTCACCCGCTATGGGAATGACTCCGGTATGGCGAATAGCGCCATCGGTGAAGATAGCGATATCGGTGGTACCGCCGCCGATATCCACCAGACAGACGCCCAACTCCTTCTCGTCTTCGGTCAATACGGCATAGCTGGAAGCCAGTTGCTCGAGAATGATCTCATCGGTTTCCAGGCCACAGCGTTTGATACATTTTTCAATGTTCTGGACGGCATTGATGGCACAGGTAACCAGATGCACCTTGGCCTCCAGCCGCACTCCGGACATGCCCAGGGGTTCCTTGACCCCTTCCTGGGAATCGATAATGTATTCCTGCGGCAGGATATGCAGGACTTTCTGGTCGGCAGGAATCGCCACTGCCTGGGCTGCATCGATAACCCGCTCGATATCGGCCTTCATCACTTCACCGTCACGAATGGCGACGATGCCATGGGAATTCATGCTGCGGATATGGCTGCCGGCAATGCCTGCATAAACAGACTGAATCTGGCAGCCTGCCATCAACTCCGCCTCTTCAATGGCGCGCTGAATTGACTCCACCGTGGACTCGATATTGACCACCGTGCCCTTTTTGAGTCCGCGAGATCGATGGCTACCGATACCGACAATATCCAGGCTACCGTCTGCATTGATTTCGCCGACAATCGCCACGACTTTGGACGTACCAATATCGAGGCCGACTATCATGTTGTCATTCACCACATCACTCATCGTTGTTGCTCTCCGGAAAATCCGCCCTCCGGGGCGGTCCGAGTTTGTCCTGCCATTATGTTCATCGCGCCGCCACCTCAGTCGACTCCTGCACCTGATTCACCACGGCCAGGCCGTTGTCATAACGCAGATCCACCGAGGCAATCTGTGATTTCGCATACTCAGGGCTCTGGTCATAAAAGCGGATAAAGCGATTGATTCGCTCCACCAGCTTCTCCCTGCCTGCCGAGATTTCAATCTCGTTATTGACACTCAACTCCCAGCTGCCACGCTGACTAAGAGTCAATGCGCTCAAGCGCAGTCCGGCGGGAAACAGCAATTCATTCAGCTGCTGGTACTGCCGCATGACATCGACCTGACTGCCCTCCGGACCGGCCAGTCGAGGCAGGCTGCTCATGGCAGCGGCATTGGACGGACTGAAGGTCTGCCCCTGCTGACTCAGCAATTCATGCTCACCCCAGCGGGCAATGGCAATTTCTTCCTGCAAATTCAGGGACAGACTGTCGGGCCACAATCGGGTCACTTCCGCCTGTCGCACCCAGGGCAGGGTCTCCAGATCTTCTTTCAGGGCCGCCACTTCAAAATTGAAGAAGCCGGCCCCCAGATAAGCCGCCAGCAAGCGGCTCACTTCCTGCTCGCTAACCTGCTGCCATTGATTTTCCATGCGCACCTTGGTGACCGGGCGGTTAACGAAGCCCGCGACACTGGAAAAATTCATCACCAGCAGCACAGTCAGGCTCAACAGCAGCGTGCCGGCAAAGACCGGCATGACCCTGATGTTTTTTTTCGGCTGCAGCGGGCGCTTGCTCTTCACCTGGCGTGGCCGCGTTGCCCGAATTCCTGACATTGTTTCCATGTTCATCGTCTGTCGTACTATCTGTTCAGTTCACAATCCAGTATGCGTAATACCAGCTCATCGAAGTCTATGCCGATGCGATCGGCCGATGTTGGCACGAAGCTGTGCTCGGTCATGCCGGGGATGGTATTCAGCTCCAGCAGGAAAAACTCTCCTGCCTCGCTCTGCATCACATCCACCCGTGCCAGGCCGCGACATCCGAGGCAGTCATAGGACTGTCGCACCAGGGTTTCCAGCTCCTGCAATTTCTCCGCTTCCAGTTCCACCGGACAAATAATGCGTGTGGCTTTGTCTACATACTTGGCTTCGAAATCGAAAAACTGCCGTTCTGTTTCCAGCTGAATGGTTGGCAACAAATCCTCACCCAGCACACCGGTAGAAAACTCCCTACCAGCGATATAACGCTCTGCCATGATCTGGGTATCAAAAGCCCTGGCGGCCTGATACATCTGGCGCAATTGCCCCGCATCATCGGTGATGGCAATACCAAGACTGGAACCACCACTGACCGGCTTCACTACCACCTTGCCGAGACTGGCGATAATGCCCTGCCAGTCACTGTCATCATTGAGAACCCTGTACTCGGCAGTTTTCAAACCGGCATGGGCCCAGAGCTGCTTGCTCCTGACCTTGTCCATCGCCAGGGCCGAAGCCAGAACACCACTGCCGCTGTATTTCAGCCCCATGGCTTCCAGCAAGCCCTGCATGATGCCGTCTTCTCCGCCCTTGCCATGCAGCATGTTGAGGACCAGATCGGGCTGCGCTTGCTGCAGCCTGACAACGATATCGTCGCCTACATCAATGGCACTGAATTCAATGCCCAGTCTTTGCAGGCTGGCACTGACAGCCTTGCCACTTTTCAGGGAAATTTCACGTTCCGATGACTGCCCTCCCATGAGGAGAAGGACCTGCCCCGCCTTTGCGAGTATTTCCTCTCTATTTATCGTTCTCATAGCCAGAATTCTTAATGCTCATTGCGAAAATCTTCTATAAAAATCAATATATTAGTCTTTCGAAAAACCTTTGCTCGCCAGCTCCTTGGCAAGCCCGCCCACACTGCCCGCGCCCTGGGTTAGCACGATGTCACCCGGTTTCAGCAAATCGACCAAAATTCCGCGAACATCGGCCTCTTTTTGCACGTAAACCGGGTCAACCTTGCCCCTCAGCCGGATCGAGCGGCAAAGGCTGCGGGAGTCGGCACCGGGGATCTTCTTTTCACCGGCGGAGTACACTTCCAGTAGCAAGAGCACATCCGCTTCGGTGAGCACATCGACGAAATCTTCATAGAGATCCTTGGTACGGCTGTAGCGGTGGGGCTGGTAGATCATGACCAGGCGTCGCTCCGGCCAACCCTCTCGCAGGGCTCGCAGGGTGGCGGCCACTTCGGTGGGGTGATGACCATAGTCATCGATCAGCATGACACTGCCGTCACCCACCGGGAATTCACCCTGTACATCAAAGCGTCTGCCAACTCCGGAGAACTTGCGGATACCTTCACGAATGGCCTTGTCGGCAATCCCTTCGTCGCTGGCAATCGCCACCGCCGCCGTGGCGTTGAGGGCATTGTGGCGGCCCGGCATGTTAAGGCTGATTTTCAGCGGGCGCTTACGGTCGGGCCGGTGCACGGCAAAGCTGATCATGCCCTCACTCTGCTCCAGATCAGTGATCCGAAAATCAGCGTCCCTGGAAAAACCATAAGTGAGCTTCGGCCTGGAAATACGCGGCAAAATTTCACGCACCACCGGATCATCGATACAAAGCACCACCAGGCCGTAAAACGGCAGGTTATGCAAAAATTCCACGAAATAGTTTTTCAGCCGGTCAAAGTCACCTTCATAGGTGCTCATATGATCGGCTTCGATATTGGTTACCACTGCCACCATGGGTTGCAGATGCATGAAAGAGGCATCGCTCTCGTCAGCCTCCGCCACCAGATAACGGCTCTCGCCCAACCTGGCATTGGTGCCGGCGCTGTTGAGCAGGCCCCCGATCACAAAAGTGGGGTCAAAGCCGCCTTCCGCCAGCACCGAGGCCACCAGACTGGTGGTGGTGGTTTTGCCATGGGTTCCGGCAATGGCAATGGCGTGTCGATAACGCATCAACTCCGCCAGCATTTCCGCCCTGGCAATCAAGGGTTTTGACTCCTTGATGGCAGTGCGGATTTCAGGATTGCGCTTGTTGATGGCACTGGAGTAAACCACCACATCGGCCTTGGCCACATTGGCCGCTTCGTGGCCAATAAATATCCTGGCGCCCATTTTCTTGAGGCGATCGGTATTGCTGGATCGTTTGATGTCCGAACCGGTAATCCGGTAACCCTGGTTAAGCAATACCTCTGCCACGCCGCACATGCCGGCACCACCGATGCCGACAAAATGAATGCACTTGATGCGCCGCATTTCAGGAATCACATGGATACTGGGTGACTCAGCCACGGGCTACCTCCAGGCACTGCCTTGCTATTTTTTCTGCCGCATCCACCACAGCCAGATCATGGGCTGCCTGCTGCATGCGGCCTAATTTGTCCCGGTGCAGATCGAAATCCCGCAACAGCGGCAGGACAGTGCGCGCGCTGAATTCCTGCTGATCCAGTAAACAAGCGGCGCCGGCATCCACCATCCAGGCGGCATTGAAATATTGCTGGCGATCCTTGTGATGGGGATAGGGTACCAGGATCGCCGGCAAGCCCGCCGCCGCCAGTTCACTGACTGTGCTGGCACCGCTGCGGCAGATGACCAGATCAGCCCACTGATAGGCAGCTGCCATGTCATCAATAAAGGGTTCTACCCGACATTTGTCGCCCATCTCGACTGCCAGTGACTGATACAACTGTCTTGTTTCATCCAGATTACGACGACCACTCTGGTGCAGTATTGCCGGCAGGTTGCCGCCCCAGTTGGCCAGCACCTCCGGAATCACCTTGTTAATTGCCGTTGCTCCCTGGCTGCCACCCAGCACCAGAATATTCAGCGGCCGATAGCGCTCTGTGTCCAGACGCTTTTCCTGGTGCAGGGCAATGATTTCCTGACGCAGGGGATTGCCGGTGAACTGATTCTTCGGTGAAGCAGGAAAGGTTTTGGGGAAGGCCTCAAAATTGATTTGCGACAGTCGACTCAGCAGCCGGTTGGTCAGCCCTGCCACGGCATTCTGCTCATGAATCAGCAGCGGCACTGAACGCATTTTGGCTGCCAGCCCCGCAGGACCACAGACAAAGCCACCCATGCCCAGAACGCAGGCGGGCTGCAAGCGGCGAATGACTGCCATGGACTGTCTGTAGGCCTTGAACAACATAAAAGGTGCCGTCAATTTGCGTTTTAAACCACTGCCACGGAGCCCGCTGACGGAGATCCTGTGCAGATTGAATTCTGTGTCTTTAAGCAATTCGTTTTCCATGCCGCCATGGGTGGCCAGCCAGTGCACCTCGGCTCCCAATTGCTGGAGACAGCGGGCAATGGACAGCGCCGGAAAAACATGACCTCCGGTACCAGCGGCCATGATCAGTACCCTGGTGTTGTCGCCACTCATGGTCACTTGCCCCGGGGCGCATCAGCCAGGTCCGGATTGTCAGTTTCAAACTGAATACGCACCAGCAAGGCCGCCATGAAACAACTGATTATCAGACTGGCACCGCCATAACTGAGAAATGGCAGGGTCAGCCCCTTGGTAGGCAACAGGCCGATATTCACACCGATATTGATCATCGCCTGGCCGGCAAACACCAGCGACAGACCATAGGCAACAAAGGCATTGAAAAGCTGACCAAGGCCATGGGCCTTTCTGCCCACCATGAAAGATTTGAATACAAACAGGGAAAACAGGGCCACTACAAACAGCACACCCACCAGGCCAAGCTCTTCACCGATAATCGCCAGCACGAAATCATTGTGGGCTTCCGGCAGGAAATACAGTTTCTGGATACTGTTGCCCAGCCCGACCCCGAACCACTCGCCCCGACCGAAGGCAATCAGGGCCTGGGTCAGTTGATAGCCGCCGCCATAGACATTTTCGGCAGCCCAGGGATTAAGGAAGGAAGAGAAGCGCACAATTACATAGGGCTTGGTAATGGCCAGAAAGGTAATGGCACCCACACAAATTGCCAGCAGCAAGGCAAAGCGATGCAATTTCGCCCCGGCCAGGAATATCATGCAAAAGGCAGTCAATAACAGAATCACCATGGCACCGTGATCCGGCTCCAAATGCAATAACACCACAGCCGCCCCGATCACCAGCATGGGCTTGAGAAAGCCGGACCAGTGTTCACGCACCTCGTCCAGATGCCGCTCCAGATAGGCCGCCATGTACATCACAATAAATACCTTGGCCAACTCTGAAGGCTGCAGGCGAAACAGGCCCAGATCAATCCAGCGGGCACTGCCATTGACCACGGTGCCAATACCCGGCACCAGCACCAGCAATAACAACGCGAAGGAAGCCATCAGGGCAAACCAGCTCATGCGGCGCCAGAAAACCATGGGGATGTGCAGGGTGATCAACAGGCCGGTAATACCCATGATGGCGAATATCGCCTGTCGCTTGAAATAGAAGAACGGATCACCAGCCAGGGAATTGGCCACCTCAACCGAGGCAGAGGTCATCATCAAGAGACCGGTGGTGAGCAGAATCACCACAATCAGCAACAGCGAATTCAGGCTATTATTGCCCTGCTCCGCCTGCAAAGCTGTTCTGTTGGCTGCCAGGGTACTCATTGCAATGCTGTCACTGCCTGCATAAAAGCAGTGCCTCGCTGTTTGAAATTCTCGAACATATCCAGACTGGCACAGGCCGGCGAGAGCAGTACCGCATCTCCGGGCTCACAAAGACTGGCAGCCTGCTGCACCGCGGCATCCAGATCGCTGGCGAACTGTGTTGGTACAGCGCTGTCCATGACCGCAGCAATGCGCTCCGCATCGCGACCAATCAGAACCAGGCCCTTGAGCCAGCGCCGCAGCACCGGTGCCAGCGCACTGAAGTCAGCACCCTTGCCATCACCGCCAGCTATCAGTACCAGACCACCCGCGACTTTTTCGCCAAGGCCCTGCACGGCGGCAATGGCAGCACCTACATTGGTGGCCTTGGAATCATTGTAGAAATCAACGCTGTCTACCGAGGCCACCCACTGACAGCGATGGGGCAATCCGGGAAAGTGCTGCAAGCCCTGGCGAATGGATGACAGATCTACATCCAGTGCCAGTGCCAGACAGGTGGCTGCCATGGCATTGGCAATATTGTGACGACCGACAATTTTCAGTTCGGATACCGCCAGCACCGCCTCGTCCCCAAAACAGAGTGTTTGCTCACCGGCGACCATGTTCAGACCGACTTCACCCGGACCCGGTACATCGAAGCCGAAGCTCCAGCAGGGCAATGCGGAATCCCCATCCATGCCACTGACATCTTCATCCCTGTTCAAAACCAGTTTGTGGCAGGCCCGAAAAATTCGTCGTTTCGCGGCCAGGTAATCTGTCATGCCAGTGTAGCGATCCATATGATCTTCACTGACATTGAGAATCACCGCCACCTCTGCACCGAGCTGTTCGGTGGTCTCCAGTTGAAAGCTGGAAAGCTCAAGCACATACAAATCCTTGCCGGGCTCATTCAACAGGTCCAGGGCCGGTTGACCGAATTCCGAATCCAGATTGCCGCCGACGGCAAACTCGCGTCCGGCCGCCCGCAGAATCTCGGCCAACAGGGCAACCACCGTGCTTTTGCCATTGGAGCCGGTCACCGCCACGATGGGCGCAGGGGCAAGACGGGAAAACAGGTCAATATCACCCGTCACCGGCACGCCGCTGGCAATGGCATTGGCTATTTCCCTGGTCTGTAAACTCACACCTGGACTCATCATCAATTCTTTTGCCTGAGACAAGCTTGTCTCATTAAAACCACCCAACTCGACTTTGAGTTGCGGATACTCTTTACGCAGTTGATCCAACCCGGGCGGATTGCTGCGACTGTCTACCACCATGCAGGGCTGGTTCTGACTGACCAGATACCGGACACAGGACAGGCCGGTTGCACCCAGCCCTACCACCACTGTCAGTTTCTGCTCATTCAAGTCATTCACATTCGGCGCAACACTAGCGCAGTTTCAGTGTCGCCAGGCCAAACAGCACCAGCATCACTGTAATAATCCAGAAGCGGACAATAACCCGGGGCTCCGGCCAGCCCTTCAATTCAAAATGGTGATGCAGTGGCGCCATGCGAAAAATGCGCTTGCCGGTCAGCTTGAACGAAGCCACCTGCAAGATCACCGAGGCGGTTTCCATCACGAATACCCCACCCATGATGAACAGGACGATTTCATGTCGGGCAACGACCGCCATGACACCCAGGGCTGCTCCCAATGCCAGGGCACCCACATCACCCATAAAAATCTGCGCCGGATAGGTGTTAAACCAGAGAAAACCCAGACCGGCACCGGCCAGCGCACCGGCGAAGATAACCACCTCACCGGAGCCCACCACATAGGGAATATTCAGGTAGGCAGAAAACTCGCTGTGCCCGGCCAGATAGGCAATCACACCCAGAGCCCCACCGACCATCACCGTTGGCAGAATGGCCAGGCCGTCGAGACCATCGGTCAGATTGACGGCATTACTGAAGCCCACAATCATGAAGTAGCTGATCACCACGTAGAGAATACCGATATCGATAGCCACATCCTTGAAGAAGGGGATGATGTACTGGGTTTCCACCGGACTGACAGCACTGTAATAGAGAACCAGCGCCGCAATGGCACCGATCACGGACTGCCAGAAATACTTCCAGCGGGCCGACAGCCCCACCGGATTCTGATGAAATATTTTGCGGTAATCGTCCACCCAGCCAACCGCACCAAACAGTACCGTCACCAGCAATACGATCCACACATAATGGTTCTCAAGGTCAGACCAGAGCACAGTGCTGATGGCGATGCTCACCAGAATCAGGGCCCCGCCCATGGTGGGTGTGCCCGCCTTGCTGAAGTGGGTCTCCGGCCCATCATCGCGAACCACCTGACCAATCTGATGGTAGTTGAGCTTGCGAATCATCGCCGGACCAATCAGCAGAGAAACACCCAGAGCAGTCAGGACACTGAAAATCCCGCGCACGGTGATGTATTGGAGGACAGCGAAATTGCTGTCGAACTGCATGAGATATTCAGAGAGCCAAACGAGCATTACTCGCCTCCTTTTTCGCGCAGGGCTTCAACCAGCACATCCATCCGGGAACCCCGGGAGCCCTTGATGAGAAACACAGTGTTCTCATCGGCCTCTGCTCTGCCTGCTTTTATTAGTTCTTCCTGGCTGTCAAACAATTTGCCGGCGGCACCAAAACCGGCGACGGTCTGCTGGCTTGCCTGCCCAACGGCCCACAACTCATCAACACCCGCTTCCCTGGCATAGTTGCCAACCGCAAAATGACCTTCGGCAGAATTGCTGCCGAGTTCATTCATGTCGCCCGCGAGAAGGATTTTTTTACCCCTGAAAGTCATCAACACGTCGATGGCCGCAAAGAAGGAAGCGGGACTGGCGTTATAGCTGTCATCAATGATGTCGCTGCCATTGATTCCAGGTAGCGGCATCAGTCGACCCGGCACCGTTTCGCAAGCAGCCAGTCCGGCCGCTACCTGTTCAAGGCTGGCGCCGGCTTCGATAGCGGCACAGGCGGCAGCGACTGCATTGAAGACATTGTGCTTGCCCAGCAGGCGCAAACTCACAGCCTGGCTTCCAAGCGGGCTTTGCAATTCAAAGGAAACCCGCCCCTGATCTGCGATACTGACTTTACGGGCATAATAGGACGCCTGCCCGTACTTGTTATCGTAGCTGAACAACACCACATGATGGGCCGCAGCTCGCTTGATCCATTGCCCAACATTGGGGTCATCGGCATTCAACAGGGCCCTGCCTCCAGGCTGGAGGCCATCAAGAATCTCACCCTTGGCTTCAACAATACCCTGCAGACTGCCAAAGCCCTCGACATGGGCATCACTGGCATTGGTAATCAGGGCCAGATTCGGCCTGGCCGCATTGACACTAAAGGCAATCTCGCCCTGGCCATTGGCACCCATTTCAATCACCGCGAAGCGATGGGATTTGTCGAGTCGCAACAGGGTCAGAGGCACGCCGATGGTATTGTTCAGATTGGCGCTGGTGTAGAGGGTCGGGCCTGCCTGGGCCAGTATCGCCGCCAGCATTTCCTTGACTGTGGTTTTACCCTGGCTACCGGTCAGGGCAATGACTTTGGCCTCACTGCGTAAGCGGTTCTCGCGCGCGATCTGTGCCAGGGCCCGGTGGGTATCGGCTACCTGCAGCAACGGCAAATCCGCCTCCCGGGGCTTGCTGACTATGGCTGCTGCGGCGCCCCGCTGTTTGGCTTCATCCACATAATCATTGCCGTCAAAACGTTCCCCCACCAGGGCCAGATAGGCATCACCCGGATGGATAGTACGGGTGTCAGTGGACAGGCTGCTGAAAGACACATCTGCACCGCTGAGCTGACCATTCAACTGCTTCGCCAAATTTGCCAGTGACATGGAACCGATCATGATTCCTTCTCCCCGGCGGCCTGCTTTCTGTTGTTCAGAGATAGACGCACCTGGCTGGCATCACTGAAAATTTTTCGTTCGCCGGCGATATCCTGATAATTTTCATGACCCTTGCCGGCCACCAGCACCACATCACCTGCGGCGGCATTACTAATGGCATAGTCGATAGCCTCGGCCCGGTCCCGGATCACCAGCGCCGCTTCAGGCTGGCCAATACCACTGAGAATATGCTGCACAATGTCATCGCCGTGTTCCTTGCGCGGATTGTCATCGGCGATGATGATTCGGTCGGCACAGGCTTCAGCGATCTCTCCCATCATCGGGCGCTTGCCCTGATCACGATTACCGCCACAACCGAACACGCACCAGATTTTGCTGTCAAAATGCTCCCGCAGTGCCTGCAACGCACTCTGCAGACTGTCCGGGGTATGGGCATAGTCAACCACCACGGTGATATCGTCGGTATCGCCGATGATATCCATGCGGCCATCCACGGGACGCAGGGATGACAGCAGCTCACACAGTTCGCTGATAGCCAGCTCCCTGCGATCTTGCAGATAACTGATCAGACTGGCCGCAACCGCCAGCAGATTGGAAAAATTGAAGGAACCCAGCAGCCGGCCGGCGATGCGACCGGTACCGATGGGGGTAACGATTTCCGCCTGATAACCGCTACGCGTCAACTCCAGTTCACGCGCATGGACCGTGGCCACGGAGTTCCGCAAGCTGTAGGTGGAAACTTCAACATTGCTGGCTATCTCATTAATAATGGACAGGGCAAAGGGATCGTCGAGATTGATCACCGCATGTCGCAGCCCTTCCATGGTGAACAGCTTTTTCTTGTTGGCACCGTAGTGCTCCATACTCTTGTGGTAATCGAGATGGTCGCGACTGATATTGGTAAAGATGGCTGTATCAAACAGCACCGATGCAACCCGCTTTTGGTGCAGGCCCACGGAAGAGACTTCCATTACCACCGGATCCACACTGCCCTGCACCATCTCTGCCAGCGCCTTTTGCGTGAACACCGGGTCCGGCGTGGTCAGGCTGGTTTCCTGCAAGTCTCCAAAGACCCCGTAACCCAGTGTGCCGATGACGCCGCTACGATAGCCGAGGCTCATCAGGGACTGGGCAATAAACTGACTGCAGCTGGTCTTGCCATTGGTGCCGGTAATACCGATTACCGTCAGTTTGTGGCTGGGATGGACATAGAAACGGGCAGCGATTTCACTGACTCTGGCAGCCAGTTTGTCCACCGCGATTACCGGCACACCATGGCGTTCCTGCACGCCCTGCCACTGAGCACCGGACTCGGCAAAGACAGCCGCCACACCCTGCTGCGCCACATCATCAATAAATTCACGGGCATCATGATTCTTGCCAAAACAGGCAATAAACAGATCACCGGGACGTACCAGGCGGCTGTCCAGATTAACGCCGCTGACAGTCACAGTCGCCAGGCTGCCGGGCAATTCCGGGACCCCGGAGAAGCCCTCCAGCAGACTTGCCAGGCTGACAACTGATTGTGGCTCAGCAGCGGTTTCCATTATTTTGCACTCAACTCAAGTCTGGCTTCAGACTTGTCCGGTGACACATCGAGAATTCGCATGGCGCCGGAGGCGATTCGGGAAAAGACCGGCGCTGCCACCTGACCACCATAATGTTCATCACCCTTGGGTTCGTTGACGATCACCACAATAACCAGACGGGGATCCGAGGCCGGCACCAGACCGGCAAACAGGGAATTGTGCAGATTTTCCTCATAACCGAATTCACCAACCACATGGGCGGTACCGGTTTTCCCTGCCACCTGATAAAAGGGCACATTGGCATCAGTCGCAGCACCCCCGGCGCTGGCATCCACCACTGTTTTCAACATGGCCAATACCTGATCGGCATGCTGCTCTGACACGACCTGTTCAGTAGGCAGGGTTTGCAGGGCTTCCTCATCCAGCTTTAACAATGAAACAGGTTTGCGCAGACCGCGATCGGCAATCACGGAATAAGCCTGGGCCAGATGCAGTGCACTGGACGACAGGCCATAGCCGTAGGAAAGGGTTGCCGTTTCAATCCGGCTCCAACGCCGTGGATTGGGTAACACCCCGCCTCGCTCACCGGGAAAACCGGTGCCGAGCATCTGCCCGAAACCGACTCGTTCCAGCACATCGCGAATCGGTTCCGGGCCGATATTCAAGGCAATCTTGCTGGTACCGATGTTGCTGGACTTGGTAATCACCGAGGACAGATTGAGGGTGCCGTAATTGGCAATATCCTTGACCTCATCACCACTGATCATCATCCAGCCGGGGCCGGTTTCGATGACGGTGCCCGGGGTATACAGACCGGATTCCAGCGCCGCGATAATGGTGAAGGGCTTGATGGTGGAGCCCGGTTCAAACACATCGGTAATGGCCCGGTTACGCAGCACACTGAAATCTGTGAGACCGGCGCGGTTATGGGGGTTATAGGAAGGCTGATTGACCATGGCCAGCACTTCACCACTGCGAATATCCAGCACCACGGCCGATGCGGCTTTGGCACGGCGAGTGATGAATTCCGCTTTCAGTTCCTTGTAAGCCAGATTCTGGATGCGAAAATCGATACTCAATTCAAGGCTGTTGCCAGGCTGGGCCGGCTGCAGAATATTCAACTCTTCGATGATGTGACCGCGGCGGTCTTTCATGACCTGACGCCGGCCCGGCACACCCCTCAGCCACTCGTCATAGGTAAGCTCCAGCCCCTCCTGACCAATATCATCCACATTACTGAAGCCAACCAGATGGGCAGTAACCTCACCCTGGGGATAAAAACGCTGGTATTCCTGCTGGGCATACACACCCGGAAGATCCAGGTCCAGAATGACATCGGCATCGGCCGGAGGCAGTCGGCGCTTCACATAGAGAAATTCCCGGCTGGCATTTTTGCGGATATTACCGGCCAGCACTTCGGCATTTAATTCCAGTTGCTCAGCCAGCACCGGAATCGATTCCGGCGAATCCAGCAGATCACCGGGGTCCACCCAGATGGACTTCACCGGCGTGCTGACCGCCAGGGGCTCACCATTACGGTCGGTAATGAGGCCACGATTGGCTACCAGGGGGACGGTGCGAATGGTTCTGGCATCACCCTGACCCTGGAGAAAATCCCGCTCGGTAATGTGCAGGCTGCTGGCCTTCCAGACTATGGCCAGAACACACAGGGACATCATGAACAGCACCAGATAAAGGCGCCATTGCTGCAACAGCACGGACATTCTGGATTCACTCATGTTTGCCCACCATGACGATATCGGCAACTTCCGGCACACGCATATCAAGTTGCTCCACCGCCTTTTGCTCGATACGACCTTCCACACCGAAAGTACTCTGTTCGATCAGCAACTGCCCCCAGCTCACATCCAGTTGCACGGCCTCATCCTTGAGCTGTTGCAATTCATTAAAGGCTACCCGGTTCTGATGCGTGGTGCGCACCACCATCAGGCCGCTGGCCAGGACCACCGCCATACAGACAAACAGCAACAGGGAGCTGCGATTCACAAGTCCCGACCAGCGCAACACCGCCAGCAGGGGTGACTGCTGAAGCAGGGACTTGCGCTGCTGGTTTTTAACAGCCTGTTTTCTGCTCATCTGTGTCTCAAGCAATCTTCTCAGCAACCCGCATAACAGCGCTGCGGGCACGGGGGTTAAAATTGACCTCATCGGCAGTTGGCCGCTGTGCCTTGCCAATGGCTTTCAATCTCGGATTCAGCATTTCCTGGGTCACCGGCAGGCCACGGGGGAAATTATCTCCCTTAGTCTGCAAGGCGATGAATTTCTTGACTATTCGGTCCTCAAGCGAGTGAAAGCTGATGACCACCAGGCGGCCACCGACCGCCAATACCGCCAGCGCCTGTTCCAGCGCCTGCTCCAGTTCATCAAACTCGCCATTAATAAAAATACGGATTCCCTGAAAAGCACGGGTTGCCGGATGCTTGTCTTTTTCCCAGGCCGGATTGGCCTGTTTTATAATTTCCGCCAACTGCCCGGTACGGGTAATGCGCTGCTCCTGTCGATAATCGACGATGGCTCTGGCCATCCGCCGGGAATGCCGCTCCTCACCATATTTATAGATCACATCGGCAATTTCCTGCTGCCCGGCGCTATTGATCCACTGCTCGGCACTGATACCGCTATCCGGGTCCATGCGCATATCCAGGGGCCCGTCACGCATAAAACTGAAGCCACGCTCGGCATCATCCAGTTGTGGTGAGGAAACACCCAGATCAAACAGGATGCCGGAAACCTTGCCTTCCAGCTCCTCCTCCCTGGCCAGGGCTTGCAGGGAACTGAAGGGAGCACGCCGGACCTGCAGTCGCGCATCCGACTGGCAAAGTCCGGCAGCGGCCTCAATAGCGGCGGGATCACGGTCAAAGGCCAACAAGCGCCCGTCGGGCCCCAACTGCTCGAGAATGGCGCGGCTATGGCCGCCCCGGCCAAAGGTGGCATCCACGTAGCAGGCATCGCCCTTGATGGACAGCGCCGCCACCGCTTGCTCCAGAAGTACGGTCTCGTGTTGGGCCGGGGTAGTCATGACTCTCCCTACAGCGCCAGGTTTTGAAGCTTGTCAGGTAACTCGCCAGCGGCGGTGGATTCACTCAGCCACTGATTGCGCTGCTCGTCCCAACTGCCTTGATCCCAGATTTCCAGTTTCTTGCCCTGACCGATGAGACAGACATGTTTCTCAAGGCCGGCATACTGGCGCAGCTCCTGCGGCAACAGAATACGGCCGCTGCCATCCATTTCCAGGTCGTTGGCATGCCCGATCAGCAGGTGCTTGACGCGTTGGGAGGTGGGGTCGAAGCTGGGCAGTGACTCGATTTGACGCTCGATCTGTTCCCATTCGGCAAGGGGGTAAAGCAACAGACAGCGGTGATTGGTATCAATGGTAACGACAAGCTGGCCGTTACAATTGTTCAGCAATTGCTCACGGTAGCGCGCAGGCAGTGCCATTCGCCCTTTTGCATCCAAATTAATGGTATTGATGCCGCGAAACACGAGTTTGTCCCCATTAGTTGTGGAGTGACATGCCCTGGAGAACCACCTGGCTCCACCAAAAGACAATTTTCTCCACTTTTCTCCACTATTGGACACTATAGGCATTGACCTGCCTTAGTGCAAGCACTTATTCGCCTGTTTTTTCAAGAAATGACGGGAACTTGCCGCTAAAAGACGGGAAAGAGGCAGGAAGTCGACAGTGAAACGCTGGCCATCCTGAATATTTTCAGGAAATTGTGAGCGCAAATTAAAGTGATTTGTTAAGAGATAGTGAGTGCAAGCTGGATGCTCGCAGCAGAAATGGATAAGTGAGCCAGCCTGTAAGCCGGGTTCTGTCGAGGACAATCATTCATCTGCAGCCTGCGTCACCACAGGCCTGTAGCGGCCTACCCGAATCCAATGCGAGCAACACTAGCGGATTCCTATTTGGCCTTGCTCCGGGTGGGGTTTACCATGCCACGGTCTGTTACCAGCCGCGCGGTGCGCTCTTACCGCACCCTTTCACCCTTACCCGCCAAAAAGCGGGCGGTCTACTCTCTGTTGCACTGGCCGTGGGCTTGCGCCCCCCAGGCGTTACCTGGCACCCTGCTCTGCGGAGCCCGGACTTTCCTCTATCCGACCACTCAGAAACTCGCCAGGCCAGCAAGATACTGAGTGGTCGGACAGCGATTGCCCGGCTGACTCGGCGGCAAGATTAATGCACCCGCCCTGGCAACACAATCAAATATTCGGTTAATTTTCCTGGCCCGCTTTCAGGACCGCATCGTAGACACTGTTCTTGCGAGCCCCGGTAATCTCACTGGCCAGCGACACCGCCTTGCGGGTACTCATGTCGGCAGACAATTTTTCGACCCACTCCAGCGCCCTGGCCAGGCGACCTGCTTCCACCTCATCACTGCTGCAGCCAGACACCACCAGGACGAATTCCCCGCGTTGCTGGTTTGCGTCTGCCGTGAGCCAATGCAGACAATCATCCAGGCTGCCGTGAAAATGGGACTCGAATTTCTTGGTTAATTCCCGCCCTACAAAGAGTCGCCGGTCGGCACCGAATACTGCGGCAAAGTCCTGAATTGATTCCCTGATCCGGTGCGGCGATTCATAGAACACCAGGGTTCTTTGTTCAGTCTGCAATTGCGCCAGCCGGTTTCTACGACTGCCTGATTTGGCCGGCAGAAATCCTTCAAAACAGAAGCGATCAGTGGCTATACCCGCGACACTGAGGGCAGCCGTCAGGGCACTGACACCAGGAACCGGGATCACCCCGAAACCAGCCTCCCTGACCGCTTTCACCAGGGTATAGCCGGGATCGGAAATCAAGGGGGTCCCGGCATCACTGATCAGCGCCAGGGAGCGACCAGCCTGCAACTCCTCCACCAGGGCAGAAACCGCCTGCTCTGTGCTGAAATCGTGATAGGCCCGCAAGGCTGTATCAATACCGAAATGATCCAGTAGCGGTTTGCTGTGACGGGTATCCTCGGCCGCAATCAGGTCTACCTGACCCAGGATCCCGATGGCCCGGGCGGACATGTCATCGAGATTACCGATCGGCGTTGCAATTACATAGAGGGTGGCGTTTTCTGGTGTCATGGCCTTATGGGTATTGTGTGCAGGACATTTCTTTTGGCGCTAAAATTGCCCGACCTCAACACTTGTATTACTCTTGATAGCAGGTATTCAACTCTTCCCTGAGCCAGCAGATTCCCTATGCAACAGACCAAGCTGGGCAGCAAAGCTCGCCGTCCCGGCCTGCCCCGGCCCTTGAAAATCATGGCATTTGCCAGCGCGCTTTTTCTGTCGGCCTGCGCCAGCAACGACGGCGGCAGAAGTGTCGATAATGAATTTCCCAGCGAGTCTACCCCAGACTCGACAGGGGCGCTAATCGCTGAAGCCCTGGGCAGTGATGGTTCAGACCGGGCTGAGCTCAGCCTGCTAGCGGCCCGGCAGATCGAAGACTCAGCTGTCTATTCACTGACAGATCTGCAACTGGAAGATTTTGACTTCGGGAATCTGGAAAACCCGATACTGAAAACCGAAATTGCCTTGCTCGCAGCCCAGGCCGCAATTGCCGAGAACAATCATGCCCTTGCGCTGAACCGCCTGCAGTCGCTGGATGTCAGCAATCTCACCATTCCGCCACAGCTACTGGCCCGGTATTACCAGCAGCTGGGTGACAGCCTGCGAGACCTGGGTCAGGCCAGCGCCGCGCTGGATGCCTACATCAGCGCCAGCGATGCAGATCAACTGAGCGCTGAGCTCAGTGACTCGGTCTGGGCGTTGCTGCAAAGCCAAAGCGACACCGAGCTTGGCAGCCTGGCAAGCAGCTCTGCCAGCTATGCCGCCCGGGGCTGGATCGAACTGGCCCGGGTTTCCCGCAGCGAGCAACTGAGTATTCGCGGACAACTCGATGCCATCAACCAGTGGCAGCGTATCTGGGCACAACATCCTGCAGTGAACAGGCTCCCTTCACCGCTTCAGGACTTGTCCTCTATCTGGGACAACCGGCCCCAACATATAGCCCTGCTCTTGCCGGTACAGCAGCCAGCCGGACTGGCCATTCAGGAAGGATTTCTGGGCGCTTATTACCAGGCACTGCAAATCAGTCGCGACGTGCCTTCGATCTCGGTCTACGACAGCAGCAACATCAGCAGCATAGAAAGCCTCTACAACCAGGCTGTTGATAATGGCGCCGAACTGGTCATTGGTCCTCTGAACAAGGATTACGTCAATCGTCTGCACGCCATGAATGAATTACCGATTCCGACTCTGGCACTGAACTATGCTGACGCAACGGGCCCGGGCCCGGACAATCTGTTTCAGTTTGGCCTTGCCCCCGAAGACGAAATTACCCAGGCGGTGCTGGCGGCCTGGCAGCAAGGGCATCGCAACGCCGCCCTGCTGACTCCCGCCGGCGCCAGTTATGATCGCTTGCAAGCGGTCTTTACAGACAGCTGGAACGAACTGGGCGGGCGCCTGGTGAGTCGCAGCACATTCACCGGCGACAGCGACTTTACCAGTGTCATCAAGCGTCTGATGGCCATTGATTCCAGTGAAGCCAGAGCCGAACGCCTGCTGCAAATATTGCCCCGTAACAATATGGAATTCACACCCCGACGGCGCAGCGATATCGACTTTATTTTCCTGATGGCCAATCCAAGACAGGGACGCCAGATCAAACCCACCCTGGCTTTCTACTTCGCAGAAGACGTACCGGTTTACTCCATGCCGTCCATCTATGATGGCCTGAATAACAGCAGTGCCAACCAGGATCTGGATGGTATCGTATTTACGGTGGAGCCCTGGCTACTCAGTGAGGATGAATTGAAGAGTGGTTTTGCCGACAGTTTGCGCCCGGTACAGGGCCCCCTGCAGCGCTTGCGTGCCCTTGGAATCGACAGCTACCGCCTCTATGCCCGTCTGCAGCAGCTGGACTCCGGACAGCTGCAGAGCCTGCGTGGCGCCACAGGAATTCTGAGTCTGAGCCCGGCACGTCGCCTGCAAAGACAATTGCAGATGGCCCGTTTCGAGCAGGGTGAAGCTGTGGCCATACCGATGACAGACAGCAGCCCGGGAGAATAACAGCCGTATACCGCCGGTCAGGGAAGACCCGCCATGTTCACCATAGCAAACCGCCGCGCCTGGCGCGGCATCAGGGCAGAGCGGCAGGCCGCCCGCTATCTTCAGCAGCAAGGCTTGCGCCTTTTGCATCGCAACTACCAAAGCCGTTTCGGTGAGATCGATCTGATCATGGTCGACGCCCGGCGGCAACTGGTGTTCGTGGAAGTCAGGTATCGCTCAGCGTCAGATTACGCCACGGCTCTGCAATCTATCGACAGGCGCAAACAGGACCGGATTCGCAAGACCGCGGCCAGTTTTCTGGCGGCGCACAGTCACTATCAGCAATTGCCAGCACGCTTCGATGTGCTTGCTATCCAGACAGGGTCTTTGCAGCAGACTGAAAAAATTGACTGGATCCAGGATGCTTTTCAGTAGACTGTCAAACTGAACTTTTTCACTGTCAAAGCGGTCTATCTGAAGGGCTGCCGCTGCCTGGATCAGCGCGCAAAAAGCCTCCGTACGCAGTAAGAAAGCCGCTGCAATTGCCGATATAGAGGTCGAATACCCGAGGTTGTAAGTATGGATTTACTGGAACAGATAGAAACACATTTTGCTGAAAGCATCAGCACCAAACAACGTGCGGCGGATGTCCTGCCCGCAGCCATTCATGCCGCCGGTACGGCCATGGTCAATTGCCTGTTGAACGAGGGCAAGATTCTGAGCTGTGGCAATGGCGGTTCGGCCGGCGACGCCCAGCATTTTTCGGCGGAGTTGCTGAACCGGTTTGAAAAGGAACGTCCGGGACTGCCCGGCCTGGCCCTGACCACCGATTCATCGACATTGACGGCCATCGCCAATGACTACGACTACAATGAAATCTTTTCCAAGCAGATCAGCGCCCTGGGCCAGCAGGGAGATATCTTGCTGGCCATTTCCACCAGCGGCAACTCCGCCAATGTCATGGAAGCCATG
The DNA here is from genome assembly GCA_965216715.1 of uncultured Pseudohongiella sp. Lineage (GTDB taxonomy): Bacteria > Pseudomonadota > Gammaproteobacteria > Pseudomonadales > Pseudohongiellaceae > UBA9145. The sequence continues at coordinate 553,832 of OZ244193.1, read as the reverse complement.
AAGGCTGCCCGGGATCGGCAGATGCTGACCGTGGCCCTCACCGGCAAGGACGGCGGCAAGATGGCCGACCTGCTGGGTCCGGATGATATTGAAATCCGGGTCCCCTCGGACCGCACGGCCAGAATTCAGGAAGTACACCTGGTAGTTATCCACTGTCTTTGTGATTTTATCGATACACAGCTATTTGGAGGAGACTAGTCATGCAAGCCTTTCGCCTGCCCCTTGCTGTTCTTTTCTTGATTATGAATACCGCCTGTACAGCCTTCCTGGTGGAGGCCACTGGCGAAGCGGGCATTCAGGAAGACCCTACTTCCCGAACCACCGGTCAGGTCATTGAGGATCAATCCATCGAGACCAAGATCAAGGTAAACATGAAGTCCCAGGAACCTGCCTTCCGCAATGCCCATTTTGATGTCATCAGCCACAACGGTGTGGTCCTGCTGGTGGGGCAGGTTGAAAGTGAAGCCCTGAAATCCCGCGCCACCGAAATTGCCAGCCAGGCCAGCACCAAGATTCGCCGGATACACAATGAACTGGAAGTGGCCGGCAAAACCGGTTTTCTGGCTCGCAGCAATGACACCTGGATAGCCACCAAGATCAGAACCCTGATGTTAACCAATGCCGAAGTACCCAGCGGTCAGGTAAGAGTGATCACCGAGAATGGCACGGTCTATCTGATGGGACTGATCAGCGAAATGGAAGGTGACAATGCCGCCAATCTGGCGCGCAATGTATCCGGGGTCAATCGCGTGGTGAAGGTGTTTGAGTACATCAACTGAAACAGTTGATAAGGGGCCTATTTGACCACCCGCAAGCTGGGCTTTTTGGGTTTCTCCTCAGCATCACGGCCGGGTTTACCACCGCCGTCATCACCACCATCCCCGCCCCCGTCGGGTCCGGGCCGCAAGCCCTGACTGTCGAATATCATGCCCTGCCCGTTCTCGCGGGCATAAATTCCCAGAATATTCTCGATGGGGGCAAACACGGGTCTGGCCAGGCCAGCGAAGCGACCATCAAATGACAGGCTGTCATTGTCGATCAGCAAATTCTGGACCGCCGTGGGCGAGATATTGAGAACGATCTGACCGTCCTTGACGTATTCATCCGGCACGTCGACACCCTCACCCATGGCATTCACCAGGATGTAGGGTGTGCAATCGTTATCCAGAATCCATTCGTAAAGAGCCCGTACCAGGTACGGGCGGCTTGAGGTCATGGTCATGAATCAGAAGCGGACCGGCAGGTTTCCCTGACCTAGACCATCTCCTTTTCCTGCTCGGAGAGGCTGGCTACGACGGAATCCCGTTCGAATAGCCGATCCTTGTATTCCAGCAATGGCTTGGTGGTTTTGTTCTTGGGTAACTCGATACCCATCTCCGGCAGACGCCAGAGAATCGGTGTTACCACACAGTCGACAATGGTGAATTCGTCGCTCATGAAGAACGGCTTCTCACCAAAGATCGGGGCGATAGAAACCAGGGATTCCCTGAGTTCCTTGCGCTTCTTCTCCAGTTGCGCCGGGGTACCATCTCCGGCCATCAGCGCATCCACCAGCGCGCACCAGTCCTGCTTGATGCGATAAATCCACAAACGGGACTGGGCACGGGCCACCGGATAAACCGGGAACAGGGGCGGATGCGGGAAACGCTCATCAAGATATTCCATCATGATGTCCGCTTCGTACAGCACCAGATCCCGGTCAACCAGGGTCGGCAAGGAGTTATAAGGGTTTAACGAGGCCAGATCCTCCGGCTTGTTGCTCGGATCGACGTCAATGGTTTCGACAGTTACGCCCTTCTCAGCCAGCACGATTCGCACGCGATGACTGTAATGACTGGTTCCATCCGAATAAAAGGTCATGGACGATCTTTTCGCTACCACTCCCATAGTGTTTCCTCTGTTGTGATTCTTGATTTACCGATTAGCGAACAGGCCTGGAGCTAGTGATAGTCCTTGGAGAATTCCCGGCCCAACCAGGTGGTCAGAACAAACAGGATTCCCAGGAACAGCAGCACCCAGACACCAATTTCCTGGCGTCGATCGCGCATCGGCTCACCAATGTAGTAAAGGAAATTCACCAGATCGGCCACCGTATTGTCGAACTCCTCCGGAGACAGGGCACCGGTGCCTTCGACATGGTGCAACTCGCACTGGGTAGGATCGTTGCTGCCGTGATCGTCACAGCTCACATCACCCTGCAGGCTGTACAGCACGTTCGGCATGCCCACGTTGGGGAAGATCTTGTTATTGGTGCCAAAAGGCCTGGAGGGGTCATTGTAGAATGACTTCATATAGGTGTAGAGCCAGTCCGGGCTGTGTACCCGACCCGCCAGGGTCAGGTCCGGTGGCGCTGCACCAAACCAGTTCTGGGCGTTCTCCCGGTCCATGGCATTGGTCATCAGATCTCCGATCAGATGGGAATCATCGAATACCAGATTGGCCATCACCAGGTCATTGTCCAGCCCCAGGTCCAGCGCGGTGCGCTCATAGCGGGCATAGCCAAGTTCATGACAGGCCACACAGTAGTTCATGTAGGTCTTCCAGCCGCGCTGCAGGGATTCCTTGTCATCGAAATCCGTCTCTACATGTTCCAGATCCAGATTCCCGGCTGAAGCGGCTTCGGCACTGCCGGACACCAGCATCAGGGGCAGCACGACCAGGAAGATAATCAGCAGAATACTGCCAATCAGCTGCGGAATTGAGATGAACCGACCAGTCAGTCGAGCCGGCGGCTGGGCCGTCTTTTCCTTCTTGGTGTACCAGGGCATGAGCACGAAGTAGGCGAAGTAGACCACGGTCATGATCTGCGCCAGCAGAGTCTTGGCCGGGCTGACTGCCTGGGTACCCAGAACGCCGAGGATCAGGAAAGACACCACAAACATCAGCAGGGCAATACGGCTGTACCAGCCCTTGTAGCGCATGGAGCGCACCGGGCTGCGATCGAGCCAGGGCAAGACAAACAGAATGGCAATGGCGCCAAACATGACCAGCATGCCCCAGAATTTCGCATCAATGCCGAACAGCGGCACGGTAACCGCCCGCAGCATGGAGTAGAACGGTGTGTAGTACCAAACCGGCGGTACGTGTTCCGGCGTCTTCAGGGGATCTGCTTCCTGGAAGTTGGCGATCTCAAGGAAATAACCGCCCATTTCCGGCGCAAAGAAAACAATGGCACAGAACACGAACAGGAACAGCACAATGCCGGCCAGGTCGTGATACATGGTGTAGTAGGGATGGAAAGGCACACCATCAACCGGTACCCCGTCCGGACCCTTGTTGGCCTTGATTTCCACACCATCGGGATTGTTTGAACCCACTTCATGCAGGGCCAGGATATGCAGCACCACCAGAGCAATCAGCACAATCGGCAGGGCCACTACATGCAGGGCGAAGAAGCGGTTGAGAGTGGCACCTGAAATCAGGAAGTCACCACGCACCCAGACCAGCAGGTCTTCACCGATGACCGGTATGGCACCGGCCAGGGACACAATCACGTTGGCACCCCAGTAGGACATCTGACCCCAGGGCAGTACATAGCCCATGAAACCTTCCATCATCAGCACGAAATAGATCGCCATGCCGAATACCCAGATCAATTCCCTGGGACGCTGGTAGGAGCCATACATCAGGCCGCGGAACATGTGGATATAAACCACAAAGAAGAAGGCCGAGGCACCGGTGGAATGCAGGTAACGCAAAATCCAGCCGTACTCCACATCACGCATGATGTATTCAATGGAAGCAAAGGCTGCTTCCGCGCTGGGGGTATAGTTCATGGTGAGCCAGATGCCGGTCAGCAGCTGCATGACCAGAACCACCATGGACAGGACACCAAAGAAATACCAGAAATTGAAATTCTTGGGTGCGTAATATTCGCTCAGATGCTTGCGCCAGGCATCCATAATGGGCAGACGGGCATCGACCCAGTCTCTCAGACCGATCATGCCGGCCATGAATCGCCCCTGGCTCTTGTTGTTGTCTACGTTGCTCATATCGCTCATGCCGCATTCTCCTCGTCTACACCAATGACAAGTACGTTTTCACTCTCATAGGAGTAAGGTGGTACCTGCATATTGCGAGATGCCGGTGATCCCGCATACACACGACCCGCAAGGTCAAAGCGGGAACCGTGACAGGGGCAGAAGAAACCACCACGCCAGTCGGCATCGAAGGGCTGCGGACGTACTTCAATATGGGGTGTGGGAGAACAGAACAGGTGTGGGCAGAGACCTACCAGCACCAGAATTTCCGGCTCACGGGAACGGGTCTCGTTGGCCGCGTATTCCGGTTGTTCCGGATCTTCGGAATTGGGATCGGCCAGACGACCCGGGTCTTCGTTGAGGACATTCAGTGCCTCTTCGGTTCTGCGAATCACGAAGATCGGTCGGCCACGCCAGGCAGGAATGGGGCCAAGCATTTCACCCGGTTGCAGTCGGCTTACATCCACACGCACCGGCGCACCCGCCGCACGTGCCTTGGCACTGGGATTCCAGGATCCAACAAAGGGAACCGCAGCGGCTACAACACCCGCAGCACCCATGACAGAGGTAGAACCCACCAGAAAACGCCTGCGGCCAGTATTAGTACTGTCGTCAGTCACCGTTCATTTCTCCTTGAGGACATGCAAAATTCAATTGAAAGACCGCCAACAGGCGGAAGTCAGCAACCACACAGCGGGATTTGAGCGAAGCATCCTTTTGAGGTCGGCAAACCGCGGCAATACTAGTCAATTTTGCCAATTTTGGCAAGCCGCCAGCCCCGGCCAATCCAGCTTATCTTGCTGATTAATAAAGAAAATAATGATTTTTCTTGTTAAAAAAAAACGCCAACCTCCTGTCGAAGATTGGCGCTTTACTGATCGAACCCGATTTAGCGCTTGGAGAACTGGGGCCGCTTGCGTGCTTTACGCAGACCAACCTTCTTACGTTCTACCGCACGGGCATCGCGGGTTACAAAACCGGCTTTACGCAGAGTCGGACGCAATTCCTCGTCATACTCCATCAGGGCGCGGGTAATACCGTGACGAATGGCACCGGCCTGGCCGAAGCTACCGCCGCCACGCACAGTTACCTTGATATCAAATTTTTCATTCATTTCAACAAGTTCGAGTGGTTGACGCACAATCATGCGGGCCACTTCGCGACCGAAATAGCTGTCCAGCGGACGCTTGTTGACGATGATTTCACCGCTGCCGCTGCTCAGATAAACACGAGCCGTGGAGGTTTTGCGACGTCCGGTACCGTAATATTGTTCAGTTGCCATGGGAATCCGTGCTCTGCTTTATAGTTGCAGTGCCTGCGGCTGCTGCGCACCATGGGGGTGCTCGGAGCCGGCATACACCTTGAGTTTCTTGAACATTGCCCTGCCCAGCGGAGTGCGCGGCAGCATGCCTTTAACCGCCAGCTTGATGATCTTCTCCGGCGAATGTTCCTGCAATTTATTAAAAGACATACTCTTCAGGCCACCGGGGAAACCGGAGTGGGCATAGTACATCTTGTCCGTGGCTTTTTTACCGGTCACTTGGACTTTGTCGGCATTGATTACCACTACAAAGTCACCAGTATCGACGTGAGGGGTGTACTCGGGCTTATGCTTGCCACGCAGGCGCGTCGCTATCTCGGTAGCCATGCGACCCAAAGTTTGGCCTTCAGCATCCACCAGCAACCAGTTCTGGTCGACTTCGTGAGGTTTGGCGCTGTATGTTTTCATTACTCGTATTCGGGCTTAAGTTCAGGGAGCGCGAATACTACCGGAGCAATAGCCAAGATTCAAGGAAATTCGCGCCTTCAGATACAGATTTCAGGCAGGCAAGAATCCCGTCATATTTGTGATAACCGGCATCAGCCGCCATGACTGGCGCCCAGGTAGTCCTGTGACTGCATTTCCACCAGCCGGGAGCGGGTTCTTTCGAACTCGAATGCCAGGGTTTCGCCACTGTAAAGCCGGTCTATCTCCACCTCCGCCGACAGGATCAGCTTCACCTGCCGGTCATAGAGCGCGTCCACCAGATTGATGAAGCGCCGCACCTGGTCATTGTGCTGATCGGCCATGGCCGGTACATTGCTGACAATGACGCTGTGGAACAGGCGCGCTATCTCCACATAGTCAAAGGCACTGCGGGGGCTGTCACAGATGGCCGGAAATTCAAACCAGACCGCATCGCCGGCACAGAGGCGGGCCGGAATCTGGCGCCCCAGGATTTCAATCTTGCAGTTGCTTTGCCAGTCCAGCTTGTCAGTGGCGATGCCGGCAAAACACTGCTCGAGCAAGGCATCGGTCTGCTCTGAGAGGGGACTGTGATACAAACTGGCCTGACTGAGAACGCGCAGGCGGTAGTCGGTGCCGTCAGCCATGGCCACCACCCGGGTATTGGTCTTGATCAACTCAATGGCGGGCAGAAACCGTTGCCGCTGCAGGCCATCTTTATAGAGGCCATCGGGATGAATATTCGAGGTGGTCACCAGCACCAGCCCACGGGAAAACAGGGCCTCCAGCAAGCCGGCCAGAATCATGGCATCACCGATATCCAGCACAAAGAACTCATCGAAGCACAGCACCCGGGCCTGGTCAGCGATCTCATCAGCAATCAGCTGCAGCGGATCCTTGCTGCCCTGGTGTCGGGCCAGGTCCTGGTGTACCCGATGCATGAAGCGGTGGAAGTGAGTGCGTAGTTTGCGCTTCTCGCCCAGAGTCTCGTAAAACAGGTCCATCAGGTAGGTCTTGCCACGTCCCACGCCACCCCAGAGATACAGGCCCTGCACTTTTTCAGTGCCTCCCCGGCCGAGCCCCAGCCAGCGATTCAGCAACCCGCCACTGACTGTCCCGCTGCGCTCGATGTCCTGCTGCAATTCATCCAGCAAAGCCAGGATGCGCCGCTGTTCAGGATCATCGCTGATGACAGAGGATTGCAGGTCGGCAAGATATTTCTCAGTGGGCGTCATGGTGACTGATAGTGACTCACAAGCAGGAAAACTGGCGGCATTCTAGGCACTATTGGCGCTCCATGCCAGAAGCGGGCGCCCCGCACCGGTAATTTTCCACTGCCCATGACTGCATTACAGTGTTGGGGCGCTTTTAAGGTATACTTGCGCGCAACAGGCAAATCTCAAAATCAAGCAAGGAGCAGACTGGTACATGATCTGGTTAGTGGCAATAGGTTGTTTAGCCATTGGTGTCGTTGTTGGGGTCGTGGGGGCCAGCCGTCTGAACAACTCTCCATCGCGGGTACGTGAACTCGAAAACCAGATTCGCGGCCTCAAGGAGAATCACCGCGAATACAAGGACAGTGTCAGCGACCATTTCAGCATGACTGCCGAACTGGTTCAGCACATGACCGAAAGCTATCGCGAGATGTATCAGCATCTGGCTTCCGGCGCCCAGGACCTGTGTTCCAGTGAAGTCGCCAACAAACTGTTGCCGACAGATTCCGACGCCGTGTTCGATAACAACCCGGCCAGCGAAGAAGAGAAGGAACTGATTCCACCGCGGGATTATGCCGCCAAGCAGAGTCCTGACCAGAAAGGCGCACTGGCCGAAGATTTCGGCATTGATAAAACCCGGGTCGAAAAGGAACCGGGCGAAGAGTCTGAACAGGAAAACACTGCAAGCTAGCGAACAAGCCCCGTGCTTGTTCGCCACTCCGATCTATCACTATCGCAATAGAGCCCCTCCAGAACATGGCAGAATACAGTCTGACGCATCTCAAGCAGTTGGAAGCTGAGAGTATCCACATCATTCGCGAAGTCGCCGCCGAATTCGACAACCCGGTAATGCTGTACTCCATCGGCAAGGATTCCGCGGTCATGCTGCACCTGGCCCTGAAGGCCTTTTATCCGGGCAAGCTGCCCTTCCCCCTCATGCATGTAGACACCACCTGGAAATTCCGGGAGATGATCGAATTCCGTGATCGTCAGCGGGAAGAACTGGGGCTGGACATGATTGTCCATATCAACCAGGAAGGTGTGGAAGCCGGCGTAGGTCCCTTTACCCATGGCAGCGAGAAGCACACCGACATCATGAAAACCCAGGCCCTGAAACAGGCCCTGAACAAATACAAATTCGATGCCGCCTTTGGTGGCGCCCGCCGTGACGAGGAAAAATCCCGCGCCAAGGAACGGGTATTTTCCTTCCGCGACAAGAAGCATGTCTGGGACCCCAAGAACCAGCGCCCCGAGTTATGGAATATCTACAATGGCAAGGTCAACAAGGGTGAGAGTATTCGGGTATTCCCGCTGTCAAACTGGACCGAGCTGGATATCTGGCAGTACATCTACCTGAACAAGATCGATATCGTGCCCTTGTATTTCGCCAAACCGCGTCCGGTGGTGAATATCGATGGTGTCGACATCATGGTAGACGATGAGCGCATGCCCATCGGCGATGACCAGAAAATCGAAACCAAAACCGTGCGATTTCGCACCCTGGGTTGCTACCCACTCACCGGCGCCGTGGAGTCCACTGCCACCACACTGCCGGAAATCATTCAGGAAATGTTGTTAACCACCAGCTCGGAACGTCAGGGTCGACTGATCGATACTGATAAAGCCGGATCCATGGAAGACAAGAAACGCAAAGGCTATTTTTAGGGAGCGGTCTTCAATGTCCCATCAATCGGAACTTATCAGCACTGACATTCACGCCTACCTGGCCCAGCACGAGCGCAAGGAACTGCTGCGCCTGTTGACCTGCGGCAGCGTTGATGATGGCAAGAGCACCTTGATCGGACGATTGCTGCACGATTCAAAAATGATCTACGAGGATCAGCTGGCTGCCATCGAGGCTGACAGCGTCAAGTCCGGCACCACCGGCGGCAAGCTCGATCTGGCCTTACTGGTTGACGGATTGCAGGCCGAACGTGAACAGGGCATTACCATTGACGTCGCCTACCGCTACTTTTCCACTGCCAGGCGCAAATTCATCATCGCTGATACGCCCGGTCATGAGCAGTACACCCGCAATATGGCCACCGGCGCCTCGACCTGTGACCTTGCCGTCATCCTGATCGACGCCCGTCACGGTGTGCAGACCCAGACCCGACGCCACAGCTTTATCGCCTCACTACTGGGCATTCGCCATATTATTGTCGCCATTAACAAAATGGATCTGGTGGACTACAGCCAGGAAGTCTTTGACTCGATCCGGGAAGACTATCTGAAATTTTCTGAAAAGCTGGAAAAAGCCGATTTCTATTTCATCCCGCTTTCGGCGCTCAACGGTGACAATGTTGTCAATCACAGTGACAACATGCCCTGGTACGAAGAAGAAACCCTGATGAGCCTGCTGGAAAAAGTTGAAATTGCCGGCGATCGCAACTTCGATGATTTTCGCCTGCCGGTGCAATATGTGAATCGGCCCAACCTCAATTTCCGCGGCTTCTGTGGAACCGTTGCCTCCGGCGTGGTGCGCAAGGGTGATGAAATCACAGTGTTGCCATCCGGCAAGACCAGCCATGTCAAATCCATCGTCACCTATGACGAGGAATTGGAGCTGGCCCATGCCGATATGGCCATTACCCTGACCCTGGAAGACGAGATCGATGTCAGCCGCGGAGACATGATTGCCCACAGCGATAACCTGCCCGCGGCTGCCGACAGTTTTGAAGCTACCGTGGTGTGGATGACCGAACAGGCACTGCTGCCAGGCAAGGACTATGATTTCAAACTGGGTACCCGCACCGTCACCGGCCAGGTCAAAAGCATTCGACACCAGATAGATGTCAACACGCTGGAAACCCGGCCATCACCGTCACTGGAACTGAATGAGATCGGCCTGCTGGAAATCAGTGTCGACCAGAAGGTTTGCTTTGACGGCTATCGGAAGAACCGTGCCACAGGTAATTTTATTGTCATCGACCGCTTGAGCAATGTCACTGTCGGCGCCGGCATGATTGCCGACCAGGCACAAGTGCAGCAGCCCCGCGGCGAACGTCACAACCAGCATGTCAGCAAGGAAGAACGGGCCGCCCGCTTTGGCCAGAAACCGGCCACCATCATGTTTATCGGCGTTTCCGGTTCCGGCAAATCAACTCTTGCCCATGGCCTGGAGCGAAGGCTGTTTGATCTAGGTCGCGTCAGTACAGTGCTGGATGGCAAGGCCATGCGCCTGGGAATCAGCAAGGACCTGCCCCATGACTCCGAAGGCAGAGCAGAAAACCTCAGGCGCAGCGCCCATATCGCCCGCTTCGCCAATGACTCAGGCCTCATCTGCTGCGCATCTTTTGTGGCTCACAGTGCCGACTCCAGAGAACATGCCATCAGCGTAATCGGCAAAGACAATTGCTACATCATCTATCTCAACCCGCCCATGGATGTCTGCGTGCAACGCGACCCCAGTGGTCTTTATGCCTCCAGTGAAGCCAGGGATTCCGATGATATCCCCGGCATCTCCTTCCCCTATCAGGCGCCGGAAGAAGCACATCTGGAGCTGGACACTTCCAGCCTCAGCGTCGAGGAATGTCTGGATCGGGTGATCAAGCTGCTGCGCAGCGAAGAGATCATCTAGCAAGCCGCCAGGGTGGTCTCGGGCCATGTCCAGGGAGTCCGGCCAGGCAATGCTGCCCCGGAGATTTACTACACGGGATTGTGAATATCGATGAACTGGTGTTCCAGGTCGAATTTTTCGGCCAGGTACTTTCCTGTTGCCTGCACCCCGTAACGTTCGGTGGCATGATGCCCGGCGGCAAAATAATGGATACCTGATTCCCGGGCACTGTGATAAGTCTGTTCCGAGACTTCACCGCTAATGAAGGCATCTGCCCCGGCGGCAATGGCCAGATCAATATATCCCTGTGCTGCGCCGGTACACCAGGCCACTTTCTCAATGGCCTTGTCGCTGCCCTTGATACCCATTGCTGCCCGGCCCAGACGTGATTGCAGATGCGCCAGCATGGACTCATGATCCAGCACCGACTCCGGCTTGCCACAGAACAACAGCGGTGACTCACCCGGATTGGCCAGGCGCTGCTCCACGGAAAAACCCAGTACCGAAGCAAGCTGGGCATTATTGCCAAGCTCCGGATGAGCATCCAGAGGCAGATGATAGGCAAACAGGTTCAGATCGGCTTGGAGCAGGCGCGCAATGCGGCGCTTTTTGATGCCGCAGATTGCGGCATCTTCACCCTTCCAGAAATAGCCATGATGCACCAACAGCATATCTGCACCGGCATCGATCGCCGCTTCAATCATGTCCTGGCTGGCCGTTACACCGGAGACTATCTTGTTGATCTCCGCCTTGCCTTCTACCTGCAAACCATTGGGGCAGTAATCACGAAAGCGTTGTGGCTCCAGCAGTTTATCCAGTTCGCACTGGATACGATTACGGTCTGTTGGCATTGGAATGGCTACTCCGAGGCTGTATATTGATAGCGGCTGCGATAATAACACAGAGACCCCGGGCAGCCCGAGGAGCACCCGCTTGAGCCAATTACTGCGATTAATCCAGTTTGCCGGCTGGCCCGTCGTTTGTGGCGTGCTGGTTGCACTGGTGTATCTGCAGTATCAGCAATTGGAAGAGCTGGCCAGCCTGCGTTCCAATCCGGCTCCTGTCATCCAGCCAGTCCCCCAGGCTGTCACTTCCTACGCCGAAGCAATCCGCCGGGCTGCGCCCTCGGTAGTGAGCATCAATGCCACCAGCGTAAATGTCGAGTCGGTGGAGCGCGCCGCCGAGGATCGCCTGAATCTGTACCTGGGTGAATCCAACAGCCTGGGCTCAGGCGTCATCATCGATGAAAGAGGTTTTATTCTGACCAATCTGCATGTGGTCGACACCCTGTTCGATGCTTTCGACACCCAGGTAACTCTCCATGATGGCCGCAGAACCCCTGCCACAGTTGTGGCCTGGGACAAGACTAACGATCTGGCCGTTTTGCATATCAATATGGATGACCTGACACCTATTGCAATCAGCGAAGACGACTCTGTGCATGTGGGTGATATCGTGTTTGCCATTGGCTACCCACGCAATATTGGCCAGGCAGTATCCCAGGGAATTGTCAGCGCCGTCTCCGGCAGCGACAGCGACACCCTGCCCATTATTCAGACAGACGCTGCCATCAATCCCGGCAATTCCGGCGGCGCACTGATCAATACCGAGGGTGAGCTGATAGGCATAAACTCCTCCATAGTCTCCGAGTCCGGCACCTTCGAAGGCATAGGCTTTGCCACACCAGCCAGCGTCGCGGTGCCTGCCATGGAAGAAATGATCGTGCAGGCCATTGAAGCGAATTCAGGCTATCTGGGGGTACTTACCGGAGAAGCGCTGAACGAACAGTCCAGCGAACTGTTTTTTGGCGTCGAGCATATCCGCGGCATTCTGGTAGAGAATGTTGATGAGGGCGGCGCGGCCCAGCGCGCCGGCATTCAACCGGGTGACGTGATTACCGGCGTGGGTGAAACACCGGTGACTGACGCCCAGAACATCATGATGGAAATTCGTAACAAGAAGCCGGGCGACACCATCGAGGTGCAGATCTACCGCAATGGCCAGACCTTCACTCTGCCCACCACCCTGGGATTCGGCCAGGCCATTATTATCGAGCCCTGACTCTAGACCCTGACACCGAACCCTGAATCAGTTGTCCTGTGATTCAGGCCCCAATTCCGGATTCAGACGATATTCTGCTGACAGAGCATGGGCCTGCAGATGTTCATTGCGCGCCAGCTCCGAGGCAGTGGCGGCCAGTTTGTTGGCTCCCACTGCCGAGCAGTTGATGATTGAGCTGCGCTTCTGAAAATCGTAAACCCCAAGTGCGGAGAAAAAGCGCGCGGAACCGGAAGTGGGCAATACGTGACTCGGGCCGGCGCAATAGTCACCCAGTGCTTCGGCGCTGTAACGACCCATGAATATGGCGCCGGCATGATCAATCAGATCCACCACCGCTTCCGGATCTGCCACCGAAATCTCCAGATGCTCCGGCGCAATCAGATTGCTGGCCCTGGCAGCAGCTGCCATATCTTCCGCAAGGATAAAGATACCCCGGGACTGAAGTGACTGGGTGATAATGGCGCGTCTGTCCATATCGGGCAACAGGCGGTTGATGCTTGCTTCCACCTGATCCAGAAAGGACTCGCTGGTGCTGATAAGAATGGATTGGGCCTGCTCGTCATGTTCGGCCTGGGAAAACAGATCCATGGCAATCCAGTCCGGGTCGGATTCGCCGTCACAGATCACCGTCAGCTCTGAGGGACCTGCCAGCATATCGATGCCCACATCACCATAGACCTGCTTCTTGGCCATGGTGACATAGGCATTGCCGGGACCGGTGATCTTGTCCACCGCCGGCACAGTCTCGGTGCCATAGGCAAGGGCTGCAATCGCCTGGGCACCACCCAGACTATAGACCCGGTCCACACCGGCCAATGCCGCAGCCGCGAACACCAGGTAGCCCTCTTCTGAAAATTTGGTCGGCACGGTGGCGATGATTTCCTTCACCCCTGCCACCTGGGCCGGGATAGCCAGCATCAGCACAGACGAAGGGTAATTGGCCTTGCCGCCGGGCGCATAAACACCCACCCGCTCAAGGGGACTCACCTTCTGCCCGTAAACCGAGCCATCCGCTTCCTCATAGTGCCAGGAAGATTGCTTCTGCTTTTCGTGATAGCGACGAATCCGCTCGGCGGCGTGGCTGAGGGCCTGTCGCTGGGATTCAGGAATGGAATCAAGCGCCAGTTGCAACTGTTCCTGGCTGATCACCAGATCATCCATGCTGGAGGCCGCAAAGCCGTCAAACCGATTGCTGTAATCAATAAGGGCTGCATCGCCGCGCTGGCGAACATCGGCGATAATGCCGGCAACGGTTTGACTCAACTCTTCGGCAACCAGCATTTCCCGCTGCAGATGAGTCTGCAGACGGGATTCGAAATCCGCTGCGGAAGTGGCAAGTCTGCTGATAGAAAGTGCTTGTTCAGTCATGGCAATAACCCGTCTGCTTTGGCTTTAGCCGCCGGCCTCAACAGCCTGGCGCAACTTGCCAAGAATATCCCGGATCACGGCATGCTTGATTTTCATGGCGGCCTTGTTGACGATGACTCTGGATGAGACATCGGCGATCAGATCCCTGGGCTCAAGACCATTGGCCTTGAGTGTTCTGCCGGTGTCGACGATATCCACAATGGCATCAGCCAGACCAAGAGATGGCGCCAGCTCCAGAGCACCGTTCAGCTTGATCAGCTCAATCTGTTTGCCCTGCTCGGCGAAATAGCGCTTGGCGATATTGGTGAATTTGGTGGCCACTTTCAGTCGATCCAGACTCGGCTGCCTGTTAACCGGCTCGGCGGTCATCAGGCGGCAGGTGGCAATCTTGAGATCGAGAGGTTCATAGAAACCTTCGTCTCCGTATTCCAGGATCAGGTCCTTGCCTGCCACTCCCATGTCCGCACTGCCGAATTCCACATAGGTCGGCACATCGGATCCACGAATCACCATCAGTTTGACGTTATCCAGATTGGTATCAAACAGCAGCTTGCGGCTCTTAAAAATATCTTCGGCAGGCTCAATTCCTGCTGCGGCAAAAAGCGGCAGGGTTTCCTCAAGGATTCGGCCCTTGGTCAGGGCGATAACGATGTTCGCGGCACTCATGGTCTTGGTTCGCTGGCTAATCTGCGATGAATTGCTGGTAATCAGGAAGGCACACGGCGAATCTTGGCGCCGAGTAATTGCAACTTCTCTTCAATACACTCATATCCACGGTCGATGTGATAAATCCTGTCGACACTGGTTTCGTTCTCGGAAACCAGTCCGGCAATAATCAGGCTGGCAGAGGCACGCAGGTCGGTGGCCATCACCGGCGCACCCTTGAGGCTCTCCACACCTTCCACGATTACGGTATTGCCCTCAACCTGGATCGATGCCCCCATACGATTCATTTCATGCACATGCATGAAACGATTCTCGAACACTGTTTCGGTGATAGAACCGGTGCCGTCTGCCACGGTATTCAGTGCGGTAAACTGGGCCTGCATATCGGTTGGAAAGGCCGGATAGGGCGCCGTTCGTAATGAGACCGAGTGGGGGCGCTTGCCGTGCATATCCAGCTCAATCCAGTTCTCACCCACCTTGATCTCGGCGCCCACCTGTTCGAGCTTGCTTAGCACAGACTCGAGAATATCAGGACGTGTGTCCTTGACCTTGATGTGGCCACGGGTAGCCGCGGCGGCGATCAGATAGGTGCCGGTTTCAATACGGTCCGGCATCACCGAATAGCTGCAGCCATGCAGACTGTCGACGCCGTCGATAACAATCGTGTCGGTCCCCTGCCCCTTGATTTTGGCGCCCATTTTAACCAGGCAATTAGCCAGGTCGACAACTTCGGGCTCACGCGCGGCGTTCTCAATGATCGTTTGACCTTCGGCCAGGGTGGCAGCCATCATGACATTCTCGGTACCGGTCACCGTCACCAGATCCATGAAGATATGGGCGCCCTTGAGTTTGCCGTCAACCGTTGCCTTGATATAACCGTCTTCAACAACGATGGTGGCACCCATGGCCTGCAGGGCATTGATATGCAGATTCACCGGGCGGCTGCCAATGGCACAACCGCCAGGCAGGGCCACTTCTGCCTGACCGTAG
The DNA here is from genome assembly GCA_965216715.1 of uncultured Pseudohongiella sp. Lineage (GTDB taxonomy): Bacteria > Pseudomonadota > Gammaproteobacteria > Pseudomonadales > Pseudohongiellaceae > UBA9145. Next base: position 538,268 of record OZ244193.1, on the reverse strand, counting down.
CGGGTAAGCAGCGGACCCAGCACCAGGATGGATGCACGCATGGTTTTAACCAGTTCATAGGGTGCACTGAAATGCTTGATGGTGCTGCTGTCCACCTCGACATTGAGCTTTTCGTCCACTACCGGCTGCACCCCCATACATCCCAGCAGTTCCAGCATGGTGGTGATGTCATAGAGATGGGGCAGATTGCAGACCTGCACGGTTTCGTGGGTCAGCAGGGTTGCCGCCAGAATTGGCAGCGCCGAGTTTTTGGCACCGGCAATACGAATCTCGCCTTCGAGGCGGATGCCGCCGTTGATAATCAGTTTATCCATAGTCGCTCTGGGCTGGGCTTGCGTTAGTGAGAGTTGTTTTCTGCGTCAGTCGACAGGCGCATGGACACGGCATGGATTGCGCCACTGCTGATATGGGGATTGAGTACCTTATAGACAGCCTGCTGACGCTTGACCGCATTCAGGCCCTCAAACACATCGCCGACCATGGTGACAAGATACTTGCCATCACCACCTTCAACTTCGATGCGACATTCCGTGAATTCAGCTTCCAGAAGCTGTTTGATCTGATCGGGCTGCAAATCGATTCCCTGAATTACTGCCAGTTGTCGAGTACGGCGTCGATGTCATTGTTGTGCTCAGACATCAAGGCGGCGAATTGGGTGTAATACTGCCGGCCCAGGTTGATACCGGCCAGGCTGAGGTTCTTGAGCTTCCACTCATCGTTTTCGTTCAGAAACATCTGATACTGCAGGCGCATAGTGCTGTCGCCACGCAATTCCATACCCACTACCTTGTCGGCCCGTGGATCTGCATCCGGATTTCGGGGCGGCAGAAACACCAGCTCCTGACCTTCATAGGAAGCCAGTGAGGCGCCATAAAAACGCGTCAGGGTGGTCTTGAGAATATCGGCGAAGCGTTGCTTCTGCGCCTCGCTGGCCTGGCTGGCGTAACGGGACATCACGACTTCGGCCACGGCATTGAAATCGACGAATGAGCTCAGCACCTGCTCCACTTCACGGAAATAGCGCTCCCGATCAGACAGGAAATAGGACTTGGCCTCAGCCACTGTTTCCAGCAGCGTATTCACACCTACTTCAGCGGTTTCTGCCGCTGTCATCTGTTGGGCATGCAGCGGCATGGCCAACAGCAGGCTCAGCGTGGATAGCAACATTTTCAACGATTTCATAATCTTATCTCCCATTTCAACCCTCTGGACGGGCGCTTGCCGATACCGGGGGAAGTACTACTGGGCCAGCCTGAACTATCCCCACGCATGCGACAGTATGGGAATTTGAGTCTTAATCGGGACTGAACCCGGGACAGAAGCTGCAGTTTACATGAATTGCCAGACGCAATAAATTATTACTTGCAAAGCGTACCAAAGACCCTTCTAATTGGGCGCTTTACCGGAAGTACAAAACTCCAAACTGCATGTTTCTCGACACGATTATCATCGTCCTCGGGTTTGTTGGCTTGATCTGGGGGGCGGACAAGTTTGTGTTCGGCGCCTCGGCCCTGGCAAGAAACCTGGGAGTGTCACCGCTAATGATTGGGCTGACCATCGTCGCCTTTGGTACGTCCGCCCCGGAAATATTTTCCTCTGCAGTATCTGCACTCGAAGACAAGCCTGAGTTGGCCATAGGAAATGCGCTGGGCTCCAATCTGTTCAATGTCGGCGTTGCACTCGGTGTGGCTGCCGTAATCAGCCCCCTGCGCCCACCGGCCTCCCTGATCAGCAAGGAACTGCCGGCTCTGCTGCTGGTCACCTTCGCCACCGGTGCACTGCTGTTCGATTTGTATCTCGGCGTTTTCGATGCCATCGTGTTGATTGGCATCACCGCCTATTTCGGTTATCGCCTGTTCAGAAAACGGGTCAAGACCGGCGCCATCGGCGAGCTGGATGAAGAAGAAATCTCCGACGTCAATAATCTGCAGGCCATTGCCTATCTGATCCTGGGTCTGGTGTTACTGATCCTCAGTGCCGAAGCCCTGGTTCAGGCTGCCTCGGCCATCGCCGAAACCCTGGGGGTTTCCACTGCCATCATTGGGCTGACCGTGGTGGCACTGGGTACCAGTCTGCCGGAACTGGCCGCCTCGGTCACCTGCGTGCTGCGTAACCATCATGACCTGGCCATCGGCAATATTGTTGGATCAAACATTCTAAATCTGCTGGTAGTGTTACCTTTCCCTGGCCTGTTCAGTGCCGGCGCGGTGGAATCCCAACTCCTGTACAGAGACTATTCTTTCGTACTGGGGCTGACTGTACTGCTGGCTCTGTTCTGTTACATTGGCATCAAACGCAACAAGATGATCAGCCGCGTCAACGGCCTGGCATTCCTGCTAATCTATGCAGCCTGGTTTACTGTGATGTTCCTCCAGGTGCAGCAAGGCAGCAGTGTCTGAGCGCAATCCGCAAGCCCGAGATCGATTTAGCCTATGTCAGACACAAATGCATTCATTGAGAGCGCACTTCGCACCATCCGCATCGAGCAGGATTCTGTCGCTGCCCTGAGCGGACGCATTGATGCCAGTTTCATCAAGGCCTGTGAGCTGATACTTGCCAGCAAGGGGCGTGTGGTGGTCACCGGCATGGGCAAGTCCGGGCATATTGGCAACAAGATAGCCGCCACCCTGGCCAGCACCGGCACACCCGCCATGGCCATGCACCCTGCCGAAGCCAGTCATGGTGATCTGGGCATGATCACCCCCAGCGATATCGTGCTGGCCATCTCCAATTCCGGAAACACCGAAGAACTGACCTCCCTGCTGCCTGCCCTGAAAAGAAAGGATATACCGCTCATCAGCATGACCGGCGACAGCAACTCGGTGCTGGCCCAGGCGAGCGATACGGTGCTGGACATCAGCGTCAGTGAAGAAGCCTGTCCCCTGGGCCTGGCACCCACTTCAAGCACTACCGCCACCCTGGTCATGGGAGATGCTCTGGCCATGGCGCTACTGGAAGCTCGCGGCTTTACCCATGATGATTTCGCCATGTCCCATCCGGGGGGTAAACTCGGCCGGCGCCTGTTGGTCAGAGTACAGGATCTGATGCACAGCGGCGACGAGATACCCATGGTTGGCGCCGACACCGCCCTGAGTGAGGCATTGATAGAAATGAGCCGCAAGGGCTTCGGGCTTACCACCGTGGCAGACAGTGATCGCAATATCACCGGCGTCTTTACCGACGGTGATTTGCGCCGCGCTCTGGATGCGGGCAAGGATTTGCAGAACACCAGTATCAGTCAGGTCATGTCCTCCGGCTTTGTCAGTATCGCGCCGGGCGCTCTGGCGGTGGAAGCAGTGAAGGCAATGCAGGACGCCAATGTCTATGTCCTCATCGTCAAGAATGAGGGCGAACCCATCGCCGGCATTATCAAAATGCATGATCTGTTACAGGCGAATGTGGTCTGATAATGAAATTCAGTAGCTCCTAATGAAATTCAATACCTCCTTATGAAATTCAACACCTCCTTATGAAATTCAATACCGCTGAACAAACTGTCAGGGATGCCGCCAAAACGATCAGCCTGCTATTGCTGGACGTCGACGGCGTACTGACCGATGGCCGCCTTTACTACAGTAACAGTGGTGAGGAGATGAAGGCCTTCAGCACTCTGGATGGTCACGGCATCAAGATGCTGCGCCAGAATGGCATTGAGGTTGGCATCATTACCGGGCGCCAGTCAGCGCTACTGGCCCGGCGTGCCGAAGAACTGGGTATCAAGCTGCTTTATCAGGGACGCGAAGACAAACTCAATGTACTGACAGACATCCTGGCCGAGAGACAACTGAGTCGCGAGCAGATTGCCTATGCCGGTGATGACTTTCCCGACCTGCCGGTGCTCACCAGCGTCGGCCTGAGCTTCAGCGTGCCCGCCGGACACCCGGATGTGCGCATGCGGGTCGATGCCATCACCGATGCCCCGGCCGGTATGGGCGCAGTGCGGGAGATCGGCGATTTCATCCTCCAGTGCCAGGACAAATACCGGCAGTTACTGCCCTGATTTGATTGCCGCCCCTTGTCACAGGCTCTCCGTTTGTCTGCCCGATTCATGCTAAGCTGGCTGCCATTAACCGGATACTGGTGACATGCCCAAGATTTCCTATCTGATACTTCCTGGCGTACTGGCCATTGGACTGTTTTTTATAACCAGCAGTTTCGACAGCCGGGACGGCAGTGTTGAAAACTCAAGCACTGGCTTCGCCCAGGAATTCGTGGCTTTCGCCGAAGGAATCAGCACCGAGTTGTACGATGAGCAAGGCCAGCTCAGCTACACTCTCAATGCCAACCGCCAGATACAGCGCCAGGACGACAGCAGTGAACTGGAAGCCCCCAGGATCCGCGTCTACCGCGACTCCCGCTCGAGCTGGAATATAGTGGCCGATTCCGGCACAATTTCAGCGCCCATTGAGGCTGGCTCAGACAACACACGGGTGATCACCATGGCCGGTGATGTGGAAATTCGCAGCCTGGATGAGCAAGGCAAGCCCCTGCTGATCACTACCGATGCGGTCAACTTTTTACCGGCAACTGAAATTGCGGAGACAGATTTGCCGGTGGATTTCAGCATGCCACAGATTTCCCAGACTTCTCAGGGCATGCGCGCCGATCTGGCCAGTGACGAAATTGTATTTCTCAGCGATAGCGAAGGACGGTATGTACAACCCGCCAATTAGACAAACAGTCAGCCGGGCCCTGGCCCTCAGCCTGCTGCTGTTTTCACCAGGCAGTTTCAGTCTCGAATCGGACCGTGATGAGGCAGTGGCCTGGAATGCCGAGGGTAATGTCACTACCCGTCTTGAATCCGGTTTGCGCATACTGGAGATGTCTGACAACGTTAAAGTGACACAGGGCACTCTTGAGATTCTTGGTGATCAGGCGCGATTCGAATATGACGCCGAAAGCAATCAGTTACTGCGGGTCACAGTGCAGGGCAATCCGGTCAATTACCAGCAACAACTGGACGAGGACGGCCAGCTCGTAAGCGGCTCCAGTGCCAGCGTGCTATTGCATCGGGAAGACGAATCCCAGGAAACCATTCTTGAATTCACCGGCAATGCCAGCATCGTCTCTCCGGATACCGAAATGCACTGTGCCGCCATAGTCTATCTGGCCGACAGCAACCTCATCCGGGAGGCGACCGGTCCCTGCCAGGGTTCCCTGACGCCAAATTCAAACTGATGTTGATCGCCAGCAATCTCGCCAAACGCTATAAATCCCGTGATGTAGTAAGGGATGTTTCACTGAGCGTGGAACAGGGCGAAGTGGTGGGCCTGCTGGGCCCCAATGGCGCTGGCAAGACCACCTGCTTCTACATGATCGTGGGCCTGGTACAAGCCGATTCCGGCTCCATCAAACTGGGGCAGGCCGACCTCAGTAACAAGGCCATCCACGAACGGGCCCGGGCCGGACTGTCCTATCTGCCTCAGGACTCTTCCATCTTCAGAACCCTGTCGGTGCAGGACAATATCATGGCGATCCTGGAAACCCGCCAGGATCTCGACAAGGCCGAAAGGCAGGCAAAACTGGAAGCCCTGCTGAGCGAATTCAATATTGGCCACATCCGCAGCAATCGCGGCATGAGCCTGTCCGGTGGTGAGCGTCGGCGCACCGAGATTGCCCGCACCCTGGCCACAGATCCGAAATTCATCCTGCTGGATGAGCCCTTTGCCGGAGTCGACCCCATCTCGGTCAGCGAAATCAAAACCATCATCCAGCACCTGAAGAGCCGCGGCATTGGCATACTGCTCACCGACCACAATGTGCGCGAAACCCTGGATATCTGCGAGAAAGCCTATATTGTCAGCGAGGGCCAGATAATCGCCGAAGGCGATGCCGAGCAAATCCTCAATGATGAACGGGTTCGGCAAGTCTATCTGGGTGAGCAGTTTCGCATCTGAGCCCTGCCCCAGGCCGCTTCCAGCCCGGCCTCCCCCACACGATTCGGACCTGCCCACCGAACTGGCGGCAAGCTGACGAGCTTCGATTTTGCTATGCATGATGGGCACGATATTTGCTATACTGGGCCCAATTCCGAAGCCGCCATGGCGTCTCGGCCAAGCAATCCACTGACAATGCCAGGTCAATGTCTGCATAAGCAATGAAACTGTCGCTACAGCTCAAGCTCGGTCAGCAGTTGACTATGACCCCCCAGCTGCAGCAGGCAATTCGTCTTCTGCAGCTTTCAACGCTGGACCTGCAACAGGAAATTCATCAGGCCCTCGAAACCAACCCCATGCTGGAGTTGATCGAAGGCAATGACGAGGACGACGCGCCCGCTGATGAGAATGACAAATCCGAATTCGAAAAGCTGAAATCCGAGCTCAGCGAAAACAACCAGCCCACAGAAGCCAATGGCGAAGACAATAAATGGGAAGATGACATCCCGGGCGATCTCTCTGTGGACAGCAACTGGGATGATATCTACCCCAATAACTACACCAGTAGCGCTGCCCCTGATGGCGACGGCTTCGACTTCGAATCAAGAAATTCCGCCGAAGAGACCTTGCAGGATCACCTGCTCTGGCAACTGAACCTCACTCCCATGTCCGAACAGGACGAAGCCATTGCCATGGCCATTATCGATGCCATCGATGCCAATGGCATGCTGACGGTGGATCTCGAGTCCATCCATTCTTCTTTCGACCCGGAAGCGGAGATTGAGGAAGACGAGGTCCTGGCAGTACTGCACCGCATCCAGCAATTCGATCCCATCGGCGTCGGCTACCGGGATCTTGGCGAATGCCTGCTGATCCAGTTACAACAACTGGAAATTCCCGGCAAGGAACAGGCCATCGAGAACGCCAAGCTGGTAATTCGTGATTATCTCGATTTGCTGGGCAATCGTGACTACGCCCAATTGATGCGCAAGACCAAACTCAAGGAAGCCGAGCTCAGGGATACCATCGCCATCATCGAAAGCCTCGATCCCAGGCCTGGCGCCAATATTGCCCCGCCATCCACCAATTATATTGTTCCCGATGTCATCGTCTCCAAGGACAGTGAATCGGGCAAATGGAAAGTGGAGCTGAATCCCGAGACAGCACCGAAAATTCGCATCAATAACAGTTATGCCTCATTGGTAAAACGCGCCGACAGCAGTGATGACAACAATTATCTGCGCGACAACCTGCAGGAGGCCCGCTGGTTCATCAAGAGTCTGCAGAGCCGCAATGAAACCCTGATGAAAGTGGCCACCCGAATCGTTGAACATCAGAAGGGCTTTCTGGAATATGGTGAAGAAGCCATGAAACCCCTGGTTCTGCATGACATCGCCGAGGCGGTGGAGATGCATGAATCCACAATTTCCCGCGTCACCACCCAGAAATACATGCATACCCCCCGTGGCATTTTTGAGCTGAAGTATTTCTTCTCCAGCCATGTTTCCACTTCCGGGGGTGGCGAGTGCTCTTCCACGGCCATCCGCGCCATTATCAAGAAGCTGATCGCCCAGGAAAATGCCCGCAAGCCCCTCAGTGACAGCAAGATTACCCAGTTACTGGAAGAGAAAGGGATTAATGTCGCTCGCCGAACTATCGCCAAGTATCGCGAATCCCTGTCTATTCCGCCCTCGAACGAACGCAAACGCCTGATTGATTGAGGCCAGCGTTGTCCAGACCAATTTCATTGAACCGACTCGGAAGTTAAAGAGTAATTAGAAGCATGCAAGTGGAAGATATTCTTACACCCCAGCGCTGCCACAGCCGCATTAATGGTGTCAGTAAAAAACGCGTCCTCACCATCATCAGTGAGCTGATGGCTGAGCAGGTACCGGCCATGGATGCCAACACGGTTTTCAACGCCCTGATGGCCCGCGAACAACTGGGTAGTACCGGCCTGGGCAATGGCATCGCCATACCCCACTGCCGTGCACCGCGTTGTCCTGCCATTATCGGCATGTTGCTAACCCTGGAAGAAGCCATCGACTTTGACGCTATCGATGGCAAGCCGGTGGATATTCTGTTTGTACTGGTGGTGCCCGAAGAAGAAACTGACGAACATGTAAAAACCCTGGCGTCGCTGGCGGAACTGTTCAGCGATGAAGATTTTTGTTTCACCCTGAGACAGACCGCTGACGCGGAAGACATGTACAACATCGCCATAACCTATTAGCAGGCGAAGAAGCCGGTGTCCGGCGGCAGGTAATCCGGCCCGAGGCAATCTGGATTTTCACTATGAAACTGACAATTATCAGCGGCCGGTCCGGATCGGGTAAGAGTACGGTTTTACATATTCTCGAAGACCGGGGCTATTACTGTATCGACAACCTGCCGGCCGCATTATTGCCTGCCCTGGCCGATCGTATCGAAGCTGAAGAATCCGGCATTCCCAATGTCGCTGTCAGTATTGATGCCCGCAATATTTCTTCCGATCTTGAACAGGTCCCCGGCATCATCAAAGACCTCGAAGCGCGGGCATTGCATACCGAAGTTATTTTTCTGGACGCCAATAGCCAGACCCTGCTGCGCCGCTTCAGCGAAAGCCGACGCAAACATCCCCTCTCCAATGACCAGATCGGACTGCGGGAAGCTATCGACGAGGAGTCAGAATTACTGGAACCCTTGTCCATGCTCGCCAGCCTGAGCATTGATACCAGCAATATGTCCCTGCATACCCTGCGTGATGCCGTCAAGAAGCGGGTGGTGGAAGACAGTGAAACCGGTCTTGCCCTGCTGTTCCAGTCCTTTGGTTACAAAAACGGAGTGCCGGTGGATGCAGACATTGTTTATGATGTGCGCTGTTTGCCGAATCCCTATTGGGATACTCGTCTGCGCGCCCTGACCGGATTGAACAGCGAGGTGATCAGCTATCTCGACCAACAAACCCAGGTGCAGGAAATGATCGAGGACATCTCCAACTATCTGGAACGCTGGTTACCCAGGTTTGAACAGAACAACCGCAGCTATATCACGGTCGCCATCGGCTGTACCGGCGGCCAGCACCGCTCGGTGTACATCAGCGAAAAGCTGGGCAAACGATTCACCGGCCAGATTCGCAATATTCTGGTTCGCCACCGGGAATTGGGACAGTAGGCTCAAGTCATGCAGAAAACGAAAGTCACTATCATCAACAAGGCCGGACTGCATGCCCGGGCGGCTTCGAAACTGGCCCAGCTGACTGCCAAGTATGACTGTGATATCAAAATTGGCCACGACAAAATGGTGGACGGCAAAAGCATCCTCTCCCTGATGATGCTGGCGGCCGTAAAAGGCACCGAGCTTAATATCGAAGTAGACGGGAATGATGAGGACAAGGCCCTCAAGGCCATAGTCGCCCTGATCGAAGACCGTTTCGGCGAAGGTGTCTGAGCTTCTCAAGACAGCTCCAATGCGCAACTTACGCAGCACTGCGTTTTATTAGTGCCCGTTTGGCGTTAGAATTACGTCAACTCCAGATTCTTTGCGACCACCCTCAGCAGCCTGTCTGGCTACTGAAGCATCAGCCTGCAGAGTCCATGTACCTGACAAACCGTATTGGGTAGCCGCCATGTCCCAGACACAAGAACAAGCAAGCAGCAACGATCCTGTTCTGGAACTCACCCAGGCTATCGATAGCGGCTCACTCTATCAGGTTCGGCAGATGATCAAGACCCTGCCGACGGCCGGTATTGCCCACTTGCTGGAATCTTCCCCGCCCCGCACCCGTGGCGTGCTCTGGCAGCTGATTGACAAGGACGCCGAGGGCGAGGTCATTCAGTACCTGAATGAAGACCTGCAGAACGATATCCTGCGTGAGCTGAACGCAGCCCAGGTCTACGAACTCACCGAGGGCCTGGCGGACGATGATCTGGCTGACATCCTCCAGCAGCTGCCACAACAGGTCACCACCGAAGTTCTGCAGGCCATGGACCAGCAGGACCGTCACCGGGTTGAGTCCATCCTCTCCTATGACGAGGATACGGCCGGCGGCCTGATGAATACCGATACCGTCACGGTACGCCGCAACCACACAGTGGAGCTGGTTCTGCGCTACCTGCGCCGCCATGAATCCCTGCCGGAGATGTTCGACAATATTCTGGTGGTCAATCGTAAGGATCAACTGCAGGGGGTGTTGCCACTGCGGGCTCTGCTGGTTTCCGACCCCAATACCACTGTTTCCGAAATCCTCTCCGAGGACATTCACCCCATACCCGTTGATATGGAAGCAACCCAGGTGGCGCAATTGTTTGAGCAGCACGACTGGGTATCTGCCCCGGTGATAGACAATGACGGCAAACTGGTGGGCCGTATCACCATTGATGATGTGGTGGATGTCATCCGTGACAGCACCGAGCACTCACTGATGAGCATGGCCGGTCTGGACGAAGAGGACGATACCTTTGCGCCGGTATTCAAAACCGCGAAACGACGTGCCGTCTGGCTCGGCGTCAATCTGATGACAGCGGTACTGGCCTCACTGGTGATCTATCTGTTCCAGGACACCCTCGATCAGGTGGTTTATCTGGCGGTACTGATGCCGATCGTGGCCAATATGGGCGGCGTGGCCGGCACCCAGACGCTGACTCTGGTTATTCGCAGCCTCGCCCTGGGCCATATCAGTCCTTCCAATAGCCGCTGGTTACTGGTGCGGGAGCTTGGAGTTGCCAGCCTCAATGGCTTGCTCTGGGCTCTGGTGATCTCGGTGGTAGCCTTCCTCTGGTATGGCGATGTAAAAATCAGCTATATCATTGCCGCCGCCATGATGATTAATCTCATTACAGCCGCCGTGGCCGGTGCCTATTTGCCCATTTTCCTGAAAAAAATCAATATAGACCCGGCACTGGCCGGTTCCGTGGCACTGACAACCGTTACCGACTCCATTGGCTTTTTTGCCTTTCTGGGATTGGCCCAGACTTTTTATCTCTGACGCGGCAGTACTCAGCCGCGACCCGGTCACTACACATGGATTTTGAAGATTTCGATTCGGCTGACGAGCCGGAAGCGCCCAGCAAGACCCAGCTCAAGAAAGAAGCCCTGGCCCAGCAGGAACTGGGAGAGCGCCTCACCACACTTGCTCCTGAGGTCTTGCAGGAATTGCCCCTCAGCGAAGCTCTGCTTGCTGCCATTGAAGAATTTCAGCGCATCCCGCCCAAACATGGCGCGGTGAAACGACAGCTGCAGTATATTGGCCGCCTGATTCGCGCCTGCGATACCGTAGCCATAGAACAAGCGCTGCGATTACGCAGCCTGAGTGCGCAGCAGACCGCCAGTCAGCCCCGCGAAAAATCCAAAATTGATGGCTATTGTGAAACCTTGCTTGAGCAGGGAGATTCGGCCATCCAGTCCTTGCTGGAGCAGCACCCGCAACTGGAACGCCAGAAACTGAGGCAGCTGCTCAGGAACTACCACAAGGCCAGCGCGGAAAAACAGGCCAGCTGCAGGTCTCGCCTGCGCGACTATCTCAAGTCGGTTTGTCACTGAAAACAGGCTGAATCCAGGGCCATCCGGCTCGCTATACGCTTTTCAGATTAAGTGATACTATCGGCAAGCCTGCCTGCACAGACAGCATGCTGACGGCACAGGTTCATAGCAAGACAAGCGGCATGACAGCCTGCAAGACTCCAAAAAATCAATAACAAAGAAACAAGGGGGAACGATGCCTGAGAACCGAGCCCATGAATACTGGAAATCCAACATTCGCATAGTTCTCTCCCTCCTGGCCGTCTGGTTCTTCATCTCATTCGGCTGCGGCATTCTCTTCGTTGACGCACTTGACACAATTCGCATCGGCGGTTTCAAACTGGGATTCTGGATTGCCCAACAGGGTTCAATCTTTGTTTTCGTGATTCTGATCTTTGTCTACATCCATCTTATGGACAAACTGGATGACCGCTATAACGTGGATGATGGCGGCCATGCCGGTGATGAGGAGGAAGCCCGATGAGCGTGCAAATCTGGACTTTCGTTTTCGTCATCCTCAGCTTTGGCCTGTATATCGGTATTGCCATCTGGTCCCGGGCCGGCTCCACCAGTGATTTCTATGTTGCCGGAGGTGGCGTACCGCCCCTGGCCAATGGTATGGCCACCGCCGCCGACTGGATGTCTGCCGCCTCCTTCATTTCCATGGCTGGCATCATTTCCTTTATCGGGCGTGATGGCACCTTTTACCTGATGGGCTGGACCGGCGGATATGTGCTGCTGGCACTGTTACTGGCGCCCTATCTGCGCAAATTCGGCAAATTCACTGTGCCCGATTTCATCGGCGACCGCTATTATTCCAAAACCGCCCGACTGATCGCCGTGTTCTGCGCCATCTCGGTATCCTTTGTTTATGTCTGCGGTCAGATGCAGGGTGCCGGCATTGTCTTTTCCCGCTTTCTGGAAGTGGACATCACCACCGGGGTCATCATCGGTATGACCATCGTCTTCTTCTATGCGGTTCTTGGCGGGATGAAAGGTATCACCTACACCCAGGTGGCCCAGTACTGCGTTCTGATTTTTGCCTTCATGGTGCCGGCCATATTCATTTCCATACTCATGACCGGCAACCCGATCCCGCAACTGGGTTTCGGATCTGAACTGACGCCGGAATTTGGCGGTGGCTACCTGCTTGACCGCCTCGATGGCATGAGTGAGGAGCTCGGCTTCGGTGTTTATACTGAAGGCCAGCGCAGCACCCAGGATGTATTCTTTATTACCGCAGCCCTGATGTTCGGCACCGCCGGTTTGCCCCATGTGATTATTCGCTTTTTCACTGTCCCCAATGTCAGGGATGCACGTCGGTCGGCAGGTTTTGCGCTGATCTTTATCGCCATTCTTTACACCACGGCTCCGGCAGTAGCTGCCTTTGCCCGCACCAACCTCATCAATACCGTCGACAATATCGAGTACACCGAAGTGCCGGAGTGGTTTACCACCTGGGAAGCCACCAATCTGATCAGTTTTACCGACAAGAATGGCGACGGACGGATTCAGTATGTCGGCGATCCCGAGATCAATGAGCTGGACGTCAATCGCGACATCATGGTGCTGGCCAACCCTGAAATCGCCGGTTTGCCGGCCTGGGTCATCGCCCTGGTGGCCGCGGGCGGCTTGGCGGCCGCCCTGTCCACTGCCGCGGGCCTGTTACTGGTGATCTCCACGGCGGTCTCCCACGACCTGATGAAACGCAGTTTTATGCCCGGCATCAGTGAACAGCAGGAATTGCGCTATGCACGCATGGCGATTTTTGTCGCCGTACTGATTGCCGGCTATTTTGGTATCAACCCGCCGGCCTATGTCGCCCAGGTAGTAGCCTTTGCTTTTGGCCTGGCGGCGGCGTCATTTTTCCCCGCCATCGTGCTGGGAATCTTCAACAAGCGCATGAACAAGGAAGGGGCCATCGCCGGCATGATCGCCGGATTCAGCTTCACGGCGCTGTACATCATCTACTTTCGCTTCATTAATCCGGCAGCAGACAACGCCGAAAACTGGCTGTTTGGAATTTCACCGGAAGGAATAGGCACGCTGGGCACCCTGATCAACCTCATGGTAGCCCTGACCGTGGCACGCTTTGCCGATGACCCGCCCGAGGCAGTACAGAATATCGTTGAAGATATTCGCCTGCCAGGCGAGCCGGACAAGACAGCAATCGGAGCGGAAAACCCGGCCTGATCCGGCGATCAGGTACCGTGTTTTCCGTGCTCGGTTTTTTCCCAGTATTCGCTGACCGTCTGCTTCATCTCCTTACGCATCAGTAACAGACCTACCAGGTTCGGCGCGGTCATCAGCACGATGGTGATCAGGGAGACATTCCAGACAATGGTGGTGTCGGCCAGGGCCGCGTAGAAAAAACCCAACACATAGACGATTCGATAGGGCAGCACTGACCTGGCCCCAAACAGATAGGTCATGGCCCGGTCCCCATAATAAGACCAGGCAATGGCGGTGGAGAAGGCGAACAACATCAATCCGATAGAAACGATGTATTGCCCGTACTCGCCAAACAGACCCCGGGTAAAGGCCTGGGTCGTCAGCGGCACCGAATGCAGCAGGGAATCTCCGGTGACCACAATATCTGTATCCACCAGTTGACCATCATCCACCTGCACGGATTCGGTCAGGAGCTGACCATCCCGGCTGAAGCGCACATTTTCCGCAAAGGATCGGGCATGCAGGATGGTAATTGCTGACTCGTTCCCGGCGACCCCATTGTCCAGTTGCAAGGGACCGGTATAGGCCTGAACAGTGGTTTCCTCACCGCTGAGATAGGCAAACAGCGCTTCCACATCGGCACTGTCGGATTCCTGATAACTGCCGGCGACAATGCTCATATCCGCACGCTGAAATTCGTTCTCGAATTTATCCATCCACACGCCGGAGGACAGAATGACCAGGCCGGTGATGGTGCAGATAACAATGGTGTCAATGAAGGGCTCCAGAATCGATACCATGCCTTCGTCCGCAGGCTCATCGGTCCGGGCGGCAGCGTGGGCAATAGGGGCTGAGCCCTGCCCTGCTTCATTGGAATAAAGTCCGCGATTTACACCCCGGTCAAAAGCGTAGGCAAAGGTTGCCCCCAGAAAGCCACCCGTGGCGGCCGAACCGGTAAAGGCATCACTGAAGATGGATAAAAAGGAAGGCACTACATTGCCAATATTGGGAATGATCACGGCAAAGGCACCGATCAGATAGACCAGCGCCATGGAAGGCACAATGGCAGCGGCGACATGGGCGATGCGGGAAATACCGCCAATAATCACCAGGGCCAGCAAAATGGACAGCACACTGGCGGTGATCAGAGGATCCAGCGAAAAGGTGCTCTCGAGACCGGAGGCAATACTGTTGATCTGTGGCAAATTGCCGGTGCCGAATGAACTGAGCACCGTGGCAACGGCAAAAATAACCGCCAGCCATTTGGCATTCAGGCCTTTTTCCATGTAGTACATGGGACCACCGGCCATGGAGCCGTCTTCAACCTGGCTGCGGTATTTGTGTGAGAGGGTCACCTCCACAAACTTGCTGGTCATGCCGAAAAACGCGGTCATCCACATCCAGAACAGGGCCGCGGGACCACCGAGATGCAAGGCCAGTGCTACACCACCAATATTGCCGGTTCCCACCGTGCCCGACAGCGCCGTGGAAAGGGCCTGGAAGTGACTGGTATCACCCGGCGCACCTTCCTTGTCGAACTTGCCGGTGGTAACACCAATAGCATGTTTGAAATAACGAATCTGGGGAAAGCCCAGATAGAGAGTGAAAAAGATACCTGTCGCCAGCAACAGGGTGGGAAACCAGATGGCACTCCCCAGAAAGCCATCCAGAAAAATCAGAAAATCATTTACTGCGTCCACATTAGATCCCCAGGCAGTTGTCACATAATCCGGAATTCATTGCTCTGTTCACAGCCCTGTTATTGCCGAGCCAATAATTCCGGGGTCCGGCAGAATTGCCGGTTATTGTTAAATTTTTTGTCGGTTTTCCGGGCAACCAGGGATCTCTTAGTCGTCACTGATGCTGATGCTTGGGCCGCCCTCACGGCTACCAAGCCCGGCAATCTGCTGCTCCAGATTGGCAGCCAGGTCCAGATATGCCCGGGCCTCGGCACCTTGCTCTTCGGATGCTACCACAGGATTACCCGAATCGCTGTGCTCACGGATACCGAGGGACAATGGCAGCCGCCCCAGCACGGAAACGCCGTAATCGGACGACAGGCTGTCGCCACCGCCACTGCCGAAAATCGCTTCTTCATGGCCGCATTGGGAGCACACATGGGTGCTCATGTTCTCCACAACCCCCAGCAATGGCACTCCCACCTTGTTGAACATCTCAATACCCTTGCGGGCGTCCAGCAGGGCCACATCCTGGGGTGTAGTTACCACAATGGCGCCGGTGAGGCGCGTCGACTGGGAGAGACTGAGCTGAATATCACCGGTCCCCGGAGGCAGATCGATTATCAGGTAATCCAGATTGGACCAGGCCGTGTCATTCAGGATCTGATTGAAAGCCGAGATGATCATCGGCGCCCGCCAGACCATGGCGGTCCTGGCATCCACAAGAAAGCCCATGGAATTACATTCAATACCATGGGCCACAATGGGGACAATGTATTTCTGTTCACGGACCTTGGGGCGGGTTCCGGCTGGCACCCCCATCATCAGCGGAATGCTTGGACCATAGATATCGGCATCCAGCAATCCGGTCTTGTGACCTCGCCTGGCCAGCGCCAGGGCCAGATTGACCGCGGTGGTGGACTTACCCACTCCGCCCTTGCCCGAGGCGACACAGATGATGTGTTTGATGATTTCCAGATTACTCAAGCTGATTGCGGGTTTGTTATTGAATTTACAGGTATTTTTACCATGGAAGATAAAATTGCAACGGGCCCTGATTATCTGTGATCTGCCTGCAAAAGAAAATAGGCTGACAGAGCAGCGCTACCGTCGCTAGAATTGAATCCATGCGCTATTTGATATTGTCTGTGTGCTTCCTGGCCGGTGCTGGTTTTGCCGCCGAGACACAGGAAGAATCTGATTTGAAGTTCGCCATCTATTCCCGTGCCTGGGGTGCCAATACCAATGACGGCATGCGGGTTGTGGTCCATAACCAGACACCGCAGCGGCTCCGCCTGCATTCCATTCTGTTTCTCAAGGATGGTGAACCCGATTCGGCCGTCGGCATGGATCTGGAACTGGATATCGAGCCCGGCCGCTATGCCGAAACAGATCTTGCCTATATCGACCTGCTGAGCGATGACGATTGTGTCAGCCGCAGCCTGGCAGACAACTGGCGGCTGGCGGAAATCTCCAACTATACCCTCAACCCTTCAGTGCGCGGTCTTATCATTGAAGATACCGACTCTTTTCGCATCTATCAGTGTGTGGAGACCGTAATCACCAGCTGGACTGATCTGGACAGCAATACCCGGCACCAGAAGGAAGAATGGGTCCTGTTTCACTTTGAATCCCGGCGGCCCTGATCCTGCTCAGACAGGGAATAATCCTTCTGGGTACGCTTGACACCAGAGTCCTTAACACCCTCCAATCATGTGATTAAAAGTGTCAACTCTATTCAGGACGGGTCAGACACAAAAAAAGGGCCATATGGCCCCTTTTTTGATGCTCTGACTGAATTAGCCCAGCAGAATACCACCATACTGAACAAAGAATGGTGCGAACACCAGGCTCAGAATGGCAGACAGCTTGATCAGGATATTCAGTGAGGGACCGGAAGTATCCTTGAGCGGATCTCCCACGGTGTCACCAACCACGGCAGCCTTGTGCTCCTCGGAGCCCTTGCCACCCAAGTTACCGGCCTCGATGAATTTCTTGGCATTATCCCAGGCGCCACCGCTGTTGGACGAGGCGATGGCGAGTACACCACCGGCGACCAGTGAACCGGCCAGCACGCCAGCAACTGCCTCAACGCCAAACAGGAAGCCGACTACCAGAGGTGTACCCATAATCAGGACACCCGGTGCAATCATTTCCCGCAGTGCAGCCTTGGTAGAGATGGCGACACACTCGGCATAGTCGGGCTCACCAGTACCTTCCATGATGCCTGGAATGGTTTTGAACTGACGGCGCACTTCTTCGATCATGTCGAATGCAGCCTTGCCAACCGACTTCATGGTCATGGCGGTAAACAGGAAGGGCAGTACCGCACCAATGAACAGGCTGGTGTAAACAACCGGATCCAGCAGGCTCATGGTGATGGGCTCTCCCATCAGGGTCGAAGCTGCGGTAATGAAGGCTGCAAACAAGGCCAGGGAAGTGAGAATCGCGGCACCGATTGCAAAACCCTTACCGATAGCAGCAGTGGTGTTACCGGCGGAGTCCAGGATATCGGTACGACGACGCACTTCACTTTCCAGACCGACCATTTCGGCAATACCACCGGCGTTGTCGGCAACCGGACCGTAGGCATCAATGGTCAGGGCAATCACCAGGGTGCCCAGCATACCCAGCGAGGCGATTGCCACACCGTACATGCCAGCCAGATCCCAGGATACAAAGATACTGACAGCGATAGCCAGATAGGGCAGCACTGTACTCTTGTAACCAAGCGCCAGGCCATAAATGATGTTGGTAGCCACACCGGTTTCACAGGAGCGGGCAACCTCTTTCACCGGGTCATAGTTTTCCGAGGTGTAATAACCGGTCAACAGACCCACTGCCAGTCCGGCCACAAGACCCGACAGGAAGCAGAGGTAAACACCCATATTGCTGTAGGTTTCTCCGCCCAGCTCAAAGGCTTCCGGAATCAGGGCGATGGTAAAGAAGTACATGACAATGCCCATCAGCACACTGGAAATAACCAGCAGCTTCATCAGCGCCGGTGCCACGTCATCTTCAGTTTTCACATTGACCAGCAGCTTGGTAATCAGGCTGATGGGAATACCAACAGCACTGATCAGGATCGGGTACAGCAGCGCATTGGGATCTGCCGCGAATACTACCGCGCTGATCACCATGGCGGCGCAGGTTGATTCGGCGCAGGAGCCAAACAGGTCTGCTCCCATACCGGCCACGTCACCCACGTTATCACCCACGTTGTCAGCGATTACTGCCGGGTTGCGGGGATCATCCTCGGGAATGCCTTGCTCGACCTTACCCACAAGGTCGGCGCCCACATCTGCGGCCTTGGTGAAAATACCACCACCGACACGGGCAAACAGGGCGATGGTTGAACCACCCAGACCGAAACCGGCGATGACTTCCATCAGGATGTGATTGTTTTCAGGGCCCAGATCGGACAACAGGGCGCTCATCACCACGTAAACGATAACCAGTCCCAGAGTGGCCAGCCCTACCAGTGCAAAGCCCATAACAGCACCGGAGTTGATGGCGACGTCGAAGGCGCTGGAAATATCTTTCTTGGCCGAAACAGTGGTGCGCGCATTACCCTGGGTGGCAACCTTCATGCCGATATAACCGGAAGCAATGGAGATGGCACCGCCAAACAGAAAGGCAATGGCTGTGTAGATACCTTCGCGGGTATCGGGAGTATGGGCATCGTCGATGAGAATCGCGATGATGGCGGCAAACACCACCATGAAAATGGTCAGGAATTTGTATTCCTGCGCCAGGAAGGCCATGGCACCACGGGCAATCGCTCCATGGATAAATTTCAGCCTGTCCCCGTCTTTTTGATCCAGTCCAAGGTCAAGCGGCACATTGGTGACTTTCTTCATATAAAAGAAAGCAATACCAAGCCCCAGTAGTGACAGAATCGTGGTTACTGTAATTGTTATTCCCGACATTTAGCTATGTCTCCCCCGATGGTTGCTTGAGATGGTTTGAGATAGTTGCTTGAAATCAAAGCGCTGGACTGTATCACAACACAAACGCTAAACAAAGCACGATGGCAGCGCTGCAAGTGCCACAACACGCGGTTTTCAGGGGATTTTTCAGGAGTACCCGCCAGGGCGGCGGGCCTGGCTTGAGGCTTTATTTGCGGCGCTTGCTCTTGCCGGTGGCAGCACCGCCAGGCTGCCCTGCCCGCGCCCGCCGAAAGGCCTGACGCAGGGCATCGACACGGGCTTCCTTGCGCTTGTGCACATGGCTTTCCCGTTGCCGTTCGAAATCTATGATTTTGTCAGCCATCGCTTACTGATTGTCGATTTGCTCAACAAGATTGTCCTTGCGGGCCTCCAACTCGGCGATCATATCCTTGGCCAGCGGCTCGGCGGTATTGCCCTGATCGTCGGTATTTTCATATTTGGCCTGCTCTTCGGTCAGAACTGCCAGCAACTCTTCTGCCGCGGCAATGGCTTCCTGCAGTAATTCCGCGCGTCTTTCATCCGCGGCTGTCTGTGCCTGAATATTGGCGATCTGCTGCTCCAGCTCGGCAATACGCTGCAAGCGCTGGCGACGTTCCGCCTCGGCAGCGGCGATGGCTGCCTGACGCTCCCGTTCGCGACGCTCTGCTGCTTCCCGTTCCCGGCGCTCGGCCTCTGCCCGGGCCTGGGCTTCGGCTTCCCGACGTGCCTGTTCGGCCTCTCGCTGGGCTTGCAAGCGCGCACGTTCAGCGGCTTCTGCCTGACGCTGGCGCTCCTGTTGCTGTGCCTGTTCTCGCTGGCGTTGCTCGGCCACCCGGGCCGCTTCCTGCTGCGCTGCTACCCGGGCAGCTTCCTGCTCTGCCAGTTCCGCATCACGAGCCGCCTGGGTGCTACAGGCACCCAGCACCACGATGAAGAGCGCGGCCAGCAGGGTTCTGATAGCCAGTCGCGCAGCTTGCCATTCCAGGCGATTGATAAATTGCAGAGTCATAGCCAGCTCCTGTTATGGATCCCGTTTTCAATCAGACTTTCATCATCAGCAGGGAAAGTCTGTGCCCTGGGGCATCGAAGGCGTCACCAGAGGCTATCTCAGGCGCGCATTCAGTTGTAATATG
This sequence comes from uncultured Pseudohongiella sp., assembly GCA_965216715.1. Taxonomy (GTDB): domain Bacteria; phylum Pseudomonadota; class Gammaproteobacteria; order Pseudomonadales; family Pseudohongiellaceae; genus UBA9145. The sequence goes on along the minus strand of OZ244193.1, from coordinate 517,980 downwards.
GCAGATATTAACGCCAAGCTTTTGATTAATAAATTTTTTTCTGAATAAATGCCGGAAATGTCGAGTTTGACATACTCAGGCACTGACGATTGTGATGAAGCTCCAAATCAATGAACATTTCTGTATTGACTGTGTATCGGCACTGCCGCGTTGAATTTCATGCCCAGTACAAGCTGCATTCCCGCTTCGCGACCCTCTCCGTCCGGCCAGGCTGGCAGGCTACTGGAGCCATGGCAGTGAAGTCCCGACAATTGCTGAAACCACTGTTCAAGGCCCTGCTGATATTTCTGGTCAGCTTGCCTGTCATCCTGTTGCTGGTGATTCTGGAGACTGAACCCTCCATTCCCGCCAGTGAAGCCCTGCAACCGGCTGAAATGGCCCGGCTCGAGCAGTTCTTTCTGGAGGCCACCCCCCAGTCGCCGGGCAATCCCGGCCCGCATCAGCTCAGGGTAAGCGCCGGAGAACTAGATTTACTGGCCCGCTATGCCAGCCAGACCCTGGCACTGGCACCGGATTGGCGATCCCGCCTGACCATGGCAGACCAGGCCCTGAACGCCACTTTCAGCATCCCGCTGCTGCAATCCCGGCTTTCCCTCTATCTCAATCTCAACGGAACCCTGAGTGAAGCAGACGGCCGCCTGCAGCTGAGCGGTTTGCAGGCCGGCAATCTGCCCATACCCAATGCCCTGACTGCCTGGGTGCTTGGCGCATTGCGCAATAATATTGCGGCCAGTGAGAGCAGCCTGGGCGACCTGTATGTGCTGGTGGACACCATTGAAGACATCTCCATCAGCCCCACCGCCATGAACGTGCAGATGAACTGGAATCCTGCCTTGCTGGACCAGTTGGGCCAACAGGCCCAACAATTGTTTATCAGTGCCGAAGACCGGCGCCGCATCATCGCCTATTACCGGCAAATCAGCCTGCAGGCAGCCGCCATGCCGGCCGATCTTGGCGCTGTTTCCCTCAATACTTTTCTGGTGCCCTTGTTTCGCACCGCCCTGGAAAATTCCCGGGCTGGCAGTGACCCGGTGGCTGAAAACCGCACCCTGCTGCAAACTCTGGCAATCTATGTCAGTGATGAGGACATTGCCCAACTGGTGGGCGAGGAAGCAGCCGGGACTCTTAAACCGGCAAAATTTGTGGAGGTGCGCTTGCACCGCCGTCAGGATCTGGCACGGCACCTGATATCCATGGCTGCCATCTCGGCCTCGGCAGGAGCCGGTGTTGCCGACATGTTATCCATCACCAAGGAAGCCTATGACGCCCGCTACCGTTCCGGTTTCAGTTTTTCAGATCTGGCGGCCAACAGCGCCGGCACATTGCTGGCGAGCTATGCCACCCGTGATGCCCAAACTGCCATGCTGATGCAGGAGCGCTTGTCGATGCTGAGCGATGAGACGGATTACATGCCGGAAATTGGCAACAACCGTGATGGCCTGTCGGAAGACGATTTCAATGCCCTGTATGCCGATCGAAACAGCCCGGAATATCAGGCCCGCCTGAATGAGATAGAACAATTGATCGCCGCCCGCCCCCTGTTCCAGAACCTGCCCTGAGTCAATCTCGCCGATGGATGAACTGACTGCAGAACAACTGGCTCAATTGAAAGCGGCCTTGCTGGCCTCCCAAGCCAGCCTTGAAGAACAATTGCAGGCCAACAAGAGTGCCAGTGAGGCAGTGACACTGGACCAGACCCTGGTGGGACGGGTGTCCCGGATGGACGCCATGCAACAGCAGCAAATGGCCATCAGTACCCGTGCCCAGGCCGAGCAGCAGCTGCAACAGATCAGATTGGCATTGGCGGCCATGGCCAGCGGCGATTATGGCTTCTGTCGCCGCTGCGACGAATCCATCGGCTTTGCACGCCTGCAAGCCAGACCCGAAACGCCATTGTGCATCAGCTGCCAAAACCTGATTGACCAGCAATAGCCCCGCTTTCAATCTCTCCGGCGCTGGTGTATAACACCGCCTTCATCACTCCGGCCCGCAATTCCCAAGGTCTGACCATGGCCAAAAAAGGCTTTTTCACACGTAATCTGCATTCCGATCGCAACAGCAAACCCGAGCATGGCGTTCTGCACAAGGCGATCCATACCTCGGTTGCCTATGGCTATGAGGATGCACGGGAGCTGGCAGAAGTATTCCAGGGTAAACGCGCTGGCTACAATTATGGCCGCCAGTTAAACCCGACTGTGACCGCCCTGCAGGACCGCATCACCGCCATGGAAGATGGCCAGGCCACGGTTGCCTTCGCCACCGGCATGGCAGCAATCGCCGCCAGTTGCCTGAGTCTGCTGCGAGCCGGCGACCATATCGTATCCAGTGCCTTCCTGTTTGGTAACACCAACAGTTTTTTTGGCACGCTCGCCAATTTTGGTATTGAGGTCAGCTTTGTTGATGCCACCGATGCCGGTAATGTCGCCGCCGCGCTCCAGGACAACACCCGTATGGTGTTTGTGGAGACCATTGCCAATCCGGTTACCCAGGTGGCGGATCTGGCGGCGATTGGGGAGCTCTGCCAGCAACGACAGCTGATTTACTGCGTCGATAACACCATGACCTCACCACATCTGTTTTCACCACGCAGTGTCGGTGCCAGTTTGATCATTAACTCCCTGACCAAATACATTGGCGGCCACGGCAATGCCCTGGGTGGTGCGGTAACCGACACCGGTCTCTATGACTGGTCCACCTTCGACAATATCTATAACACTTATCGTCAGGGCGATGCCAGCAACTGGGGAATTACCCAGATCAAGAAAAAGGGACTTCGGGATATGGGCGCCTCACTGGGCCCGGAAGCAGCCCATCATCTGGCTGTAGGTTCGGAAACCTTGCCCCTGCGGCTCGACCGTGCCTGTAAAAATGCCCAGGCCCTGGCCGAGTTTTGCGCTCAGCATCCGGGAGTGAAACAGAGCTACTACCCGGGCCTGCCCAGCCATCCGCAACACCAACGGGCCAAATCCCTGTTCAAGGGCTTTGGTGCAATCTTCAGCATCGATCTGGTTGAGCAACTTGACTGCTTCGAAGTGCTCAATCGCATGGACACCGTTGTCGCCTCCAGCAATCTGGGTGACACCCGCACCCTGGCGATACCTGTGGCTCACACCATCTACTATGAGATGGGCCCCGAGCGCAGGGCATCCATGGGCATCGCCGACAGCATGATTCGCTTTTCGGTAGGCATTGAAGATATCGATGATTTGTTAACGGATTTCAGCGAGGCATTGGCCGTATGATCACCCTGCTGGCTGTAGATGAGCTTGAAGAAGGCTCCTCCAAAGGTCTTGAACACAACAACCGTCATCTGTTCGCCGTCAAGAAAGACGACCAGGTGTTCCTGTACTGGAACCGTTGCCCGCATCTTGGCACACCACTGGAATGGGAAGAAGATCGCTTCCTCGACCCGGATGGGGCTCTGATTCAATGCTCAACCCACGGCGCACTGTTCCAGATTGAAGACGGACATTGTCTGGCTGGCCCCTGTCAGGGCAAATCATTGCAGCCGGTTCCTTTCAGCATTGAAAACGGCCTAATCATGGTGGAAGACAAATACCTGCAGCCCGTTACAGTGAGCTGATTGCAAATAAGGGCTTTACAGGCAAACCGGAATCTCGTCTGTCAGACTGATTTCCGAGGCCTGCACATCGAAGCTGGCACGCAGAGCAATCAGCTCAACGCCGGCAGCACTGGCCTGCCTTAACAAGTCGGCATAATCCGGGTCGATTTCATCGGCCGGACTCAGGCGGTCGATGCCACTGTGCTGCACACAGAAACACAGCACTGCCCTGTTGCCCTGACGCACCATCTCCATCAATTCCTGTAAATGTTTCTGCCCCCGCTGCGTCACCGCATCCGGGAAAAGACCCTGACCATCGGCCTGGCCCAGACTGACATTCTTCACTTCTATATAGCAGGCTTGTTTGCCCTCGGTTTCCAGCAGCAAGTCGATACGGCTGCGCTGTTCACCATAGGGAACCTCGCTGCGAATAGCATCGAAACTGGCAAGACTGTCCACCCGTTGTGACTCGATGGCTTCCCGCACAAGTTTGTTGGCCAGCCCGGTATTAATCCCCACCAAATGCTTTTTATCCACTTCGATCAACTGCCAGGTACCGGGGTACTTGCGCTTGGGATTGTCAGACAGGGTATACCAGACCCGACTGCCCGGTTGCTGGCAATTTTTCATGGAACCGGTATTGGGGCAATGAATGGTGAGTTGACTGCCATCGGCCAGTTCAATGTCGGCCAGGAAGCGTTTGTAGCGGCGCAGCAGGGTTGCCGCTTGCAGTTGCTCAGCCAGCTTCATGACTGCCCCAGGGCCTGACGCAGGCGAGCGACGCCCTGTTCCAGGTTTTCCATGCTGGTGGTGAAAGCAAATCGCACATAGTGCCGGGCGCGATGCTCTCCGAAATCAGTTCCCGGCGTGATTGCTACCGCTTCCTGCTCCAGCATTTGCTGGCAGAATTGTTCAGCATCGTTGGAGAAACGACTGATATCTGCATACAGGTAAAAAGCGCCCTGCACAGCTTCAGCCAGTCCGAAGCCCATAGCGGTCAACTCCCGGCGCAGGTAATCTCCTCGCTGGCGAAACGCTTGTCTTCGCTGTTCGAAAATTTCACGGCTGCCAGGCTCGAACGCCGCCAGCGCCGCGTACTGCGCCATGGAGGGCGCAGAAATATAAAGATTCTGGGCCAGGATATTGGCCTTCTCGACAAAAGGCTCCGGCACCACGATCCAGCCCAGGCGCCAACCGGTCATTCCGAAATACTTGGAAAAGCTGTTCACCACAAAACTGTTGTCATCCACTTCCAGCACCGTGGGCATATCATCCACATAGTGCAGGCCATGGTAGATCTCATCCACCAGCACATGCAGTCCCCGGCTGTTGGCCCAGTCACAACTTTGCTGGAGTCGCCCACGATCCAGTATGGCGCCGGTGGGATTGGCCGGAGATGCCAGCCACAGACCAGTGGTTTGCGCATCGCAGCCAGCTTCCAGTTGCCCCACGGTCGGCTGAAAATTCTCTGCCGGTCCCACCGGAACCAGCAGGGGCCGGCCCTGCACCAAATGGATAAAATTGCGCACACAGGGATAGGCGGGATCGCCAAGCAGAATGCCGTCACCGGGGCCCACCAGTATATGGGCCAGTAACATCAGACCGGCACTGGCTCCGGGTGTAACCAGAATACGTGCAGGATCAAGCGATACCCCGTAGTTCTGCTGGTAATGCTCGGCCAGTTTCTGCCGCAGCTGCGGTATACCCGGTGCCGGCGTATAACCGGTATGACCAGCATCCAGTGCCGCCTTGGCGGCTGCCACCAGTGGCGCCGCGGTGGTGAAATCAGGTTCACCTACTTCCATGTGGATGACCTTGCGGCCCTGGGCTTCCAGTTCTGCCGCACGCTGCATGACAGTCATCACCCGAAAGGGATTGATCTTGTCGAGCCTGTCGGCAGCGCCGTCAGAGACTGGGTTCAGGGAGGGCTTGCTTGAATCTGTCACGGTCATGATTGTCACAAAAGCTCACTATTATAGAGCAGTCATTCGGCTCAGTGACAGGCAGGGTAAGGCACTGCTCGCAACATTGATAGTGGTTAAAAAACGCGCTTATTTTTATGGCATCGACCCAAATAATCTGGTAGCTTAGCCAGCTTTCTGAAATCCGAGCCGGCCAAATCCCCGATTTACCGGTAAAAAATGGAGCAGAAAACGAGCCCCTGGCGGCTCGCTTAATGCACTGAATAACAGCATATTTGTAGATAGCTGTAGCTGGCGTGGCTTGCTTGTTTCAAAGTTGGCATCGACAAGCGCCGGCACAGATTCTCACGAGGCATAGCTAATCATGTCCAACGCGCAAACCACTGAATCGCAACCCGTTCTGAAAAACTTCGTCCCTTACAAGCCGAAAAAGGGTGAAGAGTACATGAACGAAAAGCAGCGGGAGCATTTCAAGCAGATCCTGCTGAACTGGCGTGAGCAACTGATGCAGGAAGTGGACCGCACCGTGCACCACATGCAAGACGATGCTGCCAATTATCCGGACCCGGCTGACCGCGCCACCCAGGAAGAGGAATTCAGCCTGGAATTGCGCACCCGCGACCGGGAACGGAAACTGATCAAGAAGATCGACAGCACCATTGAGCTTATTGCCCAGGATGACTACGGCTTCTGCGATTCCTGCGGTATCGAGATTGGAATTCGTCGTCTTGAAGCCCGCCCAACGGCCAACAAGTGTATCGACTGCAAGACCCTGGACGAAATCAAGGAAAAGCAACTGGGCAGCTAGGCCCCGCTGGCTATTCCGCTTCTCTTCTGGTCGGCCATCGGGTCGACCAGCATCACCGGCAGCCCTTCTTTGCGCTGCAGCCTGACCCGTCATGAGCACTATTGCCGAACCCGACAAGCATGCCGCCTGTTCGGGCAATAATGCCGCTTACGTCGGCCGCTTTGCGCCCTCACCTACCGGCCCCCTGCACATGGGCTCCCTGATTGCCGCCCTGGCCAGTTATCTTGACGCCCGGGCTGCTGGCGGACAGTGGCTGCTGCGTATGGAAGATCTGGATCCACCGCGGGAACCAGCCGGGGCCGCTGAACAGATTCTCGAGCAATTACGCTATCTGGAGATGCACTGGGATGGCGAGGTGCTCTATCAGAGCCAGCGTCACGATGCCTATGCGGCGGCGCTGTCGCGGCTGGACTCGGCCGGCCTGCTGTATCGATGCAGCTGCAGCAGACAGCGCATCAGGGAATTGAATGGCCGCTATGATGGCCACTGCCGCAAACAGGCCGTGGCCAGGAATAAGGACTATGCCATTCGCTTGCAGACCAGTGCTGCCAGTATTGAATTCACTGATCGTATCCAGGGCCAGTTCAGCCAGGCCATTGAAACCGTGGTGGGCGATTTTGTGATTCGCCGCAAGGATGGCCTGTTTGCCTATCAGCTGGCCGTCGTGGTGGACGATGCCTATCAACAGATAACAGATGTGGTGCGGGGTTACGACTTGCTGGACTCAACCCCGCGACAAATCTATCTGCAATCCCTGCTGGATCTGCCCCGGCCCAACTACGCCCATTTCCCGGTGCTGGTCAATGATCAGGGCCAGAAACTGAGCAAACAGCATTTTGCCGCGGCAGTGGATATCTCTGACGCCGGCCGCTGCCTCTTTGAGGGACTGAAATTCCTTGGCCTGCAACCGCCAAAGGCTCTCGCTACGAGCCCCTGCACCGCCCAGCTCGCCTGGGGTATTGAGCACTGGGATATACAGGCCGTACCCAAGTTGGCTAATATTCCCGAGCTATCTGTCTGAAGGACTGCTGTGTATATACCCCGCTACATATTGACGCTGTTGATCATCATCTATCTGCTGTTTCTGGTCAGCGTCGACTGGATCAACCAGCCTGAGGGTGCCTGGTACCGCCCCTACTTCGTCGGCTTTCTGGTGGTCTGTATCGCTGCCTGGATGCATCGCAGGAAAGACAGCGATGAATTTTGAGATCACTACCCTGGCCGCCCTGGGCAGTGGCTATCTGCTTACCCTGTTTGCCCTGGCCTTTGCCACCGACCGTGGACTGATCCCGGAAAAAATCGTTCGCCATCCGCTGATCTATGTCTTGTCCCTGGGTGTGTTTGCCAGTGCCTGGGCCTATTACACCTCCATTGGCAATGCCCTGCGGGATGGCTACGGCTATCTGGCCCATTCCATCGGTATTTCCCTGGCTTTCCTGCTTTCTCCCCTGCTGCTTAAACCGCTGCTGGAATTGACCCGCACTTACCAGCTCAGCTCATTGGCTGATCTGGTGGCCTTTCGCTACCGTTCACCCTGGGCCGGCACGGCAGCCACCCTGGTGACCCTGGTGGGAGTCACGCCGCTGATTGCCTTGCAGATTCGCGCCGTCGCCGACACCGCCAATCTGTTAACCGCTGAGCTTACCGAGGGCGCCATTGCCTTCGGTTTCTGTGTTCTCATCACCGCCTTTGCCATCCTGTTTGGCACCTCCAGACAGACCGGCCGCAATCGTCACGACGGACTGGTGATGGCCATCGCCTTTGAGTCCCTGGTGAAATTGCTGGCCTTCCTGGTGGTGGGTTTGTTTGCAGTCTACGGGGGCTTCGGGGGTTTCGCCGGCCTGGACCAGTGGCTGCAAACCCAACCGGAACTTCTGGGCAGCCTGAAGGAAACCGACTATTTCAGCTCTTTCCACGTGATGGCACTACTGTTCTTCACCGCCGCCGTGGCCATGCCCCATATGTTCTATGTCACTTTCAGCGAGAACAGTGGCCAACGGGCACTGTCAATCGCCAGCTGGGGCGTACCGCTTTATTTTCTGCTGATTGGCTTGCCGGTTCTACCCATTCTCTGGGCTGGCCTGCAAGCCGGTTCCACCGCCCAGGTGGAGTATTTTCCGGTGGTCATCGGGGCCGCCTACGATGCTCCGGCCTTCACCCTGATCGCCTATCTCGGTGGCCTCTCCGCCGCCAGTGGTCTCATTATTGTGCTGACCCTGGCCCTGTCCAATATGTGCCTGAATCACCTGATCCTGCCGATCTATCAACCCAAGGCCAGCCAGGACATTTACCGCTGGCTGCTGTGGCATCGCCGGGCTCTCATCACAGCCCTGATATGGGCTGCCTATCTGTTTCATTTTCTGCCCGATGAACGCACCGGCATCCAGATCATCGGCACCGTTGCCTTCACCGCCAGCCTGCAATTTTTACCGGGCATTCTGGCCATACTTTATTGGCCCGAGGCCAACAAGAAAGGTTTTCTCAGCGGCCTGCTCGCGGGTGTCAGCATCTGGTTTGTATTCCTGATGCTGCCCTTGTTCGCCGACAGCGATCCCATGTCTCTGGTGGCCCTGAACTGGCGGGAAATTGCCGCTCTGTCCCTGATCGTCAACAGCTTGTTGTTTGTCTCGGTATCCCTGTGGACCGAATCCAGTGACGAGGAACGCAGCTCCGCCGATGTCTGCGCCCTGGATACCATCAAGCGCCGCAAACGCAGCGGCCTGGTGGCGAAGTCGCCCAGAGAGTTCATCAAAAGCCTGGCCAAGCCACTGGGAGAGAGCACCGCCAGCCGGGAGGTGAAACAGGCCCTGAAAGACCTCGGTCTGGACATGAAAGACCGGCGCCCCTTCTCCATGCGCTTGCTCAGAGCCCGGCTGGAAGCCAACCTGTCGGGACTTCTGGGTCCTTCCATCGCCCGGGAACTGATCGATGGCTACCTGCCCTACAGTATCGTTTCACAACATGGCAGTTCCGACCTCAATGTCATCGAACGCCGTATCGAATCCTATCGCAGCAATCTGTCCGGCATGGCCGCAGACCTGGATAATCTGCGTCGCTACCATCGCCAGATCCTGCTCAATCTGCCCCTCGGGGTTTGCTCCCTTTCCTATGACAATGAAATTGTCATGTGGAACCGGGCTCTGGAAAAAATTACCGAGATCGAAGCAGCCGAGGTGGTTGGTTCCCAGCTCAACGATCTCAAGGAGCCCTGGCTGTCCTTGCTGAGCAATTTCCTGGAGGAAGACAGCAATCACTCCTACAAGCACTACTTCGAGGTCAACGACAACAAGAAAGCGGTGAACCTGCACAAGGCCCAGATCGCCAAAAACGACGATCAGGATTCCAGCCACGAAGGGGTGATTATTCTGATTGAGGATATCACCGAGACCGAAATCCTCGAGGCAGGGCTGACCCACAGTGAACGCCTGGCATCCATCGGTCGACTGGCGGCGGGCGTGGCCCATGAAATCGGCAATCCCATCACCGGTATCGCCTGCCTGGCCCAGACGATTCGCGATGAATATGACAATGAGGAAATCTCCGGACTGGCGGAACAGATCGTTGAGCAGACTGACCGCACGTCCCGGATCCTGCAGTCTCTGGTGAACTTCGCCCATACCGGCACCAGCAAGACCCAGTACGAAAACGAAATCGTCTCTGTGGAGGAATGCATGGACGAGGCCAAAACCCTGGTCTCACTGGACAAGAAGAGCAAGGACGTGGAAATCAGCATCCACTGCGACCCGCGGGCGCGGATGCGCGGTGATGCCCAGCGCCTGTTGCAGGTACTGGTAAACCTGATTAACAATGCCCGGGATGCCAGTCAGCCAGGCAGCATCATTGCCATGCGCGCTGTAGTGGAGGGAGAACAGGTCAGGATCTCGGTGACCGATGAGGGTATAGGCATCCCCGCCGCAATCAAGGACCGGGTGTTTGACCCCTTCTTCACCACCAAGGAAGCCGGAGAAGGCACAGGACTGGGGCTCTCCCTGGTATTCAGCATTGTTGAAGATTTACGGGGAGAAATTGATATAATCAGTCCAGTCGACAAAAATCGTGGGTCAGGGACCGAGGTAATACTGCGATTCCCCTGGTATCAAGACTCCAACAATAATAAAGACTCTGAAATTGACAAGACAGCAGAGACCGAGGCTGGCGAGCCTCGATGAATGCGAGTAAGGTGTTCAATCTGGTGTTGGAAGGTAGAGTGTTTAGATTGCAATGATGAACCAGGTTTTAGTAGTAGAAGACGAATCAGTTATCCGCAGCTCCCTCAAGCGTCTGCTGGAACGGCATGACTACAAGGTGAGTGAAGCCGGCTCGGTACGAGAGTCGCTGGAAAACTATGACATGGATGCATTCGATGTCATCATCAGTGACCTGCGCCTGCCTGGTGCACCTGGCACCGACCTGATCAAGGCCACCAAAACCCCGGTCCTGATCATGACCAGCTATTCAAGTATCCGCTCGGCCATCGACTCAATGAAGATGGGCGCCGTAGATTACATTGCCAAACCCTTTGAACACAACGAGATCATCGAGACCGTCAGCCGAATTATTCGCGAGCACGGTCAGGGCACTCGGGTGCTCGATGAAGACGCCGAATCGGCAGAACCCCCTGTTCACGGCATGATAGGCAGTTGCCCGCAGATGCTGGAACTGTTTCGCCGTATTCGCAAGGTGGCCCTGACCAATTCAACCGTATTGATCAACGGCGAGTCCGGCACTGGTAAGGAACTGGTCGCCAGGGCCATCCACAAGCTCAGCAGTCGCAATGAGTCCGAGATGATCTCGGTTAACTGTGCCGCGATTCCGGAAAATCTGATCGAATCAGAATTGTTCGGTCATGAGAAAGGCGCATTTACTGGCGCCACCGCCACCCGTACCGGCCTGGTGGAAGCGGCCAATGGCAGCACCCTGTTCCTGGATGAAATCGGTGAGTTGCCCCTGGAAGCCCAGGCGAGGCTGCTGCGGGTTTTGCAGGAAAACGAGATTCGCAAGGTTGGCTCGGTGCAATCGAAGAAAGTTGATGTGCGCCTGGTAGCAGCAACCCACAGGGATCTGAAACAGCTGGTGGAAGATAACCTGTTCCGTGAGGATCTCTATTATCGAATCAATGTCATGACCCTGTTGATCCCGCCTCTTCGCGAGCGTGGCAATGACATTCTAGAGCTGGCAGATGCAATCCTGCAACGCACCTGCAAGCGTCTGAAAACCCCGATGCTGGAGTTCAGTGACGGCGCCAGCCGGGCTATCGCCAAATACCCCTGGCCCGGCAATGTGCGCGAGCTGGAGAATGCCATCGAACGTGCAGTGGTACTGGCTGAGAGTGACAAGATTGGTGAGGAACTGCTGGCCATTGATATGCAGGCGAAAATAGGCGAAGACAGCCAGCAGCCCATCGCCGATCCAGAAGCCAGCATTGAGCCCATCGAAGAATTGTCACTGGAAGACTATTTTCAGCGTTTCGTGCTGGAGCATCAGGATTCCATGAACGAAACCCAGCTGGCGAAAAAGCTGGGCATCAGCCGCAAATGCCTGTGGGAAAGGCGACAGCGCTTTGGCATTCCACGCAAGAAAAAGAGCGCCTGAGCCTCAAGCCGGCCAAAGTCCCGGTCGAGTTGAACAGTCCCTGTCACCGGCAGCCTTGCCGCTCATCGACTTATTTTCCGCTTACCACCCCCATTATCCGGGTAAGAATGCCCTGCATCTTCAATGTACCATCCTGGATTGGGTGCAAAGCCCCAAACTACGGGACTCCCGGGAAATATTTAAGCACTGTAATATTTGTTACTGCTACCCATCTACCCACAAATTAGAGAACATCGGTAACAGATTTGAGTCCTAAACGAAGCAAAATCAGGCCCGCCAGGCGCTAAGTCATTGATATGAATAGGATCACATTTATTGGCATGGTTAATGCTCTATAAGTACCGCATAACAATAACAATAAATAACAATAATAAGATCCAATAAAAACAAAAATAGCATTACTGAGTTTTACGACTAAGGTTAGTGCATCTCAATAATAATAAGGTCGGGTTTGCGGTTTCTGTGATCTGATTGATTACTGCCACAAACGAACCACCTGAGACTTATGCGGCGCCGCGTTGGCACCCAATTTAAGAAAAATAATAAATAAATAACCAATAGTAATAACAATAATAATAGTGTGACTTCCGGTAGGGGGTGGTTTTTACCACCCCCTATTTGTTTTCGGCCCCGGTTGGTTTTCCACCACTGCGGTTTTCCATCCCAGCTTTTAACTGCTGATCGCCCTGCTTCCCTGCTCTCAATTGAACATCCGACTGAATAGTCAGTTTTAATTTGCCTGTACCTGTGTATCATGCCATTGCCGCTCAGCTGAGCGAGTCGACAGCCGGCCAGCAAAGGAAATTCGACGCCAGTAATGACAGAAATCGACACTCTCCCGGGAATTGAAAAAGCCGTTTCGATTCCCCGCGATCAACACCCCATCTCTCGCAAACATATCGCCCCCAATGCACTGAAGGTGCTCTATCGCTTGAGCGAGCATGGCTTTGCAGCGTTTCTCGTGGGTGGGGGTGTGCGCGATCTGCTATTGGGCAAGCAGCCCAAGGACTTTGACATCGCCACCGATGCAACACCGGAGGACATCCGCGGGCTGTTCAAGAACGCCCGTATAATCGGACGGCGGTTTCGCATCGTGCATATTCGCTTTGGCCGGGAAATCATTGAAGTCACCACCTTCCGCGCCCATCACGAGGCCCGCAATGCCATTCCTGAAGATGTCTCCCGGCGACAGATCAAGGGCCTCGATTCTGCCCATTCCGAAGCCGGCATGATTCTCAGGGACAATGTCTATGGCGACATCGATGAGGACGCGGTCCGTCGTGACTTCACGGTGAATGCCCTGTACTACACCACCCAGGGATTCCGGGTTCTGGATTTCTGCGGCGGCATGGAAGATTTGCAGGCCAGAAAAATTCGCATCATTGGTGACCCACAGGAGCGCTATCGCGAAGACCCGGTAAGAATGCTGCGTGCCATCCGCTTCTCTGCCAAACTGGACTTTGAGATCGCTGAGGATACCGCCGCACCCATTGCCGATCTGGCTGATTTGCTGGAATCGATCTCTCCGGCACGCCTGTTTGATGAAACTATCAAACTGATGACCTGCGGCTATGCCGAAATAGCCTTTCAGTTACTGGATGAATCTGGCCTGGGCAACTATCTTTTTGCCCCTACCCTGGAAGCTCTTAAACATGGTTCTGCGGAGGCCGGGAAACTGGTACAGCTGGCGCTGCGCAACACCGACAAGCGACTGAGCGAGGACAAATCGGTGACTCCGGCCTTTCTCTTTGCCGCCCTGTTATGGCCAGTGCTGCAATTACGTCTTGCGCAAAACGATGATGAGCAGCAAGCGCCACAGCAAAGATTTCATCAGGCCGCCAGCGACGTCCTGTTGGAGCAACTGAATTTTACCGCTGTCCCCAAACGCTTCACCATCGGCGCCAGGGAAATCTGGGATCTGCAACGCAGACTGGAGAAGCGCAACCGCCGCAATGTATTCAGCGTTTTCAATCATCCAAGATTCCGTGCCGGTTACGACTTTCTGCTGCTGCGGGAAGAAGCCGGAGAAAACCTCAATGGCCTTGGTGACTGGTGGACCCAATTCCAAAACGGTGATACAAATCAGAAGAACGAAATGGTGAATGCCCTGGCAAAGACAGGCAGTCGCCGCCGACGACGCAAGCGAAAAAAACCAGCAGGAAAACAGTCTTGAATCAGGCTAGGGAAAGGGCTCAGTCAGTGCCACGCTATATTGCCGTTGAGGGCCCGATCGGCGTCGGCAAAACCAGCCTCACCCGCAGACTGGCGGAGAGTTTCAATTACGACCTGCTGCTGGAAAAAGCCGATGAAAATCCGTTCCTGGAGCGTTTCTATCAGGACCCGCGCAGGCATGCCCTGTCGACCCAGTTGTTTTTCCTTTTCCAGCGCGCCCAGCAGCTCCAGGAACTGCGACAGGATGACATGTTCGAGCCGGTCCGGGTAGCCGATTTTCTGATCGACAAGGATCGCCTGTTTGCCCAGCAGAATCTCGATGCCGATGAATATGAACTGTACCTCAATGTATACCGGCATCTGACTATAGATGCCCCCAGACCGGACCTGGTGATTTATCTGCAAGCGCCCACAGAAACCCTGCTGGAGCGAATCCGAAAGCGCGGTATCGCCGCAGAACAACTTATTGAGCTGGATTATCTGGAAAAACTCACTGCTGCCTATACCGAGTTCTTCCACTTCTACAAGGATTCTCCCCTGCTGATTGTCAACAGCGCCGAGATTGATCTGGTAAGCAATGATAATGACTACCAGCAGCTGGTAGACTATATTGTTTCAGTGCCCGGTGGGACGCATTATTTCAATCCACGCCCCTCTTTGCTCTGAGTCCGGCTGATCTGAATCTGGCAAAACTGGTCAAACCGCACTCCAACTTCCGCAAGGTGAGAACCGACATGAGCTCTCAAAGCAAGACCAAGAACATTACCATCTCCACACTCAACAAGTTGCACTCAAGCGGCGAGAAATTCAGTTGCCTTACCGCCTATGACGCCTGTTTTGCCGAAATTCTCAGCAATGCCGGCGTGGAAGTGCTGTTGGTGGGGGATTCACTGGGAATGGTACTGCAAGGCCACGACAGCACATTGCCGGTCACCATGGATGACATGGTCTACCACGTTGAATGTGTAAAGCGGGGTAATCGTGGTTCACTGTTGATCGCCGATCTGCCCTTCATGAGTTATGCCTCGGAAACCCAGACCCTGGAAAATGCAGCCAGGCTTATGCGCGCTGGCGGCCATGTGGTGAAACTGGAAGGTGGCGCCTGGATTGCCAGCACCACAAGGCTGTTGGCCGAGCGCGGTATTCCGGTTTGTGCCCACATGGGCCTGACACCACAATCCATCAATCGCATTGGCGGCTTTCACGTGCAGGGACGCGATACCGAGCAGGCCCAGGCAATCATCGAGGAAGCGCAGATGTTGCAGGAAGCCGGCGCCAGCCTGCTGCTGCTCGAGTGTGTCCCGCGCGACCTGGCCCGCAAGGTGACAGAACTACTGGAGATACCGGTAATTGGTATTGGTGCCGGACCAGACACTTCCGGGCAGATCATGGTGCTGCATGATGTGCTGGGAATCTCTCCCATCACTCCCAAATTCGTCAAGAACTTCCTGCTGGAATCGGAAAATGGTATTCCTGGCGCGATTGAGGCCTATGTCAAAGCCGTGAAGGACCAGAGTTTTCCGGCAGACGAACACTGCTTTCACTAGACCGGCATGCAAATTCTTAAAGAACCTGATTGCCTGAGGAACTCTGTGGCGCAGGCCAGGGGCGCCGGCAAAACCGTTGCCCTGGTACCTACCATGGGCAACCTTCACGCCGGTCACATGGCACTGGTGGCCGCGGCGCGGGAACAAGCCGATTTCGTCATCACCAGCATTTTTGTCAATCCACTGCAGTTTGGCCCTAATGAAGATCTGGAAGCCTACCCCAGAACATTTGACGAGGATTGCGAACTGCTGCGCTCGGGCGGCTGCGACGCTGTATTTGCGCCTTCAGTTGAAGCTATCTATGGCAATAACGCAGAGCAGCAGAGCCGCATTCATGTGCCAGGTGTTTCGGACAATTATTGTGGCGCCAGCCGGCCAGGGCACTTCGACGGCGTCGCCACCATAGTCTGCAAGCTGCTGAATCTTTGCAGTCCGGATCTGGCCTGTTTTGGCCTGAAAGACTATCAGCAATTTCTGGTCATTCAGAAAATGGTCAGGGATCTGGCCATGAATGTGAAAATTGTTGGTATCGAGATTGTCAGGGAAGAAAATGGTCTGGCCATGAGTTCCCGCAATGGCTATTTGAGCCCCGAGCAACGTCAGCAAGCCGCTGCCATTCATCAATGTCTGCAGACAACTGCCGCAGAATTGCGCTCGGGTAACAGGAAGTTCCAGGCACTGGAGGCCAGCGCCCGCACATTGCTTGAACAGGCTGGCCTGCAAGCGGATTACTACGCCATCTGCAATGCCAGTAATCTGCAGGCAGCCACGCCTGACGATGACAAGCTGGTCATCCTGGCCGCCGCTTATCTTGGCCCCAGTCGTTTGATCGACAACCTGCGCCTGACTCTCTGACCGACTGAAGGCTCCCTGTCGCCGGGCAAGGCTCCGTTATTGAGAGCACCAGACCTTTGAGGCATACTCAAAGCCCTGTCTTTCGGGGCCGCTCGCCTTGTTAATCACAATGTCTACCAGTGTCCAGCAGGATCGAATCAATGTCTGACAACAAAATTTATCCAGTACCTGAAGCCGTCGCCAAACGCAGTCATCTCGACAAATCCCGTTACGAAGAGATGTACCGGCAATCGATTGAGTCCCCGGATGAATTTTGGGCAGAGCAGGCCGGTGCCATGTTGCACTGGCATGAGCCCTGGCAAAAGGTGAGAAGCGGCGACTTCGCAACGGCCGATGTTAAATGGTTCGAAGGAGCGAAGCTGAATGTCTCCTACAACTGTATTGACAGACACCTGGCCAGGCGTGGCGATCAAACTGCCATCATCTGGGAAGGAGACGAGCCCGACCAGGACAAGAAAATCACTTATCGGGAATTGCACAATCAGGTGTGTCGACTGGCCAATGCCCTGAAAGCCCGCGGGGTTAAAAAAGGCGACCGGGTCTGTATCTATATGCCCATGGTGCCGGAGGCCGCCTATGCGATGCTGGCCTGTACCCGAATCGGTGCCGTGCACTCCGTTGTCTTCGGCGGCTTCTCTCCCGAGTCCATCAAGGATCGAATTCTCGATTCCGATTGCCAGACCGTGATAACCGCCGATGAAGGTGTCCGGGGTGGACGCCGCATCCCCCTGAAAGCCAATGTCGATGAAGCCCTGGAAGATTGCCCGGCGGTACACTCGGTATTTGTGGTCAAGCGCACGAATGCCAGCACTGCCTGGCACGAGCAACGGGATGTGTGTTACCACCAGGCTACCGAAGCAGCGGAGGCGGAATGCGAACCGGAACTGATGGACGCTGAGGATCCCCTGTTTATTCTCTACACCTCAGGCTCAACCGGCAAACCCAAGGGAGTACTGCACAGCACCGCCGGTTATCTGCTGGCCGCGGCCATGACCCATAAATACGTGTTCGATTATCACGACTCGGATGTTTACTGGTGTACTGCCGATGTGGGCTGGGTGACCGGCCATTCCTATATCATCTACGGGCCACTGGCCAATGGTGCCATTACCCTGATGTTCGAAGGGGTACCGACCTATCCCGACGCCTCCCGCTTCTGGCAGGTAATCGACAAGCACCAGGTGAATATTTTCTATACTGCTCCCACGGCTATCCGCGCCCTGATGGCGGCCGGTGACGATCCGGTCAAGGGCACATCCCGTGCTTCTCTGCGCCTCCTCGGTTCAGTGGGTGAGCCGATCAACCCGGAAGCCTGGGAATGGTACTACCATGTAGTAGGCGAAGAGCGCTGCCCCATCGTCGATACCTGGTGGCAGACCGAAACCGGCGCCATCATGATCACACCATTGCCCGGCGTGACGGACCTGAAACCCGGTTCGGCAAGCAAGCCTTTTTTCGGGGTTTCACCGGCACTGCTGGACAAGGACGGCAATGAACTGGAAGGTGAAAGCGAGGGTAATCTGGTTATCTGCCAGAGCTGGCCAAGCCAGATTCGTACTGTGTTTGGCGATCATCAACGCTGCATACACACCTATTTTTCAGCCTATCCCGGTTACTATCTCACTGGCGACAGCGCCCGCCGTGACCAGGATGGATACTACTGGGTCACCGGCAGGGTCGATGATGTGATCAATGTGTCAGGCCATCGCCTGGGGACAGCCGAAATAGAGAGTGCCCTGGTGTTGCACGACAAGGTCGCCGAAGCGGCGGTGGTGGGCTACCCCCATGACATCAAGGGCCAGGGCATCTATGCCTATGTCACCCTCATGACCGGCGTTGAGGAGAGTGAGGAATTGCGCAGCGAGCTGACCCGTTTTGTCGGTCAGGAAATCGGCGCCTTTGCCAAACCGGAGATTCTGCAGTTTGCACCAGGACTACCCAAGACCCGCTCGGGAAAAATCATGCGCCGAATCCTTCGTAAAATTGCCGCCAACGAACTGGAAAACCTGGGAGACACCACCACCCTGGCTGACCCTGCGGTGGTGGAACAATTGATTGAGAGCCGTGCCAATCGTTAAGCGTCAAGCAAGCACAGCCAGAGGCCTTTGAATGTCTGAGTACCATGCCACTATCAGCTGGGTCCGCAAGGGTGATGATTTTCTCGATAACAAGTATTCGCGAATTCATGACTGGCAGTTTGACGGCGGCCAGACAATTCGGGCCAGCGCTTCTGCGCAACTAGTTCCGGAACCCTGGGCCGATGGCGATCTGATCGATCCCGAAGAAGCCTTTGTCGCTTCCATCGCCTCCTGTCATATGTTGTTTTTCCTGTCCCTGGCAGCCCACAGAGGCTGGCAGGTGGAGGAATATCAGGACCATGCCAGTGGCTTGCTGGCCGATCGAGGCGATGGCAAACTCGCCATGACCGAGGTCCGCCTGCAACCCGCTGTTCGTTTCTCAGCAGATACCCGCCCCGAAGCAAAGCAGATTGAAGCACTACACCATGCTGCCCACGAGCGCTGTTTTATTGCCAACTCGGTACAGACCAGAATCACTGTCGATTCCGGGCGCAATACATAGCCCTCCCTGCTCCAGACTGTGAGCAGTCAGTCACGAGTGTCACCAAGGAAACCATGCAAGAGTTATCGCTAAAATTCAGTGCCAGTCTCAAGCGCTCATTCGTCTGGCGGGTACTTCGTGGCCTGCTCGGTCTGTTCCCGCTGACATTTCAGGGAGTCCTGACCCTGTTGGCAACAGCACTGGCCCTGAGCATATTCGGTTATGGCTCCATGGACCTGGTGGTATTTGCTCTGGCTATCTGTGCACTGGCGATTCTCGTGTTCAGCCTTTTTTGCGCAGTCCTGTCGGGAGTCATCATGCAGCGGCGCATTGCCCGGCTGATGAAAGCCAATGAAACGGCGGCCAAACCCATCAGCCTGGAATGCGGATTTCCCAATGAATCCGGCTTTCGTTTGCCAGCTTTGAACTACCTGCCCCTTATCCGGCTTGACTGGCGGGTCGTGTATCCGGACAGCATGGAAACCCGGATTCGCCTCAATGCCGATCAGGAAATGAGCGAAGAACTCTTGCCACGGCAGCGCTGTCTTACCGAGAAGGTTACCCGACAATTCACGGTCTCGGATGTGCTCGGTTTCTGCCGCTTTTCCTGGCGACAAAACCAGACCATCCAATGCCTCGCCCTGCCCCAGACCAATACCATGAAGAGTATGCCCTTGCTGCGCTCCATGACATCGGAAGACGGCATTCCCAATCCGGCTGGCGCCCCTGAAGGCGACCGCATGGAGATTCGTCGTTACGCACCCGGGGATTCCGTGCGGGACATCATGTGGAAGGCCTATGCCCGCAGTGGCCAGTTGAATGTGCGTTTGGCAGAAAAGAGTGTCTTTCACAGTCAGCGCACCATCGCCTATCTGATTGCCGGTCCGGGCGATGAAGCAGCGGCAGCGGTAGCCCGGATTGCGCTGGAGCGAGGCGCCCTGGGTGAGGACTGGGCTTTCGGTGCCGATGGCAGCGAACAGGCCAGTGAGAACCTGCCGGAGGCACTGCTGGCAATCGCCCGCTCCCGGGCTATCGACAGCGAGCCGGTCTATGGACTCGACCGTTTCCTGCAACGCCATGCCGGCGGCGGGGTGCATTGCATCGTTTTCTGTTCTGCCCGGGAAGGGCCCTGGCGCCGGCAACTGCAGAACACATTTCAGGCCTTTCCCGGTCAATTCTCACTGGTAATGGCTACAGATGGCTTTGAAGAAGCGATCCAGACTCCGCTCTGGAAACGTATGCTGTTGAAATCACGGGAAAATTCCGAAGCAGAGATGAATAGCCGGACGAAAAAGGCGGATTTGCTTGGTTTATTGACCGAGATGGGCCAACTTGTAGAATCAACACAGGTTGTCGACCGCCGCAGTGGCAGCAGTTTCGACCAACAACTCCGCAAACTATGACAGCGTGGCTATGACTCTCTCTGCAAACAGCGCCCAGCAACATCTACCGACCGGCATTCGGGCCACCATTATGGCTGGCAGCTTCTGGTTACTGAGCCTGTCCCTGACGGTATTCAGCGGTTCCATCGCCGCAGTCGCCGGGTGCCTGTTCGCCTGCTTTTTTCTGGATCACTGGCTCAAGAGCAGCGCTGCCAGCCAACTGCGTCTTTCGACCCTGCTGCTGTTTGCTTTGGCAATCTGGTTGCTGGGGCTCGGCCTGGCTGGCATGCTGGCCAATACCCGCTTTATTGCCGACCTGCTGTCACCCCGAACTGCCTTCGATGCCAGTGAGGCCAGTAAATGGTTTGCCTTGGCACTGTCTCTTACCGCTTTCCTGCGGGTTATGGCCCGTCGCAGCAGCTTCGGGGCGATTCTGGAAATCCTGTTCGTGGCGGCAGCCTTTGTCATCACCCTGTCGGCCCACCGCAATGGCATGATTCACCGCCCCTTCTTCCTTGGCGATTTTGCTATCAGCCGCGGTATTGATCCGGCCACTATTTTAATGGCTCTCGGTTGCGGGGCGGTGCTGGCCTTGTCCGCCCTGTTGATGATGGAGAAGAACCACCGCCGCCTGCCCTATCACTTTGTTGTGCTGGGCCTGTTGTGTTTTTCCCTGGCCGCCTATGTGCGCCTGTTTGGGCTGCCAACGCCACAAATCACCAATGACATGGGGCTGACCGGCCAGGCACCGGCCGGAGCCAGCGGAGGCCAGGAAAATCCCTTCAGGGATGGAGAGAACAGTACCGACGACAAGGAAGCCCCGGTGGCAGTGGTAGTGTTCCGCGATGACTACGAACCTTTGAATGGTTCCTATTATTTTCGCGAATCCGCCTATTCACAGTTCAATGGCACCATGCTGGACTTCAGCAGTCACGCCGGCATGGATCGCGACCTGATCCGGAATTTCACCAATTCCCGGGCCGAAGCCGAACTGCTGCCCGGCGCTACCGATCAACGCCGCCAGGTGCGAGCCACGATTGGCATGCTGGTGCCCCATCGCTCGCCTTTCGGTCTGGCCTCACCCGTTGCCTATGAGGACAAGCCCAATCCCAATAATCTGCGTTTCAAGCGCACCTATGACAGTATTTCTCTGGCACCGGAATACGATTTCAATTACCTGCTTGGCCGCGAACTGGGTCATGAAGACTGGTCAGAGGAAATCTGGCAGGAATACCTGACCTTGCCTGATGACCCGCGCTATCAGAACCTGGCGCAGGAATTGATTGCCAATCTGCGTCCACAGTATGCCGACGACCCTTTTGCCAAAGCCTGGGCGATCAAGTCCTACCTTGATGAAAACGGCATTTACAGCCTCAAGAATGAGCATGCCTATGAGGCAGATCCCGCTGCTTCCTTTCTTTTTGGTGACCTGACCGGTTACTGCATGCATTTTGCGTTTGCTGCCACCTATATGTATCGCAGCATCGGCATACCCGCACGGGTCGGTATCGGCTATTCAGTTCCGGCTACTAACCGGGCCGGTGGTTCCTCATTACTGATCCAGGCCATCCATGGCCACGCCTGGCCGGAAATCTATTTTCGTGATATTGGCTGGGTGATTGTGGACCCGGCGCCGCAACAGACCCTGGTGGATATGAGCACTGACCCCCAGAATGAACTGCAGCAATTGCTGGGCGACATGTTGCGCGATGACGCCGCCTTTCAGGAATTCCTCGAGTCCCAGCAAAGCAGCTTTATCAATCTGGATGCGCTTCTGCAGACCCTGACAGCTCTGCTACTGCTTGTTTTACTGAGCGCCTACGGGATCAAATTCTATCGGCTGCTGAGCCCGGTTTACGGCAATTCTACTCGTCTTTACCAACACAGCTACCGGGCCGCCCTGGATAGCCTGGCGGCAGTAGGCATGCGTCGCCGCATTGGCGAAAGTCGGGAAGCTTTTGCGGAGCGCGTGAGTTCCATGAGTCCGGCCATGACCCTGCTGACCCGAGCCCATTTGCAATGCGCCTTGGGTCAACAAACCAATGCCTCTGCAGCGGTCGAATGGCGGCAATTGACACAACAGGTCAATCAGCAAATCAAAAACAA
Source organism: uncultured Pseudohongiella sp. (assembly GCA_965216715.1). Taxonomy (GTDB): domain Bacteria; phylum Pseudomonadota; class Gammaproteobacteria; order Pseudomonadales; family Pseudohongiellaceae; genus UBA9145. The sequence goes on along the minus strand of OZ244193.1, from coordinate 495,475 downwards.
TACGCCCGGCTGGAAAATTCTGCTGGCATATTTGAACCCCTTCTCCTGGCTACTCAGCCGCTAGGCAGTCGACCCGGCTGAACAAGCCTCATCACAGGAAGTAATTATGAATTCTGACAGTCTCGCCGACATGGACACACTGGGCTCTACGGAGCAAGCTGCCGACAATTCTGTCGATACCGGCCTCAACAAGGCAAGCCGCACCCTGCAAACCCTGATGGATACCGTAAAACAGCAGGTGCTGGGCCGGGATGATGTGATCGAACTGGCGATTATTGCCCTGGTAGCCGACGGCCACGTGCTGCTGGAAGATTACCCGGGCTCCGGCAAGACCACTCTGGCCAAGGCCCTGGGCGAAGCCATTGTCAACGATGGGGCAAGCGGCGTGGATGAACACATCGTGGCATTCCGTCGTATTCAGTTTACCCCCGACCTGCTGCCATCCGACGTGACTGGCGTGCCGGTCTTCGACAGCAACAGCAATGCCTTTCATTTTCGTCACGGCCCCTTGTTCGCCCATGTAGTGCTGGCCGATGAAATCAATCGCACCTCTCCCAAGGTTCAGTCGGCCATGCTGGAAGCCATGGGAGAAAAACAGGTCACAGTAGATAATGTCACCTACCCGCTGGATGATCTGTTTTTCGTGATTGCCACCCAGAATCCGCTGGATCTGGTAGGCACCTACCCCCTGCCGACGCCGCAACTGGACCGGTTTTTATTCAAGATCAGCATGGACCACATCGATCGGGATGCCGAGCTCAGCGTGCTGGATACCTATAAGCAACGCCGCCAGGCCAGCGTCGATCATGCCAGCGTCACGCGCAGTGAAGTACTGGCCGCCAGACAGGAAATTGATGAAACTGTGGTGATCAGCCCGGCAGTGAAGACAGCCCTGGTGGATATTTCCAGGGCCCTGCGCGAAGACGACCGGGTCTTGCAGGGGAATTCCACCCGCTCCATGGTGCTGATGCTGCCTGCCTTGCAGGTCTGTGCTGCTCTGCGTGGGCGCAATTATGTCAGCGCCGAAGATGTCGAGAAACTCCTGCCACGGGTTCTGGGCCATCGTATCGAACTGGCACCAGGTGTCACTGATATGGACAAAGTGCTCCGGGACAATATGCGCCAGCCCATGGATGAACTGGCCAGGAGCACCCTGCGCTAATGCCCCGTAGTTTCGGCATCAGACTGGCCTCAGCGCTGGCCGCCGGAATGCTGCTGCTGAATCAGCAGGGCATGCCCCAGGACGACTCCGGGCTGGGTGCTGTGCAGATTCCCGAACAGCGCCTGCCGCTGTGCTTTGGTTTCCGTGATATTCGCAATCCCCGGGCGCTGGAAGTCTGCGATGCCCTCAATCTCAACGAGAATGTCAGGGCCAGAGAATTGAGTGAACAGTGGGTCCGGGAAGAACCGGACAATCCTGCTGCACAATTTGCCCTGGCAGAAGTGTTGCTTACCATCGAAGGCAATATGCCCCGCGCCCTTTTCCATCTGAATCGCGCTGAAGAACTCACTGACTATGGCAGCTTCGAAGAGGCGCTGGATTCCGGCAATATTCAGTGGCATTACCTGACCCTGAGTCAATTGTCCTATGTGCATCAATTGATGGGTGAGCAACTGCTGTCACTGGAATATCTGGACAAGATAAAGGAAATCTATGACCAGGATATCGAATCGTTTCGCGGCTGGCCCCTGATCAAACTCAAGCAGTATGAGGAAGCCAGAGCCAGCGCCAACCGGGTACTGGAAAACTCTGACGACCGCATGGCCAGAGCCCGGGCCTGGAATACCCTCTGTGCGGTGGAACTGGCCAGCCTGGCACCGGTGGAGTCCATGGGAGCCTGTGAACGTTCGATCAGTGAAGACGACGCCATAGCCGCCCAGACCGGCGCTGTGGACACGGTCTATCTGACCAATGCCTCGGAGGTCGCGCTCAGCCTGTTGCGCATGGATGAGGCGGAACAGTACCTGGACCGGGCTACCCGCTACCTCAACCCCGACAGTGTTGCCGACCCCTGGGTCTACAAGCTTTATTTGCTGATGAGTCAGGCAAGACACGATGAAGCCCGCCAGGCGCTGGACCGGATGCTGGTCTGGCGGGACCAGCAGGAGCCCATTGTCAATGTCATGAATCGGGCCGAGCATTTCATGGTCAGTGCCGACTTTCTGCTACTGGCGGGCTATATCGACGATGCCGTCAAACTCTCCGGAACCGCTCTCAACCAACCGGATCGCAATGGCAGTTACAGTGCCGATGACGCCCAGAAAGATTCCTATGCCGCCCTGGTTCATCACATCGCTTTGCGCAGCGCCTATGAGCTGGCCATGGAGCGCGCCGCCAGCCAACCCCTCCCCGCTCGCCTGACTGCCCAACTCAAGGCCCAGAATTTGCGCCTGCAGGCCTGGCGCAGCGGTCGCCGTGCCGCGGCCCTGTTTGCAGACACTGAAGTTTTGCAAAGCCGTCTGCGCCCCTACTCGCCCCTGGACGTTCACATTCCGGAGTGGATCGAACCCCATATTGTCGAACTGGTGGGTACCGGTGTGGTGGCCAATACCCTGAATCAGGCCCGAGAGAACGGCGCATTCCAATTGAATGATGGCTATTTTTACGCCTATAGCAGTGAGATTGCGGCACTTGAAGGCGAGCATGAGCAGGTACTGGCCTATGGCGAGCAGGCCTTGGCCCTGCTGCCGGATGTGGAAGCCCTGGTGCAGGCCAGAGTCAGCGCCCGTATGGCCAGGGCTGCCTGGGAAACCGGCAATCAGGCACTGGCGCTGCGCCTTTATGAACAGGTATTGCAGCAGGATCCCGGCCTGCTGAGACGACTGGGTGATGCCCTGCCGGTGCAGATCAGCGCCACCGACAACTCCCTGACTGAAAGCATTGCAGACGCTCTTGAGCGCTCGCCGCGCTTGCAACTTGCCAGCGCGGGACTGCCTCTACGCATTCGCGATGATGGCAATCCGGTCGCCTGCCTGGACAATCAGGCGGGAACCCCGCTGGCGTGTTATACTTTCGATACATCCGATTTATCCATCATGTCGGACAGCGAGTCAGCTGGCAGCCGCGATCCAGACGCGATCGTCGCCGCTTTCAGCCAGGCATTTCATTCCGAGTTATTTGGTCTTGGCTTTGACATTAGTCAGGCACAGCGCTCCCGGCTACTGGGATCGAGTGTCATACTCAGCTCCCAGACCAATGCCAATATGCGCAATAGCCAGGAAGCCTTTCTCGGCCGTTAATGCCTGCCCTCGCTGAGCGACAACGAAGCGAAGCAAGCATTGCAAAAACCTGAGTCACTCTCACGACCATTGATCGTGCTACTGGCTGCCACGTCCGCCATGGGACCTGCAGCCATGCAAATCCTGTTGCCCGCCCTGCCAGTAATCAAGGACAGCTTTACGGTCAGCACTGATGTCGCCCAGCTGACCTTGAGTCTGTCCATGATGGCCATCGCCTTTGGCACCCTGGTCTATGGCCCCATGTCCGATAAATATGGCCGCAAGCCGGTGATGCTTGCCGGCTTGATCGTCACACTCGCGGGCTCACTGTTTTGTTATTTCGCCAACAGCATCGAAACCCTGATTCTGGGTCGCTTCGTCCAGGCCTTTGGCGGAGCCGTGGGTCTGGTGTTGGCAAGGGCCATTGTCCGTGACGTCTACGGCGCTGAACAGGCAGCCCGGGTGATTGCTACCCTGGTGATGGTGATGGTGGTAATTCCCATGCTGTCACCGGCTCTGGGTGGTGAATTGATGACTCGCTTCGGCTGGCACTCGGTTTTTGTCGTGATTGCCGTATTGAGTGTGGCATTGATTCTGTTGCTTGGATTCAAGCTACCCGAAACTCTGGAGAATCCGGTACCGTTTCAGGGCGTCACGGCCATGCTGGGGACCTTTGTTACGCTGCTCAGATCCCGTGCCTTCTGTGGCTACGCCTTTTGCGTCACCTTTGTCTCGGTTGTGTTTTTCAGTTTCATTTCGGCTGCCCCCGAGATCATGGTGTCAGTCCTGGGCCGGCCACCCACCGAGTACGGTTATTATTTCATCATGGTGCCGGCGGGATTCATGCTGGGCAATTATATTGCGCGCCATTTTGGCAAATCCACGGGCATGAATCGAATGATCGGTCTCGGGGCCAGTATTGCCCTGTTCGGCATCGCTCTGGCGGTGCTGCTGCAGCTACTCGGCTGGCATACGCCCATAGCGCTGTTTGCGCCAATAAGCCTGGCGGTTTTTGGCAATGGAATTACCCTGCCCAATGCCCAGGCGGCTGCCATCAATGAGTTCCCGGAATTCGCCGGTAGCGCTTCCGGTCTGACCGGCTTTCTGCAAATGGCTTTTTCAGGTGTGGCAGCTCAATTGGTGGCCGTTATCTTCAATGGCACCGTATATCCCTTGTTGGGGCTGATGCTGGTGGCGTCGATCCTGTCCATGCTCAGTTTTCGGCTGGGTGTGCCCCTGCCAAAGGCAAGCCGTCAGGCTCAGGCCTGAGCGGCCAGCTCGGGCAACAAATCCAGCAGTGCCTGAGAGTCATCCAGACAGCGCAGATCCAGCCAGAATTCGCCATCGTGTATGCGGCCGATTACAGGTGTCGACAATTGCCGAAAAGCAGCGGCGAGTTTGGTCAGCGCGGCATCTGCTCCACCGGTTTTGGGTTCAGGCTTGATCACCAGAGCGGCACTGGGCAGCAGATCCAGTGGCAAGGCGCCACTGCCTATCTGGCTGCGGGTTTCACGCACGTCAATAAGCACATCGGGGCCCAGATTTTCGCGCAGCGCCGGCAGAAGCTGCTGGGCCTGCTCGCGAATACTTGACTCACTGCGACTGACATCGCGCAGAAACGGGAGTTTCTCCGGCAAGCGTTCCGGATCCCGATACAGCTTCAACACTTCCAGTAGCGCCGCCAGGGTCAGCTTGTCAACGCGCAGGGCGCGCTTCAGGGGATTGGCCTTGATGCGCTGAATCAGATCGGCGCGCCCGGCGATAATACCCGCCTGGACCCCACCCAATAATTTGTCACCGCTAAAGGTGACAATGTCTGCCCCCGCCTCGAGCACTGAACGGACCGTCGGTTCTGGCGGCAAGCCGAAGCGCTGCAGCTCAATCAGGGTGCCACTGCCCAGATCCGAAACAAAGGGCAGGTCATGCTCCGCTGCCAGGCTTGCCAGATCCTGCTCACTGACACTGGCTGTAAACCCCTGCACGGCATAATTGCTGGTATGTACTTTCATCAACAAGCCGGTGGCGGCATTAATGGCTTCACGATAATCCTGCAGATGGGTACGGTTAGTGGTGCCCACCTCATGCAGACAAGCCTGGGCGGCCTCCATAACCGCCGGTATCCGAAACGAGCCACCAATTTCCACCAGTTCCCCCCGGGAAATCAGCACTTCCTTGTCTCTGGCCAGAGTGTTCAGCACCAGCAGCACCGCCGCCGCGTTGTTGTTGACCACCGTTACCGCTTGCGCACCGGTGAGCCTGCACAACTCCTGCTGAAGATGACTGTCACGATCGCCGCGCTTGCCTGTTTCCAGATCATATTCAAGATTACAGGCCTGCCCGCCCAGACTCTGAAGTACCTGGCAGGCTTGATCGGGCAACCGGGCCCGCCCCAGATTGGTATGCAGGACCGTGCCGGTCAGATTGATAACCGGGCGTAAAACCGGCGCCGCCGACAACTGCAGGGCATGCAGCACGCGCTGACTGAGCAGATCCAGGAGCTTTTCTTTGGGCAGTTCCAGAGCCGCATCGTCATCACCCTTTTGCAAGGCGTCGCGCCAGTCCGCCAGAACCTGCCGCACATGCTGTTTGACTTCATCGCGACCAAAGTCTGCGACCGCCGCTCGCAAGGGGGCGCTCTGCAACAGGCTGTCCACTGAGGGCAATTGACGCAGTAATGCTTGTCTGGAGTTCATCGTGTTAACCAGGTTTGACGGTGGCAGTAATTGCCACAGAGTCGGCAATCTACGCAATATTCGCTATGATGGCAATTCATCCCCGTTTAATCCTGGCCCAGCACTTTGACTGGGCCACAACTGTTGCATGATCCATGACTGACCAGACTGATTTACTGCTCGTTAACGAATTTCATCCCGAGACCATAGCCCGACTCGATGGAGAGTATCGCACGCACAAACTCTGGGAAATTGACAGCAAGGACCGCATTGAACTGATCAATTCACTCAGTGGCAAGTGCTCCGCGGCCGCAAGCGCCTCCTGGGAGCTGGACCCGGTGGTATACGAGCTGGAGTCACTGCAATTCATCGCTGCCTTTGGTGTCGGAGTTGATGGCATCGATTTCGGCAAGACCAGGGCCCGGGGTATTCGCGTCAGTAACACACCTGATGTACTCAACGACGCCGTGGCAGACCTGGCGCTGGCGATGATTCTGGCCGGCAGTCGCAATCTGATCAATGCCGATGCCTTCGCCCGCCAGGGCGACTGGTTGCAAGGGCCGTTTCCGTTCGGCCGCAGCCTGCAGGGCAAGACACTCGGCATAGCCGGGCTCGGCAGAATCGGCCAGGCGGTGGCAGAACGAGCCCTGCCATTCGGCCTGAATATCGCTTATCACAATCGTCGTCAGACAGACTCTGACTTCAGCTACCATGACAGCCTCGAAAGCCTGGCCAGGGCCAGCGATATACTGCTTGGAATTCTACCCGGTGGCGAATCCACCAGAGGTCTGTTCAACCGGAAGATATTCCGGGCTCTGGGTCCGGAGGGATTGTTCATCAATATCGGCCGCGGCAGCAGTGTGGTGGAAGAGGAACTGGCCCAGTCTCTGGCAGAAAAGGAAATCGCAGCTGCTGCTCTGGATGTTTACGAGAATGAACCCAGGATTCCCGCCTCACTGACCCGGCTTGATAACATCATTCTGCTACCCCATATCGGCAGCGCGACCCTGGAGACGCGCCGGGCCATGGGACAGCTGGTCATCGACAATCTGGCAGCCTATTTTAACGGATCACCCTTGCTGACCGAGGTGCAAGACTGATGGAGTCGCAGCAAGTCCTCCGCGAATACTGCCCCTATTGCGGAGAACCGATCGAACTGCTGGTGGACAGCTCCCTCGGGCAGCAGGACTATATCGAAGATTGCCAGGTTTGCTGCCGGCCCATGGAAGTGTCTGTGATGGTCAATGCAGAGGGTGAGGTCAGTGTCGTCTTAAGCAATGACAGCGAATGATCAAGGCAACAGGTGGAAGTAGATGTACCTGGCATCGTTGTCATACATCATCTGAAATTCCCGGTCCACCAGGCGCGGATCGGTCAACTCAATCTCGATAAATAAATCCCGATACGCTGGACTCAGTGAGTTATACACAACTTCCTGAACGATCATAATATTAAAGTTTTCCATCCCCATCTCAGCCGCCTGACTGGTAAATATCTCCCAGAGCACCGGCTGCTTGCGCAGCTCTTCATATTTGGCCGCCTGAATCAGCGCTTCTCCAAACAGGTCATAGGAGCGGATACCACCACTCTGGAAGGTGCCCTGCACAGAGTTATAGGCCAAGCCCATGGCAGCCTTGATAGGCCTTGAGTAATTAAACTTTTCCACTTCCTTGTTAAAGGCCTCAAACATCTGCAAAGCCGTGGAAACAGCACTATCAGCCAGGGACCGGGAATCCACAGGCAGAAAAGGATAGCCAACGGAACTGATAAAGCCATCGCCGGTTTCTTTCAGGCGAAAGGCTTGTGATCGCAAGGGGTTATGCTCATAGCCTTCCATACAAATCTGCAAAAATGACTGAAACAGCCCCATGAAAAAATCGGCGGTCCTCTCATGACGAATCTCACTGGAACGCTGCACATCGAAGACATTAATGATCGCCTTGCCTTCCTTGAGAGGCATGGTGTTTTCCAACTCGTCACCCAACTTGATGCGTTCCAGCTGATGAGGATAAACGAGCTTGGATAACTGGTTATAAAGATGCTGGCGCGTATCGGCATCGGTTGATTTTAGGTAGAAGCGAGTGCGGATACCATCGTGAAATACCCAGTTAATCATGGTACCCATGAAGAATCCTTCAAGGATAGGGAATATGTTTAATTGGAAAAAGTCTGAATCTATCCAAAATATTGCTAATGCAACACACGCAGTGAATAAAATATTCCTTACGATAGTTATCCAGAATCCAGTATGAAAAGAGAACGCGGTTCCCAGCGCTAGAACAAATGCCACCTGACCTTGCATGAGCTGAAAGTTATTAGACAGCTGCTCTTGGGATTCAGATCCTAAGAGTACGACATATACTGCAAAGCTGAATCCGAGCATGCCCGCGATACAGAGTAAATCAATTGCCAAATAGCTATACTTTTCGACTTGGGAGAATAAAAAAGTGGCTAGTGGGTAACCAATCACTATTAATAGTGCAAATGAATACGCGAGCAGTGTTAGCTCTGAATAAGGATTTCCTTGAGCCACCTGGACAACATACGTCAATATTGAAGAAACAAATAGGAGCACTGCTGCAGTTCGGGCTGGCCAACTGATCATCGCCCGGTTTGCCTCATCTCTTAGCTCATTCTTAAACTCTTCAATATGCTCGCGGCAATATTCTGAGTATTTTGCCTGATTTTTGTCCTTCAACTGGGGCGACCTACTTTTATCAATCTATAAATTGCTTCTAAAGGACTAACTAGGATAATTTAGAAAATATACTGTTTTTAAAATCGTGGCTGACAACTTAAAAGTAAGCGGCCCTCTAGTGTGAATCTTTAGTCGGGCGCTTAGCAATGGCAATGCAACTCACTTTATTTTTAGCTTATATCACAATAATCGTGGGATTGGTCTGGGCACGATACAGATATTTTAATGTTTCAACTAATTCATCACGAAAAGGGTCATATTTTTATGACCCCATTGTCGCCATTCATATCGTCGCAACGCTTTACCAATTCTCCCAGCCGAACAACCCTAATTTTTTTGTTTTCTTGATTTCGGCATGCTGCTACCTGCTCGGAACCAGCTTGTTTGTACTTTCAATCCGCAACGCAGACAATCTGGACTTTGCATTCAGTGACAAAGTTAGCAATCTGGTTACAACAGGCACCTATGCATTGGTAAGGCACCCTTTTTATGTCTCATATACCTTAGTTTGGTTAGGCAGCACCCTTTTGTTTAATTCTTTTTTATTGTGGATTACTCTAGCTTACTTAGTAGCTTTTTATATTTTCTCTGCAGTAAAGGAAGAAAGAGTCATATTGAAAAGTGAATACTCGCGAGAGTACGAGGATTATCGCCAAGATGTAGGCATGTTCTTACCGAGGATTAGAGAATGGAAAAACTAGAGTTTAGACAACTGAAATCGTCAGCAGACCGGGATGAGTATTTGGATAAAGTTGAATATTTTTCAGGTGTTCGGCTTTCAACTACGTACGCAGATCAAAGTAAGATCGTGGGTGCCTTCTATAAGAATCGACTTGTTGCTGGATATATGCTGGTAACGAAACCTAATTATAGGTCCCTCCTTTTTGTGCCAGATAGCATTAAGTCTTCTGATGCTTTCTTCAGGAACGATTCTTTTGAAATGATGGAGGTAAATGGACTTTGGATTGGACCTTCATTAAAAACTCCTAGATTGCAAATGCGAGTCTGGATGCAGCTTATTAAGGATATTTTCTTCTGTAAAAAACATTTCGTGCTCCTAATGCGCGACGCCAGAAACAAGACCATGGAAAAATTTATGGGTATGGCGAACCCAGTAAATCTCTATGCAGGCCCCTCACAACAAATGGCTGGCGACAAGACACACAACGAAATAGAGGTAAGTGTTACTACACGCTGGAAAATCATCTTGAATATGCACAAGTATTCACTGGAACTCTTACGAAGACAAAGGAAGGCGCTCGCTAATTCAAAATATCGCGAGTCTAATCAATCAGTAAAAGTCCGAAGCATCGAGGTGGCTTAAGCTACAATCCCACCAATAGCGATCTGTTGAGACGTACTCTATTCCGGGCAAGGACGCCCCTCCTCCCCACAAGCACCAACCGCGAAGCTGGATTTTGCTTGGCAGGTGCTTTATCCTCCATTTCCCGCAGGACAGGCTCCCTATTGACGGGTTGAACATGACCTGTGTTTTCTCTCGAAATCAGGCATTTAGCTGATTTTGGGGGTTATTCGAACAAAAACCTCCCAATTGGGGCAGAACCCACGCAAAACAGGCTAATTCAGGGAACGTCAAGTAGGTATCAATGAGTAAATCTTCAACCCGCAGATCGCCCTCTACCAGGAAAAACACCAAAAAAGCCCAGAAATATGTCTATGCTTTCGGTGCCAAAACCGACGGCAACGCCAAGATGCGAGACTTGCTGGGCGGCAAGGGCGCGAATCTGGCCGAAATGGCCGCCATCGGCCTGCCGGTCCCTCCCGGCTTCACCATCAGCACCGATGTATGCCGCTATTTTTATGACCATGGCAAGCGCTACCCGGCTTCCCTGCGCAAGGAAGTGGAATCAGCGATCAAGCAGATCGAAAAGCAGCTGGGCAAGAAATTTGGAGCTGGCAAGAATCCTTTGCTGGTTTCGGTGCGCTCCGGTGCCCGGGAATCCATGCCTGGCATGATGGATACCATCCTCAACCTGGGCCTGAATGATGACACCGTCGAAGGCCTGGCCAAAGTTTCCGACAACCCCCGTTTTGCGTGGGATTGCTACCGCCGCTTTATCCAGATGTACGGCGATGTGGTAATGGGTGTGCAGGCTCGAAGTGAGGAAGAAGAAGAGCCATTTGACGCCATATTGGAAAAACTCAAGAAGAAGCTCGGGGTCGAGTCAGACACTGACCTGAACACCGCTGACCTGAAATCCCTGGTCAAGCAGTACAAGGCTCTGATCAAGAAACGCACCCGCAAGGAATTTCCCCAGGATGCCATGGAGCAGCTGTGGGGTGCCGTGGGCGCTGTGTTCGGCTCCTGGAAGAACGAGCGCGCCATTCTCTATCGGCAACAATACGGCATCCCCGTGGAATGGGGTACTGCGGTCAATATCCAGGCCATGGTTTTCGGTAATTCCGGCAATGACAGCGCCACCGGCGTTGCCTTCACCCGCGATCCTGCCAATGGCGAAAAGGTTTTCTATGGTGAATACCTGATTAATGCCCAGGGCGAGGATGTTGTGGCTGGTGTACGTACTCCCCACGAAATTTCCCATATGCAGAAATCCATGCCGGAAAGCTTCAAGGATCTTGAAAAGGTGCGCGCTAAGCTGGAGCGTCACTTCAAGGATATGCAGGATTTCGAGTTCACCATCGAGAACAAGCGCCTGTTTATCCTGCAGACCCGTAACGGCAAACGCACCGGCCTGGCAGCTGTCCGTATCGCAGTGGAGATGCAGAAAGAGCGTCTGATGAATCAGAAAACTGCCCTGCTGAAAATCCCTGCAGAATCCATTGATTCCCTGCTGGTACCGGTTTTCGATCCCAAGGCACTGAAATCTGCCACAGTGATCGGCCACGGTCTGCCGGCTGGTCCCGGAGCCGCTACCGGCCGGATTGCCTTTACCGCTGCCACGGCTGAAATCGAAACCCGCAAGGGTAACAAGGTTGTACTTTGCCGCACCGAGACATCACCGGACGACCTCAAGGGTATGTTGCACTCTCAGGGCATACTCACTTCCCGCGGCGGCGTGTCTTCCCATGCGGCCCTGGTGGCTCGTCAGTTGGGCAAGGTCTGCGTCTGCGGCGCCGGCGACATCCAGATCAACTACGAGAAAAAGACCCTGACTGCGGGCAAGGTAGTGCTCAAGGAAGGAGATTATATCTCCATCGACGGCAGCACCGGGGTGATCTACAAGGGCCTGATTGACAGTGCTGACTCAGAGGTCAAGCGGGTGCTCGATGGCAGTCTGAAGCCTGGCAAGAGCTACACTTATGAGCTGTTCCAGACAGTCATGAAATGGGCAGACAAGCATCGCAGCCTGAAAATCCGCACCAATGCCGATACGCCCTCCATGGCCAAACAGGCCGTGGCATTCGGCGCCGAAGGTATTGGTCTGTGCCGCACAGAGCATATGTTCTTCGACGGCGACCGCATCGACTATATGCGACAGATGATTCTGGCAGTGGACGAAGTACAGCGCCGTACGGCTCTGAAGAAACTGCTGCCCTTCCAGCGCAAGGACTTTGTCGGCCTGTTCAAGGCCATGAACGGACGTCCGGTTACCATCCGCTTGCTGGATCCACCCTTGCACGAGTTCCTGCCCCACGACGATGTGGTTCGTCGTCAACTGGCGGAAAAACTGGGCGTGCCCTTTGACTTCGTGATTGACCGGATCAAGGCGCTGCATGAGGAAAACCCCATGCTGGGCTGCCGCGGTTGCCGCCTGGGTATTCTTTACCCCGAAATCACCGAAATGCAGACCCGGGCCATCTTCGAGGCCGCAGCCCAGGTGCTCAAGGGCAAGAAGAAGGTCAAGGTCAATCCGGAAATCATGATTCCCCTGGTTGGCTTCCGCGCCGAACTGGCGGACCAATTGCGCACCGTGCACACCATCGCCCGTGAAGTCATGAAGAAGCGCAAGGTGAAGATCAATTATATCGTCGGCACCATGGTCGAAGTCCCCCGGGCAGCCATCACCGCCGATGAGATTGCCGAAGAGGCGGAATTCTTCAGTTTTGGTACCAATGACCTGACCCAGACCACCCTCGGCCTGAGCCGTGATGATATGGGCCTGTTCTATGATGAATACCAGCGCAAGGAAATCTATAACCAGAATCCCTTCGCCAATCTGGACCAGACCGGTGTCGGGCAGTTAATCGACGTGGCAGTGGAAAAAGGCAAGCAAACACGGCCGGATATCAAACTGGGTATCTGCGGCGAGCACGCCGGCGATCCCTCCTCTATCGATTTCTGCCACCGCGCAGGCCTCAACTATGTCAGCTGCTCACCACCGCGGGTTCCCGTGGCACGCCTGGCAGCGGCACAGGCGAAACTGCGTAACAGCTAGTCAGTTGCCAACAGTGGCGGCATTGGGCAATCCAGTATTGCCGCCACTGTGCGCAGCAATTCCAGCTCGACCGGCATGACCTTCTCATCGGCAAGAATGCAGGCCGCACAGGCCTTCAGCAGTGCCGGCTTCTGCAGCGGTCGCACCCTGCCCAGATCCTCCAGGGCCCGGTCCAGTTCCGCATAACTCAATTGCCTGATATCAGGCAGACTCAGCTCCATTTGCAAAGCCTCGGCACCACGGTCGAATATTGCTTCCGGTTTGAGTTCGTCAGTCTTGTGGCAATGGCTGAACATGGCCAGCAGGGTGGCGATGGCCTCCGGATATTTCTGTAAAGGCTGACGACCGAGCCGTCGGGGCCGCTGCCCGGAAAACACCTCATCCAGATGGTGAAACAGGTATTTCTGCAAGCACCACTCAAACAGGTCAACCTTGCCATCTGCCGCAATCAGATGCTGGAAGTTTGCCTTGAACAAGTCAAATTGCGGCGTCGACAATTGCCGCAGGCTGGTCATGGCAAGCTCCACCAACGGCAGTCTCTGCTCCGGCTGCAGACTGATCTCAACGGCCAAAAGCCCTTCGAGTTCAGCAAACACACCGGTATCAGCAGATTGCTGCAGATGGGACAGCTGCCCGGCTCGCAGTTCTTCCGATTCCGCCAGCAACAGGTAATACACCAGCGCCCTGGCAGAAGAAGGCTGTCTGGCAGCCTGCAAGGCTGTTTTCGGCAAGGACAGCAGCAATTCGTCTGCATACTGCAAATGCCCCGCCTGCGGCTGGCCTATATGGCCAATAGCCTGTCCTGCCAGCACGGTTCCGGCACTGCCCGCCAGTATCGCCATGGCATCCTGGGCAACGGCGCGCCTGGATTCCGCTTCAGGCGCCTCAGAAGCTGTCTCAGGCTCCGGACGACTGATCAGGTCATAGCTCCCATCCCAGGCCGGTAAAATCGCCTGTATACGCTTCTCCAGCGGAGGGTGGGTGGCGTAGAGGCCACGCAGTGACAATTTCCCCGCTTCTTCAAAGAGGGCGTGATTGATTTCCTGTCCGCCGGGATGCTGCAGATAGGAACGCCCGCTGTGCTGGGCGATCTGCATCAGTGCACCGGCAATACCTTCGGGGTTACGGGTGTATTGCACCGCCGAGGCGTCCGCCAGGTATTCTCGCTGCCGGCTCACTGCGGCCTTGATCAGATTCCCAAAGAAGGTTCCCACATAGCCGATCACCACCAGGCCCAGACCCAGCAGAGCAATGCCGCCAGAGTCCTTGGAACGACGACTGTGGGCACCACTGCGCAATAGGTAATAGCCAATGATGCCCAGCACCAGAATGCCGTGCAGAATACCAATCAGGCGGATATTGATGCGCATGTCACCGTGCAGAATATGGCTGAACTCATGGGCGATGACTCCCTGCAACTGTTGGCGAGTCAGGGTTTCCATGGCCCCACGGGTGATACCGATTACTGCATCACCGGGACTGTAACCGGCGGCGAAGGCATTGATGCCGGTTTCCTCCATGACATAGACCGGCGGCACCGGCGTGCCTGAAGCGATGGCCATTTCTTCCACCACATTGAGTGTGCGTCGCTCCAGCGGATCATCACTGTCAGGCAGGAGCAGTCGTCCATTCATCATTTCAGCGACCCGGGCACCGCCACCACTGAGGCTGGCGATCTTGTAGAGACTGCCAAACAGGATCACGGCGATAACACCAAGGCTGACGGCCAGGAAAACTTCCCAGTCGAACAAACGCAGCTCTGTGCCAACGGCGGCCTCACTGCTTGCTGCGCTCAAGCCGAAAATCACCATCACCAGCACATTGGTGATAGCAATAAGGGACAAAACAGAGAGTGCAAACAGGGCTATCAGGCGCCCGGTATTGCGCCTGGCGGTATCCTGCGATTCAAAAAAATCCATAGTCGCTAATCGGTCAGCGCCTGCAGTTTAGAAAGAGACCTTGGGTGCCGCCTGAATTTCAGCACTGTCCTCAAATTCCAGCAGACTGGCATCCGAACCATGACCGAAGATGCCCGCAAAAACCACCGGCGGGAAGGATTGGCGGTAGGTGTTATAGGCCATCACCTGATCGTTGAAAGCCTGCCTTGAGAAAGCCACCTTGTTTTCAGTGGTGGTGAGCTCCTCGCTTAACTGCATCATGTTCTGATTGGCCTTGAGGTCCGGATAGGCCTCCATCACCACATTGAATCGATTGAGGGCACCGGCCAGGGCATCTTCCTTGCCCGCCAACTCCTTGATGGCTGCCGCGTTACCGGGATCCGCCGCGGCGGCGGCCAGGCCGGCCGCTGCCGAATTGCGGGCAGCAATCACCGACTCCAGAGTTTCCCTTTCGTGATCCATATAGGCCTTGGCAGTTTCCACCAGATTGGGAATCAGGTCATAGCGTCGCTTCAGTTGCACCTCGATCTGGGCGAAGGCGTTCTGATAGCGATTTTTCAAACTGACCAGGCGGTTGTAAATGCCAACGCCATAGAAAAAAAGTATGGCGATGATGACCAGGATTACTATCGTTGATATCTCCACAGTCTTGCTCCTTTGCGTTCGCGGCATGACCTGAGCAATCGGACAAATCCAGGTCTGGCCTGAAGGGGTGATGCCTGCATTATTTCACTTCAGCCGGGCAATGTCCCGTGACAGGGTGCAAAGATTGACAATTACTCTTGTCAGTACCGGCCATTCTGCTAAGCTCAAGCGCAAGCTCAGCTGCCAATAGAACAATAATTATGAATACTGGCACCCTGGCGATCCTTTCGCTCCTGCCCATTATTGTCGTTGCCATATTTCTGGTCGGCCTGCGCTGGCCCGCCAGCCGTGCCATGCCCCTGGCCTATGTGGTGGCCGCCGGCATGGCAGTCTTTATCTGGCAGGTGCCCGGCGCCAAGGTCTTGGCGGCCACGGTCAATGGCCTCATTGTTGCCGGCACCCTGATATACATCATCTTCGGCGCCATCCTGCTGCTCAATACCCTGCAGCAAAGCGGCGCTATTCTGAGCATTCGCAAAGGCTTCTCCGATATCACGCCGGACCGACGCATCCAGGTCATCATCATTGCCTGGTTGTTTGGCTCCTTCATTGAAGGCTCTGCCGGTTTCGGAACACCCGCTGCCGTGGCTGTCCCACTGATGGTGGGCCTGGGTTTTCCGGCCATGGCGGCGGTAGTGGCGGGCATGATCATCCAGAGCACTCCGGTTTCCTTTGGCGCCATGGGTACGCCCATTCTGGTGGGAATCAGCACCGGCCTCTCGGCCGATCCGGACATGGCAAGCTATGCGAGCGCCCGCGGTTATCCCGAATGGGATATGTTTCTTGCTTACATCGCCACCAAAGTCGCCCTGATCCACGCCATGGCAGGCACCTTCATACCGCTGCTGGTCACCGGCATCATGACCCGCTTTTTCGGCCCTGATCGTTCCTTTGCCGACGGTTTCAGAATCTGGAAATTTGCCCTCTTTGCCGCCTTTGCCATGACAGTGCCCTATCTGCTGGTTGCCACCTTTCTGGGCCCGGAATTTCCCTCCATGTTTGGCGGCATGATTGGTCTTGCGATCGTCATCGGCGCCGCCCGCAGCGGTTTTCTGATGCCGACGGATGATGAAATCTGGCAATTCGACGAGCGCTCGCGCTGGGATGAGGAATGGAACGGCAGCCTGCACCAGTCCGCCGCCGATCTCCAGCAGCACTCCGATATGGGGCTGATCCGTGCCTGGTCGCCCTATCTGGTGGTTGCGGCACTACTGGTCATCACCCGTTTGCCGGCCCTGGATCTGGAGTCCCTGTTGCGCTCTGCCCATCCGCTGATCACCTGGAGTTGGCCGCAAATTTTTGGCAGCGATATCAGCGCCTCGTTTCAGCCGCTGTGGTCACCCGGGACGATTTTCATCATCGTTTCCCTGATCACTATTGGCCTGCATGGTTTATCGATTCCGCAATACGGGCGAGCACTCTCGGGCTCCTTGCGCACCCTTCTGCCAGCATCCACAGCGCTGGTATTCACCGTCCCCATGGTCCAGGTATTCATCAACTCCAGCGGCGGTGCTGCCGGTTATGAACAAATGCCCATTGCCCTGGCCGAAGGCGTAGCCAGCCTCACGGGCTCAGCCTGGCCCTTTTTTGCCACCTTCATCGGCGGCCTGGGTGCTTTCGTGGCGGGCAGCAATACCGTGTCCAATATGATGTTTTCGCTGTTTCAGTTTGGTGTGGGCGAGCGCATTCTGGTTGACCCCACCTGGGTGGTGGCCTTGCAGGCTGTAGGCGGCGCTTCCGGCAATATCATCTGTGTCCACAATGTGGTGGCAGCTTCAGCTGTCGCCGGGCTGGTGGGCAAGGAAGGCGCGGTCATTCGCAAGACCTTGCTGCCCTTTGCCTATTACGCCCTGATGACCGGCGCCCTGGGCTACGGCATCGTCAATGTGGGCAATGGCCTGCTTAACCCCGGTTTTATAGTCGCAGCCGCCATAGTGGCCGCCTTCGTTTACCATATCCACAAATTCAACCGGGCCCCTCAGCTAGTCCCTGACTGAAGTCCGGGTTAGACTCTGCCTGAATTCAGTATTCGGGCAGCCCTGCCCTTTCGGATAGTCATGACCAGTTCAGCACCTTGTTCAGAGCTGCAAGCTGCCAATCGTTTTCTTACCATCGCCACAGCAGGTCACGTCGACCATGGCAAGTCTTCCCTGGTGAAATGGCTAACCGGCACCGACACTGACACGCTGAGCGAAGAAAAAGCCCGCGGCCTCACCATCAATCTCGGTTTCGCCTACGCCCATCATCCGGAGCAGAACTGCAGCCTGGGATTTGTGGATGTGCCTGGTCACCGGGATTTCATCCACAATATGCTGGCCGGAGTCAGTGCCATTGATGCAGCCCTGCTGGTGGTCGCTGCCGATGATGGGGTCATGCCCCAGACCCGGGAACACCTGGCAATCCTGAATCTCCTTGGTCTGCGTCACGGCGTGATTGCCATCACCAAGGCGGACAAGGTCGATGACAAGCGACTGCAATCTCTGCAGGCAGAACTGCAGGCCCTGCTGGCGGATACCAGCCTGGCCCGGGCACCACTGCATAGCTGTTCCTGCCTTAACGGTGACGGACTGGAGTCCGTGCAACAAGCTCTGTTCACGCTTGCCGCAGACATCGACAGAGAGCAGCAGCTGATCGACGACAGACACTTCCGCTTTCAGGTGGACCGGAGCTTTTCTCTGAAAGGCATCGGCACGGTTGTAACCGGCACCGCCCTGTCCGGTTACTGCGCTAACGGCGCATCATTGCTGCACAGCGCCAGCGGGGAGACCTTGCGGGTAAGAGGGCTGCGTTTCGATGCAACGGATCTGGACACAGTCACTGCAGGCCAGCGCGCTGCCATCAACCTCGCCAATATCAATGCTGCCGACATCAGTCGTGGCGATTGCCTGCAGGACAGTGTCTTGCAACATCCGGTGCAGCGAATTGATGTCCGGATGAACTGGCTGGCCAGCAAGGCTCCCAATCCGGGCAGTCAGTTCCATCTGCATCTGGGTGCCGCCCACCATCTGGTGGCTATTCGTCCGCTGCCAGCGGACAACAGCTTCCAGATCAGAAGCCATACCGCCCTGCACTGCCATTTTGGCGATCGCTTCATCATCCGTGATCCCACCGGCAAAGAAACTGTCGGCGGTGGGCGGGTTCTCGACAGTTTTGTGCCGCGCAAGCAACGCAGCAGTCCCCAGCGTCTCGAGCAATTACAGGCCATGGACCAGCCAGACCAGGAAGCCCTGGCGGCGCTGACCAGACTGAGACCCGAAGGAGTGAAACTGAGGGAGTTCCGGATTAACCGAAATCTCACCGGGCAAGCGCTTGACCGCTGTATCGAGAGGATGCGTCAGGCCGGGATGGAAAGTTTTCGTCTCAGTGACAATCAGGGCAATGAATATCTCATCGCCCGCAACCATTTTGAATCCCTTACCCGAAGCCTGATCAAACTGCTGACTGACTATCACGCAAGGCATCCCAGTGACAGTGGCGTGAGCGAGTCTTTTCTGAATCAGGGCTGTAAATTCCCGGGTAGCTTTGCTCTGTTCAAAGCCATTCTGGCCAAACTGGTCAAGCTTGGTCTGCTGGGCAAAACTGCCAGCAGTCTGCACTTGCCCAATCATCAGGCCCAGCAAAGTGCTGAAGAAAAGCTGTTTAACAACGAAATCCGACCGCACCTGAAAAAAGCCGACAAGATTCCGCCCCGAACCCGTGAACTGGTTGAACTGACCGGAATCAAACTGCCCCGCCTGGAAAGCATCCTCAAACACTGCGCCCGCCGGGGACAACTTGTTGCAGTGGCAGATAACCGTTACTTTCTGCCGGCCACCATTGAGCAGCTGGCAGAATTTACCGAGCAACTGGCAGAGAATAATGACGGTGAGTTCACCGTGATCGAATTCCGCGATGCTTCCGGAATCGGCCGTAATCTGTGCATTGAGATTCTGGAATATTTTGACCGCATCGGCTTTACCCACCGGGCAGACAATTCACGAGTAATTCGCAGCAGCAAGGAGAATGTTTTTTCCTGATTGAGCGATATCATGAGCTATATCAAAGGAAGCCGGTTAACAGCTTGAGCTGCCCGGACACCGGATCAATACTGTAACTATTGAATCCGACTCTCAGGAGAATCCCATGTCCGGTCCATCTGCGCGAAGCACAATCTCAATGGCAGTATTACTCTTGATGACCAGCCTGTTGGCCAACTGCACACCCTCCACTCAGGAGGAACAGGAAGCCTTTCACCTTCCCGTCAGTATCAATGAAGTCATGGCCTCATTGATCAACCACTCGGCCGATCCCATCTGGATCGCTGCCTGGCGAAATCCACAAACCGAAAGAGACTGGCGTGAACTGGAGCACCTGGCCAGACAGTTGCAACTGGGTGGTTCCCTGTTGACCATTCCGGGTACCGGCCCGGTGGATGAGCAGTGGACCAGCCGCCAGGGCTGGCAACAATACTCGACCAATTTGTCAGCAGCCGCCGGGCGGGCAGTCAATGCTGCACGCAGCCGCGATGTGGAACTGATCGCCCGGGCCGGCGATGAAATTGTTGCCATCTGCGAAGGTTGCCATATCGATTTCAAACCCGACCTGCCCACCATGAATATTTACGGTGAGTTGTCTCCCACCCGGGATGATTTCTAGCGAGGCCTGACTCTGCTTTACCAGAGGAATTCAAAGCTGCTACTCTAATCGCTAGCAGTTTTCACTCGTACCTGGATGAGGGAATGGGACTCGAGATCGATCAGACGGAATTCAGCGACGAGGAATTCAAACAATTCAGCCAGCGCCTGCGCTCCAATCTCAAAGCACTGGAAATCTTGCTGGCCAGACCGGGCTTCGGTGAAGGAGACTTGTCCTTCGGCGCCGAGCTTGAGCTTTACATCATTGGCAATGAAGGCCAGCCACTGCATGTCAATCAGGAAATCCGCGAGCAACTCAATGACCCGCAGATCACCCTGGAGCTGAATCGCTACAATCTCGAATACAATTTCAATCCCAGCCTGATCAAGGACCGCTGTTTCAAGGCCACCCAGACCGAAGCCGAAGCGGCCATTGCCAAGATCAATGCCTGCGCCGCCCAATGGGATGGCAAGGTAATCCCCATCGGCATCCTGCCTACCCTGCAGCAATCCGACACCGGCTACCATGCCATGACGCCGCTGGAGCGCTTCAAGGCATTGACCCATGAGTTAACCGAGCTGCGGGGCGGGCCGTTTACTATCGCCATCGAGGGCGAAGAGACCCTGCAACTGGCCATGGATGATGTGACCCTGGAAGGGGCCAATACCTCTTTTCAGATTCATCTGCGAGTACCGCCCAGTGAGTTCTCGGATTTCTATAATGCCGTGCAACTGGTCACGCCCCTGGTGGTGGCACTGGCTGCCAATTCACCTACCCTGTTTGGGCACCGCCTGTGGCAGGAAACCCGCATCCCGCTGTTCAAGCAATCCATCGACAGTCGCCCCAAAGACACCCTGCACCCCATTCCCGCCAGGGTAAATTTTGGCAGCAACTGGATCCGTGACGGCGCCATGGAACTGTTTGCCGAGGCCGCCCTGCTGTACCGGCCGATTCTGCCCAATTGCAATGACGAAGACCCGGTGGCTATCGCCCGCGATGGCGGTACGCCATCGCTGCATGAATTGCGCTTGCACCAGGGCTCCATCTGGTGGTGGAACCGTCCGGTCTATGACCCCCATGGCGATGGGCATCTGCGCATCGAAATGCGCTCCCTGCCCGCCGGGCCGAGTCTGGTGGACATGCTGGCCAATGCAGCCCTGGCGATCGGACTGGCAAAATGCATGCAGAGCAATATTCGCGAATTATTGCCAGCTATCCCTTTCAACTATTGCACGGCCAATTTTTATCGCGCTGCCCAGAAGGGCCTGGATGCGGAATTGTTCTGGCCCTCCCTGCAACAAAGCCAACCCGAGTATTACGCAGTTCCGGAGATACTGGAAAAACTGCTACCGGCACTGCCTGAACACCTCGCCGCCATGGGATTCATAGAAGATGACTTCATGCCCCTGCTGCTGGTGATCGAAGAACGCCTGGCGAACCGCCAAACCGGCGCTCAGTGGCAATTGAGCAAACTGGCGGAATTGCGCAAAGACATGCATAAACGTGACGCGCTGGTGGAGATGCTCAAGCAGTACGCCAGCAACAGTGGCGCCAATATTCCGGTGGCTCGCTGGCGATAATGACTCCCCTGGCACCTGGCATAGCGCTCAGTGGCGCCTTCTACCGCTGGCCCAAGCCGACTGCTGATGCAATCGGCGCTTCTGCCGTGGAATTTCTGCGGCGCCTGCCGGGGCCAACCCATATTCACATTCCCGGCAAGGATTCCAGTCGCTGCCGTGCTGTGGTGACCCTGATGCATGGCAACGAGCCCTCGGGCCTGTTCGCCCTGCATTCGGTCCTCAAGCAGGGCATACGTCCCTGTGTCGATCTGCACTGTTTTGTCATGAATGTGGATGCGGCCAAACAGTCTCCGGGCTTTGTCTATCGCATGCTGCCCCACCACAAGGATCTCAATCGATGTTTCCGCCCTCCCCATGGTGACAGCGACGAAGAACAACTGGCCGCTGCCTTGCTGGCGGAGTTGCGTAAACTGCAACCAGAGGCGCTGATCGATATTCATAATACCTCAGGCAGCAGCCCGCCTTTCGGGGTGACAACCTTTATGGATGCCAGACACGATGCCCTGGTGTCACTGTTCACCCACCGCATGATTGTGACCGATCTCACGCTTGGTGCACTGATGGAAATCAGTGAAGAAATGATGCCAACTGTCACCATTGAATGTGGTGGTGCCCAGGACCGTGAATCAAATCTGGTGGCCACGGAGGGTCTGATCCGCTATATGACGCTGGAATCTGTGCTGGAAATCAAACACTCGGAAGTGAGCCTGGAGTTCTTCCACAACCCCATGCGCATGGAATTACAGGACGGCAGCGATATCGCCTACGGGGATCACAGCCTGATGTCGGATGGGGTCACATTACTGCCGGATATCGAGAATTCCAATTTCGGCTATGTGGACAGCAGCAAACTGCTCGGATTTGTCTCCGGTGATTTGCATCAGGCCCTGCGCGCCAGACAACCCGATGGCAGCGATTGCCTGGATGAATTCTTCCAGCTTCGCAATGAAAAGCTCTACCCGCGCAAGAAACTGAAGCTTTTCATGGTGACCACCAACCCCGAGATTGCCCGCAAGGATTGCCTGTTCTACTTCGTGGAAGCCGAAGCGGACTAGCTCAGTCAAGCGGCCGCAACTTGACCGGCAATTTGCTATAGCCTTTGACAAAACTGGAATAGACCCGCTGCGGCTCTCCCACTACTTCAACCATCTCAAATCGCTGCATGATCTCTTCCCAGACGATGCGCAATTGCATTTCAGCCAGGCGGTTGCCCATACAGCGATGCAGGCCGAAGCCGAATGACAGATGCTGCCGTGCCCGGGGCCTGTCGATCAGAAACTCATTGGCACGATCGATGGCTTCTTCATCGCGATTACCGGAGGCATACCACATCACCACCTTGTCTCCCGCCTTGATCTGCTTGCCAGCCAATTCGGTATCCACCAGCGCGGTGCGACGCATATAGGCCAGCGGTGTCTGCCAGCGAATTATTTCCGACACCATATTGGGTATCAGCCCGGGATTCGCCCGCAGTTTCTCGTACTCGGCCGGGTTTTCATTCAGCGCCAGCACACCGCCGGAGATTGAGTTACGGGTAGTGTCGTTACCACCCACTATCAACAGAATCACATTGCCCAGATATTCCATGGGCGGCATATTGCGGGTGGCCTCACCATGGGCCAGCATGGACACCAGATCATTACCTGGCTCGCTGTTGACCCGCTCATTCCAGAGCCGGGTAAAACAGGCCAGGCACTCCTGAATCGCTTCCCAGCGCTGTTCCTGGCTATCCACCACCCCACCCCCGGGAATGGCGGTTGCCACATCGGACCAGTAGGTGAGTTTGTAGCGATCCTCAAACGGGAAATCGAACAGCGTGGCCAGCATCTGGGTGGTGAGCTCGATGGAGACTTTCTCGACCCAGTCAAACTCCTCATTCACCGGCAGGCCATCCAGTATCTTGCAAACCCGCTCACGAATCAGACCTTCCATGCGCTGCAGATTGGCGGGCGCCACTACTGGCTGCACTGCCTTGCGCTGCTCATCGTGTTTGGGCGGGTCCATGGCAATGAACATGGGCAAAGTGAACTCTTCAAAAGTATCCACAATTCCCACAGTGGGCTCCGAAGAATAGATCTGGGGCGAGGTGTCCACGGTCATGATGTCCTGATACTTCATCACAGACCAGTAAGGGCCCACCGCTGAGCGCGGGCAATAGTGCACCGGATCATCCCGGCGCAACCTTTCCAGAAAAGGCAGGTACTCACCGCTATGCCAGATGCCTGGATGGGACAGATCGATCTCATCCAGAGGCATGGTCCAGGGGTCTTTGCCCACCATGGACCAGTTACTGCTCTGTTCCTGCTGTTTGTCCTGACTCATGACTTCCCCCCTGAACTTGCAAGCGCCAGCCCGATCTCTCTATCAGTATTGAAACTCCGGTGTTCTCACAACCAGACCATCCAGTGCTTCCGTGACCGGAATCTGGCAGGACAGACGGGAGTTTTCCTTGCGATCGGCGCTCAGACTGAGCATGGCATCTTCTGTCGGATTGACTGCGCCAACTCGCTCCTGCCACTGGGAATCCACATAAACGTGGCAGGTAGCACAGGAGCAGGCACCGCCACAATCGGCATCAATACCCGGGACCGCATTGATCACCGCCGCCTGCATGACTGTGCCACCGGGTTCCACTTCCACCCTGTGCTCAGTCCCGTCATGCTCAATAAACTGAATTGTTACCATAAACTTCCATTCCTTTCGGTAATACCTGAAACTGTCGCAACCTTAGCAATTTATGACCCGCAGCAGAAGCGACTGCAGCAAGCTGCCTGACATTTTTGTGATCATGGTTCGACCGCTTGGCAATTATTCAGTTACTGTTTATTGATTGACCGTCTTGTCTTTTAAATTCATGTCAAAAACTGCGTACCCGCCCTATTTGCCCGTCCTCATCAGTGCCTGTCTGTTGCTGGTTCTCTCATTTGGATTCCGGGCCGGTTTCGGCCTCTTTATCCCACCCATGACCGAGGCGCGGGAATGGGGACGAGATGTCCTGGCTCTGGCCCTGGCGGTGCAGAATCTGGCCTGGGGCGTCTGTGCCATTATCGCCGGCGGACTCGCAGACAGATACGGCAATCTCAAGGTGATGCTGGCGGGCGTTATCTGCTATGCCAGCGGCATGTATCTAATGGCTTTTTCCAGCACCGAACTGGCCATCGTTTCCAGTGCCGGCCTGCTGGTAGGAGCCGGTGTTGCCGGCACCTCCTTCGGCATTGTTCTGCCGGCAATGGCCAGGGCAGTGCCAGAAGAAAAACGGGGCTGGGCTCTTGGTATTGGTACCGCCGCCGGCAGTTTCGGGCAATTTCTCATCGTCCCCATGATGCAGGGCGTGGTGGATGCCGTGGGCTGGTTTCAGGCCTTGCAGCTACTCGGTCTGGCCGGTCTGGCAATGGCCCTGTTCACCCTGCCCCTGGCCCGCTATGGCGGGCCAGCCAGCGATAATGACAGCGAACTGCCGGAAAACCTGGGGCTTTGGCGCATTGCCCGCAATGCCTTTTCGGTGCGAGCCTATGTCCTGCTGGTCTGCGGCTTTTTCGTCTGTGGTTTCCATGTCGCCTTTATCACAGTCCATATGCCCGGCTATGTGATCGACCTTGGTTTTCCTGCCGCCGTCGGCGCCTGGAGCATCAGTCTCATTGGCCTGTGTAATGTGGTGGGCTCCTATGTGGCCGGTACGCTTTGCGGCAAACGTCCCATGCGCAAGATTCTCTCTTTTATCTATCTTGGCAGAGCCATTGTCATCAGCCTGTTCCTGCTGCTACCAGTTTCCCAGGCCAGCATTCTGCTGTTCTCGGCCGCCATGGGATTTCTCTGGCTGGCCACGGTGCCACCCACTTCCGGGCTGGTGGCCCTCTTCTTTGGAACCCGTTATATGACTTTTCTTTACGGAATTGTTTTTTTCAGCCACCAGGTAGGCAGCTTTACCGGGGTCTGGTTGGGGGGCTGGTTGTATGAGCGCTACGGCAACTATGACGGCATCTGGCTGCTGGGCATAGCCCTGGGATTGATCGCGGCCCTGCTGCACTGGCCCATCCAGGAAAAAGACCAGCAGTCGAGCCTCTATCGCCCGGCAGTTGGCCACTAGCAAGCCCTGCAATCAGCACGGCTCCACTTCGCAGCCCATTGCTTTGAGTGCTATGCTCAAGGTCGCTAATTCCCTGCAAAAAACAATAACAGCAGTCATTGCACAAAGGTGGTAAGCCATGAAAACAAGAACAGCAAGCCGCAGCGCCGACCGATACCTCTGCCTGATGATTGGCATTGGCCTCGGCCTGGGTCTGACTATTGAGCAGAGCTTCGCGCAAACCCCTGATTTTGAAACCCCCAGAACGAGTTGGGGAGTCCCGGATCTGCAGGGAATGTGGACCAATAATACGATTACCCCTCTGGTCCGGCCGGCTGAATTTGCTGACAAACTGGTGCTGTCAGCGGAAGAGGCCTTCGCACTGGAACAACAAGTTGCCGAATACACTGCCGAACAGGATCAACCCAGCGATCCTGATCGGGCCGCTCCCAGCAAGGACCGCATTGAACTGGCCGACAGCTATAATAATTTCTGGTTTGACGATGGCACCCAGGTGGCCCGCTATAATGGTGAATTTCGCAGCTCCCTGATTGTGGAGCCGGCCGATGGCCAGATTCCCGACTACACGCCACAGGCCCGGGAGCGAATCCAGGCAGCGCAATTGCAAAGGCAGCAACGTGGCGCCTACTTTGGCCCCGAGTCACGCCCCCTGGCAGAGCGTTGCCTGCTTTCTTTTAGCTCCAGTGGCGGTCCGCCCATGCTGCCGATTCTCTACAACAATAATTACCAGATCGTGCAGTCAGAGGGCTATGTCATGATCCTGGTGGAAATGGTGCATGATGCCCGCATTATTCGCATCGATGCGGACCCATTGCCGGAGCAACACCAGCGCTGGCTGGGCGATTCCATCGGTCGCTGGGAAGGCGACACCCTGGTGGTGGAAACCAGTAACTTCAATCCTTCGCAACGCTTTCGAAATGCCTCAGACAATTTCCGCATCACCGAGCGCTTCACCCGTGTCAGCGACGATGTGATCAACTATCGCTTCACCATCCATGACCCCGATACCTTCGTCCAGGACTGGAGTGCCGAGATTCCCATGAATCGCACCCAGGATCGGCTTTACGAGTATGCCTGTCATGAAGGCAACTATTCCCTGCCAGGTGTGTTGGCAGGGGCGCGGCTGGATGAAGTGGAGTCGGGGCAATGAGGAGCTAAAGAGTAGCTGCCGCTTTGAGGCGGAAATGCCGACAACAGGAAATCGTTTGAAAAGGGAATTGGCGGAAGAGGCAGGAGTCGAACCCACCAAGCCTGTCTTGTAACAGACTTCACCGGGTTTGAAGTCCGGGCACCCCACCGGGGATGATTCTCTTCCGGGGTCGAGTGTAGCACAAGCCCTGCCTGAGCCAATGCCCGGTGCTTACTCAGCGCGGGTTTGAGAGGTCATTGAGAGCTCTTTGAGAGATCATTGAGTCCCCAGTCATAGCGGGAAAAGCGAATCCGAAGCTCGCCCTGCCTGAGCTTTTCGATCTGCGAATCGGTCAATTCCAGCGCCCCGGAGTACTGAATCAAAAACTCGCGCAGCGTTTCGATGCCTTGCCAACCCTGTTCAAAATCCTCGTCGTACCAGTCGAAGATTCTGGAAATATAGAGCGTGTCCTGTTCTAACCAGTTTCGATCCCGGTCCATCAGAAAGCGCTGGGTGCTGTCTTCCAGTTGAGCCTGCAAATCCTCTGCCCGCCAGGCTTCGGCTCGTAGTGCCGGGCATCCGATGGCCGCACAATTGACCGCGAAGTGAATTCTTGGTTCCTGAAACTGCGGCCACTGACGGATCATTTCATGCTCAATCTCATCGAGTGATACCTGGCCCCCGAACAGGTCAACGAAATCACGACGCCAGGCGGCTCCTGGCAAAAAACCGATATCGCGGATCGAATCAATATCAGGGTAGTACTGCAGAATCAACTCCACCGTCCAGGCATTATAGGCATTGATCAGAAAAGCCAGTTGTCCATCTCGTGTCCAGTCATCAAATTCTGCCCGACTGACATCAGCCAGGGTTTCCAGATAGCTTTGAAGTTGATGTCGCTCACCGGCCATGGCGGCATAGTCCACCTCGGTCTTGCTGCCAGCTTCCAGAACCCTCACATGGCGCTGCAACAAGTCATTCCAGAGACGGTGATCAATCTCCGCCAGTGCCGCTGCCGGGCCGGAGAGCAGGCAGACCAGAATCAGGCCAATGGCCGGTTTTCGTGCATTGAAGTTAGTCATACTGTTTAGACCGGCATCGCCGGATATTCTTTCGCCCCGCCTGGGGGCAATGGCCTGTCATCATCAGGGTATCCTGAACAGGCAAAATAAAGTATCCTTCTGCCACTGTCTCAGCGGCAATAACAGGCACTGGGACCCTAACCTGCAAATCGCCATAAAAAAGCAACATGGCCCGTCATATCAGTCTGAGGCCCTGTGCAGCGGAGAGTTTGAATGCATTACGCCAAAATCACCGGCTGGGGTAAATGCGTCCCACCTGCAGTTCTCAGCAATGAGGATCTGGCCACCTTCATGGATACCTCCGATGAGTGGATCACCAGCAGAACCGGCATCCGGGAAAGGCGTATCTGTCACTGTAATTTCTCCGATATGGCAGTGGTTTCTGCCCGACACGCCCTGGCTGCCGCCGATCTGGACCCCGCCGAACTCGACCTGATCCTGCTGGGCAGCCTCACCAATGACAGCTATTGCCCCAATACAGCCTCTCTGGTGGCGGATGAGATTGGCGCGGTCAATGCCGCTGCCATCGATGTCAATTCAGCCTGTACCGGCTTTCTCTATGGCCTGCATATCGGCACCAATCTGATCCGTACCGGCGCGCACAAGAAAGTACTGGTGATTGGCGGCGAATTTATTTCCCACTACATGAACTGGGCCCGCCGCGATGTGGCGGTGCTGTTTGGTGATGCCTGTGGTGCTGTGGTGATTGAGCAGAGCGAAGAAGAATGCGGCCTGCTGGCAGCCAAAATTGGCTGTGAGGCCGATGCCAAATACGCCATCCAGATCACCAATCTCGGTTCGGCCTACTCGCGCTTGAGCGAGGAGTTTCTCTACGTGGGCTGGAATTTCGAGGGTCAGGAAGTCTTCAAACGTGCTGTGAAGGCCATGTCCCAGGCCTGCATGGACGTGTTGGAACAAACCGGGCTGACGGTGGACGATGTCAGTCTGGTGGTGCCCCATCAGGCCAACAAGCGCATTCTCGATGCCCTGGCCAAGCGCGTGGGTATTCCTGAAGAGAAGGTGTTTGTGAATGTGCACAAATACGGCAATACCTCGGCCGGGACCATTCCGGTAGCCCTGGCAGAGTCTCTTGAGGAAGGCCGCGTCAAACCCGGCGATTACCTGCTCACCGCCTCATTCGGGGCCGGGCTCACCTGGGGTGCTGGCCTGATCAAGTGGGGTGAGCGCGTGACCCCGCTGCAGCCCAGTGATGCCAGCCTGCCAGCCTGCGATAAAACTGCACTGGAAATACTGGCTCCCCATATCAAGCGCTACGCCGAACACAGCGCTTCCGCCGACAGTCAGTAACAGGCCCGCCTCAGACCGGGTGAACGATCGTTCGACCCGGCGCCAGCCTGCTTCCCCTGCCCCTTGACGGCCTGCTGACAGCATTGCCCCTGCAGATTCCGCTAATTATCCCGATGCCGGCCCTCAACTCTGGACAATTTCCTGAGCGGGGGATACCTTTGACGGGCTTGAATTGGCAGCTACGACACTGCAGGTCGAACCTTCTAACTGTTTCTTCGCTGCCTTCAGGCGCCTTAAACGCATAAAAATAATAGCAATCAACGCATGCAGTAATTCTGTGCGGGAGCGAAACAATGATAAGAAGATTTCTATCCATCCTGGGCCTGGTTAGCAGCCTGACCCTGAGCACTTCAGCAGTCATGGCCCAGGTCAATATCGAGCCGGCTGAACCCTACAAGGTGGGCACCTTCGCGGTGGACTACGATCAGTTCGTGGGCCTGGTGATGCGGGATGACTCACTGATTGTGGACCTGGTGGCCGCCAATCAGGCGCTGGAACTGATGCCACAATACAGCAGCATCGACATGCCCAATGACATGCTGGGTCTGATCGAGCAGTATGAATACGGCCTCAAATACCGGGTTTATGAACTGGTGAACTGGCTGGTGGAAGACGGGCAGCTCAGCTCCGGTAACCGCCCCGACTATATCCACGACGTTGACGATGTGGATATTCGTGCCCCGATCCAATACCCCAGCAAGATCATGAACGCAGCCGTTAACTTTTATACCCACGCCTGTGAAGGCTGCACCGAAGAGCAACTGGCGGCCCAGACCCGTGAGAGACGGGAAAATCGTGGTGTACCCTACCTCTTTCTGAAGCCCACCCGTGGTGCCGTGATTGGCCATGGCGAAGATGTCATCATGCCCTACGGCCGTGATGAAATTGAGTACGAAGTGGAAATGGCCATCGTTTTCGGTCGTACCGGCAAATACATCTCTGCGACACGGGCCTATGATCATGTCTTCGGGTATATGGTCGCCATGGATATTTCCGACCGCGGTGGTCGTCCACCGGGTGGCTACGGCTTGCGCTCGGACTGGTTCGTGGGTAAAGGTCATGACACCTTCGCCCCCCACGGTCCCTGGATTGTGCCCAAGGAATTCTACGGCGATCCAATGGAGAGACTGCATCAAATCACTGTCATCGACGGTGTTACGGTACAGGAAGCCCAGGCTGGCGACATGATCCACAATATCCCCGAGTTGATCGAATACGCCTCTTCCCTGATCACCGTATTCCCTGGCGATGTGCTGCAATCCGGCACCTCCGGCGGTACCGGTGCGGGTCGTGTCGAGCGTGCCACTGGTTCCGGCTATCTGGTGGATGGTGAGACCATCGAAGCACGTATCGAAGGCATTGGCACCCTGACCCATCGAGTGGTCAGAGAACGCAGCATTCCGGCCGATCTGTCCGGTTCCCAACTGCCGCCAACCAGCAGCTATCGCGACTAGCACGCGTCAGCATGCAGCAATCGGGGCGCCGGCCAGCACTGACTGGCCGGCGCCTTTTTCATTCTCAAATGGCCCTGCAATGAAGGCGCCGTAATGACCCTGGAATCAAGCCTGTGCTTTCCCTCGAATTCCTGATCTGGGCCCTGCTGATCGCCAGCCTGATTGCCTTCTGGTGGCAAAGCGACAAGGTCAAGCATCTGGCCCTGCAACTGGTGGCACGACATTGTCAGCAACAGGGTTTGCAACTGCTGGACCAGACCATGGTCCTCAAAGGCCTGCGTCTGGCACGCAGCAATGACGGCCGACTGCAGCTACGGCGGCGCTACGAATTTGAATTTGCCTCCACCGGCAGCGAACGCTATCAGGGCAAGATCATACTGGCGGGCCTGCAGATAGAGGAGCTTGAACTTGCAGCCCACCTGCTGCCGGAATCAGAGCAGATACACTAGGGTTCAGATGGACCAATCCCGGCGCGCAAGCCCGGATAGAACAGCAACAGCGCCAGGGCCCTGGCCACCACATAGAGAATCATCGCCAGCCATAGCCCGGACACCCCCAGGCCATCAATCATCAACCACCAGGCCAGGATAAACACTGCCAATGACAGCGCTGCGGCGTCCCGCATTTGCCGGGCCTGGGAAACACCAATGAAAATTCCGTCCAGCTGAAAGGCAGCAAATGACAGCAGCACGTAGAACACCGCAAAATGCAGCATCTGCCGGGCAGATTCACGCACTGCCTCGATATCCGTCAGCACGGCCACCAGCACGTCACCCGCCAGCCAGAGCAGCAAGGCAAGGAGAATCGCAGTAAACAGCGCCAGCAAGCTTGAGCGCTGCACAGCAAGGTCGAAACGCTGGCGATCACCCTGCCCCTTGGCCGCCCCCACCAGGGATTCCACCACAAAGGCGTAACCGTCCAGAAAAAAGGCCGAAAAGGAAATCATTTGCAGAAGAATATGATTGGCCGCCAGCACCACATCACCGAAGCGGGCGCTCTGGTTTACAAAAAAGGCAAAGGAGAACACCAGCATCAGGGTGCGCAGCATGATATGGACATTGGCTGTGGCGGTGGCCATCAGACTCTGCGGATCCATTATCCTTGCTCGCGGCCAGAACGGCTCATCCGGCTGTTGATCCCGGCGCAAGTCCGGCAGCAGGATGAAAAAGGCAAAGGCCACGGTCGACCATTCTGCTATCACCGTCCCCAGTGCAATACCGGCCGCACCCAGATTCAGCACCCCGGCAAACAATACATCCAGGGCGATATTGAGCCCATTCAGAAAAAGCTGCAGCGACAACAACTTACGACTCTTACCCTGACCTATCAGCAACCCCGTACAGACGAAAACTGTGAGCGTCGCGGGTGCTCCCCAGATGCGGATGAAGAAGTATTCACGCCCCACGGCCTCTACCTGCGCACTGCCATCCAGCAGGGCAAAGGACAGTGCCGCAATGGGCCATTGCAGCAGCAACAGCAAGACCGCCAGGCTCAGGGCAATCAGTAGTGCGCGACCCAATACGGCCCTGACTTCCAACTGATCACCAGCCCCCCAGGCCTGGGCCGTGAAACCGGTGGTGCTCATGCGCAGAAAACCGAAGCTCCAGTACACGAAAGAGAAAATCAGGCTGCCAAAAGCAATGGCGCCAAGATCAGCAAGACTGCCGAAATTGCCGATAACGGCGGTATCCACCAGCCCCAGCATGGGAACCGCAGCATTGGCCAGGATGATTGGCCAGGCTCGGCCCAGCAGGAAGGAATAAGTAACGGGGTTAGCACTGGCCATGGGAGGCGCATTCTAACCCAGAGTCTGGCTGCTTATAAGCGCATAGAGTGGTGCCAGTGGATAACAGCAGAACCCCGGGCCGGAGCAACCAGAAACGCTAGACCGACCAGTCAGTTCAAACTGGTCGGGTATAAAAAAACGAACAATAACAAGGAACTGGACAGGTATCAGGCCCTGGAGGGCTCCCCAAGCAGGAGCCGCAGATAGCGGCCAAAATGGGCAAGGCCAGCGCGCAGATAGCGTGCTTCCCCATGGGAACGGGCGGTGATGGCAGACCCTTCGATCACTGCCAGTAAATGCACCGCCAGTTCCCGGGCTGCCGGCTGTTGTACGCCCCGGACCTCAAGCGCCGGTGCAAACAGGCGGACGAACTTGTCTTCATAGCGACTGAAGAGATTGCTGATGCGCTGACGTAATTCGGGATGTTTGTCGGCCACTTCCACCGCCAGACTGCCAAGCAGGGAGCCTTGTGCCCAGAGGCTTTCGGCGCTTTCCTCCAGAAAATCCACAAAGGCCAGCGCTCGCCTGACGGCATCGCTTTCCTGCCGATAGGGCCCGCTCGAGACCACCGACCAGGCCTGGATGGCGAAATCTTCAAGTGCCGCCAGGGCCAGATCCTGCTTGGATTCAAAGGCATGATAAAAGCTGCCTTTGGCCACGCCAGCCTCGCGCACAATGGTATCTACCGTAGTGGCACTGTAGCCCTGCCCTGTCATGAGCTTCTGGGCGGCGACAATGACCTTGTCCCGGGCCGTCTTTTTCGGAGTTTCTGCGGTTTCCATCTGGACTCCTGACACTGCTCGATTATTAAGCAAAAACCATAAACCGACCAGTCAGTCCAGTCAACTGAAATATAAGCTGTTGAAAATATTGGGAAACAGAAAGGAAGCGCTAACGTCGGTGCCCTAGTCGACGCTGACGATATGGATATCGCTGTTCTGGGTTTCCAGGTAGATCCGGTCTCCGCCGCCATTGATATCCCCGCGGCCGACGATATTGCCATTGTCGTCCTCCTGAATGGTGAGGGGAAAATCGGTATAGATGCGATAATCACCCCGCGCACGGCGGGAAACTTCCAGATCCGCCAGGATCGTGGCGGCATGATTGCTGGGAATCCGCACAGTCACGTCACCGCCTGAGGATTCCAGCTCCACCGTGGCATCCCGGCTGCCACCGAAGGCCACCAGTTCGGCATCGACCCGGCCACCGGCCGTATCTGCCCTGATCGGGCCTACCGACTGCCGAATGGTAATACTGCCACCGGAAGTATCAGCGTACACAGCCCCATTGCTGCGTTCGATTTCGATATTGCCGCCGGAGGTATCCGCCTCCACACTCACCTCGCTGCCCGCCAGGTAAATATTGCCTCCGGAGGTGTCCGCCACCAGCGGGCCCTGGGCCCAGCCGGCGCGAATGGTGCCACCGGAAGTATCCAGGTCCATGCGGCCACCACTCTCGCCCACCTCAATACTGCCACCGGAAGTATCTGCATAGATGTTGCCACCTACATTGCCGATCCGGATCCTGCCACCGGAAGTGTCTGCCTCCACATCGCCACTCACATTGGCGATGGTGATGTTACCGCCTGAGGTGTCAGCCGACACACTGCCGTCCACATCATCAATATCAATACTGCCGCCGCTGGTGTCTACCATGACATCACCGCCATTGACCCGACCGACAGTGATCCGGCCTCCGCTGGTATCGGCGCGCACTTCACCATTGATATCAGCTACGGTGATGCTGCCACCACCGGTATTGAGATCGACGTTGTAGTCCATGGGTACCGAGACATCGAAGCGGATATTGGAACCACCACCGAAACCAAACAGGCCCCGTTCCTGGTCGGCAATCACTACAACATCATTGCCCTCCTGAACCACTTCCATGTCGAAGCCGCGGGTGTTTCGCACCCGCACCCGTACCTGATTTTGGTTCCAGGTATCGACCTCGATATTACCGGCATCACTGTTGACCGTTAAAGTGCCACCTGGCTCTACAGTAAATTCCTGATCAATATCGTCATTACTGGCGGCAAGCAATACCCCGGGCAGGAGCATAACAAGCAGGCCGATCGCTTTGCTGTATTCATGGATTCTAGTCATTTCTGCACCCTCAATAACCGCGCCTACTGGCGCAATCAATAAATTAAATCGTCCTGCTCAAGCGCATTCTGTGCTTCCACTATACTGCGCGCCTGACTGCGAATATATTCGTTACTGTCATCTTCCATCTGCTGCCGAAAGACCTGCAGAGTCTGCGGATCACGGTAGCCGCTCAGGGCATTGAATGCTTCCACCCGCACTCCCTGATTAACATCTGACTGCAAGGCGTAACGAAGGGCCGCCCTCACAGCTTCCTGATCACTCAGTTCCACCAGTGCCTGCACCGCCTGGTAACGCACCCCCGGATTCTGATCATTGAGCAGTACATGGATCAGGGCCTGGTTAACTTCCTCACCTGCCCTCACTGCCTGCAACACTTCGATAGTATCCAGGCGCGAGGCGCTGTCGATATCGTCCTGCAGGGCAGCGGCCATCAGCCGGTGCACACCGGCATCGGCAACATTACCGGTCAGGCGGGTTTCCGAGGCCAGGGAAAATGACAGATCGATATCACCACTGGCAGCGTCATAACTGTTCACCCGCAACTGAAAGATTTCATAGTCTTCATCGTCGATAAAGGCCAGGGGCGAAGTCGTCTGTGAAGGAAGCGGCAAGCCCGCCTGCTCACTACCGACAGCCGGCCCGGAGTCATTCTGTGGTGAAGCCACCATGATGCCCAACAGGAATGTCATGGCCATGGCCGCTCCCTGAAAGCCAACAGTCAGCGGTCGCTGACGCAAAGCTGCCAGCAGTGATGCCAGCGACCAGGCGCGCTGCGATTTCTGCAGCCGTTGCCGCAACATCCAGCGATTGCCCTGCAAACGCTCTTCATCGATCCGGGGCTGACTGCCAATGGGAAGTGCCGATTGCAGGCGTTGCTCCTGCTCCAGCATTTGCCTCAAGGCAGAGTCCGACTCCAGTCGCTGTTGGAAATGTGCCAGCTCCTCATCGCTCATACCGCCATAGAGGTATTCAATCACCTGCAATTCAAGCTGCTCTCGATTTTCACTGCTTGTCATGATCGTCTCTCATCATTGTTGCATGCTTGCATCATCTGTCACTCGAATCCGAAACACCGGCTACTAATGGTAGTCAGCCAGCATCTCTTTCAATTTGTTGCGCGCCCGGAACAACAGGACTTTCACAGAACTCTCGCTACTGGACATGATCTCTGCCGCCTCCCTGATCTTGAAGCCTTGCTGATTGCAGAGCACGAAGGCCATGCGTTCGGTATCAGTGAGGCGTCTCATGGCACGATTGATTTGTCTGTTCAGCTCCTGATCCAGGGTGCAGGCTTCCGGAGACCGGTTCTCCACATAGGTTTCCTGCTGCTCATATTCTGTCTGGGCCGCTGCCAGTTTTTGCCAGCTTCGCTTCAGTTTGCGCCGGTTCGACAGGGCCGTATTCACCACAATCCGGTGTAACCAGGTGCTGAAACGCGCTTCCAGCTTGAAATCCGGCAAGGCCCGGAATGCCGCCAGCATGGCATCCTGATAGATATCATTGGCATCGTCCGGGGTATGGGCGAAGCCCGCCGCCACCGCCAGCATTTGTCGCTCGGTGTTGCGTAACAGGCGCTCAAATGCAGCCACATTGCCCGTTTTCGCTGATTCAATCAGCTGTTCTTCGGTTTCCTGCAACAAGGGGCTTCCCCGTGCCATCACATCTCTGATACTTGTCTTTATTAGAGTCAGGCATCGGCAAAAGGTTAACAAGCTGCAATAGCAATTGTTGCCGCAGTGACGGCGGCACTCTGAAGGAGGGGTGCCGGCCAGAAGGGCCGACAAGCCTGACTAGCGGGGCAAGCGACGCAGCCAGGACAGGGTCAGCTCCGCCAATTCGGCGGGTTCTTCCAGTGGTAACAGATGTCCACGCCCCGGTATTTCCACGAAATCATGATCAGCAACACGCTGCCAACGGCGCCATTGCTGGGCCGGCAGGGTATTGCTGCTGCCACCGCGCAGCGCCAGCACAGGCACTGAAAGCTGCTCCAGAACAGACCACAGATCGAATATGCGGCCATAGCAATGGGCCTCCCAGTGCTTGTCATAGCGCAGAATCCGACCGCCATCGGCGGCGGGTCGGGTACCGTGCTCGACATAATGGCGCAGATCCTTGTCATCCAGGCCGGCAAATACCGATTTGCCCCGAAAATGCCTGAAGGCCGCCTCTTTATCCGACCAGCGATCGGTACGTTTGCGGGTATTGCGGATCATCGGCACCAGTTGCTGGGCCAGTGGCCGCAAGCCATTCAGCAGCCGGGTATAGACCGGCCGCAGCAGCACCGGTTCCACCAGTACCAGTCCGGCAAACAATTCCGGCCGCCGCACGGCCGCCATGATCAGCGCCGAGGCTCCCATGGAATGGCCGACACTGATCACCGGGCCAGGCTGGACTTCCAGCAAGCTGATTATGTCGTCGGCCAATACCTGCCAATCCGGCATTGTCGCCAGACTGTCAGCCCAGAGAGGCCGGTGCAGACTGGCAATCAGCTGATGTTCTTTTTGCAGCTCTTCCAGCAGGGATTGATAAACCAGGGGCGGAAAGCCATTGGCATGGGAGAAATGTAGCGGCAGTCCTGCACCTGGCAACAGCAGATGCGGGACAGGGTCTGCGTGCTGCATGCTAGAACCGGTTTACTGCGCCAAGAAATTTCAGCAGTGTTCGCTCGGTAATAATCTGGATAGTACAGCCTTCGCGTTTCAGCAGCAGGGCTTTTTCAATCTTGCGACCATGACTGGTATAGAGCCAGTCGCGGCTGGCCAGAGTGCCGATCACCAGGTAGTCCACCTGTTTGTTCACATTGGGCGACAGGTCCGCACCCTTCAGACGTAGCATGGTATCCACATGATTGCGGTCGCCACTGACGAAGTCTCCGGTCAGGCAAAAGGTTCGACCTTCAATATCCACCCTGTCGACCTGGTCCTCCCAAACTTCCGTGGAGGCCTCATAGCGCACACCGGATGCCCCGGCGTCGGTGGCGGTAATGCGCTGCAGGGTCTGCAACAAATCCTCACGCTCTTCTTCTGAAATGAATCCGTCTTCGAGAATCACATCCAAACGATCGATCAGGACACAGGCCGGCCAGGCAGTACGGACTTCCTGATGCTGGTCAAGCCAGCTGGACAGACCTTCCACTTCCTGATCATTCAGCACGCCATCTGAGGCCACACCAGAAAGAAAACCAAGCAATTCATTGACTTGTGCCTTGCTGTTGACCTCGTCGTCCTGCTCGCGCACAAAGGCTTCGATCAGAGTCTGCATCTGTACCAGTTCTGCCGGGCTGATCTGCCCATCGGCCAGCACTTCACCTACCCGGGTCAGAATGCGCAGTACTTCTTCATCGTCGGAGAGAGACTGCTGGGATTGCAGCCAGGCGTCGAGAAACAGTAATTCCTTTTCATTGAGTTTCTGGTCCGCGACGATGCCGGACAGAATACCCCGCAAACCATAGAAAGCCCGTTGCTTCAGATCGCTGAAGCTGAAGGCCTGGGTCAGGGCCTCGCTATCGAGTTGCTTGCTGATTTCCATACCGCATCGCTCTGTGCCATTTTTAACTGAATTTATCATAAATCTTTACGTCCGGGCTGTCGAAGTCCCAAGAGCGCAAATTTGCGCGGGTTAACACCCGCAAGTTGATGCCGCGCACAATTGTGACATTGTTTTGCGGCCTGGCCGGCAATTCAGTAAAGGGTTTGCTGACCGGGGTAGCTGGGGTAAACTTGGCGACCTTCAAATCCGGGCTTGCCGCCTTTAATTAACCGGTATTATTCGAGCTACAGCCATGAATCACCCGCAAGCAGAGCAGACCCAGGACGATCGCTCATTCATGGCCCGATTGCTGGCCGGTGAATACGGACTGGCAATCACTTACTGGCTATTCTATTTCCTTGGCTGTGCCCTGTTCTTCTACTTTGGCAGTCGCGCCGTTGATGCTGAAAACTGGATTCAGTATCTGATAATCGTTGCCGCCATGCTGGCCTATACCTTCATCCTGATTGTCGGAATTCGGGCAGCCTACAAAGGCCCACAAATGTGGAAGGTCATGTCGCGTACCTCATCGGTATTCATGATCATCAATATTCTCGTGGGTATTTCCACCCTCGGCTTCATCTACTAGTCAGCTGTCCTCGCCAGCCTGAATCGGGGCTTTTTCCAGGCTTCCAGCCAAGGGCTCTTCCCGCCCAAGCCTGTGTTTCTGGAACCCCCTGTTTGCGCTACACTTGGCCTGAATCCAGAGTCCACTGCCGGAGGTTTCTTGCCACATTCTCAATTCCCTCAATTCCCTCAATTCGCGCTGGTAATGAAACAGGCCTGCCCGACCTGCCAACTGATTGAGCCGGTGGCGAAGGAGCTCGATCAGCGCTGGGGCAGCCAACTGGCAATCTACTGCCAGGATGATGTCAGTTTTCCCGGCGATATTGCCGGCCTTAATGATGACAGCAGTCTGGAATTTTCCTTCCACAATAAAATCGAGATCGTTCCGACCTTGATCCGCTTTGATGACAAGGGAGTGGAACAGGGACGCATCGTCGGCTGGGACAAACAACAGTGGCAAGACTTTACCGGCATCACCGACCTGGGCGAATCACTGCCGGATTTCAAGCCCGGCTGCGGCTCACTAAGCCAGGAGCCCGGCATGGAGGAGCAACTGTTGCTGCGCTTTGCTGCCGACCGGCTCAAGGCCCGGCAGATTCCTGAAGCTGATCAGGAAGAAGCGATTGAGCTGTGCTATGAAAAAGGCTGGACCGATGGCTTGCCGGTGGTACCCCCAACGCCGCTGCGGGTCTTGCGCATGCTGCAGGCCTGCGATGCCGAACCAGATGAGATCATCGGCAATATTCCCCCGGATTACGTGCCCTGCAGTATCGAGAAAGTCGCCATCAATGCAGTCATGGCTGGCTGCAAGCCGGATTATTTCCCCACCGTGCTGGCCTCGGTGAGAGCGGCCCTGCAAGATGCCTTCTGCCTGCATGGCTTGTTGTGCACTACCTATTTCTCCTCACCAGTGATGGTGGTCAATGGGCCGGTAAGCAAACATATCGGCATGAACTCCGGTATCAATGCGCTGGGCCAGGGCAATCGGGCCAGCGCCACCATCGGTCGTGCCTTGCAATTGCTGGTACGCAATGTCGGGGGTGGCCTGCCCGGTGGCATCGATCGTGCCACCATGGGCAATCCTGGCAAATTCACCTATTGCTTTGCCGAAGATGAATCCGATGAGAGCTGGCCATCTCTGGCCATGGACCGTGGATTCGAGCGTAACCAGTCTGTCATCAGCCTGTTCGCCGGCGAGGGCCTGCAAGCCATACTGGATCAGTTGTCACGAACACCAGAATCCCTGGCGCGCAGCATGGCTGCCAGCCTGCGCAGTGTCGCCCACGTCAAACGCTTCGGCATGGCCGATGCCATTCTGGTAGTAAGCCCGGAACACCGCCGGGTGTTGCGGGAAGGGGGCTGGAGCAAGGCAGATCTTAAACAGGCCCTGTACGATGAACTGATGACGCCGGGGGCCGCACTGCTGCCTGGCGTTGATGGCATGGCCGAAGGCATGCCGGAGAAGTTCAAGGATAAGTTACTTAACAAATTCAGGGATGATGGCCTGCATATCGTCAGCACCGGCGGCACTGCCGGGCTGTTTTCCGCCATTATCAGCGGCTGGGTGGCTTCCGGTGACCGGGGCAGTCAGCTAGTATCTGAAGTCATTAATTAATACTGAGGGGGGCTGTATGACCACAACCGACTATTTGCTGGACCCTACCGCCGAATTGCAGCCGGTGGAGAGACAGTTATTGCCACGCCTGACTGCGCTCGAGGGCAAGACTATTGGGCTGCTGGATATATCCAAGCCCAGGGGCAAGGAATTTCTCGACGCTGTTGAAAAGGCCCTGACCGAGCTCGGCGCCAGAGTACGTCGCTATGCCAAACCGACCTTTGCCCGGGTTGCTCCCCGGGAGTTGAATCAGCGCATCAGCGCCGACTGCGACGCGGTCATCGAAGGCCTGGCAGACTGAGGCTCTTGTACGTCGTGCAGTTTGCATGACATTCTGGATCTGGAAAGTCGGGGTATTCCGGCCGGCTTCGTGGCGTCCAGTGAATTTATCCAGGCGGCAGAATCCCAGGGCAATTCCCTGGGCATCCATCCGAAATCAGTGTTCGTGCCCCATCCCATTCAGGACCGAACCGATGCCGAGATGAGCGCCCTGGCACAACAGGCCATTGAGGACATTCTGGCCCTGATCGTCGACAAGTAAAGACTGTCATCGGTCATCAGCAAGCAAATCAGAGACAGGCCCCGGCCTTTCGTGGAGTGAGTAATGAGTAAAGAAGCAGTAATTGTCGCCACCGCCCGTACCCCCATTGGCAAGGCCTATCGTGGCGCTTTCAATGACACCGATGCCCCCAGCCTGGGCGGCCATGCCATTGCCGCCGCTGTTCAGCGCGCCGGCATAGAAGCCGCCGAAGTGGATGACGTGGTGATGGGCTGCGCCATGCAACAGGGCAGCAGCGGCTACAATATTGGCCGAACCGCCGCCGTTGCCGCCGGCCTGCCGAGCTCGGTGGCTGGCATGAGCATGGACCGGCAATGTGCCTCCGGCATGATGGCAATCGCCACCGCTGCCAAACAGATACTGGTGGATAATATGCCGGTGGTGGTGGGTGGCGGCCTCGAGTCCATCAGCCTGGTGCAGAATGAGCACCGCAACAGCTATCGCGCTCAGGACCCACAGGTCATCGCCAAATCCCAACACGCCTATATGTCAATGCTGGAAACCGCAGAGGTGGTGGCCAAGCGCTATAACATCAGTCGCGACGCCCAGGATGAATACGCCCTGCAAAGCCAGCAACGCACGGCCGCCGCCCAGCAGGCCGGTCACTATGACGCGGAAATCGTGCCCCTGCCCTCCACCATGATCCATGTGGACAAGGAAACCAAACAGCAAAGCAAGCATGAGGTAACTCTCGAAAAGGATGAAGGCAATCGGCCCAGTACCACCCTGGAAGGCCTGCAGGGCCTGAAAACCGTGTTCGACGGCGGGGTGATTACTGCCGGTAATGCCAGCCAGCTTTCCGACGGTGCCTCGGCCTCGGTGCTTATGGACAGCAAACTGGCCGAGCAGAAGGGCCTGGAGCCACTGGGTGCCTATCGCGGCATGGCAGTGGCCGGAGTCGACCCTGATGAAATGGGTATAGGTCCGGTCAAGGCAGTGCCCAAGCTCCTGCAACGCTTCGGTTTGGGCATGGATGACATCGGTTTGTGGGAACTGAACGAAGCCTTCGCTGTACAGGTCATTTATTGCCGTGACCAGCTGGGCATTCCCAATGAGTTACTCAACGTCAACGGCGGCGCCATCTCCATCGGCCACCCCTATGGCATGAGCGGTGCACGCATGGTTGGTCATGCCCTGATCGAAGGCAAACGCCGGGGCGCCAAATACGTCGTCTGCACCATGTGTGTTGGCGGCGGCATGGGAGCCGCTGGCCTGTTTGAAGTGTATTGATCCCGGCCTGTCGCTGCCCAGCGAGCAAGCCTGTCCGGTGCTTAGCGGGGCTAGTCCGGCCCCGGTTTCACCACTCCCCGTCTGGCCTTCTTGTCACTCTGCTTCTGCTTTTCCTTCAGGCGCTTTTCTTTGGCCGCCCGGCCGGGCCGGGTGGCAATGCGCTTGCGGGGGGCCTGGGCATATTGATTGATCAGGGTTTCCAGTCGTTCAATGGCATCCAGCCGGTTTTTCTCCTGGCTGCGATAGCGCTGAGCCTTGATCACAATCACACCGTCGCGGCTGAGGCGGCGATCACCACTGTTAAGCAGCCGTGTCTGCACGGCATCGGGCAAACCGGAGGCAGCCAGATCGAAACGCAATTCAATGGCGGTGGCCACTTTGTTGACATGCTGGCCGCCGGGTCCACCGGCTCTGATGGCAGTGATTTCCATGGCGGCCGGGTCGGCTTTCAATCGTGACATGGCTTTCTCTTCATACTCCTGCAAGTGACTTGTTCGCCAAGCCGCTTGTCTTGATTCACCTGCCTGACTGGGGTAATGTCAGGCTTGCTCTATCCACCCTGCAGGCGACAGAAACAGTTTCAATTTTAATAACTTAGCCGACCATAACCAAAGTATCTGCCTATGAATATGTCTCTTGAAAAGCTGCCTGATTCGCTGCGCTACATGCTCGCCGCACTGGTCCTGCTCGTGGCTGGCCAGTCCCAGGCCCAGGAACCCATTCGCATAGCCTATATCGACCCCCTGTCCGGCACCTTTGCTTCGGTCGGAACCAGTGGCCTGACCCAATTACAGTTTGCGGCAGATTATCTGTTTAACGACAAGGGCGGCATCCTTGAAGGCCGCATGATAGAGATCGTGCCCTTCGACAACAAGCAAAGCCCCACCGAGACCCAGATTCAGTTTCGCCGCGCCATCAGTGAAGACATTCGCATTATTTTCCAGGGCAACAGCTCGGCGGTGGCCAATACTCTGAACGATGCCATAAGCCGTCACAACCGTCGCAATCCCGGCCAGGAAATTCTGCAGATCAATTACTCGGCGGTAGACCCTATTCTCACTAACGAAGAATGCAGTTTCTGGCATTTCCGCTTTGATTCCCATGCCATCATGAAGCTGGAAGTATTGACCGACTTCATTGCCGCCAATGAAGACATCAACAGTCTCTACGTCATCGGCCAGGATTATTCCTTTGGTCATGTGGTGGCCGAAACCACCGAAGAAATGATGGCGCAGAAACGGCCCGACCTGGAAATCGTCGGCAATGAGTTTCATCCCATCGGCCAGGTCAAGGATTTCACCCCCTATGTCACCAAAATTGTTTCCTCCGGAGCCGATGCTGTACTGACAGGAAATTTCGGTGCCGACATGGTGTCACTGGCGCGATCCATCATCGACTCCGGCCTTGAGATTCCCATCTATACTTTTTATGCGGCCTACGACGGCATCACTGCCACTCTGGGGGAGGATGGCAAAGACCAGATTCACCTGGTGCACAATGAAACTGCCAATCCGATCCCCACTGAAGAGCGCCGTGCCTTTAATCTGGCCTTCAAGGCTGAGCATCCGGACCGCGACGTCACCCAGCCCCGCATTGTTAATGCACTGTCCATGCTGGTGAAGGCCATGGAAGAAAGCCAGAGCACCGAGCCGGCTGCAATTGCCAGCGCTCTGGAAGACATGCGTTTTACCACACTGACCGGCGATCAGGCCTGGATGCGTGCCGATGATCACCAGTTGTTTCAATCCTTGCACATCTCGGTTCATACCGATGAAGGCATTGAATTTGATGCTGATAATTCCGGTTTCGGCTTGCGCACTATTCACACGGTAGCGCCCGAGGACAATCTCATCGAAACCAGTTGTCGTATGCGGCGGCCCCGCTAGGATTGTCTCCACCAGAGTCTTTGCCCTACTGCTCAAGCCCAGGCCACAATGATTGAAGTCTTGATTTTTGCCACCTTAAACGGCCTGGTTACAGGCCTGTTGCTGTTCATGCTGGCCAGTGGCCTGACTCTGATTTTCAGCATGATGGGCGTGCTCAATTTCGCCCATGCCAGTTTTTACATGCTGGGCGCCTATTTTGCCTACTCAATCAGTCTCTATCTCGGTTTTTGGGGCGGCTTGTTGTTTGCCCCCCTCATAGTAGGTGTACTTGGCGCCCTTATCGAACGCTACGGCCTGCGCAAAGTGCATGATTCCGGTCATGTAGCCGAACTGGTATTCACCTTCGGGCTGGCATTTCTGATCGAGGAAGCTGTCCAGTTTTTCTGGGGGCCCGATACCAAGAACTATCAGACACCGGACATTCTCGATTTCCCCCTGTTTACTCTTTTCGGTCAGGAATTTTCCGCCTACCGTGGTTTCATGATCGCGATTTCCGTAGGTATCTTTGTGGCGCTCTACTATGTCCTGACGCGCAGTCGCATCGGTATTATTATTCAGGCCGCCATAACCCACCCCCATACAGTGGCCAATCTCGGTCACAATGTGCCACTGATCTTCATGCTTGTATTCGGGGT
Source organism: uncultured Pseudohongiella sp. (assembly GCA_965216715.1). Taxonomy (GTDB): domain Bacteria; phylum Pseudomonadota; class Gammaproteobacteria; order Pseudomonadales; family Pseudohongiellaceae; genus UBA9145. The sequence continues at coordinate 450,817 of OZ244193.1, read as the reverse complement.
GGGTACCGCCCTGGCAGGAGTGGCAGGCGTCATCGCCGGGCCGGTGCTGACCACATTCCCCGGCATGGCCCTGGTACTTGGCAGCATTGTCTTCGTGATCGTGGTGATTGGCGGCCTGGGCTCACTGGCCGGCGCCTTTATTGCTTCCTTGTTGATTGGCCTGTTGCAGTCCTATGCCATCGCTTCCGATGTCGGTATGGCTGATTTACTAAATCTGTTGGGTCTGGAATTTGCCCGTGATCATCCCCTTAATGATCTGTGGACCTTGACCCTGCCACAGATCGCCCCGCTGCTGCCCTATTTGCTGCTGGTGCTGGTGCTGATCTTCCGACCCTCTGGACTGATGGGCAAGCGCGAACAATGAAATCACTACTGAAAAAATCCTCGCCATGGATCGGCTATTTGCTGCTGCTTCTGCTATTGCCGCAGTTCTTTGATTCAGTGCTGGCCGTGTCCATCTTCAATCAGATGGCGATTGCCATCGTCTTTGCCCTGTCCTATAACATGCTGCTGGGCCAGGGGGGCATGCTGTCTTTCGGTCATGCAGTCTATTTCGGGCTCGGGGGATTCCTGGCAGTGCATGCCCTGATCCTGATCGAGTTTGAAACCCTTACTTTCTCCATCATCTACATCCCTCTGGTGGGCGGCCTGTTTGGTCTGCTGGCAGCACTGTTTATTGGCAGTTTCTCAACCCGCAAGGCCGGCACCGTCTTCGCCATGATTTCACTGGGCGTCGGCGAACTGATCGCCGCCTCTTCCCTGATCTTTGTTTCCTTTTTCGGAGGCGAAGCCGGAGTCAGTGGCGACCGAACCTATGGCCCTCCGTTTTTCGGTGTGGAGTTTTTCCAGAATATCGAGATTTATTACCTGGCTGCCGCCTGGGTCTTTATTGCCACCCTGTTTATGTATTTGTTTACCCAGACGCCGGCCGGGCGCATGGCCAATGCCGTGCGTGACAACCCCGAGCGGGCTGAATTCATTGGCTACAGTGCCCGCTGGGTGCGCTTTATCTCCTTTGCTGCGGCAGGTTTCTTTGCCGGCGTGGCCGGAGGCCTGTTTGCCCTCAACTACGAATTTATTACCGAAGAGAATCTCAATGCGGTAACTTCGGGCCGGGTATTGCTGATGGCCTATATAGGTGGCCTGGGTTATTTCATTGGTCCCATTATCGGCGCCGTTGTGCTGACCCTGATGAATTCACTGCTGAGCAATTACACTGAATTGTGGATGCTCTATCTGGGCATACTGTTCGTGCTGACGGTGATGTTCCTGCCCCGCGGCTTTGCCGGATTTATCATGATGCACCAACTGGCCTGGACCCGGGGCAAACTGAAGAGTCTTGCCCTTCCCTATCTTAAAACCGGTGTCCCGGCCGCCGTATTCCTGGCCATTTGTATCGCACTGATCGAATTGAGCCATGTTGAAGGTGAGGCCCTGCACTATCTGGGATTGGAGCTCAGTCAGGATTCCGGCCTCACCTGGGCCCTGTTGCTGATTGCAGCCACGGCGGCTTTTGTTGTCACACGTAAAACCCTGCCGCAATTGCGCAGTGCCTGGATTGAGGCCAATCACATGGAAGACTCCTCCGGGGAGGCTGGCCCATGACTGTTCTCAGCCTCAGGGATGTGCACAAGAATTTTGGCGAGACCAGCATTATTCGTGGTGTTGATCTCGATATTCACGAAGGGGAAAAGCACGCCATTATTGGCCCCAATGGTGCGGGCAAATCCACCTTATTCCATCTGATCAGCGGCCGCTATCATGTGAGTTCTGGCACTATTCTCTACAAAAATCAGGAAATCCAGAACAAGACACCCTATGAAATCAATCGTCTGGGCCTGGCAAGAAGCTTTCAGGTTACCAATATCTTTCCACGCCTGAATGTCTTTGAAAATATCCGCTGCGCCTTGTTGTGGAGTCATGGCTATGCCTACTCCTTCTGGCATTTATTGGGGCGCCAGCAGGCCCTGAACGAGCATGCCATGGAGGTTCTGCAACAAATCGGTCTGGAGAATCGCGCCAATTATCCGGCCGGCGAGCTGGCCTATGCGCAGCAAAGAGCTCTAGAGCTGGGCATTGCCGTGGCCAGCGGCGCCGATCTGATCATGCTGGATGAACCGGTTGCCGGCATGAGCCATAGTGAGGCCGAAAAAGCGGTGCAATTGATCCGCAAGATTACCCAGGGCAAGACCCTGATCATGGTTGAACATGATATGAATATCGTCTTCGACGTGGCAGACAAAATTTCAGTACTGGTATACGGCGAAATTATTGCCAGCGACAGCCCGGAGAACATTCGCGGCAATGCCAGGGTTCAGGAGGCCTATCTGGGCGAGGTGGTGAGCGGTGCTTGAAGTAAAAGATCTGCATGCCTATTACGGTAAGAGCCATATTCTGCAGGGTGTCAATTTCTCTGTGGCCGAAGGTGAAATTGTCAGCCTGTTGGGGCGCAATGGCGTTGGCCGCTCGACAACTGTCAAAACCATTATGGGCGAGCTGGCTCCAACGGGTTCCATTGAATTCAAGGGACAACAGATTGCCGGTCGCAAGAGCTTTGAGATTGCCCAGCTTGGCCTCGGCTATGTACCGGAGAACCGGGATATTTTTCCCACCCTCACTGTGCGGCAAAATCTGCAGCTGGGGATGAAACAGGCCAACCGGGAGGGGCGCTGGCGCATGGAGGAAATGTTCGACATGTTTCCCAACCTGGCGGAACGCGCCGATGTGCATGGGGGCGTACTCAGTGGTGGTGAACAGCAAATGCTGTGCATGTGTCGAACCCTGATGGGCGACCCGGACATGATAATGATTGATGAGCCCACCGAGGGTCTGGCACCGAAGCTGGTGGAACAGGTGGGCAGTTTGTTGAAAGAGATCGCACGCCGGGGCATTGCCATCCTGCTGGTGGAGCAGAAGCTGGCTATAGCCCTGGAAATCTCGCAGCGGGTCTACATCATGGGACATGGAAAAATCGTCTGGGAAGGCAGTCCCCAGGATCTCATGACAGCCGATGATGTGCGGGCGGAATGGCTCGAAGTCTGACCGTTCTGCAATATTTCTTAAATATTCCTGTGTTAGTTTGCGGCACTGAATCCGCGATGCCTGAAGGAGCTTGTTGATGAAGTCCGGTTATTTCCGCCGCTTGTGGCGCCTCTGCTGGCGTCAACTCCTGCCCACCCTGCTATGTGTCTTACCCTTGCCGGCGCTGGCCTGGGATGCCGTCGGCCATCGCCTGACTGCGGCTGTGGCACTGGAATTCATCAGTGACAGCAGACGGGATCAGCTGCTTGACATCCTGGCGGCCCATCCCCGCTATCAACAGGACTTCCTCGAGCAGGTCCCGGCCTTTGTGGATCAGGATGACCGCGATGCAATGGCACAGTGGCTGCTGGGACAGGCTGCCTACTGGCCGGATATTGCCCGCGGTCTGCCGGCCTCGGCTCGTCAACAATACAATCGTCCACCCTGGCACTACACCAATGGCGCCTGGGTACGAGGCGCTGCCGCCTTTCAGGGCAACCAGTACATCAATACCGATCCCTTTGCCGATATTCAGGGTGAAGCGGCCAGCAGCATCGACCGTGAAGCCGATGCCCACAATGTGGTCACAGCACTTGATTACAATGCCCGCCTGCTCAGCGAGGCCGATGCCGACCCTGCTGCCAGAGCAGTAGCCCTGTGCTGGGTGCTGCATTTGATCGGAGACATCCACCAGCCCCTGCACACCGGTTCCATGTTTTCCGACAGCCTCTTCTCTGGCGGTGACCTGGGTGGTAATCGCATCCCTGTGGGCGACAGTAATCTGCATGCCGAATGGGACTCTGCATTGCGGGAGTTCGGCGTAGCCGACAGCCTGCCAGTCATTCTCCAACAGTTGTCCGGCTTCAGTAGCCCTCGCATTGAGGGTGTAGAATCTGACTGGACCGCCTGGATGAGCGAGAGCCGGCAGATCCTGACATCGCAGGTGTACACCCCGGCAATGAAGCAGGCCATCGCCGCCGCCGATGCCAGTGGCGCCGAGGAGCTGGACAGCCAGGAACTGGATGCCAGCTACCGCAACCAGATGCAGCGTCTGGCACGCATCCGTCTCGGCCTGGCCGGACTCAGAACCGCCATCTTCTTCGAAAACGAACTTCCCTGAGTCAGACTGCCAGCTTCTCTGATCGCGACCGCTTCAACACCAGTTGGTTCAGGACATTTGTGATCAGGCGCATGCCGGCGCCCGCCTCGAGACTCATGATGGATTCCGGGTGGAACTGCACAGCGGCGACTGCCAGCTGTTCATGTTCCACCGCCATTACCTGAAAATCGGCACTGCGAGCCGTCACTCTCAGACATCTTGGCACTTCCCTGGCCACCAGAGAATGGTAACGTCCGGCGGTAAAGGAATTGGCCAGGCCCTCGAACAGGGCACTGCCTTCATGTCTGATGCGGGAGGGTTTGCCATGCACGGGATAGTCGAGGGTCGCCAGGCTTCCACCGAAATATTCCACAATTCCCTGCAGGCCCAGACAAACTCCAAAAAGGGGCAGCCCGGCGGCGAGGGCCGCCTCGATGGTTTCTGCCATGGCAAAATCCCGTGGCTGCGAAGGTCCCGGTGACAGAACTACCAGATCCAGCTCCTGTTGGCCGATATACTGGCGGGCTGCCTCCGGCCGCAGCGTCAGCAGTTCAGCGCCGCAGCTACGAAAATAACTGGCCAGGTTGTGCACGAAGGAATCCTGATGATCCACCATCAATACGCGCAGCCCCTTGCCAGGCAATGCTTCCCCGCTACCGCTTTCTGCTGCAGCGTCCTGTTGCACGCCTCGCACGGCCTGAACCAAGGCCAACGCTTTCAGGCGTGTCTCAGCCTCCTCCGCCTCCGGATCCGAATCAAACAACAAGGTGGCACCGGCACGTATCTGCGCCACGCCGTCCTTGATGCGCACAGTGCGCAGAGTCAGACCGGTATTGAGATTGCCATCGAAACCAATATGGCCCATGGCACCGCCATACCAGTGTCGGGGAGACTTTTCGAAGCGCTCAATATATTGCATGGCCGCCAGCTTGGGTGCACCGGTGACAGTAACGGCCCAGGTATGGGCGAGGAAACCGTCGAGGGCATCAAAGCCCTGCTTGAGCACTCCCTTGACGTGATCGACGGTGTGGATCAGCCGTGAATACAGTTCAATCTGACGCCGGCCTACAACTTCAACCGAACCCGGCTCACAGACCCTGGCCTTGTCATTGCGATCCACATCGGTGCACATGGACAGCTCCGACTCATCCTTCTCGGAGTTCAGCAGTTCCCTGATCTGCCTGGCATCACCGATGGCATCCTCGCCCCTGGCGATGGTGCCGGATATGGGGCAGGTTTCAATTTGTCTGCCATCCACCCGCACAAACATTTCCGGTGAAGCTGCCACCAGATATTCCTGTTCACCGAGATTCATCAGGGCACCGTAGGGGGCGGGATTCGATTCCTGCAATCTTGTAAAAATATCCGCTGGTGTGTCGACACAGGGCTCGAAAAAGGTTTGACCCGGCACTACCTCAAAAAGATCACCGCGTCGAAAGTAGTCGATTGCCCGTCGTACCTGCTGGGCAAATTCACCCGGCTCATGATCACAATGGCTCTGCTGTTCGTCAGCCACCACAAAGGCCTGATCGCTACCGGAACGTTTGAACCCGCCAGTGGTTTCAGTGCGCCTGCCGGAATCTGCCGCACGGCAAACAAATTCATAGCGGTAGCAGAAGCTCTGTTCACTGCGATGATCAGTCACGGTGATCTCATCGGGCAAATACAGCAACAAATCGCGCTGATCGGCAGCGCGCTTCTGGTATCGCTGCACATCTTCAAACTGAAACGTCAGGTCATAACCGAAAGCGCCATAGAGTCCGAGATAATGATCCTCGGGGCTGGAGAAATGAGCCACAATTGCCCGCAGTGCCGTGAACAGGCTGGCTTGTCGGCTGCGCATTTCCTCACTGACCGGTTCCCTTGATTCCGGGATATGCAGTTCCAGGCCTGAACTATCCTCAGCCAGAAGCTCCACTTGTTCCAGATCAGCGAGAGCTTCCCGTACTTCCGGCAGCAGGATCTGCCCTCGCTGATTCAGAGCCTCAATCTGCAGGGAACGGCCACGGCCGGTCAATTGCAGTGGCGGATTCACAAAACCGATATCCCAGCGGCTGTAGCGACCCGGATATTCAAAGCCCGACGCCAGCAGAACGCCTTTCCTGCTGTTAAGGGCTCTGGCCAATTGCGAACTGGCAGTACGGTACTCCACTGCCGAAACCGTGCGGCGCACGGTCATGCCGCTACGACAGCGGTACTGAACTTGTTGTTGAGGTATTGGTACCATGATTTAGCTCCTTGATGGGCACAAGGGTCATGGCGAACAGGATGGTTTTTTCTGGACAATAGGCCGCCACAACCCGTAGGCGGCCTGAAGATGGGATTAGTCTGTCATCTCCTGGCGGCCCGGATTTTGCTGCCACCAGAAAAATAGATTGGTATTCATAATGGCGCGATGATGCGCCACTGCCCCTGGCAAGTCAAGCCTGAAGCCATCCGGCCCTCAGCACAGCCGCCAAGCCTTTGAATCTTCAGCGCTTTATTAAAGGGGACCGGACGCATGAAAGCGCAGCAAACTATTGACCACAGAACGGTCGCGGAGGCTATACTGGACCCCTCTGCCCGCTGCAGCCAATCCTATGACTGTACTCACCCTGCGATTGGACTCGGCACCTGCAGACCTGCAAGGCTCTGCAACAACTACAATAACAACGATTGGGAGAACAACGTGCGCCTCACTTTTCTGCTTCTGCTTTGCCTCTTGCCACTGGCAAGCCATGCCCAGTTAGCCAGCCCCAATGAGCAGGGCCTGAGCTATGGCCATGTTCATCTGAATGTGACAGATATCGATACCCACCGCCAAATCTGGGCTGAACATTTCAATGGCGTGCCAATAGAAAGAGGGGGCCTGCGTGGCATACGCCTGCCCAATATGGTCATCCTGTTCAGCGAACAAGCAGCCAGTGCCGGTTCACGGGAAACAGTAATGGATCATTTTGGTGTCAAGGTACGAAACATCCAGAAATGGATAGACCAGTGGACCGCGGCTGGCTATGAAATGGGGCCGGTGTTTACCGGCGCCGAGGGCCAGACCAATGCCTATGTCACTCTGCCCGACGGTGTCTATGTGGAACTGCAGGAAGACCAGAGACTGCACGAGGAAATCACCGGCTATCACGTGCATTTTTACTCGCCCCGCTCAGAGCAATTACTGAACTGGTATACCGAGGTTTTTGACCTGGAGGTTCGCCCCCGGGGCAGCATCCAGCACACCAGCAATGTGCCCGGCATGAATCTCAGTTTCAGTCATAGCGACGACGAACGCCTGCCCACCCAGGGCACAGCCATTGATCATATTGGCTTTGAGGTGGAAAACCTGAAGGCTTTTTGTGAGGCCCTGGCTGCCAAGGGTATCGAGTTTGATGTGCCCTACCGGGAAATTGAATCCATCGGTCTGGCCATTGCCTTTATCACCGACCCCCAGGGCGTTCGTATCGAGTTCACCGAAGGGCTGGTGGACTACTGAGCAGGCCTGCCTGACGGCAAATCAGGGCTCGTCAGAGTCCTGTTTGCGGCGCTGCCACCAGCTTCTTATCAGAACCAGAGGCGCCAGGCCTTCCAGCGCGGCGGCTTGGGGCAACACCACACTGCGGCGGGCCAGTTCCACTCCCAGCCAATAACCCAGATAGGCCACCAGCACCCACAGCAGCATGGAGTCAGCAGGCCAGTAGCTAAACCAGAGCAGACCCTGCAACATATTACCGAGCTGATTCAGGGCAAAATCGATCAGAAAACTGACAAGGCCATTGTCCAGCAGGGTCGACCAGCTCCGGGCATCGAACAGAAACCCAAGGAATTGACCAATCTCAATAACGGCAAAAGTCCAGAGCCCCGCCAACCCGTAAAACCCACTGCCGAACCACATCCATTTGTCATAGATGAATCGGGCTCGCCTGTCCGGACTGCCACTCTCGTCTGCGGACAGTTTCTTTTTCACTTTCTTCAGGGATGCATGCAGGGTTTTGCGATCCATGTCACGGTCGACACTGCCGCTGCCAAACAGCCAGCTGAACAGAAACCAGCTTGCTGCCATCATGGGCAGACCGAGCAGGGCACAGGCCAGCAGAAAATCGAGAATCAGAGTCATGGCATGGCCGGCAGCAGATAAGTGGCAAGTGAGGGGAACAGCGCAGTCATGGCGAGCTTCTGCGTCAAACTGATCGGATCCTCTGTCATCTTGTCAGCAAGTGTAGCGAAAGACCGGCATGAAAGCGACCGGGCAGTACCCCCATTGATCTGGGAATAGCTGCTGAGCTTTGTTATCGTGCTTTGTGCACTTATGCGCTATGGATGTGTGTCACTAATACCTGTTCCGGACCCTGCCGCTTGCTGGCCACAGTAACGCCTGGTCATCAGTCCGTCCCCCCAGATTGCCCCAGTTTACCCCGGGCAGAGAGACAGGCAGAATACTGACAGCCTGCCACCCAAATCCGGTTTAAAACTGCTCGTCCAGAAACCCGTGACATTTCCCGGAAGCAGCCACTCACAGACACGACGCAAGGATTAGAATATGGATACAAGTCGCTTTGACGCCTTCATGCCCCATGGTATGTGTTATATGTGGCGTTGGGACATGCTGCTATTGCATGTGGGCTCGGACCTGCTGATCGCGCTGGCGTATTTTACGATTCCCGCCGCTCTGCTGGTACTACTGAGGAAACGCCCGGATGTACCCAGACCTATTTTCCGTCTTTTTGTCGCCTTCATCATGCTCTGTGGTATTACCCACCTGCTGTCGGTAGTGGTGGTGTGGGAGCCCATCTATCTGATTCAGGGCCTGGCCAAGCTGGCCACAGCCATTGTATCCATTACCACGGCGATTATATTGTGGCCGCTTATACCCAAGATAATCGCCATGCCCAGTGTGCAGGATCTGGAAACCCGCAATAGCGAGATTGCAGACCTGAATCGCCGCCTTGAAGAGCGCCTCGACAGTCTGACAGCCATGGCTGGTGGCGTTTCCCATGAATTCAATAATCTGCTGACCGTCATTTCCGGGAATGTTGAGCTGCTGCAAAACCATGATTTTTCACCGGATGAACAACAGAAGCTGTTCGCCATCGCCAAGGCTTCCCGCCGCTGCACCGATATCTGCGCGAAGATGATGGCGTATTCCGGCAAGGGCCACTTTGTGCTGGAGGAGTTCGATCTGGGCCATTTTGTCAATCAGGCCAAGCTGCGCGCACCCGATCACTGCAAGCTGACCATAGATACTCAGGAACACCTGTCCCCGGTACAGGCGTCCCGCCGGCAGATGCAGCAATTGCTGGAGACACTGGTAGAGAATGCTGGCGAAGCCATCACTGACAAGGCAACTGCCGATGGTGAAATTGAAGTTGCGGTAACCCAGACCCTGCTCACCGAGTCAGATCTGGAAGAGGTCCAGTTTGAAACCAATGCTAAAGCCGGCAGCTATGTTGTTCTGGAAGTCTCGGACAATGGCAGCGGCATGGAGGAAGAACTGATTCCGCGAATATTCGACCCCTACTTCTCCACCCGCTTCACCGGCCGCGGCCTGGGTCTGGCGGCGGTACAGGGAATCGTGCGGGGCCATGACGCCTGTCTGTTTCTTGCTACTGCCGTCGGCCAGGGCACAAAAATACGTATTGCCTTTCCTGCTGCTGACGCCAGCACCGAACAATACCGAAGCCCGAAGCACCCCCAGCCAGGCACAGTCCTTATTGTCGATGATGAATCACCGGTGCTGGATGTGGCCCGAAATTATCTTGAAGAAATCGGCATCAATGTGCTCACCGCCGACAATGCCAACAAGGCACTGGAACTGGTTGAAAAACATGGTGATGGCATCGAGGTAATGATTCTGGATTATCTTATGCCCGACAAAACAGGCCTGGAGTTACTGGACAAAATCGCACAGAAAATTGAGGTGGACACCTACCTGACCAGTGGCTTCAGCCGGGGTGAAATCAGCGACCCTGACATTCGATCCCTGCTGACCGGATTCATCGCCAAACCGTTTAACCGTGAAGAACTGCAAGGGCTTTTCAGGAGCAGCCAGAGCCAGTAAATCTGCACGGCACAAGTGCCGGGTGCTCAGCCGGCAATGGCCTCACGTTGAACCTGACTGATCAGAGCCTTCAGTTCTTTGAAGTTATAGGGTTTTTGCAGCACGCGTAGTGGCCGCTGATCCACCAGCAAGGGGTTGTTCGGCAGGGCATCGCCATAGCCGGTGGTGATGACATAGTGGACCCCGGGGTATTCCCGGACACAGTCATTGAGAAAATCCAGGCCGTTTTTGCCGGGCATGGAATAGTCAGAAATGACGAGATCCACCTGCTCGTTTTTCTCCTTCATGATGGCTTCCGCCTCTGCCGGCCCTGTCGCAGCCAGACAACTGTGCCCGAGTTTTTCCAGCATCATGCAACTGGTATCGAGAATATCCTGCTGATCATCCATCAGCAGAATCACCATGCTCTTGTCCACATCCAACTCGATGGAACTGGCACGAGGCTTTTGAATTTGCTCATCGCTCAGGGGTAAATAAACTTCGAAGCGGGCTCCCATGCCGGGCTTGGTGATGACATCAATCGCCCCGTTGTGGCGCACAATCACGCTACGCACAATCGCCAGGCCCATGCCACTGCCCATTTCCTTGCTGCTGTAGAACGGATCGAAAATGCGATCAACCGTGGCCTTGTCCATGCCCGGCCCATCGTCCTCGATAATTAATCTGGCATAGCCACCCGGGTCCAGCTTGCCGTGGGGAAAATCAGTCACTTCATTGATTTGCATGGTATCCAGAGCACATCGAATGATGCCACCGCGCTGCTTGACGGCTTCGATAGCATTGCTGCCGACATTGAGAATCAATTGCTCAATTTGGGTTCGGTCCGCCTTGACCGGTATTTCCCCACTCGCCAGACTTGATTCCAGGCTCACCTCCGGTGGCAATCCGGATTGCAATAACTCCAGGCTTTCACCAGTCAATTCCACCAGATCAAGCACTTCCATGTCGCCCTCGCGGTGACGGGCGAAGGCCAGGATGCGTTGCACCAGACGTTTGGCCTTCTGGGCCGAACCATCCAGCTTGCCAAGTATTTCCGCCTCCCTGCCCTGCTTGCCAGCATCCTCGGCCAGCAGATCAATAAGGCCCATCATCACCCCCAGAATATTATTGAAATCGTGGGCGATGCCGCCGGCCAAAGTACCAAGTGATTCGAACTTCTGGTTCTGTCGAATGGAGGCTTCGAGCCGCGTGCGATGCAGCTCTTCTTTCTTGCGCTGACTGATATCCCGGGTGACGCCGACCCGGGTATAGGGATCTTTCTCGATATCGATGGGCCGGGCTGACATCTCACACCACACAGTGCCGCCGGATTTGGTGTAGTGCTCAATCTCGATCAGCTTGTCCCTGGACTCGGCACCCAGCTTGTAAAGCTCATAACAGCGCTTGAGGGATTCCGGCGTAACCAGCTCGGTAAACGGGATCGCCAAATATTCTTCAACAGTGTATCCGGTCAGTTTCTCAACGGAAGGACTGCAATAGGTCACTTTTTCACTGGCACCGTCCCAGGTCCAGATCACATCCACGGTATTGGTTGCCAACAGGCGATACTGCGCCTCTTTCTCACGCAGGCGTTGCTCACTGGCGGCAATTGCTGCACGGGACTGTCGTGAACGCTTCAACAGGTAAGCCATGACCAACAGCGCCAGTAGCAGGGCCGCTATGGTATTGCCCACCGCCAGCACCAGGACCGGGTTTTCATCCCATAAGGACTGTTCTTCATTAATCAGGCGCAGGGGGCTGCCCAATTGTGACAGATCAAGACCAAACCGCTGTGCTTCGCGCCAGTCATAGGCAGGCGTGGCATCACCGGTGGTCAGAAAGCTCGGCCATGCGCCAGTCTCCAGTCGCGCCAGGGCCAAACGGCCTACGGTGGCGGCGTAGCCATCAGTACTGGACAGGCTGCCACCTGTCAGGCCCTGGCCCAGCAGCCGGTCATAGATGCCGAACAGCGGTGCAGAGACTGAATCGATCATGCCATCAAAGTATTCAGAGCCCACCGGGGCAAGCGCACCATCACTGTCAGTATAGGTACTGAAGGGCAAGGTGAGCACGGTGTCAGCCCGGCTCAGTTGCTGCAGGTCCCGGGTCAACTGATCCGGCTCCACACCGATATGGTATTCAAATGCAAACTGCCCTGAAAAGCGCTGCGCCTCCTCCCGAACCTGCTCCACATATTGAACATCGTCACCGCTATTACCGCCGACCACCACAATCCTCGGCGTCTCAGGGCGCAAGCGGGCAATGTGATCCAGGGTTTCAGAGATGGCACTGCCGGAGGCTGATTGCACAACGGCGACATCCTCAAGCTCTCGGGCCGCAGCAATGGTTTCAGCCCGGGGCAATAGCAACAGACGGGGGGTTGGCTCGGGCAGGCTGAGATTCAGGACAAAATCGGAGGCCAGAGCCTGTACCGCAACAATCAGATCTACATTCTGTTGTTGCAGCATGTATTCGATATTGCTTCTGATGTCATCCAGGCGGGTCTGATCGGAGACTGAATCAATGCCCAGATACTGCATTGAAACCAGCATTTCACCGCCCACATTCTGATCCAGAGCTTCAACGATACCGCGATCAATCGCCATATCCCAGGGCCCGGCTTCCCAGACGCCATGCAGCACCAGCACTTTTCTGCTACCGTCAATCTGGCCGGCAGCAAATGCGGGCGTTAACAGCAGCAGGACGAGCAAGCCCCTGAATAGGCGCCCTGTTGCGGCTGACTGGATCCTGCTGTTGGTATCTGGATTAAGCATGTCCGGCTTTACGGTTAGCATCTCCCGGCTCTTGAGTGCCGATGCGAGCTTGCGAATGCGCTGGCCCATCACTGCTGAGCATTTCCGGACCTTATAACACGCTCGCAGCCGGCACGCACCATTGCACCTTGCGATGCTGAGGAAACAGGGCATACCTGATGTTTTCATCAGGCCCTAAATTGTAGCGAGTATACAGAATTTGTTTTAATCTGTCGTAGAACAAGTGTTGGCTGTAACACTGATGTTCTAACCCGATTATTGCAGGCCTCGCTTGTCTTCCAACTCCAAGAACAATGTACTTGCACTGGGAATTTTTATTCTCGGCTGCGCCTCGATTTGGCTGCTGGACAGCATCCGGGACCGCTCGGAATTGCAACAGCTACAGCTCAGCAGCCGGATCACCGGCGAACAACTGCAACTGCAGCTGCAATCCTGTATCGCGCCGCGACTCCATCTGATCAATCTCACCGCCTCCAATTGGCAATCGACTGCCGATATCGAAGCAAACTGGCAAACCTCGGTCAGAACCAGTTTCAATATGCTGCCCGGGGTTCAGGCCCTGAATTACGTTGACAGCAGCAAGGTCATCAGACTCGTTTATCCCGCCAGCGCCAATGCCGCGGCGCTGGGAGCAGATCTCAGTCAGCATCCCAATCAGGATGTACGCTCGGCACTGGATCTGGCCCAGCAATCAAATGCCATGTACCGCACAGGGCCACTGGAACTGTTACAGTCAGGCCTCGGTTTCGCGATATACAAGCGTATCAACGGACCGTTGGGTGAGCCGCTGGGATTTGTTAATGGCGTGTTTCGAATAGACGAAGTCATCGAAACCTGTTTTACCGGCCGCAACTTGCGTGGTCAGCTTGTCTACCGGATCAGCGAACAGGATGGCTCCGGCATTTATTCAGTCAGCGCAGGCAGTGATCCCCAATCCTGGCAATTGAGCACCAGTTATGAGGTCCTGATTGCCGACCGACCCTGGACACTGACGGTGGCACCGGCACCGGGGCTATTGCAAGAGCTGGACAGTTTCAGTGCCAATCTCTGGCTTTATACCGGCTTGTTATTGATCGCCCTGCTCGCGGTTCTGATACGGGCATGGCTGAGTAATCAGGCGCGCCTGAAAGAGAGCCGCGCACGCTACCAGTTACTGGTGGAGAACCAGTCCGACCTGATTATCAAGCTGGATCCAAATGGCTGCTACCGTTATGTGAGTCCCAGTTTCTGCCGCTTTGTCGGTAAGGATGAGGAAGCACTGCTGGGTGAAAATTTTCTCAATGTGGTAGATGAAAGGGACCGGCAGGCTGCAGAAAGCCTGTTCGCTTCAATGACTCTGGAGCGCCCGCAAATCAGTTTTACCCAGAGGGTCAGTCATCAGGACGAGCTGCGCTGGATTTCCTGGGCCGCCTCACTGGTTGTGGATGACGAGTCCCATACCAACTGGGTGGTGGCCGTGGGCCGGGACATTAGCAGACAGATGGCCATGGAGACCCAGATTGCCCATAGCGACAAGATGCGCGCGGTGGGCGAATTGGCCGGAGGCATATCCCATGACTTCAATAATCTGTTGCAGGTGATTCTCGCCAATATCGAATTATTACTGGTGGCACCCGATCGTGGCGACAAGGAAACAAGACTTGAAAATATTCGCCAGGCGGTCAATAACGGCATTGAACTCACCAATCGGCTCTCCACCCTGAGCCGACAGGATTCGGGACTCACCGAAGTCTTCGATTTGTTCGCCCTGGTCAATCAGTCTCTCAGTCTGATCGAGCGATCCTTGCCGGAAACCATTGAACTCTCCTCAAGAACATCGGGCCAGTCAGCCATGATCGAGGGTAATAAATCGCAACTGGAACGAGTCCTGCTTAATTTGTGCTTCAATGCACGCGATGCCATCGAAGGTGATGGCCAAATCGAAATAAACTGCAGCCTGGAAGCACTGGACGCCGAGTTCTGCCAGCAACATGAAAATCTGGAACCCGGACTCTTTGCCTGCATCGAAGTCTGCGATAGTGGCAAGGGCATGGACAGCGCAGTTCAGGCCCGCATTTTTGAACCCTTTTTCAGCACCAAGAGCAAAGGCAAGGGCAGCGGCCTGGGGTTGGCAAACTGCTACAGTATTGTAAGCCAGCTAAAAGGGGTAATCCTGGTGAAATCCAGACCTGGTGAAGGCAGCCAGTTTCGGGTCTATATTCCTCTTTCTGATCAGGGCACAAGCCAGGTCATCATTAACGACCATGCTGAAGCTGCCAATCCGGGTAATACAATCAGCCATTCTGAAAATACAGACATGGATCAGAAAGCTGACTCTCCCGGCACCAACACCGTCCTGATCGTCGATGACAATGAAGATCTGTTGAATACCATTCAATCCTTTCTGGAATTTGAAAACTATCAGGTACTGCGAGCTGTTGACGGCGAGAAGGCTGTGCAGTGTTTTAACGCCAACAGCGCGCAGATAGAGTTCGTCATCATGGACCTGATGATGCCGATCATGGACGGCAAGACTGCAGCCGATAAAATGCGGGAAATTCAGCCACAACTCCCCATCCTGTTTATTTCCGGTTATGTGGGAGACAGTGAGATATTGGAAGCGCTGCAGCGGGAAGTCTTGCTGCGCAAACCATTTACCCGGATTGAGCTGATGGGGGCAATCAATCGCTTGCTGCGGCGCCAGGCGTCCAAAGACTAGTTAACGTCAACTGCAAAGGCCTTGAGTTTTTCCAGCGGTACTATTTCCTGCGCTCGCTTGTGAGTGCAACTCAGATAAACCCTGGGTGCCATGCCGGCTTCGCAAGCTTCCAGCCAGCGGGCAGCACAGAGACACCAGCGATCCCCTTCCTTCAGACCGGGAAATCCGAACTCCGGCACCGGCGTCATCAGGTCATTGCCACGAAAGCGCGAATACTCGAGAAAGGCCTGGTTAACCTGGACACAGACGGTATGTGAACCAAGGTCATCGTCATTGGTATTACAGCATCCGTCACGAAAAAAACCCGTCAAGGGATCTTCGCTGCAGCTTTGCAGCGGTTCATCAAAGACATTGAGCGATTCATCCATTGATTCGTTTGGCATGGTTTGGCAAATAGGGTATGGCTAATAAAGCTGAGTGGATTTACAGATTGAATTTATTCAGATCACGCGATTGAATCTGGGTGTGGCAGCAGGCCCGGAACGTTTTGGCGCATCAGTCTGATAGGGTAATTCCCGAAACCAGAAATTGCAGGCCCATTTTTCACCTTCCATGACAGGCATGCCGCCATGGAGGCTATCGGGATGCCGCACATTGCTGCCCTGATGGCAATTATGGAACAGCAGCATGCGCCCCTTGCGCGCCCTGACCTCCATATCCAGATTGGGAAAAGACGTCCCTCCCCCTTCCTCCGGGTCATTGAGATACATCAGGCAGGTAAGCAGACGTTGGCCGCCTTTGGCCATGCAGCGCTGACCTCTTTCGGTGGCTGCATCCCAGGCATCATAGTGAGGAGCGTATTGCTGACTTTCCTTGTAGTGCACCACCTGCAATGACTCGGCATGCTCGAGAGGAATGCCCACCACATCAGAGACCCGCAAGGACAATTCTTCAATCACTGCATTGTAGCCATGGGGTATCCAGCAATTGCTGCCAGTCCGGCCCGGACTTTCCACACCGGAACGGGCGGCACTGACCAGAGCCTGCTTCAGTTTCGATTGCGCCGCGGTCAACAACTGTTCGATTTCCTGCGTCTCAAGAAAGTCCTCGAACACCACGACCACAGGCTCATCGTTAACCTTGTTACCGGTCTCGTAAAAGTCACGCAGTTTGATATCCATAAATACCGAGTCTACCGAAAATTCACAGGCCTTAGAAATTATTCAGACTGGCATAGCGATCCCGGTGAAAGGCGGCATCTCCGAGAAATTGCTGGGCAACCCTGGCACGCTTGATAAAGAAACCGATGTCGAATTCATCGGTCATGCCAATGCCACCGTGCATTTGTATGCCTTCATTGCTTACCAGCTCTGCTACTTCCGACAATTTGGCTTTGGCAGCACTGGCCAGCGCCGCCACCTCCTGCGCGGCCAACTCCCTGTTATCGAGTGCGGCTACGGCTGCTCGCACAATGGAGGTGCACAGCTCTATTTCACTGTACATCACGGCTGCGCGATGTTGCAGACCCTGAAAGGAACCAATCAAGACGCCGAATTGCTGGCGCTGGTTCAGATAGTCGACAATTCTGGCAAAGCTTTCCTGGATACTGCCCAGCATCTCGGCCGCCAGACCCACCCGGGCTATGTCCAGTACCTGCTCAAGATCCTGCCAGGCCTGACCCTCACTGCCCAGCAGATCTTCCGCTGGCACTTTGACATTATCCAGTACCACGGAGGCAGAGTTACGGCTGTCCACCATCCACTGTCGGGTAATTTCAAGACCGGGGCTGTTGCGATCCAGCAGGAATACTGACAGGCCCTCAGCGCTGTCATCGCTACCGCTACTGCGGGCAACAATCAGAAGTTTGTCTGCCACATGACCGTCCAGCACCAGGGTCTTGCGACCGCTGAGCAAATAATGGTCGCCCTGCCGCTCTGCCCGGGTCTGTATTCGGGTCGGATTATGAAAAGGGCTTTCGTCAATGGCCAGGGCCAGCAGTAGCTCTCCGGCGATGAGCCCGGGCAGCAATGCCTGTTTCTGCGCCTCACTGCCCAGCGCATTGATCAGATTGCCTCCCAGCAATACCGAAGCGATAAGCGGCGAACTGGTGAGTGTGCGGCCGGTTTCTTCCAGCACCACCGCCAGGCCGCTGTGGCCAAACTCGAAGCCGCCATAGGCTTCCGGCAGACTCATTCCGGTCCAGCCCAGCTCTACCATCTGCTGATAGGCCTGCTGGTCAAAGCCGTGCGCATCCCGGCTGTCCCGCAACTGCCGCAATTGACTGATGGGCGTGTGTTTCTGGCAAAAATTGCGTGCTGCTTCCTGCAGCATTTGTTGATCTTCGTTCAATAACAGGCTCATGGACTTCACCTACTTCTTGCTCAGGCTCAGCAGGTCAGGCAAACCCAGTACCCGCTTGGCAATAATATTCAGCTGCACTTCCAGGGTTCCTCCCTCAATGGAATTGGCCTTGCTGCGCAGCCATTCCCGCGTCACCTGCAATTCCTCATCGGCAAAGCCCTCACCTTCCCAGCCCAGGCTTTGGCTGCCAAGGCTGCGAAGCAGCAATTCATAGCGACGCTTGTTCAGTTCACAGCCATAGTATTTGAGCATGGACGAGGTGGCATTGGGCCCGCCCTGTTTGGTCTCCTCCACTGAGCGTCGGGAGGTATGGGCGAAGGCCTCACTGTCGATCTTGAAGCGGGCAATATCATCCCGCAATACCGGATCCGACAGCTTGCTCTTGTCACCCCGATAATGCATGGCAGCCCCTTCTACACTGTCCATGGTGGAGGTCACACCGCCGCGATCGCCCTGACCGCTGACCAGACCAAAACTGGAGATCATGGTTCGCTCATGCTGCAAAAGGCGCTTGGCGATGGACCAGCCGTCATTCACCTCTCCAACCAGATTGCCTGCGGGCACCTTTACATTGTCAAAAAAGGTTTCGCAGAAGGGTGAGGCTCCACTGATGAGCTGAATCGGTCGCGTGGAGACACCTTCACTTTCCATGTCGAACAGGATAAAGCTGATGCCGGCATGTTTTGCGACTTCGAAATCCGTGCGCACCAGACAAAATATCCAGTCGGCCTTGTCGGCATAGGAAGTCCAGACCTTGGAGCCATTGATGAGATAATGGTCACCCTGCAACTCGGCCCGGGTGGAAAGACTGGCCAGATCCGAGCCTGCGCCGGGCTCTGAATAGCCCTGGCACCAGCGAATCTCGCCCCGCACAATTTTCGGAATATGCTCAGCCTTTTGTTCATGACTGCCATATTCCAGCAGCACCGGCCCCAGCATGCTGATACCAAAACTGGTCAGGGCCGGACGGGCATTGATGCGATCCAGTTCCTGCTGCAGGACAATGGCCTCGTCCTTGCTCAAACCGCCACCACCGTACTCCGCCGGCCAGGTCGGGCAGGTCCAGCCCTTTTCCGCCATTCGTTCCAGCCAGAGCTTGCTGTCCGGATTTTTGAATTCAGCCTTGCGGCCACCCCAGACGATTTCATCGGCCACCATGGTGGTACGCATGGATTGTGGACAATTCTCTTCCAGCCACTGGCGAGTACTTTCACGAAATTCCTGCAGATTTGTCACCGCATCGACTCCTTGCTCAATTCTCAATTACTCTACAACAAGCACCTGGCGCCCCTGAACCTTGCCGGCCTTGAGGTCGGCAAGAGCTTCGCTGGCCTCTGACAGGGGCCGCTCCTGAATGGCGATAGGCGCAATCTTGCCAGCCCGCACCAGTTCCATCAGCTCAGCCATGTCCTGAAGCGTGCCAACATAACTGCCCTGGATGATGCGAGCATTCATTGGAATAAAGGGTAATGGAATATTCAGGGAACCTCCGTACAAACCGACGATCAGCAACATTCCCCCCTTGCGCAGGCAGGACAAACCGTAGTTGACGCTTGCCTCGGCACCAACAAAATCGATCACCGCATAGGCGCCTCCGGTGGACTTGCGTATTTCCTTGGCAGTCCCTGCATCGGCGGAGTTAAAGGTCCGGCTGATGCCCAGATCACGGGCCGCCTGCAGTTTGTCTTCGGCAATATCCACCACAATAGGGTTCATACCCTTGGCCCTGGCGATCTGAATAGCCATCATGCCAACGCCGCCGGCACCAACAATCACAACTTCATCCCCGGGCAGGCATTCACCCACTTTTTTCAGCGCGCTATAGGCGGTCAAACCGGAACAGGCATAGGTCCCTGCCAGGGAGTCACTGACCTCGCCCTTGTCGAACAGATAACGACTGTGAGGCACCAGGACATGATCGGCAAAGCCGCCATTGGCAACAATCCCCAGGGCTCTGCCGGGAGTGCAAAGATGTTCATCTCCCCGTTTACAGGAGGCGCAATCACCACATCCAATCCAGGGGTAGATCACCCGGCGATCACCAATGGCCACAGCTTCGGCATCCGGGCCGAAGGCTACCACTTCGCCAAAGATTTCATGACCGAGCACCAATCCCTGCCGGCCCACATCCAGTTGCTTGCCGGCACCCAGTTCAAACACGCCGTCGTGCAAATGGATATCCGAGTGACACACGCCGCAGGCTACGGTTTTTAACAGTACCTCGGTACCTCCCGGTACCGGTGTATCGCTTGTTACTTCAACCAGTGGTGCACCCGGTGTTGCTGTCTGATAGGAAATCATGCCAAGTCCTTTCTTTGTTACTGTCAGAATTGAAGAATAATTCGCCGGCAAGCAAAAAGGCACCCCGGAGGGTGCCTTTTATTCATGTTGCGCTTATTTCTGCTGAGCTGCCCATTCGGCGAAGCTGCTGCCTTTTTCTGCCAGCTCTTTCAACAATGGCGCCGGCTTCCAGTAGTCTTCACCGTAGCGATCGCGGAACTCACAGATCTTGTCATAGACATTTTTAAGACCGACCTGATCGGCGTAGAACATGGGCCCACCCCTGGCAGCGGGAAAGGCATAGCCATAGACATAGACCACATCGATATCACTGGGTCTCTGGGCAATACCCTCTTCCAGAATCAGGGCGCCTTCATTGATCAGGGGGTAGAAGCAACGCTGCAGAATCTCTTCCTCACTGATTTCCCGTTGTTCTACACCCAACTCGTCGGCTTCCTTGCGAATCAGGGATTCCACTTCCGGGTCGTCCAGGCGGGCACGGGTTTCGGGATCATATTTATAAAACCCGGAGCCGGTTTTCTGACCATGTCGGCCCATCTCCACCAGCACCGTACCCATACGGTACAGGCGTGGATCATCCGGAAGATCTGTGCGCGCCTGTCGGGCCTTGTAGCCCACATCCAGTCCGGCCAGATCACCCATGGCCAGTGGCCCCATGGCCATACCGAATTTTTCCAGAGCAGAGTCCACCTGGCGCGGCGTGCAACCGTCCAGCAACAACATTTGCGCCTCACGGCCATAGCCGCCCAGCATGCGATTACCGATGAAGCCATAGCAGACACCGGACATCACACACACCTTGCCGATGGCCTTGCCAATTTTCATGGCTGTGGCCAGTACATCGTCGGCGGTCTTGTCACCGCGCACGACTTCCAGCAGTTTCATCACATTGGCGGGCGAGAAGAAATGCATCCCCAAAACATCTTCAGGACGGGATGTGGCCGCGGCAATGGCATTCACATCCTGATAGGAGGTATTGGTGGCAAGGATTGCACCCGGCTTGCAGGCAGTATCCAGTTTGGCAAAGATTTCCTTTTTCAGGTCCAGGTTTTCAAAGACCGCTTCAATGACCAGATCAACATCGGCCAGATCGCCATAGTCGGTGCTTCCGGAAATCAGTTCCAGGCGAGACTGCATATGTTGCTCGCTCATCTTACCCTTCTTCACCGTAATGCCGTAGTTCTTGCGGATGATCCCCAGGCCCCGCTCCAGCGCCTCGTCATTGATTTCGATCATGATCACCGGGATGCCCACATTGGCGAAGCACATGGCAATGCCGCCACCCATGGTGCCGCCACCGATAATGGCGACCTTGTTGATGTCGCGTATCGGGGTCTCTTTTGGCAGGTCCCTGATCTTGGCTGCCTGACGCTCGGCAAAGAAAATATGGCGCATGGCAGCAGATTCCGGCGAAGCCACCAGTTCCTGAAACAGTTCCCGCTCACGCTGCAGGCCTTCATCCATGGGCAGCTCAACCGCCGCCTGGATACAACTGACGATGCGGTCCGGCGCAATCTGGCCACGGGCCCGCTTGGCCAGACGCTTGCGCGCCTCATCGAAAAAGCCGGGTTCAACAGTGGCAGGATCGATACTGATATCGCGAATACGCTTCAGGGGGGCGCCGGAGGCAAGCAGATCTTTGGCATAGGCAATGGCAGCGGCTTCCAGATCTTCACCGGCAAGCACCTCATCGATCAGGCCCATGTCTTTGGCCTTGGCTGCCGCTATCGGCTTGCCGCTGGTAATCATGTCCAGAGCTGCCTTGACGCCAGCCACTCTCGGCACCCGCTGGGTACCCCCGGCACCTGGCAACAAACCAAGATTTACTTCCGGCAGACCCACCTTGGCCGAGGCAATGGCGCAGCGGTAGTGGCAAGCCAGTGCCACTTCAAAGCCTCCACCCAGGGCGGTGCCGTGAATGGCCGCGATTACCGGCTTGCTGGAATTTTCAATCGCCGTCAGCACCTCCGGTAGCCAGGGATCCTTGGGCGGCTTGCCAAATTCGGTGATGTCGGCGCCGGCTATGAAAGTGCGACCCTCACAACGCAGTACCACTGCCTCCGAATCATCCTGCTGGGCTGTTTGCACTGCCTTCAGGATACCTTCCCGAACCACCTGGGCCAGAGCGTTGACTGGTGGGTTGTTGACGCTGATGACGCCGATTGAATCTTTCACTTCATAGCTGACGACTTCTGACATAATTGTTCCTTTTGCTGAGTGTTTGATCAGGCCTGATCCAGACGTTCCATGACCATGGCCAGACCCTGGCCAATACCGATGCACAGACTGACCACCGCATAGCGACCGCCGCTGCGTTCAAGCTGACGCAGCGTGGTCAGCGCGATACGCGCACCGGATGCCCCCAGGGGGTGACCCACGGCAATGGCACCGCCGTTAGGATTAACGCGACTATCCTGAAAATCGATTTCCAGCATCTGCAGACAACCCAGAACCTGGGTGGCAAAGGCTTCATTGATTTCGATGATGTCCATATCCCCAAGCGTGAGACCGGCACGAGCCAGTGCCTTGCGTATGGCAAAGACCGGCCCCAGGCCCATGACCCGGGGCTCAACCCCGGCTGCGGCGCCGGCAATGATTCTGGCCCTGGGTTTGACGCCGTATTTTTCACCGACTGCCCGATTACCCACAATCAGGGCCGCCGCCCCGTCATTGATTCCGGAAGCATTGCCGGCGGTGACCACACCACCTTCAAACAGGCTGCGCAGTCCGGCCAGAGTCTGCAGATCGGACCCGGGGCGCGGATGCTCATCGGCATCCACAGTCACAGGCGGTTTCTTGCGGCCCTGGGGC
The DNA here is from genome assembly GCA_965216715.1 of uncultured Pseudohongiella sp. Taxonomy (GTDB): domain Bacteria; phylum Pseudomonadota; class Gammaproteobacteria; order Pseudomonadales; family Pseudohongiellaceae; genus UBA9145. Next base: position 427,805 of record OZ244193.1, on the reverse strand, counting down.
ACATCAATGGCAATGATTTCATCGGCAAAGAAGCCATCCGCCCGCGCGGCCTCGTATTTGGCCTGGGAAGCAGCGGCAAAGACGTCGGAGTCCTCGCGGGAAATGCCCAGATCACTGGCAATATTGTCAGCCGTCTCCGGCATGCTGTCATTGCCATAGACCCTGGCAAATTCCGGATTGGTGAAGCGTGCACCCAGGGTACTGTCAGCCAGGGTCTGGCCACGATCATAGGGCGATTGAGCCTTGGACAACACCAATGGTGCCCGACTCATGGACTCGACTCCCCCGGCCAGAAACAGCTCTCCCTCACCCACCTTGACGCCATTGGCGGCGGCCAGTGTAGCCGCCAGGCCCGAGGCACAAAGACGGTTGACGGTAAGGCCCGCCACTTCCACGGGCATGCCGGCGCGCAGGGCGGCAAAACGCGCCACGTTGCGACAGTCTTCACCGGCCTGGTTGGTATTACCCATGATTACATCTTCATAGGCGGTCGCCTCGAAGGCATTGCGCTCAACCACGGACTTGATGATATGGGCCAGCAGATCGTCCGGCCGGACCGGTGCCAGTGCACCGCCGTGACGACCAAAAGCGCTGCGAGCGCCGTCATAGATGAAGGCTTCAGTGAGTTCTTGACTTGCCATGCATTAATCTCTGTAGTCTGAATTGTCGATGTAATGGCGATGCCGGTTGCGAATCCTTGCTTCCGGTTGCCATTCACGGTGCCGTGCTGAAGACGGCAGGGGCAGCCATTCTAGCACGCGATTTTGATCCGGGGTAACCCGCCATTGCGGTCGTGCAAGTCGCATAAAATGGGGCATTGTGCTAGCTTTGGCGCTCGGATTTTGCAGGAGATTCCAGATGATTCGCGATCAAGAAACAATTAAGCAGCTGGTCGACATGATCGAGCGCTTTGTCAGGGAACGCCTGGTCCCGGCCGAGAGTAAAATGGCCGAAGAAGGCAAATTGCCCGATGATATCCTGCAGGAAATGAAGGAACTGGGGCTGTTTGGTCTCACCATCCCGGAAGAATACGGCGGCCTGGGCCTGACCATGGAAGAGGAAATTCTCGTGGCCATCGCCCTGGGTCGAACCTCCCCCGCCTTTCGTTCCATCATGGGCACCAATAACGGCATTGGCTCAGCCGCGGTGGTCTTCAATGGCACCGAGGAACAGAAACAGAAATACCTGCCCAAATATGCCAGCGGCGAATGGATTAGTTGTTTCTGCCTGACCGAACCCGACGCCGGCTCCGACGCCGCCTCTCTCAAAACCACAGCGGTGCGCGATGGTGATCATTACATTATCAATGGCACCAAGCGCTATATTACCAATGCCTATGTGGCGGACACCTTTAATGTCATGGCCCGGACCGACCCTGACAACAAGGGCGCTCGTGGTATTTCCTCCTTCATCATCGACAAGGACACTCCCGGCATCTCTCTGGGGGCAATCGACAAGAAAATGGGTCAGTCCGGCTCCATGACCTGCGATGTAATTTTCGAGGATGTGCGGGTCCCGGCGGAAAACCTCATTGGCGAGGAAGGCGAGGGTTTTATTACCGCCATGAAAGTACTGGATCGCGGACGGCTGCATATCGCCGGGGTCAGCGTGGGCGTCTCCGAGCGACTGATTGACGACGCCCTGGAATATGCCATCCAGCGCAAGCAGTTCGGCAAACCCATTGCCGAGCAGCAATTGATCCAGGCCATGCTGGCGGATTCAAAAACCGAAAGCTATGCGGCCAAATGCATGGTGCTGGAAACCGCCCGCAAAAGAGACAATGGCGACAATGTCAGCACCGAGTCCTCCGCCAGCAAACTCTTCGCCACCGAGATGGTTGGCCGGGTTGCAGACCGGGCTGTACAGATCCACGGCGGCGCCGGCTATATGTCAGAGTATGCTGTTGAACGCTTTTATCGCGATGTACGACTGTTCCGACTCTACGAAGGCACCAGCCAGATACAGCAGGTGATTATTGCCCGCAATATGATCAAGGGCGCAAGCTGATCTCCCTCTCTGTCCCCCGGGTTTTTGACCTGCATCAATAGCAGGTCAAAAACTCACTTGAATTCTTCACTGCCTACCCCTACCTGAATTGATAATAGCGCGGCGTTCGGATCACGAACGCTTTAACCGGGCGCCTGTATCTGCCAAATAAGGAGGTATTGATTATGAACCTGATTCCCCGCAATCAAATATTTGATTTCGATTCCCTGTTCAATGACTTTTTCCCCGGCTTTGGCCGTTCTCAGCTGAGCACAAATAATCGGGATTCCATGGCCGGCATGCGCGTGGATGTTCATGAAAATGACAAGGAATTTGAAATTCACGCCGATCTGCCTGGCGTCAAAAAGTCGGACATAGAAGTCACACTGGAGAACGACATACTGACGATCTCGGCCAGCAAGAACACCGAGTCGGAAAAGAAAGACAAGGGCAAGGTGGTCTGGCGCGAACGCAGCAGCGGCTCCATCTCCCGCAGCTTCAGTGTGAGCCCCGGCACCAGCGAGAAGGACATCAAGGCCAATTTTAGCGACGGCGTGCTGACCCTTACAGTGCCCAAAAAGCAGGATAAGGCTGACAAGGCCCGTCGTATCAGCATCAAGTAGGCCCCAACAAGCCGAACAGCGGCCTTGCAAGATTGCGGGTGGGGCTGGCTCAGGCCTGCCCCACCCTGCTCAAGGGCCGGCAGCGGAAGTATCTTGTCGCTCGCCGCAGGGCATGCAGGGTATTGGACGAAGACGCCGGTAGCTCGTTATGATGAGCCCATCCAGGAGGGCCAAATTGTGAATGATCTGAAAACTCTGTTACTGGTTGTTGATCCAACTGTAGAGCATGACCCGGCCAGTGATCGCTGTCTGGAAATTGCACGCATGACCCAGGCCGAGGTCATCCTGTTTATCAATAACGAAAACACCCTGACAGAACGCTCTTACATCTATGAGGGTGTGGATGGTGCCTTTTTCGAAAACCAGCGCAAACTCTTTGAAGAGCATTACCAGAAAATTCTGGGCGAGCTGCAGGAACGTTTTCAGGCAGCCGGAATCAAGGTCAGCAGCCGCTTCAAGGAACAGCATCACCTGGCGGAATCAATCATCAAGGAAGCAGAAGCTAGCAGCCCAGATCTTGTTATAAAGAGCACGCATCATCACAGTACCCTGGAACGCTCACTGCTGAGCAATACCGACTGGCGCCTGATCAGAAAATGCCCGGCGCCTCTGCTGATGGTCAAACCCGGCGACTGGCAGGCGGGCGGCAACATCGTCACTGCCGTTGACCCCCTGCACAGCAAGGCGGAACAGAGCCGTCTGGATCATGTATTGCTGCAGGCCGGCGAAAAGCTGGCGGCAAAGCTGAACATGCAGCACTGCGTTTTTCATTCCTATTATCCTTTCGTCAGCACCCTGTTTCCCCTGGGTGGCCAAACCCGCGAACATCTTGACCGCATCCGCGAACATCACGAAAGTAAACTGATGGAATTATTGAACGACTATGATGTGGACAGAGCCAATATCGAACTGAGCGAAGGCGATCTGGTGCCCTGTCTGATCAAATACCTGAAGGCACAGCAGGCCAATCTGCTGGTGATTGGTGCTCTGTCGCGCAACGTACTGGAACGTGCCATTGTCGGTAATACCGCCGAGAGAATTCTGGAAGACAGTCCTTGCGATGTGCTGGTGTTGAAATCCTGATCACAAAGCCAAATAGCGGAACCCTGAATGACAGCATCGACGGAATGAGCAGCACAGCGAACAAGCACAGTTTTAAAGAACAGGTCTATGAAGTCATTTTCGGCTATGAGTCCAGCGCCGGGAGGTGGTTTGATGTCATCCTGATCTTCATGATTATCGCCTCGGTGACTGCCGTTTTGCTGGACTCTGTTGAGACCATGCACCAGCAGTATGGCGACTTGCTGATACGCCTGGAGTGGTTTTTCACCTTCCTGTTTACCGTGGAATACGGCCTGCGAATTTACAGCACGCCACACAAGCGTAAATACATATTCAGCTTCTATGGCCTTATTGACCTGTTCTCCATTCTGCCGACCTATATCGCCTTTCTGTTCCCTTCGGTACAGGCTCTGATCGTCATCCGCATCATGCGGGTGCTGCGAATTTTCCGGATTCTGAAACTGTTTCGTTATATGGGCGAGGCCAATCTGCTCTTTACCGCATTGATGCAGGCACGGCGCAAAATATTCGTTTTTCTGTTTTCGGTGCTGACCCTGATTGTAATATTTGGCGCCATGATGTTCATCATCGAAGGCCCCGAACATGGCTTCCACAGCATTCCGCATTCCATCTATTGGGCCATCGTCACCATAACCACGGTCGGCTATGGCGATATCTCACCCCAAACTCCCCTGGGTCAATTTATCGCCGCCCTGGCCATGATCTGCGGCTATGCCATTATCGCCGTCCCCACTGGCATTATTGGCGCCGAGTTGATGGCCGAATACCAGAATCAGAATACGAAGAAACAGGCTGACACACGCCAGTGCGCCAATTGCCATGCCGGCAATCACGATCTGGACGCCCGTTTTTGCAAGTTCTGCGGCGGCAAAGTGGAATTGAGCTGACAACGATGCTGCTGGTCTAGAGTTCAGCGCATTTGATACAACGATCGGTATAGGGCACTGCAGCCAGGCGCTGCTCACCGATGGCCTCGCCACAGCGGGCACAGTCCAGATAATCACCCTCATCGATTCGCTGCAGGGCTTTTCTGATCTGGTGCAACTCTTCATTGGCCTCGGCTTCAAGTGACATCACGAGCTGATCGTTTTCGGTTTCCTTGATCTGCTCATTGAAATTGGCACTCACCGGCTGATCTTTTTCATAGATATGCTTGTGAGTTCGCTGCAGACGGGATTCAAGCTCTGCTTTCTGCTCAAGGAGTTGTTGCCTGATTTGCTTCATGTCCATGGCCGAGCGCACCTCAAGAATGTCCGGAGGGGTGGGTTTTTATGGTAGATTGTAAGTCTGATCAATACTCCAATGGATTCATACCAGAACCCTTGAATTAATGCACTTTGAGGCAAATCAAGGACCGGTTCACCTCTTTCACACTAGTCTTGTTCATGCGCAATTTCAAGGTCCTGACACTGAATATTCATAAAGGCTTTTCCATGGGAAACCGCCGTTTCACTCTGGAAAGCATTCGCCAGAATCTCCGCGATTCCGGCAGTAATATCTGCTTTCTGCAGGAAGTGATCGGAGAAAACCACCGCCACCGCCAGGCCATTGATGGTTGGCCGGAAACCAACCAGTTTGAATTTCTGGCCGATACTGTCTGGCAGCACTATGCCTACGGTAAGAACGCTATCTATAACCATGGCCACCACGGCAATGCCATTCTCTCGGAACTGCCGTTTGCCGAATTCAATAACATCGATGTCTCCACCCACAGCTTTTCCCAACGCGGCATTCTGCACGGCAAGCTGGCAAATGATGTGCACTTGCTCTGTGTTCACTTTGGTCTGCTGGAACGGGAAAGGAAGCAACAGATCGCCAAGCTGGTCAGCCACATCAGAAATGAAATACCGGACGATGCGCCCCTGATTCTGGCCGGCGATTTCAATGACTGGCGGCGCTCGGCTCACCGCATTCTGAAAAGAGACTGCGGCCTGATTGAGGCCAATGAGTGCCTGCACCAGAAACTTGCCATCACCTATCCGGCCATCCTGCCGGTCCTGCCCATGGATCGCATTTATTTGCGCGGCTTTTCAGTCGACAGTATCGACATCATGGCCGATTCCGGCTGGCGCCAGTTATCGGATCACTGTGCAATCGTGGCCGAGCTCAGCCTGGGAGAACAGGCCTGATGATTGCCAACTGGAATTATCTGCTGGCCAATTTCCTGGCTCTGGTGGGCGTCGGCATGGCTCTTACCGCTTCTACCCATGCCCTGCTCAGCAAGCGTGATTCCAAATCCGCCATGGCCTGGATCGCAGTGAGTATTGTGCTGCCCTTTGCCGGGCCGGTACTGTACCTGGTGTTCGGTATCAACCGCATCGGTACTGCCGCCCAGGAGAGCTATCAGGCCACCGCACCGACTGATAATTCCGAACCTGTCTCCCAGCCCAACGACGGCGCATTGCGCCCGCTCTCACTGGTGGGGGAATCTGTCACGGGCATAGGCCTGAGGTCCTGTGACAGCATAGACATCCTGAAAAACGGCGAAGAATCCTATCCGGCCATGCTTGAAGCCATAGAGTCCGCCGAACAGAGAGTCTATTGTTCCACCTATATTTTCCAGCATGACAACACCGGCAAGAAGTTTCTGGATGCCTTTGTTGCCGCCCAAAAACGCGGTGTCGATGTCAGAGTACTGGTAGATGGGCTGGGGGGCATCGCCTATCCCCCCAGCATCCTGCCAGCCCTGAAACGCGCGGGCCTGCAGTTTGCATGCTTCAATCCGATCAAGCTCATTCCGCCCTCCCTGCATCTGAATCTGCGCAATCACCGCAAGATCATGGTAGTGGATGGCAAGGCGGCTTTCACCGGCGGCCAGAATATTGGCGACCGCCACCTGGTGAGTCTGCCCGGCAACAGCAAATGTGCCCGTGATCTGCATTTTCGCCTTACAGGTAAAATCGTCGACGAGCTGGAACGTGCCTTCCTGAAAGACTGGAATCATGCCGCCGGCATCAAGCACCCCCAGTCTTTCGAACCCAGCAATGAAAACCGCACAGAATCGCCAATCTGGACCCGTCTGATCCCGGACGGCCCCAATGATGATCTGGACAAACTGACCAATCTGCTGGTGGGTGCCATGTCCACCGCCCGTGAGCGCATCTGGATCATGACGCCCTATTTCCTGCCCAGCTTTGATCTGGTAGGTGCCCTGGTGGCAGCCGAGTTGCGGGGGGTGGATGTAAAAATCATGCTGCCCGAGAAGACCAATATCCATCTTGCCCACTGGGCCGCCCTGCATAATCTTCGTTATATTCTCGACCGCGAGTTAAAGGTCTATTTGCAGCCGGCGCCCTTCATTCATACCAAGGCCATTCTCATTGATGACGCCTATTCCCTGATAGGCTCGGCCAACCTTGATCCCCGGAGTTTGCGCCTCAATTTCGAACTGGTGGTGGAGGTATTCAACAAGCAGTTCGCCTCAGAACTGGAGCATTATTTTGAAGGCTGCCTGGCCGAGGCACGATTGCTCGACGAAGAAAGACTGCAGCGGCTTCCGGCCTGGATGAAGATCCGCAATGCCCTGGCCTGGCTGGCCTCGCCCTATCTCTAGGGCGCTGCCAACCGGGCGATTGGGCTTGACATGGATCAAGGCGCTGGCCCACGATAGCTGTAGTTTCAAGGCTATAGTTTCAACAGAGAAAGAGAGCGTTTCGTGAGAGTCAATTGTGAAAGACAGTCTCGCGAAAATTCACGCAAGAGTTCAGTACAGGGACAGCCGGTCCCGGGAGGCTTCATATGTATTCGAATATACTGGTAGCAGTTGACTTGTCCAATGACACTGCGACGGTGGTCAATGCAGCGGCTGAGCTGGCGGGAGACACCGCCAAGGTTCATCTGGTGCACGTCGTCGAACCTGTTGCCGCTGCCTACAGCATGGACATCTATGCGGTGAATATCAGCGAATTACAACAGGAAGCCATCAACTTTGCTGAACAGCGTCTTGCAAAAATCGGCAAGGAAGCCGGCGTAGATGAAAGTAATCTGCACACCCTGCTGGGTGCCCCGGCACCCGAGGTTCGCAGTCTGGCCAGTGAAATCAAGGCCGACCTCATTGTAATCGGCAGTCATGGCCACTCCGGCTGGAAGATCCTGCTGGGCTCCACCGCCAATAAAGTGTTACATGGCGCCACTTGTGACGTATTGACCGTCCATGTCGGTCAGGAAGACGACTGACCCGAAGGCAATCCCTGCCTTCAAAATTGCGTATTAACGCCCTGCCAGACGGCCTAGATAAATATCTGACTCTGGGCCGGCATTTTTTCGGGCTTGATCACCAGCACATCACACTCCAGCGCATCCAGCACTTTCTCGGCGGTATTACCGATCAGAATCCGGTCCAGCCGGGAACGGGAAATGGCCCCCATCACCACCACACTGGCACCACTCTCGTCCGCATAGGCAGGCAGTGATTCGCTGATTTCCTCATCGGACCAGTGGCAGGCCTCAGCCGACAGGCCATTACTGTCAGCCAGTTCCTGTAATTTCTTGCTTTCTGCCGCACTATCCGGCTTGAGAGGAAAGACGCCGGAAAGCGGTGGTATCCAGGCGGAATGGAAAAGCTGAACCGAACCGGAGAATGCACCCGCCAAACCTTTCGCGGCCGCAATGATCCGCTGATCGAGACTGGCTGGCTTGTCATGAACATGATCCGGATCGACAGAGGCCAGAAACAGAGGTGCTTGCGGCCAGTCTCCACCTTTCACCAGCAATAGTGGTGCCGGGCAGTAGCGCACCAGTTCCCAGTCGGCATTGGACAACAACAGGCGGGCAATTTTATTGTGGTGACGGGTGCTCTTGAGCACCAGATCAGGCTTGCTTTCCGTCACCCGGCGCACAATCTCGGCATGGGGCGGATTTCCCCAGGCGGTCAAGGCCGACACATCCAGACCCTGCTTGCGCAGTGGCTCGGCCAGGCGTTCCAGTTCTTTCAGGCGTTGATCGCCATGCTCATAGCGAAGCTGTTTGGCCTGCACGGGATCGAAGTAAAAACCGTCTTCCAGATAGGCATTGAAGTCTGCCAGCATCAACTCGAGCCCGGCCCCGGATTTTTCGGCCAGTTGTACCGCTCGTGTCAGAGCCGGCTGCTCATCGGCATCCGCATCAATGACCACCAGAATTTTATTCAACTCCATTGCCTTTCCCTCCGCTGTTTTAGACCAGACTGGCCCTCAAAGACTAACCCAGAAAACTTTATTGTAATAGCCAGGCCTGCAAGCGCATTAATACAAGTCAATAAGCCTGTTTTTAGCAAGCGCCAGGCGCCTTGTGAGCACACCGAAAATGCAGATGAGAAGCAATAGCAACTACTGCAAAAAATTGTATGCCAGCACCAAGCGTGGCAGAATCGAACAGCTTGTCTGAGGATTTTTAAAGAGGGGCTGAGGAACACATGAGTACTGGAGCACAGGCGGATAAATCCGCGGGTGTGGCTGTTAATCGAATTGCGTCGGTAGACCCTGCCCGTGACCAGGTTTGCCCCCACAACACCAGCATTTCCTGCGCCAGTTGCCGGCTCAATGAGCTCTGCCTGCCCATCGCCCTGAACAAGACTGAAATCCATCAACTGGATGAGATCGTCGAGCGCAACCGACCCTACAAGAAGGGTGAACACCTCTACCGCCAGAACGACCCGTTCAAATCGGTTTATGCGGTTCGTGCCGGCAGCTTCAAATCCTATGTACTGAGCGACAGCGGTCAGGGCCGGGTAACCGGCTTTTATCTGCCAGGGGAAATCATCGGCATGGACGGCATTGCCAGTAAGCACTATGCCAATTCCATCCAGGCCCTGGAGCACTCCTCAATCTGCGAGATTCCTTTTTCACAGTTGGAGAAGCTCAGCCATCAACTGCCCAATCTGCAGCATCATTTCTTCGCCATCATGGGCAATGAAATCGCCAAGGATCAGCAGATCCACACCCTGTTGTGCAGCTATACCGCTGAAGAGCGCACTGCGTCTTTTCTGCTGGGGCTGTCCAGCCGCTATGCCCGGGTTGCCCTGTCACCGGTGCGCTTCCTGCTGCCCATGACGCGCGGGGATATCGGGGAGTATCTGGGATTGACGGTGGAAACCGTGAGCCGGATCTTCACCGCCCTGCAACGCAAGGGCCTGATCAGTGTGAAGAACCGGGAAATTGAAATCCTGGACATCGACAAGCTGCGCGAGATCATCGGCTCACATTAACCTGCCGGCTTGACGTCAGTTTGCCTGCAGCAGATTGCCCGGCGAATACTGATCTGTCAGCACCCGCCTGCTCATATCCCAGTCTACCCGTGTCGACAGACGTCGCGGGTAATCCTGCAGCGGCACTCCAAATTTGCGCAGCTCATCCGCCAGTCGGCCCGCCTCGGTCACCAGCCGTCCCCGCGGTGGTAGCGGCTGCAACTGGGTGATGATGATGCGATTGCCGGAGGTGGGCAATTTGAAATTGTAAAATTCATTGAACACCCGCTGATAGGTCACCGACTCATGATCATAGAGGCGGCTGGTGGAGAAGGTATTGGCCACCAGTACGGAATCCTCGGTCATGATCGCTTTCACTTCTTCGAGAAATTCCCGGGTCAGCATGTGTTCGGGGATGTAGTCACCACTGAATGCATCCAGCACAATATAGTCATACTTGATGCCTCGCAGGCCGGCACGCTTGATGAAGGGGCGCCCGTCTTCAACGATGGCGCGCATATTGTCGGTCTCGGCAAAATCAAAATACTCTTCCGCCACCCTGACCACGGCCTCATCCACTTCCACCACATCGATACGGGCCTCGGGATACAGCTGGGAAAATACCATGGGGATGGAACCGCCACCCAGGCCGATGACCAGAATGCTTTGCGGATCGGGTTTCAGCAGTAAGCCGGCAAAACTCATTTGCGTGTAGTCAAACACCAGACGGTCGGGATCATTCACGTACATACAGGTCTGGTTACGATCCCCCCTGTGCACATTGAACAGCAGACAGCGACGACCGCGCTCTTCGGTAACCGTGATATCCCGGTATTTGGATTTTTCCTCGTGAATCACTTCCGCCTGGGCCGGCCAGGCAAGCAGCAGGCTCAATAACAGCAGAATTTCAGGAAGGACGTTTACGCGCTTGTTTGTCATAGTGTTTGGATGAAGTTCGGGTGGAGACAATCTGGTCAGCGACCAGGACAATGGCACCGGCCAGCAGCAGGGCCAGAATGGCACCCCAGAGAATCTGGTTGACCTCGAACCAGAGCACAAAGTAGAAGCTGGTGCCCAGGGTACCGATGGCACTGCCAATGGTGGAGACAAAAAACAGTACCCCCGCCATATGACCACTGTGCTCTGAACTATCCACCATCAAGCGTACCGAATAGGGCGAAATCATGCCCAGAATTGCGGTGGGAATGAAGAACAGCAGGACAGACGCCACCAGCGAGCCATAACGAGGATCGACAATGGTCAGAAATATAGGTTCCATGATGGCATCGGCCAGAAGGATCAGGGGCAGGGAAAACAGGGCTGCCAGAATGAAAAACACGGCATAGGTCCGGGCACTGGGATGGCGGGTGGAGAGACGGCCACCAATGAGATAGCCCACAGACAGGGCCACCATAAAGATGGTGATAATACTGCCCCAGACCGACAGGCTGCCACCAAAATAGGGCGACAGAATTCTTGCCCCCAGCATCTCGATGGTCATGATGCAGAAACCACTGACAAAGGCCATGCAGGCAATCAGTGTTTTCGGCAAGCCATGGAAGCGAGGGGATGTCACGGTCATAAATTCCTTCTGTTTGAGCATACTGGGCCGGGAGCTGATCACACAGGGAATAATTGGCATGTCCCGGGTCGACCCGCTCAGGGTCGCCTAAGGTAACACTGCCATCAGCAGATTCAAATCAGAATCGGCCAGAGGAATTGCCGGGCACCTGAAGCCCCGAATCGGGCCCAAGGCAAGCTGGGAGCCTGCCGGCTGCCTAATCCTGCCGGCTGCCCAGATGACGGCCGCCATCCAGCGCGATCACCTGCCCGTTCATATAGCTGGCAGCGTCGGAGGCCAGATACAGGGCCAGGGCGCCCATATCCCGCGGGGCACCAATACGCCCAAGGGGATTCTCTGTCTCGATCTTGTCGCGAAAGCGGCTCAGCATGTAATCCATCATCTGGCTTTCAAAGGGCCCGGGGGCGATGGCATTCACCGTCAGCCCGCGGGGAGCCAGGCGCAGGGCCAGGTTTTTGGTGAGAAAATGGACCGCTGCCTTGCTGGCCCCATAGGCAAAATTGTCGGTGGATGAAACCCTGAGTCCGTCGATGGAACCAATATTGATGACCCGACTGGGACGACTGACACTGGCGTGCCCGGTCAGCATCGGCAGCAGATCCCGGGTCAGCATGAAAACCGCCTTGACGTTGATATCCATGACCTTGTCATAGCCCGACTCGGGATATTCCTCGAAAGCCGCGCCCCAGGCCGCTCCGGCATTGTTCACCAAAATATCCAGCCGGGACTCATGGGAGCTGAATTCGGCTACAAAGGCGTCGCGCCCGGCGCTGCTGGACAAATCTGCAGGCAAGGCCATGCACTGACCGATCTTGCTCATCTCTTCAGCCGCCTGATGGCAGGCCTCTGACTTGCGGGCGGTGATATAGGTCTTTACGCCATTGGCCACATAGGCTTCCGCTATCATGCGACCGATGCCACGGGAACCTCCGGTGACGATGGCCACCTTGCCGGACACATTGAACAAATCAGTAATATTGAGACTCATAAAAACCTCAGCTGGTGATTTCGCCCTGTATGATCAGGTCGCACATTTTCTTCAGGGCCTGGGACTTGCTCAGGAAACCGACAAAGCGCTCATCTTTGGTCAGACCGTGGTAGTAGCGGTAATAGATCTGCTGACCAATTACGGTGAGACGAAACAGGCCGAAGCAAAAATAGAAGGGAAAGTTTTCCACCGGCAAACCGGTTTGCTCCTGAAATCGGGCGACAATCTCGGCCCGGGTGGGAGCGCCTTCCACATCCGATGGCATGGTGCGGGATTCCCGGAAAAACTCCGGATCGCTGGTCTGGGTCCAGTAGCCCAGGGTGCAGCCCAGATCCATCAGGGGGTCACCGACGGTGGACATCTCCCAGTCCAGCACGCCGATAAGCTTGAGCGGGTCATCGGCGGAGAAGATTACATTATCCAGTTTGTAGTCATTGTGAATGACACTGGCCTTGCCACTCTCAGGCGGCATATTGTCCTGCAGCCATTGCATGATGGCATCGCAATTGACCGTGTCAGGCGTCACTGCATCACCCCAGCGCCGGCACCAGCCGTCTACCTGACGTTGCACATAGCCCTTGGGTTTGCCGAAATTATCGAGGCCCGCAGCCACCAGGTCTACCGAGTGCAACTCACTCAGTACATCAAAGAAGTTGAACAACTGCTGGCGGGTTTGCTCCGGTGTGAGTTGCAGCTCTTCGGGGTAGTCACGGCGAATCACCAGCCCCTGGATATAGTTCATCAGGTAGAAATCGCAGCCTATTACACTGTGATCCTCACAGAAATGAATGGGCACGGGACCATAAGGAAAGACTGACTTGAGTGCCGACAGAATGCGGTACTCACGGGACATGTCATGGGCCGATTTGACCTTGCTGCCGAAGGGTGGACGCCGCAGCACCCATTGTTCGTCGCCGCTGGTGAGCAAATAGGTCAGATTGGAATGCCCGCCCGGAAACTGCTTGACGGTCAGGCCGGCGGCGCTGGCTCCCAGTACCGGCTCCAGGTATTGTTTGAGTGCGTCGAGATCGAGTTCTTCCCCTTCCCTGATCGCACCCGGGCGATCAATCAGCTCGGTTATTGCCACAGCGAGAATCCTGTCTGCTTTTGTTTGTTGTTATCGATAGGTAACCAGATGCTGCAAGTCTACCTTTTCCAGATGCGCCAGGGAATTGAACTGGGTCAGTGACATGCGCCCGTTGCCGTATTGCACCCGCGTGACCGAGGAATTACGCACCATCCAGTTGGTATTGATGACCTGATGATCGGGATATTGCAGCACCCGCTGCAGCGCCATGGCGATGACACCGCCGGAGGTGGAAATCAGCACCCGGCTGCCCTTCTGGTGACGGGCCATCAGCTCATCCACGGCGCCATGCACGCGGTCGCGAAATGCCGACCAGGGTTCATATAAATCATCGTCAGGATCCGGCTCCAGTTGATTCCGGATCCAGCGGGCCGTGGCTGCCTCAAACAATTGCTGGAACAGGCGCTCTTCACGGATCGGCCATTGCAGATCGTCGGCAAACCCCTCTGCCCGGGAATATTTGCGCAGGTAAATCTGGATCAAGGGGTCGCCATTGTATTCATTCAGGGCCGGCAGTCGCTGCCAGTCACTGCCCTGCCCTGCCAGTACTGGCAGTAACTCCCTGGCGGTTTCTTCCTGCCTGAGCAGGGTGCCGCTGTAGAGATGGTCGAATTGCTGGCCGAGATCCTGCCAGTGGCGGCAGAGCACGCGCACCTGCTCGATGCCCTTTTCGCTCAGCTTGTCATAGGAATCCGCCCCGAAGGACGCCTGTCCATGCCGGACAAAAACCAGTTCACTCATTCAAATCACAACAAGTGCTAGTTTTGCAGCGAGACGAAACGCTCGGTGTGGTAGTCACCATTTCCGAACATCACATCAATGGCAGTGACGCGCTTGAACAAATGCCCCACATCCAGTTCTTCGGTGGTGCCAATGCCCCCGTGAATCTGAATCGCTTCCTGTCCTACCCTGGCAATGGCCCGGGCAATACGGCTCTTGGCAGCCGATACCGCCTGCTGTTTTTCAGCCTCTTCGGCCTCACTGTCCAGCTTCATGGCCGCCATCATGACTATAGAGCGTGCCAGTTGGCACTCAATAAACATATCCGCCATGCGGTGCTGCAGGGCCTGGAATGTGGCGATGGGCACACCGAACTGCTTACGGGTCTTGGCGTATTCCACGGTCTTCTGCAACAGGGCTTCCATGGCACCCACAGCCTCGGCACTGACACCGACCGTGGCCAGGTCGACCACTGCCTGCAGACTGTCATAGAGCTGACCAGCCTCGCCGATACGGTCGGCGCTACTGAGCTGGACTTTGTCCAGTTTGAGATTGCCGGATTTCTTGCCATCGATATTGGCAAAGGCCTGCACACTCACACCCTCGGCCTTGCTGTCCACCAGGAACAGGGACAGGCCTTGCTTGTCAGCCACCTCACCGCTTTCCCTGGCCACCACCAGGAATTTGTTGGCATTGGGGGCATTGAGCACCGCCACCTTCTCCCCTTCCAGCACAATGCTGCCGCCATCGGCTGTGGCGGAAGTGCTTACCCGGGCCAGATTGTAGCGAGCGCCGCTCTCTGCGAAGGCACAGGCCAATTGCAACTGGCCGCTCATGATTTCCTCCAGCAGTCCGGTTTTCTGATCCCCTTCGGCCAGCCGGGCAATCAGGCCGCCACAGAGCACGGCATTGGGCAGAAAAGGCTCAACCACATTGGCCTTGCCAAATTCCTCCATCATTACCATCAGGTCGACGGCCGAGCCACCCAGACCGCCATCGTCTTCGCTGAAGGGCACGGCCAGCCAGCCCAGTTCGGCGAACAGGGCCCAGTTCTCTTCACTGTAGCCAGCTTCGCTGTCGACTATCTTGCGACGGGTTTCAAAGTCGTAGCTCTTCTGGACAAATTTCTGTACTTGATCCTGCAGCATCTGCTGCACTTCGGTATAGGAAAAATCCACAGGTATTCCTCTTGCATCAGGGCTTGCCCCGGCCTTTACAGCCCGAGCACAGCCTTACAAATAATATTGCGTTGAATCTCATTGGAACCGCCAAAGATGGAAAGTTTGCGGTTGTTGAAATAAGTCAGGGCCGTGGAGGCGGTGGTACCGGGGCCGATGTATTGCCCCTGAAAACCTTCCTCAAACTGATCCGGCACGAAAGGCAAACAGTGATAGCCCGCCAACTGCACAAACATTTCATCCATCTGCTGGGCCAGTTCGGTTCCCACGATCTTCAGAATTGAGGATTCGGGTCCCGGCGCCTTGCCCACACTCAGTGCCGCCAGGGTGCGCAAATCCGAATACTCCAGCGCCTGTAACTGAATCTCCACTTCCGCCAGCTTCTGTTTGAAGGCCGGGTTATCGGCCATGCTGCCACCGAAACCATCATCGGTCTGCGCCGCAGTTCGCTTCAAAGCAGCCAGGCGACGCTTGCTGCGCGGTACCTGGGCGATGCCGGTGCGCTCATGGGTCAGCAGCAGCTTGGCATAGGTCCAGCCCTTGTTTTCCTCACCGATGAGATTTTCAGCCGGCACCCTGACCTCGTCGAAAAACACTTCATTGACTTCGGCATGGCCGTCCAGCAGGACGATGGGCTTGAGCGTGATGCCCGGGGATTTCATGTCGATCAGCAGAAAGCTGATGCCTTCCTGTTTCTTGGCGGTGTTGTCGGTGCGCACCAGACAAAAAATCCAGTCGGCATACTGACCATAGGTATTCCAGGTCTTGCTGCCATTGACTATATATTCATCCCCGTCACGCACCGCGGTGGTTTTCAGGGAGGCCAGATCAGAGCCGGCATTGGGTTCGGAATATCCCTGGCACCACCAGACATTACTCTCGAGGATGTCCGGCAGAAAACGTTGTTTCTGCTCTTCGGTGCCATAGGTCATGATCACCGGGGCCACCATTTTCAGGCCAAAAGGCACGGGCTCCGGGGCGCCAATGCGGCCCATCTCGTTGGCAAAGATATATTTCTGGGTAGGAGTCCAGCCGGTGCCGCCATACTCCTCGGGCCAATTGGGGGCTACCCAGCCCTTTTTGTAGAGAATTTTCTGCCAACGCACCAGTTCATCCTTGCTCAGGCGAATATTGGCGTCGACCTTTTCCTTCAATTCCCGGGGAAATTCGTTTTGCAGGAACTCCCTGACCTCTTCCTGAAAGGCCAGTTCTTCTGCGGTGAAATCTGCGTTCAAGAGTCAGCTCCTTGGGGACAATTCAATCAGGTCGGGCTTTTGATCAAACACACAGCATCGATCAAGTCGTGACAAGCCCGAAACATCGCGAAAAAGTGAAAATCGCCGATGAAGGGTATCACTATTATTCCGCGGTGATAAGATAAATCGAACACTTGCTCGATATCTCGCCGGGATGTGCGAACCCTCTGAATACGGGCATTCTGGAGAGGCGAATTGCCTGGGGAAATTGAATTTAGCCGATGGATTTGCCTGAAATAATGAGTTATGCTTCGCACTCACTTTAAGGTACTGACTTTCAAACAAATTCTTACCAGATTGCATTTACGACATAGCAGGAGCTGCCATGAAAATAACGCAACTAACAAAATTGGCTTTGATGATTCTGGTCCTGTGCGGTTTTGCCGCCTGTAGCTCGTCCAGTGAAGAGGTAGATCCTTCCGCTGAGACAGCCAGCCAACAGACAGAAACCGAAGCCGAGCGCACAGCCCGTCTGGCACGGGAACAGGAAGAAGCGGCGCGCGCACGAGCAGCTGCTGCAGAAGAGCGCATGATGCGTTCTGCTCTGGCAACTCGTGTCTTCTACTTCGATTTCGATGTCGCCGAGTTCCGCCCGGCAGACCGTGAAGTGCTGACCTACCACGCCCGTGATCTGGCATCCAATCCCAGCAAGCGGGTGCGTCTGGAAGGCCACGCCGATGAGCGCGGTACCCGGGAATACAACCTGGCACTGGGTGAGCGACGTGCCAACGGCATTCTCAATTTCCTGATTGTGAACGGCGCTTCCCGCAACCAGATTGAAACTGTCAGCTATGGTGAGGAGCGTCCTGCGGACCGCGGAACCACCGAAGCGGCCTATCAGCGCAATCGTCGCGTGGAGATCGTTGATCTCTGATCGCGCAAACGATTATCTGGAAGATCAAGCCGGACCTCGTGTCCGGCTTTTTTTTTGCCATCGATTTATAAAGCAGCCCTCAAGCACAACTCACAAACTATTCCGACAAGGACAGGGAAAGCAGGAGGACAGGAGGAGTGTGGCTGATGCTCTCGAGCATCCACAGAGCCCGCAATATCCCCTCAGAAGAACATGTTTTTCGGCTTGGCCGGTTCGAAACCCACCACCCAGATCAGCAGCGTAAACAGCAGGAAGCCGGGTAGCACATAGCTGGCGACAAGGCTGATATCCTGCTCCACCATCCCGCCAAAAGCGATAACAGCATAGGCCAGCATGCCCAGCACATGGGCCAGCAGATAATAATTCATGAACGGTGCTGTGTTATGGGTCAGCGGCCAGGCACGGCGCAGCAGCAACCAGCGCATCGCCACCACAACGCCCAGAATATCAGTGGGCCAGAACAGCAAGAGATTGATATTGTGGTGCAGATCCAGGTGCTCGGAGACAAACCAGCTACCCAGCATCAGGCAGCCATAGATGCCGCTGAATAGCGCGGTCAGCAAGCCCAGCAGTCCCAGCAGGCGATAGCTCAGGCCGGGCATCTTCAGACCAACGCGGGAATGGGTGGCGAAATAGGACATGGGGATGCGCTTGAGCATCAGCATCAGAAACAACACCGGAGCCAGCAACATCACAGAAGCGACCTGGTAGGCATCCCGCTCTACCCGCGGCGGCGCAAATTCCATGATCTGCTGATGATCCGACAACAGCATCTGACGCTGGCCGCCAACAGCGACATCCGAGCGTATACCCGCCAGGGATTCCCGCAATTGCAGAGGCAGGTACATGGCTTCCCACTCGCTGACCCTGCGGTCGATATTGCTGTTCATCAGAATATCCAGGGAGAAGCGGATCACGGCTACGGACTCATAATGGGCCCGCACCTGTTCCCTGAAAGTCTGTTCCGTCAGGCCATCGAGTTGGGAGCGGATTCGTCCCCCAAGGGCCTCATCCAGGTAATCCCGCACCCGGGTGGTGCAGTTATCGAAAAAATACTGGTAGTCATATACCCGGTTTTCCGGTTCCAGATTCCACATCAGGCGACGGTAGAGAATCTCTTTCTCCGGATTGGTGAGATTGATCTTGTCCTGCCAGACACTGCGCTGCTGATCCCGGTACATGGCGAATTCATTGGCCGGCGTATTGGTGGCCAGTTGATACTCCATGATGCCCTTGAAGAAATTCCAGGAAAACGCCACGACACCGCCGCTGACGTCGAACACACCCCAGTTGAAGACCAGGTCGGTATTGCTGTTTTCATCGATCACCCGCAGCGCGGTATGGCCGAAGTTGTCCCAGACCTGATCGCCAACATCCACCGTAATCAGGTAGAAATGCACGGCGCTCATGTCCTGGGGCACCGGGTAATCTGCGGCGACAAGGGGTTCAATCTGGGCCAGGGCCAGGGGCGAGTGCAAGCCACCCAGCAAACACAGGCAAAGAGCCAGTAGACAAAGAGGGGACAGGATTGCCCGCTTCCCTGGGCGATTGGTGTTCTTGATAGCGTTCCAGTTGCGCGTCATGAATCCTGCTTCTGGCCACGCGCGGTGGCAGACAAAAACTGAATACTATCAAAGAATTAGTTCAGATCAAGGAAGGCAGGAAACTAAAAAGCCCCCATGACCATCCGCCGTACGGTCATGGGGGCAGAACGGCAGACTGGGTTCCGGCAGCAAAGGGTGCGTGGGTTTTGCGGGATGGCTGCCGGGAGTACCACCGTGATTTCCATGCTAGTGCCGGATGCCTGAATCGAATCTGAATGGACGCACAACAATTCTGCTTTTCTTGCGGACAAGAAAAAGGCCGGATAGTCCGGCCTTTTTGCGAATTTGCTGCTGAGCAAGTGACGGGTCTATTGCCCGCCCTCGGCGGCACGCTGCTCTTCCATACGCTGACCGCGCAGGATGTTCACCATGCCGTAGTTGCCCTCGTGGCAGGCATATTCGTACATCAGGCCATCAACCTTGGCCATCGGAATCATCGCCACAATCTTGTCCTTGAATGTGGCCGGATCCTCGAGGGTAAATTCGTACTCCACCGTGTAAGGGCCAGTTCGGGTAAACCGCTCGGTCAGGGATTTCTCGGCTCCGGTACCATAGGGCGAGAAGCTCTGGGTGTATCGGGAGAAATTACGGGTTTCTACCACCAGGGTGTCACCCTCCCAGTATCCCCGGGAATCACCACTCCACAATTCGATTTCCTCGTCCAGATGAGGTCGTCCATCCAGCGGCACAATTCTCGCGTCATGCACCATCTCGGTCATGATCACCACATGATCCCGGTTCTGGATGATCTGTACATTGTTGTTGTACAGATTGGGCGTAAAGGGAGGTCCGGAATTGAATCCGACGATGCAACGCTCGGACAGACCACGGTCTTCCGGCCCGTCCTTGGCAATACCGCCGACAATCATACGCACGGGGCGTTCACCGGGCTCGTCAGGGCCCAGACCACCACGCTGTATCGGCACGCCTTCCTGCACTTCCGGCAGACGCCCATTGAGCGGGTATTCAATCAGGGAGGTACGGTTGTCATCACCGTGGCCCATCTCGGTCCAGAAAGTGTTGTAACCACCGGCGCCGGAATTATTGATGGCCTGCAGGCCGGCCTCGGTCTGCTCGGTCAGAGCAGCAATCTCTTCCGGCGTCAGGGTTTGCTTGTCACCAAAGAAAGCCGGACGCTGCATGGGAATCACGGAACTGAAATTCCACACCCCCTGCAGATCGGGCTGGCCCCATTGGGTACGGGGCGCTTCATAATCATTGTCCTGGGCCTGCGCCATCCCGGCACAAAGCGCAGAAGCCGTTATCAGGCTGAGCAATCTGGTCTTCATTATTCCCCCTCAGAAATACTGATATTTATTACTGGACCGAGTTTAACCCATTTACGCAGCCGGCACAGGCTTTTGTCAGCCTCGTCAGCGGCAATGGACGCAAGCCAACTACCGACTGCCGCGTGACTCGCCACTTGCGGGAATCAGGCCGGTTTTTTCCGCCCGTTTGCCCCGCGGCGTGTCGACTTGCCGGTTTTCTTGCCGGGCCGTTTTTTCGCTGCCGCTCGCAGGGCTGCGGCGAAGGCGCTATTGCCCCACTCACTCATTACTTCCAGGCTTTCCAGTGCCTCTTCCGGCGCCTGGAAATAGGACAGCGCCATAGGCTTGCCCTGCTTGTGATAAGTAAAGGGCTGCAGACCAAGCTCAACAAAACTGTCACGATTGACGGCATCGACCTTGAAGTACAACTCCCGGTCGGCCAGCAGGCCAAACATCAAGCCGTCCAGGAAAATGCCATGCCCACCAAACATGCGCCTGGCATACACCGGCCCGAGCCCCTGCAGCAGGTCTACCACATGGGATACGAAATCTTCATCCACCTTTCTGCTCATAGCTGATTCCGGCTTGTGCTGATGTGGGCCTCAGGCCATTGACCGGGACGGTTGCCATCCATCCCCGTTACATTCATCATCAGGGCAGCAATAACATCCACTGTGAATTCACTTGATCAGGACAGCAACGAGCCCGCCATGAGCAAAGCAGCAAAACCGAATAATGGCGCTACCGCCATGATACAAACCCTTGCCGATTGCGGCGTCGAATATTGTATCGCCAATCCAGGCACATCCGAAATGCATCTGGTTCAGGCGCTCGATGCCGTACCACAGATCAAATCGGTGCTGGCGCTGTTTGAAGGCGTTTGTACCGGAGCCGCCGATGGCATTGGTCGCATGACCGGCAAACCGGCTGCAACCCTGCTGCACCTGGGACCGGGCCTGGCCAATGGCATTGCCAATTTGCACAATGCCCGCCGCGCCGGTTCTCCCATTATCAATGTGGTCGGCAATCATCCCAATTATCATGTGGGCTACGATGCACCGCTGACATCCGACATCGATACCCTGGCACGTAATTATTCCTGCTGGACCAAATCCAGCTCCACTGCCGCCAGCCTCGCCCAGGATGGTGCCGATGCCTATACCGCCACTTTGCGCCAGACACCGGGCAGTGAAGGCCAGATTGCCACCCTGATCATGGGCGCCGATGCTGCCTGGGGCGATTCTCCCGGGCCCGCCAAACCCAATCCGCTGCCACAGCGGGCCTGTGTTGAAGACGCGGCCATCGAATCAGTTGCCGGGATTCTGGAAAGCGGCGAGCAGGTTGCCCTGTTAATGGAGCACCATGCCACTGAGCAGGCCGCCATGGAATCGGCCAGCAAAATCAGCAGCAAAACCGGTTGCCGCCTGCTGAACAGCACCTTCCCCGGCCGCGTCGATGGCGGGCCCGGACGGGTCAAGGTTGAACGTCTGCCTTATTTTCCGGAACAGATCCTCTCTGCCCTGGATGGCGTCAAGCATCTGGTACTGGTCAATGCGGAAGTTCCGGCCAGTTTCTTTGCCTACGAGGGAGTGCCGAGCCAACTGGTACCGGAGGGTTGTCAGGTACACCGCTTCAGTTTCAAGCAGGATGATGCCATCGATGCACTGGCGCGGCTGGCAGAACGGGTCGGGGCCAGCAAGGAAACCGTGATCCGATATGAACAACAGGAGATTGCCAGACCCAGCGGTGAACTCAGCACCAAGATTATTATTCAGTCCATCGCCGCTACCCTGCCCGAAGAGGTCATTGTTTGCACCGATTCCGGCGGTGGCAATTCTGCCTATCCCTTTTGCCAGTCTGCCGCCAGCAATAGCTGGCTGAGCCTGACCGGTGGTGCCATTGGCCAGGGTGGTCCCTGTGCCACCGGTGCTGCCCTGGCCTGCCCTGACCGTCCGGTGCTGGCACTGCTCGGTGATGGAGGTGCCGCTTACACCATTCAGAGCCTGTGGACCCAGGCCCGTGAAGGTCTGAATGTCACCACGCTGATTTTCGCCAACAATGTCTACAATATTCTTACCAATGAATACGAGAAAATAGGCGTTAGCGACCCCGGTGAGATTGCTGCAAGCCTGTTTGATATCTCCAATCCCACCATGGACTGGGTATCAATTGCCAAAGGTTTCGGTGTGCCAGGTGGCAAGGCCGAGACGGCCGAGGAATTGTGCAAGCTGCTGCAGCAAAGCTATGAGACACCCGGCCCCTTTCTGATACAGGCCAGCGGTCAGCTACAGCGCTAGGTTTACTCTCTGATCAGAGCCTGTCGGCAGCAGCACGCAGCAGTGCTGCTGCCGGCTTGTCAGGCCCAGTCGAAATTCTTGCGAATTCTGCCCAGACGCAGGTAGAACTGCTCCTCCTGCTCCTTGTCATCTTCCTTGTTGGGGAACAACAGAGACACCACAGGAATCACAATCAAAGGCAGTAGCAGAGTCAGGAAGGACGGATCGCGCCACTCTCCCAGGGCCTCTATCAATTCATACCAGAACTGGGCAAAACCACCGGCAGTGGCATTTTCTGCCCCATCAAACAGGGTGTTGAACAGCCACATCACCAGACCACCGATAAAGCCCGAGGCCATACCCCAGAAGACCGCCAGCTCTGTGGTCTTGCGCCAGTAAAACACATAGCCCACGGCGATTGCCGGCGGCACCACCATGGCAAAACCCAGCAGCAGCAACTGCAGCACGGAACTGATATTACCGAGCCAGGCAATCACTGCTGCCGCCGTACCGTAAAGCACGGTGACTATCTTGTAGGCACGCAGCTTGGTATCACTGTCAAAGTTTTTCGAGCCCGGCACCCAGTCGTTTACGAACATGGTGGAACTGGCCAGCAGTATCGGCGCCCCGGAGGAAATAACCGCTGCCAGCACCGCCGCCAGGGCTATACCACCGAGTATGGGGCCGGTATCAATGGCCAACTGGGCGATATTGAGATAGCTGCTCAGACCGCTTTCAGCGCCGTAGCTGGCCAGCGTCAGAATACCAATAAAACCTGCCACCAGGGGCATCAGGGCCGCCACCACACCCGCCAGAAAAAATCCGGGAATCAGATAATCCTGCTTGGCGGCGGAGCTGGCGTAGTTGGCATAGACCGAGGCGGCCGGGGTATGGATGGTGGCGGAGATAAACAGGGCAATGATGGTTGCCCAGCCAATGCCGGTAAAACTCCACCATCTCACTTCGTCCTTGTTGGCCTGACTGAGTTGTTCGCTGGTGGTGGCCACCACCGCTTCCCAGCCGCCAAGATTGTTCATGGCCACCATACCCACCAGCAGCAGACCGAAAATGATCACCGTGCAATGCACTACATTGGCAAAGGCGGTGCCCTTGAGGCCGCCGGTTACAGTAAACAGCACAATCAGAAAACCGCCGATTGCCACACCCACCACGAAAGGCAGGCCCGTCACGCCGCTGACAATGGAGCCAATAACATAGGGCTCAATGATATTGATCACCAGGTATTCGGCCTGCACACAAAGACTGGTTAGCCACTGACAGCGATAGGATGAAAAGCGGTGATCGAAGACCTGGCCGACGCTCACGACCTGCAAACGGCGATAGGGAATGGCAAAAAAAAGGCCCACCAGAAACAGTGCCGCAAAGGAATTCACACCGTACCAGAGGTGGCCCAGACCCTCGTTGATGACATCACCGGCAACCCCGTAGGTACCGGCTCCGCCGATGCGCGTACCAGCCACGCCGGCGGCGAGCATGAATACTCCCAGAGTACCGCCGCCGATGGCCCAGTCACTGGCACTGCCCTTGTGTCGGTTCAGATAGATACCAAAGGCAACAAAGAAGCCAAGATAAAGAATGATAATAACTGAGGTGATGCTCATGCAGGGCTCCTGATTATTATTGCTTTTGCGCGCCGCGCGGCAAGCCGCTTTGGCTGCTGACGCTGCCAGGCTGTCAGCAGTCTACACCATGAAAGTCCCCGCTAGCCACCGATGCGATGAAGCGCCCATGGTTCATGTTATGCTCAGCCCCGTAGCTGTCTGCCACAGGCTTCGGTCAGTAACCCGCACAGAGCATCGCCATGAGCAAACCACAACCCGGCACCCAGGCCTGGCTCGACCAGCATGTTGAGGAGGTGCTGGAGCCGGAGCGCCCCATCATCGATCCCCATCACCATCTGTGGAAAAAACGCCCGGGTGGTGACTACCTGCTGGAAAACCTCTGGGCCGACACCGGCAGTGGCCACAATATTGTCAAGACCCTGTTCATGGAATGCCGCGCCTTCTACCTGCGAGAGGGACCGGAACATTTGCGCCCCACCGGTGAAACCCTCTATGTCAGCGAACAGGCCCGGCTCAGTAGTGAAGCCCAGGGCAAGGCAGAGATTGCCGGCATCATTGCCTTTGCCGATCTGACCCTGGCGGACACGGCACCGGAGTTGCTGGAAGAAGTGCTGGCCCGTCACGAGGAAATCTGCGCGGGGCGATTCCGTGGCATTCGTCATGCCGGAGCCCGCGACAAACATCCTGAACACTTGTCTATCGCCCTGCAGGCACCCCCCTATCTTTATGGCAAGGAATCCTTTCGCCAGGGACTGCGAGTGCTGGCCAGCAAAGGCCTGACCTATGACACCTGGCACTATCATCATCAGAATCAGGACTTTATTGAACTGGCGCAAGCCGTCCCCGAATGCACACTGGTACTGGATCACTTCGGCACGCCTCTGGGTGTTGGCATCTATCGTGGTTGCCGTGATGAGATTTTTCGCCAGTGGCAACAGGACATGAAAGCGCTTTCCCGCTGTGACAATGTCTATGTCAAACTCGGGGGTCTGGCCATGCCCGATAACGGCTTTGGCTGGGACCAGGCCGACAGGCCTCCGGGTTCCGATGAAATTGTGGCAAGCCAGGAACATTATTACCGACACATGATCGATTGCTTCGGCCCAGAACGCTGTATGTTCGAAAGCAATTTCCCGGTGGACCGGCTTTCTGTCAGCTATGGAGTTTTATGGAATGCCTTCAAAAAAATGGCAGCCCACTACAGTGAAGCCGAAAAGCAGGCGCTGTTTTACGGGGCCGCCGCAAAGGTCTATCGTGTCTGAGGATAATTACCATGCGCTATGACACCCTGGTTTTCGACCTCGATGGCACCCTCAGTGATCCCCTGCTGGGCACGCTGCGCTGCATGAATTTCGCCCTCACCCGCCATAAACTGCAACCACGCAGCGAGGCCGAGATTCGCCGCCGCATTGGCCCGCCTCTGGAAGAAACCCTGTCCCTGTTTGCTGACAGCGACGACGAGCAATTAATCCGTCAACTGGTGGACTCCTACCGGGAACGCTATGGCGAGTTTGGTTATGCCGAAAACGAACTGTATCCCGACATTCCCGAAACTCTTCAAGCTCTGAAGTCAGCCGGCTACCGCATGGCTGTATGCACCTCCAAACTGCGGGCCAATGCAGTGAAGATTCTGCGGCTTTTTGAACTGGACGTTTATTTCGATTTTGTCTCGGGCCCGGATTACGGCATGAAAAAATCCGATCAGCTTCGGGAATTGCTGGCCAGTGATGAAATTGGCCCGCAGGCAATCATGATCGGTGACCGTGGGGTGGACCTGTCGGCTGCCCATAGCAATCAACTTGCCTCGGCCGGCGTGTTGTGGGGTTATGGTGACCGGGAAGAGCTGGAGAAGGAAAATCCAGCGTTTATTTTTGAATCCCCGCAGGCGCTACGGGATAGCTTTCTGTCCTGAACTGCGGCTGCACCAGATCAGGGGCGCACCCGCACATATTTCTCGAAGCGTTGATGGCCCACCTGCCCGGCATAGATACTGCCCTCGGCATCCACTGCCAGAAATTCGATACCGCTGCCGTTTTGCAGTTCATAGTCGGGAATGAACTCACTGATCCAGCCACTGCCAGCATCGCCGATACGAATGCCACGCTGCCAGCCACGGTTCCACTGTTCCCCGGACATGCCATCGGCAACATAGAGCACATCGTCCGGGGTGATCCACATGCCGCTGGGGCGACCAAACTGGGTCCAGATATCCAGCAGTTCACCCTGCTGATCGAATATCTGGATGCGATTATTGCCCCGGTCAGCCACGAACAAACGCCCCTGTGAGTCCATCTTCAGATCATGGGGATCGTTGAAGCGGCCTGACTCCCGACTCAGTGCATCAATGCCGCCGCCGATTTGCAGCAACAACTCGCCCTCGGCTGAAAATTTCAGGATGCGGTTATTGCCACCACGATGGCCGTCTGCAATCCACAGATTGCCATCCGGCGCGACCAGTACGGCGGATGGGCCATTGAAGTGACGGCTGTCATCACCAGCTACACCGGCCTCGCCCAGACGCATCAATACTTCACCGTCCTGATTCAGCTTGATCACCTGATGCCCCATACCCAGTGCCGCCCCCGGCTCGCCCCGCGCATCGCCCGCCGAAGCACCTTCGGTCAGCCACAGATTGCCGTCGGCATCCAGATCGAAACCATGGGGCCAGGCAAACAGGCCGGCACCGATGCTCTTCACGGCCTTGCCCGTGCTGTCCAGCTTGTGAATGGGATTAAGAGTGGAGCCCGCACACTGGTTCGCACCACAGCGTTCAACAATCCACAGATGCTCACCATCCGGGTCCGGATGGACACCGGTGACAATGCCCATGGGGCGATCCCCGGGCAGTTCTCCCCAGTGAAAGATAACCTGATAGGGATTGTTCGTAACCGCCTGTGGCAAAGCTGCAGAACTGCACAAGAGCGAGGCCAGGAACAGGAATGGGGCCGAGTAGCGCCGCGCCTTCAGTAGTGCAATGGGCATGATGCTCACCTTTTTCTGTGCGGGGATGCCGTGAGTGTAGTGAGTATAGCAAGCTGAAATCAGCGCAAGGCAAGGAATTTTTGTCCGCGACTGCTGCGGTGCGGGACTGGCTAGCGCCGGAGCAGTTTGATCACCGCACTGCTGCTAAGAATGATCTGTTCCTCCACCCGCAGATCACAGCGCACAAACACCAGAGATTTGCCGCGCCGCAATACTTCACCCTGCCCCAGAATCAGGTCGCCCTGTTGGGCCGGGGCGATGAACTCATTATTACAACTCACCGTGGCCACATACTGCTGCTCACCGCCATTGGCGCCCAGACAAAGCGTGTAGTCGGCCAGGGTCATCAGAATGCCACCATGAACCGTTCCATGGGCATTGCAGTGTTGTGGTCGGGCACGGAATGCGCTGCGTGGATGCTCACCCTCCATGCGGAAAAAAAACGGGCCGATGGCATCCTCGGCAGTATCACCGGGCCAATGCCGATAGATTTCCGGTACGTCATAGTCGCCTGGCTTAATGCTCATCAGCGGTCTCCTTGTCTGCCTCATCCTCTCCATCGGGCAGCAGCAGCGAGGCCGTCGCGGCCGCCGCCTTCACCGGCAGACTGGCCACTGCCACGCTACTGTCGATGGCCGTATCCACCACTGCCACCACGCAGCCGGTCTGGGACAACAACAGCAGCAATCCAATCAGGCCATGGCGCATCTCAGTTCTGCTCCAGACTTAACTGCCAGTAGCCCACGTCCAGTTGCTTGCCGAACTTTCTGCCCACCTTGTGAAAATGACCGACTTTTTCAAAACCCAGTTTCTCATGCAATTCGATGCTGCGCTCATTGGGCAAGGCGATACCGGCGATAACCACATTGACGTCTGTCTGTCGCAGCTCACTGAGCAGCCGCTCATAAAGTTGCCGGCCATAGCCTTTGCCAAAATGTTGCTCATGGACATAGATGCTGGTTTCCCGGGCGAAACGATAGGCTGACCGGCGGCGCCACAAACCGGCACAGGCAAAACCCAGGATGTCGCCATCGATTTCCAGCACCAGCCAGGGCCGGGTCTGGTCTGCCACCACCATGCGCTGGGCCATATCACCGGGTTCCACCTCGTCTTCTTCAAAGGTGATGGTTGAATTGCTGATATACCAGTTGTAGATCCCGGCGATGGCCGGGCTGTCTTTCATTGTTGCTTCACGAATCATGTTTCATCCTGCATTGCTCGGCCAATACTGCCCTTATTTCAGATTGGCAATAGGCCTGACTTGTTCGGGCTTTATACCATGCTGCACAATTTCTGCGAATTCTGCCGCCAGCTCCTGCCCCCGCGCCAGCACCTGCTGAAAAATCTCCAGGCGCTGTGCATAGTCAAAGTTTTCGAAATCGCTTCGATCAGACAGCTTGCCATTGGGCAGGCTGGCCACAAATTCCGGTGAGGGTGCCAGGATAACCACATTATGGTAGTTCTGCCGATGGGCCTGTCGCCAGGCTAAATGTTTGTCGAACCAGCCCGGTATCACTGCGCCCTGAAAATGCGGGTATAACACCAGACCATCACCCTGCCAGAACGGCAGATCGAAATGGTAGTCGGTAATTCCCCCGTCCCAGTACAAACCTTCTCTGGCGTGGTCGATGTTGCGCACCCCGTCCAGCACGAAGGGAATCGAACCGCTGGCAATCATGGCTGCAAAGACATTGTCTTCACGCAGCGCGGACAATCGCGTCGGCAGATCATCCAGCGCCTGCCAGGGTGAGGCATGTGGCTGGGGTGTGAATACCGTGCGCTCAAAAAACCAGCCCAGGCTGCGCCGACTGAAGGTATTGCAGGTGGCGCTGGCCGCCAGATGCAGAGCCTGGCGCCAGCGCCTGGCATCCGTTTTCAGGCCGCGGCAGCGATCGGCGATCACATGTGTCCGAAACACCGGGTTGGCAACGATCTCGGCAGCACCGGAGTCGCCCAGCACTTTGTGCAACATGGCCCAGGCCTGTTGAGTTACCTCGGTGGTATCGGGTTTGCTGGAATAGCGCTGGTGGCTGTAGAGCTGTGCCAGGCGATCCACCGCTGCTACCGGGTCGGCAGTGGCCAGGCAGCACATGCGCCAGGCACCTGCGCTTGATCCAAGGGTATAAAGGGGCTTGCTGCGCCCGGCGAAGAAGTCGCCGAACAGGTATTGGTCAAGACCATGCAGCACAAACCACTTCGGCCCGCCGGAGGCACCCACCAGGACATCAAATGCATCGGCGCTGATGCCCTGCTCGAGTATTCTTGCCCGTGCTGTTTCGCCAGCGTGTAGGGAGAGTGCTGCCATGCCTTGTCCCGGGAGCGCAGCGGCTCCCGGGTCAACCATACTTACTCGTTGAAGGTCAGGGTGAAGCTCACCGGAACCGCACGGCTGATGCTGGGCAGACCGGCCACTTCGCGCAGGGCTTCCACCCCGCTAACCAGGCCATGATCTTCAGCAGTAACGACCACCGGCTTCAGGGTAGTCGCCTGGATGGCGCCATTGAGCCGGGTCAGACGAATTTCGGCACTATAGCTGCGTTCAAAGCCATGCATATTGAGTGAGAAATTGATGGTCTGGGTACTGAAAGCGCCCGGCGCCAGGGAGGCCAGGGCACTGATATCCACCTCGGCAGAGACCGTGCCGCTGGGAAACATATTGGTTTCAAACAACATGGCCTGCATGCGTTCATTGCGAATAGGAATCAGGGTGTTGACACTGGCCAGTTCAATTTCCACGCTGACAGTGCCATCACTGGCAATGCTGCCGGACAGACGGTCAAAGGTATGCACTTCGGCTACATGCTCGGCCTTGATGGTTACGAAGCTCAAGGAAGAAGCATCATTGTCCAGCGTCCACTGGGCCAGGGATACCTGGCTGAGCATGGCCAAACAGAGCGCCAAAACCGCTTTCATTCCCCGCTGCAAACCTTTAGGGGTCGCTTGAACCAGTTGCTTGTAACTCATGTATACCTCCGCCTGTCATTAGTTGCTTGTCTGGATAAAAATAGTCGGGACAGGACTGCGCGAATCTGCAGCGCCGCCCGGCATTCTGAAAGGCCTAAGCTTAACCGAAATCCCTTGCACTGTCCCGGTATACCGGGCTTGTAGTTCAACCCTTGCCCGGTAGAATGGCTGCCATGCAAGCGCCCACCCCATTGTTAAAGCATCTGGTTCTGGTTGGGGGCGGACACAGCCATCTGGCCGTGCTCCGCCGTCTTGGTATGCAGCCGGTGCCAGGCTTGATGGTGACCCTGATCAGCCGGGATATCCTGACGCCTTACTCTGGCTCACTGCCAGGCTGCATTGCCGGGCGCTACAGCCAGGAAGAGATGCATATTGACCTGCGCCCCCTGGCCAATTTTGCCGGTGCCAGACTGATTCAGCAGGCAGTGGGGCATGTGGATCTGGAGCAGAAGCTGGTGCAACTGGAAGGACAACCGGATCTGCCCTTTGATCTGATCTCCTTCAATACCGGTTCCCGGCCAGACGCAGCCCTGATTCCCGGGGCGGTGGAGTTTGCCATCGGCATCAAACCCATCGACCGCTTCCTCAGGGAATGGGAACAGGTCCGGCAACAGGCGCTATCGGTGCTGGCAGATAACAAGGCCAGTTTTGAGTTGCTCATCGTCGGCGGCGGCCCCGCCAGTGTCGAATTCGCCCTGGCGGCCCAGGCCCGCATCAATACTGAACTGGGTCTGTCGGTGGACTCCCCTTCCCGGCTGCATATCGTGCTGGCCACCGCCGACCGTGACATTCTGCCCGGTCACAATGACAAGGTGCGGCGCTTCGCTCGCCATGAGCTGACCCGGCGCGGCATAGAGCTCAGGCTGGAGCAACGTATCACCGCTTTTCACAAGGGGCAGGCCGAAACCGAAGCAGGTGAAATGATCAGGGCCGATGCCATGGTCTATGCCACCGGCGCCAGTCTGGCCAACTGGCTCAGGGAAACGGGGCTGAAGCTGAGTGAGGACGGCTTTATCGAGGTGAACAATCAACTGCAATCAAGCAGTCACGACTTCGTATTTGCCGCTGGCGACAACGCCACCATCGCCGGCGAGGCAAGACCCAAATCCGGCGTTTATGCGGTCCGCCAGGGTAAAATTCTGGCCCATAATCTGCCGGCCTTTGCCCGGGGCAAACGGCTGCGCCGCTATAAACCGCAGAAACAGGCTCTGGCCCTGATGAATCTTGGCAATGGCCGTGCCCTGGCGTCCCGTGGTTCCCTGTTCCTGCAGGGCAAACTCATCTGGCAGGCCAAACATCGCATCGATACCGCCTTCCTGAAAAAATACCGGCAGCTGCCTGCCATGCAGGCCGATCTGCAACTGGCCGATGGCCTGGTGGACAAAAAGACCGAACAGCAATTGCGCCGCCATGCCCTGCGCTGCGCCGGTTGTGGGGGCAAGGTGGCCGGTGATGTGCTGGGCGAAGTATTGGCAACAATCACCCCGCAGCAGCACAGCCAGGGCGCGGAAGATGCCGCTGTCATTCCCCTGCCGGATGGAAGAGTGCTTCTGCAAAGCCTTGATTACCTGCGCAGTTTCATTAATGACCCCTGGCTGTTTGGCCAGATTGCCGCCCTGCACAGCCTCAGTGATCTTCATGCCATGGGCAGCAAGGCTCACTCTGCCCTGGCCCTGGCAGGTATTCCCCCTGCCAGTCACCGTTACAGCAAGCAGCTCTTGCTGGAACTGATGCAAGGGGTGAAATCAGTACTGGATGCAGAAGACTGCCAGCTCCTGGGTGGCCATTCTGCCGAGGCCCAGGAGTTGCAGTTTGGCCTCTGTGTCAACGGCTTCGCCAGGCAGGAGGAATTGCTGGGCAAACGGGGCATGGCCGAAAGCGACGCCCTGATTCTCTGCAAAGCCCTCGGCACCGGCACCCTGCTCGCCGCCGATATGCGCTACCGGGCCAGACATGACTGGATGCAGAACGCCATCGCCAGCATGCTGATTTCGAATCGCCAGGCCGGGGAAATATTTGTGGCACATGGCGCCTCAGCCTGCACCGATGTCACCGGCTTTGGTCTCGCCGGGCATTTGACAGAAATGCTGGGTGCCAAAAGTTCGGTGACCCTGAATCTGGATGACATCCCGGCACTTGATGGTGCCTTGGACTGCCTCGCGCAGAATATTGTCAGCTCTCTGCAGGCCGACAACGCCGCACTAATGCAGAGCATTGATTGCGGTGAATTCAGGGACAATGAGCCGCGACTACAACTTCTGTTTGACCCCCAGACATCCGGCGGTTTGCTGGCCTCGGTGCCGGTTGCCCGCGCCGAAGACTGTCTGGCGGCGCTAAAGTCCGCCGGTTACCGTGATGCCTGCTGTATCGGCTTTGTGGATTCCACCGACTCCGAACTGCCCACGATCAAACTGCGCTGAAACAAGCTGGCTCGCTGGCAGGCCATCGGGGGCTGCGCTATAGTCTGGCAGCAAGCAATGCCATCACAAGGAATCTATCGCCATGCCCGGCACCATCCGAATTTTGACCGCAAGCCTGCTTGGCCTGTTGTTGCCCCTGTCCACTCTTGCCCAGGACAGTGCCACCAGCAATGTGCTGGAGCGCTATGGCAATCTTGAGATCGAACGCAGCGGAGCGGCCATAGACCCGGAGCTGGCGCGCAAGATGCTGCGGCGCGGCAATACCTACAGCAATCTGGAGCGTTTTGAGGAAGCCATCGAGGAATACCGCAAGGCCCTGGCTGCCGACCCGAATCTCGAAGAGGCCCTGCGTAATCTCGCCAATGTGTATTTGTTTCTGGATCGCGGCCAGCAGGCCCGCCCGTTGCTGGCTCGCTATATCGCCCTGCAGGAAAACACCAGTGCTTCCCTGATCGCCGCCGTGCAAACCCTGGGTCAGCTGGAACGTGAAGCCGGTAATTTCGAAGTGGCCATCGACTACGACCTGCGCGCCATTCGACTCACGCCAGACGATGATTCCCAGATTCATATCATGGCCAACAGCTATAACAATGCCGGGGATGCGGACAAGGCCATTGCCATCTATCGCACTGCCACAGAGGTCCAGCCGAATAATGCCTTTTTCCATCGCAGCCTGGGCCGCATTCTGGAACAGCAGGGTCGATTAACCGAGGCGCTGGCAAGCTATCAAACCGCCGCGGCCATTGAACCCGACTCGGATTTCTATGCCGACCTGGCAGAAGGGCTGGAACAGCGACTGGCACGCCAGTAACTTTTACTGCCCCAGCAGTTGCTCGCGTTCTCCAGCATCCATATCCACCAGTTCCTGAACCCGCTGGTAGAAGCGCGCAAAATTCCCCTCACATTGCCGCAGCAGCTCAGTGAAAAAAGGCACCAGGTCGTTATAGGAGCTAACGGTGGAAAGCTGGGCATTATTGAGAGAGCGGGCAAACCAGGCATCGTAACCCTGATAGCCATCCCAGCCAGCTTTTAAGTGCTGATAATCGGCCCGCATCTGCTGTTGCAGTTGCTGTTTGCGCTGCCGCATCAGCGACTCCTGCATATCTGATTCATACAGTGTGGCAAACCGACTCCGGTAGTCACTCACCAGCTCGATAAACTGTGCCTGGCGCCGCTGTTGGGTTTCGGCCTGGACAAGCAGTCTTTCCTGGCCGTTAGCCGCCAACCAGCGACTGACCCCAGCCCGCTCCACCGTGGTGGCGAAGCTTTCATTGAAGGTGGTGTCTCCGGGCAAATACAAAACCTGATGGGCCAGCTCGTGGAAGATCAGGCCCGCCAGCTGATAGCTCTCCCGATCCAGCACCGTACTGAGCAGGGAATCATCGAACCAGCCCAGGGTCGAATAGGCATCCACGCCACCGGTATAAACATCATAGCCCTCGTCGGCCAGCCGTCCGGCATAGCGATTGGCAGCCTGCTCCGAGAAATAGCCACGATAGGAGACGCAGCCGGCAATGGGATAACACCAGTTGAGGGGATCCACGGAAAATTCCGGAGCGGCAAACACGTTCCAGACCACATGCTCCCGCCCAACATCCACATAAGTGGAATAGTTGTCCTCAACCGGCAAGGCCAGCTCACTGGCCGCAAACTCCCGGATCGACAAGAGCTCACGGAAGCGTTCCGCCAGCAAGGGGTCGAGTGTCTCATCCTGCAACAATCGTTCGATGTCCTGACGTCCCAGCACAATGGCCATCTGACCTCGCACCGCCTGACTGTAATAACCCACGGTTTCACAGGCCAATAGCAGCAGCGATACCAGCAGCAGCGCCGCCAGCTTGATCAGGCGCCGTGAATGCAGAAACTCAGTCGCCATCGGCCTGACCGTGTAAGGTCACAATGAGGGAACGGGACGCAGCTGCATTGCGATGCTCGCCAAGATAGAGTCCCTGCCAGGTACCCAATAGCAGGCGTCCCCCGGCAATGGGCACAGTCAGTTCAGCGCCGGCCAGACTGGATTTGATATGGGCGGTGATATCATCCGGCCCTTCATAGGTATGTTCATAATAGGGCGCATCTTCCGGCACCATGACATTGAAATGGCGCTCCATGTCCCGACGCACCGAGCTATCTGCGTTTTCGTTAATACTCAACGAAGCGGAAGTATGCTGTAAAAAGAAATGTGCCAGCCCGGTCTGCAGACCAGAGATTTCCGGGATTTGCGCCAGCACTTCATCGGTGA
Organism: uncultured Pseudohongiella sp.; assembly: GCA_965216715.1. Taxonomy (GTDB): domain Bacteria; phylum Pseudomonadota; class Gammaproteobacteria; order Pseudomonadales; family Pseudohongiellaceae; genus UBA9145. Next base: position 392,926 of record OZ244193.1, on the reverse strand, counting down.
TCAGATGAAAGCCGCGGGAACGGGGTTTCAGGGATATTTGTCGCTGCAACCACATAATGTCGTTAGCGGGGGCCGGTCAGTTCGATTTCAAACAGATGTGCCCAGTGCTTGCCGGTAACCAGCAGGCGCTCCTGCTCGGCATCCCAGGCGATACCGTTGAGTACCGCCTCATTACTGCCAAGTTGGGTCTGATCCGCCAGTCCGGTCAGGTCAACGACCGAATTGACCTGCCCGGTTTCCGGGTCAATGCGCAGGATGAAATCGGTTTGCCAGACATTGGCCCAGATTTCCCCGTTGATATACTCCAGCTCATTGAGGTTGGTAATGGCATTGCCATTGATGGTCACTTCCACTGCCCGCTGCGAGCTGAAGTTTTCCGGATCCATGAAACGCAGGGTGGCAGTGCCATCGGAGAGAATGAGATGTTCCCCGTCCCAGGCCAGGCCCCAACCCTCAGTGGGATTGTAATGGGAATCCAGCAGGTCAAAACTTTCCCGGTCATAGACAAAGACGATATTGGCGCGCCAGGTGAGCTGGTAGATCCTGTCGCCCACCAGTTCGATACCTTCACCAAAATAGCGCCGACTCAGGCGTTTCGACTGCAGCACCTCGCCGCTGTCCAGGTCAATTCTGCTCAGTGATGACTGGCCATTCTTGCCGGTGCCCTCATAGAGATAACCGTCATGGTAGAACAGGCCCTGGGTGAAGGCATTGATACTGTGAGGAAAGCGATTGACGATGGAGTAGCCATATTGCGGTGGTTGTTCCTGGGCCGATACCAGACTGGCCGCCAACAGGGCCAGGAGCAACACCATCGGACGCAGCCCCAATACCGCTTTGCCATTAATACTCTGCACTGCCATTCTCCATTGCTTGCCTTGACTGAAACCTGGCCGGGCCGCCCTGCCAATACCCGGCCTGACTGTTATAGAATCAGACACATTAACCGGTTCTGAACTGTGGCGATCCAGCTTCACTTTCAGGCTCAGGTTCCGGACCATAAAAAGTCAATCCATGCTGTCGATGCCATCGACGGCCAGACCACGAAAGCGGCCAGGGCTGCTTTTGTTACGGGAGTTAATAATGGCCGAAGACTGTTTATTCTGCAAAATTATTGCCGGCGAGATTCCGTCCAACAAGGTCTATGAAGATGATGCTGTCTACGCCTTCCACGATATTAATCCGGCGGCACCTGTCCATATTCTGGTGATCCCGAAAAAGCACCTCAGCGCAGTGAATGCGGCCTCGGAAGAAGATCAGGCGCTGCTGGGCCATCTTCTGCTCAAGGCCAATGCCATTGCCGCCGAGCAGGGTCTGGCAGACGAGGGTTTTCGTTATGTGATCAACACCGGCGACAAGGGCGGGCAAACCGTTTACCACCTGCACCTGCATATTCTCGGTTCTCGGCAGATGACCTGGCCGCCCGGCTAGGTCTGCTGCAGCGAATCCCGCAGCTTTGACAGGGCTTCGGTATTGGCCGCCACCACACCCCGTTCGGTAATCAGGCCTGACACCAGGGCCGCCGGCGTCACATCGAAGCCCGGGTTGCTCACCGCCACTCCTTCAGGGGCCAGTTTCAGGGCGCGGCGTTGACCACTGTCATCCTCGGCCATGAATTCGGTCACTTCCTCGGCGGCGCGCTCTTCGATAGGAATGTCCCGGCCCGAATGCAGGTCAAAGTCGATGCTCGACACCGGCAGCGCCACATAGAATGGAATATCGTTGTCCCGTGCCGCCAGTGCCTTAAGATAGGTGCCAATCTTGTTGCAGACGTCCCCGGCCAGCGTGGTGCGGTCACTGCCAACAATACACAAATCCACTCGGCCCCGTTGCATCAGATGGCCCCCGGCATTATCCACAATCAGGGTATGGGGAATATCCTGCTGACCCAACTCCCAGCAGGTCAGGGCCGCGCCCTGATTGCGGGGCCGCGTTTCATCCACCCAGACATGCAGGGGCACGCCGGCTGCGGCGGCCTTGTACACGCAGGCCAGAGCCGTACCCCAGTCCACCGTGGCCAGGGCGCCGGCATTGCAATGTGTCAGAATATTCAGCCGCTCGCCCGGTTGGCAATGCTCCTGCCAGTGTGACTGCAGCAGTTTCGCGCCGTGCTCACCAATGGCCTCACAAATGGCGATGTCTTCTTTCTCCATCACCTGGGCCAGCTCCAGGGCCCGATCGCGACGTTGCCCCGGTGCCAGCGGCGACAGCTCTTCCTCACAGCGGGCCAGGGCCCAGCGCAGATTGACTGCCGTTGGCCGGGTTGCCTGCAGACGGGTAATGGCAGTGTCCAGTTGCCGCGGGTCTTCACACATGGCCAGGTAAATGCCATAGGCGGCAGTCACCCCGATCAGCGGCGCGCCCCTGACCTGCATGCTGCTGATGGCATGGGCTGCCGCATCGAGGCTGTCAAGGCCGATAATCTCGAAATGTCGCGGCAGGCGGGTCTGATCGATGATACAGACCCTGTCATTGTCCGCCTCATACCAGATGCTTTGCAGCTGTTCACCGCCAATCAGCATATCGGGCCCTCACTGCTATTGCGCACAACCGCCCCAATCATCTAGATGACCCGTTCATTACCACCATCCACGGGCAACTGGGCCCCGGTGGTGCAGCGAAAAGCCGGCCCGGAAAGTGCCAGCACGGCGGCTGCCACATCGGCCGAGCGAACCTCGGTGCGCAGCACATTATTAGCCTTGTATTCGGCCACACTCAGCCCGTAGTGCTCGGCCCGGGAAGCCAGCACTTGCTCATCCCACAGGCGGGTATCGTAGACCGCATTGGGGTGCAATGCATTGACGCGAATGCCGGCCTCTCCCAACTCCAGCGCCGCTACCCGCATCAGTTGGGTCAGCCCTGCCTTGGCCACCGAATAGGCGGCCGCGCCGGGGCCGGGTGCAGGCACATTCTTGGAAGCGATAAAAACCACGGCCGGATCAAATCCCTGTTCGAGATAGGGGCTGCACAGTTTCAGCAGCCGCATATGGGCGCTGAGATTAAGATCCATGGATTGCTGCCACAGGTCTTCATCAAGCTCGCTGATGGCGGCCGATGGCGGGAAATTGCCGGCATTGCTGACCAGGATATCGAGGCCACCAAAATGCAGTACCGCCTCCTGGATCGCCGCTGCCACCGCCTTGCCGTCAGTGATGTCACAGCAGCGGCTCAGCACCCGGCTGGCGTCAAACAATTGCGGCAGCTCCGGGTCGATATCCAGTGCCAGTACCACGGCACCGGCATCCAGCATGGCCTGGACCGTGGCACGGCCAATGCCCGAGGCGGCTCCACTTACCAGAGCGACCTTGCCTTCCAGCTCCGGGCGCTGGCCCGAGCCTTTGAGCTTGGCCTGCTCCAGTTCCCAGTATTCCACTTCAAACAATTCCGCCTCCGGTAGTGCCTGCCAGCGCTCCAGGGCCTCGCCCTGCTGAATCGCCTTGATGGTGTGGCGACTGATGTCCTGGACAATGCCCAGGCGTTTGCTGTTGGCGGCCAGATAGACCAGGCCCTTGTCCCGCCACACCCCGTAACGTGGCATCAGGTCCAGGCACTGGTGCTGGCTCTGGCGATTGGCCTCAAAATAGGCCTGGTAGCGCTCGGCAAAGGTCTCCAGACCCGGTAGTGGATCGGTCTCGAATACAGCCCCGAAAGCCTTGGCATGGATACTGTGATCCGGCGTCAGGGGTCCGCGACCGATTAGCTCGGCGCAATTCTCAAGGCTGGCAAAGCCCGCCGCCGCGGGACTGTGATCGAGGCGCAGCAAGACCGGCCCGGCAAACAACCGCCCGGCCTGGCGCCGCAAACGACTGAGGGCCAGGGCATCTTCCCGGACCGGACTGTAGTCAGCCTGCCTGAGGCAATCGCCGGCATCCCGGGCCAAGGCCTGTTCGGCCCGGCTCACCAGCTCGATCATGTTGTCATAGCTGCGTTTGGCATCGTCATCAAAGGTAAAGATGCCATGGTGCATCAGGATAATGCCCTTGATGGATTGCCAGTCCAGCTCGCGAGTCGCTTCGGCCACCTGCCGGGCAAGGATGAAACCCGGCATGATATAGGGCAGGATCAGTACTTCGTCACCGTAGATATCCCTGAGGCGACGCTCGCCGTCGGGGGTGTTACTGATAGTCACCACCGCATCGGCATGGCTGTGGTCTACAAAGCGGAAGGGAATCAGGGCATGGAGGATGGCTTCCACCGAGGGCGTGGGGGCGCCCGGATCCAGCAGACCCAGGCGCAACTGACGCATCATGTCGCTATCGCTGAGGCTGGGCAATTGTCCCAATTGCAGCAGATGCTCAAGGCGTACCGGAGGGAAGCCGGGCCGTTCAATGGTTTTCAGGTCCCAGCCGGAGCCTTTGACGTACAAAACCTGCTGCTGTTGCCCGAACACATCGCTCAACTCCCCTTTCACCGAGGTGTTGCCGCCCCCGTGCAAAACCAGGTCTTCCTCCTGGCCCAGCAAATTGGAGCTGTAGACCCGCAGGTCCACCTCATCAGCCTCAGGCAAGGCCTCTAGCTGCTCTGCGTCCCATCGATTCTTCATGATTCTGCTCTTGTCCTGTTATCTCCGGTGATGAATTTCCCACTAAATATCAGGCAATAAAAAACGCACCAGCTTGCGATGGTGCGTTTTTTGTAAAGCGTCTGGCTTGTCGGTCTAGCGAGGCTCAACGATGGAGATATTCACCATATTGGCCTGCCGGGCCGCGTCCATGATCATGACCATGGTAGCCACGCTCGAATCATTATGGGGCTGGATAATCACAGATGCCTGTGGGTTTTCAGCCTTGAGCTGGTCGATATTCGAGCGAATCTGGGTTTCGATGATCGGACGGGGGTTACCATTGAGGATAATCTCGTCGTTCGGGCCGATCTCGAAAAGAATATTGCGGTTTTCCTGATCTTCAGGAGGATTCTCGTTTTCGTTGTTATCGCTGCTGGCCGCAGAGATTGAGGTCTCGGAGAGGAATGTCGCCGTTACAACGAAGAAGATAAGCAGAATAAAGACCACGTCCAGCATGGGCGTGAGGTCAATTTTTGCATCATCTTCGGATTTTTTGCCGGAAATCTTTTTCATTATAGTGTCCTGAGACTGCGGTACTTCTTAAAACGCCAGAGTATATCAATGCCACTTTCAGAAGCAACTGCCTGATAACAGCCAGGGGCGGGATTCCCTGGCGACAAGGTCAGGAAATCCCACGCCTATGGCGGGAATTCATTTCTTCAGGGAGTTAATGGCGAATTTGGCCAGTTCCTGCAGTTGCTTGGCGTTCTTGCCGTCGCGGGAATTGACGCGAATTCCATGCAAGGTGTTCATCAGCATGTCGGCGGCAAACTCGGGAGTCACGCCTTTCTTCAGCTTGCCCTTCTTCTGGGCTTCCTTCAGACGCACCAGCAGAGGCTTGCGGATTGCAGTCAGGGAGGAGCGGATGATGCGCTTCATGTCCTTGTTGAAATTGATGCTCTCGCACAGCGAGTTCACCAGCAGGCAACCCATGGAGCGGTGCTTGTTGGTGACATTGGCAACAGTTTCCTCAAACAGGCCGGAGATCGCTTCCCAGGGGCCCAGTTTGTCGTTCTTCAGAGAGGCGGCTATTTGTTGTTGCAGAATGCCGTTGTACTGATCAATGCAGGATTTGAAAAAGGTATCTTTGTCACCGAATGAATTGTACAGGGTGCCGCGGTTGATACCGGTGCAATCCAGCAGTTTCTGGACCGAACTCGCTTCGTATCCTTCCTTCCAGAACTGCTCCATTGCATTGGTTAAAACTTTTTGCTCATCGAATTCGACTGGTCGTGCCATATTTGTTCTCAGTACCGTTAAAGCTGAATTAAAAAACTATGGGTCCTAATAAAGCTGCCTGAAAGCAGCGCTCTTCTGACCCGGATTTTGAAAGCGCGCTATTGTATTACAGGACACTGGCTTTTACATCTGCTGCTGCAAAAAAATCCTGCGCCGCGCAAAAGCCTCGCAATTTGTGGGTCAAAGAGTAACACCGGCCAGCCGCCGCAAGCGTGACGCGCATCACGAGACTGACCGGACAGGCGATATTAAACGCTTCGATTCAAAAAAATCAATGGCTTAATTTGAATGGAGGGTCAATTAAAAAGCAGGCGGCAGCAGCAATTTTGACCGTCGGACAGGCACCCCGGCCTCAGCTTACTGGCAGATTCCCCAGGATAGTCACCAGCAAACCGATACTGCCCCCGAATACTGCGCCCCAGACCACCAGCCAGCCAAGATGCTCACGGATCATGCGCTGCATGATCTCTTTCACCATGGGGGGTGTCAGCTCTTCCAGGCGTCGATCGATCAGCTCCGTCAGGCGCGCCCGGATCGTTTCATCATCCATGGCCGAACGGATGGCCTGCTCCAGGGTGGCTTCGAATTCGCGATCCGCCAGCTGTTCCTTGAAAAAGCTGCGCATGCGCTCGATGAAGGGTTCTTTCAGTTTGACCAGGGCATCACGGCCGCCAATCATGCCCAGCATGCCGGCGAAGGAAGAATTCATGATCACATCCAGCAGGGATTCAAAAGCCTGGTCGAGGTTGATGTCTTCAATGGCATCAGACAGTCCCTGGCGCAGCTTGTCCGAGGATTGGCCGCGGCATGGAAATAGGCCTCGATATTGGCCTGGTTGAAGAACTGCTCCATGATCAGATTGCGGATCGCCAGCTTGAAATCCGTAAAACGCAGCTGAATCACACCGGAGCCGTACAGCCCGGGGATGCGCTCGAACAGCATATGCACCGCCAGCCAGTTGGTAATACCGCCCGACAGGGCAAACAGGCCGGTGTTGAGCACATAGACACGCCAGGGCCCTTCCACAAGCAGGCCGATGATGACCAGCAGGGCGGCGCCGAGATTACTGAAGAGGCTTTTGTTCAAGGGACAAGTCAGACTGCGTAAAAACGCGCCATCATAGCCGATTGCCAAGCGCAGCGGCAAGACGCCGCGGCCGGATTCTGGGCAGGCCTAACTGCCAGCACCCAGACGTTGCTGCCCGGCGATGGGCATACGCTCCCTGATGTCACGCAGATAGGCAAGATCGATGTCGGCCACGGCAACACCTTCACCCCGCTCATGCAATGCCAGTACCTTGCCCCAGGGATCAATAATCATGGAATGGCCCCAGGTTTCCCGCTTCTCATTATGCACCCCACCCTGATCGGCGGCGATGACATAACACTGGTTCTCGATTGCCCGGGCACGCAGCAGGGTTTCCCAGTGCGCCTCGCCAGTAACCCGGGTAAAGGCGGCCGGCACGGTGACGATTTCGGCGCCACGCTGAAACAATTGTCGGTACAGTTCAGGGAAGCGCAGGTCGTAGCAGACGCTCAGGCCCAGTCGCCCCAAGTCAGTGTCCAGAGTCACCAGACTGTCCCCGCCTTCATAGCTGCGGGATTCGGAGTAAGCGGACTGGCGATCCTCTACCTTGACATCAAACAGGTGAATCTTGTCATAGCGGGCCAGCAGACTGCCATCGGCCCCGTAGACCAGGCTGGCTGGCCGCACCCGTCCATCATCCAGCAAATAGTCGGCATCACCGGGCTGTCGACCAGGGCGACTCAACAGGGGAATGGTGCCGCCAATGATGATCATATTGAGCTTGGCGGCAGTGTCACGCAGGAAGTCCTGGATCGGACCCTGGCCCTGCTCTTCGCCAAAGGGTGCCATGGGCCCACCTTCCAGCACCGCAAACACTTCCGGTAACAGGGCCAGTTGCGCACCCGCCTCGGCAGCCTGCTCGAGCAATCTGCCGGCCGCCGCCAGATTGTCTTCCAGCGTGGCAGTACTGACCATCTGAATTGCCGCGACCCTGCTTGTCATACCAGCTCCTGCTCCTGTTTCTGCGAGGGAAAACGCCCAGTATGCCTGCCACCGGCCCACTCAGCCAGTGGCAATTCAGAACCGCGAAACCAGTTTTAGGGTTTTTCGAACAGCAGAATGCCCCAGGCCAGATAGCCCTGCTCGCCGGCACTGACCCAATGCCCCAGGCCCTCGATCATTCTGTCGATATAGGCCTGGGATACATGAGCTGTCAGTTCCTGGCGCCGCGAACCCAATTCACGCCGCACACTGCTGTAGTGCTTCACCAGCTGATCAGTCAGATCTACAAATTCCAGCTCCTGCCAACCCAGGCGTTTAGCCTGCTCACGGTAGAAGGCCACCGAACCCAGAGAATCCAGATGAATGCGATCCAGTACCGGCTTCAAGACACCCTCGGGGCAGTCGTCGGCCTGCATGGGGTCAGTGAAGATCAGCTTGCCGCCCGGCTTCAGTACCCGATCAATCTCATCCATGACCTGGGCGCGGGCGCCGGAATGAAGAAAGGAATCCTGGGACCAGGCGACATCATAAAGCCCGTCATCATCCGGCAGGTTTTCAAAACTGCCATCGGTAACCTCAATCCAGTCGGCCAGTCCCTGCTCCCGGGTCAGCTCTCGATTGCGGCGGTTCTGGGTTTCGCTGAGATTGATGCAATGCACCTTGCTGCCAAATTTCTTTGCCAGATAACGAGCCGCACCACCGTAGCCGGCGCCCAAATCAATAAAGCGGGCATTGGCGGGCAAGTCTCCCAGCAATTTGGCCATGGTATCCACGGTGCGCTGACTGGCAACCGCGATGGCCTCGGACTCATTGGAATAAATGCCGACATGGATATCTTCTCCACCCCAGATATGGAAGTAGAAGTTATCCGCATCGTCGCTGTTGTAGTATTCCTGCGCGGTTTGCACCACCTCGGAGTATTGCGTCGCCATCAGTCTAGTTTTCCTGTTCGATGTATTTCTTGGATGCAACATGGACAAAGAAGTCCGGCTCGGAGTCCTTGTAGTGCTCCTGGAAGTCACCGTAGGTTGTCACTGTCTGAAAACCCACTTCCTTCATCAGGCCGCGTACATACTCAGTGCGCAGCGGGAACATATTGAGGAAGAATTCCTCGCCATCCTGAAAGGAGTATTTGAATCGCGCCAGGGATTCATCCACATAGTCCGGCGTAGCCGTCACCTGGTCACCGCCGTAGTAATAATTGCGTTTTGGCTTCGCCTGGTTATCGAGAATGGCGTCGTAATTGCGGTGATCCATGATGAGAATGCCGTCATGGCGCAGGGTGGCATAGTATTCCGCCAGTGATTTGCGGCGGTCATTTTCATTGTGAATATGGGTAAAGGAATTACCGAGGCAGATCACCGCATCGTAGAGATCGTGAACACTGCGGTTGAGGTATCGCCAGTCGGCATGCACGGTGCGCAGAATATGTCCGCGTTTTCTGGCGTTCTCGAATGACTTGGCCAGCATCGCCGGGCTGCCATCTGCGCTGGTCACTTCAAAACCGGCCTCAAGCAACTGCACCGAGTGATAGCCGGTTCCGGTGGCAGCGTCGAGTACTTTTTTGGCACCGTGGCTGCGCAACAGCTCAATAAAGAAATTGCCTTCGGCTTCTGCACGACCATCCCAGTCAATCAGTTCGTCCCATTTGTTCACAAACTTGTGAACGTATTCCTCAACGTACTTGTCGGTTTCGCGAATTTCGGTCGGATCTTCCCCGTAATCCTGTTCAATATCGGCTTCCAGTACGGATTTCATGTGGCGGCTCCTGGTCTCCCTGAGTGAAAAGATTGTTTTGAATTATCCCGATGCATACGCGACAAGCGGCCCTGCATTGGGCAGTCCATATGGGCGTGTTTTATTCGAATTGTTTTTGGTTATTGCTTTTTTCAGCTGCTAAACCACAGCCAGAGTGGCAACAAAGTTTACAGAACAGTAAACCACTTGCCCGAGACCCAGTAACTATGGTGGCTGCAGCGCAGTACCATATTACAAGATTGACATGCGACGATTCGCATCAGATATACAGCAAACTAGCATAGGGGTTTCAGCACAAAAAGTCCAATGACAACAAAAACCTGGCTGCCGCATTAGAAGTTGCGAAATTACATGCGCAAAGAGTTTTTTGCAGAGAAAATGTTTTTGATCACTCGGTACTGATTGAGCGCTTATTGCACTGCAGGCGGAGCCGATGGCGTTGTTGCGGCACCACCCTGCTCGGCTTCCGACTCTTCGGGGGAACCGAAAGCCTGTTTGAATTCAGGCTGCAGACCATCCCAGGGACCCTGGAGGGTATAGACCGCACTGGTGAGACTGTCCACCTGATCACCAAAAATCTGGTCAAACAGATAGGCCCCTACCGCCAGCGGCAAGTTGGCTGTGAGCAGACCCAGCCAGGGGATGTTATCGCTGACGGGCAAGGTCACATACATCTCCCCATCAATGGTTTCTTCGGCCAGGGAAATCTCACCGGTGATCTGATAGAGACTGCTGGGCCCGGAAATAACCAGTTGATCCTGGATGTCCACCAGACCATCTGCCAGTTGTAACTGGCCGGTGATCTCGTCAAAAGCCAGTCCGCGCCGCAGCAAGTCATCACTGAAGCGCAGGCGGCGCATGATGGCGCTGAAATTAATAATACTCACCAGTTTCAAAGCCCCGGCGCCTCCGCTCTCCTGCAGGAAACGGCCATCTTCCACCAGCATTTCCAGGCGACCGCTGAGCGACTCGCCGGCAAAGAAGGCCGGTGAGCCGGGCCAGCTCAGCTCGGAGACGAAGGTGGCCTCACTGCTGACCAGACTGGCTGCATAACCATTGGCCAGCAAGACTTCACCTATATCATCCGCTCGCAGCACACCGGTCAGTTCGCTGCGGTGCTGCTGGCCATCGTAGTACCAACTAAAATGGGGTGTGAGCTGCTCAATACTTTCGGGCAATTCATCCTTGCCCAGGCGCAAGCCACGAAAGTCGAATTGCAGGTCTTCGAATTCAGCGCCTGCGGCGGTGGGACGCAGAGCAAACTGCCACTGCCCAAAGGGCCTTGCACCGATTGAGAATTCATCGGTGGCAAAACGCATCGGTGGCAGTTCCCGGGGATCGATAGCCACCAGGGGATCGATACGCTCTTCTTCCTCCGGCTCTGCCACTGCCAGGACTTCCGTCTCTGAAGCCACTTCTCCTTGTTCAGCAAGAGCCGCTTCTGCTTCCGGATCTCCCGGCAGCCGCAGATAATCGAGATCGATATTCAGGGGCAGTTCCGGTCGATAGGGAATCAACACTTCCCCGGCCAGTGCGTCACCGCTGAGACTGGCAAACCAGGCCTGCCGCTGACTGTCGGGCTCGATACGAAATGCCACCGCCGGCAGCTCTTCGCCATAGAGAGTAAATGTACGGGCTTCGATATCGGCAAAGGCAATACTGTTACTGAAGTTATCCAGGCCCTGCGCTTCCCCGCCCAGGCTGGCAAGGAACGCGGTCCATTGTTCCAGCTCAAAACCCGGCAGTTCCCCCACAATGGCCAGGCCATCGGTTTCATTTTCCGCCAGCAGTTCAAACTGCCCCGGTGAATCCCCGAGATAAACCAGGCCGTCCTGCATCTGATCATCCTGCAGATCCAGCTGGAAGCGCAGATTCTCGCCAAAGCTGCCGCGGATGCGTTGCCTTGCCTCCATGAAATCGAGATTCACCTGCAAGTTGCGGACAGCATCCGGGCTTTTATCAAAAGGCATGGGCAAGGCGAAGCCGAGGCCGGTAAGATCGCTGTCAATCTGCAGACGGGTGCCGGCCTCGGCGGTTCCGGTCTGGTCCACCAGCAGGCGGGCCTGGTAATCAAAACGACCCTCTGCCTGGCGAAACAGATCCCGCACAAAGGCCGATTGCCGGGGCCAGGCAATCATCTCGGCCGGTGTGGTGCTGCCTTCCACCTGCACTACTATGGCAGACAGGGCATTGTCTGCATACTCGGAAGACAGATCGATAGTCACCGGAGAGCCGAAGGTTTCGCCCTGCAAACGACTTTCTTCCAGACCAGTGCGGGTATCGAATATGACCGGGCCAGTTAAGTCATTCACAGCCAGATCCAGGTTCTGAATCCGTAACTGGTTGCTCTCCAGCTCCATGTTCAGGCGAATATCAGGCTGGCGACCAGGAATATTCAAGGGCAGCAGCACTTCTATAGCGGCACTGAAATCACCCTGGGCCCGCCAATCGGCAAAGGTATTTTTAAGGCTTTCATTGAGCGGTGCCGCCTGCAGATAATCCAGCCCGGCATTGGTGGCCCCGCTGGCTTCACCATTAATAGTGAGCCAGGTTTCATTGGCTTCATTACGCCGGATCAGGCCCACTGCGGCCCCCATTTCCAGTTCCAGACTGCCGCCACTGAGCACTTCGATATCAATATCGTTGTCACTGGTGGTCACTGCGGCGGCGAGTTGCTGCAGTCGCGGCCACTCATCACTGAATTCCAGCTCGCCGTCCTCCAGCACATAGAAACTCTGGAAGGTCTTGGTGGCAGGCCCGCTGCCCGGCAGGGTCTTGCCGCGGAACACAACTCCGGCACTGCTGATGCTGCCATCAATAATGGCGCGCTCCAGAAACTCCATGCTGTTGCGCAGATTAGGCTGCACCTGGGGGCCATCGGGCAGATAAAGTGACTTCTGGCTGGCATCAAAGCGAGAAACACCGACAAACAGATCCAGCTCCGCATCCCGCTCGCCACTATTTGGTCGCTTCACCATGGAACGAAACTGCACATGACCATCCACTGCATCGGACTCGGCCACCATGATGCCGCTGTCGAGAATGACAGTCTGGCCATCACTCATGTCCACTTCGAAATCGATGCGGCCGTTGACATAGTCGTAGTCCCAGACCCGGGTGAAAACATTGGGGATATTGATGGAGAAGTTATCGGATTCCAGCTCCGCACTGCCGCGTAGATAATTGGCCATGGTGTCGAACTGCAATTCGAAAAAGCCATCAATGCCCCACATATTGGGTGAGCCACGTACCGAGCCCAGCTCCACATTGTCCAGATTGCCCCGCAGCTCCAATGTCTGCTGAATCTGATTCGCTTCACCCAAAGGCGTGTTCAGCACCAGATTGCGCAGACTGCCACCCGGCGCATAGGCCAGCAATTGCTGCCGGGCGTCGGCACCCAGAATGCCGGACTCCAGCGCCGTGGCCGCCAGCAGGGACAGGTTGATGGCATCGATACGCAGAGACAGGTTTTCCTCAGGCTGCCATTCACTGTGCAGACTGAAAGGACGCCAGAAGTGATCATTATGGGTCATGGTGAACTGATCCAAAGAAAGCGACCAGGCACTTTCCTCAAAGGAGCCATCATCACCCGGGCGGCGTCTGAGCCTGGCATCGCCAGCAATGGCCTCCAGGGTCAGGCTGTTATTTTCCGGCAGCAGCAGTGTTAGCGCTTCCAGATCGAGACTGGCCACCGATTCCAGCAATTCTCCCTGCCGCCATTGCAGCCACAGGTCGGCGCCACCCAACAGTTCACTGATACTGGCCTCACCGATGGACTGACTGCGCACAATATTGCTGTAGTCACCATCGGGCAGACGGATATGCAGCAAACCGTCGAGATTGGCCAGCTGATTGCCCTGCACTTCCAGCGAGGCCTGGATCTGCTGATCGCTGCCATCATGGGTCACATCCACATGAAAGAAGTGCCGCTGGCCGAGGTTCTGAATCGAGGCACTGCCATTGGTGAAGCGGTAACTGTCACCCAGGCGGTTCTCGACATTGATGGTGACATTGTTGAGGTCAAGCCGGGAGACCCGCTGAAAGGCCTGAAACAGTTGCTCCAGGGAAGTTGTCGCACCGCCGCTGTTCACCATGCTGCCCAGGCGCCATTCACCGGAGTCATCCTGGACCACAGTCAATTCCAGCGAGTCGATGGTGAATTCATCCAGCACCCAGCGGCGCTGCCAGATACTGCGGGGCACATCCAGGGCTACTGTGGCACTGTCGAAAAACAGGGCGCTGTCCGCCGCATCGGCAATGGCCGGGTCGCGCACACCGGATATGCCGGTGCCCACCAACAGGCTGAGCCCGCTGATCCGCACCTCCGGATTAAAGCCATCGAAATCGCCCGCCACGGCATCGACGCTCACCGGCAAACCAGTAATGGCATTGATCTGCTGCTCAACAAAGTCGGAATAATTGGCGATACCCGGCATGAACTGGCGCCCCATGCTGACATAGGCGGCAACCAGCACCAGTGCCACCAGCACCAGCATACGCAGTTGCCGAAATACCTTCTTTGCCAGGGTTGCGAGAGTCATGGTGAATGCCGGGTGTGTATAGGGTACTGCCGGAGCGGGCCGGGCTGGACGAGAGCCCGCCTCTGCAAGTCTAGCTGCGCTTGCTTAACCGGGCCTGAAACCGGGATCAGTACAACACTACATCGAATTGTTCCTGAGTATACATAGGTTCAACCTCGAATTTGACCGTCTTGCCGATCAATTCCTCCAGACCGGCGAGGGTATCGGACTCCTCATCCAGCAGACGGTCAACCACCAGTTGCGAGGCCATCACCAGCAAGACATCGTTTTCGTAGTTGCGGGCCACATTGAGAATTTCCCGGAAGATTTCATAGCATACTGTTTCCGGCGACTTGAGAGTGCCACGGCCTTCACAGACCGGACAGTGTTTGTTGAGAATCTGACCCAGCGACTCCCGGGTTCGCTTGCGGGTCATTTCGATGAGGCCGAGCTGGGAGATTCCGGTAATGGTGGTGCGGGCATGGTCCTTCTCCAGCGCCTTGGCAAAAGTGCGCTGCAACTGCCGCTGATGCTCAGGGTCCTGCATGTCGATGAAATCAATAATGATGATGCCACCGAGATTGCGTACCCGGAGTTGCCGGGCAATGGCGGTGGCCGCCTCGAGATTGGTCTTCAGAATAGTCTCGGCATGATTGCGACTGCCAAGATAGGCACCGGTATTCACATCGATGGTGGTCATGGCCTCGGTCTGGTCGATGATCAGATCACCGCCGGATTTGAGTTTCACCTGGCGCCCCAAAGCCTTGTTGATATCGTCCTCGATACCGTAAAGATCGAAAATCGGCCGGTCGCCCTTGTAGAGTTCAACGCTGGTATCCAGTTCCGGCACAAAGTCCTGCAGGAACTGACGAATTTCCTTGAAGGTCTGTTCGCTGTCCACCCGGATCTTTTCCACTTCCGGAGTAATCAGGTCACGCACGGTACGCATATACAGCGGCACTTCCTGATAGACCGCCTTGATACCATCCTTGCGGCCAATGCGCTCTTCCACCTTGGTCCACAGCCGTCGCAGGAAACGCACATCCTCCGCCAGTTCCTCGGCGCTGGCACCCTCTGCCGCTGTGCGGATAATAAAACCGCCCCGTTCGTCCCAGACTTCCTGTTCGAGCACTGTTTTGAGTTGCTCCAGCAAGCGTTCCCGCTCTTCTTCGCCTTCCAGTCGCTGGGAAATACCCACGTGCTTGCTACGCGGCATATAAACCAGGTTACGTGAAGGCAGGGTCAGGTGAGTTGTGAGTCTTGCCCCCTTGGTACTGATGGCATCCTTGGCAACCTGCACAACTATGGACTGCCCTTCCCGCAGCAGTTCCTGTATTGGCTTGGGCTCGGCATCCCGCAACTCGAAGCCATCGGCATCGATAGCGACGATATCGGAGGCGTGAATAAACGCCGCCCGCTCCAGGCCAATATCAACAAAGGCCGCTTCCATGCCGGGCATGACCCTGACCACCTGACCACGAAACACATCCCCCACATGACCACGGCTGTTATGACGCTCAATGAAAATTTCCTGCAACAGGCCGTTTTCAATAAGCGCCACCCGGGTTTCCATGAGGGTGACATTAATCAGTATTTCTTCGCTCAAGCTTCAGTCTCCCGGCTGCCAGCAATTAATTCCGAATTCTTCCAGCAGTGCCGCCGTTTCAAAAAGCGGCAAACCCACCACGGCACTGTAGCTGCCACTCAGGGATTCTACGAATACCGCCGCCAGGCCCTGTATGGCATAGGCGCCGGCCTTGCCCCGGGGTTCACCACTGGCCCAATAGCGCCTGGCTTCGGCCTCGCCAATGGCACGAAAGCTGACCCGGGCCTGACCCAGAGCCTGTTGTTGACGATCCCGGTCTGCCACGGTCACTGCCGTCAGAACCTGATGCTCGCGCCCGGAAAGCTGGGTCAGCATGGCCACTGCCTCGGCCTCGGATGCCGGCTTGCCCAGTATCTGCCCGTCACAGAGCACAGTCGTATCCGCTGCCAGTACCACTTCATGCTCTGCCAGTGTCGCCAGGGCCGAGTGGGCTTTCTCACTGGCAATCCGCCGGACATAGGCTTCGCCCGGCTCACCGGCCCGTCCGGACTCATCAATATCCTGGGCGGCAACGCGGAAACGCACTCCAATCTGGCTCAGTAATTCCTGCCGACGGGGAGAAGCGGACGCGAGAATCAGGGATCTGGCTATCATAGTACTCAGGCCACAGTGCTCAGGTCATAGCGCTCAGACTGTCAGTGCACATCAAAGCTGCGCCGGATATGGCGCAATAACTGAAACAGGGAGGGCCAGATGATGGCACTGGTGAGGGCCGCCAACAGAAAATAGAGATTGGAGCTTACGGTCTGCCCGGTAATGATCTGCAGCCAGTGGGTCAGCAGCAGATTGAGGCCAACAAGAGCCAGCACCAGCCCGGATTGCTGAAGCTGGGAAAACATACGCAGGCGCAGGTGCAGACTCAGGGTGACGTAGGCCACCACCACCAGGCTCATGGCATTCAGACCCAGGGCCGAGCCCTCGAGAATATCCAGCACCAGACCGGCCAACCAGGCCGAACCGATACCCACCCGATAAGGCAGAGCCATCACCCAGTACATCAGCACCATGGGCACCCATTCAGGCCGGTAGTTCATGGCCCATTCGGGAAACGGCACAATAGCCAGCAAATAGGCAATAAAAAAGCTGAGAAAAATCACCCACAGGGAGTGGGCCCGTTGTCGAATTGCAGTGCTCATTGATCGTTACTTGCAGCCCCGTCTGACTGGCTCAGGGTCTGCACCTGTGGCTCCAGCTCACCGACCGCCTCTTCCTTGTCTGAATCGGGCATGGCCCCGCTTTCTTCCAGCTCCGGCAACACTGTCTGCTCGCTCTCAAACACCAGCATCACATGGCGGGTGCTGGCCATTTGTGCCAGGGGGCGGGCCTTGACCGTGGCGAAATCCTGACCGGGGTCGGCAAACACGCTGGTGATCTCCGCCACCGGATAATTCTTGGGATACACCTGCCCCATGCCGGAACTCACCAGCAGATCACCGGCTTTCATGTCCTGGGTCTGGGTGACAAACTGCAGCTCCAGTTCCGAACCGGTGCTGCGGGTTCCACGGGCCAGTGCCCGCTCACCATTGCGATTCACTTCTACCGGCGTGACATGCTGGGCATCCGTGATCAGCAAGACCCAGGCAGTATAGGGAAGCACTTCGTCCACCTGCCCCATCAGGCCATTGGCATCCAGCAGGGCCTGCCCCACAAACACACCATCTTCCATGCCCCGATTAATCAGTACTCGCTTGGAATAAGGGTCAGGTGAAACATTAATAATCTCGGCAGGCATTACGTCGCCCTGAATCACCTCGGTCGCTTCCCGCAATTGCAGCAGGCGGCTGTTTTCACTGGCCAGGGATTCAAGCAACTGCAATTCACGCTGGGCCACCAGCAATTGCTCGCGCAGGTTTTCGTTTTCTTCCAGCAGATCCGTGCGCGAGACAAACACATCATCGACCCAGAACGACACCCGGGTCGGAATGTCCGCCACCCAGTACACCGGGGTGGTCACATAACCGAGGCCATAACGGACCATTTCCAGATAACCAAAGCGGTAGTCGGCAAACATGATGCACACCGACAGCAGCATAAATGCCAGGGCTCGGTACTCCAGTGCGACGCCTTTTATAAACAGGGTCTTGTCGATGACTGCCAATCCTCGGAAACGGGCGTGAAAAGTAGCTAACTTTAGCGCGGAAGCCTGACTATTGCCAGCCGGCAGCAGTGCACAAATGGCGGGAAAATTCCCCGAATTCAATCTGTTAGCGGCCCTGAAAGGAAAATCCCCAGAACCCGGGCAGATAATGCGGCCGATGCGGTGAATGTGGGCAAAATTACCCCTGAAATCGTGGGCTCTACTGGCCTGCTGGTGCCGCCAGGGCCTGCTCAATGAGTCGAATCTGATTGGCCAGGCCGGCCCGCTCGCTGATTTCGACAGCAAAGTCCTGGCGGTAACGCTGCAACATCGACGCGGCCGCGTCCCGGGCACCGGCCTGAATCAGCCAGCGCATTCGCGTCAGGCCGACACTGACATGAGGGCGCAGCTCATAGGACTGACCGGCGAACTGGGTAGCCAGAACCAGATTTCCGGCAGCGGCGGCCGATACCGCACGCAGCTGAAACAAATCGGGAAAACTGACTTCGAAATTTTCATTGCCCAGCAGGGTTTCCAGCAGCAGATTCAGTTTGTCCTGCGCAATAGCGGGACAGCCCCCCCGGGCCACTGCCGGCACCAGATTATTGAGAATACCGATCACAGCGAATTCGTGCGCTGACTGACTGGCAATCTGCTGTAGCTGATCGCTGCCGGGCTGCTCCACATCGGACAGAATACAACTGAACTCCAGCCACCGAATATAGTCGCTGATATTCTCACTGCCGGCATTGAGAGTCTGCAGATGAATTTCGTAGGCACGCTCGGGCTGGCCATTATTGCTGAGCACCTGGACCAGATTGGCCCGAGCCCGGTTCGACTCCGGCCGAAAATGCACTTCGGCATAGGCCTGCTCGACGGGGTCGCCCCACAGGGCATGATGCTGCACACTGACAAAGGCAAACCAGAGACTGGCCAGGGCGACTCCTGCCAGCAGCATGAGGCGCTGACGCTCCTCCTGCAGACGCAACCACAAGGCCTGAAGTGCCAGCGCCAGAGCCAACACAATTCCCGCCAGCGGCAGATAATTACGATGTTCGAAATAGAGCTCCAGTGGCAAGACCGTGGACTCCACCGCATGGCCCATCAAAAACCACAGCAGCGCAAAAGCTGGCAATGGCCAACGACGGCGATACAGCAGGGCAGCCACCAGCCCTGCCCCGATGAGCAACAGGGACAGCAATACTGGCAAAGACAACAGACTGGAATAAACCGGAAAATTGTCATGGAACAGACCATAGGCACTGAGCCTGGGCAGAAAGATGGCCAGCAGATAGCTCAGCAATACCGGGAATTGAGTCAGTATCCGCTCGCCCGGGGTGAAGGGTTTCAGTTCATAGCCTGGCAATACCTGAGGCAACACCAAGAGCAGCCCCAGCGCCATCAAGCCCAAAGGCACAAACGCCAGCCCGATGCGCAGTCGGCGAAACAGCGGGTCATTGGCGGGCACTGGCAACAGGGTCAGCTCCAGCACCGCAATATAGGCAAACAGCAGCACCCCGTTTTCCTTGCTCAACACCGCCAGCACTGCCATCAGTGGCGGTGCCAGGCCCATCAGCAGCAGCGCTGCTTTGCGCCCTGATTGCAGATAAAGCAATCTGCCTGAAATATAAAACAGCAAGCCCAGCAAGACGAACAAGGCGGACAGCAGATTCATACGCTGCACTACATAGAACACGGTAGAGGTCTGGATCGGGTGCAGCAACCACACCAGTAACAATAGCAACAACAGGGGTGTGGCCAGGCGCCAGCGGCTGTCTGTCTTGCCCAGCAACAGGGCGATAACCAGCAGCAAGCCACCGTTAACCAGGTGCAGCAGCAGATTTACCAGTTTGAATGCGAATGGGTCAGAGGGCCAGGACTGGGCCTGCAGCAGAAAACTGAATACGGCAATGGGCCGACCGAAAATGCCGGCGATGCCGTTTTCCATCAGGATGAACAGTTGCTCCCAGCTGGGCTGCTCTGGCACCTGGCTCAGCAGAGCCAGGTTGGGGATATCGTCCAACATGAAGCCGCCGGACAGAGCGGGCGACATCATCAACGCCGCCAGAGCGGCAGCGGCAACTGTAAGCAGGGCAATTCGCATGGCGGGGTCAACCATACCCTAAAATGCCGGCAATTGCCCTGATTCCTCTCGCCTGATTTCGGCCAGAGGCCCGCTATTCCTGCTCCAGCAGACTGGCGACCCAGGCCATGGCCTCTTCCTCGCTGCGAAAGAACTGGGCAACGTCCTTTTCTTTCTCGGAATAGCTGGCCAGCATGCGCATCAGGCCATAGTAGAGATCATTCGGCACAATGGCGGCGGCGTGGTTGGGGTAATTGCGCACCATTCTGGCGATATCTTCGCCAACCATGCGAATCTGGGTTGCCGACATGTCAGACAGGGTTTCAGACTGTCGCAGATCCCAGAGCACGATGGTGTCTTCGTTATAGTTGCTGGCGCTGGTGGCCTCGGCGATCGTGGCCATGAGTTCATCGTTGCCGGTTGTACCCTTGGCCTCAAACTTGAGCAGCCGCCCTTCGAAACGATAGTGTACTGGCATGGTAGGTGATGACCTGAGATCAAAACTGGAATGGTCGTTTGCGACAACCTTGCGCAATACATGTTTTGGAATTGATACTACGCCCACCGCAGGCATTTCAAAAGGACGTCAGTTTGTAAAACGCCATCGTCTTGTGAACTGGTTCACATCTTTGACGCAATTTCCGCGGAGGAATCCCCCACTGACTTGCGGACAAATACTGCCAGATGCCGACGCCATGGCCTTTCCAGCAAAGTAGCCTTTTAAGGCTACAATCTTATATGTTGCCTATATAAACTACTTATTGATATAGTAGCCTATATTTACTACCATATGCATTGATCAGCAGGAGGCACACAGTGACCAGAATCGCGGTAATTACCGGTGACCTGATCAACAGCACAAGGGTTGCCGACAGCAAGGCCTTCAAGCGCCAGCTCGACACGCTGCTTGCGCGCCTGCAGGAGCGCTTTGACGCCGAGGTTGCCACCTACCGCGGCGATGGTTTCCAGGTCGCGCTGGATGCCCGGCACAATGCCCTGCAACTGGCACTGCTGCTGCGCACCGGCCTGATCGCCGCCAGCCCCGACAGCGAAAACCGCTGGGACGCCCGCATTGCCATAGCCTGGGGAGAGGCAGATAAGGAAGAGATGGCCAAAGCAGATCTGGATCCGACCAGCCAGATTGGTCCTGTCTATATCCAGTCCGGTCGCGCCCTGGACGCTCTGGGCAAACAGCATCTGCAGGCCGTCACCTCAGGGGAACTGCCCAGCCTGGCCCTGGATCTGAGCTGCCGCTTCGCCGACGATATACTCAATCATCTCACCGCCGTGGAGGCCGAGGTGCTGTACTATTACCTGCAGGACCGAAGCAGTCACCAGAGCATCGCCGACCGGCTGGGCAAACAGCGCCCCACGGTCACCGTCGCCCTGCAACGAGCCCGCTACAAGCTGCTGGCCCGGTTCGTGGATGATATGGATAAACTGCTGAGACTCAGCCATGAGTGAAATCATCATTCCCGCCACAGCTCTGCAGCCAATCAATGGTCTGATAATCCTGGCCGCCTACTTACTGGTGCTCGCGCCCGCCTCCTGGCTGATTCGTCGGGTGCTGCGACAATGGATTGACCAGCTTCCGGCAAACTCCGGTTCCCTGGTCAAGGCCGGCGCCATGATCGGCTACCTGGAACGCCTCCTGATGTTGACCTTTATCCTGCTCGATGAATTCACTGCCGTGGGATTCGTGCTGGCGCTGAAGGCCGCCTACCGTTTCAAGGACACCGCCGAACATCCCCAGGCCGAGTACATGCTCATGGGCACCTTTCTCAGCCTGGCCATCACTCTGGCTGTCGGCCTGGTCACCAGAGCCCTTCTGATACCCTGAGCTGACAAAAAAAAGCAGGGACACTGACAAAATAACAAATTAAGGACGAGCTGGTTGGCGCTAATTTGTTATTTTGTCAGTGTCCCTTTTATCAATGTCCCTTCTATCTTAATCGTGTCCCTACTAATTGTGCTTCTACTAATCGGCAGCCCCACTATTCCGCATCTTGCCTGCGCAGAATTTCATCCACCCAGGCCATGGCCTCTTCTTCGCTGCGGAAAAAACGGGTCTTCGGGTTGTCCTTCTCTGTGAAGGTCACCACCATGCGCATCAAGCCATAGTAGAGTTCGTTATTGGCGATGACTGCCGAGTAGTTGGGAAACCTGTCTACCAGCGAGTAAGTGCTGTCACCGATCTGACGCAACTCTTCGGCAGACCTGTCCCCCAGGGAAGCCGATTGGCGTGTATCCCAGATAACAATAGTGGCTTCATTAAATTGCGGATCCTCCAGAACATCATTCACCGCATTGATGATTTCATCAACAGTGCTTCGCCCCACCGTCACCAGACGCAGAATCCGCCCTTCTATTGTGTAATGCACCGCCATGCAGGCATCCTCGCAGCCACTCACAGCAGCATGCCACGCTGACTGGGGAAAACCTCAGGCTACACGATCAATTGAAGGAAGAAACTGCCCAGCTGAAAAAGCCTTGCCCGTTGCAGTGACACCGCCAATCCGGGCTATTCAGAACATTGAAGGTCCTTGCGGTCACTGTAATCGGAAATAGCCCTGCCCTCTTTTGCCGATCACTCCAGCCTGACTGGCAGCGGCATGTAAAGCATCCTTGACATCGCCACAGGAGTTACTTACTCTGCAGCAAAGTAAAGCTCCCTTTACATAATGACAAAGGAATTTAACACATGACTATCAAAGCTGAAGCCGGCAAAAAAAGCAGTTTTGAGCGCCGGGAGAAACGCCGCTCTGTGAGCTATGCCATTGCCTGCATTGGCTGGGCCCTAATGCTGACCCTGTCCAATTATTTGCTGGACAACGATCTGGTCAGTGATGCCTGGACCTGGCCCCTGGTGTTGCTGCCAATTATCACCGCCCTGCTGGTGTATTATTTTTACTACCGCTTTTACATCGACACCGACGAGCTGGGACGCCAGATCCAGAATTTCGGCCTGATCATCGGCTTTGCCATCGGGGTACTGTATCTGATCTGCCTGATGTCCCTGGAAAACGTGGGCGTCGCCAGCCCCAGCATGAACAATATCTTTGTCGTGTTTGCGGTCTCCTACTCCCTCGCCTCTGCTTATCTGGTGTGGAAATACAAACAATGAAGAATATCCTCAAGGTACTACGCGCCCAACATGATCTGTCCCAGGCGGCACTGGCGGAAAAGCTCGACGTCTCACGCCAGACCATCAATGCCATCGAGAAGGAACGCTACGACCCCAGCCTGCCGCTGGCACTGAAGATTGGCCGACTGTTCAATAAACCGGTAGAAGAAATATTCGATGACCAGGCCTGAAGCGGCAGGAAAATTACCCCCTGCCGAGCCCGACTATCTGCTGGAACGCTTGACGTGATACATCGCCTGGTCAGCCCGCTCCATGGCGGATTCCAGGGTATCCCCTTCGTTTAGATAGGCAATACCGGCACTGAATTCAATGTTGTAGCCCCTGTCAGCTCGCTGGTTTTCTTCAGCCAGCAAAGAACGAAACCTGCTCAAAACCTCATTCACCTCATCCTTGCCCAGCCCGGTAAGAAAGGCGACAAATTCATCACCTCCGCTGCGAGCAAACACATCGGACTCACGAAATGCAGATTTGAGTGTGTTGGCAAATACTCTCAAGGCCCGATCGCCCTCGGCATGTCCATATTCATCATTGATGGGCTTGAAGTGGTTCAGATCAAAGAGAATAAGAGCCGCGTCAAGTTTATTGCGCCGACACATGGATAAAGCCTGACCCGCCAGCATGTGAAAACCGCGACGATTGGAAATCTGGGTTAGATCATCCATGGTGGCCAGCAACATACTGGCAATCTCCTGCTCGATAACCACTGCCAGATCCCGGAGCAGGATCTTGTCCTCTTCATTCAGCTCCCGTGGCCTGGAATCGATCAAACACAGCGTACCCAGCTTGTGGCCATTAGCAGCAAGCAAGGGGCTACCGGCATAGAAGCGGATCTCGGGTTCCTCTACAACCAGCGGATTGTTGGCAAAGCGCTCATCCTCCAGGGCATTGGGAATGTAGAACAATTCGTCACCGAGGATTGCGTGACCACAGAAGGAGATGTCCCGGGGTGTCTCTGTGGCATCAAGGCCCTGGGCAGATTTGAACCACTGGCGGTCAGAATCAACCAGACTGACAAGGGAAATCGGCACGCCAAACATTCGCTTGGCCATGCGTGTGATGCGGTCAAAGCGCTCTTCTGGCGCCGTATCGAGAATCTGCAGAGCACGCAAGGTCTCCAGGCGTGCCGCTTCATTCAAGGGAAATGCAGGAGCGTTCATTGGCTTAATCCCGGTATAAAAAGGAGTTGGACATTTTGTGGATTACGACAACAGGGATGACGGACTTGAACCCTGGATTGGATTTTCTTCAAGGAAGAAAAATTACCGCCAACACCAGTGCTGATCGTCGATTGACGCCTCTAACAAACCTTCTGCAGCCAGCTTGCTTGCGATCGCCTCTGCCGGCTTTGCTTCACCTCGCATAAACGAGTACTCTCGGCGCTCGCTCACCACTCATCCCGGGCCCTTGCAGCAAGCACCATGTTAATACTCGCGGTTCTGTTTCCGGTTCTGGCTATCGCCCTGCTTGGCTATGGCAGTCTGACCCTGGGCTGGCTCAACCGGAAAGACGCCGACACCCTCGCCCGTTTCACTTTCAGCATCCTGATTCCGGCACTGCTGTTTGTCAGTACCGCACGCTCTGAATTCGACCTGGCCAATGCCCTGGATTTTCTGGCTGCCTACTATGTGGTGGTGCTGGCGGTCTTCGCGCTGGGATTATTGGTGGCCGCTCGCCTGTTTGCTTTCGGTGCTGAAAAACAAGCCGTGTTTGCCATGGGCTGCGCCTATTCCAATACCACCATCGTCGGTATTCCGGTAGTGTCCCAGGCTCTGGGTGAAGAAGGCCTGTTGCCGCTGTTCCTGCTTATCTCCATCCAGAATCTGGTAATGTTCACCGTCGGCACCATCGCCGCCGAACGCCAGCATCTGTCCAGCGGCACTGTTTCCCATGCAGTAGTCGGCCTGCTCAAACAACTGATCAAGAGCCCCATCACCGCCAGCCTGATGCTCGGCCTACTGATCAATGCAGTCGGCATCCCAATCTGGGATCCCCTCTTCAACAGTATCGAGCTGCTATCCCGCGCCGCGGTGCCCGCCTCTCTGTTCGTGCTCGGCATGTCCCTGCAACAATACCGACTGCGCCAGGCCGTGGCACCGGCACTGGCCATGACCCTGATCAATATTGTGCTGCTGCCGGTACTGGTGTGGCTGTCGATGTTTTATCTGTTTGAAGTGGACCCCATGTGGGCCCGGGCAGGCATATTGGCATCGGCCATGCCAGTGGGGGTTAGTGCTTATGTGTTTGCCAACCGTTATGACACCGGACATGGGACGGTGGCGGCAGGTTCTTTGTTGTCGGCGCTTTGTTCTGTAGTCAGTTTGTCTTTGGTGTTGGTGTTGATTGGCTGAATAAATAGTCCGCGCATAAAAAAGGCCAGCAACGCCAGCCTTTTTGGATCAACCAGTCTGAAATAAGCTCTGTTCACTCCAGGCTCAACACATCAATATCCCGCGCATCCATCAGCTCCATGGCCTTGCCGCCACCGCGGGCCACGCAGGACAGGGGATCTTCTGCCACGATCACCGGCAGGCCGGTTTCTTCGGACAGCAGTTTGTCCAGGTCTTTCAGCAGGGCGCCACCGCCGGTGAGTACCATGCCGCTTTCGGCGATATCAGAGGCCAATTCTGGCGGTGATTGCTCAAGAGCGCTTTTCACCGCCTGGACAATGGCGGTCAGGGGTTCCTGCAGGGCTTCCAGAATTTCGTCGCTGTTGAGGGTAAAGCTTCTGGGCACACCTTCGGCCAGGTTGCGGCCGCGTACGTCGATTTCGCGGATCTCATTGGAGGAACCCACATAGGCGCAGCCAATTTCCTTCTTGATGCGCTCGGCGGTGGCATCACCAATCAGGCTGCCGTAGTTGCGGCGCACATGGGTAGTGATGGCTTCATCGAAACGGTCACCACCAACGCGGACCGATTCAGAATACACAACACCGTTGAGGGAGATAATGGCGATCTCGGTGGTGCCGCCACCGATATCCACCACCATGGAACCACTGGCCTGCTCCACCGGCAGGCCGGCACCGATGGCGGCTGCCATGGGTTCTTCGATCAGGCGCACATCCCGGGCTCCGGCACTGGCCACCGATTCGCGAATGGCCCGGCGTTCCACCTGGGTGGATTTACAGGGCACGCAAACCAGCACTCGCGGGCTGGGCGGGAAGAAACTGTTTTCATGAACCTTGTTGATAAAATGCTGCAGCATTTTCTCGGTCACCTGAAAATCGGCAATCACCCCGTCCTTGAGGGGACGGATGGCCGTGATGTTGCCGGGGGTACGCCCCAGCATGCGTTTGGCGTCGGCGCCAACCGCGGTGACCGTTTTCTGTCCATTGTGAGTACGAATCGCCACCACGGAAGGCTCGTTGAGGACAATGCCCTCATCGCGCACATAGATGAGCGTATTCGCCGTGCCCAGATCAATGGACAGGTCGTTGGAGAACATTCCCCGAATTTTCTTAAACATGGATGCGTGTATACCTCGAAATAAAGATTCCTTTCTGGGCAGGCGCTGTGATTGCTCGCTGTCGCTTTCTATTAGAACGGCATATTCAACTGATGATTTAGGCTCTGGGGCCTATTGCCATAATTTTGACCCATTTGCGGGGCAAGACTGCTGAATATTGCTCAACCTGACCGGATTATGGAGTGATCTTGGAATCTCCTGGAGCTTCTGACCTGATGGGCTGGCCCGATCGCCGCGTGCGTATTCATGCTCGTGACAGGCAATGGGGGCTTACATTGACGTAAGGTGGCAAAATTCAAGTATAATTCGGCCTCCTGCGATAGGACGCACTCTAGCAACGGTCGGGGTTTTGAGCAAGTAGCCTGCTGCAAAATACTGACCTGCCACGAATTTTTCGTCGATTCCGCGTGCCTCAATTGCATCCCGACTCAAGCTCAACCACCCGGAGACAAACATGGCTTTGGACAAGTCAGAAGTGGAAAAGATTGCCCATTTGGCCCGTCTGCACATCTCGGACGCCGAGGCTGATGAGGTCACCAATCGCATCACTGACATTCTCGCCCTCATCGACCAGATGCAATCGGTCAATACCGAGGGTGTCGAGCCCCTGGCCCATCCCCTGGATGTGGTGCAGCGCCTGCGACCCGATGAGGTGACCGAAGAGAATCAGCGCGAGGCCCTGCAAAGCCTGGCTCCGGCCGCCGAAGACGGCCTGTTTCTGGTACCCAGGGTTATCGAGTAAGGCTTATTGGTCAACAGCCCTGAGACCCAGCAACACCCCGTCCGCCCCGAATCAGCATTAATGGATTGCCCATGATTGAGAAAACCGTCGCCGAACTGTCCGCCGCCCTGTCTGCCGGCGAAATCTCCAGTGTCGAGCTGACCCAGGCCTACCTGGATCGCATCAAGGAATACAACCAAAGCCTCAATGCCTACATCACCGTCTGTGAGGAAGGAGCCACTGCCCAGGCCCGGGCTGCCGACGAAGCCCGCGCCAAGGGTGAGAATTCGCCGCTGTTGGGTATTCCCCTGGCCCAGAAAGATATCTTCTGCACCAAAGGCGTGGCCACCACCTGTGGCTCGCGCATGCTGGAGAATTTTGTCTCGCCCTATGACGCCACCGTGGTGGAGCGCCTGAACAAGGCCGGTGCGGTGATGCTGGGCAAGACCAATATGGATGAATTCGCCATGGGTTCCTCCAATGAAACCAGTTATTTCGGCCCGGTACGCAACCCCTGGGACATGAAGCGGGTACCCGGCGGCTCCTCCGGCGGCTCGGCCTCGGCCGTGGCGGCGGATCTCTGCGCCATTGCCACCGGCACCGATACCGGCGGCTCCATTCGCCAACCTGCCGCCTTTTGCGGCATTACCGGCTTCAAGCCCAGCTATGGCCGGGTGTCCCGCTGGGGCATGATCGCCTTTGCTTCCAGCCTGGACCAGGCCGGCCCGCTGGCCAAGAGTGCCGAGGATGCGGCCCTGATGATGGATGTCATTGCCGGTCTGGATGACAAGGATTCCACCAGCATCGATCGCCCGGTGGAGGACTACAGCGTCAGCCTCAATGATTCACTGGAAGGCCTGCGCATCGGTATTCCCAAGCAACATTTTGCCGAAGGCCTGAACGCCGATGTTGAAAAGTCCGTGCGTGCGGCCCTGGCGGAGTATGAAAAACTCGGCGCCAGCATCACCGAGATCGATCTGCCCAATAACCATCTGTCAGTGTCTGCCTATTATGTCGTGGCTCCGGCCGAGGCGTCGGCTAACCTGTCCCGTTATGACGGGGTGCGCTATGGCTACCGCTGCGACAATCCGGCGGATCTGGAAGACATGTACAAACGCACGCGCAGCGAAGGCTTCGGTGACGAAGTCAAACGCCGCATCATGGTGGGCACTTATGCCCTGTCGGCCGGTTTTTACGATGCCTATTACCGCAAGGCCCAGCAGATTCGACGCCTGATCAAGCAGGATTTCAATGAGGCCTTCAAGCAAGTGGATGTCATTATCGGTCCCACTTCACCCCACACGGCTTTCGAACTGGGCGCCAAGACCGACCCGGTCACCATGTATCTGGAAGATATCTACACCATCGCCGTGAACCTGGCGGGCCTGCCGGGCATTTCCATTCCCGCCGCTCCGGCTGGTGGTCTGCCCACCGGCCTGCACATCGTCGGCAATGATTTTGCCGAGGCGAAGGTGCTGAATGTGGCCCATCAACTGCAACGCAATACCGACTGGCACAAACAAAAGCCCGCCGGTCTGGGACAGGAGGCATAATCATGGAATGGGAAACTGTCATCGGCCTCGAAGTCCACGTACAACTGAATACCCAGTCCAAGCTGTTCTCCGGCAGCGCCACCCGATTTGGCGCCGAGCCCAACACCCAGGCCAATATCTTTGACCTGGCCCTGCCGGGCACCCTGCCGGTACTGAACAAACAAGCCCTGCAGAAAGCCGTGCGTTTTGGCCTGGCCATCAATGCCGAAATCGGCAAGCGCTCGGTGTTTGACCGCAAGAATTATTTCTATCCCGACCTGCCCAAGGGTTATCAGGTGAGCCAGCTGGACTTCCCCACCGTGGGCAAGGGCGAGCTGACCATTGTGATGGAGGATGGCAGCGAAAAAGTCATCGGCGTAACCCGCGCCCATATGGAAGAGGATGCCGGCAAGTCCCTGCATGAAGACTTCCATGGCATGAGCGGCATCGATCTTAACCGCGCCGGCACTCCGCTTTTGGAAATCGTATCCGAGCCGGACCTGCGCAGTGCCAAAGAGGCGGTGGCCTACCTCAAGAAGCTGCACTCCATCATTCGCTATCTGGATATATCCGATGCCATCATGGCCCAGGGTTCCATGCGCTGTGATGCCAATGTCAGCATCCGGCCCAAGGGCGAGACGGAATTCGGCACCCGCACCGAAATCAAGAACATCAACTCCTTCCGCTTCGTGGAAAAAGCCATTAACTACGAAGTGCAGCGTCAACAGGACGTTCTGGAAGACGGCGGTCGCATCGTTCAGGAAACCCGCCTGTATGACTCAGAGCGGGACGAGACCCGCTCCATGCGCAGCAAGGAAGTGGCCAATGACTATCGCTACTTCCCGGAGCCCGATCTGTTGCCGGTGGTGATTGACGATGCCTACATCGAAGCCATCCGCGCCGATCTGCCGGAGCTGCCCGATGAAAAGAAAGCCCGCTTCATGAGCGAATTTGGCCTGAATGACTATGACGCCGGCGTGCTGGTGGCCAGCCGCGAAATGGCGGAATACTTCGAGAAAGTGGTGGAGATTGGCGGCGATGCCAAACTGGCTGCCAACTGGGTCAGCTCGGAATTGCAGGGTCTGCTTAACAAGAATGACTGGGACATCAGTGACTGCCCCATCGAGGCCGAACGTCTCGGCACCCTGATTGCCCGCATCAAGGACGACACCATCTCCGGCAAGATCGCCAAGACCGTGTTCGAAACCATGCTGGAAGACAGTGCCAGTGTCGACAACATCATCGAAAGCAAGGGCCTGAAGCAGGTTACCGACAGCGGTGCCATCGAAGCCCTGGTGGATGAAGTGATCCAGAACAACCCGGATCAGGTGCAACAATTCAAGGATGGCAAGGAACAGGTACTGGGCTATCTGGTTGGCCAGGCCATGAAACTGTCCCAGGGCAAAGCCAATCCCGGCCAGGTGAACAAACTACTCAGGGAAAAAATGCAGTGAAGGAAGGTGCAGTGAAAGAAGGTGCAGTGAAGGAAGGAAAGAAACGCGGTGCCGAACGCACCCAGATAGCCACCCGCAATGAAGAGTGGTCCGACGAGCGACTCAAGGCCTTTCTGGATCTGGAGCCGCCGGCGGACATGCCGGTGGACTACAACATCCTGCTCAAGGCCTATCGCGGCATGACTGAGGAATTGTTTGCGCGCTTCATTCCCCTGTTCGTGGAAGCGGGGCATGATCTGAACAGCACCCTGGAAGACGGCAGCAGCTTTCTTGATCTGGTGTCACGTCATCGCCGCTCCACGACCTATGCCGAAATCCTCGAACAGGCCGGGGCCAAACGCTACAAGGCCTAGTCCGATTTCTGCTGCACCTGCTCCAGACTGGTCGCCAT
This sequence comes from uncultured Pseudohongiella sp., assembly GCA_965216715.1. Lineage (GTDB taxonomy): Bacteria > Pseudomonadota > Gammaproteobacteria > Pseudomonadales > Pseudohongiellaceae > UBA9145. The sequence continues at coordinate 362,343 of OZ244193.1, read as the reverse complement.
CAGGGCCCCGGCCAGAGCCAGGGCCGAGAAGAAGCCCAGTCCGGCAAAGGCATGGAACTGGCTAATCACCGCGCCAACGCCAGCAAACAGCAACAGCATGATGCCAATCAGGGTATTGGACACCGCCACCAGCGTGCTGCGGTTGTCTTCATTGGCCATGTCCACCAGATGAGTTTTGCGTCCCACCCGCACACCGGCATGGGCCAGATAGAGCGTAAACACACACAGCGCAAACACCACCATATTGGCCATCTCCAGACTCACCAGCACAATGGCTGTGAAGCCGGACAGTGCTGCCAGGCTACCGGCAATGGTCATGCAACGGGCGCTGGAGGAATCCGCCAGACTGCCCCAGGTGGCACCGCTGATAAAACTGGCCAGACTGCCGGCCATCAGCAAACTGCCCAAGACCGTCAGGGCACTGCCGGCATCATTCTGGGCCAGGGCTACCAGATAGGGCGCCATCAGGGCTGAGCCCAGCAGGGCCGAGCGCACCAGCACAAACTTGCGGAATTCGGCATCGGTTTTGATTATCGAGAATTGCTGCCAGGCCTCCTGAATACCATTGGCCCCGCCCTCGGTGGCCCCGGGCTGCTCTGTCACACCGGCGAACACCAGGGCACTGGCAAGCCACAACAAGGCCGCAATCAGCAATATCGCCACGACCACTTCCACCGTACGCTGCTCACTGAGCATCAGGTAAACCGCCAGGCCCAGGGTCAGCACCCCGGCCACGGATTCGCTGTAACCACTGACCCGGCCCCGGCGTGTCTTGGCCACGGTCTTGCCCAGCACATCCTTTTGCGCCACCGAGCACACACCACGGCACAGACTGAAGACAAATAACAGAAAGATAATCCAGAAGCCTGCCTGCGCCCCTTCAAAATTAAGCGCCACGTAGCACATAAAAAGCAGGGTAATGCCCTGCCCGACTGAACCGGCCGACCAGAACCATTTGCGCACCGGTGCCCGGCGGATCAGATAGGCCACCAGCATCTGCGGCAACAGGGAAAAGGTATTGTGAACAGGGACCAGCAGCGACAGGAACAGGGAAGGCGCGCCGAGAGTAGTCAGCAGCCAGGACAGGGTAATCTTGGGGTCCATGAACTGATCCCCGGTCTTGGTCAGGGTCAGGGCGGCTATCTGGGTAATGAAGTTTCTGGGCTGATCGTCACAGGCGCTGTCGGGAATATCCTTGCAGACCCGGGCGTCTTCATCAGAGAACAGAAAGCGGTAGAGACGCTCATGCATACTGTTTAATCCCCTGTTCCATGAGTTCCACGCTTACTTCCTCCTTGAAAATTGATCCGTCCGGGTCCAGGTCCCGTAGTGTGATTACGCAAGATCGAATTTTAAAGTTCATTTTACCTTTTGCCATAACAGGAGAAACCCATGTCCGATACCACACAAACGACTCAAGACAAGCCAGTACTGCGGGAAGTCGTTGGTGTCTTCTTCGACGGTGACAGCCTGGAAAAAGCCATCGACCAGCTCAAGGCCAGTGGTTTCACCGACAACTGCCTGGGTCTCATGGCCCACAGCAGCACTGTAAGTGAAAAACTGGGGCATCTCTATGACCAGGTGGATTGGGACTCAGACTCCGACTCGACTCCGGAGACCCGTTTTGTAGAGAAACACACGGCCAAAACTTCGGCCAATGCCTTTCTCGGCGGTCTCGGTCTCATTGCCTCGGCCGCTGCCAGCGGCGCGGTAGTAGCCTCCGCCGCTATTATTGCCGGCCCGGTGGGTGCAGCTACGGCAGGCGCTGCAGTGGTAGGCGGCATCGGTGCCCTGGCCAGTACCATTATCAGCGAGAGCGATTCACAGCAGTTGCAAAACTGGCTGGAGGAAGGTCATCTACTGCTGTTTGTGCGCCCTAAGGACAGCAAGCAGGAAGAAGAGACCAAAGACATTCTCGCCGAATTCAGCGGTGTGGACAGCAAAGTGGTAGAACTGAGAAAGGCTGCCTGATCAGGCAGCCCCTGGTGGGCTGACTAGCGGGAACGCTGTGGTCGACGACCGCGGCCGCCCCGGTCACTCTTGCCGCGCTTGGCGCCATCTTTGGCCTTGAAGCGTGACGGCCTGGAAAATGGCGGTGCCTGCTCCAGTTGACTGTCCTTGGGGTGGATACAGTCCAGCTTGGCGCCCAGCTTGTCTTCGATGTCCGGCAATAAAAAGGAATCTTCTTCACAGGCAAAACTGATGGACGTGCCAATTGCACCGGCGCGGCCAGTACGGCCAATGCGGTGCACATAGTCCTCCGCTTCTTCCGGCAGGGTATAGTTCACCACATGGGTCACATCATCGATGTGGAGACCCCGCCCGGCCACATCGGTTGCCACCAGCACTCGGGTCTTGCCTGATTTGAAATCATCCAGGGTACGAACACGCTTGTTCTGGGCAACTTCCCCCGAGAGCATGCCGCATTCGATGCCGTTGCGATGCAGATTGTCCGCCAGTTTGCGCACCTGATCGCGGCGATTGCTGAACACCATCACCTTGTCGGTGCCAGGTTCAGTAATCAGGTTGTACAGCAGATTGTATTTGTCCGCGGTGGTCACCAGGTAGACGATCTGGTTGACCGCATCGGCAGCCACCTTCTCCGGCTCGATCTCCACCATGATGGGATCCATGGCCCAACGCTCTGCCAGTTCGAAAATCTCCGGCGTAAAGGTCGCACTGAACAAAAGGGTCTGACGGCACTCTTTCTTGGGTGTGCGGGACACTACCTGGCGCACCTGGGGAATAAAACCCATATCCAGCATGCGATCGGCTTCATCCAGTACCAGCAATTCCACCAGCCCAAGATACAGATTGTCATTGGAGACGAAATCCAGCAGGCGACCGGGTGTGGCTACCACGATGTCCACCGGCTTGGCGTCCAGGGCCTTGTGCTGCTTCTGATAGTCCTCACCGCCCACCAGGGTCACAGTGTGCAGATCGGTGAACTTGGTCAGGTTCTTGGCATCATTGGCAATCTGGATGGCCAACTCGCGAGTGGGAGCGATCACCAGAGCCCGGGGCTCACCAATAAAACGCTCTTCCTCGACGGGATTGCATAACAGATCGTTAATGATGGTAATCAGAAAGGCGGCTGTCTTGCCGGTACCCGTTTGCGCACGGCCGGTAACATCATGGCCCTGCAGGGTGTGCACCAGACTCTGGGCCTGGATAGGCGTGCATTTTTGGAACCCCAATTCCCGGATTGCATCACGCAGGGGCTTCTGCAATTCGAGCTTGTCGAAGGAAAGATCCACGACGGGATCTGGGGTGGTTTCGGGGTTTTTGGTCTCGCTGTTTACTTCTGTATTCATTGATTGGTCTGTTGGCTACTGAGTGCCGAAGCGCAGGCATAATAGCGGTATGCGCAAGGGACTGCAATGAATGCCGCTATTTTGGCCTGTTTCAGGGCGAATCAGGGACGCGCACAAATCTCGCAATCGGGGTCTCGCGGCAGCTTCATTTCCCGCCACTGCATGGTCTGGGCATCCAGTAGCAGCAGTCGGCCGGTCAGGGTCTGACCCACGCCTGCCAGCAGCTTGATGGCCTCCATGGCCTGCACCGAACCGATAATGCCCACCAGAGGCGCCATCACGCCATTGGTGGCACAACTGGCATCGGCATCATCGCCACCACGGTCATAGAGGCACTGGTAACAGGGGCTGTCTGCGACCCGTGGGTCAAAAACGGCCACCTGACCCTCCATGCGGATAGCAGCACCGGAAACCAGTGGTTTACCCTGAGTCATGCAGGCGCGATTGATATCAAAACGGGTGGTGAAATTGTCACAGGCGTCCACCACCAGATCCACCTGGCTGACAATGTCGTCGAGGCGCTCGCCCTGCAATCGTTCGGCAATGGCGGTTACTTCGACCTCCGGATTCAGGCCCCGCAGGGTTTGCGCCACCGAATCCACCTTGGCCTGACCGATATTTGCCTCACTATGGGCTATCTGTCTTTGCAGATTGGTCAGCTCGACACTGTCGTCATCGGCGATAAGCAGTTGCCCCACTCCCGCCGCTGCCAGATACATGGCGGCAGGACAGCCCAGCCCACCCATGCCAACGATCAATACTCTGGCATCTATGAGGCGCTGCTGTCCGGCCACATCCAGCTCCGGCAACATGATCTGGCGCGAATAGCGCAGCAGTTCTTCATCTTTCATAAGCATTCCCGCATTTGCGATGCCTCACTCCTGACCCGGCCACTGGCCCATGGAGACCCTGGGCTGACCGGAATAATCCCGGACATTACGCACGTCTTCGTAACCGGCCGCTGTCAGCAATTCCGCCACCGCCTGTTCCTGATCGAAACCGTGTTCCAGAAGTAGCCAGGAATCATTCTTCAGGCAACGGCGTGCCTGCTCAACAATGCAGCGCAAATCCGCCAGACCATTGTCCGCTGCCACCAGGGCCGTCTGGGGCTCAAAGTTCAGCCCGTCTTCCTGGAGATGCTTGTCACCCGGCACCACATAGGGCGGATTACTGACAATCATGTCGAACTGACTGGCGGGCAGTTCGGCGCACCAGTTGGATAACTGAAAATGGATATTGCCCACAGCGAGTTTATCAGCATTGCCCCGGGCTACTGCCAGGGCTTGCTCTGATTCGTCTACCGCGGTGACTTGCCACTGGCGACTCTGCCGCGCCAGGGCGATGGCGATGGCGCCACTGCCTGCGCCCAGGTCAGCCAGCTGCAGGGCCTGCCCTTCCCGACCCTGCATTAACTGCAAAGCCTCGCGCACCAGCACTTCAGTCTCGGGTCTGGGCACCAGCACCGCCGCATTAACCGTCAGGTCAAAATCCCAGAACTCACGATGCCCGAGAATATAGGCAATGGGTTCAGCTTGTTGCCGCCGGGCCAGCAGTTGCCGGTAGCGCTCGGCATCAGCCGGGGACAAATTCTCATCACTGTGACTGATCAGCCATTCCCGGCGCTTGCCCAGCACATGCCCCAGTAACAATTCGCCCTCCAGACGCCAGTTATCGGAAACCGGCTCCAATACGCTCGCCTCGTTCACCGCTGCGGCAATACTGAGGGCCATCCAGCCTAGTCCTCGCCGGCCAGTCCGGCCAGTTGATCTGCCTGGTATTCATTGATCAGGGGTTGAATTACATCAGCCAGGGCACCGTTCATGATTTCCGTGAGGTTATACAGGGTCAGCTTGATGCGATGGTCAGTCACCCGGCCCTGGGGATAATTATAGGTGCGAATCTTTTCCGAACGGTCGCCACTGCCCACCAGCTTGCGCCGGGTATCGGCTTCGTCCTGCTGCTGTTCCTGTTGCGCCACATCCAGCAGTTTAGCCTGTAGCAGGGACATGGCCCGGGCCCGGTTCTTGTGCTGGGATCGCTCATCCTGACACTCCACCACGATGCCACTGGGCAAGTGCGTAAGGCGGATAGCGGAGTCGGTCTTGTTGACGTGCTGCCCGCCGGCACCGCTGGCACGGAAGGTATCCACCCTGAGGTCGGCCTTGTTGATTTCCACCGCGTCCACTTCTTCCAGTTCCGGCATGATAGCCACAGTACAGGCCGAGGTGTGAATGCGTCCCTGGGTTTCGGTTTCCGGCACACGCTGCACGCGATGGGCACCGGATTCGAACTTCAGCTTCTCATAAACATTATTGCCTTCGATGCGAACCACGATTTCCTTGTAGCCGCCATGCTCACCCGGGCGCTCGCTGATGATTTCCAGCTGCCATTTCTGCAGCTCGCAGTAGCGGGCATACATCTTGTACAGATCGCCGGAGAAGATCGCTGCCTCATCACCGCCGGTACCGGCGCGGATTTCCAGAAACACATTGCAGCTGTCTTTTTCATCCTTGGGCAACAGCAATTTCTGCAGGTCCAACTCCAGCACTTCCAGTTCTTCACTGGCGCTGGCAATTTCATCCTCGGCCATGGCGCGCATATCCGGGTCGCTGTCCTTCTGCATTTCCCGGGCGCTCTCCAGGTCTTCCGTCACCTGCTTGAAGCGATTGAAGGGTTTGACCACGGCTTCCAGCTCCGCATATTCCTTGGACAGGCCACGGAACTTGTCCTGGTCAGCAATGATTTCCGGATCGCTCAGCAGCGCTTCCACTTCCGAGAAACGGTCCTGCAGATTTTCCAGTTTGTTAAGAATCGACTCTTTCATAGTTTCCCGGACACTCAGTCCTGTTGTTCATCATCCAGCTCAAACAGTCGTCTGGTGAGACTCACCAGTTCGTCCTTGCCTTCGGCACTGGCTTTTTTCATCTGCACGCTGGGGGCATGGATGAGTTTATTGGTCAGGGTCCGGGCCAGGCCTTCCAGCACCCGGGCAGGATCATCGCCTTTTTCCAGCGCCCGTCGGGCGCGCTGCAATTCGGCCTCGCGTATTGACTCCGCTTTGGCGCGGAATACTTTCAGGGTGGCCACGGCATTGAGGCTGCGCAGATGCTGACGGTATTCCTCGATACCCCGCTCGATAATGGACTCGGCCTGGGCCGCCGCCTCTTCCCGGCTCTTCTGGCCGTCTTCGATCACCTCGGAAATATCATCCACGGTGTACAAATAGGCATCGGCGATCTGCCCCACTTCCGGCTCGATGTCCCGCGGCACCGCCAGGTCAATCAATAACATGGGGCGATGCTTGCGGGATTTAAGAGCCCGCTCCACGGTACCCTTGCCTAGCAGGGGCAGCTGGCTGTTGGTGGACGACACGACGATGTCGGCATTGACCAGTTGTTCCGGTATATCCGACAACAACACGCCGCGGCCCTCAATTTTTTCCGCCAGATCGATGGCATTGTCCAGGGTGCGATTGGCCACGGCCATATCTTTGACGCCTTTTTCGCGCAGATGCCTGGCCACCAGTTCAACAGTGCGCCCGGCACCGATGAGCAACACATTGAGATTGTCCATGCGCGAGAAGATGCGCTCTGCCAGGGTCACCCCGGCATAGGCCACCGACACCGGATTTTCACCGATGGCGGTGTCGGTACGCACCTGCTTGGCAATGGAAAAGGCATCCTGAAAGGCACGCCCCAGGGTGGAGCCCACCAGATTGAGATCCTTGGACACGGCATAGGCCGACTTGATCTGGCCGAGAATCTGCGGCTCACCCAGCACCATGGAATCGAGGCCACATGACACCTTCATCAGGTGCCGCACTACATCATCATCACCGTAGAAGTAATGGCATTTATCCAGTTCCTGCAGATTGAGCTCGTGGTAGCGGGCCATCCAGTCCACCATTTGCTGACGGCGGTCCACCAGCTTGCGATTGGCCTCCAGCGACTCCGGCTCTGCTCCGGTTTCGGCTTCTTCCCCGGCTTCCAGGAAATCCACATACAACTCAGTGCGATTGCAGGTGGACACAATCACCACTTCATTCACTTCCGGCAGGCCATAGACATCGGTGAGAGCCGATTCGACGATTTCCGGCGGAAACGCGACCTTCTCCCGCATGTCGATAGACGCGGTGTTGTGATTGATGCCGAGCAGGAAAAGTGCCATGCAAATCCGTGAGTATCGCCTGAAACCCCGCCACAGTTGGGGGCATTCGGTAAAAAGCCCGATATAGTACGACAATTCAGGCCCGGACCCCAATTTCTGATGCGCCCGGCGCAGTAAAAAACGGCCCTGACAGCCACTGTCAGGAACAAGACAGAAGCGAGGCGGAGCGCCCTGTTGCTGCCGTGAAAGCCGGATTGGCGCTGTGCCTGCTTTTGGCCTAGCTGCTACAATGGGTAACTATGCGAAATTTAACAAGCCCCGTCCTTGCTGCCCTGCAACTGGCTGTCCTCAGCCTGCTACTGGCAGCCTGCAGCAGCAGCCCTGCCCCGGAAACCACTGTCCCTGACGCCGAAGCAGCGCCGGAGGCCGAGACTGTGGCTGCGGCCGCGCCTGAGCCGGAAGCTGTCGAAGAAGAAATTGAATACGGCAGTTTCACCGAAGACCAGCTCTATGAGGCCATCATCAGTGAAATCGGTGCCCGCCGTGGTCATTTGGGTGAGGCGGGTGAAAATTACTTCAATCTGGCCTTCGACACCCGCGACCTGGGCATTATTCGCCGCGCTATCCAGTTCGCCTCCGCCAATGAAGACAATAACGCCCTGCTGCAATTGGGCCTGCTATGGGCGGAAGTCGCCCCGCAAGATCCCCAGCCCCATCTGATGCTGGCCTATGAATTTCTCGAAGGCGGCAATTTCGAACAGGCCCTGAATCATATGGGGCGTCTGGTGGATCTGGGAGGTGAATTCGATTTCACCAATCTGGCAGCCCGCACCGGCGAGCTGGACCCGCGCATTCGCAACCAGTTGATCGACAGCATGGGGCAATTGCAACAGGAATACAGCGAGCGCCGCTCCATCCATCTGGCCCTGGTGCAGTTACTGGCCCAGAACCAGCGCTTCGATGAAGCCCTGACAGAACTGCATGCTCTGGTGGAGCGCCACGGCGATGCCGCCATGCTGGTGCGGCTGCGGGCCCAGATCCAGCAGAGCAATGGCCAGAGCGAGGCCATGCGACGCACCCTGCGCGAAGGGGTTGAAGCCTTCCCGGAAGATCGCAATCTGCGCCTGAGCTGGGGCCGACAACTGATTCAGCAGGAAGACTTTCGCGCCGCGAGAGAGCAGTTTCAGATTCTGGTGGACCAGAATGCAACTGACTGGGAGACCTGGTACTCCCTGGCCCTGCTGGACATGGAAATGGAGCGCTACGATTCGGCCAAAGACATTCTTATGCGCCTGGTGGGTGTGGATCAGCGCGCCGACGAAAGCCAGTACTACCTGGGTTTTATCCACGAAGAGCAAGGCAATCTTTCCCGCGCCATCGGCCACTATCGCCAGGTGCGCATCGGCACCAATAACTACCTGGCCGCCCAGCAACAGGCCACCCGCCTGTCCATCGAACTGGGCGAGCTGGACGAGGCCCATTCCTGGCTGGTCAGCCAGTCCCGGGGTCAGCCGCGGCTGGAAATCCTGTTTACCACGGTGGAATCGGGCCTGTTGATTCAGGCCGGCCACAATGAGCGCGCCCGCGAATTACTCGATGCCGCCCTGGATGAGCACCCCGGCAATACCGATCTGCTGTTTGCCCGGGTGCTGCTTAATGACAGCGAAGGCAATCTGGCGGGCTCGGAACGGGATCTGCGCAGCATCATCAGCCAGCAGCCCGATGACTCCCGGGCCCTGAACCACCTGGGTTATATGCTGGCCAACCAGACCGACCGTTATCAGGAAGCGCTGGAATTGATCGAGCGGGCCATTGCCATTTCGCCAGATGACCCGGCCATCATCGACAGCCTGGGCTGGGCGCAATACAAATTGGGTGACTATGAGGCCGCCCTGGAGAACCTGCGCCGGGCCTATGCCGCCTTTCCCGACCATGAAGTGGCTTCCCACCTGGGCGAGGTGCTGTGGCAGATGGGTCGTGAAGAAGAAGCCCGGGAAATCTGGCAGCAGGGCCTGCAGCAAACACCCGACAGTGACATCATCAACGAGGCCATGGACCGGCTGGTACCAGGCCGCTAGTTCTGGCTCCTGTCTTGCTTCTATATATGCACAAGCTTTTTCACCTGCGACGCCCTTCGCTCCCTGTTTCGTTATGCCTGGCGCTGCTGCTCAGTGCCTGCGGCAGTACTGCCCCACCGGCCGGCAGCAATGACAACTGGAACCGTCACAGTCGCCAGCTTCAGGCCCTGGATCACTGGCAGCTGCGCGGCCGGGTGAATGTGCGCTATTACGATGAGAACCACACGCCACGCATCCAGTGGCAGCAGATGGATGAGCAGTACCATATCCGCCTGTGGGGCACCTTCAATGCCGGCAATACCGAAATCGAAGGCCGGCCCGGTCGGGTAGTGATGGAGCAGGACGGCGAAGTGCTCAGCGCCGAAAGCCCGGAAGACTTGATTCTTGAGCAACTGGGCTATGAGTTGCCGGTGTCTTATCTGGAATACTGGATCAAGGGCCTGCCGGCACCGGAGGGCGAAGCGGATCTGCAATTTGATGAGCTGAATCAGTTACTGGCCATCAACCAGCAGGGCTGGACCGTGCAGTACAGTGATATGCGCCAGTATGGCGAAGTGGCCCTGCCCCGGCGCGTGGAGGTATTTCGCCTCAACGATGATGTGCGCCTGCGCTTTGTCGGCCTCAACTGGACCCTCGACTGAAGCCGCCAGGACCAAGTGACCATGCCAACCCTTCGCCTGCTGGCCCCGGCCAAACTGAATCTGTTCCTGCATATCCTCGGGCGTCGCCCTGACGGCTACCATGAATTGCAGACCCTGTTTCGGCTGCTGGACTTTGGCGACTGGCTGCAATTCGAAGTCAGTGAGGACCCGGTCCTGTCTCTTCATGTGGATGCTGCTTCCAGCATCAAGGACCTGCCCCTGGAAGGCAATCTGATTCTGCAGGCCGCCACACGACTGCAGGCAATCTGCCCCAAGCCCCGGGGCGTATCCATCACCGTCGAGAAACATATTCCCATGGGCGGCGGCCTGGGGGGTGGCAGTGCCGATGCCGGCATTACCCTGCGGGCTCTCAATGAACTCTGGGATTTGCATCTGCCGGCGGCCGAGTTAATGGCCATCGGCCAGGAACTGGGTGCCGATGTGCCGGTGTTTGTGCTGGGCCAGTCGGCCTGGGCCGAGGGCATTGGCGAGCGTCTGCAGCCGGTTTCCCTGCCGCCCGCCTGGTATCTGGTACTGACCCCGGCCTGCGAGGTGGCCACGGCAGCAGTTTTTACTCACGAACAATTGACACGGAACTCATCTGCCATCAAAATGGCCGACTTTCTGGCGGGCCGGTCCCGAAATGACTGTGAACCGGTAAGCCGCGGGCTCTATGCCGAGGTCGATACAGCCTTGAATTGGCTGGAAAAATTTGCCCCGGCCAGAATGACCGGAACTGGCGCCGCCGTGTTTGCCAGCTTCGATACCGAGGCCGAAGCCAGAGCCATTTTCGAACAACGTCCGGCCGAGCTGGACGGGTTCATCGCCCAGGGGCTTAATTCGCTGGAATCGATATCCAGCGGCGATTAAAATGGGCAGGATCTGCTACAGACTTCACGACACGAGTCCGTAGAGTAGCAAGAGCAGAGTTACGAGAGAGTAACAAGAGCAAGTTTTACTGGGGTGTCGCCAAGTGGTAAGGCACAAGGTTTTGATCCTTGCATGCGTTGGTTCGAATCCAGCCACCCCAGCCAATTTCCCGGCCGACAGTGAGCAGCCTGTCTGAAACGACAAGCAGCACTGGCACCAAAAACGAAGCGGCTCGCAGAAGCCTCAAGCAGCACCCGCCAATCAGGAAGGAAACGTGGCAAATAATTTAATGGTATTTACTGGCAATGCCAATCCGGCGTTAGCGGATGCCATTGCCAAAAATATTGGCGTGCCCCTGGGTTACGCCAGTATCAGCAAGTTCAGCGACGGTGAAGTATCGGTTGAGCTGAATGAAAATGTCCGCGGCAAGGACGTCTTCGTGATTCAGCCCACCTGTGCGCCTACCAATGACAGCATCATGGAATTGCTGCTCATGGCAGACGCCCTGCACCGGGCCTCGGCCAATCGCATTACTGCCGTAATTCCCTATTTCGGCTATGCCCGCCAGGATCGCCGGGTGCGCTCGGCACGAGTTGCCATCAGCGCCAAGGTGGTGGCTGACATGATCAGCGCCGTGGGTGTAAACAGGGTATTGACCGTGGACCTGCACGCCGAGCAGATCCAGGGCTTTTTCAGTATTCCGGTGGACAACGTCTACGGCTCCCCGGTACTGACTGACGATATTGAGCGCCAGCACTATGACAAGCTGATGGTGGTCTCACCGGACATCGGTGGTGTGGTAAGAGCGCGGGCTGTGGCCAAACAACTGAATGTGGATCTGGCCATTATCGACAAGCGTCGCCCCACCGCCAACGAGGCGCAGGTGATGCATATTATCGGTGATGTAGCAGATCGTACCTGCCTGATCGTCGATGACATGGTGGATACCGCCGGCACTCTGTGCAAGGCGGCGGATGCATTGAAAGAGCACGGTGCCAGCAAGGTGGTTGCCTACTGTACGCACCCGGTGCTTTCCGGTCCGGCCATCGAGAACGTCAGCAAGTCCAGTCTGGACGAGCTGGTAGTGACTGACACGATTCCGCTGAGTGATGCAGCCAAAAACTGCAAGCACATCCGGCAGCTGTCCATGGCCAAGCTGTTGGCCGAGTCAATTCGCCGGGTCAGCAATGAGGAATCCATCAGCGCCATGTTCGATAACACCTGATGAATTCGCCGGCCTGGCCGGCAAACGGAATTCGGGGATTCGCCCCGACTGAGAATGACAGTGGCCTTTTGGGTCACTGTCTTTTTTTAACCCTCGGACAAGCTGGTCGCAAGCTGTCTGAGTTAACGTGAAGGAGACTCTTATGTCTGCCAGCGATTTTGAACTGAATTGTGAGGTTCGAACGGACCAGGGCAAAGGTGCGAGCCGCCGCCTGCGTCGTTTGAACAACCAAATCCCCGCCGTACTTTATGGTGGTGGCGAGGACCCGGTGTCCCTGTCCATTGCCCATGACGACATTTTCCACGCCACGGAAAATGAGGCGTTCTTCTCCCACATCATTACCCTGAACATTGGCAAGGACAAGCAGCAGGCGGTTATCAAGGACCTGCAGCGCCACCCCGCCAAGCCCTTCATCCTGCACGCTGACTTCCAGCGCGTTCAGGCCAATGTGGAAATTAACGTCAACGTGCCCCTGCACTTCCTGAACGAAGAGAAGGCCAAGGGTGTCAAGAATGACGGTGGTAACCTGATCAAGAATATGACGGAACTGGAAGTGACCTGTCTGCCCAAGGACCTGCCCGAGTACATCGAAGTGGATGTGATCGAGCTGGAAATCGGTGACTCCCTGCACATCTCCGACATCAAGCTGCCGGAGGGTGTTACCTCGGTTGAGCTGTCCCATGGCGAAGAGCACGACCTGCCGGTTGTGGCTGTTCAGGCACCGCGCAGCGAAGCTGAAGTGGAAGAAGCCGACACCGCCGTTGAAGTACCCGATGCGGAAGTACCTACCGAAGCAGACGAGAAAGCGGCTGACTCATCCGACGAGGACGACTCCTAGCCTGTCTTCCCATTCAGGGACTCGCCATGAGCGACCATCCTCTGGAATTGATTGTGGGCCTGGGCAATCCGGGCCCGCAACACGATTCCAATCGTCACAATGCCGGCGTCATCTTTCTCCACCATCTGGCCAAAGCCTATGGCGGCAGCCTGCGTGGCGAGAGCAAGTTCTTCGGTGAATTTGGCAGCATCAATATCGATGGGCGCACGGTGCGCCTGCTCTTCCCCACCACCTTCATGAATCGCAGCGGCAAATCAGTAGCGGCGGTCTGCAATTTCTACAAGATCGACCCGGCCAATATGCTGGTGGCCTATGACGAAATTGATTTCGAGGTGGGCGTCACCCGTTTCAAACAGGGCGGCGGTCATGGTGGCCATAATGGCATGCGGGATATCATCAACGCCCTGGGCGGCAACCGGGATTTCTACCGTCTGCGCATCGGCGTGGGCCATCCCGGCCACAAGTCCATGGTGGCCAATTATGTGCTGAGTGACCCCTCACGCAGCGAAGCCGAGGTCATCATGGGCGATATCAACAACGCCATCAGCGTCATGCCCAAAGCGGTCAATGGCGACTGGGAAGCCGCCATGCGGCTGTTGCACACTTAATAACAGGCCTGCCTGGCCACAGTAATCAGGAAACATCCATGTCAGTAAAATGCGGAATCGTCGGCCTGCCCAATGTGGGCAAATCCACTCTCTTCAATGCCCTGACCAAGGCTGGCATTGCGGCGGAGAATTTTCCTTTCTGCACCATCGAACCTAACTCCGGCATCGTCTCCATTCCCGACGAGCGCCTGGACAAGCTCACTGACATCGTCAAACCGCAAAAGACCATCCCCACCACGGTGGAGTTCACCGACATTGCCGGCCTGGTGGCGGGCGCCTCCAAGGGTGAGGGTCTGGGCAACCAGTTCCTGGCCAATATTCGCGAATGCGATGCCATTGCCCATGTGGTGCGCTGCTTTGAAGACAGCAATGTCACTCATGTAGCCGACAAGATCGACCCGGCGGCGGACATTGAAATCATCAATACCGAACTGGCCCTGGCGGATCTGGAAACCGTGGAGAAAACCCTGGACCGCGTCAGCCGCGTGGCCAAAAGCGGCGACAAGGATGCCCAGCGTCAGGTGGCTCTGCTGGAAAAAGTGAAAGTACAACTGGATGAAGCCAAACCGGTACGGGCTCTGGACCTGTACAAGGAAGACCTGGGCAATCTCAAGCAACTGCATCTGCTGACCCTGAAGCCGGTGATGTATATCGCCAATGTGGCCGAGGACGGCTTTGAAGATAATCCCCATCTGGATACCGTGCGCGGCATCGCCGAGGCCGAGGGTTCCCAGGTGGTGGTGATCTGCAACAAGCTGGAAGCCGAGATCGCCGAGCTGGAAGATGAAGAAAAAGCCGAATTCCTGGAAGATCTGGGCATGGAAGAACCGGGCCTGGACCGGGTGATCCGCGCCGGTTACCGCTTGCTGGGTCTGCAGACCTATTTCACCGCCGGTGAAAAGGAAGTGCGCGCCTGGACCGTCAAGGAAGGTGCCTCAGCCCCCCAGGCCGCAGGCGTGATTCATACTGATTTCGAGAAAGGCTTTATCCGTGCTGAGGTGACGGGTTATCAGGATTTCGTCGACAACGGCGGTGAGGCCGGTGCCAAGGAAGCGGGAAAATGGCGATTGGAAGGCAAGGACTATATCGTCCAGGATGGCGATATTATTCATTTCCGGTTTAATGTCTGACTGAGGGCTTCTCGCCAGCCTGCCCCTCACGCTGCTGTTCGTGCAGTTGCTTAACGAATTCCGGCGCAAAGTCGGCACCATTCGGCCAGACAATCGTTTCCAGCTCCGGGTCAACGCTGACCCGAGCGAAATAGGTCTCAGCCTGCAAAGGCTCAAATACCGGCCCCTGCAAACAGGATCGCAAATCGACCTGCCCTTCGGCGCCATCGTCAAAGGCTACCCAGAGCCGGTGACCGCCGAGGTATTTGACTGATTTGATGTGTAGCATGACCTGCTCCGGCTTAAGCTCACTCCAGTTTATCAATCTTGCTCACCAGCGCGACAGTCAGACCAAGAACTTCATCGAGAAAGCCTTCATCAATGTCGAGACCGCCTTCATATTCAGCAATATTACGCCGTCGGTGGTATTCAGCAAGCAGTCGAACCTCGGCCCCGCTCAGACCAGCGTGTGGGTCAGGCAGTTGAATACCTGGAAACGATTGGAAGAGCGGTAGCCATGAAAGCGGAGTGCAGCCAGGGCAAGCGCGTGAGCTGCGTTGTAGCACAGGTCAAATCGACTCGAATAGGCCAGATCATCCCGCGAAGAATCCGCCAGCCGCTCTCTCGCTGATTGCAATAAGCTTTAAAACTCGGCCTCACTAAATGGCTCCTTATGGATTTCGCCGATTGAAGCCAGGTTTTCAAGCTGCCTTGATGTCATCCGTCGTCCCGATCACCGGTATCAGCTCCTGCCGCAACACCCGATCCAAAAAAGAACTATTTTTCGCCAGCTTCTGGTGGTAGTCGGACAGCGAATACAGCGTGGGATTGATCGTTCGACCCAGTTGCTGGTCGACCGCCAGCAAAGCCTCCATAACATCAGTATAGGCAAGATTCTCGGCAATGATCAGTAAATCCAGATCACTGTCAGGCTTCTCTTTGCCTTTGGCGATGGAGCCATAGACAGCAGCAAAACGAATTTTGCCTGCCAGAGGGCTCAATGCAGCAGCCAGCACATCGGCGATGCCAACTGTCTTGCGAATCAGGTTTTTCAGTTCACTGTACACCGGACAAGCCTCGTTAGCCTGGTAGCGCAACTGATTACCGGATTTCACAGCTTTGAGAATTCCTGCATCACGCAAATTATCCAGCTCACGGGTGATCGCCCCCTTGCCCATAGCGGCATGCCGCACAATTTCGTTCAGATAAAAGGTCTGATCACTGTCGGTATAAAGCAGCCCAAGTATCTTGCGCTGAGATTTGGTAAACAGTGCTTCTCCAACAGATTTCATGGCATAAACTCACACAATAGCTGACCCAAGAAAGGTCCCATATTGGGTACTATAGGTCCCAATATGGGACTTATCAAGCCCTGACCCGAGAATAATTGCAAGCCTAGGAAATTGAGCTGCCCGCTTGATCTATCTCAGCCCCTTTCCGGGAATTCACTTGATAATTAGCTGCAAAGGCCCAATTTTACTAATCAGGCGATAGCACAGGTGAACACCCACCAAGCCCCTGAATCAGGAGAATCAGCTCCCCACCATGGAATTCAAGGATTACTACAAGATTCTCGGTGTCAGTGATGATGCCGACAAGGCCGACATCAAGAAGGCCTACCGCAAACTGGCGCGCAAATATCATCCGGACGTGAGCTCTGAGCATGATGCCGCGGACCGCTTCAAGGAAGTGTCCGAGGCCTGGGAAGTGCTGGGCAATGACGAGCGCCGGGCCGAATATGATCAATTGAAGAAATACGGCGGCCGCGCCGGGGAATCCTTCGAGCCGCCCCCGGGCTGGCAGAGCAGCCACAGCGGTGGCTTCGAGTTCGGCGATGGCGCCGACTTCTCCGATTTCTTTGCCAATATCTTTGGTGCTGGCATGAGAGGTGGCATGAGGGGTGCCAAGAGAGGCGGCATGGGCGGTTTCAGCCACAGCAGCCGGGGTCATGACTCCAGCGAGGACTTTTTTTCCAGCCGCGGCCAGGACGTGGAGATCGACCTGCCGGTATTCCTGGAAGAAACCCTCAAGGATGACAAGAAAACCATCCAGTTCCAGCTTCCCAAGTACGACGAAAGCGGCCGCGTGCAGCAGGTGAAGAAGACCCTGAAAGTGAAGATTCCCAAGGGCGTCAGCCACGGCGAAAGAATCCGACTCAAGGGCCAGGGCGGCCCCGGCTACGGCAAGGGCGCCGCTGGCGACCTGTATCTCAGAATCAAACTGGTGCCCCACCCGGACTTCGATGCCGTGGGCCATGATCTGCACCTGACCCTGCCCGTGGCTCCCTGGGAAGCCGCTCTCGGCGCCAAGGTCAAAGTGCCCACTCTCGATGGCAAGATCAGCCTCAGCATCCAGCCCGGCAGCCAGAGCGGCCAGCGCCTGCGGGTCAAGGGCCGCGGCCTGCCGACGAAAACCGGCCGGGGTGATCTCTATGTGATTCTCAAGGTGATAATGCCAGGCAAGAACGAGACTGATAAGGCCCGGGATCTCTGGGAAAACCTGCAAAAGCAGCACCCGGATTTCGACCCCAGGGCAAATATGGGCAGCAAGGGCGGAGGCGCATAGGCCATGAGCGACTATATATTGCTAAGACTGAGCGAAGTCTGCCAGGAACTGAACCTGCCAAGAGAAGCCTGCGAAGAGCTGGTGGAGCACGGTATTGTGCGTCCCGAAGGCAAGCGCCCCGAGGAATGGGCCTTTGATATCACCAGCGTCAGCGTCATCCGCCGCGCCAGCCGCCTCAGACGAGATCTGGACCTGGACTGGTCGGCGGTGGCCCTGGTGGTAAGCCTGCTGGAAGAGCGAGACCAGCTCCGGGCCGAACTGGAAACCCTGCAACAGCGCCTGGACCGTTTTCTGGCAGAATAAGCCCCAAAATCTTGACAAAGCCCCCCGAAATCGCCAAAATTCGCGGCCTTCCGGCAATCCGGGCCGATCTGGAGCGGGTTAGCAGGAAGGGTTAGAATTCGGACATCACTCCGGAGATTGCTCAGGAATCTCACAGGATGTCACGGGCTTCGATGAATCGGCAGACCAACGAGCTCGTTTCGGTGCTGTTGGTTTAACGACAAAAGTGAAGCCCCATCACAGAACAATGGCTATGTAGCTCAGCTGGTTAGAGCACAGCATTCATAATGCTGGGGTCGGTGGTTCAAGTCCACCCATAGCTACCATTATTATCAAAAGGTTACGGTCGAACTGACCTTACCCTTCGAAATAAGTAACCACGAGGTAAGCGCTGTGGAGCCATTTTTGGTCTCTGCAGCGCTAACCCGTGCTCTTACCCTCCCTCCAGTCTCAAATCCAAACAACTTTACAGTCTGTCGATATCTGTACCTGCATCCAAATGTAGGTTTCGGTCTTACAGAATTCCGTATATTCTTCGGATACCGTCACTTTCGTGATGGTATCGACTAGGGCACTTTGCCCCGGAATGCAAAACATAGTTTCTTGAACTTAAAATTTTTGTGACTGGAACCTATCGCCATGGATAATGAAAAACAGGTTCAAAAGCTACACTTACACACTATTGATAGTCTGTGTAACGATCTAATAGGCGGACATTCAGTCGAATATGGGGATGGGAATACTTATTCTTTAACAGCGCCCGCTCGTTCAATCTTAGCTTGGTACAACCAAGATCATGGAAAATGGAAAAAAAATGTACAAAGGGCAGACGCAGAAGCTGTCGCGAGCTCAATTGATACACCAGCTGCAGAACTTGAAGCATATCCATTAGCAACAGATGATTCTAATCGTAAAGAACTAAAACTAGTCAAATTAAGAGCACATAGGTTTGCTGGTATTCATTCTTATGGATCTGCAGAAAACCCTCCTGAGGTTTTCGAATTCGAACCCCAAAAACCTTTGTCTCTATTTGAGGGCTATAACGGATCAGGCAAAACCTCAATTTTAAATTCAATAATTTGGTGCCTAACTGGTCAATTGATCAGACCTCAACGGGAACCTGAAGATTCAGATATTGAGTTCGAGATTGAAATCCAAAGAGCAGGCGAATCTGCCTCTAGACATCTAATTCCACCGGTTACACCACTCCCAAATACCTCTGAGTTCTTGCCAGAAGCAGATCAACGAAAACTACCGGTAGAAACTTGGGTTGAATTAACTTTCCAGGACCAAAATGGAAATTTGTTGCCCCCAATTAAGCGCACAGTGCAGAGGACCGGCAACACCAATGTGAGAGAAACCCCACCAAATCTCGAGAATCTTGGTGTGGACCCAATTTCTATAAAATTGGGAACCACAATACCAAGCCTTATCCCTTTTATTCAAATTGGATCGAAATCAGAGTTAGGAGAAGCAGTTGCTGATCTTACGGGTTTATCTTCTCTAATTTTTTTATCAAAGCATTCAACCAAGGTATCCAAACGAATTACGGATGATTTTAAAAAAGCAGAAGAAACAGAGATCGATAAAATAAAAACAGAATATCTAGAGGTAACTAACAGTCTCATAAGCAAGGTAGAAGAACATTCCAGTCTAAAAAGTGACCTAAAGACCCCTGACATCGAAAACACTGAAGATTTTGAGGAAGATCTAGGCGCTCTTCAATCACACTTCGAAGAGTGCAAAGCGAATAGCTACGAAGATGCCAAATCGATATTAGGACAAGACTTCGACACTAGCGATCAAATTCAACTTAAAGCTTTAGAGGACAAGATTGCGCCAGCGATATCCAAGCTTGCTGAGATAAAAGATTTGCCCAGCGCTGCAAGGCTTTCTTCATTGGGGAATGTTAGTGAAGAAAAACTGGACTCTGCGACGCAGCTATTAACAAGGATTTGCGATGAAGCAAGGACTTTGTGCGATCTAGCTGCCGAGCCAGATATCGCCAAACGAAAAAAACTGTATGCCAGGGTTGCTGAATGGATCAAGGAGTTCGACCTGGAAGCAGAAGCAGCCAATTCTTGCCCTATTTGCGAGCGTGAATTGGAAGGAATAACAGATAGCACAACTGGCACTCCTATTGCGACCCACATTTGCGATTCGCTTGAAGAGAATTCTGAACTGATCTCTCAGTCAATCCCAAATTGGATTGAAGCTTGTAAGGGAATCTTGGCACGTGACTTAGAACCAGCGTTGCAATTTGAGCTAAATAATGAGTTACCAGATCACCCTGAGGACTTAATCAACGCCGCGATCTCAAGGGAACTGTTTGATTCACCGGCCTTCGCCGACCCGATTGGATTGCTCAGGCCGAACATGGGCAAACTGTTTGAGCAAACATTTAAGGAAGTAGACAGACTAGAAGGCGCAGGGCTTACACACCTCCCAGACTATGTCATTAGTATTTCTGGCGACTTAGAAAAAATGCTCTTAAACCTAGAAAGAGCAATCGAATTTTCCAAATGGCGGAAGTCAAACCAAGATCGCTGCATAGAAATCGCACAATCAATTATTGGCAGCCAGAGCGAGCCAGGTGAAATTCCCAGCCTCTCAGAAGTATCACCGCTATTAGACAGATTGAATGCGCTTGCAGCTATCATAAAATCTGCGGAGCCTATCAACGAATGCACCGGGTTTCTGACAGAGCTAACTAGCCTCTTTAACCGTCGTTTAACGTCAATTGCCAAAATCGAAAAATATGAAACGGCTGTATCAGCACTTGCCGAAATAATAGGACTAGGAAATCTAGCTGCCCAGCAAGTTGAAGACCTACAGAATGAACTCAAAAGTGCAACCGAAAAATGGAGAGATGAGGTTTACCAGAATGTCTACATTGATAGCGGTCACAAACTTCAAGACACTTCTGTAGCAGCAGAGGGGCAACTAAAAATATCTGTAGGATCACATGGAGCTAGCGCCCCAGCCGAACATGTTTCAAACGCTTCAGCATTGAGAGCTACCTTGGTCGGTTTCTACATCGCATTTTGGGAGCACGTCTATTCAAATAGAGGTGGAATTAGATTAATGCTCCTTGATGATCCACACGAATTATTGGACGATGAAAACCAACAAAACCTTGCAAATGCACTCACAAAAATAGTTGATATTGGGGGTCAACTAATTGTAACCACATATGACAATCGCTTCGCATCGAAAACCGTTCAAGCTTGTAAGCAAAATTCTTGCGCAGAGCATTATTCAGTCCACCCTGTAAGTATCGGAAGGAACAGAATCGAAACCCCGCTTGCTATTGAGGCCTTAGAGAGAAAGAAAAAAGAGTATGAAGAGGACCGCAATGATCAAGGTAAAGCTAGCGATTATGCAGCCGAGTGCAGGATTTATATCGAGGCTAGGCTGACAGACCTATTCGATAATCCGAGATATGCACAGAGCAACCCTAAACCAACACTGATGGACAATGTGAATCACGCCAGGGGGTTGAGAACTGCAGACCCCTCCCATGAGTTCTTCTCATCTGTTCCATTTAGAAATTTTTGCAACGATCCCGCCTTGGAAAACAACTCGGACTGCCTTGCTCTATTAAATAAGGCACACCATGAAGGAAAACGGCATATTACTCCTGTAGAGGTAAACAATGTCTCGGAAGACTTAGTTCGAATAGTGAAATTGTCTGACAAGTTGCACGATGAATTCCTACTTTGGCGGAAGCGCGCGCATTCCGAAGATGAATCAGCTGAAAATGTCATTGAACTTGAGACAATCTCATCCGCAGAGAACTCAATTCAAATCGTTCCTGATCTCGCAGCATTTACAGGCGAATTACCCACACTAGAAAGCCAAGATGGGGAACACGAGGTTTTCGATTGTGGTTGGTTTAATGGAAAAGCTTTGTTTCTACTTAGGAACAATATGTTTGGATTTTCTGCTCCTGCCGGATCATTTGTGATTGTAGAAGCAGAAGGAGAACAACCTAGCGATCATAGTCTAGTTGTCGCTCACTATAATGGCTGTTTCATCGCACGCAGGCTGCTACGGAATTCAAATGACAGCAGATTTGTGACCTTATCCACTGCCATTCCAGATCCTAGGATTAGACCCCCGTCATTGCAGCTAAAAACGAGTCAAGCGGTTATGTTTAAAGTTGTAGGAGTTATGTTCGGGGGCAATGTTCCCTTTATACCAAATCCCCAAGGAGATGCATTTCCAACTACTGACGAAAGCCTAATAAATCAACTCATTACTTGCCACAGAGTACGAGACAATAGCGCTGAACCACTCGCACTTAATGGCCAACTAGTCTTGGGGGGAGCTGAAATTCCCCTAGATCAAGTTAGTGCATATGAAGGAAAGTATGTGGCTATAGCACTTCAAAGCGGCGCGGGCATATTTAAGCGAATTGGAAAGGCACTTCCAGACGGACTCGAGCATCTGCGGCAGTTTGAGAGCATTGGAGGGAAAGGCAATTCAGAAATTTTGTCGTTATCTTCCGACCCAGCTGTTTCCGCTGGGTTCGATTGTATAGCCACAATCCGTGAAGTCAGAGGAGTGATCTATACAGAGTAAACCTCGCCAACCAACTATCGATCTTAGAAATGCACTTATCACGTCTGAATTTTTAACTGACAGCGCAACGGAAACTCTAGTGGCGTCGGTCTACAACTAAAAGGGACGATAAACTGGACACCCACAATTGAAACCTCAGAGGTCAGTGCAGGTTAAACAACCATACCCCAAACTAGACATCCCACCAAATCCATAACAAACTAAACCCCAACAACCCCCGTCCAACCCAATAACAAACCAACACAGCCCCACCACCCAGCCCAAGGGAGACCACTGTGCAAAAACCAACCACCCTGCTAGCCCTAACCACCCTGCTATGCCTCGTCCCCTTAACCACCCAGGCCGCAGAAATAGAAGCCGACAGCAGCATCGATGCGGTCCTCATCTCCCCGGTCACCGCCACCATCACCCGCACCGGCACAGCTACACTGCCCCCGGGTGACCACAGCCTGATTATCCGTGGCCTGCCGGGGCGGCTTGATCCCAATCGCCTGGTATTGCGCCTGGATGATCAGTCGGTACGTATTGGTAATCTGCGCCTGCGGCGGGAGTTTCAGGATGAGGTTGTGGGTGAGGAACAGCAACGGCTGGAGGCCGAGATTGAGCAACTGCGCTTTGAACGGCGGCAGGTGACCGATGGTATTGCCTCGGCCCAGACCCAGTTGCAGTTGCTGGACTCTCTGGCCAGTGGTTCTCTGGGGGCGGATGAGGATCTGTTGTCCACTGATAACCTCTCTGGTCTGCTTACCACCCTGGTGGATGCCGGTAACAGTGCCCGGCAAAGCATCCGCGAGGCCGAGCGTGAGGTAGCGCGGCTGGATATTCAGATTGAGCAATTACAGGAACAACTGGCAGCCTTTGCTGCGCGAGAGCGCTCGACCCAGGTGGCCACAGCGTCGCTGCGAGTGGAAAGCCAGACTGAGACTGCCTTCAGCCTGAGCTACCCGGTGCAGGAAGCCTCCTGGAGTTGGCAACATGAGGCACGGCTGAACAGCAGCGATGCCTTTCTGCAACTGACCCGCAACGCCATCCTGGCCCAGACCAGCGGTGAGGACTGGAACAATGTGGAACTCACTATCACCACGGTGCAGGGCAATCGCAACATCAATGCACCGGATATCAATACCCGTCTGGTGAGCCTGCAGTCTGAGCGGCCGGCGCGGCTGAATCAGCAGGCAATGACTACCCGTGCCAGAGCGGCTGATGCCAGCGCTCAGGAAGTTCGGGTGACTGGCGCTTACCTGAACTCCTCGGTGCAATCCACTTCCAGTGACTATCAGGTGAGCTACCGGGTACCGGGCCGGGTAAGCATTGCCTCGGGTGCCGAGCAGCAGATCTTTCCGGTGGATGAACGTGGCATCGAGGTGGACCTGGCTCTGGTGGCAGTGCCCGAGCTGGCTACCGCGGCGTTTCTGGAAGCCCGCTTCACCATGGAGGATGAGATTCCCATTCAGGACGGACAGATGCAGTTCTATCTGGACAACAGCTTTATCGGCAGCAGCTATGTAGCTGCTCTGCTACCCGGCGAGGAAGTAAGCCTGCCCTTCGGACAGGACGAACGGATTCGGGTGGAACGCCTGGCGGAGCAGGAAGAGGATGACAGCGGCGGCTTTCTCAGCCGCGCCGCCGAAAATGTACGCCAACGCTATGTACTCACCAGTTTCCACGACCAGCCTGTGGATATCGAAATCCTCGGCATGCTGCCGGTCTCACAAAGCGATGATGTGGAAGTAGAAATCGACCGCGATGCCACCGAGGCGGATGCCGACAACATCGATGGCAAGCGCGGCAGCCTGATGTGGCAACGCCGCCTGCAGCCAACCGAGAGCGTGGAGATTCGTCACTTTTATTCCATACGCTATCCCGAGGGAGAGCAACTGGATTATCGCTACGATTAAAGAGCTGGGACCTGGGGACACAGACAAAATAACAAATTAAGCCCCGCTATTTTGCTATTTTGTCAGTGTCCCCACTTCGGTGGCCCCGATTCGAGTTCTAATCAGCCGGCACACTCACCGGCGCACCTTCATCCTTCAGCATAAACACCAGAATCGTGGCCGGCTCGGTCTCACTGGCATTGCCAGACACCGTATGGACATCCTCCGGGTTTTCATAAAAAACTTCGCCGGCCTGCAAGGTTTGAGTTTCGCCACCGGCAACCTGCATCAGTACCGAGCCTTCCAGTACATACACAAACACATGGGCATTGTGGCGATGCGCCGCCGATATTTCCCCAGGCTCATAAGTCACAGTGAGCATGATGCCCTCCTTGTCGCCATAGTCCGACATTGCCTGGGCGAACAGGGGTGTAGCTTCGGCTGCCAGCGAGAGAGTGGATGGCATCAGCAGGATGATGACGAGCAGTAACTTTTTCAGGTGTATGAGTATTCGAACCATGTATTCTCTCCTCAATAATCAATGCCCGGCCTGAGACTTGAATCAGCAGTAAACGGCACAGTAAATTGGACACCCACAAACTACAACAAATAAATCAAGCACCTGAGCAACAAGCCCACCCCTCTTGACCCAACATCCCAAACCCTCCAAAGTAACACTTCACCCAGCCCAAACAGACACCCCATGACCCCAACAGCAAAATTCGCCATTGGCAGCCTGGTTCAGCACAACAAGTTCAACTACCGCGGCGTGGTGGTGGACGTGGATCCGGAGTTCATGCTGAGTGAGCAGTGGTATGAGCAGGTGGCCAAATCTCGCCCACCCAAGGACCAGCCCTGGTACCGGGTTCTGGTCGACAATGCTGACAATGAGACCTATGTGGCCGAGCGGCACCTGCAGGCTGATACCAGCAAGCAACCGGTTCGCCATCCCCTGGTGGATGAATTCTTCAGCGGTTTCAGTGATGGCCACTACCAGACAGGCCTGCGCAAGAACTGATCCCAACCACTGTCGGCATCTCTGCCGACGCGAAAATCTGACAAACCTGTATACTGGGCCCAAGGTCCGCGTTTAAACGAGCCAATTCACACCGCGGCGCCGAAACAGGAGAGATGTTTTGTCTATTATCCGAAAAACCCTCGTGCTGCTTGGCCTGTCGCTGTGCAGCACACTGGTGAGCGGACAGGCAGCCACGGTGCTCTATCAGGAGCGTGTTGTGGAACTGCAGGAAGTCTTGCCGGATGCCACAGATCTGTGGGTCAAACCCGAGGATCTGACGCGCATCAACGATTTTGAGCTGAAACCCCAGGGTGCCTGCTTTGAGGAAATCTGTATTCCGGTGTTACAGGATCGCGACAGCGATATGTATATCACCCGTCAGGATCAGGGCTGGTTCAATGTCACAGAACTGGCTGACAAGTTGCAGCAAGCCTATGTGGTTGATTACCAGGACGGTATCTGGGCCTTTGGTGAGATGCCAGTGAAACGCCAGAGCTTTCTGCGCGGCGGCCAGGCACCGGATTTTGAATTACCGGATCGCGATGGCAATCTGGTGAGCCTGTCTGATTTCCGGGGCAAAAAGGTTCTGCTACTCACCTGGGCTTCCTGGTGAGGCTGTCGTTATGACGTGCCCGTGTGGCAAGTGATTTACGACGAGCTTAAAGACCAGAATTTCGAAATTATTTCAGTGGCCCAGGATACCGGCGGTGAAGCCGATGCCGGGCCGATTTTTGACGATGCCAATGTGAGCTACACAAGCATCATCGATGTGAACCATCACATCAGTGCCCTCTACAACCTGGTGAATGTACCGTCCGGGGTGTGGATTGATGAGCAGGGCAATATTGCCCGCATCAATGAAGGCACCTATGCCAAGGAGCATTTTGACGGCGCCTTCGGCACCAATGACTATGTGCCCATCGTCCGCGACTGGGTTGCCAAGGGCGCCGACAGCCAGTATGTCTGGGACCGTGACAAGGTGCGCGACAGCATCTTTGAACGCACCCCGGAGGCAGAACGTGCGCAACCGGCCTTTCAGTTGGGCAGCTGGTATTTCCGACAGGAAAACGATGCCAAGGCGGAACAGTACTGGTCCATGGCCCAGGAACTGGACCCCAATAGCTGGAACTATCTGCGTCAGGACTTGCAGTATGAAGAAGGCGGCTCCGCCGGCCCGGAGTGGCAGCAACGGCGCGAGCAGATTGAAAGCGCTGGTGGCTCCTACTATGCCCCGCTGGAGATCGAAGAAAACTGATCCGGCAGTTGCGGATCTGATCAAGGCCGGCGTCTTTGACGTCGGCCTTTTTTCATGGTGATGTGCAAATGCAGCGCCGCCGATTCAGCAAGCCAATGGCCCTGGCCCCTTCTCCCGCCGGCTCCGAAGCGGCATAATAGACAGCAGTAAATTCACCAGGCACGCAGGCTGTATTCTGTTTTCCACTCCAAAGATCTTCATCTTCGCAGCACGAGTCGAAGCCTTCACCTGGGCTGGCCTGCTGATCGGCATGTTCCTGAAATACACTCTGGAGGTGACCGACACCGGCGTCTGGCTATTCGGCCGCCTGCACGGCGCCGCCTTTCTGTTTTATTTCTTCGTGGCCCTGCACACCTCCCACCGTCTTAACTGGCCCTTCTGGACCGGCATCATGGCCATACTGGCAGCCATTCCGCCGCTGGTAACCTGGCCACTGGAAATCTGGCTGCAAAAACGGAGCATGCTAGATATTGCGGATCACAATGATGCTGCCGGCGCTAATCCTGAGACCTGAAACTCCCGCTGTTGGCGACATCACAAGCGGAGACCCCAGGCGAACGATCTGGTTACGCAATAAATCTGAATTTTTTAATAGAGTAGCTTCGCACTAATAATACTACTACGGGCTGCTTCTTCAATCTCTGCGAGCGACTGCGTGAATCACGTTTGGAATGATTTCTGTTTTACTCACACAGAAATCATTGATCGTTTTCCATGTTGTCAAGAAACGGATAGTAACTCTCACCACAAAGTAGTACCGTATTTATGGGAGGACATTTGAGTCATGAAACTCCACATCAAAAGAATCTACGATAAACCGGAAGCAGGCGATGGCCGGCGCATACTGGTAGATCGTATGTGGCCGCGTGGCATAAGAAAAGAACAGGCCAAGATAGATGACTGGGCAAAAAGTCTGGCACCACCAAGAGAACTCATCGCCTGGTACCATGAAGACAAAGCCAACCGACTGCAGGAATTTCATCGGAAGTATAAGCAATACCTCCAGGGCGAAATCAGCCTTGCCAGGGAGCTTTTCGAGGCAGACCAGACATATTCAATCATCACCTCTGTCAAGGATATAGAAAACTCGCATATCCCCGTACTTGAAATATTTCTTGATTCCAGGATCAAGTCGCAGTGATTGCTGTCCTGTTGGCCTGAAAGACCAATCATCCTGATTCAAGCTGTTCCCGATCGCGGCTGACAATGAAAATCCGGCCAATAATGCCCGTGGTAAAGGCTGGTTGACGTTCATCCGAAATTGCCAACCTGGCTATAAATCCAGTCAACAAAGGTCATGATGCGATTCGTTCGAACAAAAAAAGGGGCGCTGTTGCGCCCCGGAGTATCTATAAATTCGCTACTTTTTTCTTGCCATCCATCATGGCTTGCTTTTCCTTCTTGAGCTTTCTTTTTTCTTTCAAAGTTCTTACAGGCGCTTTTTTGGCCTTTTCCTTACTCATTTTAATCACCTCTCAACAAATATTAACTATCTATGACAATTAACAGTGCCGCATACTGTCAGCTACCAATATCTAATTGGAGTTTACTGCGGCAAACCAGTTGCTCAAGGCGAAGCCCTCCTCTTTCCAATCGGGAAACATTTACGAAAAAGACGAGAATTCATAAACACTCGTAGCAACGAATGTTCAAAGTCTCAGAATATAAGCGAGGAATTCCGAATGACAGACGTCATCCGGATTAATCATGAAAGGTGGTTTGCAAACTCAAATTACTGTAGAACATTATCGTCGCCAAGCAATTCAACAAGTACAGTTCAGATCATAGCTCAAAAAATAATAATAGCAAGCGTCTCCACAGGGCCTCTGCAGTAAAAATAACGCCTAAATTCAGGGCAGAAAAGCTGTTCAGCTAGATTAGCCCGAACGCCAGCATGGCCTCAGCCACACGTTTGAAACCCACAATATTCGCACCTGCCACATAGTTGCCACCCAGCCCGTATTCAGACGCTGTTTCATGACATTCTTTATGAATATCTTCCATGATTTTCTGGAGGCGTTTATCAGTATAGTCAAAGGTCCAGGCGTCACGACTGGCATTTTGCTGCATTTCCAGAGCAGAGGTAGCGACACCGCCCGCATTGGCCGCTTTACCGGGACCATAAGCTATGCCAGCTTTATTAAATACCTTGATACCATCAGGAGTAGTCGGCATGTTGGCACCTTCAGCTACGGCGATGCAGCCATTGTTCACCAGAGTTTGTGCTGCAGCTTTATTGAGCTCATTCTGAGTTGCACAGGGAAGCGCAATGTCACAGGGAATCTCCCAGATGTTACCTTTTGCTAAATATTTGGCATTGGGATGAACCTCCAAATATTTCTCGATACGCTGCCGGCTTTGCTCTTTGAGTTCCTTCACTGTTCCAAGATCAATGCCTCGATCGTCGTAGATGACACCTGACGAATCGGAACAAGCGACAACTTTGACACTAAACTCCTGTAACTTTTCAATGGCATAAATGGCAACATTGCCAGCCCCTGATACAACGGCAAGCTTTCCTTCCAAATGTTGCCCGATTGCGTTCAACATCTCTCGAACGAAATACACCGTCCCGTAGCCGGTTGCTTCTTTGCGTACCAGCGATCCGCCCCAGGCAGGGTTCTTGCCGGTCATAACACCGGACTCATAACGATTAGTAATACGCTTGTACTGGCCGAACAAATACCCCACTTCGCGCGCACCAACTCCAATATCACCTGCCGGGACATCTGTGAATTCACCGATATGGCGATAAAGCTCTGTCATCAAACTCTGACAAAATCGCATCACCTCGCCATTACTTTTATTTTTCGGGTCAAAATCAGCGCCACCCTTGCCTCCACCGATTGGCAAACCGGATAGCGCATTCTTGAAAACCTGTTCGAAACCAAGAAATTTGATCGTGCCTAATGAAACTGAAGGATGGAATCGCAACCCACCTTTGTAAGGACCAAGTGCACTATTGAATCCGACCCGGAAACCCCTGTTAATCTGGACCTTGCCTTTATCATCCTGCCAGGGGATACGAAAAATTATTTGCCGCTCAGGCTCGCATATTCGCTCAATAATTTTGTGTTCCGCATAATCTGGATGCTTATCAAGCACTGGGTCCAGAGATTCAAGAACCTCGTTAACAGCTTGATGAAATTCCGTTTCTCCCGGGTTTCTCTTGATAACCTGCTCAAAGATCTTTCGGGTCTTGCTACTTCTTATACTCATACATTACCCATTTTCAACTCTCTGAACATTATATCGGGAGCGTGATATACCAATCAATCGATCTACAGATAGTCCATAAACAACCAATAATCGAGCATATGGCAGCCAGATTTGCTCCAGAGCAGCATCATGCAGGTTCACTAATTCAGCGGCAAACGGAAGCCTGCTGTCTGCTTCGGTGTCCCTGCCTTTCTTCAGGCGGCCTTCGCCTCACCACTCATGCAACAGTTCCTGCCGCCTTCCTTGGCCCTGTAGAGGCCCTGGTCAGCGCGGGCGATGAGTTCTTCAATATCCTCTTCCCCGTTCCATACCGCCACGCCGGCACTGAAGGTGGCCACGATTTCGATACCATTGAAGTCCACCAGTGGTTTGGCTGCTACCAGCCGGCGCAGGGATTCGGTTTTCTGGATAGCGTCCTCGAGGCTGGTGTCCGGCATCAGCAGAATGAATTCCTCGCCACCGAAACGACAGAAGATATCGGTAGAGCGAATATGGCTATTACAAAGTTCCGCCAGGGCCACCAGTACCTTGTCACCAGCCAGGTGGCCGTGAGTGTCGTTGGTGGCCTTGAAATGATCGATGTCCAGGATCACCAGAGCCAGGGGTGAATTATTACGGGCACTACGGGCCATCTCCCGCGTAGCAACATCATCAAAATAGCGACGGGTATGGGCGCCGGTGAGCGGATCGGTAGAGGCAATCAGTTCCAGTTCATCAGCCCGCTCGCGTTGCTGTTGGGCTTGAATACGGTCGGAAATATCCCGCACCGTACCTTGAAGGCCAACTACTTTTCCATGCTTGTCCAGACGGGTTGAGGCATTGAGTACCACCCGGATCTTGCGGCCATCCCGGTGGGTCAGGCCCACTTCAAATTCCCGCACCATTTCATCGCGCCCCATGCGGCGGGCAAAACGTGAGCGGTCTTCCTTGCTGGCACTGGCATAGACATTGGTTTCATTGCCCTTCACTTCTTCGGGTGTCAGACCCAACAGATCCTCACAGGAAGGACTGATATCGACGATGCGGCCTGACTTGTCGGCCACAAAAATGACATCGTTGGATTCTTCAAAAATGCCCCGATACTTGGCTTCGCTTTCTTCCAGCTCGCGCAGATTCTGCTCCAGCTTGTCGGACAACTCTTCCACCTGGCGAAATGACGCCGAATAATAGGCGGCCAGATAGGCAGCCTGCACAAATACGAAGCCCACCATTCCCACCGGCGCACTGGCGATAAATGGCAGCAAACCATTGAAGGACAGAATCTCGGACACCAGCCCCAGCAGTCCCACCAGGGTAGCAGCCCCCACAAAATAACGACCCTGTCGTTTCATCCAGAAGATACGCAGCAGGAAATAGACAAAATAAACCACTTCCAACAGCAGAATTATCTGATAGCTGGGCACGGTATAACTGGCCACCAGGGTACTGCTGAGCAGCACAAACAAGGAATAGGCCAGCGCCACACTCACAGTCAGGCGCAAGAACCAGCGATCAAAATCTTCCGGGTAGATACTGCGCATCAGTACCGCCAGAATCGGCGTCGACATAAAGAAAGTCAGATACTCGAGCCGGAACGTGATCTCCCAGCTTAAAAAAGGCAACAGGCTTGCCAGCATATCGTTTCCAGTCACGCCCAGGCGAATACCCGCCAGCAAACAGAGGCAGGCAAACCAGAGGGAAATAATCTGGCTGCGACGCTGGGAATAGAGAAAGAAGTGATACAGGGCCAGGCCCAGCAACAGACTCATATACACGGATTCGAAGATGGAATTGTTGTGCAATGAGGCAGTGAGCTCGTCAGCATCACCCAACAACAAAGACGCCCGAAAACCGGGGCTGCGGTGGCTGAAATTGGAAACCTGGAACACCAGTTCCATGGTCGGACCCTGGGGTGCCAGATAGACAATCTGTGGCCGACCGCTCCTGATGGTCTCACCCTTCTCGGTACCCACATCCCCATCGCTGGCCACCAGCTCCCCGTCTACCCACAGCCGCGAGGAACTGCCCTGACCAATGAGCAGCAAGGCCAGAACCTGCTCATCATCGGGCAAACTCACTTGCAGTCGATAAGTCGCATAGCCCTTGATCGGCATGTCATCGCCATAGGAGGTCCACAGAGCCGGTACCGACTGGTATTGGGGTGATGCCGCTTGATCAGCGATCTCCCCGGGCGTCAGTAGCTGCGACCAGTAGAATTCCCATTCACCGTCCAGCGCCACCGTGCCCCGGGAAGCAAAATCCCAGCCGGACAGATCCAACTGCCCGGCCTCAGCCAGGCGGGACTGTGGGTCTTCGGCCACACTGCAGGCCTCGACCAGCAGGAGCAGCAACAAGGCGATTAGAAACGAAGGTCTCATGGCAACCCGAAATCGTTGATTGAATGCCGAAAAAGGCTGAGTTTTTCAGGCTTTAACAAGGCTGTGCGAGATTCAGAAATCACAGTGAGAACTACGACATTTCGGGGAGAAATCTTGATCAGCAATGGGGTTAAAACGGGGTAAAAATCGGCAACAGGAGGTACTGACGCGACTGCCAAAAAACGGGGACGAAAAACAGGGGACACTAAAGCACAGGGGACACTGACAAATTAACAAAATAGCGAGAGCAGAACCAATGGAAGAAACTGGCGAAATGACAAATCAAAGCGCCCTGTTTTGTTATTTTGTCAGTGTCCCTGGTTGCCTGATGTCAGTATCGCTGGCTTCAGATTCGACTTAATTTGTTAATTTGTCAGTGTCCCGGGTCTGGTGGTGTCCCGGGTCTGGTGTGGCAGGTCCGGGGCTTTCTAGCTGCCGCCCAGCTGTGAGAACAGCTCCCGTGACCACTGCATGGCCTGCTGGTAGCTGTCCTGCAGGGAATTCAGTTCCTCGTCGCTGCAATCCAGTGCGTCCCAGTCGGCGCGTTCGAACTGGATCACCTGCAGTAATTGCCGACCCAGTTGTCCTTCCTGGCGTAGCAGGGCTGCCACCACTTCGTCCGCCAGGGGCAACTCCCCCAGCACGTCTTCCATCTTCTGGTCCATCAGGGCATCGATGGCAGAAAACAGACCGGTGGTGAAACTGACGTCAGGGTTGAGGCTGCGCACTTCGGCCAGCAATTGCATCATGCGGGCCCGCTGCAAACAGAGATTCACCAGCTCGCGAGGCTTGTCGTCCACATCGGTGAGGGTGATGATCACCATCCACTCACGGATGGCCTTCAGGCCCAGAGCCGTGATGGCCTGTTTGACCGAGTCGATGGTGCGGGGAATGTTATAGAGCGCCGAGTTGATGATGCGCAGAATCTTGTAGCTCATGCTGACATCATTGCTGATGAGCTGTTCCAGCTCGTTGATGTCGCAATCCGGGTCCTGAAGAATCGCCAGGGCTCGCAGTACCGGCAGGCGATTGGGCTTGATGGCCTGGCCCGACATGATCTTCGGTTTGCTGAAGAAATAGCCCTGAAAATAGTCGAAGCCCAACTCGCGGCAGAGCTCATAGTCCGCCTGGGTTTCCACTTTCTCCGCCAGCAATTTGACGCCAAACTGCTTCAGCCGGGTCACCGCTTCACGCAGAGAGGCTTCATCAAAAGCCGGATATTCCAGCTTGACGATATCCACACAATCCAGCAATTCGGCGCGGTCGCCATGGAAAGCATAGTCATCCAGGGCAATGGTATAACCCTGCTCGGCAAAGCCACGCAGCGCTTTCACCAATGCATCGTCAACTTCAATGTCTTCCAGTACTTCGATCACCAGGGAGCCGGCAGGCAAGGGCAGAGGCAATTTGCCGTAGAGAAAATCAGTAGTGAGATTGACGAAAGCCAGGCGCGAGTCGGTGATCTCATCGATATCCATGTCCACAAAGGCATTGAGAATCACCTGGCTGCTGGCGGCATTGCCGTCAATTACCCCGGCGGTGGCGGTATGGCCGCTACGGTATAACAATTCGTAGGCAAACACCTCAGCTTTGCTGTCGAAGATCGGTTGGCGGGCAACGAAGATCTCGCTGTGGCCAGCCATCGCTGCTTCAGTCTGGTTCTGAATACTCTCTTCGGATACCGGGAGTTTGCTGTTCATAATCGGCCTGCGACAATCATTTTGTTTCAATCCTGCGTCACCCCATGGCTGCATGAGAGGCAATGGTTCACGCCCAGTGACATATCCCGGAGTACTACGACAGAAATGGCCGCCTGCCTTAGCAGGAAATTGAAAATTATCGGACTGGCTAAACTGGGGAAAACCCCGGAATAACGGGGGCTTCAGGGGATTCGAAAAGACTGGCGGGAGCGCCAGAACTGCTCAGATCAGGGTAAAGAAAAGGCCGCCAGGGCATGGGTGGTAATGACCTCCACACCTACCCGCTGGCCGACCTCAAAGCGCTGTTCATGGCTACAGCGAATCTGCAAATCCGGCCCATCGTCCAGGCGTACGCCGTAGAGCCAATAGGCACCTTCATAACGCCCCCAGACAAGCTCGGCATTGCCGGGGCCCACGGCGGCATTGATGGACAGATCATCGGGACGCAATAACAGCTCCACTTCACCGCTGGCACCGTCCACTGCCGTGGCCGGCACATCACCGAGACTGGTGCTGACATGGTCAGACTTGAATTGCCCGCGAATGAAACTGGCTTCACCGAGAAAGCCGGCTACGAAGCGTGAAGCCGGCTCACAGAAACAGGTCTCCGGGCTGGCCAGTTGCTCCAGCACGCCCTCGTTCAATATGCCCAGGCGATCTCCCACCGACAGCGCTTCCTCCTGATCATGGGTAACCCAGATGGCTGGCACGCCGGCGGTCTTCAGGGCATTGCGAATTTCCCAGCGCAGGCTGTCCTTGAGGGCAGCATCGAGATTGGACAGGGGTTCGTCCAACAGCACCAGGGAGGGCTGATGAGCCAGGGTGCGTGCCAGGGCCACCCGCTGCTTCTGACCACCCGACAGGGTGCCAGGTTTCACATGCCGGAAATTATCCAGACCCAGCAGCTTCAACCAGTGATCCACCTGGGTCATGTCATCGAGACGAAAGGCGACATTCTGCTCTACCGTAAGATGGGGAAACAGGGCGAAGTCCTGGAATACCATGCCCACATTGCGTTTTTCCGGCGCCATGGATTTTTCCGGCGTCGCCTGCCAGTCATTGAGGCTGATGCGGCCCTCGGATATGGGAATCAATCCGGCCACCGCCTGCAGGATGGTGGTCTTGCCACAGCCGGTGGGCCCCACCAGCATGAGGATTTCATCCTCACCGAGACTCAGGTTCAGGTTTTTCACCACCCGGGTCGGGCCATAGTCCACACAGAGGTTTTCGATATTCAGCATCAGGACTTCTTGTCTTCCATCACATTAAATTCAGCGCGCCGCTCACCGAACAGCATCAGGGCCAGACCCAGGGCCGACATTAACACCAGCAACAGACCAGGAATAGCGGCCCGGCCAAAATAGCCAGCTTCATAGACGCGCCACAAATAGGTGGCAAGTGTCTCAAATCCGGTTGGTGCCAGCAGCAAGGTGGCGGGCAACTCCCGCATCACTTCCAGAAACACCAATGCCGCCCCGGCGATCATGCCGCGCAGGGTCAATGGTACTGTTACCCGCCAGAATACCTCGGCGGGACTGGCGCCCAGTACTCTTGCAGCCTTGTTCAGGCTGGCATCCAGTTTCTCGGCGGTGCTGCGTACCGAACCCACGGCCAGCGACAGAAAGCGTAGCACATAGGCAATAATCAACAGCCCCAGGGTCTGGTACATAAACGGCAGTTGCAGTCCCACATAAACCAGAGCCGTGCCCATCACAATGCCCGGCACGCCAAAACCCAGATAGGTAATGCGATCCATCAGGCGACCAAAACGACCGGCGATGGAAGCATAGGCCACCGGCAAGGCCAGTACCACAGCTACGGCGGCGGCCAGCAGGGAAGCATAGGTGGAGTTCCAGGCATATTCCAGCTCAAAGCCACCACTGCCTTCACGTAGCAACCACAAGGTAAAAATAGCCAGTGGCAGGAAGATGGCCAGCAGGATCACCGGCGCCACCGCCGCCAGCAGGACCGGAATCTGCCAGCGTTGTGGCCACAGGGTAAGGCTGCGGCCGGGCCGTTCCAGGGTCACACCGATGGTGGATTCCAGAAACAGCACCAGGCCCACAATCACCAGCAATTGCAGTGACAACATGGCGGCCTGATCCAGACCAAAGGCGTTGTACTCCACATAGATCACCCGGGTAAAGGTATCCAGGCCCATGAAGGCCGGGGTGCCGAAATCAGACAGGGTATAAAGGGCAGACAGCAGTGCACCGGCGGTAATACCCCGCAGCGCTCGCGGCAAGGCAATCTTGAACAGACTCATGGGCAGAGACAGACCCAGAGTACGGGCGGCATTGATCAGGCTGGCATCCTGGCTTAGCAGGGAAGCACGGGTGGTGAGCAAGACAAAGGGATAGGTGTAGAGAATCATCACCAGAGTGGCGCCGGGCAAGCCGGAGGCCGAGGGCGTACTGATACCCAGGAGATTATCAATCTCGCCACCCGGGCCAAAGGCGGCATAGAAGGTAAAGGCACCCAGATAGCTGGGCATGGCCAGCGGTGCCGCCAGCAACACCAGCCACAGTTTGGCAAAGGGCAGTCGCACATAGGCGGTAATAATAGCCAGGGGCACACCGATAATGATGGCACCGGCCACAGTGAGGAACATCAACAACAGGGTGTTGACCAGCAGATCGAGATTACGGCTGTCGAAGAACTCCGACGGGTTTTCCACCAGGCCCACCAGCACGGCAATCGGCGCGGCGGTGACCAGGGCAATGACTGCCGCCAGTGGATAGGAAATTGGCCAGCGGGTCATAGCACGCCGACATCACGCATCAGATCCAGGGTCGGACGCAGGTCCGCCAGACGGGTCAGATTGACATCCGGAGGTGAAATGACACTCAGCTCAGGCAATCCCTCGGGCGGTGCCACACCATTAACCAGAGGAATCTCATAAGCCTCATTGGCCAGGAAGGACTGCACTTCGCGGGTCAGCAGATAGCGCATGAAATTGATCGGCAGCTCGCCTTCGCTCAAAGCCACAATAGCAGAGGCATTCACCAGACAACCGGCATCGTTATTGGTAAAGGCCAGGTCTACGGTGGCATCGGGTTTGCCGGATTTAAGCCGCAGGCTGTAGTAATGATTGGCGAAACCCATATCCACTTCGCCGCGCTCCACGGCCATCACCACACCCAATTCACCGGCATAGGATTTCGCCACCCGGTCCATCTTCTGCAGCCACTCGCCGGTGGCCTGTTCACCTTCCAGCAAGCGCATGGCGGTGACAAAAGACTGAAAGGACGCATAGGCCGGTGCCCAGCCAATACTGAGGCCACTGTCAGGAATGGCAATGACATCCGTAGGGATGCGCTCGGCCGTCAGCCGCTCGGTATTGAAGGGCAAGGTGCGAATACGGCCGGTGACCGGCACGAAATTACGGTAGCGAAAATTATCCTGAAGCTGATTGACCAGATCATCGGGCAAATCACGGGCCAGACCTTCATTACTGATCAGACCAATGGCTCCGGTATCCACAGCCCAGAACATATCGGCACGACGCACCCCGGCCCCGGCTTCGGCAACAATGGCATTGGCCAGGGAGGCGGTGGGACCGCGACGGATATTCAGTTCAAAATCGGGATTGCGCTGCTGGATGGCTTCCAGCACGTTTTCATACAGACCGCCCTCGCCTCGCCCCAGATAGAGGGTCAGTTCCCCTTCCAGGGCTGGCAGTTGGTCCACCGACAGCGCCTGAGTGCCCTCACCATCCTGCGCCAGCAGGCTGGCGGGCAGCAGCGAGCTGCCGAGCGATCCGCCGGCAGCCAGGGCTTTTAAAAGAGAGCGGCGTTGCACGTCTAGAATACGCTCGAACGATTGGCTTCGGCTTCTTCCAGCAGATCGCGGGCACGATTGAGTTTGCTTTGCATGGCGTTCACCACACTGCGCACCTGCTCAACCGTGGCACCGTTTTCGATGGCCTGGGGCAGGTTCACATTGAAATCGATTTCCAGGTCTTCCACCAGATCGGCGTCCTGCTCGATCAGATCACCTTCCACGCCCTCGAAGCGGCTGAGGTAAGCGTCATAAACAATGCTCACGGCTTCTTCCGGTAAACGCTCGGCATATTTGGCCACCACGCGATCGAGTAGCTGACCGATCTGGGTCAGGGTTTCTACCGGAGAAGTGGGCTCGGTGTCTTCGATGTTGGCCACCAGACCACGGGCCTGAAACTGGGCGGCTACCTTGACGGCACCCAGACCCTGCCAGAAGCTTTGCTCCAGTGCAGCTTGGGCAGCACGGACATCGGCGATGGGCTGCTCGCCTTCTATGGCCTGACGCACGCCAAACAGGCCCTGCCAGATGGAGGCATAAACAGGCACATAATTGGTTTCGATGGCAGCGTGAAAATTCACTTCTTCCCAGATTTCCACTACCCGCTCGGGGTTGGTATTGGCCAGACCGCCGCGCTCATAATTGCCGACGATTTCCTCTACCTGCTCAATCAACCACACCACTTCTTCTGAATACTCATCCAGATGGGCCTGCAGGTCATTGACGTGGTCGCCGATGGGGCCATTGGCCTGGGCGGCTGTCGCCATGAAAAGGCTAAAAATTGCTGTTAAAACAAGCGCTTTCATTGTGTCGAATTTCATAAAGAGTGCTCGGCTTGGAGAAATGAGTCTAAATGATAACCATTATCATTAAGGCTAGCAACTGAAACCCAGAGTTTGCACACCTTTGCCCAGAAAATCAAAGGCTTGGACTATGCTTGCCAGCCATACCCTGCGCCACTGAGGCGGCCATCTGGCCTGGCCAGGGTCGGCGGCACTGAGCGGGCGACTCGACCAGGAAAGCCCGCCCCGGGCCAGGTCTGAAGTCTGCCACAGTCTATGGCCGGCATTGATTTTCGCCCGCTTGCGCCACTCTTATTAAAACGTCTGTTCCAGTACTCATTTGACAGCCCAATGAGCAGTTGTTAGTTTGAATCATACATTCACAACACAAGGGTGATTGTATATGTCCATTTCAACTCCTTTTCAAAGCCGTAAAGACAGCGATGTGTACCATGTCTGCGGTAACTGCAAGGATGCACAAAACATTCCTCTCGAACACCGGGTAAATGGCAAGGGCGACGGTCGCCTCTGTCAGGAGTGTGAACGCCTGCAGAAAGAAGGGGGCTGCTGATCCGTCTGGATCAATTCACTGCTAACCAGCGATCCGTATCCTGGTGTCAGCCGTGCCAGCAACTGTCGCGACATTAAAAAGCAAACGGATCGCTGGCCAGACAATCAGTTGAACAACACAGTTAGTTGAACATAATAAAAAGCCGAAGACTTTCTCTACAGTCTTCGGCTTTTTTTATGCGCCGCCGTGAGCATTGGCGCTAACTGACCTTGCTCATCTGCTCACCGCAGCAGATTTCCCCATGCTGCATCTGGTCGCCGCAGGGACAGGGCTTTTCATACACCAGTTCAGCGCCACATTTTTCGCACTTGTATCGATCACCCACTTCTCTGGACATGATTGGCCACCTTCAGATCGGATTTGACCGGGCAGCTCCAGCTCCCCGGATTCACAGTCAGGCTAACGCCGGCAGTTGGCAGATGAAAGGGAAATCAGGGCCGGGTTTGATATGGCTCAATCCAGTTTCAGGCAGAAACGCGCTGGCAAAGCTGGCGGCCGGCAGGCGTGCTGTAACTGGCCTCAGCGCCCCGCTCCCAGAATTCAGTGTCGCCATTGGCATAGCGTGCGCCACTGGCGGCACGCTGTCGGGACAGAGTCAGCCGGGAATCACCGGCAACAAGTTCCACAGCGGGGCCCGATTCCCGCGACTGGAAGTTCACTTGCAGGCGCAGGCCGGAATCGCAGTCATAGACGACCGGAGTCCTGGCGCTTACCGCAGCTCCTCCGATAGCGGGGCCGAACTCCAGAATGGCACCATCGGCCATAGTGGCGAGATAGAGATTGCCGTCTTCCAGTACAAAAGAGCGCACGGCAGACAGCTCACGCAGAAAACGCGCCTCCAGTGACTGGGGCCGACACATGGCGCGGGTCACCGCCACCTGCCCGAGTGTCAATGCGCTGCCCTCCTGCTGCCAGCTCCCCTGCCCGCGGTTACAGTCAGCCCGGACCAGCAATCGGCCATCTGCCTGAAACTCCAGGGTATAGATCTCCACCCCCAGAGGCTGGAAAACTTCATCGTTCATGGACTGGATCTGCAGCAGTTGCCAGCGGCTACCGGCCAGGCTCGAGCTGTCGGAAGAGCCCTGACTCACACAGGCTGACAGCAAGGACAACAGGGCCACTGCCACGGTGAAATGAAGACCCAGGCGCAGACCTGGAATACTGCGGGACAAATTCTGCACGATTTCAACTCCATCAATGAGGCCTGACTCAGACACAGGCGAATTCAAATAATACCAAGGCGAGGACAACAGACAAGGCAGGCTTGCCCCTGTGCAAACTCCGGCTCATGAGTTTCAGGTCTGGGGCTGTACCAGGCTGCTTGCTACTCACACTGCCGATTGACCCCACGGGGCACAGGCAGTAAGCTTGCGGCTCCTGTCTCAGGTGCTGATCCCCTGTGGTCCATTGCCCGAACCGGCATGGTTGCCACAGTAAATTCAGTTAAACGGGAAGTCCGGTGATTCAAACAGCGCGCACTGATGCGCTGCCGAGAAAATTCCGGCGCTGCCCCCGCAACGGTAAGTGAGCAATTGCTTTGAGCATTTTGATCATGAGCCCGACACCGGCCTGAAGCAGAGCAACCCGGCACTAACAGCAAAGTTAATGCCGGCCACGATGCTGCGGAGGGCTCATCGGTAGTTGATTCTCCTGCCACGCGCACGCGTCTCGCTACTTCCTGCCCCTCCCTCATTTAAAATTTATGAGGTAGGACTAATGACCAATAACAACATTCCGTCTCGAATCGGACCACCGAGGTCCAAGAGACAACTCTGTTCAGCACTGCTGCTCGCCAGCCTGGCCGTACCGGCCATGGCCCAGGACAGCGGCAATAGCGCTGAAGAAATCATCGTCACCGCCAACCGGATTCCGGTACCCCAGCGGCAGATCGCCACGTCAGTGTCGGTGATGAATGAATTTGAAATCGAGGCCCACGGTAATCTGGGCCTCACAGAACTGCTCAAGCAAATGCCTTCGGTGGGCTCGAGCAGTAATGGCGGCCTGGGCAATATCACCACGGTGCGGGTTCGGGGCGAAGAAGGCTTTCGCACCCTGACCTATCTCGACGGCATGCGTCTGCAGGATCCCAGCGCGCCGCAATTGACCACTGATTTTTCCCAGCTACTGAGCAATGGTATCGGTCGCATCGAAATACTGCGTGGGCCCCAGGGCCTGGCCTATGGCGCCGACGCCGGTGGCGTAATCAATCTCAGCAGCCGCCGCGTCAGCGAAGGCATGGTGGCCAATGTGGATGCCCAGTCCGGTGAGTTTGGCAGCCGCCAACTGGCAGCCAACCTGACCGGTCGCCAGGAGCGTGTGGACTATTTTCTGTCTGTGGCTGATTTCGAAACCGACGGCTTCAATACCCAGACCGCCGACACCGTGCTAATGGACGACGACGGCTATGAAAACACCAGCCTGCATGGACGGCTTGGCCTGCAACTGAATGATCAATGGCGACTGGAAGCAGTGCACCGGGACGTGGATGCCAGCAATGAGCACGATGGCTGCTTTGATTCCAGCACCTTCATGACCATCCATGATTGCCACAATGATTATCAACTGAGCGCCAGCCGTATTGCTGTGGAATACGGAGGCCAGTCCTTCAGTCACTCCCTGGCCTACACCGAGACCGAATCCGAACGGGACAACTACAGCGCCAACGTTCTGGCTTTCGGTAATGTGGGAGAGCAGACCCGTACCGAATACATCGGCTCTGCCACCGACCTGCCCGGATTTGATCTGGTTTTCGGTGCGGATCAACAGGAAGACCTGGCCGATGGTCAGGGTCGGGACAACACCGGCCTGTTTGTGGAATATCTGAGTGATTTCTCGGAGTCGCTGTTCCTCACAGCCGGACTGCGCCACGATGACAACGAGGATTTTGGCAGCCACGACAGCTACCGGCTCAGCGCTGCCTATCTGCTGGACCTTGCCAGCGGCAGCCTGAAATTCAAGACTGCCTACGGCACCGGCTTTCGGGCACCCAGCCCCTATGAAATCCAGTACAACCGTAACTTCGCCTCAGCACCCGCTGCCAACGTGAACCTGGTTCAGGAAGAAAGTCAGGGTTGGGAAGCCGGCGTGGAATATTTCCAGGGTGCCATGCGCCTGGAAGCGGTGTACTTCGATCAGGATGTGGAAAATGCCATTTACTTCGACCTGACTTCCTTCAGTGGCTATCTGCAGGACATTGGTCGCAGTAATTCAAAGGGCCTGGAACTCACTGCAGAAGTTCCGGTCACGGCTTCGCTGAGCCTCAATGGCAACTACAGCTATAACGACACCACCAGGCCCGACGGCAGCCAGCGACTGCGCCGTCCGGAGAAGCTGTTCAATCTGGGACTGCTGTATACCGGCCTCGATGGTCGCCTCAAAGTAAATGGCTTTTATCGCTCCCAGGCCGATGCCATCGATACCGCCGGACCACTGGAAGACTTCGGCGTACTGGACCTGACTGCCTCATATCAGCTCAGTGACAGCTTGCGTCTCTATGGTCGTATTGAAAACGCCCTGGATGAAGACTATGAGGAAGTGCTCGGCTATAACACCGCCGGCAGTGCTGCCTATATTGGTCTGAATCTGCGCTTCGCTGCCAACTGAATACGGCCCTGGCCCGGGTACTGCCCGGGCCGGTTTCCGATCATGTCATGAGCAGAAAACGCCTCAGTCGCCGCCATCGCTGGACCGGCATCCTGTTACTGCTTCCCCTGATCGCCTGGGCGGCAAGTGGCCTGGTGTTTCTGATCCAGCCCGGCTATGAGCAGGCCTATGAGCAACTATCAGTGCGCCAGTATGCGGTGAACGATGAGCTATCAATCCTGCCACAGCCGACCTGGCGCGAGATCCGCTATTTCCAGACAATCCTCGGCAATCATTTACTGGTTCGTGAGCCCGATGGCTGGCAACACCTGTATGCCGAAACAGGCGAGACCTGGCCCCTTCCGGATGCCTCAGAGATTGGCACATTGCTGGAAGATGCTTTCAGCAGCAATCCCGAGCGTTATGGCAATGTCATCAGCGTGGATGGCAATCGCATCGTTACTGATACTGGCGTCGAACTATCGCTGCACTGGCCCACCCTCAGCATCAGCCAGCGGGGCCGTGACAGTCGCTGGATCGACCGAATCTACAGCATCCATTATCTGCAATGGACTGGTGTTCCAGCGCTGGACAAGCTGCTGGGCATT
Source organism: uncultured Pseudohongiella sp. (assembly GCA_965216715.1). Taxonomy (GTDB): domain Bacteria; phylum Pseudomonadota; class Gammaproteobacteria; order Pseudomonadales; family Pseudohongiellaceae; genus UBA9145. The sequence goes on along the minus strand of OZ244193.1, from coordinate 319,373 downwards.
TTCGGCCTGGGCCTGTTGATCTATATAAGCTTTAACGGGGCGCGCATGGCCTTTCCACGCCTGGGGCCGCGGCGTCGCCGAAGCAATTCAGGAGAAACTGAACAATGAATACAGCAAATTTCCAATCCATCAAACAGCTTGCCAGCCAACATCAGGCCTTGCTGTTTCTTATCAGCCTGGCAGTGCTGGGACGCCTGCTGCCCCACCCCGACAATATTACGCCTCTGGCAGCCATCGGCCTGTTTGCCGGTGCCTATCTGGACCGCCGCCTGTTCTTGCTGGTGCCGGTTATTGCCGCCTTGATCAGTGATTTGGCCGGGCCCGGCATCTACAGCCTGATGGTGATGGCGTTTGTTTATGCCGGCCTGCTGCTATCGTCGGTAAGCGGCCGCTTGATACTCAAAGGCAAGAAAGGCAAGCGCAAGTTTTCTCGCCTGCCCGCTGCTGTGATTGCCTCTGCCATCGGCTTTTATCTGGTGTCCAACCTCGGCCCCTGGTGGGCCTATTACGAGCACAGCCTCAGTGGCTTGCTCGCCTGCTATGCCAATGGCCTGCCCTATCTGGCCCGCAGCCTGGCCGGTGATGCCCTGTACAGCCTGATCTTTTTTGGCCTGCATGAATCCATGCTGGCCGGACAGAAACGCCTGGCAGCCCATGCCTGATTCAGACACAAAGAAAAGAGTGGTGCTGTCCTGGAGCAGCGGCAAGGATTCCGCCTGGTCGTTGTATCAGTTACAAAAGCAAAATATTGAAGTTGTTGCCCTGCTGACCACCTTCAATGCTGAATTCGACCGCGTTGCCATGCACGGCACCCAGCGCAAGCTGGTTGAGGCCCAGGCCCGCAGTACCGGCATTCCGTTGTTTCCGGTGTTTCTGCCCTGGCCCTGCAGCAACGAGGATTATGAGCGCCTGATGACCAGCGCCCTGGCTGAATTACAGGAACGCTATCAGCCCAGCCATTACGCCTTTGGTGATCTGTATCTGGAGGACATTCGTGCCTATAGGGAAAAGCAAATGGCCGGAACCGGACTGGACTTGTTGTTTCCACTCTGGCAGCAGGACACCGCAGATCTCGCCGGCACTATGATGGCGGGCGGCCTGCAAGCGGTGCTCAGCTGCGTTGACCCGAAACAGTTGCCTGCAAGGTTCTGCGGCCGGAACTTTGATGAAGCCCTGCTGGCAGAGTTACCGGAAGGTGTCGACCCCTGTGGCGAGAATGGCGAGTTTCACAGCTTTGTTCATGCCGGCCCCATGTTCCAGTTACCCTTGGCCATCGAGGTCGGAGCTACGGTGGAGCGCGATGGTTTCGTGTTCACCGATGTGCAATTATCTGACCCGGCCTTCAAGGAGTAACAGGAATGCGAATTGTATCGTTGCTGCCCAGCGCCACTGAAATTCTGGCCCTGGTGGGACTGGAAGAACATCTGGTTGGCGTCAGCCATGAATGCGACTATCCAGCGGCGGTACAGAAACTGCCTCATGTCACCCGCTCTGCCATTCACGGCGGCCTGCCCAGCGCTGAAATCGATAACCTGGTGCGTGAGCAACTGGAGAACGAACAGGCCCTGTATCATTTGAATATGGAGTTGCTGCACGAACTGCAGCCCGACCTGATAGTCACCCAGGCGCTCTGTGATGTCTGCGCGGTAGCCGCCAGTGAAGTGGATGCCGCCGCCTGCCTGCTGCCGGGCAATCCAAAGGTCATTAATCTGGAACCCATGTGCCTGCAAGAGGTGTTCGACACCATTGCCCTGGTGGGCGAGGAAACCGGCCATCAATCTGAGGCACAACAAGCCCTGAATCAGCTCCACGACCGGGTTAACCGGGTGAGGGAATTGAGCGCCGCCATTGCGGAATCCGACAAACCCCGGGTCGCTTTTCTGGAATGGATCACCCCCCTGTTCAATGCCGGCCACTGGACCCCGGAACTGATTGACTATGCCGGCGGTATTGATTGCCTGGGCAGCAAGCATCAACCATCCCATACGGTTTCCGAAGAAGAACTGATCAAGGCCAGGCCCGATATTTTGTTCGTCGCCCAGTGTGGCTTCAAGGAAGAACGCTGCCGACAGGACCTGCCAGCTTTGGCCAGAATTTCCGACATCGACTCCCTGCCCTGCAGCCGCAATGGCGAGCTGTACTACACCGACGGTAATGCCTACTTCTCCAGACCCGGACCACGCCTGGTGGACAGCCTGGAAATTATGGCCCATTGTCTGCATCCGGAGCGATTTGAGCTGCCGGGGTCATTGCAGGCTGCCAAACGCTTCTCCCTGGCAGACTGAACTCCCGCAGACAGCCATATTCCCCTAATACTCGCATTTTCTCCTACAGAAACTACGCTTATAGAAGCTTCGGTGTAATTGCTGCATTGGAGTAACTAACGGTCTAGAATCTTATAAGGAGATGACTATGCGAGAATTAAAAGAACACGAGTTGGAAATGGTGAGTGGTGGTGATCATGGGTTGACACCTGGCGAAGCTGGGGTAGCACTCATTGGCGTTGGTGTTGGCGCACTCGGACTCGGTCCAGTTGGGCTTGGAGCATTTGCGATTGGAGCTGGAGTAACCATGCTTGGTGGTGAGGCTTACTTTGGCAATCACTATCAGTCTTAGCCCGCACTAACGCACTCGAATTCAGCACTATTTACATAATAAGTGCTGAATTCGATCCAACACGACCAGAGGTGAAATTTTGCAAATTTGGAGAGATACAAATCGATTCCCAGCTGCATCTGGAGATTGGCAAATACTAAGCTCTGGAAAAGTTGTTTCAACCGGGGAGCAGGCTGTCAAAAATCTTGCACTGAGATGGTTCCTAACCCAAAAGAAACTGATTTCAACGCCAGCCTCAGAACGATTTCTACCGGCAATATGTGCACCTGAAATCTCCTCAGTAACACACAATAGCTTTCTCAAAAGATTTCGCGTTTTCTTCTACATATTAGGGTTATATCTGGCAATCTTTGTTGCAATGGCACTAGCTCTGGATCAACCGCAACGATTCTACAAACCCATTGCACTAATGCTTCTAGGCTTATTGTATTTTTATATCGAGTTTCACATTGCGTTGAAACCTTATACAAACATCTCAGAAAGAGCGTTGTTTTATAATTGGCTTCTTGAACAGAATAACAGGAATCTGAACTTTGCATTTCTTGCACTTTTGGTAGCAGGGATAGGACAATTTTACTTTCATCGCAATATTGGCAACCTTGAGACTCTTGTAGTTGATTATGGAACTTACTTTCCTGCTATTGAGGAAGGGGAATTTTGGCGATACGCTGTAGGACCCTTTGTGCATTCAGGTTCTATGCACTGGATCGTAAACGCATTTTTCCTGATTTATGTTATTAAAATGATCGGAGATTTAGCGAATAAGAATCTAGTATTATTGTTCTTTGTGTCATTGCCCGCTACCGCTATCACCGTGCATGTCGTGTCGACACTTACATCAAACCCAATGGAAGCCTTGGTAGGAGTCTCTGGAGGTATTTACTTCCTGTTTGGCTGGTTATTAGTAATTACACATAAAGAACGTCACTTCTTCCCTGCCCATTTTTCTACTTCATTGGCACTAATCGTAGCTGCAAACCTATTATTGCCAGAATTACTTAGCTATAACTCCAGCTTTACCGCTCACATTTCCGGTTTTCTGTTAGGAATAATCGCAGGTTCTCTCGGTCTCGCAAGCAACCTCCGGCAATTTGACCAAACTACAGCTCATTAACCCCATCCCGCCAGATCCACTCCGCCGCATCCGCTTCACCAGGATAAACCAAGGTGGAACGTCGGGGACGGAAGTTCACCAGGACTGTGTGCCGGCCATAGGCATGGGCGTCTTCGCCTGGTACATACTGCTGAAAAAATTCCTCGGGCATCAGCGCCGGGTTCAATGAAATGGCACTGGTCCAGACCACCAGCCGCGCCGCTTCCAATTCCGGCCGGGGATCATCGGCATGACGTATATATGCCACTGCACCGATTCCTGGTGGCGGCAGCACCAGCTCTAACCAGCGGTCACTGCCATCCAGTGCGGCAAATTGATAGACCGAAAAATCCAGATCACCGGCGCTGCCTCCGGTTTCTGTACCCACATAACTGCCTGTGTAGACCGAAGGTCTTGCATTGTCACCGGCATAGGCCGCCAGCGCTTCCTCTTCGCTGCTGTAACTGGCGGACTCGCGCATCATGCTGAAATGAAATGAGGACTGCAGCAGACCGGCGCCCAACAACAGCCCGGCGAAGATGACGACCAGGCCCTTGGTGATGGCTTTGTTGCGCCAGCTCAAATACAGCAGGATGATAATCAGCGGCGAGCCGTACAGCGCGGCCAGCATCAGAAAATACAAAAACTGCTGAATCATGGTCATTGGCATGGCAACGCACCTGTCTTCTGACTTCCATTCTTTTATGGGTTTTGTGCTGCAGCTATCGGTTGATTTATGTAATTCGATTTCAGCAGCGGATTCAGGGTATAGCTATCGGCGAAAGCCGTAAAGCCAGGACTGGCAGAGAAAGCAGAGACTGTGATACACAACAGCATGCCTTCTGCCCTGTTTCATAACATCCGTGACCGTCTCGGTGGTCTGTTCGGCCCCAGCACCCTGATCACCGCCGCGTTTATCGGCCCGGGTACGGTCACTGTCTGCACCCTGGCAGGAGTGAATTCCGGTTATACCCTGCTCTGGGCCTTGTTGTTTTCCATGCTCGCCACCGTCGTCCTGCAAGAGATGTCAGCGCGTCTGGGACTGGTGACCGGCCGCGGCTTCGCCGAAGCCATGCGTGAGCAGATCAGACAGCCCTTGCTGCGTGTCCTGAGCATGGCTCTGGTGCTGGCGGCCATTGTCATTGGCAATGCCGCCTATGAAGGCGGCAATATCGCCGGGGCGGCCCTGGGCCTGGAAGAATTGGTCTTTGCCGCGACGGTGGATCTGGGCCCGCTACAAATTTCCCTGGCACCGTTTGTTATCGCCGCAGTGGCCTGGCTTATTCTGGCCTCGCAAAGCCAAATCCTGATTCAGCGCTTTTTGCTGGCATTGGTCGCGGTGATGAGTCTGGTGTTTATCAGCACGGCAGTGCTGGCCCGGCCAGACTGGTCTGAAATTCTCCGGGGCTTATTACTGCCCCGGGCTGACGCTGGCGAATTGCTCACCGTCGTGGCCCTGATCGGCACCACCGTGGTTCCCTATAACCTGTTCCTCCATGCTGCACTGGTCAGTCAGAAATACCGGCACCGACACCAACTTGCCCAGCTCCGTCTGGAAACAGTCACTGCAGTGCTGACCGGCGGTGTGATATCCATCAGTATCGTCATTACCAGTGCTGCCACCCTCTATGGTGCCAACAATATTGGCTCTGCCGCCGACATGGCCAGACAACTTGAGCCCCTGCTTGGTTCCTGGGCCAATCTGTTCCTCGCCACCGGCCTGTTTGCGGCCGGTATCTCTTCTGCCATTACCGCACCCCTGGCCGCCGCCTATGCCGCACGGGGCATTCTGGGCTGGAAAGATGATCTGCATTCGGCCCGGCTGCGCCGGTTATGGCAGGCAATCCTGCTGATCGGCACTCTGGCCGCCAGCTTTGGCTTCAGCCCGGTGTTGATTATCCAGTTCGCCCAGGTCACCAATGGCATACTGTTGCCGGTGATCGCCGCATTTTTGCTGCTGCTGATGAATCGTCGCGGCTTGCTTGGCGATCTGGTTAATAATCGCTGGCAAAACACGGTCGGCGTAATAATAGTGGCTGTCACTGTTCTGCTGGGGCTGCGCAGCCTGAATGCTGTGTTCTCATTTCTCTGATTTCAGAAAGGCTGGCCGGCCTCCCAGCATGCCCGGGTAATCAAAATAGTTCTCATTTGCACTTGCGGGAAAGCTATCATCTGTTGGATACTCCAACTCCCTGTTTTTATTACTGACATCTGGTTTACATGGCTAAGAATTCCAGGAGCCAACTGTGGTTCCTTGTGCATTCCTGGATCGGTTTGAAGCTTTCGCTGTTCATGAGTTTCATTCTGATCACCGGAACGATCGCAGTATTCAGTCATGAGATCGATTGGCTGCTCAAGCCGGAGCTGCGCGCTTCAGAGGCAGTCCCGGAAAATCAGGTGGCCTGGGGCGATGCCTATGATTCCCTTCGCCAGGTGTATCCGGAAGCTGACCTGATCAGCCTCAACCGCTACCACAATGAGGCTTTCGCTTTGAATGCCGTGCTGGTCACGGAATGGGGCGAAAACAGCTATCTCTGGTTTGATCCGGCCGATGGCGCCTTTACCGGCAATACCTCTTTCTATGGCGTACAACGCTTTTTCCGCAATGTACACCGCCACCTGATGCTGCCAATCAGCTATGGTGTGCCCATAGTCACGGCCCTGGCCTTGCCTCTGCTGATTTCACTGATAGCAGGATTTGTGGTCTACAAGAAATTCTGGCGCGGCTTTTTCCGCTGGCCCCGCTTCGGACGCAAGCCTCGCATCTGGCTGGGGGATCTGCACCGGCTGACCGGCTTGTGGACAAGCTGGTTTATCGCCCTGATTGCCCTGACCAGTGTTTTTTATTTTGTTGAAGAGTTAGGCCTGCGGGGCACACCCTTCCCGGGCCCTGAAACCCTGGAGCAGCGCCGCAGCACCCTGCCAGATGGCTTTGATGGTGCTGAACTGGATCTGGCGGTCTATCGTGCCAGGCAGGTACTGCCTGATCTCAGAATTCGTCGTATCCTCTTCCCCGGGAATTCTAACCGCCCTATCGCTATTCAGGGTGACAATACTGCCTGGCTGGTAAGGCCGCGAGCCAATACCGTCTATATTGACCCTGTAAGCCTGCAGGTAGTTGGCAGCTATACCGGTGAAGAGCTGGATTTCTACACACGCATTTCCGAAGCGGCTGATCCACTTCATTTTGGCTACTTCGGTGGCATCTGGACCCAGGCTCTGTGGTTTGTGCTGGGGGTACTGATGTCCGGCCTGAGTATTACCGGCATACTGATTTACGCAAAACGCATTCAGGGCAAGACAGCTGGCAAGAAGCCAATACCAGAAGCTCGCGCCAGCACTGGCCGGGAGCTTAGCCAGGGAAGTGCCATATGACCTTTTTAAAACAGTGGTGGCAATCCATGGGGCACTGGCGCTGGTTGAATATGGCGCCAATCCTTGTTGCTCTCGCAGTTGCTACCCGCTATGAGGCCATGCCGACAGGCTGGATCGAATGGCAAACAAGGAGTCTGGGTGAAACCCGAATAACCTTGCTGACCCGCGGCGCCCTGCGTCAGGGTGAGGCCCTGGATATACAGCTACAGCTTTCGGAGCCCGGCACTATAAGCCTGGGATTCGAGTCCTTGTCGATGGCATCGTTCCCGGCGAATCCCGAACAGCAAGACAGTGCAGTGCAAACCAGGATTCCCCTACCAGATACACCGTTCGAAAAGGCCATTCTGATTGTCAGCAAGGATCAGCATAGCGCTCGCTGGGATTTGGGCCGATTGATTCTGTAAAATTTAGCAACAACTGGAGAACAAGCATGAGCAAGAAACGCAATCTTACCCGCCGTTCCTTTATGGAACTGGTAACCGGCGTCATCGCCTCCGGCGCCACGCTGCTTAGTCATTCCGGATTTGCCCAGGAAGACACAGATGCCAGCGATCAAAGTGACCAGGACAGTGCAGCAGCTGAAGAAACCGATACCGGCGATCAATCTGGCCGCAGTGGCAGTACCGACACCGATGCCAGTGATGCCAGTGACCGCAGCGCCGCCGGTGGTGAAGACACTGACGCCAGCGATCAGTCCGGCCGCAGTGGCAGTGGCGACACCGACGCCAGTGATGCCAGTGACCGCAGTGCCGCCGGTGGTGAAGACACTGACGCCGGTGACCAGTCAGGCCGCAGTGGCAGTGCCGATACCGACGCCAGTGATGCCAGTGACCGCAGCAGCGCCGGCGGTGAAGATACTGACGCCGGCGACCAGTCCGGCCGCAGTGGCAGTGCCGATACCGATGCCAGTGATGCCAGTGACCGCAGCAGCACCGGCGGCGAAGGCACCGATGCGGGCGACCAGTCTGGCCGCAGTTAAACCATGACTGTGCAGCAATGGCAGAATGACCCGCTTGCCTATCTGCTTGGTAATCTCAGTGAAGCGAGTTTCTTCAGGGATTATTATGAGCAACAGGCACTGATTTGCGCCCATTCAGACGCATCCAGATTCAGTGAATTACTGAGTCTTGCACGACTGGATGACTTGCTGGCCAATTCGGAATTGCCACCCAAGGCTCTGGACATGGCTCGCAAGCAACCGCCAATCAAGCGCAGCTATTACACCTACAGTAATGGCAATATTGATCGTGGCGCTGTCTTGCATCATTACCGAAACGGCGCATCGATCATTCTGCCCAGCCTGCACCTGGCCGATTCACGCCTGGCAGATTTTTGCCGCGCCCTGGAAGCGGTCTTCAGTTGCCGGGTGCAGACCAATATCTATCTGACCCCGCCCAATAGCCAGGGCTTCAACACCCATTACGATGATCATGATGTTTTTGTCATGCAGGTCAGCGGCTGCAAGCGATGGCGCCTGTACGAACGTCCTGTGGACAAGCCTTATCGGGGCGAGAAATTCAGAGCCGCTGAACATCGGCCGGGACACCCGAAGGAGGATTTTCTGCTTCAGGCCGGTGATGTGGTGTATGTGCCAAGAGGCCTGATGCATGACGCATCTGCCGAGGGCGACAGCCCTTCCCTGCATATCACGGTTGGCCTGCTGGGACAAAGCTGGGCTGACCTGCTACTGGAGTCCCTGTCTGAATGGGCCTTACGAGATGCCGCCTGTCGCCAATCCCTGCCACCGGGCTTTCATCGCCAGGACTTTGACAAGCAACAGGCAAGGCAACATTTCCAGGCTCTGATCAACCGTTTTCAGGAGCAGGCAGAATTCGACGAAGCCTTCGAATTGATGCGCGAAACCATGCTCCGTAATCGCCGCCCGGCGCTGACGGGCGCACTGCTGGCCGCGAGTTCAACGGAAAACGAGGCAGATTATCGACTCCGTCCGGGTCTTCAGACCTTGCTTCGGGCCGATGACAAGGAGGTGGTGCTGGTCTGTGCCGGCGGTAATATTCATTTCCCCGCCGAGGCCCTGCCCGGCCTGCAAACTGTGCTGGCAGCCGAGGCTTTCGGCCCCGAATTGTTTGCCGAACTTGGTGAGGAAGTCTGCCGCGACATCATTGGCAAGCTCAATGATTTTGGCATCGTTGAGCGTATTGACCGCGACAAACACTAAGCGAATACCGGCCGGGCCAGGTCTGTTATCCGAAGCCGGCAGCTCCCGCTATTGATATTGATCACTGCGTCCCAATATCCACAGACAGCAGACGGCCTTTTCTACCCCACAAGGATGCCATGACCCATGGACAGCAATTCTCTGATTGCACTGACAGTGCTGGGTCTGATCGTGCTGCTGGTCATTTTCTATGTTCTGTTCTGGCCACAACTGCGGCGCAGAAAAATACTCAAGCAGGCCCTGACATCCAGGCAGGAAGCCATCCTCAAGCATCGGCTTCCGTTCTTTGACTCCCTGAGCACTGAGGAACAGCAACGACTTACCGGACTGATCAAACTGTTTCTGGCGGACAAGCAATTTATTGGCTGCGCCGGTCAGGAAATCAACGATGATATTCGCATCACCATCGCTGCCCAGGCCTGCCTGCTGGTACTGAATCGGCCGGAGAGTCATTACCAGAATCTGCGTTCCATTCTCGTTTACCCCTCCACCTTTGTTGCCAAACGCGAGGTGAGGGATGAACTGGGCCTGGTTTCCACCAGTCACACCGCCATGCTGGGTGAGTCCTGGAGCCAGGGCAAGGTGGTGCTGGCCTGGGACAATGTGGAGCATGGCGTGCGCGACCTCCATGACGGGCAGAATGTTGTGCTACATGAATTCGCCCACCAACTGGACAGCGAATCCGGTGCCACCAATGGTGCTCCGCTGTTGCTGACCCGGGGCGGCTACAAAAGCTGGGCTACGGTATTCCAGATGGAATTCGAGCGATTACAGCAGTCAGTGCTGTTGCACCAGCCCAGCCTGATCGATGAATACGGCGCCACCAATCCCGCCGAGTTCTTTGCCGTGGCTACCGAAACTTTTTTTGAACGGCCCCGGGAAATGGCAGCCCACCACAGTGAGCTCTACCGGGAACTGTCCGGCTTCTTCAAGATCGATCCGGCGCGCTGGGCACAGTAGCTCCGGCCACCGGAGATTGCCACGCACCAATTTTGTGCGCTCCAGACAGCCCCGGCAGACTTGCACCAATTTGTGGCAAGCCTGCAAACCCCGGGCTACACTGACTACAGTTCTCAAGCTCCTGTAAGCACAGGCTTTTTCGCCAAAACCACAGCCTGGCAGCGCCTGTTTCATGGCATTCGGACCGCCTCCCGATTGTGGCGCGTTTCTTGAATCACTTAGGCAATGGGCAGGCAATCGGCAGGTAATCGAAAGACAAGCAGGAGAATCAGTACGGCGCCCGCCCGCGCCGAAGACCTGCTGCAGGGAGAGAGTTTTGACCTTATTGGTATTTACAGATCTGGACGGCAGTCTGATGGAGCACGAGTCCTACTCCATTGCTCCGGCTGAACCGGCATTGGAGGCTTTGGCCGGGCGTGACAGCCTGCTGATCTTCAATTCCAGTAAAACCGCCGCCGAGATTCGTGCCCTTCAGGAGCAACTGTCTTTCACGGCGCCCTATGTTTGTGAAAACGGCGCTGCCTTTGAGTTTCCTGCCTCAGATTCGGACCAGCAAAATCAGCGTTTTGGCTTGCCACGCCAGGAGTGGCTGCCTGAAGTCCACGCCCTGCGCGAGCAAACCGATTATAACTTCGAAGGCTTTGCCGACTGGAGCGATGCCCGGGTCAGTGAACTGACCGGTCTTGGCGAAGCCGAGGCTGCCCTGGCACGACAGCGTCAGTACAGTGAACCGATTCTCTGGCGCGGCCCGGCCTCGGCGCGGCGCCAGTTCGAGGCCGATCTGGCAAGACTGGGGCTGAGCCTGCTGGAAGGCGGACGCTTTTTCAGCATCCAGGGGCAACACGACAAGAGTGACGCCATGCAATGGATGCAAAAGCAATGCACTGATGCGCAGACACTCACCGTGGCACTGGGGGACAGCCCCAATGACAGTGCCATGCTGGCGGCAGCCGACATCGCCGTGATTATCAAATCCGCCAAGTCGGATCAGATCCAGATCCAGGGGCCCCGGAAAATTATTCGCACCAAGCGGCCCGGCCCGGCCGGCTGGAAGGATGCCATGATGGACATCCTGCAATTTGTTGACAGCTCAGTGGAGAACAAACATGGGTGATTTTCACCAGAATGGTATCGTCACAACCCTTCATAATCTTGGCCAGCGCCCGGTGGAGGATATGGAGAAGGAACTGGAGCGCTTCAAGTCCAGCCGCCCCATGGGCCTGGTGCTTCCCTCCCTATTTTCAGAGCTGGAAGGGCCGGCGCTGTCAGGTATCGTCGACGAATTGACCCAGGTTCCCTATCTCGACGAAATCGTCATTGGCCTGGACCGTGCCGATCAGGCGCAGTACCAGCATGCCATCGATTATTTTTTCCGTCTGCCACAACATCATCGCATCCTCTGGAATGATGGCCCGCGCCTGCGCGCCATCGATGAACAACTCAAAGAGTATGGTCTGGCCCCTTCGCAAATGGGAAAGGGTCGCAATGTCTGGTATTGCTATGGCTATATCCTCGCCTCCGGCAAGGCCAAGGCGGTGGCATTGCATGACTGCGACATCCTCACCTATGACCGCAGCCTGCTGGCGCGCCTGATCTATCCGGTGGCCAACCCCAATTTCAGCTATGCCTTCTGCAAGGGCTATTACTCCCGGATTGCCGGCAACAAGATCGGTGGCCGTGCCATGCGCCTGTTTGTGACGCCAATGATCAGGGCCCTGAAGAAAGTCTCCGGTGCCAGTGAATTCCTCGATTATCTGGACAGCTTCCGCTACCCCCTGGCGGGCGAATTCTCCATGCGCTCGGATGTCATCAATGACCTGCGCATCCCCAGCGACTGGGGTCTGGAGATTGGTGTGCTGTCAGAGATGAAACGCAACTATGCCACCAACCGCCTCTGCCAGGTGGATATTGCCGATGTGTATGACCACAAACACCAGGACCTGTCGCTGGATGACAAGGACAAGGGCCTGTCGAAAATGACCATCGATATTTCCAAGGCCCTGTTCCGCAAGCTGGCTACCAATGGCGAGGTGTTTACACCGGAGAAGTTCCGCACCATCAAGGCCACCTATTATCGAATCGCCCTGGATTTCGTCGATACCTATCAGAACGACGCCATGATCAACGGCCTCCACTATGACCGGCACAGTGAAGAGGCTGCCGTGGAACTGTTTGCCAGCAACCTGATGGTTGCCGGGGAGCATTTTCTTGAGCGCCCCATGGACAAACCCTTTATTCCTAGCTGGAACCGGGTGATCAGCGCCATTCCTGATATCCTCGAGCAGCTAAAAGCGGCGGTTGAAGCCGACTATGAGGAATTTGCCAAATAAACCCGGCATAATCGGCTGCATTGAAAACAGACTGATAACGGATTCATAACAAGCCCTATGGAAGATCAACAAGCCGATCTGGAAAAGGAATTCCGGCGCCGTATCGGCGAACACCTGCGTTTCATCTATCCCGATGAACCCGAAGCCGCCCTGACCGAACGCCTGGTGGCCGAGATCGGCATGGGTCGCAATCTGCAGGCACCCTCTCCCCATAAAAACAACTGGGACGAGCAGGACTGTGTGCTGATTACTTATGGCAACACCATCAAAAATGCGGCTGAAAAGCCACTGCATACCCTGCACCGCTTTTTCAACAATCACCTCGACGGCATTATCAGTGCCGTGCATATCCTGCCCTTCTTTCCCTTCAGTTCCGACGACGGTTTCTCGGTGATGGATTATCTGCAGGTGAATCCGGCCCTGGGCGATTGGGAAGACATCGAAGCCATCAGCAAGGATTACAAGCTGATGGCGGATCTGGTGATCAATCACATGTCCAGCCGCAGCCTCTGGTTCGAAAACTTCAGGAAGCGCCAGGACCCTGGCAAAGACTATTTCTTCGAAGCCGATCCCGAGCTCGATCTCAGCATGGTTGTCAGGCCCCGCAATTCGCCGCTGCTGACCGAGGTGGAGACCGCCGATGGCACGCGCCATGTCTGGTGTACTTTCAGCGCCGACCAGGTAGACCTGAATTTTCGCAATCCCGATGTGCTGGTGGAGTTTGTGCGCATCATCCGCAAGTACCTTAATCACGGGGTGACCCTGTTCCGCATGGATGCGGTGCCGTTTCTGTGGAAAGAGCCCGGCACCGATTGCATTCATTTGCAGCAAACCCACGAGATCATCAAATTGCTGCGCACCCTGATCGAACACCACTCACCGGAAGCGGTCATCATCTGCGAGAACAATGTGCCCAACCGGGAGAATCTCACCTACCTGGGCAATGCCAACGAAGCCCATGTCATTTATAACTTTTCCCTGCCGCCGCTGCTGGTTTATACCCTGCTCAGTGGTGACTGCCGCCATCTGAAGACCTGGATGATGAGCATGCCACCGGCTCGCAATGGCACTGCCTACCTGAATTTTATCGCCTCCCATGATGGCATCGGCCTGCGACCGCTGGACGGCCTGCTCAGCAATGAGGAGCGCCAGCAAATGGTGGAGCTGATGCAGGAGTTTGGTGGCCGGGTCACCTATCGGCGGGCTCGGGAGGGTTATGACAAGCCCTATGAATTGAACATCACCCTGTTTGACGCCCTCAAAGGCACCCTGGCCGGCGGTGAAGATGAACTGGGCCAGCAGCGTTTTATTTGCGCCCATGCCATCATGCTGGCACTGGAAGGGATCCCGGCAGTGTATATCCAGAGCCTGTTTGGCTCGCGCAATGATCACCAACGGGTGGAGCACACCGGCCGCGCCCGCTCCATCAACCGGCACATCTGGCAGGAAGAGGAATTGGAAAAGGCACTGGCCGATACAGAGGGTCATCACGGGCGAATATTCAGCAGCCTCAGCCGTCTGATCAGCATTCGCCGCCAGCAACCGGCCTTTCACCCCAATGCCACCCAGTTCACCCTGCACCTGGGCACCGAGGTTTTTGCCTTCTGGCGACAGAGCATCGACCGGGAGCAAAGCATTTTCTGCCTCAGCAATGTCACCAACAGCCACCAGAATATCAATCTGGCGGACATCAATCTGATCGGTACTGATAGCTGGCATGACCTCATCAGCGGTGAAGCCTACGAGGATCTGGGCCAGCAATTGCGTCTGGCCCCCTATCAGACGGTGTGGATCTCGAACCTCAAACTCTAGCAAGGCCACCGGGCGCGCAGGGTAGCTGAGCGCTCTGATGCGGCAATTTGCTACAAACATAAATAGGAATGATTCTTATTTACGCCTCGTTTCCCATTATGTTATCCTGCCTGCCGTTTCTCAAGCATCACCCGCCTGTCATGCGGGATAACAGGATAAAATCATGCAATCACAACTCGCTGCTTCCCTGACTCTGCCTGCCACTCGCAAGCTCCTGCCACTGGCCATTTGCCTGGCTCTGCCCGCCACTCTGGCCCATGCCCAGGACAATACTGAGGCAGTAGAAGAGATTCTGGTCTCCACTACCCGCTCCAATGCCCCCCTGAGCCAGATTCCCAATACCGTTACCCTGATTGACGAGCAGGAGCTGAGCCAGCAGATCAATATCAACAACGATCTGTCCACCCTGCTGGGTAACCTGATACCGAGTTTCGCCCCCAGTCGCCAGAAGATGACCAGCTACGGAGAAAGCCTGCGTGGTCGTGATCCCCTCTACATGGTCGACGGCGTACCCCAGTCCAATCCCCTGCGCGACGGCTCCCGCGATGGTCATACCATTGATCCCCTGATGCTGGAACGGATTGAAGTGATACATGGCGCCAATGCCATTCATGGCATCGGTGCCTCCGGCGGCATCATCAATCTCATTACACGCCGCCCTGCCGATCAATGGCAGCAAAGCCTGCGCCTGGAATCCTTTGGCCAGGAAGAAGATCTGGGAGAGAGTCTGGGTTATGGCGCCAACTGGTCAGTCTCGGGCCGCAGTGGTGATTTTGACCTGCTGGCCAGCCTCAGTGTGCGTAATACCGGCATTAACTATGATGCCAATGGTGACATCGTTGGCTTCGACAATGCCCAGGGTGACACCATGGATGCCGACACCCGGAACCTGTTCTTGAAGGGCGGTTACGAGTGGCAGGATCAACGTCTTGAGCTGACAGTGAACGATTTCAATCTGGAAGGAAACTCCAACTGGGTTACGGTCAGTGGCGATATTGCCAATGGCATCCCCACCACAGCCGAGCCTGGATTCATTCCGGGCGAGCCGGTGAGCAATGACGTCACCATGGTGGGCCTGAGTTACAGCAATGCCGAGTTTTTCGGTCATGAATTGCGCCTGCAGGGATATGACCAGAGCTTTGCCGGTACTTATGGCGGTGGCAGCTATGGTACCTTCCAGGACCCGGCCTATGGACCGGACCTCTATGACCAGTCACAGAACAATTCCGACAAGCGCGGTTTCAAGCTGACCCTGGCTATGGATGAATTGGGGGAACTGCCGCTGGGTCTGGTTTATGGTCTGGATTACCTCAGTGATGACACTTTCCAGCAGTTGGTACTCACCGGCCGCAACTGGGTACCGGAATCGAGCTATGAGAATTATTCCTGGTTCGCCCAGACCGATTATACCGGCATCGAAAATCTCACCGTCACCGTCGGTGTGCGCCATGAGCGCTCTGCCCTGGAAGTGGATGATTTCACCACTCTGTACTCCTATAACGGCGGTCAGTTTGTCGAGGGCGGCGATCCCGAATTCAGTGAAACCCTGGGCAATATCGGTGCCACCTATAATCTGGCCGAATACTGGCGCCTGTATGCCAACTACTCGGAAGGTTTTTCCATGCCGGATGTAGGCCGGGTACTGCGCGGTATCAATCTTCCCAATCAGGATGTGGAAAGCTTTCTCAATCTGGAACCCATCATTACGGAAAACACCGAGCTGGGCCTTGAGTACAACAACGATGCCATTTCTGCCCAACTCAGCTACTACACTTCCGATTCCGATCTGGGCCAGCGTCTGCAGGCTAATGCCGACGGCATCTACAGTGTGCAGCGGGAGCGCACCGAGATCGATGGTTTTGAATTCCGTGCCCAGTGGCTGGCCAGCAATGAAGATACTCTCGGTCTGCGCTATGCCCACACCGATGGTCAGTATGATGCCGACGACGACGGTTCCGTGGACACTGACCTGAGCGGTGCCAATATGTCACCCTCGCGGCTTAACCTGAGCTGGGAGCGCAACTGGAGCAATGCCTTGATGACCAGACTGCAGGTCAACGTGCTGCAGGACCGCGATTTCAACAACGCCGCGGGCGTCACCACCAGCAGCTTTGATGGCTACACCACCGTGGACCTGTATGGCGAGTATCAGCTCAATAGCGGCGCCCTTCGCCTGGGACTGCAGAATCTTACCAATACCGACTATTTCACCTATTACTCCCAGACCCTGGGCAATAATGGACGGAACTTCAAGGGTATCGGCCGCAGCTTCAGCCTGTCCTATAGCCTGAACTTCTGAAGCTGATCTGTAAATGCGCCAGTTACTTATCCAGCTACACAAGTACACCGGGCTCAGCCTCGGTGTACTGCTGACGGTCACTGCCCTGTCCGGCAGTCTGATCGTTTTCGACCGCGAACTGGATGAATTACTGACGCCGGCAACCGTCAGCTTTGAGCCTGCCGAGGAACTGGCATCTTTTCAGCTGGCGCTGGACAATGCCAAGGCGGTAGTGAACAACGGCACCGAACCCACCCGCCTGATGCTGGGGCGTCACAATGCTGCGCCCCACATCATTCGCTTCCCTACTCCGGAAGGTGCCGCAGGTCCCATTGAGGTCAGCGTTAATCCCGGAACCGGGGAAGCCCTCGAGGTTCGTAACTGGGGCGAGTACCCGGTCACCTGGATTTACAATCTGCACCTGAACTTTCTGTCAGGACATAATGGCGAACTGCTGGTGGGTTTCCTGGGGTTCTGCCTGCTGTTTTTCTGTCTCAGCGGCGTAGTGATCTGGTGGCCAAGGCTGAGCCAGGGCAAACGCCAGTGGCGCCGGGCCCTGACAGTTAAGACCGACGGCGGCAGCTATCGCCTGAACTTTGACCTGCACAAAACCACCGGCATCTACCTGTTGCCGGTGTTTGTCATGCTGGCTGTCACCGGTATTGAAATAGTCTGGCACGCCCCGTTTGAGCGGGTGGTGGCAGCAGTCTTGCCTGTGGCAGAAGAGCCCTCTCCCCAATCCACCCCCGGCCCTGAGCAGATCAATATCGATCAGGCCGCCGATATTGCCTCGTCGGTATTTCCGCAATCAAGAATTGCCCGCCTGTACCTGCCCGCCGGAGAACAGGCGCCCTGGCGGGTAACCTTCATGCATCCCGGGGAATGGTGGAACGAGTATGGGGCCAGCACGGTCTATCTCGATCAATATAGCGGTGAGGTACTGGAGGTCTGGGATATCCGCGAACTGCCCGCCGGCAATGTCTTCCTCACCTGGATGTTTCCACTCCACAATGGCGATGCCCTGGGCCTGCCGGGGCGCCTGCTGGTTTTCATCAGCGGCCTGCTGATGGCCGGTCTGTTCGCCACCGGTGTGTATATGTGGGTGAAAAAATCGCCGCTGTTTGCCAATCGACGCAGCAAGCCAGCCGGCTTGAGTGAAAGCCCTAGTTAACCGAACCGAAACCCTTCGCGCTTACCAAAAGATCAGAGCAGGGCTCCTCGGCCAGATAGTAACCAGCCCCGGATTTCTTGGCGGTGTACATCGCCATGTCTGCCAGTTCAATCAATTGGCCCGGATCCGAGGTGTGCTGGGGAAACAGGCTGATACCAATACTGCTGCTGATGCCAAAGCTGCTGCCGTTGTATTCAATCTCCAGAGCCTTGAGGTCTTCCAGAATACGTTTGGCCACACGAATCGCAGCCAGCATGCCATCGCCTTCCAGTTCATCCAGCAACACCACAAACTCATCGCCACCCATGCGCGCAACGGTGTCGTAGTTGCGTGCCACCCGCGACAGGCACAAGGCAAACTGTTTCAGGGCTTCGTCCCCGGCCTGGTGGCCATAGGTATCGTTGATGGGCTTGAATCCATTGAGATCCATGTAGAGAATCGCTGCAGCCCGCGAAAAACGTTGCGCCCTCGAACAAACCTTGTCCAGGGCCGACAACAGGGAGCGCCGGTTCGCCACGCCGGTCAACTCATCCTTGCGCGTCTGACGCAACAATTCCAGTTGGCTGGACTTGCTCTCGACCGCTTCAAGAATCGTCTGACTTAGCGTGGGGGAATCGATTCCGGTCTTGCTCAGGTAGTCCTGTGTGCCCGACTTCATGGATTCAACAGCAATGCGCTCACTGCCACCACCGGTCAACAGAATGGTGGCAGACTCATAGTCTTTCTGCTGCATCTGCTGCACCAGCCAGACACCATTGTGGCCCGGCATATTGTAATCCACCACCACACAGTCAAAGCGCATGCAGCTCATTTTCTCCAGGGCATCGTCGGCATTGGTGGCCTCCTCAACACAGAAGTCGGCGCTGTCTGATTCATCGATAAGAAAGCGAAAATACTCCCGGTCATCGATAGAATCATCCACCAGCAAAATGTTCAGTGTCTGTTCCTGCTTGTTCATTACTAACTCCGACATCCTAATGCTCACCTGAGAGTTTGTTGGTTTCGACCCAGAACTTTTCCAGGTTGCGCATGATCACATCCAGTTCATCCAGTGAAGAGGGTTTACACACATAGGCATTAGCTCCGGCCGCATAACAGGCGTCGATATCCTCGCTACTGGATGAGCTGGAAAACACCACCACAGGAATCTGTCGCATAGTGGCGCTGGACTTCACCTGCATCAGCACTCCATGACCATCCATGCCCGGCAGATTCAGGTCCAGGAGAATCAGGCGTGGGATGCTCGCGTAATCCGGAATCGCTGCACTGGTGCGATCACGTAAAAATTCAATGGCCTCACTGCCATTCTCGGCGCGCTCAACCGGGATATTGAAACCGCCCACATTGTGCAGGGCATCGCAGGTACTCTCGAAATCATCGTCATTGTCTTCAATGATCAGGATACTGCCGGCCTGTTCCGCAAACTCATCAAATCTGTAATTCACTGTCTACCACCTCCAGAGTGAATAAAAACTCGCTGCCCTCGCCCGGCTTGCTCTCAAGCCAGATTTCGCCACCGTAACGCTCAACGATTTTCTTGACGAAGGTGAGACCCGCGCCGGCTCCATAACCAAAAGCATTTTCATTATTCAAACGCTTGAAGATCCGGAATACCGAATCATGGAATTCAGGATCGATGCCGATGCCATTGTCGGCCACTGAAAAAACATGCTGATACTGCTTGCCCTCATGGCTGTATTCGCCCAGATAGGCAACAAGAATCTCCGGGTAATCCGATTCATTGTATTTGATGCCGTTGACAATCAGATTCTGAAATATCGATAGGAGATAGCTGTAATCGCCACGCACACTGGGCAGGTTCTCCTGCACTGTCAGGCGCGCGGATTTTTCCTCAAAAAACTGGGCGTGGTTCTGTCGCACTTCCTCCAGCACCTTGTTCAGATCCACAACGTTTTCATTGGCCTGAATACCATTGAGCCTGGACAATTGCAGCAGATCGGTCACCAGATGCTGCATACGTTCCGCCAGTTCGCCAATGCGATTGACCTTGCGTGTCACGTCCTCCGGCACATCAGCCGGCAATTTTCTGCCCAGGGTCTGGGCATGAATCTGGATGCCACGCAGCGGTTCCCGCAGGTCATGGGAGGCGATATAGGCAAAATCGTTCAGTTCTTCATTGGACTGGTGCAACTCGTCCAATGCCTGTTTCAGGGCAGCTTCCTGCTCGAGACGCTCACTGATATCCCGCAGGGCGATCCAGTAAAAGCAGCCCTCGCTGGACTCAAACTCGGAGACGCTCAGCTCCACATGTTTCTGGCGGCCATCACCCCCCAGCCATTCGGCAAGCAGCTCACCGGACTGCAGTTGCAGCTCACAGTGACTGCCCTGCTCCTCCTCCGAATAGGAAAACAGTGCTGGCAACAGCACCCGAATATCGGTTCGCATTGCCCGCTGGGTATCAATCTCCAGTATTTCGCAGGCAGACTGGTTGATACCAAGAATCTGTCCCTTGCCGTCGATAGTAATCAAACCCTCGATGGAGAAATCCACCGCCGCAGACATGCGCGAGAAGGTTTTCTGCTCTGACTCTCTGGCTTTGGCAAACTCATTCACCACGGAAGTAAATGAACGGGCGATATCGCCCACTTCATCATCCCTGTCGGTGGGCAGATTCAGGGTTGAATAGTCGCTACCCCATTCCAGAATGCCATTGCGCAGGGTCTTCAGGGGGCGGGTGATATAACGTGCGCTGACCAGTACCAGCAGCAGCACCAACAGGACTGCTGACAGGCTGCTGGTCAGATAATTCTGCTGCGCCCGGTTCGCTGCACTGTTGGCATTTTCCATGGTGGTGACCTGCATCAGATTCAAATGCAGGGTATTGGCAGCACTTCCCAACTCCAGGCGTTTGACGAAGGCGACGATGTCATGGCCATCTTCACCGGCAGGAAGCGTTGTATAGCGCTCGGGCCCGAATACCGCCAGATCCACATAACGGGCCACCTGTTCATTCTCCGTGCCCATGCGAAAGTGCACCTGATCCGTACTTTTCTCATACCAGGCAACAACGCCATCAGGATCAACGATGTAGGAATCGTACTGCAATGAGGAGGTGCGCAATTGATCCTTCAGCATGGCCTCGATATCAACATTGATCACAAACACACCCACACGCTGGTCATCTTCGTGGAAGATCGGTGTAATTGCCCGGATTGTGGGAACAGCTCCGATTTCTGCTGCACCGTGTTCACGATTCAGGGTAATGGGCGACAGATAGATCTCGCCTTGTTTGAGATGACGGGTGTCCTGAAAGTAGTATTCGCCAGCTTTGTTCTGCAGTTGCGTTTCAGTCGTTACCGACAATCCCTCACCGGATTGGTCGACACGCACAAGTTCCCGCCCCTCATCGGCATCGCCGATCAACCGCACCTGGGTATAGAACTCACGCTGTTGCAAGGCAGAGGCAATAATTGTTTGTAGACGATCCTGCCACTGAGCAAGGCGTGAGCCATCAACCGGGTCTACACCACCGTTTTGAACAGCTCTGGCCAGACCTTGAAAATGGGGCAATCTGGACATCACCTGAATATCATTCATCAGGCGTTCGAACTTGGATTCCAGCAGCACTGATTCAACATTGATAGTGCCTTCAAACTCCGCCGCGCTGCGATCGATGTCCAGATCCCGGATATGGCTCAGTGCCACGCCGCTGGGAATAATCACCGACAGCAAGCACGCCGCAACCATCAGGATTGAGATCTGCGAGCGAAATGTAATTGTCGGTAGCATAAGCCAGCTCTGCTCGAGAAACAGGGGTTAGAGTTTCTACGACCAGAAGCCGGGAGGAATCGAGCGATTTGTTGAGGCCGATCACAACCGTGCGGGCCCGGACCCACCCGAACCGGTATTTATCCCTTAATTACAATAACTTAGGGAATTGCAAGGATTGCAGGGCTGGCTAGCGTCGAGGCCGACGAGCGCCGCTTTTGCGCCTTCAGGGGGCGCTGCCCAGATAGTCCAGGGCCAGAGTGCTCATGGCCCGCACCGCCGGCAGCAGTGAGTCCTCATCGATATAGAAGCGCGGCGAATGATTGGGGATGGCCTCGGAGGCAGGCACATCCACCGGCCGACCACCGATAAAGAAGAAAAAGCCCGGCACTTCTTCCTGGTAGAAGGAGAAATCTTCGGCTCCGGTAATACGCGGCGCCTCGAAAACATTATCAGTGCCATAGAGTCGCTCCAGCGTCGGCGCCATCTGCCGGGTAAGCTCGGCATCATTAAAGGTCACCGGTACACCCGGATAAATAGTCAGCTCTGCACCAGCACCGGCACTTTCGGCAATACTGCTCACCATGCGCTGTATACGCTGGTGAATCATCTCGCGCATATCCGGGTCAAAAGTGCGGATGGTGCCGGTCATGGTGGCGGAATCGGGAATGATATTGTTACGCACACCACCATCGATGGTGCCCACGGTGATGACCGCCGGTGCCCGGGTGACATCGGTCTGACGACTGATGATGGTCTGCAGGCCCATGACAATCTGGGAGCTGACAACAATGGGGTCCACCCCGGCCCAGGGCCGGGCGGCATGGGTCTGACGGCCATTGACAGTAATATCAAAGCGCTCGGCGCTGGCCATCATGCCCAGTGAACGAAAACCCACTTCGCCCACGGCATAGCTCTGGCTGATGTGCAGACCAAAGATTGCCTCCACATCCGGGTTCAACAACACACCCTCGTCCACCATCATTCTGGCACCACCCCCTTCTTCCGGTGGCGCGCCTTCTTCGGCAGGCTGGAAGATAAACTTGATACTGCCGGGAATCTGTTCACGCATGGAGGCCAACACCTCTGCCGCGCCCATCAGTATGGCCACATGGGTATCATGACCACAGGCATGCATAACCCCCACATCCTGGCCGTTATAGGTGGTGCGCACTTCAGAGCGAAACGGATAATCTGTCTGCTCCACCACCGGCAAGGCATCCATGTCGGCTCGCAGGGCCACCACCGGGCCCGGCCGGCCACCCACCAGAGTGGCTACCACCCCGGTATAGGCGATTTCTGTTTCCACCTCCAGTCCCAGGCTGCGCAGATGTTCGGCCACCAGTGCAGCGGTGCGAAACTCACGATTGCTCAATTCCGGGTGTTGATGAATATCCCGACGCCAGGCAATGACCTTGTCCTCGACGGCCGCAGCCCGCTCCGCAATCAGGGTATCCAGCTGGCCCTGGGCATGGCCCAGACTGCACAGCATCAGGGCCAGCACCATGGCCAGGCTGGTTTGTTGTTGTTTTAGATTGGCAATGCTCATTGCTTCCCCCTCGCGCAATTTGGGATTCATTATGAACCAGTCATCCGCCTTGTCAAAATTGCCGGGCGTTTACCCTCCCGACCAATTCACGTATAACAGGGCTCATTAGAAATCACCCAAGGGCCCTGCAATGCGCTTATTGATCGGCACGCCAGCCTATGGCGGCATGGTGCATCTCGATTATCTGAACAGCCTGCTGGAATTCCAGAAGAAAGGCCTGGATTTTTCCCTGGCCTCCATAGGCAATGAGAGCCTCATTACCCGGGCACGCAATACCGTGCTGTCCTATTTCTATCATCAGCGGGATCAGTTCAGTCATCTGCTGTTTCTGGATGCCGATATCCATCTGCCGGCAGCAGGCCTGAAACGCTTGCTGGATTACCGCAAGGATGTGGTGGGTGCCGCGGTACCCACCAAGGCCTATGGTCCGGATGGCCGACCACGCTTGAATTCATCCGGGCTTGAACAGGAAGTTGCGCCCCATCTCTATACTACCCGTTATCTGGCCACGGCGGTCATGCTGCTGTCGAAAGAAGCAGTGGTGGCTCTGGTGGAAGATGCCAAAGCGGCTGGCAAGGTTTACCGCAACCGTCATGGCTATGACAGCAGGGAAAATGTCGACGAGATGGAAATGTATGACGTGTTTCAGGTGGGGGTGGTGGACGGCGTCTATTTGTCCGAGGATTACTGGCTGTGCCGGGAACTGAAGCGTCTGGGTTTCGACGCCCATATCACCGATTCCATCCAGGTCACCCATTACGGCACCCATGGATTCAGGATACCGATGCGACCGGCGCCCGATCAGGCACCGGCCACTGGCAGGTAATAAGTACTGCCTAGAAAGTCCCGCTCATGCGGAAGGTCAGAACCCGGCCGGAACCTGAGCAGCGCTTTTCATACTCTTCCAGAATCTGGTCACGGATATGACCGTCGTAGCGATATCGCTCCCGGCAGTTTACGCCTTCGGCAATATTGCGCACATCGAAACGGAAAGTGGTATTGCCCATGGCGATAAATTCCACAAAGGCAGTGGTCCAGGGATCACCCACATCTGTTTCCAGATCGACGATGTCATAGCGGGTGTAGTTGCCGTCAAAACGATTATTGAAATTGAAGCCGTAGTTCAGGCGCCAGCGCGGGATGTCGTGACGGAAACCAAACTCGAAGCTGCCACGTTCGAAATTATCGAAACTGCGGTCAATGCCAAGAAAGGGATCGCGGACTTCTGAAGTGCGCAACTGGGTACGGGTGGTGACCAGCAAGTTGGGCATGTTAATGAACTTCATGCGGGTGCTGCTACGAAGATCGGCGACCCACATATCACCGGTGCCAATATTGCCCACCGCCGAAGCCAGTTCATCCCCGGTAGACACATCAATGCGCTGACGGAAGTCCTTGTGGTGATGCTTGTAGAGATTGGCGCTGATGACACCAATATCATCCGGCAGGCGGTATTCGGCATTGAAATTGTAATTCCACCAGTAGTCGGGACGCAGATTGCGGTTACCGGCCAGGGTATTGGAATCGTCGTCATCATTGTCGGTCACTGCCACGAAGTCGACAAAATTGATCTGGCGCACTGTCTTTTCCACCAGCATGCGTAACTGGATCTGTGGCGTAACATCAAAACGGTAGTCAAACTTGGGCTTGAAGAAAGTGAAGTCCCGGGTCTGATTGAAATCACCCTGCTGTTCGATTTCTGAATACTCGTAAACCAGCGAGCTCTCCAGGGACATGCGCGGATTAATGCGCCAGTTGTGGATGGCGAAGGGCTCGTAGCGCATTTCCTCAACTGTGGTGTTGGCATTGGAAACATCCTGGGGCACCAGACCGCCGTGACTGGCAGCGGGAACACCGCTGGCATCCTGCAGTCCCAGCAACAGCGCCGAATTCAGTTCGGTACGGGCCGCTTCTGCACCGAATTCGATATCGTGGGCGGCACCCAGATTCATGGTGTAGGAGCTGCGCAGAATACGCTCGGTAATCACATTGGATGAGTCCAGAAACAGGTTTTTCTCTTCGCTGCCATCACTGTAGACATCGAAACGCTCCCGGGTGCTGGCCTCGTCATTTTCATTGGCAATGGCCAGCAGTTTGAAGCGGGCACCATTATTGAAACGGTATTCAATATCACCGCCGATTTCCCAGTTACTGCGTTCACCGGGAATGACTTCACGCTCCACATACAGATCATCGCTGACACTGGCCAGATCGGTGGTAAAGCGCTGCACAGAGGTTGGATTGTCATTCTCGGCATAGAGGGCATTGAAGCGGGCACTGGTGCGCTCGCTGAACTCGTAGTTCAGATTGGTGGAAAACTCATAGGAGGTCTGCTCACGAATGCGCTCCTCGGCGATGGTGTCATTGGGTGAAAAGTCACCCAGCACACTTTCTTCCCAGGACACATTGTGGTCATAGCGAGGCTCTGCCGAGGCGTTGACGATATAACCCAGGGCGCCCGACTGACCACTGTAGCTCAGTGATCCTCCGGGTTGGTACTCACCGTCATGGTAGTAGTCAGCATTCACTTCATAGGAGATAGAGCTGCTGGCCTGCTCTTCAAACAGGACGATATTCGCCACCTGGGTGCTGCCACGCACATCCAGGTCACCGCCGGTACCGCGAATAATCTCGATATAGTCCACCTGGTCGGCGGTGATGCGATCCAGTACCGCCCGGGTATTGTTGTTCTTGCCCGCCGTACGCTTGCCATTAATGATCACCTGGGTGCCACCACCGCCGCCGCCCAGTCCGCGGCCACCGCGGCTGGCATTACCGCCACCATTGCCACCGGAGATATTCATGCCGGGAATGCGGTTGATCATGTCCATGGCGGTAACCGGCGCGTATTCGGTGAAATAGGATGCCGGGTAGACGATGGTTGAATCGTCACCGACATTATCCTGGGCCTGGGCGGAGCTACCCAGGGCGATGGCCAGGCTCAGGGCCAGTCCGCGCGTAGCTCTACGGTAATTGCCGGTTCCGGCAAAGCGTGGGTTTTTCATGGGATTTTTCCTGACGGGCATATGGCGGCCAGCGGCCGCACCTTGCTGTAGTTTTATTATCGGGCCCCTGTTTTCAGACAGGGCCCTGTCTATGTCGGCAAATTATAGGGGAGCGCCACTGTGGCTACTGTGACAAATTGCAAGCTTCTGCCCTGCGATAGCCCCGGGAAATCAGGCATTTATCGACCTGACAGGCTCCAAACCTAGCTCTCGGCTTCCTGCTGCTCCTGTTCTGCACGCATATTACAGGCGGTGACCCGGGGCATATAGGCGATGTATTTGATCATCATGGAGCCACGGATATCCTGTTTCTCCAGAAAAGAGGTCTGCTCATCGATGTAGAACAGGCGGCTGGTGGTGGCCACCAGATCCGGATCCATCTCCATGGCACAGCGATGCCGGCCCAGATCACGGGGAATTCTTCGCAGGCCCTCGCGATACATAAAAACTTCATTGGTATCAGTGAAATAGACCAGATCTACCTCACCGTCGCGGTTGGTATCCCGGGCGCACATATCGTAGATCATGAAATTGTCGCAGTACTGGGCGCTGACCGGACGCTCACCGTCAAAATCAGTGCTGCTGCACGCAGTCAGCAACATCAGACTGCCGATCAGGAGAATGGCTGTGGAGAGATTGTCTTTCATGCTTGTGTATAACGGCTGCAGGAAGCTGGATATTGAGTGGAGACAGAACCGTGCAGGGCTCCGCCGTATTTAATCGGGGCAAGCATACTACAGCAAAATCGGGAGGTATTTACAGTGCGGGACAGAAACGGGAGAAATCGTCAGAAATGGACGACGGGCTGGGGCTTGGCGATCAGGGCTGCCTGGATCAGATCCGCCAGCTTCAATTCATTGTCTTCGCGGATTTCCAGGAAATAGCAGCGCAGATAGGAGATGTCCTGTTCCGCGTCGTAGAAAAAACCCAGCACCTTGACGCGGGCTTCCAGCACCGACCCGTCCGGCAGACGCAGGCGACAGTCAGTCACCATGCGGCTTTGCTTGAACTGGTAGGTGAGATTGCCGCTGAACCGGATCTTGGTGCCGGTGGTGGAGAGATCGGCCACCAGGCCCTGCAGACGGGTAGCATTGGCAAACAGGGTCACGCGGATATCATCCAGGTCATTGCAATCGACCCGAATCGACTTGCGTAGCTGATTGAAGCGAATGACTTCCGGCATCTTGATACGACATTCGGAAAACAGGCGGTTGGACAGGGCATTGCCTCCGGAGCCCAGCATCTCGGTTTCAAACTGAATGCTGATACCACCACTTTGGGCGCGGAACACAACCTTCTGCTGCGCTTGCAGGCCCGAGTATTTCACTTCGCTGCCCACGGTAATGTTACCGGCCTGGGCATTTACAGCCACCAGCTCTGTGGTATGGGAAGACTGACGGCGTTCGGACGCCACCATATAGCTGAAATTCCAGCGATGGCTGCAGGCGAGCTTGAGGATAGCCTCGATCTCTTCAGTGCTGCTTATTTCTTTGGCTCTGCCATTTGCGTCCGCTTGCATGAGACTTCCAAATGTCCTGGTTTTTGCCGGAGTTACTGCTTGTTCAGAATTGATCGCTGGCATCTGCTGGAACTGTCCGGTTTAGGGATTCTGATTATTTGCAGGAAAATTCCTGCAACCCTGAACAGCACTGGATTGCTCTAGCGCAGTTCGGGAGCTTGCTATTAGACAAGCCATCGAACAACAGAACCGTGAAGCGGGTCACAATTTCAATTATGAAATTCTAATTCAGCGTCGAATTCAGCGAGCTTCGAGCACGGCACTGATGGCCTGGGCAAGGACGGAGAAGGTATAGGGTTTACTGATCAGAGGGGCATCCATTTCAGTCCTGGCATTTTCCTCGATAATGCCGGAGGGATAGCCCGAGGCATATAACACCGGAATAGTGGGATATTTTTCCCGCACCTGTCGCACCAGGCTGACACCATTCATGCCGCCGGGCATCACCACGTCGGTGAGCAGCAGGGCCGGCTCTTCCATGCTGGCCAGTTTATCCAGCGCCAGTTGGCCACTGGTGGCAGTGACCACCCGGAAGCCCATTTCCTCGAGATAGGCCTCGGCAATCTGCAGCAGTTCGTATTCATCGTCTACCAGCAATACCAGACGGTCCCGCCCCTCGGGGATGGCTGACTGGCTGCCGGTTTTGCTGTCGGCACCATCAATGGCAAGTTCTTCGGGAACCGGCAGGTAAATATGTACCGATGTGCCCTTGCCCTGCTTGCTGTCCAGCACGATGAAACCTTTGGACTGTTTGATAAAGCCATAGATCATGGCCAGACCAAGCCCGGTGCCCTTGTCTTTTTCCTTGGTGGTAAAGAAAGGCTCAAAGGCGCGATTCAGGGCCTCTTCACTCATACCCTCACCATTGTCCTTGACCATGATGTGCACGAAACGTGCGTTCTTGATCTGGGTCTGGGGCAGAATCTTGCGCAGGGCTTCCCTGTCTTTCAGATAAGTGCGAATGGAAAAGCGGCCACCCTCGGGCATGGCATCCCGGGAATTGATCGCCAGATTCAGCAGCATGCCTTCAAATTCTGATTCATCCACCAGAATATTTGGCAGCTCGGGCGTCAGCTGCAATTCCATTTCGATATCCGAACCCAGAGTCTGGGGCAGCATCAGGGACAATTCTTCAATCACCCGGTTGATGGACACCGGTTTCGGCTGCAGGGGCTGACGCCTGGCAATGGCCAGCATGCGCTTGGTTAACTCCGCACCGCGATTGGCGGCCTTCATGCAGGTGTTGATGCGTTTCTCCAGACGCTCATCACCACCGCTTTTCTTCAGGGCCAGGGCCAGATTGCCAATGATGATGCCGAGCAGATTGTTGAAATCATGGGCCATGCCACCGGTCAGTTTGCCAACCGCTTCCATTTTCTGGCTCTGGCGCAACTGGGTTTCCATCAGGGCTTTTTCACTATTGTCCCTGAGCAGGCAGATCACCAGTGAACCTTCTTCGGTTTTCACCGGCGCCAGGGAAAACTCCACCGGGAAATTGCGATTACGTTTGCCGTGGCCGACGGCCTCCATCGCTTCCCTGAATACTTCATTGTCATCACGCCCTGCCATTTCCATGGTTTCATTGAGACGCGTGCTGTTCAGGTCCGACACCAGATCGAAAAGGGTCAGTTGCAGCATTTCCTCGCGATCATATTCAAAAATAAGTTCGGCCTGGCGGTTCACCAGTGTGATCTGACCCCGGTCATCGGAAATCAGAACGGCATCCGGCGCCGACTCGATAAAGGTGCGCAGCAGCCGCTCGTTCTCCAGCAGGGCGTGCCGGGACATCACCTGATCAGTGATGTCATTGGCAATACCGCCGATAGCTACCAGTTCACCGGAATCGTCATACATCGGAAAGCGCAGGGTTTTGAAATGCGTGACAACGCCATCCCGAGACCATTGACTATGGAACTCCATGGCCTCTTCGCTCTGGATAACCTGGATATCCTGCTGACTGACCGCCTCCGACGAGGCACTGGGAAAGACTTCTTCCGTTGAGCCTGCGGTGAAATCATGATCCGGGTAACCGGACAGGTCCCGGCACATCTCGTTGGCCAGCATATAGCTGCCATCGAGGTTCTTGACGAACATGATTTCCGGATTCTTTTCGAAGAAGGCTTCCTGCAGAATATTGGCCTGGCGCAGATTACGTTCATTGCGGCGCAGCGCCATGGTCGTAACCCCCAGATACCAGGCCCCAATTGCCGATATCAGGCTGACCACCAGCAACAGGGTGAGCATGGGTAACCAGTGCCCGGTATTGCTGGCCAGCAAGCCCGGTGCTGTCAATTGTGCATTGCTAACAAAAGACAACAGCACCCAGTCGCCAGGCACGGTTTCCTCTCCTCCGATAGCAGAAGGACAGCTCAGCCTGCCGCAGACCTTGGCCTGGGAAACCACGCCGGAATCAATAGTCAGCGCACGTTCCTCACCGTCCATGACAGCCGCCCAGACTTCGGGATAGCGCTGCGCAACCCGTGCCGCCTGCTGCGGGAACAGAAAACCGAAATCATGTTCAGCACCGCCACTGATCCAGTAACCGGTATTGGTCAACAACCACAGATCACCCTGGGACTGGGCAGCCTGTGCCTGTAACTGCTCCAGCATCGGCCCGGCATGGTAGGCGGTAATGAGGGTGCCCTGGGGCTGTTGCGGTTCTCCCAGGGGCAGGATGGAGATAAGCATAGGGACGCGGGGCTCAACAATGCCATTGTCGTCAAACAGCAACATGAAGAAGCTGGTCATGGGTTGAGCCAGCAGTGAGGGAGTGGCCGCCCCCAAAAAGCCTGAGTCACCACTTAACAAGTCTGCCAGCTCAATAGCCGCAAACTCGGTGCCCGTGCGCCGGGACCGGGTCAGCACCTCACCTGCAGAGCTTATCAATACAATGGCGGCATAATTACTGTTATCGGCCAGCACAGAATCGAAATGCTGAGCAAGACCATTGAGTTCGCCCGCCTGCAACTCATCTAGACGCAAAGCCTGAAGCGGCCTTGCCATATCCAGCAATTCGAAGCGCACCGTGGACAGTTGTGCATCCAGATTAGTGGCCACCTGCGATACCAGATGGTACTCCTCTTCGGCAACCGCCTGGCGAAGTTGCTGGTAGCTGAAATAGAGATAACCACTGAGAGTAATGAGAAAAAGGGCGACAACAGGAAGCAGAAGAAGCGGAAATACTTTTTCGTCTTTTTCCAGCAACACACGCAAGCGATCTGCCAGGTGTTTCACTTGTCCGTCCCTGCCTGATAAGAACTGTTATGATTATTCACGAAACAGGTGGGACCGCCACCTGCACAAGCCAAGCAGTTTAATCGCTACTGAGTACTCCTTGCAAACTATTGGCAGACATCGGTTCACTCATCATCTGACCACGGGCCCAATCGAAGCCGCATTTGCGCACCAGATTCTGAACTTGCTGGGTATTAACACTGATGGCGGAACTCTCGAGCCCCTTCTTGTGCATTACCGAGGTGAGGGAACTGAACTGAAATTCCAGCTCCAATTCATTGCGGATGGCATTGTCGGCATTGAGCTTTCGCATGTCGACGACAATTTCATCCATGGGCAATTTGTCGAGATTCAGCAACAGGTCTTCATCATGCCTGCGCCCTTCGGTGACCAGGGCGATCTTGAAACCCTTGATACGCAGTCTGGCCAGAATATCTATGGCTTCATGTTTGGCTGCCCGGACCCCCTCGAGCGGGGTTTCAATCACCAAGACATCGTGGGGCACTGCATACTGCTCGACCACCTCAACCAGAAAATCGGTGACCGAAATATCCTGCATTAACAGGGAATCGATGGCCAGTACCAGTTCAATATTGGCACTGCTTTCCTTGAGGCTTTGCCATTGTCGCAGTGCTTCATGCAGATAGAAGTTCAGCATGCCCTTGCTGACACCCTGGGTTTCCGACCACGCTGCCAGTCGATGGCCGTTAATGAAATCACCATTATCCATGCGCCAGCAACAGTCGATCATGGCACGCTGCCGTCTGGCCACAGCTTCAGACAGGGGCGCCTGCAATCGGTAGAGAACCAGTGGCCCGAGTTGCCGGTCTGTGCTTGCAACGAAACCGGTTTCAGTTTCCGGCATCTCCCGGGGGGCAGCTTTTATCAGGGGTTTGAGCAATGCTTCAATGCGGTCGGGATGCATGGGTTTGACCAGGGTACCCACCATGCAAAGATCTTTTTCCCGGCCCAGGGCTTCAACAGTGTTCAGAGTGCGCTGATCCATGCCACTGACCAGAATTATCTTGGCCGTACAATTGATCCTGGCCAGTTCGCGTATGACTTCCACGCCGTCGGTACCGGGCATCCTCAGATCAAGCATGATGACATCCGGATTCAGGGCATTGGTTTTGGCCACGACCTGGCCGCCTTCGGAAACATAGGTCACGGCAAAGCCGAGATCCTCTGCCACTGCTGACAGGACCTCACCGATATCCGCCTCATCATCTGCGATCAGAATGCGGTTCTTGTTGGATGACCGGGACAGATCCATCACGCCTTCTTGCTTCCTTGACTGCGTTGAAATACGACCGCATCGACGGTCACTTTAATGCCCCCATGATACTCGTCTGTCTGATATGAATATCGCTTTTTTTTTGAGGGTATCAGTCCTTGTGCGAATAATTCCTACAAAAGATCACTGTAGGAATCATTTGCGAGTGTAGCAGCTACGTAGTGGCAGTATATGAATTAGACAGAGTCAAACTGTGACCCACAGCAAATTAACCCTGCCAAAAAAGCACTGCAAGGTTTGTGGCAGAAGTTTTTACTGGCGCAAAAAGTGGCAACAGTGCTGGAGCGAAGTACGGTACTGCTCCCAGCGCTGCCGCCGGAATCGTAACAAAGTTTTACAGAGCCCTTCAGCCCACTGAAAGTAGCCTGTTTTGTTCTTCATCGAACCACAAGCGTCCGACGGGTACAGACTCGGGCAATTTCCTGGCAGCCTGCAAATCAAACACATCACCGTTTTGTCCCACCAGGGCAGTTGCCACACCGGAGGCTTTGGCGATGTCTGCATTGCAGCGCATATGCCTGGCCTCACCATGTACTGGAATGACCAGTTTGGGCCGCAGCCAGTCATAAAGTTGCTTCAGCTCATCGACACAGGGATGACCGGAAGCATGCAACAGCAAGTCACTGTCTTCGGCCTGACTAACCTCAATCCCTCGATCAGCGAATGCGCGTACCAGTGCCGCGACTTCCTGTTCGTTGCCAGGGATGGTCTTGGCGCTGAAAATCACATGATCACCAGCGGCAAGATTGACCAGCGGATGGCTATCCTGAGCCAGGCGTTGCAGCGCCGCCCGGCGCTCGCCCTGGGAGCCGGTGGCGATCAGCAGTGTTTCTTTCGGCAGCAGGTAGCCCAGATCCTGATCATCCACCACATTGAAATTTTCCCTCAGGTAGCCGGCAGCCCGGGCGTAACGGGCCATGCGTTCCAGAGAACGTCCCAACAAACCCAGATAGCGGCCGCTGACATGGGCGATATTACCCAGCGTTTGCAGGCGGGCAATATTACTGGCAAAACAGGCCACCACTACCCTGCCCTCGCTGTTTTTCACCTTGCTGAACAAACCCTCAAAAAGTTCAGACTCCGATACCGAACTGCCCGGCTGGGTGGCATTGGTGGAATCACATACCACGGCATCGATTCCCTCGCGGCCCAGTTGCCGATACCGGCCCTGATTGAAGGCGGCACCCACAATCGGTGCCGAATCCAGTTTCCAGTCGGCAGTATGCAATACATTGCCGACGCGAGTATCGATCAACAGGGCATTGGTTTCCGGGGTGGAATGGGTGATGGGTATCCAGGTCACCCGAAAAGGCCCCAGATCCAGGGTCTCCCCCGGACTTACGGTCAGAACCGGGGCATCGATACGGGCCTGACGTAATTTGCCAAGCAAGACATTGCGTGTGAAAGGCGTGGTGTAAATAGGACAGCGAAACTGCTCCCACAGATGCGCTATGGCGCCAATATGATCTTCATGGGCATGGGTGGCGATGATGCCGGTCAGTGTCGTGTGACGATTGCTGATAAAGACCGGGTCCGGCATTTCAACCCGATTGAAGGCCGGCTGGTTCGGCCGCTTCTCGAATGTGACTCCGCAATCCACCATCAACCAGCTACCGGCATGGCCATAGAGGTTGAGATTCATACCGATCTCACCGCAACCGCCCAATGGCACAAACCAGAAATCCTTGTGTCCGGGCTGCATTAAAACAATCCTTCTAGATAAAAATATTGAGAAGGGATAAACGTTGTCCGAGGTCGATCCAGATTGGTATCAGAATAAACGCGGCGATGGTTTGCAGGGAAATAATATTGGCCATCAATGCCACATTGCCTCCCAATTGTCGGGCAAGAATATAGGCGGAGGGCGGAGCCGGTAATGCCGTAAGGATTAGCAGCACCCGGGCATAATCCGATTCCAGGCTGAAAATCACACAGGCCAGCAATACCAGTGAGGGGAAAACCAGCAACTTGTTCAGCATTGCCACTGCCAACTGCCAGCCCTGCTCACCAAAGGCGACAAAGCGAATCCCCGCACCCACTGACAACAGCCCCAGGGGCAAGGCCACCGGGCTGAGGATTTCAATCATCTGCCAGAGAATATCCGGCAGGCTGAACATGTTCTGGCTGAGCGCCAGACCCGCCGCACAGGCCAGCACCAGGGGATTACTCAAAACCGAACCCACCGCCAGCAGGCCCCGCTTGCCGGTGTCCTGGCTTCCGGCAGTGATAGCAATCACACTGAGAATATTCACCGCCGGGATATACACCAGCAGGCACAAGGCTGCCAGGCGCAGGCCATTGTCACCGAGAATGGCCTCAACTACCGCCAGTCCTATATAGGTATTGAAGCGAATACTGCCCTGGTAGACCGAGCTCAAGGAGGCACTGTCCCGCGCAATAAACTGCCGCAGCCCCACAAAGAGCACCGACAGGATGGCCAGGGCCAGACCCAGCACCAGGGCAATGGGCAGCAGTTCTGCCAGTTGCACCCGGGTAGAGGATAATTCCAGCACCAGCAGGGAGGGAAAGAACAGATAATAGGTGAGCCGTTCCAGCAATTCCCAGCCGCTCTCGGCGGCAAAGGGCATGCGGGCGATGACGAAGCCAAGACCAATGATGGCAACGATGGGGATCAGGGCTTCTAGCAACATAGGGACTATCCATCAGTGGAGTCGGGAAGGCAATTCACTATCGCCTGAATAGGAAGTCGGGCCGAGACGGCCAAACTTGACTCTCGGCAACACAGCACCAATACTATCGCCTTCGCCAGGGGCCCGCCCTGCCCCGTTCAGACTCTCGAATCAAACACGCCAGGTCGCCTTAGCGATGGAATATATCGCCATCATCCTGTTTGCCATGGTTTCTTGTGTGACACCTGGCCCTAATAATACGATGATCATGACCTCCGGTCTGAACTATGGTGTGCGCCGCTCGCTTCCCCATTTCCTGGGCATCTGGATCGGCTTTCCCACCATGGTGATAGCCGTGGGTCTGGGCCTGGCGGGTCTGTTCGAGCAGTTCCCGGCCCTGCACACGGTGATGAAAATAGTCGGGGCGGCCTATCTCAGTTATCTGGCTTTCAGAATTGCTTCGGCACCGGTCGCCAGCGTGAATGAAACCGGCGGCAAGCCCTTCTCCTTTTTACAGGCAGCAGCCTTCCAGTGGGTAAACCCCAAAGCCTGGACTCTGGCCATCGGCGCCACTGTTACCTATACCGTGGTGGGCATGAGCTATGGCATCCAGGTGCTCATTATTGCCCTGATCTTCATGTTATTCGGCGGCCCCTGTGTGCTGCTCTGGCTGTGGTTCGGCGCCTCTCTGAAGAATTTCATGCAACATGCCCGCAGTGTGCGCCTGTTTAATATCTGCATGGCACTGCTTTTAATGGCATCATTGATACCGGTGTTTATTGATCTGTACCGGCAGTTTACTGGCGGCAGCAGCTAAGCGAGGGGGAAAGAGTCATGCAATTTGTAATCACAGCCTACGACGGCGAAGACGAAGGTGCCCAACAGCGACGGCAGAATGCCCGCCAGGCGCATCTGGAAAATGCGGAAAAACTCAAGGAAGCCGACCACCTGATCGCCGGTGGCGCCATACTGGGCGACAATGAGGAAATGATCGGCTCCACCATGTATGTGGATTTCGAATCCCGAGACGCCCTCAATGAGTGGCTGCTGAACGACCCTTATGTCACCCAGGGGGTCTGGGAAGATATCGCCATCCAGCAGATTCGCCTGGCCATCAGCCTCTGATTCAGACCCGGCAGGCGCCCGTCGCCCCTTAGTGCTGATAGGCCATGGCCCGTTCCTCTGCGGTATCGGTATGACCGATAAAGTCATGCAGAATCAGGTAGAGGCTGGGCACCAGAAACAGGGTGATAATGGTGGCGAACAGCACCCCGAAGGCCAGGGAAATGGCCATGGGGATGATAAAGAAGGTGGCCGGATTGGCGGTGGCCATCAAGGGCACCAGACCAATAAATGTGGTCAGTGAGGTCAGAAAGATTGGCCGAAAGCGGGCCTTGCCGGCCTCGGAGACTGCCTCCACCATACCCATGCCCTCATTACGCAAGCGGTTAATGGTCACCACCAGCACCAGACTGGCATTCACCACCACACCGCTCAGGGCGATGATTCCCAACAGGGAGAAGAACACCAGATCGGCGCCCATGATGAAATGTCCGCAGATGGCACCAATGGCGCCGAAGGGAATCACGCTCATGATAATCAGTGGCTGGGAGTAGGATTTCAGGGGAATGGCCAGCAGGGCAAAAATCACCATCATGGCCAGTGGGAATGTGGAAAACAGATCTGACAGCGACTGCAATTGCTGCTCGCCTTCTCCCCCAACCACCATTTCCACCCCCAGATCCCTGGACCATTGCTGGCGGTACTTGGCAATCACATCACTGCGAATTTCTTCCGGCTTCACCACGCTGCGATCAATGTCGCCTCGCACGGTAATGATCCGACGCCCGTTCTGACGGTTGATTGAGGAATAACTGTTGCCGAGGGTATAGCTGGCCACACTCAGGAAGGGCACTTCGGCGCCGCTGGGGGTGCGGATCAACAGGTCTTCCAGATTTCCCAGAGAAGAGCGTTCTTCTTCCGGATAGCGCACCATGACCCGGATATCGTCACTGCCACGCTGTATGCGCTGGGCTTCCGCTCCGTAAAAGGCCTGCCGCACCTGGGTGGCGATATCGTTCAGGGTAAGACCGAGAATCTTGCCTTGCTCGAGAATCTGGATCTGTACTTCCTGCTTGCCGGCCCGGAAGGAATCGCTGATATCGAATACCCCGGGATAAAGGGCCAGCTCTTCACGCAACTGGGTGGCAGCAAATTTGAGATTATCTTCATCCCGACCTTCGAGACGAAAATTGATGGCATCACCGGCGCTGAAACTGTCCGAGACAAAGGTCAGTTCAAGGGCATCGGGAATCTCGCCTACCTTTTCACGCCAGCGATCCCGTATCTCAGCCGAACTGAGTTGCCCGCGATCAAAGAAAGGTGTCAGGTACATCACAACTTCGGCAATTTCGCTGCTACCGGATCCACCACTGCGGGGTCCACCGGGACCTTCGCGGGGCGCGCGCCCACCTACAATGGTAAGAATCGACTGCACCACCGCCTCGGTGGATTCAGGCGCCAGACCACTGGCCTTTAATTCCGGCAGTTGCTGATTCAGTTCGGTTTCCAGCTCCAGGGCCTTTTCTTCCAGCAGATTGACTGCACGCTCAGTGACCGACACCGGTGAACCCACCGGCATCTGCACGGTGCCATAGATCACATCCCCTTCCACCGAAGGCATGAACTGGAATATTACCCGACCGCTGATTACCAGCGCCAGGGTAATCATGATCACACCAGTGGCTGTGGACCAGGCGGCATAGCGGTACTTCAATACTTTCTTCAAGGCCCGCTGATAATAGTTGCTGGCAAAGTATTCCATGCCATGGGCAATCTTGCCCTGAAAATGCTGCCACTGCCGCACCGGCCAGCTACCTTCACCAAGATAGCCGCTGGTTTTACGGTGGGCGATATGACCGGGCAGGATCATCTGCGACTCCACCAGCGAAGCCAGCAGACAAAGCACCACCACGCCGCCGATGGCATTGAAAAATGCCCCCATCTGCCCGTCCAGCAACAGAATCGGCAAAAAGGCTGCGATGGTTGTCGCCACCCCGAAGATCACCGGCACCGACACTTCCAGAGTGCCTTCAATGGCGGCATCTTCCGGGCTGAGCCCCTTGCGTTCATAGGTATGAATACGCTCGCCCACTACAATGGCATCGTCGACAATAATGCCAAGCACCAGAATGAAACCCATGACAGTGAGCGAACTGATAGTAAGACCGATACCGGGAAACAGGCTCAGGGCACCGGCGATAGCAATGGGAATGCCGGCGGCAACCCAGATAGCCAGTTTGAAGCGCAGGAACAGGGCCAGGATCACCAGCACCATGGCCAGTCCGGTATAGGCATTTCTGGCAACAGTGGAGATACGCTCCTGGGTAGCCAGGGCGGAATCGCTGACAATCTTCAGTTGCATGCCTTCCGGCAAATCAAGTTGGGAAGATTCCATCCAGGCCCGTACAGCCCGGGCAGAACTGACAATATCTTCATCCCCTATACGCATGACATCGATAGTGGCAGCATTCTGGCCACCGAGCCGGGCGTCAAGATAGCCTTCTTCGAATCCGTCGATGACTGTGGCGATTTCTCCGAGGCGCAATTGGGTGCCATCGGGATAGCTCTGGATGACGATATCCTGGTATTCGGCGCCACTGTACACCTGGCCCTTGGTACGCAGCAGGATTTCACCGGAGTCGGTGCGCAGGGTGCCACCGGGCATATCCAGTGAGGCCCGCTCAATGGCCCGGGAAATCTGATCCAGGGTCAAGCCATACTGTCGCAGGGTGAATTCCGAAACTTCGATGCCAATTTCCAGTGGCCGCAGGTATTCCACATTGACCTGGGAAATTCCATCCAGATCCAGCAACTGATTGCGGATATCCTCGGCGATAATCTTCAGGCTGTGATCGTCGGTATCCCCATACAGCGCCAGAGTCATGACCTTGCCGCTGGCAGAGATAGCCCGCACGATGGGGCGCTCGGTTTCCGCGGGAAAGGTGGTAATGGCATCCACCTTGCCTTTGACATCATTGAGCACGCGATTGAGATCAGCGCCACTGGTGAGCTCCACGGTGGCGTCACAGCCGCCTTCACGGGCGGTGCTGGTCAGTCTTTCAACATCTTCCGTACCTTCCAGTGCTTCTTCAATACGCAGACAAATGGCGGATTCGGCCTCCGCCGGGGTGGCACCAAGATAGGGGACGCTGACCTGGATCACACCGAAATCAATATCCGGGAATTCTTCCTGATTGAGATTCATGAAGGCGATAAAGCCGCCAGCCAGGAAGATCCACATCAACAGATTGGTGGCAACCGGGTTTTTGACAAACCATGTAATGGGTGTTCGCACGACTCGGATCGACCTCGTTCAGTGTGCCCTTACAGGGCTGCCTGACTGCTGGGGACAATGGATTCCATCACCGGCTGTACTGACATGCCATTGATAACCGCCTGAATGGGTGAGACACAGATTTTTTCGCCAGGCAGCAGACCGCCGCTGATCAGAACCCGCTCCTCTTCCAGGCGATAGATGTCCACCTCGCGATAAAACATCTTGTTCTCCGCATCCACCACCAGCACCTGGTTGTTATTGCGCACCACCGAGCGGGGCAGCGCGATGATATCGTTCACCTGCTTGCCTTCGATGGCGGCTTCTACATACAGCCCAATGGGTAGCGGCAAGGCATCGCTGTCTTCAGGCTGGGCGACACGAATGATGGTTTGCACAGTATTGCTGTTGGCATCGATGGCCGCCTCAATACGCACCAGCTTGCCCTGCCAGTGTTGTTCCTGACCACCATAAACGCCGGTCAGTTTGACATCGGGAGCCTGGGCCGGGGGTAATTCACCGCGC
Organism: uncultured Pseudohongiella sp.; assembly: GCA_965216715.1. Taxonomy (GTDB): domain Bacteria; phylum Pseudomonadota; class Gammaproteobacteria; order Pseudomonadales; family Pseudohongiellaceae; genus UBA9145. Next base: position 279,738 of record OZ244193.1, on the reverse strand, counting down.
ATGGACAGGGGAATATCCAGATAGCCCAACTGACGGATAGCCAGGGGCACCCGCACTTCCACCACGTCGGCGCCGTACAGGACCGCGGCACTCTGGGCCCGATTGACATACTGCCCCACTTCCACTTCACGCATTTGCACCACAGCATTGAAGGGTGCTTTCAGTTCGGTGCGTTCCAGATCCAGCTCCGCCTGCCTGAGATTGGCCTCGGCATCGGCCAGCCGCGCCCGGTTCACTTCTGCCTGGCGACGTGCATTTTCCATCTGGGACTCACTGGCCAGACGTCGATCTGCCAGTTCCAGCAATCGTGCCAGTTCCTGCTCGGCATGCTCGGCTTCTGCGCGAGCCTGCTGCACCGAAGCCCGGGAGCGGGCCAGCAAGGTTTCATAGTCACTGCCATCAATGCGCAGCAGAACATCACCGGCCTGCACATAGCCCCCGGCTTCCAGAGACGGGGATATCCATTCGATCGGGCCGGCCACCGGCACCGACAGGTTCACCTGTTGCGCCGCCTGCACCTTGCCATGGGATTCCACCAGCAGTTGCACGGTTTCCGGCTGCACTTCGGTAACCCGCACCGACACCGGAATAATTTCCGGAGAGGACTCTTCCACCTGGGTCGGGGTGCGAATCAGGTAGGCAGCGAACAATATGCATCCCGTCAATATTCCTACCGGGATCAATATGCGCTTCATGGGGTGACTCCTGTACTTGATAACTTCATGGTTTCCACGTTCTGCTCCCGGCTTAACTGGCCAGACGACGGTTCATATCCACTACCACCGCCGCTCGTAATTCATCGAAATAGCGCAACACGGCACTGGCAAAGCTGTCCCGGTCGCCTTCATTGCTGGCCCGAATCAGGGTCTGCAGCAAGTCATTGAGTACTTTCTTCTTCAGGGACGGCTTGAACTCTTCCTTGACCATGCGCTCCATAAATTGCGCCTTCAGGTCATTGAGTATCAGTTGCACCACGAGGTTGTCCGCGATGCCACCCAGATATTCCAGCAGCTCCACCCAGCGGCGCTGGGTGGTTTCAAATTCGGCGCTGTTCTCGCGCATCTCAGCCAACATGGCCGCTATCTTTTCCTGTTGCTCCCCATTGGCGAGGCCCAGGGCCTCACGGGCATTCAGGGCAGCAAGCGCTGCGAAGGTTTGCAGGAACTGATCCACCAGGGCCGGATCCGGCTGCTTATTCAGGCTCAGCATGGGCCCCAGAATGGCAATGGAAGCCTCTTCAATCGGTTTCACCCGGGCGCCGCCGGGTTGCACACTGATCAGACCGATCTGTTCCAGCTGTGACAGCGCGTCCCGCACAGCGCCACGACTGGCACTGAAACGGGCCGCCAGATCCCGCTCCGAGGGCAGGCGTTCGCCACTGCGGTACTGCTGCGTGAGGATTTCCCGACGCAGGGTTGCCGCAATCTCATGGCTGATAGTGGTATTGCTTGTCATCAAACCGTCCTGAATGGGGCTGTAAGCCCCTGAAATTGGTCGGACCAAATTGGTCGGACCAAATATAGGGCCCTGAGCCGCGCTTGCAAGCACCGAGCGCCGAACTGAAACGATCGCTGGACAAGGCGAGAGACGCTGAACAGCCCGTCTCACGGTACTGTCAGCCGGTCGTAGGACAGCGACAGCCGGGCCGGGTATGCCACTGGCTGTTTTACGGCAGCAGTTGTGAAGCGGTTCACAGTTTCTTGGATATCAATAGCGGGCTTTTTCCAGTGCCATGGTCGGCCAGCCGCCCTGGCCGTCACCTGTATGGCTGACAACCGGCCTGGGCAGCCCGTGGCAAAAGGCCTGCAGGGCATAACCGAGTGTTGTGAGCACTGGGTAAAAGTGCTTAAATCTTACCCGTTGAAGACCCCCGCTAGCCCGCGGTTATCCCTGAGTCAGAACAACAAACAGAACAGACACCGCTATAATCACAATTTTCCAGGCGAGCCGGAGTCATGTTGCCATGACTCTGAAGACAGCAACTCGAATAAAGGAAACCACCACTCAATGGAAGCGCTCAAACAATACCTGATCGATAACTTCGAAGGTGTATTCATTCTTGTCATCCTGGTTGTCGTCAGCGCCATCGTCTGGGTGGTGGATTCGAAACTGTCCTTTTTGAACTTTTTCTACCTGCCGGTACTGCTCAGTTCCTACTATCTCGGCATCCGTTCCGGGGTTCTTGGAGCCTTCTTCACCTTTCTGGTGATCGTGATATTCGCCAGCCTCTATCCGGATCGCTTTGTCGGTCCCACCGATGTGTTTGGTCTGTGGGCCAATATTCTGACCTGGGCCGGTTTCCTGATCCTCACTGCGGTCATCGTCGGTTTTACCCACCGCGAATTGCAGGACAAGATGACCGAAGCCCTGCGCGCCAAGGCCGAAGCCACCGGTAATGCGGAATTGCTGGAACAGACCATGTCCACCATTCGTGAATTCGAATCGGAGCTGGATTACAAGGTGGAGGAACGCACCAAGGCACTGGAGGAAAAAACCAAATCCATCCGTGCCCACAAGGAAAAAGTGGAAGAAGCCCTTTATTCCACCATGGACCCGGCGGTGGTCAAACTCATGATCGAGAATCGCATCCGCACCGAGAACCGTCGTATCTCAGTGATGTTCTGCGATCTGAAGGGTTTCACTTCCTATTCGGAAGAGCATTCAGCGGAAGTGGTGATTACCGAGCTGAACAAATATCTGGCCGACATGGAAAACATCCTGCTGCAATACAATGCCCATATCGACAAATATATGGGTGACGGCATTATGTCGGAGTTCGGTGCGCCGATTCGCTATGAGAAACACCCCCTGCTGGCGGTGGCCTGTGCCTACAAGATGCAGGAGCGCATGACCAAGGCCAATTACCCCTTCAAACTGCGTATCGGTATCTCAACCGGTGTCGCCACCACCGGTATTATTGGTGCCAAGCGTCAGTCTTTTACCGCCTTTGGTGACACTGTGAACCTCGCGGCCCGCATTGAGGGCATGTGTGAGCCGGGCAAGGTTACCGTGGATGAGGCCACCTACAAGGAACTGAACGACATCTTCGAATTCCGCCCGGTGTCCGGTCTGTCCTCCTATACCCAGTCCGACAACCCGGGTCTGGTTGATGACATCAATGCGCTTCTGCAACAGATTGAAGCCAGCCCCAGAGATCCGGAACTGCGTATCCAGATAGCCAAACTGCTGCGCGAGGCCAACGATCCGGAGCAGGCCCATATGCATCTCAAGCAGGCCATGGAAGACTCACCGGACAATGCCGATGTGAAAGTGGCCTTTGCCGAGGTGGCGGTCAGCCTGGAACAACAGCGCGATCTGGCTGTACGTGGTCGCCGCAGCACCGTGCATCTGTATGAAGTGGTGGGTTTCCGGGATGTCCTGTCCCGCGCCCGTCAGCTTCCTGCCAATGTGCTGGAAGATATCCAGCCCAAGCTGGAAAAATTTGTACCCTATCCGGAGGATCTGGTGCTGCCGGTGGAATGTCTGGATGGCTCCGTGGGTTTCTCCCGCCTGATCGGCATTACCGCCTATCTGATTGCCGACCGCATGAAGCTGGTGGATCAGGAGAAACACGATATTCTTGAGGCCGGTTATTTTTCCCAGATCGGCAAGACCATCGTTCCGGAAAACATCCTCAACCGCAACGGCGGCCTGACCGAGGATGATTTCACCCATATCCACATGCATCCCCGGGAAGGGGTGCGCAAACTGCGCAATGCCGGCTTCGAAAACGAGAAGATGCTGGAGCTGATTGAATGCGCCCACGAGAACTTCGATGGCTCCGGCTATCCGGCCGGCATCAAGGGTGAGAACATCCCCCTGGGTGCCCGCATTCTGGCGGTGGCCGAGGCCTATATCAGCCTCACTTCAAAACGCCCCTATCGCGATCCCTGGGAAGGTCATGCAGCCTTTACCGAGTTGAACAAATATGTTCGCTCCGGCAAGTTCGACCCGGCCATAGTGGAAGTTCTTGGAGAGATTGTTTCAGAACTGGATTAAGCAGATAAAGGCACCGGCAAGTGCCGGTGCCAGGCTTGATCGTCATCAGTTATTCATCAGGGCGAAAAACTCGCGCAAACGTTCGGCATTCTTGCCAACATCACTGCGCCCCACCCGCGACAGGGACCGGGCCTGCAATTCTGTCTCACCGGCGCTGTTCCTGCCTACCTGAATCACTACATCGTCCTTGAAGCGAAACCAGAACGTGGTGTCAGTGGCCTCAATGCGGCCAGTGCCGGGATCAGAGTCCACCAGTTCCCAGCCCATGGTCTGCACTGCCTCCAGGGCCCGATTGAACACGGCTTCAACACTGTCATTATAGGTTTGGGGCACGATGTCGGGATAGGCCTCAAGCTGCATCTCGATATGCTGCTGCACCGAGTCAATGCCAGGCATAACGCCGTAGTCCATGTTATTGGCCGCATCCGCCCTGATCGGCGCAATGGCAACATAGGGCAAGGGGTTATAGGGGTCCGTGGCGATGTCATGGATTGGCGGTGTGCCTTCCGGCGGACGAAAGGTCTCCGGAACATACCAGGCCAGGCCGGCACTGACTGCGCCCACAAGTGCCAGGACGCCCAGACGATTACTGTCGGCCAGTTGCTTTTGCTTGCCAACCAGGAAGATCGCCACCGCCGCCAGCAGGGTAATACCGGCAATCCAGTCAGCCCAGGAATTGACGATCTGCAAAAAGCCGAAACCCAGGCGAAAATCCGCCATACCCATCCAGACAGCCAGGGGGCCAGCCAGGGCCAGCAGGCCGAGACCCAGCCCTGCCAGCAGACAGAGAATGCTGATTACCAGCAAGATGGTCCGCGGTGAACCGCTGTTGTTTTCCTGCCCTGTTTCGCCGCTGGCCTTGCCGTTTTCTTCTGCACTGCTGTCTGTCACGTCATTCTCCCTTGATGATGGTCAGGCCGCGCAGATGCCTGCGCCTTGCCTGGACCCTTATGATTTGATCTTGGTTTGATTTGATCTTCCGGTTTTAAATCAGTCGTTCTCCAGACTTTCCCGAACTGCCCCCTGCAGGCGCTCGGAGGTCATACCCCAGCGGGCACCTTCAGAGATGGCGGCATCCACATCGGCGCCATTGCGAAAATGATTCACCGCCATCAGGCCACCGACCCGATTACCGGTAGCACAATGCACCAGCACCGGCTGCCCTTCTGCCTCGGCCAGAATTGACTGCAGACGGGCGGCGTTTTCGCCATTGATACCGGCCACACCGGAAACCGGAATGGAGTGGTAGCGCATACCCAAAGCTTCCACGGCCGCCTGCTCATTGAAATCCACTTCCTCAGAGGCAGTACGCAGATTGACCACATGCTTCACACCGGATGCAGCCATGACTTCCAGCTGCTGCTGACTGGGTTGACCACTGGACAGCACACTGCCCTGGGGCGCCCTGAAATTGCTAATCTCGGCCTGTTGCAGCGCGGCCATATCAAGGCCCTGATTACTGGCACAGGCGGCCAACAGCAAGAGTGAAAAAAGCAGGACTGGGTGACGTAGCTTTAACATGGACTTGTTACTCCCATTTCGGAACTATTCAGGGTCATTGATTCTCTGGACCCGGGGTCGGCCGGCAGGCCGGCTGCGGAGACAGCAAGTATAACCCCGATTGGCCCCACTAACAGTGCTATTGCTCTTCGACCTGGTGGAACTGGTAGCGCAGCCGGGCATTTCTGGTGGTGCGGGTTTTATTGTCGATAAAGGCCGGACGAAAGCGAATATCCCTGAGGGCGCGCCAGGCGACCCGCTCATTGGCTCGCTCCTCGGGCCAGGATTGAATGACATCGATGGATGATGTTTCTCCCCGGGAATTGATTCTGAATTCCAGTTCTACCGCATTGGATTCAATCTCAAACCGCAGCGGCTCCGGCAGATTTCTTGGCAAGGCCACGGCAGGAAGGTCTTCCTCCCAGGCCTCGAACACCCCCAGATGGACAATCTCGCTGTCTGCGTCGGTGGGCGCCGGATTGCTGTTTTCCAGCATAGAAAGCTGCTGTGCTTCCAGGCTGTCGAAGGACAAATGGAAATCCTGCAGGGGAATCGGAATGGGCTGGGCCAGCAAGCGGTCGACCCGTTGCTCGCTGATACCGGCCTCGACAAACAATTGCCGAGCCCGGCGGTAACTGCGTTGCCCTGAACTTCTGTGCATCAGCACCTGGTAGTCGCCGTGATACAGCTCGGCCATGGCCAGCAGCTCCAGATTACCGGCCTGCTCTGCCGTGTCCTTGATCTTGTTGATATAGCCCAGGGCCTGACGCAGGTAGGCAATACCCACCGGATCGCCCTGCTCGACAATTGGTGTGCGTCGGTCCAGACCACCGGGGCGCAAACCGGTCACGAAGGCGTCGGCCCGATAGCTGTGCAGGCGGGACATACCGTCACGCTTGATCACATCCTGGATGGTCTCGCCGGCCAGCCCGTCATCATTATTCATGAAGGCCACCAGGTAATAGAGACTGAGGCTGCGCTTATACTGCCAGGGAATCAACTCCGGGCTATGCTCGGGATACCTTTCTTCAAGCAGATCCAGGGCCTGGTCATAAATTTCCCGCACATCGAGCACCAGCTCGGGGCGGTCTGCTTCTTCGTCCAGATAGATTCTGGCCAGTTTCCAGCTGGCCAGATCATCCATGGCTCCCAACGCCTGGTCTGACTCAGCACCAAAGTTCACGGCCTGCAAATGCTGGATATGTGCCAGCTGGTCACCAATTTCCTGCCATTGCCGCAAGCGCAGTGCGGTGGAGATTTTTTCTTCCAGCAGGGGAATCTGGTCCAGATGTTCAAAACCCCGGGTGGTTCGCAGTACCTGCAGGCGCCGGTTCTGAATCGCCGCCAGTTCCTCAAACTGCCCCTGCTCATACAATAGCTCTTCCATGCTTTGCAGGGGCTCCAGCAGACTTTCATGATAGGGTCCATGGGCGGACTCCAGCTCCTGCAAGCTGGCCTGATAGCGCTGCAGGGCCTGCTCGGCATCATTGAAACGGTCGGTGCTGGGCTGGGCCAGGGCAGTTTGATTGAGCAGCATGACACTGCCCATCAGAAGTACACAGGGGAAGAAATGGAGCACAGAGCTGCAGGTGTTGTTTTTCATCATAACAGGAGACTCGCGCCGAGCCTGCTGAATCCACAATAGCTTGATCTGGCGGCCTTGTCGATACAAACTAGGGTTCAATTCAACGCCGCCAGCCCTGGTTTCAACCCTATGAAAGCCTTCGCAATTACCGCTTCGTTGATAGTCCTGCTCAGCTCCGGTCTGGCGTCTGCCCAGCAGCGGAGCGAGGACCTCTATGACATCGCCGGCGAGTTCGCCTTTGTCAGGGTGCAATACGACAGCTACTACGACGGTGGATTCTATGGCGGCCCCTGGCTGACTGATTTTCCGGCTTCGGATGAGAACTTCTTGCGGGGTGTGGCCAGGCTTACCAATGTGCGTGTCATGGATGAGCCAATCGTGCTGCGTTTCGACGACGAGGAAATATTCGATTACCCCTTTCTCTACGCCCTTGAAATGGGTCGCAATGGCGGCCTGTCCCTGTCCCCTGCCGAAGTCGAGAATTTGCGAGAATATTTGTTACGGGGCGGCTTTCTGCTGATCGATGATTTCTGGGGTCAGCAGCAATGGGATGCCTTCTACCGGGATTTTTCCCGTCTGTTCCCGGACCGGGAGCTGGTGGAATTGCAGGCTGACCACGAGATCTACCATACCTTTTACGATATTGATGGCCCGCAAATGATTCCCGGCCGGGGCGGCCGTCGCGGCTTTGGCCAGGCCGGCATTGATGTAGCCAGCAATCACGCCATCCTGGATGACCATGGCCGGGTCATGGTACTCATTAACTGGAATTCCGATATGGGCGACGGCTGGGAGCATACCTATGACCAGTGGTATCCAACCCAGTACGCCAATTCTGCCTATCAATTGGGTATCAACTACCTGATTTATTCCCTCACCCACTGATACCATTGCTTGATCAATTGTCGCCACCCGGACCCAGGACACCGCCCGTATGCTGTTTATTGCTCTGTTGATCAATGCCGCTCTTGTCGCGGTTACGGTAGTAATTCACTACGAAATATTACGTGCGCTATCCACCCTTATTCCCCGCATGAAGATTCATTTGCGACTGCGGGTGGTGTTCGGCGTTTTTGGCACCATCTGCGCACACATCGTGGAAATATGCCTGTTCGGAGTCGCCTTTTATCTGCTCTATCACCAGGGCAGTTTTGGTGATCTCAGCGGGCGCTATGACGGCAGCCTGGTGGACAGTATCTATTTTTCCTTTGTGAACTACACCACGGTGGGCTATGGCGATATTGAACCGGACGGCAGTCTGCGCTTTCTCTCGGGCCTGGAAGCCATTACCGGCCTGTCCCTGATCACCTGGTCTGCGGCCTTCATGTTTATGGAAATGACCAATTTCTGGGATGAGGAATCCGGTGCCCGGAAAAACGAACAGGAGAAAGACCGGGAATCAGTTTGAATCATCAAAAAAGGGGCCAGCTGGCCCCTTTTTCAATTCGGCTGACAATCAATCGCTGCCAGACTCTGCTTCCTGGCGACGGGCGCCAGCCAGGATACCGATCAGACCATAATTGCCTTCATGGCAGGCGTATTCATAGGGCCGTGTGTCAGTACTGTTAAAACTCATCTCGCCACGCCAGGTTTCGCTGTAATAGGCCGGGTCTGTCACTTCAAATTCATAGAGAATCTGATCATCGGAATAACGGCTGAAACGTTCGATGATGCGACCCTGCTCCGACAGGGGGGCGGCATTACGCGCGGCCTGCTGGGGATGCATATTGACGGTTTCCACCACCAGGGTATCTCCCTCCCAGTGCGCCACCGAGTCACCCAGCCACTGCTGTAATTCAGCCGGCCGGTGCTCGCCATTGATGGGAATAATGCGCGCATCATGCACCATCTCCACCACGATCATCAGATAGTCTTCGGTCTGCACAATCTGGTACAGATTATTGTAAAGCACATTATTCATGGGCGGCCCCCCGGTGCTGCCAAAACCGATCAGGCAGCGTTCGCCCAGAGAGCGTCCTTCGGGGCCGTCATTGGTGCGGCTGCGGTCATAGGCCATGCGCCGTCGTTCCTGACCGGCCTCGGTAAAAGGAATTCGTCCATCCTCGGGGTAGGTAATCCATGAAGTTCGGGCCTCCCCCCTGACCACGCCGAAGCGCTCACCGGGGTCCACCCAGAAAGCGTTATAGCCACGCCCGCGGGCCAGATCCGAGCCATCCAGCAGCTCACCCTGCACCAGACCGTCATCGGTGGCCTGACGCACATTCTGGTGATGGTTCATGGTCAGCTCCTGCAGCCGGTCCGGCGGAATCACCAGACCCACGTCGGCATAATTGGCCGGACGTTGCATGCTGGTCAGGGACGCATTGGTCCAGTAGCCCTGCAAATCGGGCTTGCCGTATTCGGTGCGGGGCGGCTCATAGTCGCCGGCGGGGCTGCTGGACTGGGCACTGACCATGCCGGACAGGGCCAGGACTGAGAAAACGGTGAGTAATCGGGGAAATTGCATAGCGGGCCTCTTGCTGCCGTCCGACGCTGCAAAGCAGCTAATCGGCTGGGCAAGCTCTTGTTATAGTCTCTGGAAAGTAAACCAGCGCGCCGTTTTAATCAAGGCAAGCCCGGTGTGGCCAGCCGGCTGAACCGATGCCGATCACTGAACGACCTGACTAACAGGAAGCAAATTATGGACAACAAAGAAAAGGCGTTCAGTGAGTGGCTGGTACTGCGCTGTCAGCAGGGGCATCGGCAATCCCTGAAGCCGCTGCTGGAGTTGTGGCAGCCCCGTTATCTGGCCTATATCCGACAACGGCTCGGTGATCCGGACAGCGCCAGGGATGTGTTGCAGGAAGCCCTGCTGGCAATCTGTCGCAGCCTGTACAAGCTGCAGGATCCGGCCAGTTTTCCGCGCTGGAGTTTTACCATTGTTGAACGCCGCTGCCTGGACCAGCTACGGCGACGCTACCGCGACCGGGAAGTGTTCGCTGAATCCGGCAGCGAAGTGGAACAATCTGTGCCCCATGATCAGGAGGCAGCCCTGGATTCGTCCCGCCTGCTGGCGCAATTGCCCGGCGAACTGGCTGGCTTGTTACGCCTATACTATCTGGAGGATTTGAGTCTGCCGGAAATAGCCGAGATCCAGAACATTCCCCGGGGCACGGTGAAGTCCAGATTGTTCTATGCCCGCAAGAAACTGCAGAAATTACTGGAGGAAGAAGATGAACGAACTCGATGAAAAAATCCGTGCCGCCCTGTCGGACGAGGAACAACAGGCGGTACAGGCACTGGACGAACAGCTGGGTCTGTTCCAGATGCTGGCCATGTCCCTGAAGGGCAAGCAAGCCTGGCTGACCTGGTATATGTGGATTCTGGGGCTGGTGGTTTTTGTGCTGGGGCTTTACTGCCTGAGCCAGTTTTTAGGCAGTGAGGAGGTCCAGCAGCAGCTGGTGTGGATGCTGGCCATTCAGACCTGTCTGGCCATTATTGTCATCATCAAGGTGATAGGCTGGCAACAACTGCAGAAACTGGAGCTGATGCGGGAGATCAAGCGTCTTGAATTGCAGCTGATACTGGACAAGAACGGCGCTCAGTAATATCCCTGTTATCTGCACTGACATATTGCCAAACCCAGAGTGATAGAATAGTATCACTTTATGAAGACAGAACTCGTAACTACATTGAAGCGCCAGGCTACGAAAATATTGGCAGACCTACGCCAATCTAAGGAGCCAGTACTCATAACAGAGCACGGCCAGCCCTCTGCCTATCTCATTGACGTCGATGACTACGAAATGATGCAAAATCGGCTCAAGATCCTCGAAGGTATCGCCAGAGGAGAAACTGCCATTCGCGAAGGCCGAATTTTTAGCAATACCGAAGCTAAAGAAAAAATGAGCCGATGGCTGAAATAGTTTGGACTGAGCCTGCTCTGGATGATTTAGACGAGATTGCCGAATACATCGCCCTGGACAAACTTAGCGCAGCAGAGAACCTCGTACTTAAGGTCTTTGAAAAGGTTGACCGGCTTAGTCGTTTGCCAAATTCAGGCCGGAAAGTTCCAGAGCTGACGCCATCTAAATACCAAGAAGTTATCGTAGGACCATGTAGAATCTTCTATCGAGTGTCGGAAGATACCGTCTACATCTTGCATGTAATGAGGGTTGAACGTGACTTACGAAGATTCTTGCTCAAAGATCGAGATCCGTCGGGCAGATAACTACCAAGTCAATATGGGACACAGTCTGCTCCGCGCGGTTTGCGAATGGCTACGCCATTCTATCGCAAACCGCGCTCCACAGACCGTGCCCATTACTATGGGTGTTCTCAGTACAGGCGGTTCACTGGCGAGGGACCAAAGGAGGCCCAGACTCCCTGATGGACGGACGCACTGGCATCGCCTCTTGACCAGTCGCAGACACCGCCCGGGAAAATGGTCTGCAGTTGTTGCCACTGCTCATCACTGAAGCTGACCGCATAATCCGACCTGCTCAAGGGGCGCAGCACACAGCTGACGATGTCATTGGCCAGAGGCGCACCCGCCACATGCCGTGGCGTCGGATAGGCCGGGTAGAGACTGTTGCAAAGGCCATCACCGATATAGGTCTGGGTTTCGAACACTTCCACCGGCTGGCCATCACGGTTATCCCAGCAGGAATCCATCAGCTCCTGCGGCTTGTTGGCCAGCATTTTCTGGCGCGCATCCTGTTCGGACTGGTCATTGGCAATGGCCATCAGCCAGGCATCCATCTGCCGAAACAATTCAGCCAGATCCGGCTCCTCTTCAGTAAAGCCCCAGCGCCCACCCACCTTCATGACATGATTGTCGGCACTGCCATTGGCCTGGGCCATTCGCTGGCGAGTGGAAAACTGGTGCACGATCATATGAATATCGCCGCCGTCACGGTGATCGGTGTAGCTGCGGTAATCAATAACCGGTGTGGTGGCCAGCCCTGCTCCGCCGAACAGAATGCGCCCGGATTCGATGGCCCGCTGACTGGCAAGACGATCAGTCTGATGCCGCTCCGGGACATGATTCATATCGTAGTCAAAGCCGCCAATATCCCGATTCAGATCCAGAAACTGTTGCACAGAAATATGGCCATTGTTGAGGGCACCCAGGCCATACTGCACTCCCACATTATCCAGTGGCCGGCGGGCGATAGCGGTCCCATCGAGTCGGCCATAGACATTGACGGTGTGGTCATACACGGTAGCCCTTACGCCATTGGCGGCGGCCGGATGATAACGACGCTGTTCCAGTGCCGGGATACTGACCTCGCCCCCCTGCTCTTCCTCGGCGATACCCTCTTCATAAATCGGGTCCAGGCGGGCCGCGCCACGGGCCAGATTGGCAATGGAGGCATGGCGACCAAAACCGGCCACAGCCTGTTGCTGTTGCAGATCGAAGCCGTCCGGATTGATTTCATTAAAGTAGTAATGCAACAGCCGGGCATCCGCCAGGGTGAAGATAGTGGCGGATGTGACATCGGGAAAACTGGCTGCCACGATCAGACCGTCGAACACACCGGGGTAGTTGTCCGCGGTTTGATGGGACTGGTAGGAACCCCCGGAGGCACCGGTGGCAATGGTATAGACCGGTTCACCGTAGTGCTCTATGAAGCGCTCCTTGACCATAATATGGGTTTCCGAGGCCAGCAGATCATTGCAGTTCTGTCCGAACACATTGAGCGAGGCTGACGCCAGGGCATAGCCCATGCGCAGCAAGCCGTCCCGCATCACGCCACCAGTGCGATTACCCTGCTGGTACCAGCCACTGCGACAACCACCACCATGGGTATAGACCAGTTTGCCATTCCAGTTGGCACTGCGATTGAACGGCCCCGGTGCCGGGCTGTCAGGGTCGTGGAGCATGGCAATCTCGTAGATAGCCCGGTTAACAACCCCGGTTTCAACACGGACGATATAGGGAATGCTGCTGCCGTCGGCAGTGCTGATTAGCGCAAGGTCCGAGCCAGGCTCAGCCTCCCCGTCAGCAGACTCCGGCGGCCAGGCTTTGAATTCACCCTCATTCCGGGAAAGATAGACGTAGTCCACCCGGGTGGGCACAAAACAGTCACTGTCCAGGGCGGGCCCCAGGCTGCCGCCGCTGACCAGTTCGAATTCAGTAGTCTGACAATAAAAGGGGGATTCATGGGGCCCGGAAATAATCGGCCCGGAAATGGGGTAATTGCTGATGTCCAGACTGACTGTGAGCCCCTGGGCCGGCAGCGTAAGGCTTATTGTGCTGTCCCCCTCGGGCAGATTCTCCAGCAGCATCTGCACACGTTGCGAAGACAGGGCCATCATGGCCGCAGAGGCAGGTTCGCCATTCACCTGCAGTTCCATCCCGGCAGTCTGCAGCTCACCGGATTGCAGCTCTGCTTCCAGCAGCACATCACCGCCGGTGACCAGCCAGGATTGGGTCGAGACGCTACGCAGACTGAGTCCGCTGGCAGCGGCATCGGTGAAACTGCTACCGGCCGTGGGTACTGTGGCCTCCTCGGAGCAGGAAGCCAGCATAAAACCGGCCAACAGGCTCAGCAGCAAGCGCTTGTAATTTGTATTTGTCATTGCAGGCAGGCTCCGGATCCGTGGCAGTTTTGTCGAGCTGCCATTTTGGATAGGCAGTGTGCGCTTGTAAAGGCCTGGCGAAAGTCACTGGGAAAGACCAAGCGATTGCAGTGCTCGCTGTGCTGTGCATGCATTCATTCTGCTCACACAGCGGTGTTAAGATAAGCACGACACCCCTTCCCTGCAGCGGTAAGTAGTATGAATGCAAAGAACGCCATCAAGGTTGTCGATGTGGATGCCATCGGCGAAGTTGAACTCGACGGAAAATGCGGCAAGTGCAAAAAATCCATTTGCTGTAATTCCATCAACCAGAAGATCCCCACGCCGAGAAGCAAGGAAGACTTCGATCATCTGCTCTGGCAGGTATCCCATGACAACATCAATATCTTCAAGGATGCCGACGGCTGGTTTCTGCACATCAAGGCCCACTGCCAGCATTTGCTGCCCGGTGGTGCCTGCGGTATCTATGAGAAGCGACCCTGGGTATGCCGTGAATACGAGAACGACTTCTGTGAATACGATGAATCCATTGAGCAGGCAAGCGAACACTTTTTTGCCGACTACCAGCAGTTGATGAAATACTGTCGCAAGCGCTTCAAGAAATGGGACCAACGCTTTGAGTTATACGAGTAAAGAGCCTCGTTGCTTTCGCCTCCCCCTGCCACTGGCCTGGGGGCTGGCACTGCTGTTGACTGCTCCTGCAGCACTGTCACAGACAATCAGTCCCGAGGCCCGCCTGGAAACCATCCGCCAATTGCTACTGGTATTGGACCAGCAGGCCCTTGCCTGCCAGCAGAGTCTGGATGATTCCGGAACGGATCAGGCAGGGGAAAGCTGCCGGGATTTCCTGGCGGCCATTGATGGCGATACCGTGGCTGAGTATCTGGCGCAGTGCCAGGCCCTGAAGCAATGGCGCCAGGCACTGATCGACAGCCGTCAGGGCGCAGCGCCGGCCCAGGACGATTCCCTCAATCTGCAGAGGCTGATGAATATCGAAGTGTATTGCGGAGAGAACGCCCTGCTGGCAGGCACCGAGCATGTGGCAAGCAGTTTTGCCGCCCTGCAACAGGCCCTGGCAACAACTTCAGATAGCGGCCCCGGCGCTTCCCGTGCCTGGTATCAGGAATACCGCCGCAGCCAGCGCAGCAACACCGAGGCCGTCAATCGACGTTTGCGCGCCGAAACCAGTGAATTGTGGCGCCAACTGGAACTGGAAAATCTGCGCCAGCAACAGAACCGGCCTGACTAGGCAGAGAGTTAGTAAAGCACCAGAAAGCTGCCATCCGGCAATGCCGCAGCGGCCGGAAAGCTGAAATCCGGAATGCGGATTTCCTCACTGAAGTCAAAATCCTCGACCGCCGCATCCCCCTCGAACAGCGCCATATTCAGACGCCCGCCCCGGGTATGACTGATAGCCTCGCCCCAGGCAATCAGGCGCTGACCAGCCTCATTAACCGCCATGGCCGGATGTTTCTGGCGGGTTTGTGTAAACGGCTCACCCGCTGCCAGAATGTCGCCGTCGGGCAGGCGCATTTGCATGATGCGACTTTCGGTCTCGAATACCAGCCAGTGCCGCTGCTGACTATCTGCGGTGATGTCATTGGTGCTAAGGGGACAGAAGCTGGCTTCCCATTGCTGCCCCGGCTGCACCGGAGCATAGCTGGACCCGGTGGGAGCACTGTCTACCCCCTGCACAGTCAGTAGCTGCATATGCCGGCCGATGCCATCGATAGCCGAACGGTAGGCCACCAGCAACTGGTTCTGATTGAGATAGTCAGCAGCCAGGGAACAGCAGGCACAGGCACCGAGATCCGGATTGCTGATCAATGTTTCCTGCCCGAAGCTGGCACCGCCATCATGGGAAAAGCGGGCATAGCTGGCCCGCTCAGCTTCCCGGCTCAGATCCCCCGCCGCCCAGACGATGGCAACCTGATTATCGATCGCCGCCACATCACCGGAAGCATCCAGACCCAGGGCGTAGTCCTGCACCATGGAACGCTGTTCCTCGAAGACAGTACGTTCAGGGTTGGAGCGCGTGTAGTAATAAACTGATGAACGGGGCAGGTACCACATTACATGGGCGCGTCCGGCGGCATCGATGGCCAGCGAAGCGCGGGCTATGGCATAGCTTTGTACATTAAAAGCCTGGCTTGATACCCGGACCGGATTGCTGAAGCGACCCTGCTCCGGCAGATACTGCCGATAGAACAGACTGCCCTCCCGGGCGGCCGGACGATTGAGGCGCTTTTTGAAATACAGCAGATGTACCGCGCCATCGGCGTCAGTCACCATGCGTGGCTGCAAGCCATTGTCGGGGGTCGGCAGCAATCTGAGCTCGGCCGCTCCGGCAGCGCCGCTCAGCCCCATCAACAGGAAAGCGAATAACAGACAGTGCAGGGATCGGTAAAGCTTCATGCATACTCCTGATAAGAACACCAATAGCAGGCATCGCAGCCAGAGCCGAACTCATCGCCGGGCAGTGGAACTGCTGTCCGAATTAGGGCAGACTTGCAGCGAATCAAAGATCAAGCCCGGTGCAGAAGCAATCCTGCCAAGGGGTTTAAACGGATACTTTCCACAGGATGCACTATGAACAAGCCGAATTCCAGTCTGCGTACCGCCTGTCTGGCACTGTTGGCCCTGAGCCTGATCGCCTGTTCCGGCGAAAGCCCGGAATCAGAAAGCGCGGATGAAGCCAGCATTTACGACACCAGCCTCAGCATGCAGGAGCTAATGGCCCTGGTACTGGAACCGGCCTCGGACATCCTCTGGGATTCCGGCGGCTGGGTGCTGGATTCGGCCGGTTATGAAGAACTCTATCCCACCACCGATGACGGTTGGGCCTATGTGCGCGCCCAGGCTGCGGTGATCGTGGAAACCGGCAATTCCCTGGCATTGCCGGGACGCCGCGAAGACAACGATGCCTGGCTGATTTACTCCCAGGGTCTGAGCGAGGCCGGTCGTCGTGCCATGGCTGCAGCCGAGGCCCAGGACGAGGAAGAATTTTTCCAGGCCGGGGCACAACTCTACAGCGTCTGCACCGCTTGCCACCAGGCCTACAATCCGGAAATTCTGAACCGTTTTGACGACAGCATCAATCCGGTGGACTGAGATGGGCCCGGCCATGAAACTGGTAGCCGCGGCACTGCTGATGTTGTTCAGCATGGCCGCTCTGGGTCACACCATCGAAGGCTCCGATGCCAATTTCGTGCAAGCCATCGATGGTCCGGCAGTATTCCCGTTCATGTATCTGGGGGCCAAGCATATGGTCACCGGCTACGACCACCTGCTGTTTCTGATCGGGGTCATATTCTTTCTCTATCGCCCCGGCCATGTGGTGCAGTATGTCACCCTGTTCGCCATCGGCCACAGTATTACACTGCTGTTCGGCGTGCTGGCCAATCTGCAGGTTAACGCCTATCTCATCGATGCCATTATTGGCCTGTCCATCGTCTACAAGGCCTTTGAAAACATGGATGGCTTTCGCCGCTTTCTTGGTTTCGAGCCCAACACCCGAATCGCGGTATTCGTGTTCGGCCTGTTCCATGGCCTTGGCCTGGCCACCAAGCTGCAGGAATTTACCCTGTCCGAGAATGGTCTGGTGATCAATATCATCAGCTTCAATGTGGGCGTGGAAATTGGCCAGATACTGGCCCTGTCCGCGGTCTTCATCGGCCTCAGTGTATGGCGTTCCAGCGCCAGCTATTTGCGCCATGCCTTTGTCACCAACACTGCCCTGATGAGCGGCGGCTTTCTGCTGGCTGGCTATCAACTGAGCGCCTTCTTCCTGCAGCCGCCCTATTAATAATCCGATCAATTTTCTACCGAGCCACCATGAAACAACCTGACAGCAACACCCCGCCCGCTCCGAGGAACATTATTATCGCCAGTGTCATTGCCTTTATCGTGGCAGTGATCGTACTGCTGGTGGCCATTCTGCCAGCGGAATTCGGAGTCGACCCCCTTGGCACCGGCGACGCCCTGGGCCTGACGGCCTTGTCCAGAGACGAAATAGCCATTGAGGAAAAACTGGAGAATCACCGCCAGGACTTCGTGGAATTTGAACTGGGCCCCTTCCAGTCGGTGGAATACAAATACCTGATGGACTTTGATGCGCCCATGCTCTTTAGCTGGATTGCCGATGGTGAACTCTACTACGACATGCATGCCGAACCGGCAGGCTTGAGCGAGGAGTATGCCGAGAGTTTTGAACAGGGTATTGCCGAGACCAAGTCAGGGTCCTACCACGCCCCATTCCCAGGTATCCACGGGTGGTTCTGGGAAAACCGCGGTTCTGGCACGGTGGTGTTGCGACTCTATACAGCGGGTTATTATCAGACGTCCACCGTCTTCCGCGACGGCGGTGATTTCGAACGGGTCATTGACCCCGTTGGACTGTAGTATTGGGACGCAGCGGCTGCGGAACGCCGGCACTGCGTTGCGGAATTGTTTTGATCCGGTCACTTACTACAGTAAGCTCCCGAATCAAAAAAATCCCGCGCCTTGTTCCGACGTCCCTCGCTCGCTGCTCGATCTCCCACCTATTGTTCGAATTTTCCGTTTCAACTTAGCTTGATCTCATCCGAGAAGTTTTTATGGCTTCGATATTCTTGGCGAGTTGGAAAACCAGCCGATTGCTCAAGTTATATACAGATTATTAAAAGTGGTGAGGATAATCAGGCGGGTGACAATGTGAGCGGCGAGCGAGAAGCGCTGGATCAAGGCGCGGGAAATTTTTGAGCGGTGAGCTTACGGTTGCTAAGTGATCCGATCAAAAATTTTTCGCAACGCGGAGCCAGCGTTTCGCAGCCGGCGCGTCCAAGCAACAGCCCAAAAAAAGCCCGGTAATTACCGGGCTTTTTTGCACTCATTAAGCAGTACTAGTTCTCAGTCGGGTCCGACCCATCGCGCGGCGCGCCCGTACCAGAACTACCCATAAACAACTTGCGGCCGTCGGGGAAGGTGATGTCTCTACCATTGGCGCGGCAAGTGGGTTCACACAGGCGGTCCTTGGACTGGTAACCAGTCACAATAATCTCGGTGCCCAGCTGCAGGGAGTTGCGGTTGATACCACGGCGCAGCAGCGTATTGGGGGTACCACCTTCTACCATCCAGGGGCCAGGATCGCGAGTGGACTCGGGATCGTTGTTGTCCAGATGGATCCAGGTGTGCGGGTTGATCCATTCAACACGGGTAATGGGACCGCCAAGACGTACCGGCAGGTTGGCGTCAAATTCGGCAGAGAAGGCATGGTGCGCAGTCGCCGGTGGCTTGATCGCAACAACGCCAGCGGCGGTTACGGCGGCCAGAGCCAAAAGTTTCATTTTCATAGAATCACCCCTTGTTTAGGTTTGCAGCCCGGCCTGCAAGCCGGCTGTCCTTTAATCGCATCGATACCGTCAGTTTTACACGAATTCCCTGTTGCTGACAGGCCTTTGCGACGAATACTGTTATTTTATCGAAAGAGTGGTGGCTTTTCCAAGCTGCGAAAAACCACCAGCCCGCTATCTTTTTCTCTAAGCTATTGATCCTGCTGCATTTCTTCACGAAGGCGCTGCTCAAACTCACCGCCCTTGCGATATTGGCCGTACATCAGTTCTTCAACAAACTCGACACACTTGAACTGCGGCAGTTCGAAGCCTTCTTCCAGGCGCCGGTACAGCGGCAGATTGATGGTCCAGGGTCGCTCGAATACCTGGGGGTCTTCCATGGTGGCGGAGTACATGATGACGTTCTCATCGATCATCTCGTAGCGCTCGGTGACCTTCAGTTCATAGCTATGGTAATTGCCGGCACGGTCGAACCAGGTACGATCGTCCAGACCGGTGACTTCCACTACCCAGACATCACCGTCCCAGTAACCATGGGACTGACCCATCCAGGAATCCAGTGGTGCCGGGCCCGGATCTTCCAGAAACACATTACGCACGGCGCCCGCGAAAGAGTAGGCGATGAAGAAGGCGCTTTCACTCTGAAAGATCTGGAACGGATGGGGCATATAGTTGGCACGAGGCACACCCGGCATATAGCACTTGATCTCCGGGTCACGCTCAAGCCAGTTGGCAGCATTCTCGTCACGTCTGGCCAATGCTTCCGGCTTGTAGGGGATCGTGCCTCCTTCTACGACACCGAAACTGGCTGGTACGGCACCCACGGCACCCATGGCGACGATATCGGGATGCGGTACCGGGACGAAATCACCAGGAACCAGTTGATAGGCAGCTTTGGGCGGCGCCGGTTCCAGATTGTCATTGGCATTCATCATGGCCTGCCAGATGCCATTCAGATCCGGCTTGCCATTGGGGCCGCGCGGAATATCGTTGCTGGCAGATTCGGCCGCCTGGGCGACCTGTGCAGGTTGTGATTCGGTAGTGGTTTCGGACGGTGAACAGCCGGCAAGAAGCACGGGCATTGCCAGAAGCAGCCATTGAATCTTCATAGGATTACCTTTTTGCTTTTATTAAGAACTCCCCCTCAGGAGGCCTCGATATAAGCATTAAGCTCAAATAGTGTCAAGGCGCCTGCCGCGTAATCTCTGGCCTGCGCGGCAAATAGAGGCAGGGCTAAGGGGCTTGCCGGAACGGCTCTGGCAGGGGGCTTTTCGAGACCAATTGGCCCGGGTCTGCAGTCTGGTCCGGGCTTAATCCAGCAGTGAAATAAAATCCTCGAACTTGCCACTGGCACTGCGGGGCAGACTGTCGTGATAACTGATGTCGATATCACCCGGGAAGCGCAGATAGCGCGACAGAGTATCCCGGATCTGCTGCTCCTGCCCGGCATCCAGTGCTGCAGCCAGCACCAGTTTCAGCTCGATCCGCTGCAATGAGTGTTGCTGCAACTGAAATTGCTCAATATCGGCAATAGACATGATTTCCCGAAAGCCCAGATTGGGCCAGCGCTTGCTGCCATCCGGCAGGCTCAGCATATTGCGCACCCGCCCCTGGATGCGCCGCAGCACCGGCAGGGAACGACCGCATCTGCAATTTTCAGCCAGCTCCCCATAGTCACCAATGTCATAGCGGATCAGGGGCAGGTGAGAATTGCCAAGACTGGTGAGCACAATACGTCCCGGCTGCCCCGGTCCACAGGCCTGGTTGTTCTCATCCAGCACCTCCACAATCAGATGTTCGGCCTGCAGGTGATAATGCTGATGCTGCGGACACTGCAAAGCGATATAGCCCGCTTCCTGACAGCTGTAGCTGTCCACCAGCGGCAAGCCCAGTGCGTCGTCTGCCAGTTCTCGCAAATCATCATTCAGGGCTTCACCAACAGTGCGCAGTTCGGTCAATGCCGGCAGTTCTATCGAGCGCTGCCTGATCTCCTGCAGCAGGGCCTTCAGATTACTGGGGTGGGAAATCAGATAATGGGGGGTTCATGCGCTGTAACCAGCTGGCCTGATCCCGCACATCACTGCTGGAATTGAGAAAATAGCCCGGCCCGGTCTGGTAGAAATCGGAAAACGGTGCACCCCAGGCGGGAAACTCCAGGCCATCGGGCGCCATGCCAGTATTCTCTACCCGCCAGCGTATCGAGGCGTTGCGCAGGGAGGCATCACGTCTATGCCAGAGATGATCACGCAGACTGATGGCGGACCAGATGGCCGCCACCTGGGCTGTGCTGTCCACCACCACGGGCGAACCGGTGGAACCGGAGGTCATCATTTCATCCCCTGCCCCATGAGTCCCGGGATACTGTGTACAGCGCAGTTGCTGTCGCTGCGACCGCAACTGCTCACGGCTCAGCAGCGGCAAACGCTGCAAATCCGACAGCTCAAACTGTGACAGTTCAATATCCTGCAGCACATTGCGGTAATGGGGGGAATACTGGCCCGCCCAGGCGAGTAACTGCCGCAATTGTTTGAGCTGATGACGCTGCATTCGCGCGGCTGACCACCACTGGGATGATTCCATCTGCAGCAGCAACTGGTGAATCACACCATTGGCATGTGACTTTTTCTGCGGCGCGGGAACAGCGGCTAGGGGCATGGCGTCGGATTCAGTCAGTGCTTGGCCTCAGCTATCGAAACGCCGGTAGCAATACTTTCTGACCGGCGTTTCTATGAAGCGATAAATGATATGGCACACCAATAGCAGAATGCCCACGGTCAGCGGCAAATGCACAGCGAAGGGCAACGTTGGCGGCAACAAATCCCAGAGCTGGATCATCTCCATCAAAGGCCAATGAAAACAATACAGCACATAGCTCATGCCGCCGCACCACAGACAGAATCGGCGCGCCCTGCCCTCCGGATACCAGGGCGTTCTTGCCAGGGTCCAGACCAGCAATACCACTGCCGGTACGGCGCTAAAGTACATCCGGTACTGATAGGGTACAAAATTCTCACTGAGCACAATGGTCAGCACATAAAACAGACAAGCCAGAATCACCGGCCACAGCCGCAGCCTGCCCGCGGCCTCAGGTGCCGGCAGCAAGGCATAGGCCTTGTACAGCAACATGCCAAAAATAAATTCCAGGCCGCGAATCAGCGGATTGGTGTAGACCGGCCGGTTCAGATTCATCACATCGTAGCTGTCTGCCTGCGGCAGGAAAGTAAGAATCAGCAGGTATTGCAGGAGATAACCCAGCACCAGGGCGGCGATGATCTGTGTCATGGTCTTGATGGGGCGGATCAGCACGATCAATAGCGGAAAGCAGATGTAGAAATACACCTCCAGCACCAGCGACCACAGTGGCCCGTTGAACACCAGATTCAGGGTCTCAATGCTGCCGACAGACTGGGTAAAGCTGAGATGGCGCAACATGGCCATCAGCCAGAATGCATTGTCCTTCACTTCCGGCAGATCATAGGACACCTCGAAGGGGCGCCTAACCTCGGCGAAATAGGCCTCACCGAGAACTGTGTAGCCAATACTCACCAGCAGGCCCGATACCATGACCGCCAGAAAGTAGGTCGGGTAGATACGAATCAGTCGATGCCGGAAATACTTTTTATAGTGTTCTGCCCCGGCGAGATCCGAGTAGTTATAGGCCAGGATGAAGCCGCTCAGCACAAAGAACCAGGACAATGCGGTGGTGGCAAAGGCCCCATAGATGACGAAATCCCCAAACAGGATTTCGTAATGCACCAGCGCAACCAGCAGCGCCGCCGCCAGACGAAACATGTCCAGAATGGGAATTAGCTGCTTGTTGCTACTACTCATGTGCTGATCAGGCCGTTACTGACCGCCAGTTCTCAGCCAGATATTGGGCGGTGCGCCAGGCCAGAGCCTGGACCGTCAGTGTGGGATTGCGGGCACCACTGGTACCCATAACAGAGGCGCCAAGTATACCCAAATTGGGCGCCTCGTGGGCAAAGCCCCATTGATTGACTACATTGGTGTTGCTGTTATGTCCCATGCGGGTACCCCCGTAGGCATGGGTACTGGCTCCCATGGTATGACCGATGCCGGAGCGCAGGATTTCGATGGCACCCGCCTCGCGGTACCACTGCTCCATCTTGTCCTGGGCGAACTCGGCAATACGCTTTTCATTGTCATGATAATGGGCAGTAATGCGGGTCACCGGCATTCCCAGAGGGTCTTTCACCCGCGGATCAAGATCCAGGTAATTGTCCTCATAGGGCAAGGTGGTCTTCTGGATATAGGATGAATTGTAGCGATCGGCATTGGCCATGACGAAGGCCTTCCAGTCGGAACCCCAGTTGCGCACCTTGCCGAAGGTGGGCATCTTGGCGGCAGACATGGGTTTGCGGTCGGTATGAACCCAGAGATTGGCACCGCCAATAAAATCCAGCGCGCTGTGGTCAAAATTGTCATCGGCCCAGTCATCGATGGCCACACCCTGGGCAGGCAGGCCATACCAGTTGTGCAGATCACGGTCGAACAGGGCCGTCACCGGCGCACCCTGATGGTGGGTCATATAGTGTCTGCCCACCTGCCCGGCATGATTGGCCAGGCCATTGGGGAAGGCCCGCGATTCTGACAACAGCAACAGCCTTACATTTTCATAGGCGTAGCTGGCCAGCAAGACCACATCGGCTGGCTGGAAGAAATGCTCATTACCCTTGAGATAATCAACCCCGGTCACCCGGCCATTGTTGTCGGTGACGATGCGGGTGACGCGGGCAAAGGTGACCACTTCCAGATTGCCGGTATCCATGGCCTTGGGAATAGTGCTTACGGCGGTTGAACTCTTGGCCTGCACATGACATCCACCCCGGTTGCAGAAACCGTGATACTGACAGGGAGCTCGTCCTTCATAGACTTCCGTGGTTATCGCCGCCGGGCCCTGAAAGGGATGCCAATCCAGGCGTCTTGCGGCGGCGCCCATCAGGTCGGTAAAAGGTGAGGCTCTGAGTGGCCCCATGGGATAGTCCCGCTGACGCGGCCCTTCGAAAATATTGCCTGCGGCATTCAGTTGGCCCTGCACATTTCCGGCCTGACCGGAAATCCCCAGGCTGTGCTCCACCTTGTCGTAATAGGGTTCCAGTTCCTCATAGCCAAAGGGCCAGTCTTCCACCGTGCTGTCCTCGGGAATGCGTGCTTCCCCGTAGCGCTGGCGGGTGGCGGATACCACCTCGAAGTCCCAGGGATTGAGACGCCAGCTCTGGGCCCAGTAATGCATGGTGGTACCGCCAACGGCATTCATCATGGGATGACCACCCTGAACGGCCTGCTGACTGTTGTCGGCACGGACAGTGGGTGCTTCATTGGCGCATTTCTGGGCGGACTGGGGCCAGTTGCGGGCATTGTTACGCAGCTCATCCGGGGCAAAATCCCGGGGCGACAGCCAGCCGCCGGCTTCCAGCCCAATGACCTTCAAGCCGGCATTGGTGAGGGGCAAGGCGGCAACACCACCGGCTGCTCCCATGCCCACAATCACGACATCGGTTTTCGGCAGGGTTCTAGGCATTGTCATTGCCTCCCTGCAGGTTGCGGATCATCTTGCGATAAGTGGCATGGTCATAGGCGGATTGATGGTTGGCGGGTAAGTCCGCTCCCTGGGCCACATCGGTTTCCGAGGCGCTGAGGCGAATGCCGGGATAACGCAGCATATCCCAGCCCACAAAATTCTGGTTGCCGCCATAATAGGGGTCAGAAAAAGTGCCATCGATAGTGTGGCTACGCAGCAAATTGAAAAAGCCGCTGCTTGATGGCGAGCAACCGGGGATCTTGTCTTCCTGCAAGGCCATCAGAATTGAATTCTGCACATCGCCAATCAATTCATAATAGGCTTTGCCCCGGGTCTGGCGCGCATAGTCATTGATGGCCGAGAGACTGACCATATAGTCATGGCGATAGCCGCTGTTATGGCTGGCCAGAGAACGATCGATATAGTGTACAGCTCGCGCTTCCCTGGCGCCGGGACCATGCTGGTCCGATGGAATCAGACATTCACAGATTACTTCCAGGGTTTGGGCTTCTTCCGCCGTCAAGACTTCCAGTGCCTCATTCAGCACCGGACTGATAGTGGTATCGGAAACCGTCGCGCGATCGGAATCCGCCGCAATCAGGCCGCCGGAAGTGGCCGTACCCACGGCAGCGGCGCCCATCAGACCGGCACCCTTGATCAATTGACGACGCGAAGGGATTTGTGGGGCATCGGAAACGGGATGCGGATGCTTGCTGCCCCTGTTCTTATTGTTATTGCTCATGGCAGTCTCCAGACGTTCAGGACAGAGTCCCGCTGAAGCTGAGAACACTAGCAAATATGGGGTTGTCTGTATATCAGACGCAGACAGGGCAGCCATTGCCCTGCCTGACTGCCAGCCTAGACGGCGCTTATCTCATAGGTCACGCCGTGATCACTGCGCCCTTCGGCACCTCGCTGTGAACTGAAATACAGACGTTGGTGGGAGGGATCAAAGGCCGGACCGGTAATTTCCGACTGTTCGTGGCCGACGATTTGCAGCAGCGGGAACAGTCGGCCTTCCGATGTCAGGGCAACAATCTGCATATTGCCGCCGTCTTCTGCCACCAGCACATCGCCGGCCGGAGTGATCACCACATTATCTACCCCGGTGAGAATGGGGTCCTCATGGGTGGCGGCGTCATACAATACCTCGATCTTTTGCGAGCTGTTGTGATAACACCAGATTCGGTTATCACCCTTGGTGACGAAATAGGTTTTGCCATCATGTACGGCGATGCCTTCGCCCCCATCGAAGATGCTGCTGGCTTCAACCTGAAAACGGGTAGGAATCAGTTCGGCAGTAGGATCCGGCACTTCATGCCAGCGTATACTGCGTTCATCGCCGCTGCTGATAAGCTCGGCAATTTCCAGACGGCCGGCACTGAGATCGGGCAGCCCATTGCTGGCCACGAAACGGTAGAAACCACCCTCCCCGTCATCCTCGGTGAGGTAAATACACTGCTGTACCAGGTCCACCGCCGCCGCTTCATGTTCAAAGGTTCCCAGCAGCGGCCGCAGCACAGCCTCGCTGTTGCCGGCGGGATCACATTCCCAGACCCGGCCGCGATCGAATTCCTCACAGGACAGCCAGCTTCCCCAGGGCGTGGCACCACCGGCGCAATTCCTGGACGTGTTTTGCAGGATGGGATAGCTGTCCACCACACTGCCATTGGCACTAAAGCGAAGGGCACCAACGCCACCGGCGCCATCATTGCCTTCACAGTTGGAGACATAGATCCAGCCGCCATCCTCGGTGGCGAAACAGGCGCCACCATCGGGCGCGCCGTGCCAGAGATAGGACGAAGTACTGGCGGCCGCCTGGCCACTGCGGGCTACAACGCGGGACTTCAAGCCCGCGGGCAACATGATGCCATTGGCGTCCGGCGCCTGTAGCTGGCCAAGATCGGCAAGCGAGTGAAACACAGCAGAATGACTGGCGGCGAGCGCTGCAGGTTTGAGCAGTCCGGCAGCGAACAGACTGACACCACTGACTCCCATTTGCAGGAACAGACGGCGTTGACGCATTAAATTATTCATGGAGGCAAGTCTAAACCTCCTTTGTTGCAGAAGTTTGACAGGCGCGACTGTCTGCAGCTATTTGACTTCCCAGCTATGGCCACTGTTAAGCAAATCCTGCAAGCTGCCTTCACTGTGGCGCGCCCTGTTCAGTTGCTGATGGGTATCATCAACAAAGGATGTCTTCTCTTCACGGTACAACACGCCCACGGCGACGGGAAAATCTGCCCCGCCCATGGCCGCCAGAAGCTGCGCCTGAATCTTGTTGGTTTCGTCATGCACCAGCACCTGGTCTTCGTTGCCTGCCACTTCGATAACTTCCAGACTCAGGCTATCCCGGTTCAGGCTGATGCCCTTTTCCCGATCCTTGCCGAATACGATGGGCTGGCGGTGTTCCAGTTCAACGCGAAAGTCTGCGGCAATTTTCTTGTCTTTCACCTGCTCAAACACACCGTCATTATAGATCGGACAGTTCTGCAGGATTTCCACGAAGCCGGCCCCGTTGTGATCATGGGCCCGCTTGACCACCGCCGACAGATGTTTGGCTTCGGTGTCGATGGAACGGGCGATAAAACTGCCACCGGAACCCAATGCCACCGCACAGGGAGACAGAGGAGCATCCACCGAACCCTCCGGCGAGGAAGGCGAGCGGGTGCCGGTTTGTGAGGTGGGTGAATACTGCCCTTTGGTGAGGCCGTAGATTTCATTGTTGAACAGCAGAATCTGCAGATCCACGTTGCGGCGCAGCACATGCAACATATGGTTGCCACCGATACTGAAACCGTCGCCGTCGCCGGTGATAACCCAGACATCCAGCTCCGGATTGGCCAGCTTGACGCCAGTGGCTATGGCCGGGGCCCGCCCATGAATGGTGTGAAAGCCATAGGTATTCATGTAATAGGGAAAACGGGAAGAACAGCCAATGCCGGAGATAAACACCTGGTTTTCTCTGGGCTGGTCCAGTTCCGGCATCAACTTCTGAATGGTTTTCAGAATGGCGTAGTCACCACAGCCAGGGCACCAGCGCACTTCCTGATCCGAGGTGTAATCCTTGAGTGTGAGTTTGTTCAGGGCGGTATTCATTACTTGCTCTCCCCTGTTGCCAGTTTTTCGTGGATGGCCGCCAGTATTTCACCAATCTTGAATGGCTGGCCAGCCACCTTGTTGAGGCCATCGGCATCGATCAGGTATTCGGCGCGAATATGGCGAACAAATTGTCCGGTATTCATTTCCGGCACCAGCACCTTGTCAAACCCGGACAACAGTTCGCCCAGATTGGCCGGCAAGGGTGACAGGTAGCGCACATGAATATGGGATACCGACAGACCCTCGGCCCGGGCCCGCTTCACTGCCTGATGAATGGCACCATAGGTCGAACCCCAGCCAACAACAGCAAGCTTTGCCCGCTCGTCACCCAGACAGACCTCCTGCTTCGGGATGTCCTTGCTGATGCCCTGCACCTTGTCGCGTCGCAGATCGGTCATCAACTGGTGATTGGCCGGATCATAGGAGATATCGCCGGTTTCAAAGCTGCGCTCAATACCGCCGATCCGGTGTTCCAGGCCGGGAGTACCGGGCTTGGCCCAGACTCGCGCCAGGGTTTCCTTGTCGCGCAAGGAAGGTTTGAACCCTTCGGTTTCACTGTGATGCTTCACCGGAAAACGCGGCAGGGTCTGGACATCAGGAATCTGCCAGGGTTCTGCCGCATTGGCCAGATAACCGTCAGACAACAACATCACCGGTGTCATATAACGCGTTGCCAGACGCGCCGCTTCGATGGCCACCTCGAAACAGTCAGCCGGCGTGGCGGCGGCGATCACCGGCATGGGGGTATCGCCATGGCGTCCAAACAGGGCCATATTGAAATCCGATTGCTCGGTCTTGGTGGGCAGGCCGGTGGATGGACCACCGCGCTGGGTATTCACAACCACCAGCGGCAGTTCTGCAGCCGCCGCCAGGGAAATTCCTTCTGCCTTCAGGGCGATGCCCGGACCGGCACTGGAAGTCACTCCCAGAGCACCGGCAAAGGAAGCGCCCATGGCGGCGCAGACGGCGGCAATCTCATCTTCGGCCTGAAAGGTATTGATGCGAAACTGTTTGCGTTTGGCCAGCTCATGCAAGAGATTGGAGGCAGGCGTGATGGGATAGGAGGCAAACACCAGATCGATATCGGCCAGCTCACTGGCAGCTATCAGCCCCCAGGCCAGGGCCGTGGTGCCGGTAATATTTCTGTAAGTGCCAGGTGCCACTTTCGCTTTCGGCACTTTGTAGACATGCACACCTGAAGGCAGCTCTGCGGTTTCACCATAGGCATGGCCGGCATTGAGAGCCGCAATATTGGCTTCGGCGATATCGGGCTTGTTGGCAAATTTGGCGCCGAGACTGGCAATAGTCGGATTGCGATCCCGGTCAAACAGCCACATCACCAGACCCAGCGTCCACATATTCTTGCAACGCAGGGCCGCCTTGTGACCCAGCTTGTAGGGCTCTACTGCTGCCAGCACCTGGGCAGAAATATCGATATCCAGCACCCGATAATCATCGAGTGAGCCGTCATCCAGGGGATTGTTCTCGTATTTGGCCTTGGCCAGATTCTTGGCACTGAAGGCGCCCCGGTCAACAATCAACAAGCCGCCTTTGACCAGATTGTGGATATTGGTGGTCAGCGCTGCCGGATTCATGGCCACCAGTACATCCAGGGCATCGCCGGCGGTGGTGACATCTTCGGAGCCAAAATAGATCTGGAAGGCGGAAACCCCAAACGTGGCTCCCACCGGTGCGCGGATTTCGGCCGGGAAATCGGGAAAGGTGGACAGGTCATTACCATACAGCGCCGTGGCTTCGGTGAAGTTGCTGCCGGTCAGCTGCATACCGTCACCGGAATCACCGGCGAAACGCACAACAACATCCACGACCTGTTTTTCATCCAGGTGATGCTCACCCAGTTTCTCTTCTGCTAGTTCCATAGGCTTGATACTTCCCGATTTGCCAGCAACTGCCCCGAATACGGCAATTCACCGGTCAATACTGCAATTCACTTGTTGTCCGCCGGACCGGCAAAGCTGAGCTTCCTGCTACTAACGGATTCTTGAACAGGATTGCCAGCCGCGATGCTGACAATCGTCTGACTATTCTCTGACAATAAAAAGAGTCTGGAGTTTAGCAGATAAGCACCGAAACAGGCACGGCCTGCCCGGCTGGAGACCTATTGCCTGATAAATTTTCGCATTATTCTGCCATCGCTGTCGGGACCACCGGTCACTTCGCCGACATAGACATTGCCCTCGGCATCCACCACCACACCTTCCGGTGCAGTGCCCGCGATAAAGCCCATGACAGTGCCATCTTCGGCACTGCCGTAAGTCACGCCCAGCTTGTCCTGGTAGTCAGCAACATAAAGAATGTCATTGTCATCAATGAACAAGCCACTGGGCCAGCCAAACTGGTCCCATTCATCCAGATACTCTCCGTCCTGACTGAATATCTGGATTCGGTGATTACTGCGATCGCCCACCAACACCCGGCCGCGTCGGTCGATGACGATGCTGTGGGGCACATTGAGCTGACCCGGGCCTGCCCCCAGTCCGCCCCACTCCATCAGGTAACGTCCATCACGGTCAAATTTGACGATGCGGTTATTCCAGTGCCCGTCGGCCACAAAAAAATCACCGTTTTCTGCCTGGGCCACATCCGCCGGCCCGTTGAAGGTATTGGGTCCGTCACCGGGAAAACCACGAGCACCGAGGCGCAGCAAGATACGACCCTCGGTATCGATTTTGGTGATGGTATGACCCAACTGCCGATGAAAATCGGTGGCCCAGATGCTTCCCTCCGGCGTCAGTCTGAAGCCATGGGGCAGATTGACAAAATTGCTGCCAAAGGAATCCACCAGATTACCCTCACTGTCAAACTTCAGTACCGGCGGCTCCGAGCGCTGAAAGGCATAGATATAACCTTCCTGATCAATCGTGACATTGGGCACCTGGCCCCATTCGATGCCATCCGGCAAGGGCTTGGGCCAATCGGGATCGAGCACATAATCCTGGGCAAATCCGGGGCTCGCCAGGAACAGCAGCGCGAGCAAGACGGAGCCAGGCTTGAAGCAGGACAGTTTGATCATGGTACACCTTTGTTATTGCTATTGATTTGACTGGTGTTCGACCGGCAGATCATCGAGTCAAAGCAGGCATGCCGGCAGGCCTAGCTTACACCCATCGCGGGCGATGTGAACAGGCAGGAAAAAATTGCAGCTGTTGCGAAGGGTTTTATGGCAGCCCCCGTATAAACCAATGAAGAACGACAACGTTTATTACACTTGTTTATACCGGAGCAACACTATGAGCAAACAACAACTGATTTTGGTTTTGACCCTGGCCACCCTCAGTGGCTCCTTGCTGGCCCAGGAACAGCGCGGCCGTGGCAAGCCCCTGGCAGATCTGGACAGCGACGGCGATAGCAACATCAGCTTTCCCGAGTTTCAGCAGGGCGACAATCCCAGGCTGGATCGACTGGACGAAGATGGTGATGGCCTGGTCAGCCTGGAAGAATTTCTGGCAGCCAGCCCTGGTCGCGGTCCACGCAATGCCGAACGAGAAACAGACGAAGAGCGTTTACAGGAACGGCAAGCCAGGATGAAGCAGCGCCAGATTGCCCGCTTTGAAGAAATGGATCTCGATGGTGACGGCCTGGTATCAAAAGACGAAGCTCAGGAATCCGCATTCCTGCGTCTGGACAGGGACGGCAATAATCTGCTGAGCGGCGATGAACTGCACCCACGCCGAAGCATGGCTAATCGTGGCGCAGGTGGCGAGCGCGGTGGACGCAGTCACTAAAGACAGACACAATCGCAACAGCCTCTCAAGCAGAAAACCGTGACACGACATGGCCGATGACAATGGCACTCAGGATGAAGAGTGGATGGAAGCTGTATGCCAGGGCGACCGCAGAGCCTATCGGGCGCTCGTGGATCGCCACTGGCAAGCCATCAGTCATTATGCGTTTCGCTTGCTGGGTGACGTCAGCGAAGCGGAAGACATTTGTCAGGAAACGTTTCTTCGGCTATGGAAACAGGCGGAGAAATGGCAGCCCGGCAAGGCCAGGCTCAGCACCTGGCTGCACCGCATAAGCCATAACCTCTGCATCGATCATCTGCGCAAACATTCGCGCCTGCAGGCAGAAGCAGATCCGGGCCAGTTTGCCGAGGCTGAGACAACTGACAGACGAAATCATGAAGGCGATGGCAGGGAAGAGATGGCCGGGCAATTGCAACAGGCCCTGGCCGCACTGCCGGAATCACAGAGGAGCGCATTGATGCTGTGTTCCCACAGCGGTTTTTCCAATCAGGAGGCCGCTGCTATTATGGGAATCTCAGTCAAAGCCCTGGAATCATGCCTTGCCAGAGCCAGAAGAAACTTGCGCTCAAGCTTGTTTACCGATGATAAGGATGCATGAATAGCGAAACGGGGCGGAACTGACGCGACAGAACTATGATGACACTCACTGAATTTACCCAACTGCTGGAAATCCATGGCGCCGATTCCGGCAACTGGCCACCGGAGCAACGGCAAGCCATGCTGAGCCTCGCGCGCGAGAACGAAGAAGCCAGCAATATTCTCTCGGAATTCCGGCGTCTGGACGGCATGCTGGCTGCCATGGAGGCACCGCAATTTGCCGATCTGGCTGCCCGCATCGCTGACCAGGAATTGCCGCAGCGACAGCCTGGCCTGATGGACCGTTTGCTGAACTGGCTGCTGCCGGCCAATGCAGGCAGCAGTTTATGGCGCCCGGCACTGGCCGCCTGCCTGCCACTCTTTGTAGGCGTCATCGTTGGCAATTACAGCAATTTTGCGATGGAGCAGAGCAGTCAGGCAACACAGTACTGGGAAGATGAACTGGCCATGATTTCCCTGGCTGACTACAGCGCCAATCAGGTCGAGTTATGAACAGACGTCGAATAATCTTGGCTGCCTTACTACTCTCAGTGGCAGTTAATCTGTTCTTTATCGGCGGTCTGGGTATGCGGATGCTGCGCATGGAGGAATTTCGTGCAGCCCGGCCCCTGCCCCCCAATCTGGGCTGGATCGTGCGCGATCTCAGCGAAAGCCGCCGCGCCGAACTGGGCGACAGTATTCGCGCCAGGGCCGAACAGATCAATCCCCTGCGTGCCGACATCTTCTCTGCCCAGCGACGAGTCAATGAATTGATGGTGGCCGAAGAATTTGACCCTGAAGCGCTGGAGCAGGCTTTTGCTAATCTGCGCGCCGCCAGCGACCGCTACCAACAGGCCACCCAGGAGCAAACCGTTGCCATATTCGCCCAGTTGACCCATCAGGAGCGGCAGTCTGCCCGGGAGTTTGTGCGGCGCCGTGGCCCCCGTGACGGTTCTCCCGGACCCGACGGTTCACGACCAGCCAGACCCGATTTCAATCGCCAGGATGCCCCGCAATGACTGACCAGCCCCTTCCCCGGATCAGCCTCGGCCGCTATCGCCATTTCAAGGGCATGGAATATGAGCTATTGCATATCGCCCGCCACAGTGAGACCCAGGAACCCCTGGCGGTTTACCGCGCGCTCTATGGCGATCACGGTGTTTGGGTAAGACCCCTGGCCATGTTCACCGAAACTGTAGAACGAGAAGGCAAACGCTTCCCCCGCTTCGAATTGATCGATCCTGCCTGACTGCACAAGTGCCTTCCTGACACCTGGCGCGAGCTGTGAACCAGGTCGCAAACTCACTCCGCTGACGGCATTACTGTAAACCCCTGACCACCGGGGGCGTTCTAGATTACAGCAATGAATTCCGCAGCGGCTGTGCCAACAGCCCACAGGAGTGAAGACGATGAAGCGATTCTGGCATTTCCCGCGCCTGGCATTGTTCAGCCTTTGGCTCTGTAGCCTGGCTGTCAGCGCCCAGGCACAATCCGGCAATTCCATCCCGGTCTTTGACACGGACAGCCAGACCCTGACCATTCCCAGGATTGATGTGCAGGGCTATGGCGCACTGAAAATCACGCTGTTACTGGAAGACGAGATCGACCTGACCTTCAGTGTCCTGGAAGCAGTACCGGCAGACCCCGGCAGCAGCCCCGGTGCCACCTACGATCTGGACAGCGAACTGTTGGCCATTCCCCTGGCCCAGGCGGATTTCCAGTTCTATGAACTGCAATTGCAACTGATTCCCGGGGACCTGTTTCAGCTCAGCACCGCAGTAGAATCCAGCTTGCCGGGCCAGCAAGACTACAACAGCCAGTGCGCCAGTTGTCACGGCATCGACGGCCAGGGTGCTGCGGTGGCGGTGTCGATGATCAATTGTGCCAATTGCGCCGACATCGACAGTCTCACGAGCTATATCGAAAACGTCATGCCCCTTGGCGCCAGCGGTAACTGTACCGGGGATTGCGCCAGCGATGTGGCCAGTTATATCCAGACTGTGTTCCAGGTGGACGACAGCCCCATGGTTGCTCAGACCCTGGCGGCACTGGAGACCCTGTCGCTGGATGAGGCGCTGCGCAAGGCCAGCCTGCAACTGGTGTCACGGCTGCCCACCGAGGCCGAAATCGAACTGCTTGCCAGTGACGGCGAAGACGGTTTTCGCCAGATTCTCGACGATATGATGACCGAGCAGGCCTTTTATGACCGCCTTGCGGAAATATTCAATGACCTGCTACTCACCGACCGCTATCTGCAGGCCAACAGTCGCCCCGGTGAGGCTCTCAATCTCATGCGTCCCTTTCCCGATGCCTTCTGGTTTGATCCGGGCGAGGACAATCGCGATGCAGAATTTCTCAGCCTTCTGCAAATCACCAATGACAGCGTTGCCCGCGAGCCCCTGCAATTGATCAATTACGTGGTGCGCAATGAACTGCCCATGACTGAAATTCTCACCGCCGACTATTTCATGGTGAATCCCTACTCCGCCAAAAGCTATGGCGTGTTCGATGAGCTAGCCTTCAATGATGAGTGGGATGCTGAGGAATGGTTGCCGGCACAATTGAGTCTGTATCAGGTACCCCATGCTGGCCTGCTGAGCTCATTCATGTTTCTCAATCGCTACCCCAGCAGCGACACCAATCGTAATCGTGCCCGCTCCCGGGTGGTGTATGACCTGTTTCTGGATGTCGACATCCTGGCACTGGAAGGCTCCCGCCCCGACGGTGAAGCCGTGGATATTTCCAGCCCGGCACCCACCATGGACAACGATGACTGCGTGGTCTGTCATGAGCTGCTGGATCCGGTGGCTTCCTCCTTCGAGAACTGGAGCCAACGCGGTTTCTATATGCCGAATCTGCCCTGGTATGACGATATGTTCCAGGCTGGCTTCGCCGGAATCGACCGGCCCGCCGATCAGGAATTCACATCCCTGCAATGGCTGGCCGGACAGATGGAGTCTGATCCCCGCTTCAATGATGCCATGGTGAGAATTGTCTATCGCGGCCTGACTGGCAGAGAGCCACTGGACCCACCGGGTGAGTTTGGTACCGATGCACAGTGGGATGCCTATAACGCGGAGTCAGTGCATCTGGATGAGCTCAAGGCGGCCTTCGTGGCTGACAATCAAAACCTGAAAACCCTGATCAAGGAAATAGTCCTTAGCCCCTACTGGACAGCCAGCGGGCTCAATGATGAAGGCTTTGCCCTGGTGCACGAGGAAACCGGCGCTGCACGTCTGTTACCTCCCGAGCAGTTGCACCGTCGTATCGAAGCAGTACTCGGTTTTCAATGGCGCTCGCCTCTGGACTATTACTTTATTGCCAAAGATATTCCCTCCCAGGCCCGCCTGCTGGATAACCGCAACTACTATCACCAGATCTATGGTGGCATTGACTCCTTTGTGGTCACCGAAAGACTGGAGGATCCCAATGGCCTGATGGTGGCTGTTCAGGAACGCATGGCCAATGAACTGGCCTGCTATGCCGTGGCCAATGACTTTCTGGCCCCGGCCGATGAGCGCCTGCTGTTTCCACTGGTTGAAGCCGATATGCAGCCCCTGGGCACGAGCAATCAGAATGCCATTCGCGACAATATCCGGCATTTGCATGAGCAGCTGCTGGGCGAATCCCTCAGTCTGGATGCGCAAGAGATAAACAACAGCTACGCACTGTTCGAAGAGGTCTGGACCAACGGCAAGGCCGCCATTGGCAGCAGCGAAAGCGAAGAATTACCGCCACTGTGCCGCCGCACAAGAGATCTCATTAGCGGTGAGCTGCTGGCCCAGCCCATCAGCGATGACCCCGACTATGTCCTGCGTGCCTGGATGGCGGTCACCGCCTATCTGTTGTCCGACTACCGTTTCGTCTATGAATAGGAATCTCGAAGGGGTCGCCATGAGACGCACTGCCATGAGAGAACATCGATAAGAGGTACAGCCATGAACCGACGTCAGTTTTTCAGAAAAATCTCGACCCTGGCCCTGGCCGGTGCCCTGCCTGCCAGTCTGATCAGGCCCGCCTTTGGTGCCACCGCCGAGCGCTTTGTAATTACTGTGAGCGCCTCCGGGGGCTGGGATCCAACCAGCCTCATGGACCCGAAAGGCAATGCCCCCAGGGCCGATGGTCTGGGGCCGGTGAATAACTTTTCGGCCAGTGCCATCAAGAGCGCCGGCAATCTGATCTATGCGCCCTATGGCGAGACTGTCGTGCCTCCTGACAGTGACTCGGCCGGAGACTTTGATAATTTTTTCAACAAACATGCCGATCGCTTGCTGATTATCAATGGCATAGATACCCAGACCAATGGTCATGACAGTGGCCGGCGCTTTGTCTGGAGTGGTCAACTGCAGGAAGGCTATCCCTCGCTTGCCGCATTGGCCGCAGCACCGTATTCGGATCAACCCATGGCCTTTATCTCCAACGGCGGCTATGACTATACGGCCTCGCTGGTGGCGCCGGTGCGAACCGCCGAGGTGAGCACCTTCAGTCAATTGGCCTACCCCAATAGCCAGTTCCCCAACGACAGTGAACTGCAATCACTGGGCTTTTTCAGCAGCACTGCCTATGACCAGCTACAGGCGGCGCGGCAGGCACGCCTGGACCGCCTGCGACTTGGCGAGACTCTGCCCAAACGTCAGCAACAAATGGAGGTGCTGGCCAATGCCCGCAACAGTGATGCCGGCCTTGAAACATTGCTGGGCTATCTGCCGGATGAAGTCTCAGACGGCATCTTCGGTCAGGCAGAAGTCGCTTTGGCCGCCTTTGCCAGTGGCCTGGCGGTCAGTGCCAGCCTGAATCTGTCCGGTTTCGATACCCATGGCGACCATGATCAGGACCACACCGACAGTCTGGTGGAGTTGCTGGCGGGCCTGGATCATTTGTGGGAGCAGATCGAACTGCGAGGCCTGCAGGACAAGGTCACCGTGGTGGTGGGTTCAGACTTTGGCCGCACGCCTTTCTACAACGAAGGACAGGGCAAGGATCACTGGAATATAACTTCGGTCATGGCCATGGGAGCAGGTATCACAGGTAACCGGGTGATAGGCGGCACCGATACCAATTTCGAAGCCCTGAAACTAGATCCTTCAACCCTGGAGCCCCATTCCGACGGCATCATTGTTACCCCGCAGCACCTGCATCGGGCGCTCAGGGATTTCATTGGCGTCGATGCCGAACTGGATAATCTCTACCCCATCAATGTAGAGCCCCTGGCGCTGTTCAGTTAGTCAGCAATAAAAAGGGGTGCCGAAGCACCCCAAAATATCTTAACTATCCAACGTTCAGACCATCCGCCCATCAGAGCGGCCGGGCCTAGCGCGTGTAGACGTAGAGCAGGTTATAGGTGACCGCACCAGCTTCGGTGGTGGCACTGAAAGAGGCACGGAAGGCACGGCGATTGGCGCTGTCATCTTCCACCGTAAGTGAGACCGCACCAACATTGCTGGCTACGCCATCCAGAGAGTCATAGATACTCTGCTCGATTTCCTCCAGATCATTCATCTCCGGCGCCGGAATATCAGTCAATACCAGATCAGAAAAAGAGATGCCTGACACAAACGCGGTATCAAAACTTCCGGAAATTGTCAGTGTCCACAATTCGGCATCACCAAAATCCAGCGGCTCATAGACTTCCAGAGTGTCCAGCACAACGTTGATACTGCCCGCCTCTACGATGGCGTCACCAAAGGCGCCGCCCAGCAAATAGACCTGGTCATCGGCGAAGGCCAGATAGATACCGGTGCTGGGGTAGAAACGGTAGACATAGTCGCCCAGGAACTGGGTCTCCACGCCGGCCGGGAAGAACTCGGACAGTTTGGATTCGGCCAGCTCAAAAATGCTGGTCATGGCGGCGGTGACGGTAGGTGTGGAAGCAACACAGTCCTCAGCACTGCTGACCTTGCTACCGGAAAGCTGGCCATAGAAAGGCGAGAAACTGGGGCCCGACACATTCACTTCATTGAATGTGCTCTGGAAATTCGAGACTGCATACTCAAATCCTCCATCCGCATCGGACCAGATCGCTTCCACCTGATTGCCATTGCGAAAAACCGGACTACTGAATTGTTGTCCATCCACACACAAGACATTGTCCGATCGCAGAACCAGGGTTACCTCAGCGCCATCGGCAAAAGGGCCACCGCTGTTGATCTGGTCGTAAGTCAGTGAATAGGTACCAACAAAGGAAGCGGGCACCGTCGCCGCAGTCTCGGACTGCGCCAGCAATGACGAACTGAAGGTCAGACTGGCAATTGAAAACAGGGACAGCAAGGCAGTATCAAGTCTGCGAATCATTGTCGAACTCCGGAATTTTGAAGAAATAGTTGGGTGTTAATTTTTTTTTACAAGCGCTTTGGTTTCGGCGTCCGACCGGCTCAGCAACCCCAGCCTGACACCGACATTGATAGTAGCCACAGGGCTTGCGGCAGACTATCCCCCAAACAGGGGTAAAGAGTAGGGGTAAAGTGCAGAGGCAAAGCGCGGAAGTAAAGGAGGAACAGACGAGCAAAATAAGGATTTCTGCGGTGCAGCGAATCAGGAGTCGATGAGCCCCAGCTTGACTGCCGCCAGAGTGAGCTCCGAGCGATTGCTGACATCAAGTTTGCTGTAAATGCTCTTTACATAGCCCTTGACGGTATCCGGCGACAGGCCCAGAAGTGTTGCCGCCTCCTCGATGCTGTAACCCTTGGCCACCAGACAAGTAACCTCTTTCTCCCGCGGCGTCAGTCCCGCTTGCTCAAGTTCATTGCCCTTGTTATTGAAGTGCTCGATCAGCCGCTGCGAGGATGCCGCCGAGATTGCCGGCCGCTTGTGTTTGATGCCCTGCAGATAACCGACGATCTGTTCCAGGTCCTGATCCTTGAGAATATAACCACGGGCACCGGAGCGCAGCGCCGTCAGCAGCTTGGCATCATCGTTATATATGGTGGCAACAATGATATGGCAGTCATCATTGCGCTGGCGCAGTTTGCCGATCAGATCCAGGCCGCTGCCATCGGGCAGGCCAAGGTCAAGCAGCGCCAGCTCAAAAACCCCGCCCCCAATGGCTGCCTCGGCTTCCGCCATGGAGGCCGCTGTCACCACTGTCAGGTCCGGAAATGCGGTGCTGACACAACTGCATAACCAGGACTGGGTCTCAGGATTGTCTTCAACGATAAGCGCCGAGCCGTTTTCAAACATGCTTGCGAACCATTTACGGGAAATTGTGCCTGCTGGCTGCCACGCGGCTGGCAGCAAATCTTGAGCTTTACGGACTTTCAACATAAAGTGAGCTGGCACTCAAGTATACCCCCTTATCGGGGGACTGGTCTGTGACACCCGGCTCTGGCAAGTTCAAGCATCATGTCTTTCCCAGCACACTTATCCTTATCCGGCTTGCTTCGCCTGGTCTTTGTACAGATGAGCCTGCTTGCGCTGCTTGCAAGTAGCTCAGTGGCCTTGTCACAGCAGGACAGTGAGCCGAATGATGACATCCGGCTGATTCGCCAGGTACAAAGCATCGCCGCAAGCACTGCCGAACCGCCCGGTATTGATGCCAACTGGCAAATGCTGGAATTACCCAGCGTCAGCCGACTGGGGGACAGTGCCGAAAGCAACCGCAGTCTGTGGCTGCGCTTCGAACTGGACAAACCCCAGGACAATGAACTGCACAGCCTGTATTTCTTCCGTTACAACCTGTCCATGGATGTCTACTTCAATGGCAGTCGCATCGGTGGTGACAGTTACCGTGAGGGTCGCCAGACCGTGGCCTGGAATCATCCCTTGCTGGTGGATATCCAGCATGCCAACTGGCGAGACGATGAAAACATTGTGCTGCTACGTTTTCAGGGCAGCTATTTCGGCGGCACCCTGTCGGAAATTCTGACCGGCCCGAAATCGGCCTTGCAGCCACTCTATGAAGATCGCATGTTTCGCCAGATTCATCTCAATCAATGGTTGCAGGCTTCCGGTTTTATTGTCGCGGTTCTGGTCATGGCAATCTGGTTCATGCGCCGCCAGGATCCGGTTTATCTGCTGTTTACCCTGATGGCCTGTGCCTGGCTGGTGCTGCAGACCCATATGGTGATTTACCACAACCTGATCGAATACCGTTACTGGTTGCCGCTGGTACATATTGCCATCGATCTGTTCCTGCTGTTCCTGTTTCTGTTTCTGACCCGCTTCGCTGAGGTTCCCAGCCCTCGCCTGGAAAAAGTTTTGCTGGCCTGGACCAGTCTCGCCATTGCCTGGCATGTTTTCGCACCCCTGTCCGTCTGGTGGGTTGGTGCCTATGCCGTGCATGCCATTGGCAACCTGTTTCTTGTGTACCTGTTTGTTCGTATTGGTCTCAAGGCCCTGCGTGAACGCCATGTCATGTCCATTGTCATTGCCCTCACGGTACTGGTCCAACTCATTCTGGGCATCCATGATATTTATCTGATCTGGCAGGGCGATCTGGAAAACTGGGAAAGCGCCAATTACCTGACCCAGTTCGCCTTTCCCCTGTTGATTCTGGTATTCACGATTGGTCTGCTGAACCGCTTTGTGGCGGCCCTGAATCTGGCCGAAGAACTGAATGAAGATCTGGAACGCAAGGTGGAGGCCAGCCGACGCATGATACAGGCCAGCTTCCAGGAACAGCGGGAACTGGAACTGAGCCGTGCCGCCGAACAGGAACGGGTCAGGATATACAGGGATCTGCACGACGACGTGGGATCGAAATTGCTTTCCATTGTCCACGCCGGCCGTGACCACAAGTTGGGAGAACTGGCCCGTACTGCACTCAAGAGTCTTCGGGATGCAGTTTCCCGCGCCAACAGCCCCCAACAAAGCTGCGAGGATTTCGTTGCCGCCCTGCGGGAAGAGAGCAGTCTGCGCCTGGAAGGAACGGGTCACCGAATCCAGTGGCAACTGCCGGATGCCTATCCGGGGAAAATGTTGAGCTCCGAGCTGGTATACAACCTCAACCAGATTGTCCGGGAAGTGATCAGCAATATCATCCGCCACGCCCGGGCCGAAACCGTTCACTTCAATATTGCGTTGACTGATAACAGCTTGACGCTGGGCATTCGTGATGACGGTATCGGACTGGGCAATGACAGGGCTACTGGCAATGGCCTGCGCCATATTCGCGAGCGCGCCGACAGCATCCATGCCAGGGTGAACTGGCAGACATTGCCCGCCGGGGGTACGGACTTTAGGCTTGAGCTGGAATTGCCATGGGACTGAGTAGCCGCAGTCGGCCTCTGCTGTATCCCGACCCGGAGCAGGAATCGGTACTGAAACTGGGTCTTGAGCGAATCGATGCCAGCCAGTGGCTGGCCCCTGAAGACCTGCCGGTTTTTGCGGCTCATAAACAGGCCCTGACCGGCAATCCCGAGGTCTTTGCCCAATTGCCTGATTCCACTGCCCTGCAGCAGGAGTTTGCCGATTTCCTGCTGCAGCATCTACTCAGCCATCATGCTCAGGACTACCGGCAAAACGCCGGGCGGCTCTATCATAGCAGCGGTCTGAACTGGCCCTGCCGGAACAGTGATTTGTGGCAGGCCAGCCAGTGGATCGCCGAGGATATTTGTCTGCTACAGATCAGCGCAGCGGCCAAACAGAACAGCTACCAACTGCTAGCCGCCAGTGTTTGCTCCCCCAGCAACTGGCGCCTGGCCGACAAGATCGGTCGCACGGTAGCCGAGATACACGCCCCGGTCCCCGGCTATCAGGAAACACTCAATCAGCGGGTTAATCGCCTGTTCGCCCGTTTGCCGGTCGGTAAAATATTGCTACGCTACAACTGGTCCCTGCAGCCGGGAAATGCCCTGAACTGGCAGGACCGACATGTCACCGGGGCCGACCGCAAGAACCCGCACTGGCGCATCGAACGCCAGACCCTGTTGCGCCTGCCGGACAGTGGCGCCATCGTGTTTGGTATTCGCATTTTTCTCCATGATCTGGCCACGATGCCTAAGCAGCATCGCTTTCGAGCCGAACTTGAGCGCCAGATTGCCCGGCTTTCGTCCGCACAGAAACCTTACAAGGGCCTCGATGAGAACTGGTGGCAATAAGCCCTGAGCGAAAACTGACCATCCTCGCTCAGTCGGCTATAATGCGGCGCCTCAACAGGAGTCCCACTCATTTCTGCCACAAAGCCCAAAGACGAAGCCCCCAAAGCCGGTGCTCTCGATGTCTTCAGCGTGCCCCAGTTTCGCTGGCTGTTTCTGGGCAATGTTTGCTTCTTCTTTGCCATGCAGGGGCAAATGCTGACCCGCAGCCTGCTGGCCTGGGAGCTGACCGGTCAGGCTACCGCCCTGGCCTGGATCAATCTGGTGGTGGCCGTGCCTCTGATTATTGCGTCCATTCTTGGTGGCGCCATCACCGACCGGGTTGAGCGTCGTCGCCTGGTTATCACCGGCCAGTGCCTGATTGCCGCCAATGAAGTGTTTATCCTGTTTCTGTTAATGACCGATCAGCTGCAGTTCTGGCATATGCTCTGCACTGCCTTTGTGGCGGGCTGTGCCTTTCCCTTTATCATGCCGGCACGCATGGCCATCACCATGAAAGTGGTTGGCCCCAGGCGTCTGCAAAGTGCCATGGGATTTCAGAGTGGAGCCATGAATCTCAACCGGGTACTGGGACCCGCCGCCATGGGCCTGATCATTGCCCAGTTCAGTTTTCGGGCTGCCTATGAATTGTCCATCTGCCTGTATATCGCGGCCATCGCCTGCATGTTCGGTATCGAACGCAGCCATTCCGATGAGAGTGGCGCCGAAAAGAAACCCTTGCTGGCGGATATCCTGCAGGGTTTCAGCTATATCCGCGCCAATCGCCCGGTGCTGATTTGCCTGTTATTCGGCCTGCTGCCCATGTTTCTGGCCATGCCCTTTCAGAATATTCTGGTGGTATTGGCGGAGCAGGCCTGGGGGGCCGGCGAGACCGGCGTCGGCATACTCATGGCCACCGGCGGCATCGGTGGAGTTCTGGGCGCCATCTGGATTGTGCGCCGGGGTGATAATCACCGGCGCCTGAAACTGATGGTGAACAGCACCATCGCCTTTGGCATCTTCCTCGCGACCTTCACCCTGACACCCAATTTCTATCTGGCCCTGATTCCCCTGCTGGCGGCCAATCTGTTTGCCAATGCCGGACAAACCGTGAACAACGCCGCCATACAGCTCCTGGTGGAAGACAAGATGCGTGGCCGCATGAGCAGCTTCATGATGCTGAGCTTCGGCCTGACACCCATCGGAGTGTTTCCCATGGCGCTGGCCACCGATCGCTTTGGAGCGGTGCCGGCGATTCTGGGTGCCTCACTGCTGTTAATTCTGCTGGTGGGACTGTTCTTTGCCAGCAGTCGCACTCTGCGCGAACTGGACAGCTCGGTGCAGGATGCCATCTCGGACCGGGAAGAGTCAGAGCTGAAGGCAGCGGCCTGAGTTCAGGAACCCAATAGCTGCATGGGCCCGTTTTTCTCCATGGCCCGCTGCCAGGCCGGACGCTGCTCCACCTGCTGTTGCCAGCGCTGACAGGCGGGGAAGCCTTCATCAAGGCCACCCCTGGCTGCCAAAGCCGTCATCACAAATCCCATCTGAATATCGGCTGCGGAGAACTGCTCCCCGGCAAACCAGGGTCGTGCTGCCAGTTCCGACTCCACATGAGCAATGGCGCGCTGCATATTGGGCTGCAGATAGGACTGACGCACCTTGCCGGTCACCATTCTGACAATGGGCCTGATCAGCAGCGGTGAACGGCTTTCCATGCGATTCATGAACAGGGTCAGCAGCAACAGATTCATATAGGTGCCTTCTGCCGCGTGCAGCCAGAAATTGTAGCGAATGCGTTCATCGCTCCGCGCCTCCGGTCGCAGAGGCTCGGCAGCCTTGTCACCGTAATGATCCAGCAAATATTCGATGATGGCACCGGATTCGGCAATCTGCCTGCCCTCGTCTTCAAGCAGGGGCGCCTTG
Source organism: uncultured Pseudohongiella sp. (assembly GCA_965216715.1). Classification (GTDB taxonomy): domain Bacteria; phylum Pseudomonadota; class Gammaproteobacteria; order Pseudomonadales; family Pseudohongiellaceae; genus UBA9145. Next base: position 235,879 of record OZ244193.1, on the reverse strand, counting down.
CCCAGGGCATGCTTGCTCTTCAGATCGGTCTGGGCCATGCCGGAATCGGGGTCGCGCCGGTATTGCTGTAATTCATAGTCCAGCTGTAATTCTTCCAACAACCAGAGAATGCGAAAAGAGCGGGAGTTTTCAAGATGATGCAGAGTCAGCATGGGGTCACCAGTGGGACGGGAGTTTGAAAGCCAAGTGGTAGCGCAGGGCTAATGCCATGAATACAGTGGTTCTGACCAGGCACACAGCGACCCTTGCAGCAATTTGAGGGCTGAAAATGAACTGTCCCCGACAGGCCTGTCAAGTCCCGGCGTCGGGCTCCGCCAGAGTCGCCAATCCAGCTATAAGCCGTGAATTTCCATCACTTGGGGCCTTGTTGAAACCGTCACCCCTGATTATGGCGGGATCTCACCTGTTTAGAACTCTCAGGAATATTGTTATAGCACCAATAATTCATGCATAAACCGCCCCTGTTTTTAGAACAGCCGCTCGAATCATAGCCCCTAAAACAGTGGGCTACAGCGAATTCGGGAAGATTTTGCACATATTTTGTGCTCAAACAAATTTCACTTAGAAAAAGAACCATTTTTGCTTGTGTGACAACTTGTAACAGACTATTCTCCCGAGACGGTAATGCCCGCACCCCACACGTTGCGGCGGGTTGAGCCTAAAAAGAAGAAGCTTCTTATTAAAACTACAATTGGAGAGAACGTATGCAGTTCAAGATTCCCCATAAACGAAATCTGCTATGCACGGCAATCTCATTGTCGATGCTACCCCTCTCAGGGATTTCGATTGCTCAGGAACCTGAGGTGGAAGAGGTGGTCGTTACCGGCTCCTTTATTCGCCGCAGTGAGGGCTTTACCCAGGCCTCCCAGACTACCCAGCTCAACGCTGAGGACCTGGAAGCCGAAGGTACCCTGAATATGGGTGAGGTGGTGCAGAACCTGAGTTTCGTCAACGGTTCCGCTTCCGCTATTACCAATACCATTCAGGGACAGGATTCCCGTACCACCAGTATCGACCTGCGCGGCCTGGGTGCCAGCTCCACCCTGACCCTGCTGGACGGCAAGCGCCTGGTGAATGAAAACGTCAACGGTTTGATTCCCACCATCGCCATTCAGCGCATCGACATCGTTGCCGATGGTGCGGCCGCCCTCTACGGTAACGAGGCGGTGGCCGGTGTGGTCAACTTTGTCCCCTACCGCTCCTACGACGGTCTGCGGGTTGAAACCTTTGCCGAGGGCGATTCTCGCGGCGACTGGGATCACCATTCTGCCCAGGTCATGTGGGGCGGCGCTATTGGTGATCTGGATGTGGTGGTTGCCGGTCAGTTCCGTCAACAGTCCCGTCTGGGCTGGGATGAAAGAAACGTGCTGGCCAACTCTGGCCTGGTTTTCTCATCCAATGCGCCGGGTAACTATTATGTTCCGGATCGCGATGCGAACGGCATGTATACTGGCACCCGCTCACGGGCAGCCGATCCCAATTGCGCCCCGGCCTCCCAGCGTACCGATTATCAGGTGGACGTGGCCAATAACCCCTATGGCATGAACCTGTTCGGCAGCTGCTATTTCGACTTCGGTGATAACCGCAGCTATTTCGAGCCGGAAGAAGATACCAAGTTCTTCATGAATGCCACCTGGGATTTCAGCGATGACCTGACTCTCAGCTTCCAGGGCCTGCGCACCAAGCTGGCCGAGATGCGTTATGAGTCCACCTCCAACCCGGGCAACTCCCGTATTGCCGAATTGCCGGCAATTCGCGGCGAGATCCCGGGCAACCCTTTCCGCGCCATGGATGCCAACGGCAATCCTCTGTTCGGTGTGGATAACAACGGTGACGGCGTACCCGATCGCGGCAGCCAGGACCTGAACAACGACGGCTGGATGGATGCTATTGTGTCCGGTACTGCCGACAACGGCGTGCCCCTGTATGAAGACGTACAGGCCCGCACCCTGCGTCCCATCAACAAGACCCACACTATCTCTGCCGGTCACTCTCCCGATGCGGATAATATTCAGGACGGCCGCTATATCATCAGCCGCTACACTTTCCAGGCTGATTTTACCGTACCTTTCCTGGACGGCTGGGAAGGTATGGCAGCCTACACCCATAACGAAAGTGACTTGCTGTTCATGTCCGGCCAGAACTTCGACATCGAAGCCATGAAACAGGGTGTACGCTGTGACGTGGTCAATGACCGCGACGCCTGTTACAACCCCTTCTTCGTAACTGACCCGGCCAATAACAATACCCGCGCTGTCATGGATGCCATCGCCGCGCGCGATACCGAGGGCTCGATTGACGAACTGAGCACCATCGATATCGTGCTGAACGGCGAGCTGCCCCTGGGGGATTTTGAATTGCCCGGCGGCCCCATCGGCATGGCCATTGGCTACCAGTGGCGCGATGACTCCTACACCAATATCCCGTCGCACGTTGAATTGGCCGGTGATACCTGGATTGGTGGCACCGAGCAGGAAGCCATCACTACCGGTAATCGTGAAGTGGACGCCTATTTCGTGGAATTGGCCATCCCGGTGCTCAGCAATCTGGAAGCCACTGTGGCAGCCCGTACCGAGGAATTCAGTACCGGCCAGGAGTCCACTGACCCGAAATACGGTCTGACCTGGGCCCCTACCGACTGGCTGACCCTGCGTGCCACTCGAGGTGAAGCTTTCATCGCCCCGAGCCTGCAACAATTGCTGAATCCGGTGACCTGTGGTCTGTCCACAGTAACTGACCGCTTCGGTCCCTTCTCGGCCTTCACCACGGCCTGTGGCGGCGGTAATCCCAACCTGACCAATGAGACTTCCGAGTCCACCCAGTTCGGCTTCGACCTGGTATTCGGCAACTTCGATCTGGCGGTCACCTGGAATAACACTGACTTCCAGAACCGCATCATCGGTATCAACGGTCAGGACATCATGGAACTGGACTTCCAGGCCTTCAAGGATGCCACCGGCTTTGCTGGCGATGGCACTGTAGGCAACCGACCCTCCGAGCAGCAACTGCGTGACTGGATTGCCAATCCGCTATCCAGCAAAGATATCATTCGTGATCCGAATGATATCTACACCATTCTGCAGGTGAACAATACTTCCACCATCAATGCCGAGACTGTGGACGTGACTGCCTATGATATCCAGGGCAACTACAGCTTCAGCCTCGACAATATCGGTGACTTCCGTATTGGCCTGCAGGCTACTTACGTGGATGAGTTCCTGTATCAGTCCGACCCGACCCAGCCTGTAGTGGACGGTGCCGGCAAATACAATGACAGTTCCAGTGCTGCCCCGGAACTGCCCCAGATCAAGGCCAACTTGCGTATGGGCTGGACCAATGGCAACCACTCTGTGAGCTCCACGGTGCACTACATCGATGACATCCCCGACTATGATGGCCCGCTGTATACCCATATGGATTTCTTCGGTGGCACCTACCGCCCCGCCGGGATCGCAGAAACCGGCGTAAAAGCCTGGACTGATATGGACATCTCCTACACTTATCGCGGTTTGAATGTGTGGGACGGTGAGATGGCCTTTACTCTGGGTTCACGTAATGTGTTTGATCGTGAAGCACAGCGTTCACCTGAATTTGCCGGTGTTATTGGCGGACTCCAGGACCCGAGAGGCCGTATTATTTATGGCCGACTCGTGTATGACTTCTAAGACTTCGTCTTAAAAGTCATTGACGATCAAAAAAGGGAGCCTTGGCTCCCTTTTTTGTTGAACGCAGCGGCTGCGGAACGCCCGGGCTTCGTTGAAAGCCAAATGCGGGCGCGTCACATACTACAGTATGCTCCTTGCCCTCATTTGACTTTCGCCTCACCCGGACGTCCCTCGCTCGCTGCTCATTTTGTCACCCTCCATTTGATTACGATGTATGGATTGATTAAATCCAGGCGCCGAATAGTTTCACTGCCATTTTTTCTTTAGAATGAATAAGTATCGAGCCTAATAAACATAACAAGAACAACAATCATGAATGATATTCAGCAGGCTTTGGGGCAGGCGGTTCAGTATTTGAATTCGGGGCAGCCCGGCAATGCCGAGAAGCTGTTTCGGCAGATTCTGGCGGTGGAGCCGGACCAGCCGGTGGCTCTGCATTTGCTGGGTGTGCTGGCCCATCGGGCCGGGCAGTCTGATGATGGTCTGCGCCTGATCAATCGCGCCCTGGCCCTGCAGCCGGATTATCTTGCGGCGCATAATAATCTTGGCAATATCCTGCGTGATCTGGATCGTCTTGAGGACGCCGAGCGCAGTTACCGGCGGGCCATCGAACTGCAGGAGGACTATGCCCAGGCCCATGCCAATCTTGGGCTGGTGCTGTTTAATCAGGGACAAAGCAATGCGGCCATTGCCAGTTTGCGCCAAGCCCTTGCCCTGGAACCTGATTACCCCGACGCTCTGAATAATCTGGGTAATGCCCTGCAACAGGCTGGCGAACTGGAAGAAGCAGCCCGTTGTTTTCAGCGAGCCATTGACCTGGCTCCCAAAGACCCTCGCAGTCACTGCAATCTCGGCACTGCCCGGCGCATGCTGGGTGAGCTCGATGCGGCTATCAACAGTTTTCGCCAGGCCATCGCGCTGCAACCGGATTTTAGCGAAGCCCACAACAAACTGGGCACCGCCCTGCAAAAGCAGGGTGATAGCCGGCAAGCCATTGCACATTACCGACAGGCCATAGAGCACCGCCAGGATTTTGCTGAAGCTCACAGCAATCTGGCCAACGCCCTGGAGCTGCAGGGCGAACTGGAAGCTGCCGAGAACAGTTACCGGCGCGCCCTGGAACTGGATCCGGAGCTCGATGAGGCGAAAGCTGCATTGGGGGCAATCATGCTGGCCAGGGGCCAGGACACTGGCGCCCTGCAATTACAAAGGCAGGCCCATGGCAGCATTACTTTTGACCTGGAACAGGGCTGCTCGGTGGCATTACCAGCCGAACTGGAATCGCCGGCCATTAGCCGCATTGAAATTCCGGGCAGCGATGATAGCGCTCCCCATTTTATCGGCTGCTGGAAAATCGAACCGGATACTCTCTGTAGTGAACTGATTGATCTTTTTAACAAGCAACAGGCTGGACACAGCCAGGGCAAAACCGCCGGCGGACTGAATCCGGAAGCCAAGCTTTCCAAGGATCTTTCGATACGACCGAAGGATCTGGACAGAGATGAGTTCGCGGCCCTGCGTCAGTATTTTCAGGCCCTCTATCTTTGCCACAGGGACTACCTGCAACAATGGCCATTCCTTGAAACAGTACTGGCCCGAACCGAGATTGGTTCCTTCAATCTGCAACACTATGCCGCCGGTGGCCACTTTAAAAAAACCCACTCGGAACGCACCACCCTGGGCAGTTCCCACCGGGTGCTGGCCTGGATGACCTATCTGAATGATGTGGATGACGGCGGCAATACCCACTTCATTCATCAGCACCTGGATATCAAACCGCAGCTGGGCAAAACCCTGATCTGGCCGGCAGAGTGGACCCACGCCCATCAGGGGCAGGTAGTCAATAACGGCGAAAAATACATCATTACCGGCTGGATGCACTTTCCCGGCGACCAGATTCAAGCCGGGCCAGGCTTGCAGGAGCAGGCTGTTTCAACAAAATGAACAGTGAGCACATGAACTGTTAGAGCAGTAAGCACTTTTGATCTGTCTGAAAAATTAATTACTTAGCCCTGTAAGCTTTCCCCCCAATCCCCTAAAAGCACTTCTCTCCGTAACAGGCCGACATCCGGCCAATTTCCCTGACTTATCCCCGCCAGCAAATCACTCGCCATTCGTTAGCCCTCTAAGCTATTGCAATAACAAGACCCTTAGAGCAGAAATTACTTATTAAATTCAATAAGTTACAGCCATGTTTCACTTTACACAGGATAAAAAACCCTTATTATCCGACGCTGGCTTCATCCATGCCCCTGCAAATCAGGCACTTTGACCCTCACACTGGTCGCTGTCTCTGCCAGGGTTGATGAGCCAGGGCAGCAACAAGCACCGTGCCTTTAGACTGCCCAGCTACAAAAGAAAGAAGCTTCTTATATTAAAACTAAAACTGGAGAGATTTTATGCAGTTTAGAATCCCACATAAGCGCAGTCTGCTATGTTCGGCAATTTCTTTATCGCTCCTGCCAATCTCGGGCATGTCCATTGCCCAGGATACCCAGGTCGAGGAAGTTGTTGTCACGGGCTCCTTCATCCGTCGTAGTGAAGGTTTTGCCCAGGCATCCCAGACCACGCAACTCAATGCCGAGGACCTTGAAGCCGAAGGCACCCTGAATATGGGTGAGGTTGTTCAGAACCTGAGCTTTGTTAACGGTTCCGCCTCTGCCATTGTTAATACCATTCAGGGTCAGGACTCCCGCGAAACCAGCATCGACCTGCGCGGTCTGGGTGCCAGCTCCACGCTGACCCTGCTGGACGGCAAACGTCTGGTTAACCAGAACGTCAACGGCCTGATTCCCACTATCGCCATTCAGCGCATCGACATCGTTGCTGATGGTGCCGCCGCCCTTTACGGTAACGAAGCCGTGGCCGGTGTTGTTAACTTTGTTCCCTACCGCTCCTACGACGGTCTGCGGGTTGAGACTTTTGCCGAGGGCGATTCCCGCGGCGACTGGGATCACCACTCTGCCCAAATCATGTGGGGCGGCGACATCGGTGATCTGGACGTGGTTGTAGCCGGTCAGTTCCGTCAGCAGTCTCGCCTGGGTTGGGATGAGCGCCCCCTACTGGCACAGTCCGGACTGGTATTCTCCTCCAATGCACCGGGTAACTACTATGTGCCAGATCGCGACGCCAATGGCACCTACACCGGCACCCGTTCCCGCCAGGTTGACCCCAACTGTGGCAGCCGTACCGAGCGCACCGACTATCAGGTAGATGTCGCCAACAACCCCTTTGGTATGGAACTGGGCGGCAGCTGCTACTTCGACTTCGGTGATACCCGCAGCTATTTCGAGCCGGAAGAAGACACCAAGTTCTTCCTGAACGCCACCTGGGACTATAGCGATGACCTTACCCTGAGTTTCCAGGGCCTGCGCACCAAGCTGGCCGAGGTTCGTTACGAATCCACTTCCAACCCAGGTAACTCCCGTATCGCCGAATTGCCCGCCATTCGTGGTGAGATTCCGGGCAACCCCTTCCGCGCTGTCGATGCCAATGGCAACCCACTGTTCGGTGTGGACGCCAACGGTGACGGAGTGCCCGATCGTGGCAACCAGGACCTGAACAATGACGGCTGGATGGATGCCATTGTTTCAGGTACTGCTGACAACGGCGTACCTCTGTACGAAGACGTACAAGCCCGTACCCTGCGCCCTATCAACAAGACTCACACCACTTCGGCGGGTCACTCTCCTGATGGCGACAATATCCAGGACGGCCGCTACCTGATCAGCCGCTACACATTCCAGGCAGACTTCAATGTGCCTTTCCTGGACGGCTGGGAAGGCATGGCAGCCTATACCTACAATGAAAACGATCTGCTGTTCATGTCCGGTCAGAACTTTGACATCGAAGCCATGAAGCAGGGCGTACGCTGTGACGTGGTCAATGATCGCGAGTCCTGCTACAACCCCTTCTTTGTGACTGATCCGGCCAACAACAACAGCCTGCAGGTGATGAACGCCATTGCGGCCCGTGACACCGAAGCCGAGATTGACGAGCTGGGTACTATCGACATCGTCCTGAACGGTGAGATTGCTCCGGGTGGCTTCGAGCTGCCAGGCGGCACCATCGGCGCTGCCGTGGGTTACCAGTTCCGTGATTCCAAGTACACCAATATCCCCTCTCACGTTGAGATGGCCGGTGATACCTGGATTGGCGGTACCGAGCAGGAAGAGATTACTACCGGCAGCCGTGAAGTGGAGGCTTTCTTCGCCGAACTGGCCCTGCCGATTCTGGACACTCTGGAAGCCACCGTTGCTGTGCGCAGCGAGGAATTCAGTACTGGCCAGGAATCAGTAGATCCGAAATACGGCCTGACCTGGGCACCCACTGACTGGCTGAGCCTGCGTGCAACTCGCGGCGATGCATTCATTGCGCCGAGCCTGGAGCAGTTGCTGGACCCGGTCACCTGTGGTCTGTCCACTGTAACTGACCGTTTTGGTCCGTTCTCCGCCTTCACCACAGCCTGTGGCGGCGGTAACCCGGATCTGGAGAATGAAACCTCGACTTCTACCCAGTTCGGTTTCGACCTGGCCTTTGGCAATTTTGATATGTCGGTAACCTGGAACAACACCGACTTCACCAACCGGATTATCAATATCAACGGTCAGGACAAGATGGAACTGGACTTCCAGAACTTCAAGGATGCCACTGGCTTTGCCGGTGACGGCACTGTTGGCAATCGTCCCAGCGAAGCACAGCTGCGTGACTGGGTAGCCAACCCGCTGTCCGACAAGGATATCATTCGTGACCCGAATGACATCTTCACCATCCTGCAGGTTAACAACACCTCTACCATCAATGCAGAAACCGTCGATGTAACTGCCTACGACGTTCAGGCAAACTACAGCTTCGGTTTCAACAACATTGGTGACTTCCGTGTTGGTCTGCAGGCCACTTACGTGGATGAGTTCCTGTATCAGTCAGATCCGAGCCAACCTGTGGTTGACGGTGCTGGCAAATACAATGACAACACCAGTGCCGCACCTGAACTGCCCCAGCTGAAGGCCAATCTGCGTCTGGGCTGGACTCTGGGTAATCACTCAATCAGTTCAACTGTGCACTACATCGATGACATCCCCGACTATGATGGCCCGTTGTTCACGCACATTGATTTCTTCGCTAATACCTATCGCCCCGGTAATATTGCCGAGGTGGGGGTAAAAGCCTGGACTGACATGGATATCTCCTACAGCTACCGTGGTCTGAACGTATGGGACGGTGAGATGGCTTTCACCCTGGGTTCCCGTAATGTGTTCGACCGTGAAGCACAGCGCTCTCCTGAGTTTGCCGGTGTTATCGGTGGCCTGCAGGATCCAAGAGGTCGTATTATTTATGGCCGACTCGTGTATGACTTCTAAGACTTCGTCTTAAAAGTCATTGACGATCAAAAAAGGGAGCTTCGGCTCCCTTTTTTTGTGCAACGCAGCGGCTGCGGAACGCCCGGGCTTCGTTAAAAGTAAAATGGGGCCGCGTCACATACTATAGTATGCTCCTTGGCCCCATTTCACTTTTGCCTCACCCGAACGTCCCTCGCTCGCTGCTCACCTTGTCACCCTCCATTGGGCAACTAACTCTCGGTAGTTTTCGTTCCAGACATTGAACTGGATAGTCGTTGCCCATCAGGCATCTACCGCTTCATCGGGAAACCAATAGATGTGGCCTGCAAACCATCTGGATTGCAGTATCGCCTGAGGGAGCGCTTGAAATTTGGTTTGACCTTGCGCGCTCGATTGAGCGCGCATGGTCTGCTTATTGCTTTTGGGTGTTACTGAGTGAAGGACTGCAGGGTAAATTGCAGATTGGCTTCGTCGCTGAGAGTGAATACCAGGTCCCTGAACGCCACCTGTCCATCCACCACCAGTTCCGGCAGGGTCAGGGTGTTGGTGGCCAGATCGAAGCTGCCAATGGCCGGCACGGTTTCGGACAGGAAGATCAGGCTTTCCGGCATGGCCTGGATAATGACTTCGGGTTCGGTTGCAGCCAGTGAGAAGCTCAGTGACAACAGGCCCGCCTCGGCAGCGTCCGCGGTGACATGCAACAGTCCGGTCTCGGCATCGAAGTAATTGGCCGGCGTGTCGCTATCAACAGACTCCACCTCCATGCTGACAAAGATGAGATTGTCCCTGCCAAAAGAGCCACACTGGACGGAAAAGAAGCCCTCGTAGTCGATGGTCGGCACACTGGGGCTGGCACCATCCATGGGTACCTGCCATTGATCGAGGACGCTGTCAGCATTGCCGTAACCTTCGATAATCTCGCCAATCACCACTGGCGCTACGGACGGATCGGCAGGAATATTATTGCCAAGATTGATCAGCCATTCACCGGTGATCAAATCCGGGTTATTGGCATCGCGCACCATGGCCAGGGTTCCCGGGCTATTGGCCAGATTGGTCTCCTCGGTGCTGATGGCACTGATGGCCGGCGTGGTGTCAATGGGGCCTACGGCGCAGCTCTCATAGCGGTAACGCCCACCCACAAAATAGGTGCTGGCGGCATAGTGAATCATAGTGAAATGATAGGAACCGGCCTCAATATCACTGAGAAAACGGGCCACCGTATTGGGCGCCAGATCCTCATACAACTCGATACGGTACTCACCCAGCGACGACTCCACCTTGACAACAGTCGCAGCAGAAACGGCACTCAGCATGACAAAACAGGACACCACCAACAGGGCAGCAGCAGACCAGAACCGGGCACTCAAGCGCATTACAACATCCTTCTGAATTATGATTATCAGCGTCAACCAACAAACGGCAAGAAACGCATTCTAATGCACTTCCCCAACAACACAAACCCGGGAAAACCTGCAATATTTTCCCAACAAAATCACCCACCCCACCAAAGCCAGCAAGCCCTGCCAGAGCCTACAAATCCAACAATGAACGAAACATGAACCGGGGATGCCCAGAGCAAAAACAGAGCCGGGAAAACCCAGTTTGGCATCCAGTTGAAGTATACGGAATAGCGCGCTGAATTAAGATTCCAAGCGCCGAACAAAAATGTGCAGGACCAAGACAGACCACCACAAGGCCAAAAGCACTTTGACCACACCCGAATCCAGCTCAAGCCAACCTGGAGGGTGACAACTCGAGCGCTGAGCGAAAGCCCGCAGAACGAGGCGAAGCCGATTTTCGAAGTCAGAAGCTTATGTAGTAAGTGACTGCCTCAAATATCGGCTACTCAGCGGAGAGTAGCCCCAAGCCACGAAATACGCCAATTCCTGCTGGAATAACAAACCCCAACAGAAGAACAAATCAAACTCAATCCAATCCCCAAATCCAGCTCGATCTCAACTGGAGGGTGACAACTCGAGCGCTGAGCGAAAGCCCGCAGAACGAGGCGAAGCCGATTTTGGAGTCAGGAGCTTACTGAAGTAAGTGACTGGCTCAAAAATCGGCTTCAACGAAGTGCTGCGGGCTTGCAGCCAGCGCGTCCCAACCACAGCCCGGCATGAACGCACTAAAACTCCAAACTAATCGATGCGTACAATGCCAACCTGATTGGTCGAACTCTGATGAATAAGCAGGTCCCCCTCCTCAGTCACCCAGGTGTGGCGGATTATGCCCACCCCTGACGGTATCGCCCAGGACTGAAAACTCTCATCCGCCGGATCGAAACGCACCAGCGCATCCGGCCGCATACCGGACTCGTTATACCAGATCACGTCATCAATGACGGCCATGGAGTAAGGGTGGGAACTGGGACCGCTGGGGGAATCCCATTGCCTGATGTCACCGGTTTGCGGATTGAGGCGACCGATCTTGCCCATGGTTGAGTTCACGAACCAGATCATGCCATTACTGTCGATATCGAGACGGCGAATGCGGGTACGCTCATCTGGCACCTCATAGTAGCGGATGTCCATACTGTCCGGGTCGAGAGCCCCCAGTTTATTGGTGCCATTGAAGGCCACCCAGACAGTACCCTGTTGATCCACCTTGATGCCATAGGGCCGTGGCTCAACATTGATTTCATCCAACTCGCCAGTGGCCGGATCCAGACGCCCCAGCATGGCAGCACGCTGGGAAGTAAAATAGAGTTTGCCATTGGGATGGAAGGTAGCGGTATGAGGGTCACCCGCCTCGGTCTCATATTCGGTAATCAGGCCGGTATCGGGATCCAGCATGCCGATGGTGCCGTTGCTGTTGCCGGTGTACCAGATATTGCCCTCGGCATCAGGCACGATTGAATGGGGACGGGCATCGGGTGGCAGGTGGAATTCCTCCATGAATCCTGTATCGGGATCCAGGCGGCCCGTGAGTGATGCCCACATACCGGTCCACCAGATGGAACCATCCGGTGCTTCAATGGGATCTCGCGAGCGCTGCCCCAGAGTCGGTACCGTCCATTCAATAATTTCAATCCGGGTATCGCCGTCTACCAGAGTTGGCCTTCTGGACGGATCTTCCGGAAAATGCTCGGCAAGATAGTTGGCAATAGTATCAGCCTGGGCGTCCGGCAGGCTTACCATGGTGGAAAATACCTCCCGCCACCGCTGGGGACTGTTATAGCCAGCGGAGCGGGTAATAGTAGCCGGGCTGTGACAGGTGGAGCAAACATCCAGCAGCAGCTCCTTTCCCGGACCGTCCGGAAAGGGGTTGGCAGCGGCTTGTGCAAAGGCCAGCGGCGCGGAGACAGTCAGAGCCAGGCCGGAAATCAGATGACACAGTTTTAGTGTTTTAATCATCGTCGAACTCTTGTTCGATAATTATTGGCAGGGATAGGGATTCACTGTAGTACTAACAGCAGCATCCTGACAAGAAAACCGCAGCCTTGACCGACCGGGAATCGATCAAAGCCCGGGTTCATGAGCCAGTTGCCCATCAAGCTCCGCTACGTAGATGAACACCGGTATCAGCAGTTCCCCCAGTTGGGAATCCATCATGCCGCGCACCTCGGCCCAGTCAAAGCCAAATTCACCTGCACCAATGGTGGGCATGGCCATGGATTTGAATCGTTCATCGAGAGCCAGGCGATTGAGCGCGCGAAAGCAACGGTTGAGGGCTATCTTGTCCGGTCGTCGCTGACGCTTGGGATCCTCATCGGCAGTATGGGTAATCAGGTTCACTATCTGCGCCTGACCGGGTTCACCCCACAGCCAGAGCATGCCCGGTTCGGGTTTTTCCTGTTCACACCATTCGGCATAGTCGCTCACCAGGGCCGGGTATTTATTGTGGAGCTTGCGTGCCAGACCCCGGGTCATGGGATCCTGCACCGCTACACTTTGAACCAGAACTTGTGCGCGGCTTAACATCAGATCGCCTTCCACTTCGTATAACATGACTCAGGTCCTGCTACTCGCGGTCGTTAATACTATTGGTCAGCCAAAGGAATGCCTGGTGTATGACAGACAATTCTCTACTTTGTAACACTGTTATCATCAGATCATTGTAACCCGGCAATTGTTGTACAGCGGCAATCATGCAACTGCGTCGGGCTCAAGATAAAAATATCAAGCCATGAGCAATATTTCCATTAACAAGGAACACCGGCCCGGTGTCCGCAGATTACTGTACTGCCTGGGGGCAGTTGCACTGTTCCTGCTTATCCCCTTGACCCATGCCCAGAATGCGTCTGGCCCCGTTAACTATCGCATTCTCATTCTTCACGGCGTATGGAAAAACGATTTCTGGGAGCACGAATTCGATCACCAGTTCAGCACCCGCCTGAATGCAGTGGACGATATTGAGATTCATGTTTCTTCACAATACCTGGGGCTGAACCGGGCGCTGCCACCAGGTGCCCGTGCACGACTGCTGGAAAACATCAATGCCATCATCACCGAGCAGGAAGTTGATCTGCTGGTGGCAGTACAACCGGATGCGGTCAACTTCCTGCTGGAACTACCGGTCGTCAACAACCTGCCATCCCTGCTGGTTTTGCCTGATGAGTCCAGCCTGCCTGAACCAGCCCTGCCCCGACAATCCATTATTCTCTCTGCCTCCACGGAAGCCATGCGTGGCACACTGGAGGAAATTTTCACCTTGCTACCGGATATCCGTGAACTGAGGGTGGTGTCCGGCAACAGTGAAGGCGATCTGGTCTATCTCAGCCGCTTTCAGGACCTTGCCGAGGAATACGTCGACCGGGTCGAATTCAGTTATGCGGTCGGCGAAGACCGGGATCTGATGGCCAGCGAGGCCAGCAGGCTGCCCCCGGACACCGCAATCCTGACTTTGCCCTATAATGCCTTTGGCCCGGATCAGCGGCCGGTTCCCAGCGAATCGCTGTCAGTTCTGGCCGAACAATCCAGTGTTCCAGTATTCGGAATCTACGATACACAATTGGACTATGCGATCACCGGCGGGCGCATGACAACGGTTGGCGAATATGCAAGCCAGGCCGCTGAAGCCAGCAAAAGCCTGCTACTTGGTCAGCCCGCCGTCAGAGTCACCGGCAGAGCCGCCAGCTTCTATAACTGGCCTGCCTTGGAACGTTTTTCTCTGGATATCGATCGCCTGCCTTACGCTGTCAGTATTGCCAATGAGCCTGCCAGCCTGTTTGATGACTATCCCTTTCTCAGTGCACTGGGCATTAATCTGATCCTGCTGTTGATCGTTTGCCTGGCATTTATATCGTGGATGTACAAACGCTCACTGGCGGCAACTGTCCGCATCAGACAAAGCGAAAAACTGGCCAGGGAAAGTGAACAGCGCTATCGCCTGCTGGCGGATAACGCCGCCGATGTTATCTGGGTGGTGGAGGAAGGCGTTCCCTATCTGAAGTATTGTAGTCCTGCCAATAAACAGGTCACCGGCTTCAGTGCCGAAGAATCCATGCAGACCCATTTCCGTGAGCTGATTTCGAAACAGGATTTTGACAAGCTCAACAAGGCCATGGTCAATGCCGGTCAGGAACCTGTTATTGAGGAGATCAGGTTGCGGCATAAAAATGGTGGCTGGGTCTGGTGTGAAATCGTGGTGCAACCCAGCAAGCTGCAAACCCATGGCAAGCGCGAATGGGTTGGCATCACCCGCGATATCAGCAAGCGTCGGGAAGCAGAGCAGCAACGCAAGCAACTGGAAGACCAGGTTCGGCAATCACAGAAATTTGAATCCCTGGGCACCCTGGCCGGTGGCATCGCTCATGATTTCAATAATATCCTGACGGTGATCATCGGCATTGCCGACATGCTGCGTCTGGAATTCAAGGATCACCCAAACTCCCAACGCCTGCTCAATCGCCTGTTGTCGGCCTCGGACAAGGCCAGGAGTCTGGTGCAACAGATTCTGACTTTCTCCCGACAATCCAAAGGCGAGAAGTCGGTGGTCAATGTGGCGGCCTTACTCGAAGAGAGTATGCAGTTATTCCAGTCCGGCAAGCCGGAAAACGTCAGTATTACTGCCCGTTTCCAGAGTAAGGATGTGAATGTGCTGGCCGATGCCAACCAGCTGGAACAGGTATTCCTCAACCTGCTCACCAATTCCCTGGAAGCCTTATCCGGACAGGACGGCAACATTACAGTGGAACTTTGCCAACGCTCATTCGATACGGCCCCCGGCACCACCCATGGCCAGTTGCGACAGGGTGATTATGCCTGCATCAGCATCACGGATAATGGTGTCGGTATGAGCGAGGAGCAGCAACGCCAGGTCTTTGATCCTTTCTACACCAGCAAGGAACTGGGCAATGGCATGGGTCTGGCCATCGTCCATGGCATCATGATGGCCCATGACGGCGCTATCAATCTGCAGTCAGCCCCGAATGGGGGAACCACCATGGAGCTGTTTCTGCCCATTGCCGAAGCTTGTGCAGAGACAGAAAGCCCGGCAGCCAAGCCAGAGAGTAAAACGGGCGAGCAATTGCGTATTCTGCTGGTGGATGATCAGAGCGAAGTGTTGAATACGGCCGAGGCCATGATTAGCAAAATCGGACACCATTGTATCGCCGTCAATTCTCCAGGGCAGGCCATGGAAACTATTCGACAAAGAGCCGCGGACATCGATCTGGTAATTACCGATTTTTCCATGCCGGAATTCAGCGGCCGGGATATTCTGGAATTTTGCGCCAGGAATTACCCGGAGTTACCGGTCATCATCAGCACCGGCTTTGGCGAGAAAGTGACAGAGGCTGAAGACTGGCATGTCCGGCCCCTGTGTATTCTGAACAAGCCCTATCATCTGGACGAATTGCGTCAGGCCATCGCCAAATGCCAGGCCAGTTCCGAACTGTAAGCCGCTTGCCCGGGCACCGGCTTATTCGGCCATAACCATCCGCAGGCGCTCAGGGTCGCGCCAGACACCGCTGCGCAGCCGGGCCACAAAGACCACCGCAATGGCCAGGATCATCACCACGAATGCCAGCCAGGATACCCGGGGTCCGAAATCAAATACCCGAATGATCAGAAACTGCAGCACCAGCATGATCCAGTGCAGGCTTACCGATGACCACATGACCCAGCGGGTATCACCGGCGCCCCGCAGGGCGCCACCACAAACCTGGATAATGGCATCAGCCATGGCATAGCTGGCCAGGCCCACCATCATGAAAGCCGCCAGTTCCCGGATCTCGCTGAAATCTCCAGTCGGGGGTTCGAACACATCCACCAGCGGGTAGCGAAAGCTGATATAGATCAGTGCCAGTATCGCCGAATAGAGCAGCCCTATCAGAAAGCCACTGCTGATCACCTCATTGCTGCGCTCCATGTCCCCGGCACCGACGAATCGGCCGATCATGCTGAGCACGCCGATATTGAGCCCCACCATGGGGATATAGGACAGGATATCCCAGTTAAAAACGATGGCAGCAGCAGCTCCCTGGGCCACTCCATAGGACTGAAACATCAGCAGAAACAGATTGAAGGCCGCCACATTGAGAAACATCTCCATCCCCGAGGGCGTGCCCAGGCGCAGGAAACGTCGCATGATGCCGCCATCAAAGCGAAAGGAGCTACTCACCTCAAAGGTCTTGCGATGCTCCCGGGCCAGGTAGTAGACCAGGAATAACAGCAAGGCCGCCAGGGTGGCGATAATGGTACTGAGACCGGCCCCGATGATGCCCAACTCCGGGAAACCCAGCTCGCCAAACACCATCACATAGCACAGGGGAATATTGATGATCAGGCCGAAGACATCGCAAACCATCACCACATGGCTGCGACCGATACCGGCAAAGTAGGAAGAGATGCAGACCTTGGCCAGGGTAAACAGGGAGCCCACCATCAGCAGCTGGTAATAACTGCGCTCAAGCAGTACCTGCTCCGGCTCATGTTCCATGAATTCGAAGACTCCGGCCACCAGCCAGGTAATGACAAACAACAAGGGCGCACAGGCCAGGGTCAGGATCCAGCCCTGGGTGACAACCCTGGGACATTTCGCTTTGTGACCGGCCCCCAGATACTGGGCCGACAGGGCATTGGCATAGGAGAACAGTCCGGAGAAGAAACAAAATGAGAAAAAGGCAGCCACGCCGCCACCGAGCGAAGCCGCCATATGCACAGCATCGATCTGCGACATGAAATAACGGTCGGTGAATATCATCACCGCAAAGGTGCCCTGGGAAACCACCATGGGCAGAGCGATGATAATCAGTTCACGCAAGGTAGCGCGATTGAAGTGTAAACGTTGCAGCAACATGGCCTCACAGCTGCCGGAATGGCGATGCGTTCCTGGAATCAGAGATCCGGCTGATCAGACTGGGGCGGTAAGGGATTGCCTGCATGCAGACCCGCCGGCCACCGGAATCGGCGGGCATGGTAACCGCTGCCCCGGGTCAATACAAGCAGACCCGGCTTAGTCTTCTGTCAGGCGCAGGGGCTGGCGATTGCCATAGGTCAGATTGCGCCACAACCATTCCATGGGGCCAAAGCGGAAACGGCTCAGCCACCAGATGCTGAAAAAATACTGAAAGATCCAGACCCCGAGCACCACCAGATAGATCTCGACCCGCTGCAACTGACCGGCAAGACCAAAACCGAAACCGAGAAAAGCGAGATTGCAGATCACCGTCTGCATCAGGTAGTTGCTCAGTGCCATTTGTCCCACCCGCGCCAGCCCGGTCATCAGCGCAGACAATAGCCCGCTTTTGCAGATCAACATGATCAGCCCGGTATAGCCGATAGCCAGCAGCAAACGGCCAAGATCGTAGCTGGGGCGATTGAATGCAGACCAGTAAATCTGGAAATCACTGTTAACAAAGGTCAGGGTTTCCCAGGCATTCAGTGGAATGCCAAGACCAAAGCCCAGCAAACAAAGCCGCCAGTAGAAACCCTTATCCCGGGATGCATCAAAGAATCCCCATTTCATGAAGGCCATGCCCAGCAGCATCATGGCCAGGGCGTCCCAGAACGTATTGGCAATAAAACCGATGGTCTGGATGAAGACATTGGCAGAGGCGGCATAGACAAAATTTTCGACATAACCGCCCTGCTTGATTTGCCGCTCTGCGGCGATGTCATCAGGTGCCATGAACTGCTGTTCCAGAAAACTGTCCCAGGTGGCAAGCGTCTCGCTTTGCTCGGCATTCAGAGGAGTGCCCTCGGGCAGGGCATGAATGGCATCCACTTCAGTCTTGAGCATCCGGGCCTGCATATGCATGGCGCTATGCAGGGCAGCCAGCAACAGCAAGACCACCACGGCAAACTGACAGAGACGGCGCGCGGGAAGGTTGCGAAAGTAATACAGCAGCAGTGCCGTCATGCCATAGGTATAGAGAATGTCACCGGGCCAGATCAGCACATAGGCATTGAACAGACCGAAGGCTACCAGTAACAGGCTGCGGCGGTAATAGAGCCCTTTCACCCGCTCTGCCGGGACAGCCGGTTTGTTCAGGAAAATCAGCATTCCGGCACCAAACAGCATGGAGAACAGGGTCCGCATGCTGCCTTCGGCAAGAATATCAATGGTCATGAAGGTGGCCAGATTGATACCCATTCCGGCACCGTCCACCCGGGGATCGATATAGGCCGCGAAGGGATTGGCAAAAGCGATGATATTGAGCAGTAAAATGCCGAATAGCGCCAGGCCCCGCAGGCTGTCGATAGACTGAATACGGGCCTTGCGGCTGACTGGCGTGGTGAGCGTGGCAGTCTCTTGCATTCCCCTACCCCTGCTTGTTCCCGGATTTCCCCTCTACCCCCGGCAGCATAGCCCTCCTGACTGCCAGGCTCAATGCAAGCCTTGAACCCCCTTGAAGGTGCGCAAGCGCCTGCCAGGCGGTATAGTTAGATATTCAATTCAGCCTTGAACCCGGTAATCCAGCCCCAATATGGCTGGAAGCTACTGAAATCAACATCATCGGGGGCCCCATGAACAGACCAGTTGCCAAACCCATGTCAAAGAAATACCGCGATTTCTTCTCCACCCGGCTCAGCCTGCGGCGCCATTTTTTCGCCTCGCTATTGGGCCTGATTGCCTGGCTGATTGCCCCGCTGGGCACCGCCCAGTCACTCGATGACATCACCCTGAATGTCTACAAGAGTGAGACCTGCGGCTGCTGTCAGGGCTGGATCGATCACATGACCGAAGAAGGTTATGAATCCACTATCTTCCACCCCAGCGACCTCAATGCGGTCAAGGCCGAACTGGGCCTGAAACCACAATGGCAGTCATGCCATACCGCCGTTACCGAGGAAGGCTATCTGTTTGAGGGCCATATTCCGGAGAAATTCATCGCCCGCTTTCTGGCCAACCCGCCACAAAATGCACTGGGTCTGGCTGTACCCGGCATGCCCATCGGCGGCCCCGGCATGGAGATGGGTAACCGCTTCACCCCCTATGACATCCTGCTGCTGAAAAAAGATGGCAGCAGCGAAGTCTGGGCCAGCATCGAGTCGGCCGACGAGCAGTACTGAGCCGACTCAAATTTCCCCGCGCTGCGCAGCCTGATCTATCAGCTCGGCAGCGCGGAAGGCCAGGGCCATGATAGTCATGGTGGGCTGGCCTCTTCCCGAGGTCACCAGGGAACTGCCATCGCAGATAAACAGATTCTCCACATCGTGTGTGCGGTGGCTGGAATCGATCACTGAATTGGCCGGGTCATCACCCATACGGCAGGTTCCCAGCAAATGCACATTGCCCTCCTGACCGTTCTCCGGATAAAAACCATCGATATTACTGGCACCGGCCGCTTCCATTAATTCAATACTCAATTCGTAAAAGAAGCGCATGGTGGCAATATCATCCGGGTGATCCTGATAGGTGCAGCGCACCGCCGGTCTTCCCCAACGATCAGTCACATTCGGGTCCAGTGTCACATTATTGCTGTCCAGGGGTAGCGAAGTGGTATGCCCCTCGAAGGCCGCTGCATGGCTAAACTGCCAGGCCAGATTACTCTTGAACTCACTGCCCCAGGCTGGTCCGCCGAACATACGTGGCGCAGAGCGGGCAAAGCCCATGGGCACACCCCGGGACGGGTGCCTGGAATCAATACCGCCACCGCCGTAAAAACCCAGGGCTGGATCCAGACTGTAGTAGTCATGGACCACGCGAGTGGCAGGCACTGATTTCCAGTCATTCACCGGCTCGTCGAACAGGCCCGAAACACTGGTATAACCATTAAACATCAGGTTCTTGCCCACCATGCCACTGCTGTTGGCCAGGCCATCGGGATGCTGATTATTGGCCGACAGGAACAGCAGGCGCGGCGTTTCAGCACCATTGGCACAGAGCACCACGGCCCGGGCACGCTGGGCCTGCTCTACGCCGTCGGCATCCCAGTATGTCACCTCGGTGACGCGGCCGGCATTGTTGGTAATCACCTGACCGACGGTACAGCCGGTACGCAGCTCACAATTACCGGTGGCCAGGGCCTGGGGAATCATGGCAGCCATGGAGGAAGACTTGGCGTCCACCTCACAGCCATAACCATTGCAAAAGCCACAGTGAATACAGCCAGGCCGACCATTATGGGGCTGGGAAAGAATCGCCACCGGGGCCGGATAGGCAGTGAGCCCAAGCTGCTCTGCAGCCCGCTCCAGCAGCACACCGGAGGATTTTACCGGCATGGGTGGGCAGGGATAATCTCTGGAACGGGGCGGGTCCCAGGGCCCCTGCTGGCCGGACACACCGATCTCCCAGTCTACCCGGGTATAGTAGGGCTCCAGATCCTCATAGCGTATTGGCCAGTCGGCGAAATTGGTACCGGCAATAGTGCCTCGGACACTGGCTTCCATGAAATCGATCGGCCGGAAACGCCAGAAGTTACCGGAGAAATGCACACTGCTGCCGCCCACGTTATGGGCATAACCGCAGACCGAATCACGCACTTCTGCGGTTTCCGATTCCGTTTTACGAAAAGTCTGGGGATGACCACGGCGATGATTCCAGGTCAGATCTCGATTAACGTCATAGCCCCATTCATCGTGCTTGAAATCAGCCGCACGCAAATGCGGCCCCTGCTCCATAAGCACCACAGAATGGCCAGCGGTGGCCAGTTCCCTTGCCATGATGCCACCGGCAGCGCCGGAGCCGACAATCACAAAATCCACTTCCTCGCGGGTAGGATACACTGCTTCAGCCATCTTATTGTCCCCCCCCATTGTATTCAGCATCGTAGTAACCAAAAGGCGGCGCCCAGGCATGCTGATTTTCAAAACCGATCAGTTCATATCCAACAAGATCGCGATTGCCACCGTATTCCGGCAGGGAGAACATGCCCGCGATGGTCAGAAAACGCATGGTGGCAAAAAAATCGGAATTTTCGATGTTTACAAGCAGGGCATCCTGCTGCGCCTCAGTCAGTTGACTGAAATTGCTCTGGCTGTATTCGGACTGCACGCTTTGTTGCAAATCAGCGAGCCCCTGGCGAAGAATCGTCAGCTCTTCCTCGCGGTCGTCGGCCAGTACGGTATCCATGAAATAGATCACCCCTGCCTCGCGGGCGCCAGGTGTCTCATCACTGGGAATAATGCGGGCGGCGATGGCTTCGAATTCGGTCGCCTCATCCGCCTGCAGGGTCTGAAATGCCGCTTGTTGTTCCCGCGCCGGTGCAGCCCGGTCACAAGCAGCGAGGATGGCAGGCGCAGAGAGCACAATAAAGGATTTGCTGGCGGCCCGGGCAGTGAGCGCAAAGAACTCACGACGATTAATGGATCTGGTCAAAGCTGATTCCCCCTTTCTTCTTGCCCCGATTTGCGGTGTCTCCGCCTGTTCAAGGCGCAGATCAAGCCTTTGCCTTGAGTCTAGCACGGGCTTTTACAGGAGTCCCTGCCAAATTGACCAGGGGGTCAAAGGGCTTGATGATATCTTCCCCCTCGGTCCCGGCTTTTCACTTTGAAGGTGAGAAAATTCTGTTATATTGCCAGTTTTTGCGACTCTGCAGAGCCTTAATAACAGGCCTGCCGGGCCCGGAGCGCCCCGCGTGAAATGCCATAGCCATCCATCGGTAGCAGCAATAGGTCAATGCGAGAGTTGCCAGTTGCCCCTGTGTGGAATTTGCGCGGTCTATTCAGGCGGAGCGCTGTACTGTGAAAAATGTGAGCAAAGCGCTTCCCTGTCCAGCTTTGTCGACAAGCAATCCAGACAGCATAGTGGCGCCGGCATGGGCGCCTTGCTGGAGGAAGGTGAAAAACAGGCTCGCGAGGCGCCGGTAATACAGCCTCAAACGCGCATTGATGCCAATGAACGCAAGGACAAAATCCTTATGGTGATTGTTATACTCTGCTGCGTTTTCATCGTTGTTCAGATTAGCCGCTCGCTTGGTTCCGGCGCGGTACTCAGCCAGCAACAGATTGCGGTCCAGGAACAAACCCGCAACAATATTGAAGCCTGCATGCTGATCTTCTGGGAAATCGCCATGCAATTCAGCAATGGCGATACCACGCTGACACCGCGCCGCTGCCCCGGCTCCAGCATGAATCTCACTATTAGCCGCGATGCCGGTGCAGTGATTGTGCGTCATCCCCAGCCAGCCACGCTGGGGGTCAGCGATATCTATGTCAGTAGCGCCGACCCGACACCCATACTGGTGGAATAAAACCATGCTCAATAGGCTCAATAAAAAGTTCGGCTCCCAGCGTGGTTTCACCCTGATCGAATTACTGGCCACCGCTGCCATCCTCGGCGTGCTGTTGAGCGTTGCTGTCCCCTGGATGCAGAGTTATACCATCCGTGCCCGGGTCACCGAAGGGGTGCTGCTATTGGGCGAATTAAGCCGCCGTGTGGCAACCGAATTCTATCAACGGGGCGAGATAAGTAGTGATATTCCGGGTGCTCCGCCCCCCGATGGCACGATCCACGGCGGCCCCTATTGGGACTATGCCACCATGTTCGGTGCAGAACATGAGATGTGGTCACGCATCGAGTATCAGCCCAAAGGCCCCCACCGGGTCATTGCTCTGCGGGCCTATCGCAAGGAAGAATGGCTGAACTCGGATATCGGCCTGCACCTGCAGGTAAAACGGGTCAATGACAATGAACTGGATTTTCGCTGCACCATCAATAACACCCAGGACCGCATCGAATTCGTGCCCGCCAGTTGTCAGGATGGCAATGTGAATGACTGGAGCAGCTGGTAGGCACGCTGCCGTTGACGCGCGAGAGATTCGCCAAAGCTGGCGAAAATCACCACTCTGACAAAATCCACCAGAGCAAAAGCCCATTATTTTCAACAAGATAGCAATTGGCACAATTAATGCTGACTCTCTCCAGAACTCTGATGAATTTGCTGGAGAAGCCCGATGAAACAATTGTCACCGCAGGACCCCGCCAGTTTTCTGATCAAGGCAGGCCTTATTTTGCTGGCGGCCCTGTGCCTGCTGATTGGCGTGGTGGGCATTGTCCTGCCCATTATCCCGGGTATTCTGTTTCTGGGTCTGGGCGCCTGGTTGCTGGCCAGGGTCTCGCGCCGCGCCGCCGCCCGGCTGGAGGCCCAGCCCGGCTGGCAGCGGACCCGACGTTTCTGGCAGCGCAGCCGGCATCTGGGCATTGCCCGCAAAACGCAATTGGCAATGCTGCTGCTCTGCAAAAGTCTGGTAGACAGCCTGCGCAAAATCACTGGCTAAGGCTGATTTGTTGCGCCGCCGTTCACCTGTACCGCCCTCCCTGTTTTCCCCAATAAAGCGCCAGGTCGCCCGCGGTACTGAAATGCGCCTGGATTAAGAAATTGCAGCGCAGGAGGGAAATTGAAATGAGCAGCCCGAAAAAAGAATAATAAATTAAAATCAATAAGTTACTGTAATTCCAGTCTGATTTCACTGCGACACAGAAGACCGGCAAAACACCGCCAAAAGCGCACAGATGGCCGGGATCAAGCCGATGTCATCGCAGCAGGCTGATTTCTGTTTTACCCCGGATTTGTCCCAACTGTGACTACAAGAACGCCACCCTGATTCTCTATAATTGCGTTGTAGCCATGCAGAAGTCTGCCCCATGAAAAACCATAAAAACAAACAATCCGGCTTCACCCTGCTGGAACTGCTGACGGTCACGGCCATTATCGGCACACTGGCCTCGGTAGCCATTCCCACTTACCAGCACTACTCCCTCAGAGCCCGTTATTCGGAGGTTCTGCTGATAGCGAGTCCTTACCGCAATGCCATTGAACTGGCGGCCTTCCGCGGCAATGTCAACTCCGTCAATGATTTTGACTTCGGCAAACACGGCATTCCGGACCTGGACTGGTCCACCATCTTCGACAAATTTGTCTATGTTCTTAATGGGCGCATCTATGTGCTCTGGGGCTTCGATGGCAGCCCGCTGGCCGGTGTCACTTTCATCCTTGAGGCACAAAATCATACCCCGCCGATCCGCTGGGAGACCTACGGTACCTGCGTCGACCTCGGATACTGTTAGCAGAAAGGCGAGTATTCCTTTTACATTCAGTGAGTTACGAGAAACCCCAGGCGTTTTCGGGTCACTTCGCCGCCTTACCTCAAATTTGACAGAATTCGTCCCCTATCAGGTCAAGTGCCACATTTTGGAATCGAGCTTGCAGCGTCGAACGACAGTTCACCGTAAGAGCTGAAAATATTTGCATTTTTTTAACAAAATTGCCTATTTTTTGCCCATTCTGGCTGGACATTTTAAGGGCTGAATTTTATGCTGCTGACACGAACATGTGCTCGATTGGGAGGGGACACGCGCCGGCCCTGAAAATGGTCCGGAGCAGTGCTGCAATGAAGCGCATTCGTGTCAGAAAAAGCACCTCGCCTGGCGAGGTAAAAACTCAATTACTATCACTCACTATCAAAGGGGAAGTAAATGAAACATCGACCTAATCTGGCGAGACGGGTTCTCCCGACAGCCATTGCACTTGGTCTACTTGCACCTGCGGCTTATACGCCCATGGTGTTTTCCCAGGATGCAACTGGCGATATCGAAGAGATTGTCACCATTGGTTCGCGCCGCCCGGAACGCAGCGCAACTGATTCGGCAGTCCCGGTAGATGTCATCAGCGGTGATGAGTTTGTTAACCAGGGTTATGCTGACCTTGATGACATGCTTCGCACCACTGTGCCGTCCTACAACGTAGACCGTTTTTCCATTTCTGATGCAGCAACGCTGGTACGACCGGCCAACCTGCGCGGCCTGCCACCGGATAACATTCTGGTACTGATCAACGGCAAGCGTCGTCACCGTTCCGGCGTAATCGCCGAACTGGGTGGCTCACTGGCCGCTGGTTCACAGGGTGCTGACATCTCCGCGATCCCCCCGCTGGCCTTCCGCCAGACTGAGGTTCTGCGTGACGGTGCTGCTGCCCAGTACGGTTCTGACGCCATCGCCGGTGTACTGAACTTCGTACTGAAAGATGATGCCGACGGTTTCACTCTGGAAGCCCGTACCGGTGAATACTCCGAAGGTGACGGCACACTGACCCAGTTTGCCACCAACTTCGGTCTGCCTCTGGGTAACGATGGCTTTGCCAACGTCACTGCCCAGTGGATGGAGCAGGATGCCACCAGTCGCTCGACTCAACGTACTGATGCAGCCACTCTGATCTCCAGCGGCAATCCAGCCCAGGCTGCTTCGATAGCCAATCCGGCCCAGATTTGGGGCGGCCCGGAATACCGTGACAATTGGAACATTTTTGTCAATTCCGGTATTCGGGTTTCCGACACCCAGGAAGTTTATGCTTTCGGTAACGTTGGTAACCGCGAAACCGAAGGTGGATTCTTCTACCGCAACCCCAACAATCGCGGTGGTGTTTACACCAATAATGGAATTCGTGCCGTCGTTGACACCAATATCGCCGCTGGCCAGACCGGCATCACTTCCAACTGTCCGGCGCTTCCCAGCCCCGGTTCAGGTTCTAGCGGTGTAGCTCTCGATCCGGCCGCAGTAGCCGCAGACTATGCAGCACTGCAAAGCTTGCCCGATAACTGCTTCGTGATGAATCAGATTGCACCAGGTGGCTATACTCCAGCATTTGGTGGTCGGGTTCGCGACTCCAGTATTGTCATGGGTGTACGTGGTGACATCAATCCAAACCTGTCCTACGACCTGTCCGGTAGCTATGGTCAGAACAAAGTGTCCTTCATGTTGGGCAATACCTGGAATCCCTCCAATGGCCCGGATGGTTTCGTCAATGGCGCCTTGCAACGCGAGTTCGACCTGGGCTCCTATGTGCAGTCCGAAGTTAACCTGAACGCTGACTTTGTCTATCTGATGCCGGTTGAAGGTTTCTCCTCTGACCTGAGCATCGCTTTCGGTGCCGAGTGGCGTGATGAGATCTTCCAGACCCTGATTGGTGAAGAAGCTGCCTGGGAAGCCGGCCGTTTTGCCTTCCAGAACGTGGACGGTTCCAACACCTACAGCGATGGTGTGACTCCGCTGCCAAACCTGAGCATCGGTGCTCACGGTTTCGCCGGTTTCAGCCCACCGCAAGCCGGTCTGTGGGGTCGTAACAACTACGCCTTCTACACCGAAGCAGAAGCTGACATCACCGATAACTTCACTGGTGCGGTTGCCCTGCGTTTCGAGGACTTCGAAACTTTCGGCACCACTACCAACTACAAGGTATCCGGTCGTCTGGCGCTGACTGACACTCTGTCTCTGCGTGGTTCATTCAACACCGGTTTCCGTGCTCCGACTCCTGGTCAGGAAAACGTCACCAAGGTGTCCACAACGACTGTTGATGGTGAACTGCAGCAGCGTGGTCAGATTCCGCCCACCAACCCGATTGCGGTATTCCTCGGTGGTCAAACCCTCCAGCCGGAAGAGTCTGATAACTTCTCTCTGGGTATGGTTTGGGATGTCACCCCTGACATCAACATCACCGTTGACTACTTCAACATCGAGCTGGAAAACCGTATCGCCCAAACCGGTACTATCGACATTACCGGTGAGCCGGTACCTGCTGGTGTGAGCTGTCCGAATGCCCGCGCCAACCCTGTTGGTAACCTGGCCCTGTGTCTGCAGGAACTGGGTGTACCGGGTGCCGCTGACCTGAGCTCCGTATCCTTCTACACCAACGACTTCGCCACCACCACTGAGGGTGTTGATATCGTTGCCACTTGGGATCTGGACTGGGGTGATGCCGGTAACGGTTCATTCGTGGCTTCCTGGAACCACACCACCACTGAGGTGGACAATGCCGGTTCTGAAGTTAGCCGTGACCGTGTAGTTAACCTGGAAGAGTACAACCCGCATAACCGCGGCGTATTCACCTACAACCACTTCATCGGCGACCTGCGTCTGTTGGCCCGTGCCAGCTTCTATGACGATTGGGTATCTGCTGACTGGAGCGGTGACCCGACTGCACGTGGTGCCGACGGTACTGGTTACACCATTGACTGTACTTTCGGACTGTACCGCGATAACTGCTATGACGGTGAGGTCATCTTCGACCTGGAAGCAGCGTATACCTTCGCTGATTCCTACACTCTGACTGTTGGCGCCAACAACGCCTTCGATCAGGATGCTCCCATCGACATCGACAACCTCGACGGCACTATCGGATCCGGTAATATCTATACCGGTTCTTCGCCCTGGGGTTACGAAGGTGCGTTCTACTATGCACGCTTCCGCGTTGACTTCTAAGTCGACAACCATGCCCGGGTCGGTGGCAACATCGGCCCAGTCATAAAAAAAGGGGATCCAGCCGGATCCCCTTTTTTATTGCCTTTAGTTTTTACCTTTTTAAGACAGCGGCCTGTGGAATCAGGCTGACTCTTTCCGAACAAAGAATAGCCTCTCAGGCGACATCTTAACGCTCTCCTGCCTTCAAAGCGGTCACGCCTGAGTGGCATTGGCCAGCCTTTGCTTCCAGGAGGGCTTAGTCAGGAATCAGCTTGAATCTGGCGCTGCGCGGCCCTGGCGATTCCCGTTTTCAAAGTGCAGGAACAACAGTCTCTCAGCAGTAGAAGCCAAGTTAACTGGCTCAGCGTCCCCGGTTCATGGCTCCGGTAGGCATGCTGGAATTGATTACTCCCAGTTGCTGGTAGGTATCGGCCTTGTTGTTGACGATTTCCCGTACCGTCAGGCAGATATTCTTGCGGATTCTCGATGAGGTATGGCGTCGCTCCTGACACACCACCTGATCCATCGGTGCCTTGTCCTGGTTGTAGACAAACAATTCCTCTTCCGTCATATAGCGGAAGCTCTTGTGGCCGGTGCTGCAGGCAGCCAGCAGCAAGGCCGCAGCAATAAAGATAATCCTGTAAAGCATGGCAATCCTCCCCGGGGAACGGTTTCCCTGAAAAGACAAACAGGTTTCACTGCGATCAGCTTACTCCTCAGCCGGGTATAAAAAAAGGGGGACAGTGGCCTGTCCCCCTTCCAACTCACTACTCACTACTAGTGGAGAGTCTAGCAGGGCAAGTTTAGAAGCCTGGAGTCCAGTCCAGAGACAGCCAGAACTGGCGGCCCCAGGGCTGTTGCAGGCGACTTTCGAAACCACCCAGTACGGGCAGAGTCTGAGGCATCTCATCAAAGAGATTGCGAATACCACCACTGACCAGTACTTGTGAACCGAACAGATTATCGAATGCATAGCTGTACTGCGCATTGGTAATAATCTGGGAATCAATCACCTCTGGTGCCGTGTAACCGGTGAACAGGGCATTGACCTGATCATCGAATATCACTTCGTCAGTGTAGCTGGCATTGATAGAAGCAGAGTGACTGCCCATGAACCAGTTCAGCTTGGCATTCCACTTCATCTCAGGCAGCGGCGGTACGACACCACTGTCAGCGTTCTGCCAACCCAACGCTTCCTGAATACCACCAAACAGATCTTCGTACTCGTACTTGGTGTAATAGGTCACGTTCAGTGACGGAGCAAATGTGCCCATGCCATCGGTGTTTAAGGTGTAATCCACTTTCATGTCGAACAGATCAATCCACACAGAACTGATGTTGTTGGACTGGCGGATAACCCGCAGCACACTCTGGTCATTGGCATCACGAATCACACCGGCTGCTCCGGTTTGATCCTGGGCGCGCAACCAGGCATTGGCCGCTTCGCGGCTGGCAGAACCAGGCGTCGGATCATAGGAAGCTTCGGTCTGACCGGTAGCCAGCAGCATTTCGGTGAACTGCTTCTCAACCGTATCATTGGTGCTCAGAGTACGAATACGGTCAGTGTACTCAATAGTCTGGTAGTCCAGGCTTACGGTCAGGCCATCCAGATCACCACCGGGCTGCCAGGTGAAACCGAAGTTGCTCATTTCGGACGTTTCCGGCTTCAGACCAGGGTTACCGGAACTACAGGTAGCACCACCGGTGAGCTGACCGCCGGTAAGCGGGTCGGCACCGAAAAAGATCTCACCACAACCTTCGTTAGGATCGAAAGGACGGGCCTGAGACGCGGTTGGCGCGAGGAAGGACTCACCCCAGGAAGCGCGCAATGCCAGTTCCGGTAAAACTTCCCAACGTACACCCACTTTTGGTGTCGTGGCATCGAGACCGAAATCCTCGAAGCGCTCGTGACGAACCGCAGCCTGGGCAGCGATGGTGTCAGTGATGGGAATGTCGAATTCCAGGAAGGCCGCATACACCTTGCTGAAATAGGTGTCATTCTTCGGCGGAGTATCAACGATATTCACGTTGTAATCCTGCTGAGTCAGCTCCAGTGGGTTGTGAAAGATACCCTCGGTCTTGTCACGCATCTGGAAACCGGTTGCCATTTGCAGAATACCGGCTGGCAGTGCAAACAGCTCACCCGCGATAGTAGTTTCGAAAATATCCAGCTCATCTGAGCTCTGGGGCACATTGTCGATATTGCTGTGTAACCAATCGACCATAGCCTGGCTATTACGCGTGGTGGCTTCGTCGAAGAATGGCGAACGGGGATCGGCAGAGCCGAAGGGATTCCAGTATTCGTTGCCATTGGGGCCACCCTGACCAATCAGCGCCGCTTGCATCTTGCCGATGTGCAGCAGCTTCTCGTCACGGTCTACATCGTAGTACTGCTTGGAGTAATAGGTATAACCGTTCCAGGCAGAGCCCAACTCATAGCTGGCAGCAATCTTGTAACGCTGGGTGTAATAGGAAATCGGCTGCAAACGCGCACCGGTGGACTGCTCGAAATGGCTCGGCCAGCGCTCTTCGTCCAGATAGGTAAACGGGCGATAGTTCTGGGGCACCACGTCAACACCAAAGGGGTTGGCCGGATGATTTGCTGGAATATACAGAGAGTTACGGTTATTGGTGTTCTGACCATAGGTACCGGTATTGCGGTTGGTTACCTCATGATAGCTGTGATTCATGGACAGCTCGAACTGGACCCAATCGGCAGCATCCCAGGTCATGTTGTTATACATGTTATAGGTAGTCTGCTCGCCCATCAGCGGCCACTGGGCGCTGTAGGTCATGTAACAACCGGTATCACCTACTGGCAAACCGCTGGGATTGTTCTTGGCATTACCCAGAAAAGTTTCTTCCGGAGACAGGCCGAAAGTACCGCAGCTGGGATCCCGCAAGCTTGGCGAGACAACCGTACCGCCATGCACGCCATTGATGCTTGGAGAACCACCAACCACTTCACGGAAAACACCCGGGTTGCCAGATGAAGAATAGCCATAGTCAGATACCAGGATTTCTGGTCGCTCAAAGGTCATTAGTGACCCGATATGCGCAGCATCGGCGGCACCGACATAGTTGATGCCGTTGTCGAAAGAGCGGCCCCACAGCAGTGACAACTTGGATTCCTCGAAATCAGGATCGGCGTCACGCTGGTAATAAGTGCGGGCACGGAAACCATCAAATTCCTTCACAGGAATCATGTTCACAACACCGGCTACCGCGTCAGAGCCATACAGTGCCGAACCACCATCGAGGACCACTTCCAGGCGCTCAACAGCAATATCCGGCAGCAGGGTACCCAGGGAATTGTTGATGGAGCGAACGCCGTCCGCCAGCGTCAGGGTGCTGTTTTCACCCAGACCGCGCAGGTTGAAGGTGGCATTACTGGAATCCTGTCCACCATCCTGACCCGCGTTCACATTGGCAACTGTATCAATGTTGGAGGTATAGGTGAGGTCGCGAATGTATTGCCCCATGGAGGGTGCACCAGATTCGAACATATCTTCCTGGGTAACGGTGGATACATTTGAATCCTGGGCGAAAGCGCTGTTACGGATGTAGGAACCGGTAACCACGACTTCTTCAACTTCGGGCTCCTGTGCCAGGGCAATATTAGCCGTGCTGGCGAGACCAACCACGGTCGCGGTGGAGATCGCGTGGCTGAGCCGGAAGAGTTTGTTACGTCTGAACTCTCGAGTCATTAATTTTCTCCCTTGTGGGTTTTCTTCCTGCCTCAAAACAATTGCGTTGTGGGCAAGGATTTTTCTTACAACGAGTCGCTTTGCTGGATTCCAGATTCTGTCCTGCCAGCAGACCGTTGTTACAATTTGTTGCAGTGACGAATAAATTCCGCAACAGAATAAGTATTGGTAAATCAGCAAGTTAATTCCTGAAAAAAAGCTCCCTTATTCCTCCCCAAAAGACGAAAAGCAAAAGTAGCTCTGCAGTTTTGAGCTATACTCATTAACAGAGTCACGGGCAGCACCCAGAATTGTTTGCCCGCAAAATTGCTTAGTACACAAAACATTTTGTAATGCTCCGGACTCCTGATCCGACCTGCAAACCCACAGCATGCAAGAAGAAAACAATGATAAGAATCGGCACATGGTTGGTTAATCCTGAAACCTGCACCATGAGCCGGGGTGACGAAGAAGAAAAATTATCGCCCCGTGCCATGGATGTACTGGTGTGCCTGGCGGAAAATGCACCCAATGTGGTGAGCATGGAAACACTGCTTGATCGTTTCTGGACCGCCCACTCTTCCTCTGACCATGCTGTGCATAAAGTGCTGGCTACTTTGCGCCGCGCCTTCGGCGACAAACCTTCCGATCCCAGTTATATAAAAACTTTTCCCAAGCGTGGTTATGCCATTATCGCCGCTGTGGAATTTCTGGCGGCACCGGAGCCGCAGGCACAGGAACCCGCGGCAACGACCGAACAACCGCTCTATTCACCGGCTCGCAAAATCGAATTGGGCCTGCCGGCTATTGCCGCCTCGGTGTTGGCATTGTTACTTGTGATCGCGGCTTTTGTTTTTGATCCCGGCACCCGATCCCTGCCGACGGACAGCGTCAAAATCGTTGCCGTGGGCCCGGCTGACTTTGTCGGTCTGGAGCAGGAATCCCGGGGTGACTATACCCGGGGCGACTATATAAGCACCGGCCTCAATGCCGGGCTGGTGAGCAACCTGTCCAAACTCACCGGCCTGCGCGTGGTCAAGCTGGAGCAAAACACTTCAGCAAATGCGCTCAGCGCAGCCAGAGAGGTGGGGGCGACGCATTTACTGCAAAGCCGCATCGTCGAATCCACGGAACAGTACAGCCTTAATCTGGAACTGCTGGAGCTGGAAAATGGCAGCACCATTTATTCCGAAGATTTTCAGCTTGAACCCGGTGATTTGCTCGCCACCCAGAATCAGCTCACCAACAATGTGGTCGATTCCCTCAGTATCTATCTGGACGACCAGCAACGGGCGGCCATGCATGACTGGGGCACAGCCAATGCGCTGGCCTACAAGCACTTTCTCAAGGCGGAGTTCTTCAAGGAACAATGGAACCACGAGGACTGGCGCCAGGCTCTGTGCCATTATGAAAAAGCCATCGAACTGGATCCGGCATTCGTGAATGCCTATTCCGGTCTCGCCACGGCCGGTAATTATCTGGCGGTTTACAGTCCCCAGGCCGTCGCCTCCGAGGTCAGCGAACTGCTTCAGGACTATGCGCGCAAGCTGGCTCTGGAACGGCCGGGCCATGCCACGGTGGAAACCCTGAAGTCCGCCGCACTCAACAGCGGCGGCCAATTGCATGAACTGGCATCCATTTATTCCTCACGAATTATCCAGGGCAATGCACCCAAATATGTGTACGCCCAATATGGGCTCTATCTGCAGGGTGCCAGGCTTTATGCAGAGGCGGAGCAGTTTTTTGAGCTTGCCAATGTCGAAGCCCCTTATAAAACTTCCCCCAATCAGCAGATCAATTTCAGCGTCGCTTCCATGGCACCCTGGAATTCAGTGCCGGCCTGGAAACAGCGTCTGTTCGAACAACCCCGGCATATTGGCATTCTTGGCCTGCTGATTCGCTCCCAGGCCCTGATTGGCAATATGGAAGAAGCCAATTACTACTTCCAGCAACAAGCCAGTGTGGACAAACAGGGAATTCGGACCCACCTGAGCAAGATTTATCTCAGCGCCATCAGCGGCGAACTGTTCACACTCGCCCGGGCAGGTGACAGCAGAGACGAACTGGCGGCCAAACTGAATCCCCGCTTCCCGGAGCTGTTTGATGAGGCCAATCTTCAGCACCCGGACCTGCAATTCAATAATGGCGTGATGAAACTGATTCTTGGTGACATTGATGCCGCCGCCGAACATATGCGGCAGTTGAATGCGATCGATCGCCGCAGCCTCGGCACCCGCCTGCACGGTATCGAAGTATTGTTCCCGGACGGAGTGCTGCAGGATCCTGCTTATCACGCACTGCTGGAAGAGTTGGGTTTCGGTCGCTCCTGGCAGCAGAAGCTGATGCGTGAGATCAGGGAGATGCAGCCGGTGACCGGAATCCGGCTCACTGCCCAGGCCGAACAGGCCCTGCGGGAAGATCGTTTCATGAGCCGGAACACCCTCTGGGATGAGGCGCAGTGGTCGCTGTTGCAGTCCTACAAAAACGAACGTATCGCCGAAATCACCGAAGGCATGCCGATAAGCGGTAGCGGCAATCCCGGTGGCGCCAGCTCATTCTGAACCCTGGCAGGAACGGGAGCCGATACTGCCATCCATAGTCTGTTAAACTGTCATTTTTGCCATGCAGATCTGACCTGACCATCGACTACCACCAGCCCCCAAAAACCCACCATAGCAAAGGCATTCGGCGCGTCGGATTTGAACTGGAGTTCACCGGCCTTGATCTGGATACGGCAGGCCAGTGCCTGATCTCCGCCCTGCCCGGCAAGCTCATCGAGCAGAACACGGCCGCGCAGAAGATTCTTAGCGAGGAGCTGGGGGAATTCACGGTAGAGATCGATTGGGACTACCTGAAAAAGGCCGCCGGTGCCGCTGACAGCAGCCCCCAGCACTTGCAATTGCTGCGTGATGTAGTGAGCCCCTTTGTACCGGTGGAAGTGGTCTGCCCGCCTGTCGCTCTGGACAATCTTGCTGCACTGGACCCACTGGTGCAGGCCTTGCAAAAGGCCGGTGCCCGGGGCACCGACGACTCCCTGATTGCCGCCTTTGGCGTGCACCTCAATCCTGAACTTCCCTCTCTCGACAAGGAAGTCATCGAAAACTATTTGCGTGCCTTTGCCCTGCTGCAATGGTGGCTGGTGAAACAGCATGAAGTGGATCTTTCCCGGCGCCTGACCCCTTATATTGATCTGTACCCGGATGCCTATCTGAAACAGTTGCTGAGTTACAACGCAGCGGATATGGAATCCCTGATTGATGATTATCTGGATTTCAATCCCAGCCGTAACCGGGCCCTGGACATGTTGCCCTTGTTCAGCGAACTGGATGCCGTGCGAGTCAGACAGCGAGTTGAGGACTCCCGCATAAAGCCGCGCCCCACTTTCCACTATCGCCTGCCCAATTGCCTGATCGGGGATCCGGACTGGAGCCTGGCCCGGGCCTGGAATATCTGGTGCGTGGTGGAAGAACTGGCCATGCAGCCCGACAAGATCGCCGAACTGAGTGACAGCTTTCTTAACGCCTGGCGCCCCCTGCTTGGGGTGGAGCAGCAGGCCTGGATTGCACAGATGGATGAATGGGTGAAGCAATGCGAGTGGGTGTAACCGGCAATAGCCGGCGCTTCTCGCCAAGCTGGGAATGTGCCAGGCTGGCACTGGCCCTGGTGGGGGCAAAGGCGCAGCGAATCAGTGTGCGCCATGATATCGACACCGACAATATCCAGGCGCTGGTGATTGGTGGTGGTGACGATATATCACCGGAACACTACGGCCATGACATGAATGCCCGCATCAAACCCGACCCGGCCCGGGATCAACTGGAAATTCGCTGGATCAAATGGGCACTGGAAAACCGGCGCCCCATGCTAGGCATTTGCCGCGGCGCCCAGCTCATCAATGTCGTCATGGGTGGTACCCTGCATCAGGATATCCGCCCCCTGCGTAAAAAAACCTATAACCGTCCCGGCCTGCTGCCTACCAAGCAGGTCATGCTGGAAGCCGGCAGCCTGCCGGCCCGGGTCTGCGGCAAGCAGAAACTGCGGGTCAATTCCCTGCACAGCCAGGCTGTGGATGACATCGGCGCTGACCTGGAGGTGGTCGGACGGGATCTGGATGGCATCACCCAGGCCATCCAGTCCACCATGAGCCTGCCCATAATCGGCGTGCAATGGCATCCGGAATATCTGTTCTACCTGCCCTCGCAACTGGCCCTGTTTCGCTGGCTGGTGAAAAGCTGAATCATGCTGACTTCCCTGTTTGTCCTGTTTGCCTCGGCCTTTCTGGCCGCCACCATACTGCCCTTCTATTCCGAAGTGGTGTTATTCGCCCTGTTGCGCCAGGGCGGCGACCCGCTGCTATTGGTGGTAGTGGCCACTCTGGGCAATACCCTGGGGGCAGTGGTGAACTGGTTTCTGGGACGCTACCTGCTGCATTTTCAGGACCGCAAGTGGTTCTATTTCAAGCCGCAGCAGATAGAGAAGGCCCAGCAGTGGTATCAGCGCTATGGCTTCTGGTCCCTGCTGATGGCCTGGCTCCCCATCGGCGGCGATGCCCTGACCTTCATCGCCGGTATCATGAAAGTGCGCCTGTGGCTGTTTCTGCTGCTGGTAGGCGCCGGCAAGGCTGCACGCTATGTCTCCATTGTCTATCTCAGCGCCGCCATTCCCTGAACCCCCTGCCACCGCAAGAACTCCGGCCAAAAAGTCATCTGTGTTAAGCTGGGTCACGTAAAGATTATTCAGTCACCAATCCGGGAGTCATCATGGCGATCGACACTGAACAGCTCAAAAAGATGGTAAAAGATCCAGCCGATCATTTTTCCTCACCCACCGAAGTCCTGGCCCACAGCGACCTCAGCCAGAAACAAAAGCAATCCATTCTTGAGTCATGGAAAGTGGACGAACAGGAACTGGCCAAAGCCACCGAAGAAAACATGGGCCGCAGCGACAGCAACCTGCTGGCCGAAGTAACCGAGGCACTGGAAAAACTCGATCCCTGAATTGATCCCCCCTGAATTGAGACACCCACACTCTGCCCCTCCTGAATTGAGACACCCACACTCGGCTTGAATTGGGGCTTGAATTGGGACACCCACACTCTTTAGCGGCCTTGGTCCCAGAGCTGAATTGGGACATCCACAAATGGCACCCTGATTTGGGACACCCACAAATTGGTTTTATTTAGGACACCCGCACAAATTTCTTCAAAACTTGGGCTTCCTGAGAAATCTTGTCTATAACATGTTTATAGAATATTGCTCAGAGAAGAACTCATGCCTCAGCCCCGCTATCGCCTGGTCGATGCCCAAGCGACCCCCTACTACCACTGTGTTTCTCGCTGTGTGCGACGAGCCTTCCTCTGCGGTTACGATCAGAAATCCCAGAAGAGCTTTGATCATCGAAAGCGATGGATACTGGACAGAATAAAAATACTGTCTTCAGTCTTTGCTATCGATGTCTGTGCTTACGCGATCATGTCCAATCACTTCCACCTGGTATTGCATATTGATACAGACCGCTCACAGAACTGGTCTTCCGATGAAATTATCGAGCGATGGTTAACTTTGTTTTCAGGGCCGATCCTGGCGCAACGCTACCAAGCAGGCCAGCCTTTAAGCAAAGAGGAGCAGAATGCGCTGGTTTCTTTGGTAGAAAAATGGCGAGATCGATTGGCGGACCTTAGCTGGTATATGCGCAGTCTTAATGAAGCCATCGCCAGAATGGCTAACCAGGAAGACAACTGTACAGGGCGTTTCTGGGAAGGACGATTCCGCAGTCAGGCGTTACTGGACGAGGCAGCATTGGTATCCTGCATGGCCTATGTGGATTTGAATCCTGTTCGCGCCGGTATGGCCAAAACACTGGAGCAGTCCGAGTTCACATCAATACAGGAGCGCCTCAAGCTATTTGCAAAACAACGCGGCGGGCAAAAGCAATCCTGGCTGGCTCCGTTCACGCCGGAAAAGCCAAATGAAGCAGAAACCCAATTCCCGAATTTTAACCTTCCTATCAGGGCTGCTGACTACTTTGCTTTAGTGGATTGGACAGGCAGAGCGATAAGATCTGACAAGCGCGGAGCCATTCCTGCGCGCATAGAACCGATATTGCAAAAATTGAATGTCATAGAAGCTAACTGGGTCGACAACACCAGAAAGTTTGGTAAGCGCTTTGGCCGCGCATTAGGGCGACTCGAGAAACTGAAAGGGTTCGCTCTACAGATCAACCAGAATTGGATACATGGCCATGCGCATGCCATGGCATTTTACCGATAGCGATCGATTATCTTAGTTCCACCCAAACTGAGGCTTCTTTTCTAAAAGAAACCCATGGAAGTGGAGCGCTCAATTCAGAGCGAGATCCACTGGCTTCCCGGGCACTGCAACTTCACCAGTAACTCCAGAACTATCAACACTCTGACACTGCTTGTGCGAGGCTATTCTCTGTCGCTAGAAATGTGGGTGTCCCAAACTAAACACAAATAAACTGTGGATGTCCCAAATAAACCAGTGGGTGTCCCAGCCAGAAATGTGAGTGTCCCAAACTAAACCAGAAATGTGGGTGTCACAAATAAAACTTCACAAATAAAACTCTAAGTAAATGTGCCAAAACCAAATGTGGGTGTCCCAAATAAAAAAAGCCGGGAGGGGGCTCCCGGCTTGTTGGAATTCAAGATTTCTTGTTTGTTTTAGTCGACCAGGGTGATGATGGCGCGGGCGTCGATGAATTCGTCGTCCATCAGTTCATCGTCCATGATGCCTGTTACGCGTACCTTGTCACCCTCTTCGACTTTCAGATAGCCCTCATTGTCCATGGGATTATAGGCCATTTCATCGACGCCGACGCTGATGGATTGCAGGCCTTTGTTGAGTATGAAACCGTCATTGTGGGTTTCGCTTACCGTACCCTGCAAGGTGACCTGGCCGGGCTCTGTTGGGGTGGTGTACCAGACTGCATAGTCCTCTTCGTCAAGAGCGCTGGCATAGAAATAAGTGTCCAACTTGTCGACATAGACACTGGCAGCTTCGATGGTGGTAGTTTCAAAGAAATCATCATCGATCGTGCCGTTCACAGTGACGCTGTCGCCATCGACCAGCTTGTAGGCGTCGGCATCGCGGTCACCGTCGTCCATTTCCACAATGACTTCCCCCTCACCATAGTCCAGGCTGAAGGAGTCCCGGGTGACATCCCTTACGGAGCCACTGATACTAATCCAGGAATTATCCGGCTGCAGGTATGGATTGGGTTCGGCGACAGCGTTACTTGCGCCGGCACCGGCCAATGTACCGGCGATGACTGCTGCTAATGCTCGCTTCTGAAATTTCATAGATCCTCCTTTTACTATCCGTATAAATGGGGTCAGATGACACTGGTTAGTTCAGCGTGTTATTCAGATCGCGGCCAAGTCCAGGTGAAAACACCTCCTGTCATTTTTCCTTGATGAATTCAGTTTGATACCCGGAATCATGAAGGCCTCAGATGGTCTGTTCGCGACCAAATTGAGCCTCCAGATCTTCCCAGGATTCGTAGAAATCGTCATAAGCACTGGAGAAACCGTAGATAACATCATCCCAGGCCTGATTGCTGTCCTGTCGCAGATTTGAGAACCACTGCGCCAGGTCCTGACGTTGTCTCATGAGATTGTTGAGCAGCTCATCTGCGTAGCGCTCGGCAGCAGCACTCATGTCTTCACTGCGGGCGTCGATGCTTTGCTGCAAATTATCGATACGGCGATCGAAATTATTCAGAGTCGCGCGTGTCTCGGCAATCAGTTCCTGGCGTTGTTGTTCGGAATAGGTCAATACCGATTGCTTCAACTCCATGGCTTGTTGCTGCATGTCAGAAAACGCCAGCATGGCATTGTCGCTTTCTGCCTGCGTCCAGCCTGATGGTGAAGCCAGTAGCGCCGCCAGCATCAGCGTCGCCGCCAAACTGTATTTGCGGTAACCGCTTTGATTGCTGTCTGTGCTGATGATTCGCTTACTGTTTGTCATTGAATCCTCCGCGCTAATTTCATCATCCGTGTGTAAAAAGACTTGCGGACTACGCGCAAAATTTCAAGGGTGGTTCCGGACTGCGCCCTGAACTCGCACGTCCGGCTGAGTCAGCACTTACCGTGAAACTGCCATGCGCAGGCGTGGAACAATCAAAACATTCTCCAGGCGATTGCAAGGCGAATCCGCAAGTGTTTTGCTAGGCCTATGGTGAATCTGAAAGTCGACAAGCCACCCCTGGTAGTGGCACTGGGCGGCAATGCCCTCAATGAATTTGCATCAGACGAGTTGCACGCTTCTCTCAGCCGGCTCTGCACTGTGCTGGCCAGGTATGCCCATCAGGGCCTGGTGATTACCCACGGCAATGGACCCCAGATCGGTTACCTGGATGCCCTGCAGCAAGCGAGTACATCATCGCAGATTTCAGGTGAGGGTACTGCCCATCGCCCTCTGGATGTTCTTGGTGCCGAATCCGAAGGCTGGCTGGGCTATGAAATACAGCGTTGTATGGCCAATGCCCTGCAGCGGGCCGACGCTGCCGTCACCGTCCTCAGCTTTATGGAAGTGGATGCCAAGGATAAAGCCTTTACAAAGCCGGACAAACCCATCGGTCCCTGCTATGACGCCGAGCAGGCCCGGCAACTCACCGCCGAACATGGCTGGCAGTTCCGTTATCAGGACTCCCGCTACCAGCGGGTAGTCCCCTCCCCCAGGCCTCTGGCCTGCCCGCAGTTGCCAGCCATTGCCGCCCTGCTGGCACAAGGTCAGGTGGTGATTTGCGCCGGCGGTGGTGGCATTCCGGTATTTCGCAACAGCGAGGGGAATTTGCAGGGTGTGGAAGCGGTGATCGACAAGGACCGCGCCAGCGCCCTGCTGGCCCAGGAACTGGGCGCCGAGCGCTTGATACTGGCTACCAATATCGACGGCGTCTATCGTCATTGGCCTCGCCAGGAAAATGACAGCCCCCTGCAAGATGTCGATGTAGAAGAACTGGCCGGGCTATCACTGGAAGCCGGCAGCATGGGGCCCAAGGTATCGGCGGCCTGCCAGTTCGCCAGACAGCAGCGCCGCCCTGCCGTTATTGGTGCCCTGCAGCAGTTGGACCAATTGCTCGACGGCCGCGCCGGTACCATAGTGCACCCAGTAGCCCGCAGCAGTTCAGACCAAGTCATTGAGGAGAGTGGATTATGACTGACTCCGGTTCCTATCAACCCATTCCCACCCTGCGCAAGATCAGCGAGTCAGACTCGGCCCGTAATCGTCCCTGGCAGAGCTGCTTGCTATGCGTGGACCTGCAGCACCTGGGCTGCAGCGAGGGTTTCGGGGTGTTTGAGAATCACCGTAAATCCGGTGTTTCAGAAGAAGCCATCCAGTATTATCTGCGCAGCGTACATGAAACAGTGATACCCAATGTGCGCAAACTGCAGGATTATTTCCGTGAGCATGGACTGGAAGTGGTGCATACCCGCATCCAGTCCCTGACCGAAGACGGACGGGACCGCAGCCCGGAACACAAGCGTCTGGGTTTGCATGCCCCGCCGGGTTCCAAACTGGCGCAGTTCATTGACGAGGTCAAACCCCACAAGAATGAAGTAGTATTGAACAAAACCGCCAGCGGGGCCTTTGTGTCCACCAATATCGAATATGTGCTGCGCAATATGCAGATCGCAGAACTGTTCGTCGTTGGGGTCTATACCAATGAATGTGTCAGCAGTTCGGTGCGCAGTGCTGCCGATCTGGGATTTGATGTGCGGCTCATCTCCGATGCCACCGCCGCCATCACCGAGGATTTGCACGAGGCCACCCTGCTGACCACCAAGGACCGCTATGCCCGGGTTCTGACAACTGATGAGGCCATCGAACAACTGGCACAGCAGACACAGGCGCAATCAAGGCATTCAGACTAGCAATCAAGCGAGGAAACTATGGAATCAATCAATCCGGCCACTGACGAGAAACTGCAATCCTGGGAAGTCATGGACGACAAGACCGTGGACGGCATTATCGACGCCAGCCACGAGGCCAGCCTGGCCTGGGGCCGAACCTCCTTTGCCGAGCGCAGCAAATTGCTGCACAAGGCCGCCGGTATTCTCAAGAACAAGCGCCAGGAATTCGCCGAGCTGATGAGCAAGGAGATGGGCAAGGTGCTCAAACAGGCTCTGGCAGAAATCGACAAATGTGCCGGGGCCTGCGAATACTATGCTGATGAAAGCGCCGGTTTTCTCGCTCCCGAGACTATCGAAACCGATGCCAGTCACAGCGGCATCGTCTATCGCCCCCTGGGCACCGTGCTGGCGGTAATGCCCTGGAATTTTCCTTTCTGGCAGGTGTTTCGTTTTGCCGCCCCGGGGCTGATGGCCGGCAATACTGCCCTGCTCAAACACGCAAGCAATGTCACCGGCTGTGCGCTGGCCATTGAATCGGTATTCCGGGACGCCGGCTTTCCCGAACATGCATTTCGCAGTCTCATCATCGGCAGTGACGCAGTTGCCCGGGTAATCGAAAACCCCAAGGTTCACGCCGTTACCCTCACCGGCAGCACCCCCGCTGGCAAGGCAGTGGCCGCCAAGGCCGGGGAAATGCTGAAAAAGTCAGTGCTGGAACTGGGCGGCAGCGATCCCTATGTGGTGCTGGATGACGCCGATATGGAATCCACGGTCAAAACCTGCGTCGACAGTCGCCTCAACAACGGCGGCCAGACCTGCATCGCCGCCAAACGCTTTATCGTGGTGGAATCCAGGCTGGAAGAGTTTACCAGGGCGGTGATTGAGGAAATGAAATCCCGGGTCATGGGCGATCCCATGGACGAGGACAGCGATATCGGTCCCCAGGCCCGCAGCGACCTGCGGGATGAATTACACCAACAGGTTGAGAAAAGCGTGGAGAAAGGCGCTACCCTGGCTTTAGGGGGAGAGATTCCCGACAAAGCCGGGGCCTGGTATCCGCCCACGGTGCTCACGGATGTGAAACCGGGCATGCCCGCCTATGACGAGGAAACCTTTGGCCCCGTGGCGGCAATCATCGCGGCCCGGGATGAAGAAGAGGCCATTCGCATCGCCAATGACACCAGTTTCGGCCTGGGCGCGGCCGTATTTACCCAGGATCTGGAACGGGGCCAGAAACTGGCTGAGAATGAATTGCAGGCAGGCGCCTGTTTCGTCAATGCACTGGTGAAATCCGACCCCAGACTGCCCTTCGGTGGCATCAAGGAATCAGGTTACGGGCGGGAATTGAGCTACCTCGGCATTCGCGAATTCGTCAATGCCAAGACCATCTATGTGGCTTGAGGCCCCATGGCTCAGTGGCTCTGTTCTGCCTCTTCCTTGCGGTGGGCATCCTGGTGCTTGACCAGCCAGCGGTTGGCATCAATGACGCTGGCGAAGACATCCAGATTTGAGCCAGTTTCTTCAATGCGACAGTAGTCCAGCAGGAAGGGCTTCAGGTCTTTGTCGATGTTCTGCGGGAAGACAAAGGCCTTGCGATCACCCTTGCGGGAAATGCGCTTTTTGGCAGGCAGGGCTCTGCGGGGAATGGCCGGCTCAGCGTCCGCCAGGCTGGCATTACTGAAGTCAAACAGGGCCATATTATTGCGATTGCCCTTGTAGTAATGGTCGATGCATTTGGGAATTTCTGGCGCCTTGATCTCGCCACAGACCGTAATCACGGTCAGGCCAAGCTCCCGGTCCAGAAAGGATTCAATTTCAGCCATCACTCTGTTTCCATACAGTGTACTTCGATGATTGAAGTGTACTGGCAGCCATCCTTGGCTGTCACCCGGCAAATACCCCAGTTTGGGCGACATTTACCGCATTTGTCCCTGTCAGGGGTTTTCAGCCACCACAGCATCGATGAAATCGGAGAAATTCTGGTAATTGCTGCTTCCTGGGGCCAACAGAACGCCGCCATCGTGGGCCTGGCCACCTGAGGGCTTGGCCAGCAGGGTGGCAGCCCCACCATTGGTGATATAGCTCACCAAGGTATTGTAATTGCTATTCAGAAAGTCATTCTGGGCACTACTTAGGTAGAGCAGTGGTGTGGCGGTGGCCTGCCCGCCCTGGAAATGGCAGACCCGGCACTGGTTCTGAATAATGGCGCCGGAAATATTCTCAGTATACAGTGTCAGGCTCTGGGCCTGACTCAGCTCGGCAGCGATAGAGAAGGTCAGCGGCTGGGCCGTGTAGTAGAGCTCGTTCTCCGCGGCGACGCTGTCATAGGCCAGGTAGATTTGTAATGTCGTGTCAGAAACCCCTGCCGGGCCGAAGGCCACGTTTTCCACCACCGGAATCGACTCCACATCGGCCAGGGTTTTCTCGGCACGAATGGGCTGCAGGGTTTCCAGGCTGAAATCCCAGACCACAAACTCACCGCTTTCCAGGCCGATAAAATAGGTATTTTCCCAGAATATGATCAGATAGATATTACCCACCG
Source organism: uncultured Pseudohongiella sp. (assembly GCA_965216715.1). Classification (GTDB taxonomy): domain Bacteria; phylum Pseudomonadota; class Gammaproteobacteria; order Pseudomonadales; family Pseudohongiellaceae; genus UBA9145. Next base: position 192,209 of record OZ244193.1, on the reverse strand, counting down.
TGTTGACATGCTCGGGCTCTACCCGCAATTCCGTGAGTACATCGATGGCCTGGTCGAATGCAAAGTCACTGCCATAGCTGAGGCCGCCATCAGCGGTCACGCCGCCAAAGAAGCGCGCAGTGGTATCAGCGCCACTGCCGGTGGCTGCCGCCAGTTCCGGCAGCTGAGCCTGCCCTGCCAGCGGCAGAGAAAAAAGAATGGAAATTGCCAGCCAGCGCAGTGCCGCGCCGGATTGTTGTGCTGTTTTGCTATTGGGCATGCTGCCTCCCTGATCTGTTGGACTGCCTGTTGCCAGACCCGGGGATTGAAAAAGCCCGGGGCCTGTATGGAGTGACGCACAGCCAGGCCATCGGTTGACATTTAACCCCGGAATCCCGGGCAGGTATGCGAATCAGGTCACGCCCCGAAAAAGGCAAAATTTCAGCGCAATCGATGATTTCAGTTGATCAGCATAAAGGTCGCGGAAGTTTTGGCAACCAGTTTATCAGCGCTGTAAACCGCGATTTCCGTGCGAAACAGGCGGCTGCCGGCATGAATTACCCGGGCCTGGGCCTGCAGGGACTCACCCGCTGGTGGTCGGATAAAGGCAATGCTGAGATCGGTGGTCGCGGTCTGGCTGCCATCGGGCCTTACCGTGCGCACTGCCAGACCGGCAGCGGTGTCGGCCAGGGAGGTCAAAACACCGCCGTGAACCCGGCCACCGTTATTGAGATGATGGGGCTTGAGGTCGATCTGGCAGACCGACTCGCCGTCTGCCGCAGACAGAACCTGAATGCCGAGAAACTCCCCAAACGGGCTGCTGATCATTACTCATCCCAGATACCGACAGCGGTATAGGGCCCGCCCGGTAATTCAAAGAATTTGCCGGTGACATAGCGGTAGTGACGGTCGAGCTGATCCAGTTGCTGCATTTCCGCAGCTGATAACTCCAGCTCCGCTGCCGCCAGGTTCTGGGCCATCCGCTGGGCATTGACTGACTTGGGAATCACCACAGTGCCCCGATTCACGGCCCAGGCTATCAGCACCTGAGCCGGACTCACATCCCGTTGCCGGGCAATGGCCTGCACCGCCTCGATCTCCATCAGACCGGGCTCATCCTCGGCCTTCATACGCGCATCCCGATCACCGGATCCCAGGGGGGAATAGGCGGTAATGACAATACCATTGGCATCGCAATAGTCTTTCAGATCCTGTTGCCTGAGCAGGGGATGGCCTTCAATCTGGTTGACCGCCGGCTTGATGCGACACTGATCCATCAGCAGGGCCAGTTTGCTGGCACTGAAATTGGACACTCCAATATTGCGCACCAGACCCTGATCGGCACAGCACTGCATGGCCTGCCAGGTTTCCGTCAAGGGCACTTCTTCAAGAGACAGGAATTCATCGGCCGTGCTGGCAATGCCCACCCCTTCCTTCACCGCCACCGGCCAGTGAATCAGATAAAGATCAAGATAATCGAGCTGCAAATCCTGCAGCGTCTTTTCCAGGGCTGGCTGTACCTGAGATTCTCGATGACTGTTGTTCCATAACTTGGATGTGATGAACAGCTCATTGCGGTTCACCTTGCCACTTTTAAGCGCTGCATTCAGTGCCACACCGATTTCGGATTCATTGCCATAGATGGCAGCACAATCGAAATGGCGATAACCCAGTTCAATGGCCTGACTGACCGCCTCGGTCACTACACCCGGTTTGGACTTCCAGGTGCCCAGACCGAGCATGGGCATACTGTCACCACTGTGCAGGTTCAAATATTTCACAAGTCCCCCTTTGCGCGGTTTTTCAAACGCTGTCGTTTTTTGAATGCCTGTTTGCGCTGCCGTCGCTGCTCAATGGTTTCCTGCATGTCCTGGCCCAGATGGGCTTCGCCACGGCTTTTGGCCAGTTCCAGTTGCCGTTCCCGCTCGGCATAGCGCCGACGCTGCTCCTCACTGTGCTTGTCATGGCAGTGCGGGCAGCTGACACCCTGCTGATAGAGCTCACTGGCCTTGTCTGCCTCGGTAATAGGCATGCGGCAGGCATGGCACTGATCGTAGCTGCCCGGCTCAAGATCGCGATTGACTGTAACACGGTTATCAAACACAAAACATTCGCCCTGCCAGCGGCTCTCCTGCCTGGGCACTTCCTGCAGATAATTGAGGATACCGCCCTTGAGGTGGTACACCTCCTTAAATCCCGCCTGCTTGAGATAGGCCGTGGATTTTTCACAGCGAATACCGCCGGTGCAGAACATGGCCACTTTTCGGTGTTTTTCCGGATCCAGATTCTGCTTCACGTAGTCGGGGAATTCCCGAAAGGAATCAGTCTCGGGATTGACTGCATTTTCAAAGCTGCCAATCTCCACCTCGTATTTGTTACGGGTATCAAGCAGCAGCACCTCGGGATCACTGATCAGCTCATTCCAGTCACCGGGCTCCACATAGGTGCCAACAATTTCCCTGGGATCAATATCCTCAACCCCCATGGTGACAATCTCTTTCTTCAGCTTGACCTTGCTGCGATAGAACGGGTTTTCATCAGTGTAGGATTCCTTGGCCTCAAGCGAGGCGAAGCGCTCATCTTTTCGCAGCAGTGCCAGCACCGCATCGATGCCCTGGCGGGAGCCGGCGATGGTGCCATTGATGCCCTCGGCAGCCAGTAACAGTGTGCCCCGCACCTGCTGCTCCAGCATGAGTTCAAGAAGTGGTTCCCGCCAGGAGGCAAATTCCGGAAAACGGGCGAATTGATAGAGCGCCGCGACCACGACGCTGCCAGACGGATTATTCATAGGGACCTCATTGCTGACCGGAACGTAAAACCGGCGCAAGATTGATATCGCAGGCGATTGTAGTCATCGCGGGGGATTTTTCAAGCAAACCCGTGGCCGGCGGGATGGGAACGGTGCTTCAGTCAGTCACCACGGGTAGTTTTGACGGCGCGCCCCACTCTACCCAGGAACCGTCATAGACCGACAGTTTTTCATGCCCTGCCCGGGCGGCTGCCAGGGTCAGAATGCAGGCGGTAATGCCGGAGCCACAACTGCTGATCATGCGCTGATCAGGCCTCAGCAGATCCTGAAACAGGGTTTGCAAGTCCTGCGGGGACTTCAGAAACTGGCCATCAAGCACATTGCGACAGGGCAGATTGCCGGCACCTGGCATATGGCCGCTGCGCAATCCGGGCCGCGGCTCCGGTTCCAGTCCTTTGAAGCGCCCGGCGGAACGGGCATCCAGAATCTTGCTGGCACTATCGTCCAGGGCCTTGAGCACTTCGGCGGCATCACAGAACAGACCCGCCTGCTCATGGGCTACAAAATCACCGGCTGCAACATCGCTGTCATAACTGTCCGTGGTCGCCATTCCGGCAGCAATCCAGGCCGGCAAACCACCATCCAGCACCACCACCTTGTCGTGCCCCATGGCCCGAAACATCCACCAGGCTCGGGGACTGGCATAGATGCCGCAGTCATCATAAACCACGATGAAGCTGTCCTGATTGACGCCCAGGGCGCGGACCTGGGACTGGAATTGTCCGGCTTCCGGCATCATATGGGGCAGACTGCTGTCGGGTTTACAGATTTGCTTGTCGTAGTCGAAACGCCGGGAACCCGGTATCAATTGCAGTGGTCCCTCTCGATTAATAGCTTCAAAGCCCGGCACCACCGGCGGCACCGAGGCATCGAGAATCACCAGAGCCGGATCATCCAGTTTTGCTTTTAATTGCTCGACGGTGATCAGGGGAGAGGTCGACATGGCTTACAAACGACTCTGAAACTGGCGCAGCTTGTTCTTCAGGCGTGCGGTGTTTTCCGGCCCAATCCGAATCAGTTGCTTATGGACAGTGGACAGATTTTCAATCTCGGCATCGGCATAAAGATACATCACCGAAGGCTTCACCAACTGATAAGGGCCCTCCGGCAACTCCATGGCCAGCACATTGTCGATGGCCTGGTTCAGGGTATCGTCGAAATCCTGATCCCGATAGCCAATCTCGGAATAGGCCTGTTGGAACAGGGGTGACAAGAGCCGGTATATGGCCATGGCCGCATCGGTATCCACCGCGACAAAGGTATCGATAACAGCATCGAAACGGCGATGAGCCGAATCATCCATGACGTATAGATTTTCATCGATATTGCGTACCGCCATCTCTTCGCTCATGGATTGATAGGGCAACCCGGTCTGGGGAAAGGTGTCACGGCTCACATTTTCAACCAGCACTACGAAACTGCGAATGAGCTGTTCGGGATTCAGTCGCTGAACCAGGGCCACGCCATTTTCCAGCATGCGCAGATTGTCCAGGACAAAACTGTCGCTGTTATTGAGGCTGGGCAATTCCACCTGATCCTCCGCTTCAACAACTGCTTCCGGCTGTTCGGGCTCTACCTCAACCGGTGGCGGTGCCACTTCGGCCTCCTGCTCGGCAATGGCTGGCGCGGGCTGTTGTGGCTGAATGCGAATCTGCGGCAGGGTCTGGGTGTTGTTATTGTTGCTGCCGCCGGACGTGGAGGAAGAGCCAGCCGACTGAGCCTGGGGCTCTGCCTCAGTGGGTGCCGGTAGCACAACGGTGGTGGTGCCCTGAGGAGCTTCCCAGGTGGCCGCCAGATAAACCAGCCCCAACAGGGTAAAAATGGCAATACCGGCGATGGCCCAAAGACCTGATTTACTCATGGTGAAATTCCTGCTGCACGGAGGCGGCTATTCTGGCACAGGCCCATCATGGCCTCAATAAGAGTGCCGGCAAAGTCAGCAATTAGCCCGCAAGAGCCATAATTTCGCCACAATTACTTACCCTGCACACTGATGAGTCCGCGTCGATGTCGTAGGGGCGACCGGCTGCCGTGCAAGAAAAAAGGCATGGTGCCAGGCACCATGCCTTTCTTGTCAGAAACCTCTTTCCTGCCGGCTGTCAGCGCCGCGGAAAGTTCAGCTCCTCCATGGTACGGGTCAGATCCCGTCCTGCAGTTGCCGGATTGGTTTGCTTGTCGATCTTGAGAATGGTGCCATCGCTGTCGATATAGAATGTCCAGCGACTGGCGAAGCCAGACGATCCGAGAACGCCATAGGCTGCTGTCATCTCTTTTTCCGGATCCGCAAGAATCGGAAAGTTGGCCTCATGCTCATTGGCAAAGGCTGTGTTGTCTTCGAGCGTGTCGACACTGGCCATGAAATAGGCAACATCGAAGCTCTGGATTTCCCGGGCACTGTCACGCAGCGCCTTGCATTGCATGGTTCATCCGCCAGTAAAGGCTTTCGGAAAGAAGGCGATCACCACCGGTTTTTCACCTAAAAACTGTGACAGTGAATAGGTATTACCGTCCGAGGCAGGCAGGGAAAAATCCGGTGCCTTGTCGCCTTCTTCCAGAGCCATGGCGAAGTGACTGAAGCTCGCCGCCAGCGCGACGAACAGGGCAGTCACAATACGGGGCAGAGCCCGTAATGAAGTAGTCATAAGATCACTCCAGATTGCCAGGTTTTTGCTTGATTGCCAGGGGAGTGTTACACGCCTGTCGGGCTTTGTCACCCGTGAACGAGGCCAGAGGGCCGCCAGAATCCAGGATGAGCCGGACTAGAAGCGCATCAGGCTGCGGGAATTGCTGCGAATCTCCTGGGAGGCGGTGCGCAGTTCGCCGATGCGCATGTCCAGACGCTCAATCTCGTCGGCGCTGAGACTGTCATTGCTGTTCCTGATCGCCTGCATCTGGTCCAGGGCCTGATTGATTTCGCGCACATAACGGGACAGCTCAAAGCGCTTGGCATCGGATTGGGATTGCCGGTAGCGGGGATTTTCCACCTGCACATTGTAGCAATTGCGAACCTGTTGACCCTGCTGATTGATCACGGTCTGACACCGGGTCTGGGTCACGTATCGAGGCGCCGTGCCGGTGAAATAGGAGGCCGGTGTCATGGCCACCGAGCGCGCCATGGTCAGGTCCGCTTCGGTCTTGCCCTCCAAAAGGGCCAGCACTGTTTTGTCCCTGTGATCTGCCTCATCGAGTGAAAATGCAGCCGGATTCTGCTGCACATCGATCAGCAACTGCTCATAGAACATGCTCAGATTGCGCGCCTCATTGAGGCGGGCGCGGCTGCCCAGATTCAGCAGGTTTTCATTGATGACCCGCAGTTTCCACTTGCCATAGTCTTCTGCCTCGGCCAGATAGGTGGCGCTATTACGGCCATGCAGGCGTTGCTGCATATGCAGCAGCAAATGGGCCAGATCATCCACCTGTCGCCAGTCACGCTGGCGCTGATGACTGTCGATCAGGGAATGCAGCAAAGGGATCTGGGCTTCGCTGTACAGGCCGGTGTTGATGCGGGCCAGTTGCCAGGCCTCGTTATAGACCCGGCTGGCATTGTCATAGTCTTCCAGTTCGGTATACAACGCCCCCAGATCAGAATAGGTTTCGGTGAGCACTGGCGAATAGACCCCCAGTTCTGATTGCAGCTCCTGCAGACGGCGCTGCACTTCGCTCAGTTCCAGGCTCAGGGCCTCGATCCGCGCCCTCTCCTGTGCCGACAACTGCTCCTTTTCCTGCTCCTCCTGCCGCTCTTCCTGCCCGACACTGTCCTGATGCGCCACGTCAGGGCCTGGCCCAGTCGCTTCCTGCCGGGCAATAGCGAGACTGCAGAGCAGCATCAATGCCCCTGCCAGAAGCCCTTGCCAAAGATGTTGTGGTGCTTTCACTGTGACCATTGCGAGCCTTTGCCAGCTATCCGGGCCTTTGCAGGCCCGATTGGATGAATACCTTGTCATGGAGTAATTGTGGCATTTTCACATGAATCAATACTGAATTGGGCAGGCAATTCGCCGCAGCGCACGACTGTCTTCCAAGCCACTGATATCACTGAACAAACCCTGGCAGTACAGGTTTGGACCGGGCAAGGGGGTGCGACAATTTGCCACCTACAAGCGCCCCCGGCCGAGGCCCTATAATGCCCTCATTCTGGAAATAAACCCCTAAAAATCATTTACTTAAACAAATTCAGGGAGAGACCCATGAGTCACAGACAGTTATTCGGCGCCATGCTGTTGGCAACCCCCATGCTGGCCGCACCCGGCCTGCTCCAGGCCCAGGGCAGCAGCGACACCCCGGAAGAAATAACCGTCATTGGCCGGGCAGAATTTATCGAGAAAGAGTTTACCGCCCGCCGCAGCGGTTCCAATGTGGATCCGGCCAAATTAATGAATCAGGTTCCTGGCGGCGCTGCCACCAATAACGGGCCACTGACCGGCCAGATTCAGTATCGTGGCATGTTCGGACCGCGCATCAATGTGCGCGTGGATGGCATGTTGATCCATGGCGGCGGCCCCAACTGGATGGCCCCTCCCCTGCACCATATCCCGGCCGGTCTGATGGAAGAACTGGTTGTGGAACAGGGTATTCCTTCCATATCCACCGGGGGTGGTATCGGCGGTGCTGCCACGGCCCTGTGGAAGCGTCCGGACTTCGCCATCGGTGACGGCTGGGAATTTACCGGTGATACTGAACTGGCCTTCGGCAGTGTTGACGGCGGCAGCAGCGCCTCCGCCATTCTGGGCGCCAGCTCCGAGAACCAGCGCCTGTTCATTATTGGCTCTCTCGATGAGGGCGACAACTACGATTCCGGCCAGGGTGAGGTTACCGCCAGCCAGTACGAACGTGCCGTTTATGGCCTCGGCTATGGTTTTCGCAGCGGGCCCCATGAGCTCAATATCCAGGCCCATAAAATTGCCACCGAAGACACCGGCACCCCCAGCCTGCCCATGGATATCGACTGGTTCGAAACCGAGGTCTGGAATGCCTCCTACAGCACCGAACTGGGCGGCGTCGGCCTGGAACTGCGGGTCTACGGCTCCGAGATCGATCATGGCATGAGCAATTACCTGCTGCGGCAGACCCCGGACTTTTCCTCACTGCCGCTGCCTCCCTTTGTGGGCGATGACAAGCGCATGGTACTGACTGACAGCGATGAAAGCGGCTTCAAGCTGGCCCTGGACTGGGCCCTTGGCGCCGGTACCGCTGTAGTGGGTGTTGAAGGCAAGGACGCCACCCACAACGCCACGGTCTATGATCCCGATTTTGCCATGTTCTTTGTCAATAACTTCAACAACACCGACGTGGAAAGTCTGTCCTGGTTTGGCGAGTGGTCAGCCAATGTCTCTGACCGGCTTTATCTGGAAGCCGGTATTCGCACGGAAGATGTTGAAATGAGCACCGGCGAGGTGGATGCCTTCCCGGCCCGCCTGGTGGATATGAATCCGGACATGTGGCCCATGGGCACCCCTCCCCGCGCTGTGTGGATGCTGCGCGAGGCCTTCAACAACTCCGCCCGCAGCGCCGACGACAACAATCTGGACTGGGTACTGAAGTCGCGCTATCAGGCCACTGACAATCTGGTGGTGGAACTGGGCTTTGCCCAGAAGACCCGTTCACCGATCTATCAGGAACGCTTCCTGTGGATTCCTCTGGAAGCCAATGCCGGTCTCGGCGATGGTAATAACTATGTGGGCAACCAGGCGCTGGAACCGGAGCAGGCACAGCAAATCGAACTTGGCCTGGACTGGGATTTCGGCGACAGCTACTTCTCACCCCGCATTTATCGCCGCGACGTGGACGACTACATCCAGGGCATCCCGGCCAGCAATATGGCTGTCGTGGGAGTCAGCACCAATGCCAATGGTGATCCCACGCCCCTGATGTTTGCCAACACCGATGCCGAATTTACCGGCGTCGACCTGACCGGCGGTTTCCGAATCAATGCCAACTGGCGCTTTGAGGCAATCGCCTCAACGGTCAAGGGCGAGCGCAAGGACATTGCCGACAATCTTTATCGCGTTGCACCCGATACCGCACGCCTGTCTTTTTACTACGAAACCGCAACCTTCTCGGGCAAGCTGGAGCATGTACTGGTAGCCAACCAGGACCGCCTGTCTGCCAGCAACACCGATGACCCCGGCAATCCCAACAACTCCTTTGAGGCGACTGGTGGGTACTCACTTACCAATCTCTACCTGAGCTGGCTGATGGATGACAATCTGGTGATTTCGGCCGGTGCCGAAAATATGTTCGATGTGGAATATGTCGATCATCTGACCGGGTTTAATCGGGTCATCAACTCTGTCGTGCCCCAGGGCAGCCGCATGTTTGGTCAGGGCCGCAATATTTTTGGCCGACTGCAGTATCAGTGGTAGACCAACAAAGGCAATAATCCGGAGCACAAAAAAAACCCGCGTCAGCCTGGCTGGCGCGGGTTTTTTAATGGCTGCCGAACTAGTTGTCGCTGGCCAGCGTGAATGCCTGTTCCACACCATTGACACGCACCAGGTAGTCGCCGGCGGCAAGGCCTTCCACATCCAGCTCAACATTGGTACTGAACGGCTCAATAACGGCTATACAGGTTTCAGCAGGACCGAGCTGACTCTCGGCAAGAGTGACAGTAAAAACCCCGTCACTGTAGTTAACTGCGGGGGTCAGCAAGTTCACACAGGGCACTGACTTGTTGCCTTCAATGTCCACAGTGACCTGTACCGGCAGTGACTCCATAACATTCACCTGCACGGTTTCGACGCTGACCAGGTCCCGTGGCTCAGCGGCGATGGGCATAAAGCTGCCGTCGGCCTGTTCCTGTAACTGGATATTCTCAAAATAGACACTGCTGTCGCCGCTCTGCACTGCCCCCTGGGGAATGCTCAGTACTCCGTCCTGGTAGATAGAGGGCTGCGCCAACAGGGCCGGGCAAAACGCCATCAGCGTGGCAAGTAAGCTTAATCTCATCTCAATCCTCCTTGTATTTGAGTTGAAAGTTCAGGATAAGTGTAACAAATCTGTTTTGTGTCTCAATGAGTATTACCTACTTACAAACTTGATACCGCTCAACAGCCTGGCGTAGTGTACTGCTAGACTGTAAGGTGAATTGAACAGGAGACCACTCATGAGTCGCAAACAGTACGAAGAGGATGTCAAAAAGAAACTGGATGAACTGGCTGAGGACATTGAAAGACTGAGCCAGCACCTGAAGCAGATCGAAGATGAGCTGGATGATGAGCACCACGAAGGCTTTGCCAAGCTCAGGGAACTACAGGATGAAACCAAGCGCCTGTTTCACGAAATGGTGGAAGCAGGAGACGAAGCCTATGATTCTGTGCGCGGCCGCATGGAACAGTACTGGACTACCCTGGGCCGGGAAATCAAGGCTTACGACCGCAAACTGAACGACGGCAACGACTAGGGAGACCGGCCGGGCTGTACCAGCCCCGGGACTTCCCAAATTCCCAATGCTTTGCTTTCATAGTGCTCCCTAAGGAGATCACTATGAAAGCATTCCGCCCCCTGCACAGCCTCCGCTTTTATCTGCTGTCCGCCCTGCTGTTACCACAAACTCAGGCCAACGAAGCCCTGATGCATGAAATCGTCGCGTCGGTATCTGCCGAGCGCATTGCCGCCGACGTCGAAACCCTGGCCGGTTTTGGTACCCGTCACACCCTGTCGGAAACCGAATCGGACGTCCGTGGCATCGGTGCTGCCCGACGCTGGATTGAAGCAGAGTTCAATCGCATCTCCAGCGAATGTGGCGGCTGCCTGGAGGTCTTCACGGTCAGTGATGTGGTGTCTGGCAACCGCATTCCTGAGCCCACCGAAGTAGTGGATGTGGTGGCAATTCTGCGCGGTACCAGCGACCCCAATCGCATCACCATGATGAGTGGCGACATTGACTCCCGGGTCAGTGATGCCATGAATTTTGAATCCGACTCCCCCGGTGCCAACGACAATGCTTCGGGCATGGCCGGCGCCATCGAGGCGGCCCGGGTGCTGAGCCAGTACCGCTTTCCGGGTTCCATCGCCTTTGTCGGCCTGTCTGGTGAAGAACAGGGATTATATGGTGGTGCCATTCTGGCTCGTTATGCCATCGAAAACGGCTGGAATCTGGATGCCGTGCTGAACAATGACATGATCGGCAATATCACCGGCGTCAATGGCGTCACCAACAACACCACCGCCCGTGTCTTTTCCGAAGGCACCCGCTATGTGGAAACCGAAGCAGAGGCACGCCAGCGTCGCTTTCAGGGCGGCGAGGTAGACTCACCCTCCCGTAACATCGCCCGCTATGTGGATACCATGGCGGACCTGTATATCCCCAATCTGGATGTGATGATGATTTACCGCCTGGACCGCTTCGGTCGTGGTGGTCATCACCGGCCATTCAATGAAGCCGGTTTCCCGGCCGTACGCATCATGGAAACCAATGAAAACTACACCCAACAGCACCAGGACATCCGCTTTGAAGACGGCATCCAGTATGGCGATACCCTGGAGCATGTGGATTTTGACTATGCGGCCAAATTGACTGCCCTCAATGCCGTCACCCTGGCTTCCATGGCCTTGGCGCCGGCGCCACCGGCCAATGTGGAAATTGCCGGCGCCGTGCGTCCCAGTACCACCCTGAGCTGGGACAAGGTTGACGGCGCTGTGGACTATCGGGTGCACTGGCGTCTGACCACCGCTCCCACCTGGCAATGGTCACGCAGCACCGGCGATGTAGACAACTTTACCCTGGAGAATGTCGTCATCGACAACTACTTCTTCGGGGTTTCCAGTGTGGCTGCCGATGGCAGTGAATCGCCGGTGGTGTTTCCGGGTCCGGCGGGCTCATTTGAAACGCCCTGATTGACCAGGCTGTAATAGCAGCGTCACGGACCGGCAGCCGCCGGTCCGGCGCGCCAGAGCGCATGACAAGCAGCCATAGCTGGGTTAATCTCGGGGCTTCCTGCTTGCACAGTTCAGGGCCCGACAACAGCGCCTCCACCAGCATCCGGTCCTGCCAGGCTCCTGACTCTGCTTCAGGACTGATTGCAATTCACCAGCCACTGGGCAAGCGGCAGTGCAGTCCCGGCACTGGCTGACATGATTACCCGTTCAAAGAGGTAAGGAAATGACCCGATTATTCTCACCGCTTCTAGTGGCCATGCTTGCTCTCGTCCCACTGACCGGCCTGAGTCAGGACAGCATTCCCTGGACCACTCTGGGCAGTGACTTTGCCCATACCCGCTCCACCCCCGCCGACCAGATTACGCCGGAGAATTTTGCCGATCTGGAACTGGCCTGGACCTGGGACGGCGCCAGCTTTGAAGCCCAGAGTGGACGTTCCACCCCCAGTTACATCAATGGCCGCCTCTACACAGTGGCCGGCCCGCGCCGCCATGTGGTGGCGATTGATCCCGCCACCGGCACGACTATCTGGTCCTACCGGGAACCGGACACCGGCCGCTGGGAATACTCGATGCGGGCCGACTACGGCAAAGGTGTAGGCTATGCCAATATCGATGGTCGCGACATCATCTACACCATCTCGCCTGCCTTCTTCCTGACTGCTCTTGACGCTGAAACCGGTAAACCCCTGGAAGGCTTCGGCGAACCAGTGCCCATCGCCGGCTTTCCGCAAACCGGCGTGGTTGATCTGCTCAAGGATCTGGGACACCCCTATGATCCTTATGACGGCCTGCCCATCGAACGCGGCTACATTACCTCTTCCTCGCCACCCATTGTGGTCAATGACACCATTGTGGTGGGCAATTCGGCCGAACAGGGCTATCACCAGTCACGTATCGAAAACGTGCCAGGTGACATTCTTGCCTATGATGCTCGTACCGGCGCCTTTAAATGGAAATTCAATGTTATTCCCCAGCCCGGTGAATACGGACACGAAACCTGGGAAAACGACGCCTGGCAATACACCGGCGATATCTCTTCCTGGGCACCGATTTCTGCCGACCCGGAACTGGACATGGTCTATATACCCACCAATGGTGTCACCATCGACTACTATGGCGGACATCATCCGGGTGACAATCTTTATGGCACCAGCCTTATCGCCCTGAATGCCAGCACTGGCGAGAGAGCATGGCATTTTCAGATAGTGCACCATGACATCTGGAACTACGACATACCCACAGCTCCGATACTGCTGGATGTGCAAACTGCACAGGGCACAACTCCTATCGTCGCCCAGGCTACCAAACAGGGCTATACCTATGTATTCAACCGCCAGACCGGCGAACCGATCTGGCCCATTGAAGAAGTGCCGATGCCGGCTTCCACCGTACCCGGTGAGCAGTTGTCAGCCACCCAACCCATTCCCAGCAAGCCGGCACCCTTTGAATATGTCGGCTCCAGCGATCAGCTGCTGGCGGACTTCACTCCGGAGATATTGCAGCAATCCCGGGCAGCGGTATCTGACTACATCATGGGTCCGGTCTTTAATCCGCCGATTCAGCGCGGTCACCCCTCCGGCAAACTGGCAGCTCTGATGTGCCCCTCCGGCGCAGTCAACATCACCCATCCCCCGGCTGCCGATCCCGACAGCGGGATAATGTATGTAATGTCACGCTACAGTTGTGGCACCCGCACCCTGGTGAGCGGGGAAGAAGCCGACACCTATTATGAAGAGCCCACCGGCGTCACCCTGTCGCGCTATGCCGCGGCCAGTGGTGGCCCCCGGCCCCGACATCCGGCTGGCATCCCTCTGTGGAAGCCGCCCTACAGCCGCATTACCGCCATTGACATGAATACTGGTGAACATTTGTGGATGATTCCGGCAGGCTACACACCGGATCGCATCAAGGAGCTGCCTGCCCTGGAGGGCGTGGATATCGGCAACACCGGTTCCGGCGCGGTCGGACAATTGCTGGTAACAGAAAGCATGCTGGTCTACAGCAATGTCACCAGCGACGGCACTCCCCATCTGTTTGCCGTAGACAAACTCACCGGCGAGGAACTGGCGCGGGTCGAAGCACCCGCAGCCACCCGCTATGGCATGAGTTCCTGGGTACACAATGGTCGGCAGTATCTGGTGATGCAGACCGGCGCTTCGCTGACCGCCATGGCCCTGCCGGATTGAGACAAGACAATAATAACCAAGGAGTAATGTTATGAAGAAAACCCTGCTATTCACATCCGCCGCCCTGGTTGCAGCAATGGCCAGTATCAGCACGGTGAATTCCCAACAGAATGAAATGAGCTTTTTCATTACCAGCGTTGGCTCCGGCGATGGCGCTAATCTGGGAGGGCTGGCCGGAGCCGACGCCCATTGCCAGGCACTGGCAGAGGCAGCCGGCTCGAGCGGGAAAACCTGGCGCGCCTATCTGAGCGCCCATGCTACCGCCTCCACACCGGCTGTGGATGCCCGCAATCGCATTGGCTTTGGCCCCTGGTATAACGCCGAAGGCGTCCAGGTCGCCAGCAATATCAACAACCTGCACGGCCCCAGCAACAATATCAATAAACAGACTGCCCTGACCGAGAACGGTGACATGGTCAATGGCCGGGGTGATACGCCGAATCAGCACGACATCCTCACCGGCTCTACCCTGGATGGTCGGGAAGTGGAGGATGGGCAGAACCATACCTGCAATAACTGGACATCCAATGGCCAGGGCAGCGCCCATGTGGGGCACTTTGACCGCACCGGTGGCGGCCAGAACCCCACCTCCTGGAACAGTGCCCATGGCAGCCGCGGCTGCAGCCAGTCAGATCTGGTAGGCACCGGTGGTAATGGCTATTTCTACTGCTTTGCTATCGATTGAGGTTAGGCAGATGGCTGACAACGCAGCAAGCGTTGCAGCCTGAAGCAAGCGTTATAAAATGGTGCGATCGCCAACGCGGTCGCACCATTTTTTTGGGCCACCACATCAACCCAGACGGGGAATTACCATGAAATTATATGGCTTTGGCCAATCCCGCTCTTTCCGCTGCCTGTGGGCGCTGGAGGAAGCCGGCATCGACTATGACTACGTACCCATCAAGATGCGCGTGGAAGCCGATGACCCACTCAGCGCTCAGCATCCGGACTATCTGAAACTGAATCAGCAGGGCAAGGTTCCGACCCTGGTCGATGGTTCGCTGGTGCTGACCGAGAGCGTCGCCATTCTCTATTATCTGGGTCGCTATGCACCCGATGCCGGCCTGTTGCCCAATGCCAGCATGGATGTCTATGCACGCCTGGATGAATTGATGTGCTTCGCCCTGGCGGAGCTGGAACAACCCCTGTGGAGTAATGGCAAGCACCGCTTTGCCCTGCCGGAGCAACAGCGGATTCCGCAGATGCTGGACACCGCCAAATTCGAATTCGCCAAGGCACTGGCCTGTCTCGACCGCTTGTTGCCGGACAGTGAATACGCCGTGGCAGACCAGTTCACCATCGCCGATATCATGCTGGCCCATACCTTTAACTGGGCCATCCGTTTTGAATTTGATGTACCCCCGCGCTATCAGGCCCTGCGCGACCGCCATTATCAACGCCCGGCAGCACAACGAGCCCTGGCGCGCATCGAGGAGAATTGATGCGTCTGTTGCTCTTGTCGTTGCTGTTGTTACTGTCGGCACAAAAGCTGTTGGCCCAGGCCAGCACTGAGACGACGCTCGGCCCCGGGGACCTGGATTATTACCTGCAGCAGTCCCTCAATGCGGCTTCGGCCCATAGCCGTTTGCCCCTGAATCACATTGGCATACAGGTCATTGAGCACAGCGATGGCTTTCTGGTCACTGCCGTGCTGGAAGGCTTCCCGGCCCAGGCTGCCGGAATCTATCGCGGCGACCTGATTCTTCAGGCCAATGGCGAAGCTTTTCATCCGGTCTATTCCTTCAATGAGGCCCACCTGGCACCTGCCGGGTTCAGCGCGTCCAGTGACAGCCATACTTTGCTGATCCGACGGGGTGACAAGGACATCACGGTCACGGTCAGGCCGGTGTTTGAAAACCTCTATGACAGCTACCGCAGCGCTACCCTCAACAGCCTGCAGCAATTTCCTGCCGGTAACAAAACTGTTGCCTACTTACGGCTCTGGGTGCTGTCCCGGACAACTGATGACCTGATCGCCTATCAGTCATTGTTTGATGAGCTGGCCGGCAGCGACGGTCTCATTCTGGACCTGCGCGACAGCCTGGGCTTTCTGGACCGGGCCCAGCTACAGCTGGTCTACCGGGGTGACAGTGATTTGTTCCGGACCAACGATCCTGCAGCGCAAGCTGAATTGCTGCCCGAGCCCGATTTCCCGCTGCCGGCACTGGCCAGCCCCTACCGCAATCCGGTTGCCATACTGGTGAATGAATACAGCCGTGGCGGTGCTGAACTGCTGGCGCAGCAGCTGGACAAACTGAACCGGGTAATCACCATTGGCAAACCCACCGCCGGCGAATTGGGTACATGGCAGGTCGAAGACGGGCAGCTTCACTATCAGGCTCCCACAGAGCTGTTGATCGATGGGGAGGTGGTGGAAGGCAGGGGCTTTTTGCCGGAGCGAGAGACAGATTACCCGCAAACCCGCAGCGGCCGCATAGACCCGCAGTTCCAGGCTGCCATGGACCTGCTCATGGGTATTATCTGATTACTCCGCCCGGGGCGGCTCAGCCCAGACCAGTTGCCGGTAGTCGAAACCACCCTCGATGGTGGGTTTGATGATTCTGAAGTAGGGGGACAGGTCGAAATCCCGCGGCGTGAAATGGGTGAAGTGGCGCCGATAGAATTGCGGCACCTCACCGTTATCCCCGGTGTCTCCGTCATGGATCGGCAGAATGGGATAGTCGATAGCCTGAAACGATTCAGCGATCAGGGTGGAACAGATGGCCCGGGTAGGCTCGCCACTGCCGAAGCCGATCAGGCTGCGACGGTAGCGACTGGGCACGACCGGACGCTGGATCAGGTAACGCACCAGATCCAGCACATTCTTGAGGTCATAGCGGTGGCCGAGTTTGCTGCGGGCGAAGTCGATGACAGTGGCAATTTCCTCAGGCTTCAGCTCCGCTGCCCGACAGATGCGCAGATTAAAATCGGCATAGTGATCCAGGCTTACCAGCCTCACCCCTTCCTTGAGGTCCGCTTCCAGCAATACCGGATCAGCACTGCTGTCACCGGGCGCACCGACATAGAGCGCGGCATGGGACCAGGAGGATTGGGTCAGGTACTTGATGGCGATACTGATCCGGGTATTGCCTTCCACCAGGACGATATCACCGGCCTGCAGACAGGCATGCACCCGCTCCAGAGGAACCGTATCCAGCTTGCGGTATCCGGGCAGGGATTTGCTGAGAAAACTTGCCAGGCCTTGGCCAATGGCGCGGGTAATTGCGGAAAACATGGCGTTGAACGTTTATATTCCGGGGTTTAACGCCTCAGGCGCCGGGCCCTGATAAGGATTCTTTTTCTCGGTTATACTGCGGTATCGCTTCATTTTCTGTCATCTGCAGAGAGTGTAATCTATCTTGCCAGCAGCGAGTAGAGACAGCAGCAATCCGACACAAGGAGTCACCGCATGACGAGCGCATACAGAAAATTCTATATCAACGGCGAATGGGTCGATGCCAGTGACCGCGACAGCCTCGATGTCATCAACCCTGCCACTGAGGAAGCCTTCGCCAGCATCAGCATGGGCAAGGCCGAAGATGTGGACAAGGCCGCCCACGCGGCCCGGGCCGCCTTTGCCGAGTGGTCCCAGAGCAGTGTTGAACAACGTCAGGCCGTGATCAGCAAAATTCTGGAAGGCCTCAAGGCCCGGGGTGATGAAATGGCCCAGGCCATTTCCCAGGAAATGGGCGCACCGCTGGGCTTTGCCAAGGCCGCCCAACTGGGAGCCGGCATGGCCCATTTCATGACGGTGCTGAAAATTCTGGAAAACTATCCTTTTGAAGAAGTACGCGGCAGCTCCAAAATCGTCAAGGAGGCGGCGGGTGTCTGCGGTTTTATTACCCCCTGGAACTGGCCCCTGAACCAGATTGCCTGCAAGGTCGCACCGGCCCTGGCCGCCGGCTGCACCATGGTGCTCAAGCCCAGCGAACTGGCACCGGTTTCTGCCTTCATCCTGACGGAGATTATTGCCGAGTCTGGCTTGCCTGCCGGGGTATTCAATCTGGTCAATGGCGACGGTCCGACAGTAGGAGCCGCCATTTCCTCCCATCCGGAGATCGATCTGGTGTCTTTTACCGGTTCTACCCGGGCCGGCCGCGAAGTGGCCAAAGCCGCTGCCGATGGCATCAAGCGGGTAACCCAGGAGCTGGGTGGCAAGTCAGCCAATATTATTCTTGATGATGCGCCGGACTTCGCCAAGGCCGTGGCCGGCGGAGTAATCAGCTGCTTCTCCAACAGCGGCCAATCCTGCAATGCGCCTACCCGGATGCTGGTACCAAAAGCACGCATGGATGAGGCCATTGAAGTGGCCAAGGCCGCAGCCACCAAGGCCAGTGTCGGCGATCCGGCTGCTGAGACTACCCGACTCGGCCCGGTGGTGAGCGAGGCACAATTCAACAAGATCCAGGATCTGATCCAGAAAGGCATCGATGAAGGGGCTGAGCTGATTGCCGGCGGTACCGGTCGGCCTGAAGGTATGGACAAGGGTTACTTTGTCAAACCCACAATCTTTGCCAATGTCAGCAATGACATGACCATTGCCCGTGAGGAAATCTTCGGTCCGGTTCTGACTATTATCGCCTATGAAGACGATGCCGACGCCGTGCGCATTGCCAACGATACCGAGTACGGTCTCAGCGGCTATGTGTCCGGTGAAACTGAGCACGCCCAGCAAATCGCCCGCCAGATTCGTACCGGCATGGTACATATCAATGGTGCCGGCCCGGATTTCAGCGCGCCCTTTGGCGGCTACAAGAAGTCCGGCAACGGCCGGGAATGGGGACTTGAAGGTTTCGAGGAATTTCTCGAAATCAAGTCTCTGATGGGCGCCGCCTGAGCGAAGCATGGGCTGAACTGATCATGCCAGCACTGCAAAAGAACGCCATCGACATAGGCATTATCACCAATCAGCTGGACGCCATGCTGGGCTTTTATCGTGATGATCTCGGCCTCGAGGTGGAGGCCGTGATCGATATGCCAGGGGGTGGCATCATGCACCGCCTGAAAGCCGGCGACAGTGTGGTAAAAATCATCGAAACCGATCCACGCCCCGAACTCGAAGCCGCGCCTGGCGGCATTCGGGGCGCTACCGGCTATCGTTACTGGACCCTGCATGTCAGTGATCTGGAGCAGGAACTGGCAAGGCTCAAGGACGCTGGCCACGACATCATGGTCGGGCCGAAACAGGTCAGGCCCGGCGTGAGCATCGCCATGGTGGCAGACCCGGATGGCAACTGGGTCGAACTTCTGCATAATGCCGACGGGGCCTGATGCTGTCATCGCCCTGCAATGTCCCTGACATATATTGAGCCTCTATGCTCACAGCTTTTTTCTATTCAGCCAGACTCTATGTCACCCTGTGCCTGCAATCCCTGCAGCGCCGTAAAAATCTCGGCCAGCTGAGCTGGCGCGGCCGCTTGCTGCGGGTGCTGCTATTCATCGCCTTTCTGCCGGTCTGGCTATTGCACTGGCTGTGCCTGTTTCTCGATGAACTGCTGTTTCCGGGCTACCGCAAGATTGAACTGAAACGGCCCCTGTTCATTCTCGGGGTACCACGCAGCGGCACCACCTTTTTGCATCGCAGCCTGTCCGAAGACCGGCAACGTTTCAGCAGCGTCAGCACCTGGGAAGTTTTCCTGGCACCTTCCATCCTGCAGAAAAGGCTGATTCTGGGCCTGGCTGCTGTGGATCGCTGGCTGGGAAAGCCCGGGGCCAGATTACTGGGCTGGCTGGAGAAAAAACTGTTCGCCGGCCTGGAGGGTGTGCACGATGTGTCACTGGAAGCCGCCGAGGAAGACTATCTGTTACTGCTGCCGCTGTTCTCCTGCTTTATCCTGTTCCTGCCTTTCACCGAGTCCCGCCATATCTGGCAACTGGCCCGCTTTGACTGGGAGGCATCAGCGCGGGACAAGCGCATCATCATGAATTTCTACACGGCCTGCCTGAAGAAACACATGGCGGTTTTCGGCAAGGACAAACGCTATCTGTCCAAGAACGCCGCCTTCGCTTCCTGGCCGCAAACCCTGTATGAGACTTTTCCCGATGCGGATTTCGTGATCTGCATGCGGGAGCCGGAACGGGCTGTGCCCTCCCTGCTGGGCTCGCTGCGATCCGGAGCCGACTTTTTCGAGCTGGACCTGGACCAGGGAGAACTGCCGCAAATGCTGGTAGAAATGATGGATGACTATTACCGGCATCTGTTGGAGAATTTCCCCGTGCAGGCCCCGATTATTCATATGGATGCGCTGAAGAGGAATGTGGGCGATACCATAGTTTCGCTCTACCAGAGCTTTGGCGACGAAATCAGCAAGGACTACCGGCAACAGTTGCAGGAGCTGATCAATGAGGCCAGTCAGTATCGCACCCGGACCAATGCCATCCAGCCGGCCAGCGGCACCAACAGTCTCTGGCAGTCGCAGGGATTCAGCTGCTATTACCGGCTCTGCCAACAGGCCGAGGCTGGCACTGATTCGTCTGGCCCATCGTCATGAGCCTCCTGAGAGGGTGACAGGATGAGAGGAACTGAACAGCCATGAGCAATGAGCAATCCGCCAGCCAGATTGATGGTCGCCCGGATGCGGCGGCCAGCCTGCGTATCGCGGTAGTCTCCGATGCCCTCAAGGACCGCAATGGCGTCGATGCCTACTACCGCGATCTGGTCAGCCATCTGGAGGGCTATGTCGCCGACATCAAGTATTACACCCCCAACCCGGAAGATGGTGATCACTACTCCCGCTTTCGCCTGCCCTTGCCCGGCGATGCCACCCAGCAGCTAATCTTTCCCCATGCCTCTGGAGTCTATGCCGAACTCAAGGAACAACAACCCCATGTCATTGTGGCCGCCACCAATGGTCCCTTCGGCCTGTTGGCACTGTATGCGGCGCTGCGTCTGGGAGTGCCTTTGGTGGCTGGCTTTCACACCCTGATCGAAGATCTGTGCAAGATGTACTGGGGCCGGATGCTGGGCACTGTGACCCGCAGCTATATGGAGTTCCAGAACTGGTTGTTGTTCAAGAACGCTGCCTGTGTGGTGGTGAACAGCAAGAGCATGATCGAATCCGCCAGCAATCTGTCCGATACCCGCATCTCGCTGATGGGCACGCCACTGGATCAACGTTTTCTGGCAGAGCCCATTCCGGCAGCGCCACAAAGTCTGGACTCCATACTCTATGCCGGACGACTGGCACCGGAGAAAAATATCGAAGGCTTGCTGGAATGTGCGCACCGCTTCCCCGCAATTCGTTTTTCCATTGCCGGGGAAGGCCCGCTCAGGGATGACATCGAGGCCCTGGCCGGCGAACTGGACAACCTACATTTTATGGGACATCTGCCCCGTGAACAGATTGTGGGCGTTATTGATGAACATGACATGCTGATTCTGCCCTCACATCTTGAGGCCTTTGGCACCATAGCCCTGGAAGCCATGATGCGCCGGCGGCTGGTGTTGGTGTCCAGCCACTGTGGCATCCTCAGTTGGGAAAACCTGGCCCGGGGCCTGTTCCAGTTTCCCGACAATGAACACCCGGCCGATGCCATCGCCCGGCTGTGCGAAACCGATCCATTGCTGCGGGAAAAGAAAGCCCGGACAGCCATGGAAACGGCACTGGCTGCCCATGAAGAGGCTGTGCACGGTTGGCTGAATCTGTTCAGCGAGCTGCAACAGAACAAGGGTAAGGATAATGACTGACAGAGCTCTCACTGGTCTGGTGTCAATCCATGACGTGATGCCGGAAACACTGGATGTCTGTCAGGTGCTGATTGACGCGCTGCGCGCCCGCAAGGTGGAACCCATTACCCTGCTGGTGGTACCCGGCAAGGACTGGCGCGAACAGGGTCTGGCACAACTACGTGACTGGCAGCAGCAGGGCCTGATTCTGGCAGGCCATGGCTGGACCCATCAGGTCAGTCACTGCCACAGCCTGTATCACAAGCTGCACAGTCTGTTGCTGTCACGCCTGGCGGCTGAGCATCTGAGTCTCGGGGAAGAACAAATTGCCAGCCTGATTCAGGACTGCCATGACTGGTTTCAGCGCCAGGGACTGAAGCCACCGACGCTCTATGTGCCACCGGCCTGGGCGCTGGGCAAGCTGCCCTGGCAGCGCCTGAAAGCGCTGCCTTTTACCCAGGTGGAATTACTGGCAGGGGTGTTGCACACGGACCAGCAGCAATTCAGGCGGCTGCCTCTGACCGGTTATGAAGCCGATACCGTCTGGCGCGCCAGCAGTCTCGGTCTGTGGAACCGCTTCAACGTCTGGCGGGCTCGCAACTCCGGTCTGCCCCTTCGTATTGGCATACATCCCTATGACGCCGACTTGCGGCTCAGTGGGCAGATGCGGGCACAGATAGACGCCTGCGATCGCTTCTGCAGCTACGCGGAATTGTTTTCTGCCTGACTACCAGAGGCTGCGCGCCTTAAGAGGTATATCCAGGGTGCTGCCGTCGGGACGGCCCACATGGATAATAAAGGATTCCGCATCCGGGTGACTGTATCCCAGGGTAGACATGCCCCCTTCGGAGACTGCCCTGAACTTGACGCTGTTGGCGCTAATCTCTTCAAGGATCATCTCCTGGGGCGCTTCGGTGCGGGGCTCAAAGCCCGGATTGAATTGCTGGATATGCAGCACCAGAGTGCCATTGGCTTCTTCAATGGTGATCATCTCAAACATGCTGGTGGCGCCATTACCGGTCATCCTCACCATGGCGGCAATCGAACTGCCTTCGGTGGCAATCCAGTTCTCCTCCAGCTGATTGGGACCCAGCATGCCGGCCCAGTTCCCGGTCATCCAATCCAGTTGCTCGATACTGGCCTGGGGCTGGGCAGACAGAAAAGCGCTGAACAGCATTGCACCACCGGCCAAAAGAATATTTCTGATTGTCATGATTTTCTCCATTTCCTGTTGTCAGAATAATTAGCAGAATAGCCGCCTGTTTCCAGAATTATTGCTCAAGCAGCTGATTGAGCCAGGGCTCCAGAGTAGTCCAGTCCATACGGAACATATGGGGTGCATCGTCCAGTAGCGCCGCATCCAGCTCGACACCCGCCTCTTCCATGACCGAGACGGTTTCATCGAAGCGCTGCGCCCAACCCAGTTCATCATTGCCACCAATGCGCAGATAAACCGGAAAACCGGCCAGCTTGCGATTATCAAACACCGAGCTACTCACGGCGGGTACTGCTACCACACCATAATAGGCTTCGGGATTACGACGAGCAATTTCCAGCGCCGACAGGCCACCATTGGAAATTCCCGCCAACAAAGTCTTGCCGGAGGCGACAGAGTCCCGCGCTTGCAGGGCCTCAATTAACTGTGGAATCAGGGCATTATTGGCCGGGCCGCGAAAAGCTCGGCCATTGGGTGATACCGGAACCGCCACCATCCAGCCGCGCCGGGAAAAGCCACTGCCCAGCCACATGGAGGTGTCCCGGGAGATGGCCCGGTTGCCGGAACCACCGCCCATGAGTATCAGCAGGGGGCTGGGTTGATCTGTGGTTTCAGCGGGACGCAGCAGATACACATCCAGGCTGCTGCCGTCGGCCAGAGAGATGGTTTCCTGGGCGGTGGCGCTGACAACAGGATAAAGAAGCAGCAAAGCCAGGATCGCCAGCATCAGTTGCCGGCCAGGCAATTGTGAGCCCAGGCTGCCCTGTCTGACCTTGCTTTTCACCCGCTCTCCAGATTTGCTTATGATTTTTTTTGCCGCTCTTGTTGCCGTTCCTGTTGCCGCTCCTGATAGGCATCGGCGAAGCGCTCATTGAGTCGCTGCATGCCACCAAGCCAGCGATCGTAGTCATCGGTCTTGCGACGCATATACGTTAACACTTCGGGATGCGGCAGGACCAGAAAGCTTTCCCGGTCCAGGCATTCAACCACCGTATCAGCCAGTTGTTCTGGCTCAAGCATGCCATCCAGGGCGGCTACTCCGCCCCCCTGTGCGGTCATCGCCGTCCGTACCGCCTGCGGGCAGAGCACCGATACCTTGATGCCGCGCTGACCATAGGTGATGGCAAGCCATTCGGCAAAACCCACGGCTGCATGCTTGGTGACTGCATAGGGCGCTGAACCCACCTGACTCAGCAAGCCGGCTGCCGAGGCGGTATTGAGAAGATAGCCCTCGCCCCGCTCCAGCATGGCCGGCAGCACCGCCCGGGAAGCATAGATGTGAGCCATCACATTGATATCCCAGATGCGCTGCCAGGATTCATTATCCACGCTCTCATCACCTGGCGTAAAAATACCGGCATTGGAGCAGAACAGATCGATCTGCCCGAATTCATCCAGCGTCTTCTGCACCAGGGCCTGAACGTCCTGCTCATCGGCAACATTGCAGGGCACGGCCCTGACTTTGCATGGACCATCTATTGCAGCGGCTGTTTGTTGCAGGCCCTCTTCATCGATATCGGCACAAATAACGGCACCTGCCCCCTCTTTGGCGAAACGGAGGCAAAGCTCACGGCCGATGCCGCTGGCAGCGCCGGTAACCACAACTGTCTTGTCTGTTAATTTCATGGCAAATCCTGGGTCTGCAAACTATAGGTTTGGCTATTAAAAGCCTGGTAAATTACGGGATTCGGACAGCGCTTAACCGGCCACCATGGCTTGCAGGCGATCGTTGATAATCGCCTGCGCGTCCTTGACGATGCGCTGAATCAGTTCTTCGCAAGCAGGAATATCATCAATCAAGCCTACCACCATGCCGGCAGACCAGATACCCTGATTCAGCTCGCCATTCTCGAGCAGTTCCCTGCCTTTGGCACCAGAGACCAGTTCGCGAATGTCTTCGAAACGGGTCTCACCCGGCTGCGCTTCAATAGCCAGCACCTGCTGAGCGATCTCGTTTTTAAAAACCCGGGCGGTATTGCGCAGGCTGCGGTAAATCAGGGCAGTGTCCAACTCACTGGCATCCACCATGGCCTGTTTAACCGATTCGTGAATCGGCGCTTCGCGGGTCACCATAAAGCGCGTCCCCATATTGATACCATCGGCACCCATGGCCAGGGCGGCCGCCAGGCCACGGCCGTCGCCAAGCCCACCGGAGGCCAGAAAGGGAATTTTCAGGCGGCGTGCTGCCAGGGGCAATAAAATCAGATTGGTCACATCATCTTCACCGGGATGGCCGGCGCACTCGAAACCATCGACGCTGACCATATCGCAGCCAATGCGTTCCGCTTTCAGGGAGTGGCGAATCGAGGTGCATTTATGAATCACCTTGATGCCGGCTTCCTTGAACATAGGCAGGAAAGGTTCGGGGTTGCGCCCTGCTGTCTCCACAATACCGACACCACTTTCGGCGATGGCCCGGGCATAGTCTTCATAGGGCACCGGCTTGATGGTGGGCAGTATGGTGAGATTGACCCCAAAGGGCTTGTCAGTCAGCTCCCGGCAACGCTCGATTTCTCGGCGCAGATCCTCCGGGCTCGGTTGGGTAAGTGCCGTCAGGATACCCAGACCACCGGCATTGGACACGGCACTGGCCAACTCGGCCCTGCCCACCCATTGCATACCACCCTGCACAATCGGGTACTCGATACCCAGCAATTCAGTTACGCGTGTTCGCATTGTTTTTCCCTGCCAATTCACAACCAGGCCAGATCAATCCGGCGCCATGCTCAGACCCTTGCCGGATTATGGCCAGCAGCTAGTGTACGTGAGCCCCGGAAACGGCGCAAAAGCGGCGCTGAAGCTGACTCCCGGCAATGCGATGCTGACAAATTGTGCCTGACAGACTATAGTGAGTTGGCATGGCGCAGCTGGCGTCATGCTCTGGCAGTACTCCCACACCCGATGTATCGAATCTGATGAGCAAGCACCAGCAATCCAGTAGCCGCTTCAGCGACCTGTTGCACTATTTTGAGCATCGGGATCCGCAACAGATCAAGACCATTCCCCATCCGGATGAATCGGTTAATCGCCTGCTGGAAAGCAACCATGATTCCCTGCGGCGGGCTGCAGTGTTGATACCGGTAACCCGCCAATTCGAATCCCGACAAGCCGAAGTGGTGCTGACAGTGCGCTCCGAGAATCTGACCAGTCATGCCGGTCAGATCAGCCTTCCCGGCGGCTCCTGGGAAGCAGAAGACCAGGACTCTGTGGCCACTGCCCTGCGCGAGAGTGAAGAGGAAATCGGCCTGCACCGCCACAAGGTGGATGTACTGGGGAATCTGGGTGAGATGCCCCTGCCCTCCGGTTACCGCATCACGCCAGTGATCGGCATCATTGAACCGGAACAGAATTTTATTCCCTGCCCGCGTGAAGTGGCCGACATCTTTCAGGCACCACTGGAACTGGTACTGGATACCAGCGCCTATCGCAGCTCGGTCATGGAATACAACAACAAGCCGAGACGCATACTGGAATTAATGTATGAGGATTACAGAATTTGGGGTGCCACGGCGGCCATTCTTTATCATCTGGCCAGGGAAGTAGAACAGCTCAGGAATCGCATCAGGGACTGAATCAGACTTCTGCTTCAGTTAGCCAGGGAAGCTGCGCCAATTACAGACCGATACTCTGGCCGCTGGAGTCATCGCCTTCCGATATCTCGAAACTGGCATGACAAACCTGATTGCGACCGCGATCCTTGGCGGCATAGAGAAAACCGTCAACTCTTTCGACAAATTCTTTTTCGCTGACGTCTTCGCCACGCATATAGACATCGACACCAAAGCTGGCTTCGATACCGAGCAAAAGATCACCACTCTTCAGTGGTGAATTCTCGATGATCAATCGGAGACGATTGGCAAAGCGCACACCCTGACGCAGGGTGGTGTCAGGCAGGATAAGAGCGAATTCCTCGCCACCGTAGCGACAGGGAATATCGAGTCGACGGATGGTTTTTCGAATCAGACTGGACACATGGGAGAGCACCATATTGCCCACTTCATGGCCGTGCACATCATTGATTTCCTTGAAGTGGTCCAGGTCGCACATTATCAGGCAAGTGGGCTGCCCGGAACGGCGGGTACGTTCCATCTCCAGACTGAGGGCCTGGGTGAAATAACGGAAATTGAACAGACCAGTCAACTCATCGGTGCGTACCAGAGCTGCCAACTGTTTGACCTCTTCGCGAAGCTTTTGTACTTCATCGAGGTTGGGGCAATTATCATCCCCGGCCGGACAGGGTGGACCCGACTTGTCATCAATCGAATGGTGATCATTCATGATCTGCTCAACACCATTATTATCTTGATTATTCTCTCGGCAGTTTCAGAATAGCGCTTCCAGTTCTATTGCCGGATAGTCGAAATTCTGTCATCAGGTGACCTTAAGCAGCCGATATTGCTGAAATTTTTGTCAACCCAATCTGCAACATTAGCACAACTAATGGCTGGCAAAAATACCCTTTCGGGTGTTTTGCGAACTTGAACGAAATCTCATCACAGCACCATCAGGGGGCAGCCCACAGCGGAAACTCACCCAAAACACCGAAAACCAGGTGGCCCAGGGTATAAACAAAGCCGGTCAATAAAAACACCGACAACAGATCAAGCCACAGGCCAGCCACCACCATTTTCATTATCGGCACCCGTCCGGAACCATAGATGATGGCATTGGGTGGAGTGGAGACAGGCAACATGAAGGCACAGGAAGCCGCCAGAGTTGTGGGAATCAGCAACAGCATGGGGTGGGCCTCAATGGCCTGTGCCAGACTCGCCATGATCGGCAGTGACAGGGATATGGTCGCGGTGTTGGAAGCCACTTCGGTCAGGCCGGTGATAAAAGCTACGGTACTGAGCACAATAAGCAGAGGATCTGCATCGCCCATCAATGCCTGTAATTGCACCGCTACATAGTCAGAAAGACCAGAGGTGCTAAAACCCTTGGCGATGGCCAATCCACCACCGAACAGCAGCAAAATGCCCCAGGGAATCTTGCGGGCGTCGTCCCATTCCAGCAGCCGGCCACCCCTGGCTTTGGAGGCGGGAATCATGAACAGGGTCAGGGCCATGGCGATGGAAACCGTGCCATCATCAATCATATAACCCACCGGGGAGGTGCCAATGCTGAGCAGGAACTGGTCCAGAAAATGACTCCAGCCATAAATATCCAGTTCTGGACCGAACAAGCGTTCCTTGCGAGTCATCCACAGCACAGCCACGGTCACGAAAACCGCCGCGACTCTTTTTTCTTCGGCTCCCATGGGACCCAGTTTTTCGATCTCGCTACGAATGAATTGCTTGCCACTGAATGGCGTATCTGCAGGCAGGGGAAATATAAACCGGGTCAATAACAACCAGGCCAGCAGCATATAGCAGGCGCTCATGGGCAGCGCGAAAACCATCCAGCTTGAAAAAGTGATGTCCGGCGCGTCCGGAAAGAGCTGTGACAACTGGGTAACCAGGATGCCATTGGGCGGTGTACCAATCAGAGTGGCGAATCCACCGATAGAAGCGGAATAGGCAATGCCGAGCAGGAGCGTCAGGGCAAAATTATCTGCCCGGGCATCCAGCACCTCGCCACGGGCCACTGCCTTTTTGTTCAACTCTTCATAAAGCAGGATCAGGGACATGCCCATAGGCATCATCATCATGGCCGTGGCGGTATTGGACAGCCACATGGACAAAAAGCCGGTGGCGAGCATGAAGCCCAGCACCAGGCGATGGGGTTTACCACCGATCACATTGAGAATATGCAGGGCAATCCGCTTGTGCAGATTCCATTTCTCCACGGCCACAGCAATCAGGAATCCGCCCATGAACAGCAGGATGATCCAGTCCATATACTGATTGGCGACACTGGGAAAGGTCACATCAATGTCTGCCAGGCTGAGGCCATCGGCCAACTCAGCGGCGGACAGATCGATACTGCCACTGGCAGGTAATTCCCGCCCACGCATGATGCCCAGCAGCGGGAACAGCACGATAGGCAGCAGGGCCGTGGCCGCCAGCGGAATGGCTTCGGTAATCCACCAGATTGCCATCAGCAGAATCACCGCCGCCATCCGGGTCACCAGGGGATTGGCCGGATCCAGATCAACAAACAGCAGCATGAACAGAAACACTGCCGGTCCCAGCCAGAGGCCTATGCGACTGCGCAGGGAAGCGGAGTTTGACTCGGCAGGGGCCGGGTCAGAAGGATTGCTCATTACACGGGAACCTTTGTTTCTATTTTTGTTTTTGTTTTTGCTTGTCTTATTGACTGTATCGGATCAGGAATCCGCAAAGATTTCATCGAAGAAATTGTAAAGCGATTGCCAGGCTCGACGCGCCGCCCGTTCGTTATAGACCGTACCAAAATCCGGATTATTGGCCGCGGGATTGGTGAAGGCGTGAACGGTGCCACCGTAGACATGAATCTGCCAGTCGGCACCGGCATCGCTCATTTCCGTTTCAAAGGCCAGCACCTGTTCCGGCGGTGCCATGGGATCATCATGCCCATGCAGGCACAGGACACTGGCTCGGACCTCTTCATTGTCCACGTCTCCGGGGGCCAGAATGCCATGCACACTGACCACCCCAGCAACATCGGCACCGGAGCGTGCCAGTTCCAGCACGCTCATGCCGCCAAAGCAAAAGCCCATGGCGGCGACCCGGCTGGCATCGGCCTGGGGAATATTGCGGCCAGCCACGAGGGCGGCTTTCATGCGCCGCCTCAACAGTTGTCGATCGCTGGCAAAGGGTTCCATCAAGGCAGCATTGCCTTCGGTATCCCCGTCCTTGCCAAAGACACCCTTGCCATACACATCCAGGGCGAATCCGACATAGCCACGGCGGGCCAGTTCGTCGGCAGCCTTGCAGGCCAGTTCCCGTCGACCGGTCCAGTCATGGGCCACCAGCACCAGCGGCTTCTGCTGATCCGATTCCTCATAGGCGACATAGGCTTCCAGAACTGTGTCACCATCCTGATAATCAAGGAATTGTGTTTTCATCACTGTGCTCCCTGGCAGTTGTTGCCGTGAATTTCTGGATGACCGGCCTAGAGCGCCTCAAGAATCGCGTCTGCAGTGCTGACCTTGATCTCACCCGGTGCTTCCACTGCCAGATGACTGACCTTGCCATCATCCACAATCATGGCAAAACGCTGTGCCCGCAAGCCCATGCCAAAACCACTGGCATCCAGTTCCAGGCCAATGGCCTGGGTAAACTCGCCATTGCCGTCGGCCAGCATCAGCAGCTCGTCGGCATTCTGGGCTTCGCCCCATTTACCCATGACAAAGGCATCATTCACCGCCATGCAGGCAATGGTATCGACGCCCTTGGCCTTGATCTCGTCAGCCTTGACCACAAAACCCGGCAAATGGGTCACGGAACAACCCGGAGTGAAGGCACCCGGTACAGCAAACAACACCACTTTTTTGCCCGCAAAGATGTCATCGCTGCTGATATCCTCAGGGCCGTCGGCGCCCATGATCTTGAAGTTTGCTGCTGGAATTGTATCGCCCACTTGAATTGTCATGTCATGCTCCTGAGATGAATAAAAAGCTGAATAGAAAAATGTCCGCCGATAGTAGCAAATTCAGGCCCGGAGTCTAGGCAAATACTGGCCTGCCGCCGCAACCGGCCGAAACAAAATCAGAAGGTTTTTCAATATGTTGCCTATCAATACCATGCAGAAGAGGCTGTCATGACCGACAATCTGTTTTTTCTGGCCTCCAAGCTGTTCTGGCTGCTGATATCGCCGGACAGCCTGATCCTGTTGCTGGCCGTGTCGGGCTGGATTCTGCTGGTGGCCGGCAGGATTACCCTGGCCCGCCGCCTGTTGTCGCTCTGCGCCCTGATTCTGATTTGCGTGGCCTTCCTGCCTCTGGGCCAGGTCCTGTTGCAGCCACTGGAGGCTCGCTATCCGGCCGGTGCCGCACTGCCGGCAAAGGTGGATGGCATCATCGTGCTCGGCGGCGGCATCGATGCAGAATTGTCGGCCGCCTGGCAACAGCCCCAGCTCAATGATGCGGCCGAAAGGCTCACCGCCTTTGCCTGGCTGGCCGGCCTCTATCCCGAGGCCAGACTTGTTTACAGTGGCGGCTCCGGATCCCTGACGCGGCAGCAGTTTCGGGAAGCGGAATATGCACCCTGGTTATTGAATCAGTTGGGCCTTGAGGGACGCGAAGTGCTGTATGAAAGTGAATCCCGCAATACCCACGAGAACGTCCTCAACAGCCGGGAATTACTGCAACCACAGGCGGGGGAGAACTGGTTGCTGGTGACATCGGCCTATCATATGCCGCGGGCCGTGGGGGTATTCTGTCAGCAGGACTGGCCGGTCAATGCCTGGCCGGTTGATCACCACAGTAATCCCGGCCAGCTCTGGCAAGTGCAATTTTCATTGCTGAACAATCTGGCTCTGTTGCGCACCGGCATTCGGGAGTGGCTGGCGCTGCTGGCCTACCGGATCAGTGGCCGCAGTATGCAGTTATTGCCGGGGCAGCATAATGACTGCGCCGCCCCCAGCACTGCAGAAACCGCTAGTTGAGAATATCGCGCAGACTGTTGCCCAGGTCCTCAACCGCTTCATCTACCCGGCTGCGCGCCTCATCCTCCACTTGCTGCAGACGTTCCCGGGCCTCGTTTCGAAGCCCTTCGAGACCGGGAATATTGCCTTCGATGATGGCCTGATTGATGCGGGACAAGATCATGCGGGTCAATTCCCGGGAAGTCACACCATTGTTACCGGTACCGATTCCGGTCAACTGAATATCCCGTAATTGCACCGGCGCTGAAGCCACTGCGGTCACCAGATCCAGTTGCGGACTAAGAATCTGGAAATCATGGATGATGATGTCCTTGCCCGGGGCGGCTGCAGCTTCTTCCTGGCTGCCTGAACCACCGGTTTCGATATTGCGCATCAGGGCGCGGATATTGTCATTGGTGATGGTGGTTTCATAGGTAATGCGGGGACTGGTGATGATCACCGAATCCACCTCCACCAGATCCGTGGACAGGGAAGCCAGATTGAGAGCCATGGACACTTCCCCCAATTCGAATGCATAGGGGGAATCGAAGCCCTCCGGATTGGCAATACGCAGACCGCTGATGGAGCCACTGCCTGACAGGGGCGACAGGAACACCGAATCCACCGTCACCGCCGTGCCCAGCACTCTACTGCCGGCCACTTCGATGCCTCGCTGTACCAGAGAATCCAGATAAAAAATAATGCCCCCGACTGCCAGCAGCAACAGCACGGTAAGCAGGCCAATAATCTTCTTGATCATCTGTATTGCCTCATTCAGAAAATATAAAACTAACTATCATAGGGCGGCGGACCACCGAGCACAGCCTCGATCCAGTCCAGATGCCGGCTGATGCGTTCATAGACAGTGACAGAACCGTAATGGCCCTGGGTTTCCTCACTGTAGTCAGGAGCGCGTACCTCCCCCACGGCAATGCCCGCCAGGGCAGGACCGGCAAGCGTCGTCAACAGGGCCGGACCGCCACTGTCACCCAGCCCCAGAGAGCCTTCCAGTGCCAGACTGCCTGAATTCGCCAGACGCGGGTCATCGAATACCATGCGCAGACGTGCGGCGGAAACATCAATTCGGTTCTGGGCCAGACGCAGACGACCGTCGTCATACTGGCGGCCGGTGGTGCCCAGACCGAAATACCCCCAACCGAGAATATCAGCCACCTGTCCCTGTTCATCGGCGGCGTTATACAGCGGCATGGGTCGGGGCAAGGAATCAGCCGCAGCAAAGCGCAAAAGGGCCAGATCCACATCGGCGCTGTTGTTCAGATCTGCCTCCGGGTGGGCAATCACCAGATCAATCTCCCGCTGCCGGTTGGCGACGGTGACGGCAAAGCGGCGACCGGCGGCGGTGGTTTCCCCCAGCATGGTCTCGGCGGCACAATGTGCAGCGGTAATGGCCCAGCGGGGATGAATCACGGTGGCGACACAGACCTTGCGCGAACCCTGACGCTCGAGAAAAAATATCGCCGGGTAGTCGCTGGCGCGCACTTCATAGTCCGCCGAGCTGACATCGTGACGCACAATGATTGCCTCGCTGCTGACCACCGACAGCAACAGACACAGCAGCAAGGCCGCACGCATCAGTGCCGACTCCTGCGCAGGGGCCGCAGATTGGGCTGGTAATTGCGTTTGCGACTGCGCTGCCACAGACCCAGCAAGCGATACAGGATGACAATGGTAGTCACGACGATAAAGGCCAGGATACAGGCCGCCAGCCATTGCTCATGACTCCAGCCGGATACATCGATCAATCGTGCCAGCATAGTTGTACCGCAATTGTCAGTTGATGATTCATGGACAGATTCGCGCTGCTTCCGGCCTAGCTGCTATTGGCCAGGTCAGCCACGATTTCTTCAATTTGCCGGATGCGTTGTGAGGGGTCTTCCAGTTCCAGCAGTGTTTGTTTGTCTTCCAGCTCGATCGGCAGCAGTTCACCCAGGCGCCAGCCCAGATCACGCAAGTCCTGATAATCGATGGCCTGACCGCGCTCCTGCACCATGGGATGGGTAGCCAGTGACTCCAGTAACTCTGCCAGAGGTTCATATTGCTGTTCAACCGCAATGGGTTCGGCCCCCAGCACATCCACATCACTGTAGCGAATTTTGGCCTGCAGAATACCATCCTCGGCCTGCCAGCAATCCTCCACCAGGAATTTGCTCTGGCCCTGCACGGTGATTCCCAACAGACCATTTTCCAGTTGATCCCAGTCTACAATGCGTGACAGGCAACCCACCCGGTGAATGGTCTGCTTGCCAGGAGTGCGCACCACCTCTTCGCCCTCACGCAGCAAACAGATGCCGAAGCCACTGTCGTTACGCAGGCATTGGCTGACCAGATCGATATAACGACGCTCGAATATCTGCAAATCCAGAAAGCCACCCGGAAACATGACAACTTTCAGGGGAAACAGGGGAATTTCCTGGACATCAGATGCAAGCATGAGCCCATGGTAACCTGAATCGGGGCGTCAATTGTACTCAGAGCAGATGGGCAGGATGGTGACTGAGGGCCGCCAGCAACTTGTTGTGAATGCCACCAAAGCCGCCATTGCTCATGATGACCACCCGGTCACCACTGCGACAGATCTCTTCGAGGTAGGCAGTGATCTCGTCCACCGAGGGAAAGGCATAGCTGGGCACGGTGCTGTCGGCCAGCAGGCTGGAAAAATCTATGGCGGACGCTTCATCCCGAAGCCACACCACGGTATCTGCCGACTGACAGGCCAGATTCAACTCATGCTGGTGAACCCCCATCTTCATGGTGTTGGAGCGTGGTTCGATAACCGCAATCAGTCGCCCGCTGCCGCCTTCGGCCCGGATCCGCGCCGCCATACCCTGAAGGGTGGTTTCGATCGCAGTGGGATGGTGGGCGAAATCGTCGTAAACACTGATGCCATCCACTTCGCCCCGCAATTCCAGGCGCCGCTTCACCCCCTTGAACTCAGACAGGGCCGCGCAGGCCGAGGCCACATCCACACCGGCATGATGGGCCGCCGCCAGGGCCGCCACGCCATTGTGAACATTGTGCAGACCGGTCATGCGCCAGCTCACGGTAGCACGGTTCATCACTTCCCCACCGGTGCCCTGCCCGTATTTGCTGAGCTGGAAACTGCGGCCGGTTTCATCCTCCGGCACCGCATTCCAGAACACCCCGCCATTGGCCGCCAGTTTCTTGCACACTTCTTCCTGGATATTGATTCCGAACTGCTGGCGACGGGTCCAGCAGCCCATGGCGATCATAGCTTCAATATTGGACTCATGATAGGGAGTGATAATGAGTCCGTTGGCGGGAATGGTGCGCACCAGATGGTGAAACTGTTTTTCGATAGCCTCAAGGTTGTCGAAAATATCGGCGTGATCAAATTCCAGATTATTGATGATGGCTGTGCGCGGCGCGTAGTGAATAAATTTTGAGCGCTTGTCGAAAAAGGCACTGTCGTATTCGTCCGCCTCAATGACAAAAAAATCAGACCCGCCCATATCGGCAGAACGGGAGAAATTTTCGGTCACACCTCCGATCAGGTAGCCCGGCTTGAGACCGGCATACTCCAGTATCCAGGCCAGCATGGCACTGGTGGTGGTTTTGCCATGGGTGCCGGCCACCCCCAGCACCCATTTGTGTCGCAGCACGGCCTGGGCCAGCCAGGCCGGTCCGGAGGTATAGCTGAGGCCGGAATTGAGCACATATTCCACCGCGGCATTGCCCCGGGACAGTGCATTCCCAATGATCACCAGATCCGGTGCCGGTTGCAGATGTTCCGGCGAATATCCCTCGCAGAGCTCAATCCCCTGCTCTTCCAACTGGGTGCTCATGGGGGGATAGACATTGGCATCGCTACCACTTACTTCATGGCCAAGCTGCCGGGCAAGAAGTGCCAGGCTGCCCATGAACGTACCGCAGATACCAAGAATATGAATGCGCATGCAATAAACCTCTTTGTCAGCCCTTTTTATCGGCAGGCTGAGCAAAACAAAACACATTCTTATATCATAAATGCCAGCGCAGGACGGCTGCCAACACCCGGAACTGTTAACCATGCCCAGCAACAAGCAGTCACTGTGGGACTTCGCCACGGGCCTTTACAGCCAGAACGCTGTCAGTCAGCTCTGTCTGGAGCTGCAGGATAACTATGCCCAGGATGTTTGCCTGCTGCTGTTTCTGTGTTGGTATGGCCAGCGTTTTGGGCCCATGGATGCGCAATTGCTCAGCCGCTGCCAGAGCACGAGCCAACAATGGCAGGACTCGGTGGTGGCACCGCTGCGGCACAGCCGGCGCTGGCTAAAACAGTATCTGCAGGCGGAATCAGGGCGGCTGGATGCCGGATTCAGTCAGGCCAGTGAGGAATTTCGGGAATCTATCAAGGAGCGTGAGTTGGCGGCGGAACGCCTGCAGTTTGAGCGCCTGCTGGGCCTGCTGAGTGAAACTGCAGCCGGCGATGCCAGCAAGCATGGCAGCAGCGCAGAATATCCAGGCGACCCCGGCGCCGCCATCACTGGCTGTCTGCTTGCCTTGCCGGCTGCAGTCGGGGAACCGACAGCAGCCGGCTTGCAGGAGAAACTGACAGAACTGGCCGCTGCCGCCAGCCGCTTTGCTCAGTCGGAGCGGGAGTCCTGACTGTCGTCAGAAGCAGACTGCTGGGCGGAACCGCCCCCCAGAAACATGGCTGACAGGGAAAATGCCACCGCCACTGCCAGCCACAGAAAGCCCAACAGCCCGGAGTTTTCGGCACTGCCGGTGAAAGTCAGAATCGCTACCAGCAGTGAAATCAGGGCAACAATCCAGCAAAGGGTTTTGGAATATTGCGCAAAGCCTGTGCCTTTCTCGATCATGGCTTGTTCTCCGTATGCGTGTGATTTTCAGCTTGCATGAGCCGGATTCACCTGTAAAGGCAAAGTCCGGGCAAAATCCTCTGATTCGGCCCTGAAACCGCAGCCCTAATCCTGGCTGGCGGACTTCACGCCCTGCCAACGCTGAACCAGGTCTGCATCGATATCGAACAGATCCAGCAGCCGCCCCACATGATGATCCACCAGTTCTTCCACAGAGGCTGGCTTGATGTAATGAGCCGGCATGGGCGGAGCGATAATGGCACCATTCTGACTGGCCTTGAGCATCAGCTCACAGTGACCGGTATGCAGGGGCGTTTCCCTGGGCGCCAGCACCAATCGCCGTCTTTCCTTCAGTATTACATCGGCCGCTCTGACAATCAGTGAATCGGCATAGCAATTGGCGATGGCGGACAGGGTTTTCATGGAACAGGGCGCAATGATCATGCCTACTGTTTTGAAGGAGCCGCTGGCAATGCTGGCACCGATATCCTTGTTGCTGTGGACATGATCCGCCAGCGCCTTCACTTCGGCTACCGAATGGTCAGTTTCCACCGCAATATTGATCTGTGCCGAATCGCTCATGACCAGATGGCTTTCCACTTCGTCAAGCTGCTGTAATACCTGCAGCAGGCGAATGCCATAAATGACACCGCTGGCACCGGAAAGCCCTATGATTAGTCGCTGCATGATCTCACCCGTTTACTTTGCGAGGGATTGTGGCATCAATTTCCCGGCACTGGCAAGGCGGGGCGGCAAGGGTTACCATTTGCCCCTCAATCCCCCAGCCCGTACAAGGAAGCCGTTTCTGATCATGAGCAAGGCCAATCTGTTTTATGCCCAATCCGGCGGAGTTACTTCCGTCATCAATGCCAGCGCCTGTGGCGTCATCGAGACCGCAAGAAATCACAAGGACAAAATTGGCAAAGTGTATGCGGGGCTGAATGGCATTGTCGGCGCACTCAAGGAAGAGCTGATCGATACCAGCAAAGAAAGCGCCAGCACCATCGCCGCCTTGCGCTCCACACCTGCAGGTGCCTTCGGTTCCTGTCGCTACAAGCTGAAATCCTATCAGGAAAACCAGCGCGAATATGAACGCCTGCTGGAGGTATTCCAGGCTCATAACATCCGTTATTTTCTCTACAACGGTGGTGGCGATTCCCAGGACACCGCCAACAAGGTGGCCCAGCTAAGCCAGGAAGTGGGATTTCCTATTACCTGCATTGGTGTACCCAAGACCGTCGACAATGATCTGCCCATAACCGACAACTGCCCTGGCTTTGGCTCGGTGGCCAAGTATGTGGCGGTTTCCATCCGCGAGGCTGGCCTGGACGTGGCCTCCATGTGTGAAAGCTCAACCAAGGTCTTCGTGCTCGAGGTCATGGGCCGACATGCCGGCTGGATT
Organism: uncultured Pseudohongiella sp.; assembly: GCA_965216715.1. GTDB lineage: Bacteria > Pseudomonadota > Gammaproteobacteria > Pseudomonadales > Pseudohongiellaceae > UBA9145. The sequence continues at coordinate 154,726 of OZ244193.1, read as the reverse complement.
GCCGGGGCAGCCGGCCTGGCCAGCGAGCAGGAAGGCGATGCGCCACACATCATTCTGTTTCCGGAAATTCCTTTCCAGAAAGACAAGTTTATACGCAAGGTAAAGAGCTGCGTGAAGAAATTCGGCTACTGCGCCATCGTGGTTTCCGAAGGCGCCCAGAACCCGGACGGCAGCTTTCTCGCCGATGCCGGCGGCAAGGATGCCTTCGGCCATGTACAACTGGGAGGTGTGGCACCTTTTGTCGCCGAAATGATCAAGGAAGAGACCGGTTTCAAATACCACTGGGCAGTGTCCGACTATCTGCAACGTTCGGCACGACACATTGCCTCAGCCACGGATGTGGAACAGGCCTATGCAGTAGGCAAGGCAGCCGTAGAGTTCGCCCTGGCTGGCAAGAATGCGGTCATGCCGGCCATCGTGCGCGGCAAGGGCAAGAAATATTCCTGGCGCATCGGTGAGGCAAAACTTTCTGATGTCGCCAATGTTGAGAAAATGATGCCGCGCAACTTCATCAGTCGGGATGGCTTTCATATCAGCGACAAGGGGCGTGAATACTTCGCCCCGCTGATCGCCGGCGAAGACTATCCGACCTACAAGAAGGGCTTGCCACAATACGCCCGCCTGAAAAAAGTGCTGGTAGAAAAGAAACTGAAGAAGTGGCGCCCCTGAGGCTCGGGCGCCCTGCCCGTCAGGGTGCCAGACGTTCGATCAGCCAGCCCGAATCCTGGCGGCTGTAGCGAAAGCGATCATGCAGCCGCGAGGCACCTCCTTGCCAGAACTCCACCTCGTGGGGCACAACCCGGTAGCCACCCCAGAAATCCGGCAGAGGAATTTCACCGGCCTTGAACTTCTGTTTCAGGGCTTCGAACTGGTTCAGCAGCAGGGACCGGGAATCGATGACCTTGCTCTGCTTTGAAGCATAGGCAGCGATCTGGCTGTCCCGGGGCCGGCTGACAAAATATTTCATGGATTCCGCGCTACTCAGGCGCTCGGCACGCCCGCAAACTTTCACCTGCCGTTCGATCTCATGCCAGGGAAAATGCAGACTGATACGAGGATTCTGCGCCAGATCCTGTGCCTTGCGGCTGCCATAATTGGTATAGAAGACAAAGCCCCGCTGGTCGAACTGCTTGAGCAGAACAATCCGCTGACTGGGCTGACCTTCCGCATCCACCGTCGCCACAGTCATGGCCGTGGGGTCAGAAAACTCCAGATTAATGGCCTGCTGCATCCATTTCTCAAACTGGGCAAAAGGATCAGACTCCAGGTCCTCACGCCGCAATCCACCCCGCAAATACTCACGCCGCAAAGACTCAAGATCCACAATCCAATCCTTTAAAAAATCCTAAGAACAAATCCTAAATCACAACACTGAAGCTATCAGACTCAAACAAGCGCCCAGCCCCAAGCAATACTCTACCAGTAACTCGCAGGATCAATCGGCCGTACAAAAAGCGTCACGAGCGCAGCTAGTGCGAGGCGATCAGACCCGCAGTGGCACAAGCGCCAAAAAGAACGCCATCCAATACCCGCAGGATCTATCGGTCGTATGAAAAGCGTCACGAGCGAAGGCCAGACGAGGCGATCAGGCTCCCGCAAGCGGAGCGTACACGGCAGTACGTGAGCATTGCGGGAGCCTGATCAACGAAGTATGGCCGAGCGCAGTAGCTTTCCAGATCGAAGCCACACCACTATCTGATCAGTTCGCCGTATTGCCAGTACTGTTCTCTTTTGGTCCCGGTGGGGTAGTAGAAGGTGCCCTCTCCATGCTTGTCACTGGCAAAAAAGCCGCCTTCATAACGCTGTCCGTCTTCCCAACGATACACGCCCTGCCCCTGATAATGGTCGTTCACGAACTCACCGGTATAGTTCTCGGTGTTTTCCCGCAACCAGAATTCCGTGTGGCGGTTTTCCTCCCAGCGCGGGAGATTGAAAAAATAGGAGCCCTGGCCGTTGCGCTTGTCATCGCGCCATTGACCGATATAGAGATTGCCCCGGCCATTCCAGTGCTTGCCGCGGCCTTCTCTTTTGCCTTCGCGCCAGTCACCCACGTAGATCTCCTTTTCCAGAAAGGAGATGGGGATTTCCAGGCGGCCATGACCATGAAACTGACCCTCGACAAATTCGCCGACATAGCGGCCCTTGCCCCACTCGGTTGTAAGTTCCAGTGTGCCATCACCGTTCTCACAATCACCACGCACACATTCCCGGGCGGTGACTGAATCCAGTGGCAGGCTGAACAGGGGCTGGCTGACAAGTAACAGGATGAGCAGCAATAGCGATTGCCGGGCACGGCCAAACATCGCAATTTCTGTATTCCTCAAAGCTATCATACACACAACTCCTGACTAATTTCGCTGGTTTCACGATTATAACTGGATTTTGGCATAGACTTCAGACATGGATATTCAATTGCAAGACTGGCTACTTGAAAACGGGCACGGGCGCATCGTCGGCACCGAGGGCCTGCGCGGCGGCAGCATCAGCGAGGCTGGCCGCCTGTTCCTGGACTCCGGTAAAACCCTGTTTATCAAACGCAATGATTCGGCTCCCCCGGCCATGTTCCAGGCCGAAGCCGATGGTCTCAAGACCCTCGCCCGCCACAGCGAGCTGCGGGTACCGGAAGTGCTCTTCTTTGCCGACAATTTCATCCTCATGGAAGACCTGGGCACGGCAACACGCAGGCCGGATTTTTACAGTCGCCTGGGTGCCGGCCTGGCCCGCCTGCACCAGTGTGAACAACAGTCTTTCGGCTATCCCATCAATAATTATTGTGGCGCAACCCTGCAAATCAATACGCAGATGGATGATGGCTTTGCGTTTTTCGCCGAATGCCGCCTGCTGGCCCTGGGCAGCCAGGTCTTTGATGCCGGCTACCTGCCCCCGAAGATCATGCGAAACCTGGAGACAGTGGCCAGCAATCTGGCCCGCTGGATTCCGCCCCAAACCCCGGTGCTGCTACATGGTGATTTCTGGTCCGGCAATGCCCATAACGACAATCGCGGCGCTCCGGCTCTGGTGGACCCGGCCTGTTACTGGGGCTGGCCCGAGTCGGATCTGGCCATGACCCAGCTATTCGGGGGCTTCACTGCGGATTTCTATGACAGTTATGACGAGGTCATGGGCCTGGAAGCGGACTGGCGGGAACGGGTACCGATCTACAATCTCTACCATCTGCTCAATCATGTATTGATGTTCGGCAGCAGCTATTTGCCGCCCATCAGTGAAACCTGCGACTACTTCGCCGGCAAATAAGGGCCGGGCGACTGCCCGGTTGATAGCAATCAGACCATGCGCCGCAGCACGGTCAAAGGAGAAATGCTGACCACCTTGCGGGTGGCGCTCACACCCAGCAGGGCAATGAGGACCATGCCCGACAGTGGCCCTGCCAGCCAGACCCAGAAGTGAAATGAGAAGTCCTGTTCAAACACTTCTTCCTGCAGATAGGCCAGGCTCGCCTCGGCCCCGAGGGTGGCAATAAAACCCGCCAGCAAACCGATCACCGCGAACTCAATCAGCAAACTGCTGAGTATCAGGCGCCGACCGGCCCCGAGGGTGCGTAGAATGGCATTCTCATGGAAGCGCTCATCCAGGGAAGCATTCACACAGGCCAGCAATACCAGCGCCCCACAGACCAGTACCAGCAGGGAGATCAACTCAATGGCGGATGTGACCTGGGCAATGATGGTCTGGATCTGCTCAATCAGTGCATCGATCTCGATCACCACGATAGTGGGAAACATGCGAATCAGCTCATTGAGCAACATTTTCTGTTCACTCTCCATCAGGGCGGTGGACAGGAAAGTGGCGCCCAGATGGTCGATACTGCCGGGCGAAAAGATTATGAAAAAATTGGGCTGCATATTGTCCCAGCGCACGCTGCGAAAACTGCTGACCTCGGCCGTAACCACCTGCTGGTTTACCTCGAACTCCAGCACATCCCCCAATTCCAGATCCAGCCAGTCGGCATATTCCTCTTCGATGGAGACATAGCCCGGTTCGGCATTTTCACCCCACCACTCACCGGCGGTGATGGCATTATCCGGCGGCAGTTGTTCCGCCCAGGTCACCTGTCGACGCGACAGTCGACGCGGCGCTGCTTCGCCTTCCTGTTCCCCGGCGGAAGCAGCCTCGCTTTCACCGTCGGCTCGCGACCGGCCACCCTCGCCATCGCCAGCCGGGCTGACATTGCCGGCCGACTCTTCTTCCATGCTGACTGACTCGGTGAGCGAGCCGCCTTCATTGTCTTCTTCCTCATCACCGGGATCGGGTTCGGCGCCATTGATCCCGGTAACGCGTGCGGAAATCAAGGGATAGAAGGCATTGGCCTCGATACCGTTCTCCGCAAAGAACGCCTCGATTCCATCGATCTGCCCGGCGCTGATATTCATCATGAAATGGTTCGGTGTGTCTTCCGGCAATTGCGCCTGCCACTCATCAATCAAATCGGTACGCAACAAGCTCAGCACCAGCAGTGACATGATGGTGATGGCAAACACCATCACCTGCAAAATATTCTGGCGACGCCGCCGTCGGGCGGCGGTCATGGCCAGCTTCCAGGCATTACCGGCCTTCATGCCGGCACTGCCGGTTGAATGCAACAGGGCCCAGGAAATGACTGACAGCAGCAAGGCGATGCCCGCCACCGAAAGCACCAGCACCGATGTAAGCACCAGATCCTGGCTATACCAGAGCACCAGCACAACGGCGCCAAGTATCCCGAACAGATAGGGTACATTGTCACCAATACTGGTCTGACTGATATCCTTGCGCAGTACCCGCAGAGGTGGTGTTTCCCGCAAGGCCAGAAGTGGCGGCAGGGCGAAGGCCAGCAGGCAGATGAAAGCAGTCAGGCCACCGACGATGTAGGGCTGGATACCGGGTGCCGGCAATTCCACCACCATGATGGACTGCAACAGCACCAGAATCCCCTGATGTACCAGCCAGCCCAGCAGCCAGCCCACCACCATGGCGATGGCAGCCAGGATAAGCTGGATACTCAAATACAGAATACTGATTTGCCGGGACGTGCATCCCAGTGTCTTGAGAATGGCCACATAATCAAAATGGCGTTCGCTGTAACGCTTGGCAGTGAGGGCAATTGCCACACCGGCCAGCAAGACTGCAAACAGGGAACCCAGTAACAAAAAGGATTCGGCCCGATCCAGGGCTTCGGCAATCTCCTCGCTTTCTTCCCGCACATCGCGGATACGGAACTGGCGCTCATATTGTTCGCGCACCCAGGACTCGAAGTCATCCAGCACCCGCAGGTCGTCATCGGCAAACAGATAACGATAACTGACCCGGGAACCGGTCTGCACCACATTGGTGGCCGGTACATCCGCCATATGCAACATCAGCCGGGGCCCGGCATTGTCGATCATGCCCCCGCCGGAGCGGTCAGGCTCGGTGATGATTATCTGGCCAACCCGCAGTTCGGCTTCGCCCACATAGACCACATCCCCCACATCGATATCCAGGGCTGGCAAAGCTCTGGATTCAAGCCAGACCTCACCTGGTGGTGGTCCACTCTGGATTGGTCTGCCCCGGGTGAAGGGTGCATCGGTGATTATCACCTCGCCCCGCAGGGGATAGCTGTCGCTGACTGCCTTGGCCGCCACCAGCATATTGCCGTTGTCGGAAAACACCATGGAAGTAAAGGACAGGGTTCTGGCTGTGCGCATACCCCGTGACTGCGCCTCGGCCAGAATTTCCTCCGGGGGTTGCTCCCGCGAACCCAGCACACGGTCGGCCGCCAGCATATTGGCGGACTCCAGCAACAATGCCCTTTCCAGGCGGTCGGTGAACAGGGCAATGCCGGTAACGGAAGTCACCGCCATAACCAGAGCCACAAACAGCAGTTTCAGTTCGCCACCGGACCAGTCACGCCAGAGCAGGCGCAGCGCCAGTTGTAACAATCTGGGTCTGGCCTGGGAATTCATTGCTTGCGGTTCAGGCACTGACCTGGGCCCCGGTTTTTTCATCACTGACTATTTCACCGGCAACCAGACGCACGGCGCGGCCGCATTTCTGCGCCAGCCTGTCGTCATGGGTCACCAGCACCAGGGTGGTGGAAAATTCACGGTTCAAATCGAACAGTAATTCGATGATACGCGAGCCGGTGGCGGTATCCAGATTTCCGGTGGGCTCGTCGGCAAACAGAATCGGTGCTTCGCTGGCAAAGGCCCTGGCGATGGCCACCCGTTGCTGCTCCCCGCCGGAGAGCTGATTGGGATAGTGATGCCAGCGGTCTTTCAAACCCACCCGCTCCAGCAATTGCCGGGCCTTGTCGCGGGCCTGCTCATCGCCCTTCAGCTCGATCGGCAACATGACGTTTTCCAGGGCCGTGAGACTGGGCAGTAACTGGAAAGACTGGAATACAAAGCCCACCAACTGCCCCCTGAGCAGGGCGCGCTGCTCCTCATCGAGGGAAGCCAGGCTGTTGCCATCCAGCAGCACATCGCCGGAAGTGGCGGCATCCAGACCTGCCATCAGGCCCAGCAGTGTGGATTTGCCGGAACCGGAAGCACCAACAATTGCCACTGCCTCGCCATCAGCGATGTCCAGATTAATGCCTTTGAGAATGGTCAGCTCACCTTCACTGGTGTCGACTTTCTTTACGAGCTTCTGTACCTGAATCATATCGTCCTGTGCATCCTGGCGAGCTAATCGAAACCCGCATTCTAGTCGTATTCCTGCCCGACGTCGTCAGTTGGTCGCGGATTGCCTTGATTTGAGCTCTGGGCCCGGCTTGCAGGCCACGACGCTGTTACACTACGCTTAAAGCTCAACAACCGGTTTAACATATTTCAGCATTACGATAGTCATGAATACGATGAGTTCCCTGATAATCCGATTGGTAGCCCTGCTCTGGCTGCTGGCAGCCAGCCCGCTGCTGCAGGCAGAGGATGAGGCCCCGGTTCTGATGGTCTATGGCGACAGCCTGAGTGCCGCCTATGGTATGGCCGATGAGCAGGGCTGGGTGGCACTGCTGGCGGACAAACTGGCCAAATCCGGGAGCGACTGGCAGGTGGTCAATGGCAGCGTCAGCGGTGAAACCAGCACCGGTGGCCTGGCCCGCTTGCCCGCCATGCTGGAGAGCTATGAACCGGATCTGGTGATCCTGGAACTGGGCGGTAATGATGGCCTGCGCGGACTGCCCCTGGATATTCTCCGGGACAATCTGCTCACCATGATCAGGGAAATCCGGGCCAGCGGCGCCAGGGTCATACTGGCCGGCATTCAGATTCCCCCCAACTACGGCCCACGCTATACCGTTCCCTTTTTCCAGATGTACGGGGAGATTGCCGAGCAGGAAAACCTGCCCCTGATTCCATTTCTGATCGAAGGCATTGCCGAACATTCGGAGCTGATGCAGAGTGATGGAATTCACCCTACCGCCGAGGCGCAAAGCATAATCCTCGACAATGTCTGGCCGATCCTGGAAGCCGAATTGTAAACAGTGCAGCGAGTTATTCTTTGCTGTTTCGGTAATAGCGCAGCAACATCCAGGCACCCCAGGCCAATGCCAGCAAAATGAGACCTGACCCTATTGCATCGACAACCGTGGCGATGCGGATGTCGTAGGTCAGCCAGCCCCGTGGTCTGAGCAGATTGGCCCAGTCATGCATACCGGGCGCATCGGCCCCGGTTCCACCACCCAGCAGCGGCAGGCGCAGAGCCCTGGCATCGGCAATATAGGGCGCCACATCCATCAGACTTTGTCCGGCCCACCAGAGGCAGACCGAGGCCGCAAAGCCATCCTTGTGCAGACTCAGAAACACCCCCATCAACATCAGCGGCAGCAACACCTGGAACAGTGAACCGCCCAGAAACATCATGGTGCGGCCGAAAGGCATGAACAGCATATGCCCCGCCTCGTGAAAGATGAGATTGACGTTGTGCAGCCAACTGCGGCCGATTTCATTGCTGCGGAAATCCATGGCGATGAAATCCAGCCCCCAGATGAGCAACAGGACCCAGATCAAACCGTAGAAGAACACCTCACCGCGTCCCAGGCCGGGCTTGAGGGGAAACAGCCAGGCAAACCGGACCACGGGCAATTTCAGGCCAGCGCCTTGCTGTTTTGCCAGCTCCTGGGCGCTGTCATCCAGCACAATATTCTGCAGATACTTGCTGAACACCAGACCACAGGCCGGGCAGCTTTGGGAACTGGCTTCACCGGAAGCGGCATTGCGATGGCCACACTTGGGGCAGGTGGAATACATGCAGGCAGTGTAGCGCCGGAGGGCGGAAAAACAAAAGCCGGCAAACTCCGAGCGATCAGCGCGAGGCGGAACTACTGGTAGTGATTGGGCCGTCGGGTTTCGGTACGACTCTGATCACCGTGACCCCGGGATCGCCAGCGCCGCAGCTCCCTTTGACGAGCTTGCTGGCGTTCCAGCACGGCGCTGCCGTGATCGAAGCGATGGGCCGAATAGCGCCGGTTATCGCGCCTGGTTGTGGATTGATCACGGCGGTCGGTGGATCTGTTGAGGCGCTGGCGGGGCGAATAATGGCTTTGGGGCAACAAACGCTGATATTGCAGGATGACACCACCGCGCGGATAGAGCTCATACTGCCGGGGATAGTAATAACGCGGTGCCACATGGCGGGTTCGGGGGTCATAGTAAAACTCGGCATTGAGTGAATCGTACAGGGCATTGATCTGATCCATGCGCTGGTAGACAAACTCCCGCTGGCGCCCCCCGTCGATACGCAGGACGGATTTTTCCAGGTCTTCATAGCGCCGTCTCACATCATCCAGTTGCGAGCGGATGGTTGAGCGACTGCGATCGCGGCTGATGGCTTCCACCAGTTGCTCCGCCTCACGGCCCAGACGCTGGGCGGAAAAACGTACACTGGAATAGCCCTGATAGCCACGCAGATCATGGGCGAAGCGGCTGCTGGTGAAGTTGAGCTCGGAAGCCAGGCGGGACAGCTCATAAGCAGTGGCGCTGGCCAGAGCCGGCCACAGCAACAAGCTGGCACATAGCAACAGTCGCCATGGCCGCGCCAGATTCGGCAGTGCAAGCAAAGTGGATATGCCCATGGGAACCCCCTTGAGAAGCAGTGTAGCAGTTTCTCTGATCAGAGTTTACGGCCAGCGCCTGAACCGGCACTGAATCGCGAGGGGAGTCGCTGCGGCTTGTTCAAGCCCTTGTTATTGCGAGGTATTTCTCGATAACCGTCGGTACACCCTGATACAGACACTCCACCACCAGGGCATGGCCAATGGAGACTTCGGCGATGTCGGGAATCTCCAGAAAACGGGGCAGATTCTCCAGATTGAGATCATGACCGGCATTCACCCCGAGACCGGCCGCGGTGGCGGCAGCCGCCGTATCGGCGTAGCGCTGCCAGACCTCGCCTTCGGATTCCAGGCCAAAATGACTGGCATAGTCTTCGGTATACAACTCGATACGATCGGCGCCGACCGCTTTCACGCCTTCAATCAGTGACGGCTCCGGATCCAGAAACAGACTGCTGCGGATTTTGGCCTGGCGCAGCTGATCCAGGGTCTCGCGCAGCAGGGCTTCATTGGCGGGCACATCCCAGCCATGATCGGAGGTCAATTGCTCCGGCGCATCGGGCACCAGAGTGCATTGATGGGGCTTGACCTCCAGTACCAGAGCCATGAACTCCGACGAAGGATAACCCTCGATGTTGAACTCCACCCCAGGGTGCAATTTGACGAAATCCCGGATAGCAAACACATCGCTGCGCCGGACATGACGCTCATCGGGCCGGGGATGCACGGTGATACCCCGGGCACCGAGGCGCACCACAGTGTCGACAAAATCGATCACGCCCGGATAGTCACGGCCGCGGGAATTCCGCAGCAGGGCGATCTTGTTCACGTTCACACTGAGCAATGTCATTTGCTATTCCCCGGGGCGGCAGCGTCTGCTGCTAGTCCTCGCTGGTCAGAAAATCCTGCACGATCTTCTGAAACACTTCCGGCTTGTCGGCATGCAGCCAGTGACCGCATTCCATGATTGATTTGACTCCGGCCGCCGGAAACAGTTCCAGTATCTCGGCCTCATGGGCCTTGCGTACATAATTGGATTCATCACCGCGCACAAACAGGGTCGGCCCGGTGAATGGTGCCTCGGCGATGGGCTTTTTGCGCAGCTCATCATAGTGCTTCTCGATGGCGGCCAGATTCAGGCGCCAGCGATAGCCACCCCCCTCCTCACGGACAATATTGGTCAGCACAAACTTGCGGGTGGCTTCATCCTCGATGTAATCCTCGAGAAACTCCTCCGCCTCCTTGCGATTGACAATATCAGCGAGATTGAGGGCGTTCATGCCTTCCATCACGCGCAGATGACCATCGGCCCTGGCCGCGTATTGCACCGGTGCGATATCCACGATCACCAGTTTGCGAATCAGCTCCGGATAGCTCAGCGCCAGTTGCATAGCAACCTTGCCGCCCATGGAGTGGCCGATAATATCGCATTGGCTGATCTGTAAATGGGCCAGGAATTCCCTGACGTCCTCTGCCATGACTTGATAATTCATCACTTCATCACGGGGTGAATCACCATGATTGCGCAGATCCACGCCATAGACAGCGAAGTGTTCCGCCAGTTGCTTGCTGTGCCAACCCCAGTTGGCCAGACTGCCAAACAATCCGTGCAGAATCAGCAAGGGCTGACCCTGCTCCGAGTATTGACGGTAATTGAGTAACATAAACTTCCTAATCCAGAGTTTTCAGAATAGCCAGTACGTCGTCATGGTGGGTTTTGGTCTTTACCTTGTCCATGATGTGACGCAAGCGGCCTTCCTTGTCGATAATAAAGGTGGTGCGGATGATACCCATGAACTCCTTGCCCATGAACTTCTTCAGCCCCCAGACGCCGTATTTTTCAGCGATGGCATGATCCTCATCCGACAGCAGGGTGAAATTCAGATCCTGCTTGTCCTCAAACTTTTTCAGCCGCACTACCGGGTCAGGACTGATTCCCAATGCCACGGCATCCAGTTTGGCCAGTTGCTTGTTACTGTCTCTCAGACCACAGGCCTGCACGGTGCAGCCTGGTGTCATTGCCTTGGGATAAAAATAGAGCACTACATTTTTTTCAGATTTGAAATCTTTCAGGCTGACCTTGTCACCATTCTGGTCGCGCAAGGTAAATGCCGGCGCCTTGTTACCAATTTTTACGGATGCCATATTTCCTCTCGTAGCTTGCTTGTTTGACTTGTGAATCGCCCTTGCCGTGACGGGCGGACTGCATTATAACGGTTGCCATGCAAAACTTCCCCCGCTCCATTGTCATATTGACTGGCGCCGGAATTTCGGCGGAATCCGGCATCAAGACTTTCCGCGCCGCCGATGGCCTGTGGGAAGAGCACCGGGTCGAAGATGTAGCCACGCCGGAAGGCTTCGCCCGCAACCCCACACTGGTGTATGAGTTTTATAACCAGCGCCGACGTCAGTTGCTGTCACCCGCCATCAAACCCAATGCCGCCCACAGCGCCCTGGCCAGGTTTGAGCATGAATTCCCCGGCGAGTTTTTGCTCATTACCCAGAATATTGACAATCTCCATGAGCGGGCCGGCAGCCAGCGGTTGCTGCATATGCACGGTGAAATCCTGAAAATGCGCTGCACCCAGAGCCAGATGCAGTTCGATATTCGTGAGGACCTGACTTTCGATACCCAGTGCCGCTGCTGCCAATGCCCCGGCAATCTTCGCCCCCATGTGGTGTGGTTCGGCGAAATGCCGCTGCACATGCAGCAGATCAATCAGGCGCTGGAGCAATGTGAGCTGTTCATAGCCATTGGCACCTCCGGCAATGTCTACCCCGCCGCCGGTTTCTACCAGACTGCCAAGCGCTATCAGGCCCGGACCATTGAGATGAATCTGGAAGAAACCGGCTCCATGTTCGATGCGCATCTCTATGGCCCGGCAAGCGAAACAGTGCCCCGCTATCTGCAACAACTACTGGACCAGTGCAACTAGACAGCGGCGCCAGTCAAAACAGGTGTCAAAACAGATAATGCAGGCCGAAGCCATCACCGTATTCCGAATCCGTACCCAGCGACAGTGAGAGCTGCTTGCTTAACTGATAACGCAGGGCATAACGGTATTCTTCCTCGGTATTCCAGCGCCAGTGAAATCCCAGCCGGCGGCTGAGCTGCAGATCCGAATCCAGCTCCAGGCGAAATTCGCCATGGTCATCCACACGCCATTCACTCTCCACCAGTAGCGGCAAGGTGAGGTTGATACCGGCAATGGCTTTGCTGTGGCTGCTGTCATGATGATGCTCACGGGTCTCCACACCGATAAAAGCCGACATCAGGCGGCTCAAATGGTAACTGTAGCTGGCATCCAGCTCATAGGTGTCATCGAAATCGGCATCGATCTGAAACACGAATTCGTGTCGCTCATCGCCGATGCGAGTGTCCAGTTCGGTAAAACTGTTGTGACTGGCCAGTTCACTGCGACTGAACCAGCGTTGATAGGGTTGAATTTCCCGCTCGATCCGGTCATCGAATACCGAGGAAGATTCGTAACTCACCACCCGGTTCATGCCAGTCTTCATGTGGTACTGGTTATGACAGTGGAATAGCCAGTCAAGATTTTCGGTAGCGGAGAACTCGATCACCACTTCCCCCATGGGCGGTACATTGACGGTGTGTTTCAGGGGGCTCAGGTTCCCCTGTCCGTTCAATACCCGAAAAAAATGTCCATGCAGATGCAGGGGATGGTGCATCATGGTGTCATTGCTGATGCGCATGCGGATGTTTTCACCCTGTTCGATCATCCACTGGCTGTGTTCACGCAGGGTCAGGCCATCGAAACTCCAGACATACCGCTCCATATTGCCGGTCAGGGTCACCGGCAGTTCCCGCCAGGGTCGGTCGGCGGGCAAGGCGCTGGATTCAAGCGCCCGCAAATGCCGGTAATCCGTCATATGGGCGATGACTCCGGGCATCTCTCCGTGCATCTCTCCGGGCATAGCCTCGTGAGCTGACTGACCATGTCCATCGTGTCCGCCATGGTCATGGGAAGATTCTGCAGCCGAATGCATCATGCCGGGCATACTGCCCTGCATTTCCATGTCAGCATGACTGGCAAGAAACAGATTGGGTGGGGGAATGGTGGGCGCGGCCAACGGATCACCCTCCCCCAGATACAGACTGCTATGGCCACTGCCATCGATGGAAGTCGCCCTGAGTTCGAAGGCCTGGCCCGCCGGCAAGGGGACCAGCACATCATAGGTTTCGGCCGTGGAGATGCGCAGACGCTGAACCCTGATGGGCTCAACATCAAGGCCATCGGCCGCCACGATGGTCATGGGGCCGCCGGCATACTCAATATCGTAATAGCTGGAAGTCGAACCATTCACCAGTCTGAGCTTGACTGACTCCGACCCGGCCTCAGGCACGATTCTGTTGGTCCTGGCACCATTGACCAGGAAGGCGTCATAGCCCACATCAGCAAGATCCATGGGCGGCATGCGTTGCAGATTGGATTGCAAGCGATTACTGATGGCCTGGCTCCCGTTGGCGATCACCCGGTCCCAGGACTGGACACTGTCCTTCTTGAAGGCATAGTAGTCATCGTCTTTCTTCAGATTGGCCAACACAGCACCCGGCGCCTCATTGGTCCAGTCGGAAAACACCACTACTTCTTCCGGCATTGATCGCTCCGCCTCAGCCTCATGGAATACCAGGGCACCATAAACCCCACGCTGGATTTGCAGATCGGTATGGGAGTGATACCAGTAGGTGCCGGCGTGGAGTATGGGAAATTCGAAAGTGAAACTGCCACCCGGCGGAATCGGTGCCGTGTTCAGCACCGGTACACCATCCTGATCATTGGGCAACAGGATTCCATGCCAGTGTACCGAGGTGGCCTCATCCAGACGGTTGTGAAAGGTGGCGCGCAGGGTGTCACCCACTGTGGCGGAGAGTGTCGGTGCGGGTATTTGCCCCGCAACTGCCAGTGCTTCAACGGACTCACCGGTGACATTGATTGTTTTACTGTTTATTTCCAGCTCATAGCTGACTACCGCCGACAGGACATTGCCGGAAAACAGCATCGACAGACTTAAAACCAAGAGGCAGGTACGCATGACCAGGCTCCTTACTTCGTGAAACCATGCTCGCGACAAAATTCAGCGAGCGCTTCTAACGAGAGTGAGGGTCAGGCGTTGGGTGGTGGCAGCACCAGATCGAGGGCGATGGACTGATAGAGGTCCGAGAACGGCGCTGCGTTTTCATCATGCTGTGGCGCAGGGGACGACAGGGTAAATGAACCCAGATCAAAACTGCTGAGGCAGCATAATTCATCGCAGAGACAATCTTCATGCTGCTCTGCGGACAGAGACTCATGCATGCTGTGATCCATTCCAGCCATATCCCCATGCTGTCCATCCGCGCTCATTGCGTGAACCGCCATGGACTTGTCATGGTCATGGGTATCGTGCACAGCAGACTCAAGCGCCATACTGCTGCTGGCAAGTAGCAGAAAAATCAGGGCAAGAGCCAGAATTTGTTGTGTGGTACGCAACACAAGGCAGGTCCGAAAACAGGGGATAACAGGAAAATTACCCTTATCGGGACGCGCTGGCAAGCACTGATTGTCCGTCACTTGACCTTCAAGCTGGATGAAACTTTAACATTCAGCAACGACCATCAAGATACGAGACCATGACCCAAGCACAGCAACACTGCCACTCGACCGAACCCGATCATCCTTGCCACAGTGGCGACAGGACTGACTGGCTGCTGTGGATTTGTGCAGTGCTGACGGCGCTGGCCTGGTTCGGACATCTGTTCTTTGCTACCAGTCTCAGCAATCTCGGAGTGCTGCACGACATTACTCATTCGGTCTTCGAACTGGTCAATACCATCTGGTGGGGTGTGCTGGTGGGCTATCTGATGATCTGCCTGCTGGGCCAGGTGCCACGGGAATTTGTCAGCAGCCTGTTGGGCACCGGACGCGGTCTGGCGGGAATTGTCAGGGCCACTCTCGCCGGCATACTGCTGGACCTGTGCAGCCATGGCATCTTGATGGTGGGTGCCCGGCTCTACGAACGGGGCGCGAGTACGGGACAGGTAATGGCCTTTCTCATAGCCAGCCCCTGGAACTCCCTGTCCCTGACCCTGATCCTGATTGCACTGATCGGCTTGCCCTGGACGCTGGGCTTCATTCTGCTGTCGGCCGTGGTTGCCATTATAGCTGGCCTGATATTCGAGTTACTGGTAAGCAGAGGAGTTCTGCCTGACAACGCCAATCGAATTGAACTCGCCGACGACTTCGAATTCTGGCCCGAGGCCAGGCGGCGCTGGCAACAGTTCAGTGTGACTCGCGGCTTTGTGCTTAGCGCACTGAAGGACGGATTGAGTGAGTCGCGTATGGTGGTACGCTGGATTCTGTTCGGTGTGCTGCTGGCCAGCGCTGTGCGTGGGCTCGTCCCCGCCGAGATGTTCCAGAGCTATTTCGGCCCTACTCTGGCAGGTCTTGCTGTCACCCTGGGCGTCGCTACTGTGCTGGAAGTTTGCTCTGAAGGCTCAACACCGCTGGCAGCCGATATCCTGAACCGGGCCCAGGCGCCAGGTAACAGTTTTGCCTTTCTCATGGGCGGAGTGGCCACCGACTACACCGAGATCATGGTGCTTAAGAACACCACCGGTTCTCTCAAGACTGCCCTGTTCCTTCCCTTGATAACCGTGCCACAAATTCTCCTGCTGGGCTGGATCATCAATCTGCTCGCCAGTTAACAGCTGAGGCCTTTCCGGCCTCAGTTCTTGTTATACTCCAGCCTTTTGCTAGCCAAGCAGGGGGAGCCAATGCTGCGGAAAATCATGAAAATACTGGGTGGACTGGTCCTGACCGTGATCGTTCTGGCCCTGATCGTCTACCTCGGCAGTGGTCCGCAGCGCCCCGATTCCGACTCGGTAAGTGCAAGCTGGCTGGAAGCCGGGCCCTTTGCGGTTGGACAAGTGGAGCGGGTGTTTGAGGACAGCAGTCGAGCCACCATGGAAAACCGTGGCGTGCCGGGCCAGGACTCCCGCGTTTTGAACTCCACCATCTGGTATCCCGAGGGACTGGACGGGCAACTGCCCCTGATCGTGCACAGCCACGGCATTCTTTCATCCCGCACGGAAATGCCCTATTTGATGGAGGCCCTGGCCAGCCATGGCTATGTGGTCGTGGCCAGCGATTACCCGCTCACTTCCGGCGCCACCGAAGGCGGCGCCAATGCCGAGGATGTCATTAATCAGCCCGCTGATGTGTCTTTTCTGATTGATTCCGTGCTGGCACTGGAGGGCGAGGAGAAACCCTTTACCGGCAGCATCAATGCCGAGCGCATTGGCCTGAGCGGTTATTCCCTGGGAGGTCTCACCACCTATCTGGCTACCTTTCATCCTGAATTGCGGGACCCGCGCGTGGCAGCGGCGGTGGCAATCGCCGGACCCTCTGCGCCCTTTGCACCGCAGTTTTTCCAGACCAGTTCAGCCCCGGTCCTGGCAGTGGCCGGCACCGCCGATGCCCTGATCGAATACGAACGCAATGTCAGTGACCTGCCGGCGCGACTGCCCGGCAGTGAAGTGCTTGCCATCCGGGGCGGCTCACATCTGGGTTTTGTCGGCGCAGCCGATCCCACTTTCCGCTTCATGCACAATCCCGACAGCCTTGGCTGTGCCGCAGTACTCAATGCTCTCGGTGAAGATCCCAATGCGGTCTTTGCCATTCTCGGCAATCCGGCCCAGGGCGTGGATATGAGCAGGGATTTGCCAGGCATCTGTGACGAGGAAACCATGCCCGAAGCATTGCATCCGGGCGAGCAGCATATGATCACGCAGATTGCGGTGCTGGCCTTTTTTGAGTCGGTCTTTCACCCGGACCCGGCGCGCCGGGAAGCGGCACGACAGGCATATAGTTCAGCCCTGGCCCAGGATTTTGACGCCGCCGAGTTTGTCGATCAGTAATCAGACCAACAGATGCAGGGTCTGTGGCAGCAGGCAACGACCCGGCTCGCAGAGTTGAAGCTGCACTTGCAGACAAATGAAGTTCGCCTTGCCCTCAGCCTTTGCACGACGCTGCAGCTTGAGCGGCAGTTCGAAGCTGCCGCTCAGGGCCTGCACCTTGCCCATCTCGCCAAGATCCAGGTCGGTGGCGGCTGGCATTTGCACAGACTCCAGTTGCCAGTGATCACCGACAAGGTCGATAGCCAGGTTTTGCAAACCGGCCATGTTGCTGTCAGCGTCGGCATTCAAATGCCATCCCGGCATCAGCGTCACCTGCAGGCTTAACTGCAAGCTGTCGGCGGTACAATGCTCCCTGTCGCGTTTGACAGCAAGCCGGGCCCTGCCCTGACCGGCCCAGGCGAGTCCGAAATACAAATCCTGTTGGGACTGGCTGTAGGCCCGCAACATACTGCTATGCCCCAGTGGCTGTTCATTGACCATGGCCGCCAGACCAGCCAGCAGTTGGTCGGCCACCGCCTGGTAGCGCCGTCCGCGAATCTCGAAATTATCTCCCAGAAAGGCACAGCGCTGTTCAAGGGCTAACAGATTCATGAGCATGCCGGCCACCGGGGAAAGCGTGGCGCCATCACCGGCATTGACCGAGCGTACCAGCATCGGCCCCTGAAATTTATCCGGGCTGAGATACAGGGTCTGGGCCTGCTCATCATAAAAATTATTCAGCACATAGTCCGACAATTGGGCAGCATGCTGCAGATAGTCCGATTTACCCGTGGCATCAAACAGACTGACCAGGGCGCTAACGAAATGGGCATAGTCTTCCAGTTGCCCGGCGATGGAACAGTCACCGTCAAGATTGATCCGCAGCAGACTGCCATCGGCCTGGACATTGTTGACGATGATTGAATCGGCGGCACTTTCGGCTGCCTGCAGCCAGGATTGCTCGCCGGTTTGCAAAGCGGCCAGTGCCAGGCTGTTGATCATGTCACCATTCCAGGCCACGATCCGTTTGTCATCACGCAGGGGGTGCTCGCGACCTTCACGCACTTTGTAGAGGCTCGCCAGCACAGTATCCAGGCGCGAGTAAAAGTCCTTGCCCCATTGCTCTGCCAAGCGGTCCAGTCGCTCACGCTGCATGAGGATGTTTGCGCCCTCGAAATTGCCGCGCTCGGAAATATCAAATACAAACTCCAGCAGCTTGTAATCGTCCTCGGAAACCGCTGCTGCCAGCTCGGCCGGAGTCCAGACAAAGAACAGGCCCTCTGCACCTTCACTGTCGGCATCGGTGGCGGAGTAAAAACCGCCCTGGGGCGCTTCCATGTCCCGCAGCACATAGTTCAGGGTCTGACGCAGCACACGCTGATAAAAATCATCACCGCTAAGCTGCCAGGCACGCAGATAAACCAGCGCCAGTTGTGACTGGTTATAAAGCATTTTCTCGAAATGGGGCACCAACCATTGTGCGTCCACACTGTAGCGGTGAAAGCCACCGGCCACCTGATCGTAAATACCCCCTTGCGCCATGCCGTCCAGAGCGCGACAAACAAAGGCCAAGCACTCGTTGTCTTCATGGCGGGCGGCCTGATCCAGCATGAACAGCAGCAGTGGTTCCTGGGGAAACTTGGGCGCCCCCGCCAGGCCACCCAGGGTCTTGTCTTCCCTTTCCAGCAAGGCTTGCACGGTGGTCTCATGAACGGAATCGTTTAACTTCGCCTTATCAGCCCTGGCGCCTAACAATCGCTTGATGGCGTTATCCACAGACTCGGCACTGTTCAACAAGTCCTGTCGCTGTCCTTGCCATGCGTCAACAATGCGATTGAGTAAATCCATAAAGGTGGGTGGCGGGAAATAAGTGGCGCCGAAGAATGGTTTGCCATCGGCAAACAGAAAGCTGGACATGGGCCAACCGCCCTGCCCGGACATCAATTGCACACCCGCCATATAAATTTCGTCGAGGTCCGGGTATTGCTCCCGGTCCATCTTGATACAAATGAAATGCTTGTTCAGCAGGCGGGCAACTTCCACATTGTCAAAACTTTCCACTTCCATGACATGACACCAGTGACAGGTGGAATAGCCGATGGAGAGAAAGATGGGCTTGTCTTCGGCCAGGGCTGTCTCGAAAGCTTCCTCCGACCAGGGATACCAGTTCACCGGGTTATGGGCATGCTGGAGCAGATAGGGCGAGTCTTCCAGAATCAGGCGATTGATAAACAGCGCCCGGCCCCGTTCATCCAGATGTTCGGTGCGTTTGTCATAACTGCCTTCACGCGCGGCTTCGGCTTGTCGCAGGCGTTGCTCCAGGCTGTCTTCAGAATTCATAGCAAATCTTGCCTCATGGGGCCCTGGCCCGGCCTGACGGCCGAACCGGAAAAACCCGATAAATTATGTGGATTTATAATCGCCAGCCGATGCAATAAAAATCATCGCCAGCGGGTCTTGTAAGTGTCGCGTACTCCTTGACGCGACCCCTTCAAATGCCCTTGATGCCCCTGTACCCCGCAGGGGCTTTTTTTAACCCGGCAAAATCAGGCATCGCCAAGCAGCGCTTCCAGCAAAGGGGGAAACCAGGGCCGTCCCCGCTCATTGACGGCTGTAGTGAGTATTCTGGCACGCAATACCGCTTGCCCATCGGCCGCCCGGCTGATCACTTGTGAGAATACCAGGCGCACTTTGGAAGGCCGGCTGGCCTCTACGCTGACCTGAAAGTCATCGCCGGCACGCAGCGATTGCAGATAGTCGATTTCGGCCCGGGCCACCACTATGAT
Source organism: uncultured Pseudohongiella sp. (assembly GCA_965216715.1). Classification (GTDB taxonomy): domain Bacteria; phylum Pseudomonadota; class Gammaproteobacteria; order Pseudomonadales; family Pseudohongiellaceae; genus UBA9145. The sequence goes on along the minus strand of OZ244193.1, from coordinate 135,012 downwards.
GATTCCGGCGCGGGTGAGTTCGGCAAAACTGAGACCCCGGGTTTCCAGAAATTTATGGCGGGCGTGTTCGAGATAATGCTGATAAATGGCATTGTTGACGATGCCCTGCATATCGCATTCGTAATCACGCACCTGCATGGCCAGGGAAAATTCGTTCATCATTTTCAACACCGGTATTGATTGAGGGCACAGACTAACCCATAAAAAAAGCCCCGGGAAGGATCCAACCCCCGGGGCTCACTGTGAATCGCCTTTTCCCCTGGACGATTCAGCAGTCTTGCTGCCTGCGCAGAACTGTTCTGTAATTCCCTTGAACCGATATTACAAGGAAGTTGCCGCCAGTAATGACCGCTGATGCTCGACTGAAACCGCTTTCAGTTGCTGTGCCTGATTCATCAACCAGCGGTTCACATTGTCATGGGGCACCAGACCCGTTTCATCGGCCTCGTAGTCAAGTCCCGCCAGAACCTCGTGGTAGGGACCAAAGCCCATAACCCGATAGGGCAGCACCAGAACAGTCTGCCCCCGCATACTTGCCTGCTGCATATAGTGCCGAATTTCCTGCTCTGCTGCCCGGCGTTTATCCTGCCAGTCCTCTCTCAGCGTGAAGACGCGCACATCAGTAAAGCCCATTCGCTCTCTGGCAAGTTCGGTGCGCTTGCTGATTTTCTCGATCCAGCGCTGGTTCTCGGCGTCATCACCGGGGCCATGGGCCAGCACTACCAGCACTTCATTGGCGGGATTCTCGCTCAATGCCGAAGCCCGACTCAGCACTACCTGATCCATTTCCCCGGCATCGGCAAGACCTTCTTCGCTCAAGTGGAATTGCAAATCCGTTTCGATCTGCCAGAACCCCATGGGCATCCCCATGGCCGGACGTCCGGCCTGTTGCGCCAATGCCGTTTGTTTGTCCGGGGCACCTGGAGCGATACCCAGAATCTGGCGGGTGCGCTCGTACCAGCTCTCCCCGGATACAAACAGGCGTACTACACCTACGTGCTCCACGCCCCGGGCTTCCAGTTGCCTGACGGCCACTTCGAGACTTCCCGCATCCGCCATACCAAAGGCCAGGGCTACCGGGTACTCGGTTTCCAGTTCACCCACCGCCCGCTCAACTGCCGAATTCCATTGCTCACTCCCGCCATGAGCCATAACCAGCACACCGTAAGCCACTTTTTCCGGTTCACTAATCTCGATTGCCTGACAGGCATTGAGCAACAGCACCACCAGCAACAACACTGCCGGCCTGAAACCCCGATAATCAATCATTTTCATTTGAACTCCTTAAAGTAAATCAAAATTCAAGCTTAAGAGACATGCGAAAATTCCTGCCGGGCTGTTGGGCATTGGCGATATTTTCACTGGCACTCGCCGCCAGGCCCTGGATATTGGCCCAGCGTGCATATTCCTCATCAAACAGATTGAACACGCCCAGACGCAGCGTGGCAGACTCAGCCAGGTTGACCCAGGCCACGGCATCAGTCACTGAGTAGGCCTCAGCCTTCACCCGATCCGGAGAAGACACGCGATCTTTCTCCGCCGCCAGGGTCAGCAACAATTCACCGCCCCAGTGTCCACTGGCCTGCTCATAACCAAGCCCAAGTACCGTAGTCACAGGCTCCACCGAATCCAGCGCCGTGTTGTCATGCTCATTGTCGCCGCGGGCGTAGGCCACAGATGCCCGCAACTGCCACTGCGCCGTGAGTGAAATATTGGCACTTGCCTCCAAACCCTGAATCTCTACTGCTCCGATATTCCGATCCTGAAACAGACTGATGCCATTGCTACTGCCTACAAAGCTGCTCTCAATGAAATCCTCATATTGATTGTTATAGGCCGCCAGACTGATGAAGGCTCTGGCGAAATCTGCCCGTAGTCCAAGCTCAAGCCCCTGACTGGATTCCGCCTGCAAGGCCGGATTGGGGACCGTGGCATAGCGATGACCAAGATTGACAAAGGCCTGATTGCTTTCGTCGAAATTGGGCGGGCGGTAACCTTCGGCATACTGGGCAAAGACTGAATAGGTCTCATCAAGATCATAGATAACACCCAGGCTGAGAGAGGTCTGGTTTTCTTCAACTGCCGATATCAGGAATCCATACCCTTCAATTTCTCCGGTGCCATCCAGCAGGCCATCAGGGTGAGGTTGCAATTCATAGCGATCGTAGCGGATACCCGGTATCAGGGTCAGACCGCTGTCACCGAGACTTAATTCATTCTGCAGATACAGACCAAAGCGGGTGGTAGTGGAATCCGGAAAAGTCTTGTTTGGAAAAACCTCCGGTGCGGCGAAAGGATAACTGGCAATAGAACAAGTGCTGCTACCACTGATCAATTCTTCCTCGCAGCGATTGCGGGGCCGCTCGGTTTCCGTCTCATCGTAGTTAAAGCCGTAGGCCAGGTCGTGATTGACAGCCCCCGCGGCAAATGTTTTTCGCAGATTCAGGTTCAGGGCGCGGGTTCTCTGGTTAAACTCAAACTGCGTATCACGCTGAGCTCGGCTGCCACCATAGCTTGTCGGATCCATGGGATTGATAAAGGAATAGCTGATCCGTTCCTGAATGGTATGCTGCAGGGCATCGCTATCCTGCACGTTGGCCACCAGTTGCAAGCTGTCCAGCAGCACCGAATCAGTCTCTAATCGATACTCCACTCCCAGGCGCTGGCGCTCGCTTTGATCGCGGCCCCGTGAAGAAAACACGGTAGTTGATAACTCGGACTGAATGTCAGTCAGCACTTCCTCCTCATAGTGCTCAAAACCCAACACCAGTTGCTGGCTGTCATTCATGTCCCAGACTCCCTTGAGCAGCAGATTTTCCGATTCCCCATCCTGGGGATTCAGGCGGCCCTGACCGGCGACATCCTGCTCTTCAAATCGCCGACTGGTAAATTGCAACAGGCCACCGAACTTGTTGTTTTGCAGTGCGGTAGTCAATCCTGCCCGGTACTGGGAATCCGCATCGGCGGCGGAACTGTGCAGCCCGACATAACTGCCGCTATCGGCGCCAACATAATCCCGGGGCTGCTTGCTGCTCAGCACCACCGCGCCGCCCATGGCGTCGGCACCATAGAGTACCGAAGCCGGCCCACGGATAATCTCCACACTCTTCAGGCTTGCCAGTTCGAAACTGTCTTTGCCATAGGATGACGGTCCCGCCGCGTAGATGTCATTGCTGCGCACCCCGTCAATCACGGTCAGCACCCGGTTGCCGCCGATGCCACGAATACTGAAACCCTGATTTCCACCCCGGGTAGCGGTATTGAGGCTGACTCCCGGCTGAAAGCGGATGATGTCATCGAGATCATCCGCCAGTTCTTTGTCGATAGTCTCAGCCGTGACGACCGAGACAGTCCCGGCTATCTCTTCGAGTGTTCGCGGCAGCCGGGTGGCGGTTATGGTCACTTCTTCCGGTGCCTGAACTTTGGTCTGGGCAGTGGCCGGATTGGCAGCAGTAGCCAACAGCCCCGAAGCTGCCATCAGGACATGGGTGATGGTTTTGCGATAGAAGGATCTGCAATAAAAGCAGGATGAAGGCATTCTGATAGCATTCATGAACAAGGCTCTCCTGATGTTGCTAGAGAGTCTGGCTCGCTGCCTCAGAAATGGGGGGCTGGCTGGACTCTTTTCATGTTGCTGCGGCTGGACTGTCAGCCACATAGCGCAATGAAAAATCTATTTTGTGAGTATCAATTTGTTGTTTGAGGTAATCCTCAAGGTGTATTGCTCGCCGTTGTGCTCAATAATGAGGCGTTTGCGCGTGCCCATTAACTGACTGCTGCTGACGCAGTCCTGCTCAGACACGGCGCTCCTGTCCGGCGATTTCTGGTTTGAATTCGTCATGTCTCCTGAACCAAAGTTGCACTGGCAGCCAGACCGCTGCCACAACCTTTATCCGGGGTCAGGCACGGACTGCATGCGGGTCGAAAATACTGACTGGCTGCGGCAAATTGTCACAGCAGGAAGAAGTGTAGGGAAAAAAACAGAATCATGCAAATGATAATTGTTCTTATTTGCATTCGCATAGTCTGAACCCCCGCAAACTGATCGGAGCGTTTCACTCCCCGGTGCCGGCGCGGTCAAAGATGCGCGTCAGCTCGATGGGCTCACGGAAGGAATTGGGCTGGATCAGCATTTCGATGCGCAGCCGGTTACCGCCATCCATGAGGGTGTAGGTCTCAACAGTAAAGCCACCGTCCCGGGGCTGTCCTTCAACCACCAGGGCATTGTCCTCAAAATAGCCGAAAGACCAGTCGCTGCCGCCTTCGCTATAGAAGTCAGCCGCGGTACTGCGGCGACGCCGCCCGTCAGTGTGAAAGACACGCTCATAACCGTCTTCGTAGGTGAAGCGAAATTCGGGCTCCTGAAACCGGATACTGAGCACATCGTCGTAGGAGATCCGGTCATAGAGCTCATGCTCCGGCGGACCACCCCGGTAAAAATCTTCGCGATTGTTAAACAGTCCCCTGCCACCACGACCACCGCCGGCTTCAATGGCTTCCTCCACCTGATCATCGGTGTTGTCACTCAATTCATCATTGATAAGCCAGCGCCCGACAATTTGCTGACGGATATCGAGCTGGGCAGAAGCCGGGCCGACATGAGCGAGGGCCAGCAGGAGCAGCGCCAGACTGTACAGGCGTGAGCAAGAGAAAATGTTGTGAACAGGCAAGCGTCTCATCTTCAATCTCGATTAGCGTCACGAGCATACAACGACATCGGCCCCAGGCCAAACCGGCGCTTCCCAGTGCCAGTTCCAAGCAGTCCGTCAATCCGGCTTTCTGAAAAACTGTTTGCTGTCAGTCACCAGCAGACGGGCCGTCAGCAGCAGTCCGATAAAGAGCAACAGATAATAGAATGGAAAGGCCATCAGGGACTGCTCGAATACCTGATTCTCCAGCGCCTCCCCGCTCAAGCTTCCCTCTGCCTGGCTGCGAAGCGTGGCAACCAGCCCCGTATAGAATAAACTCGCCAGGCCCAGACCCAGATTCAGGGCCAGCCCGCGAAAACTCAGCACCGTGGCCCGATGGGCCGAATCCACTTCCCGGTTGATATAAAAGCTGGACTGATACTGCACCATGCTCATCATGGCAAAGGCACCAATGGCGAAGATGACGCCATAGTAAGGAATCACCAGGGCCAGGCCGGTGAGTCCTGTCAGCAGAATGGCGGAGAGAATCAGGAAATTCACCAGCGACGACTGATGGTGCACCAGATAACGGGAGATTCGGGCATTGACGATTCCCAGCAGTGACATGCCGGCACCCACGAAACCAAACCATGACACCGGAATATCAATGGCACGCCAATACTCACTGGCCAGCACCACAAACTGCCGACCCACGGAGTCCAGGGCCAGGGCGGCCAGTATGACAAACAACACAAAGCGATGACCTAGAGTCCAGCGTCCGGCTTCAATGATCTGCCGAAAAGCCGAAGACACCGCCTGCACATCTTCCGCCAGTGCCTGAACCGCGCCCTCGCTTGAGTCTTGCTGCGGCTTGTCCAGATCATAGAGTCCCAGAGCCGTGACCAACACCACCAGCGAAGACAACAGGGTCAGCAGCACCGGCAGGCGAATGATGGTTTCCTCACTCAGGGACCAATTGCTGTTGAGCATGCCCAGCGCACCGTTAACGATGGCGGGATCATAGACAAAAGCACCGAGGATCATGGCGGTGGAAAAGCCGATGGACATCACCACACTGTTCTTCTCCAGCAGGGCCGACCATTGTTCTTCCCGGCCCAGTTGCTTGAGGGAATCATAGGCAAGCGCCTCATCGGCGCCACTGGCCGCCGCCTCCGACAGGCCGGAACAAACCCGGTTACCAAGAAACATCAGGAACAGAAGCCAGGAAGAATTCATGGGCGCCAGCAGAATCAATAACATTTCCAGCACCATGATTGCCGCGGCAAATACCACCAGACGCTTGCGGCCCACCACATCAGCCAGCGCCCCGGACGGCACTTCGGCCAGAACGATGGTAACCGCCCAGATCATATTGAGAATGGAGAACTGCTCCAGACTCAGACCATAGTCCAGAAACAGCACCGTAAAGACGGGATAGTAAAAACGCGCCGAGTAAAACAGGCGAAAGACAATGAAGCGCCGCACATTGCCTTCCAGGCCGCGCCGTTCAATTTCGGAACTGGTCATCTATTGATTATCCGGGTTGCATATCCGCTTGCATACGCCCGATCCGAAGCCACAGTTCAAAGCAGGCTGCGGCGCCATGCAGCAATGGCCTGGCCGATTTCCTCGGGCGAGTCTTCCTGAATGAAGTGACTACCGGCCACCGTCACTTCCTGCTGGTTCGGCCAGCTACGGCAGAATTCCCGCTGCCGGCCAATCAGGATGGCGCCAGGATCGGCGTTAATGAACAGTTTCGGCACAGGCGACTCTCTCAACCAGTTGGCATAACTCTGCACCAGTTCGACTACCTCCACCGGTTCACCCTCAATGGGAATCTGCCGCGGCCAGCTCAATGTCGGCCGTCGGTCCTCTCCGGGTTCGAGAAAGGGCCGCCGATAAACCGCCATTTCCTCATCTCTCATTTTCCGAATTATCGAGCCAGGTAACACTTTTTCGATGAAAATATTCTTCTCAAGAATCATCTCCTCACCCGCCTCGGAGCGAAAACCCTGAAACACGCCTCGGGCCGCCTCAGGCCAGTCATCCCAGTTAACAGGCATGACGATGCCTTCCATATAGGAAATACCCATTACCGCATCCCGATGTCGGTTGGCCCAGTCAAAACCCAGCGCACTACCCCAGTCATGAATCACCAGAGTCACCTTTCCGGTCACCCCCAGTGCATCCAGTGCCGCATCAAAATAGTCCCGGTGTTCCAGCAAGCTATAACGGTCCGGCCCGGAATAATCCAGCTTGTCTGAATCCCCCATGCCGATCAGATCCAGAGCAATACAACGCCCCTGATCCGCCAGATGCGGCATCACGTTGCGCCACAAATAGGACGAGGTGGGATTACCATGCTGAAACACAATGGGATCCCCTTCCCCCATCTCCACATAAGCCATGGTCTTGCCCATCACTTCGATAGTCTTCTTAGGGTGCTCGGCTGCGCTGATAGACATAGTGCCCTCCTTTTCGGTTGCCACTCGAGCTTAGCCAGTCGTTATGCCGATTGCAAAGACGATGAACATGAGTCCTAAAGCCGCTCAAGGGGGCGGGATATCGCTCTTCCGTTCCAATGGGCCATCCCTGGCCCGGTCCCGCGCCCTCCCTGGCGCTAGTCACTACAGATCGACATCCCGCCCCCTTAAGCTCAAACACTGCCAACCGAATAACACATCACCTCTTTCATCCTGAATCCTGAAACCCAGAACCGCACAACAGCCAGACACTTGTCTACTACAAACCTGAGCCAATAAAAGCAGTTCACAATTCACCCCACACAACTCGAGGCCAAAAACCAGGAAAAGCCCCAAGCACTCATCGAAGGGATCCCCCTCCCCCAGTGGTCAGTTCAAACCCTCCTTCGAAAGAACCTACTGATCCTTCACCCGCTTACCAGCAACAAACCCGAATTCATCGAGAGTCGTGGCCGGGGTGCTTGCGGAGCGACTAGCGCCAGGGATGGCGCGGGACCGGGCCAGGGATGGCCCATCGGAGCGGAGCAAGCGCCCCGGCCACGGCTCGGCCAATGCCGATAAGAAGAAGCCCGAAGAATCACCCAGGACACTCACAAAGAACCAAACAGAACACCAATAAACCCGGACCAAGCGAATTGAACTGACTCACCCTTATCCGCTATGCTCGGTGGTCTGCTTTGTCCAGAACAATCGAGAAGAATTTTTAACGGGGGACCACTGAATGACAATGCAAAACACACCACTGCTGATGTCCAGAATTCTTGGCAGGGGCGCAACACTCGACCCGGATGTCGAAGTTGTCACCATGCAGGCCGATGGCACACACCGGCAAACACTCAAGCAAACCTGGGAACGCGCCAGCCAGCTGGCCCATGCCCTGAATAATCATGGCATCAAGGTCGGCGACCGCATTGCCAGCTTCATGTGGAATAACTACCGACACCTGGAACTGTATCAGGGTGTCCCCTCCATGGGTGCAGTGTTACATACCCTGAACATTCGCCTGTCTCCCACGGACCTGGAATACATAATCAACCACGCCAATGACCGGGTGCTGTTTATTGATGAAGACCTGCTGCCCTTGCTGGAGCCACTCAAGGGCAAGATCGATTGCGTGGAGTTGATTGTCATCTGCCGCCACGGCGAAGGCGGGGAAACCAGCTTTGAAAACACCGTGGACTATGAAGATTTCATCAAGGATCAGCCCACCAGCTATGACTGGCCTGAAATCGACGAAACCTCTCCCATGGGTCTCTGCTACACCTCTGGTACCACCGGCAAGCCAAAAGGTGTCATGTACACCAACCGCTCCACCTACCTGCATACCCTGACCGAATCACTGACCGATTCCATGGGGCTGTCGGCACTGGATTCCCTGCTGGGCATCGTGCCCATGTTCCATGCCATGGGCTGGGGTCTGCCATTCGCAGCCTCCATGGTGGGCTGCAAACAGGTGTATCCACACCGCTTCATGGTACCCGATGCCTTTCTGAAGCTGATGGCGGAAGAAGAAGTTACCATCTCTGCCGGAGTACCCACCATCTGGCAAGGGGTACGGGCAGCCCTGACCGCCGAGCCTGACAAATACGATATCAGCAAGGTCAGCCGTCTGACTTGCGGTGGTTCAGCGCCGGCGGTGGAAATGATGCGCTGGTACTGGGATACCTACAACATCGAAATGATCCAGGGCTGGGGCATGACCGAAACCAATCCCCTGGGCACCCTGTCACGCAAGGTATCCAAACGCTCCCAGGTCAATCTTTCCGAAGACCAGCAGTTCGAGAATATCGCCAAGGCCGGTCTGGCAATGCCGGGTCTGGAAATCGAGATTTTCGACGAGGAGTGGAATCCCCTGCCCCACGATGGCGAGGCAGTGGGCGAGCTCTGCATCCGTGGACCCTGGATTGCCTCGGAATACTACAATGATCCGCAACCGGACAAGTTCCACAACGGCTGGCTGGTTACCGGCGACGTGGCCAAGATCGACCCGGAGCAGTACATCATGATTTCCGACCGCTCCAAGGACCTGATCAAGTCCGGTGGCGAATGGATATCCTCGGTTGATCTGGAAAATCATATCGTCGGCCTGCCGGAAATCGCCATGGCCGCCGTGGTTGCCCAGCCCCACCCGAAATGGGATGAGCGGCCGGTGGCGCTGGTGGTGTTGGCAGAAGGCAAGGAACTGAATACCGATGCCGTGCTGGCCCATTGTGCCAAGGTCTTTGCCAAGTGGCAGTTACCCGATGAAGTGGTGGCGGTTGAAGCCCTGCCTCTCGGACCCACCGGCAAGATTGACAAGAAGACTATCCGCGCCAATCTGGAAAAAGAAGGCTACAAGCTGCCTGATTTGCGATAAGCGCGAGTTGATCGAAAAAATGGGCCTGCGGGCCCATTTTTTTTGCCCGTCTGACAATCAGCCCCAGTTAAAAGGGCCACTGACCTGCTGTGAGCGGTCCATGCCCTGGGGTATGTAGTGCACCACAAAAGACTTGCGACTCAAGGCGGGGTTTACCACTGCATCACCGCCGTGAATCAATAAGCCGTTCCAGAGCAGCACATCCCCCTTGCGCGCCAGGAACTGTCGCCGCTCGAATCCGCGGGCTGCCTTGTTCAATTGACGGTTGTAGAGATAGGTCTGCAGCAGGGAACAGGTGCGCAAATTGGTCTGGGGATAGTTGTCGAATTTTCTGAAAAGCCCGATCTTCTGGGAGCCGGGATAGTACACCAGCGGACCGCTATCTGCGGAAATATCCTCACAGGCAATCCAGGCACCGATCAGATGATTGGCCGGGAACACATGGAATACCGCCGTATCCTGATGCAGTTCCTGCCGACTGCCATACATGAAGTTGATGCTGTAATGCGGCACAGCCTCCTGATCGAATAGCAGCGAGCAAATCCGGCGCACAGATTCATGCTGGAAAACTGCCCGGGTGCTGTCTGAAAAGCGGTAGTAGCCATGTACGCGCCAACGTTGCTGGCGACGCATCTGCTCGCGCTCGTCCCGGGGAATCGCCAGCAGATCAGCATGGGACATACCGTGGGGATCATTCTTGTTGCGACGAACCTCCTCGATCTGCAGATCCGGAAATGGCTGCTGCGCATGCCAGAGCGCATCCACGTCATCGCACATGCGATCAATGACCGCCTCATCCACCAGTTTCGGCAATATTACATAGCCGTCACTGGCCCATTTCTTCAATAGCTCTGCATCTGCATCATTGAGGTTTTGTTCGGCACGGCGGCGGGCGATATGCTGCTCGGCATCAGCCTGATCATACCAAGGCAGACTTGGTCCGAAGTCCGGCCAGCGTTTTGGCCGCGGACGAAACGGATTCAATCGGGTCAGGGCATTGCTCAGCATGCCAGGCTTGCCTGTATCGGGGATCTATTGCCCGGGGTCTGTGGGCGCGTAATCATTGCCCTCCACCTCCGCACGGCGGGCACCGGCCAGAATGCCCGGCAAGGCGTAATTGCCTTCGTGGCAAGCGTATTCATAAACATGATCATCGGTCAGGTTCATGGGCAATTCGCCGCTCCAGGTCTGGGTATAGTTCTCCGGATCATTCACCGTGAACTGATAAAGAATCACATCATCCGCCACCCGGGTGAATCGCTCCGTCACATGCATCTGCTGGGAACCATAGAAGCGATGTTCCAGTGAAGAGCGCAGACTCTGCTGGGGATGGAAATTGGTGGTTTCCACCACCAGGGTGTCATCCTCGTAATAACCGATGGAGTCTCCCATCCAGTAATACTGCGGGGGCTCCTGGAATTCGCCGCCGATACGAATAATGCGGGCATCATGATTCATCTCCGCCAGCAGCACGACATAATCTTCGGTTTGAACAATTTCGGTGAGGTTGTTGTACAGCACCGGCAGTTTCGGTGGCCCGCCGGTGGACCCGAAACCCACGGTACAGCGTTCACCCAGGGGCCGCACTTCCGGCCCGTCATAGGAGGCCCGGCGTTCCATGGCAGCGGCATAGTTGGCCCTGCCCTGCTCGGAATAGGGCAGGCGACCATCGGCAGGATCGATCAGAATCGAGGTGCGGATTTCACCATTCACCACCGCCAGACGCTCACCGGGGTCCATCCAGAAAGTGTTATAGCCACCCACGCCACTGCCCGCCGCAGGCGCTTCCCGGTTCGGATCACTGGGTTGATTGGACGCTTCGTTGCGGGCTCGCACCCGGGCCTCGATCTGCATCGCCTGCTCTTCGGAAATAACCAGATTGCCTTCGAAACGGTCGGCCCGCTCCAGATTGGTCTGGGTGGCGATGGACCAGGTGCCTTGCAGATCTGGCACACCAAATTCAGTGCGAGGGGGGATATAACCAGTCTCCGCCGCCTCGGCGAGGCTGGCGTAAACAAGCAGGGCAGCGGACAGAACGGGCTTGAGCTTTTGCATAGGGTCCTCGCAAATCAGGATCTGATCTCTTTCAATCTGATCCCTTTCAGGGCGCCTGGCGCTCAGACGCCTTTTTGATTTTTATAATTGACTGTGAATCGCTGAAGACCAGCAGGACAATCAGATGTCCCGCGCGATCAGCAGCTTCATGATTTCGTTGCTGCCGCCATAGATCTTCTGCACCCGGCTGTCGATATACATCTTGGCAATGGGATACTCCATCATATAGCCGTAACCGCCGAAGAACTGCAGACACTCATCAACAATCTCACATTGTTTCTGGGTTATCCACCACTTGGCCATGGCAGCCGTCGTATCATCCAGTTCACCCGCCGCCAGTTTCATGGCGCAGTCATCGACGAAGGTGCGTGCCAGCCGTGCCTCGGTATAACACTCCGCCAGTTTGAACTGGGTATTCTGAAAATCCAGCAAACGCTTGCCGAAAGCCTTGCGCTCCTTGACATAGTCACTGGTCAGTTTCAGCGCCGCTTCAATGGTGGCACAGGCACCGACGGCAATAATCAGGCGTTCCTGGGGAAGCTGCTCCATGAGCTGAATAAAACCCCGGCCTTCCCCTTCGCCCAGCAGATTTTCTTTGGGCACTTTGACATCATCGAAAAACAACTCCGAGGTATCCTGGGCCTTCAGACCTACTTTCTCCAGATTGCGGCCCCGGGTGAATCCCCCTTCGCCTTCACAGGCGGCCGCTTCTACCATCAGCAGTGAAACACCCTTGGCCCCTTCATCGGGATTGGTCTTGGCCACTACGCAAATGAGATCGGCGCTCGCCCCATTGGTGATAAAGGTTTTTTGACCATTAAGCAGGTAATGATCCCCCTGATCGATGGCGGTGGTTTTGACAGACTGCAGATCGGAGCCGGTACCCGGTTCCGACATGGCGATGGCGGAGACCATCTCGCCACTGGCCATCTTTGGCAGCCAGCGCTTTTTCTGCTCTTCACTGCCATAGGAATTGACATAATGGGCCACGATACCGGAATGCACGCCATTGCCGAAGCCGCTGATATTGGCATAGGAAAACTCCTCCACCAGCACCATCTCATGGCGAAAATCGCCGCCACCGCCGCCGTATTCGGCCGGGATGGAAGCGCATAATAGTCCGGCAGCCCCGGCTTGCCGCCAGGCTTCGCGGTCAACATAACCCTGCTTGTCCCAGGCCTCGCTTTTGGGCACAAATTCCTTGTTGATGAATTTGCGCACCGCATCGCGCATGATGTTGAGTTCTTCATCCATCCATGGCGACTGATGTTCGGGCATTGTCACTACAGCTCTCCTCAGGCGCTTACGGCATCCATGCGTTCGATAATCATGGCATTGGCAGTGCCGCCGCCCTCGCAAATGGCAATCAGGCCATAGCGGGCCTGACGGCGCTCAAGTTCATGCACCAGGGTGGTCATCAGCTTGGCACCGGTCCCGCCCAGGGGATGCCCCAGTGCCTGGGCGCCGCCATTCACATTGAGCTTGTCCATGTCGGCACCCACCGCCTTGGCCCAGGCCAGCGGCACCGAACCGAAGGCTTCATTGACTTCACACAGATCGATATCGTCGATACTCAAGCCTGCCTTGGCCAGCACCTTCTCGGTCGCCGGAATCGGGCCTTCGAGCATAATCACCGGGTCGGAGCCGATGACTGCCAGGGAGTGAATTTTTGCCCGTACCGGCAAATTGTATTTTTTGACGGCCTCGGCATTGGCCACCATGATGGCAGCAGCACCATCGCTGATCTGGCTGGCGGTGCCCGCCGTGATTACGCCCTCTTCACGCAGGGGATTGAGAGATTGCATACCTTCCAGAGAGGCATCGAAGCGAATTCCTTCGTCCACCTCGTGCACATCGTCGCTGCCGTCTTCCAGCTTGATGTTCAGCGGTACAATCTCCTGCTTGAAATAGCCCTCTTGAGTTGCATGGGCGGCACGCTGGTGGCTGAGCAGACCGAAGGAATCCAGTTCCTCGCGACTGATCTCGTATTTTTCCGCCAGTAATTCGGCACCGTCGAACTGGCTGAACTGAATGCCGGGATACTGGGCTTCCAGGCGCTCCCCTTTGGGCACGCCCCGACCATGTTCCAGGCCATCACGAATATTGGATCCGATCTCCACAGTACTCATGGCTTCCACGCCACCGCAGATCACCACATCCTGGGTGCCGGACATCACTGCCTGGGCACCAAACTGGATAGCCTGCAGGGAAGAGCCGCACTGGCGATCAATTGTGACACCAGGCACCTCGAGATCCAGCTTGGAAGACAGTGAAACATTGCGACCCAGATTGCTGGCCTGGGCGCCTATTTGCATCACCACGCCAAAAATCACGTCATCAACCTTGTCCACAGGAATGCCGGTGCGATCCACCAGTTCATCCACCACAGTGGCTCCCATGTCGATGGGATGGATTTGACTCAAACGACCTTTCTTGCGCCCGGTTGCGGTACGCACTGCTCCAACAATATATGCATCAGCCACGATGGCTCCCCCTTTGTTCTTGCTACTGCTTGATTTGTAGTTGATTCGATCAGATAGCCGGCATGCGGATTCCCGCATCCAGGCGAATGGTTTCCCCGTTCAGGTAACTGCAATTGACGATATGGGCCACTTCCCGGGCGAATTCTTCCGGCATGCCAAGGCGCTTGGGAAACTGGGTGATGGCGATCAGGGGCTGCCTGACCTCATCCGGCGCAGCGGCCAACAACGGTGTTTCGAAAACACCTGGCGCCACACACATGACCCGGATACCCCGTTTGCCCAGATCCCTGGCGATGGGCAGAGTCATGGAGACGATGCCACCCTTGCTGGCCGCATAACCGGCCTGACCGGTTTGCCCGTCAAAGGCAGCGATAGAAGCAACATTGATGATTACACCGCGCTCCTCATCCCCGGTTTGAGCTTCATTATTCTGCATCACCTCGGCACACAGGCGCAGCACATTGAAAGTGCCAATCAGGTTCACTCTGACGATGTGTTCGAACTTGCCCAGGGGCATGGCACCGCCGCGCCCGACAGTCCGGGCGGCGCCGCCGATGCCGGCAGAATTGACATTGATATGAATACTGCCGAAGCGCTCACACGCGGCTTGCACCGCTGCCTTGACCGCCTCTTCGTCGGCAACATCACCAGCATGCCAGGCCACTTTGTCCTGGCCCGATTCGGCTGCTAATCGGTCAGCCACTTTTTCAAGCTCATCGGCATTGAGGTCATACAACATGACCCGGGCGCCGGCAGCCAGAAAATTTTTCGCGGTGGCAAGGCCGAGGCCAGAAGCGCCGCCGGTAATGAAGGCGGTCTTGTCCTGCAATTCCATCCTGATTCCCCCCTTTCGACTTCCTGTATCAGGTAATAGAGCGGCTCAGGATAATCTATCACCCCCTAAAAGGGAAACCGCCCACGGCCAGTCCCCCGCAGGCTGAGACGCAGGGATACTGCGATTTATCCGGGTGTATTTTGGGCCGCTTATCCCCTATTATGCGGAAGCGATTTATTTGCAGGGGAACAGGAATTATGGGCGCATTAAAGGGAATTCGCGTCATCGAAATGGCAGGCATCGGCCCCGGTCCTTTCTGTGCGATGATGCTGGCAGACATGGGCGCGGAAGTGATCCGCATCGACCGGCTTTCAGACAAGGGCAAGGGACACCGGGCCCATGTTCTCAATCGTGGCCGCAAATCCCTGGCCATGGATCTGAAAAATCCAAAAGCCATCGAGGCAACCCTGGCCCTGGTAGACAAGGCTGATGTGCTGATCGAAGGCTTTCGACCCGGAGTGATGGAACGACTCGGCCTTGGCCCCGATAGTTGCCTGCAGAAGAACCCGCGCCTGGTTTATGGCCGCATGACCGGCTGGGGCCAGCATGGCCCGTTAGCCAAAGCGGCCGGTCACGACATTAATTATATCTCTCTCGCTGGCGCTCTGGGCGCCATGGGCTATGATGACCGACCTCCGGCCCCGCCGCTCAATCTGGTGGGTGATTTCGGTGGTGGTGCCATGTATCTGTTGGCCGGCATCCTGGCTGCCCTGGTGGAAAGACAAAAGTCCGGCCAGGGGCAGGTTATCGATGCCGCCATGACCGACGGGACCGCCAGCCTGCTGACCCCGTTTTACGGGCTCATGGCCATGCAGCAATGGAGCAATCAGCGCTACGCCAATCGTCTCGATGGTGGCGCCTATTACTACGGCAGTTATGAATGCAGCGATGGCAAATACATCAGCATTGGCTCCCTGGAGCCCCAGTTCTATGCCCTGCTGCTTGAGACATGTGGCATCGATGATCCACTGTTTAAGGAACAACTGGACCAGGAAAACTGGCCGGAAAAACGACAGCGCCTGGCTGAGCTGTTCAAGACCCGCAGCCGAGACGAGTGGTGCGAACTAATGGAAGGCAGCGATATCTGTTTCGCGCCGGTGCTGGACATGATGGAGGCACCGGAACACCCCCATAACCAGGCCCGGGAAACCTTTGTGGATTTTGAGGGTATCCGGCAACCGGCTCCGGCGCCCCGTTTCAGTCGCACGCCCGGGGCTATTCAGTCCGGCCCGGCACTGGCCGGCGAGCATAGCGAAACGGTTCTGGCGGACTGGGGATTTGATGACACTGACATCAGTGAACTGAAAGAGGCTGGCGCAATTTGATGTGCACACAGCCCACTCGATAGGCCAAGGAACATGGAAAGCCAAAGTCTGCTTTTGACCCTGACACTGGTGGCTGGCATCTCTTGCCTGGCGGTGTTTATCAATTGGGCAAGTAACCGGCATATTCCCGGCTTGCAGGCCATCGCCTTCGGCTTTCTGATCAACAATCTTGGCTTCGTCCTGCTAAGCACCCAGGGCATGCTCACTCCCCTGCTGTCTATTGTGCTGGCCTATATCCTGATTCTGGCCGGCCGCATCCCGGTGCTGGCTGGCCTGGCCCGCTTCTGGGGTCAGGAAAAATCGCGCCTGCCTCTGATCAGTGTGGGGCTATTCCTGTTAACCGCCGCCGCGATCATCTGGTTCACCAGTTTCAACAGCGACCCGATCTGGCGGATTCGTATTTACAGCAGCCTGATGGTGTTCTTCTCACTGGCCAATATCAGCCTGATCCTCAATGGTCTGCGCGTGCAACGCCGGTTGCGCCCGGTGATGTCAGCCAGCTCCAACTTTGGCGCCTTTCTGGCCATCATGCTGTTCGGCTTCAATGCCGTTACCGAATTCATTCTGATGATTGTGCGCACCGGTGAACTGGCAACCCGTCCGGAAGACGGCCTGGCCCTGTTATTACTGGGATCAATCTTTACCACCGTGGTGTTTGCCTTTGCCATCATTATCATGACCATGGAAGAGTTGACGGTTGAGCACAAGGAGAATGCGGTGTTCGATCCGGTAACCACCATTCTCAATCAACGCAGCTTCATGGAAGTGGGCCAACGAATTCTCGGCGTCGCTCTGCGTTATTCCCAGCCGGTGACACTGCTGAGCATCGAAGTGGAAAACATGGACGAGGTGGTCAAAAAGCATGGCTACAAGATCGCCAATGAGATGCTCAAGCATTTTTCCCTGGTGACCACCGACCGGCGCCGCCATGAGGACATCCTGGCCCGGTCAGGTCCAAACCGGTTTATGATGTTGCTGCCGGGCGTTGATGAAGAAGGGGCCAGGGTCGTTACCACCAAGATCAAGAATTCTCTTAGTTCCGCTGCTTTTGAATATCGCGGCGAGTCAATCGATGTGCAGGTAAGCATCGCTCCCATCACCTGCCGCGAAGAAGATCTCGACCTGCAGCAGATGTTGCAGGAAGGTGAGGTGGAACTGTTTCGTTTAAAAAATCAGATAGGCATGACCCAGCCCGCCCCGGCCTGAGTAGTTCTCTGCCTGCCTTTCGCATTCACCCGTTGCTATCCGGCCGCCGCCAAGGATCTGTTCCATGCAATTCAATACACTGCGCTACGAAATTGACGATCGAATTCTCACCATTACCCTGAACCGGCCAGAACAACTGAACGCCTTCACCGTGGAGATGGCGGATGAACTGATCACAGCTTTCAAGGCTGCCGATGCCGATGAAACCGTTCGCGCCATTATTGTCACCGGCGCGGGCAAGGCTTTCTGCGCCGGCATGGATTTGTCCAGTGAAGGCAATGTCTTCGGCCTTGACGAAGACCTGCAGCCGGGCATGGAAGACATGCGGCAGCGGCTTGAGGATCCGGAAATCGAAGCGGGTGTGCGTGATACTGGCGGACAACTGGCGCTCACCATATTCGCCTGCCGCAAACCGGTGATTGCCGCCATCAATGGTGCCGCGGTGGGTATTGGCGCCACCATGACCTGCGCCATGGATATTCGGCTGGTCAGTGAGCGCGCCAGGGTTGGTTTTGTCTTCAACAAGATCGGCATCACCCCCGAGGCCTGCTCATCCTGGTTTTTGCCTCGCATCGTCAATATGGGCACCGCCCTGGAATGGATCTATACCGGCGACATCATCGAAGCCGGGGAACTGCTGAACAAGGGTTGGGCTAATCATGTCCTGACAGCAGACGAGCTCCTGACAAAAGCCCGGGCCATGGCCGAGCGCTTCAGCCAGAACAGCCCGGTGGCCATGGCATTGAGTCGACAAATGCTCTATCGCAATGCCTGCCTGCCGCATCCACTGCCGGCCCATCAGGTAGACTCGCTGGCGATTTTCTACACCAGCCAGCGCAGTGGCAAGGAAGGCGTGCAGGCCTTCCGGGAGAAAAGATCACCCTGTTACAGTGACACACTCGCCGACGACATGCCGCCATTCTATCCCTGGTGGGATTAGCGCAAAGTCAGGAATTCCCTGGCCTGCAGGGCATTGTGACAATTATTGGCGGATTGCTGATTTTTTCGCGCCAGCACGGTTATAATGATTAATCCTCAATTTCCGGGATACTCTTCACTATGATCATGGTTCAAAGCACATTTCATCTGCGTCCAGAAAGCAAGGACGACGCGATCCGCCTGATGAAACACATGGTGCGCAAGAGTCGTGAGGAAGAAGGTTGCCTGAGTTATGAATACTACGAAGGCATTACCGATCCCAATCAGGTGATCCTGTTGCAGGAATGGGAAAATGCCGATTGTCTGGAAGAGCATTACCAGACCGAGCATATGGAGCAGTTTCTTGGCCGTCTTGGCGAGCTGCTGGAAAGTCCGGTCAGCACCCGCAGCTATATGGCGCCCCAGGATCAGGAATCACCCAAGCCCAGCCTCAGCGACGAACCGCCCAAACCGGAACAGACCATTCACTGAGCCTCAGGCTATATCGGCGCGCTTGGAATCGTCTGCCTCGCCTGCATCTCCGGCGGCCCTCTCCCGGGCTACTTCACCTGAACCCAGACGCCTGAAATAATCACGTGCCACTTCTCTCACTTTAGGTGCCAGCAGGAAGGTTGAAATCATGGTGGGCATGGCCATGGCGGCATAAGCACCATCGAAGAGACTGATCACTGCATCCAGTGATGCCACTGCACCGGCTGTGATAAGTGCCATGTAGACCATGAAATAATACTTCTCGGCCTTTGTACCAAACAAAAAGGCCATGCACTTGCTGCCATAGTAGGAGTAGGTCAATACCGTGGTGGAACTGAGCACCAGCACCATCAGCACCAGCATATAGCTACCGAAGCCTGGCAAGGCCTGCTCATAGGCCATGGATGTCATGGTGACGCCAATGGCATCACTCTGCCACACACCGGTGACCAGAATGGCCAGGGCAGTACAGGTGCAGACAATCAGGGTGTCGATAATCGGCCCCATCATGGCCACCAGCCCTTCCCGGGTTGGCTCATTGGTCTTGGCCGCACCATGGGCCAGGGATTCGGTACCCAGCCCTGCCTCATTGGAAAATACCCCGCGCTGCACACCAATCATGATCACGGCCCCGAGCACTCCGCCGGCCGCCGCATCACCGCTGAAGGCATCGGTAAAAATCAAAGCAAACATGGCCGGTATTTCGCCGAGATTGTTAAGCAGCAGGATTGCGGTGATACCGAAATAGAAAATCACCATGGTGGGTACCAGGCCAGCCGCTACCGCCGATACCCGCCTGACCTTGCCGATGGCAATGGCATACAAGGCCACCATGAGAATGATGCCCAGAGTCAGATCAAAGCCGAAATGACTGTCGGCGTCGGTAATACCGGCGGGAACCGCGATCACATCACGAATAATCTGCACGAGCTGATTGATCTGAAATACCGGCAGGGTACCGAACATACCCGCCAGGGCAAACAACCAGGCCAGTGGCATCCATTTTTTGCCCAGGCCTTCGCGAATCACATACATGGGGCCGCCCTGCAACTGACCGGCGTCATCATAGCCGCGGTACATGATGGCCAGCGAGGCGGTATAGAACTTGGTGGAGATACCGACGATGGCAGTAACCCACATCCAGAACACTGCCCCGGGCCCACCCAGGGTAATGGCGACCGCTACACCGGTGATATTGCCAAGACCTATGGTGCCGGCCAGGGCCGTAGCCAGGGCCCGGAAGTGACTGATGTCCCCCGCCACCTCATTACTGCCCTTGTCATAGCGACCCAGCAACAGATCGATGCTGTGCTTGATATAACGGAAATGTTGCAGACGGGAGTGAACCATGAAGAACAGGCCACCACCCACCAGCAGGACCACCAGATGAGGGCCCCACATGAAGCCGGCAAAGGCTGCCAGCGCGTCTTCGATTTGTTCCATCATGTGATATCGGGGAATGCTGCCAGTGATCTCAGCCTGCTACCTTCTGAACAGTCATGCACTGCATGATCTGTTTTCCAGAGACCTGGCACGATCGGGGCCTGTTATTGTTTTCCTGGTTTTTATTGTTTTCTTGACTGTGATTGCCTGTCGGCTGATACAGTCATTGCAAACATTCAACCCAGCTTAAACAGGCCCCGGACGGATTGCAAACGGGTCTGCTGACGACTCAGCGGATATTGTCGGCAAAGCGAAACTCGGCCGACGGCTCCACTCCCTGAAGATGCCGCACAAAATAGTCCCAGCGACGCTTCATAAAATAGCGCCGGTTGCCAAAGCCATGGCGGGCATCGGGCAGCAATAACAGATCAAAGTCCTTGTCTGCCTCAATCAGCGCCTGCACCACCAACAGGGTATTACTGGGGTGCACATTGTCGTCCAGCAGACCATGGGCCAGCAGTAATTTGCCCTCGAGGTTTTCGGCCAGCAACTGATTGGCCTGACTGTCATAGTTGGTGGTTTGCCGGCCATCGGCACCGGTCTCATCATAGACTTCCAGCAATCCCTGCCATTTTTCCGCCCAGTCATCTTCGTAGTTGCGGTTGTCATGATTACCGGCACCGGAGACCGCCACCTTGTAAAAATCCGGGTAGCGCAGGATGCCGGCAGTGGAGGCAAAACCGCCACCGGAATGCCCCCAGATGCCCACCCTGTCCAGATCCATCCAGGGGTTGCGTTCGGCCAGTTGACGTATGGCTGTGATCTGATCCGGCAGGCCGTTGTCGCCCATATTGCCGTAATAGGCATCGTGGAATGACTTGGAGCGGCCCGGGGTGCCCATGGCATCCACTTCCACGACAATGAAACCCAATTCCGCCAGAGCCTGTTTGTCATTGCGCGACGCGCGGAATGAGCGACTGCCCACACTGCCAGTCTGGGGCCCCGGATAGAGATAATTGAGCACCGGATAGGACTTGCCGGTATCAAGATTACTGGGCTGGTAGAGCAAGCCATACAGATCGGTCAGCCCGTCCCGGGCCTTGACGGTAAAGGGCTGCGGCGCTACCCAGCCGGACTCTTCCAGGGCCGAGATGTCGGCGCTCTCCAGCAGCATCAGCTCATTGCCATCCCGGTCCCGCACCCGCACGGTTGGCGCCTGCACGGGTGTGGAGACGCGGTCGACGAAATAATCACCGGACTCGGAAAAGCTGATCACATGATGCCCCGGTTCCGGCGTCAGATTCAGCAAATTGCTGCCATCAAAATCGATGCGATAGAGATAGTGGAAATAGGGATCACCGGGCTCCCGATTGGAGCCAAGGAAAAACAGCTGCTCATTGTCGCGGTCCACATGCAATACGCGCAGTACGGTCCAGTCGCCGCTGGTCAACTGCTGCTGCAGTTCGCCGCTTTGCAGATCATACAGATACAAGTGCCCCCAATTGTCGCGCTCCGAATACCACAGAAACTGATCGCGCTCGGGGAAATAACGCCAGCTCTGATCCCCCTGTCCGCTTTCATAATAGGTCTCTACTGTTTCGTTAAAGACTTCACGCACGGCCCCGGTATTGGCATCGGCTACCCGCAGGGTCGCCGACTTGTGATCGCGGGAAGAAGAGATAAAGGCCAGGCTCTGGCTGTCCGCCGCCCACTCCACATCCAGAAAGCGGCCATTGAAATCCGCTACATGGTCGGCGGTGGTAGAGCGATGGGGATCGGCGGGCATATCCAGCCAGACCTGTCGCGGTTCCGGCTCGACATGAATCACCAGCCTCTCGATCATGAAGATATGCTCGTCACCAGGCAGGGGATACTTCCAGGTATCAACTTCGGGATGACCCACCTGGGTGGTGTAGAGCGTCATCTCTCCCACTTGCCGGCCGTCATGGCGGAAGCTGGCAATCTTGCTGGAATCCGGCGACCACAACAGCACCGGTTCGTCATCACGAATCCAGCCGGCATTATTGGTGGCATAGCCGTAATGCTCAGTGCCATCAAAGGTCAGCTGGGTGGTATCACCGCTGGCAAGGTCCCGCACCCAGAGATTGTAATCCTCCACATAGGCCACCTTGCTGCCGTCCGGTGACAGGGTCTCACCTGCCTCCGGCTGCGGCAGCCGGCTGACAGTCAAGCTGCCAAGATCAACCCGAAAGCGCTCACTCTCATAATCGAATTCCATGGCATCGAGACTACTGCTGATTTCGATATCGGAGAGCGCCAGATCGGTCGCATCGGGAGCTTCATCCACCAGTTCCGCCAGAGCTTCGGCCAGCAGGATCGGGTCCACAATATCGGTCTTGCTGCCGCTTGCCAGATCGGCAATTTGCAGCTCTGAACCCTGGGCCGTGGATTTGCGATACACCAGCCGGTCATCTTCCTGCCAATACAGCGCCAGTACATCATCTACCACCAGCTCCCGGGTATTGGCCGCCAAAAATTGCTCGGCGCGCTGGTAATCCGCCAGGCTCGCCGCCACAGGCTCGGCCGCCGGGGCAGTGGCATCAGGCGGGGCAGTATCACAGGCGGCCAGAGTGGCCAGCAGAATTAGCAGGGAATAAAGTGTTGGGGCCGTGACCGGCTTGTCAGTCGCCATTGGCAGTCTCCGTCGTTACAGACGGGTCGGCCCCGTCATTGCTATAGCAGGCTATCCAGAATCAGGTTGGTGGATTCCACGATACGCTGATCCCGTGGTCGCAGATCCGGATCAAAGCTGACTCCGGTGAGATGCTGCAAGCCCTGAATATAGCGCACTGCAATCTCATTGGCCTGCTCTTCGCTGAATTGCTGGTTCTTTTCTTTCACCATGCCACGGGCAAATTCCTTGGAGAAGGATACCGGCTTGCCGTCGCGGGTCAGCAGTTCGCCATTGTCATCCAGGCGCCAGAAGCGCGAGGAGTCCATGGTATACAGCTCATCGGCAGACACAATCTTGCCGGCACTGTTGATGCCATGCTCGGTCTTGGTGTCCACCAGCACCATCCCCTTTTCAGACAGGTACTGGGAGACCATGCCGAAGGCCATCAGGGAGGCATTGCGGATCTGGTTGTACTGGCCGGTGGTGCAGATACCGTTGTCAAACAGGTACTGGGTATCGATGGTTTCATCCACCTCATCCTTGGTACTGGGAGTATCCATCAGATAGGGCAGCACGCCGTTGGGAACCAGGGAATCCACCGCCAGTTCATGGCCGGCATAAACCATCACCGACTGGCCGGCATCCTTCGCCGTCAGCCAGTGCTGATACAGTGAGGTGGAAGTGGAGCTTTCCGCCATGTACATGCGCAGCACATTTTCCAGCTTGATCAGATTCAGATTTTCCGCAGGAATCACGGTTGAGCTGGGCTGCAGGCCTTCCACGTCAAACTGGGAAGTGCCCAGCACCGGTTTCACCAGTTGCAGCATATGATCGTGGTTGAAGGCCAGCACCTGATCCTTGAAGGGAATCGCCCCACGATTCACATCATGGGTGGAGATGCGATTATTGCGAAACATCAGACGGATGGGTTGGCCGCTCTTGCTACGCAATTGATCCCCGAACACCGAGTCCGACACCTTGCCTTCCAGCACGGTGCAGCCATTGAGGCGGGGAATTTCACCGTCGGCAATCAATTGCTTGATGGGCCGACCTTCATTAACAACGGCGCCGTGTTCGGCGACCAATTCACGAATTTCGTTTTCGTTCAGCATGATTTCTCTGGCAGTTTATTGACGGAAAAGAGACGAAGAATAGTGGAATCAGATTCCAGAATCCAGATTCAGGGTTTGGGAAAACAAAAAAGCGCAGGAGTCTGATACGACTGCTGCGCTTTTTCGATTCTGGTCCCTAGTTTCTAGTCTCTAGATTCCAGTCTCTAGTGTATGGTGCCGCCACCAAGAGTCGAACTCGGGACCTGCTGATTACAAGTCAGCTGCTCTACCACGGCTGAGCTATAGCGGCACAGTGAGGGTTGTTTATAGACATCCCCGACGTCTGATACTCCGACCGCTGACAGTGTCAGCTGCTGCTTTCTTCCCGCAGCTGAGCTATAGCGGCACAGTGAGGGTTGTTTATAGACATCCCCGACGTCTGATACTTCGACCGCTGACAATGTCAGCTGCTGCTTTCTTCCCGCAGCTGAGCTATAGCGGCACAGTGAGGGTTGTTTATAGACATCCCCGACGTCTGATACTACGACCGCTGACGGTGTCAGCTGCTGCTTTCTTCCCGCAGCTGAGCTATAGCGGCACAGTAAGGAAATATTAAGACGTCCCCGGCGTCTGATACCAAGACCGCTCATCAAGAGCGATCAGGCTGAAAGAGTAGTCTACTACTCCAGTCAGGGCGCGCATAGTACAGAAATTGCCCGCCCGGTTCAACATTTTAGCGTGCCTGCACATAGGCCCGGCGGCGGCGCAAAAAGGGCCGCTCGATAGCCAGGTAGGTAGCGGCGGAGACCAGCAGGACCACCGGCATCACCAGGATGGCCACATTCACCAGGGCCGTGGCCATGGGACTGGCCAGGCTGATAGTCCTGTCCCAGCCCTGCTGCATGAAGCCGTAAAGCACCACGTAGTGGGACAGGTAAATGGAATAGCTGACCGTGCCTACCACCACCAGCAAGCGCCCCACAGAGGCATTGAAATGGCGGGACAGGGACAGATAGCCCAGCAGGAAAAGCGCCCAGAGACTGCCTTCCAGAGTCGGCCAGACTATCCAGATCTCATTGTTCTGGGCACCGCCCCCGGACTGATTGAACAGCCACAGCGCCAACAATACTGCAGCGGCTGCCACCAGCCCCAGGGCATCGGCGCGGCGACCCGGGTGATAGCGACGCCGATAGAAGACCCCTGCCAGCATTCCCAGCAGAAACTGATCCAGGCGCCCCAGGATTGACCAGTAGCTGATGCGCAGCATGTCCGCCCCCTCAAGGAATGCCAGGCTGCGAACCCCCAACATCAGCAGCAGCATCAACAGCAGGATCCACCAGCCCCAGCGCTGCAGGGCCAGTAGCAAAAAGGGAAACAACAGATAGAACTGCCACTCCACGGCGATAGACCAGAACACGAAACTGAAGGGCCCGCCATTGAAGGCGGTAGTGCTGTTGGCCATGAAAAACAGGGATTGCAGAATTGCCGGCAGGGACAGGTTTTCAGGGTAGAAAATCACCCCCAGCAGCAGGAAAAACAGGAACAGAGGGTAGGTTCGCAGCAAGCGGTTTCTGAAGAAGCCGACAAATTCCAGCTTCTTGTGCAGCGCACCCACGGTAAAGACAAAGCCGGAGAGCACAAAAAACAGGGAAACCGCCGTGTGCCCCTCAATGGCCAGGGCCGTCAGGGGGTTTGAGGCCAGGGGCCAGTTGGCCGGGTCATAGGGACCGCCATGAATGATGTCGTGGGATATGAAATGGGCCCCGTGAAAGAACAGCACCAGCAGGGCAGCAAAACCACGCAAATGGTCCAGTGCCGGAATGTATCCGAAATTGCTGCTTTTCATGCCTGCTCCCTGCCTTGCTTCGGCGCCTGCCAAGCATACTAACTTGGTGCCGTTTTGGCCCGTATTTGCTACAGTTGGGGGATAAATTTGCTGTCAGGCCCAATCAGGCCAGTATGAACGAAGCAGTATGAATGAGACTACCCAGGAAGTATTAAGGGCACTGACCCTCTATGGCTGGATCTGGATGATTCCGGTGGTGGAACGCCTGTTTCCCCTGAAAGGCCAGAAGTTCCTGCGTCCCGGCATTATCAATGACCTGATCCACACCTATCATCCCCTGCAGTTATGGACCTTCCTCAACGGGGTGTTTTTTGCCTGGGTGGCCGCCTATGCCCAGGCCAATGGCGGCCAGAGCCTGCCCCTGCAGGGCGCTCTCAATGGCGCACCACTGTGGGCCAGTTTCATCGCCCTGCTGCTGATGGGCCATGTCACTTTCTATGGCGCCCATTATCTCAGCCACAAGGTGCCCATGTTGTGGCAGTTTCATCGGGTACACCACAGCTCGCTGACCCTGGATTCCTTTTCCACCAGCCGCTTCCATATTTTCGACAAGACCCTGTTTGCCCTGCCCTATCTTGTTCTGGTGACCTATTTCCAGCCAGACCCGGGCCTGACCTTTCTCTACATCTCGTTTCGGGATTTCTGGGGGCGCTATGGCCATGGCAATATCCGCGACCCCCACTGGCTCGGCTATTTCATGAGCAATCCCAAGTTTCATCGCTGGCATCACTCCAATCATCCGGAGGCCATCGACAAGAATTTCTCTGCCGAATTCAATTTTCTCGACTATCTGTTCGGCACTGCCTATTACCCCAAAGACCGCGTACCGGATAATTTTGGTGAACAGGATTACAGCAACAACATCGTCATCCAGCATTACCGGCCATTCCGGGATTGCTATGACATCGTCAGAAAAGACGGCTGGCTGGCCCTGTTTCGCAAGCCGAAGAAAACGCAGTCCACTGCCTCCGGGACAACTGCCGGTAAAGGGCCGGACAATCTAGAGGCGGCACACGAGTAGTCAATGAGTGGTCTGACTGATCTTGCTGCCTGGCAGACCCTGTCGGACCAGGCCAGACGTTTTACAGCAGAGCAATTTCAGCTGCGGCAACTCTTTGATGAGCCGCAGCGCTTTCAGGATTTTTCCCTCAGGCAAGGCAATCTGCTGCTGGACTACTCCAAAAACTGTCTGGATCAGGCCAGCCTGGATGCCCTGCTTGCCCTGGCCCAGGCTCGCGAACTGCCGAATGCCATCGACGCCATGTTCCGTGGCGATGCCATCAATAACACCGAGGGCCGGCCCGCACTGCATGTTGCCCTGCGCGAACCTGCCGAAAGCAACTCTCACCCCGAGGTTGCAGCGGCGCTGGACAAAATGGCGCAATTTGTCGTGGCAGTACACAGCCAGCAGTGGCGAGGTTTCAGCGACAAGCCCATTAAAGCCGTCGTCAATATCGGGATCGGTGGTTCCGACCTGGGCCCGGCCATGGTGACCCAGGCACTCCAGAGCTATGGCAGCGGCCATGTGGCAGTGCATTTTGTGTCCAATGTGGATCCGGTTCACCTCAGGCAGACCCTGGCCGGACTGGACCCGGAAACCACCCTGTTTATCGTCGCCTCGAAATCCTTCACTACCCTGGAAACCCACCAGAACGCGGCCGCGGCACGACGCTGGTTTTTGCAATGTGCCGGGGATGAAGCCGCTATCGCCAAACATTTTGTTGCCATCAGCACAAACCAGGAGGCAGCGACGGCATTCGGCATTGACCGGGATAATCTTTTCCCCATGTGGGACTGGGTGGGCGGCCGCTATTCCCTCTGGTCCGCCATCGGCCTGCCCATTGCCCTGGCTATCGGCATGGATAACTTCCGGGCTTTGCTGGCTGGCGCCCACGCCATGGACCAGCATTTTCGCAGCGCAGAACTGCGGCAAAACATGCCGGTACTGATGGGCCTGCTAACGGTGTGGTATACCGGATTCTTCAATGCCCATAGCAGCGCTGTGGTGCCCTATTGTCAGCCTCTGGAACAATTTCCCAGTTTTCTGCAGCAACTCTATATGGAAAGCCTGGGCAAGCGCGTGGACCGGGCCGGCAATCCGGTAGACAGCAATACCGGCGAGGTGTTGTGGGGTACGGTGGGCAGCAATGGTCAACACTCCTATTTCCAGCTGCTCCATCAGGGGCGCGAGTTCATACCCGTGGATTTTATCGCCACCGCCAGAGCCGGGGTTGATGAAGGCGACGAGGCCCATCGGCATTTGCTGTCCAATTGCCTGAGCCAGTCCCTGGCCCTGATGCAGGGCACTCCCGACGAGCGGGATCCTCACAAACAGGTCCCCGGCAACAAGCCCAGCAATACCCTGTTACTCGATGAACTCAATCCCCACAATCTGGGAAGCCTGATTGCACTGTATGAGCACAAGGTCTATGTGCAAAGTGTCATCTGGGGAATCAATTCTTTCGACCAGTGGGGAGTCGAGTTGGGCAAGCAGTTATCCAAATCACTGTTCAGCGCGCTGGGAGATGACAAGGACTCTGCCGGCCTGGATGGCTCCAGTGCCGGCTTGATCCAGCAGATCAAGCAATGGGACACTCCCTGACATGAAAAACACAAACGACGAACGGATTATCGTTGGCAGTGAGGAATGGTGCGGCTTTCCCGAATTGGGCATTCCCGCTATCAAGGCCCGGGTGGATTCCGGCGCCAAGACCTCTTCCCTGCATGCCTTCAATATTCGCGGCTTCAAGCGCGGCGGCGTCTCCATGGTCAGCTATGAGCTGCATCCGATTCAGCACAATCGCAAGGTTATCGTGCGCTGCGAATCAGAAGTAGTAGACCGGCGCATGGTGAAGAGTTCCAGCGGTGTGGCCGAGAAGCGCTATGTCATTGAGACCACTCTGGAGCTTTCCGGCCAGCAATGGAAGACCGAGGTCACCCTGGCCAATCGTGACTCCATGGGCTATCGCATGCTGCTGGGCCGGGCCGCCATGATCAATCGCATTCTGGTGGACCCCTCGGCAAAATTGCTCTGTGGTGATATCAACAAAGCCGCCGTGGAAAAACTCTATGGTCAGTCGGCCCATGGTGTCGAAGGCCTGAAGATCGGCTTACTGGCCAGCAATCCCCGCCTCTACAGCAATCGCCGCATCATTGAAGCGGCAGAGGAAAGGGGGCATGAAATCCACTTTATCGATATCAAGCAGTGTTACATGAAGCTGGATGCGGACAACCCCGAGATTCACTTTGGTCGTGGCCGCACACTCAATGACTTCGATGCTGTTATCCCCCGCATCAAGGCCGAGATTAATCTGTTCGGTTGTGCCCTTCTGCGACAGTTTGAATCCATCGGTATCTTCAGTCTGAATTCTTCCGAGGCCATTGCCCGGACCCGCGATCGCTTGCATTCCATGCAGACCCTGCTCAACCACGGCATTCCCATGCCCGCCAGTGCCGCCGCCAACACGCCGGCCGATGTGGCTGACCTGGTGGACATGGTGGAAGGCGTCCCCCTGGTGATCAAACTGATTCAGGGCGCCAAGGGTGACGGCGTCATGCTGGCTGACTCGAACCAGTTTGTGGAATCAGTTATTGAGGCATTCAAGTCCATCAATGCCAATATGCTGATTCAGGAATACATCAAGGAAGCCGGTGGCCAGGATATCCGCGTGCTGGTGATAGACGGCAAGGCCGTGGCCGGCAATGAGAGCAATTCCTTCCTGGATGAATACGGCGCCAATTTACAGCGCGGCCGGGTCACCAAAAGCACCAAACTGACCGCCGCTGAAAAGCGCATGGCAGTGCGCGCCGCCAAGGCCATCGGCCTCAAGGTCGCCGGTGTCGACATGATCCGCTCCAGTCGCGGCCCACTGGTGCTCAACATCAATGCGGTACCTAACCTGCAGCATGTGGAAGGCAACAGTGGCAAGGACCTGGCTGGCATGCTCATCCATGCGGTAGAGAAAAAGCTTAAATGGAAGCGTCCCCTGCACAGCAGCAACGGGACTTCCGCTCAGTGACGGGGTGAGAGCATGACTCACTCGGCAGTACAGTTTCGACAGGGATGTACTGAGGATGAGCAATGGCTGTTCGAGCTCTTTCGACTGACCATGCAGGAATACATCGATGCCGCCTGGGGATGGGAAGAACGCCTGCAGCGGGAAGGCTTTGTCACCAGCCTGCCAGCCCGCGGCTTCCAGATACTGCACAACTGCGGAAAACGTCTGGGCTGCTACTACCTCAGGCCCAATACCGGCTCACTGTTACTGGAAATGATCCTGGTGGAACCTGATTGCCAGGGCCAGGGCTATGGACGGCTGATGATGGATCACATCAAGGCCACTGCCCGCCGCCAGCAACAGGCGGTGTTTCTCAGGGTGCTGAAAACCAACCCGGCGGTGGCGTTTCATCGTCGCTGCGGCTTTCAGCAAAGCAATGCCGATGAGCATAGCCTGGAAATGATCTGGCAAGGCAGCTGACAGGGGCGCTGCTCATGCCAGACGCGCCCCGTTGGGTACTGCCCGCTCCGGCATTGCCAATACCACCGCATTGTCTTCCCGGTGAAATCCGGTCACCAGGCATTCCGACATCATGGGACCAATCTGCTTGGGCGGGAAATTTACCACCGCCACCACTTGCCGGCCCAGCAGATCATCGCGACTGTAGAGATCGGTGATCTGGGCACTGGATTTGCGCATCCCCAGCTCGGGACCGAAATCAACGCTTAGCTTCCAGGCCGGATTGCGGGCCTCGGGAAATTCTTCCACTTCCACTATAGTGCCCACCCGGATCTCCACTTTCTGGAAGTCATCCCAACTGATCTGTTCCATATTCATCTCCCTTGTTCTTGCTTGCCTTTATTTTTGCTTGCCTTTGTTTTTACTTCCCTGTGTTTTCATTGCCCGGGTTTTTGACTTCATAGACCCAGGCATCAAGACCTTCGCCGCCTTCAAGACAGAGCCTGACAGTCACCCGCCGGTAGGCTTCCCCTTCGAAGACATCCAGCCGCGGCCAATGCTGTGGCAAGTCTGCACTGCTGAACAGCAATCCTTCTACCAGTTCGGCATCTGGCTCATCCTCACCGGCCAGAAACAAAGCCGGATAGCCAAAACTGGCAGCACAACCTTCGGGATAGCAGCGGCCCCGTACCCAGGCTCGTTGCCACTGACCCTGCAGGCCAGCCAGAACATGGGCATTGCTGGCACCTGGCGCCAGCGTGCCATAAACAAACAGACGATTGTCGACACCACCCATGATCAACCAGGTCTGCCGGTGTCAGGCCTTGAGCCGGCCCTGAAGTTCGGCAGTCTTCTCAAGCATCAGTTTTTCATCGCCCCGGGTTTCCACGTTCAGGCGCACCACCGGTTCAGTATTGGACATGCGCAGATTAAAGCGCCAGTTGCCAAAGGACATGGACAGGCCATCGGTATGATCGATGCTCTGGGCATCGGTGGCATAGTCCTGTTCAATTTGCTTGAGCAGGGCCGCCGGCTCGGCGATGGTATTGTTTATCTCGCCACTGGCCGGGAATGCCGCCATGCGTTCATCCACCAACTCTGCCAGTGTCTTGTCCTGCTTTGACATCAGCTCAATCACCAGCAACCAGGGCACCATGCCACTGTCGCAGTAAAAGAAATCACGAAAATAATGATGGGCGCTCATCTCGCCCCCATAGATGGCATCTTCCTGGCGCATGCGTTCCTTGATAAAGGCGTGACCGGTTTTGCATTGAATGGCCTCACCGCCATATTGTTTGGCGATCTCAATGGTATTCCAGGTCAGGCGTGGATCATGAACCACTTTTGAGCCTGGCACTTTCTCCAGGAAGGCCTGGGACAGCAGACCGACTATATAATAGCCCTCGATAAAACGGCCATTGGCATCAAAGAAAAAGCAGCGATCGAAGTCACCATCCCAGGCAATGCCCAGGTCGGCACCGTGGGCCTGGATAGCCTCGATGGTGGGGGCACGATTTTCCTCCAGCAAGGGATTGGGCACGCCATTGGGGAAATTGCCATCTGCTTCATGGTGAACCTTGATGAATTCCACCGGCAGGCTGGCTTCCAGCAAATCGATTATGGGACCGGCACCGCCGTTGCCGGCATTGCAGACAATCTTCAGGGGCTTCAGTGCACTGACGTCCACATAGGTCAGCAGGTGTTCGATATAGGCAGCCCTGGTGTCCTGCTCAGTGACCTTGCCCTTGTTGCTCACCGCCGCAAAATCATTGGCCTCGGCCAGAGCCTTGATGTCAGTCAGGCCGGTATCGCCACTGATGGGCCTGGAATTGTCCCGCACCAGCTTCATGCCATTGTAATCCTTGGGGTTATGGCTGGCGGTCACGACGATGCCACCATCCACGGACAGGTGAGACGTGGCGAAATAGATTTCCTCGGTACCACACTGGCCAATATTGATGACATCGGCGCCACCATCGGTCAGGCCCTCGCTGAGGGCATCACAGAGTTGCCTGCTGGTGAGGCGGATATCATAGCCCACCACTACAGACTTGGGTGCCAGGTATTCCACATAGGCTCGACCTATACGATAGGCGATATCCTCATTCAGTTGATCTGGAATTCGCCCGCGTATGTCATAGGCCTTGAAACAGCTAATCTCGTTGCTCATCGCATTTTCCGTCAGGAGTTTTGTTGCTGATAGGTATAGTTGGTGGCTTCAATAAAGCCCTCGACACTGCCACAGTCAAAGCGGCGCCCCTTGAATTTGTAGCCAATCACCCGGCCTTCTTTGGCCTGGGCCATGAGGGCGTCGGTAATCTGCATTTCGCCATTCTTGCCCGGCGGAGTGCTGCGAATCCGGTCATGGATGTCCGGGGTCAGGATATAACGGCCGATGATGGCCAGGTTACTGGGGGCCTCTTCCACCGGGGGTTTTTCCACCATATTGCTGAGCCGGTAGACGCCGGGCTCCTCTTCCTCGCCCTCGATCACGCCGTACTTGTAGACCTCGTCTGCAGGCACTTCCTCGATGGCGACGATGCTGCACTGGTATTTTTCATAGAGTTTGACCATTTGCGCCAGTACGGTGTCACCGTCTTCGTTGACACAATAGTCATCTGCCAGGATCACCGCGAAAGGCTCATTCCCGATCAGTTCACCGCCCACCAGAATAGCGTGGCCCAGGCCTTTCATCTCCACCTGCCGGGTATAGGTGAAGGTACATTCCTCGATGATCTTGCGGGTATCGTCCAACAGCGCCTCTTTGGAGGAGCCGGCGATCTGGTGTTCCAGTTCATAACTGATGTCGAAATGGTCTTCGATGGCGCGCTTGCCGCGACCGGTGACGACGGCCATACCGGTGAGACCGGCACTCATGGCTTCTTCGACCCCGTATTGAATCAGGGGTTTGGTCACGATCGGCAGCATTTCCTTGGGCATGGCCTTGGTGGCCGGAAGAAAGCGCGTGCCGTAGCCGGCGGCGGGAAACAGGCATTTCTTGATTGCTGACATGTTCAGGTCCAGTTGCTATTTAATGGAACAGATTCCGGCCAGCCATGGCACTCAACTGGTGCGCCCGTAGCGGTCCTCGAATCTGACGATATCATCCTCACCCAGATAATCACCGATTTGCACTTCGACAATCTCTACCGGCTCATCCGTGTTATTGGCCAGCCGGTGCTTGCTACCGAGCGGAATGAATATGGATTCATTGCCATGCAAATCGTATTCCTGATCGCCCACCTGTACCCGGGCGGTTCCCCGTATGACAGTCCAGTGTTCTGCACGATGATGGTGCATTTGCAGGGACAGCGCTGCACCAGGATGAACAATAATATGTTTTACCTGATAGCCATTGCCGCTGCCGAGGCTCTCAAAACTGCCCCAGGGGCGCTGCACCAGGGTATGAAATTCCGTCTCGGGACGGGATTGCTGCTGTAATTGTTCGACGATCTTCTTCACCGCCTGGGCCTGATGCCGGTCCGCCACCAGTACCGCATCGGCAGTTTCCACCACGATGCTGTCCTTCAGGCCCACCGCTGCCACCAGCCTGGAACTGGCCTGGATATAGGAATTTTCCACCTCACTGGCGAGCACGTCGCCACTGAAGACATTGCCCTGCGCATCTGCCTTGGCTGCCTCCCACAGGGCATCCCAGGCGCCCAGATCACTCCAGCCGGCATCCAGAGGCAGCACCGCCGCCCGGCCGGTTTTCTCCATCACTGCATAGTCGATT
Source organism: uncultured Pseudohongiella sp. (assembly GCA_965216715.1). Taxonomy (GTDB): domain Bacteria; phylum Pseudomonadota; class Gammaproteobacteria; order Pseudomonadales; family Pseudohongiellaceae; genus UBA9145. The sequence continues at coordinate 101,122 of OZ244193.1, read as the reverse complement.
GAATCACTGCGACAGGCGGCGAACTCAGCTTCGGGCAGGCGCAGAAAATCCTTATCGCCCACAAGCCCGGCAAAGGCCTGCTGACAGGCGCTGGCAATATCTTCGGCGTGGCTACCCAGTTCATCGAGAAAATCTGAGGCGCGGAACAGGAACATGCCGCTGTTCCATAAATAGTCGCCACTGGCCAGATAGCTTTTCGCCGTTTCCAGATCCGGCTTTTCCACAAACCGGGCAACTTCGAATGCGTTCTCATCAGCAAGTGATTCACCACGTTTGATATAGCCATAGCCTGTTTCTGGGCTACCTGGCACTATTCCAAACGTCAGTAACTTGCCACCGGCTGCCAGTTCAGCTGCCGACTTCACCACAGACTGGAAAACAGCCCCGTCGCTGATGGCATGATCGGCCGGCAAGACCAGTAATTGGGCTGACGCATTCTGCTGCTGTGCCCAGAGTGCTGCCATGGCCACCGCCGGGGCGGTATTGCGGCCCACCGGCTCCAGCATGATATGCGCCGAATCGAGACCGAGCTGACGCAATTGCTCAGCCACCAGAAAGCGGTGCTCGGCATTGCAGACCACTATGGGATCGGCCAGATCAGGCAGCCCTTCGAGGCGCTGCAGGGTGGCCTGGAACAGGGAATGCTGCTGCCCGGGAAAGCAGGTGAATTGCTTGGGTCGGGCAGCACGGGACAGGGGCCACAGCCGTGACCCGACGCCCCCGGCCAGAATTACAGGATAGAGCATACTGGATACCGTCAATAAGGTGGCGGCAATAGTAGCAAATTATCTTTTCAGGAGGCATTACACTGACCGAAACCGGAGGCATTCCGGCATTTTGCGGTCGATTATTTATCCCCGTCACGATAAACTCGCAGCCCTTGAATAGCTGGCCCGCCGGGCATAACGAGTGATATGAAAGCAAGGAATGACAACTTCGTTCCCCAGAGCTCCTACGATATGGAGCAATTGGTGGAATGTGGCTATGGCAGACTCTTTGGTCCGGGTAATGCCAAACTGCCGGTAAACGAAATGCTGATGCTGGACCGCATTACCCATATTGCCTCCGACGGCGGTGAATACGGTCGCGGCCAGATAATCGCCGAACTGGATATCCGGCCGGACCTGTGGTTCTTTGACTGCCACTTCCCCGGTGACCCGGTGATGCCTGGCTGCCTGGGTCTGGATGCCCTCTGGCAGCTGGTGGGCTTCTATCTGGGCTGGTGCGGTTATCCCGGCAAGGGCCGTGCCCTGGGGGCCGGCGAAGTCAAATTCACCGGCGAGATCCTCCCGGATGCGAAAAAGGTGGTCTATGAACTTTCCATCAGCCGGGTGATTGATCGCAAGTTGGTAATGGGCATTGCCGATGGTACTGTAGCAGTGGACGGCAAACAGATTTACACCACCAAGGCCTTGAAAGTAGGCCTGTTCACACCTGAAAACGCATTCAAATAATAAACAGGGATGGGGGAACCATGCGACGAGTTGTAGTTACCGGAATCGGTATCGTTTCCTGCCTGGGTAATGACAAGGCAGCCGTGCTGGAATCCCTGCGTGAGGGGCGCAGCGGAATCAGCCATAACCAGTCCTACGTGGATGTGGGCATGCGCAGTCATGTAAGTGGCACAGTCAATATCGATACTGAAGCGATGATCGATCGCAAAATCCTGCGCTTCATGGGCGATGCCTCGGCCTACAGCTATATCGCCATGGCCGAAGCCATTGCCGATGCCGGGCTGAGCGAGGAAGAGATTTCCAATATCCGTACCGGCATCGTCGCCGGCAGCGGCGGCGGCTCGCCGGAAGACCAGTTGCAGTCTACCGATATCCTGCGCGAGAAAGGCATGCGTCGGGTGGGCCCCTACCGTATTCCCCGCACCATGAGCAGTTCAGTCTCTGCCTGCCTGGCTACGCCTTTCAAGATCAAGGGCGTCAACTATTCCATCTCCTCGGCCTGTGCCACCAGCGCCCATTGCATAGGCAATGCCGCCGAGCTGATCCAGATGGGCAAGCAGGACCGGGTCTTCGCCGGTGGCGGTGAATCCGAGCACTGGTCCATGTCCCATATGTTCGATGCCATGGGTGCCCTGTCCACCAAATACAACGAAACCCCGGACAAGGCCTCCCGCGCCTTCGATGCCGATCGCGACGGCTTCGTCATTGCAGGCGGTGGCGGCATGCTGGTCATTGAGGCTCTGGAAGTTGCCCAGGCCCGCGGCGCCAAAATCTATGCCGAACTGACCGGCTACAGTGCCACTTCCGACGGCTACGACATGGTCGCCCCGTCCGGCGAAGGCGGTGCCCGTGCCATGCGCATGGCCACCGAGGGGCTCGAAGGCGAAGTGGATTACATCAATACCCATGGCACCAGCACACCCGCCGGCGACGTCTCTGAGCTGAATGCCATTCGCGAGGTGTTTGGCGACAAGGTTCCCAGAATCAATTCCACCAAGTCATTGAGTGGTCACAGCCTGGGGGCTGCCGGGGTACAGGAAGCCATTTACGCCCTGCTTATGATGGAAAATGATTTCATCGCCGCCTCGGCCAATATCGACAAGCTGGATCCCCAGGCCGAAGGCCTGCCCATTGTGCGCGAGCGCATCGACAATGCCGGCCTGAAGCGGGTGATGTCCAACAGCTTCGGCTTTGGCGGCACCAATGCCTGCCTGGTCTTTGACCGACTGTCGGACTAAGCCCTGCGCGCGAAACAACGAACCATCAAACCGGGTCCTGTTGCCATGACATTCAAACACTGGTCCCAAGCTCTCAGCCTGCTGCTGCTTTGCAGCCTGGCCTTGCCCCTGACGGCACAACTGGGGGGTAACTCCCTGGGCGGGCTGGGGGGCGACACACGCCCGCGGCCCCTGCCCCTGGACGAGGCCTTTCCCTGGTTTGTCAGTGAACTGGCCGAAGACCGTTTCCGCATTACCTGGAACCCCGCCAGTGGCCACTATCTCTATCGCCATGCCTTTGCCTTCAGCCTGCAAACAGCGGGTTCCGGCAACCCCCGTAACCTCACCGCAGAGCTGCCGGAAGGTCTGCCCAAAACCGATCAGTTCTTCGGCGATATCGAGGCCTATTACGATACCGTCAGTGCCGAGCTCAGCCTGCCCCGGGCCCCGGCTGCCGGCGATATTCTCATCATTGAGTATCAGGGCTGCGCCGAATGGGGCTTTTGTTACCCGCCACAACAGCAACAGGTCGAACTTCAGCCCTGATCTGCAAAAACGGGTGAAAATCCCGTTAAATTCTGAGAAAATGCCGCGAAATAGAGCTAATGAGCAGTTTTTCACTGTTTTCGGCCAGTTTTGGCCGTCACTGTGGGAAACGACGTATGAAAAACCAGAATTCGCCGCACAAGAACGGAAACTAACATGGCCAGTATCCTCGCCCTGCACGGACCCAACCTGAATTTGCTCGGCAAACGGGAGCCCCATATTTACGGCTCCGACAGTCTTGACGACATCAATCAGCGCCTGGATGAAGCCTGCCGGGCTGCCGGCCACCAGTTTTCCCACTTGCAGAGCAATAGCGAAGGCGAACTGATCGACCGATTACACCAGGCCCGGGAAGACGGCACCGCTTTCATCCTGGTGAACTTCGGGGGTTTTACCCATACCAGTATCGCCCTGCGCGATGCCATGCTCGCCACCGAACTGCCCTTCATTGAAGTGCATCTGTCCAATCTGCACGCCCGCGAATCCTTTCGGCACAAGTCCTTTTTTGCCGATATCGCCGTGGGCAGCATTGTCGGGCTGGGTGCACAGGGCTATGAACTGGCACTGCAGGCGGCAATCGCCAGACTGGAGTCCTGAAACCAATTGAATCGTCACCCAGGCAATCGCCGAAGTGACACCGAGTGCTACAACAAATCCGGGGAAGATTTATGGATATACGCAAGGTAAAAAAGCTCATCGAGTTGCTGGAAGCTTCCGATGTCGCAGAGATTGAAATCAAGGAAGGTGAAGAGGCCGTACGCATCAGTCGCGCCTCCACAGCACCTGTAACCACCACGGTTGCTGCAGCACCTGCGCCGGCTCCGGCGGCAGCGCCTGCGCCGGCAGCGGAAGCAGCGCCAGCCGAAGGCGCGGCCTCGAACCCTGCCATCAAGGGCCAGGCAGTCAAATCACCCATGGTGGGCACTTTCTATCGCGCCCCGTCACCCTCTTCGCCGCCTTTCGTGGAAGTGGGTACTCACGTCAAGGCCGGTGATGTTGTTTGCATCGTGGAAGCCATGAAGATGATGAACCAGATCGAAGCGGATCACGCCGGTGTTGTTGAAGCCATCATGGTGGAAGACGGCGAACCTGTCGAGTTCGACCAACCGCTGATCTCCATCGTCTGATTGATAAACCAGGTTTCAAACAATGCTAGATAAAATTCTCATCGCCAATCGTGGCGAAATAGCACTTCGGGTGCTGCGGGCCTGCAAGGAGCTGGGCATCAAGACAGTGGCGGTACACTCGACTGCCGACAAGGACCTGATGCATGTGCGCCTTTCCGATGAATCGGTTTGCATCGGCCCACCCAGCCCCACCGAAAGCTATCTCAATATTCCGGCCATTATCAGCGCCATGGAAGTCACCGATGCCGATGCCGTACACCCCGGCTATGGCTTCCTGTCTGAAAACGCTGACTTTGCCGAACAGGTAGAGAACAGTGGCTTTATTTTTATTGGCCCCCGTGCCGAGACTATTCGCAAAATGGGCGACAAGGTCTCAGCCATCGAAATCATGCGTGAAGCCGGTGTACCAACCGTACCGGGCTCCAATGGCCCGCTGGATGACGATACCGATCGCACTCTGAAGCTGGCGCGTGAAATCGGTTATCCGGTCATCATCAAGGCTGCCGCCGGTGGTGGTGGTCGCGGCATGCGCGTGGTGCACAACGAAGCCGCCCTGCTCAAGGCCATCTATGTAACCCAGTCCGAGGCCAAGTCCTTTTTCGGTGATGGCACTGTGTATCTGGAAAAATTCCTGGAGAATCCCCGCCACGTGGAGATACAGGTAATCGGCGATGGCGAAGGTGATGCCATCCATCTGGGTGACCGGGACTGTTCCCTGCAGCGCCGTCACCAGAAAGTACTGGAAGAAGCCCCGGCGCCGGGCATTCCCGACGCCATCCGTGAAGAAGTGGCTGCCACCTGTATCCAGGCCTGCAAGAACATGAAGTACCGCGGCGCCGGCACCCTGGAATTCCTCTATCAGGACGAGCAGTTCTATTTCATCGAAATGAATACCCGCGTCCAGGTGGAACACCCGGTCACGGAGATGGTTACCGGTGTGGACATCGTCAAGGAGCAGTTGCGCATCGCCGGTGGTGCCGGCCTCAGCATCAGCCAGGACGATATCAGCATCAATGGCCATGCTTTCGAGTGCCGCATCAATGCCGAAGACCCGGACACATTCATTCCCAGCCCCGGTCTGGTGAAAATGTTCCATGCGCCCGGCGGTCCCGGCATCCGTGTTGATTCACACCTCTACAGTGGCTACAGCGTACCGCCCTATTATGATTCCCTGATCGCCAAGCTGATCAGCCATGGCAGCAGCCGTGAACAGGCCCTGTCACGCATGCAGATTGCCCTTGATGAAATGCTCATCGATGGCATCAAGAGCAACACTGCCCTGCAGCGGGATCTGGTACGTGACGCCGAGTTCCAGAAAGGCGGCGTCAACATCCACTACCTCGAACACAAGCTCAATTCCTGAGCAGTATGTGGCAGCAACTGACACTCCGGGTGCGCTCGGCCGACGCTGAGCCCCTGGAGCAGCAGTTGCTGGAAGCCGGCGCAGTTTCCATCAGCTATCTCGATGCTGAAGACCAGCCGGTTTTTCAGGAAGAGCCAGGTAGCACACCTTTATGGGATCTCAGCATTCTGCTGGCCCTGTTTGAAGCCGACCATGACCTGAGTACCGTCCTCGGCACACTCAAATCGAATCCGCAAATCCTCAACGGCGATAGCCTGCAAATCGAAAAGCTCGAGGATCAGGCCTGGGAACGAAGCTGGATGCAGGATTTCAAGCCCATGCAGTTCGGTCGTCGGCTGTGGATCTGCCCGTCCTGGGAGACTGCAGCGACTGACGACGCAATCACTATCATGATGGACCCGGGCCTGGCCTTTGGCAGCGGTACCCACCCCACCACCGGCCTCTGCCTTGAATGGCTGGATCAGGCCGACCTGCAAGGCCTGGACGTGATTGACTATGGCTGCGGCTCGGGGGTGCTGGCCATCGCTGCCGCCCTGCTGGGGGCCAGACAGGTGATTGCGGTGGACAATGACCCACAGGCCATTCTGGCGACCATTGATAACAGCCAGCGCAATGACATCAGCCTGGAGCAACTACATGCCTACCTGCCCGAAGCCCTGCCGGCGCTGCAGGGCGATGTCCTGCTGGCCAATATTCTGGCGGCACCGCTGCAGCAACTGGCCGGACATTTTGCCAACTTGCTGAAACCGGGTGGTCGCCTGGTGCTGTCAGGTCTGCTGGAAAACCAGATTGATGAAGTGGCTGCTGCCTATGCCGGGCAGTTCACCCTGGCTGAACCCGCCATCGAGGGTGACTGGGTACGCCTGGATGGCGTGCGCAAAGCGTGAACTGAAGCGCGCATTCTCCTACAATCCTTGTCATGACGCTGCGAGTCACACAATGTCCTGCCTGTGAATCCACTTTCAACACCAGCCCGTCGCTGTTGGAGACAGCCGCCGGCCGGGTGCGTTGTGGTGCCTGTCTGACGGTCTTTGACGCCCGGGAAAATTTTATCGAATCAGAGCCGGACCCGGCAGACAGTGATAACGAATCAGTCTTTGTCAGTCAGTCTCCGGAACAATTCTTTGACCCATCCCGTTTTCTAACCCGGCAGTCCCTGCGCGATGCACTGGCTGAGCAGTCAGAAGCTGATCTCATCAGCGACAGCTTCAGACTGGCAGACGATCAGATTCAGTCCGAATCTTCCACCACTGCGACCGACTCTGCCCCGGAGCAGACTGCAGCATTCCCTGATGAAGCCGGCCAGAGCACGCCTGACTATAGTCCGGCTTCTATCGAAGAGCCTGACGCGGGTGAAACCGAGGTTGCTAACGAAGAGACATCCGCAGAAACAGTCGAAGCAGCCGGGCAAACGAGCCAAAGCGAGGAGGAGGAAGAGGAGACAGACGAGCAAGAATTTTTGGCAGACGAAAGTGCTGTGGCGCAGGACGTCACCGAAGCGGATGACATCGCCTCCGAGGAATCCGATTTCATGGCCCTGGTGGCGGCCGGTGTTGATGAGTCTGACGAAGCTCTGGTCGAACCGGACTTCACTACGGAACCAGGCTCGCCCGATCCCCTGGCTGCAGACAGCGCGGCGCGGGAAAGCAGCTCCATCGCGCCAGAACCAGGCGAGGCCGAGCCGGGCGGCGACACTCTGAGCGCGACTGAACTGGCTGGCCTGACTGATCCGGCTGAATTGGCTGAGTCAGAAGCGCTGGGTGAGTATGGTGAGTATGGAGAGTTCGATGAGCCAGGTGAGTCTGATGAGTCAGATCAGTCAGAGGAAAGGGACGCACAAAGTCAGGAATATCAGGACGTCTCCGCTGAACCCCCGGCGCAGGAATCGCCCTTACTGACGACCGCAGCAGCAGAGCCCGGCGAAGACTTGCCGACAGAAGCTGAGTCCCGGGATGATCTGAGCATGAGCGAAGCGCTGGAGTCAGCCGAAAAGTCAGAACAGGAGCCTGAACAGGAATCAGAGCAGCAAACAGAAAAGGATTCAGCGCAAGTTTCAGACGAATTGCCGGCAGCAGAGTCACAGGCGCTCGAGACAAACACTGACGCAGCGCTTGCAGACAGCGGCGATGATGCGCCGGCAGAGTCAGTGCCAGCGGCAAGCTCAACAGCCCCCTTTGCCGATTCCCTTTCCGGTTCCTTTGCCGGCTCCTTCGCTGACTCCTTTGCAGATGAACAGCGGCCGGAACATATGCGCCTGCATGCCCGCTTCACTCTTGAAACGCCACTGTTCGCAGCGCCCGAACCACTATCACCCGCCATCGGCGCCTCCGGGGAAACCCCCGGTCAATCCAGCAGCGACGAAGCCAGCCCGGAAACCGGCATAGCAGATCCGGCAGACAGTTCTGAAACCGGCGATGATGAGAACAGAGACACTGCGGCGCTGGAACAGGAATTCAATGCCGCCCTGGAGGAAGAAGACTTTCAACAAGCCCTGCTGGACAACCACTGGCAGGAGGAACAACCGGATGTTGAACTGCCGGAAGCAGACTCGGCCGAGACGGCTAGCACCGAACAGGCTGGGCATGGCACTGAAACCTGGCTACAGACCCGGGAGCCGGAGCCAGAGGTCGAAGCTGAAGACCTGCCGGGCGAAGCAGCCTGGCCGCCTGGACAAACGGAACCGGCCAACCGGGATAGCGACGAGCTGGAAAACCTGGCCGACAGTCACCCTGAAGCTGATGACACCGGGCCATGGCAAAACGGCGGCTATGATTCAGCAAGCGAAACCGATACGGAACTGCAAAGGCAAGCTGAGGCAGAACCGACGGAAGCAGACGAGGCCAATCAGTCCGAGACAGGAATTACTGCAGTCGAGGAGAGCATAGAGGTAGAGAGTGCTGAGGCAAAGAGTGCTGCAACAGACAGTGCCGAGACTGAAAGCGATGTGCCGGAAAACGCGGAGACCGAAGCCGCCAGCACTGAAGACAATGCAGACGCAGACACGAAGCCGGAATCCGCAGCCGAGCCGGAACAGGAATCACCGGAACAATCCCTGGCCGCCATCCGCGCCCGGGCCCTGCAAGCAGAACTGCAGGACGATGAGGCCCTGGAGGCTATTCCGGAAGAGAATCTGAAGGTACTGGGGGAATTCTCCACTCCGGTGGAAATTGTACAGGGCCGGCGCCGGCAGCTTGGCCGGCGCCTGGGCTGGACACTGCTGGCTCTGCTGGCGGCCCTGGGGCTGGCCTCGCAGTATCTGTGGCAGGAATTACCTCGCTACAGCCAGCATGCCAGCCTCCGGCCAGTGTATGAATGGGCCTGCTCCCTCAGCGGCTGCGAACTGCCGGTGTACTCACAGATAGATGCTATTCAGAGCAGTAACCTGTCGGTGCGCAGTCACCCCCAGCGCAGTGACGCCCTGGCGGTGAATGTGGAGTTTCGCAATAACGCCGATTTTCCCCAAGAGTTTCCTGTCATGGTGTTGAGCTTTAACAGCGCCAGCAACTCTGTCATTGCCCTGCGTGAATTCGCCCCCCAGGAGTATCTGGATGAGGCGCTGCAAAATCGGCGTTTGTTGCCCCCCGCCACGCCAATTCAGGTAGCACTGGAAATCATGGACCCGGGCGACGATGCGGTGAACTATACCCTGGCATTTCGCCGTCCGTGACGCCGCAGGCTCACTGCCAGCGCCGCTCAAATTCCCCGCTTGTTCAGCAGCAATTGGCAACAGTCGGCTGCGCTGCAAAGACACAGCCAGGAAAAAGCCACTGCCATCACAAATCAGATCAATTCTTTGCGAATTAATCGGGCAAATACGGTTAAAAGCCTTTAACTGTTTTTGCCTCCCGGCTATCATTTACGGCCGTCAAAAAATCGGTAAAAAAGCAGCATTAAAATGCTAACGATCGGTCCCTATAGATTAAGGAACAATCTGTTTCTGGCTCCCATGGTCGGTGTGAGTGATACTCCCTTCCGTGAACTGTGCAGCCAGTACGGGGCTGGTCTGACGGTGGGTGAAATGCTCACCTGTAACAAGGAGTTGTGGAATAACAAGCGCAATCAGCGCAAACGCATTCAGCCGGATATTGACAGCCCGGTTGTGGTGCAGATCGCCGGCTCAGATCCTGACATGATGGCCGAAGCTGCTCGCCTCAATGCCGAGCGCGGCGCCGATGCCATCGATATCAATATGGGTTGCCCTGCCAAAAAGGTTTTGAAGAAAGCCGCCGGTTCGGCCCTGCTCCGCGATGAAGCCCTGGTGCGCAGCATTCTCGAGGCAGTAGTCGCTGAAATCGATATTCCGGTCACCCTGAAGATCCGCACCGGTTGGTGCCCCGAGAGCCGCAATGGCGTGCAAATCGCGCAGATAGCCGAAGATTGCGGTGTGCAGTTACTGTCAGTGCACGGTCGCACCCGTGCCGACCGCTTCAGGGGAGAGGCGGAATACGACACCATCGCTGCCATCAAGCAGGCCGTCAATATCCCGGTTATCGCCAATGGCGATATCGATTCACCGGAAAAGGCAGCCCGCGTGCTGGCCCATACCGGTGCCGACGGGCTGATGATTGGCCGCGCCGCCCAGGGTCGTCCCTGGATCTTTCAGGAAATCGAAACTTTCCTCGACACCGGCCAGCAGGGCCCGGCATTGAGTCTGGCGGAACTGCGCCAACTTATCCAGAGCCATCTGCGCAAGCTGCATGACTTTTACGGGGAACAAGTCGGCGTCTGGAATGCCCGCAAACATGTCATCGGTTATCTGAAACCGCTGGCAGGCAGTCGGGAAACCCTGGCAGAGTTCAATCGTATCGAATCTGCCGCCGGACAGTTGGCGCATATCCAATCCTATTTAGACAATCTAACCAATGATGAGGGAGCCATCGCTGCATGAATAAACTGGAAGAATCCGCTGCCACGAGCACATTTGAGATTGCCGAGTCAGCTGAAATAACAACAGCCAAATCCAGTAGCCTGCGATCGGAAGTCGAAAGAGCATTAGATCGTTACTTCTCCCAGATTGATAACGAACCGGTTAGCAATCTGCACCAGATGGTCATGTCGGAAGTGGAAGAACCACTCCTGCAGGCCGTGATGAAATTCACCGGCAATAACCAGAGCAAGGCTTCTATCATGCTCGGTTTGAACCGTGGTACGCTTCGCAGCAAATTGAAACACTATGGCATGTTGTAAATCGATGCAGCGTGCTGATAAGCACGCAGCAACAGCATTCGAACGCACATCGCCTGAAACCCACTCGCCATAACAACTCGCAACAAGCTGAATCAATGACAACAGACAACCTGACTGCCGTGCGGCGCGCTCTAATCAGCGTGTCCGACAAGACCGGCATTGTGCCTTTTGCCCAGGCACTGAACGACCTCGGTATCGAAATTCTTTCTACCGGTGGCACCTTCAAACTGCTCACATCAGAAGGCATTGCTGCCACAGAAATCTCTGACTACACCGGTTTCCCGGAAATGATGGATGGACGGGTCAAGACCCTGCATCCCAAGGTTCATGGTGGCATTCTCGCCCGCCGTGACCAGGACGCCGAGGTCATGGCCGAACATGATATTCCACCCATTGATCTGGTGGTGGTTAATCTCTATCCCTTCGAAGCCACCGTTGCCAACCCCGACTGCGACCTGCCAACGGCCATCGAGAACATCGACATTGGCGGCCCCACCATGCTGCGCGCCGCGGCCAAGAACAACCGCTTTGTCACCGTGGTAACCAACCCCGATGACTATGACCGGGTTATCGATCTGCTCAAAAACAATGACCGCAGCCTGGATCAGGCTACCCGCTTTGATTTTGCCGTCAAAACCTTCGAGCACACCGCGGCTTATGACGCTGCCATCGCCAACTATCTGGGCGCCCGGGTGAATGACGATGAATCAGTCAGCGATTTCGCCCGTACCTTCAATACCCAGTTTCACAAGCAGCAGGACATGCGCTACGGCGAGAATCCCCACCAGAAAGCGGCCTTCTATGTCGAAAAGCAGCCTGCGGAAGCCAGCATCAGCACAGCGGTGCAGCATCAGGGCAAGGAACTGTCTTTCAATAATATCGCCGATACCGACGCAGCCCTGGAATGTGTAAAGTCCTTCAGTGAGCCGGCCTGTGTCATCGTCAAGCATGCCAACCCCTGTGGGGTGGCCATTGCCGGATCACCGCTTGAGGCCTATGAACTGGCATTTCAGACCGATCCCACCTCGGCCTTCGGCGGCATTATTGCCTTCAATCGCGAACTGGATGCTGAAACTGCCAAACGTATTACCGAACAGCAGTTTACCGAAGTCATCATCGCCCCCTCGGTATCCAGCGAAGCCCTTGCGATCACCGCCGAGAAGAAAAACGTGCGGGTGCTGAGCTGCGGCCAGTGGCCGGAGTCGCGCGCTGCCGGACTGGACTACAAGCGCGTCAATGGCGGGCTGCTGGTACAGGATCGCGATATTCACCAGATCAGCCGCCAGGATCTGAAAATTGTCAGCGCCCGCCAGCCCAGTGAGGCGGAAATCGCTGATCTGATGTTTGCCTGGTCAGTGGCGCAATTCGTCAAATCCAATGCCATTGTCTACTGCAAAAACAACCAGACCATTGGCATAGGTGCCGGCCAGATGAGCCGCGTCTACAGTGCCAAAATTGCCGGCATCAAGGCCGCCGATGAAGGCCTGGAGGTGAAGGGGTCGGTCATGGCTTCCGATGCCTTTTTCCCTTTCCGCGACGGCATCGACGCCGCCGCCAAGGCTGGTATCAGCGCCGTGATTCAACCCGGTGGTTCCATGCGTGACGAGGAAGTCATCGCCGCCGCCGATGAACATGGCATGGCCATGGTATTCACCGCGATTCGCCATTTCAGACACTGATTAATACGGGAATATTATGAAAATCCTGATCATTGGCTCCGGAGGCCGTGAACATTCCCTGGCCTGGCGCTGTGCCCAGTCCGATTCTGTACAAACTGTTTTCGTGGCCCCGGGTAATGCCGGCACCGCCTACGAAGAGAAAATGCAGAATGTCGACATTGACGTCATGGACTTCGAAGCGCTGGCCAAATTCGCCGAGACTGAATCTGTAGTGCTCACTATTGTGGGACCTGAGGCCCCTCTTGTTGATGGCATCGTGGATTATTTCAGTGAGCGACAAATTGTCTGCTTCGGCCCCAGCAAGAAGGCCGCACAACTGGAAGGCTCCAAGGCCTTCACCAAGGATTTTCTCAAGCGTCACAAGATTCCCACCGCCGCCTATGAAACCTTCACCGAGGTGGAGGCTGCCAAGACCTATATCCGTCGCAATGGCGCGCCCATTGTGATCAAGGCCGATGGCCTGGCTGCCGGCAAGGGTGTGGTGGTAGCACAAAGCGAAGACGAAGCCATTGCTGCAGTCACCGATATGCTGGCCGGCAACAAATTCGGTGATGCCGGTCACCGGGTAGTGATCGAGCAATTCCTGGAAGGTGAGGAAGCCAGCTTTATCGCCCTGGTGGACGGGCGCAATGTTCTGCCCATGGCCACCAGTCAGGATCACAAGGCCCGGGACAACGGTGACACCGGTCCCAATACCGGCGGCATGGGTGCCTATTCACCGGCCCCGGTGGTCACTGACGAGATCTACCAACGCATCATGGAGCGCGTTATCCGTCCCACCGTGGCGGGCATGGCCAAAGACGGCAATGAATATCTGGGATTTCTCTACGCCGGCCTGATGATTTCTCCCGAGGGCGATGTCAATGTGGTGGAATTCAATTGCCGCTTTGGTGATCCGGAAGCGCAACCGGTGATGATGCGGCTGCAATCTGACCTGCATCAGCTTTGTCTGGCAGCCATGGAGCGCAAGCTGGATGAAGTAGAGGCAGAGTGGGATCCGCGCCCGGCCGTGGGTGTGGTAATGGCCGCTGGCGGTTATCCCCTGGCCTATGACAAGGGTGCAGAGATCAGCGGTCTTAAAGAGGCCGCGACGGCTGGCGAAGACTGCAAGGTCTTTCACGCCGGCACCAGTGAGCAGGACGGCAGTATCGTCACCAATGGCGGCCGGGTGCTCTGCGCCACGGCCCTGGGTGAAAGCGTTTCCGCTGCCCAGGCCAGGGCCTATGAACTGGTGAAGAAAATAAACTGGGACAAGGTCTACTACCGTACTGATATTGCACATCGCGCCATCGCGCGGGAAAATGACTAGATGACTGACCGCAAACTGAACCAGATCGATCGCGCCCTGCTCCAGCTGGACCAGGCCCTGCGCAGCTGTGTGCCTGGTTCATCCCATGCCCGCCGACAATCGCCGGCGGCAAAGATCGAGCACAGTGAACTGAGCGACAGCGAACGGCGCCATGCCGCAGGCCTGATGCGTATCAATCATACCGGTGAAGTTTGTGCCCAGGCCCTGTATGCCGGGCAGGCGGCCACGGCAAAACTGGGTGATACCCGACAGTCCATGGAAGAAGCTGCCCAGGAAGAGGTGGACCACCTGTCCTGGTGTGAAGAGCGACTGAGTGAACTGGACAGCAAGCCCAGCCTGCTTAACCCGCTGTTCTATGGCATGTCATTCGGGGTCGGCGCTCTGGCTGGCCTGGCGGGCGACAAATGGAGCCTCGGCTTCGTGGCTGAAACCGAGAAGCAGGTTTGCGAGCATCTGGAAGAGCATTTGCAGCAGCTCCCGGAAACCGACCAGCGCAGCAAGGCCATTCTCGGGCAGATGATCGTGGACGAAAAGCAGCACGGGGAATCGGCCCAACAGGCCGGCGGCGCCGAGCTGCCGCAACCGGTCAAGCTGGCCATGACCTCCCTGTCCCAGGTGATGAAGAAAACCACCTACCACGTCTGAGGCCATTCAGACGCGTCTGACTCAGGCCTCGTTCAGAATCTCGAAATCGTGGCTGATTTTGACGCCACCGTTCTTCAGCATGATAGAGGCCGAGCAGTACTTGTCGGCAGACAACTCCACCGCCCTTGCCACCTGCTTCTCGCTCAGGTCCTTGCCCCTGACCTTGAAATGCAGATGAATGGATTCAAACACGGCCGGCGTTGCATCCACCCGCTCGGCTGTCACCTCGGCCACACAATCAGTGACCTGCTGACGGGCCTTGCGCAATATCGTCACCACGTCGAAGGATGAGCAACTGCCCACCCCGAGAGCCATCAGCTCCATGGGGCGCATGCCCATGTTCCGGCCACCGGCTTCCGGCGCACCGTCCAGTACAATGGCGTGTCCGGAACCGGACTCCGCCACAAACATCACATTATCAACCCATTTAACTGTTGCTTTCATAGCCTGCCCAAAATACCTGCCCAAAATACCTGCCCAAAATACCTAGTAATTCACCCGGGCCAGGCCCTGGAGTGACTGGATCATCAAGATTCTGCACCAAACTACCGATATACCGTAGTAACGCAAATCGCGCGAAGCTTATCACAGTTCACATCGTGCCTCCTACGCACTGTCTCTGCGGGCCCTTGCAGCGCCCCGACAGGCGTCCGGCCGAAGAATTATTGTGAATGTGATCTCATAATTGCGGGAAAAATGTGATATACAGTTGAAGCTAACTCAGCAGGAGAGTGAGGAATTTCACAAATGGCGCTTATGGCAATCACGCCACACATAGAGGATCTGGATAATTTCCTGTCCCATTGTCATCGCAAACGATATCCGAATCGCGCGACCATCATCTATGAAGGTGACCAGTGCGATACCCTGTATTACATCATCAAAGGTTCGGTATCTGTAATTCTCGAGGACGATGACGGCAAGGAAGTGGTGATTGCCTATCTGAACCCGGGTGATTTTTTCGGGGAAATGGGCCTGTTCGAACAATCAGAAGAACGCAGCGCCTGGTGTCGCGCCCGTACTGCCTGTGAAATTGCTGAAATCAGCTACGCCAATTTCAACACCTATATTCGCTCCCACCCGGAGATTGTCTTCACCATCGGTCAGCAGATGGCCCACCGTCTGCGCAACACCACCCGCAAGGTGGGCGACCTGGCGTTTTATGACGTGACCGGTCGCATCGCCCGCACTCTGATTGATCTCAGCAAGGAACCCGATGCCATGACCCATCCCGATGGCATGCAGATCAAGATCACGCGCCAGGAAATCGGCCGCATCGTCAATTGTTCAAGGGAAATGGCTGGACGCGTTCTCAAGACCCTGGAAGAGCAGGATCTGATCAGCGTTTCAGGCAAAACCATCGTCGTCCACGGGACCCGCTAGGATTTCTTTCGGGAAAGTTCGACCCCGGACTTTCCTGAAACAGCTTCTTTCCAGTACCGAAACATCCGGTCATGCCAGGCGCCTGGCCTGCATTCGCCGTGCAGGTTCAGGACGGGATCAGAATGACAGCCCAGGTGAACAGCACCAGAACGATGCTGATCAGGACCAGGGCAGAGCCGATGTCCTTGGCCTCTCGCGACAGCTCGTGATAATCCCCACTGACCCGGTCCACCACTTTCTCGATGGCCGTATTGATCAGCTCCATCAGGATTACCAGCACCAGAGAACCCACCAGCAGCACCTTCTCCACATCGGTGGAGCCGAGCCAGAAACCCAGTGGCGCCATCACTACGAAGGCCGCCGCTTCCATGCGCACTGCTTCTTCGCTACGGAAAGCTGAGCGCAGTCCGGCCGCCGAATATTTGCTGGCCGCAATCAGCCTGGCCACACCCTTCTTGGTGGGCGGAGGCACACGGTTTTCAGCCTCAGTGTTGTCCAGACCTTCGCTGTCTTCGGCCTTATACATAATCAGCAAAAATTTCCTGTAGTTTCTCGCCAGGCTGGGGTGCCCGCATGAAGGATTCACCCACCAGAAACCCGTATATACCATGCTCAACCATGGTTTTCACATCACTGGCGGTGTTAATCCCGCTCTCGGTGATCACCAGTTTCTCTTCCGGAACCTCCAGAGACAGGTCCAGCGTGGTCTGGAGACTGGTCTCGAAAGTATGCAGATTGCGGTTGTTGATGCCGATCAGATCGGCCTCAAGCTGCAGTGCGCGGTCCAGCTCCTTGCCATCGTGCACTTCAACCAGTATATCGATCTCGATTTCATTTGCATAAGCGGCCAGTTCACGTAATTGCTCCTGCCCCAGGGCCGCCACGATCAGCAGAATACAATCGGCACCCAGGGCTTTGGATTCCGCCACCTGATAGGGGTCGATCATAAAATCCTTGCGAATCACTGGCAGCTCACAGGCATTACGGCCCGCCACCAGATATTCATCAGCGCCCTGAAAATAGTCCCTGTCGGTCAGGATGGAAAGACAGGTGGCACCATGGGCCGCATAGTCCCGGGCATGAACAGCCGGATCGAAATCGGCACGAATCAGACCCTTGGAAGGCGAGGCCTTTTTGATTTCTGCAATAATGGCAGCCTTGCCCCGGGCAACCTGCTGGGTCAGCGCCGCAGCAAAGCCGCGCTGGCTGGCCGCCTCGGGAAACCGTGATTCCAGCTCGGCCTGGGAGACCCGCCCCCTGGCCGTGGCGACCTCGGTTTTCTTGTGGGCGACAATTTGTTCAAGAATAGTGGCTGCCACGATCAGTTACTCACCGAATTGGAAAATTGCACCAGTTGCTCAAGCTTTGTCAGGGCCGCGCCGCTGCGCAGGATTTCCTGGGCCCGGGCCACCCCGGCGGCCAGGTCGGCTTCCAGGTCGGCGGCATAGATAGCGGCACCGGCATTGAGGGCAACAATATCCCCCGCAGCCTGATTTTCATAGCTCAGGGCCTGCTTCAACATGGCCAGGGAACTGGCAGCATCTTCCACCTGCAGCATGTGGTAATTGTCATAATTGCTGATACCGAAGTCTTCCGGGCTTACCGAGTAGCTGCTGATCTGGCCCTCTTTCAGCTCGTGAATCAGGGTCTTGCCCGACAGACTGATTTCATCCAGACCGTCTTCGGCGGCAACAATCAGCACATGCTGGCTACCCATATCCCTGAGCACTTCAATCAGAATGGGGCTCCAGGCGGCATCGAAGACGCCCATGAGCTGCTTGCTGGCCCCGGCCGGATTGGTCAGCGGGCCCAGCAGGTTAAAAATCGTGCGCACGCCGATTTCCTTGCGCGCGGTAATGACATGCTTCATGGCACTGTGATGGGCCGGGGCAAACATGAAACCCACCCCGATTTCATCGATGGCCTGGCCCACCTGTGCGGGACTCATGGCCAGACTGACGCCAGCAGCCTCCAGCACGTCGGCACTGCCGCTTTTGGACGAGGCGCCGCGATTGCCATGTTTGGCAACCCGGGCACCGGCAGCAGCCGCCACGAAAGCGCTGGCGGTGGATACATTGAATTTGTTGGAACCGCTGCCACCGGTGCCGCAGGTATCCACCAGATGCTCATGATTTTGCACGGCCACTTTGGTGGACAGCTCGCGCATGACAGTGGCGCCACCCAGCACTTCATCGGCCTTCACGCCTTTCATTTGCAGGCTCACCAGGAAGGCACCATTCTGGGCATCGCTGGTCTGCCCTGACATGATGTCATGCATAACGGCGATCATTTCATCCCGGCTCAGGTCCTTGCCGGCCATGCACTGTTTGATTGCGCTTGTAATATCCATAAGACTCTCTCGCCCTGTCCTTATTCCCTTACGGGGTCGCTGTTGCCGCTCAGGCCGGAACTGCCGTACCCAGCTGCAGAAAATTCTTCAGAAGTTGGTGGCCATGTTCGCTGAGGATGGATTCCGGATGAAACTGCACCCCTTCAATGGCGTGCTGGCGGTGGCGCACCGCCATGATCTCGGCCCGCTGTCCTTGTTCATCAGCAGTCCAGGCGGTCTCTTCCAGACAGTCCGGCAGTGAATCCCGGGCAATCACCAGGGAATGATAGCGGGTGGCCGTAAAGGGATTGTCCAGGCTCTCAAACACCCCTTCCCCCAGATGATGAATAGCCGACAGTTTGCCATGCATCACCTGTTCGGCCCGCACAATATCGCCGCCGAATACCTGACCAATGCTCTGATGCCCCAGGCAGATGCCCAGTATCGGCAGGCGCCCGGCGAAATGCCTGACCACATCCATGGAAATTCCGGCCTCATTGGGGGTACAGGGGCCCGGGGAGATGACAATGCGCTCGGGCTGCAATTGCTCGATTTCTTCGAGACTGATGGCATCATTACGATACACTCGCACATCGGCGCCCAGTTCACCCAGGTATTGCACCACGTTGTAGGTGAAGGAATCATAATTGTCGATCATTAACAGCACATTGGCGTCCTCTCAATCCCGCTTCATATCCGGCGCAAACCTCTTTACAGGCCGGATTTCAGGCAGCGCCAATCATAGCAAGACCGCCTGCCACTGTCTTGAACCGGAGTTTGATTCAGGCACTGATCGTCAATGCCAATAGCAGCGTAGAAGAGCACATGAGTACAGCCCTTAACATCGTCTGGTTCCGCCAGGACCTGCGCCTCCGGGATAATCCGGCCCTGATCGCCGCCAGCCAGCAGGGGCGTATCCTGCCGGTTTACATCCTCGATGACAGCAATGCTGGGGACTGGGCCATGGGCGCCGCCAGTCGCTGGTGGCTGCATCAGTCTCTGACGGCCCTGAACCAGAGCCTGGACAACAAGCTCTGGGTGCTCAAGGGTGACCCGAAAACCCTGTTGCCTAAACTCTGTGCCGACAAACAGGTCAGCGGCGTTTACTGGAACCGCTGCTACGAGCCTTGGCGCATCAAGCGTGACAAGGCCCTCAAGCAAAAGCTTGAAGATGATGGCCGTGAAGTGCACAGCAGCAATGCTTCCCTGCTCTGGGAGCCCTGGGAAAATCTCAAGGACGATGGCACTGTCTACAAGGTATTTACCCCCTTTTACAAAAACGCCATGGCCCGACATACCCCCATTGGCGAGGCCCGCCGCAAACCGTCAAAGCTGCAGATCACGCCCTGCCCGCAAAATGCCGACAAGCTCGATGATCTGGAACTGATGCCTACGGTCAACTGGTTCCAGGGCATGGATGCAAGCTGGACGCCGGGCGAGGAAGGCGCCCACAATCGCCTGCAGAATTTTCTCGACCGGGGGCTGACCGATTACAAGAAAGGGCGGGATTTTCCGGCCCAGCGCTCGGTCTCCCGCCTGTCACCCCATCTGCATTTTGGGGAAATCTCGCCCCGCCAGGTCTGGCAAGCCGCCCAGCGGGCCGGTGCCAATGCCGCCAGTGAAGCCCAGAGTGAACATTTTCAGCGGGAGCTGGCCTGGCGTGAGTTTTCCTATGCCCTGCTCTACCACTTCCCCGAGCTGACCTGGAAGAACCTTAATGAGCGTTTTAATGAATTCCCCTGGAAAGCCCAGCAAAGCCGACAACTGGAACAATGGCAGCGGGGTGAAACCGGCTACCCTCTGGTGGACGCCGGCATGCGCGAGCTCTGGGAAACCGGTTATATGCACAATCGGGTGCGAATGGTGGTGGGGTCTTTCCTGGTGAAAAACCTGATGCTGCACTGGCATCAGGGTGCACGCTGGTTCTGGGACACCCTGGTGGATGCGGATCTGGCCAATAACAGTTGCAGCTGGCAATGGGTAGCCGGTTGCGGCGCCGATGCCGCCCCCTATTTCCGCATCTTCAATCCGGTCACCCAGTCACAGAAATTCGATCCCGACGGCGACTATATTCGCCGCTTTGTACCGGAGCTGAAGAAGCTGCCGGACAAATTGCTGCACGAACCCTTCAAGGCTCCCCAGCAGGAACTGGAGGCGGCCGGCGTCAAACTGGGCAAGGACTATCCGGAGCCCATCGTGGACTTGCGGGAATCACGACAGGCAGCGCTGTCGGCCTACGATGAGGTAAAAGGCTAGATACGCTGGGGGCGCGCTATTCCACCGACAGGTCGTTCTGGGCCAGCTGCACGGCGCGGACAATGGCACGGGCCTTGTTCTGGGTCTCTTCCCATTCCGAGGCGGGCTGGGAGTCAGCCACGATACCGGCACCGGCCTGAACAAACAGGGTTTCATCCTTGATGACCGCGGTACGAATGGCGATGGCCATGTCCATATTGTCGTTCCAGCCCAGATAGCCCATGGCACCCCCATAGATGCCGCGCTTGTCCGGTTCCAGCTCGTCAATGATCTCCATGGCTCTTACCTTCGGCGCCCCACTCAGGGTGCCCACCGGCAGGGTAGACTGCAACACATCCAGAGCTGTCTTGTCGTCGCGAATTTCACTCTCGACGATGGAGGCGATGTGCATGACGTGGGAGTAGCGTTCCACAAACATCTTGCGCGGCACCGTCACCGATCCGGTTTTGGACACCCGGCCCGAATCATTGCGTGACAGATCGATCAACATCAGGTGCTCGGCAATTTCCTTGGCATCATCCAGCAGATCCTGCTCCAGCGCCAGGTCTTCGGCATCAGTTGCGCCACGTTTGCGGGTTCCCGCCAGAGGCCGCACGGTAATCTTGCCATCCTCGACCCGGGCCAGAATCTCCGGCGAGGCACTCACCACATGATGATCGCCCATATCGAAGAACACCATATAGGGTGAGGGATTGAGATAGCGCAGGGCCCGATAGATATTCATGGGGTCGCCGCTGAATGGCACCGACATCCGCTGGGCCAGCACCACCTGCATGACATCACCGGCGACGATATAGTCCTTGATGCGATCCACTGCCTGCTCAAACTCCGGGCGCGGAAAGTGATGTCTGAAGTCGGCTTCCGAGATGGCCTGACAATCACCGGCCGCGGGCATGGGTGTGGGTTGCAGCAGGGCTCCCTGCAGGGCATCGAGCCGGGTCTGGGCTGTTTCCCAGGCATTGTCCTCTGCCGGATCCACATTGAGAATGAAGGAGATGGTGCCGCGCAGATTATCGAACACCACCACCTCTTCGGACACCATCAGCAGGATATCGGGGGTGCCGATTTCATCCTGGGCCGTGGACGGGCCAATGGTGGTTTCCACATAGCGCACGGTGTCATAGGCGAAATAACCCACCAGGCCACCGGCAAAACGTTTGCGATCCGGCAGCGGTGCCACATTGAAGCGTTGCTTGTAGGCGGTGACAAAGGCGAAGGGATCTTCGCCGGAACTCTGCTCCACCACTTCACCGTCAGTCTCGACCGTCACCCGTTCGCCGCTGACCCGCAGCACCGTCTGACTGGGCAGACCAATAATGGAGTAGCGACCCCATTTCTCGCCGCCCTGTACCGATTCAAAGAAATAGCTGTACTGACCCCTGGCCAGTTTCAGATAGGTGCTGAGCGGGGTTTCCGTGTCAGCCAGGATTTCCCGGACTACCGGTATGCGATTGAAACCCTGATCCGCCAGGGCCTGGAATTGTTCTGCCTTCATGCTGCTCAAACCCCGACTCAGACTCAGTGATGCTTGCTGCTGTCCTGACCCAGTTCGGCGCGCATGGCGGCGATGGTCTCGGCGTAGTTGTCACTGTTGAAAATGGCTGAACCCGCCACGAACATATCGGCGCCGGCATCAGCGATCTCGCGGATATTCTTCACCCCCACACCACCGTCCACTTCCAGGCGAATGCGTTGACCACTGTCATCGATCAGCTTGCGCACTTTTTCCAGCTTCTTCAGCGTGGAAGGAATAAATTTCTGGCCACCAAATCCGGGATTGACCGACATCAGCAGAATCACATCCAGCTTGTCCATGACATAGTCCAGATGATCCAGCGGCGTGGCCGGGTTTAACACCAGACCCGACTTGCAGCCCTGATCCCGGATCAATTGCAGAGAACGATCTACATGCTCGCTGGCTTCCGGGTGAAAACTGATATAACTGGCGCCGGCCTTGGCGAAGTCCAGTATCAGCTGATCCACCGGCGACACCATCAGGTGCACATCAATGGGGGCGCTGATGCCGTGATTCCGCAGCGCCTGACAGACCATGGGGCCAATAGTCAGGTTGGGCACATAATGGTTATCCATCACGTCAAAATGCACCACATCGGCGCCGGCGGCGAGTACGTCATCAACTTCCTCGCCCAGGCGGGCGAAATCGGCAGACAGGATGGAAGGCGCGATCAGGTAGTCTTTCTTCATGGTAAGTCGGGCTATGGCTAGTATTTGGGGCGCTATTCTACCCTCTCCGGCAGCACATGTCCTGATGTGCCGGCCCCGGCACCATGAAAGGGAATTTGCTCAGCTCAGGGCTTGAGGCAGCCTGCTGGGCTCAGGGATTGACCATCTTGCGGAAACCGGAAATGGTCTCATAGGCATGGCGCACCGCCAGGAATTGCTCCTGGGCGTGGCGCAGGGCATCACCGGATTCATTGGCAGCCAGTTTGTCCGGATGATAGCGGGACATCATGCGGCGGTAGGCGCGGCGAATCTCGGTATCATTGGCGTCAGGGGCCAATTGCAGGATGCGGTAGGCCTGGCTGAGGAAACCGCTGCGGCGGCCCCGGATGCGAGTGTCTTCGCTGACCTGGATTTCAGTACAGATGGTCAGCAATTCGGCCTTGCTGAAGCCGAGTTCCTCGGCAATTTCCCTGAGCTGCAGCCTTTCCTTAAGGCGAATACAACCCTTGCTGTAGGCCAGCCGGCACTGAATCTTCAGGAATTGCCGGGCCAGGGCACTACTGCGACCGACGCTGGCGGCCAGCTCACCAATCAGGGGCATGACATCAAAGCCGGGTTGCTTGCCGTGATAGAAAAAATCGATGGCGCGCTGACGCTTGCCCGGGTCCAGACCCAACTGGCTCATCACCTGGGAGGCATAGTCAATCTCGGCTTCGGTAACCCGGCCATCGAGTTTGGCCAGGCGCCCCATCACCACAAACAGGCTGCGCAGAAACAGGATCTCGCTGCTGCCTCCCTCGGGAATGACGCCAGCCTCCCCTTTGCCTTCCAGGCGGTTGAGGATGGCACGTTTGTAGTCACGATGTCGCAGGCGGTCAAGCATGGTTTACGGCGTCCTTAACGACTGTCTGTTTGGGAAACCCTGTTATTTACATCGGCCAATCGTTCCGGTGTTCCAACGTCAGTCCACTGGCCCTGGAAGTACTCACCGGTCACCTTGTTTGCCTTCATGGCCTCCCTCAGCAGGGGCACCACCGAGCGCGGCTGGATCGGAAAACCCTTGAACAGATCGCGATGCATGACGCTGATGCCACTGAAGGTCAGGCGCTGGTCATCGCTGCCGGGATTGTCATGGACAAAGCCCTGCTCATCGATCATGAAGTCACCATGGGGGTTGTGATCGGCATTGGCCACCAGCACCAGATGGGCCAGGCAGTTCTCGCCGTCCACTTCCTTGAGACTGGAATAATCAAAGTCGGTATAGATATCCGCATTGACGACGATGAAACTGTCGTCTTTGAGCTTTGGCAGAGCCTTGATGATGCCGCCAGCGGTATCCAGCAGTATGGGTTCGCGGGAATAGCTCAATTGCAGGCCATAGCGGCTGCCATCACCCAGGGCAGCTTCCAGCATGCCGCCCAGATAGAAATGATTGATTACCGCGGCGCTCACGCCACCAGCCACCAGCTTTTCTATCTGATGTTCAATAAGGGTCTTGTCACCCACTTTAAGAAGGGGTTTGGGAGTGTTGGCGGTAAGGGGCTGCATACGCTTGCCCAGCCCGGCCGCCAGAATCATGGCACGCATTAGAATTCCAGGTCGAGTTTGTCTCTGGCAACCGGCAGAACCATTTCCCGGAACCAGCCAAGAAAGGCCTCCAGCTCCGGATACTTCTCTGCCACGTCCAGAAAATAGCTGATAACCAGTGGGATATCGGCCAGATAGCGCGATTTCTTATCCCGGATATAGAGCCGGGAGAAAATACCCAGCACTTTCAGGTGTCGCTGCAGGCCCATCAGGTCCATGTCCCGCTGCAGCTGTGAGAACTCCAGCTCCGGCGGCAATACCTTGCTGCTGCGGGCGGCCTGATAATAATAGTTGGCCAGAGATTCGATATTGTCATCATCCCAGCGGATATAGCAGTCCCGCAGCAGCGACACCAGGTCATAGCTGTAGGCGCCGGTTACTGCATCCTGAAAATCCACGATGCCAGGCAGGGCCTCGGCGGAATAGCGCCGGGGATCAGGAATCATCAGATTGCGGGAATGATAGTCACGGTGCACCGCCACCTGGGGCTGTTGCAGCGCCGCTTCTTCCAGCAAGCTATAGGTCGACTCGATCAGGGCCTGATCATCATCACTCAATTCAATGCCCAAGAGCTGCGGGCAAAACCACTGGTGAAACAGAGCCATTTCGGCGCGCAGCGCAGCCTGGTCATAGGGGTCAAGTCGCTCTTTATCGATACCTGCCTGAAACTGCACCAGGGCATCGATCGCTGCATGGTACAGCCTGTCGATACGCTTGTGGTCGCCAAGTTCCCGGGCGGCCTGAAAACTGTCCAGATAGAGGCTGTCGCCGAAGTCTTCCTGCAGCAGAAAGCCCTGATCGAAATCACTGGCGAAGACCTTGGGTGCCAGTACGCCCGCGTCGCGAAACATATTGCAGATACGCACAAAGCGGGGATTGTCTTCATGGGCCACCGGCGCATCCACGGCAATAAAACTGTCCTGATCCGCGTGCAGGCGAAAATAGCGACGAAAACTGGCATCACCACTGACCGGGGTCAACCTGACATTCTCCAGGGCGGAGTTGTCCAGTAACTGCCGCAGTACTCCCTGGGCCCAGCTCTGCAATTGTTCCAATCGTGTGTCTGTCACGCTCTCGCCTTTAACCTCGTTTTTACCCTCGCCCTGAAGCTCGCCTCCAGGCTCACAATTGAGCTCCCCGCCAGCCGCGGCCTTGCTTTGCATTGATTCGGCAATGAATTATCATGCCTGTGCATTCTGCGCCGCGTCCAGAAGACGCTGGCTACACCCAATAAGTCGGTTTCAGGCCGCAATTGTTTATCAGCTCACGAGCCACCACCCCACCATGCCCAGACTCGCCCCTCTGAACGCCAAGCCTGAGTCGTTCAGCAGTCCGGATTCGACCGGATTGCGCAAGTGTGGACCGGGTCTGCTGCTTATCGTATCGGCCGGCCTGTTATTGAGCTTGCCCCTGAATTCGGCCACCGCCCAACGGGGCCAGTTCAATTGCCGCCCCAATGCCAGTGGCGATGGCTGGGTTTGTGAACAGAGCGCAGCCGGGCAGACTGTCCCGAGCCGGCCCTCGGCGGCTTCTGCACCTGCCACAGCCAGCGACACTGAAGCTGCAGCAGCACCTGGAGCAGCACCTGTAGCAGCACCCAGAGAACCTGCAGTCACCGCCCCTGAACCACAAAGCAGCGCTCCCGGACAAAACCCGGCTCAGGCGCAATCCGCTGCAGATTCACGTCAGGTCAGCCCGGCCCCGGTGGCAGCCAGCACGATGCCTCTGGACTGGTATCCGCGGGAATCCCTGAGCCCGGATCAGGCGGCCCGACTGGCACCTTATTGCTGCGGTGCCTTTATCGACCCCCTGGCAGGCCTGGCCACGGCCGACAATGCGCCGGATGAGGCCGCCATGGAGTTCAATGCCACCGAAGGCCTGACCCAACTCAATCAGGATTTGCTCAGTATCGACGGCGACATCGAGGTCAGCCAGGGTTACCGGCAGATTCGCAATGACAGCAGCACCACCATCAACCGGGGCGACAATACTGTCTCCATGCAGGGCAATGTGGAGTTTCGTGAACCTGGCTTGCTGCTCACCGGCGATTCTGCCTTTATAGACAGTAACAACAGTGTCAACCGGGTCACGGCCGCCAACTATGTGCTGCACGACTTCGGCGCCCATGGCGCTGCCAGCAGCATTGTCTACAATGCCGAGACTGACCTGGTGAGTATCGAGAACGGTGAATTCAGCCGCTGCGAGCCCGGCAGTGAATTCTGGAGTCTGCGCGCCGACAGCATCACCCTGGACCAGCAGGCCGGTCGTGGTTATGCCCGCAAGGTCAGTCTGCGCCTGGGCGATGTGCCTGTGTTCTATTACCCCTTTACCCTGGCTTTCCCTTTGGGTGACGAGCGCATCTCCGGCTTTCTGGCCCCCAGTGCCGGCAGCACCCGCACTGGCGGCTTTGATTTTGAACTGCCCTACTACCTGAACCTGGCCCCGCATTATGACGCCACCGTCGCGCCACGCCTGATTTCCGATCGGGGCGTCATGGCCAGTGTCGAGGCTCGCTATCTGGCCAGCTGGTCCATGAATACCCTGAACATGTCCCACCTGGCCGGCGATGATCTGTATGACCCGGCCACCGCGGACACCCCCGGCAGCGACTCCCCGCCGGTGGCAGATCGCTGGTTTATCGGTTATGAGCACCAGGGGCGGCTGGGCAGCAACTGGTCCAGCTACGTGGACTACAACGCCGTCAGCGACAGCGATTATTTCTATGACCTGGGCAGCAGCGGCCTGAATGTCACCAGCCAGACCCATCTCAATCGCTACGGTCGCCTGCAGTACAGCAATGACTGGCTGCGTGCTGGCGTGGCAGTACAGCGCATTCAGATCATCGATCCTGTTGTCGCTGCCGCCGATATCAACAAACCTTTCGACCGCATGCCGCAATTCTATTTCGACAGCAACAGTTATCTGGCTGGCGGTTTCGGTATCGGCCTGACGGGTCAGGTGACATCTTTTGATCGGGAACTGGATCCGGATCGCCTGTCCAGCAGCATGATTGACAATGGCGCCCTGGTGACCGGGGAGCGCCTGAATCTGGAGCCGGAGATCAACTGGTCACTGGAAAACCCGGGCTGGTTTCTGCGCACTGCGGCCAAATACAAATACACCGAATACCGTCTCAGCAATCAGCTTGCAGGCAGTGAAGACAATCCTGATATCGGCGTACCGGTATACACCGCCGACACCGGCCTGATTTTCGAGCGCAGCAGTGGCTCCGGCATACAAACTCTGGAACCACGCCTGTTTTATCTGAACAGCGCCTATGAAGACCAGTTCACCTTACCCCTGTTTGATACATCCCGGCTCAATTTCAGCTTCAACCAACTGTTTCGTGATGACCGTTTCAGTGGTGGCGACCGCATCGGCGATGCCGACCAGCTCAGCGCCGCCATCACCAGTCGCTTTCTCGACGATCAGGGTCAGGAGCGGGCCCGGATCAGCATCGGCCAGATTCACTATTTCGAGGATCGCCGGGTACATCTGGCCACGCCACTGCAGAACTGGATACCGGCCGATCAGGCCTTTGCCGATGAATCCGCCCTGGCTGCCGAGTTGGCCTTTCGTCTGGGCGATAACTGGCGCTTCAATGGCGATGTGCAGTGGCACGAAGAGCGCCAGGAGGTGGATGAGAGCAATGTGCAATTGCGCTACCACCAGGATGACGATCGCCTGTTCAATCTCGCCTACCGCTACAAACGGGTAGTCAACTCACCGCTGTTTTCATTGCCTGCCGGCGTCGATCCCCGCATCGAACAGACCGATCTGTCCGGTGTCTGGCCCCTGAGCGACAACTGGACCCTGCTGGCCCGCTGGAACTATGACCTGCGCAATGAGCGCAATCTGGAGAGTTTTGCCGGCCTGCAATGGCGCAATTGCTGCGCCACTATCCGTCTGGTGGCCCGGGAGTGGGTTGACGAAAACGAATTGTTTGTTCCTAATAGTGAACCCAACCGCGGTATTTTTGTCCAATTCACACTCAATGGCCTTGGCAATATCGCCGGTGGCGGCCTCAGTAATCTGTTACAGGACAGTATCTGGGGATTTCGTGACACAGAATTCGAGTAATTATGAGCGTATTTACAATCAAGAGGCACTGGCAGCTATGTCTGCTGTGCCTGATCACTGCAATATCCAGCCTGTCGGTACAGGCCCAGCAACGCCAGCTTCTGGACCGGGTAGTGGCCATCGTCGATGAAGACGTGGTGCTGCTCAGCGAACTGGAAAACCGCTTGGCCGAGGTGCGCCGCAATGCGGCTGCGTCGGGCCGTGAGCTGCCGCCCGCCGGTCAGTTGCGTGAAGAGGTGCTGGACACCCTGATTCTGGAGAATATCCAGCTACAGATCGCCAATCGCGCCAGTATCCGCTACGACGACGACACCATTAACCGGGTGCTGGGCAATATGGCCCAGAACAACAATATGAGCTTCGATGAGTATGTTCGCACCCTGGAAGAAGCCGGTGCCTATCTGCAGACCCGTGAGGAAGTGCGCAAACAGCTCACCATTCAGGAGTTGCAGCGTGGTCTGGTGAATTCCCGCATTGCCGTGACCGAACAGGAAATCAACAATTTCCTCAATTCGGAAATGGGCCGTGAAGTGATGGCTGCTGACTATCTGGTGGACCATCTGGTGGTGCTGGTCAATGCCGCCGACACCCCGGAAAGCCGCGAAGAAAAACTGCGCTTCGCCGCCGATCTGGTGAGCCGCATCGAGGATGGCTCCAGTTTGCCGGAAGTGGGCACCCAGGCCCTGCAGCAACAGCGCTACCCCCTGGACAGCACCAATTTTGGCTGGCGCAAGGCTGCCGCCCTGCCCAATCTGTTCTCTGACCTGGTGGACGATATGGCCATCGGTGACGTGGAAGGCCCCATCGAGGCGGGCAATGGCTACCATATTATCCAGCTAGCCGATAAGCGCGGTGGCACTGAACAACTGGTGAAGCAAACCAATCTTCGCCACATCATGCTCACGCCCAATGAGATTCGCACCGAAGAGCAGACCCTGGAGCAAATCCGGGAGCTGCGCCAACGCATTCTCGACGGTGAGGATTTTGCCACCCTGGCCCGCCAGAACTCCGATGATGCGTCTTCGGTAGTCGCCGGTGGCGATCTGGACTGGATCAATGAAGGCGGCATGCCGCCGGAAATGCAGGAAGTGGTGGACGATCTGGAAATCAATGAGCTCAGCGAGCCCTTCCGCACCGAGACTGGCTGGCATATTGCCGAGGTGCTGGACCGGCGCGAGCAGGATCTCAGCCGTCAGTACACCCGTAACCAGGCGGCCAATGCCCTGCGAAACCGCAAATTCGATCTGGAGCTGCAGAACTGGCTGCTGGAAATTCGCGAAGAAGCCTTCGTCGAAATCGTTGAATAGCAGCCGGGGCATGCACCATGACCCATCGTATCGCCATCACCGCCGGTGAACCGGCCGGCATTGGTCCCGATCTCTGTGTGGCCATTGCCCAGCAACCACCGGCGGATGCCGAACTGGTGGTGATTGCCGATCCGGACCTGCTGAGCGAGCGGGCCCGGGCTCTGAATCTGCCCCTGACTATCAAAGCCTTTAATCCGCAATTGCCCGCCAGCGCCACCGCAGCGGGTGAGTTAAGCGTGCAGCCGGTTCGTCTTGGCAAGCCGGTAAGCCCGGGCAAGCTGGATGCCGACAACGCCGAGTACGTGCTGCAAAGCCTGCGCACTGCCGTTGACCTGGCCCAGCAAGGTGCCGTGGAAGCCATGGTCACGGCGCCAGTGCACAAGGGCATCATCAATGAGGCCGGCATCGCCTTTACCGGCCATACTGAATTTCTGGCGGATTACTGCCAGCGCCAGTTGACCGTGATGATGCTGGCTACCGAAGGCCTGCGTGTGGCACTGGCCACCACCCACCTGCCCCTGACAGAAGTACCTGCTGCCATCACTCCCGAGTTGCTGCGCAATATCATCCGTATTCTGAATGATGACCTGAAAAGCAAATTCGGCATTGCCGAGCCACGCATCCTGGTCTGTGGCCTCAATCCTCATGCCGGCGAAGGCGGTCATCTGGGACGGGAAGAAATCGAGGTCATCGAGCCGGTACTGAACGAAATGCGCGGCAAAGGAATCAAACTGACCGGGCCCCTGCCCGCCGACACCCTGTTTACCGCCAAGTATCTTGATGAGGCAGACGCTGTGCTATCGATGTACCACGATCAGGGCCTGCCGGTCTTGAAGTTCAAGGGCTTTGGTCGCGCCAGCAATATAACTCTGGGCCTGCCCATCATCCGCACCTCGGTGGACCATGGCACCGCCCTGGACCTGGCCGCCAGCGGCAAGGCCGACAGTGGTAGCCTCTATCATGCCATTGCCACTGCCATTGCCATGGCAGACCATTTCAGCCACAGCGAAGCCAGCCAATGAAAGACAATCTCCCACCCATGGGCAATGGCCTGGCCCACCAGGCCCGTAAACGCTTTGGCCAGAATTTCCTGCATGATATGAATGTCATTGAGCGCATCATCGCCACTATTGGCGCCGGTGCAGACGACCAGCTACTGGAAATCGGCCCCGGCCAGGCGGCCCTGACGGATCTGCTGGCAGACAGTGGGGCGCGACTCGACTGTGTCGAGCTGGACCGCGATCTGGCCAAATTTCTCAAGCAACGATTTCTCGGCAATGAGCGGGTTACCATTCATCAGCAGGATGTACTGAAGTTTGACCCCCGCACCCTGCGCCCCGAGCCCCATGGCCTGCGGGTGGTGGGTAATTTGCCCTACAATATTTCCACACCGGTGATATTCCATCTGCTCAAATACCACGGCCTGATCAGGGACATGGTATTCATGCTGCAACTGGAAGTGATCCAGCGCATGGTGGCGGGCCCCGATGACAAGAATTATGGTCGCCTGGGCCTGATGCTGCAGTATTACTGCCAGGTAGAGCATCTGTTCAACGTACCATCCGCCGCTTTCACCCCGCGCCCGAAGGTGGTCTCCGCCATCGTCCGTCTCACCCCCCACCGGGAAATGCCGCTCACGGCCAAAGACCCCGCCTGCCTGGAGACCGTGGTACGCACGGCCTTCAATCAGCGCCGCAAGACCTTGAAAAACAGCCTCAAGCCACTATTTTCTACAGAGGCAATGGCGCAATTGCCCATCGACACCAGTTTGCGCCCGGAAAACCTTTCACTGGCGGATTACGTAGTAATCAGTGACAAGCTCAGTGAACTGCAAAGCCAGAATCCAGACGGCTGAAGTCAGGTTTTCCCGGTGGGCTCTCACTGAGCTGGGGTTGTTTTTTAATGAGGACAGGCAATGACTCAATCTGATTGCATCGATATCCATGTGGATACCCAGTACCTGCAGGATCATTCCGATCCGGAAGCGGGCCGCTATGCCTTTGCCTACACCATCTTCATCACCAACAAGGGCCCGGAAACCGTCAAGTTGCTGAATCGTCACTGGCAGATTACCGACGACAACAACCAGGTGGAAGAAGTCCGTGGCCCCGGCGTGGTAGGCCAGCAGCCGGTAATCGATCCGGGCCAGTCTTTCCATTACACCAGCGGCGCGGTGCTGCGCACCGAAACCGGCACCATGCAGGGCAGTTATGAAATGCAGGCTGCCGATGGCAAGCTGTTCGAAGCCGCCATCCCTCCCTTCCTGCTGGCACCGCCCCACACGGTGCACTAGGCCACACTGACTGCCCGCGCCTGCAAGTTCCTGATCAGCTGTTATACTGATCGGGAACTTCCAGTAGACGGCATTCATGAGTACTTATGTAGTAGGAGATATTCAGGGTTGCTACAAGGCCCTGCGCAAACTCCTGAAAAAAATTGCTTTTGTACCGGGCAAGGATTGCCTCTGGTGTGTTGGCGATCTGGTAAACCGCGGTCCCAAGTCTCTGGATACTCTGCGTTATTTGCGTGACATGGATTCCAGCATTCGAGTGGTGCTGGGCAATCATGACCTGCACTTCATTGCCATTTTCGAAGGTGCCGCTCCGGCGCGGGGCAAGGACAGCCTGGATGATTTACTGGCTGCGCCTGACTGCGAAGAGTTATGCGACTGGTTACGCTTCAAACCCCTGGCCTACTACGATTCGGTACAGACCAATGAGGGCCTGGAACATTTCCTGATGATCCATGCCGGGGTTGCGCCACAGTGGGATCTGGACAAGACCCTGCAACTGGCGGCTGAAGTGGAGCTGGAACTGCAAGGCCCGGATTACCGCGACTACCTGTCTGCCATGTATGGCAACGAACCGATTCGCTGGCAGGACCGCCTCAGCGGCCAGGCCCGCCTGCGCACCATTACCAATTACCTGACCCGGGTGCGTTTCTGCGATGACATCGGCAGCCTGCGCCTGGATATCAAGGAAGGACTCTGCGCGGCACCGGAAGGCTTCAAACCCTGGTTTGAGTATGAAAAGATCACCCCGCAGACTACAATCCTGTTCGGTCACTGGGCCGCGCTGGAAGGCAAGACCAACCGCGCCCATGTCTATGCTCTGGACACCGGCTATGTCTGGGGCCGCGAACTCACTGCCCTGCGCCTGGAAGACAAACAGCGCTTCAGTGTCAGCAACAGTTAATACCGGCGGACACAGCCATGGAAATTTATCTCGTCGGCGGCGCCGTACGTGACAAGCTGCTCGGGCTCCCGGTCAAGGACCGGGACTGGGTAGTTGTGGGCAGTTCTCCCCAGGCCATGCTGGATCTTGGCTACCGCCAGGTCGGCAAGGACTTCCCGGTTTTTCTGCATCCCCAGAGCAATGAAGAATTTGCACTGGCCCGAACCGAGCGCAAGACCGCGCCAGGTCACACAGGTTTCAGTTTTGACACTTCCGGGTCTGTTACTCTGGAAGAAGATCTGCAGCGCCGCGATCTCACCATCAACGCCATTGCCGAGGACAGCGACGGCAAGCTGGTCGATCCCTATGGTGGCGTGGCTGATTGTGAAAACCGAATCCTCAGGCACGTCTCCGAGGCCTTCAGCGAAGACCCGCTGCGGGTACTCCGGGTTGCCCGCTTTGCGGCCCGCTTTGCCCATTTGGGATTTCGGGTGGCCGATGATACCAATGCACTGATGAGCGACATGGTGGCCAGCGGTGAGCTGGAATCACTGGTGGGCGAGCGGGTCTGGACCGAGATGCACAAGGCCCTGCTGGCTCAATCCCCGGCCGAGTTTGTGCGCGTGCTGCGGCAATGCGATGCCCTGGCAATAATCCTGCCGGAAGTGGATGCCCTGTTTGGTGTCCCGCAGCCGGAAAAATACCACCCGGAAATCGACACCGGCATTCACACTCTCATGTGCCTGGAACAGGCTCGCAAGCTGAGCGATGACAGCGCTGTGCTCTATGCCACCCTTGTGCACGATGTTGGCAAGGCCCTGACCGATCGCGATAACTGGCCCCGGCATATCGGCCATGAGTCACTCGGACTGAAAGCCCTGGCCCGCATAGAACAGCGCCTGCCGCTGCCCAAAGAACATGCAGCCCTGGCCAGACTGGTCTGTGAGCACCACACCAAACTACATCGTATTCAGGAGTTGAAACCGACCACCTTGCTGAAACTGCTGGAAAGCCTGGATGCCATTCGCCGGCCCGAACGCCTGCAGAAATTCCTGCTGGCCTGTGAAGCCGATGCGCGGGGGCGAACCGGACTGGAGGAGCGAGACTATCCCCAGGGTCAGTATCTGTTGACTGTGCTGGATGCAGCGACCAGTATCGACATTCCTGCCCTGTTGGCCAGGCAGTCCCAGGGGGACCCCAAAGCGCTCATCACCCGTGCCCGTCTAGAGGCCATTACTGACTGTGTCTCGACACTGCGCAAGTCAGGTGCAGACGAACAGGACGACCAATAATCAGGGTAATAGCAAGACCAACATGACAGCAACTGAGCCAAACACAGTCCTGGTTACCGGTGCCGCCAAGCGCATCGGCGCTACTATTGCCCGCCATTTCCATGCCCGGGGCTTCCGGGTCATCATTCACTACAACCATTCCCGTGAAGAAGCCCGGGCCCTGGAGCAGGAGCTCAATCAGCAGCGCAGCGCCTCGGCCGAAATTCTGCGCGCCGACCTCACCAGCACCGTGGATGTGGATCGCCTGGGCCAGGAGGCCCTGAACCGTTTTGGTCGACTGGATGTGCTGATCAACAATGCCTCGTCCTTCTATCCC
Source organism: uncultured Pseudohongiella sp. (assembly GCA_965216715.1). Taxonomy (GTDB): domain Bacteria; phylum Pseudomonadota; class Gammaproteobacteria; order Pseudomonadales; family Pseudohongiellaceae; genus UBA9145. Next base: position 66,688 of record OZ244193.1, on the reverse strand, counting down.
ACTGACCTCGGCCAATGCAGTCGCGGACAATGGGATGAACTCATGGACAGTAATTTGCGGGCGGCCTTTTTCCTGTCCCAGGCTCTGGCCAATGAACTGGCAGGGCGTCAGGGCGCTATCGTCAATATTGTTGACACCTATGCCGACTCGCCCCTGGCTCATTATCCGATCTACAGCATTGCCAAGGCCGGCCTCAAGGCCATGACCAAATCCCTGGCCCTGGAACTGGCTCCCAATGTGCGCGTCAATGGCGTGTCACCTGGCGCTATTTTGTGGCCGCCCGGACTGATGGATGACAATGACCCCCTGGTGCAGGAAAAGCGTGACAAGGTGTTGCAGGCCATCCCTCTGGGCCAGCTTGGCAAGCCGGAACAGATTGCCCAGCTCTGCTATTTTCTGGCCCGTGATGCCAGCTACGTCAATGGCCAGGTTATCAAATGTGATGGCGGGCGCAGTCTCGTCTAGGCAGTCCTGACAATTCGACGCAAAAAATCAGAAACAAGGAGTTCCACTGAAACCCATGCTGACAGTTTATGGCGATCTGCAATCCGGTAACTGCTACAAGATAAAATTGCTGCTCAGCCTGCTGGGCCGCGAGCACCACTGGCAACATGTGGACATCCTCAAGGGCGAGAGTCGCAGCGAGTCCTATCTGGCCAAAAACCCCAATGGCAAGATTCCGCTTCTGGAACTGGAAGATGGAAGAGTAATTGCCGAATCCAATGCCATTCTCAACTATCTGGCCCAGGGCAGCGATTTTCTGCCCGATGAGCCTTACCTGCGTGCCCTGGTATTGCAGTGGCAATTCTTTGAGCAATACAGTCACGAGCCCTATATCGCGGTGGCGCGCTATATCAACAAATACCTGGGTCTGCCCGCTGAACGGGAAGCGGAATATCGCAGTAAGCAGGAAGGCGGCCACCGGGCCCTGGCTGTCATGGAAAGACAATTGGCGGTGAGCCCGTTTCTGGCAGGTGATCAGTTCACCATCGCCGACATCTCACTGTATGCCTATACCCATGTGGCCCATGAGGGTGGTTTCGATCTGTCTGCCTATCCGGCCATCAACACCTGGCTGGAAGTGATTGCTGCCATGAAGGGATATACGGGGATGGACGGCGAAGCCTGATCAGGGCGTCCAGTCGAAGTCCACCGGCCAGAGGGACTGGCGCGACTTGTCATAGTCCTGCCAGAGCCGGGCGTAACTGAGCCCCGTGGGTCCATGCAACTCATCCGGCAACAGTTCCGCCAGGGGCTGCAGCACAAAGGCATTGCGGGTAATTTCTTCCCTGGGCAATTCCAGATCTGCCTCGGCACCGTCACAGTCGCCATAAAACAGGATATCCAGATCAATCACCCGGCCCGAGAATTTCGGCGCACTGCGATCGCGACCCAGACGATCTTCCAGCTCTTTCAAATAGCTCTTGATATCTTGCAGGGCTTCTTCACTGTGGGTGGCCAACACCAGATTCAGGAAATTGTCCCCTTCAAAGCCAACGGCTTCGCTCTCATAAACCGAGGACAGCTCAATCTGCCCAAAATGTTCGCGCAGGGCCGCTACCACCCGACGCACATTGTTGGCCGGGTCGATATTACTACCAATACTAAGAGTAAGAAGTGGCACGTTTTCGCCAGTTTATGCGGGCTTTTCGCCCCGTTCGATGATAACTCCAACATCCGTGGAGCCGGTCACAGCCCCGGGCTTGCCCAGTTGCAGTTTCACCCAGGGCACATTGAATTCATTGAGTACGATTTCAGCCACCCGTTCCGCCAGGGTCTCCACCAGAAAAAACTCCGAGGTCTCGACAAAATCTATCAGGCGTTTGGCCACTGATTTGTAATCCAGGGCGTCTTCGATGGCATCACTGGCAGCGGCGCGGCGATTATCGGTGGCCATTTCCAGATTCAGGCACACCACCTGGCGTTGCTCCCGCTCCCAGTCAAAGATGCCGATAATGGTTTTGATTTCCAGGTCGTGTATATAAACAATATCCATAAACTTGCCTTAGCAGCCAATTAAAGCTGTTCAGAAGATTCGCTGTGGTGAATGGGCGGCAGGGATTCCAGTGACCAGCGTGGCCGCGCCTCGATGGCCAGATCAGTGGTCTGACCCGCCAGCAGGCGCTGACAACCGGCATAGGCAATCATGGCGCCATTATCAGTACAGTATTTGGGCTTGGCGTAGAACAGTCGGCCATCCACTTTCGCCACCGCCGCTTCCAGCACCTCCCGCAGGCGGGTATTGGCACTGACACCTCCGGCAATAATCAGGCGCTGCAAACCGGTATGCTCCAGGGCCCGGCTGCATTTGATAGACAGGGTCGACACTACCGATTCCTGAAAGGCATGGGCGATATCGGCGCGGGTCTGAGCTTCCAGCTTGCCCTCGGCGTCGGTGTGCTCGGCAATGGTGTTGCGCACAAAGGTTTTCAGGCCGCTGAAACTGAATTCCAGGCCGGGTCTGTTAATCATCGGGCGCGGGAATTTGAAACGCCCTGCCTCTCCTTCCAGAGCCAGCTTCGCCACATGGGGGCCACCGGGATAGGGCAGCCCCAGCATCTTGCCCACCTTGTCAAAGGCTTCACCGGCGGCATCATCCAGGGATTCCCCCAGCACTTCATATTCGCCGATGGCATCTACCCGCACCAGTTGTGTATGCCCGCCGGATACCAGCAAGGCCACAAAGGGAAATTGCGGCGGTTCTGCTTCCAGCATGGGAGCCAGCAAATGGCCTTCCATATGATGAACACCAATGGCCGGCACGCCCCAGCCCATGGCCAGGGCCCGCCCCACCGAGGCACCCACCAGCAGCGCGCCAACCAGGCCGGGACCGGCGGTATAGGCCACACCGCCGATGTCGGCATCCTTGATGCCGGCCTCGTCGATCACCTGTTGAATCAGGGGCAGGGTCTTGCGGATATGATCCCGTGAGGCCAGCTCGGGTATCACGCCACCGTATTCGGCATGAATTTCCACCTGGCTGTAGAGCGCATCCGCCAGCAAGCCCCGCTCGCTGTCATACAAGGCAATGCCGGTCTCATCACAGGAAGTCTCGATTCCCAGTACTATCAAAGCCTTCTCCTGCTGGCTGTTCAATTGCGGGCCATGGCTGACTGGTCTGTCTGCTCATGGACAGGGTCAGGCGGCGGTGAAAAGGGGGCTATCATGCCAAATAACGGGCCATTTCCCAATGCTGAAGTGCAACAAGCGGCGAATGGCTTACTTCGGCCCGCTATTCACACCGCCGCCTTCAAACCCAGATGTTCCACAAAGGGTTCGAAATCACGGTCCAGAAACAACAAGGGCAGGCCTTCCTCAATACAGAAGCTGGCGATAATGACATCGGCAGTTTTACCTACGGTAATTCCACGCTTTCGTAGCTGACGATAGTAATTGGCGCAGCGATCTGCGGCTGCCAGCCCCAGGAGCGGATAAATACTCAGTGCCGAAAGATGCCTCCTGGCGACTTCATAATCCCGGTCTTTGCGAAAGCCCTGCAGAATTTCCAGATAAATGAGATCACCTATCGCGACTCTGCCTTCATAAAGTGCCCGGTCCAGGGCATCAGTGTGGGCATGCTGCTGCCCATTGAAATAGTCTATCCAGACACTGGTATCCACCAGAATCACTGCTCACCCCGCATTTCATCGAGCTCACCCTGCCATTGAAGCTGACCGCGCAGCTCGCGCAAGCGGCGCTGTTCACCTCGTGCCACCAGCAGCCGCAAGCCCTGTTCAACCGCCTCTTTTTTGCTACGACAGCCGCTTACCGCCAGGGCTTCTCGCATTAGCTCATCATCAATCACTATATTGGTCCGCATGACATCGCCCACCCTTTATGATGTGTATAAATAGGATTTATATACACATCACGCGATAAGCTCAAGCGCCAGACTGAACCCGCTGGATCGCCCCTGCTCAGCCTGGCCTTTCTCCAATATAGGCTCTGGCAGGGCGTTTACCAAAAAGCCTGGCAATCTGCCGGCAAAACGCCGGAATTCTTTGCAATTCGGGCCCCAGACCATTAAGATACGCACCCTCTTGGCCCCGGGTCTCCGAAATACGCGGGATTCAGGCCGGATCAAACATTTGAATAGCATTTAAAGGTAGGTGTTTTTACAACATGCCCCAGGTCAAACTGAAGGAAAACGAGCCTTTCGACGTCGCTCTGCGCCGCTTCAAGCGCTCCTGCGAAAAGGCTGGCATCCTGGCCGAAGTTCGTCGCCGTGAGTTCTATGAGAAGCCCACTGCCGTGCGCAAGCGCAAAGCCGCTGCCGCCGTGAAGCGTCATCTCAAGAAGGTTCAGCGCGAAAGCCGCAGAAGCCAACGTCTGTATTAATCGGGTAGGTGACCGGTAATCCCGGTCACTGTCATCCCCTCGGACTCTCACAGCCGGTAGAGCACCATGTCCGAAAGCCCCCTCAAACAGCAGATTACCGAAGCCATGAAGGCCGCCATGCGCGCCAAGGACAAGCCGCGTCTGACGGCTGTGCGTCTGGTTCTGGCTGAAATCAAGAAAGTGGAAGTGGATGAGCGCATCGATCCCGATGATGCCCGCATCACCTCGATCCTCGACAAAATGGTGAAGCAGCGCCGCGACTCCATCAAGCAGTATCAGGATGCCGGCCGCGAAGAACTGGCTGCCACTGAACAGGCCGAGATCGATGTCATCCAGGAATTTCTGCCGTCCCAGCTCAGCGAAGCCGAGATCGAAGCCATTGTCCAGGAAGCTGTCGCCAGCACCGGCGCCGCCTCCATGCAGGACATGGGCAAGGTCATGGGCCAGGTCAAACCCCAGGTGGTAGGCCGTGCCGACATGGGTATGGTGAGCCAGAAAGTCAAAGCCGCCCTGGCCTGAAGCCTGCTGCGCCGCTATTCAGGCTGCGGTTTTAAGCCTGTCATTTTCCAGCGCCCTCACTTATTATCCTCCCATTCAATAAAAATCCTGGTGTAACAGGAAGGGAGGAGATCAATGCAATCTCGCCATTGGCTCGCACTCGGCGCAGCCGTCACCATGACTTTCACCACCTGGCTGCTTGCCCCGGCCGCCGCCCATCATGCCAGCGGCCCGTTCTATGACCCGGAAAACCGGGTGGAGTTCGAAGGTACTGTCACCCGCTGGGTATTCCGCAACCCCCACGCCTTTCTGTTTCTGAATGTCGAAAACGATGATGGTTCGGTCACCGAATGGCAGGTGGAACTGGGTGCGCCGGTCAGCATCCGCCGGGCTGGCTGGACCCCCGACACCCTGGCAATCGGCCAGCGGGTGCTGGTCAGTGGCAATCGTAGCCGCGCCGAAGGCTCCAATGGGGTTTGTTGTGTGCGCATGACCCGCCCGGATGGCCGCCCGGTTACTGAAGGCGGCGCCGTAGAAGAAGAAAACGTTCGCTAAGGGGCGCGGGAGTTACCATGACAAGAGCGATAACAAAGCAGAGCCTGCTGGCCTTTAGTCTCACATTAATCCCGTTCCTGCCTGGCGCTTCCAGCCATGCCCAGGGCGATGCTGAGATCCCCGATCTGTCCGGAATCTGGGATGGCGGTTTCAGCGCCAGGCCGGTAAACGGTGAGAACGTCCCCTGGGGTGAGGACAATTTCCCCCAACTCAATGCCCGCGCCCTGGCCTATCAGGAAACCTGGGAAGAGATCATGGCACCGAAATACGATTGCCAGCCCGCCTCCTCCCCTGCCATTCAATACGATCCCTATGCCATGCAAGTCACCCAATGGCCGGATCGGGTCCTGTTCCGCTATGAGAAAGACGATCAATTGCGTACCGTCTGGCTGGATGGCCGCGAACCCAAGGCTACCGATTTCAGCCTGCAGGGCTTCTCGGTGGGCTATTACGAGGACGGGGCCTTGCATGTGCGCACGACTCACTTCGTGTTCGACATCGCTGGTTTTGACGACTACAACGGCATCCCAAGCTCGGCCCAGAAGGTGGTAACTGAAAAGTACTGGCTCGACGGCGAAGACCTGCGCATGACCCTCACGGTAGAAGATCCGATGTTCCTTGAGGCCCCGGCTTCCTACACCACGCGTTGGTTGCCAGCCAGCGAGGACTATCGTCTGCAGCCCTATGACTGCGACCCGGAGGCGGCCCGCGCCTCAGTGCGCTTCTATCCGTCCAAATACGACTAGGACCGATTGTGTGTCACAAAAAACGGGGCCATGGCCCCGTTTTTTTTTGGCTGAGCGAAAGCTCCTAGCCCGTACCAATATAGGGAATCAAACGGCCAAACAGCAACACCCCCAGCCAGGCTGCCAGAGAGACTGAAGCCGACAGTTTCTGCAATGGCTGCTCTGCGATAGCCGAAGCCTGTGCCGCTCTAACAATAAGAATATGGTGAAGAGCGGCATTGCAGCCAGCCACCACGATCAGTGCCATCTTGATCTTGAAGGCGATATTGGCGGAATAGCGGCCCGGATCACCAAAGTAAAACAGTATCCCGGTAACAAGATTAATGGCAAAGCCCAGCAGCACCAGGGGCAGCAAGCGATTGACCCGGGCCTGGGCAATGGAAGTGAAGCAACCCAACATCCGCAAATCCACCAGCAGCAGTCCGCCGAATAGCAGGGACAAACCGATGAAATGCAAAATCTCCAATACCGGCCATAACCAGTAGGTGGCGGAAATCCACTGATAAAGGCTGCTGTCGAGGGCGAAGTTGGCGAGCTGATTCCACATGGCCCTAACCCAGATAGGCAATCAGCCGACCGGCGATAATGGCCGCCAGCCAGCACAGCAGTGAAAACCCGGCCAGCAGCCGGGTCCTGTTATCTACAGTTTCATCAAAACTTCCCCGCAGACGCCGCTGAATCAGTACCGCCAGCACCATACCCAGCAGAATAAAACTGATCTTGAAACGAAAGGCGTTGCTCAGGGCAAAGATACTGGCCTGGGAAGAAAACAGCATGAAGCCGGAGATGGCATTGAGGGCAAAGCCAGCCCAGGCCAGACGGGCCGGTTTGATGAAGTCCCCGGGGGCCGGGTTACGCAGCAGGCCCAGCAGCCGCAGATCGCGCATCAGAAAAATGCCCACCACCACCGCCAGGCCGGTAATATGCAGGGCCAACAGGGACGGATAGGCATAAAGCGACAAGCCCACCCACTGCGCAATCCCTGTACTTTCCAGCCAAAGCAACACGGCTGCTCCTGATTGTAATTGTTATTCTGGCGCCAGAGCATAAGCCACTTTGTCAGACTTTGCATCAGGTCGCCGCAAAGCTGGCAAGTTCGGCTACAATAGGGCTCAGATTCTGGCGAAAAAGATGAGAATACTGCTGGCTCCGATCAGAGCCAGCAGCCGGACTGGAGGAATGCTTGAACTCATTCATTGAGTGGTTTCAGGGGCTCAGCCAACACCCTCAACTGGATGATCGGGTTATCGATTCCCTGTCATCGGCCCTTGATTGGTTTTTCAGTCTGAGCGCCAACCAACAGTACGTGATCCTCGGGATCTTCCTGATAGTATTGTTGCTCGGCGTGGCGGTGATCAGCTTGCTCAGGCGCATCGTGCTGGCGATAAAAAGAACCTATCGTCGGAAGAAAATTCCCAGGAAGATTGATCTGCACCTGGACCGCGACAATGGTTCAGGCTAACTGTTTAACAAGGATTTTTACGCAACTCCATGGCCGGACTCATCCCGCAAAGTTTTATCGACGACCTGTTGCATCGGGTCGATATTGTCGAGGTGATCGACAAACGGGTGAGCCTGAAAAAGGCCGGCAAGAACTACACCGCCTGCTGCCCCTTTCATAACGAAAAGACCCCTTCCTTCAGCGTGCAGCCCCAGAAGCAGTTCTATTACTGCTTTGGCTGTGGTGCCGGTGGCAATGCCATAGGCTTCGTCAAGGAATTCGATGGTGTGGATTTTCCCCAGGCGGTGGAAATCCTGGCCCGGGATGCCGGCCTGGAAGTGCCACGGGAAGAATCCAAAGCCGAGGCCAAACGTCATTCTCAGAACAACAAGCTGCTGGATTTATTGGACAAGGCCAGCAGCTACTATCAACAACAGCTGCGCAAGCATCCCAATAAAGACGAAGCCATCAGCTATCTCCGTGGCCGCGGCCTCAGTGGTGAGGTGGCCAGGGATTTTGGTCTGGGTTATGCGCCGCCGGGTTGGGACAATCTGCTGACCGAACTGGGTGGCGCCAGCGAGGTGGATCTGCTGCTGGAAAAAGCCGGCCTCACCATTCGCAAGGAAAACCCCAAAGAGGGCGATGACCGGCTTTACTATGACCGCTTTCGTCAGCGCATCATGTTTCCCATTCGCGACAGTCGCGGCCGCACCGTGGCCTTCGGTGGCCGGGTGCTGGGGGATGACAAACCCAAATACCTGAACTCACCGGAAACTCCGGTGTTTCACAAAGGCTCGGAGCTCTATGGCCTGTTTGAAGCCAAAAAGGCCAATAACAAATTCGAGCGCATCCTGATGGTGGAAGGCTATATGGATGTCATCGCCCTGGCACAGATGGGCATTCGCAATGCCGTGGCTACCCTGGGCACCGCCACCAGCGACCGGCATATGGTGCGCCTGTTTCGCCAGACCCCGGAAGTAGTGTTCTGTTTCGATGGCGATGAAGCCGGTCGGACCGCGGCCTGGCGGGCCCTGGAAAATACCCTGCCTTTGATGGAAGACGGCCGCCAGGTGCGCTTTCTGTTTCTGCCCGAGGGGGCTGACCCGGATACCTTTGTGCGGGAACACGGCAAGGACAAATTCCTGCAGGCGGTGCTTGAGGCTGCGCCGCTGGAAACCTTTTTCTTCGACAAGCTGTCGGCCAATCTGGATCTGAGCTCCATTGAGGGCAAGGCCCGGCTCAGCAATCTGGCCAAGCCCCTGATTCGCAAATTCCCCCGCGGCGTCTACGCCCAGCTGATGCTGGACCGGCTGTCGGAATTGCTGGGCATGGACAAGGAATCCATTGATGAACTGTTAAAGGAAGCCCCGCCGGAACAGAGCCAGCCGCCGGAGCCACCACCATTCGCTCCGGGCCCTTTCGACGGAGCGCAAGCAGATGCTCCGCCTTGGGATGAACCCGGCAATGAGGGCTATGGCCCGCCTATTATGGATCAGCAGGAGTCTGGCGCCAGTGCTGGCCAGCCCCGCCGGCCCACCATGGCCGGCCAGGGCTTTGCCCGCAAACGCCAGGCCAGCCTGCTGCGCAAGTCCAATAGCGTCAAGGCTATCGAGCTGCTGCTGCGCAATCCGGAACTGGCCCTGGCCATCAAGGCTGATCTGGAGCCACTGCGCAGCGCCGAGGATGAAAGCCGGCAATTACTGCTCTCTCTCATTGAAATGGTGCAGTCCGACCCCCATACAGAGACCTATACCTTGCTTGGATACTGTTATGGCAGCAACCTTGGTGGCCAGCTCACGCAGCTGCTCAAGGACGAGAAGATTACGCCCGTGGAGGGCATGGAACAGGAATTCCTCCAGATAATCGACAACATATTGTCGGATATCCGTAAGAAGCTGAATCTGCTGCAACTCAAGAATGAGCTGAAATCACGGCTCGGTGGGTCAAAAGATCAAAACTAAACAGCCGCTATTACTGTCTAATCCCCTGGTATAAGGCGTATACAGACGCTGTGTCCGCCGCTATAATGCCCGGCTGGCTTTTGAGCAGCCAAACCAAGCAAGCAGTAGCAGCAAAAAACCCAAAATCATCAACCTGGCGCGCCCCCAGGAAGTCGAGAGTTCATGGCCCAGACGATAGCACCCCAGTCGAGTTTGAAAGCACTGATCGCCAAAGGTAAGGAGCAGAGCTACCTCACCTATGCGGAAGTGAACGACCATCTGCCGGAATCCATTTCTGATCCGGATCAGGTGGAAGACATCATTCAAATGATCAACGACATGGGCATCAAGGTATTTGAAGCGGCACCGGATGCCGATGCCCTGTTGCTCAACGACGACGACAGTGATGACGCCAGCGACGACGAAGTTGCCGCCGCCGAAGCTGCCGCCGCCCTGGCCGCCGTGGAAAACGAAGCCGGCCGCACCACCGACCCGGTGCGTATGTATATGCGCGAAATGGGTACTGTGGAGCTGCTGACCCGCGAAGGCGAGATCGTCATTGCCAAGCGCATCGAAGAAGGCCTGCGGGAACTGATGAAGGCCATGGCCCTGTTCCCCGGCACCGTCGAGCATGTGCTGAACGAATATGCCCTGATCGACAGCGAAGAGCGTCGCCTGAACGAACTTATCACCGGTTATCTGGACACTGACGACGAGGCCAATTTCCCGCCCGCCGCCAACAGTGCCGCTGACGACAGCGACTCCAGCAATGATGACGATGTCGATGACGACGATTCCGACGACGATGATGATGAAGAAGCCAATGTCGGTCCGGATCCGGAAGAAGCCAGAATCCGCTTCACCGAGCTGCGTGAGCAATACGAAGCCACTGCCGCCATCATTGCCAAGAAGGGCCGCAAGGACAAGAAGGCCGTCGACGAGCTGGAAAAACTGGGCGAGCTGTTCAAGAGCTTCAAGCTGACCCCGCGTCAGTTCGACCCCCTGCTGGCCCACATCCGTGCCGTATTGACCCGTGTGCGTCGCCACGAGCGCGCCATCATGAGCCTGTGTGTGCGCAGCGCCAATATGCCGCGCAAGACCTTTATCGAGTCTTTCCCCGGCAATGAGATCAACGAGAAGTGGATCGACAAGCACATCAAAGCCAAGGAGCCCTACTCCGAGCTGCTGGTGAATGTGAAGACCGAAGTGCTGCGGGCCCAGAAGAAACTGCGCCTGTTGGAAGAAGAAACCGGTCTTACCATTTCCGAAATCAAGGACATCAACCGCCAGATGAGCATCGGCGAGGCCAAGAGCCGCCGTGCCAAGAAAGAAATGGTGGAAGCCAACCTGCGCCTGGTGATTTCTATCGCCAAGAAATACACCAACCGCGGTCTGCAGTTCCTGGACCTGATTCAGGAAGGCAACATCGGTCTGATGAAGGCGGTGGACAAGTTCGAATACCGTCGCGGCTACAAATTCTCAACCTATGCCACCTGGTGGATTCGTCAGGCCATTACCCGGTCTATTGCTGACCAGGCCCGCACCATCCGTATTCCGGTGCACATGATCGAAACCATCAACAAGCTGAACCGTATCAGCCGTCAGATGGTGCACGAAAAAGGCCGCGAGCCTACACCGGAAGAGCTGGGCGAGCGCATGGACATGTCCGAGGACAAGGTCCGCCGCGTGCTGAAGATCGCCAAGGAGCCCATCTCCATGGAAACTCCCATCGGTGATGACGAAGATTCACATCTGGGTGATTTCATCGAGGATGCCACCGTGGACAGCCCGGTAGACAGCTCCATCGACGAAGGCCTCAGAGAAGCCACCAAGGACGTGCTGGGCAGCCTGACGGCAAGAGAAGCCAAGGTACTCAGAATGCGTTTCGGCATCGACATGAACACCGACCACACCCTCGAGGAAGTGGGCAAGCAGTTCGATGTCACCCGTGAGCGTATTCGCCAGATCGAGGCCAAGGCCCTCAGAAAGCTGCGTCATCCGACCCGCTCGGATCACCTGCGCTCATTCCTGGACGAATAAGCACAGCACAAGCCAAAACCCAAAACGCCCGGCCAAACAGCCGGGCGTTTTCGTTTGGGGACACTCGCAACTTAGCAACTTAACGCAACGATCTGGGGACACTGCGATCTGGGGACACTGACAAAATAACAAAATAAGACAAAGCGCTGAGCTGAACTCAAGTTGCACCCAGCAGGCAGAAGGTTTGGGCAAACCACAGCAAGGACCCCGCCTTAATTTGTTATTTTGTCAGTGTCCCTGGATGTTGTGTCCCCCGTTGTTTGCATCTGTAATACTGGCGCAGTATTACTACGCTAGAGTTCCAATCTGAAGTCACGCAAACACTTGAACAGGAACCTCAAGCCATGCGCAAGCTCATCACTCTGCAAGCCCTGATTCTGACTCTGCTGACCCAACCCGCCCTGGCCCAGCGTCTGGAATTGCCGGAATTCGAACCCCTGACAATCCAGAAGGAACGCGCCACAGAGATAGCCCGCTTCCCGGCCCGCGAAGCCGGCCAGGCTGCGGCCGCCGATGCCGGGCACTTCTACGCCATCGTCAATACCGCCATTGGTCAATACGACAAACAAAGTGGCGAGTTGATCAAACGATGGGCCAGCCCCAGACAGGGCCCTATCCGCCATTTGAACAGCTGTTATGCCGAAGGCACTGAACTCTACTGCGCCAACTCCAATTTTCCGGAAGTCCCGATGGCCAGCTCTCTGGAAGTCTTTAATACCGAGACCATGGAACACAGCCGCAGCTATAGTCTCGGCATACTGGATGATGGCTCACTGACCTGGTACGACCGCCTCGGCGATGGCTGGATTGCAGGCTATGCCCACTATGACGAAGACGGCGGCCTCAGCTTCAAGGATCATTCCTTTGCCACCATCAGTCGTTACGACAATGACTGGCGCCGCCTCGGTGGCTGGATGATTCCGGAAACCGTCATCGCCCGCATGCAACCCCATGCAGCCTCCGGAGGCGCCATTGGCCCCGATGGCCTGCTCTATCTGACCGGCCATGACCGCCCGGAGATGTATGTACTGGCAGCCCCCAAAATGGGCCCCAAGCTGGTTCACATCGCCACTATCGATATCGACATCGAAGGCCAGGCCTTCGCCTGGGACAAGAGCAGTGAGGAACGCATCGTCTGGGGAATCAGCCGCCCCAACCGGGAAGTACGCGCCTTTCGCCTGCCCGTTGTCAATCTGCCGGAAGGCTATATCCGCCTGACCGAGCTCCCACAAAACTTCCGCTGATAGCTTTCTTCCACCGGGAAACACTCGCAGCCTGGCAACTCAAGTAACACGCATTAGATTCCAAGCGCCAGTTATTAAGTTGCTAAATTGCGAGTGTCCCCAGCGCTTAATTGCGAGTGTCCCCAGCGCTTGATGGCGGCGCTCCCGATTCTGTGCTATTGCTGTCCCAATCTTTTTGACAATCCAGAGAACAGAAACAAGGACAGCTTTTATGCCCGGCATCGACATCAAAGACAAAGTTATTTTCATCACCGGCGCCAACCGCGGTATCGGCAAGGCCTTCGTACTCACCGCTCTGGCCCAGGGGGCCAAAAAGGTCTACGCCTGCTCCAGAGATGAAGCCAATCTGGCGGAGGTATTGGAAGCAGGTGGCGACAAGGTGGTGCCGGTCACGTTGGATGTCACTAACCAGGAGCAAGTCGATGCCGCTGCCGGCCAGGCGCCAGATGTGCAGATACTGATCAACAATGCCGGTGTAGGCGCCAATCTGGATACACCGGTATCGGCCAGTGCCAGCAGCGATGAAAAGCGCATGCAACTTGAGCTGAACGTCAATTACTTCGGCATCGTCAAAATGGTCCGCGCTTTTGCGGGCATTCTCAATAACAATGGCGGCGGCGCTATCGTCAACATACTCAGTATCGCTGGCCTCAGCAATTTCCCCTTCGCCCCCGGCTACAGCGCCAGCAAGCACGCCGCCCATGCCATCACCCAGCACTTCCGTGCCGAACTGGCCCGCAACAACAGCCTGGTAGCCGGTGTTTACCCTGGCCCCATCGATACCGACATGGCCAAAGATCTGCCTCTGGACAAGACCTCACCGGAGGCGGTGGCGGAACATGTCTATGCCGAGATTGGCAAAGGCAACGAAGACATCTTCCCCGACCCCTATGCCCAGGGTTTCATCCAGCAACTGGAAGCCGACCGCAAGGCCCTGGAAAAGGCCAGCGCGGCCCTGATCCAGAATTAAACGCCAGACTAGCCAAGCCTCAACACAGGGGTGCTATAATGCGCCCCTTCTTTGTTTTGGGCTCAGTGATTTTCTGCTAAATTACTGATTCCGCTGGAGCTTTTCGATCAAATTCGAAGGGCTTTGGCACAGCCAGAGCGTCGTAATCGAGGCGTGGCACTTTCCGAACGAGGGAGCGTACACACAGTACGTGACCGAGTGAGGATAAGTGCCACAACGAAGAGTACGGCGTTCTGGTGAAGTCCAAAGAGGGCCTATAGCTCAGTTGGTTAGAGCGCCGGACTCATAATCCGTCGGTCCCAGGTTCGAGTCCTGGTGGGCCCACCACTTCCCAAACGAGACTGGTGGCGAGCGATGTTTCTGGAAAGAGTCTGCAAGACTCTGGGCAAGCACAAAATCCCCTTCGCTATCGTAGGTGGTCACGCTGTTGCGCTTCATGGCGCCGTTCGTGGCACGGTAGACATTGACTTCGTCATCCGCTGGAACCAAGCCAACCTGCAACAAACCGAAAAGGCTCTCACCGAACTGGGCCTGACCTCAAGACTGCCAATCAGCGCTGACGATGTTTTCAGGAACCGCGAGGACTATATTGAGCAGCGTAATCTCATCGCCTGGAATTTCTACAACCCCAAGAGCCAGGACGAACAGCTGGACCTGATTATCGACTACGATCTCGGCAGCCTGGAACCCGTAATATTCAATCTTGAAGAAACTGAAATTCCGGTTTTGGATATTGATAGTCTGATTGCCATGAAAAAGAAAAGCGGTCGCCCACAAGATCTTGCCGATGTCGATGCACTTGAGAGGATTCGGCAATGAATGCCTTACAACTTTTTTCAGATGAAGCTCTTGAGCGAGGCAGGGAGTTGAGCACTGAAGAGATTGTGCGGTTCCTTGATGAGTTTCGGCGATTGCACGGCATTCCTGATAGTCAGCAATCAGAAAAAGCTGGAATAGCAAGCCACTGTTTAAACAGTGAGAATTTTTCGAATGAAGGAAACAATCAGTAAAGTAACTGGCTGCACAATTCAGTTCCTGGAATAAGTTTTCTATACTAGTTACGATTTTACTATTCTATTATTGTCCCAATTGGTCTCCGATGAAGTTACTCTGACCCCTTTGATCTCCTAATGCCCCTGAAACAACTATTCAATCACAGAGCACTCTCTCTACTGCTGACAACCCTGCTACTGGCATCCTGCACAAGCACGCAGACTGACTGGCCAACAGAAGCAGCAGAACGGGCTTTTTTCATCCGTGCTTATTCGGATGATGAACGCAATCAACAGCGCCAATCCAGGGATGAGTATCTCGGGTGGGTACGCAACTTCTACACCGGCACGCTTGTTTATCCGACAGGATGGCTTGATATCCAATCACAGCTTCTGGACGGCGCCAACGGTGACGAGCAGTCCGAATTGCGTGATCAGCT
Organism: uncultured Pseudohongiella sp.; assembly: GCA_965216715.1. Lineage (GTDB taxonomy): Bacteria > Pseudomonadota > Gammaproteobacteria > Pseudomonadales > Pseudohongiellaceae > UBA9145. The sequence continues at coordinate 51,484 of OZ244193.1, read as the reverse complement.
CAATGAGCTGGGCGCAGTCATAGGCGCTGAGTGGGCCAAGGAAAATGAGCTTCGTCTGATCAATAATCGCATGCTGGCCGTTTGGGGCTCAGTACTTCAACTGGCAGACCTGGAAGGCAAACGGGAAGAATCCATCGACGTGATCGCCCTTGATGTGGAAGGCCTGTTCCAGGGTACGGTGAATAATCAGGATATTGTGGAGTCACGCTATTCCAGGCTTCTTGGTCTGGAGTTTTTTGGTGGGTTTTGAGCTGGCTGATACAAACTTATTGGGATGCTATTCTGCAGGCACCCCTATCCCGATAAGGCATCCAGACAATAATTAAAGGTCATTTAAAGAGATCAATCATTATAAAGATAGGCGTGAGCATGGAAAGCACGGGACAATAAAAACTTATTAACACTAAGCTAAACGTTTTATCTTAAGTTATTAGATTATCAGTGTCCCTTTACGCTTTTTAGTTCACACAGTCCGATCCTACTTCTCCACCATAATAGACCAGATCAAAGGCCTCGCTTGTGGGAAACACCAAAGCACCCAGACCATTCCAGTGCTGGCGCGGTTCCGCCAACCACTCTGCCAGGCCTTCTGGAGCCTCTCTTAAATCCACAAAGAACCGAGACATTCCAAGCTCCGAGAAGTAAAACTCAGCAGAATCACGAGGCGGGGAACTGAACAACATCGGTTGCCGAACATCCTTTGGAGCGCTGCAAAAAGCAATCTCCCCGCCATTGACCATATTCAGAATATTGACGTAATCACTGGCAAAGCGATCCTCCAGGTAATAACCCATTGGAATAGTAAGTGCCTCTGATCTGCCAGGCTGATAAACAGGAGTCTTTGCACTATGAGCCACAGAACTGAATACCAGCACTCTGGAATCCGGGGCAAGCATTCCCAACACCCAATCCAGATTATCCGCCAATAGCCGATCCCGAACTCTCAGGTTCACTTCATTCCATTGCACACCATCACTTAGCACCCAGTCCTGCGGCATATTGCGAAACCAGTTATCTACCTGTCTGGCTGATATCGCCGATTGCAGGGCCCAGGCATAATCACGCCTGGAACTGGCAGCGGTGTATTCGAATTCATAGCGCTCCAAATGGGAAATCAAATCATTGATGGTGGCGGTTAGCGCATTGCGTTCTGCCTCTGGTACGGGCCCATAGTCATTGGTACTGGCAAGGACCGGCAGAAAATCCTGAACTTGAACCCGGTACCGGTCAGCTGCTTCGGCGTTAACAGCGTCCAGATAGTCCAGAACAACAAGCAGTGCCGTATCCGGGTTTCGTGGCGCCCCCAGATTGCCGGGGCTCCCGGATACGTCGATTCCAAAGATTCCGACCTTCGGCTCATCTGCCCCAAGTGCATCATTGTATTCCCGCAGCCATCTGAGCAACTCAACATTTTGCCTGAAATCGTGAAAGCCAAAAGTAAAACCCTGCCGCACGGCGTCGGCCAGGCTCATATCACTGCCGGTTACATAATCATTCAGCACCCTGCTTTCTGTCAGCCCCGATTCAAGTACGATAGCGGCGAAGCCCATTTCCTCCACCAGGAATCGGGACAGGGTATTTCGAAAAGCCATGGGCTCAGTGCCACCGTGAACTGCTTCGCTCAAACCAACGATACGGGCATCGCCAATCAAATCCTTCAAGGGAAGCAAGCTTCTCGTTGGGGCATCTATACCAATCTCTGATATCGGTTGCGCCGCAGCTTTAGCCCATGCCTGAAAATCTGTCTGCAGATCAGACCGAGTTTGAGCAATCAGGGTTGTTGAACAGGCTATAAAACAGAAAAGGACAGTCGACCTGAGGTTATGCATAACAATAGCTCAGAAGAGAGGATGGCACATGATCCTAAAGCAGAGAGCCTTAGGTGTCGAGGTTCATCAGGAGCAGTATTTTTCAGGTCCATTGCAGGAATAGATGTATCAACTTGGCCCGACCCTATCGGCTTCAAAGAATTAGCTGGCTGCTTTTCCCAGCCCATCAGTTGCCGAAGAAAACCCCGCTTCGGCGACCGCCCGGACGTTCGACACTGAGGGTGAGGTCGAACTGATCATCTCGCGAGTTAACAACATCAAGACGAGCCACAAGATTCCCGCCATTTGCCGTGGATTGTGTCCAGGTACCTGTCGCGGTCACTGATCCTATGGATTCGGCGTCCAGCGTCCAGCCCTGTTCATCCATTTGTTCAGAAAAATGTTCGTATACTTCTTCCAGATTCCAATCCAGGGCGAAGCTGGTGTCAGTCTCCGCTTTGTTGCCCGAGCTACTACCCCCGCCACCCCTTATGAACGGCATGTTGCCCTGCCTGGCTTCTTCAGGAACCAACAACAGAGGCATGGAGTCGTACATACCTCTGCCACCTCGAGACATTCGCACCATGGACAGCTCCTGCTGTTCAATACGCTCAGCGCAAGTACGATAGTCCGCACCGAAGGCATTACCGGCATGGAGGCTGAGAATATTGCGTGGGCCCGCGCGATAGCTGACATTCATCTGGCCGTGCTCATCGTGGCAGAGTTGTCGATAGGATGGTGTCGGAGGCCGATTCGGAGACACAAAGCCATACTCCCGGGGTGACGGAGAGAAGACCGGCATCTCTATCCAACCCTGATTAGCAAAAGATTCAGTAATCGCAGCCCTGGCCTGAGATTCATCAAGAGCTGTGGCCATTGCCACGGTCAATGAAGTGGATCGGCTGGTGCTGCCCAGCACTTCAAACTGTGCAGGCACCTGAAACTCAGGAAACTCATCCATAATATCCGAGTAAACCTGCATTTCACCACCGATGCCAAAGCCAAACAGGGCTTCGGCCACTTCGATTGGAATAAAATCCTGAAATTCTTCTGCTGCTTTTGAGTTAGCGATACATGCGACCGTTAATGCGAGTAAAACCAAGCTTCTATAAAAATTCATATTCACCTCGACTGCATAAAGCTACGGCAAACAAATTTAGAAGTCAGTAACTGGCGTTTACCACGGTTTTATAACAGCTACATCCAGATACTGGTTCAATTAATTATCATTCCGTGACTGCCTGGCAATTTGCTCAAGCAACTCATTTGTTCTGGCCAGGTGGCGGCTACACTCTCTGGCTCGATACCAGGTTCCATAGATATAGAATGGGATACAATATGCCAATATCACCCAGATAATAATCAGGACGAGTAAAACCAATCCAACTATTGGTGGCAGGGATTCTATAAGAGGCATATTCGACTCCATTCTGTAGCGTACGCTTGTTCATTTTCTATTGCTTGCTGCAATCCCAAGGGGCATTTTCCAGCATTACAAATACCGATCCAAAAACTCCCGAATCGCCCGATACCCCTGAATCTGATTCTCCCGATTCCGAAACCCATGCCCCTCGTCGGGATATACATGGTAGTCCACATGCACATCATTCCTTCTTACTGCTGCCACCATCTCATCTGACTCAACCTGCAGCACTCGGGGATCATTGGCTCCTTGCAGCACAATCATCGGCTTTACGATATTCTCGGCATGAAACAGCGGCGAGATACGTTCAAGGCGTTCGCGGTCGGTGGCCGGATCGCCCATTTCGGCGTAGAGGGCATCTTTCTGTGCAGTCCACCAGGGTGGGATGTTTTCCAGGGTTCTTAGCCAGTTGGTGACGCCGAAGATGTCTACACCCACTTCGAACACTTCTGGCTCGAAGGCCAGTGCGGCTACCACCATATAGCCGCCGTAGCTGCCGCCAATAATGCCGACCCGTTCGGGGTCCACCACGCCGGTGTCGATCAGCATTTGTTTGCTGGCCACTACATCACCCAGATCTGCCTCGCCGTGGCGCTGGTCGTCCATGGCGAAGAAGGTTTTGCCATAGCCGGAGCTACCACGATTATTGATGCCGTAAACCACATAGCCGTGATTCACCAGATACTGGATCAGGCCGTTGTAGGTGGCGCGGGTCTGGCCACCGGGGCCGCCGTGGACCCAGACCAGGGCCGGGGCCTGGTTGTCCTCGCTGGCCTCATGGGGTGTCCAGAGAATGCCGGGGATTTCGGTGCCGTCGTAGGATGCAAACCGCACCACCTCGGCTTCCACCAGATGTTCCGGGTTGATATTGGCATTCAGGCTGTTGGTAAGTTGACGGGGTGCAGCGTCGCTGCCCATTTCATGAACGAACAGATCGCTGGGAATTCGACTGCCGCTGCCGTACATGGCCACCAGTTCATCACCCGGGGCAAAGCTTACCGAGCTGACGTTAACACCGCCCAGGTCTGGCGCTTCTATCTCTGTCATCTGAACTGCCGCAATATCTTCCACCTCAAACAGACGCAATTCAGTCCTAGCATCCACATTGGCGATAACCACAAAATACTCGCCTTCGTGGGAGAAGCGGCCACTGTAGATATCCCAGTCCATGGCCAGCACTTCTTCTTTCTCCGCAGTGGTGACGTCATAACGCATCAGCCGCTGGAATTCCCCGCCCTCATCGCTGGTGTAATAAAGGAAGCGACTGTCAGGCGACCAGTCACTGACCAGATTGAAGACATTGCCCTCATGGGGTGTCACGTGAACGCGCTCGCCGCTCGCCAGATTCTGGATATAGATGTCGTTGTCACTGGTGGTGCTAAGCGCCATCACTGCCATGTACTGGCCGTCGGGTGAAATATCATCCGGATAGACACTGTCCTGATTTTCAAACAGCATCTGCCGGGGGTAGCCATCACTGAGCTGGTATTCGTAGACATCGAAAAAGCGCGGATCCCGCTCATTGCTCTGCATATAGAAGGACTGGTAGTCGCCGGCCCAACCAAGGAAGGAAGCGCGGTGCTCTTCCCCGGGCGTGAGATCGATGGCTTCGCCATCGGCCTCCATCACATACATATGATTCAGTTCATTGCCGCCCTGATCAGCCGTGAACAAAAAGCGCTCATCCTCCGGAAACCAGGACACCGCCAGCATAGCATCGCTGCTGCTGTCAGTGAGTTGCTCCTCCCCACTGCCATCGGTATTAATGGCATAGACATTGAAGATGCCACTGCGGTTATGACTCACCAGCACCTTGCTGCTGTCAGGCGAGAAACTGGCGCCGCGATAGCTGACGCTGTTCATGAAATCTTCGATGGGATATTCGGAAATACCGGAATCGGCTACTTCGGCGGGAGCCGAATTTGTGTCGAGGGCGGTGTCGGTGACTGCTGGCTCTTGCGGGCCACACCCATTTAGCAGCAGACCCAGCAGGATCAAGCTGCCCAGTTTGCGGTATTGCATAACAATACCTCGTGGGATGGGTTTTATTTTTCGATAGTACTGGCCGAGCTTATCCCGCCAAAATCAAAATGTCTACGGCAAATGACGGGATCAGTTACGGATCAGGATAGACTGTTCCAGAAAGACCATGAGCTGCGCTTACTGCCCCTGACTCGCCCTTCCTCACCAGCACATATTGATTCCCAGGCATCCGGTTCTTAAGCTGGAGTCATGTCAGAACAATTCGCCTATCAACTGGCCGCCGATGCCATCCTCATCCTCCACGCCCTGCTAGTGGCTTTTGTGGTGTTCGGGCTGCTGCTGATCGTCATTGGCAAGTTCCGACAATGGCAATGGGTCCGCAATCCCTGGTTCCGGTTTGCCCATCTGGTCACCATTGGGATCGTCACGCTGCAGGCCTGGCTGGGGGTAATCTGTCCGCTTACCCACTGGGAGATGGCCTTGCGGGAGAAAGCCGGTGATGTGGTCTATACCGGCAGCTTTATCGAACACTGGCTGCAGCGGCTGATCTTTTTTGAAGCCGAGGCCTGGGTGTTTACCCTGGCCTATAGCTTGTTTGGCCTGACAGTGATCGCCAGCTGGTTTTTCTGTCCGCCACGCTTCGGAACAAGGGCAGACTGATAGACAAAATTGATGGCGATCTGGACCAATTGTTGAATATTTTTGCTATTGACCAATCTCCGCAGCCAGCATAAAGCAAATACTTCTCACTGAAACAATGACTTAAAAACTGGAACTGAAATTGCAGTATCTGAAATCTTTGGCTCACACGGTCGGCGATTGCCTGACCACAACAAAGGTCTATCTGATGCACCAACAACAAAAATTACCATGGACTGCTCCTTTATCACTCACCTTCTGGTTTTTGGGCTGCATGGCACTGCTGCTGACAACACAATCTGTGCATGGCCAGCCAGAATCCAGCGAGGCGATTCTGATTCAGAATATCCAGATCATTGATATTGAAGCTGACCGCATTCACCCCCCTGCCAATGTTCTGGTGCGGGAAGGTCGCATCCAACCGGCAGAAACCAACGCAGGGGATAACAGCCTTGTGATTGATGGTGATGGCCTCTATCTGATGCCTGCCCTGTGGGATATGCACGCCCATATTCGCCATCCTCTTGCTGAATCGCTGATCCTGCCCCAGTTTATTGCCAATGGCGTGACCGGTATAAGAGAAATGAATTCCGAATGCGACAGCCCTGATGGCGGTGACTTCTGTCTGCCCCGAATGCAGCAATGGCAGGAACAGATTGAATCAGGAGAATTACTGGGTCCACGCTTTCTGGCCCTGAGCAGTTTCCCGGTTAACCCGCCCTGGGACTATCCGGCAAGCGAAGAGGAAATCCGTGGCCTGGTGGCCGAGATGGATCGGCGCGGAGTGGACCTGATCAAGACCTATTTCCGTCTCAGTCCCCAGGCTTTTCTCTGGCTGGCCGACGAAGCGGGTAAGCGCGGCCTGGATTTTGCCGGCCATCTGCCCATGCAGATGCGCGCCGAGGAGGCAGCCGACGCCGGCTTACGTAGCCTGGAACATGCCCGGGATTTTCTGTTTGATTGCTATGCAGGCTCAGCTGAGTTTCGGGCCCAGGCGCGCACGCAGAATCCGGAGCCTGCTGTGCGCCGCCGGATGGTAGATGGGTTTAACCCGGAGATTTGTCAGCGGAGCTTCGCCGCCTTCGTCGAGAACGGCAGCTGGTATGTGCCCACCCATGTGACCCGCAGACTGGATGCCTTGGCCAGTGATCCGGCCTTTCGTAATGACTCCAGACTTCGCTATATCTGGCCGGAAATCAGACAGCAATGGCAGGGCGATGCAGATAATATGGCCGCACTGGCGGAGAATCCTGACGATGCTGAGGCCATGCTGGCCTTCTATGAGAAGGGCCTGGAGATCACAGGCCTGGCTCACGAAGCAGGTGTGCGCATCTTGCTGGGCACCGACTCCGGTGACAGTTATTCCTTTTTCGGCTCTTCGGTGCACGATGAATTGGCGGAACTGGTCAAAGCGGGCCTGAGTCATGCAGAGGCCCTTGCCGCTGCTACAATTTCTGCTGCCGAGTTTTTGCGCCTGGAGGAAGACTACGGCACTGTGGAGCCGGGCAAGGTGGCTGACCTGCTGTTACTGCGGGAGAACCCGCTGCAGAACATTCAGCACTCCCGCAGCATTGAGGGTCTGCTGTTCAATGGCAACTACTATGACCGGCAAGCGCTGGACCAATTGCTTGAAGAAATCGCCAATAGCATAGACAGCATGGACTAGAATTCAGTCATTGGAGCAGGCAATCTGCTGTTCAATTACAAGCCCGCAACAGGTAGAGTAGACCCACAACCATCAGAACCCAAGGAATGCCCCATGCCCAAACTGCTCTTATCCCTGTTACTCAGCGCAGGCCTTGTCAGCCTTGCCGAGGCCCAGAGCTCCATGCCGCCCTGTGGACCGGCAGGTGACCTGCCCGATGAACTCTCCGCCAATGTCGACGACAATGCCCGCTGTTTCGAACTGCGTATGTATACCGCCGAGCCTGAACAGAATGGCGTGGGCGGCATTGATAATCTGCATCAACGCTTCCGGGAAGCCGAGGTGGGGATCTTCGAGCGTCTGGGCGCCGAGGTGATTGCTGTCTGGCAGCGTATGGATGATGCCGACACCCTGGTCTGGATGCTGGCCTATCGTAATCGTGACCATCGCGCCGAAGTCTGGGAGGCGTTTCTGGAAGACCCGGAATGGATAGCCCTGCGGGAGAAATATCCGGTGCCAATCAGTGCCGAGGTCTACTATATGAGCCCAACTGACTATTCCAACCTGAAGTAAATCGCCGAATCAGTTTGATGAATAAGGCATCCAGGGAACTTCGCTCGTCGCTTGATGGAAATGTATAGAACCTGTCTGAACTGTGGCATGACTGTGGACAACAGCACAAGCCACTGCCCCAAATGCGACAATGCCCTGGATGCCCAACACGATGACTCCACCTTTACCGTCGACATCGCCCATCAGGGCGAGCGGGTCCATGAGGCGCTGGAAAAAATGCAGCAGGAGATCGACCAGGCTCACCATGGGGTCGCAAAGCGGCTACGGCTGATTGTGGGTTCGGGCCGCATCAGGGATGAAGTGCTGTTGTCGTTGCGTGATCTGGAGTTTCGCGGCGATATCAAGGACTTTGAAGCAGAGCCATTCAATGCCGGGTCGGTGCTGATCACTCTTAAATAGAGCCAGGCCAGGCGTAAGAACCTGTCGAACCATACAGTCGGCAGTGACACCACAGTTCTGTGAATTTCCAGCCGGCTGCGGCTCCGCGCAGTAATTTTTCTTGACCCTCCCCCAATGTCAGCCTTCACACTCCTCCCAGCTTATTCATTCGAGGACTAACATGAGCAAATACCTGACGATCGGAGAAGTGGCCAATCAAAGCGGCATCAGTCTGCGGACCCTGCGCCACTATGATGCCATCGGCCTGCTGGTACCTGCGATTCGTGGTGACAACAACTATCGCTATTACCAGCAGTCCGATCTGGAGCGCCTGTATCAGATCCTGATGTTTCGGGCTCTGGGTTTTAGCCTGCGTGAAGTATCGGATTTGCTCGAGATGAACCAGTCAGAACGAGTGGAGCAGCTTCGTGCGCAGAGGGACATCCTCAGCGCGGATATCACCAGGCTGCAGCAGATGCGCGAGCAGCTGGACACACTTATTGAGGAGAAGGAAATGATGGGCAACCCAGAACTGTTTTCAATATTCGACGGCTTTGATCCCGATGAATTCGCCGATGAAGCCAGTGAGCGTTGGGGAGACACAGAGGCCTACCGGGAATCGGCCCGACGCAGCCGCCAATACAGCCAGGAAGACTGGCAGCGATTCAAGCAGAAATCCGATGCACTGAATTCGGCAATGGTGGACTGTCTGAAACAGGGTCTGCAAGCGGATGACAGCCGGGTGCTCGACATTATTGAACAGATGCGCCTGCAGATAGACCAGTGGTTCTATCCCTGCTCAAGGGCCATGCATGCCTCACTGGGAGAAATGTATGTGATGGATGCGCGCTTTACCGCCACCTATGAGAAGCTGCATCCCGGCATGGCCCAATTCATGCGCGATGCCACTGCAGCCAATCTGGCGCGTTTAGCGCACAGCCAGGAATAACGCAAACCGGTCGGTGACTAACGCCTGCTAATGCCGATCAATTTGTTATTCGCATCCACTTCCATGACAAACTCACCCCGCACGCCATCGGCAGTGACAAACTGCCTGATGGCATTGGCGGGAAAGCGGATACTGCGCCCGTCATGGCTCTGCACCTGAATGGCCTGTACCTGACCCTGATAATAAGCCTTGTATTTGTCAGCAGTAATATTGAGGCTGAATATGAAGGTCTGGCCTTCGCCGCCTGTTTGTATGTTCATCTTGGCTGGGGACACTCGCAACTTGGCAATTTAACGGCGTTGATCAAGTGATATCTTAGCAATAGTGAGTCAAGTTGCTAAGTTGCGAGTGTCCCCGGCGTCCCCGTCTAACCCAATGCCTCCAGCAAGGCAGTGGTAATGGCCTCCAGTTCTTCATCACTATAGGCGGTCGATTCAGCAAACCCCCAGACCGGATTGGGCCAGGCCCGGTCGGTGGACTTGCGGACTATATGGTGCACATGCAACTGCGGCACCATATTGCCCAGCGCCGCCACATTCATTTTCTCGCCACCGAACAGTGCCATCATCACTTGCGAGAGCCGTGAAGATTCTGCCAACAGTATTTGCTGCCGGGTCTCGTCAAGTTCATAGATCTCGTGAATATCGGCAAGCCTGGGCACCAGAATACACCAGGGATAATCGCGGTTGTTCATGAGCAGCAGGCGACTGAGCTTCAGATCACTAATGAATACGCAATCTTCGGCAAGGCGCGGGTGTAGTTGAAAATCAGTCATTCTGGTCTCCTTGCTGAATCCGGTTGCTGCCTTTCCATGTCAGTCTCTGAGGCTATATTCCAGCACTTCGTCCCTGGAGTAGAACACCACGCCCCTGCCCTTTAAAAACTCCAGTTGGCCATCTTTTTCACGTAACTCAATCCAGTTGTCCTTGCCCTGAAAATTATCCGTTTGTACCACGGCGCTGAGTTCGTCGAGGAAAGAGTCATCGAGGAAGTCCAGTTCCTCCTTGAGGGCGTCCCGGTCCATGTCGTCATCCGGTTCAGGCTGGCTTTCCAGACGCGAAATATCGACATAGGCCCGCTGCCAACTGGGGATATCCGATTGCCAGATTTTCATACCGTTAATGTCTGTCTCTTCCATCTGCACACGGGCAAAACTGGCAGTCATGCCGCGAGCATCCACCGCCTTCATATTGGCGCGCTCAAACTGGGCCTCACTGGCATTGGCGCCGTACAGCACCATACCAATGGCCCGGGCTCCGGTGCAGATGATTTCCCGCAGATCGGAATAACAGAACAGGGCAAAGTCCAGCTTGGCAGCGCTGAAATTGGCGCGCCCGGACAGATCACTACCAACAATATGGGCGCCCCGTAAATCGGCCCGCTTGTCCTTGTGCTGATTGGTCTCCCGGGCACGATCGGCCGCGTTGCGCTCATCAGCCCCGGAGTTCAGATTGAGGCCACGCAAATCAAGGCGGGACAGATTGAGGGAGTGATAGATCCCCACATCATCCATATAGGAAAAATGCTGATTGAGACGATTGTCTTCCAGTACCTGCTTGAGCGCTGCCGGAATACTGAGCACTTCATTGATGGACAGCTGGCTTTTCAGTTCATCAAGCTTGTTGATTCTGGCATTGAAATTATCAATGGCCCGCTTCTTGCGACTTCTGTTGGGAATATCTTCCGGGCCGGCATCCTCGGCAACCAGAAACTGCAGAGAGCCTGCCGCAGCCACCAGGATTTCTTCAGCCTTGTCGCTGAGTTGCCTGGCCTGCTCACTGTAATCATAAACCGGTGGCTGTTCAGAAAAGAGTCCGGCACTTTCTACCTTGCGCACCCATTTGTCCGCGCGACTGGCACCGGCAAAATCATGCAACACATCCACAAACAGACTCTTGGCCAGTTGCAGGCGCGCGCGCTCATCCGGGTAGCTGGCGGCCTTTTTCTGGTAGTCGGGCATATCCAGCACAAAATCAATCAGGGCCAGCAGGCCCTCGATAGTGCCCAGCCCGTCTTCCCCCAGCTTCTCGAACAATTCAATTTCAGCACTGAAGGATTGCTTGCGCGACGCACAGGTTTCATCCAGCATGCCATAGAGCTGTTGTAATGATTTGCGTCTGTTGGCTGGCAAGGCCAGATAAGCCTTGGCCTCTTCGATCTCTGCGCGGATTTCTGCCTTTACGCTGGGTTTGAGAGTCTCAGCCTGCTTGCGCTGATGCATTTCGCTGGCCTCATGCACCAGAGTGAGCATGAAGAAATCCCTAACAGCCTCCTGGCCCCGGCCACCTTTGCCATGCAAGCCCTCCAGAATCTGTCGCATCCAGCGCTGGCCGGCGCCGGCTTCTTCCTTGCCATCGCGAAAATGCAGCAGCAGTTCACTGCCCTTTTTGGTCTGGAGTTGGGAGACACCGGCGGCCGTGATCATGTCTTTTGACCAGACACAGCGGTATCGGTCCTGGTCGGCATCGTAAAAATGACGCTCGATCACCGCCGCAAGATCAATACTGGAGTGTCCTGCCTGCTGCGACTTTAATTGGCTCAGGGCAGCCTTGATCAGCTCCGGTTTTAGCCAGGCTTTGGGGCTGGGCGGCCTGGCTTTGAGATCTTCCTGGGAACCGCTTGCGCCTTTGCGGGAACCCACAAAATTAATAGAGGCACTGCTCAATTGGGTATCTTTGGCGGGTAAACAGACAGCAGCACAGCCGGGGTTGCGGAAATCGTTGATCAAAACAGTAGCAGGCCAAATGAGTTGCAAGAATTCTGCAGTTATTAACTGCTGAGGTACCGGTGAATGATAAACCGCCCCTGACGGCATGCCAATCTTTGCCGCAGCCGATTCCTCTCGAGCATGACCATAAGTGGCAAGTTTCCCGGCAAACTCATCACATGAAAGTAGTTGTACCCCAGAGCCTGTGGTAGGGTAAATTCCTGTCCTGAAGCCCCAGAATAATCCGGGAGAGATCCACTGACAGCGCGACGGAACCAGTCTGCCCGCCCAGGTGCTGGTGAGATCGCATCTGGACCAGCCCGAGGCCGGCTACCAATAAAAGCATAAAGGAAATCGATATGAAGATAGCAGATGAAGTGATTGCAGAAATGGAGGTCCTTGCCCTCTTCCCGAGAGAGAGCACTACTCTGGGCCTGAAAGTTCACCAGGACGCAGCACCGGAGCATATCGCAGCGGCAAAACGCTTGTTCGAGAAGCAACTCATTACTTTGGAAGATGGCGGCTATCTGACTGATCTCGGCATTGAAGCGGCAGATCATGGCCAGGCTCTGCTCAATATTCTTCAGGGCTGATGAATGAATCTGATTCATGATTTGGCACAGATGGTCCAAAAGATGAAAATTTCTCATTCATATCTGTTTCATGAAATGACATTGACCAAGATAAAGTCAGACAAGCTCAGCCATAATGACGAAGTGTATTGATGCAGCGCTGATTCAGACCAGGATTTCTACCTGCTTTCTGTACAAAGAAAACAGGCCCGCGATTGCGCTGTACAGCAAATCACAGACGGTGATAAATTCACTCACTTGACTCCCAGCCCATAACACCCATTGATCTACCATCGAGGTAAACCATGCACCTTTCAAAAAATCTGACAGGGACGTTTTCATCCTGTTGTGCCGGATTATTCCTGTTACTGATTTCTTCTGCGTCTTTCGCCCAGGACCTGCCCGACATCGATGAGTTTGTTGCCGACTTTGATGCCATGGAAGGTTACTTCAATCTTTACTGGGATGAGGGTGAAGGCAAGTTGTATTGGGAATTCGACAAACTGGATACCGAATTTCTCTATCAGATCTCCATGGGCTCCGGCCTTGGCTCCAACCCGGTGGGTATCGACCGCGGCCAGTTGCGGGGCACCTTTGTATTGTCGGCCAAACGTATCGGCCCCAAACTGTTGCTTGAAGAACCCAATTATCGTTACCGCGCCACCAGCAACAATGAACTGGAGAGACAGGCGGTGCGGGACGCCTTTGCACCGTCCGTGATCTGGGGCTTTGAGATCATCGCCGCCGACGAAGACGCAGTTCTGGTGGATGCCAGCGATTTCTTTCTGCGCGATGCCCGAAATGTCGTTGGGCAGATAGCCTCACGGGGACAGGGCAACTTCAGTCTCGACAAATCCCGCAGCGCCATCTTTCTGGACAACACCAAAGCCTATCCGGAGAACGTCGAGGTGGAATCCCTGCTGACTTTCACCAGCGCCAACCCGGGCAATCTGGTCAATGCCGTGGCAGCCACCGGCAATGCCGTTACCTTGCGTCAGCATCACTCCATCATCAAATTGCCCGACGACAATTACCAGCTGCGATATGCCGACCCGCGCATAGGGACCAATGGTCCCACTATTCAGGACTATGGCACTGCTATCGACAATGACATGCGCCTGCGACTGGTGGCACGTCATCGACTGGAAAAGCGCGACCCAACTGCGGCTATGTCAGAGGCGGTGGAGCCCATTGTCTACTATGTCGATTCCGGCACACCGGAACCCATCAAGAGCGCCCTGATTGAAGGCGCGGCCTGGTGGAATCAGGCCTTTGAAGCCGCCGGCTTTATCGATGCCTTTCAGGTGCGCGAATTGCCCGAAGGGGCCGATGCCCAGGATGTGCGCTATAACATGATTCACTGGACCCACCGTCGCACCCGGGGTTATTCCTATGGCGGTTCGGTCCAGGACCCCCGCACTGGCGAAATCATCAAGGGCAATGTCAATCTGGGCAGCCTGCGCCTGCGTCAGGACTATCTGATGGGCCAGGGTCTGGTGCCGGGCTTTGAGTATCTGGAAACCGCGGCTGACAACAATGCCGCTTCGGTGAACATGTCGCTGGATCGCGTGCGTCAGCTTTCGGCTCATGAAGTGGGTCATACTCTTGGCTTCCCCCACAACTATCTGGCCAGTGCCTATGGCCGCGAATCTGTCATGGACTATCCGGCGCCACTGGTGGAGATCACCAATGACGGCAAACTGGATCTGTCCAATGCCTATCCCCAGCGCATCGGTGAATACGACAAGCTGTCAGTACGTTATGCCTATGAGCAGTTTCCTCCCGGCGCCGATGAGGAAGAGGAATTGCAAAAGATCGTGCAGGAAAGCCTGAACCGGGGCCTGATCTTTATGGCGCACAACAACAATAATTTTGTGGGTGCCGGTCATCAGTTCGCCAGTGTCTGGGACAACGGCGACAATCTTGTCGATCACCTGAAACACGAGATCGAAGTGCGCCGTATTGGCCTGGAGAATTTTGGCGAAACCCTGATTCGCAATGGCGAGCCCATCTCCAATCTGGAAGTGGTGCTTTTGCCTCTCTATATGCACCATCGTTTCCAGCTTAATGCCGCCGCCCAGAGTATTGGTGGTGCCGATTACCGTTATACTCTGCGCGGTGATGGGCAGGTGCCTGTCAGCATTATTGATCCGGAGGAACAGCGCGATGCGCTGGAGACAGTGCTGTCCACTTTGACCGCGGACTTCCTGGCCCTGCCCCCACGCATTCTGGAGCTGCTGCCACCGGCCGCCTACCGCTACAATCAGGGTGAAGTGATGCCCGGCCGCACAGGATTATTGTTTGACCCACTGGGCGCTGCTGAGGCCTCTGCCTATTTGAGTGTGCGCTCCATCCTGCACCCCGCCCGCATGGCCAGATTGGTGAGCTATGGCAGTATGGGGGACTATCCCAATCTTGAAGAAGTGGTGGATCGGCTGATTGAGTTCACCTGGGAGACCGACTCGGTCGACAGCGAGTATCATCAGCAAATTCTCAATGTGGTGCAGCGCGTCACCGTCAATATGATGATGATCCAGGCGGTGAATGAAGACAGTTCCGGCGAGAGCAAGGCGGTACTGGCTGACCGCCTGAACAGTCTGGCGGAAGAGCTGGAAGACAAACGCAATGCCAGCGCCCACGAGAAGACAGTGGCGGCAGATATCCGCCGTTGGCAGCAAGACCCGATCGCCGCCACACCCGATCTACCCTTACGTATGCCGGCTGGCGATCCCATCTAGAGAAGCAGTAAATAAAGGGGATGGAACAAAAAGGGCCGGAGTGATGATAATTCCTCCGGCCCTTTTCTTTACAGCGACAAAAGCGCAGCGCCAATTTCCTATCGTCTGCCGTTTTCCTCATCCAGCATCTTTCTGATTCGCTCGGCTTCCTCCTCACTCAGACCACGGTAGTCCAGCAAGGCCATCATCAGCTTCTCGGGATTACCGCCACAGGCTTTTTCCACCATGTCTTTGACACGCTGGCCCAGGCTTTCTTCCCGGGGAACAGTTGCCGAGTAAATAAAGCTTCGCCCTTCACTGCGATGCTGTAGCCAGCCTTTTGCCTCCATTCGCTCCATCAGGGTGCGCACGGTATTGCGGGCAACCGGTCGCTGCTCATTGAGCTTTTCAGTAATTTCCTGCACCGATGCCTCACCCGCATCCCAGATTAATTCCATCACTTCGCGCTGGGCGCGGGACAGAGGCGGCGCTTTCCGGCTGCTGTTATCAGGCATCGTCATCCCTCAGTTGATAGCGAAACAAATATTGTACACCGGGCACTGGCACGGCTGTGCCCGCCTCCATTCTGGGCGAGAACACAAACTCCCTGGCGGCGTTGATGGAATTGCGATTGAAAACGTCACTGGGCTCGGCATCCACAACCGCGATTGACTCTTCCTGGACCGCCCCATCGGCGCCCACAGTAAATTCCACCAGCACCCAGCCTTCTATACCCTGATCGGCGGCGACACGGGGGTACATGGGGGCTGTTGCCAGCAAGGGAATATAGTCACCATCAGTAGGCACGACACTGGCGAAAGCAATTTGCGGCTCCGGTGCAGTGAGGTCCAGGGTCGAGCCCAGTTCCGGATCCAGCGCCGATAAAGCCGACTGATCGTCAATCTGTTCATAGAGCACACGCAGATTGTCCCAATCCCGCTGCTCATTGAATCGCAGAATCATTTCCTGGGTCAGTGCCAGGGCGCTTTGCAGATCTGAAAGCACGAAATGCAAGCCATTGAGATAGGCCAGGTCTTCCCGCGACAACTCCTCCCGATCCCGGGTGCCCAGATATTCCAGCCAGAACTCCCTTGCCTGTTCATACTCTTCAATCTGATAGTGGCCATAGGAAAGCCCGCGGAATACCAGGCCATCTTCTTCCTCTGATTTTTCTCGCCAGGCGTTATAGGCATCAATAGATTCGGGCCAGCGTTCCTCGGCCGCGTAGAGCTGGCCCAGTGAGCGCAGGGTGCGCAATTCGGTATTCGTTCGCAATTGATCAATCTGCAGTATCTGTTCAAATCTGGCCAGGGCTCCGGGGTAGTCTTCAATACTCAAGTGGTAGTTGGTGTAGAAGTTGAGAATGGTGGATTTCTCGAAACTGTTGCCTGTGGCAAAGCTGGATTCATAGAGCGCATCCAGCATCGCTTTGGCCTGTGCCAGATTGGCGTCCCGGTCCCCTGCCCGATCGCTCATCAGTTCCTGGATCACCGTTACTGCCTCATACACTGTTTCACCCAGTGTATCGGAATAATTGGCCTGGGGTGGTTCACGCATTTGCGCGTCGCTATCACTGGATGATTGGGCAAAAGCCTGCCGGGATGCAGGGACAAGAGTGATGGATGTGCCAAATAGCACGGCGATGAGCAGCGCACTGCCAAGGCCTTTTATTGAAGCAGAGGAAAGGGTCATGGAAGTCTCCCTATTCTTGTTAAGAAGTTGTTGGATTCGCTCTTCCAAACGCCAGTTTTTATCAAACATGGCGACTGCAGTGGGGTAGCGGTCTGATGCCTGCCGGTTGTTGGCGGAGGAACCGAACCAGAGCAGGGTCTCGCTGTAGTGCAAGGGGTCCTGTTGCGCCAGAACATGGTTGTCACAAATTTCTTCGCGGCTGCGACTGGCAATCCTGCTCAGCCAGTGCACAAAGGGATGTATCCACAACAGGGCAACAATCAGTTGCTGAAGCAGATTGGCAAGATTGTCCCGCCGTTGCCAGTGGGCCAATTCATGTAGCAGCACGGCCTTGAGCTGCTTATCATTACAGTGTCGCAGTGCTGACACAGGCAGGATGATCATCGGTTCGACAAAGCCCACAAGAACCGGGCTGCGCCAGGTATCACTGAATTTGATTTCCGGACAGGAGTCTGCCGCAGTGATCTCCCTCATCAGCTTGTGCAAACGACAGCGCTGCTCCGCACTTGGCTCGATAGCCGAGCGCTGCAGCTTGCCCAGACTGACTGTGGCCAGCAGCAGTCGAACAATGCCAACTGCGGCACCTGCCAGCCAGATTACTGCCAGCGCCGAGACCAGCAATCCGGCCAGACTTTGCTCTTCATATTGGGCAGTCGGCAGTAACTGCCACATGGAATTCATCAGGGCTTCAAGCCCTGGGGGCGTCGGCGCAGGAGTTTCGAAGGCAATCCCGGCAGCCCCGGACGAGGCTTGCCAGCCTGGGTCGGTACTCTGAAGGGAAAGGAAATCAGCCACAGGCAGTTCCAGCGCAAAGGGCTGAATCTGCTTTGCTTGCAGCAACAGAGAACTGACTGTCAGTAGCGCCAGGGTCAGCAAACCATAATAGGCCAGGTGGTAATGCCAGACGATGCGGCCTCGCATCAGCTTGATCACCAGCAACAAGGCGGCCGAGAGCAAACTGAGCTGCAGCAGCAGATTGAGAACGATTGCACTGCCCATTGCGGTCATGGGATGCCTCCTGTCAGGACCAAAACAGTCTTGGCCTGCGTTTTGACTACATTTGTAGCCGACTATGGCTACAAATGTAGTTTATGTCAAGCTACAATCAGCAAAAAATTTTTAAACCCATTATTCCGAGCTGATGGCGACGGGAACTGGCCGCGAACAGCCCTGTTCGTGCTAGGGTAGAGATTCTGCAGACCCCATAAACACACAGAGCGACAACACCATGCCCAAAACCTTCGAGAATCTTTGCGTTACCAGCGGTCGAATCCTGCTGGGACTTTATTTCATTTTCCCAGGCATCATGAAAATCACCGGCTATGAGGGCACGGTGCAATATATGGCCGATCACGGCATGGTGTTTATTCCCTTCTTTCTGATTCTCACTATTATTTTGCAGGTGGGTGGTGGCATCGCTCTGGCGGCCGGCTTTCAGACCAGGGCCATCGCCTTTATTTTGGCAGGCCTGACCCTGGTGATCAGCCTGGTGATGCATGACTTCTGGACCATGCCATCCGGAGAACTACAAACAGCCCACGAGACCCAGAACTTCATCAAGAACATGGCCATTATGGCGGGTCTGCTGGCGGTGGCTGGTCTGGGCGGTGGCCCCTGGAGCCTGGACCACAAGCGCCAGAGCCAGGTCAGTACAAGCTGATGCCTGATCGAAACAATGACCGGGAACCATGCAGAAGCTGCCGCTGATAGTAGTAATACTGTTTCTACAGGCCTGCAACAGCGGGCCAGCGGTTCATGTGTATGAGCGTGGTTATGGCAAGGCCCAGCTGAGCCTTATCGCTGATGCCCTGCAGGCCAGTGGCTACAAGGCCCGGCCCAACCCCATTGCAGTGCCAGCGACACTTCGTCGCAACAGTATTATTTACCCGGCCATTGTGGAGGATTTCCAGACCATCGAATCTCTGCGGTACACACTGGAACAACAGGGCCTGGGGGATTTTCAACTGATTCACCGCCGAGAAGGCGGGCACCGCTACAGCACCAATAACATTGGCGTTTATCTGGTCAATCCTGAGGCACCTGGCACGAAAGTTGAAACAGGCACTGCTGAGACCAGCGACGGTCTGCAGCTTGCAAGGCTCTATTACAGTGATTGCAGCGCTTATGAAGCGGACCTCAGTTTGTTTCCTGGCGGCAGTGCCATTTTGCAAAGCTACAACATCGATTTCGACGACAATGATGAAGAAATTGAGATCCATGATGGTCAGTGGCAACAGCACAAGACCACTTTGCAGATCGATTTTTTTGACGCTGGCCAGATTATTTACCAGATCGAGGAGTTTTACGGCCGTGATGACTATGGCCGTCACTATGGCATCGATCTGAAATCCCGACAGAACACTGCCAGCATCGAAACTTGTGACTTTCGCTTTCTTAGCTACGACCCGGGGCAGTTTCCACAACAATAACAAGGAGAACCTCAGCATGCGGAATTTACTGCTAATGCTTTTACTCAGCGGCAGCATCAGTACCGGCCTGGCCCAGACTGAAGCGCTGGCCATCAATCTCAGCGAGTTGGAGTGGGGCCCACCGGGCGGCGGCAATGGCGTCCCCCTGGGCACCCGTACCGCTCGCCAGGGCATTGATCCTGACACCGGCGGCATCACCTATTTTGCCCATTTTCCTGCCGGCACCCGCTTTGATCGCCACTGGCATACTCATGATGAGTTTGTTTCAGTGCAGCAAGGTTCGGTGCGCATCATTCTGGGGGAGCAATCCTATGAGCTGGAAGCCGGCGCCTATGTGGTGATCCCCGGGGGCATGGAACATGTCTGGGAAATTCCTGAAAACACCGATGTGATCATTCTGGTGCGCCGTGCCGGACCGGCGGATTTTCATTTCGTGGAATGATCAGCCTGATCGGAAATGCCGATAGGGCCATGCAATAAAATCAATTGGATTAAGGCATCTCCTTGCCCTACATTATCTTCATCACAAGTTAAGCAGCCAGCCCGAATGCGGTGCTGTGAGTAATGAACTTGTCAATGTATTTGAATTGAGAAAAGGAGTTATTGCTGTGAGCAAGCAGACCATTGATATCGGAATTCCCGAGCAACAAAGACAGGAAGTCGCCGAAAAACTGAAAGTACTACTGGCGGATTCCTACACGCTGTATCTGCAGACTCATAATTTTCACTGGAATGTGACAGGCCCGCAGTTCCGCGAACTGCATCTGATGTTTGAAGAGCACTACACTGAACTGGCCACCGCCGTGGACGAGATCGCCGAACGGATTCGTACCCTGGGCGTTTTTGCACCAGGCACTTACCGGGAGTTTGCCGAGCTGAGTCACATCAAGGAAACCGATGCCATTCCATCAGGCCCAGAAATGGTATCTATTCTTACCGAAGGCCACGAACAGATCGTCCGTACCTGCCGCGACGTGTTGGCTGTGGCCCAGAAAGCAGATGATGAATCCAGTGCCTCGCTGGTGTCAGACCGCATGGTGCTGCATGAGAAAACTGCCTGGATGCTGCGTTCGCTTTTGCAGTAATCAGCTACGATCGAAAAGCAAACCCGGGTGCGGCCGGGTGACTGGGAATGGCGACCACAGGGTCGCCATTCTTCTTTCTGCCTGTTGTTCTTGATTCGCTCAACAGGATGGAGCTTCACCGAACTGTTCTTCCCTGGCCTCCACCAATGCCTTTCTGAAGGCTTCCACTCGCATCAGCGCACGCAGAAAGTCGGGGTTTTCCGCCGCGAGGCGCGCCATCTCGGTATTCATTTCCTCATATTTCTGACTGAGGATCGCTTTCAATTCCACGTCGTCCTGGCCATAGTTTTCCAGCGCATCCAGATTCAGCGCTGCTGCCGCGCTATCACCACCGCCCGCCACGGCGGCACCACCCAGACCACCACCGCTGGGAACGCCGTCATCGCGCATTCGGCTTATGACGTCGATGGCATTGCTCTGCCGCTCCCGGCTCAGGAATTTCGGCTCGCATTCGCGGCGGGGAATATAGGAATAGCTGTGGCGGATGGTCTTGCAGTCAATATCAAACTCGTCGCGGCTATTCAGTTCATTGAAGCGCGCGAACAAGTCATCTTCGGCAGCACGGAGCTGGAAACGAATGGCCAGAATGCTCTGCTCGGCCGTAACGGTAATTTGCTCGATTGGGCGCTGGGAAGACTGGCCTGTATCACTGGCCTCGCTTGTTACGGTTGTCTGTGCTGTACTCGAACTCGCCCACAGAAGCGTCAGCAGAGCGGTTGTCGAAATTTTAGCGCGCAGAATTGCCATAGCCAGACCAGTTGATCAAAACTCACCTTCACAGTAGTTGGGTAGCTCAATTATGTCCAGTGTTACGGAAATGCTATAGGTAATGCTACAGAAAGGACAATCAGTCTGGCGTCTGGTAACCCGGAATTGGTACTGCCTGGAATCAAACACTGGATGTTCTTCGCCGTTGTCAGAGCGAAATCAGTGGACCTGCTCTACTACCAGGCGCACAATGAATCTCTTCACTTGCCGGGAGTGTCATTATGCCGGGAATAACAAGAATTGCCTGCCTGTTGCTAATAGCAGGCCTCAACAGCCCTGGCTACGGCCAGCAAACCAGTATTGAGGATTTTGGCTTTCTCACTGGTTACTGGACCGGCAGCGGCCTGGGCGGCGAGGTGGAAGAGGTCTGGATGCCGCCGGTTGATGGCCGCATGTTTGGCATTTTCATGCTGTCCAGTGAGGGCGAACTGGTCTTCAGTGAGTATATGGAAATCGTGGCAGAAAACGGCGAATTCCAGCTGCGGCTCAAACATTTCAATGCCGATTTCAGTGGCTGGGAGAGTCCGGACAAACAT
This sequence comes from uncultured Pseudohongiella sp., assembly GCA_965216715.1. Lineage (GTDB taxonomy): Bacteria > Pseudomonadota > Gammaproteobacteria > Pseudomonadales > Pseudohongiellaceae > UBA9145. The sequence continues at coordinate 29,580 of OZ244193.1, read as the reverse complement.
GTCAGCTTTCCCCTGCAATCAGTCAGGCCTGATGAGGCCCACTTTCGTGGACTGAGTTACCGGGTCAGCGACGGCAAAGCACTGGAAATTGTTGTCACCCTGCATCAAGACGATGGCAGTTCAGTGGATGAGCGCTTGTACCTGACGCGCAAGGCCCTCAGTCAAACAAGTCATTGAAGACGAGGCCGCTCCTCATCCGACCATCTTTTGCCACCCCATAAAAAAGGGGCCGGTGGTATGCGACACCGGCCCCAAAATCAGGAGGGAAATAGTTCGACCCCTCCATCCCCATAAGCGTGTTGTTACTGCCTAGAGATCAAATTGAATACCCTGGGCCAGTGGCAACTCCTTGCCGTAATTCACCGTTGAGGTGCTGCGGCGCATATAACCCTTCCAGGCATCAGAGCCGGACTCGCGACCACCGCCGGTTTCTTTCTCGCCGCCGAAGGCGCCTCCGATTTCCGCACCACTGGTACCGATGTTGACGTTGGCAATACCGCAATCACTGCCCACCGCCGACAGGAACCGTTCGCTTTCCCGCAAATCATTACTGAAAATGGCAGAGGACAGGCCCTGGGGCACGGCATTGTTACGGGCAATGGCATCATCCAGATCGCTGTAGCGAAACACATTGAGAATCGGCGCAAAGACTTCTTCTTTGACATTGTCGATGCTGTCGGGCAATTCCACGATTGCCGGGCGCACATAAAAGGCGGCGCCCTGCTCTTGAAGGCAACGCTCACCGCCGGTGATAAAGGCGCCTTGCTCATTGGCTTTTTGCAGGGCTTTTTGCATGGCCGTATAGGCAGGCTCATCGATCAGCGGTCCCACCAGGGTGCCGTCCTCCAGAGGATTGCCCACCCGCACGCTGCCATAGGCCTTGCGCAGGCCTTCCAGCAAATCATCATAAACCGAGTCATGTACAAACAGGCGCCGGGTTGAAGTACAGCGCTGACCTGCCGTGCCCACGGCACCGAAGACGATTGCCCGGGTAGCAAGTTCAATATCTGCCGAGGGCGTGACAATGATGGCGTTATTGCCGCCCAGTTCCAGAATGCTGCGTCCGAATCGCGCCGCCACACGGGGGCCTACTTCGCGGCCCATGGCACAACTGCCGGTGGCACTGACAATCTTCATGCGATTGTCATCCACCAGCACCTTGCCCAACTCGCCATCGCCAACCACGACTTGCGACAGCCTGGCCGGTGCCTTGCCGAACCGGGTCAGCGCCTTTTCAAAAAGTGCCTGGCATGCCATTGCCGTCAGTGGCGTTTTCTCGGAAGGTTTCCAGATCACGCTGTTGCCGCAGACCACGGCAAGGGCAAAATTCCAGGACCACACGGCCACCGGGAAATTGAAAGCCGATATCACTGCCACCGGCCCCATGGGCTGCCAGGTTTCCCGCATGGCATGTTCCGGTCGCTCCGAGGCGATGGTCAGACCATAGAGCTGACGCGACAGGCCCACGGCAAAATCACAGATGTCGATCATTTCCTGTACTTCGCCCAGGCCTTCCTGATAAATCTTGCCGCATTCGAGTGTAACCAGACGCCCCAGGGTCTCCTTGTGTTCGCGCAGCTCTTCTCCCAGCAAACGGATCAGTTCGCCCCGTTCCGGCGCCGGTACTTGCCGCCAGGACTCGAAGGCAGAAGTAGCATCAGCCATGGCCTGTTCCAACTCAGCATTGCCGGTTTGTGAGACCTCGGCGATCTGTTCGCCACTGATGGGTGTGAATACCGGCAGATCACCGCCCTGCAGCTTGCCGGCTGCTACACCCATTTGCTGCAGGCATTGCTGTGCCTGTTCAGCCAGGCTTGCCTGCCCTTCACTGCTTTGCATCAATGTCGCTGTATTACTCATATCAGGCTGCCTCGTCTTTGATCTGGGGGGTGGCGTAGTAAGCGCCAAAACGGTTGCCAAGGAATGTGGCCAGGGGAATCTCTTCCTGTTTCACAAAGCCCTGCTGCGGCAAGCTGCCACTCAATAACAAATCCAGCACTGCACAAATGCCTGCTGCGGTGGTTATCTGAATGGCGCTGCAGAATTCACCGCCTACCTCGGCGCTGTAAATCTTGTTGGCATAGGTTTCCTGCATCAGGCGGCCGTCCTTGCGACCACTGACAGTCACGAACACCAGCACGACATCCTGCATGGTGGCCGGCACTGCATTTTCCAGCACTTCCCGAAGGAGCTGACGCTGGTCCCGCAGGCCCAGGTCGTGGAGCAGGGTTTTCATGATGTCGCGATGACCGGGATAGCGAATGGTCTGGTAACTCAGATGCCGGACCTTGCCCAACCAGGTTTCAGCCAGGGTGCCGATGCCGCCGGAGGTATTGAATGACTCGTAGCTGATGCCATCGAGGGAAAATCGTTCCAGCTGTTCCAGAGCCGGTACCGTGACCAGTTCTCCGGATTGAATCGCCACACAGGGTTCACAGTATTCATTGATAACCCCGTCGGTACTCCAGGTGAGATTGTAGTTGAGGGAGTTGGACGGAAATTGCGGTAGCGCGCCGACACACATGCGTACGGTGTCCAGTGAATCAAACTGACTGGCGATGTCGTGGGTGACAATGGAAATAAAGCCCGGCGCCAGTCCACACTGGGGGATAAAGGCCTGACTGGCGCCTTTGGCCAGCTCCTTGACCTTCTCCGTGCTGCGCACATCTTCAGTCAGATCGAGGTAATGCAGTCCAACATGACGAGCCGCAGTGGCAATACGCTCGGTGAGAAAATAAGGCGTGGCATTGAGCAATGCCATCTGGCCAGCCAGGGCGGCTTCCAGTTCACCGTCGGCTTGCACATCCACTTGACGGCAACTGACATGCTGCCAGTCAGCCAGTTTATCCAGGGCCGCCTGGTCCTGGTCAATCAGGGTCACGTGATAGTCGCCGCTATGGCTGAGCAGGCGGGTGATCATCTGGCCGATCTTGCCGGCGCCAACCACCGCCACTGGATAAGAATTCTTGTTACTCATGAGGGCAGTCTCCAGCTCAAGTCTCTAGCCATTGTCTGCCGTCTATCGGTCAATATGAATGGACAAATTTAACAATATGACTTACTTTTTGGTCATATTGATTATAATATCTGTCGAATTGTGAAGAAATCTGACCAGCAACTGATCGCCCTGTTACAGGACAACGCGCGCCGGCCCGTCTCGGAACTGGCCCGGGAGCTGGGCCTGTCCCGCTCCACGGTGCAGGGCCGCATCCGCAAGCTGGAACAGGAAGGGATTCTCAAGGGTTACTCGGTCATTCTGGGCGAGGAATTTCTGCGTGAGCAAATTGCCGCCCATGTGCTGATCAAGGTGCAACAAAAACTCACCGCCAGCATCAGTCGCCAGTTGAAGGCCATGCCCCAGACCCGGGCCCTGTATGCGGTCAGTGGCGACTATGACCTGATTGCCATGATTCAGTCCGACTCCACCGTAACCCTGAACCAGACCCTGGATGAGATTGGCAATCTCGATGGTGTGGAACGCACCAACAGCTCGGTGATACTGGAAACCAAGTTCGTCCGTTAGCGCTTACTGCAGCCAGTCGTCCACGGCCCGGAACAAGCCGTTGCGATGGGCTTCGAAGGGATTACCCGTTGCCACTGGCCAGGCGCTGAGCACAGCAACCACCAGATTATTGGCCGGATTGATATAGATCCCCTGACCGAAGATGCCACTGGCGCGGAACACCCCTTCTCCCTCCAGCCACCACAAATAGCCATAGCCATCATAGGCCGGCGAAGGACTGGTGGAATCGCGCATCCAGTTTTCCGGCAAGACCCGGGTTCCATCGGCCAGTACACCTCCACCCATGGCAAACAGGCCGAGCCGGCCATAATCACGCAGGGTGGCATTGATACAACAGCCACCGCGCTCCCCCGCCCCCAGGCCATGGGTCGCCCAGTTAGCATCGGCTTCCATGCCAAAGGGTTGCCAGATTTTGTGCTGCAGATAAGTAGCCAGATTATTGCCGATGGCTGCTCTTACCAGGGCGCCTACCAGATCGGTCTCGCCGGTATTGTAGTTGAACACTTCGCCGGGAGTGGCGACATTGGCTTTATTGCCCATGAACTCAAACAGCGCCACCACATCGCCACCGGATAGGTGGCCACATCGGAATTGGGGTCGGCATAGTCTTCGTTCCACTGGGCCCCGGAGGCCATCTGCAGAATGTCGCGGATGCGGGCCTGATCATAGGCCGAGCCTTTCAGGCGTGGCAGATAATCGGACACATATTCATCGATGCTGTGAATATAGCCATCCTCGATAGCCGCCCCGAGCAGCATGGAAGTGACTGACTTGGACATGGAGAAAGACACCCAGAGACTGTCTTCGGTATTACCCAGACCATAACGCTCCAGCAGGATCTGGCCATCCTTGATCACCAGCAAGCCGCCTATATGGTTGTGCAGCATGAAGTGGTCCAGGTCATGGGACTCACCATCTGCCTGATAGCGAAAATCACCCCAATCCATGGGCGCATGGGGTAACTCCAGGGTGTAATCCCCTGCCTCGATTTCCCGCACCGGAGAGAAGGCCGACCAGTTACGAAAGCGGATGATCTGGGCATCGTCACCGCCATTGCTAAGAGCGCCACCACCACGGGGCAGGTTTTGCAGATCGGTTTCGGGATCGACATAGCGTGGTTGCTGGGCGGACAGCATGGCTGGCAAGGTCGACAACGCCAAAAAGAAAACAGCAATCTTTATCGCTTTGAACATGGAGCACTCCCACTGCTTGTGTTATCCGCAAAGGGTACCTGTGTTGAGCCCGGAATTACAGCAGCAAGCCGTAACGCCTGATTTATGCGGATATCACGCATTTGATGAATTTGGTCCCACACTATTCCTGAAGTTGGAATGATCTGCTGATAGCGATTCTGCAGGTTGGAATAATTCCGAATTTAAATAACAGGAGACAAAACAATGAAACAAGCAAATGATCGACAGTTTCCCCCCAATCTGGAAAACTCACCCATAAGAGAGCTCACTCTGCTCGAGAGTGAACAGGTCACTGGCGGAACTCCGGCAGGCGCCGCTGTGGGAGCGATTGCGGGTGGTGCCGGTTATCTGGGTGGTGCAGTGATAAGCGGAGAATTCACCTGGAGCGGCTTTGGCACTTCCATGGCTGCTGGCGGACTATCGGGAGCGACGATGGGTGTAACAGCATTCGGTGCATACATGGTGCCCCGGATATCGTTCTTCGGTGGAGCGGCGGTAGCTGGCGCTGATGGCAGCTAGATCAGGTAGCAAACCATGAGCAATCAACTATTTCAGTTGCGGGTAACAGCTCAAACAATGATTCTGTTTGAGCTGCTTCTGTCTGCTTTGCTGATCTCCATTGGCAGTACTACTAACAGTGAGGCGGAAATTCTATGGTTGTTGCCGGCCATTTTGGTGATTCACTTGTTGATTTTTTCAGCGCCACTCGCCTTCTTCAAAGGCTTTGACTTCATTATTTATGATGCGCCACCGGATTCTCCCTGGAAATACTACGGTTTCATCGCGGTTTTTATAGCCACTTTATTGGGTTCCATTATGGACGCTCAAGTTTCTCAGCTATTCCTTGCCTTGTAATAAATACCGTTTACTGGAACTAGCCTGGCGTCATATCTTTACTCAAAATGATTGAATCCGCTTCATGTTAGTAACGCCGAATCAACATAGCTGAGCCTGATAGGCTTTCAGGTTTTTGCCTTTCTCATCGGCAAAGGTTTCATCGGTAACCTGGAAATCACGGATACGGTCGAGGCGAAAATTGCGGAAATCCTGGCGCGATTCACACCAGCTGGTTAGCAGCCAGACTGGCCCGAAAAACACCATGGACAGGGGGCGCACCTTGCGCTGACTGAGCCGGTCCTTGAGGTCGAGGTACTCGAAGGTAATTTTGCGACGCTGACGAATGCATTCGCGTATCGCCGAGAAGTCTGCTTCCCAGGGGATTTTGCGGTGGCTTTCTTCGGAGTGGGTGGTGAGCTGCTCCATGTCATGCAACAGGGAGTCCGGCAATACCGCCTGGATCTTCTCCAGTGCGCTCTTTGCCTTGGCGGAGAATTTGCCGTCGGTCCAGTTGCAGACCATATTGATTCCCAAAGCAATGGCTTCCAGCTCATCAATATCAAACATCACCGGCGGCAGGTGATATTTCTTGTCGATTACATAGCCCACTCCGGCCTCACCGTAGATCGGCACACCGGAATTCATCAGATCCTGGATATCCCGATAGACCGTACGCTGGCAAATTCCAAAATCGTCGGCAATCTTGCGGGCGGTCACTGCATGACGCATGCGCCGCAGGTAATGGACTATCTTGATCAGTCGGTCGGCACGTCGCATAGGGTTTCATTCCCGGATATGGCATCGAATTCAGAGGATTATAGGCTACTGCAAGTCTACTGACACCATGCTGTCAGCAGACTGTCGGTACAGTAGACCCCACTGTTAAATCACAATCCAAAGAGGGAATAACAATGATTGGCTATGTCACACTGGGAACAAATGATCTGGCGAAAGCCGCCGAATTCTACGATGCGCTGTTTGGCTCTATTGGTATCGGGCGCTTTATGGAAGAAGAGAATTACTTCATCGCCTGGGCACCGGCACCGGATGCACCCTCGGTGGCCGTCAGCGTGCCTTTTGACAAGAAACCGGCCACTGTGGGCAATGGCACCATGGTGGCCCTGTTCATGGAGTCTCGCGAGCAAGTGGATGCCCTGTACAACAAGGCGCTGGAATTGGGAGGCAGTGACGAAGGCGCCCCGGGATTTCGCCCGGCAGACAAGGATTCAGGGTTTTACGCCGGTTATTTCCGCGATCTGGACGGCAATAAACTGAATGCCTTCTGCATGGTAGAAGCCTGAAACCTGGCAGATGCTGAGCTACTCAGTTCAGTTGCGGGCTAAGGGAAAACGAAGAGCAGCTGCTGCTCTTCGTTTTCTGCTTGTTGGTCAGTTTTTTGGTTTACGCTTCTCGGTCAGAAGCAGCCTGATTGCATTCGCCTGGCATCCAGCTTCGGTTAACCCTCAGGACAGGAATCTGAGTTTTTGGCCAAGCTCCCGGCCAATAAGGCCTCCGAATACAATCACCACCCACGACACTTCCTCGTAGCTGCCATTCAGCTGGGCACTAACCATCGCGAACAGGACAAACGATAGTGGCAACAGAATCAACACAACAACCGCTACCGCAAGACTCTTCGTATAAGGCAGTCCTGTGCGCTCAATGAATTCATCGCTTTCCTCACGCCAGAAAAAAGCATGAACGCCCAAAACTGCGCCGCAAGCGAAAGGGTACAGAATAAAGACTTCGATGAATGCGCCCTGGGGTTCTGTGATTGCGCCATGAATGAGCAAAATCGTATAAGCTGGAAGCCAGGCCACCAGGATACGGGAATTCAGTTCAGACGGTGTGAACATAGACCATGGCTCAAATCGGTTAGTTATCGCTTAAAGCAAGTTGCAAGAGACTCTGGCGATTTTGTCTGCCTCGGTAGCATTCTTGACAGTTTCCTGGTTTCAGGCAATAGCCAGTCAGTTGACCGTAGTGACTATTAACAAAGTGTTTAAGCCGCAAATTACGCAATCCTTGGCATCACGACTACACTACTTGATAAAGACAGCAGCCACGAATTTTTGTACTGCTGGCTGGCAGCGAACGAGCACATTGGCGATAGTGACAGGAGAGCAGATTTGGATAACGTGAGCGCAACACAAGCGGCTACAATCATCGATCACCGCGGAATTCGCGAATTGACTATTGAAGAGTCGCAGCTAGTCTATGGAGGAAACCCGGCGGGAGCTGCATTAGGCGCCGCAGTTGGGGCGGCCAGCTACCTTGGTAATGCCTCTACAACCGGTGATTTTTCATGGAGCGGTTTGGCGGGTTCTACTGCAACGGGCGGACTGGTCGGAGCCACCGGGGGTGCGAGTGCATTTGCGGCTCATGTTGCCCCCAGAGTTTCATTCCTGGGTGGCGCGGTTGTAGGAGCGATCGAAGAATCCTGATTGAAACATGCAGAAATCCTTCGACTGAAGTTGAACAACCCCCCGACTTTGTTTGAGGAAACATCGTTTTGAAATTGAATTTCAGGGTATCAGTCAAGCGGCTAATAAAAATCGAATTAGTAGTCGCTTTTCTGTCCTTTGGCATTGCAACAGCACTGCCCTTCACTGGTGAGTTCTTACTGATCGTGGCAGGCATGTGCCTGATTCACGCGCTCATCTATGCGCCCGTAGGTATCACCAATGGGTTTGACTTTGTAATGTATGATGCTCCGCCAGATTCCCCCCTCAAGTTCTATCATTTTCTGAGTATTTTTATCGCCGGTTTTTTCAGTGCGCGCTTCTTTGACACGACGACGCAGCTCTCAGAGAGCTTAAGGGGACTTATTCTCTAGAAATTGAGTCTCGCCTAAACTGCCGATTCTTCAGCGCAAATGGGTGATCGTCCCTCTTCCAGCACCTTGTCCGGCACCTTGTGCAAATCCCAGACAATACCGAACCAGGATAAGACCTTCAGCACCAGATAGGTCAGGTCCAGCTGCCACCAGTAGAATCCGGCGCGGGCGGAGTTCATATAGCGGTGGTGATTGTTGTGCCAGGAGGCTCCCATGGTGGGAATACACATGAACCAGTTGTTGGTGGTGGCATCGCCGGTGTTGAAACGTCGGTGATTGAAAAATCCGGACTGATGGCCATGGGTAAGGGTATTGACCGAGAAAGTGGACTGCACGGATAACACGGTACTGAGAATAAATACCCAGAACAGGGCACTGACTCCCAGTCCCTCACGGCCGAATACAGCCGTGTATTCACCAATGACATAGGTGGCTATCAGCAGCACATAGGGAAACAGATAGTGGTATTTGTTGACCCAGACCAGCTCCGGGTATTTGGCCAGGTCTTTGACATTATCCAGATTGGTATCGATGTATTTGGGGTCTATGAGCCAGCCAAAATGGGCAAACCAGTAGCCCTTGTGCACCGGTGAATGGGGATCTTCCGGCTGATCGGAATGGCGGTGGTGATGCCGGTGGTGCTCGGCCCACCAGATGGGACCACGTTGGCCGCCACTGGCAGCCAGTACCGCCAGAAACAACTGAAAGGCACGGGAAGTCTTGAAGCTGCGGTGGGCAAAATAGCGGTGAGAGCCTGCTTCCCAGGCGAACACCCGGATAAAAAAAGTCACCACAGTCCAGAAAACCAGCTCCGGCGTGACCGGCACGAAGAACACCCCCAGACAAAGCAGATGAAACAGGACAATGCGAATCTTGATGATTCGCAGGCTCTCGGATTTCTGGATACCGGTAGACGGGAGTGCTGTCATTATTCTTATCCTCACCAGCGCTGCTTGACTCCCGCCAGTTTCGTGTATTTTCCGGAAAATGTAAAACCCGCTGAACAGGGCTTGACCTTTGTACTTTATGTCCATTATTCTGGACATATGGAAATACAGAACGCCGCCATTGTTTTTGATGCCCTCTCCCAGGAAACCCGCCTCAGTGCTTTTCGCCTGCTGGTGCAGGCCGGGCCCGAGGGCATGGCCGCCGGGCAGTTAAGCTCGGAACTGGGCACGCCCCACAACACCATGTCTTTCCACCTGAATCACCTGTCCCATGCCGGTATCGTCAGCTCCCGCAAACAGGGGCGGTCAGTAATCTACTCGGCGAATTTCGGGGCCATGCATGAACTGATCAGTTTTCTGGTGCGGGATTGTTGCAGCAGGGATCAGGTCAGCATTGAAACAGACAAGAAACTCGGCCGCTCGGTCATTGAGTTGGCCAATTGCTGCGATTGAACTGCGGCTATTGCGGCTAATGCGACTTTAAGGAGTAATGCCATGAAACGACTGCATATCCACGTGGGTGTCCCCGATCTCGATCAGGGCATCGCTTTCTACAACAAATTATTTGCCAGCGAGCCAAGCCGGGTCGAATCCGACTACGCCAAATGGATGCTGGAAGACCCTAAAATCAATTTCGCCATTTCCACCCGTGTCAGCCAGGGCGTTGATCACCTGGGTATTCAGGTGGATGAAGCCACGGAAATGGACAGCCTACGGGAAAACCTGCAGTCAGCGGACATGGCCCTGTTTGATGAAGGCGAGACGGTCTGCTGCTATGCCAAATCCGACAAGGCCTGGGTAAGAGACCCCGCCGGTGTGGCCTGGGAGACTTTTCACAGCATGGCCGATGTGGCCTTGTTTTCCGGCAAACAGGAACAGAGTGCCGGCGCCAACTGCTGCGCACCGGGCGAAGAATCAGCCAAGGCCTGTTGCTAGCAAAACCTCAGCTTTACGCCGGTTCCGACTCGAATACCCAGTCTGGACCGGCCTGTTTTTCCTGAATCCTGGATACGATATCAGGAGCCAGTTCGCAGCCTGCTTCAAACACCGTGATCTTGCCGCGATGCCAAAGCCAGCTTTTTGATCAATTCATCAGGAATCGGCTTGGCGGGAGAGAAGGTGACGCCCGTCTTGGTAGCTTTGAGGCCAGCCTCGGCGATCTCATCAGCAAGTGAGCTGATCGCCCCGGCTGAAAGATAGATTCCACACTGCCTGGTAAATGCAGCATAGCCCACAATGACAGTGTCCCCAATTTTGAAGCCAGGCATGTTGTAGGCAATTATTTCCTCAGCGTCAGCCAAAACGCTCGATAACTGCTTGCGCAAGTTACGCAGCAGCGGGCGCAGTGATTCGGAAGCATTGTCTATATAGCTATCATGATCAGATATGCTGCTCATAGCAGATTCCTCATTTTGGCTGATTTTCCCGCCCGATTTCTCGCCTGTCGAAAGCACTCAGAATGTGAAGCTGAACTGGAACCGTAGCAAAAACGATCACCTTTTGCCGCAGTTTCTCGCATTCTGGCCGCAGCGCATTGCCTTCCCCTCGCGGGGGCGTATGATGGTGCCAATTAAACTCGAAGTGGGGAAACCACCATGGTTCATCCGCTGCCTTCCAGAAGACTGCTTGCAGGCCTTTGCGCCCTGACCCTCTGTGTTGCTTCCCAGGCTCAGCAAACAAACTACAGTCCACCCATGACTGCCTGGGGCGTGCCGGATGTTCAGGGAATCTGGAACTATGAAAACAGAACTTCTCTGGAACGCCCGGACATCTACGAAGGCGAGTTGGAGATCGATGAAGCCACTATGCTGGAGAAGATGGTATCTACCCCGGACTATATTGCCTTTCTGGAATCCACCGGCGCCGAGGCCCCGGGGCCGGACAATGTGGGCGGTTATAACGGCTTCTGGATCAGCCCCGGCATGGCCCTGGCGGAGATGAATGGCCGCTTTCGCACCTCTATTATCGTGGACCCCGCCGATGGTCAGATTCCCTGGCGCGAGGATGGCCAGACAATTCGTCGCCAGCAACGCTCGGAACTGGAAATCATGGGTATGGCGGAGAGTGACGGGCCAGAGGGGCGCACCCTGTCCGACCGCTGCCTGAAGAGCTTTGCCTCCACCGCCCCCTTTCTCAGCAGCCTGTATAACAATACCGTGCAGATTGTTCAGTCACCCGGCCATGCGGTGCTGTTGGCGGAAATGGCCCACGATGCGCGCATCGTCAAGATCGACCAGGCACACAAGGATCTGCCCTATGACAAATGGCTGGGGGATTCGATTGGTTACTATGAAGACAATGCTCTGGTGGTGGTGACCAGAAACTTCAATCAGTGGCAGATGGCCAGGGAGCGACTGGTCTCTCCCGATCTGGTGCTGACAGAGCGCTTCTATCGGGTTGCCGATGACAAGATTCACTATGCCTTCACCATCGAGGACCCGGCCCTGTATACCCAGGCCTGGACTGGCGAGATGCCCATGTACACCGCCGAAGGCCTGTATGAATACGCCTGCCATGAAGGCAACTACGCCATGCCGGCGATTCTGGCCGGCGCCCGACGCCAGGAAGTCGAGGCTGAACTGACCCAGGACTGATTTCAGACTGCTGACCTTCAGTGTGCTAAAGATCAGGGCTTTGCCTGCCCTGGTCTTTTTCTTTCCATTTTCGGTTTTTTAATGTTTGTTCTCCCGATTGCCATCCTCACACTGCTTCTCTGGCCGGCGAATCTGAACCCCATCACAGCAAGACCCCGATTTTTCCTGTTTATGCCTTGAACGCTCGGGCTGGAACTGCTGTACTTGAGCCAAAAGCGGCTGGCTCTTACAGCAGTCTTCCATTTCTTCTTTCCTGAAGCAGTAGTTGTTATGAGCCCTGAGACCAAGACGCAGCATGCAAGATCTGAGAACACCGCCCCTTCCACGCTGAAAAGAACCTGCCTGGCCACTATGATGGCAGCGGCGCTGCTGCCCCACAGCAGCGGCATAGCCGATAGCAACGACTCACTGGAAGCTGCCATCACCGCGTTGATGACAACTCACAACACCGCCCTGCCGCCCTCCATGGTCCCAGTACCCGGGCTATCCGAGACTTCAGAAGTCATCACAATTACAACCAATCTGGCCCTGAAATATGTGCCGGCTATTTTTACCGCACCACAGGATATTGCTGTCAGCCCCAACTCGGCAGATAGTTGCAGCTATCGGATGTCCGTGCCGCAGACTGAGGCAGAGTATAAAAATTTATTGGGCTTCTGGGACATATTACCTTTGCCCAGCGACTGGGGCGTTCTCGGCACGCCCATAGTCAGTCATGCCAATACAGACGTGACAGTAAGCGTCGATAATCTGGGCAGTGTTCCCTTTGCCCGCACCACCCAGCGGCAGGTGGCTGTTTTCCCTTCAGGCAATCATCGCCTGCAATGGTCGGCCGAAACCCAGGTCTCACCCACGCTCGATATTGCCCTGCCGGTTCTCATCTTTGGCATGAACAACATCAAATACGGCAAGGCAGTTGCCAACCTCGGCGACACCAGTGCTGCCCAGGCGGCCAGGCAGGCATCCTTTCAGGAGGATGTAGCCAAGACCCTCAACAATATTGCCATCGAACTGGGTCTGATTTCAGCGGACCTGTTAACCGAGAACGGCATCGTCTCGGTCACCAATGCCGAGCCTCAACATATCCAGACTTTAACCGTCTATGATGTCTTGCCGCCCAGCATCGAAACCGATCAGCCGGTGCTTAGCCTCGAAGCCACAGATTTCGGCGGCGTCAGCTACGAACGAGTCAGAGACCAGCTCTATGCTTCTATCAGCGCCAATGAGCCCTGTGGCCGTCCTTACAGTCTTTTTTCGGATGCGCCACCGCTGTTGGAACTGGGCAGCAATACCATTACCTGGACTGTGCAGGACCTCGGCCCCAAAGTGGGCGGCGGCGTCAATCAGGACACGCTGCAACAGGTGGTTGTAGTGGAAGACAATCAGGCGCCCATCATGGTGCCACCGGCCGGGATTGTGTTTGAAACCAATGCCAATGGCCTTGAGAGTGATGAAGTGGAGTTGGGCGTACCCAAGGTGGTTGACCTGGCCGACTCGCAGCCCAGTGTAAGCAGCGATGTACCAGACTTTTTCCCGATCAACAGCCGCACTGATGTCACATGGACTGCGACCGACGCATCCAATAACAGCAGCAGCGCCAATCAGCTGATAACTGTCAAACCCGTCGGCAGCAACACTACACCGGAAGCATTCAGCAAAAGCGCCAATACTCTGACCTCGGAGCCGGTGGACATTGTGCTCACCGGCAATGATAACGATATCATCGACGGCATTCCCGACCCGCTGGGTTTCGCCATCGAGAGTCAGCCCGCCAACGGTGAATTTATCGCACCGCTCTACCCATATTTTATCGAGGACTACCGCACCCAGCCGGAAGGTCCCTTTGGCGAGGATTTTCTAACCGCCTCACCCCGCAGCGCCTACGTTTATGACAATTTCTGTGAGCCGGATGTGCTCACCAAAGACTTTGTCTTTGAACCGGAGTTTCTCAGCGTTACCGACGACGGCACCCAGTATGTGTATGACTATTACTGGCGCTGTGACGACGGTGGCAAGCGCGGGCGCACCTATGAGCGCATTTCAAAATGGGACAGCGACGGTAACTACCAGGGCTATATCTCAATCAGTGAAAATACCTTCCCGCAGTTTGTTCTGGACCGGGACGGCTATATCTATCTGCTGTCCAGTGTCGGCTCCGGCTCCAGCACCGATCTGTTCCTGAAACGCTGCTCCACAGATTTTGGCTTTTCGGGCGCTCTGGATTGCGATACCAGCTGGAAATTCAACTACAGCTCAGCCAGCAGTATCGACCCCAATAACCTGGTCTACGCCCGAATCGACAGTGAGCAGGATATTGTTTATGTCACCGACAAGCGTCGGCTGTTTGCTTTCGATATCAGCGCCGGCGGAGGGGAGACCGATTATCTTGGCTCCCTGATGAACGACGAGCAGTTTTTGGAAACCTGCTCGGCTGCCGGCACCACCCGGGCCGGGTTCACCATTGAAATCGATTCGAGGGGCGACCTCTATATTGCCGACTCCTGCAATGACCGCATCCACAAGTTTGAGGCCTCCGGCTATGACGGGGAAGGCAATTTTGTGGCTGGCGACTATGTGGGTTGGCTGGGGCGCTGCGACAGCAGCAACAACAATGCCTGTGACGAGCAACAGGGTCGCAGCAAGGGTTATAGCTGCACCGACAGTACGTGTTTTACAGCCAGCAATGAGGGCGAGGAACAGGGTCAATTCCACACACCTCTGCACCTGGCCATGGATCCCAACGACATTCTTTATGTAGCAGATTACAACAATGACCGCATTCAGCGCTTTGCTCCGGATGGCAGCTTTGCAGGCGAGGCGGTTTCAACCGGAACCGGAGTCAACCAGGGCGCAGAACCTGGCTTTATTCTGGGCAACTTTGCCAGCCCGCGCACGGTATCGGTGAACTCAAGTCAGTTTTTCATTGTCGACAAGGAAGAAAGCTTCGTGCATGTCTTCCAAACCTCACCCTTTTCTGATGTGAGCGCCGATTCCGCCACGGTTACCTATGTATCAGATTTCAGCTTCCACAGCAGCACCGACAGCTTCAGTTACTCTGTCAGTGATGGTCTGGCCACCAGTGCTCCGGCCCAGGTCAGCATCAATGTGTCGCGCAATTATCGCCCGCCAAGCGTGGAGGATTTCTCCCTGGAGGTCTACGAAGATGAAACCGAGGATTTCCAGTTCAGCGGTGAAGACCCTGACGGCGTGATCGGTTCCGGCGATTTCAATGCCCTGGACAATCTCAGTTTCAGTGTGGTGACTGGTCCGGAGTTTGGCCAGGTAGTGGGTGCCGGTTCTTCTTTTACCTATATTCCCGACCAGGACTACAGCGGGAGTGACAGCTTTAGCTATATCGCCAATGACGGTGTGTTTGATTCCGAACCGGCAACGGTGACTGTAGAGGTGGAAGCCGACAATGATCCGCCCGAGATCCAGTCGGTGAGTATCAATAATACCGCCGTTGGTTTTCCGGTATCTTTGTCGGCCACTTATACCGACGATCTTTATACAGACCCGCTTCAACTTTCCGACCAGAATGTCATCTATGCCACTATTCACTGGGGCGATGGCGATCGCTCAAACCCGGGCGCAGAAGACGTTGAAGTGGTCACACCCTATAGCCGTGAGCAGCCTGGCATTGTGACTGCGTCCCACGTTTATCAGAGCGAGGGTTCCCGCAGCGTCATGATCTGTCTGATGGACTATTTCGGCCGCGACTCTTGTCACACCGAGGTGATTGTGGTGCAAGCCCAGGCGGCCCTGGCCCTGGATGTGAACGCTTCGCTTGAAGAAGTCAGTGTTGGCGAAGCGATCAGTTACTCGGTAGAGCTGCTTAACCTCATGCCAGAAGGTGGCTTTGCCGGCGTTTCCGCATCCTCGGTAACAGCCAATCATGAATTGCCTGCTGGCCTGGAGCTGGACAGTGTTGATGCTGGTGGTGCTGACTGCGAGATTCTGGGCAATGAAGTGTCTTGCAGTGCCGGGCAGCTTGACCCAGGCAGCAGCCTGATCATGACCATAACGGCAAGTAACAACGGCAGCTCTCTGGTCGACCTCAATGACGATTTCAATGTCGTCGCCATGACCTCCTCTCCCGCCACCCGGGAGTTCTATCTTGGATATGAGTTGACCACGGTGCTGGCGGATCCGAGCGATGCCGATGGCGATGGCATCTACGACGCCTATGAAACCGCCATGGGTCTGAACCTGCAAGGCAATGATGCCGACGCTGATCTGGATGGCGACGGATTGAGCAATCTGGAAGAATTTCTTGCTGGCACCCTGGCCAATGACCCCGATTCCGACGATGATGGCATTGAGGATGGCTGGGAAATAGACAATGGCCTGGACCCATTGCTGGCCAGAGACGCAGGGCTTGACCTGGATGACGACGGCTTCAGTAATCTGGAGGAATTCCTGGCGGATCGCAATCCGGTGACTGATGAACAAAGTGGCAGTCGTCTGGTGCCGATTCTGGCGGTCTTTGACAACAATTTCCTCACTATTCCGGCTCTGCAAATCGGTGCTGACTTCTTCGATCTGGATCTGGAACTCAGCCGGCTGGACCCGGTGGTATTCGAACTGATCGACTTTCAGCAACGTCCGATCAAGACAGATGTCGCCAATGCCAACAGTTTCAACCTGGCCGATAACACGCTTCAGGTACCGGTGGCCGAAGTACTGGGGGATTACTATTCCCTGCAGTTCAGGTTGGTCAATGATGCCCCGGTGGAATTGCAACTGATCGGAATTGGCAACGCCAGTACCAGCCCCTGAGCACGCGCATTATCCCCGCCCCTGCACGCCAGATGCCGTGCAGGGGCACTGAGGTTTGCGTCCTGCCCTGCCTGGGCCTATAGTTAGTTCCCTCATCCGCTTGCCGGTTATTTCCCGACTAATTCAGTGACCCAGACATGACCAGATTACCCGCCGCCGCACTTTTCTCACTCGCTTGTTTACTGCCTGCTTTCGTCCTGGCCGACGACTTGGCAGATCGCATCTTGCCCCTGCGTGAGCAGGCCCGGCTGGAAGATGAGATGTTGCGGGAACGCCTTGATGAAGTGGTCCCGGAATTGATGCGCCGCGAAGGCATTGACGCCTGGGTGGTGATTTCCCGCGAATACAACGAAGACCCGGTGCTACGCACCATGTTGCCGGCCACCTGGCTCAATGCCCGGCGCCGCACTGTGCTGATGTTTATCGATCATGGTGACGAGCGCGGCGTGGAGCGTATGGCGGTGGCCCGCTATGCCGTGGGTGATCTGTTTCCCGGCGTCTGGGATCCGGAACAGGAGCCGGACCAGTGGGCCCGCATTGCCGAATTGCTGATTGAAGCAGACCCCCAGAGCATCGCTGTCAATTTTTCCGATACCTACGGACTGGCCGATGGCCTGACCTATACCGATGGCCGGGAGCTGCAAATGGCGCTACCGGATAATCTGCGCTCACGCATTATTTCGGCCGAGCGCCTGGCGGTGGGCTGGCTGGAGACCCGCACCGCCACCGAGATGGAACACTATAAGGACGTCATGGCCATTGCCCATGACATCATCAAGGAAGGGTTTTCGGCCGAGGTGATCGAGCCCGGCGTCACCAGTATTGATGATCTGGAATGGTGGTACCGCCAGCGGGTCAATGATCTGGGCCTGGATGCCTGGTTCCACACCAGCCTGGAAGTAGAGCGTTCTGATGATTCTGTGGCGCGTATCGAGGCAGACAATCTGGACCCGGAAATCTTTTACCGCGGCGATCATGTACATATCGATTTCGGCATCAGCTATCTGGGATTGCAGACTGACACCCAGCAGAACGCCTATATCCTGCGCGAAGGGGAAACTGAACTACCGGCCTATCTGCAAACGGCCCTTGCCGAAGGCAATCGCTTGCAGGATATCCTGACCGGGAATTTTCAGGTGGGACGCAGCGGCAATGAAATCCTGGCCATGAGCCTGAACCAGGCCAGAGAAGAAGGACTGAACCCGATTATCTACACCCACCCCATTGGTCTGCACGGCCATGCTGCCGGCACTACCATCGGCATGTGGGACAAACAGGATGGGGTACCTGGCACCGGCGACTATCCCATGCACGCCAATACTGCCTACAGTATTGAGCTCAATGCCCTGGTGGATGTGCCGCAGTGGAGCAGTGAACCATTGCCCATGAAGCTGGAAGAAGACGGCTTTTTCGATGGCAATGACTTTGACTATATCCAGCCCCGGCAAACCGAATACCATGTGATCGACCCGAACTGAGGCAGGCAGCAGCGCTAGATCTGGTGGCCTTTCATCTGCGGTTCAGTTTCTCACGCTAAACTACAGGCATCATTATTTCAGAGCAGGCAGGGAAGCATATCAATGAAAGGAAAATGGACCAGAGTCGGCCTTGTGTCGATGGTAGTACTGCTGTTTCTCGCCTGGTTGCTGGCACCTGTTTACGTCTTTATGGGCGAGGACAATGCAAGCCTGTTTGCTCCACTGGGCAGTTATGAACTTGAGGACTCCGACAGCCTCGATAGCCTGGCCGGGTCACCGCGCTGGCAGCAACCGGCGGATGCAGCGAATCAGCTATTGCTGGAACACCGCAATGCTCTTGGAGCACCGGCCCTGTCGGCGGCAATTGCCATTGATGGCGAACTGGTCTGGGCTGCCGCAAGTGGTTATGCCGACCTGTCCACGGGCCAGGCTGCCAGCACCGACACCCTGTTTCGCATCGGTTCCACTTCCAAGGCAGTGACTGGCAGTCTCATGGCTCGCCTGGTGGATGCCGGTATTGTCAGCCTGAACAGCCCTATCAGTGACTATTATCCGGAACTGCCAAACCCTGCCTGGCGTGATCTCAGCCTGCGACAACTGGCTTCCCACACGGCAGGTATTCCCGGTTACGAGAACAACAATGACTGGCTGGGGGCTTATCGCAGCATGTGGCCACGCAGCCACTATGAAAACGTGGCCGACAGTCTCGAGATATTCGATGGCAGCGACATGCTGTTCGCACCGGGCGAGGATTTCTATTATTCAAGTTATGACGTGGTGCTGCAGTCGGCCATTCTGCAAGCGGCCGCCGACCAATCCTATCAACAGTTATTGGGTGAATGGTTGCGCGATCCACTGGGTATCGAAACGCCGTTGCCAGATGGCCCTCACCCGGATCGCGCCAGCTTTTATTTCAAACAACAAGACCGCGCCTATAACAGTCCCGGCTATGATGTCAGTCACCGCATGGCCGGTGGCGGCCTGATGGCGCGCCCCCGTGATCTGGCACTGCTGGCATCAGCCTGGACCGATCCCGAATTTATATCCAGTGCCACCCGCGAAGCCTTTTTTACCGCCCAGGCCCTGAACAATGGTGAGATCAATGAGCAAGCCTACGGCCTCAACTGGCGCGTGCGGGAGTCAGTGGGCGAAACGCCAATGTTCAATGCCAATCACGGTGGCGTCGGCAAGGGCTCTATGTCCTGGCTGATTGTCATTCCAGAGCAGAAGCTGGCCCTGTCCATGATGATCAATACCCGTATTGATCCATTCTCGGAGTGGATCAGCATTCAGGAGGACTTGATCTCGCTCTTTCTGCAGTAGCCCTGCCCTGACCGTCCGGTTGCTATCCTGCCCCTTGTTTCAGTAAAGTAACAACAAATAATAAGGAGCAAGCCATGCAGCAAGCTTTCAGAATTGGCGCAGTAACGCTGGTCTCCCTGCCCGCCCTGCTTATCGCCACAGCAGCAAACACCGCCGAAGAATTCACCACGCAATGGGGGCACCCGGATCTGCAGGGCGTGTGGAATTTCTCTACCGAGATCCCATTTGAAAGACCCGAGCATTTCGGGACTCGCGAGTTCCTGACTGCGGAAGAAATTGAAGAGATCCAGGCACGCCTGGCCGCCGAAGCGGAGGCCGGTGCCCAGGTAGAAGCCGACAGCGAGCTTGCCAATCGGGGCGCGCCTGAAACCGGCGAGCGCTTTGTCTATGGCTATGACCATTTCTGGTATGAGATGGCGCCCATTGCCGACACCGTACGCACCTCACAGATAATCTATCCCGAAAATGGTCGTCTGCCTGACATTGTCGAAGGTGCACCCCGGGGCGAGAGCGGCTTTCTGGCCGATGCCCAGGGTCAACGCCCGGTCCGCACCGGCAGCGGCGGTATCGGCAAGGACGGCCCGGAAGACCGGGGACTGCCGGAACGCTGCATTCTGGGTCTGAATGGCTTACCGCCCTACCGGCCCAGCCGCTACAACAATAATCTATTGATAGTGCAGAATCGCGACCATGTGGTGATCATGTCGGAAATGCTGCACAACGCCCGCATGGTACCCCTGACTGATCTGCCGCCCCTGCCGGCTGATATCGAGCAGTGGACCGGCGATTCCAGGGGTTACTTCGATGGTGACACCCTGGTGGTGGAAACCCGTAACTTCAGTTTCTATACCGCCAGCCTGCGCAATATCGGCACCGGTAAGGAAAAATTCCTGACCGAGCGCTTCACCCGCAAGGACTATGGCTCCCTGGAATATGAATGGACGCTGGAAGACCCGGCTACTTTTACCGACAAGATCACCGCCGTGCTGCCCATGGCCAAGGTGGATGGTCAGCTTTATGAATATGCCTGCCAGGAAGGTAACTACGGCCTGATGAATATCCTCAGGGGTGCCCGGGCCGAGGAAGCGCGGGGCAACTGAGAGATAGCAGCGAGAATCGCGCACAAAAAAGGGCGGAGATTCCGCCCTTTTTAGTCAGCACTTCAAGCCCTAGCCCAGCACGAAAGCGTTACCCGCAAACTGGTCATAGCCGGTGGAGGCCACGCCGGTTCCGGCAACACCGATCAATTCGATATCAAATACTTCGATCTCATCACTGAGCAAGGGTCCGAGATCAAGCGAGGTGTCGAATACATCAGTGACGTAGACACGCGCACCAATCTCACCGATCGTGTAATCAAAAGTGCCCACAAGATTGATGCCCACATCGGTGACTGTTTCAAACTGGGAGTTGAAGTAAGGAGTCACAGAGACTTCAGAGCCATCCACTGACTTGATGCCCGGCAGATTCAACCAGTCGGCATTTCGTAATGCCATCACCGGATCATCGAAGCCGTCCACATAGACGGGCCGATCGAATAACAGATCCACGGTGAATTCCGGTGTGGATGCACTGGTGGCCGCCAGGTCCAGATCAAAGCTGAAACCGGCACCGAGGAAGGTGTAGTCCAGCTGGACTCCACCGACATCACCAATACCAATATTCCACTTGTTGTCCAGGTTGGCAAAAACCACACCGGCCTTGGGCAGGTTGCCCAGAATATCGTCGAAGTCGAAGCGGATTCCTGCGATGGACTGGCTGCCAAAAGCCGTGGTTGCCAAGCCAAGTGGCAATGAAGCTTCGGTGTCGTTGCTTTCATCGTAGAAAATAATCTGGCCAATCCCCTTGGGGAGCTTGATGTCTTTGGTATAGACAACAGGGTCTGAATCAAGCAGAGACAGGGTCAGGCCGCCTTCAGCCGCATTAATGCCGCCTTCTATCAAATTGAAATCCGTTTCGCTGTCAAACAGGGTTTTGTCGGTACTCCAGTTGAACAAATCAGCTCCCAGGAATTCACCCTTGGCGTCGGCGAAGAATCGGAAAGCGGCGTTTACTGAAGCATCTATACCGGCAAGATAGGAGTCCGGGAAGTCGTATTCGAATTCACTCCAGGGTGCCGATTGCGCCATGGTGCTGAGCACATGGAAGCCTTCCGAATTGGTTGTGCTGTTAAGGATTCGCGCCAGCACGCCCTGCTCGCTACTGAAAGAGCCGCCATTGACTTCCACAAAGGGAGTGAGCTCAACGCCGAACTGGGCGTCGAAGCCTGCCTTGAATTCGGCACCTGTTCCTACATCATCCCAGAGCGCATCGATATTGATCAGGTTGACCTCGCCGGTATCCAACTGGAATCCACCGGATACTTCTCCCCGCAATCCATCCGGATCTGCATCCAGACCAAACAGGGAGGTATTGTTAAAACTCATATCCCAATCGGTCTGGTAACCGGTCGCCAGATTGCCACCGCCCAGTGACAGGGAGGTGTAGGAACCGGTCTCCTGAAAACGCAAGTCATGCCACTGTGTGGCGTAATCGGCAGTCAGACTGCCGAAGCCGTGGCTATCAAGGTTTTCCAGCAGCACCGGTGCATCGTACTCGCCGTTAACCGTCACAAACACAGCACTGGTGGCGGTGGCTCCGAATTTGTCTGTGACAGTATATTCAACGATCGCCTCTGCTTCCTGGCCTGCCGCAAGCTGCTCGAAATCGCCGCTGGTATCAAAGCGGATTTCACCATCGACCACACTGGCACTGCCGCCGCCATAGACAACGCTAACACTGCTGATAGTCAGCTCGTCTCCGGTATCGATATCACTGTCATTACGCAGCACATCAATCAGAACCGAGCCCGATTCCTGCACCTCGGCATCATCCATGCGTGCTACCGGCGCATCATTGGCACCAACAACGGTAAGGTCCACCGACGTCCAGTCAGTTGCGCCATGATCATCACTGATCTGATAGCTGAAACTACTCAGCTCAGACTGCCCTTCTGCCAGTTCCTCAAAATCGCCGTTACTGTCAAACACAAACTCGCCATTCACCAGGGATACAGTGCCGCCATTATCCGGCTGAGTGAAATCACTGATGGTGATAGTGTCGGAGTCGTCTGTATCGTAGTCATTGGCCAGCACGTCGATGCTGCGGGAATCATCCTCACCTACCTGCGCCACATCGGCTGTGGCAACGGGGCGGTCATTGGTGCCGGTGATTTGAATCAGCAGGGTTGCAGTATCAGAGGCACCCTTGTCATCTGACATGCTGTACTCGATTTCCGCCGTCACTTCCTCACCGATTGCCAGGTAGTCGTAGGCAGCCCCCGGATTGAAAGAGATCTGGTTATTGCTGATAGACACAGCGGGGCCGGAACCGCTTGCTGACGAAGCACGGCCATCATCAAGCAATGTGACCGTATCAACGGTATGTACATCACTGGTATCCACGTCGGTGTCATTGGCCAGCACATCAAGCAACAAGGCTTCATTTTCTGTGCCGCTGGCACTGTCGTCATTCGCCACAGGGGCATCATTAACACCGGTGACGGTCACCGCGATTTCCGCCTCAGCCGAGGCGCCTTTGTCATCGGTAATCTCGTAGCCAAGCACAACCTCCCGGCTCTCCCCTTCGGCCAGGTCCTCGAAATCGCCATTGCTGTCAAAGACGATGCTGCCGTCCACAATGGAGGCAATTCCCCCCAGCGGCGATTGCTCGACCGCGGTAATAGAGAAGGTATCAGACTGATCAACATCATAATCGTTGGCCGTGGCATCGATGCTGACACTGCTATCTTCATCGACCGTCGCGGTATCAGACAGGGCAACCGGTGCATCGTTAACCCCGATAATCTCAATATTGACGGTGGCAGTTTCGGCATCCATGTCAGCATCGGTGACCCGATAGCTGAAACTCATGAACGCGCTTTCGCCCAGTGACAGGTATTGAAAGGAATCACCATAGTCATAGCTGAACTGACCGCTGACATCGATTGAGATGCTGCCAACAGCCGGACCCGCCACCAGCTCCACCGAGCGCACCAGGTCAGGCACATCATCATTGAGCAGCACATTGCCCCCGGGCAGAACCTGATCCTCGGTCCAAGCGAAAGCATCATCCGTTAGCGTGACCGCCTCGTCTTCCGGATTCAGTTCCACACCATCGACGCGAACCCGCAGATTTTCGATCTTGCGCGCAAGCAGGGACGCAAAATCGAACTCAAAACTCTGGCCAGTAGCCATGCCTTTTTTGTTCAGATGGGCTTCAAGCCAGGGTAAATATCTGGCGATGTCATCCTGTACATCCAGGCGCATCCAGCTATCGAAAGTCATGTCCAGTAACAGATCATCAATGCCGGAGCCGCCATCGTACTGATCGCTGCTGGTCTCATTGTCTTCCACTGTATAGGTCAACAAATCATTACCGGAACC
Organism: uncultured Pseudohongiella sp.; assembly: GCA_965216715.1. Lineage (GTDB taxonomy): Bacteria > Pseudomonadota > Gammaproteobacteria > Pseudomonadales > Pseudohongiellaceae > UBA9145. The sequence goes on along the minus strand of OZ244193.1, from coordinate 5,646 downwards.
ACCTTTGACCCAGTCGTTACCGGAGCCACCCGAAACGGCATCATCCCCTGATTTACCATCCACAAATTCGTCTGTGGCCTGACCATCAATGACGTCGGCGCCTGGATTTCCGTGATTCTTCTTGGCTTTCCCCTTAGCTGGCATTACATGCTCCCTGAATGCTGATTTGATATTTTCTCGCGGGCTTTCACGCCCCGAGTATTGGTTTTTATTCCGACAGGAAAGTGTAATATCCCCATTGCCGCCGACCCATTACCTATTTAGGTAGTAAATTACTCTTTGCTCACGCCCAACCACAGAGACATGAGTGCGGCCCGGCTCTTCACGCTGAATTTCCGGTATATGGATTTCACATGGTGGTGGGTAGTGTCTGCCTTTTTGCCCAGTTTTTCGGCAATCTGCTTTTCTGACAGATCTGTCACCAGCAGGGCAAGTACTTTTCGTTCGGTTGAGGTCAAGGCTTTGTCTGCCAGCATCAATCCGTGATGCAGCATCATCCGGCGGGACAGCCACTTCAGTCCCTTCAGTGTATTGGCAGCAAGCTGTTTGTCGTCTTCGTTATAGTTCCCGCCGCTTTCTCGGGAGAACACATAATAGGATTCGGAATCGCGATTGATGGGAATAATCACATACAACACATCCTCGTAACTGCGTATCGCCTGATATTCCTTGTACCAGTCAGAGGCCAGATAACGACTGCTAGCCACTTCGGCAAGAGTATGGCAACGGAAATTACCCGCGCCCTGTACATGAAAACGGATCATATCGGTGGCATTACCGGACTCCAGCATGCGCATACCGAACTTGTACTGACTCATGGAAGTGGCATCATCATGCAGAAAATGCACCGCACTGGGCCGCCAGCCATTGCTGCCGTCGGACTCAACAGAACCCATGCGGACTGTGCCCAACCAGTAGGCCTGGTTGGAGCCGGTCCACTGCGCCAGTTTGTCCAGCAGGTGGCGGACACAAGCTTCGGTTTCTGAGGCCGGAAAATCGGCCAGTTCATCCCAAAGATCGCTGACCTTGTCGGGAATCTGGAAGGACACTTTATTCAATCCCTGAATCTGCTCAAAACTACATCACCCCTGACTGTACGGCCCCAGGCAATTCTGGAGGATAAGTGTAGCAAACCCCCTCATTGGCATAAAAATCCCGCCGACCAGTAGCCATAAAAAAAGCCGAAGAGAAATTCTCTTCGGCTTTGCAACTCGGACTCTGATCAGTTATTGATCAGAGCTGCCAGTCAAGACGCAAGTACATGCGACGACCATCGGTGTCGTAAGGTGCATTGCGTGAATAGATCAGACCACGGTTGGCCTGGAATTCTGCTTCCTCCGGATACTGGTCGAACAGATTCTCGGCACCCAGACGCATTTTCAGGGCGTCGTTGAAGTTATAACTGACAGACAGGTCAGTGAAGGCCTCGGCACCAAAATCCTGGTGGATATCTCCTGCCGCGTTGAAGGAGAAGTCGGTCCATTTGCCGTAGTAGCGCACACGACCCTGAATCTCCCAATCACCAATCAGATAGTCCGCACCGAAGTTATAGCTGTGACGGGGCAGATTTTTCTCAAAGCGAATTCGGCTGGTGTCATTGCTGGCCAGAGAGCCACCGGTCACTTCGGTCTTATTGTAGTTCATGGAGGCAGACAGATTCATTTGACCGCTGCCCACTTCAAAACCGTAGCCCATTACCAGGTCAACACCCCGAGAGCGGGTATCGAAATCATTCTGGTAGAAATTCACCCGGGTAATGCCCTCACCGCCAGGCACACCCAAAGCAATAAGCTGCTGCCGCTCACTGTCGGTGAGTGTGTAGCTGCTGGAAGTACCAAAGCGGTTTTCCACCTCGATGCGGTAGATATCCAGAGACGAAGTGAAGCCCGCGTCATTGCGATAAACGATACCGGCGCTGATATTGTCCGATTCTTCTGCTTCCAGTGGATCAATAGTCACGCCTGGGCGCTGGGAGACAATGCTTGCTACCGGCCCTTCGGGCGAGAAACGGCCTGCGGTAAAGATGTTCAAAGTCACTGTGTCCAGCCCCTGGGAAGTACGCTCGCTGAACAGCTGCCCCGGAGTCGGTGCACGAAAGCCGGTAGACAGGGTAGCGCGCAAAGCCAGATTGTCACTGAACTCATAGCGGGCGCTGATCTTGCCAGTAAAAATGCTGTCGTCATGCTCGGAGTAGTCTTCATAACGACCGGCCAGTCCCAGCGTGAAGGCATCGCTCATTGGTAACTCTACATCCAGATAGGCCGACAGACTGTTCTGATCGGACTCACCGGACTGCTCGGGACTGAATCCCGGAAAACCATTGGAACCGGAAGGCAGGCCTTCGGCCGCACCTGGCCCTACTCTATAGGACGCCGGTTCACCGGCACTGATTTCGTAAGTCTCTTCACGACTTTCCAGACCAAAAGCCAGATTGATGGGCTGGGCCATGGCGTCGCTGTCGATCTCGTAGTTGAAATCCAGATTAAGATTCAACTCCCGTTGCTCGAGAGCACCGATATCAAATGCCGTCGGCGACTGTGGTCCCAATGAGGCATTGATACTGTTGAACATGAAATAGTCAATCTTGTTGCTGCCGGTTCCGGCGCTCAGGTCCCAGTACAAGCCATTGGCCAGCTCACCGCGCACACCGGCAGTAAAAGACAGGTCGCGATCTTCCTGACCAAACTGCGGAGAGAAACCGGCCGGATAGATATCGCGCAGATCAAAATCGGGAAAAACAGAAGTCAGATTAAAGGCACTGGTGCTATCGGGGTTACGCCAGTTGAAATCCGAAAAGCCCTCACCATCGCTGAAGCTGGCAAAGGCATAGGCCTGACTGCTGTCAGACAGAGCGAACTCAGAGTTAGCCATCAGGCGTAGAGCCTCACGTTCCGGCTGGCCCCAGTTCTGTACCGGGTTCGGCACCACCACATCCGGATGATCCTGTTGAAACTGGATGGCGTCGGGACGCTGACGGCTGCGAGAGGTTCGCTCGGCATCGGAGTATTCGACAGTGGCATTGATGAAACTGCCATCGCCGAGATCAATGCCGCCGGCCAAACCGATGCGGGCATTCTCTCCATCCCCCTCGTCGTATTCAGAATACTGGCCAAAGGCATGAAAACCGGTGTCCTGACGCAAAATGATATTAATAACGCCAGCAATGGCATCAGAGCCATACTGGGCAGAGGCACCGTCACGCAGCACTTCGATGCGCTCAATGGCGTAAGAAGGAATCTGTGCCAGATCCGGAGCCTGGGCGCCATTGCTGCCAAGCAGGGCCGAGCGATGGCGGCGTTTGCCGTTGATCATCACCAGGGTATGATCAGGAGACAGGGCGCGCAGTGAAGCCGGGCGCACATAGATCAGGCCATCATTCATTGGCAGACGCTGCACCTTGAAAGACGGTACCAGTTGGGCCATGGTGTCTGACAGGTCTTCACTGACGGTATTATTAATGGCACCGGCACCGACAACATCAATGGGGCCGGCCGAATCGAAGACAGTACGCTCGGCGCGACGGGTACCGGTAACGATGATGCTTTCTAGCACGGCAGAAGGCTGTTGCTCCTGGGCTTCGAGCGGTTGCAGCTGCAAGACTGCAAGAGCATTGGCCAACAATGTTGGCAGCATAAATTTTCTGGATGGCATGGCTACTCCTCGTAATGTAATTCGATGCCGTATTTGATTCGCGCGCACTATAGCGCCGCAACATGACAGTTCTGTGAAGGCGACAGCGTTGTCACAGAAAATTAATTTTGACAATACGGAAAAAGGATCAAACAGAGTGACATGGCCCCTTTTATTCAGGAGAGCGAATCTCTGACAAACACAAAAGACCCGAATCTGTCATATTCAGGCACTAGAATCGGGTAGTTCGACAGACTCCAATGACCGGCAGGTAATCAGGAAATGACCCAAAAAAACGCCATCAATCGACGCCAGTTACTCAAGACACTGGGGCAAGCTGGCCTGGCGATCGCCAGCAGCCAATTGGCAACTTCCGCTCTCGCTCAATCCACACCCGCTTTGCCACAGCCACCGGCGAACAGTGCCGCCGCAAGGCTTGCCAGTGATGAAGCTTTCTGGCGGGAAGTGGCCGGTTTCTATGACCGTACCGATGGCATTGTGAATCTTGAGCACGGTTACTGGGGCAAGATGGCGAAACCGGTGCTGGCCAGCTATCAGCAGGCCACCAGCATGGTCAACACCCAGAATTCCTACTACGCACGCCGCGAGTATGGTGCCGACATGCAATACAGCACCGAGCGGGTGGCCCAGGCTCTGGGGGTGAACAACGATGAGATCGTCATTACCCGCAATGCCACCGAGGCTATCCATGCTCTGTTACTCCAGTACCAGGGCCTTGAAGTCGGTGACAAGATTCTGTTTGCCGATATTGACTATCCCAGCTTCAAAAACACCATGAACTGGCTGGCGGACAATCGGGGCGTGGAAGCCATACGTGTTGCCATTCCCCGCCGTGCCAATCAGGCGCAGATTCTTGCGGCCTACCAGGCGGCCTTCCGCCAGCATCCGCAAATCAAACTGGCGCTGGTCACCCATGCCAGTAATCAGCATGGCCTTGTTGTGCCGGTCAGGGAAATCGCCAGCGCGGCCCGGGCGCAAGGCATTGATATTGTTTGTGACTGCGCCCAGTCCTGGGGATTGATTGATTTCACTCTGCCGGAGCTGGGTGTCGATTGGGCCGGCTTTAATCTGCACAAATGGATAGGTGCACCGGTGGGTGTGGGCGCCCTGTATATGCGCCGCGGCAGCCTCGAAAAAGTCAGCCCCTATCCCGGGGAGACTGATTCTGACAACAGTTCAGTGGCACGCCGGGTTCATACCGCCACGTCCAACTTCGCCGCCAATCTGGCCATTCCGGCGGCGCTGGATTTTCACCAGGCTATAGGTGGTGCCAACAAGGAAGCCAGGCTGCGTTATCTGCGCCAATTATGGACTCGTGAAGCCAGCGCCATGAGTCATATCGAGGTATTGGGCGGAGGTGATGAAGATTCCTGGACCGGTATTGCTTCCCTGCGCCTGGCGGGCAGGAATAGCCCCCGGGATGCGCGCGAGTTGCAGCGCACTCTCGAGCAGGAGCATGGAATTTTTACCGTGGCCCGTTATGGCCTGGACAGCGGCGCCTGCATTCGCATCACACCCCAGGTCTTTACCAGTGCCGATGAAATCGCTCGCCTGGTGGATACATTGAAGCGACTGAGGGCCTGAATCTGCCGCTAGTCTTTTTCCGTTGTCTTATTCGAAGCCTTCGAAGCGGGACAGCCTGGACATTTGCTCTGCCGGCCATTCACCATAAAGCAGCGAACGATAGTCTTCATCGCCATCGACATAGAGCTTGAGCCAGGCGACCGCCAGCGCACCTACCAGGTCCTGTACATCGATATTGGGGCGAAATCCTTCATTCTCGGTCACGGAGTTGGCAATGAAATGATTGCCGCCGGCAATCTCCGCATACATGCGCGGCAGATCTTCAGACAAACTCTGATAATGGGGCCAGGCGTGTTCGGCCACCGTGGCTATCTGGTCAGTCTCGCCAGCCAGAACCAGGGTCGGTACAGAGATAGCAGAGAAATCGCCATCGGGGAGCCAGGGTGTGAAAGGTATGGCTGCCTTGATCTG